>NZ_JBSWTM010000001.1:952500-3957086 GCF_056158545.1 Halobacillus sp. ABR2_026
TTCCGGTACCGTGGTGTCTTTCCACAACGACTAGTTTAGCCTGATCTTTGTCTATGTTTGGTTGAAAATATCCTGACTTCACATCCACACGCTCAATCAGGTGATCGGTCCTGATTTGATTTTTGTTGATCTTAATGACATGAGCTCTGTCCTCCTCGCGAATGGGAATACAGAGGTGTTTCTTTGATAGTTGAGGGAGATGGATGCTGTTGGTCACTTGGGAAGGTTTGGGTGCTTCTGTCTGTATCTCATTCACCAATTTGCCGTTGGAAGCCACCTTTTTCCCGTTTTTGTATACATCATTGACAGTAAGGTTTGCTAAGTCATCGAAAAAAAGGAAGTCGGCGGTGTAGCCGGGGGCAATGGCTCCTTTGTTAGTAAGCCCATAGCATTCTGCAGCGTTCAAGGTGGCCATTTGGACGGCTGATATTGGGTTTAACCCTTCTTTCACCGCAAGGCGTATATGATGATCGATACTTCCTTCTTTCAAAAGGTCATCGATGTGCTTGTCATCTGTGCAAAATAAAAAGCGTCGGGCATTCGTTTCGTTCACCAGGGGAATCAGGGCTCTTAAGTCTTTGGCAGCAGAACCTTCACGTATACTTACGTACATGCCTCGTTGCAGACGGGTTAAAGCTTCTTCTGCTGTGCTGCACTCGTGATCCGTTTGCACGCCAGTCGTGCAATAGATATTGACAGCATCTCTCATCCAACCCTGCGAGATGACCGTCTATAATCCCTTGGGACTGGAGAGTTTGTTCCATTTTATTCAACAACAGAGGTTCTGCGTTTTGCAGAGACGGATAATCCATGACTTCTCCGAGTCCCAGGACCTGTGAATCCTTTAAAAATGGCTGAAGATCAGTTGCTTTCAATTCCGCACCTGATGTTTCGAAAGGGGTGGCGGGTACGCTTGAGGGGAGCATGAAATGAAAGTCAATGGGCTGGTCTTTGGCATCATCCAGCATATATTGAACGCCTGTTGTACCTGCAACATTTCCAATTTCGTGGGGATCTGTTATAACAGTCGTCACACCCCGTGGGCCAACCACTTTGGCGAACTCTGATGGGGGGACCATGGAGGATTCGATGTGAACGTGGGAATCGATGAAGGTAGGGGCCATGTACTGTCCTCGGGCATCAATCAATTCTATTCCCTCATACTGACCGAGCCCTACGATCGCCCCGTCTGAGATTGCTACGTCTTTTTGAATGATCTCTCCTGAAAATACGTCGATGATCCTAGCGTTCTTAATAACTGTATCTGCAGGAATCTCTTTATTGGCAACTTTTATTTTTTTCGTAATTTCTGTATGGTCCATTTTTTCCATTCCTCCTCAGTTTCGCTCATAAGTGTTTGCGTTTGATATAAAGTTGGAGAAGGATAGGAATACCCCTCTCGTAGTCAAACCATTTACGGTGGTTCGGTAGAGACATTTGGACCTTATTTCCAAATTTATACGTAAGGTTGATGTTTCTATAATTATAGGAGATTTTATCCTTCCTAAAGTAACTTGTCAACGGCATGTTTTTACACGAAAGCATTCTCATTTGGACTCATCTAGTTTAATATGAAAAGGGAAAGCAAATAAACCGGAAGTGAAAAAGGAAGGTTTTAATGTCTGCAGTGGAAGAGAATATTACAAGAATACATATAGATGATAAAGAATATGTTCTGATCGGTACGGCACACGTATCCAAAGCGAGTGCAGACCAGGTAAAAGCTGTCATTGAAGAAGAACGACCAGATGCGGTTTGTGTAGAACTCGATGAGCAGAGGTTTCAATCGATTCAGGACGGAGACCGGTGGAAGAACACGGATATATTTGAAGTGATTAAAAATAAAAAAGCCACGTTACTGCTCATGAACCTGGCGATTTCCTCCTTTCAACGCCGGATGGCTAAGCAATTCGGCATTCAGGCAGGTCAGGAAATGATACAAGGCATCCAATCGGCAGAAGAAACCGGTGCAGAGCTTGTATTAGCTGACCGGAATATACAAATTACATTTTCCAGGATATGGGGTAACATAGGCTTTGGTGGGAAGATGAAACTGCTATTGTCTCTATTCTATGGTATTTTCAGTAATGATAAGATTTCCGAGGAAGAATTAGAGAAAATGAAATCTCAGGATATGCTGGATGGCATGCTGCAAGATTTGACAGCCAATTTCCCGAAACTGAAGAAGCCTCTCATTGATGAGCGTGACCAGTACCTTGCTCAAAAAATTAAAGACGCACCGGGGAATAAAGTAGTTGCAGTCTTAGGTGCTGCCCATGTTCCTGGAATCAAACAAGAAATCCATAAAGAGCATGATTTGCAGCAACTAAAAAAGCGTCCCCCTAAATCAAAGCTTCCTAAAATTATCGGATGGAGCATTCCAGTCTTGATCGTATCGATCATTCTCTACACGTTCTTGTCCAATCCAGCTGCAGGCACGCAGCAAACGATCAGCTGGATTCTGTGGAATGGGTCGTTCTCTGCTTTGGGAGCAGCAGCTGCTTTAGCACACCCTCTCGCGATTTTATCAGCCTTTGTGATGGCACCGATTACCTCCTTAAATCCCCTGATTGCGGCAGGGTGGTTTGCAGGAATCGTCCAAGCTTATTTCCGGAGGCCCAATGTGGGGGATTTTGAAACCCTATCGGATGACGTAACGAGTGTCAAAGGCTTCTGGAATAATAAAGTCACACGAATTCTGCTCGTTGTAGTTCTTGCGAATATCGGTAGTTCATTAGGAACGTTCATAGGTGGAGCGGATGTCATTCGATTGTTCTTAGAAAACTTATAATGTCATGGGAAAGAGGAGCGGTTAATGCTCCTCTTTTTTATTTACAGTAATTTCATGTAATGTTACAATCACATTACAAAGAAGGAAATGTCGGAAAACATAAAATAGTTAGGATATAGAAAGGGATGGAAAATGAGTAAGTTTGTTAAAGGTACTTCCATTCTAGGCGTAGTAGCCTTAGGACTTGGGGTTTGGCAAATAACAGAAATCGATCAGGAGCAAGGTGCGGAGGTTGAGGCCTTCGTCAAACAGGAACAGCAATCTTATGAAACGGTGATTATCGATCAACAAGAACAAAAAGAAAATCCGTTAAAAAATAATCAGTGGGTTGATACCCGAACGCTCAGGTCCATTCAGGAAAGCATCCACAAAAATGATGAAATGAAGAAGCTGATCAAAAATCTTGGACGTGGGGTAGAAGCTGATTTAGAACAGCATCAAGTGGATACAGATGAAGAGTGGAAGGCGTTAGAAGAAGATACGAAAGATAAGAAAGCGATGATTAGGAAACTGTTGAAAAGTACGAACCACGAAGGGTTGGAAAATTTAGCTTCCAAGGCGCTTGAAAAATTCGAGCATACAATTCAGTCTCGTGAGTTTACCTCCTATAAGGAAGCCGTCGATTCCTTCAAAGCACTTTCTGATCAATTATAAATATTACATAAGGGAGGAACGTCCGTGCTTATCAATATCTTGGGAGTCGGCGCCCTGTTTATTGCCTTCGTTTTCGTCCTGCCGATTACGAGTGCACATATTGCCGGATATTTAGAAAGAAAGCTGTTCGTTCACCTTCCAAAATGGATCGTCGTCACAAGTACAATGCTTTTGGTATTAGGTTTGGAAGTGCTCGTGACCCTCATGATTTCCCGCCGTTTGGAATGGTCATTTGTAGATGCCCATTTTACGGTGGGTTTTTTAATTTTTATTCTCGTCTGGTTTATGCAATTCAACGAGTTCATCGGAAATCGTTACGCAAACCTTGAGAACAAAGGATATGGGAGCGGCAAAGACCTGTATGATATCGAGTTGTTCCGTTTTAAAGTCAATCCAATATCTATAGCTGCTCTTTTATATTTCCTAGTTTCCATAGCGAATGCCTTTCTCCTTTATTTGTAATTTTTAGGGAGCTTTGTCGAATCTATCAGACAATCGAACCCCTCTCCATGTACGGAGTGGTAAAATTTGTTTATTTTTCCTTAGATATGTTTTTTTCCGCATAAGGAAGGGGATGAGGAAAGTGTACAAAATTTTAAGGAGGGTACTAAATCGCATGTCCATTCTATTGAAAGAAAGATTGGGAACGGAAGAACTAAGTCATTTGAAGACGGCTGCTATTCTTGAGTTTACGGAAGAAGTGTTCGAGTCCGATCAGTACCGTTTACTTGAAGTGATCGAATCGAAAGACCAACAACTGTTTATCGTCAATCGTAATGATCGTACATTGACCGTGCTTACCCTTTCCCAGGACATGTCCTTGAAAAAGGAAACTTTATTTACGGACCGTATTATATCTATGAAAGAATACTTTGAAGATTACAGTCTGTCAGAGAATACACCTCCTAGAAAAATTGAAATCACCTTTATGGAAGGTCGTACGTTATTAATTGAACCAGAGAGTTCCAAAGAGCAAAGTAAAGATTACCAGCGGGAGGATATAAGGAAGCAAGTGGAAGAAGATTTTGAGCACTTGATTGCCGCATTGAAAAGTACTGTCATTTTATAAGAGTCATTAAGGGTATACCTTGAAGAAACCAGGGAGGCTTAAAGCCTTCCTGGTTTTTTATTACACTCCGAATCTGGCTCATGTATAAAAATAATCATTTGAGGAAGAGTATGAAGAAACCATCTAAGACTTTAGAAAACTTTTATTATTCATGACCTCCATTTCTATCATTGCATTCACCAACAGGCTGAAACAATCATTAAAAAGCTTGATAGGGGTGAAAATTATGGCGTCCTCTACTTTACTTGACCTCTTTAAGTTGTTCATCGACTCGGTCCATTTGCTGGCATTTCTCGTGTTCTCCATGATTTATGTATTTCAGTCTAAAAAAAGTTAGTCAAGTACTGACTGGATGCTTTGACACAGGCAGGAGCAGAGGAACTCGGGGTTGCTTCGAAGTGAAGGATCTCGGTTCAAGCTTCTTTTGGGTCCTGCCACATCTTCAACTTTTTAAGAGGGAAGGGAAAGACGCTTCTTGTTTAAGAGATCGGGGATACAGGGATACTAGTGGAAAGAATTCTATGAAGCTGGAAAAGTAAAGAACAAGTAAAATTCCGACAAAAAAACGTAAATTCTATGTTGCGTCGCTAGATTTCGAATGTTATGATTACAAATGTAAACGATAAGAGTTGTCCGAACAACTAATATTTGATCTTCAACAATGTAATCAATTGTTTTCCACGCGGGTGTAGTTTAATGGTAAAACCTCAGCCTTCCAAGCTGATGACGAGGGTTCGATTCCCTTCACCCGCTCCAATGCTATTATTTTATACTTATGTGAACCAACGCAGTGTTTCGTTAAATGGGTAACGAAGCATTGCGTTTTTTAATGATGAAATTTGGATAAACCCTATAATAGACAATCATTTGAGGGAGGAATCCATGATGAAAAAATTGCAGCAGCATCTAAAACAAATTGATGGAAAAAGTTATAAAGGTTATAAACAAATACAAGGGAAATATTCGTTCGATCGATATGATCTCATGATTGATTATGTTCAGGGAGATCCTTTTGCAGCTCCTTCAAAAATCAGAATTTACATTCCCGATACCGAACGGAAAATGGCCCAAGATTGGAAAAAAGGTGCACGTAGGCGCTACTATGCTGAAGATCAAGTGGCACGGATCGTAGCCAAAACGATCCACAAGACACAAACCAGTGTAAAAGGATCTGGTAAGAGCGGTATGATCGCCATTGATCAACCAGGCCAGGAGATCCTTGAACGGACGGCAGTTTCTCTGCACACTGAGGGGATGACGGTCTGTCTTACGGTGGGCCTCCCCGCTAATGGGAGAAGGATCAACGGGAAACAAGCGGAAAAATTGTTCTTTTCTATTATCCCGGAGATTATGAACCAGTCCGTTTTTTCTATGAAGGATAACGAGATCGAGTCCGTTTGCCAGCTTGCCGACCAGCACCAAACGATCCTTGATGAGATGAGAAAGAATGATTGGATATCATTTGTCGCTGATGGTGCCGTCCTTCCTAGGGAGAGCGGCATCAGTCAGAAACCGATGAGAGGTGCCGTCCCTTTTCAAAGTCCTGAAGCCAACAGGGTATCCATCACCCTTCCTTACCGGGATGAGCCGATCACAGGCATGGCATTAAAGCGTGGGATTGTATTAATCGTCGGCGGTGGTTATCATGGAAAAAGTACCCTGTTGAATGCTGTGGAGCGTGGTGTGTATACTCATATTGCAGGGGATGGACGAGAGTATGTTCTGACAGACCCTTCCGCTGTCAAAGTACGAGCAGAAGATGGACGACAAGTGTCCTCAGTGGATATTTCACCATTCATTAAAAATCTACCTCATGGTACAGATACTTCCAGATTTTCTACGGAGAGATGCAAGTGGAAGTACATCACAGGCTGCTAATGTTGTCGAATCGCTGGAAGCTGGGGCGTCAACCCTTTTAATTGACGAAGATACGAGTGCTACGAACTTCATGATCAGAGATGAGCGGATGCAGGAACTTGTCGTGAAAGAGAAGGAACCAATCACTCCATTTATTGATAAGATTAAACAGATGCGTGATGAACTCGAAGTTTCTACCATCCTTGTTATGGGAGGCTCCGGGGACTACTTCCACGTAGCGGATGATGTGATCATGATGGATCAGTATATTCCTTATAACGTGACAGAAAAGGCGCAGCAGATTGCGGATAAGTATCCAAATACCCGGAAGGAATCTTCTGATCTTTCTTTTGGATCCGTGCCGAAACGTTCGTTCGTTTCCCAAACTCTTCAAACACGTAAAGGGAAGAAAGAGAAAGTCCAGGCCAAAGGAAAGCATACGATTCTGATGGGCCGTGAGGATATAACACTGGATTATGTAGAACAGCTTGTCGATGGATCCCAAACGAGGATGATTGCGGATCTGCTTCTTTATCTAGATAAGCAGGGGATTTTGAAGCAGCAGCATTCTATGCATGAACTGCTTGATATCATAGAGGAACAATTCAACAACCGGGGACTTGCTTCATTTGCCCCATTTAAGGATCAGCATCCCGGTGAACTTGCCAGACCAAGGCGCTTTGAAATTGCAGCGACTTTAAATAGGATACGGACAGCGAAAGTGAAAGATATAAGATAGAAAGGAGGTGTGTCAGGGTGGATTTTCATCAATTCAAAGAGGAAGTTATCGCATATAGTAAAGAGATAGGGATTGATAAAATTGGGTTTGCATCTGCGGATGTTTTCGGAGAATTGAAGGCACGGCTGAAGAGACAGCAGGAACTTGGCTATCAGTCCGGATTTGAAAAAGGTTCCGTACAAGAGCGCACAGAACCCGGCAGGCTGGTTTCAGGTGCTCAATCCATTATCTCCATCGCCCTGGCTTACCCTTCCAAAATGCACGATGCCCCAAAAAGCAGAAAAGGTGACCGGCGGGGGATTTTCTGCCGGGCTTCCTGGGGGCAGGACTACCATCATGTACTCCGTGACCGTCTTAACCGTCTAGGTGCTTTCCTACAGGAAAAATTCCCCGAAGTGGAACTGAAATCCATGGTTGATACAGGAGAGCTCTCAGATCGTGCCGTAGCTGAACGTGCAGGGATAGGTTTCAGTGGAAAAAATTGTGCCGTGATCACTCCGGAATTCGGTTCATATGTATATCTTGGAGAGTTGGTTACAAATATCCCGTTTGCGCCGGATGAGCCGGTGGATGACAGCTGTGGAGACTGCAACATTTGTGTGGACGCCTGCCCGACAGATGCACTGGTGCAAGGAGGGCAACTGAACGCTCAGCGTTGCATTGCCTTTTTGACACAGACGAAAGACTTCCTGCCGGATGAATTTCGTACAAAAATCGGGAATCGGCTGTATGGCTGCGACACATGCCAGACCGTATGCCCGAAGAATCGGAAGAAAGATTTTCATAACCATGAAGAATTCGAGCCTGACCCTGAGATCGTAAAACCGAAGTTGACCCCACTTCTATCCATTTCCAATCGACAGTTCAAAGAGAAATTTGGCTTTATTTCGGGTTCATGGCGCGGGAAAAAACCGATTCAGAGGAATGCCATTCTCGCTCTTGCCCATTATCGTGATGAGACTGCGATTGATGATTTGATCCGTCTCATGAAGGAGGACCCACGACCGGTCATTCGTGGGACTGCTGCATGGGGGCTGGGTAAAATCGGAAAACCTGAATGTTATGAAGCCATTGAAATAGCGATGGAAAAAGAAGAGGATGAACAAGTGCTTTACGAAATGGAAAAAGGTGTCCAATTTCAAAACAAGTAAACCAATGTACCTTTTCAATGGGTAGAAGCTCTTGTATAATAGAAAAAACTGTAAAGAAGGGGTTGGATATGAACCATCAATCGTTCTTATACTATGACACTTTTGAAACTCCTTTAGGTTCAATGACTGTACTAGCGAATGATGAAGGGTTATGCCGAATTGATTTCGGTCATTATGAAGACCGGCTGCCAGCCTATCAATCTTGGAAAAAGAAACATTTCCTCAAAGGCGAATTGGTTTATGACCCCGACCACAAATATGTGGCGCAAACAAAGCAGGAACTTACCGATTACTTTGAAGGCCACCGGAATGAATTTCATGTCCCTTTAAACTGTTATGGGACGGATTTTCAGCGCCAAGTGTGGAGAGCGCTGATCAACCATGTTCCTTATGGGGAAACAAGATCCTATAAGGACATCGCTGTATCCATGCATGCCCCGAAAGCGATCCGGGCTGTAGGTGGTGCCGTTAACCAGAACCCTTTTTCCATCATTGTTCCCTGCCACCGTATCATTGGAAGCAATGGTAAATTAGTCGGTTACGCCGGCGGGCTTGATAAAAAGCAGAAGCTGCTTGAATTTGAAAAAGAACATCAATCCATCAAACAAAACCAATAAATGAGCAGCTCCTTTTGAAGGGGCTGCTTTATTCATGTTCATGTCCGACTTTGCTTCTCATATGATGTAAAAGGAGGGGTGAAGCATGGGCGATACATATCAGCTTCAACTTTATTGGGAAAGAATCATGGACCGTCTCTTTGATCAGGATGAACAGCCATGGTTGACGCAAAAATTAAAGGGGATAGAGGAAAGAGGTCACCGTCTGCAGCGTTTGACGTTTCACGTACATCCATATCGGCGGATGGCTTATGAAGATCAAACCCAAATCGAATATCTTCTGACCTTGTCTCTTCTTATAAAATCAGGCCGCCACTATTTTATGGAAGAAGGCCATTACTATGGTTATGCAGGGTTTTTAAAAGGGGAGTTGTTGAATCACCGTGTACTGACTGAAAAGAGCGGGGGAGAACGTATTTCAAAACCATTACTTGTAGAATTTTCAGACTCTCCTGATCGTGAAGGTTTCAGGTTCACCTATGACCGTCGGGAAGCCGTCCGATATGCCGATCGTTGGTGGGATAGCTATAATCCGGCATATCGGAGCTTTGACGTCGATTGTACGAATTACGTTTCTCAATGTATTCGAGCTGGAGGCGGACCGACGTGGGGGTCTCCGAACCGGACAAAAGGCTGGTGGTACGGGAGCAGGACCTGGAGTTACAGTTGGACAGTCGCTCATGCTCTCCGTTGGTATTTAGGAGGAGCAAGAAATGGACTGACAGCTACTGAAGTATCAGACGCCCACCTCCTCTCACCTGGCGATATCATTTGTTATGACTTTGAAGGGGACGGCAGGTTCGATCACAATACCTTTGTCGTCCGGAAAGATGCTAATGGCATGCCATTGGTGAATGCTCATACATCCAATAGCCGGCATCGATATTGGGCTTATGAAGATTCCACGGCCTATACCCCTGACATTAAATACAAATTTTATAAAATTGATGGCTGAAGAGTATGGTATAATAGCGTGGTTGACTAAGATTAGACTGAGGTGAGCCATATGCCTAACCATATTGTACTCTTTCAACCGGAAATTCCAGCGAATACGGGAAACATTGCTCGTACATGTCTTGCGACCAATTCAGAACTCCACTTAATCCGTCCTCTTGGCTTTTCAACAGATGA
Source organism: Halobacillus sp. ABR2_026 (assembly GCF_056158545.1). NCBI lineage: Bacteria > Bacillati > Bacillota > Bacilli > Caryophanales > Bacillaceae > Halobacillus > Halobacillus sp. ABR2_026. The sequence continues at coordinate 962,510 of NZ_JBSWTM010000001.1, forward strand.
TAAGATGGTCCGTCGTGCTGGCTTGGATTATTGGCATAAAGTACGTGTGCATTACTACGATTCCCTAGACGAGCTTTATGATGCTTTTCCAGAAGGAGAAATCTACTACATTGAAAACTTCGGGACGAAATCGTATGTGGATTTTGACTTTAGTCATACCGAGCAGGATTTATTATTCGTTTTCGGCAGGGAAAGTGATGGAATTCCTAAGGAGCTGCTGAGAGGCGTGGAAGATGGCTGCCTGCGGATTCCTATGACGGATGAAGTGAGATCATTGAACTTAGCGAATACAGCTTCCATCATCCTGTTTGAAGCGTTGAGGCAACAGGGATATCCGAACCTGATCAAATGAGCAGAAAGGCGGCCAACCGGCCGCCTTTTCTGATGGCGTGGGCCAGGTTCAGTGAGTTTCTTTTATGTACCAGGTACGAATAACTTTCTTCCGGGTACCAGGTACATAAAATTCTGTTCACGTACCTGGTACCATTCGTTATCATTTGTGTACCGGGTTTGATTTCAAAAAAATAGGTTCCGATAATTAAGAGGATTTTGCTGCTTTTTGCCGAATAATAGTTACATAAATGTTAGAGAGGAGGAGAGGGCGTTCGAAAACGACGTTATTGGTACCCGGGAGCGATCTTTCATGTGACAGCTCGTGGAAATCGAAAACAAAACATCTTTAGGAACGACTTAGATCGCGGAAAATATTTAGATTTGATAAAGAAAACAAAAGACCTCATCCCATTTAATCTTCATGCCTATTGTTTAATGAACAACCACGTTCATCTTCTGATCGAGACCATCGATCATTCCCCTGGTAAAATTCTTCACCGGCTGCACCTCATGTATTCTAAATACTTCAACAGGAAATACGAACTGGAAGGACATCTTTTTCAAGGGCGTTATCATGCCGAATTAATATTAAACCACCATTACTTTGTGTCTGCCTGTCATTATGTTCATGATAATCCTGATCGTGCAAACCTCGGGCGCTTCACTGACCACCCTTTATGGACTTCGCATTGTTATTATGATGATGAGAACAATACAGGTTTTATTACAACAGAGCTTATGGAAGCACTTCAGCCCATCTATACAAACGTTCATAAACCCTAAAAACCCGAACGGTGTTCCAGGCTTTTAGAGTTTATGAATGTGAATGGATGCACAGCAAACCTGGCACCCAAAATTCCTTTTCTTGTACCTGGAACCACCATAGAGGAACCATCATAGAGGAACCACCGAAGAGGAAAACGCACCAAAATAAAAAGCATCCCCAACGGGATGCTTTTTTTACTGCTTATTTTTTTGGCGAACCTGGTTTTGTATCGTATCCGGCACAAAAAATAGCAGTAATAAATGCGACACAGACAAGAATAATTAATGTAAGATTCATGAGTGGTCCTCCTTTATGTAGCCAGACAAGCATGATTAATTCCTATTATACCCGATTTCTGGATAGATGTGAATTGTTTGTCCAGTTAAAATTATCCTTTACTTGATGACACATGCCTATACGTAAGGGCAGTCGTCTACATAAAGTGAAGGGTAGGTGAATAACCAAGGATGGATTGGAGGATCATGAATGAACCACTATGACTATTACTATGACCCATACCAAGCCGAAGATTTCTTCCGTGAAGAGGATGAGCGTTTCTTCTTTTTAGGGCCTTTTGCTGGTGGGCTGCTCGGCGGTTTTATCGGTGGAGCACTGGCACCTGGTTTTTACGGAGGATTTGGCGGACCACCGCCTCCACCGCCCCAGTATTATGGAGGTCCAGGTCCCTACGGTCCAGGCGGTCCAGGTGGGCCGGGGCCATATGGCTATGGATATAACCGTCCCCCTTATTACGGAGGCCAATGGTAAAAAATAAATGCCCCTCATCAATGATAATGAGGGGCGGTTTTTTTAAAAGTTTGTTGTATCTAACTCTTTCCCTTGGGATTCATACCCCTGCATGTACTTAATTCGACGTTGGGCAGAGGTAGCGTTGACTTGTTCATCTGCATGATAGGACGAGCGTACCATTGGTCCTGCTTCGCAGTGCTTGAAGCCTTTTTCAAGTGCAATTTTCTTAAGCTCTTCAAATTCATCCGGGTGGTAATAACGTTCGACATTCAAATGTTTTTTCGTCGGTTGCAGGTATTGTCCGATTGTCATAATATCGACATTATGTGCTAGGAGATCATCCATGGCTTCGACGATCTCTTCTTTTGTTTCACCCAGGCCGACCATGATGCTTGATTTCGTCGGGGTATTCGGTCGGATTTCTTTTACACGTTTCAACAATTCTAACGAGCGGTCATACATAGCGCGTGCACGGACTTTTTTCGTCAGGCGTCGCACAGTTTCGATATTATGGTTGAAAATGTCCGGCTCACCACCCATAAGAGTATGCAGGCTTTCGTAGTCTCCTTTCATATCCGAAGGGAGGATTTCAACTGTACACCCAGGAACACGCTCGCGGATCGCTTTCACTGTTTCGGCGAAAACAGCTGCTCCTCCATCATTTAAGTCATCACGGGCCACAGCGGTCACTACGACGTGCTTAAGCCCCATGATTTCAACAGAATCGGCGACACGTTCTGGTTCGTCCCAGTCCAGCTCGTTCGGTAGCCCCGTTTTCACGGCGCAGAAACGACACCCTCTTGTACAAGTATCTCCAAGAATCATGAACGTAGCGGTTTTACGTTCACTCCAGCATTCGTGAATGTTCGGGCACCGTGCTTCTTCACATACAGTATTAAGCTTTTTATCCCTCATCAGCTTTTTAAGGCCTGTGTAGGACTTATTCGTATTGATTTTTATCTTCAGCCAGTCGGGTTTTCTTATGTATTCTTGATTTTTAGCCACTTTACTCACTCCTTTTTCGTTATCGGGCATAGTTCCATTCATCGTTGGCATAACGTTCTTCGGCGATCTTCATGACTTCCTTCCATTGGGCGTCTGAAAGCTCGAAGGGTTCTAAATTGACTCCGAGGCCTTTCGCGAAACCACTTTTGAAAGCATCTTTCGTATCATCATAAGTAACAGGTTGATCAAGAATCTGATTGATCGCTACAGCTTTGTCACCAAATGCCTTACGCGCTCGTTCTTTTATTCGTTCATTTTTATATATGAACATATCGAACAGTTTGATGTCATCCACATCAATCGGAATGGAGCCGTGTTGGAGGATGATCCCTTTTTTACGAGTCTGAGCACTTCCTGCCGCTTTTTTACCATCGACAATCAGTTCATACCAGGAAGGTTCTTCAAAACAAACGGCTGATCCTGCCACATCCAGTTTTCCTTCAGGGACAGCAAATTCAGCTTGGATGCCGAGGTTTGTGAATCCTTGGAGCAGCCCTTGCGAGATTACTAAATAGGCTTCTTTAACGGAATCCGGCATTTCCGGGTGATTTTCTGAGACGATTACACTATATGTCAGTTCATTGTCATGTAGGACAGCTCTTCCGCCCGTCTGGCGGCGTACAAGTTCATATCCATGTTTTTGGACGCCTTCGAGATCTATTTTACCTTTGACTTTTTGAAAATAACCAACGGATAAACCAGCAGGCTTCCATCCGTAAAAGCGGAGAACCGGCGGGATCTCACCATTGCGGTGCCATTTCATCAGAGCTTCATCTAATGCCATATTTACAGCAGGTGTACAATGACCTGAATCGACAAAGTACCATTTTTCCATTCGCAGTCCTTCTTTCTTTAGTCGAGCACTTTATCCAATTAAAATATTCCTAACAATTCTAACAAGGGCGGATAATCGTGTCAAAATTTACTAAAAGCTTTATTCATCCCATTTAGGACTACTTACTCATTGCTGAAAAACTGACATACATTCGGATCTGGTTGTTTTATAATAGAGGTAGGAGGGATGAACGTGAACCAAACGATGATTTCCAGCATCCTTTTCTTAATAAGCGCAGCCATTTGGGCATTATTAGCTATCTTTTATGATGATTTTCGGTGGCTGAATCTATTTTTATTCATAGCTTTTTTGATTATGGGACTTTCAAAAAGGCGCAGGTATATACAAGAAAAGGATTACGAAGAGGATTGACTTTATAGTCAGTCCTTTTTTTCTGTCATGAATAGGGGAAGGGGGCATAGGGTTGAGGAGAGGGGATTTCTCCCCTCCCCAATGAAAACTGCTTTTATTTGTTGTCTTCTAGGAGTTTATGGTTTATGTGTTTGATCTGTCCGTAATAGTTTCCCGAAATACGTCTTTATGACTTATAGAGGGAGGCAGGTGGATCATTTCTTCAGTATTTCTCAGTCGCAGTTTCCAGTTGTTCGATGCCGAAAACAATGGCCGCAGAAGTGGACGACCATCTACTCGGTGATCTGTTTTATGCTATTCGTGTCCAGCTCTGGCGCCCGGACGCTCAAGACATAAGTCAGCTGCCTTCGTGGTGAAAGAATGCACCACTGCATCAATTGCCTTATGCTTGTCGTTTCATCCAGGGTGCCGCATCATTTCGTATCAAAGTGTCCAGTCGTAGCGGCCAGACACTCGAGACATAAGTCAACCGCCTCCGTGGTGGAGAACACACCACTGCGCTGTTTGTCTTATGCTTGTCGTGTCTAAGCAGGCCGCTTCCATATTTCTCGTGTAGTTGTGTCCAGCTCCGGCATCCAGACGCTCGAGACATAAGACAACCGCTTCCGTGGTGAAGAAACGCACCACTGCAGCGTTTGTCTTATGCTTGTCGCGTCTACCAGGATGCCTCCACATTTCTAATTTACACATGTTTTACAGTAGCCAGGCATAGGATGTATTAAAATTCGTCTCTTACGACGGGGGAGGTCGCGAAGTGGACATTTTAAAGAAAATACAAGACCACCGGGAACATGAAGAAGAACTGAAGTGGGAAGGTACATTCGCAGAATATTTGGAACTATTGAGAGAGCGCCCATATCTAGCGCAATCCGCCCATTCCCGCGTTTACAATATGATTAAAAATGCGGGGGTTGCTGAGGAGCACGATCATAAACGATACAAGTTCTTTGATGAAGATATTTATGGCTTGGATGAAGCGATGGAGAAACTTGTGGAAGAATATTTCCATCCGGCAGCAAGAAGGCTGGATGTCAGAAAGCGTATCCTGCTATTAATGGGGCCAGTCAGTGGCGGTAAGTCCACTCTGGTTAATCTCTTAAAGCGCGGCATGGAACAATACACTCACACAGATGAAGGGGCCGTTTTTGCCATTAAGGGTTGTCCGATGCACGAAGACCCTCTACACCTTGTTCCGAATCATCTACGTAAAGATTTTCAGGAAGAGTATGGCATCCGGATCGAGGGAAGTTTGTCCCCGCTTAATACGATGCGTGTGGAAACAGAGTATGGCGGCAGGATTGAAGATGTTTTAGTTGAACGTATATTTTTCTCAGAGGATAAGCGTACAGGCATTGGTACCTTCAGTCCTTCTGATCCGAAATCGCAGGATATTGCGGACTTAACTGGATCGATCGACTTTTCCACGATTGCCCAGTATGGTTCTGAATCAGATCCAAGGGCTTATCGATTTGATGGGGAATTAAACAAAGCCAACCGAGGAATCATGGAATTTCAGGAAATGCTGAAATGTGATGAAAAGTTCCTCTGGCATTTGCTCAGCTTGACGCAGGAAGGGAACTTCAAAGCAGGACGCTTCGCTCTTATTTCAGCCGATGAGTTGATTATCGCTCATACGAACGAAGCCGAGTATCGTTCTTTCATTGCTAATAAGAAGAATGAAGCCCTGCATTCCCGTATGATCGTAATGCCTGTGCCGTATAACCTGAAGGTAAGCCAGGAAGAGCGCATCTATGAAAAGATGATTCGTGAGAGTGATATTAGAGACGTTCACATCGCTCCCCATACACTGAGGGTCGCTGCGATGTTTACCATTTTGACTCGACTTAAGGAGTCGAAGAAAGCATCGATTGATGTATTGAAGAAAATGCGTCTCTATGATGGTGAGATTTTGGAAGGGTTCAGCGATGTGGATGTAGAGGAATTAAAGAAAGAGCATGCGGATGAAGGAATGAGCGGCATTGACCCGCGTTATGTCATCAACCGTATTTCTTCTACAATCATTAAAAAAGAACTGACCTCGATCAATGCGCTTGATGTATTACGGTCTTTAAAAGATGGTCTCGGAAGTCACGCTTCCATTTCCAGTGAAGATAAAGAGCGTTACCTCGACTTCATTTCATTGGCGAGAAAAGAGTACGATGAAATTGCCAAGAAAGAAGTTCAGAAAGCTTTCGTCTACTCTTATGAAGAGTCTGCGGTTACCTTGATGGATAATTACTTGGATAATGTAGAGGCTTACTGTAACAAAGCGAAGTTGAGAGACCCGCTGACTGGGGAAGAATTGAATCCGGATGAGCGGCTCATGCGTTCGATTGAAGAGCAGATCGGGGTATCGGAAAATGCTAAGAAGGCGTTCCGTGAAGAGATTCTGATCCGAATTTCCGCGTACGCACGAAAAGGGAAGAAATTTGATTACCAATCTCATGAGCGGTTGCGTGAAGCGATTCAGAAGAAGCTTTTTGCCGATTTGAAAGATGTCGTGAAGATTACGACGTCCACGAAGACACCGGATGAACAGCAGCTTAAGAAAATCAATGAAGTGGTTGCGACCCTCATCGATGAACATGGTTACAATTCGAGCTCGGCCAATGAATTATTGAAATATGTCGGAAGTTTATTGAATAGATAAAAATCTCCTATTTAAAAGCGCCCTCTTCTTCATATTAGAGGGCGTTTTCTTATGGTATAATGGCAAAAAATGAAGTGGGGTGAGATGATGACCAAGAATCATTATGCAATTATCGATATTGGATCGAACACTATGCGTTTAGTCATATACCTGAGAGAAAAGGGTGGACGTCTTCGTGAAATAGAGAACGTGAAGGCAGTAGCCAGGTTAAGGAATCACCTCATGGATGATGGATTATTATCAACAGAGGGCATCCAAATCCTCCTGACTACATTAAAGAGTTTCAAGCAGGTAGCGGAGTCCTATGTTTTAGAGGAAATGGTCTGTGTAGCAACAGCAACGATCCGCCAAGCCGAAAATCAGTCTGAAATCATCCACCAGGTTTCCGACCACACCGGATTCGATATGCGTATCCTCTCTGATCATGAAGAGGCTTATTATGGGTATTTAGCCGTTGTAAATTCTACTCCGATAAGTGAAGGTGTCACGGTTGATATCGGTGGTGGAAGTACGGAAGTTACATATTTTAAAGACAGGAAATTAATCGAATCCCACAGCTTTCCTTTTGGGGCGCTTACACTCAAGCAGGATTTCTTCAACAAAGACCTCCCGACTGAAGACGAGATGTCCAATCTTCGTCATTATTTAATGGAAGAATTTCAATCACTTCCGTGGCTGAAGAAGAAGAACATTCCATTGATCGGGATTGGCGGGGGAGCACGAAACCTTGTTCAAATTGACCAAAACTTGAAAGAGTATCCTCTTGCAGGCCTTCATCAATACAAAATGAAAGACAGCGATCTAGCGTTTATTAAAAATTACCTTTTCACCCTGAATATGAAAAAAATGCAGAAAGTGGAAGGGTTATCGAAAGACCGGGCGGATATAATCCTTCCAGCTACGGAAGTTTTTCACACATTATATGATACGGTTCAATCCTCAGGCTTTATTTTAAGCAGGAAAGGTTTGCGCGACGGGGTGTTTTATGAGCAGTTGACAAGGGATATGGGGACCTCTGTCTTTCCGAACGTATTGGAAGAAAGCATTCAGGAACTGATTAGTGATTATGATTTGAATGTGAAACAGATCCAGCATGTGCAGCATCTGACTCATGATTTATTTCATCAGCTTCATGACAGGGGAATCGGTTCGCTTAAGAAAAAAGACTGGCAGGAAGTGAAAAGAGCGAGCTATGTTTTCAACCTCGGTGAATATATCGATAATGAATCAAGTTCCCAGCATACGTTCTACCTTCTGGCTAACCGGACGATTGACGGCCTTATGCATATGGAGCGATTAAGGATGGCTTTGATGGCGTCCTTTAAAAATAAGACGATTTTCAAGCAGTTTCTTTCCCCCTATAAACAGTGGTTTCTAAAAGAAGAGAGGAAAAAAATTCGACTTCTTGGGTCGATGTTGAAGTTCTGTTATAGTCTGGACAGCACGCGCCGGCAGGTGGTGGAAAAACTGGAAGTCTCAAATGATGGGGACGACCTCAGCATCACACTTACATGCAATGGGGCGTATATGCCGGAGGAATATCAGGCAGAGAAACAAAAAAAACATTTGGAAAAATCCCTGAAGAAGACTATCCATCTCTCTTTTGTGGAAAATAAAAAGTAGTCCGAACCGGGCTGCTTTTTTTTACAATTTTCAACCCTCATCCCAACATTCGACATTTTTAATGCTTTTTTTACAATAAATTAACTTGTTATTAATAGGCGCTCTATAAACGTTTACTAGACTGAATGTGAATACAGGTGTAAAGGGTGTGCGTAATGTCAATTGAACTGAAAACGAAGGAATTGGACAATCCGTTGTTTTATAATAATCGGGAGCTTAGCTGGCTTGGTTTTAACGAGCGGGTTTTGGATGAAGCTCTGGATATGGATAACCCTTTGCTTGAACGTTTGAAATTTTTAGCCATCGTGTCTTCCAACCTTGATGAATTTTTCATGGTACGGGTGGCAGGATTGAAGGACCAGGTGAAGGCCGGATTTAATAAACCAGAAAACAAAGCCGGCTTGACTCCAAAACAGCAGTTGAATCGAATTGCTGAATATAATCATCAGAACGTGGAGAAACAGTATGCAGCGTATCAATCGATGAAACCGGAATTGGAAAATGAGGGGATTTCAATTCTGTCGATCGATGATTTAACGAAAGAGGAGATCGGTCGTTTTGAAACTTACTTTGATGAAGAAATTTTTCCTGTTCTGACTCCTATGGCGGTCGATGCCTATCGTCCATTTCCGATGCTGTTGAATAAGTCCATCAACCTTGCTGTCGTCATACATGATGAGATCGATCGTGAGGGGGAAACGAAGACAGCTATTGTTCAGGTGCCTTCTGTACTGGACCGATTTGTGGCTGTAGATCACAAGGATAAATACCAATATGTCTTATTGGAAGAAATTATCGGGTATTTTATTGGCAAATTATTCAAAGGATATAGAGTGGAATCGATCACTGAGTTCAGAATAACGAGAAATGCTGATATGACGATTCATGAAGAAGGCGCACGCGATTTATTGAAGGAAATCGAGAAAGAACTTAAGAAACGGAAGTGGGGGGCCGCTGTCCGTCTGGAGGTCCGCGACGGGAAGTATGACGAGAAAGTGATCCGGTTTTTGTTGAATGTATTGGAAATTCATAAAGATGATCTTTATATTACGAACGGACCATTGGATTTGACCTTCCTGTTCAAATTCCACAAGACGTTCACAGATATTAAGGACCATCTCTACTATGAAACATTGATGCCTCAGCCGCCTCGGGATCTGGCAAGTGATGAGAATATTTTTGAACAGGTTATGGAACGTGATGTGTTTCTGCACCACCCTTTTGAATCTTTTGAACCTGTCGTTGACTTTGTCTCCGAAGCAGCCGATGACCCTTATGTGTTAGCCATCAAACAGACACTTTACCGGGTAAGTGGAGATTCTCCGATTATCGATGCCCTTAAACGTGCAGCGGAAAAAGGCAAGCAGGTTACTGTCCTTGTAGAACTTAAAGCCCGTTTTGATGAAGAAAATAACGTGCAGTGGGCGAAAGAGCTTGAAAAATCAGGATGCCATGTTATTTATGGGATGACTTACCTGAAAACGCATAGTAAAATCACGCTCGTCGTCAGGAAGAAAGACAAGAAAATTGAACGTTTTGTTCACCTTGGAACAGGGAACTACAATGACCAGACAGCTTCGCTCTACACAGATATGGGAATCATTACGTCCAAGCGTAAATTCGGGATTGACGCGACAGACTTTTTCAATTATCTGAGCGGATTTACGGAAAAACCACAATTTCATCATTTGTCCATGGCTCCATTTGATATCAGAAATGACTTTATTCGGTACATTAATAACGAAATCCGATTTCAGAAGCAGCATGGCAATGGGCATATCATCGCTAAAATGAATTCTCTGACAGATAAAAATTTGATTATGAAGCTTTACGAAGCCTCTCAAGCAGGCGTGAAAATCGATTTGATTGTCAGGGGAATCTGCTGTCTCAGACCGGGAATTCAAGGATTCAGTGACAATATCCGTGTGATCAGTATCGTCGGGCGTTTCCTGGAGCATAGCCGTATCTTCTATTTTCACCATAACGGTGATGATCGTGTCTACTTATCCTCTGCTGACATGATGACGAGGAACATGGTCAAACGTGTGGAACTTCTTTTCCCGATTTATGAACCTGAAATCAAAAGCCGCCTGCAGAAAATCTTAACGGTCATGCTGAATGATAATGTTAAAGCGAGAGAACAGAAAAGCGACGGAACGTATGAACATGTTAAACGCCTTGACAACGCCCCGTCGATCAACAGTCAAATGAAGCTCTATGACATGGCATACCGTGTCTTAGAAGACGAAGAATGACAATGAAATATCACTTTAGTAGCAAAAAGTGAAAAAGGCGTACCCATCGGTACGTCTTTCTTGTTATAATGGATTTGGCAATTCATTAAAAAATTAAGCGAAATTTGTTGAATACGGAAGCGTTTCAATTCTATAATAGTACATGGACTTGGAAACGTTTTCGAGGAAACATTAGCCAACAACTACTTGGGGGTATTCTACGTGTCTAAACAAGGCTCCACTCAAAATTTTTGGGATAATTTCCATGGCCCCAACATGGGGTACATCGAAGAACAATACGAACAATATGAAAACGATCCTAGTGCTGTCGATCCTTCCTTGAAGGAAATTTTTGATGAGCACGGGGCTCCTGAATGGATGGGAAGCGAATCGATTGCTGTAACGAACGCAAATGGATCGGCTTCACCTTCTGAGAAGGACATAGCTAAAATTACCTCAGCTTTGAAACTTGTTGAGGCTATTCGTCGTCATGGACACTTGCAGGCGAACATCTACGCAGTAGGCAGTGATGAGCGACCTAAAACAAATTTACTTGAGTTAGAAACTTATGGACTACAGGAAAAGGACTTGGAAGAGATGCCGGCCGATTGGGTGTGGCCTGATGCCCCAATGAAACTGGATAACGCCTTACAAGTAGTCAAAACGTTAAAAGAACGCTATGCAGGGACCATTTCTTTTGAATTTGGTCATGTCAATAATGAAGATGAAAGAAAATGGCTTCAGGACAAAGTCGATACAGGCTCCTATACGGTGTCGTTGACAGATGAAGAGAAGAAACAACTGCTCTATCGACTTGCAGAAGTTGAAGGCTTTGAGAATTTCCTTGCTAAAACTTTCGTTGCTCAGAAACGCTTCTCCATTGAGGGCTTAGATATCATGGTGCCGATGCTGGATCACATCATTCAATCGGCTTCTGGAGATAAAATCAAACATATTATGATGGGAATGGCTCACCGCGGACGCCTCAATGTACTTGCGCATATTCTCGGAAAGCCGTATGACCGTATTTTTTCTGAATTCCATCATTCACCGGACAAAGAGTTGGTCCCTTCTGAAGGCTCCATGGGCATCAACTATGGCTGGACGGGTGATGTGAAGTATCACTTTGGTGCCAGAAGAGAAATTGAGAATGGTGAACAGTCTGCAACACGTGTCACCCTCAGTCACAACCCTTCCCACTTGGAATACGTAAACCCTGTAGTAGAAGGCTTTACGCGTGCAGCTCAAGATGATCGTTCAGAGCCAGGCTACGCCAAGATGGACGAGGATGAAGCTTTCGGCCTCCTTATTCACGGAGATGCCGCTTTTATCGGAGAAGGTGTTGTAGCCGAAACGTTGAATATGAGTGATCTTCCGGGATATAGGACAGGAGGAACTGTTCATATTATTGCTAACAACCTTGTCGGTTTTACAACGAATCGTAAAGATGGCCGCTCCACTCGTTATGCCAGTGACCTGGCCAAAGGTTTTGAAATTCCTGTCCTGCATGTGAACGCAGATGACCCATTGGCCTGCTTGTCAGCAATGGCACTTGCTTATGAGTACCGTCAAAAGTTCCATAAGGATTTCTTGATCGATCTTGTCGGATACCGTCGTTTCGGCCACAATGAAATGGATGAACCAAGGGCTACCCAGCCGCGTCTCTATAAAGAGATTGACGAGCATCCGACGGTTGCTGCCGTTTTTGAAAAACGTCTGCAGGAAGATTCAGTTGTAGGGGAAGGCGCTCTTGAGGACATGAAATCGGAAGTGGAGAAAAACTTCCGTGAACTTTACAACAATATGAACGAACATCAAACGTCCTCTCCGGATGTGAAAGATCGTCCAAGCGGGGTAGAACGAAACCTTGATGAAATTGATACCGCTATTGACCTTCAACGTCTGAAAGACTTGAATGAAGGAATGCTGAAGCGTCCGGAAGGCTTCAATGGTTTCAAAAAGCTTGAGAAGATCTTGCAGCGACGCAGCAAAATGCTTGATGATGGCCAAAAAGTGGACTGGGCGACAGCTGAAGCTTTGGCTTTCGCATCCATTCTCGAAGATGGCCGTCCAATCCGGATCACAGGTCAAGACACGGAACGTGGGACATTTGCCCACCGTCACCTTGTTCTTCATGACGTGGAAACAGGGGAGACGTATTGTCCTCTCCATGGCATGGAACAGGCCAATGCATCCTTTGACATCCACAACAGTCCGTTATCAGAAGCGGGTGTCATCGGCTTTGAGTATGGTTATAGTGTCCAGGCACCAGAATCCCTGGTCCTTTGGGAAGCGCAGTTTGGTGACTTCGCGAATGCGGGACAAGTCATCTTCGATCAGTTCGTTTCAGCCGGCCGGGCCAAATGGGGCGAAAAATCCAACATGGTCTTCCTGCTTCCACATGGATATGAAGGTCAAGGGCCGGAGCACTCAAGTGCCCGTCTGGAACGTTTCTTGCAACTGGCTGCAGAAAATAACTGGACAGTCGCCAATGTTACGTCTTCCGCTCAATATTTCCATTTGTTAAGAAGACAGGCGGCCATCAGTAATCAGGAAGAAGCGCGTCCTCTTGTATTGATGACTCCGAAGAGTCTTTTGAGGAATCAAAGAGTGGCCGTTGCCGGAAGCCAGTTCAGTGATGGACGCTTCCAGCCGATTATGAAACAGCCGATTTTATCTGAAAATAAGGATAAAGAAAAAGTGAAATCGCTGCTTCTTGGAAGTGGTAAGATCATGGTCGATATCGAAGATACAGTAGACAATACAGATCAAACCTTTGAAACCATTGATGCTGTTAGAATTGAGCAGATCTATCCGTTCCCTCAGGAGCAATTAGCGGAGATGCTGGAATCCTATCCGAATTTAGAAGAACTAGTATGGGTCCAAGAAGAACCTCAGAACATGGGTAGCTGGTATTTCGTCGAAGGAATCCTGCACAACCTCTTGAAAGAGGGGCAGATTCACCGATTCGTCGGTCGTCCGCACCGTGCTTCACCTTCCGTCGGAGAGCCGAACATCCATAAAACAGAGCAGAATCGAATCATTCATGAAGCGCTACAGATGTCTAAAGGAGGAGAAACAAATGAAGGAAATTAAAGTTCCTGAATTAGCTGAATCCATCACAGAAGGTACAATATCAGAATGGCTCGTTAAACAAGGGGATCAAGTGGAAAAGGGAGACCCGATTCTCGAGCTTGAGACAGATAAAGTAAACGTGGAAGTGAATGCAGACGCAAGTGGAGTCATTGCAGAATTGTTAAGAGAAGCAGGTGACGACGTGGAAGTCGGCGATGTCATTGCTAAAGTGGATGAAAATGGCGAAGCTGGAGGTTCAGGTGAAGATACTTCTTCAAAAGAGGAAGAATCAGAGCCGGAAAGTAAGAGCGAACAATCCAACGAAGAATCCGAGAAACAAGAAGAAAAGCAACAATCTGCGAATGAGCAGAAAGAGACATCCAGTAATAACACCAAGGACGTCATTGCGACTCCAGCTGCTCGTAAACGTGCACGTGAACTAGGAATCGACTTGAGTGAGATTTCTGCCCGTGACCCTCTTGGCCGTATTCGTCCGGAGGATGTTGATGAAGCCGCTAAAGGCGGAAATAAGCAGGATTCAAAAGGGTCTTCCAATTCTTCTGATGAGAAGCAGAAGAAACAGGAGAAGAAAAAGGAAGAATCCAAGAAAACTGAATTTGATAAACCGGTCGAGCGTGAGAAGATGTCCCGCAGACGTCAGACAATCGCTAAACGCCTGGTTGAGGTTCAACAGGAGTCTGCTATGCTTACTACTTTTAATGAAGTAGATATGACTAATGTGATGAAGCTTAGAAGTGACCGGAAAGAGTCCTTCCAGAAGAAACACGAGATCAAGCTTGGATTCATGTCCTTCTTTACGAAAGCTGCTGTAGGCGCTTTGAAGGAATTCCCACTGCTTAATGCCGAGATTCAAGGCAATGAAATTATTAAGAAGCAGTTCTATGATATCGGCATGGCTGTTTCCACCGATGAAGGCCTTGTGGTACCAGTTGTCCGTGACGCGGATCGTCTGGACTTTGCCGGAATTGAAAAAGGCATCGCTGACCTGGCTACGAAAGCCCGCAATAAAGAATTAGGCCTTGAAGACCTTCAAGGGGGGTCATTTACGATCACCAACGGCGGAATCTTTGGGTCCATGCTATCTACACCGATCTTAAATGCACCTCAAGTCGGTATTCTTGGTTTACACAACATTGAAAAACGTGCGAAAGTCATGCCGGATGACACGATCGAAGCTCGTCCGATGATGTATATTGCCCTTTCTTACGATCACAGAATTGTAGATGGTAAAGATGCCGTCCAGTTCCTGCGTAGAATTAAAGAAATGATTGAAGATCCATACGACTTATTGCTTGAAGGTTAATGCTAATCCCCTGCCACAGCGGCAGGGGATTTTTTTATCGGAAATTACGGAGTGTCCTGTTGGCTAAGAAGCGGAAGCCCCCTTTAGTGTTGTGATTCTCATGCCAGAAAGGGCAAGAACCTTCCGTTTTCCATATTGATAGGGCAAAGATAGATAGGTGGAGTAGGCAAAAAACACAAATGTTCCATGCATATCTCAATATCTTTCATCCATTTCAGTGGACCTGCATACGATAGAGTAATACTCGAGGAGGAGGGAATTACATGGATGAAGAGAAGAGTTTCGTAATCGCCGAAGACGACTGGTCCCTCCATCGGAAAGGCTACGACGATCAACGGCGACATCAAGAAAAAGTGAAGGATGCGATGAGTAAGCAGTTACCTGATCTCATTACTGAAGAAAATATTGTGATGTCGAATGGAAAACGTGTCGTGAAAATTCCAATACGTTCACTTGATGAATATAAGATTCGTTATAATCATGAAAAGAATAAACATGCAGGACAAGGTGAAGGGGACAGTGAGGTCGGTGACGTCGTTGCACAAGCGCCACAGCCTTCTAAAGGCAAGCCAGGCGATGGAGAGGGTGCAGGCGATCAAGCTGGTGAAGATTATTATGAAGCAGAGATTTCATTAGCTGAGCTTGAAGAAGCGTTGTTCAAGGAGCTGACGCTGCCCAATTTGGATGAGAAGGAAAAAGACAATATCATTCACACGGATATTGAATTCAGTGATATTAGAAAGACCGGTTTGACAGGGAATATCGATAAGAAAAGGACGATGCTTGAAGCGTATAAACGGAACGCTCTCGGCGGGGAAGCCTCTTTTGCGCCGATTTACCCAGAGGATATCCGCTTCAAGACGTGGAATGAGAAGACGAAACCAGAATCAAAAGCTGTCGTCATTGCAATGATGGATACCAGTGGATCCATGGGTCAGTGGGAGAAATATATGGCCAGAAGTTTCTTTTTCTGGATGACTAGATTTTTAAACCGGAATTATGAAACCGTGGAAATTGAATTCGTGGCTCACCACACCCAGGCGAAAGTTGTCAGCGAGGATGACTTTTTCTCTAAAGGAGAGAGCGGGGGGACCATTTGTTCATCAGCTTACCGCAAGGCCTTGGAATTGATTGAAACAAAGTATTCTCCAGAGCGCTATAACATTTACCCGTTCCATTTCTCGGATGGCGATAATTTAACATCAGATAACAAACGATGCCTCGGTTTGATCGAACAGCTGATTGAGGTTTCTCAAATGTTTGGGTATGGAGAAGTCAACCAATATAATCGTTCATCAAGTTTAATGCAGGCGTATAAATCAATTGATCATCCGAAGTTCCGATATTATATTTTGAGAAGAAAAGCTGATGTTTTTCATGCGATGAAACAATTTTTTAGTGAGCAGGTAGAAGAAATGCTGAGCTGATGTTGCAATGGAGCCAAGCGACATCGTGTTGCTTGGCTTTTTTTGTGTTCTAAAAACATGGACGAGTATTTTTATTACGTGCGTCAGAGTCATCCTTGTTATAATAGCGTTAAACTTTGTAAAAGGGGAAAAATCCATGATTCAGGAGATCTTAGAGTCCAATCAATTTATCATGTTGATGGCTCTACTGCTTATTGTAAGTATTATTGTAACCAAGTTTTCATCCAGGCTGGGTGTACCATCTCTTGTCTTGTTTATCGCTGTAGGCATGCTCGTAGGGAATGATGGTCTCGGGCTGATCTATTTTGATAACCCTGAAATTGCCCAGTTGATTGGTGTCATTGCTTTGATCGTTATCTTGTTTGAAGGGGGAATGCTGACCAAGTGGAAGGATATCCGTCCCGTCATTGCCCCTTCCATTACACTTGCTACTCTCGGGGTGGTGCTAACGACATCCATTGTCGCCCTGGCAGCCAAGTTCATTTTACATATCGGATGGCTCGAAGCCTTTTTAGTAGGTTCCATTGTAGGATCCACGGATGCAGCTGCCGTTTTTGCTGTATTGAAAGGGAAAAATGTTCGTCCTAAACTAGAAGCCACGCTTGAGGCAGAATCAGGCACCAATGATCCGATGGCCGTTTTTTTGACGATTTCATTCATTCAATTGCTCACGATTGATGAGGTCAACATCGTTGGGATGATCGGCTCCTTCTTCTGGCAAATGGGAGCGGGTCTTGCTGTTGGTGCAGGGATCGGTTATATAGCAAGTCAATCGTTAAATAGGATTAACCTGGATTCGAGTGGGCTGTATCCGTTATTCGCTTTAGGTTTTGCCTTCCTATCCTACAGCTCTAGTTCACTTCTCCAGGCAAGTGGTCTTTTAGCGGTTTATGTAACGGCTGTAGTGATTGGAAATGCGGAATTGGCGTACCGTTATTCCATTCTGCGTTTTCACGAAGGTTTTGGGTGGATGGCCCAAATCCTCATGTTTATCATCCTTGGGTTATTTGTGTCTCCAACCGAGGTATTTACTTGGCCGGTCATGGTCGACGGTCTTCTCATCGCCCTGGTGTTGATTCTATTGGCACGACCTGTAGCAACCCTATTGAGTCTTGCAGGTTTTTCCTTCACCTTGAAGGAAAAATATTTTCTATCATGGGCTGGATTGCGAGGGGCTGTACCAATCGTTCTCGCCATTTTCCCAATGCTTGCGGGCATTCAAAACAGTCAGCTGATTTTCAATGTAGTATTCTTTACAGTACTTACTTCAGCACTCGTTCAAGGGTCTTCGATTACAAGGATTGCGGAACGGTTTAAATTGGTCTCTGAAAAGCTGGGGAATCCAATACATTCCCTTGAGTTGATATCCATCGGGAAAGCGAATGTGGAAATGATCGAGTTTGAAGTAACAGAGAGAAATGCGGTTGTGGGTCAGACTTTGGAGAATATGGAATTACCGGATCGCGCCTTGATCAATGCCATTATCCGTGACGGGGATGTCATTACTCCTTATGGACAGACTGAAATCAAAGCCGGGGATACGTTATACATTCTTGTCGAAAGAAAAAATAAAAAAGAAGTGAAGAAGCTTCTTGAAGCGATTCGCGAAGAGGAAAAGGAACACGAAAAAAGCCGAGCTTAAGGCAGCTCGGCTTTTTTCGTAGCAGCTATGATATTTTGGGCGTTTCTTTATGATATGAAGAATACAGTTATTATTATAGGTAAGACAGGCGGGTTTGTAAACCTTTTCTAGAAAAAACATGTAATTTTTACTAGATCTACAGTGGATATTGAGTATAGAATTGTACGTTCGACATTCTTCCTATACAATAAGAATCATCAAGGAGGGATGTACGGTGAATAAACGTATAGGTTTCATCGGGTGTGGCCAAATGGGACGGGCAATGATTCAAGGCATGATTGATGCAGGCCTTGTTAGAGCGCGGGACATTGCCGCGACGGCTTTATCAGATGAAACGATCGATTTTGTTACAGATCAATATGGAATCAATATTTCCAATGATAATAAACGAGTGGCAGCAGAAAGTGATCTGCTTTTTCTGGCGGTCAAACCTTATGTTTATCAAGGAGTCGTCCAGGAGATTAAGGACGAGGTCCCTGAAGATACAGTGGTCGTCACCATTGCTGCAGGCATCACTCTGGATGCAATGAAAGAAGCCTTCGGGCGGAACGTAAAAGTGATTCGCTCGATGCCGAATACACCGTCTCTTGTCGGTGCAGGCATGAGTGTACTGTGTCCCAATGATTTTGTTACAAAAGAGGAATTGGCTGACGTGATGGAAGTGTTTGAAAGTTTCGGGGAAGCGGAAATCGTTGAAGAAAGATTGATGGATGCTGTTCCAGCAGTCAGTGGATCTTCTCCAGCATTCATCTATATGCTGATTGAGGCCATGGCAGATGCCGCTGTTCAACAAGGCTTCCCTAGAGAAAAGGCCTATAAAATGGTTTCCCAGACGGTACAGGGTGCCGCTCAAATGGTCAAAGAAACAGGCCGCCACCCTGGGGAATTGAAAGATGCAGTCTGTACACCGGGAGGGACTACGATTGCTGGTGTGACAAAACTTGAAGAAACTGGTTTCAGGAATGCGATTATTCAGGGCATGACGGCTTGTACTGAGAAATCCAAATCCTTATCTGAAGGAAAGAATTAAAAAAATACGCCGGGCAGTTATGTCCGGCGTATTTTGGCAGTACGTGTGGCTGATGGAACATTTTGGCACACTCATTCGTATAGCCATGCAGGGGGTGGAAGTATGGAACAACAACCAACACAAAGAATATCTCAACGTGCGCTGAAGTTGTGGAGAATCTATGGGTGGATTCAAGTGGGGATCCTGCTGCTCATAAGCATTGGACTTATCGTCGCTGTTTCATTATGGGACTGGCCATGGTGGGTCATTGCCATTGGATTAGGGATCACACTAATCGAACTGATTGTTTTTGTCTGGATTGTACCAAGTCTTAGGTGGAAACGTTGGAGGTATGAGGTCACAGAAAAAGAAATCGATTTACAATACGGTCTTTTAATTGTTACACGTACACTTGTCCCAATGGTCCGAGTCCAGCATGTCGATACAGAACAAGGCCCTTTATTAAGGAAATTCCGATTATCAACGATCAGTATTTCCACGGCTGCCACTGTACATAAAATTCCTGCCTTGGATGAGCAGGAAGCGGAGCGGCTGCGTCAATCCATTTCCTCATTGGCAAGGGTGGCAGAAGATGATGTTTGAGCCGAAAAGACTCCATCCGGTTTCAGCCATCATCAACTTTGTCAAAACCCTTAAAGATGCCGCTCTACCATTGATTATCGTCCTTGTATTAAATGGAAACATCTTCAGTGGAGACATCGAATGGCTCCCCCTTCTTATTTGGGGTAGTGTCCTCATTCTGGTACTCGGGGCAGGGATCATTCGCTGGCTTCGTTTTACCTACCGTATGGAAGAAGGGGAGCTGCGGATCGAATATGGATTGATTTTTCGTAAAAAGAGATACATTCCGATTGACCGTATTCAGAGCCTGGATTTCTCAGAAGGAATTTTCCACAGGCCATTAAACCTTGTGAAAGTCTCGGTGGAAACGGCTGGTTCTACAGGCAATGACCAAGCGGAGGCCGAGTTGACAGCCATCAGGAAAGAAGAAGCAGATGAGTTGGAAGAGGCGATTTTCCAAGAAAAGCGTCGTCATGAGGGAACAGAAGAATCTCTGGACCAGGAAGGACTACTGGAAACCTCCGAGGAATCCACCCGGGAAAAAATTTATGGCATGTCTATGAATGAAATTCTCATGCTGGCCGTCACGTCTGGAGGGGCCGGGGTAGTCATCTCCGGGGTCGCTGTCTTTTTCTCTCAGTTTACAGACGTATTGCCACTGGGAACGATGTATAATGAAATTCTCGATTGGATTCAAGTGGGAATACTGGCGATTGCTGTGATTGTTTTTGCCATTTTGCTTGTGGCTTATGGGATATCCATTGTGATGACCATTTTCAGGTATGCGAACTTTTCTGTCTTCCTGGAGGAGGATGATTTGATTATTACCCGTGGCTGGCTGGAGAAGAAGCAGATGACCATTCCTTTGAACCGAATCCAAGGGATTGTAATGGATGAGAATTTGATTCGGCAGCCTTTGGGATTTGCATCTGTTACCTTGATCGAGCGCGGGAGGGTCGGTGTTGAAGAATGATGAACATCAATTGCGGCTTCTGCCTATGATCAAAAAAGAAAAAGTGGCGGAAATCCTGAAGCAGGTGCTTCCGGATTATGAAGTGGCAGATGATTTCCATCAGCCACCGAAAAGGTCTATCTTCCGTTATATTCTCAGGCATTCATGGTTTGGCTTCCTTGCTTCGATTCCTGTCAGCTATTTCTTTTATCCTTTTGGTCTGCTTTCTATTCTGGCATGGGTGTTTCTCGCCGGTCTTGGTTGGCTCGCCTATCGGGATGCAGGTTGGAATATATCCGGCGATCAGCTGACTTTACGGTCTAGAGGGATCATAAAACAAACCTACCTGATGAAAAAGTACCGCATCCAGGCTTCTTATGAAAAACAAACCTATTTCCAAAAAAGAAAGCATCTTTCAAGCATAGAGGTCATGCTGAAATCAGGAGGCGCTAGATCCATCGCGTCCTGTTATTACCTTGAAAAGAAAGATACAGAAAAAATGATGGAATGGTATAGAATCAAGCGTGAAAAACCAGAAGAGGTTTAATCCTCTTCTGGTTTTTTTATTCGGAGTAGAGTGTCCGATTGCTGGTCCTTATGAATGCTTGGAGAGAAGGAGGAATCAGCCACTTTTCGAGAGGCTCACACGAGGTGGGGGCTGGCCCAGGACGTGACGTGCTTAATCGAGCATCCTTTTTCATTTGAGTCTCCTCGGTATATGTTATCCGGAGGGTCCAGTTTTCCTATTGCTTTAATCCTGGTAAAAGTCTTCGCATGGATAGAGTGTTTTTTTACAAACCTTTACGCAGTTTTTAGAGGGTATTGACTATTACCTTGAAAAACGAACAATTTAACATTAGTGTTGATTTTTGTTCGTGAAAATAATAAGATAGTATCGTTGTAATTCTTATTGAAAGTTTGGTGTTTCCAAATGTTAGACAAATGGTTTCGTTTAAAAGAAAATCATACAGATGTTAAAACAGAAACTCTTGCCGGAGTGACGACCTTTTTGACAATGGTTTATATTGTGGTCGTGAACCCGGCTATTTTATCGAGTGCAGGTGTTCCATTCGATCAAGTGTTCATGGCGACCATTATTGCTGCAGTCGTAGGGACTTTGATTATGGCATTTGCTGCGAATTATCCAATTGCTATTGCTCCAGGGATGGGACTGAATGCTTATTTTGTCACAGAAGTCGTCCAACAGGATGTCAGTTACTCCGTAATCCTTGGTACCGTCTTTATATCTGGTATACTATTCGTTCTTCTAAGCTTAACGAGTTTAAGAAAAACCTTGATTACAGCTATTCCTCCCTCATTAAAGTATGGGATTACATCGGGAATCGGTTTATTCATTGCTTTTCTCGGCTTACGCATGTCCGGAATCATTGTACCTAGTGAGGAGACATTGGTCACTCTCGGTGATCTAACTGCAAAGGGGCCACTGTTGACTGTATTCGGTCTTTTCTTCACATTAATTCTTATTGCAAGGAATGTAACGAGCGGGCTATTCATCGGCATGTTTGTAACAGGAATCATCGGGTTCTTTACAGGACAGCTTCAAATTGAGAAGTTTTGGGATGTGCCGCCGGCTCCTGTGTTTTGGGATATGGACCTGGGAGCTGTATTCAGTAACGGTCTTTACACCGTCATTTTTGCCTTTCTGCTGGTTACAATCTTTGATACCACAGGAACGATGATTGGTGTAGCTGAGCAAGCAGGCTTCATACGAAAAGATGGAAGCCTTCCCCGAGCGCGGGCGGCTTTAATGGCTGATGCGTCTGCGACGACTGTAGGGGCCATGTTTGGCACAAGTCCTTCATCGGCTTATATTGAATCGTCATCTGGTGTTGCTGCAGGAGGAAGGACAGGCTTGACAACAACAGTAGTGGCGCTATTATTCATCGTTTCCATGTTCTTCGCCCCTGTAGTAGGTGCTGTTTCAGGCTTGCCTGCCATCACGGCTCCTGTATTAATCATTGTCGGCTGCTTTATGATGGGCGGACTTGCAAAGGTGAACTGGGGAACGTTTGATGATGCATTCCCTGCTTTTATCATAATTCTGTCCATGCCCCTTACTTCAAGTATTGCGACAGGAATCTCATTCGGCTTCATCACCTACCCGATGTTGAAGCTGGTGACAGGCAAAGGGAAGGAAGTTCACTGGATCTTGTATATGTTCGCGATTATTTTCATCTTGCAAATGGTCTTCTTTCCGGGCCATTAATCATAACTAATCCTATGGCAGAAATGCCATAGGATTTTTTTGTCCAAGGTTACTTGGTTATGGCGTTTTGCTGATGGAGATTTCTTTCGTATATTCCGAATTATTCGTGGCAAATTAAGGGTAGGTGATGCGAATATGGGAATCTTTACGCGACTCTTTAGAAACAACCGTGACGGGTTGACAGACAGACATCTGTCTTCCCCTTCCGGTGATAAAGAAATGCCAAGTACAAAGCGTCTTTCCGAAAATGTGGAGTATCTATTGAAAGCTTTCAATCAAACCAATGATTTGAAAATACGTGTTTTGAAAAAGGGAGAAGCGGCTTTATTATATTTCGAGTCATTAGCCGAGCATGAAAAGATTCAGGAAAAAATATTTGCACCCCTGGAACTAGGGCATAACGAAAGCATCTTTCATCTTCCGAATGCGAAACATACGAATGATTTAGAAGAATGTGTCCGTACGCTTCTTCGGGGACATGCGCTTTACATGGAAGAAGGAAGAAGAGAGATTTGTCAGTTCAGTGTGACCTCTTCGTTCGGACGATCTCCTGAAGAGCCTCAGAATGAAAAAGTTACCCGTGGTGCTCATGATGGGTTCATCGAGAATATGATGACGAACCTCAACCTTCTTCGAAAAAGAGTGGAGCATAGGGATTTGACCGTCAAATACTATAAGCTTGGCAGGAAGACGAACACGAATATTGCTGTTATCTATATGGACGGGATTGCCGACCCTACGCTGGTCCAGGAGATTGAAACACGGATCCAATCCGTGGATTCGGATATGATTCACAGTCCAGGACATGTCGAAGAATTCATCGAAGATCAGGCGAGCTCGCCATTTCCTCAAATGTTGAATACAGAACGCCCGGACCGCGTGGCGGCAAACATCGTAGAAGGAAGAATTGCTGTTATGGCAGAGGGAAGTCCGACGACCCTCATTATGCCTGCGACGTTTTTTATGTTCTACCAGGCGCCGGATGATTATAACATGCGGTGGTATTCAGGAACGTTCGTCCGGTTGATGCGCTTATTTAGTTTTATTATTGCCGTGGGACTTCCCGCATTTTATATCGCAGTAGTGAGTTTTCACTTTGAGGTTATTCCTGACGAATTAATCATCCCTGTAAAAGCTTCTATCAATGAAATTGCCTATCCTCCGATATTGGAGGCGCTCGTGATGGTCGTCATTATTGAACTGATCAGGGAAGCCGGTATGAGGCTTCCGGCTCCGATCGGTCAAACGATCGGGATTGTCGGGGGTTTAGTTATCGGGGACGCTGTTGTCCGGGCAGGGCTGGTTTCCAATTTGATGGTCATCGTCGTAGCTCTGACAGCAATCGCATCCTTTGTCGTCCCTTCTAATGAAATGAGTACAACTTTGAGGCTGTTGACCTTTCCACTGATTATTCTCGCAGGGACGATCGGTTTCATCGGCATCGTCTTCGGGATGTTATTTATTTTCATTCACTTGACCCGGCTTCATTCATTTGGTGTTCCTTATTTTGCCCCGCTAGCCCCGTTAAGTCTGGCCGACTTGAAAGATACGTTTGTTCGTCTGCCTATGTATATGAACAAGCGGAGGCCTAAGGATGCCCATGCTGTTAAAGCTGTTACTTTGGACCCTTCAAGGGAGTGGAAAAACCGTGAAAAACAAAATCAAACAAAGCAAGGAAACGGAGGCGGTGAGCCATCCTCCTCAGGAAACGACACAAACCAATAGTCAGAAGTTGTCCCAACGACAGTTTTTTTTCATCATCATCCAGACTCAAATAGGGGTGGGTGTACTTTCCGTACCGTTTGAACTTCATAGTGCCGCCAAGCAGGATGGTTGGATTTCGTTGCTGTTGGGGGCGACAATCATCCAACTTCTTCTGTTTGGTATTTGGGCGGTCGCGAAAAATTTTCCACATGATACGTTATTTACTATTAACGATAAACTATTCACAAAATGGATCGGGAGACCACTTTCCATTTTATATATTCTTTATTTTGTCGGGGTCGCAACACTGATCGTTCTTTTATTCTGCAGGATGATCAATGTATGGGTGCTGCCGAACACGCCTTTGTGGGTGACAGCCTTTCTCATGGTCAGTGTGTGTATGTATATGGTCGACGGTGGACTGCTTGTTTTAGGCCGTCTGTACACGATGCTTTCCTTATTACTGGGCGTGCTGATTATCCTTATGATATTCGGGTTGAAGGAAATGGAAATCATGTATTTGTTTCCTGTGTTGGAAACAGGGTGGGGGAAAATATTCTCCGGTATTAATAAAGCTACGGTCTCATTTTTTGGTTTTATCATATCTCTCGTCATATTTTCAAAAGTGGAGGGGGCGCCTAAGCAAAAATTAAAGACGATTGTATATGCGCACAGCTTTGTTACCCTCTTTTATTTGTTCACCGTACTAGCGAGTTTCACATTTTTCAGTTCCAGTGAGATGCCACTTGTGCCAGAGCCGATATTATATATGTTGAAATCATTCTCCCTGCCAGTCATTGCCCGCATTGACTTGTTTTTCATTTCAATCTGGGTCATTAATGTTGCAACATCCTTAGCTACTTACCTTTATTTGTCGAGCTGTGGGCTTTCAGAAATATTCAAAAAGCCTACCCAGGGGCACTTTATCATGATCGTAGGCGTTATTATATTTTTCATCAGTATGTACATTGGCTTAGATATTAATAAAATGGAATTCTTTAATAAAGCCGTTGTAAATGCAGGATACATTTTTTCGTTTTTATTGCCTTTAGTGATGGTTCCTTTAAGTTTTTTACGCAGGAAAAAAGACGAAGGAGCGGGTGGATCTTGAAGAAACTCATGATTGTCATACTGTCAGGTCTCTTGTTCCTGAGTGGATGCTGGGATGAAAAACAGTTTAAGAACGTAAAATTGGTGCTGGCCCTGGGGATTGATCAAGGAGAGGACGGAGAAATTGTCCAAACCGTCTCAATCCCAACGGTCAGCAGAGGGTCGGAAGGACCTGGAGAAGAAAACCTGCAAGTTCTTTCCACAGGCGCAAAAACTCCACTGAATGCAAGAAATAAAATCGACCATATGATTTCCGAATCGTACGACCCGTCTAAAGTAAAAGTAATTGTATTAGGAGAAGAACTTGCTAAAAAGAACATTTACCCAGTCCTTGATGACATGTATCGGAACCCACGAAGTAACTTGAATGCCTATTTGGCGGTAGTAGAGGAAGGGACGGCAAAAGATGTGATCAGCATGGAGCATAGCGGAGAGACAAGAATCAGCAATTATATCGGTGGGATGTTGGAAGCCGCCATATCTTCCACCCATGCCACGGGGGAAAACCTTCAGCTGCTGTGTGCGGAATTACTGGAACCGGGCATCGACTTTTCCGTACCTATGCTTAAGATAGAAGATGATGGGAATCTGCTCAGCTTTAATGGGATGGGGTTATTTCATGACAAAGCCTATACAGGTGAGAAAATCAACGCTGAAAAAACGACGTTATACATGCTCCTTCAAGGGGTTAAAGGTAGAGTTGCCCGACTGACTGAAAAAATTGATGATAACCGTAAAGAAGAGATTCTGGATTACGTTACCGTAGATGTCGCCCAAAACAAGCGGAGAATGACCATCGATACGAAAGGTGGAGAAATTGCCGTATCCATCCATATGGATCTGAAAGTGAAAATTGTAGAATATCCTTCCGACCATCTATATGTAAAAGGGAGAGTCAAAGAAATCGGTGATAAACTTTCTACGACACTAACAGAAGATTCCGTGGATATCATTCAGCAGGTTCAAAAAGCGAACAGTGATGTCTTTGGGATTGGCCGCAGAATCAAGGCTTATCATCCTGAAATTTGGAAGGAGATGGACTGGAAGGAAGAATTTCCGGAAATATCTATTGAACCAAAGGTGAATGTGGAAGTTATCCAGCATGGGATCATCAATTAATTTTTTCTTAGATGGATGAAACTTTTACGTAGGTTGTCTCGTCTCTATATTAGAAACAAAGATATGACGGGGGAAAAGAGTTGTGTGGAAAAGGTTAGGTGTTCTATTCGCTTGTTTGTTGTTGATCAGTGCCTGTAGCAGTAAGACTCATGCGGTACCGAACGGTTATCATTCCTACGATAGGGAGATGGTAACATCAGCCGTAGAACAATTGGAATTTGACCCGGAACTTCCGGCGTCCATTCCTGTACCAATGATCAGTGTCGTTTCAGATATTTATCAGGATAACGGTTCAGAAATGCTTGATTTGAGTTTTTATACACCTGATAATGATTTGTTGACCATCCAATTTTCCCACAAGGATATTGATACCCGCTGGATAGAGCCAGAAGTGGTTTCCCTCCGGCAAGGCAGCGATGCCACATATGAAGATAATCGTTTCTCAAAAAAGTTGAGTTGGAAAAAAGACGGTGTCACCTATTTGATGACCTACCGTGCCAGCGCGTCTTCGAAAGAAGTTAATGAACGTAGTGTGACACGACGACAATTGATCGAAGTGGCGCGCTCGTTTCATTCATAAATGATTATACCTCCCCTATGGTATAGCCCCTGCCGACTGACCACCGGCGGGGGCATTTTCATTCCCTAAACTTTTCCTTAATATACATAATTTAATAGAGATCGGCCAAACTACATCTGACACTAAAAAAAGGAGTGAGAACACTTGAAAGTATGGATGTGGTTAGGCGTCATTATTTTTACAGCGGTGTTGTTTGTTCAGGCCCCGCAGATCACTCACGCAGCAACGGATACTTACACGGTAAAAAGCGGGGATACTCTGTGGAAAATTTCACAAAAGTATAAGATCGGCCTGAGTGAAATCATCAATGCCAATCCCCAGTTCAACAACCCTGATCTCATTTATCCAGGAGATAAGGTGACGGTACCTCTGAAATCGGATATCAAATCTGTAGAAAGACAAGTCATCGATTTGACAAACCAGGAAAGAGCGAATAATGGACTACCCGCCTTGAAAGCAAACTGGCAGTTATCCCGCGTGGCGCGTTATAAGTCCAGGGACATGGCAAATAAAAACTATTTTTCCCATACGTCTCCTACTTATGGGTCCCCATTCGATATGATGAGAGACTTCAACATTTCTTATAACCGTGCTGCTGAAAATATCGCTGCTGGACAACGCACCCCTCAGGAAGTGGTGAATGGCTGGATGAACAGCCCGGGCCACCGTAAAAACATTCTTGACCCGAATTTAAGACAGATCGGTGTGGGATATGCTGAAGGTGGAAGCTACGGTCATTATTGGACACAAATGTTTATTACCCAGTAAATGAAAGGACTGGTCACTCGAGAGGTGCGCCAGTCCTTTTCTATGCCCTTTACAACCTTCAGCGTTTTAAGTATGATAAAAGAGGTTTGATAATGATTATCACTATTAATGGAGGTATACATATGAAAAAACGTTTGTTTTCAATCTTTATGCTTGTTTTTATTCTATTGTTAAGTGCATGTGGAAGTTCATCGGACAATCAGCCTTCCGATGATCATCAAGAAGACAGTAGCCAGGAGGCGGAAGATACACGTGTGATTCAACATGAAATGGGAGAGACGGAAATCAAAGGTCAGCCTGAAAAAGTCGTCGCTCTTGAGTTTTCATTCGTAGATAATCTGGCTTCCTTAGGAGTTTCGCCAGTAGGGATTGCTGATGATGATGATTCAGAACGAATCATAGCACCTATTCGCGAGAAAATCGGAGACTATACGTCAGTTGGGACAAGAAAGCAGCCTTCTTTGGAAGTGATCAGTTCCCTTCAACCGGACTTGATCATCGCAGATATGAAACGTCATAAAGATATTTATGATCAGCTTTCTGAGATAGCACCGACGATTATCCTGCCTTCCCTGGCAGCCGATTATGAAGGGATTCTATCAAGTTTCGAGACGGTATCCAAAGCTATGGGAATGGAAGAAAAAGGTCAGGAAGTATTAGGGGAACACAAAGCAAAAATGGAAGAACTTCGTGCCCAGGTCCCAGAAGATGAAGAACGCACAGTCCTTCCTGCTGTTGTAGCTGACAGCGGTTATTTCGCCCATAATATGGAATCATATACGGGATCTTTACTGGAGTCGATCGGTTTGAAGAATGCCATCCAAAGCGGAGACGAGCGTTATAATAAGATTAATCTGGAACAGGTGGTAGAATTTGATCCAGATGTGATGTTCCATATGGTTGCAGGTGATCAAACGGTCGTTGATGAATGGGAAAGCAATGATTTGTATTCAGACATTTCTGCGGTGAAAGAGGATAAGGTCCATGAAGTCGACCGAAACATGTGGTCCCGTTTCCGAGGATTGATTTCATCTGAAAAAATTCTGGAGGATGCGATCCAATATTTATATGAACAGTAAGGATGGAAAGAGCGGAGGAGCACCTTCGCTCTTTCTTATGGCTCTGTTAAAGTTTAATGTTGCTATTACTGCAAAAAAGGAACTTCGAATTTTATGGAGGTTCTTCATTTTTATATTTGGCTTATTCAACGAAAGCTCCCTTTTCTTGAAGACTCAGCTTCGAGATGTTTGTGTGATTCTAGGGGCTCCGGGAAAAGGTTCGCTTTCCATGGGGCGGGCGGTGAGCCTCCTCAGGCTACGCCTTCCGGGGTCTCACCTGTCCCACACGTCCCATAGGAGTCTCACCGTTTCCCTCCGCAGCCCCTATTCACCACACAGAAGTCTCGAAATCAAGTCTTCAACAATCCTGCCATTTAGCTTAAGACTCCGTTTCGAAATCATAATCCAACAAGATTCAATGGTTACATCGTGAAAGGAGATCATCTAAAGGTTTCGACACTTGGGAATAAGTTCCTTTATACCATTCTATCATTGACATTGTCACTTCCATCCGTTGATGCAAATATCAACACCAAACTTTAACAGAGCCTTTCTTATTGTAAAAAGACGCTTTTCCATTGTTTATGATAAGGTGGATAAAGTATGAAAATAGGAGAATTCATGTGCAGCCTTCCATTCAACAATCATCAAGCAATAAAATAAAAATGATCCTTCTGATCGTTACTGGCCTGGTCGCTCTTGCTGCAAGTTTCACAGCGAGTTTGAGTGTCGGTGCCTACGCTATTCCGTTCTGGGAGGTGGTAGAGCTGTTGTTTACTCCCGATGATGGCAAAGCAGCGTCTATCATTCATTCCATCCGATTACCACGAGCCCTTGTGGGGATCATCGTCGGGGCATGTTTAGCTATCGCAGGTGGAATCATGCAGGCAATTACCAATAACCCTCTGGCTTCACCACAAGTGTTCGGAGTTAATGCAGGAGCTTCATTAATGGTTGTTGCCGGGGTCGTCCTTTTTCCGAGCCTTGGTTCATCCACCCTCGTTTATTTTGCCTTCTTGGGGGCGGCTGTGGGAGGAGCGATCGTGTATTCTCTTTCTTCCAGTGGAGGAGGAATGACTCCTGTGAAGTTAGCCCTCGCCGGGATTACGGTTCATTTATTTTTGTCCTCCCTGATCGAAGCGATAGTGCTTTTTCATGAAACATCCACTGAAGATGTTTTATTTTGGCTGGCAGGCGGCATAGATGGACGTAATTGGCAAGATGTCCAATTAATGGTCCCGTGGTCGCTTGCAGGTTTGATCGGCGCATTGTTTTTAGGGAAAGGTCTTACCATCCTCGGTTTAGGCGACGATGTGGCGAAAGGGCTGGGTCAGAAGGTGGGTTGGATTCGTGCATCAGCAGCTATTCTGGTCATCCTCCTCGCCGGAATTTCCGTCGCTGTTGCAGGGCCAATCGGGTTTATTGGGCTTATTATACCGAACATCGTCCGCAAGCTGATTGGGTCTGATTACCGGATGATTCTCCCTGTTTCAGCCATCTTCGGTTCAGCTTTGTTAACCATTTCAGACGTGTTGTCCAGGTTTATTTCATTCCCTGCAGAATCACCTGTAGGAATCGTGACCGCCTTGCTTGGAGCTCCATTTTTCCTATATTTAGCAAGTAAAGGGGGTCGTGGAGCATGAAAATAAAAATCATTCATCCGATAACTATAATTATTTTTCTTTCGATACTAGTCGTTGCCGGCGGATTTCTTTCCATGGGGGTAGGAGCTGTCTATATACCTCCTGGTGATCTATTTGACTATTTGCGGGGCAGTGAAGCCGGAGGGAATGGGTATATTATCGAAAACTTCCGGCTTCCACGTATCATCATGAGTGTGTTGGTCGGAACAGGTCTTGGAATCTCAGGAGCGATTTTGCAGGGGATTATCCGCAACCCTCTGGCTTCCCCGGATGTAATAGGCATTACAAAAGGTGCAGGACTTGCAGCTGCAAGTGTAATCATTCTCTTTCCTTCATTACCTGTGATCGCTTTGCCGATCGCTGCTTTCGCAGGAGCAGGAATCGTGACCGCAGGCCTTTATCTTTTTGCATTCAGGAAGGGCGTGCAGCCAGCCACGTTAGCTTTGGTAGGAATCGCATTAGGAGCGATTTGTCAGGCAGGCATCCAATTCTTGACTATCAAATTTCCCTTAGAGACGAATGCAGCTCTCGTTTGGCTGACCGGGAGTCTGTGGGGGAAAGATTGGACAGATGTGTGGATGCTTCTTCCATGGATTGTCATCGTCGTGCCAATCGTTGTTTTATTTGCTAAGAAACTTGATGTCCTCGGGCTTGGAGATGATGTGGCCGAAGGTTTGGGAGAGTCTGTCAGGAACGCACGGCTCCTGCTGCTGATTCTTGCGGTTGTTCTCGCAGGTGCATCTGTTGCTGTCGTTGGAACACTTGGATTCGTAGGATTGATCGCTCCTCATATCGCCCGTCAATTGGTTGGGAACCATCATAGATATTTGCTCCCCGTGTCAGCTCTTACAGGTACGATTCTGTTAATGATTGCAGATGGACTCGGTCGTGGTTTGTTCCCGCCTACTGAAGTTCCTGCAGGAATTTTTACGGCCATCATAGGAGCTCCGTACTTTTTGTATTTATTGAGGAAAATGAACAAATCATAAGAAGCGCAGCTGCGCTTCTTTTTTATTCTGAAGACATATGTCTTGTCATCTGACAATTTTTTTATAAAAATGTAAAACAGGCATAAACCCTTGGAATTAAAGCCATATTAGACCATAGGACAGGTGTCATAGGACGATTTGATAACTTTTCCGTTCAAATAAACCTTGCATGACGTCTGACAACCTGATAAAATCCATAGTGGAATTACTTGTGAAAGCATTTTCATAAATATAATATTTACCATTAAGGGGAGGACTTATTGTGGGTATACTTTTAGGCATTCTTGCTGTTGCGATCATTCTTGGTATCGCTTTTCTGATGTCCAACGATCGTAAGAACATTAACTTCAAAGGTGTCGCAGTCATGATTGTCGTTCAGCTTCTGATTACGGCGTTCATGTTCAATACAACGGTCGGGAAAATGATCATTGATGCGATTTCCGCCGGATTCAACAAATTGATTGAATTTGGTACTGTCGGTGTTGATTTCGTTCTTGGGGGCGTACAAGTAGGAGATAACGGTGTGTTCTTCTTCAACGTCCTGTTGATTATCATTTTCTTTGCAACGATTTTATCAGTCCTGACGTATCTTAAGATTTTGCCATTCATCATTAAATATTTAGGCTGGGGACTTTCTAAAATCACCGGTTTGCCGAAGGTAGAATCTTTCAACGCCGTAAACAGTATCTTCTTCGGTCAGTCCGAAGCGCTGATTGCGATCAAGTCTCAGTTCCACAACTTGAATGACAACCGTCTGTACATCGTGAGTGCATCAGCGATGGGTTCTGTATCTGCATCCATCGTCGGAGCCTACCTGGGGATGCTTCCTAGTGAATATATCCTTGTCGCACTTCCGTTAAACATGTTCAGTGCTTTGATTGTTTCTTCCATCATTGCGCCTGTCAAAGTTTCTAAAGAAGATGATAAGGTAGACATTCAGGATGTCTCTAACGCGAAAAGCTTTTTCGAAGCTATGGGTAACGGGGCTTTGGATGGCGGTAAAATCGCTCTAATCGTTGCTTCCATGCTTATTGCATTCATCGCTTCTCTGGAGCTTGTGAACTGGGCGTTCGGAGCGGTCTTCAACGGTTTCACACTTCAAGAGCTTCTTGGATATATCATCGCACCGATCGGACTGTTGATGGGAATCCCGGCAGCTGAAGTTGTTGACGCTGGAGCGATCATGGGTACGAAGATCGTAACCAACGAATTTGTTGCAATGCTTGAGTTCTCCAGTATGCTGGATAGCGTATCTGAGAAAACAAAAGGAATTGTTACAGTCTTCCTTACAAGTTTCGCGAACTTCTCTTCCATCGGTATCATTGCTGGTACTGTGCAGGGAATCGATGCTGAAAAAGGTGGACGAGTGTCCGGCTTCGGTATGAAGCTTCTCATTGGGGCAACACTTGGATCTATGCTTTCTGCAACAATTGCAGGATTATTCCTATAATGTGCCGAAAAGTCTGAATGGAGGGAAACCTCTATTCAGGCTTTTTTTATTTCATCTCGGTTTTATTATTAGTGAATGATGAAATGAGGAAGCCCGGGAAACTATCGAAAAGGAGAGAAATTTATGGATCTTCATAAACTCTATATCAATGGAGAATGGATGGACACCAATGATCGACTGGATGTAGTAAACAAATACACGCAGGAGACCTTTGCCCAGGTCGCGAAAGCTTCTGAAAAGGAAGTGGATATTGCGATTGCAGCAGCTTCGGATGCCTATAAGAATCATGCGATGACCCCTTACGAACGGTTTGAAATATTGAAACGTGTGAGCGAACTCCTCAAAGAGAAACAGGAAGATATGGCTAAAACCATTACACAGGAAGCAGGGAAGCCAATCAAACAAGCTTTAACGGAGGTGGACCGCGCCGCACAAACGTTTGAACTAGCAGCGGAAGAAGCAAAACGAATTCATGGGGAAGGGGTGCCGGTAGAGGCAGCACCTGGATCTGAAAACCGTATGGCTTTCACCATCAAAGTACCGGTTGGAGTGGTCGGTGCCATTAGTCCTTTCAACTTCCCTGTTAATTTAGTCGCCCACAAAATTGCCCCTGCCATTGCAGCGGGAAATGCAGTCGTCTTGAAGCCTGCAAGTAAAACCCCTGTTTCTGCTCTGAAATTGGCTGGTCTATTCGAAGAAGCGGGGCTGCCGAAAGGTTTTCTGAATGTAGTGATCGGTTCAGGATCTACGGTAGGAAACCAGATGATGAATGATGAACGGATCCAACTGTATACATTTACTGGAAGTGCGGAAGTTGGTTTGAAGTTGAAGCAGAATACAGGGCTGAATAAACTTGTTCTGGAGCTTGGGAATAATTCGCCTGTTATTATTGATAAGGAAGCCGATTTGGATGCCGCCGCGGAAAATGTGGCGGCTAAAAGCTATGCCTTTGCGGGGCAGGTATGTATTTCAGTCCAACGTCTGTATGTCCATGAAGAAATTCAAGAGGAGTTTCAATCGAAGTTTTTGCGAGCCATTGAGAATTTAAAGGTAGGGGATCCCAACGATCCAAATACAGATGTCGGACCAATGATTAGTGAGGAAGAAGCGGAGCGGGCTGAACAATGGGTGGAAGAAGCAAAAGCGGCAGGTGCCACGGTCATGCATGGTGGAAAACGTGAAGCTGCTTTGTTTCACCCGACCGTCTTGACGGACGTTCACCCTGACATGAAAGTTGTCTGTCAAGAAATCTTCGCACCTGTGGTAAGCATGATCCCTTTTACTGACCTTCATAAATGCATTGACGAAGTAAATGAATCGCCGTATGGACTGCAAGGTGGAATATTCACGCAGAATATCGATACCGCTTTCTATGCAGCTAGAAATGTAGAAGTCGGGGGGCTGATGGTCAATGATTCCTCTCAATACCGGGTCGACCTCATGCCGTATGGTGGCGTGAAAGATAGTGGCTGGGGGAAAGAAGGACCCAAATATACGATAGAAGACATGACCGAAGAACGTCTCATTGTTTTAAATTTAAAATCATAGCTCTGTTAAAGTTCAGTGTTGATATTTGCATCAACGGATGGAAGTGAGAATGAATGGTAGGGTGGTGGGGAAAGGGATTTATTCCTAATTGCAGAAACCTTCAGATAATCTACTTTCACGATGTAACCATTAGAATCTTGTTGGATTATGATTTCGAAACTTCTGTGTTGTGGATAGGGGCTGCGGGGAATGACTCGCTTTCCGCGGGAGCGCGGTGAGCCTCCTCGGACTACGTCCTGCGGGGTCTCACCAAGCACTCTCTTGCTCGTAGATATCCGGTTTCTGCGCCTAGCGGCTAGTGAGACTTCCCTCGCTTCTGTACGATAAGTCAACATCGAATCCCTTCGTTCTTCGTGTTTCCTTTATCTCCTCCAGCTCAGTCCAGTCCATACGCCGCTGAACGAGGCGCCCGCACACTTAAGATAGGAGTCTCGCCATTCCCCTCCGCCCCTTTGCCATATAAGTGTCTCGAAACCACTACTTAAAAAATCAGCTTGTATGGGTAAGAGAAGGGAATGATATAATCTCTACCCCATGAACGTTTAGCATACGCAAATGCTTGATACTACGCACAATCTGCCCGCCTAGGGGAGAAGAATTGTAAACTTACGAATCCATACAGATGTTCGAACCTCAACCATTCAAGCTCACCTTTTTAAAGTGGCTTCGAGACACTTATAAGGGAAAGGGGGCGGAGGGAAACGGTGAGACTCCTATGGGACGTGTGGGACAGGTGAGACCCCGGAAGGCGTAGCCTGAGGAGGCTCACCGCCCGCCCCATGGAAAGCGAACCTTTTCCCGGAGCCCCTAGAATTACACAAACATCTCGAAGCTGAGTCTTCAAGAAAAGGGAGCTTTAGTTGAATAAGCCAAATATTAAAAAGAGGAAATTCCATAAAATGGAATTTTAATTTTGCAGTAATATCAACACTAAACTTTAACAGAGCCAAAATCATAAAAGCCGGAAAAAAGCGTCCTGAGAACGGATGCTTTTTTCCGGCTTTTCATAGAATCTGTCTAAGTTTCATGTTGATTGAGCAATACGGTGAGACTTCTATGGGACGGTGGATCAAGATGAACCTTTTTCCGGAGATCTCCATTAGACAAACCTCTCGAAATGGAGTCTTTTAATTGGGAATATCAACTCTCGCCTTTAACAGAGGCGATCCGAAATAAAGAGGAAATTCAGGCTCCCGTCTGTTTCATTTGGTGACTCCTGTCTCTTTGGATGAGCAGCATTCGAATGAGAAGGGTCAATGCGCCTGCGGTGAGTCCAATCGTCAAGCTCAGCCAATATCCGTAAGGACCCAGAGCCGTATAGTTGGCAAGCCAGTAACCGCTTGGGAGCCCTATGCCCCAATAGGAGATAAACGCCATGATCAGGGTGATGTTCACATCTTTATAGCCGCGGAGAATGCCTTGTAAAGGAGCGCCGAATCCGTCAGAAAGCTGAAAGAATATGGCATAGATGATGAAATTCTTAGTCAGGTCAATCACTTTTTCGTCTGTGCTGTACAGTCGGGCAATCTGGTCATCAAATAAGTACAGTATAAGTCCTGCAAAAAGACTCATGGTTACTGCTGAAATGATTCCTAGGTAAGAATAGGTCCTTGCTTCATTGGGTCTCCCGGCACCAACTTCGAACCCAACGGCAATTGTCAGGGTGAAGGCGATGCTTAAAGGAACCATATACAACAGGGAAGCAAAGTTGATGGCTGCCTGGTGGGCGGCAATCGTCTCTGTATCATAAGCGGTCATAAAAAAAGTGACCGCAGCAAAGATACTTGTTTCAAAAAAGATAGCAAATCCGATGGGAATGCCGATTTTCAACTGAGATACCCATTCTTTCCACGCAGGAGTCAGCCATTGTTGGAAAATCTTATAAGAACTTAATGGACGTACATGATGAATGATGGAAATGAGGATCAATAAAGATACCCAGTAAGTAAGGGCCGAGGCAACACCTGCCCCGATCCCCCAAGCTCAGGTGCACCGAAACGCCCGAAGATGAACATATAATTGAAAAGGATGTTCAGGGGTAATGTCATCAGAATGACTGCCATGGATATTTTCGTCTGTCCCAAAGCATCAACGAACGATCGAAGTATGTTAAAGACGAATAAAGGGACGATTCCGATTCCAAGCGTTATGAGGTAATATTTGGCTACATGGCGGACTTCCCGGGTGATATCAAGCATTGAAAGAAGAGGATCTAACAGGAAGAAGCCGAAGGTACCGATCCCGACGGCCAGCACTATGGATAAATAAATGCCCTGTTTAACGGAATAAGAGATTTCTTTTTCTTTTCGCGCCCCTTTTAATTGCGCAACAATTGGGGAAATAGCCATAAGAATGCCATTCAATCCTGTGAATACGGGCATCCAGATACTTGAACCTATCGCTACCCCTGCCAGTTGGTCCGGACCGGACTGCCCGGCCATGATGGTATCGAAGAAGTTCATTAAATACATGCCGATCTGTGTAATCAATATAGGGATAAGAATAAAAGAAAATAACCGGATTTTTTCCTTTAATGTCTTGGTTTCATACATAGGTTCCACTCTTTTCTGGTACAATTCTCTTTAGAGGAATACGAGGATTATAGCATAGATATACAACTAGACCCACACCGGAGGACCTCGGAAAGGACGTTGATCAACAAATGAGTCAGAAACGAATTTTATTTACAGGTGGAGGTACAGCAGGGCACGTGATCGTTAACCTTGCCCTCATTCCAGAATTCCAGAAACAAGGCTATACTATCGATTATATCGGTTCATATGAAGGCATCGAGCGGAAACTGATCGAACCTTTAGAAGGGGTCACTTACCATGGCATCTCTACAGGGAAGTTGAGAAGATATATGTCGAAGGAAAACTTCAAAGATCCTTTTAAAGTATTAAAGGGTTTGGCACAATCCCTTCGTATTATTCAGAAAAGAAAGCCACAGGTCATTTTTTCAAAAGGCGGGTTCGTATCCGTTCCAGTGGTTATGGCTGCAAGGTTGAAAAAGGTACCGACGGTTATTCATGAGTCGGACTACACGCCGGGGCTTGCTAATAAGTTGTCCTTCCCGTTTGCGAAGAAAATTTTGGCGACTTTCCCGGAGACGATGACCCACCTTCCGGAAGAAAAAGGACAATATATTGGAGCGGTTGTACGTGAAGAGTTGTTTGAAGGAGATCGCTCCAAGGGGTTGGCGCTATGTGAATTTCATAAACAAAAACCTGTCGTCATGGTTATGGGGGGAAGTACAGGATCAAAAGTAATCAATGATGCCATTCGCGGTCAATTGGATGAACTTCTTCAAGAAGTTCAGATCGTTCACATATGCGGGCACGGTCACAAAGATGCGTCCATCGATAAACGGGGCTACGCGCAATTCGAATATGTACAGGATGAACTGAAAGATTTATTTGCTGCAACAGACTACATCGTTTCAAGAGCAGGATCCAATGCCATCTTCGAATTTTTAGCCTTAAAGAAACCGATGCTGCTCATTCCATTGTCCCGTAAAGCGAGTCGCGGAGATCAGATTTTGAATGCGGATTCTTTTGTCAAACAGGGATATGCCCTTAAACGGGAAGAAGAAGGACTTTCAGGTGAAACTTTACTCCATGACCTCCTTAAGCTCATGGAAGATCGCGATCAGATTCTGCAATCCATGGAAAGTTATCAAAGTGAACAAACAAAGGAAAAAGTCATCGACATTATACAAAGTCACGAAAAAAGCAAGTGAGGCACTCACGAAATTAGTGGGTGGACAGCATTACAATCATGGGAAAAGGGATGTAAACCAATCTTCTCATTTTTCCATATTTATGAAAAAGTGTGTTCCCACCCTTTTAAGTCATTTGGATATAGGGAATAGAACTATGAACAAATCCATTTGATAAGGGAGGATTCTGTACATCCCCCTTAGAAGAGGAGAGGCTGAATGATGAAGGCATCCATTGAAGCCAATATCAGACATCCCAGAGACCTTAGAGATGTCCGGAGGAAATACTCCCCATCCCTGGCCAAATATTTTGGAAATGACCAGCTGCTAGTGGACGCTTCCATTACTGAAGCGGTGTGGAATGCATGGTCGCATGGACATGGTGGAAAATCGGATTATCCTGTATTGTTAAAAGTTCATTTTCTGCATACACGAATCGTTGTCAGGGTTTATGATCATGGAGACGGGTTCGACTGGCGTCCATACCAGGTGAGCGGAGATGTAAAGCACTGGTTTCCAAGTGTGGAAGACCTTGATGAACGCGGGCGTGGAATTACATTAATGCTTAGAGTCATGGATATTTTGCGATATAATGAAAAGGGCAACGAGTGTTTGCTGATGAAAAAATATTTCAATCAGGGGTAGATTTCGTGAACACAAACATCTGTCGGTATTGTTACAAGAAAATTCGTGACCGCGACGAACTCGTCACGGCCTCCAACTGGTTCAGAATACGGCCCTATCACTACCGTTGTTTTGAACTTTTGGAACAAGATACAACGACTATTGCAGGGGCATGGACTCCTATCAACGGAAGAGTAGGGCTGATAACGGTCCTGCTTATGCTCGTTTTGTCTATTGTTCTTCTTTTCACTGATCTCTTAGGGGGGATCGGTGATTTAATAGGGGTTCTTGCTTTGTATCCCGTTCTATTACGCCTTCTTTCCTATTTCATTTTTGAAGTCCATCTTCCGAAATACGTGGAAAATAAAAAACGACCGTGAGCGTTCACAAACAGCCGTTTCAATCAGGTGCAGGCTTAGCCGTAAGCTGCCAGATGAATCGGCTGTTTTTTTGATTGTCCAGGAAATGAAAAATCCTCTTTCATGTTTGCGCTTCCACGCCGGTTGTGGTATCTTATTGTTTCGTTGCTTTGAATAACTACATGAAGAGCCAGTGCTTACACGTCATTCCATCACTCATGTTCTGAACAATACAGAACGACAATAAAGGAGGAATGGCTCAAATGACGAAACGTGATCCGGAATTTGAAAAAGAATTAGACCGGTTGTCATTTACAAAAGTTTATATGGATCGTTTGATTGCTTCCCAAGAATCCGGACAGGAAACTTTGAAACGACAGCAGGAGGACACTCTCGAAAACCTCAGTTTCAAAGACAGCAGTCTAAGATATCAGGAAATGCTTTCGCACGCCAACTTCATGAAAATGTCCAAAGAACAGCTCGAGAACCTCAAACATCTACGAAAGAAGCCGTATTTTGCCCGCATTGATTTTCATCAGAAAGAAAAGTCCGAACGAGAATTATTCTACATTGGAAAGACATCCCTTTTCGACCGGGAATCCCAGTATCCGATTATTCTGGATTGGCGCTCCCCCCTCGCCAATGTTTATTATGAAGGTCGTTTAGGTGATGTGAGTTACGAAGCCTTGGGAGAAAAATATGAAGGAGAGGTCTCTTTAAAGCGTCAGTATCAAATCGAGAATGGAGAACTCATAAACTACCGGGATATTGATTTAACAACGAAAGATGAACTGCTTCAGGAGTCATTAGCTCAAAACGCTGAAAACCGTTTGAGTGAAATCGTATCCACCATTCAGGAAGAACAAAATAAAATCATTCGTGCCGATTTGCGGAAGCCGATTATCGTTCAAGGGGCGGCCGGGAGTGGGAAAACCACGATTGCTCTTCATCGAATCTCATATTTCCTGTACACAATGAAAGACATCTTTCGTCCTGATGAGATGCTGATCCTTGCTCCGAACAAATTGTTCATTCAGTACATATCTGAAGTTCTGCCGGAACTCGGGGTGGACAAAGCAAGGCAAACGACTTTTTATGACTTTGTCCAGCAGGTGACAGGAATACACAGACCAATCATTTCTCAACATGAAGTACTCATGGAAGCATTAGAAAAAACGCAAGGTTCTAATGCTCTCAAAGGAGCAGAATTGAAAGGGTCAAAACGGTTCAAAAACCTGCTGGACCGTTATATGCAAAAGTGGAAGAAGACATATTGGGTGAAGGAAGATTTTTCGCTGTCAGGCTTTAAAATCAAAAGCGCAAAAGCCGTTAACCACCTCTTTTTTGAAGAATACAGCTATTTCCCTTACGAAATACGTGTCCAAAAAATTAAAGCCGTCCTACAAAGTGAACTAAGAAGAAAAAAGAAGCAGATCATGGACAAAATGGCGGCAAAATATGATGAAGCCCTCGATGACGCGTTGTACGGAATGAAAGATGCTGAAAAGCGGAAGATACGTGTGAGTTTCCTCATCACCCGGAAAGAAGAAAGGCTGGAGGAAGTGAAAAAAGCCTCCAGGACTGCGGTACAGCGCTATATGAAAAACTTTCCTAAAGCAGATCTCTGGAGCCTTTATGAAAAGTTGTTCACGAAAGACGTATTTTCCACTCTTCTGCCCGATGGAGACTTTTTGAGTTGGGAACCCATGAGGCTGGATACGAAAAAGATGCATGAACGTGGAAAGATTTATGCAGAAGATCTCGCTCCACTTTTATATATGAAAACATTCCTCACAGGGCTGGAGCCTGATGATCGAGCTAAAAAAGTCGTCATCGATGAAGCGCAGGATTACAGTTTCATGGAAATCTACAGTTTAAGAAAAGCGTTTCATACAGATTTATTTACAATTGTCGGCGACTTGGCCCAGGGGATCTATCAATATCGTGGTTTGAAGAACTGGCAAGTCCTTCAACATGACATTTTCCCATCTGCCAATTATCTGGCCTTGCAGAAAACATACCGGACGACGATTGAAATTATGAACTTAGCAAACCTTCTTCTGGACGAAATGCCTGAAGAAGTTCCAAAAGCCGATCCTGTCGTCCGTCATGGAGAAAAACCTGCGTTTATTTATGGTGAAAAAAACTGGAGGAGACAGCTGAACCATTTGCTGGAGGATCTGGTGAAAGAGGGAATGAACCGTTTTGCATTTGTCACCAAAACAAAACGCGAAGCTATTCACCTCTCACATGAGTTTCCTTCCTTCAGGCTGATGGAAGAGAGTGAAGACATACTTGGAGATCGAGTAATTTTACCTGCCTACCTCGCCAAAGGGTTGGAATTTGATGTCGTTCTTCTGTATTGTAAGGACCGCCCTTATGAGAGGGAGGCGCTTGATGTAAAATTGCTCTATGTGGCCATGACGAGACCTTTGCATCGGTTATATATGATAGGTAATCAACCGGAGGATTTCCTTCTTACCGATAAAGAAGACAGCTGGCACTATTATACGGAAAGAAACAAAGAATAGTTGAAATAACAAGCTCGATGGAGAATACGGAAATTTTCCATCGAGCTTTTTTCTTTATTCTGTGACACCATACCGAAGGAGTTTGAAGGAGACATCAAATTCCACCTGAAGGTCGGAAATTTGTGCTCTCCAGTTTTCTTTTGTGACTCGGTTAGTTCTATTCTCTGAATTATACTTTGCTCCAAATCCGACCGGGTCGACCTGATGTTCGATTAATATAGTTAACGCTTCCTGAAGCCGTTCTTCAATTTTTACCTCAATTTGCTTCTCTAATGCATCTACCGCCTCTTTGCTTTTCAGGTCGATTTCCTGGGTGATTTCAAGTAGTCGGCCGTCCATTTCCAAACGGAGGGTTTGTTTTGTTGGATTTCCTTTTTCAGGGTGGATCTTCCGTTTTGTTTTTAATTCGTGCACCGATACGTGTAATGGACCTTCGCCTGGGGAATCAATGCTCTCTTTCTTATGATACTTTTTTAAAGCATCGTCTTTTAACTGAATTTGGAATTGTCCATGCTTGATATCCTGTTTCATCAGCATGATATAGAAGGTGCTCTCATTGGAAGTTGTATGAGTAAATCGGTCGTCTTGAAATAGACTGATTCCATTGATCACTGCCTTATCCTCCTCCAGTGTTAAGGAAGGGAGGATAGGGTCTTTGCCGACATCATAATAATCATGGAGGAACATTGTCAAAGCGGCATCAGGGATGGTTTCATCCTTGATGCTTTTTTTAATCAGCTCCTGAATGTAATTTCCTGTATTCGGACGGTCTTCATCATTTTTTGATGCGAGTAGTTCTTCAGTAGGAACTTCACTTGTAGCTAAATATCCCATATCTGAGACCGCTGCATCTCTTTGGAGAGTGTCCATATATTTCATCATTCCTCGTTCAGCCAGCTTGTTTTCGAATATTTCCAGACGTACCTGGCCGGAGACGAGTTGGTGACTGGTCAATCTGCTAGTAGAGAAGCGTATCCCTTTCGATGTATCAGCCTCTCCTGTCACAACTTGTGAAGTACTTGTTTCAGCCGGATCGAACTGGTACATGACAAGGGTGCCCCGTATGCGCTGATCCTCGGTCAAATCATACCCTACAGCTGTAATGATACCCAAAGTTTCGATGTACGACTTAGGAAGACAGCCTGTTAATAAGCAAAGGACGATCACTAAGGATGGCCACTTCATGAAGTTCCCCCCTTTTTCATACGTTTTTTAATGAGAACCATCAAGTATAGGATCAATGGATAGACGAAGACAATCCAAAATCCTATTTTCCCTGTCCAGTTCGTCAATTCGTTCAGGAAGACTCTTTTTTCAGCAAATACAGAAAGGAGAAACAATAGAAAGGCCATCCCATATAAGGTGGGCTTCTTAGGGAAGTCGAACATTCGTTTCAAAGAATGGACCACCATCCAACCGAAGAGGACGATATTCGGGATGACGACCATCATCCATAAGGCAACAGCTATATAATCAAATCTCTCCAACACTGAAAAACTGATGATCTTAAACAAAGACAAAGTTGCCCATACCGTTGCCTGCAATTGATCAGGGCTGAAATAACCGATGGAAACGACCGTTACCAAAAGGATTAGACATGTCGTGAAGAACACACCGGCATGGATGGGGAAGGAGACTCTTTTTTTATCCTGGATAAACGGATAAACAAACAGGAGAATTTCCAGTCCAAGAACTGAAAACGTGACTTGCTGTGCGCCTCGTAGTAAATCATCCATCGGAGTCATGAGAACGGGCGTGAAGTGCCCCCAGTCCATCAGGGAGATCGGCTTATAAATCATGAATACCAGCCAGATGGTCAGAAAGAAGAAAACGACACTTGTACCAACTACCACGCGGAATCCTCCTGAAATGCTATAAACCATCAAGGAAAGCAGGAAGAGAGCCATCAGCCAAATCGGCATTTCCGGGAACACGAAGACTTGAACGACCTCGATATAGTTTTTTAAGACCGTTAATAACAGGAGGAAAATGTACAGCACATAGATCGTACCGAGCAATTTTCCCACCCACATACCGAATAGGTCGCATTGAATTCCTAAAATATCCGTGTTTTCATAAGCTCTTAAGAGTTGAAGCATGACAAAGACGATGATGTGTAAGTAGAGTCCTGCAATTAAAACGGAGATCCATGCATCTACACCAGCTTCAAAGAATAAGATTCTCGGAACCCCCATTAATCCAGCCCCGATTTGAGAGGTATGAACGATAAAGAAAAGATAGAACGCCTGCACAGTATGGTCTGGACGGAAGGGAATATTAATTTTCATGACCCTTCTCCATCCTTGTGTTCAGACGCTTTTGACTTGTTGAACCTGGTCTTGTCTTTTGTCATCAGACCTTTAGAACGATCGGCATTCTTTTGAAAGGGCACTCTGAAGAAGGATTCATTGAAATCCGCCCATTGCAATGGGTAGAAAGGAGCCAGGTAGGGACGTCCCAGGGATTTCTGTTTCAACAGATGGATGACCAAAAACGAAAGGGCAAAAACGATTCCGATGATCCCCCATGCCCCAGCGAGAAGAATCATCGGGAAGCGGATAATTCTGATGGCTGATCCCATAAGATAACTTGGAGCCGTAAAGGAAGCCAAAGCACTGAGTGCAATAATGATAATCAGAATATTACTTGTAAAACCTGCTTCAACGGCAGCCTGTCCAAGGACAATACCTCCAACAATACCCATCGTCTGACCGACTTTTGTAGGAAGACGAGCCCCTGCTTCCC
This sequence comes from Halobacillus sp. ABR2_026, assembly GCF_056158545.1. Taxonomy (NCBI): domain Bacteria; kingdom Bacillati; phylum Bacillota; class Bacilli; order Caryophanales; family Bacillaceae; genus Halobacillus; species Halobacillus sp. ABR2_026. The sequence goes on from NZ_JBSWTM010000001.1 coordinate 1,007,262, forward strand.
TGAGGAGTTCGATCAATATTTCTAATAATAGTGCTTCTAGAACAGGGGGAAAGGGTACGGTCGATCTCGACTGTCCAAGAGATACAAGCAGTGTACTTGGAATGATTTCATAGTGGAACGTAAGGGCTGCCACATACATGGGCGTAAGGATGATGGACAAAGCCATGGAAACCAGCCTCAACAATCTGATGAAGGTTCCCATGTTCCAACGCATATATAAATCTTCGGTAGACTCGAAAAAACTGAAAAGGTTCATAGGGCCGATTAACATGGTAGGGCTCTTATCAACCATAACGCCTACACGGCCTTTAGATATCGCATTGCAGAAACGATCGGGAAGTTCTGTGAAAATTAACTGAGGAAAAACGGTGCTAGAGGAGTCTTCGATCAGTTGTCCAAGGACACTCGTATCCTCCACTTCTGCGATTTCCAAATCACTAATTCTCTGTCTCATTGTGTCAACATTTTCTGTATTGGCAAGAGACTTTAAATAGACGATCCTTACTTCCGACTGAATCCGTTCTCCGACAATCAATTTCTCCATGACAAGATCAGAAGTATCAAGCCTCCAGCGTACAACATTCAGATTGGTGATGAGTGACTCGGTGAATGAAACCTGCGGTCCAAAGACGAGAGACTCTGTCTCTGCACGGTTTAATGAACGGTGCTCCTGTTTAGGGATGGCAAAGAGTACGGCTTTTGCTTCTCCTTCAATATAAATGCTCACACTGCCCTGAATCATCTGCTTAACGATCGCTTCGAGTTCAGATTCCTGGTTTGTGGATGTCATGGGGATTTTATTCAGCAGCTCCTCGTTTGACCATGTACGCGTGGAGTGAGTGATGGCTTCAAGTATTTCATCTTCCAGCTGAGCTTTATTCACTTGGTATTGGATGAACTGGACGATGATGTTCCGTCCTTTGTGGACGAATACTTTTTGGACAAGGTCCGGGCTGTCATTTAGTAGAACCTTCGTAGATGCTATATACTCCTCTTCTTTCAATGGGAGTAATAGAGACATAAGCGAACCTCCTTTCCAGTAACCATAGGTAGAATTAGTATGTGGAAAATAGGAGACATTATGAAGGAGGTTTGAATTGTTGGAAGAAAAAGAATGATGGAGGCTTGTCCGTGTTAAAAACTGATCCATTGGAGGCGGAGGTCCTATGAATTTGCAGCTGATCGAAGTATATATCCCCGATCAACATTTCAAGTCCATTGATGAAAAGTTAATAGAGTATGACCACCGTTCCTATTGGGTATCCAGTGAATCAGAGGAACGGATGCTCGTTCGCATTCTTGTCGATAAAAGCGAAGTGGAAAATATCCTGAATTATTTAGAGGAAGTTTCGAACGTGATCGAAGGATTTGAGACGATGCTGATTCCTGTTCAAACCTATCTTTCAAAGGATACCATCCACGAAGAATCCAAGGAGGAAAAACAAAAGGAAGAGGAAGAAGAGAAATCAAGGTTGCTGCGTGCAAGTCGACATGAATTGATGAACGCGGCCGAAAAAAACAGCCACATTACAATGAATTACACATTGCTCATTTTATTGTCCGCCATCGTGGCGACGGTCGGAATTATCAAGGACAGCGAAGCGGTGGTCATTGGAGCTATGGTCATTGCTCCGATGATCGGTCCGGTGATCTCTGTTGCATTTTCCGCCATTCTTGGGGATTATAAACGTCTTGGAAAATCAGCGCTTACCTCACTTTATGGAATAGCCATCGTATTGGTTATCTCCATCGCTTTTGGTTATTTTACTGATGTGGGCATGGAAAATGTCCAGTACCTCGATCGGACGATGGTCACCATGATTGATATACCATTAGGCATAGCTTCTGGGGCTGCAGGAGCTCTCGCGTTTTTGAACAGGCTTTCGGGAAACTTAGTAGGGGTGATGGTGGCTGTAGCTTTACTTCCGCCTTCTGTAGCTATGGGGATGTCTATTGGCGATGGATCTATGGCGGCAGCATACGGAGCGTTCTTATTAGTTACGGTAAACATCATGTCCATTTTATTGGCGGCGGTCTCCATCTTTTCCATCAGTGGTATCCGACCTGTTCGATGGGAAGAAGTTCAAAAGGCGAATGTATCCCGTCCGCTTTCCATCGTGTTTGTTATCTTCATTGTTTTGGTTCTTGCTTTTGTTATTTTGGAAGGTCAGGATCTTATTTAGTCATATTAATGGCACCTATGCTCCATTTGGAATAGTTTCCTGTTTCGCAAACTGGTATGGAGGCATTTTTTTAAGAAATTAGAGTAAAAAAATAGTTGATTTAAAATTCAGATAAATATATAATATATAATCATTGATACAAAAGGAGGTCACGATCATGAAAAAAGAACGTCAGCAAACCACAGACAACTTCATATGGATCGTGACTGGGAGACATTCGTTCCGTTGACTTTATAACAACAGGAGCGTTGACAGAAGGGTCACGTATGATCGTGCCTTTTTTTATGTATGGAAGCATACGTCAAAGGACGTATGCTTTTTTGTGTTTTTATTAGGAATCGGTGATTCACCGGTTTTTATAAATCAAAATTCTAGGAGGATTTATGATGATTCACTACAAAGATCAGAAACATTGGCAGGATGAATGGAAAGAGAGTGGCTAGCGATTTCGGCAGAGAGGATGAGGAATGATGTTTAGTGTGTTGTTTAAATTGCGTTGGTTTTTCAGGTTGTATTGGAAACGTTATACCCTGGCTATCGTAGCTTTAATTGTTGTTAGTATGGTTGATTTAATACCACCGAAGCTCGTAGGTGCAGCGATTGACCACATTCAATTTGACACGATGACGACCAATAAATTAATGGAGTTGTTGTTGTTATATGGAGTCATCATCGTGGCCAGTTACAGTATTTCCTATCTATGGGACTACACCCTTTTCGGTGGAGCGATGATGATGGAAAAAAAGATGAGATCACGATTGATGAATCATTTTCTCCGGATGACCCCGACATTTTTTGGGAAAAATCGGACAGGAGATCTCATGGCCAGAGCCACGAACGATTTGAAAGCATTGACGATGACGGCGGGGTTTGGCATCTTAACGCTCGTGGACTCGACTGTGTTCATGATGCTGATCATCGGGGTTATGGGATTTACCATTAGCTGGCCTTTAACATTTGCTGCGCTTATTCCCCTCCCTGTCATGGCAGTGGTCATGAACCGATATGGGAAAGTGATTCACAAGCGTTTTACAGAAGCTCAGGAATCGTTTGGAGAGATGAACAATCAAGTTCTTGAATCCGTTCGAGGTGTCCGCGTAATTCGTGCTTTTGTTCAGGAAAAAAATGATGAACGTTCCTTTCACAACCGGACCACAGAGGTCTTCGATAAAAACCTGGAAGTGGCGAAGATCGATGCTTTGTTCGAGCCGACGATCAAGATTCTGGTCGGATTGTCTTATACGATCGGATTAGGCTACGGTGCAAACCTTGTCTTTCAAAATCATATCACGCTCGGAGAAATGGTCTCCTTTAATGTTTACTTAGGAATGCTAATCTGGCCGATGTTTGCAGTTGGTGAGCTGATCAACGTGCTTCAGCGGGGGAATGCATCACTCGACCGGGTACAGTCTACCCTTGACTATGAACCGGATGTGAAGGACCCTGAACACCCGATCCGAATCGATAATCCGCATCAAATAGTGTTCAAGGATTATTCCTTTCAATATCCAGAGGCTGTGAATCAAAGCTTAAAAAATATCCAATTGACGGTGAAAAAAGGGGAAACCGTGGGGATTGTTGGCAAAACAGGGGCAGGAAAAACGACGTTATTCCGTCAGCTCCTTCGGGAGTATCCGGGTGGTTCAGGGAAACTGGAAGTGAACGGTGTGGATCTCGAAAAACTTGGCATGGATCAAACGAGAGGGTGGATTGGTTATGTCCCTCAGGATCAAGTGCTCTTTTCAAAAACCATACGGGAGAACATCCAGTTCGGTAAACCAGGGGCTACAGATACGGAGATTGGCCGGGTATTGGAACTCGCTCATATTTCATCTGATATCCAGCACCTTCCTGATGGTCTGGATACAAAAGTAGGCGAAAGCGGCGTAACGCTTTCGGGAGGCCAAAAGCAGAGGGTTTCCATTGCCAGAGCATTCATCATGGACCCTGAAATTCTCTTGCTGGATGATGCTATGTCAGCCGTGGACGGGAAAACGGAAGCTGCAATCCTCAGTCATCTACGCAAAGAGCGATTAGGGAAAACGACTTTCATTGCTGCCCACCGGTTGTCCGCAGTTACCCATGCGGACCATATTCTTGTCCTTGAGAATGGAAAATTGCTTGAACACGGGACTCATGAGGAGCTGGTCCACAGTGGTGGGTGGTATCAACAGCAGTATGAACATCAACAGCTGGAGGACAGGGAGGTGGAACAATGAGGAGTTCTACAGAAAAGCAGTTGTTTCATTATGCCTGGATGTTCCGTAAACAAATCTTTCTCGGCCTTGTTTGTTTGATCGTAGCTGTAGCTCTTGAGCTTACAGGACCATTCATTGCGAAGAGATTGATCGATCAGCACATCATTGGAATAGAGAGTGATTGGTATCAGGTTCAAGAAAGTGTAGAGGGCGCTGTCACTTATGATGGCAGCAGTTATGTACGAGCCGACCGCTATGAAGGGGCGGCGGATATCCTCCATACACGGACAATGATTCAAGCCGGACGCAATTATTATCTGACAGATGAAAAAGTCCCTATCACAGGAGCGCGACAGTGGGAAGATGGAGTCCTGACCATAAAATCGGCTAATGACACGTTCTCAGTAAGTGCCGAGAAGTTGAATGTTGAGTCGTTGTATCGATTTTTCCAACCGGAAATGAAAGCTATTTACTGGCTTCTCGGTCTATACGTGCTGTTATTGGTCATTGCTTCCATCTTTCAATTCTCACATACCTACTTGCTTCAGAAATCATCGAACAGAATTATAAGGAAAATGAGAGATGATCTATTTGAACATATTCAGAAGCTGCCGATACAGTTTTTTGTCGATCAGCCGGCAGGAAAGGTAGTCGCCCGTATAACGAATGATACAGAGTCCATTCGTGAACTTTATGTGAAAGTCCTCGCTACTTTCGTGACCAGTTTCTTTTATATGGCTGGAATCTACCTCGCTTTATTATTATTAGACTGGCGCCTTGCCTTATGGAGTCTGTTATTGATTCCTATCCTGTTTGTATGGATGAAAGTGTTTAAAGGGTATGCAGGCAGATATAATCAAGTTGTTCGGACGACCGTTAGTGATATGAACGGAAATATTAATGAAGCGATCCAGGGAATGTCCATCATTCAATCCTTTCGACAGGAATCACAGACATCCAGGGATTTTGAAAGATTGAATGAGCGTCATTTCATCTATCAGCGTAAATTGATTAAACTTAGTGCTTTGACCTCCTTCAATCTCGTGAATGTGTTGAGGAATTTGGCGTTTGTTGCATTCATTTTGTATTTTGGAGGCGGTTCTATAAGTCCTGAAGGGGTAGTAACTGCTGGGGTCTTATATGCTTTCGTTGACTACTTAAACAGGCTATTTCAACCAGTTACGGACCTCGTCAACCAATTGCCACAATTGGAGGAAGCACGTGTAGCTGCCGGGCGCGTCTTTGATATTCTGCAAGAAAAGGGAGAAGATGTGGAAGTTCAACCGATTGAAAAATATCGGGGGGACATCGAGTTTGCTCAAGTCACTTTTGCTTATGAAAAAGGAAATACAGTGCTCGGAAATTTATCGTTCAGGGTGAAGACGGGAGAAACAGCCGCATTCGTCGGTCATACAGGTTCCGGGAAGAGCTCAATCATGAATCTGTTGTTCCGATTTTATGAACCCCAGGAAGGGACGATAAAAATCAATGGAATACCTACGAATCAATGGTCCCGCCAGCAAGTGAGAAGCCATATGGGAATTGTCCTGCAGGATCCTTTTATATTCAGTGGAACGATTTTGTCGAATGTAACGATGAATGATGAACGTATTTCCCGGGAAATGGCGGTCAGAGCTTTGAAGGCTGTCGGAGCAGATCAGTTTATTAAGAAATTTCCCGAGAAATATGATCATCTCGTGGAGGAAAAAGGAGCAAGCCTGTCTATGGGCGAGAGGCAGTTAATTTCTTTTGCCCGTGCGCTGGCGTTTGACCCTGCCATTTTGATTTTAGATGAAGCAACAGCGAATATCGATACCGAAACCGAACAGTTGATTCAAAATGCCCTCGAAGTTTTGAAACAGGGAAGAACTACTTTAGTGATCGCCCATCGCCTGTCGACCATTCAGCAAGCCGATCAAATTTTCGTATTGAATCATGGTACAATTAGAGAACAGGGAAACCATGATCAATTGATCCAAATGAAAGGGGAGTACTACCGCATGTACCGCATGCAGCAGGGAGCTGCAGGTATAACGGCGGTTTAAGTGCCTCCTCATTCTGCTGATATGGAGGCAGGGTTGATGCGTGAATATGAAAAGGATAGAAAAGATATTATTGATGAAGACCTTTATGAAGAAATCGATGATGAGGAATTGTATGAACTCGTTCAGGAAGAGAAAAGAAAAGCTTATGAACGGGAAAGGTCAGAAGAGAAAGCCCGAAAGGAAAGACGACCGTTTCCGAAATGGCTGTTTTGGCTCATCGCCTTAATGATGGTGTTTAATATCGTCGCTGTACTGCCGAATACTTTTTCCATACCAGCTATCGATTTCCTTATGACGTCCGCTAAACTCTCTACCAATGAAACGGTAAAGGAGTATAAGGAGTCGGTTGTCGTTGTGGAGGCTGGTCAAAGCAGAGGGACCGGATTTGCTTATACAGAAGACGGGTATATCCTTACGAACCACCACGTAATCGAAGGTGAAAAAAGAATTTCAGTCGGTTTTCCAGAGGATGGTTTATTTGATGCGCAAGTAGTAGCGTCATTTCCTGAAGTTGATCTTGCCATACTTGATGTAGATGGTAAAGGGCTCCCTCATCTGGAATTAGCTGATGACACGACATTCGATTCAGGGGAACATGTTTACTTTATCGGAAACCCTCTCAAGTTTACTGGAATAGCCAATCAGGGGAACGTCATCGGTTATAAGCAGCTCGATGATTGGAATGAGGAGGTTCTCATGTTGGATGCTCCAATTTACAGAGGGAATTCCGGGAGCCCTGTCATCAATGAACAAGGGCAGGTAATTGGAGTTGTTTTTGCCACCCTGCATGATGATAAAGAAGGTCGTGTAGGTCTTGCAGTACCGATTGATTATTATCATGAGTTAATCAAAGAAGGGAGCCTTTCATAGGTTCTCTTCTTTTTTTCGGAGGTATTTATACCTACAAATGCAAGGCTTTCAGACTTTATCTTTTTTTGTAGAAATAAGAAGAGTCTTAGGGCTTATTTTTTGAAATGGTTATTTAATAAAATGTAACCCCTTTGAAGTAGACCAATGGGGTCTTGTTCAGTAAAATGGTCATGGTCACGGACAATACCTTTTTACCTGACCCTAAAACTGCATACTTCAGAAATATTGGTTGATACGATTTTGTAACACAATTGAAATAATCTTAAAAAAGACACCCAAAAAACGATAGCCCAAACCGAAATCATTAATAGGCTGGAGGTGATAAAGGTTGATCAAACGTCTTTTTCAAAAAGCGGATCCCTCCCTGGATGAGCAAGTTTCTTCAGCCAAGCAGGGGGACGATGTTGCAAGGAATGAAATGCTGAAACAGTATCAACCTTTTATCGCCAAAAGTGTTTCTGAAGTTTGTAAGAGATATATAGACCCTAAGAAAGATGATGAGTTCAGTATCGGCTTGCTTGCTTTCAATGAAGCGATTCAATCTTACTCATCAGATAAAGGAAGTTCATTTCTTTCTTTTGCAAGGCTTGTGATCAAGCGTAAGGTGATCGATTACATTCGTAATGAACAAAAACGGGTGCACGTCACTTCGCTTGATGAGGATTTCCAGGATGAAGAACAAATGGAAAACCCTCTGGAGATTTCAGCTGCCAAAGAAAAGTACCAATTGGAGACAGAAGCTTGGCACCGTAAAGAAGAAATCTTGGAGTTTCAAGCCCAATTGAAAAAATATAAACTTTCATTTGATGAGTTAATTGGTGCGTCACCAAAGCATAGAGACGCGCGGGAATCCGCCGTCCAGGTAGCGAGACTTGTGTATGAGGATGAATCCCTGTGTTCGCAAGTTCTCGATAAAGGCCGACTTCCGATTAAAGAATTGGTTCATCGTGTCGATGTTAGTAAGAAAACATTGGAGCGAAACCGCAAATTCATCATTGCCTTAGTTCTCATCCTTAACGGGGATTATGTATATCTCAAGGATTATTTGAAAGGGGTGGGTATGTGAAAAAAGGTATTGTCATGGAGCAGCAGAGTGAATACATGATCGTTATGACCAGCGATGGTAAATTTCATAAAGCTGAAAAAGTTGACGATGCAGATATCGGGATGGAAATTCGATTCAAAATCATTGAGGATCATAAAGTCCTGCATCGTTGGACTCAGGTGCTGCATAATCATTATTCGAGAGCAGCTATTGTTGCCCTTGTGTTCCTGCTGGCGTTATTTCCTGCTTTCTTTCTCTATGGAAACAATCAGGCTTATGCTTATATGAACATAGATATCAATCCAAGTGTGGAACTTGAGTTGAATGATAAAATGCAGGTCATCGATCTGAATCCTCAAAACGAGGAAGCGGAAGATATCATTTCGTCCTTTGAAGATTGGAAAAAGCAAGACGCGTCCGAAGTTACCTTTCAATTGATCGAGTTGAGTCAACAAAAAGGTTACGTCAATGAATCCAATCAAGTACTGATTGGGATCAGTTATTTAAAGGAAGAAGCGGATGCTGAATATACAGATGAGATCGAACAGTTTCTGAAAGAAAAGTCCACAAATATGACGATTGCAACCTTCCTGGTACCCGAAGAGCTAAGAAAAAAAGCTATTAAACAAAAGGCTTCTGTCAATGAGATGGTGGCGGATAAAATCAATGAAACGGATTCCGAAGATGGGATGAGTTCAGAAAATCCTGTACCCGTTGAAGAAGATGATCGAGAAATTATTCAATCCTTTTATAAAAAAGATTCATCGGATGAAGGGCAGGAGGCCCCGGTCGATCCTGATTTGAAACCTATTGAGCCGGCAAATCGTGACTTGGAAATCGAGAAACAATCGACGATAGAGACGGACGTTGAACAAGCGGATCCGTTAGGAAAAGCGAAGACGGGTCCACCTGAAAGTGAGGAAAAATCTTCTTTTCACTTAGAAAAACATGGAGAGAAGAAATATAACGAAAAAAAGAACATAACGAATAACAACAAAAAAGATAAAATCCATAAGAAAGAATCCTACAGGGATCAGAAATACCATAAATCGAAAAAAGAGGATAAAGCTAAAGCACGGTCTTCTTCAAAACATCATAGGAAGAAAGGTGACCAGCCTAAAGGGAAAGGTCACCACTACAAAAAGCAACCTTCTTCCGGCAAGCAAAACTCATCTCATGGAAAGCACTCCTGAATATTCAGGAGTGCTTTTTTGTTGAAGGCAGCGACAGGATAGAGGTATCGTGTAGAAAAGGAGGAGTCATGATGAGTGAGTCTTATATAGGTGTCAAAAACGGGAAACTGTCCGATTGTCCAAGATCTCCGAACTGCGTCAGTACTCAAACAGACCAGGAAGATAAGCGGATGTCTCCACTACCCTTCTCGACAGACCTCGAGACGACAAAATCTGTGGTGAAGGAGATTATCGGTCAGATGGAGAGGACAAAAGTGGAAACCGAAACCGTAAATTATATTCACGCGCTCGTTGAAACAAAATGGATGAAATTTAAAGACGATGTAGAATTTTATTTTGATGAAGATGGGAAGGTTGTTCATTTTCGTTCGGCTTCCAGAATGGGGTATTCCGATTTTGGGGTTAATAAGAAGAGAATGACAGAGTTCAAGGAGCATTATGAGACGATGAGGAGAGGATCACGTGACATTTGATTATCAGATAGCTGTCATCGGGGGCGGATCAGGTGGACTGACAGTAGCCGCTGGTGCCGCGAGCTTTGGTGCGAAAACAGCGCTTATTGAGCGGAAATCCGACCTTGGGGGGGATTGCCTTCACTACGGGTGCATGCCCTCCAAAGCTTTGATTCAGGCAGCTAAAGAGGTGAAAGAAGCTTCAGATTACACAAAATTCACAGATGAAGATTACTCTAAGTGGTTTTCTTCTGCTATGGAGCGGGTGGAAGAGGCATTACAAGATGTTCAGGCGCACGATTCAAAAGATCGTTTCATTGAACTTGGCATCGATCTTTACGAGGTAGAAGGAAAATTCCTTGATGAACATACATTGCAAGTGGGCGAGCAAACGATTACAGCTAAGCGTTTCGTTATCGCGACAGGATCATCCCCATGGATTCCGCCTATAGCAGGAATGGAACAAGTGGATTACCTGACGAACGAATCCATTTTTTCATTGAAAGAAAAACCTTCGTCTATGGTGGTGATTGGTGGAGGAGTCATTGGGGCAGAACTTTCCCAGGCTATGAGCCGTTTGGGAGTGGAAGTGACCATGATCGAAGGCGGCCCTCAAATCCTATCCAAAGAGGACGAGGAGATAGGCGCCCTTTCTCAGCAACTGTTATCTGAGGAGCTTCATATCCTGACCAATTCCAAAGCTGAATCCGTGGTAAGGGAAGGGGGACGTGTCCGGGTACACTATACAAAAGATGGCATCCAGAACAGCCTTCTCACAGATGCGATCCTAGTAGCTGCTGGAAGGAAACCGAACATAGGTAGTCTCGATTTGGACAAGGCGGGAGTCAAGACTGAAAATGGCTCCATTAGCGTCGATGTCACATTGAGAACCAACAAAAGCCATATTTATGCTGTCGGGGACTGTAATGGGTCGATGCCGTTCACTCATGTGGCAGGAATGGAAGGTAAAATCGCTGTGTCCAATGCTGTGTTAGGGCTTTCCAGGAAAGTTTCCTATGAAAAAGTTCCCTGGGTGGTCTATACATCACCTGAGGTCTATCATCTCGGCTTGACGGAATCACAAGCAATGGAAGAATATGGGGAGGACCTGTTGACCTTCAAAACAAAATTGAGCGATAATGATCGTTTTATGGCAGAGCGTAAGAGAGACGGACTTGTGAAAGTTATGACAACCAACCGAGGTAAAATTGTAGGGGCGCATGCGATTGGCGAAGGAGCGGGAGAATGGATGCAGGAAGTCGGTACGATTCAGGCGCTCAATAAGAAATTCCAAAGCCTTTCGAGTGTCGTCCACCCGTATCCTGCCAAAAATAATGTAGTCACTCAAACCGCAGACCTCTATTGGAGGGAGAAGTTATTCGGCAGTAAGTGGAATGATCTTATTCGCTGGTATGTGAAGAAGTGGAGATGAAACTTACAGAAAGATGGTAAAAGAGCGTAGAGACAATCCTCTACGCTCTTTTCATTTGCCATTATTTTTTGTCTTGATGGAGACGTTCTTCCTGGTTTCCCATCAAGCCGTAAAAAAACATATGGGTGATTTCTTCACTCAATTCAGCGAGGGAATGATCTGTGAAATCTTCCTGTGACTGCATGGCCTGATAATACATTTCTATATAAAACATGATGGAGCGCAGGGAAATATCGGGGTGGACGTACCCTTGCGATTTCCCCTGTTTCACAAGTTCTGTAAGTAAAGGGAGCGTTTCTTCATCGGTGATTTTCTGAATCAATTGTTGTAATTCGGGGTTTCCATGAATGACGGTTTGAAGAAAACTTGGATCCATATGGAGGATGTTTTCTTTTTTATCCTGTATCACGAATTGAATTTTGTCTTTGAAGTTCATATCGTCATCCTGTACCACTTTACGGAAGCGTTCCAATCGGCCGTAAATGAACATTTTTATTGTTTCGAATAGAAGCTCGTCTTTGCCGCCAAAATAATTGTAGATGGTGACCTGGGAAACTTGAGCTTTTTTAGCAATTTCCTGGATGCTGACTTTATGCACCCCGTATTCTGAGAACAGTTTCAGGGAGGCGTTCAAAATATTTTGTTTTTTTCGTTGTTTTCTTCTTTCAAAACCATTCATAGGCTACACCTCTTCTTAACCTATCATACACGAGGATATGAACCGATTCAATTCATACATTTCATTTCTGTTAGTATCATCCTGAAGATTATATTTGTAAGGATCCTATCCCATTCCCCCAATCTTTTTTAGAGCATGCTTGAGTAGACTTCGTTCATAGCTCCATATGAACGAATAACCTATTTCGGATGGTAGGTCTTGTGTTTTAACTAGACAAAAAGGAGCTAGGTTAAGTACGATTAAAAGGGTTCGAAGATCATATGAGGAGGAAGATAAGATGTCAAAGCTTGATCTGACTCAATACGAAAAGAAAATGATCGTGAGAAATATGCAGGAAAAAGATATTGAACAGCTATTCAAATTGCAGAAGGTGTGTTTTCCTAATATGGACCCATGGAAGCGGGAGCACTTGGAAAGTCACTTGAAGCATTTTCCGGAAGGACAGGTCGTTGTTGAATTTGACGGCAAAATCATTGGCAGCTGCTCCAGTTTAATGATCAATTTTGATGAATACGACGATAAACACACATGGGACGATATTACAGATGAAGGATACATAACCAACCATGACCCGGACGGATACAATTTATATGGAATAGAAGTAATGGTTCACCCTGAATACAGAGGAATGAAGATTGGAAGGCGGTTGTATGAAGCAAGGAAAGAGCTTGCTCGTGAGCTGAATTTAAAAAGTATCATCATCGGAGGGCGGATTCCGAACTATCATAAATACGAATCAGAACTGTCGCCGCGGGAATATGTGGAGGAGGTCAGAAATCAGAACATTTATGATCCGGTTCTTACTTTTCAAATCATGAATGGCTTCTCTGTGATGCGGATTAACCCGGATTACCTTCCGGACGATGAACAATCTATGAAGTATGCCACGTTGATGGAGTGGAACAACATCGACTACCGCGCCCGAACAAAGCGGTACTTTAAAACGAGTCATCCTGTAAGGATCATGGTCATCCAATACATGATGAAGAATATAGATTCTTTCGAAGAATTTGCGAAGCAGTGTGAGTATTATGTAGATGTTGCTGCGGATTACGGGGCCGATTTCGCCGTATTTCCTGAAATTTTCACCACTCAACTCATGTCATTTTTAGAAGAAAAAGTGCCGTCTAAGGCTGTACGGAAATTGAGTGAATATACGGAGGAATATATCGAATGGTTTACTTATCTATCCGTTAAATACAATGTGAATATTATTGGTGGATCCCATTTTGTGGAAGAGGAAGATCAGATCTATAACATTTCTTACTTATTCAGAAGGGATGGTACGATCGAAAAGCAATATAAAATCCATGTTACGCCGAATGAGCGGACGTGGTGGGGAATCCAGCCTGGGGACGCTGTCAAGGTTTTTGATACAGATTGTGGTAAAATCGCCATTCAAATCTGTTATGATATCCAGTTTCCAGAACTCGCCCGATATGCGGTTGATCAGGGGGCGAATATCATTTTTGTTCCGTTTTGTACTGATGATCGGCAGGGATATTTGCGTGTACGTTATTGTGCTCAGGCGCGTGCAGTTGAAAACCAAGTCTATACGGTCATTGCAGGAACTGTTGGGAATTTGACGCAAGTGGAAAATATGGACATCCAGTATGCCCAATCCGGCATTTTCACGCCTTCCGATTTTGAATTCGCGCGGGATGGAATTATCGGGGAGTGCAATCCGAATGTTGAAACCGTAGTGGTAGGCGATGTTGATTTGGAAATACTGAGAAGGCAGCGGAAGTCAGGTACTGTACGTCAACTCAGGGACAGACGGCGGGATTTATTTGACCTGCATTTTAAATTAGAAACAGAAGATAAGCCGGAAAGAACGTAAGGAGGAATGAAAGTGTTGGACAAACAAGTAGCGATCATTACTGGAGCTTCAAGAGGAATCGGTAAGGAAATTGCTTTTCAATTAGCTGAAAAAGGAGCTCATTTATCCATCATAGGCAGTTCAGAAGAAATTTTCCATACGAAAGAAGAACTGAAAAAACAGGGCTATGAACACGTACTGGCTTATACGGCTGACGTTAGTGAAGAAAATGAGATGGACCAGGTGGTTGAATCAACGAAGAAGGCGTATGGTAAGGTGGATATCCTTGTCAATAATGCTGGAATCGGCGACTTTAAAGCGATTGAAGAGGTGACGGTAGAAGAATGGCGCCGTACATATGACATTAATGTCCAAGGTGTATTTCTTGCTACAAAAGCTGTTCTCCCGATTATGAAAGCCCAACAGTTTGGAACCATCATTACTGTAGCGTCAGACGTATCCCGTTATACCATACCTGATGGAGGCGCGTTGTATACGTCAACGAAATATGCTGTCCAGGGTTTCATGGGATCACTCGCTCAGGAAGTAAGAAAAGACGGCATTCGAGCAGGTACGATCAATCCGGGGATGGTGGATACAAACTTTGCGAATGGGACACAGGGAGATCCGGAAAAATCAGACTGGCTGAAAGTCCATGATATTGCCGAAGCGGTGGTATATATGGCTCTTGCCCCTAAACATATGGTCATTGATGAAATGCATCTTCATCCGCTTGTACAAGAATACCCACGAATGTAATGGGGAACAAAAGAAGACCAGTCCATCCATAGGATGGGCTGGTCGTTTTATTTTAAGTGAAACTGGGTTGAATAGACGAAGCTTGTGCATGATCGATATAGCTTAACAAAGCCTCGTGAGATTCCAGCATTTCACTTTGTCTGCTTGGGTAGTAGCACGAGTGAAGAAAGGTTTCGATCTTCTTCGAAAGGAATTCATCCCGCGTGCGGACCATGAGGACGAGCAAGTCGTCCCATTGCCCCCAAATCATGAAATGGAGGGCTTTGTCGTAATCGTAGTGACTCATTGAATGACACTTCCTTTTTGAAAGGAGTGGTCTTATTATCCCCTCGACCATGAATACTCAATCAGAGAGTTCGTCACAGTTCTGGGAAGACCGACACATTTTTGCTTATTTCTTCCGCAGAGAAATGGAAATTTTGTTATGATAGTATGGAAAAGTTTTGCTTTTGGAAGGAGTCTTCGTGATGACAGAGAAAAATCTTCTTTATGTAAATGTGGGGTGTGTCCTTACATTGGGGTTGTCATTATTCGTGACTTTTTTGACAGCTGAAGCTGAGGCAACCCAGCAGGTGATGATTCTCGTTTCTGAAATCATCGGAGGAATTACCCTCATTGCTGCCAGTCTTTCTCTTTTTTACATAAAAAGTGAGCAAAGGTATCTCCCCATATCCATGTTATGTTTTTTAGCTCCCTGGCTGCTTTATGGAGTCGGTCATGAAGTAGGTTTTGGAGCTTCAACTTCTTATGTGTGGATTTGGTTTATCAGTCTGTATCTCCTGTTGATGGCCGGCTTCATTTTTATCCGGATCGGCTATAAAAAAGTAGAAGGTTATTATAAACTGATTTGTGCTTTTCTTTTATTTATTAATGCTATTTTTTTCGTTTATTTAATTTTCATTCAAATTTGGTGGAACCTTCCGATTTAAACGGAAGGTTTTTTTGACCTTTTCCTGTTTTTACCTATCGCATATTTGGATGTCAACCACACATACTAACCGTAAACACGAGTGGAAGGAGGTTGGACATCTTGAAAATGAAAAGATTAGCGATTGGTTTCTTAGCAGCCGGTGCGCTCGTTGCATGTCAAGCCGAGCAGGAAGCGGGAGACAATGGCAACTATGATGGCGTAGAAAATACAAGCTTCGAGCGTACGGCAGACGATATGGCTGAAAACGGTCAAAAAGCGAACAAGTATGACAACGATCGTGGAATGGTTCATAACACGAATTATAAAGTAGCGAAAGATGCAGCAAACCGTATTGAAAAGAATGTGGATGGCGTCGATCGTGTGTATGTTTTAAAAACCCGTGACAATGCTTATGTAGCTGCGGAACTCGATCATCCAAAAGGAGACAAGAACGAAGTCTCTGATGAAATGGAGAAGCAAATTAAAAAAGCAGTGAAAGCGTCGGATCAGGATATTAACAATGTCTATATTTCAACGAACCCTGATTTCGTTGACTTGACGAATAACTATGTGGAAGATGCGGAAAATGGGGAGCCTGTCAGAGGATTTTTCCGTGAATTTGGAGAAATGGTCGATAGAATTTTCCCTGATCAGCGATCTTAACGAAGAGAAGCTAGGACCTTTTATAAGGATCCTGGCTTTTCAGCTTTTATGATCATAAAACTGGGTTGGGTCGATACTTTATGGAATCCTTCCGGGTGGCTGTCTTTGAAAGCAGCTGTTGGTCTAGGTTCTTTGAGTTGGACAAAATGAAATCTTTCCATCACCGTCATAAGGGTTTCTTCGAGGGAACGTCTGTAGAATGACATGGGGACTTTTTTTCCTCCAACATTCCATACATCTTCTATCCGGTGGCAACGATAATAATCATCGATTTCGTAATTTGCATAGTCCATAAAGGGATGGTGGGTAGAAAAAAGCAACGTCCCACCTGGGCGTAAGACACGATGAAACTCCTTGAAAACAGAGGTCCAGTCCTTGATGTAATGCAGAGTGAGTGAGCTGAGGATGAGATCTAAGTGATGATCGTCAAATGGAAGAGGAGCCGTCAAGTCGTGTACGAAAGCATGAACCTTCCTATTTTCCGTCCTTCTTCTGGCAGCTTCAATCATAGCAGGGGTGAAATCGATAGCGGTCACTTCTGCTCCCTGCTCCGCCATATAGTGGGCGTACCATCCTGCAGCACAGCCTGCATCCAACACTTTCTTTCCTGCAAGGTCGGGAAGAAGCTGAAGCATCGCAGGACGTTCCAAATGCGCATTATAAGACTTTGTATCGACCTCGAATTCATAATGGGAAGATAAATGCTCGTAAGATTCCAGGATTTTTTTCATCATCAATCTCCTTTTTTAACGTTTTCTTCCATTGTACTTTAGTTAAAGGTTGCATCTCTACAAAAAAGGCGTATAATCATCCATGTGAAATGTGACTATATTGTTCAAATGGTCAGGTGGTGAATGAGTATGGATAAGAAAGAAGTGATTCTGGAAGCTGCACGTGAATCATTTTCGGTGTTCGGCTATAAAGCGACCACGATGGATCAAGTCGCCAAAACAGCGAACGTGGGTAAAGGGACGATCTACAATTTTTTTCAGAACAAAGAGGAGCTGTTTCAGAAAATCATTGCAGACCTCCTTCATGAAATGAAGAAAAAAGCAGAATCTGTCATGGATGATCATCGTTCGCTGAAAGAAAATGTACACTTGGCACTGGTTGAAATCCTTCAATATCGTAAAAGTCATCAATTGACGGTAAAGCTTGTCTATGAAGCGCGTGAAATGGGAACCGCGACAGTTAGAGAAGCTCTTCAGAGTATAGAGACGTCAGTACTCGATTATCTGAAGGGGAAAATCACAGCTGCTGTTGCTGAAGGGGACATTCGGGAATGCGATCCAGAAATCACAGCTTTTATGATGTTGAAATTATATATGGCATTGATTATCGACTGGGAAGAAGGTCATGAACCTTTGACCAAAGAGAAGATTCTGCATCTATTTGATGATTATGTGTTTAAAGGATTGTCACCTGACTGATGGTCCTCTTTTTTTAAAGAGATATGACTAAATGGACATTTTGGTCATTTATTATTAGGAGGTAGAAATAATGAACGGTTGGAAGCTTTGGTTATCCGAATGGAAGCATATTGGGAAGAATAAAAAGGTCCTTGTGCCTTTTCTGGCAGTTTTACTCATTCCGTTGATTTACAGCGCCATGTTTTTATGGGCGTTTTGGAATCCGTATGACAGTATGGATCAACTGCCTGTAGCGGTCGTCAATCTTGATGAAGGTTCAGAATTCAACGGAGAACCTTTGGAAGTAGGGAATGAATTTGTCGACCAGCTGGAGAGTAGTGGAGACTTCGAATACCATATAGTGTCAGCAGAAAAAGGTTATGAGGGGTTAGAAAAGCAGGACTATTACATGCTTGTAGAAATTCCAGACCATTTTTCTGAGAGATGCGACTACGGTGATGGATGATACTCCACAACCACTACAATTGAAGTACGTGCCGAATGAAGGTTTCAACTTCTTATCCGCTCAAATTGGGGAATCGGCTTCAGAAAAGATGAAAGCTAAATTATCGAGCGAAATGACGGAAACCTATGCGAATGCTATGTTTGAGCAGTTCAGTGAATTGCAGGATGGTTTAGCTGAAGCGAGTGAAAAAGCTGGAAGTCTTGGGGCTGGTGCCAATGAGATCGATCAGGGAGCAAAAGAACTGGAAGAAAACCTTCAAACTTTCACTGAGAAACAACTGGAACTAGCAAGCGGTACACAAACCTTGAGAAACGGTGCGTCTGACCTTGCTTCCGGTTCTATTGATTTACGCAATGGCTTAGGGAAATTACAGGAAGGATTTTCTCAGATCGAAGAGGGAACAGCTCAAGCGGCTGGTGGTACGACCGATTTGGAGGAAGGAATTGCCCAATCCAAAGCTGGAGCAGAATCTTTAAAATCCGGTCTTTCTTCAATGGTTGAGAAAACGGCTCCTTTGAAAGATGGTGCTGCCACACTTCATGAAAGCATGGTTGGCTTGGATAGTGGAGCGGAACAGCTTTCTGCCAATGCTCATCAATTAAATGATCGTCTGACCCAAATGAAAGAAAAATGGCTTCCAATAATGGAGAATTTGCCTGAGGAACAACAACAAGTGTTTAAACAGCAAATGGAAACCATGGAATCTGCGACAGCTTCCCTTGCTCAAGGAGCTTCTAACGTTGCAGCTGGTACAGGGAAAGTTGTAGATCAGACAGGGCCATTGGCTGGGAAAGTGGAAGAGCTTGTGGGAGCACAGGAGCAACTGCATAAAGGGTCTGTATCCCTGGTAGAAGGTACTAACCATCTTTATGCTGGAGCATCTGAGCTTTCTGACGGGCATGCCAAATTGTTGAATTCCATGCATGAATTTTCAACAGAACTTTCAAATGCAGAAGCAGGAGCAGGAGAACTTGCTTCAGGGGCATCTAAAGTCAATCAAGGGGCTAGTCGAATTTTTGATGGATCCAATCAATTGGCTTCTGGATCCAGACAACTCCAAAATGGAGCCGGTGATTTATCTGCAGGGACAGATGAATTGAGTTCAGGAACCGAGGAATTTGAATCAAATCTTACATCCGCTTCACAGAAAGCCAGTGAAGTGCAGGCGGACGAAGAAACAGGAGAAATGATGGGGGCTCCTGTAGGAGTAGATAAAGAATCCATGAACCATGTACCGAATTATGGTACAGGCTTTACGCCTTATTTCTTATCTTTAGGGTTGTTTGTCGGAGCGCTTCTCATTACTATCGTTTACCCTGTAAGAGAATCATTCGGTACCCCGGTAACCGGATATGGATGGTTTCTCTCGAAATTCGGAGTGTTGTTTGTAGCGGGTACTGTTCAAGCCGTCATAGCAGCCAGTGTGATTTTATATGGGCTGAACCTTGAAGTTGCAAACGTGTGGTATTTCTATGGTTTCAGTATTCTTACGAGTCTTACATTCATGGCTCTTGTCCAAATGTTAGTGACGTTGCTCGGTGATCCCGGAAGATTCGTCGCTATTCTGGTGTTAATCCTTCAATTGACGACAAGTGCCGGTACGTTCCCGATAGAACTAATCCCAGAACCTTTGCAATGGTTCAATCCGTTGC
Organism: Halobacillus sp. ABR2_026; assembly: GCF_056158545.1. Classification (NCBI taxonomy): domain Bacteria; kingdom Bacillati; phylum Bacillota; class Bacilli; order Caryophanales; family Bacillaceae; genus Halobacillus; species Halobacillus sp. ABR2_026. The sequence goes on from NZ_JBSWTM010000001.1 coordinate 1,027,037, forward strand.
TGCCCATGACATATTCGGTGGCTGGCTTCAAGTCCATCGTATCTAGTGGTGATTTCACATTCATGTGGCACAATGCGACGATTTTAAGTGGCTTCATAGTGGGGGTATCGTTAGTGACGATGACTTATTTCGTCATGAAAAAAAGGAAAGATTCTAAAAAAGGGTTAGAACATGCCGCCTGAAAAAAAGAGAGCAGCTGCTCTCTTTTTTTTGATTTCTTTAGGATGGGATGTTTTTTACTCCTTCTCATAGAGTGTATGTTCTATTCCGAGGCTTTTGGAAAATGAATCATTACTTTCTGATACAATAATCGAATAGAAGGAGGGGTGGGATGATTAGAATAGCAGAGGTTAAGGATGGAGGAGCTTACCGGAATCTCATTGAAAAGCTTGAAGGGGAGTCTGATTTTCTCCTCTTTGGAAGAGGGGAACGATCAACTTCCGTGGTGAAGGTCGAAACGATGATTGAAAATATAAGAGGACAAAGCAATTCGGTCCTATTATTATCAGAGGCGGAAGGTGTACTTAACGGCCATGCAACGGTTTTTGGAGGTGGGGCTCCGAGAAACAGACATGTGGCAGGCGTGATTACAGGGGTTTTAAAAGAATACCATGGAACAGGTGTTTCTAAAGACCTCTTCCAATCTTTATTGGACTGGTCTTACGAACAGGGCGTCGAAAGGCTTGAATTGAGCGTTATGGTTCATAACCTGCGCGCAGTCAACTTTTATGAACGAATGGGGTTTGAAAAAGAAGGGGTAAAGAAACGATCGCTTATCGTTGATGGAAAGCCTGTGGATGAATTCATGATGGCACGCATTCTCGTATAGGGGACAAGAAGATGTTTTGAACCTTCATGTTCGCTCTTCTACTTTCATATAGTAAGGTAAGCGAATTTGAAGGAGGGGGCATCTTTGAGACCAGATGACCAAAAGAAGCTCGAATATGCGATCAGGGAAATCACTGAAATCGCTAAGGGATTCGGGCTTGATTTCTATCCAATGCGTTACGAAGTCTGTCCTGATGATATTATTTATACATTCGGAGCGTACGGGATGCCAACACGCTTCTCCCATTGGAGTTTTGGAAAGCAATATTACAAAATGAAGCTTCAATATGATTTGGGTTTGAGTAAAATTTATGAACTCGTTATCAACTCGAATCCATGTTATGCCTTTCTATTGAATTCCAACAGTCTGATTCAAAACAAACTGATTGTCGCTCATGTCCTGGCGCACTGTGATTTCTTCAAGAACAATGCCCGTTTCCAAAATACGAAACGAGACATGGTAGAAAGTATGGCCGCCACGGCAGATCGAATCGCTGCTTACGATAGGAAGTATGGCAAGCAGGAGGTCGAATCCTTTTTAGACGCTGTTCTGGCGATTCAGGAACACATAGATCCTTCCCTCGTCCGGCCGAAGCTTGCCTGGTCCGCCGATGAAGAAGAGAGTGCAGAAAAACCACTTTTAACAGAATATGATGATCTTTGGAAAATGGACGAATCTTCTTCCTCAGAGGACCAACCGACATTCAGGAAAAAAAGGAAGTTCCCTCCCCGACCGGAAAAGGACCTGTTATTGTTCATTGAACAATACAGCCGCGAACTGGAAGATTGGCAGAGGGACATTTTGACGATGATGCGGGAAGAGATGCTGTATTTCTGGCCGCAATTAGAAACAAAGATTATGAATGAAGGATGGGCGTCCTATTGGCATGCCCGCATTTTGCGGGAGATGGATTTGACCAGTGATGAATCGATCGAGTTTGCCAAACTGAATGCAAGTGTTGTTCAGCCGAGCAAGACCCAGTTGAACCCTTATTATTTGGGATTGAAAATATTTGAGGACATTGAAGAGCGTTATGACAATCCTACAGAAGAAATGAAAAAGCATGGGATTGAGCCTGGTACTGGAAGGGAGAAAATGTTTGAGGTAAGGGAAATAGAGTCGGATCAGAGCTTCATTCGGAACTATTTAACGAAGGAGCTTGTGCGCAGGGAAGATCTGTACCTTTTCCAAAAACAAGGGCAGAAATACAAAATTACCGATAAAGATCATGAAGCGGTCCGAGATCAGCTCGTTACCATGAGGGTGAATGGCGGTTTTCCATACATCACCGTCCAGGATGGAGATTATGTGAGGAGTGGCGAATTATATCTGAAGCACCATTACGAAGAGGTAGAACTGGATGTCAGTTATTTAGAAAAGACCCTCCCCTATGTTTATCAGCTCTGGGGACGGAATGTCCATATCGAGACGAAAGTTGAAGGCCGGGATGTCGTGTTCAGCTATGGTGGGAAAAAAGTACAAAAGAAATACTTATAATAAAAAAACTGCTCTTTTTTTAGAGCAGTTTTTTATTTGAAGGTAATGAGTAAAGAGATAGAATCCTTCTCTTCTCCCCTCATGGTTTATTGTATTGGCTCTGTTTAAGTTCAGTGTTGATATTGCAGCAACGGATGGAAGTGACAATGAATGATGGGATGGTAAAAGAGAATTTATTTCCAAATGTCGAAACCTTTAGATGATCTACTTGCACGATCCAACCATTGAATCTTGTTGGATTATGATTTCGAAACGGAGTCTTAAGCTAAATGGCAGGATTGTTGAAGACTTGATTTCGAGACTTCTGTGTAGTGGATAGGGGCTGCGGGGAATGACTCGCTTTCCGCGGGAGCGCGGTGAGCCTCCTTAGGCTAACGCCTTGCGGGGTCTCACCAAGCACTTTTTTCCTCGTAGATATCCGATTTCTGCGCCTAGCGGCTAGTGAGACTTCCCTCGCTTCTGTACGATAAGTCAACATCGAATCTCTTCGTTCTTCGTGTTTCCTTTATCTCCTCCAGCTCAGTCCAGTCCATACGCCGCTGAACGAGGCGCCTGCACACTTAAGGTAGGAGTCTCGCCATTCCCCTCCGCCCCTTTGCCATATAAGTCTCTCGAAACCACTACTTAAAAAATCAGCTTGTATGGGTAAGAGAAGGGAATGATATCATCTCTACCCCATGAACGTTTAGCATACGCAAATGCTTGATACTACGTATGATCTGCCCGTCTAGGGGAGAAGAATTGGAAACTTACGAATCCATACAGATGTTCGAACCTCAACCATTCAAGCTCACCCTTTTTAAAGTGGCTTCGAGACACTTATAAGGGAAAGGGGGCGGAGGGAAACGGTGAGACTCCTATGGGACGTGTGGGACAGGTGAGACCCCGGAAGGCGTAGCCTGAGGAGGCTCACCCACCGCCCGCCCCATGGAAAGCGAACCTTTTCCCGGAGCCCCTAGAATCACACAAACATCTCGAAGCTGAGTCTTCCACAAACGGGAGCTTTCGTTGAATAAGCCAAAATATAAAAAGGAATTTCCATAAAATTGGGAGTTCCTTTTTGCAGTAATATCAACACTAAACTTTAACAGAGTCATTGTATTAAAAGAATGAGAAAGTCATTAAATATCGACAAAACTGCTGCTTTCTTTTGACAAAGAATGAGGGGGGGATTTGATATAATACCTTTAATATTTACCTTTCCTGAAGAGGTGAGATGGATGAAAAAAGTTCGAATGGCCGTCTTTGGTTTATTGGCTGTCTTAATTACTGCGGTTTTCTTTTATTTAGACAATAAAGAAGTTAATGCTCTGAAAGACGATCAAACGTATCCTATGGTGGATGAGCCGAAACAACACCCGGAGCCCATTTCTGTTTCTGCTCAGGAAATTTCCGAAACGAATATCCACTTGACCAAATTATACAGTCGAAATGACGCCAAAGGACTGTATCTCGGAATGTGGTATAAAGATGGTAACCCTCTCATGAAGAATAAGGAAGAAGAGTGGTTGAAGGAAGGAGGGCACATTGAGTTTCTCGTGAAAGCTGTTGATTCGAATGGTACTACTTACAATGGTTTCACCATCGGGACCGAAGAAGGAACGTTCACGACCTTCCGTTTTATCCAATTTGATGATTTTCATTATGACAAGGATCTGAAAGAACTCGATTTATCTTTCTATCCTCTGGTTGATCGTGGGGGAAAAGGAGTTCCATACGAACACGCTTGGCTGGAAACCACGGTTGAGGTGGAATGAACCATTGACAACAGCATAAGATAATATCAATGAACGCAGGTAACATTCGTTGAAGGACATAGAGCTTAGACACCCGTCTAGGCTTATTTTTTTCGATTTCCTAGGTCTTCAGAAAAAACTTTTTCATCTCAGGGTCCATTCAGGGGCTTTTTTCTGATAAACTATTCGTTAAACGCAGAGATGACTTGAGGAGGAAAAATGATGACGATTCACGATTATATTTTGACAGAAGATGATTTCGTAAAACAAGACTCATTAAAATATCCTTTCGAGGAACGTGGCCTGCAATTTGGTGATGGCGTTTATGAAGTTATCCGAGTATATAATGGCACGTATTATTTAATCGATGAACATATTGACCGTCTTTACCGTTCAGCGGCTGCTGTAAAAATCGAAGTTCCTTATAAAAAAGAAGACATGTATGAGCAGTTGGATGAACTGCTTAAGAAAAACAGCATACACGGGGATGCTAAAGTGTACATGCAGATTACGAGAGGATCAGCACCGAGGGATCACGTTTTTCCAGATGAAACGAAAGCTAATTTATATGCATATGTAAAAGATCTGGGACGCCCTCATTCATTCCTGCGCGAAGGCGTCAGTGTCATCACACAGGAGGATGTTCGCTGGGATTGGTGCTATATCAAAAGCTTGAACCTGCTTCCGAACGTGCTCGCTAAACAGACGGCTAAAGAGAAGGGGAGTTATGAAGCGATTCTCCATAAAAATGGAGAAGTAACGGAATGCAGCTCTTCAAACGTTTATTTCGTAAGACACGGAAAAGTGTATACCCATCCGGCTAAGAAGAACATTCTTCATGGGTGTGTCAGAATGAGGGTGGAAGCTTTTTGTCAGCGGGAAAAGATCGAATTCATCGAAGAAGCGTTTCAATTGGAGGACTTGGCGTATGCGGATGAACTGTTTTTATCCAGCAGTACCTCAGAAGTGATGCCGATTCTGAAAGTAGATGGACAGACGATCGGAGACGGTCAGCCTGGTCCTGTTACCCGGAAACTGCAGAAATGCTATGAAGAAGATGCTCGTATACTGGAGGAAGATTCAATCTTCACCGGCCAGATGGCAGGTGAATAACAAGGTAAACCGGTGGCCCACAGCCCACCGGTTTTTTTATGAGCTCTCATGTGAAAGCGTGAGCATCAAACCTGGCACTGCAGAAACTCTGTCCGGTACCTGGTACCCAATAGAGTGCAGAAACCACGTTCCCGTACCGGGTACCAGAAAGGGTAAGGGGGAATGAGAAAGCGGGATCAACAACGGGGCGGAATGGGTATGCTATAATGCTAGGGAAAAGAGGAAAGGAGCGGTGTGAAATGAGTAATATCAAATTGGAATTGTCGAAAAAACAATATGAAACGCTGGTGGAGATGGTCTTTCTTGGTACATGGATGGTCAATTCAACCAAGATGGAACTGGATGAAGAGTTCGAAGATGTGAGGGAACTTGTATTATCGAAATATAAAGAAGCAAACCTTGAGGATAAGGTGTCTTATCAGGAACAAATCGGTGTCCACGATCTTGATGTAGACTATGAATCGAAACTGTTGGATACACATGTCGAGGAATATGATGAGTTTAGTTTCTGGGACAAGCTTGTCGAAAAACTGGCAGAGAAAGAAATGAACCAACGGTATGGCCCGATTGATGGAAAACTTTCCGAGGAGCAAATGGAGCAGCGTCTGACCATTGAAGAAGAGATCGGTCGTAAGCTTGAAGAGACCGGCGTAACGAAACTTTCCTTCGAGGAGTAGAAAAAAGCGTGATGGCAGCATCACGCTTTTTGAGTCATTTTCTTTCTGGGTTCTGTCCAAAGGACCGCAATAGGCCGAGCCCATCGGAACGTCCATTGGATGAGTGGTCCAAGCAGTAAGGCGACGATCAATGTTCCGAATCCGACGGGCGCTCCCAGAAGGAATCCGATGAAAGCCATCCCCGATTCTGAAAAAATCCGAACGGTACTCTTGGATTGATTGGTTTTTTCATTCATGATCATCATGAAATGATCCAGTGGAATCCGTGGAAACGGGGTGCGTAAGTAAACAGAAATACCAACAGCTGTGGCTAAAAGGCCGAGGGAGAAAATACCCCACTGGGCCCACCAGGCTTCATATTCCATATTCTCAAGGAGACCGTAAAGAAAGATATCGAGCGTTCTTCCGCGAATGATGATGGGAATCAAGGATTCAAATTGAGGCCGCTTTTTTTCTAATTTGGCATTCACCAGCAAAAGAATGATAAAAGCAGCAATCATCACACTTCCAACGGTTACTGGAAAATGCATCGACAAACCGACAGCAATACTGTCCCCGGGTCCAACCCCTAAACCTGATTTTATTATTAGAGCAAGACCGAGACTGGAAACGACAAGCCCTGCTGAATAGATGATAAATAAAAATAAATATCTCATAGGCAGACTCCTTTATCTGTCCACTTGTGCTCCGTTAATCATATCGTCTGGCTAGAGGGATGTAAAGTTTAGCACGGAGTGTTTATCCTTAGGATCAAAGGGAATGCCATGAAAAAGAATAGGAGAAAGGATGTGTCCCATGCAATATGCTATTGTAACCGGAGCTTCCCGTGGTTTGGGTGAAGCGATCGCCCGGCAGTTTATGATTAAGAACGTCAATGTAATCGGGGTCTCACGCTCTGGAAATGATGATTTGAAAAAGGTGGCTGATGAACATGGAGTGGCCTATCATCATGTGAGCTGTGACTTGTCAGACATGGATCATTTGCAGGCTGGCCTTGATCAGATCGTCGACCTTGTATTTCATGAGAAAACTCATTACGTATATCTCGTCAATAATGCAGGAGTTGTCGACCCTATTGGAACAGTGGGAGACCTGAATGCAAGTGCGATCCAGAAGCATATGCAGGTCAATGTAACGGCTCCGATCCTATTGGTCAATCGTTTCGTGCAGGTTGCCAATGAAAAAAGTATTTCGCTTGGAATCATCAATATAACTTCCGGGGCTGCAGAAAAAACCATCCATGGTTGGAGTACGTATAGCAGTTCCAAAGCTGCCATCAACCGTTTCACCAAAACTCTGGCATTGGAACAAGAAGGGAAAGGACATACCATTCTGGCTTACAGCCCAGGAGTGATTGACACAGAGATGCAAGGTGAAATACGATCCTCCAGTGAAGACGCCTTTGCAGATGTTGAGAAATTCAGAAAACTGAAGGAGAATGACGAACTGCGTTCACCTGATGAAGTAGCCGGGGTCTTAATGGATCTTTTAGCAGCCCCTGGAAAAATTGAAAACGGAAACGTATATAAACTTTATGATTTAGTTTAAAGCAGTAGAAAGGAGCTTCCTGGTATGCAGAGAGCTCCTTTTTAATACTCCAGTAGTGTGATCTTAGATGTATGATGGGACGCCTCAATTCTCGCCCGACCACCAATAGGAAAAGTGAAAATCGGAGTGGTGTGCCCGAAACTGGCATTGTAAATAATCGGCAAATCCTCAAGTTCCCTTTTTGACCTTAGGATTTGTTTTAATGTTCCTTCTTCCATGTTGGATCCTATTTGGAAACGACCGATGACGATTCCTTTTACTCTATTGAAGCCAGGTTGATGGATTAAAGATTGTAAATTACGGTCGAATGTGAACGGATCGGAAAGTAAGTCGTCTTCGAGGAAGAGGATTGTATCTTCCAGGGCAGGCATGAATTCAGTTCCCTGTAATAAATTCAACGTACATAAGTTACCACCGATGACTTTTCCTTCAGAAACACCATCATGTAACACCTCATATCCGGAGTTATTATAAAATGTCCGGTCTGCTTGATTTAAATACCAATGGTCATCGCTCCAGGACTCAGCAGGGAAGATGGAATAGGGCTCTGATTCCGTCAACACTTTCAGGAAGTGATCGAAAGTATATGTCATTCCAAGCTCCATTCCGAATGAAGAAAAATGCGGACCACTGTAAGTGACTAAACCTGTTTTATGATAGATCGCGTTTGCCAGGACGGTGATATCTGAATACCCACAAAAAATTTTCGGATTCCTTTCCATTAAATCAAAATCCAGGTGATTCAATAATTGGTTGCTGTCATACCCGCCCAGAGTAGTAAGAATCGCTTTAACCTTCGAATCAGAAAATGCTTCGTGAAGATCATCCACCCGGTGGTTAACAGGGTTAGAAAGAGTAGGGGCATCTTCACCGGCATACCTGCTGAATGTAACGTTAAATCCTGACTGTTTTAAACGGTCTATAGAAAGCCTCTGCTGTTCAGGAGCTACAATTGCAAGGCTTCTTGCAGGCGAGATGACACGGATTTCATCCCCCTTATTTAGTTTTGCAGGAATCATAAAATTCTCTCCTATTTCTTACTGGAATTTAAAATCCACCCGGTTGTATGCGGCTTATGCTTATTTGCCCTATGTTCACGTATGTATAGATAAAGGGGGGATTTTATGTTTTCGACGATCGCAGGCCTTGTTATTGTAATTGTCGTGTTTGTCCTTGTTTTCAGAATAGCGGGTCCGTCAACAACCAGCCGTACGATTTCTTCAAAGAATGAAGAACCAGCAGCGTGGCATCAAGGGTTCCACCATTACGATTCCGATGGTGGAGGAGACGGTGGTGGTGAATAAATGCCTCTTTACTCCGTTTTCCTTAGGATAACCCCTTGGAAATGGGGCGGGCCATCCCCCTGTTCTTGCATCGGTATTTTATGAAAGGCTTCAATCTTGAAATATGGAGATAAGACCTCTTTTAGAACGTTGTCTTCATAAAAAGAAAAGTACCGCTTAGGAGTATGGAAGTCCTTCTGCCATATACCTTCATGACTGATGCCTCCGTACACCCCTAGATAAAACAGACCATTCGTTTTTAAAACGCTTTGGATTCCTTGTAAGATCCCGGGTAAATGTTCTTTAGGAACATGGAGGAGGCAGTTCAATGCCCATATGGAATCAAAGGTTTCAGCCTGGAACTGGAGATTATCGAAGCTCATGATGTCTGCCTTTAATCCTTTGCTTCGACATTTTTGTACCATTTCGCCGGATAGATCTGTGGCGTGTACGCGTAAGCTGTTTTGCGAAAAGAACAGACTGTCTTTTCCAGTACCCGCTCCGATTTCAAGCATCGTCTGTTTATTTTCCTTTAATAATAATTGAAGAAAATCTTTCCGTTCACGAATTTTCCAATCTTGGATGGGGGTTTGATTCCGACGGGTAGATTCCCGGTCGTAGGCCTCTGTGAGTTGGTCTTTTAATGTCTTTGGGATCATTTGCTGTTATCCTTTGATTCATAAACGATTGAGAGCATCCCATCTTCGTAGGCTTTTGTTTCTTTAAGCTGGAGATCTGCTTCCTGGTCATGTTTTTGGAAAAGCGGAAGTCCCTTGCCGATTAATGTGGGTTGTATGAAAAGACGATATTCGTCAATCAACCCTGCGGATATGAAGGAATGGATGAGATGCGCCCCGCCAACAATCCAGATCGTCTTATTTTGATCATCCTTCAGCATGTTTACGAGAGGAGCAGCCTGTTCCGGCTGAATATAAGTGGAATAGTCATCATGTCCTTCACGGAGATTGCTAACGACATAAACATCTTTCATTTTGTAAGGGAATTCGTCCGTTAATTCGAAAATATGATCATACGTTTTTCTTCCTAAGAAAACAGTATCGACCGTTTGAAAGAATTCTTCAAATCCATAATCCTCTTCTGAGTCGTCCCACAACCAATCAATGCTTCCATCTTCTCTTGCAATATATCCTTCGAGGCTTGTTGCGATAAACAATACGACTTTTCCCATAAGATTTCCTCCATTCTATGCCTTGTTTTTCCAAGCCATTTCATCATATAATAAACGTAACAAAAAAAGAAGGGACTGACGTTGAAAGCAATGAAGTACTAATCCTGTTGCTAAACGAGAATAATCGATTACACTCGTTCCAGATGCAGGATTGGTCTGTCCTTTTTTATAAAAGGGTATGATTGCTATTAACGTCGCCTTTATTAAAGGGCCTGGTATGTTTTTATGCAGTGATACAAGGCTTCAAACCTCTCTGGAACGGTCAGGGAGGTTTATTTATGTTGCATATGCGTGCTAGGGATATACATTATCAGATCGGAGCCAGGAAAATTCTCGGCATCAAGGAATTGAAAATCCATGAAGGGGACCGGATCGGATTAGTAGGAAGGAATGGCGTCGGGAAAAGCCTCCTTCTTCAATATTTACTTGGCGAACTCGATGTGACACCCGGTGTTGAATGGCATGTTTCCTATGGTTGGTTGAAACAGTTAAACGAAGGAGAGTGGAGAGTTTCCCCTTTGAGTGGTGGAGAAAAAACATTGGCCAGGATGGATGATTTGCTGAAACAAAACCATTCGTTGTTATTCCTGGACGAGCCGACCAACAATTTGGATACAGAGCACATAGAAAAGGTGGAAGAGAGACTTTCTGATCATCCTTATTCATATGTGATGGTGTCGCATGACCGGATGTTGCTCAATCGTTGCTGTAATAAGATTTGGGAGCTGGAAGATGGAGAGATTAAGGAGTTTCAAGGGGATTACGATTTCTATGAATCGCAAAAATCACTGGAACGACATCAAGCATACGAAAAGCATGAGCACTATCAGAATAAAAAGAAACGAATCGAAGGTAGAATCCGCCAGAAAAAAGACCAGTCCAAAGGGATGAGAAAACCTCCGAAGAGGATGGGCAACTCGGAAAGGAGACTGGGCAAAAATAAAGCTGCTGCCCATCAGAAGAAAGTGGAACGTGTGAGTAAAACACTGGAACACCGTCTCAATCGCCTGGAGAAAGTTGAAAAGCCGAAAGAATGGGATCAGGTGTGTATGGAATTCAATCAGATGGACCATGTTCATCAAAAGGTGATTGGAAACGTGAAAGAATCTAAAGTTCTAGCGGGATCTAAACACCTTTTTACCATTCCTGATTTGACTCTTCGTAATGGGTTGAAAACAGCATTGATTGGTGGAAACGGGTCTGGGAAATCAACGTTGATCAGACAGTTGTTGAAGTCTGAGGAATGGCTGGCACCAGGAGTGGAAATCGGGTATTTCCATCAGACTCTAGAAGATATGCCGGAAGACAAGACGGTCTTTGAGTATGCAGGTGAAGAGAGTTCTCTTTCTGAAACAACCATTCGGATTATCCTTGCCCGTTTACGATTTTATAAAGAAGATATGAATAAATATGTCGGGTACTTGAGCGGAGGGGAGCGTGTGAAACTTGCCCTTGCCAAGCTGATAGCCAGTGGAGCAGGCCTGCTTTTGATGGATGAACCGACGAACCACTTGGACATAGACGCGATCGAGGCATTAGAACAGTTAATCTGTGATTTTCCCGGTACGATCCTTTACGTATCCCATGATCGGACATTCATTGAGAAGACGGCGGACCAATTATGGATCATCGAAGGGGCAAAATTAAACGCCTTCAATGGAACCTGGAAGGAATGGGTAGACCACCTTGAAAACCCCCCTGCTCATGGAGAAGAAGGTTACGACCTTATGACGTTGGAAACGAAACGAACTGAAATTGTCAGCCGACTCAGCATGCCTGCGCCGGGGGATGATGTTGAACAATTGGAAGCTGCCTATCAAGAAGTACTATCACAACTGAAGCAGTTGAAAACCCCATAAAGAAAAGCGGTCTTGGGGCCGCTTTTCTTTATGATCCTCCTTGGATTTTAGGAAGTTTCTTCTTTCTTAGCTTCTTTGTTATTTCTGAGGAACATGTAAAGGGATGCTCCGAAGATCGTCAGATAGCCGAGGACACTAAGGATATCAGGTATTTGATCGAACAGGATGATACTGATGAGTGCCGAATAGACGACAGTCGAATAAAAGAAGATAGATATTTCTCTTGCGGGTGCGAATTTATAGGCGATCGTCAAACCGAATTGGCCTAATGTCGCAAATGCACCAGCAGAGAGCAGATAAACCCATTGTTTAACACTCATCGGCTCGTAGAAAGCAATGGTGAACGGCAGCAGCGTGACCGTCGTGAAAAAGGAAAAATAGAAAACGATGGTATAAAACTTTTCCTTATCTCCTAAAACACGGAGCAACGTATAGGCCCCGGCCGCGAATACAGCAGAAAAAATCCCTGCAAGATAAGGGATGAATTCTAGAGAGAGATGCCGGTTTTATGATAAACAGAGTACCAATGAACGCCACAATGATTGCGATGATTTGATAGAGTCGCGCTTGTTCCTTCAAAAATACAGCTGAGAAAATAATTAATAGAAAGGGACTGAGTTTATTGAGCATGTCAGCATCTGACAGGACAAGATGGTCAATGGCATAGAAAAACAGCACCATTCCGATTGTCCCCAGGGCATATTGTGAAAGGAGCAGTTTCTGGTTTTCCTTTTTACCAAACAGACGCTCTTTGTTAAACAGCACAAAACCAAAAGCGATAACGGCAGAAACCACATTACGGAAGAGAGTCTTCTGGACCGTGGGGACGTCTCCTGACAATTTGACTAAGGCGGCCATCATAGAAAAGCCGAATGCTGATATTAATAGAAGTATAATTCCTTTATTTCGATTGCTCATACAGGTTCCTCCAGTTGTTCTTAGGTTGTGCAAAAAAACACCTTTACCATCCTAATATAAAAACCCACGGAAAGAAAGTCTCGAGCTCTTTCCATCCAGGGGGCATTTTAAAACGGGTGTTAGAATGTTTGTTGATGGAGGAAAGAGGGTGTGGAATGAGGGAGAGGCGTGTATGAGAATAAGGTGCTACTCCATCCATGAAGGGTCTTTTAGTTACGGTCTGCTAAGTATCTTCTTAGCTTTCCTCATAACCCAGGGGCGTATGTGCACCGGGCCAAAAAATGAGCTATACTTGGTGTAGCTAAGGAGAAGGAAAGGGCGATGGAAATTGATTTGTTCTCAACGTATATTTGAGAGAACACGTGTCATAGAAAATAATCAACAGCTTTACCTGGAACATGAGTCCAACCTGGAGCTGTTTGAAACGATGGTGGTATCACCAAAGGAATCATTTCCTCTTCATAGTATTCATGATGTATCCTATCAGGATTCTGCCGGGACTTATGGGATGCTATACCTTCATACCATTAAAGGTGTTCGTGCGTACATGGTAAAAGAGGACCCGACTCCTTGGATGAATCAGTTGAAAGCTTCTTTATAAGAAAAGAGTATAGGACGTGGTGGAGTGGAGTTGATTGAAGAAAATGACCGAATTTATCTTCGGGAAGTTTTATTCGAAGACTGGTCAGCCTTTCATCCTTATTCCTCAAATGAAGAGACGGTAAAGCACCAGCCTTGGGGGCCGAACACGTTAGAAGACAGTCTCTTTTTCGTCCGTCAAGTAATCATCGATCGAAAACAAAGGTACAGAAGCCGTTTTGTTTTTACCATAGTAGACAAAAGAATAGAAAAAGTGGTCGGGAATATCGAGATGAACATAAGAGACTGGGACGGTGTGGGTGAAATTGGTTTTATTATCCATCAGGATTGTTGGGGAAGGGGCTTGGCTACAGAAGCTGTTCGTTTAATGATTCGTTATTGTTTTAATTATTGTGATCTACAAAGGGTAGTAGCTATATCCAATCCGGAAAACAAAGGGTCGATTCGAGTGCTCGAAAAAGTCGGCATGATCAAAGAAGGCACGCTCCGAAAAGATTTACTAGTCAAGGGAGAGTGGCAGGACTCATCTGTTTACAGTATGCTACGTGAAGAATGGATAGAAAAAAGCGCAAGGCGTTAAGCCTTGCGCTTTTTTTATGAAGCATTCATTTTATCATTTACAGTAAGTCGTCGGACGAGTTGAGAACTGTCTTTATTTAATCCAGCAATTTCAACATTCACATCTCGCTCCTCGAATTTCGCTACGAGCTTGTCGATGGCGGCAACTGCAGAGTCGTCCCATACATGAGAATGAGTGAAGTCAATAACAACGTGTGAACTGTTCACATCATAGTTGAAATGTTTGATTAAGCTGTCAGTGGAAGCAAAGAAAACTTGTCCGCTGACATGGTAGACCATTTTTTCAGCATTCTCATCAAATACTTCTTCGACTTTCACTTTTGAGATCTTCGCTACGAAGAAGATGGCACTGAGGATAACTCCTGCAATGACTCCTTTGGATAAATCATGAGTCTGGACGACAGTGCCGACCGTTACTAGCATGACTACACTGTCTGTAATCGGAGTTTTCTTGAAACGTGTCAAGGAACTCCAGTCGAATGTGCCGATGGATACCATAATCATGACACCGACAAGGACAGCCATAGGAATTTGGACAAGCAGGTCATTGAATACGATGATTAACAACATCATAAATATTCCGGCTATGAGCGTGGACAAACGGCCTCGTCCTCCTGAAGAAACGTTGATGACAGATTGACCGATCATCGCACAACCTGCCATTCCTCCGAAGAACCCGGACACTACGTTTGCCACACCTTGACCACGTGCCTCTTTGTTCTTATCACTTACGGTATCAGTCATATCATCAACAATCTGAGCAGTTAATAGGGATTCAAGTAGACCAACAAACGCAAGAGCTAGAGAAATAGGGAATATGATCTGCAATGTTTCAAATGTTAACGGAATATCTGGAATTAAAAAGATCGGCAGAGTACTGGAAAGTTCCCCCATATCTCCTACTGTTTTCAGTCCGGCACCAGTCGAAATCGCTACAATTGTCATAACAACGATTGCTACTAGAGGTGAAGGAACAGATTTTGTGAACCTTGGTAAAATATAAATAATGGCTAGTGAACCGACGACCATCGCATACATCGCCAAACCAGCACCCTCAAAATGGACAAGTTGAGATGAGAAAATGAGAATGGCCAAAGCATTGACAAAACCGATCATGACAGATCTTGGGATGAACTTCATTAGCTGACCAATTTTCAAAGCCCCTAAAGTGAATTGTAAAATCCCGGTCAAAATCGTAGCAGCCAGCAAGTACTCTAAACCATGGTCTTTGACTAAAGTTACCATAAGGACAGCCATAGCTCCGGTCGCAGCAGAAATCATACCTGGACGACCACCTATAAAAGCAATGACGACGGCGATGCAGAAGGAAGCGTACAGTCCTACCATGGGGTCGACTCCAGCGATGATAGAAAAAGCGATTGCTTCAGGGATGAGCGCCATAGCGACAACCATGCCTGAAAGCACATCGTTTTTTACGTTTCCAAACCATTGTTGTTTAATTGTTTCAGTGTTCAATTGCGCACCTCTTTCTTCTTTATTTGTTTGTATCGTCCGTGACAATACGGAAATCCGGCAAGAACGATCAGATTATAACACCTTAAAGGGATATTACATAACCCCATGTAAGCGCATAAATGTTGTTTTTTCTCTATTTTTCTCTATTTTTTTCGTGAGAGGACCCCGATTTCACAAATTAATATTTCCCGAATGGAAATTGGAGGGGGATTTTATACATTCGAAAGAGAGAACGTGGTAAAATTGAAAAAAGTTCAGTTTCGAATGGGGGATGTGAATGTATAAAAAGATATTAGTGGCAGCGGATGGTTCTGATCATTCGATTCGCACGGCGGAACGAGCTGCAGCTCTTGCCAACTTACAAGGAGACGCTGAAATTACGATTGTCTATGTGATTGACGGCGATCAATCCAAGTCGGACGTATTATCTGAAGGGGATCAAAGTTTGATTGGACAACGCCGGCAGCAAAGGTTGAAGCCGATTGAAGAAATTCTGAAAGAGAAAAAAGCTGCCTACCAAGTGGATATTCAGCACGGGGACCCTGGTCCGACTATCGTTAAATATGCCAACAATCATGAGTTTGATCTCGTTGTCATCGGTAGTAGAGGTTTAAACACCCTTCAGGAAATGGTATTAGGTAGTGTGAGCCATAAAGTGGCTAAGAGGGCAAAATGCCCGGTCATGATTGTTAAATGATAGAACTACAGGAACGAAGGAGGGCCGTACATGAGTGAACAAGGGTGCATTAAATGTGGAAGTACGGATGCAGGAACGAAAGATGTTGCGATGACAGGGTCTGGATTATCTAAAATGCTGGATGTACAAAACAACAAATTCACTGTCGTTTACTGTAAGGATTGTGGATACTCTGAATTTTACAATCAAAGCGCTTCTAAAAGCGGGAACATCCTGGATTTCTTTTTTGGAGGCTGATTCCAGAAAAAAGCTCTGATGACAGTGCATCAGAGCTTTTTTTAATGAATATGATGATACTTTTTAAGGACCATACGCTTCAAGAAGTAATGTAAAAGCCCCGTTATCCCTCCCAGAATGAGGAGCAATGTCAGGGCGACCTGTGCCATTCCCTGTAAACCACTGTTCCATAAGATGATGATGATGATTCCAAAGACCAACGTTTCAAGGGCGAGAGGGACAATCCCTATGAATCTTCCCTTAAAAACCTCTCGTTCATCTGTCCAATTCATCTTAGGACTGTACAAGTCAATCATTAATCCTGCGATACTTGCTACCCATGCCGTGACAAGGGAAATCAAAAACCAGAGCAGCCAGATTTTAACGGGGACATGCAGAACGAAAAGGGCAGCCAGGCTTAACAGGAGTAAAGATAAGATGTTCATAAAGAAGGATACGAGCAGTTTACTTAAAATCACAGTCGATGGGGGAATTGGCAGATACAAATGATTGAACCAGCTTTTTCCATCACGTGAAATGGAAGAGAAGGAAGCCGGGGTAATTCCCAGGGCGATGACCGTAAGACCGAACATGCCCAGGATCACTTTTTTACCTTCGATTGTGTTTAGTTGAGACGCCCATTCTGTGAATGGACCATTAGGGTCCATTAAAATGATAATGACTAAAAATACCGGGAAGAAGAGGCTTTGAACGACAATCTGAGTGAAAAAAGTCGGCGTGCGGAAGATGACCCGCATTTCTTTTTTCCACAGGCTTAACAAGACAGATTGTTGCCGGACC
Source organism: Halobacillus sp. ABR2_026 (assembly GCF_056158545.1). Lineage (NCBI taxonomy): Bacteria > Bacillati > Bacillota > Bacilli > Caryophanales > Bacillaceae > Halobacillus > Halobacillus sp. ABR2_026. Next base: position 1,044,055 of record NZ_JBSWTM010000001.1, read on the forward strand.
TGTTTCTGAACTTTTTCTTCGCTGAATTCACTGCGTTTTCCCCCTGATAGGCCAAGGACCCCTTTGAAATAGAATTTCTGGCCGATGGTAAGAAATAAAAGCACAGCGCCAATGGATAAAGCTATGAATAACAGTAGATAGAGAACGCCCGCCGGTGTCACTATCTCCGTCAAGGCTATGCTGCTGAAATACGCGGTGGGAAAAAATTTAGTCACAAGTTCAAGGAGACCATTCTGCTGGGTCAATAGTTCCGCTGCATTTCCTGTATCAGAATCCATCCGTATTAAAACGTTGATGCCAATGGCGAATGCGAAACCAAGGAGGCCTACGAAAACTTTCGTGCGATCTTTGTTCTTGGATATATTCGCATACCTCATGATGAACATGATGACTATGGCCGTTAAAACAAAAGGAATCAACGGAAATAAGCCCCAAATGAGCAAAGCCAATATGTAATAAAGCCAACCGGAACCGCTATGCAGTCCATAAAAGACCAGGGACGGCAGCAGGATAATCGTGTTTAAGCCGTACAGGGATAGAAAAGGTACGGCTGATTTCCCGAAAATAATCTGGTATGGCTGAAAAGGCAATGAAATAAAAGACTCCACATCTTCTGCAAAATAAAAGGAACTGAGTACTGTGCCGATACTCGTAAAACAGAAGACGAGGGTCATCATCACAAACAGTAAGCCCAGGATAACCGCTTCATTACCAAGAGGTTCAAGGGTTGCATACATATTCCCAATCAGACCTTGAAGGAAAAACAACAACAGAAGACCGAATGGGATCATCATAAGTCCCATGATGACATAACCGAACTTCTCCATACTGGTTTTGTTTGCCATCGACAGCTGCATTTTGACCATAACCCGCATTAATTTCCATGCTTTACTCATTTTGGGTCAGCTCCAGGAACAACTGCTCTAAATTGTCATTGTCTTTGAATTGCTGTCTCATTTGAGTCATGTCGCCTTGAAATTGCAGGTGCCCATTGTTGATGATCGCTACTTCATCACATAGTTGTTCGACAACTTCCAATACATGGGTGGAAAAAAACACGATTTTTCCACGTCTTGCATGTTCTCTCATCATTTCTTTCAATGTGTAGGAAGATTTTGGATCTAGCCCTGTCAAAGGTTCATCAAGAATCCAAACATCAGGATCATGGAGAAGTACACCACTGACAACGATTTTCTGCCTCATTCCATGGGAATACGTTTGGATATGGTCGTTTAAAGCTTCATAAATTCCGAAACTTTTCGTTAGATATTCGATTTTTTCTTTTCTCACATCTTTTGGAACTTCGAATACATCCGCGATAAAGTTCAGGTATTCGATTCCTTTTAATCGGAGGAAAATGTCAGACCGGTCAGGGACATAACCGAATTGATGTTTTGCCTTCATCGGTTCTTTCTCTACATCGATCCCATTCATTGTGATGGAACCTTCATCTATGGGAAGGATGCCGGTCATCATTTTGATGGTCGTTGATTTTCCCGCACCGTTAGGACCAAGAAAACCGAAAATCTTTCCATCTGGTATGGATAAATTAAGATCTCTTACCGCTTGTTTGCCTGCAAAGTTTTTAGAAATATGGTTGATTTCAATCATAGATTCACCCTTTTTTCATAATTCCTTTCTCCCTGTAACATACGGATACGAAGGAGAAATGTTTCATTTTTCCAATAGTAAGAGAAGGATTAAAGAAAAAGAACCATATGATCTTCATCTAAATAGCGGCCGGGCAGTTTAATAGCTTTCATTTCTGTGCCGTACGAGCGGAAGCCAAGCTTTTCATACAAATGCTTAGCGGGATGATTGTCCGTGACAACACTTAGGTGTAAAACTTCTAATTCGACAGCTCGGGAGAATTGGATCAATTCATTGATCAAGAGCTCTGCGCCACCTTTCCGTCGTTGGCCTTTCGTTATGTACATGGCTACGATGGATGCTTTGTGGGCAAACTTTGGGTGAGTTTCTTTCACGAGTGTAACTACACCTGAGAGTTTTTCCTCCACAAATAATCCGAATGTGCGTGTCGTTTCACTTTCTAATCGCTCGCCTGTAGTTTGGATAGGGTCTGGTCGTTGTTTTTCTTGTTCATATGTCGTAATAAAAGCGTCGGGGTTGTTGAGTAGTGCTTCTAATCGTAAGTCATAATAGGCTTCAGCATCCGCTTGTTTCAATTCTCGCACCTGCATGAATGTCGACCTCCTTTGGTTGTTCCTAGCCTAGCGAAAAACTGTGGTAAAGTAAAGAGAGAAATGTAAAGAGAGATAGGGGTGACTGTATGACTGAAAAGGAGAAGATGTTAGCCGGAGAGTGGTATAAGCCTTGGGATGATGAGTTGATCTTTGAACGCTCAAGGGCGAGGCAGCTTATGAATCAATTGAATCAGACAAAGGACACAGAGGAGCATTATCGAAAACAGCTGCTTCAGGACCTTTTTGGTACGATTGAGGGAGAGTTTGGGCTTGAGCCCCCTTTTTATTGTGATTATGGATCGAACATCCATGTAGGCGACGGTTTTTTTGCGAATTTCAACTGTGTGTTTCTCGACGTCTGTGAAATACATATAGGAAAAAGAGTGCTCATCGGTCCGAGTGTACAATTGTACACGGCCACCCATCCCATGGACCGGGAGAAAAGGGCAAGTGGATTAGAGGCAGGCCGGCCGGTAACAATTGGAGATGATGTCTGGATTGGAGGCAGTGCTGTCATCAATCCTGGAGTGACTATTGGAAATAATGTTGTGGTTGGAGCGGGAGCAGTGGTCACGAAAGATGTTCCGTCCGGTGTATTTGTCGGTGGGAACCCTGCCAGAATCATTCGTGAAGTGGATTGAGTGCCTGAGGGTGGTCGTACTTCTTAATTTTCGTTATCATACTAGAGGATACTTGCATACGTAATAGAAAAAGAGAGGGCTGAGCAAATGATCAAAAGAAAGAGTCAACGAGAAATCGAAAAGATGCAGGAGGCAGGGAAGCTTCTTGCGAGTGTTCATAAACAGTTACGCACGTTTATCAAGCCTGGCGTGACTACAATGGAAATTGAGAATTTCGTAGAAAAATATTTAGCTGAACGAGGGGGAACTGGTGAACAGAAGGGTTACCAGGGGTATGAATTTACAACATGTGCTTCCATTAATGATGAAATCTGCCATGGTTTCCCACGTCATGAAAAGTTGGAAGAAGGGGATATCGTGACCATTGATATGGTTGTGAACCTCAATGGCTTCCTTGCCGATTCTGCCTGGACGCACGCAGTAGGGGAAATCAGTGAAGAGGCTCAAAAATTGATGGATGTGACAAAAACATCCCTCTATAAAGGGATCGAGCAGGCCGTTCCAGGTAAACGCATTGGGGATATTGGTCATGCGATCCAATCTTATGCAGAAGGTGAAGGCTATTCGGTTGTCCGTGATTTTACAGGCCACGGCATTGGTGATTCGATCCACGAAGATCCTTACATTCCTCACTTTGGGGCAGCCGGTAAAGGCGCTCGTCTTAAAGAGGGAATGGTCATTACGATTGAACCAATGATTAACATCGGTACATGGGGAAGTCAGATGGATGAAAATAATTGGACGGCGCGAACTGTGGATGGTACTCTCTCTGCACAATATGAGCACACAGTTGCGATTACAAAAGAAGGTCCAATGATCCTTACCGAACAAGAAGACGAATAATCGAGAAAAGAAGGCTCTCTCCAGAGCCTTCTTTTTTATTTTTGGCTCTGTTAAAGTTCAGTGTTGATATTTGCATCAACAGATGGAAGTGACAATGAATGATAGGAGGGCAAAACGGAATTTATTTCCAAGTGTCGAAACCTTTAGATGATCTACTTTCACGATCCAACCATTGAATCTTGTTGGATTATGATTTCGAAACGGAGTCTTCCGCTACACGGCAGGATTGTTGAAGACTACCTTTCGAGAGGGTTCGGGGTTCGTTATTGTGTTGAGTGCCAGGGGTGGCTGGGAAGCTACTCGCTCGTATATTATAGTTACCAGATCATTTCTGGTGGACCTCACTACCTTCTTACGAGGTATAATGAGGACAATCAGATGGAGGTGTCGACGCCTCGCTTGAAGCCATGTCTTCGTAGGAAAGAATGACACCTCCCTCTTTACAAGATAATCCGTATAAGCTGGATGACACGTCGTTGTCGTATATCTAACGAGCCTGGATACTTGTAAAGATTCGGAGGAACCCTCCCATCTGGTAATTATTACAGGGCAGGTGGATTTTCTTGTATTATCTCGGCATTGATATTGGAAAACAGAACCATGAGGCTGGTTTAATTGATGAGCATGGACAACCGATAGGTAAAACCGTACGTTTCTCTAATTCCAAATCAGGGAGCGACAAACTTCTAAATTTTTTAACTCAACACGAGATTACACCAGATAATTGCGCATGTGGACTTGAGGCCACAGGTCATTACTGGTTATCCGTCTTTTCATTTCTACATAAGCTTGGATTTAAAGTAACCTCGTTCAATCCTCTACAATCCGATGCCTTACGGAATTTTTATATTCGTAAGACGAAAACAGATGAACGAGATGCGTACCTCATCGCTCAGGTTATCCGGATTGATAACCCGGAGGCTACCCCATTTATTGAAGATGACCTCCTTCAGTTAAAGAACTTGGAGCGACTTCGCTATTCTTTAGTGGACCAAAGTTCAGATATCAAACGAAAGATTATTTCTCTTCTCGATCAAGTGTTTCCGGAATATGAACGTTTGTTTTCCGATACTTTTGGTGTATCTTCTACCGAAGTTCTCCTTCATTATCCTTTGCCTGAAGACCTTCTATCTATTGATACAAAAAAACTGGCTGAGCTCCTAAATCAAGCTAGTAAAGGAAGATACGGCGAACGGCGTGCTCAGGAAAAGGCAGATCAATTGAAAGAAAAAGCACAGGAAAGCTTCGGCATATCCATAGGAGGAGAAGCATTTCGGGTGCAGATTCACATTCTCCTTGAACAACTATCCCTCTTGGACCGACAAATTAGCGAGATAGAAGCATCGCTCATAGAGCTTTCAAATCGCCAGGAGCACTACTTAACTACAATTATCGGTATTAGCGATGTTCTTGCGGCAGCCATATTAGGGGATATCGGTTCCATCGACCGTTTTGAACGTCCTGAACAACTCGTTGCCTTCGCAGGATTAGATGCTTCTGTACACCAATCAGGCAACTTCCAAGGAAACAGGATGAAGATGTCGAAGAGAGGGTCTCCTTACCTCCGTCGTGCCATATGGCAAGCCGCTTTTGTCGCTAGCTTTCAAGATCCTGCTTTGTCTCAGCACTATAAAAAGCTAAGAAAACGAGGGAAAGCCCACGGAACAGCCGTGGGAGCTGTAGCCCGTAAGCTGACCCATATTATCTTTGCGATATTAAGGGATAAGAAGCCTTACGAGTCTCGCCCGAAATAAAGTCATAACAGAAAAAAGCTAAAAGCTTTTAAATGCCTCTTCCAAGAGGTTTATTTGGCATGGAGACAAAAATGCTTCATAAAGGATAATGAAATTTCACTTTACAACCTTGACTTTTTATAGCTGGTCTTTCCTGTGGGGGAGTGCCGAGCTTCCTCGGGCTTATCGCCCTGCGGGATCTCGCCGATCTCCTTTCTCCCACGGGAGTCTCGCAGCTTCCCAATCACCCCATTCGATCATGCGAGAAACGAACCCCTTTATCAACGTTGGATGGTCTTCCATTACCCTGGTTGTTGTAAGCATAAAACGCTATGTATCAAGCTTTCTAGGTTCGAGCACCTCGGATTGGGAATATGATCCTTATCCTCTCACCAACTAGAATAGCGGATGATTCATGAAGGGGTTTCGAGACCCTGATCTAGCCAAGGGGCGGAGGGGGATGGCGAGACTCCTATCTTAAGTGTGCAGGCGCCTCGTTCAGCGGCGTATGGACTGGACTGAGCTGGAGGAGATAAAGGAAACACGAAGAACGAAGGGATTCGATGTTGACTTATCGTACAGAAGCGAGGGAAGTCTCACTAGCCGCTAGGCGCAGAAACCGGATATCTATGAGGAAAAAAGTGCAGGGTGAGACCCCGCAGGACGTAGTCCGAGGAGGCTCACCGCGCTCCCGCGGAAAGCGAGCTATTCCCCGTAGCCCCTAACTCCCACACAAACATCTCGAAACTGAGTCTTCCACAAACGGGAGCTTTCGTAGAATAAGCCAAATATAAAAAAGGAACTTCCAATTTTATGGAAGTTCCTTTTTTGCAGTAATATCAACACTAAACTTTAACAGAGCCTTTATTTTTGGTTCTATTAAAGTTTGTCGTTGTTAAAGGTTTCTTTTGAAATGTTTGTTGAGTGGAGACTGCGGGGAACGACTTGTTTTCTGCCTCGATCCAGCTCACATATATGGAAACAGAGCCTTGTATAAATGGAATTCGTGCATAAAAAAACTCCCCTCGGGAGGGGAGTTTTTATACGTTCTTATTTTTGAACGTTAGCTGCTTGTGGTCCACGCTGGCCTTCTTCGATTTCGAAAGTTACAACTTGACCTTCTTCAAGAGATTTGAAACCTTCTTCTTGAATTGCAGAGAAGTGTACGAAGACGTCGTCTTGACCTTCTACTTCGATAAATCCAAAACCTTTTTCTGCGTTAAACCATTTTACTGTACCTTCAACCATGTACAATTACCTCCTGCGTGGAAAATCCACAATGTATTACTATTCTTGCTCTTCAAGTTCCATCAAGACGACATCTTTCGAAACATCTTCTCTTGCATGAATCTGATCGAACAACGAATAATTAACCCAAGTATAACAGATGCCCAAAAGGAATGAAAGCCCTATAGTGAAAAACTTTTCCCATCTACTGGGAACCCTTATTCCTGGGGCTGAGTGAGGTATGCCTGGTTCATTAGTGAAAACAGGGACCTCTCTACAATAGCGTCCACTTCTGTTTTATGAACCTGAGCCAGATCATAAAGTGGGCGGCCTTGTTCGAGTAGATGCTCGACAACAAGGTACCCTGTGTAATTCGCTTCCTTCTCGAAACCGGAGGCTCCTGTTCCTTTTGTAAAGGAATAGAGGGCTTCGTAATCGGTCCGGTGAAGATGGGGTTGAATGTTCATCATCACTCTGTTTGGTTCCAGGCTGCACTTTTCAGCTTGCCAGGATAGTGGAAAATCAATCATACCGCTTTCTTCCATTACTTCTTCCGTTGTATGAGCGGCCATCCCTTCCTGGAAGATCAACTGGCCCAAGGTCCGAGTATGACTTGGGGCAAGCCCTGATTGGCAGCAATGGACGACGCGGGTCAATTCCTGGATCAACCTTGAGCGGCTTGAGGTCAATTCTACAGGGAAGCATAGAGTATAATGCTGGTCCTTTTCCATAATGAATGGATCTGTTTCAAACGTTCCTACGAAGAACATGACGGTCATTCTTACGGAAGATGTACAATGGAGAATTTGCTTGATAGATTCTACATACCCATTCACTTCTAAAGGACCAATGTCAAAGTATTGGATCTTATCATACACTTGTTCATATCGGTTCCAAGCATAGTCAATCATCTCTTTAGCCAGTTGTCCCTGCTGATACCCAGGCGGGGTGTAGGGAAAAGCATAAAGGTCCGACCACAACTCGTAACGTTTGTGGACGGGCGTTTGTGAAGCTTGGTCATAAAACGTAAGGAAACGATCCAGCATCTGTTTGCATTTGACATCATCCATGATGATCCCCTCCGAATGGTTTAAGTTTTAGTCAAAAATTCCAAGCGTTTCTTCCAAACGGTGTGAGCGTCTTTACCTATCCAGATTAAATGGCTGTCAGCATCCACTTCTAAAATTTCGCAGTCGGGAACAGAAGACTTCAGCAACAAAGCGTTCGTGTAAGGTACACTGCGATCCTTGTGGGAATACATTCCTAATACGGGCACTTGAATTCCTGTCATGTCTGGGGTTTCATGATCGATGTCTGTGATGAATCCTTTTCCTGATCTCGAACTTGCCAGCATATCTACGATAAATCGTCGATCATTTGCCGTTAGATTGTCCAAGTATTCTTCCACATTTTCTGTTGTTAAGTCAGCCAGAAGTTGTTTCATGACTAGGTCTGGGAAGAATTTAAGCATGGTGCGCAGGCTGCTCCAAACGATTTTTTCTGCTGGTCCAAATAAGAGAGAGGCTCGATGTTTTACTTCTCGATCCCATGATGTGAGGAGCGCTGCTTCAAGCAGTAGGCGATCCACTCTGTTGGGATGGTGGAGAGCGAGGGCTACCCCAGTAGGACCAGCTGCCGATACACTGATGACGTGGACTTTTTCAATTTCGAGATGGTCGAGAACTTCCACGATGGTCTCAGCAAATTCTTCTGGCGTACGGCCCGTTGAGAGTTCTGTGTAATCGTAGCCGGGACGTGAAACGGTAAGTAATGAAAAACCTTCATAAATGAGACTGCTATGAGACAAGTCCGTGTCTCTCGTGGAGTGTCCTCCTTTCAACAAAAGAACGGGAGGTCCTGATCCTCTATATGTAAATTCTACAATTCCTTTGGAAGTATCAAGGAGTGTCGTCGTCAATGGGTTCATCCCTTTCTGGGTTTCTTTTTCCGTAGTTTAAATATAAGCTATAATGAAAGAAAATGAAACATCAGACGATTCTGAAAAAAGGGGTTAAAAAATGAGAATTGTGTCGATTTGTCCAAGCAATACTGAAATTGTCGCTAATCTGGACCAGACCCATCTGTTGGTTGGTGTCGATAATTATTCTGATTATCCGCCGGAAGTAGAAGATCTTCCGAAGCTTGGGCCGGATTTATCTATTGATATGGAAAAGGTGGCTTCCTTGCAGCCTGACCTTGTGCTTGCTTCGTTGTCTGTGCCGGGAATGGAAAAAAATATTGAAGGATTGGAAGCCTACAATCTGCCATATATGATTCTGAATCCTAATGAGCTTCATGAAATTGCTGAAGATATCCGCAAGGTAGGAAAGGCTTTAGGAGTGGAAGAAAGGGGTCATCATAACGCAGATGAATTTTTAAAAGAGGTGGAAGAATTCAGAAAACGTTCGGAAAAATTTATCAATAAGCCTACCGTTTATTGGGAGTGGTGGCCGAAGCCGATCTTCTCTCCTGGAAAGTTGAATTGGCTGAATGAAATTAGTGAATTAGCTGGGTGCCGGAACATCTTCCATGACCAGCCTGTCGCCAATTACCAAACGGATTGGGAAGATGTGAGGAAACGGAATCCGGATCATATATGTATGGTGTGGGTTGGTGTGAAAGAAGAAAAGATGAACCCGGATCTGTTAAAGAAAAGACCGGGGTGGGACGATGTGGAAGCGGTGCAGAGAGATCATATCCATGTCCTTGAAGAATCTCTGTTCTGTCGTCCAAGTCCGAGGTTGCTGGAAGGGTTAAGGAAAATAGCTGGAATTATTGAAAACAGCAAGTGACGATCCCGTCACTTGCTGTTTTAGTGAAGTTTACGATTATGTTTTGGAACAGCCAATTCTTTGAAATGGTTTGCCAATTCATCCAGCTGTTTGGTGAGGAGCTCACCTTCCATGGGGAGCCCGTGCCCGGTAACAGCTACGTTCGGTTTCAGAGAAGCCAGCTCTTTTACAGATTTTTCAGCTTCTTCCCAGTTATGTGTGAAGTATGCTGGAGGTCCGTGGACATGCTGGTGCTGGATGAATACAGCCATGCTTGATTCCTGTTTAACGGTGATGAATGCATCCCCGCTTATAAGGGCCCGGTCCTTTTCACGGAAAAGAGCCACATGTCCCGGCGTATGGCCAGGAGTGTGTATCGCTCGCCAGTCTTCAAGGTAGGGAACGGAGCCATCAGAAGGGAGCGGGTGGATGTATTTGCCCAAGTCCGCCTGGTGAGTAGGGAAGAAAGGAGAGAGCAAAGAAAACAATCCTCCTCCGACGGTCGCATCCCCAACAGGATAATCCCTTTTGTCTGTTACATAGTCCATTTCCATCGGGTGGATGTATAGAGGAACTTTCCATTCTTCGGCCAATTGTTTTGCTGAACCTACATGATCGAAGTGACCATGAGTTAGGATGATGGCTTTTGGTTTGGCTGGCCCATATCTTTTTTCCGCGGCTTCCATAATACGTTTACTGTAATGACCGATGCCACAGTCGACAAGAACCCAGTCTTCCGCCCCTTCTTTTCCGATAAAGATAACATTCACGATCAACGTCCGGTAAAAGGCGATGTCTTCCAGTACTTGTTCAGCTTCTGCATGCCCCATGTGGTATTCTTCATTTGAAGGATCTTGATGCTCCTGTTGGTCCATGCCTATCACCTCAGATTTCTTTTATTTTTTATTGTAGGTCAGAGCAGTAGATTTATTCACCACATGCGAGGAAACCAGTCGAATGTCGTAAACATAAAACCCGCCCCATGCGATTATGGGACGGGTTTTTCATTAGTTTGCTTTATGCATCGAATGGACCTGTGATTGTTTAGGGGTCAATGTCTTCCCTGTCATGCCGAACAATAAAGTAAGGAGGGGGCTCAACAAGCAGAAGAAAGCGAATGGCAGGTATTCCAGTACAGAAACACCAAGCACACCGGACAGGAACACACCACATACACTCCATGGAACAAGTGGATTAATGACTGTTCCTGCGTCTTCAAGCGTACGGGACAAGTTTTTACGTGCAAGTCCTGCTTTCTCATAAACATCCTGATAAGCTTCTCCTGTAAGGAGAATGGACAAATATTGTTCGCCAATGGCGATATTGATCCCAATGGCTGTGAAAGCAGTGGAAAGGGTAGCTGACCTTGCTGATTTCAAGGATCCCTGAACTCGACTTAAAATGGAAGGGATAATTCCAGTAACAAAGAACAGACCTCCAAGAGCAAGTGCGAGAATGACAAGGGATACGGTAAACAGCATGCCGTTCATTCCCCCTCTGGTCAACAATTCATTGACGACTTCATTCTCTGAATTTCCTGTGTACCCGTCAAACCATGTCCCGAACAGAGCTCCCCATTCCATGACACCACGGAAACCTGCAATGGCTGTAGCTGCAATACTGCTGATGGCAAGAGAGAGGAAAGCCGGACGTTTCGTGACCGTCATTACTACCAGTAACGCTAATGGAATCCATGAACTCCAGTGCATCAGCCCGGTTTCACCCAGACCCACTACAAAATTGTCCAGCTCTTGGACGTTAGGATTACTGGAGGGTGAAAGGACCATAAATAAAATAAAAGTGATGATAAATGCAGGGATTGTCGTCCACGCCATGTTTTTAATATGGTCGAACAAGTCGACTTTCACAATCGTAGACGCCAGGTTGGTTGTATCCGATAGAGGGGACATTTTGTCGCCGAAAAAGGCGCCTGAAACAATCGCCCCGGCCGTCATGGCTAAGGACGCATCCATGGATTGGGCCACTCCGATAAACGCTACACCAACAGTCGCAGCTGTTGTGAAAGAACTTCCTAACGCTACACCGACAATAGCCGTAACTGCAAATACGATGGCTAAAAACCATGGACCGCCAGCGAGAAGAAAGCCTGCGTTCATAAGAACCGGAATCGTGCCGCTTGCCATCCAGCTTGCAATTAAAATACCAATGACAAAGAACAAAAGCACAGCCCCCATCCCGGTCTGAGCTCCTTGGGTCATTCCGTACTGCAGTTCTTTAAAGCTCATTTTTCTAAGAACTCCATAAGTGATCATGATGAGGATGCCGATTAGAATCGGCACATGAGGTACAGTCTCTACTTTTATAATGAAAAAACTAATCATACTTATTGTTAATAACAGGAGTAACGTGGATTCGATGACTCCCGGAAGCTTCTTTGGTTGTAGGTGAAGCATTTGAATTCCCCCTTGTTTTCTTTCGTTTCTCCGAATCAGGGACAGACAGAAAAAAGCTCCGCCCCTGAAACCAGGGACGAAGCTTTCACTCCGCGGTACCACCCTTGTTGGTAAAAATTTCTACCCACTCTGCTGGTGTATCATCGGACTTGGAATTCTGTAATTCAACGGAAGGATGCCCAAGTTCACACCACCCACTTGGTCTCTGATCTACTGCCTTCGATCCGTTTACTGCGGAATTCATGATACGTTCTATTCTTTTTTGCTTAAACGCTTTTAAGCAATGAAATATTGGTATAATCATAAGCGATTACTCACGTGATGTCAATCCCTGAACTGAGTATCTTGTGCTTCAAATCATAGCGGTGTTTGTGTATAATAGTGGAAATTTGAAAGAAAGAGGGGGGGGAGAACATGGAGTCCCGGGCGATACAAACAACAGCTGCTTCTACGCGGTTACTTATGATAAAGAGAGGAATCATTGCTGGATCTCCTATTATGCTTGGATATCTACCGGTGGCACTTACATATGGAGTGCTGGCGAGTCGGACGGGCATGACCAACCTGGAACTTACATTGATGAGTGTTTTGGTTTACGCAGGTGCGGCCCAATTTTTAGCTGTTGGAATGGCAGCTGCCGGGACGGGGATGATTGAAATTATCATCGCTACCTTCGTTTTGAATTTCCGTCATTTTGTCATGAGTCTATCTTTCGTGAATCGTTTAAAATCAATCGCTTTAAAAGCAAAACTCCCTTTATCTTTAGGTTTGACGGATGAAACCTTTACCATGGCTGCTTTATATAGGAAAGAAGCGGATGAGAAACACGGAAGCTTATTTTATGCTTCTTTGATCTTAACCGCCTATATCTCCTGGGTGGGTGGATCATACTTAGGGGGCGTTTTAGGTGACGTCATGCCTGCCAGGTTAAGTGATAGTATGGGCGTCGCTTTGTATGCCATGTTCATCGGTTTGTTGATTCCATCAGTGAAGAGAGATTTTAAAATCGCTGCAATTGCTGTGTTTGCGATGTTGATCAATTTCATTTGTCAGTTCTGGGGGATGAGTCAAGGTTGGGCCATCGTTACAGGTACAATTGTGTCTGGGTTCATCGGAATATGGATTCTTGAAGATGAGGAGGCAGAGAAATGATTATTTGGATGATAATTGGGATGGCGGTGGTCACCGCTGTTCCCAGGTTCCTGCCAGCTTTGATCGTTGACTTTGTTACTTTTCCTAAGTGGGTCGATCGCTGGCTCAATGCAATACCATATGCCGCTCTCGGGGCTTTAATTTTTCCAGGTATCATGACCGTTAAACCAGATGCTCCGCAAATCGGTGTCGTTGCAGGTCTGGTAGGAGTTTTACTGGCATGGTTTGGGATTCACATCATTTTCGTAGTCCTTGGAGCAATAGCCTCTGTTTTCCTGATGACTTTGTAATCACACATGCCCAGAGGGTGCATATCGTATAGGGATACTTCCGAGAAAGGAATTGATCGTTATGCACCGACAATTTGGATTTCCTTTCGGGCAAATCTTCGGGTTTCCTACACCTAACCAAGGCGGCCAGTTCGGACCCGGCCAACCCCCAGGTCCGCCTCCAGGGGGACCACCTTTTGGCGGGGGACAGGGACAGCCGCCATTTGGTGGAGGGCCAGGCGGACCTGGAGGCCCGGGGGGGCCAGGAATACAACTCCCGCCGCCTCCTGAGGAACCCCCAAGTTCACAAGGAGCTTCCGTTTATGCTGTGGATCCGGGGTCATTGTACGGCTGTTTATATCGCTATACGTGGATTCGACTTATGAACGGCCGGTCGTTCTGGTTTTATCCGACATTTATCGGCCGTACATCTGTCGCTGGTTATCGCTGGCAGCGCAGCCGCCGTCAATGGGTGTACACCGGGTTTGATACGCGACAAATTTCCAGTTTCCAATGTAGATAATCGGCAAAAAAAAGGTGATGTCACTTTTGGCATCATCTTTTTGTTACAATAAGAATTAATTAGAGGAAGAAGGGACGAATCCATATGCCTGCAGTTAGAACCGCTCGCTTTGAAGATGCTGAAACGATTGCCGAAATACATGTGAAGAGCTGGAAGTCCACTTATAAAGATTTAATTGATGAAAGAGATTTAAGTAATACGACAGTGGAGCATCGAATAGCCCTTTGGGAGACCGTACTTCGAACGCCTGTAAATGGACAAATCGCCTATGTCATCGAAAATGATGCAGGCGAAGTGGTAGGCTTTGTATCCGGTGGCAAAGAACGAACGAAAAGCTATGGCTATGATGGAGAAATCTATGCCATCTATTTGTTGGATGAATATCAGGGCAAGGGGTATGGAAAAGAGATGCTCCGGGTATTCTCCAGTGGGATGCTGGAAGCTGGATATGAATCGCTTCTTGTATGGGTGTTGACGAATAATCCATCAAGCCGGTTTTACATAAAATATGGAGCGGATCCTGTAGAGGCTGAGCGTGTCACGATCGGACAGGGGACTTATGAGGAAACGGCCTATGGATGGAGTGAATTAGAAAAGTTAACAGAACTACTGGCCTGAAAACGTAAGAAGCCTGCCGAATCGGCAGGCTTCTTACGTTTCTTCTTCATAAGGTTCAATGTGGATATGAGCGTATCTGATGTTCTTCTCTTTTTCAAGACGTTCTTCTACTTCATCTGTAATGATATGCCCTTCCTGAACAGTAATGTCTGGATTGACGTGAATGGTGGCTTCCACAAGCGTTTTATTTCCCTGCATTCGCGCTTTGACATCTTTTACCGCCCATACATCAGGATGATCGGATATGCTTTCCCTGATGCGTTCAATGCCTTCTTCATCATAGCCATCGGTCAGGCTGTGGGTAGCGTTTACGAATATGTCCCAAGCCGTTTTACAGATGATCAACCCGACAATGAACCCTGCGAGTGGATCGAGCCAGAACAAACCCAATTGGGATCCTGTGATTCCAATAAAAGCTCCGATACTTACAAAAGCATCGGACCGGTTATCCTGAGCGGCGGCAAACAGTGCCTGACTGTCCACTTTTTTGGATAAACGAAGGTTGTATTTGTAGACACCGAACATAACCATGGCAGCACCAAGTGCTGTCCAGGCAGTGAGCATAGAAGGTTCACTGACATTCTGTTGTATCATGTCCTGAACGGTACCAATGATGACTTCAATACCTACGGTCATCATAATGAAAGCCGCAATAAGAGAAGCAATGGTTTCAGCACGGAAGTGCCCGTAATGGTGATCTTCATCCGGTGGCTTCCTTGATATTTTTAAGCCCACCAGTACAGCTACTGAAGCAATCACATCCGTCGTATTGTTCAACCCATCTGCTCGAAGTGCTTCAGAGTTTCCAAATGAAGCGATGATTAATTTTGTGGCAGCTAAAATGAGATAGGCAATAATGCTTACCCATGCCCCGCGTTCTCCTTTTTTTAAGTTCGAATATTCATTCATGGATTTTATCCTCCAGATCGATCGTATAAAGGCTTGATATAGCTTACCAAATAGGGGTTCAGTGGGTCTAGAGAAAAAAAGCTTTCCATGTTCATGTTAATTGCCTCCAGGCAAAACATTCATAGGCTAGGGGCCATTGTTAAGGTAAGGTTAAGCCTTTTTTAAATATCTCGAAATCTAGATTCTTTAGTTTGAAAGTATTTCAGCGGGGGTATACTCTATTTGTGAATCCTTAATGGATCTTGGGTAAGAATAAATAAACACTCATAGAAGGAGAGATTCATGTGGCAAATGTTAAATTAGCAATTGTTTATTACAGTTCAACAGGCACGAACTACAAAATGGCTCAATGGGCTGAGGATGCCGCTAAACAAAAAGGTGCCGAAGTGAAAGTACTACGTGTGCCTGAGTTGGCTCCAATGGAAGCGATTGAACAAAATCCAGCATGGAAAGAACATTACTTAGCTACGAAAGACTCTGTTCCGGAAGCGACTGTTGATGATCTTGACTGGGCAGACGCTATTATTTTCAGTGTTCCAACACGTTTTGGAAATGTCCCTGGGCAAGTGAAGCAATTCATGGATCAGGCAGGTGGACTTTGGTTCCAAGGTAAATTGGTGAATAAGGTCGTAAGTGCGATGACATCTGCACAAAATGTTCATGGTGGTCAGGAAGCCACATTGTTAAACTTCTATACGACGATGTTCCATTGGGGTGCAATCATTGCAGCACCGGGTTACACGGATGATGCTGTCTTTGCGTCCGGAGGAAACCCTTATGGTACGAGTGTAAGCGTGGACGGCGAAGGAAATATGAAAGAAGATGTGGAAAGCGGTGTTCGTCACCAGGTCAATCGTACGCTTGATGTCGCGAGTCGCTTTATTAACTGAATCAAGTAGAAAGAACATGGAACTCTAGGTTCCATGTTCTTTTTTTATTTGGATCATGAATCTTGATGAGTAGGAATCAGTTGTAGGGATGACGCGGTTTCTATGGACCATTGGTGAGTCCTCTAAGGCTCTGACTTCGGGAGATACCTGAATCCTGGATTTTCTCTTGAACACCTATTTTTCTGGAAGGCTCTGTTAAAGTTCGGTGTTGATATTTGCATCAACGTATTGAAGTTACAATGAATGATAGGAAAGGTGAAAGTGGATTAATTTCCAAGTATCAAAACCTTTAGATGATCTCCTTTCACGATGTAACCATTAGAATCTTGTTGGATTATGATTTCGAAATGGAGCCTTTCGCTAAATGGCAGGATTGTTTAAGACTCCGTTTCGAGACTTTTGTTGAGTGGATGGGGGGCTACAGGGAATAGCTCGCTTTCCGCGGGAGCGCGGTGAGCCTCCTCGGACTACGTCCTGCGGGGTCTCACCAAGCACTCTCTTCCTCGTAGATATCCGGTTTCTGCGCCTAGCGGCTAGTGAGACTTCCCTCGCTTCTGTACGATAAGTCAACATCGAATCTCTACGTTCTTCGTGTTTCCTTTATCTCCTCCAGCTCAGTCCAGTCCATACGCCGCTGAACGAGGCGCCTGCACACTTAAGATAGGAGTCTCGCCATTCCCCTCCGCCCTTTGCCATATAAGTGTCTCGAAATCACTTTCAGAAGTAGGCGCTCACTATACGAATGGAGAGCTGTATTACTTATCTCCATCGTATGGAAGGAGCTCATAACCGCTTGTTATAGAGCACTTTCTTACTATAGGTAGTAATAGTGGAAGCTGCTCCTTCTTGTAGGGATTCGTTTCTCGCATGATCGAATGGGGTGGTTGGGAAGCTGCGAGACTCCCGTGGGAGAAAGGAGATCGGCGAGATCCCGCAGGGCGGTAGCCCGAGGAAGCTCGCCACTCCCCCACAGGAAAGCGAGTGGCTTCCCAGCCACCCCTGACGCTCAACCAGGCAATGAATCCCTGGAACATCTCGAAATAAAGCCTTCAAGAAATGGGAGCTTTCGTTGAATATGCCAATTATAAAAATGAAGAACCTCCATAAAATTCGAAGTTCCTTTTTTGCAGTAATATCAACATTAAACTTTAACAGAGACTTCTGGAAAAGGACGGACAGTTTTCCCCACAAAGCAAACCAGTAAATGAATCGCCAGCCGTGCCTGAATTGAAACAAAAAACGGGTATTAAGGATAAGAGTGGAAGAGTTTTTCACTCTTTCTCTGATATGCGACACAGGGAGATGTGAGGATCTTTTGTTTTTCGATATGGAAGCGACCTTGAAGTGTATTCTTTAGGGATTTTGTATCTATTTTTTAACAACTTGGACAGGTAAACCGCTCTAGCAATAGGGGTGAGAGGTTTATAATTTGAGAATATGGGTATCATAATACTAAATATTCAGAAAACTTGTTGCGAAATTCTATTATATCCTGCATAATGAAAAAAAGCATGAAGGGGGTAGTCTCATGAGAAAGCAAAAGATTGATTACGTTATCCGTCGCGACCCCGAGTACAAAGGGAAAGAGATTACGGCAAAGAGAGAATTGTCCTTTGGAATACAGTTAGCCTCACGTCTGCTTTTGGATCAACTTAGTTATCAGTTCAATAAAGAACGCCTGGACAGGGAAATAAATCAGGCGATTGACAATGGCGATCGTGAAGAATTTGATCGTTTAAGCTTACAATATCAACCCTTTACATGGGAATAAGATAAAACCGTTGCTGAGGCAGCGGTTTTTTTTGCGAAACTTTTCTTCCATAATATCTGACAAGAGGTTCCAGGTAGGAAATGGAAAATAGCTTCCTATGTATGATATACAACTTCTTCCTGTGAATGTTATAGTAAGTGTATCATCATAGACTAGGAAGGTAATTCAATTGAAAAAAGTATCGATATTGCTCATGTTATGTATTGGATTGACGGCATGTTCTCTCGCATCATCAAGTACAGATGAGGATGCTGAAGGTAACAAGCCGGATTCCTCGAAGGAAGAACAAACAGTTGAAGAGGAGTCATCTTCCTCTGAAGAAACCAGCGAGAATCAACACGAGGAGTCCTCTTCTGATAAGGAAATGGATAAGGAAGCTAAAAAAGATAAAAAACTCGAAAATGGTATGGTTGAAGTCGGAGAGCCTGAGAGTCTGCAGGTTGTCGTGAATAAACAGCGGAAACTTCCTGAGGGTTATACTCCCGAAGATTTGGCTGTACCGGCTGTTCCTTTTTACTTTACCGAAGACCATCCAAAAAAGCAGATGAGACAGGAAGCCGCAAAAGCGTTGGAAGATCTGTTTGCAGCAGCTGAAAAAGATGGCATTGAATTGGTGGCCGCTTCGGGCTATCGCTCTTATGAAAGACAGAAAAGCATTTACGACAAAAATGTAGAAATTTATGGAAAGGAAGAAACGGATACGTTCTCCGCACAGCCCGGGACGAGTGAACATCAGACGGGCCTTGCTATGGATGTTACATCTGCACAAGTGGCTTTCAAATTAGAACAATCATTTGGTAAGACTGATGAAGGAGAGTGGCTGGCAGATCACGCCCATGAGTATGGCTTTATCATCCGTTACCGAGAAGGAGCCAAAGAGATTACAGGGTATATGTATGAACCTTGGCACTTGAGATATGTAGGGGAAGAGGTCTCCTCTGATATCCATGAGCAGGCCGTAACATTGGAAGAGTTTTTCGGCCTTTATTCTAAAGACGAATAAAAGAAAGCCATTTCTCCAAAACAAGGAGAAATGGCTTTCTTAATAACAAACCCCTACACGGTGAAAAAGGAATTTTTTGTTATGAAGTTCCTTATAGGCGAAATCGGCTGTATCAGAAACTGTAATTTTCTTCCCGCCTTCTGGAAGGGTATCGCGTTCAAATCGGATGGATCCATTTCTTCCCCCATCAGGGAGATAGGTTGGGCAGATGATCGTCCATTCAAGCGTGCTGCTTTGTAGGAATTCAAAGACCTTTACATGTTCTTCAGCGGCAAAGGTTTTCTTTCTTTTCGATTCTGATGTCTGAAACCGGTATTTTCCTTCTTCATATCTACTATTCAGTATCCCGGCTGTCCCTATCGTTACAATCCTTGTTATTCCTTCATCTTTCATCGCTTGAATAATTAATGGAATACTTTGAGAGAGTGTGTCCGTCTTGTCCGTATTTAAAGCACTTATGACAGCATCACAACCTGCGATCGTTCGTTTGACATCCCCTTCATCTTTAGCGTCACCTACGACCAACTCTGCTCCGGGAATGGCGGTAGACGCCCGGTTTTCATCCCTTACCAAAGCTTTTACGTCCAAATTGTTTTCTATTGCCAACCTGGCCATTTCTGACCCTACTCTTCCTGTACCACCAAATAATGCTATTTTCATTAAATCACCTCAAAGAATTGTAAAGTTCATTCATGTTCCAATTTCGTTGGAAAAATATTCTGCTATGCTTGCTTTAATAGAAAAGCGGATGGGGGAAACGAATGATGAATAAAAAGCCCGTATGGAGTTGGATTTTATACGATTTTGCAAATTCTGCTTTTGCCACCACAATCATGGCGGCTGTCTTACCTGTCTTCTATTATGATGTAGCAGCTAAAGGGGTTCAAGAATCTTTAGCTGCAAGCTATTGGGGGTATTCCCAATCGATCGCTGTCTTAATCGTAGCGATACTTGCCCCGGTCCTTGGAGCCATCAGCGATTATTCGGCTTCTAAAAAACGATTTTTACTTTTCTTTGCCTTTATGGGTATGATTGCGAGTGTTTTGCTCGCGCTAGTAGGAGAAGGGGGGTACCTATTAGCTTCCGTTCTTCTCGTTGCAGGTACCATTGGTTTTTCAGGAGCTAATGTCTTTTATGATGCTTTTCTTCCAGAAGTAGCAGACGAGAAAAAAATTGATCGGATATCAGCTGCGGGATTCATGCTGGGCTATGTTGGAGGGGGATCCTCCTTGCGGTCAACCTGCTGATGATTATGAAATATGAATGGTTCGGTCTGCCAAATGCTTTAGCTGGAACCCGGCTCGCGTTCATCTCTGTGGGCGTTTGGTGGCTTGTCTTTTCCATTCCTTTAATAAAAAATATCAAGGAAGAGAAAAGAAAAAAGCCTCAGCGCGACCGTCCTTATCTTTCCATCGGCTTTCAACGTCTTGGGAGGACGTGGAAAGAACTGCGTCAATTCAAACAACTCCTCTTATTTTTATTTGCCTTCTGGTTATATAACGATGGAATTTCCACAATCATTAAAATGGCGACGATTTATGGGAGAGATATTGGCATTGACAGTACATCTTTGATCACTGCGCTACTCATCACGCAATTTGTTGGCATTCCATTCACCTTTTTCTTTGGTTGGCTCGCGGGTAAGATTACACCTAAACGTGCATTACTTCTGACGTTATACATTTATTTGGTGATCGTAGCTCTAGGGTACTTCATGACTTCAGCTTTGCATTTCTATATTCTGGCTGTATGTGTAGGTTTCGTTCAAGGGGGTGCCCAGGCGTTGAGTCGTTCTATTTTTGGACGGATGGTACCGGGAGACCGTCATGCGGAGTTTTTCGGTTTTTATGGAATATCTTCAAAATTTGCTGCTATATTCGGTCCATTTGCTTTCGCACTGGTCGGTCAATTGACAGGATCCAGCCGTTTCGGCATCCTCTCCCTGGTTATATTTTTCGTTATAGGAATCATTCTATTGCACAAGTTGGATGTCGATAAAGGGAGGGAGCAGGCCAAAGCCGGCACCCGTCCTGATGACCGCCCAGTCATTCATACTTGATCGTCAAATAATGGGGCGGCTATACCGGTTTTCCAACATACGTACGACAGGTTCACCTGTATCGTATGAAATGTTGCTGATGATTTCACTCATCGCTTTCCAAGCACTGGATGAACCTGTTTCCCAATAATCGAAAATGTGTTGAAAAAGTAAGGATGCTTCTTTCTCTGAAGCATTATATAAATCTAGAAATGAATCATTGTGCATTTCTTGTGTGGCCGGATGGTGCCATTCGTTGTTCAGTTCATTCAAAAAATCTATGTCTGAACGAATGGGTTGATGGGAGAAAGAGGATACGAGTGACCCGAACCACCGGTTCTTCCATTTCCAAGGGTCATACAAAACGCGTTGGGCGGCTTGGATATGTCGAAAAGATTGGGGGACAACTTTCTTATTATATAATGCGTACATGTCAGGAAAGTGTTCAGCAAGTAATTCATGCATAAATGTTGAAATCTCTTGTTTTTTTCTCCCGATTTTGATTTCTTTGTGGACTGGGGTTCTCCATGGTTCCAAGTTTCGAAAACGTTTAAGGAGAATGGTATCCACCAGCACCTCAAATTCCTGGTGCTTATTCTTTTCATAACCGGCATGATAATGGATGAAAGGATGGGTGTTCCGGTCAAGGATATGATGACTGACAAACCCAAGAATATACCCCTGGAGTACGTTTTTCTCTGACATCCCCCGGTGGATCATATCCATAAGGACAGGGCCGCACTTTTCCGTATGCATGCGTAAACCGATATCTGCTACTTTCCGATCAGGTGAAAAAGGAAGGAAGTTATGGTAGAAAAACGGATCTGGGCCTTGGGCGCCCAAATGTAAAGGGGCAGGAGATGTTTGCAGAAGATCGCTTCTCCCAAGTTTTTCACATAGCTGGTCGACAAAAAGGATATGAGTCCAAATGTTAGGCATATGTTCGCTCCCTTCTATCAAAATGAAAACCAAAAAAAGATATAGAATAAAACATCAAAAAAAAGAGCCTTTGCAAAGGCTCTTTCACCACTTTTTACCCACTTGAGAGATCAAGCAAGGATGGTAAGTATGTATCTTTGCTTGATAAATTTATTATATACAAAAATCTGAATAATGTAAATAATCAGATTAAAAACCTCGGGAAAATTGTCAAAAAAAGAGGGCTTCTGGTGATTGTTCAAAAGATTCTTGATACAATGTAAGGGTATGCAATGAATTGAGCAAAGGGAGGATTATCATGGATTACCGCATTGAAAGAGATACCATAGGAGAAATCAAAGTACCGAGCGAAAAATATTGGGGTGCTCAAACACAACGAAGCAGACAAAACTTCCCAATTGGCGATGAAAAGATGCCTACAGAAGTCGTCGAAGGATTTGCGATTCTTAAAAAGAGTGCAGCTAAAGCGAATGCCGCACTTGGATTACTTGAAGAGGAAAAGGCTGAGGCTATTGCGTATGCTGCAGACCTCATTATTGCCGGGGAGCTTGATGAACATTTTCCTCTTGTCGTCTGGCAGACAGGTAGCGGTACACAATCCAACATGAATGTAAATGAAGTCATCGCTTATGTAGGTTCACAATGGCTGCAGGATAAAGGCAGTGAAACTCGCCTGCACCCGAATGATGATGTTAACAAATCACAAAGTTCGAATGATACTTATCCGACGGCTATGCACATTGCTTCCGTCCGTAAAATTGAAGACGTCGTTCTTCCGGCCGTCATTCAATTCAAGCAAACGCTTCAGGAGAAAATGGAAGCGTTTAACGATATCGTGAAAATTGGACGTACACACTTACAAGATGCTACTCCTTTAACCTTAGGCCAAGAGATCAGTGGCTGGCACCGAATGTTGGAAAAAACGGAAAAAATGCTAATAGAAAGTACCGAATATGTGAAAGAACTCGCCATTGGTGGTACAGCAGTGGGTACAGGATTGAACGCACATGTCGAGTTCTCTGAACAAGTTGTAGCTCAAATCAACGAGACGACTGGAAAAGGATTTATTTCGGCACCCAACAAATTTCATGCGCTTACTTCTCATGATGAACTTGTCCATACCCATGGCGCGTTGAAAGCTCTAGCAGCCGATATGATGAAAATTGCCAATGATGTAAGGTGGCTGGCCAGTGGCCCGCGTTGTGGAATTGGTGAAATTACGATTCCTGCAAATGAGCCTGGAAGTTCCATCATGCCGGGTAAAGTGAACCCGACGCAAAGTGAAGCGGTCACAATGGTCGCTGCTCAGGTCATGGGGAATGATGCAACGATCGGCTTTGCAGCGAGTCAAGGAAATTTTGAATTGAACGTATTCAAGCCGGTTATTGCCTATAACTTCTTACAATCTGCCCAACTTCTTGCAGACAGTATCCTCTCCTTCGATGAACGTTGTGTAAGCGGGCTTGAGCCAAATCATGAACAAATTGAAAAATACCTGCGCGATTCATTGATGCTTGTAACGGCTCTTAACCCTCACATCGGTTATGAGAATGCAGCTAAGATTGCCAAGACAGCTTTCGAGAAAGATCAAACGCTAAAAGAAACGGCTGTAGAAATGGATATTCTTACAGAGGAACAATTTGAAGAATATGTTGATCCTAAAGCCATGACGAAGCCTAACGCTAAGTAAAACTCTTGTTGTTAGCCATGTTTGGAGGTTGTTATAAATTCTCCATTAATTACCACCTGTTTTTTTGACATAAAAACAAACAGACCGACCCATACTACGATTACACAAGACAGGAGGTGAGACACATGGCTAACAACAACAGTTCAAACGAGTTGGTTGTACCTGGTGTACAACAAGCTCTAGACCAAATGAAATACGAAATCGCACAAGAATTTGGCGTACAACTTGGTGCTGACTCTACAGCTCGCGCTAACGGTTCTGTAGGTGGTGAAATCACTAAGCGTCTTGTCCAAATGGCTGAACAGCAGTTCGGTGGACAACAATACAAATAAATACTTGTGACGAAGGAGGAAGGGTGCGCCCTTCCTCTTTATTTTTTGGAAGAAGCGTTCATTCATTCGTGAAGGAAAAAGACTTTTTAATTGGAAAGAAGTGGCGCGTGATGCAGGAATGCGGCGTTTGCAATGGTTGGGCCGCCTCGGAAAGAACTTGTCCTAAATGCGAGGGAACCATGCATGATCAGGGGCGTGTTACTGATTTTCTGGATGATTACAGCCCTTATCTTGATCAGAAATTTACAGACCTCGTAGACGGTGACTTGGATTCATCATTCAATGAGGAATGTGTCCACTTATTTATTTGTGAAGACTGTGGTTTAAATGATATTCAGGCCACATAAAAAACGCAGCCATTTATTGGCTGCGTTATTTTATGTTATCGGATACGTAATTCAGAGTCTTTATCAAAGAAGTGAACTTTGTTCATGTCTATAGCCAAGGTGATCTGGTCACCACCGTTAATATCCGATCGGGAATCGACCCGCGCGATAAAATCATGGCCATTGAGTTTAGAATACAGATAGGATTCAGATCCCATTAATTCTGCTACTTCAATGTCTGCGGTGATCTTTTTGTCCTGGTTTGCATCGATGAACACTGGTTCATCGTGCATATCTTCCGGTCTTACACCGAGGATGATTTCTTTTCCAATGTAATTTTGTTCGCGAAGGGGTTTCATTTTACCTTCAGGGATCGCAATTTGAATATCACCTAATTCGATATGTCCATCCGCAAGTGTACCATTCAGGAAGTTCATGGCTGGTGAACCGATAAAGCCACCTACAAAAACATTTTCCGGTTTATCGTATACTTCTTTTGGGGCACCGACTTGTTGGATCACACCATCTTTCATAACTACTAACCGTGTGGCCATGGTCATCGCTTCTGTTTGGTCGTGGGTAACGTAAATGGTCGTTGTTTGAAGCCGCTGATGCAGTTTTTGGATTTCCGCACGCATTTGAACACGAAGTTTTGCATCCAGGTTAGAAAGGGGCTCGTCCATTAAGAATACTTTTGCATCCCGGACAATCGCGCGTCCGAGAGCGACACGTTGACGTTGACCTCCTGACAGCGCTTTAGGTTTACGATCGAGCAACGCTTCAAGACCAAGGATCTGAGCCGCGTTATTGACGCGTTTTTCAATTTCACTTTTGTCCATTTTTCGCAGTTTGAGACCAAATGCCATATTATCATATACATTCATGTGAGGATACAGGGCATAGTTTTGGAAAACCATTGCGATGTCCCGGTCCTTTGGTGCTACATCATTCATACGTTTTTCGTCAATGAGGAAGTCGCCGCCAGTAATTTCTTCAAGACCTGCAATCATTCGGAGTGTTGTCGATTTCCCGCACCCGGATGGACCGACGAACACGATGAATTCTTTATCCTTAATGTGGAGGTTGAAATCATCCACCGCTTTAACGTTTTTATCATAGACTTTATCAATACTGCTCAGTTTAAGTTCAGCCATTATAATCCTCCTAGACAGTTTATGAAATCGCTTTCTTCATTGGTTACAGTCTATCGGAGATTACAGGAATGGTAAATGGACAAAGTGCACAAACCTAAGACAGGAAGGTTTGTGCACTTTGTCCTTGATCAATAATCCATATGAAGTAAAGCTAAGTAGGTGATGACTGCTCCTTCGAACTGTTTAATATCAAGTCCCGTCTTTTCAATGAATTTGTCCACCCTGTACTGTAGACTATTGCGATGCATGTAAAGTTTTTTGGCAGCCAGTGTAGTGTTCGCTCCTGATTCGAGATACGTGCGAATCGTTTGCAGAAGGTCTTGTTCATGTTCCATCCCTTTGAAGATTGCGCGTTGTATATGCTCCCAATCTTCCTGTGGGAGAGCATTCAGATAAAGGTAAGGGATTGTATCTTTATACGTAGTGATCGACCCCAGTTTATGTTCTCTTGCGATACGGGCACATCTGTCTGCCCAATGGAGGATTTTTTGAGCTTCTGTCCTGTCTGATGAGAATTCACTGATAAAGAAATGGATGTTTGTATAAAAATCACTCATAAGGACCACATCCATACCTTCAAACTCCATGGTTTCCTGCTCATCATTGAAAATTTCCTCAATCATGAAGCCCTCTTTGTGAGATGTCCAAAGTAAAGGAGCTTCATAGGGAAAGATGGAAGTAAAAGCCTCTTTGACATGTCCCGGATCCACTTCATCGTCATCGATGGAAAAAAGGACAAAACGATAAGAGAGCGGCCATACCATCTCCTGGGGATCTACATTTTTTTGAAGCAGGGAAGCCCATTTTTTCTCTCGTTCAGTCATGGTGGATTCTTCAGAACTTAATGGTTTGAGGAATACAGAAAGGAGATGAGATGCTTGTGGGTTTAATTCATCTTTCCTAATTCCAACAACTTCAGCATCTGCTGTTTGAAACCATTCGTACGCTTCAGGATCTTTAAGTCCGAGTTTATTTATAGTCATTGAAGGGAATAAACGTTTAAGCTGCTCTGTAACTGACATGAATCTCTTCCTTTTTAGTTGGATATTTACTATTATAGTAATACAATGGATGAAATCCGCAAAGCGTTGAATGTATAGAAACGTTTCTCTGAAGGAAGGAGGAGAGCGAGATGGATCATGTGAAGGATAAAAGCATTTACGGGCCTGAAACGAAAAACCGTTTGAAAAGGATTGAAGGTCAAGTCCGTGGAGTCCTGAAAATGATGGACGAAGATAAAGACTGTAAAGATGTCATCACCCAATTATCCGCTGCACGTTCAGCTATGGATCGTGCCATTGGATATATTGTGGCGAAGAATTTAGAAGGGTGTATCCGCGATGCTCATGAAGAGGGTGAATCAGCTGAAGAGTTGATCAATGAAGCAGTAGCGATGATCGTAAAAAGCCGGTAAAGTAAAAAGCTGTCTCCTGTTGGGTCTGTAAAGGCGGATAGGAGACAGCTTTTTCTTGTTTACTTTTCATCTTTCTCTTTAGGAATTTCGTGCGCTTCCCCAATTTGTTCATGACCGTAAACAGGCTTAACTGTGCCTCCTGCCATTCCTTCATTGATCATACGATCGACGTCGAGTTCGAATTTCCCTTTACCTTCAGGTGCTTCCTGATGTTTTCGCTTATCCATATCCTCACCTCCTCCTTTCATTCTGCCCTTATTCTCAATTCTAATGAGTGTAAGACACGGCAGGGAAATTAAGTGTATGTGCGCTTCTCTGTAAAATATGTTTGTCCATCCTATTTTTTGGCACTCGTCCGCGATATCGATTATACTTGGTACACTATGGATAGAAAGAGGTTGTCACATGCATCCAGTCTTATTGATTGTATTAATGATCGGAATCGGAGCTCTGATTGGAGGGCTTACCAATTCATTAGCGATAAAAATGTTGTTCCGTCCATACAAGCCTGTTTTCGTAGGAAAGTACCGGCTTCCGTTCACTCCAGGGCTGATCCCTAAACGACAGCAGGAATTGGCCAGACAATTAGGGAAAATGGTCGTCAACCATCTTCTGACACCGGAAGGAATCCGTCGGAAGTTGCTTCATCCAATGTTCAAGGAACAGATGACCTCGTGGGCGAAAGAAGAGGTTCAAACCCTTCTGAATAAAGATGAAACAACAAGTGAAGTCCTTGATAAAATCAATGTGGACCTTACGTCGTCAACGATTCAAAACCGGTTAGCGCAGTGGGTTGAATACCGTTATGATGCTATCATGGAAGAATACCGGGAGAAAACGATTGAAGAATTATTAACTCCTGCCATGCGAGAAAGAGCGGATCAGGGTGTAGATGAAGCTGCTGCTCATATCCAAGCAAGTATAGAGGCATACTTCAGAAGTTCAGAAGGGAAAGAGAAAGTGGCAGCCTTGATCGATCACTACTTGGATAATCAAGGATTTCTTGGAAATATGATTTCGTCCTTCATGGGTCCGGATGGACTGACCGAACGGATTTATCCTCTGATCATCAAATATGTCTCCGACCGTGAAATGGAAGGCTGGTTACAGTCAATGCTTCATGGAGAGAAACGAAAGTTGATGACGAAACGAGTAGGATGGTTTGAAGACCAAATTGGTCGTGATACCATCGGATCGAAGCTTGGAGAGATCGTGGCCGACGCATTACCAGTTGAACAATGGATGGACAGAACGGTAAAAGAATGGACCCGTCCTTATGAAGAGAAAATCCTTCATTCTTTTGTGCCGGCAGCTGTCGATCACCTCAGTGAACTGGTTTCAGCCAAAGTAGAGAGCATGATGAATCACCTTAAGCTTGCAGATATCGTGCAGGAGGAAGTCGAAGCTTTTCAAGTAGAGCGACTTGAGGAAATGGTACTCGGTATCTCCCGTAGGGAATTCAAAATGATCACATATCTCGGGGCATTACTCGGAGGAATGATTGGTTTTCTCCAAGCCATTATTGTGCTATTTTTCGGATAATAGTGTATTCCTATACAGACGTAGGGGAGTTTGTTATAGTGGGGGAGGAGTTCGAGAACGAAAACTTAGGAGGTTCTTATTTTTATGGCAAATCTATACGATTACGCGTATGATCTAGAAAAAGCAATCCGCAACAGCGAAGAGTTCAACGGATTGAAAGAAGCATATGAAGCAGTGATGAGCGACGAAGCTGCTAAGAAAATGTTCGACGATTTCCGTCAGACACAGATTACTCTTCAGCAAAAGCAGATGCAGGGAGAAGAAATTTCTGAGGAAGAAGTTGAAGAAGCTCGTAAGGTCGTTGAGCTTGTACAACAGCACCCTCAAATCTCCAAGCTTATGGAAGAAGAGCAGCGTCTGAACACTGTTATCAATGATATCAGCCGTATCATCACGAAGCCTCTTGAAGAGCTTTACGGTAACCCTGAAGAACCACAACAATAAAGAATATAAAGAAAGGAGCTGGATGATCCAGCTCCTTTTTTGTTTGGTTTTATGAATGGGTAGAGGATTACTTTTCTTCGGCTATCCAGGTAAATGAACCTTTTTCTGTCGTTGAATTTGATGTGCAAGGGGAAGCCTATTTCTTTTATTATGGATATCGGCCATTTGGTTTAGAAACCGGAGACCGCAATTCCGTCGTTTTTCCTAATGTTGAATTTTCTGTCGGGTCATGCAGGAAAGAGAACGGAAGACCACGAAAATTAAGGGGAGAACAATTTTTTCCATATATAGGAGGAAAAGCATGAAGCATTTCATCGTAGAAGAAAAAGGAAATGTCGTTCATTTGAAAATTGCCCGTGGAGAAAAGTACAATGCCCTAAATGCAGATCTTTTAGCTGAATTCGCCGAGACAGTTCGGGAAGTGCGGCGTTCAGATGCGCAAATCGTCCTCGTTTATGGAGATGGAGATGGCTTCTGTGCAGGTGGGGATTTGAGCATGATGAAAGAGGTGTCAGACAAGAACACCTATGATGAAGTCATGGATAATATTGAAACCATCGTAAAAACGTTTTATTCGATGCAGAAAATTGTCATCTCTGCGCTGCACGGTCCTGTCGTAGGCCTTGGCCTGAGTATTGCACTTTCTGCTGATTATGTCATAGCAGAAACGGAGGCTCAATTGTCGATGAATTTCATAGGAATTGGCCTTGCCCCGGATGGAGGCGGTCATTTCTGGCTTCAAGAACGTTTAGGGACGCATCAGGCGAAACATTTCGCGTGGGAAGGCCAGAAGATGGGAGCCGAGGAAGCTTATGACCATAAACTTGTAGATATTGTTGTTGATGCACCGGTGCATGTGGAAGCGGAACAAATTGCTGAGAAATGGAGCACCCGGCCATTGAAGTCGATGATCGCTACAAAAGAAATCTACCATCAATATGGGCTGGAACAATTGTCCCACTATTTGCAGCAGGAACGGGAAACACAGTGGCGTTTGCTTCAGACAGATGATCATAAAGAAGGGGTGGAGGCTTTCTTAAATAAAGAAAAACCTCAATTCCAAGGGAGATAATTAAAAAGTCGCGCTTAGGCGCGACTTTTTATGTTTTTGCCATTTATCGATGAAATAATACCAAATGCCCTTCTGGAGCAGCGCAGCGATGAGTATGGTGGCTGTAGCCTTTATCCTCCAGTTTTTCAGATCCTAATTTTTTAGCCTGGTCATCATTTTCGGCTTCAAAGGTTTCATCGAGAACATTTGTCCCGTCTTTTTCGAATACGGTTAAGTAGTACGTTTTCATGGGAGGGCCTCCTTGAATGAATAGGTATTCATTACTTAACTTTGTCATTCAACGTCGATATTCCTGCTTTTCGTTAAGATTTTTTGGAAAAAGTCATGGAAATCATTTTTTTCCATGTGGAAGCGGTATAATTGAAACCAAGTTGTATGCTTACACGTACATAAATTGAAAAGGGGGAGAGTTCATGACTTTACGTTTAGAGAAAGTTACGAAAAAATTTGGATCGTTCACAGCCGTTGATGAACTGTCACTGGAAATTCCGGAAAAGCAAGTGTTTGGTTTTTTAGGTGCGAATGGAGCGGGGAAGACGACGACCTTCCGAATGATCCTTGGTCTACTGGATCAGACCAAAGGGGAAATTTCGTGGAATGGGGGAGATATCGGCTACGACCAAAGTCATCTCATCGGATATTTGCCGGAAGAAAGGGGTCTTTACCCTAAACTGAAGGTCCAGGAACAATTGATTTACTTAGCGAAATTGAGGGGAATGAAAAAATCCGATGCCAGCAGAGAAATTGAGAGCTGGCTGGAGAAGTTCAAAGTACCTGAGTACAAGAATAAAAAAGTCGAAGAACTGTCTAAAGGAAATCAGCAGAAAATTCAGTTCATCTCAGCGGTCTTACATAAACCTAAGTTGCTAATCTTAGATGAACCATTCTCTGGACTTGACCCTGTCAATGTAGAGATGCTGAAGGATGCAGTGGTTGAATTGAAGGATGCCGGTACATCCATCGTGTTCTCTTCACACAGAATGGAACATGTCGAAGAATTGTGTGAGAGCTTGTGTATCCTTCATCACGGAACCCCTGTCGTGCATGGGAAATTGAAGGAAATTAAAAAATCATTTGGAAGAAAAAATATTAAAGTCATGGCTGATTTTGATCTTGACTTTCTTGAGAAAGTACCTGGTGTAACGAAATACAAAAAGCTCGGCGACGGGTGTGAAATCCAGATTGAAAACGAGGAAGCTGCTCAACGGATTTTTGAAGAACTTCACGGAAAAGGATTTGTACGTAAATTCGAACTGGAAGAGCCCACATTGAACGATATCTTTATTGAGAAGGTAGGTGCTTCTTATGAATAAGTTTCTGATCATGGTTGCCCAGACCTACAAGAACCGCGTCAAATCGAAATCATTTTTGATTACTACGATCATTACAGTGCTCCTCATTTTTGCATTGTCAAACATGCAGACAATCATCGAGACATTTAGTGATGTGGATGAAGAGAAAACAGTAGGCGTTTTGACAGAAAACGAGGAATGGTTTCAGTCCTTGGATCAGGCCCTTTCGATGAATGACAACCTGCGAGTGGAAAATTATGAAGGCAGTCTTGAAGAAGCGCAGGCAGAGGTCGAAGATGGAGAACTTCAATCTGTCGTTGAAGTGCAGGAGGGAGCAGGGGGGCTTCCGGAAGCGACTTATTACGCGAATAAGATCGCAAACACAGGGGAGAGTGACCCTGTCCGTCAGGCTCTTCAGCAAGTGAAGGTTCAATACGTAACCAAACAGGCGAACGTTGACCCTGCGGTGATCCAACAAATGAATGCGCCGGTGAACTTTGAATTGGTAGCTCTTGAAGAGAGTGCAAAAACAGAGGAAGAGCTCAATCAAACCCGGGGTCTCGTTTATGTGATGCTCTTTTTCTTATATTTCTCCGTCATTATGTACGGACAAATGATCTCTACGGAAGTAGCTACTGAAAAATCAAGTCGTGTTATGGAAATTTTAGTTTCCAGTGTATCTCCTGTTTCCCAGATGTTCGCAAAAATATTCGGAATTGCCTTGTTAGGCTTGACTCAATTTTTAATCCTCATTTTAGCAGGGTATTTCGGAATCCGCCAAAGCAAGGCTCTCGGGGACGGGATGATGCTGGAATTTTTCGGGTTCGATGACATCAATCCTGTGACGATCGTGTATGCAGTGGTTTTCTTTATTCTCGGTTATTTGCTTTATGCGACACTGGCGGCAACACTCGGATCGCTTGTAAGTCGTCTGGAGGATGCGCAGCAGCTTCTGGCTCCTATGATCATGCTCATTGTAGCTGGTTTTCTTATCGCGATGTTCGGCCTTGGTGTACCGGATTCTACATTCATAACCGTCAGTTCTTACTTCCCATTCTTTACCCCGTTAATCATGTTTCTCCGTGTGGGTATGCTTGAAATCCCGATCTGGGAAATTGCTTTATCAATAGGGATCCTGATCGGGTCTATTCTGATTCTCGCCTTAATTGGAGCACGTATTTATCGCGGAGGAGTCCTAATGTATGGGAAGTCCACTTCTTTGAAAGATATAAAGACGGCATTGCAGCTATCTAAAAAAGAACAATAATGAAGATCCCCTCTATGGAGGGGATTTTTTATTCCCTCTTAAGGAATGGGAGAACGTGCATTCGGTTTTTGGCTCTGTTAAAATGAAAGAAATAACGCATGAAGGAGGCTGAGTTGATGGGGGCGTCTATTCGTTTCATCCACAGCGCAGACTTACATATTGATAGTCTTTTCAAAACTAAAGGATATCTCCCGGAGCGCCTCTTGGAAAGGTTGCAGCAAAGTACTTTTGAAGCTTTTGATCGTTTGATTGATGCGTGTATCGATCATCACGTCGATTTTCTTTTAATCACAGGTGATTTATATAATGAAGAAATCCGCAGTATAAAAGCACAAGTTCATCTGCGAGATGGATTTAAACGTTTGCAGCAAAAAAACATCCATGTGTATGTGAGTTATGGAAATCATGATTATTTAGAAGGAACGAAACTGCCGATTGCCATGCCGGAAAACGTACATATTTTTGAAAGTGAACGTGTTGATTATTTTTCCTTTCAAAAGAATGGAGAAAAGCTAGCCAATATTTACGGATTCAGCTATGAATCAAGAGTCGTACGGGACAGGAAAGCCCTCTCCTTTAAAAAAGAGGGGGAGGGTGTGTTCCATATCGGCATGCTCCATGGAAGTTTGGAAACGAATACGGATCATGATGTGTATGCACCGTTTTCCTTAGAAGAATTAAGAAGTCGGAAGATGGACTATTGGGCGCTCGGACATATTCACAAGCGATCCATACTTTCTGAAGATCCGCCTATTCTTTACCCTGGGAATATTCAGGGGAGGTCACGTAAGGAGAATGGGGAGAAAGGATGTTATCTTGTCGAAAACCATGCGGGGATGTGGGATTATCAATTCATCCCTTTGCAAAGCATCGTTTATGACTCCGTGGAAGTCGAGTACATAGAAACAACCCAAATAGATGAAGTTGAGAAGGTTCTGGAACGTTCAAAAGAAGCTGTTTTCTCAGGTTCTCCGGTAATGCTCAGCATTCATATGGTCATCGATGAAGGACTTATCGGCAGTCAATCGGCGGAGGTCATTAAGGAGTGGGGACGTGTCATCAATGATCAGGAAGATTTAGAGTCGGACCAGTGGGTGTGGATTGAGGATATTCAAATTGAAAAGCGGAAAATGGTGAAGGAAGAAGAGTTGCTTAACAGCTCACATTTTTCAGGGGAGCTTTTAAGGACAATGGCTGAATTGGATGACACAGAACTTGAAGAATGGTTGTCCCCTCTATTCTCTCATCGGAAAGTTTCCCGGCACGCTCCGGCCATGAGCCCGGAACAAAGGAAAGAAAGGCTGGAAGAGGCCAAATCATGGTTGCTTCATCAAATGAGGGATTCAGGAGGGGAGGAAGTGTTATGAAGATTACCCATTTGACAATGTATGGGTTTGGTAAATGGAAGGATCACTCATTGGAATTTTCCAAAGCCTCTCCTCAGGTGATCATCGGGGAGAATGAAGCAGGGAAATCAACGATTTATGAGTTTATTCTATTCATATTGTTTGGACTTCCTCCGAAACAAAGACGGACATTTTTCCCTAAATCAGGAGGGAGTATGGGAGGGAGGATAGTCCTTTTCACGGAGGAGTATGGAAAAGTGACGATAGAAAGAACGGATGCCCATGAAAATGGCAGGGCTTTCTGTCACTTGGAAACTGGAGAAGTGAAAGATGAATCCTGGCTCCAAAGGTTGCTGCACGGGATGGAACGGTCTGTATTTGAATCGACCTACAGCTTCAATGCAGATGGATTAATGGAATTAAAAAATTTGTCCGGGCAGGCTCTCGGAGAAGTCCTTTTGAACATTGGCCTCACTGGGTCCCGCCATATATACCAGACAGAGAAACAGATCCAAAAACAAATGGAAGAACGCTTTAAGCCGAATGGCAGGAAGCCCTTGATTAATCAACAGCTCCAAACGGTGGAAGAATTGGAACAGCAGAAAAGAATGGTGGATGATGAAGAAGGAGAGTATTTACAATTCCAGCAAAGAGAAGAACAACTAAGAGACAGGCTGACAGACTTAGATGAGCGATGGGAGGAGAAGGTTACTCAACTTTACATTACAGAACAAGTAATGAAGGTGCGTGAAGTTCTTGTCGATTACCATTTGCAAAAGGCCGAAGTTGAATGTCAGCCTACTCTGCGTTTTCCTGAATCAGGGGTAGAGCGGTATCAGCAGGTAAAGGAATGGTTGTTACCTCTCCAATCAGAACAGCAAGTGTTGGAGACCAATAAAGCAGAGCTCTGCGATTCTTTGCAGGTCTGGGAGGGGCAACTTGACCATTCCTCACAAGATGAGGCGAAAGAGCTTATTGATACAGAGCAAGCTAAATACGAGCATGCTGATTATGAGTTTGAACGCTTGATGCAGGAGGTCCACAGACTTGAGGAACAGCTGGAAGAAGACAAGAGTCATATCGACATTCCGATAGATGTGGAAGAACTGGAAGACTATTCTCTCCCTTTTTATATAGAAGAAACATGGCATGGTTTGAAAAAAGGAAAAGAAGACATTAACCGGGAGCAGTCGCTCATAGAGGAACAGTTAGAGGATGTGGATCGTGAGTTTGAAAAATTGGAAGAGCGGAAGAAGATCATAGAAAAAAGCTTGATCAGTGAAGACGCCGCAAGAGAATTCGAAGAAAAATTACAAACGACTTACCGGACACCTAACACATCTGAAAACGGAAACCACCCATTGAAAAAGCGTCGTCTGATGAGCGGCACAATGGCTGTTTTAGCGCTCCTTGCAGGCGGGTTATTAGAAGGGATGGTTCTCTTCCTGATCTGTTTAGTCATCGCTGCTGGATTCGGTATATACAGCTACCGTATCCATACACAACTATCAAAAGCGTCAGAAGCAAAAGGTGAGTCTTCCGTGACGGTGGAGGAAATAGAAGAAGCGAGAATACAGCTCCGGCAATTTGAGGCAAAGAAGAACGAATACACACTTCTACGTGAAGAATGGAAACAGTTGAATCAAGAGGAAATCAGATTACAGGAAAAGAATAAACTCCTCCTTCAACGGCAGAGGAGACTGGACGTTGCACTTGAAGAGCAACAGAACCTTTACCCCTTCCTGAACAATCTGCAAGTCGATCATTGGCCCAAGCTGTTCCATCTTTTAACGAGCATGAAAGAAAGAATACGGACGAAAAACCACTTAAACAAAAATCAGGAGAAGTTGTCGACTGTTATGGATACGGTAAAAAACAGAGTGAAATCGTTTTGGGAAAGAAAGAATTGGGAATTCTATGAAGACAATATTGGTTTTCATTGGAAGCAATTGAACAATTGGGTGAAGGAACAAAATCAGGTGAAACAAAATATGAACCATGCTGAGGAGCAATTGAAGTCCATAGAAAAAAGAATCAAAGAAAATGCTGTTCAATTGTCTATGTATCTTGAACAAAGGGAAGAATTGTTACAAGAAGCAGGAGCGGAAGATGAAGAAGAATTCTATGCAAAGGCTAAACAAGCGGACATTCAAATAGAGCAAACCCGGCAGGTTCAGGAACTTGAGCACCAAATCCTGCGGATGCTTTCAAAAAGGGAGCAGGATGATTATCAGGTATGGATGGAAGCCCCTGAAGAATCTGTCTTGTTATCCAAACAGGAACGTCAGAAAAGTGAAAAACTGATGATTGAAAAGGAGCAGAAAGAAGTACAACAGCAAAGAGCGGATAATCAGAGCGCCATCCGCCAGTTGGAACATTCGGATGCAAGGTCCAGCATTACTCACAGGCTTCACCAGGAGAAAACAAAGCTTCAAGAGCTGATGAACGAATGGGCCGTTTATCAAATGGCCTGGAAGTCACTTGAAAAGACAAAACTTGCCTATAAAGAAAAGTACTTTCCGGAGATTGTAAAAAAAGCGGCTGGTTATTTTGGGAGGTTAACGGGTGGAAATTATATCGATGTGAAAATCTCTCCGGACGATGATCAACTCAAAGTCCAGGATGAGAAAGGATTTATGTATTCACCTGTGGAACTGTCCCGAGGAACGAAAGATCAACTTTACGTGTCTTTCCGGCTGGCACTCGGAGAAACAATGGCTGAAGAATTGTCCCTGCCATTCCTCGTTGATGATGCATTTGTCCATTTTGACCAGAAACGATTGAATGTGATGACAGAACTGATAGAGGAAATCTCACAAAAGCATCAGGTCATCCTTTTTACATGGAGGGAAGACTTTATTCAACAGTTTCAATCTCCACAGCTCCTGCAATTGACTTAAAATCGATAATAAGGTCGCAATGTAGGGACATTAATGATAAAATGTTTTAAGATTACTGAGGAATAAGCAAATGGAGGGTTTCCATTGGCAGAAACAAACAATACAGATTGGAACAAATACGAAGAAACGATTGAACAATTCATTCAGGTCATTGCCAAAAATATGAGTCTATATGGGGTCACACCATCCATTGGGCGCTTGTATGGGGTTTTGTACTTTTCACAGGAACCCATGACATTGGATGACATGCGGGAAGCTTTAGAGATGAGTAAGACGAGTATGTCGACAGGCGTCCGTGCTTTATCAGATATGAAAATGGTCGAACCTTCCTTTAAAAAAGGGGTCCGGAAAGATCTTTACAAATCTGAAGAGGATTGGTATAAATCATTCACTTCTTTGTTTGGTAGCCGTTGGAGGCACCATACAGAAACGAATATAGAGGAAGCGGATGAAGCTATTCAGGAGCTGGAGGATCTTCGGGCAAACACGAAAGATGAAGACCTTCAAACAAAGATCATCGAGGATATCGATCGTCTGGAATACGCTCAGAATTATTATCGCTGGCTCATGAAATTCATTCATGTCGTGGAATCCGGTGAGATTTTTCAATATGTACCGAAAATTGATCAAAAAGATAAGAAATGAAAAACGATGTGTAGCGCTATATGGCGTACACATCGTTTTTTTTTTAGGCTTTGTTAAAGCTTAGTGTTTGTAAATAGTCTCCTTTTCGAAATGATCTTATGTGTTCTTGGTGCCATAAGTGTCTTAAAATTCCCTTTATTCCTTTGGGGGAGTGTTGTTCCTCATCTAAATGGGGTTCTGATTGTTCAGAAGTGGTTTTCAGTAGGATTTATAGTAAAGGGAGAAGGGGAATGCAAGAACTACAGTGGAAAATTCAGAGGAAGCACAAAAAAGAGAGAGGAAGTTTGATTAAGTTCAGCCCGCTTTTTCCAACAGCTTCTCGAAAGCCCTCCGCCTTATAAACAAATCTAAATATCTCTTCAACGATCACGCCCGAATATTGAAGGTTCCGCTTCCAATCATAAATATCAGCAACAAACTGTAACTCAGCCTTTTCAAAAATAGATAGTGAAAGCTTGTATCATATTCCCTTGTTGTCTCTCATAGACTAGTGACAAAAGGAGTAGGGAGGATGGATTTATGTTATTCGGTCTTCCGATTTGGGTCTTTCTGTGCATTGTTTTTATATTCATAAGCGGGTATATGGCCGTCCGCGCCATGAGAGCGGAGCACAGCCTTGAGCAGGAGTATATTGAGAGAGAAGGTCAGGTGTATTTGAAACGAATGGAACAAGAGAAAGAGCGCAGGGGAAAAAGGGATGCAATGATGTCAGAATAAAAGCCAGGTGAATTACTCACCTGGCTTTTCTCATGATTATTCTTCAGAAGTTTCATCGTCAGAGCTGTTTTCCTCTGTGTCTGTTCCTTCACCTGCAGGAGCCTCTTCTTTATCAAAGAGTCCTTCGAATTCTTCCAGCTTCACGTCAATTTCAGAGTTCTGCATCAGCTCATCCATTTTCTTCTGAAGCTCAGCCTGATCAACTTTCTGGCTGGTTAAAGTACGTTTAATTTCAGCTTTTTTATCTTCGTATGGTTCGATATCTTCTTTTTCACGCTTATCGGTAACTTTGATGATATGGTAGCCAAATTGAGATTGTACAGGTTCACTAACAGAACCAGGCTCTAATTCATAAGCTTTATTTTCGAATTCTGCAACCATTTCTCCTGGTCCGAACCAACCAAGCTTCCCGCCTTGTTGTGCAGAACCATCGGAAGAATATTCAGCTGCAAGTTCAGCGAAATCTTCTCCATTATCGATCTTTTCTTTGACTTCATTCGCTGTTTCTTCATCAGAAACGAGAATGTGACTTGCTTGAACTTCTGTCTTCATACGATCATAATAGTTTTTCATTTCTTCTTCTGAAATTTCAATTCCTTCAGAAGCTGCTTTTTCCTGTAATAAACTCATACGGACAGTTTCCTTGAAAGCCTCTTCATCTTCGAACCCGTTCTGTTGAAGAATGTTTTCGAAATTATCACCGTATTGTTCTTTGATTGTTTCTAGTTCTTTGTTAACTTCGTCATCGGAAACCTCATAATTGTTAGCAAGCACTTCCTGCATCACTAAAGTTTGTAGGACCTGCTCTCCATATTGAGACTTCAACTCTTCATAAAATTCTTCTTTCGTTACTTCCCCACCGCTCGTTTCTACAACAGTTTCTGATTCATCTGCGTTGGATGAACAAGCGGACAAGGTGAACACGCTCGCTGCCAATGCAGCTGTAATGACTATTTTTTTCATAATCCTGACACTCCTAAACCTTATTGTGAATTTCGTGACGTAGAGAATTGCTCACAGCCTATGAGTAAATATAACATATTCCATAGTCAATGTTCTATACTGTGTTGTGAAAATATAACAATTAGAGAAAGACATAGAAAAAACAGGCCGCTTCCGGCCTGTTTTAAAGTGTATTTAGCACTTCCACATAAGAAGAGATCAGTAATATAGTTATCAATACGTTTATTGTGCGGAACACACGTGTTTGTTTTTCGTTCGACATCTTCGTTTTTGTGCATAAGGAATGTGTGAGTGAGTTAAACACGAATAAAATGACGAGCGCGTACAAGCTGAATCCAAATGACATGTCGGTACCTCCTTTATTCCCTATGAAACTACTCTATCAAAGTTTGGATGGATTGAACAGAAAAAAACAGGTCCGATTTCCTGGTGAACCTAAAAAACTTTCCTACAGAAAATGAAAAAAGCAACGTTCCCAGGTAAGGACGCTGCTCTTTTATGCTTTTGGTTGATGAATTAAAATATCGTAGCCTTCTTTCGCATTTTCAATCAAGCATTTTTTCGGTGCTTTTGCGAAATAATTTAAATAAAGATAATCAGAAAAGGATAAACCAATATTTACAGATGCAAAGAGTACAAGATAAGCAAAATAATGAGGGAAAACATATCCCATGATGAGTGCAGGAACCGTAATCAAAAACGTAGGTGCCAGGGCCATCATGATTGAGGTTTTCTTTGATAATCTTGTTTTGCACTGATAGGTGAAAGTTGGTACAAATCGTTTCCTGAACCTAAACTTCACACGCAGCCGTTTATAGCTTAGCATTAAGGGAAGCATGTGCATAAGACGATGCATAGCCGGTAAGAAAAACAGAATGACAACTAAAGGCAGAAAGCCGTGATCATTCATTTCGTGTGTACCATGAATCATGGAGTACGGCAGATATAGAATTAAGAATGAAAGTAGACCTGTTAGAAATGACATCAGATATACACGGTTTAGACCGAATTCTTTATTGATGTTTACTGATTTCCAGCAGTTCATCATAAGAATCCCCCCTTACAACAAAAAATACTGTGAATTTATTATGAATATCGATATGATAGTAGTACGTTTTATGTCTCTTTTGATTGGCACAAGACGAATAATAGTATGTTTGGAGAGAAAAAGCAATAGGTTTTTTGTAAAAAAAAAACTTGCTTTTTATTCGGTCGATTTAAGACCTTTTAAACCTTGATGTGCCAAGGGTGGCAGCAGGTCGTGGAGGGAGTATGTTGGAGAATGAAAATCGATGCGACACCTTTGCATTCCATTTGAATTTGTTACTTGATGTCGAAGAAATGAGGAAATACCCATTTACGAAACTGGTCATCGAGAAAAGTTTAACAGAAAAAGAATATATGGAAACACTCAGGCTGTTGGAGCTGTTACAGAATCGTTATGATGAGGACGTAGAAAATGGTTTGCTGGACTATTCCAGTCTCATGATACATTTTGCGGGAATGCTCTGTCATAAATTACCGATTGCAGAGACGCTGGATGCTCTTGAGAAAGAAGGGCTGTTTCCTAAATTAGTGAAGAAGCTCATATGTCTTCATAATAAATAGCACCCTTTCCAGTATCTACTGGAAAGGGTGCTATTTTGATGGTATTTGTTTATGAAGACTTGGATTTTTTCTTGTAATCCTCGATATCCGTCGGTTGTTGTACGATCGCATCTTCTTCGATGCTTTCTAAGGAACGCTCAAGGATTTCTATATATTCGTCCCCGTAAATCTCCTTAATCAAAGCAGACAAATCCAGAAACTCCGGGAGTTTTCCGTACATTTCTGTCATCGGCATAACGCCCCTCAATACAGAATTATCCTCTGGGTTATATTCATTCAATGTCGCTTCCAGGAGTTCAACGCCAGCTTCTGTCAATTCTACATACGTGTTTCTCTTATCGTTTTCCCGCTTAGAAAACTGAAGAAGGCCACGTTCTTCCATTTTTTTAGAAAAGTTGAAGGCGGTGGATACGTGCATGACACCATATTTAGATATTTCTGAAATGCTTGCTCCTTTTAAATGATAAGCAATCCATAAAATGTGGTGTTCATTGATATTCAACTTGAAAGGCTTGATCCATTCCTGCCAGTCTTTCTCAATGGCTTTCCAAAGCGCTTTAGAAAGTTGAGCCATTTTGTGGCTGTAGAAGATAGCTTCTCTTTTTGAGATTTTGTCCTTCATTTACCTCACCCTCTTAAGGTATTTTTTTTAAACCATTCTATCCTCAAAGGCTATTAGTTTCTATAAGTTATCCCACTTATAATCATATAAAATTTTAGTAAATTATCAAGATATAATGTGCTGAAAAAATAATTTACATGCAGAACTGTT
Source organism: Halobacillus sp. ABR2_026 (assembly GCF_056158545.1). Taxonomy (NCBI): domain Bacteria; kingdom Bacillati; phylum Bacillota; class Bacilli; order Caryophanales; family Bacillaceae; genus Halobacillus; species Halobacillus sp. ABR2_026. Next base: position 1,085,484 of record NZ_JBSWTM010000001.1, read on the forward strand.
GAAAAAACAACTCTGCATGTAACGGGGAGGGGCTATTCTGCAGGAGGGGCCATAGGGTTTAATTCTTTAAATGCTTCCGCAATCCATTCATGGAAACTGATCATATTCTCAATATTTCGGTAGAGCTGGTCAGCCTGTTTCATTTCTTCTTCAGTTTCATAGGACTGGATACTTGATTCTAAATTCTGTTCGATTCTCTCTAATGTATCCTTTTGCCCGTTCGCAGCTGTCTGCCATTTTTTAATATAAGAAGACATGAAGTTTCGATATAAGTTTTCATTGGCTTGATAGAGGTCTTTGCGAACCCCCTTTTTCCAAACTCGTTCGACAAGACCCTGGTCGGACAGTCCCCGTATCCCTGTACTCATCGACGTTTTACTCTTTCCTAGAGCCTCACTCATTTCATCCAACGTCATAGGTCCCTGGTTTAAATAAAGAGTAACAAATAACCGGGCATCAGCCGGGGTAAGTCCAAACATTTCCAATGTTTTAGAGAACTCATGTGTGACTTTTGTATGCATGTCTTCAAGGAAATGGTGGTCTTTTACTACCATAGGATCCTCCTTCGTAAAAAATCTATGTATAAGGTTACTATAATTGGAATTTTTATAAAAATGTCTGAAAGGGCTTAAATATGGAGTATTTAAAAGAAATAAGGAGTATATCACCCTTTAAACTTTGTACAGTTTCAACTGTACATAATTTTTGTTCTTGATTTAATGTATTTATCGTTTGAACTTTCTATTACAAATAGGTTACATTATGTAAGGTGCTTGATTGCGTACGGAAATAAAAAAGATAAATCGTACCATAATAAACAAAAACAGAAGAGGTGAAAGACGTGCCGATCATTCAAGTAGAAAATCTCTCGAAAATATTCGGTAAAAATGCCAAAAAGGCAACCAAATACTTAGATGAGGGTTTAACGAAAGATGAAATCCTCGAAAAAACAGGAAACACTGTGGGAGTAAACCGTGCGTCCTTTGATGTAGAAGAAGGAGAAATCTTTGTCATCATGGGGTTATCAGGAAGTGGTAAATCTACACTTGTCCGGTTAATCAACCGGTTGATTGAACCTACAGAAGGCAGTGTCTTGATTGATGGTCAGGACTTAGCCAAAATGGACAGTAAAAATCTTCGGGAAGTCCGCCGTCAAAAATTGAGCATGGTATTCCAACGTTTCGGTCTGTTTCCGCATCGTACGGTGCTTGAAAATGCAGAATTTGGTTTAGAAGTACAAGGCATCGATAAGAACGAACGTCATGAGAAGGCCAAGAGTTCTTTGGAGATGGTCGGGCTTGGAGGATATATTCACCAATTCCCGGGCCAGTTATCTGGAGGGAATGCAGCAGCGTGTTGGTTTGGCGAGGGCTCTGGCCAACGACCCGGAAGTCCTCTTAATGGATGAAGCATTTTCTGCTTTGGATCCATTGATACGTAAAGAAATGCAGGACGAACTCTTGGAACTGCAGGAGTCCATGAAGAAGACCATTCTATTCATTACCCACGACCTTGATGAGGCTCTGAGAATTGGTGACCGTATTGCTCTAATGAAAGATGGTCGGATCGTACAGATTGGAACACCTGAAGAAATATTAGTGAATCCTGCGAACGACTACGTGGAGAAATTCGTTGAAGATGTAGATCGTTCCAAAGTGTTGACGGCTGAAAATATCATGAAACGACCTGAAACCGTTGATATTCAAAAGCATGGTCCGCGCACGGCTCTTGAACGTATGCGGAAAGAGGGACTTTCAAGCATTTATGTAACAGATGCAAAGAGAAACCTTCATGGTTATGTAACGGCTGATGATGTTTCAGAAGCTGTGAAGCAGGAGGTAGACAACCTTAAAGGGATTCTTCGTACGGATGTACCAAAGGTTGATCCTCAGACGCCTATGCAGGAAATTTTTGATATTATTCACAATTCTCCTGTCCCTGTAGCTGTCATTGAAGATGATAAGTTGAAAGGGGTAATTGTGAGAGGGGCCGTCCTGGCGGCACTAGCTGGAAGTGAGGTGAATTTAAATGGGTTTGATTCCTAAACTGCCTGTAGCTGAAAAGATTGATGCAGCCACAGAGTGGACGACAGACACTTTTGAATTCTTGTTTGATTTTATTAAAAATGATTTTGGCGACTTTATAGAAATTGTAGCTGAAGACTGGTTGATGGGTATTCCTATCTGGTTGTTCATCATTGTAATAGGTGTATTAGCGTTCTTCGCCTCGGGCAAGAAGTTCGGTTTAACGGCATTCTCTGTCATCGGTTTGTGGTTTATTGCAAACCAGGAGCTGTGGGAAGAATTGATGAACACATTTACCCTCGTCATTTTTGCGAGTCTTATTTCTGTGATTATCGGAGTTCCTTTCGGGATTTGGATGGCGAAAAGTAAAGTGGCTGAAAAAATCCTTACCCCGATCCTTGACTTCATGCAGACGATGCCAGCCTTTGTGTATTTGATTCCGGCTGTAGCTTTCTTCAGTATCGGAATGGTTCCGGGGGTTTTCGCATCCGTTATTTTCGCAACCCCACCAACGGTCCGTTTCACGAATCTGGGGATCCGTCAAGTGTCACATGAATTGATTGAAGCCTCCGATTCTTTCGGTACAACGGGTACACAAAAGTTATTTAAAGTGCAGTTGCCGATGGCTAAAAAGACAATCATGGCAGGAATTAACCAAACCGTCATGCTGGCACTATCCATGGTCGTCATCGCTTCCATGATTGGAGCTAAGGGATTGGGGCAAACGGTTATTACAGGTCTTCAAAGAGCAGAAGTCGGTACTGGCTTCGTAGCAGGTCTAGGCATTGTAATCCTTGCCATCATTATTGATCGCTTTACGCAAAACTTGAATACCCAAAGAGGGGAACAATAAAACTTCTAGAAAAAGGTTCATCCTTTTTTCTATAAAAAAAATCTTTTTAGGGGAGAGATTTACATGTTTAATTGGAAACGTTTCGGCATGGTGGCCGGACTATCACTGACTCTTGTAGCTGCAGGTTGCGGCTCTTCGGATGATGAAGGAACGGAATCAAATGGAGATTCATCCAGCAATGATTCTGCTTCTGAAATGAATTACGGAGAAGAGATGGACTATGAAATCACCGGGATCGAAGCAGGGGCTGGAGTTGTCAGTTCTGCCGAAGATGCGGTGAAAGAATACGAAAACCTCAGCGGTTGGGAAGTTTCAACTTCTTCTTCCGGTGCGATGGCTACAGCTTTGGGTGAAGCTATTCAGGATGAAGAACCTATTGTCGTTACAGGCTGGACACCCCACTGGAAATTCGCTAAATATGACTTGAAATACCTAGAGGATCCTAAAGAGGTATTCGGAGGAGAAGAACAAATCAAGACTATGGCCCGCCAAGGTCTTAAAGAAGATAAACCAAATGCATATAAGATCCTGGACCAATTCAGCTGGGAAGCAGCGGATATGGAAGAGGTTATGCTTGAGATTTCTGACGGCGCAAGCCCAGAAGAAGCTGCTAAAAACTGGGTTTCAAACAACCAGGATAAAGTAGAAGCTTGGACTGAAGGGGCAGAAGATGTAGATGGAACAGAAGTAGAGCTGGTTCTTGTGAACTGGGATTCTGAAATTGCTTCTACAAACGTTGTAGCGGAAGTTATGAAAGAAAAAGGCTTTGATGTGACCATAACGCCACTTGATAACGGACCTATGTGGGAGTCCGTAGCTGCGGGGGAAGCAGACGGCATGGTAGCCGCATGGTTGCCAGGGACTCATGGAGATCAGTATGAACAAAACAAAGACAGCTTAGAAGACCTAGGTGCAAACCTTGAAGGTGCAAAAATTGGGCTTGTCGTTCCTGAGTATATGGATGTTGACTCCATTGAAGATTTGGAAGCAGCTGAATAAACAGCATTAAAAAACGTGCAGAGGATTAATCCTCTGCACGTTTTTTGTATAGTTGGGCGGTTAACGGAATATAGATAAGGAAGGACAACCTGAAAAAATCCCGCGCGAGGCGGGATTGATAATTATTGGTGGTTAATAACTTCGTGGCTTGGCTGGGTCGTATGGTCGGATTGTTCAGCCTTGGCTTTTTCTTCAAGGTCTTTCAAACTGGCTTCAATTTGTTCTAAATATTTTTGAATGTTTTTTTGATGGGGCTCAACGGTGCGCTTCCAGCTTTCAATGGAAGTTTTAACATCCTCGGAAAGCTCTTTGATCAGTTCGGCCCCTTCTTTAGAGGTCTGGGTAATTTGATCTTTAAGCTGCAGACCTTCCTCTTTTAAGCTGAGGACCGTATTTTTTAAGTTCTCACTTTTCAGCTTGGCATTTTCTCGGAAATCACGTCCGGAAGAAGGTGTGTTCAGTAACGTATAGGCAGCTCCTGCGACTCCTCCAACTAAGAATCCGAGCGCTAAGGATTTTCCATTCGGCATAACGTCAGTCTCCTTTCAAATCACTCTCTATTTTATATTTTCTCTTAATATGTATGATTGAAACCTTAAAAACATAAAAAATTTCTATATAATCGTAAAGGTAAACCAAAGGCACTACATTCGATGTAGTGCCTTTGGTGTAAGTCAAGGTTCATTCGTTATATAGCATCCTATCTTCAGGATGCCGGTTGAGCTGCTTTGGTAAGATCTGAGCGCCTCAGGACTTTCTGAGCAATAGGATACATAACAGCTACAAACAACACATTGAAAGCTGCTGCCGGTAGAACGACCGTAGCGAACATCAGGCCGAAACTTGCTTCCATAAGTCCGATAATATAAAGGACGACACTTAAAAAGATAGATCCGCTGATCATAGTCCCAATCGCTGCCAAAGCAGGTTGTACGAATTTTTGATGTGATATTTTCTTAGTCAATAGGACAAGCCCGAAAAAGGCAAAAGCTGTCACAGGCTTATCGATGATATTAGCTAGTTGTCCACCGGGCACCGTGGTGGTCATTGCTGAAATGAAGCCTGTAGCAAGGGATAAAAGCAGGACGTATGATGGCTTAGGAAACAAAAGGATTCCGAGAAACATCATAGCAAGCATCATGTCCGGGCGCATTCCAAAAAAGAAAGGGGGCGCGACGGCATGAAGAACGGCACCAATACCAACTAATAAAGATAACATGACTAACACACGAATATTCATTTGAACATCTCTCCTCAACTATTCTAGTCTCATCTGAATTTACATCCCAGACGTGTCCTCGTGACCGTTTGCGAATGCATGGTAGTATTATAGCAGTAAATCCCAAGGGAAATCAATCGATTTACCCAGGGATATGCTGGTTGATTCCACCTGCAATGGATTGTAACTCTTCAGGAGAATAATCGTCCGAGTGGACTTCCCACTTGGCACCAAAGCCGTCACCTTCACCGTACCTTGGGATAAGGTGGATATGTAGGTGAAAAACAGATTGACCAGCCGGTTCTTCATTATTATTCAAGACATTTAATCCAATAGGGGCATAAGTTTGTTTGATCGCGTTGGCGATTTTCGGCACCCTTGCGAAGAGCTTCTCTGCTGTGTCTGGATGAGTATGATAAATATCCTGGCAATGCTGCTTTGGAATAACGAGGGTATGTCCCTTCGTAACTTGACTGATATCAAGAAATGCGTATACCACATCATCTTCATACACTTTTGCTGAAGGGATTTCCCCATCGATAATTTTACAAAATATGCATTCTTCTGCCATATGTGAACACTCCTTTCTGTTTGATAGCATTGTACCATATACGGGTGCTCAAACTCGATGGAGACGGTCAGTGAATAGTGTATCGGATAAGAAAGTATGATAAAATTTGGGCAGGAAATCAATGAAGCGAGGGATACGATGGAACCTTTATTACATATCCAAGACCTCCACGGAGGCTACACTCATAAAAATGTGCTGCATGGAATATCGTTTGACGTTCAACCGAACGAAATCGTCGGCCTTATTGGGCTGAATGGAGCAGGGAAAAGTACCACAATTAAACACGTGATCGGAATGATGCAGGCCAAAAAAGGGAAAGTCGAAATTAATGGAACCTCGTTTGAAGAGAATCCGGAAAAGTATAGACAGCAGCTTGGGTATATCCCTGAAATGCCTATATTATATGACGAGCTCACGTTATATGAACATTTGCACTTAACTGCTATGGCCTACAATGTACCCGAAGATGTATTGAAAAAGAGGCTGCAGCCACTACTCAAGGAGTTTCGCATGGAGAAGAAGCTTAACTGGTTCCCTGTGCATTTCTCTAAAGGAATGCGCCAAAAGGTTATGATTATGTGTGCTTTCTTAATTGAACCGGATCTCTATATCGTAGATGAACCTTTTGTAGGCTTGGACCCTCTCGGCATACAATCCTACCTGCAGTTGATGGAGGACATGAAAGAAAAAGGAGCGGGGATCCTTATGTCCACCCATATCCTCGCTACTGCAGAGAGGTACTGCGATCGTTTTATCATCCTTCATGATGGAGAAATTAGAGCGAAAGGGACACTTGAGGAGTTGCGCACCTCATTTGGTCAGCCGGGAGCCTCCCTTGATGATATATACGTTCAGCTGACAAAGGAAGAGCAACATGATTAATGCCAGGGAGTTATGGAAAAAACGTTTTACTGAACATATGAAAGAAACGAGCCGGTACTTGAAGTATATTTTTAATGAACACATTGGTGTTGCCCTGTTGTTCTTTATCTCAGCGCTCGCTTATACCTACCGTCAATGGCTGCAGGACTTACCGGAAGATTTTCCTACCGTATGGATCATAGCGCTTGCTTTTGGATTTATGGCGGGATACAGTCCTGTTCGAACCCTCCTTAAAGAGCCGGATTTAGTTTTTCTTCTTCCGGGTGAGTATCAATTGGGTGATTATTTCCGTCGCTGTTTATATTACAGTTACGTTGTTCAGCTATATGTCATTTTTCTAATATCTGCAGCCCTTGGTCCTTTGTATTTTGCTTCGTATCCAGAACTTGGCACCCGGCATTACTTAATGATGATCGGTGTAGTTCTAGTTATTAAAAGCTGGAACTTGATGTCCAACTGGTGGATGCTGAAAGAAAGAAACCCAAGAACCCGGCTTATGGACCAGATCATCAAAGCGGTATTGAATCTCACTATTTTTTATTTCCTCGCTGTAGGCGCGTGGATATATGCCAGTATCGTCACGGTGTTCCTTGCAGGTCTAGTTCTTTACACGTACTCCCTTTCCAGACAAAAAGCCGGACTCGCATGGGATTTGCTTGTCGAAAAAGATCAACAGCGAATGAGGACCTTTTACAGGATCGCCAATATGTTTATAGATGTCCCGCATTTGAAAAATACTGTACGGAAGCGTCACGCCCTTGTCAGGTTGATTGTTGACCGAATCCCTTATCGTCAGGAGCAGACGTACGCTTATTTATTTAAAATCACATTCATCCGTAGTAGTGATTATCTTGGTATGTACCTGAGGCTGATCATCATCGGAGGCTTAGCCATTTGGGTAGTCTCCAATTTGTGGGTGAAGGTGGCTTTTGCCATTCTGTTTCTTTACTTAAGCGCTTTTCAGATGATGACTTTGTGGAATCATCATCGCACCATTGCTTGGATGGATCTTTATCCAGTCGGAAAAGATTGGAAAAGGAAGGCGGTTCTCCAATGGTTAAGGCAATTGATGATTGTGCAGACCTTTATTTTCGGGCTCCTTTTTCTCATTCAATGGAACTTTGCCGGGCTTGCCATCGTATGGATAGCCGGGAGTGTTTTCAGCTATCTGTTTATTGCAACTTATGTACAAAAGAAATTAATTTGATGGAAGGAAGACTGCTAGAAACAGTCTTCCTTCTTTTATAGGTACGTACCGAATGACAAAAGGTAGAGAAATCTTTCGGAGGTGAGAAAGGTGGAATTTGAAGAACAAGCCAAGAAAGAGGCGTTAAGATGGAGTGCTTCGTTGGATAAGAGGTCTTCCATCCTCCAACGGACGTCCAAGCGTTTTCAATCCCAAGTGAATGATAAAATACCAGAACGCGTCCATGACATTGTTACAGATAGTATTCGAGCGATGATCGAACTGGCATTGACGACTTCAGAGTATATTCATCCCATTCACGTGCATCCAGACTGGAGTTTTGAAGAAAAAGAAAGACAAGTCCGGGAATTAGTAAAGAAATACAAGCGTACAGCATCTATTGAGGGTGCAGGTACAGGTTTTGGGGGTTTTTGGTTTGGATTGGCTGATTTTCCACTTTTATTAAGCATAAAAATGAAATTTTTATTTGATGCAGCTCAAATTTATGGTTGGAATGTATACTCTTATCAGGAAAGAGTATATCTGCTCCATGTTTTCATGCTGGCTTTCTCAAGTGATCAATCCAGGGGAGAAGTGAAGCGTAAAGTGTTGGGATGGGAGGAGTTGCCTCCTACAGAAAAAAATGTAGACTGGAAGAGATTGCAAATCGAATATCGGGATACCATCGATCTCGTCAAACTATTACAATTGGTCCCTGGTTTCGGAGCCATTGTAGGGTATGTAGCGAACGGTAGGTTACTCGAAAAATTGGGGGAGACGACTGTGCAGACCAGCCGTCTCCGGTTGCTCTAAAGATTTTGGTAACTGATATAAGATTGAAACAATGTTTTAGCGGCATGAGGCAGTGCTTTTTCATCGAAATCGAACTTCGGATGATGATGGGGATAATAATGGTCAGGGATCTGTGCGCCTGTAAAATAAAAGGTCCCTGGCTTATCCAATAAATAATAAGCAAAATCCTCACCGGCCATGACAGGTTCGATTTCTTCAGTCACAAGCGAAGCATCCGCTTTTTGGGCGTTTTGAAGCACAAGTTCTGCTTCTTCTGCATGGTTGACGACAGGCGGATACCCTTTCTCATAGTTGAAATCGTACGTTGCTCCGTTCGTTTCGCATGTTCCTTTGATGACCCTTTCCATTTCCTCTATGATCAAATCCTGGACCTCAGAATCAAAGGTTCTTACCGTACCAGTCAAGGTGGCAGAATCTGCGATAACATTGAACGTGGTACCTGATTCGAAGGTTCCTACTGTCAGAACGGCCGTTTTTAATGGGTCAATCCGGCGGCTGACAATTTGCTGCAGGGAAGAGACGAGCTGGGATGCGATCACAATGGCATCTTTCGTTTGGTGAGGTTGGGCTCCATGGCCGCCTTTCCCCTGGACTTTAATTTCGAAGCGGTCAGCTCCTGCCATGAATGGACCTTTGGCAGTTTGAATAACACCGGTGGGTGCATTCACCCATAAATGGGTGCCGAACACAGCATCTACATGATCAAGGGCACCGGATTCTACAATCGGTTTTGCTCCCCCAGGTGCATATTCTTCGGCATGCTGATGAAGGAAGACCACTGTACCCGGGATTTCTTCTTGATAGGGCACCAATGCATGGGCCAAACCTAACAGGGCAGCTGTATGACCGTCATGACCGCAGGCGTGCATGGCTCCTTCATTTTTTGATTTGTAAGGAACGTCATTTTCCTCCTGAATAGGAAGAGCGTCAAAATCTGCTCTTAGAGCAACGGTCTTCCCGGGCTTTCCCCCCTCTAACGTAGCGATCACTCCATTCCCTCCGACGTTTTCTTCGTAGGGAACCCCGAGCTTCTCATATGTATTTCCAATGAATTGAGCGGTTTTCTCTTCCTTGAAAGAAACTTCAGGGTATTGGTGCAGGTGGCGGCGATTCTCCACCATTGACTCATATTGTTCATCGATTGCTTGAAATACGTGTTCCCACATATGCTGCGCCTCCTAGGTTTTGATTTCAGGTTCCGACACTATTTGTTAAATTGTAATACACATTCAGAATATTCTCAAACCACTTAAAGAAGCAAATGAAAAGCCCTCTGTCCTAGACAGAGGGCTGAGTATTAATTTTGTAAACGTGAATCCTGAAGTAAGCGGCCAATCTCTTCCATATGACCAGTCTCATCGGCAATCATATCATCCAATTTGACAGATAATTCGGTAAGGCCGAGTTCTTCCGCTTGTGTTTTACGCTCTTCATAACGCAGAATGGTTTGTCGTTCAGCTTCCCTTGCTTCTTCAAGCATCGGTCTCACTTCAGCCAGCTGTTTAACTTCTGCGGGAGTTGTTGTAGGCGTACCACCAAGTGTACTGATTTTTTCTGCTAAATAGAGGGCGTGCCCTTGTTCATCCGCCACTTCACTTTCAAAGAATGGCTTCAGCACAGAGCGGTAAAGCCCGGTAACTACAGCGGCATTATAAGTGTACATAATTGAAGCAGCATATTCATGCGCCAGGTCTTCATTAAGACCATCAATTAAGTTCTGCATTTTTTGATCCATCCAACAACATCCTTTCAAGATAGGTTCTAATATATGTATTCCCATCACTTTTCCCTTTAAACATAACTCCGCCCAGAGACGGAGATAACTCCATCCTCTAGAATGTTTAACGAACCTGTCTTGTTTTATACAATGAGATTATTCAATGATTGGAAATAAATATGACATTGATGATGGCTAAGAAAAGGGATAAAAAGACGTTTGTCGAATTTTATATATTCGGAAGGTCAAAAAAGGGTGAGTGTGATGCGTATTAAGTTTTCTCAAATTGTTACAGCCATATTATTAGTGGGTTTAGGGACTATTCTTCTTTTGTCGAATTTGAATATTATTTCCCTGGAAATGACTTGGACGTGGATGAACTTATATCCAGTTATCCTGCTGGTCCTCGGCTTAAAACTGTGGTGGGATTCGCTTTTTAACAAGAAAGGAAGCTGGATTGCAGGTTCCTTTCTAACGATCTTCAGTACTCTATTATTATTGGATCGATGGGGAATTTTCTCATACGGGTTCGGAGATATATGGGAGCTTTGGCCGCTCTTGTTTATATATTTCGGTTTCAGTCTGTTTTTAGGGAAGAATAAGCCAAGGGTGAATATTGATTATGATTCTAACCAGTCCTACACTAAAGACAAAAAATCGAAACATCTGGTGGTGGGTGATCATACTTTCAATGAAGAAAATTGGGTAGTGGAACCGATGGAATTACGAAATGGTGTCGGTGATTATCGCTTTGATTTCACCAAGACTTTTATACCGGATGGAGATACACCCATAACGGTCCGCGGGTGGGTGGGTGATGTAAATATGCTGATTCCTGAGCATGTGGATTTTCGTGTAGATGCTAAGGTGAAAACAGGTGACATCCGGGTAGCCGGTCAGCAGGCGGATGGAATGAATAGAACGGTGGAGTATGAGACGGAGGACTATTCCATAGCAACACGCAGACTGACCATCGGTGTGGACCTTAAAGTGGGTTCCATCCGAATTGAACAAGTGTGAGAGGGGGGGTAACGTGTTAAAGCAATTGAACAGTATCCGTTATATGTACATTCGTTCCCACCTCTATGGTTTAATCTTAAATACGTTCATCCTCCTCAGTCTTTTGTTATCCCTCTATGTATGGTTTGAACCGGACTGGCTGAAGGCTGGAGCAATCTTATGTTTTATGCTGATGTATATCGTTATCGGCTTCTTCATGTCTTTGTATACCGGATTCAGGTCGAGTGGAGATTTTAAACATCGCCTGGACTACATATCAATGATGATCACCCAGCTTTCCCGTGGGAATTTCCGAAAAAGAATTCACTTTAATGAGCATGATGAAATTGCTGCTGTTGGAGATGAATTAAATGAACTGGGGGAAAAGCTCGAACAGCAGAAAGATTCCTTAGTGAAGCTTGCTGATGAAAAAAGTGAGCTTGCCCGAACGGCTCACAAAGCAGCTACGATTGAAGAAAGACAACGGCTCGCACGTGACCTGCATGATGCAGTCAGTCAGCAGTTGTTTGCTTTAACGATGATGGCCCAGGCGACAGAAAAAGTTTTTGACCGCCACCCGGAAAAAGCAAAAGAACAGCTTACGGAAATGACTCTGATGGCCCTGCAGGCTCAGACAGAAATGCGGGCGCTTCTCTTGCATTTACGGCCGGTTCATTTATCGGGGGAACCTTTGACCGAAGGGATTAAACAGCTCATAGATGAGCTACGTCAAAAATGCCGGATCGAATTTGATGTAGACCTGGAAGATTTGGGGGCGCTGCCGGCGTCGGTGGAAGAACAGTTATTCAGAGTCGTACAGGAGGCTCTTTCGAACATTTTAAGACATGCGAATGCTTCAGGAGTGAGAGTCGAAGCTACGAAAGGCAGCGGAGAAATATTTATACATATTGCGGATAACGGAGTCGGTTTTGACACAGCCGTAAAAGATGGGAACAAAGCTTCTTATGGTTTGAAAACCATGCGTGAACGTTGTGAAGAAATTGGGGGGACCTACTCTTTACGTTCGAGAAAAGGGGAAGGGACGCATATTGATGTGCGGGTACCTATCTCCACTCAGGGGAAAGGGGAAGAACTATGATTCGTGTAGTGGTAGTCGACGATCATGATGTCGTCCGTAAAGGCGTCATCGCTTACCTCAGTACAGAAGAAGATTTGGATATCGTAGGGGAAGCAGGCAGTGGAGAGCAAGGGGCAGCGCTCGTCAAAGAAGAAAAACCGGATGTTGTATTAATGGATTTGATCATGGAAAACGGGGATGGGATCCAGGCGACCGAAGAGATTATGAAAACAGAATCATGCAAAATCATAATTTTGACCAGTTACTATGATGATGAAAAAGTTTTTCCTGCTCTTGAAGCAGGGGCCTTCAGTTACATGCTGAAAACCTCTTCCGCAGATGAAATTGCCGACGCCATACGAAAAGCAGCTGACGGGCAGAATGTTATTGAACCTAAAGTGGCGACCAAAATGATGACCCGCTTCCGTAAAGAACGGAAGCCGCACGAAGAACTTACGAACCGTGAAAGGGAAGTATTAAAGTGCCTTGGTGAAGGAATGACCAATAATGAAATCGGTGAACATTTGTATATAGGTATTAAAACGGTAAAAACTCATGTTAGCAGCATATTAAGTAAGCTGGAAGTCCAGGACAGGACACAGGCGGCAGTATATGCTCACCGGCACGGGTTACTTACGGAAAAATAGGAATTATTTGGACCGCTTGAAGGCGGTCTTTTGTACGTGAACAAGGACGAATTAACGACCTCTCACTACATAGTGAAGAAACGGTGAACTCATATGAAACTACTTTGTTTTCAAGAGGATACCTTGTATAATGTCATGAGAGAGAGGTAGAAAGGATATAGAAATATGAAGAAAAATATGGAAGAAGCGTTATTCCTGCTATGGGCCGTCTCATTGGTTGCTACGGTGGGAAGTTTGTTTTTTTCTGAAGTTCTGGGGTATGCCCCATGTGAATTGTGCTGGTACCAGAGAATTCTCATGTACCCGCTCGTCCTTATCTACGGGACTGCTTTATGGAAGAAAAACTGGGAGATTGCCTTCCCAGGGATCATTATGAGCGGAATTGGTATGCTGGTCTCCATCTACCATTATATGCTGCAGAAGATTCCAGCACTCTCAGCGTCAGATGCTTGTGGTCTTGTGCCATGTAATGCTCAATACATGAATGCCTTCGGTTTTGTTACCATACCATTCCTGGCAGGCACGGCTTTCATCATCATTTTTATTGTGCACTTATTTGTCGTTGTAAAGAAAGGAAGGAACCATGTATGAAAAAAGGGATGATTATTTTTGCAAGTGCTCTTGTAGTACTTGTCGTCGTTCTTGTGTTTGTAGTGAACTATCAGAATTCGCAAAAAACAGCTGACAATCCGTATGGGAAAGAAAATTTGGATCAAGCGACTATTGATCAATTGGATGATTCAAACTATCAAAATCAAATTCAACCAGATGCTCTTGAAGAAGAAATCCAATCAGGAGATCCGACAACGGTTTATTTCTATGATCCGAAATGCGTTCACTGTCAGCGGACGACACCTCGGATGATGCCGATTGTGAATGAATATGATCTCGATGTTAAAAAGATGAACGTACTGGAATTCAGAGATCAAATGTCCAAGTATGAAATACAAGGAACACCAACACTGATACATTTTGAAGACGGAGAAGAACAGGCGCGTATTACAGGGGAACAATCGGTTAGTGGGCTTGATGATTTTTTCCAAAAGGAAGTCATGGACAGTGAGAGCGAACAAGAACAGGAATAAAAAAAGTGAGCGGGTGCCCGCTCACTTTTCCTATGCTACTCCTCTAATTCGATCATCTGGTATTTTGTAATGTACGCATCACCATCGATGAACGACGGTTTCTTCTGATGGTTGGGACCGGACTTCTTGTGGGCCTCATCAAAAGACTTGGAATTCTTCCAGTCTTCGAAGTCTTGTTCACTGCGCCATTGAGTAAAGACGACATAAGTGTTGCCTTTTAAAGGACGGAGGATGCGGATCGCTTGAAATCCTTCACGGTTTTCAACATTTCCCGCTCTCTTTTTGAAACGGTCTTCAAACACAGGGCGTCCTTCATCACTAACGGGGATATTATTCATCACTACATATCCCGTCGATTTCAACGTTCCAACGTGGTCAACGGTCTCATAATGACGACCTTCTTCAAAGATGGACGTTTCTTCTCCTTCAAGATAAGCGACCGTCTTGTCCTGGTCCTGCATGAAAAACAATGAGGCTTCAGGGTGTTGCTGACTCAGTTTTGATAAGTAATTCAATGTACCATTAGTCATCGATACTTTCATTGCCGATGTCTCCTTTCCTGCGGTATCTTCAGTGTAGCAAGCAGTGTTCCATAGTGGCAAGTTTGAAGGAAAGAACAGAAAGGATGCACGTTACTTGAACATCAAAGAGTTAAAAAAACGATTACCGTCCTGGACAGGGCGGTGGAAATGGCCGGCACTCATTTTTGCGTTCTTCGTATTATTAATTGGAATCAGCTATCTTACTATATTGTTCGGTGGACGATTCGTCGTCAGTGAAGAGGATTTGATCCTTGATGAGATGACGACCGTTGAAACAGCTGAAGGTGAGGTCATTGAACGGATTTACACGAAAAACAGAAAAAATATATCCATAGAGGATGTCCCTGAACATGTGCAGGATGCTTTTATCAGCATTGAAGACGGCCGTTTCAGGGAGCATTCCGGAGTGGATTTCAAAGGAATTATGAGGGCGGTCTACAAAGATATTATGGCTATGAAGAAGGTGGAAGGTGCCAGTACCATCACTCAGCAGTTGGCCAAAAACCTGTTCTTATCCAATGAAAAAACATGGATGAGAAAAACGAAAGAGGTAATGGCCGCCCTTTATTTGGAGCGCAATTACTCGAAGGATGAAATATTGGAACTTTACTTGAACCGGATCTACTTTGGGGAAGGGACGTATGGAATTGAGACTGCATCCCGGCATTATTTTCAAAAGTCTGCAGCAGAGCTAACCGTTGCCCAGGGGGCTCTGCTGGCAGGGCTGCCCAAAGCTCCGAATACGTATTCTCCCTTTGAAAATCCTGATAAAGCCATTCAAAGACGAAATGTGGTTTTAGCCAGAATGTATGAGACTGGAACGATCGAGGCACAGGTCTTGAAACAGATGCAGGGATCGACACTCTCCGTAGAGCCTTCTGAAGATGAGGCAGAGACATGGTCCAACAGCTATGTCGATCTCGTCATTCATGAAGCCGCCGAAAAATACCACATTTCCCGCGATGAGTTAAAAAGGGGCGGCTATCGAATAATCGTCGAAATGGATGCTTCCATTCAAAAAATCGCGGCAGAAGAAATGAAAAGTGGTGAGTTCGTTCCCGGGGCCTCTGGAGAGACAGAGGGTGCCTTTTCGCTAATGGATCATTCTACCGGTGCATTGGTCGCGGTTGTTGGCGGCCGTGATTTTAAACATGGCGGTTTCAACAGAGTACGTGCTCCTCTTGCTCCTGCTTCTGTGATTAAACCGTTCGCGGTATACGGTCCGGCGATGATGACAGGGAATTATGATCCTTACACCCTTTTATCAGATGAGAAGCAAACCTTCGGGTCCAGTGATTATGCACCTAGTAATCATGATGGTCGCTATGATGGGGAAGTATCGTTGTATCAGGCTCTTACTGAATCTAAGAACGTCTCTGCTGTATGGCTGCTCGATCAAATTGGCATTCCCTATGCTAAAGGGTACTTGGATAAAGCAGGGTTATCGACAAAGGACAATGGGCTGGCGATTGCGCTGGGGGGATTGTCTGACGGATATACTTCCCTTCAAGTGACGGAAGCCTATGGTGCTTTAGCCCAAACAGGTAAAAGAAAAGAAAGTTATACCATCTCAAAAATACTAGACCGTGATGATGATACGATTCATGAACATCAACCGGAAGAAACGGAAGTTTTCAACGCCCAAACGGCTTGGTACTTAACAGAGATTCTGCAGACGACAGTACAGGAAGGAACCGCCAAGGCTGGTGATTACCCTAAATCATTAGCAGGAAAAACAGGGACACATCAGGATCAGCATGTGTGGTTTGCCGGTTATACCCCTGAATATGCAGGCTCCCTTTGGATGGGCTATGATCAAGCAGGGAAAATCAATGGTAGCAGTGTGTATCCGACACGACTGATGAAAGAAATATTAACGAAAGTAAACCGCGAAAAAAACCTTGCTGCTGCATTTGAAAAGCCTGAAGGAGTGGATAGTTTGCCAGAACCTGTGGAACTTCCAGTCCTGACGGATGTCACAGGAAGTATAAACTTATCTGGACTTGCTTCCCTCCGAGGAACAATCCGCTGGTCGGGCCCGTCTGATGAGAGGGTCGTTTACCGTATTTTCAAGGAGGAAAACGGAGAAGATGTTAAGGTCGGTGAAGTGACGGGTAAGAATGAGTTTAAGGTCAGCGCTTTCGGGATCTTTGATCAAACCAGTTACTATGTCATCCCTGTGGACCCACTGACAGGAAAAGAAGGAAAGCCTTCTAATTCTGTGAGCTTGAGCTGGGACTTTTAATAAAACGTACGAAATCATGACAAATGGTCCATTTTTCTATACAGAGGGACAATAAATCGTTATAGTTGTAAGCGGATGAATGATGAACGGGAAAAGGAGTTCTGAAGATGAACAAAATTGAAAATGACACGATTCTAAAAGCTTTCCGTGGGGAAAAGACAGATCATACCCCTGTCTGGTTTATGCGTCAGGCGGGGCGGTCGCAGCCGGAATATCGTAAACTGAAAGAAAAGTACTCATTATTTGAAATTACTCATGAACCTGAACTTTGTGCATATGTTACACGTCTTCCTGTCGAGCAGTACGGCGTGGACGCAGCGATTCTTTATAAAGACATCATGTCTCCTCTGCCTGCATTAGGTGTGGACGTGGAAATAAAAAAAGGCATCGGACCTGTTATTCATAATCCGACGAGGACGAAAGCGGATATTGAAAAGCTTGGGACGATAGATCCTGAAGACGATGTTCCCTATGTATTGGATACGATCCGTTTGTTGACGAAGGAACAGCTGACTGTTCCTTTGATCGGCTTTAGTGGGGCTCCATTTACATTGGCAAGCTACATGATTGAAGGCGGGCCTTCGAAAAATTACAATAAAACAAAATCCTTAATGTATAGTGAACCGATGACGTGGTTCGCTCTTATGGACAAACTTGCAGACATGGTCATCGCTTACGTGAAAGCGCAAGTAGCTGCAGGAGCAAGCGCGATTCAAATTTTCGATTCCTGGGTTGGATCTTTGAATGTTGAAGATTATCGGACCTATATCAAACCGGTCATGCAGAGGATCTTCTCTGAATTAAAAGAGGAAGGTGTGCCATTGATCACATTCGGAGTAGGGGCGAGACATTTGATCCACGAATGGGATGATCTACCTGTTGATGTGCTTGGCCTGGATTGGCGAACATCCATTACAGAAGCAAGAAACAAGGGCATCACTAAACCGTTGCAAGGAAACCTTGATCCTTCGACACTTCTGGCTGATTGGGATGTCATCGAGGAGAAGACGAAAAAGATTATTGATGAAGGTAGGCAGCATCCAGCCCACATTTTCAATCTCGGGCACGGAGTTACACCGGACATCAAACCGGAAACATTGAAGCGATTGACTCAATTCATTCATGAATATTCCAGGAACAATTAATCGGATTCATTAAAGATGAAGAGGTGAAGGAACATGGCAAAAAAACAAATGGGATTATTAGTAATGGCTTACGGGACGCCTTACAAAGAAGAAGACTTGGAGCGATACTATACACACATCCGACGCGGCCGCAAACCTTCAGACGAGATGCTGCAGGATCTGCGCGACCGTTATGATGCAATTGGAGGAATTTCACCACTTGCCCGTATTACAGATGATCAGGCAGAAGCGCTAAAAGATGCCTTGAATGAAAAGCAGGAAGGTATAGAGTTTAACGTATATCTCGGCTTGAAACACATTGAACCTTTCGTTGAAGATGCCGTTGCACAAATGGCTGAAGATGGGATTGAAGAAGCAGTCTCCATCGTCCTTGCTCCTCATTATTCCACGTACAGTGTGAAGTCTTACAATGGTCGTGCAAAAGAGGAAGCGGAAAAGCATGGCATCTCGATTCGTTCTGTTGAAAGCTGGTACGATGCGCCCGGCTTTATTGATTATTGGAAAGATGTCATCGAGGCAGAATACTCCAAGATGACGGAAGATGAGAAGGAAAAAGCCTGTCTAATCGTTTCTGCTCACAGCCTCCCGATGAAAATCCTGGAAGGGGGAGATCCTTATCCAGATCAACTCAAGAAGACAGCTGAGCTCATTTCTGAAGCTACAGGGATCGAGCAGTATGAAATTGGCTGGCAGAGTGAAGGGAATACTCCGGATCCTTGGATCGGTCCCGATGTCCAGGACTTAACGGAAGAGCTTTATCATGAAAAAGGATACCGGACATTTGTATATGCGCCTGTTGGTTTCGTTTCTGACCATTTGGAAGTTCTTTATGATAACGATTATGAATGTAAAGTCGTCTGTGATAAAGTTGGCGCCAATTATTATCGTCCGGAAATGCCGAACACACATCCGAAGTTTATCCGAACTCTGGCTGATGTGGTTATGGCAGAAGTGAAAGAGTAGATTCTCATGGGAGAATCTAAACGCGTCGTCGTAGTCGGTGGAGGAATCTCGGGGTTGAGCTCTGCCTACTACTTACAGAAGCAAGCACGGGAAAATGATTTGGCGTTGGATGTTCAATTAGTGGAAGGCAGTCATTCTTTAGGTGGTAAAATCCGTACCGTTCAAAAAGATGGCTACACGATTGAGCGCGGTCCTGATTCTTTTCTTGCACGTAAAGAAAGCGCCGGACGACTGGCTGAGGAAGTTGGGCTTGGTGACGAACTTGTCCCGAATGGCACCGGCCAATCCTACATTCTCGTCAACGGGAAACTTCATAAAATGCCAAGCGGATCTTTCATGGGAATTCCTACACGAGTCCGGCCCTTCCTTTTTTCGGGGTTGTTCAGCCCGGTAGGTAAAGCCAGAGCGGCCATGGATTTAGTGAAATCGAAAAAAACGGTGGACGGAGACCAGTCTCTTGGTTTGTTTTTCAGAAGAAGACTTGGAAACGAAGTTGTTGAGAACTTGATCGAACCTCTTCTGTCCGGCATTTATGCGGGAGATATTGATCGCTTAAGCCTGAAATCCACTTTTCCAAATTTCTACGACCTGGAGCAGGAGTATGGCAGTCTCATTAAAGGGCTCCGCCAAACCTACCCGATGAAAAAAACGAAAAAAGGCGAAAAGAAGCCGAGCATGTTCCGTACATTAAGAAACGGGCTCGGTTCTCTCGTTGAAGCTGTAGAAGAAAGCTTAGAACCTGGGACGGTTCATAAAGGTGTGAAAGTAGATCATATCGAAAAGAAAGACACAGGTTACCACCTTCTTATGAGCAATGGTACTGTCAAGGAAGCGGACGCTCTTATCCTTGCCGCCCCTCATTATTCCGTTCAGCGGATGCTATCTCAGTATGAGTTCTTAGAACCTTTCAAAGAAACCAATGCGACTTCTGTAGCGAATGTAGCCATGGCTTTTGATGCTTCGGCTATAAAGGAGGATATCGACGGTACCGGTTTCGTCGTTTCAAGAAACAGTGATTTCCGAATTACGGCCTGTACCTGGACTCATAAGAAGTGGCCACATTCAACACCGGAAGGGAAAGTTCTCCTAAGGTGTTACGTCGGAAAACCTTCTGACCAGGACGTTGTAAGTATGACGGATGAAGAAATAGAAGAAATCGTTTTAAAGGATTTGAATAAAACGATGAATATTACAGCCAAACCTGATTTCTCTGTTGTTACACGATGGTATGATGCGATGCCGCAGTATACGGTGGGGCATAAAGAGAGAGTCAATCATATTACCGAGCAGATGAAACAGGAACTTCCAGGGGTTTATATTGCTGGGGGTTCGTACCGGGGAATCGGTCTGCCGGACTGCATCGATCAGGGAGAAGCGGCTGTTCAACAAGTTATCAGTTATCTCTCCCCGTAAAAAAGGAAGCCCTTATGGAGCTTCCTTTTTTTGTTCATTAGGAGAAGAAATTTTTGAAACGTCATGATTTGAGCGTCATGATATTCATGAAATCTTGGATAAAGGCTTTACGATCGAAATCAATGATGATCTGATGCATTGGATACCCTTTTATATACTCGGGTACAGGACGGAAATCCGCATAAGTCAAGCCTTTGGAAGGGCCCAGGGCATTTACGCTTACTTGTCTGTTTACGACTTTATAGAAACCGGGATTCATGAGATAAGAAAATAATGTAACATCATGGAGTGGAGCACCATCGATGCCGGGGATGATGCTTTTATATTGGGTGCTATAGTAATCCATGAGGGTAAATAGGATACTTGAAAACGGCGTGTCGTTCTTTTCTGCCGCTATTTTCATATTGGCAAGAGGAATGACAGCATGGTTACTGACGTTCAAGGGAACAAAAGTGATTTTTTCACCATGAGAAGCTACAATCTTGGCAGCCTGAGGATCTCCATAGATATTAGCTTCGGCTACGGGAGTCCTGTTGCCGGGTACGAAAAATGCTCCCCCCATGACGAAGACATCTCCTGACTCCTCAATGTTACTCTCGGCTTGGATGTAAGTGAGAGCCAGGGAGGTCAGCCTGGACAGATTGATGATCGTTAAATCCTTTCCATATGTATTTATCAATTCGTACACTTTTTGAAAGGGCAGCACTTTTTTTGGCTGGATTTGTGGGACGATTTTACCGAGGCCATGAACACCATGAATATCAAAGAAAAACTCAGGATCCTCGCCTGTCAAAGGTTTTTCTGCGCCTTTAATGATGGGGATATGCTGTGCCCCTGCCAGCTGGAGGAGATACGCCGTATTCTTTAAAGCAATATCCTGACTTACGTTGCCGTACTCTGCTACAATCCCCACCACTTCGATTTTAGGATGGAGCAGAGCGTACATAATAGCAAAGGCATCATCGACGCCGGGATCTGCGATGATCAAAACTTTTTTCAATGCATCATCTCCCTATATTTTCCTATTACATATAATTATTTAAGATGTAATAAAAATATGTGTTTAGGAAATTAAGAGACAGGGAACTGTACACAATTTATGAAAGGGCTTGCAAGAATGCCGGATGATTAGTATGATTGAAATTGGAAACGTTTTCAAGAAAGCATCAAGGGGGAGTATTTATGGCTACGATTGAAGATGTAGCGAAACTGGCTGGATTATCGAGGACAACGGTCTCCCGAGTCATCAATGACCAGCCTTATGTGACAGATGAAAAACGGCAGCGGATCATTCAAGCCATGAACGATCTTGGATACGTCCCCAACTCTTCAGCGAGAAGACTTCGGAGTCAAAAGACGGAGACCATTGCTGTCCTCTTGCCACGATTGACGAACCCTTTTTTCGGTAATTTGATAGAGGCGATGGAAGAAAAGGCTTCCGAATGGGGGTATCAAGTGATCGTCTGCCAAACCCATGATTCTAAGAAAAAAGAGATGGATTACTTACAATTATTGAAGACGAAGCAAGTAGACGGGGTGGTGATGGCTTCTCTTGTGAATGACTGGGAGGATGTCCAATCCTTTTTAGATTGCGGGCCGATCGTTTTCTGTAATGAATATATGGACGAGTCTGGTGTTTCTATGATTCATATGGATCATAAACAAGCGTCTTATGAAGCGACTCTTCATCTTTTAGAGCAAGGATGTACGAATATTTCCTACGTAAGCGGCGGGCCGGAGAGCCACTTATCGCAAAAGAGAAAAGAAGGGTTTATTCAGGCATTATCTGAATATGGACTTTCTTTTCAAGAGAATTTAGCGATTGACTGGGCTGTAAATGTCAGTGATGGGCAAAAGGTTTTCCACATGATTAAAGAAGAAATGTCCCAAGTAGATGGAGTGTTCACGGGTTCTGACGAAGTGGCTGCGGGATTAATTTATGAGGCAAGTTCCTCATCTGACTGGGCCATACCCGATGATCTGGCAGTGGTGGGATTTGATAACCAGATGATTTCTTTACTGATGGTTCCGTCTGTGACCACGATTGAACAACCAGTGAAGCAAATGGCTGATAAAACGGTAGATGTGTTAATACAACAGCTTCTGCATCCAGGAGCTCTTGCGCCAAACCGATACATTTATCCACACCAACTGCTAGTAAGAGATTCTACGAAACGAAAAAAACTATCCATCCAGTAGCATTGTCTACAGGATGGATAGTTTTTTATTTGTATGGAAGGCTTTGGGGTAAGGTTGTTTGAAGTATTGGGTTTTAGAGGGACAGTAAACAAAAAAATAGCAGCTTTTTACAGCTGCTCCAAAACGAATGTTCTTTCTATAAGTTTTTGTGGAATACTAGACTTAGCGGGCAGGATGGTCGCACTCGTCGCAGATGTTACCGTAGCAGTCCGCTTTTTCCTGGATGACATTCCCACAGTTGGAGCAGTGCTTTTTCGGAAGGTTTCGGAAGAACTCAAGAATACTCATCATCTGTAAATCGCCTCCAATTAATTTTTAATGTAAAACCATTGTATTATAACAATATTCAGAAATCAACAATCTGTTATAAAACAATGTACAAATAGGCAAAAAGATTTAGGAGTGATCACAATGAAAGTGACAGTTATCGGATACTGGGGGGCTTACCCCGGAGCTGGAAGCGCGACTTCCGGGTATTTATTTGAAAAAGATGGGTTTACGATGCTCGTCGATTGTGGAAGTGGTGTTTTATCCCGTTTGCAGCAGTTCAAAAAGGTTGATGAGCTGGACGCAGTCGTTCTCTCCCATTACCATCACGATCATATAGCTGATGTGGGTCCGTTACAATATGCGATGCTTGTTCAAAATACCCTGGATGAAACGAATCATACTCTTCCTATTTATGGTCATAACGAAGAGAAGGGAAAGTTTGAAACGTTGACGCATCATTATACGAAAGGAATCGCTTATGATCCTCAGCAAACCTTGGAAGTAGGCCCTTTTTCCATTCAGTTTCAAAAAACAGAGCACCCTGTTCCCTGTTATGGTATGCGGATCTCTGATGGTGAGGACACGGCGGTTTATACAGCTGACACGAGCTATTTTAAAGGTTGGGCAACTTTTGCTAAGAATGCCGATCTTTTAATTACAGATACCAATTTTTATAAAGGGATGGATGGGAAGAAGGCTGGTCATATGACGAGTACGGAAGCAGGAACCATAGCTGAAGATGCTCACGTAAAAACCCTGTGGTTGAGCCACCTCCCTCATTTTGGACAGCTTACGAGGCTTCGTCAGGAGGCAGAGGATGTGTTCGGGGGGACGATTCAACTGGCAGACGAAGGATTGACCTGGAGTAAATGAATTGTTTCCTTCCCTTTAAACGATTACAATGGTACAGGGACTATACGGACTGAAAGGATGAGCACATATGCTTTTTATTGATCATGAGGGGATCAACGACCCTCGTATTAACCTGGCCATAGAAGAATATGCGTTAAAAAACCTTGATATTGACGAAACTTATTTGTTGTTCTATATCAATGAACCTTCCATCATTATTGGGAAGAATCAAAATACAGTCGAAGAGATTAATACGAACTATGTAGAGGATCATGGGATTCATGTCGTGCGTCGACTCTCTGGCGGTGGAGCAGTATATCATGACCTCGGGAACTTGAACTTCAGCTTCATTACAAAAGACGATGGTGACAGCTTTCATGATTTCGCGAAATTTACGAAACCTGTAACTGAAGCTTTGAAAAAATTAGGCGTGAATGCAGAGTTGTCAGGTCGTAACGATATTGTGGCGGAAGATGGTCGTAAAATATCCGGGAACGCCCAATTTTCCACACGGGGAAGAATGTTCAGCCATGGGACTCTAATGCTCGATTCTGAAATTGAGAACGTGGTTTCTGCTTTAAATGTGAAAACAGAGAAAATCAAGTCAAAAGGAATCAAGTCGATTCGCAGCCGAGTGGCTAACATTACCGAGTTTCTCGATGAAAAGATATCGATGGAGGAATTCAAACACTTGATTCTCCGTTATATATTCGATGTCGAGGACGTAAAGGATGTACCAAGCTATAAATTGACGGAAGAAGACTGGGAAAATATTTATCAGCTTTCGGAAGAGCGCTACAAAAATTGGGATTGGAATTATGGCAAATCTCCTAAATTCAATATTCAGCATACGAAACGGATTGAGGGAGCGGGTAGCTATGATATACGCCTCGATGTAGCCAAAGGACGGATTCAAGAATGCGAAAATTTTTGGAGACTTCTTTGGAGTAGGAGATATCAATGAAATCGAAGGCATTCTGATCGGAACGAAATACGAGCGCCAGGAGATTTCCGAAGCATTGGGCGATGTCGATGTTTCTCATTACCTTGGGAAAATAAGCAAAGAAGATTTTCTGGATATGATTTATTAATGCGAGAGACGGCCGTTAGAAGGCCGTCTTTTTTAACTTCAATTCATGAAGTGATAAACGACAAATCTTGCTAAAAAGTTTTCAGTATTTTATAATTATAGTGAAAATTATTAAAATGAATGATTATTCATTCATAATCAAGGGGGAGCATACATGAATTTAAGCGAACAACTGTCGCTTACAGCTCAGCGTCACCCCGCTAAAGCAGCCTACATATTTCAGGGCGAGCGGGTGAGTTATCAAGAGTTTGATGCAGCAGTCACTAAATTCGCTTCTACGTTGTCTGAGTCAGGATATGGGAAAGGAGATCATTTGGCGCTTGTAAGTGGGAATAGTCCGTTGTTTATGATAGGACTATATGGAGCCCTTCGTGCAGGCACTACAGTCATACCAATCAACCCTACCTACACCAGCGATGAAATGAAGTTCATTTTAAAAAATGGGGATGTTAAGGCTGTCATGACGATGGATGTTCTGATGGAGAAGTTCGATTGGATGGATCAAGAGCTTGATATTGTCCATTATTTCGTAGCTGATACAGGGTCAGGATTGAATGTGGAGACTTCTTCTATATACGGAAAAATGAAATCGTTTACAAAATCGGTGTCCGATGGGAATTTGAATTTTGAACCTCCTTCACTTGATGATCAGGACACAGGGGTTATTTTGTACACCTCAGGTACGACAGGAAAGCCTAAAGGTGCCATGCTTACTCACAAGAATCTTTACTCCAACGCCATCGATGTGGCCGACTACCTTCAAATAAATTCTGAAGACCGTGTCATTGCCACACTACCGATGTTTCACGTGTTTTGTCTGACCGTTTGTTTGAATGCGCCCGTCATGAATGGAGGAACGGTTCTTATCGTACCTAAGTTCTCTCCTCAAGAAGTGTTTGCAACGGCGGAAGAACATCAAGCGAGTGTTTTTGCAGGAGTCCCGACCATGTATAACTACCTCCTTCAGACTGGAAAAGACCAGGAACCCACGTTCCGTCACATGCGGTTATGCATTTCAGGTGGTTCTTCCATGCCGGTCGCTTTGCTGGAATCATTCGAAAAACAATTTGACGTCCGTGTCTCTGAAGGTTATGGACTTTCTGAAGCATCCCCTGTTACGGCCTTTAATCCACTGGACAGACCGAGAAAAGCTGGATCCATCGGACAAAATATTATGAATGTCGAGAATAAGGTTGTGGATGAGCTTGGAGAAGAACTTCCCGTCGGAGAAGTGGGTGAACTGATTGTTAAAGGCCCGAACGTCATGAAAGGGTATTATAAGCTTCCGGAAGAAACGGCTGTTACGATCCGGGATGGATGGTTATACACTGGGGATATGGCTCGCAGGGACGATGATGGTTATTTTTATATTGTGGACCGCAAAAAAGACATGATCCTTGTAGGTGGATATAACGTTTATCCAAGAGAGGTCGAGGAAGTGCTCTACCGTCACGAAGACGTAACAGAGGTGGCGGTTGTAGGAGCTCCAGATCCTGAATTAGGGGAGACGGTCATCAGTTTTGTCGTCTCGAGCCAGCCTTCTTTGACAGAGGCGCATCTTATTGAATATTGCCGTCAGCATTTAGCGAAGTATAAGGTACCTACCAAGATCGAATTCATGTCCGAACTTCCGAAGAACACGACCGGCAAGATCCTACGGAAAAATTTGCGTGAGCAACTGGCAAACTCTAAATGATATTGATAATATCGAAAGCTCAAAGCGTTCACGTCTTTGAGCTTTTTTTACCTTTAATATTTTGCAGGCCATAAGAGAAACAACTTTAGTTATGCCGCAAAAGGTTGTTTGCGGAAAATCGCAGACTAGAGGGTATTCTCTTACTAATATTACGGATCATCGGTGTTCTGAATATCACTCACTCGAATATTTCGAAAAAGAATAGGTCTGAAATCTCACCATCAAAAGTCCATGATGAAGGATTGATCTTTCACACGTGTGGGGCTGTTGTTTATTCGAAGGGTGAGTTGTCGCATGTCATTTATTAGAAAATTCGCACCGGTTTGCGGACCTCCGCAACGTTTTTTCGGTGAAGGTGGACCTTCGATGTATTACAATAGAAACAGATAAGCGGTGATGCTTATTTATCTCATAACTATTTATGATTTGGTTGTCATAAATAGGTCAGTAATTTTGTTACTGATGAGTGTCACGGAAAAGTCTTTCCTCTCAAAAGAACTTTTCCAACAATTTATTCCCTCACTCAAAAGTTAACCAGTCGTCTCTTTTGGCCCATGCTCCTCGAGCATGGGCACTTTTTTTGAGACTTTTTTAACTTCCTTCCTGACCCCATTAGAAAGAAGTTTACACTTACTCATTCAAAAGTAGCCCCTTGCCCTATACCATCCTTGGAAGAAGTCTCGTAGTAGTGGAGAGTAGATTTACCTTCCTCTAAGTGTACCTTTCGAAAGGTCTTATACTATAAACAGATGCTGTGCAGGACTAAAAATGTTCGCTTTTCTCTAAATCGAATAGCCCTATAGGATAAGAAGAGAGGTTAGCTCATACAGAACTCTAGATTGTGGAAGCTTATTATGCCTTCACAGGAAAGCAAGGAGCTCCCCGCCCCCCTTATTCAAGTCGCTCAGTAGTGAACGTCTATGGTATGCTGAAATTCCTTGCGTTATGTGGAGTAATGTTTCGAATGATGAATGTCATGCATTCTAGTATTAGTTACAATACTCCGGTGGTCCCTACAAACGCATCAACCTCGGAGTCTCTCACCACCGTATTTGAAGGTTCAGTTTTGAGGGAACACGCGTTAAAATAATACCTTTGTTGAGTGTTTTGTATATACGTAAAGGATAGGGATGAAAATAAATGAAAGAATAATGGAAAGGAGCTTCAGAATGGAGAAGAAGTTAGAAGGGCATGTGGCCCTTGTTACAGGTGCAAGTCGCGGACAGGGAAGAGCAATCGCAGAATATTTGTTATCACTCGGTGCTTCTGTTGCATTTGCCGCACGACGCCTCGAGTCGGCTGAAGAAATCGTAGCATCTACCGGTTCTTCACAAGCCATGGCCGTACAATTGGATGTAACTAAAAATCAGCAATGGGAGGAGGCAGCAGCTGAGGTTGTTAAAAGGTTTAATCGCTTGGATATTCTTGTGAATAACGCCGGCCGCTTAATTCGGAAGCCATTTCGGGAGATGAAAATCGAAGAATATGAGCAGTTGATTCAGGTGAATCAACTGGGAGTTTTCTTTGGAATGCAGGCCGTTATTCCTTACATGACCGAGCAGGGAAGGGGGTCTATTGTGAATAATTTATCCATATCTTCTTTTGCTCCCATCCGTCAATCTTCTGCTTATGCAGCAACCAAGGCTTCTGTCGTGGCGATGTCTAAGGCTGCTGCAATTGAACTCGGTCCATCAGGTATTCGTGTCAATATGATTCACCCTGGCGGAATTGAAACGGAAATGGCAACCGAAGGAAAAGGAGTGCCGGAATTCTATGATACAATCCCGCTTGGAAGAATCGGTCAGCCACTTGAAATCGCCAAAGCTGTTGCTTTTCTAGCCAGTGACGACAGCTCTTATTGCACAGGTACGGAAGTGGTGGTAGACGGGGGCATGACGTTAGGAACAGCAGATCAGTAGTCAGTCCGGCTTTTTATACGTAATCATGAACTCCTGATTGGTAAGATAAAAGTCTCTTTCTGGTCGTCTTTGTAACAAATGATGGTTTTCAAGCTTATAATAATTTATCCGCTTATAAGGATCATTATCTATAATAGGGGGTTCTTGTGTCAGCCTCATATATTGGTCGACTGCATGTTGAACAAGGTCCAGGTCCAATGCCAAGTCCTGGTCCTCTTCTTCGAACAATTCATAGGTTTCCCGGGACATGTAGAAGTTTTGGATAGGAATTGCCTGTAAATACGGGGCTAAAAGCTCATAATCCAACGACAGATCTTCTTTAATGATGACACTTAAAGGAACATCATTCGGTTTGGCATCCGCATATGCGTGGACCGCTTTTCGAACGTCGTGGATGGATAAATCCTTTTTCTCCAGCTTTGGCTTTTTATTTTTTCGGCTCCACATGATACATTCCTCCTGAATGAAATTTTACTTGAGAGGTGTTTTGAATGAAAAATCAACCGGTTCAGCCTGAACTCGATTTTTTCACTTTACTAAATCCTGATTTTGGACGTCATGAAGAAAAGGGGATGGAGAAAGAGAAGAAAGAAGAACAAGTGTAATTGTAGTATAACAGAATTGTCATAATGAAACATTTTTTAAGAATGTTTAGACTTTTGATGGATGATTTGGTAAATTAAAGAAGATGAGCGGTAAGTTCGACCTAATCGTAGAGCTGCCGCCACTTGAAATGAAAGAGGTGTTGAAGTGGATGACTTATGTTGATGGAAAAGAATACGAGATTAACCCGCAAACGATCGCTCTTGTAGCCACCACGAATGATGATGGACAGGCTCAGACGGAAGTCATTGAGACGGATGAGCGATTTGTTATTTCGAAGTGCCCGAGTGATCTTGTCGATCAATCCTGCCGCTATTTTGCCAGTAGTCTTGACGGCCGCATTGCCGGCACTAAACAACTGACCGGCTACACACATAAACCCCCGATTGTCATATCAGAAGTGATGGGCATTTATTTCTTCCCAATCATCTCCCCTAAACGAAAAGACTGCTCCTGGATTGCCCATAAATATATCCGCTCCTATTATGGTGAACCGAATAAAACGACGACCGTACAATTTGGAAATAATAGGACGGTAAACCTTCCTGTCTCTGATGGTATGTTTGCCAATCAAGTCCAGCGCACGGCTCATTTGCGCGTCATTCTGGAAGACCGCTCCCATTCGATAGCTGCGGTTGATCATCGTGCTGAACGGATTGCTGAGACCTTCTCATAAGCTCAAATAAAATGTTTTCTACTTTTTTCCGGATGGCTGGATTGAAATAATTGCGTTTTTCTTCATAGCCGTGGGCTAAAAAAAGGAAAGAAGTAAAAGAATCGTTTCTGCCCGATTCAACCACTTGCAATTTCATATGATCCATGCGCTTTCTTAGTTCTTTCCGTTCTTTCCTCGCTTCAAGTTCCATTTTTCCGAGCATTTCCATGTACGGCTCCTTGATTTTGAATTTTCCTTGCTCCATGTGCTTCCGATCCTGTCGGATGACTGTGATCGCCATAGATAAAAACAAATACCGGGAAGCGAGATCCAACTCATTTTGCTTTAGATACCTCATGTCATTCTCCTCCGAGTGCGAACAAGTGTTCTTATTCTGTATTATACCACGGAATGTTCCTTTATATGCAAGGTCATTTTAAAAAAGGTTGAAAGTGGCAGGAACGGGAAATGCTAGATAGCAGTTCATCTACTGGTAGGCATGGAGCGGGTTTTCAGATAAAATAAAGAAAAGCCTACACTGGTTGCTAGTGTACATAAGGAGCAGCATCATGGATTCAGTGTTTGAAAAAATCAACCAATGGCGTCATTTAGCGGAAAATGATCAATTATTTGATTACATCATCAGACAGCTTGAAGGATTGGAAAGGTTCGGCCCAATCCCGGGCATCCTATTTCCTCTGATCGAAGCATTTCTTCCGATTTTGCCACTTGTCGCTTTTGTTTTAGCAAATGCCGTGGTGTACGGGTTGTTTAAAGGGTTTCTTTACTCATGGCTCGGGGCTGTCTTCGGATCTTTGTGCGTATTCTTCATTATTCGCAGATTAGGCGACAAGCGTTTGTTCAGGAAAGTTACTAGGCAGAAGCAGGTGAAGAAAGTGACGAAGTGGGTGGAAGAGCATGGATTTGGCCCCCTCTTTTTGCTGATGTGTTTCCCTTTTTCACCGTCATCGATCATCAATGTCGTTTCAGGGTTATCCAATGTCAGTCGGCAGCAGTTTATCTTAGCCGTTCTTTTAGGCAAAGCCGTCATGATATTTACGATTGCATATGTAGGGTCGAGTATTGCATCATTTGCCCAGAATCCGGTGAAATCGATTGTGGTCGGCGTCTGCATTCTGCTATTTTGGGTGTTAGGAAAATATATTGAGAAGAGAATACAAATAAAAGCGGAGCGGAAAGCGCAAAGTGGGGATTAAGTTTGTGCCGCCAGGGGTAAAATGTTTGTAGTATAGTACCTGGAGGCGCAAACGATGAAAAAATATAAAAGAGCGATCAGAACGGTAGTCATCGCCCTGATCCTTGCTTTTATCTTCCGTTCTTATTTATTCGCAAGCTACATTGTAGATGGTGAATCGATGGAACCGACGCTCTTCGACGGCAATTTATTGATGGTGAATAAGGCTGTCTATGATTGGCAGGAAATCGACCGTCAGGAGGTTATCGTATTTCACGCCAATGAAGAAGAAGACTATGTAAAGCGTGTCATTGGAATCGGCGGGGATGAAATCACCGTATCCAATGATCAGTTATACATTAATGGAGAACGTGTGGATGAAAGCTACCTCGATCCCCTCCGCCCTGAAGATGGGCTGCCATTTACGGAGGACTTTACTTTGGAAGATGCTACCGGCCATAAGAAAGTTCCTGAAGGTCACCTTTTCGTGATGGGTGACAACCGGCGGGACAGCCTGGATAGCCGTTACTTCGGATTTGTGCCTGTGGAGACCGTGGTCGGAAAAGTAGATGTCCGCTACTGGCCCATGAACCAGCTCGGCGTGCAGTTCTAAAAAAGCAACCGTCCTCAAGGGACGGTTTTTTTATGCCTATCGTAAATTAATCATAGGGCATATTCTTGAAGACTCGATATTGGGACTCTAGGATGTGGGTTCGTGGCTTCTGTAAACGGCCCGCTTCCCGTGGGCGGGTGCTGATCCTCCTCGAGTTAACGCTCTCCGAGGTCTCACCTGGCCCTCAGCTCCCACAGAAAGCGAGCCGTACCCCGTAACTCCCATCCACGTAACAGAAGTTTCGAAACTGAATCTTCAAGAACAGGGATTGGTGAGGAGCGGGAAATCATCATAAATGGGGCAAAAATGATAAAATAAATACAGAATGAGAAAGAAAGGAGCGGTCGGTATGGGGCTGCGTTTTTTGCTCGGGCGTTCAGGAGCAGGAAAAAGTACGCAATGTTTAAATGAAATAGAATCAAAGTTGAAAAAGGACCCGCAAGGACCGGCGATCATTTACATCGTTCCCGATCAGATGACCTTCCAGCAGGAATACGGCCTTCTGAAAAGAGAAGGCGTGGAAGGATCGATCCGTGCCCAAGTCTTCAGTTTTTCACGTCTGGCCTGGCGTGTACTCCAGGAAACCGGTGGAGGGACAAAGAAATTCATCACGTCGACCGGAGTTCAGATGATGCTTCGCAAAATTGTGGAAGAAAGGAACTCAGATTGGCGCGTTTTCCAAAAGGCCATTGAAAAACAGGGATTCATTGAGCAACTGGAGGGGATGATTACAGAATTTAAGCGGTACAGGGTCACGCCTGAAGACCTTCAGGCTCAAATGGATGCCCTGGATCAATTCGTTCATTCGACGGGCCAGGAGCAGGGACTGAGAGATAAGCTGGATGATTTGACGTATATTTATGAACGTCTAATAGAGGCGCTGAAGGAGCAGTACATAGATAGTGAGGATCAGCTCCAGCTCCTTGCCAGCAAGATTCCGGAAGCCTCTTTTCTAGAGGGAGCAGAAGTGTACATCGACGGGTTCCACAGTTTCACCCCTCAGGAGTATCAAGTCATTGAAGTTCTGTTAAGGAAAGTGAAGCGTGTCCATATCACGTTGACCACAGAAGAGCCTACCGGAGAAGAGAACCCTGAGCTCGATCTGTTTCACGAAACGAAACAAACTTATCTGGACTTGAAAAAAGTTTGCGAAGAGGCCGGGGCACGCCTGGAAAAAACAGAGGTGCTTGATCACAGCTCGGGACGAATGAAAGACCGCCCGGCATTCCGGCATTTAGAAAAATATTATGATATGCGGCCGGCTCCTGCGTTTGAAGACGAAGCTCCTATTCAAATTGCAGAAGCCGTTCATCCGCGTGCAGAGGTCGAAGGGGTGGCACAGGAAATTCTCCATCTCGTTCGTGAACAAGGCTACCGTTACCGGGATATGGCTATCTTGATGCGTGAGCCTGAGGTTTATCACAGCCTGATCGAGACACTCTTTGAAGATTATGATATTCCTGTCTTTATCGATGAAAAAAGGACGATGTTAAACCACCCTGTGATTGAGCTTGTCCGATCAGGGCTTGATGCAGTTGAAGGTAACTTCCGGTATGATGCGGTCTTTCGTTTGTTGAAAACTGGATTTATTCCAGCTGCTGACCGGTCCTACCCCCTGACAGAAGATGCCATCGACGAACTGGAAAATTATGTCCTTGAGTACGGCATCCGGTCCCGCAGTCAATGGTTCTCAGAAGAACCATGGGTTTACCAGCGTTTCCGCGGGTTTGAACAATCCGCTCAAACGGATGAAGAAAAAGCAAAACAGAAGCGGATCAATGCCTATCGTGAACAAGTGAGAAAAGCTCTTCAACCGTTTGATGAATCGTTAAGAGACGCTGAAACGATCGAAGAACGGGCGCGGGTGATTTACCAATGGATGGAAGGTCTTCATGTTCCAGAACAGCTTGAATCATGGCGGACCTTTTATGATGAGAAAGGTGAAATAGAGCGGGGGCGAGAACAGGAGCAGGTGTGGGATGATTTTCTCCAGCTGCTTGATGAAATGGTTGAAATGGCGGGAGATGAAAAGATGTCTCTCCAAGTCTTTCGGAGTACGATCGATAGTGGGTTGGAATCTTTAACGTTCGCTCACGTGCCACCCAGCATGGATCACGTCATCGTCGGAAGTGTCGATCGTTCGAGGATGACGGGTGTTAAAGTTTCGTTTCTCCTTGGGGTAACCGATGGGATGTGGCCGATGAAGCCCCCGAGCGACGGCATGATTTCCGAGCAGGAGCGTTCACTGCTCGCAGAGCATGGCATTCAACTGGCCGATGGCAGCAATCGTCAGCTATTGGATGACCGGTTTTATGTGTATCTGGCTCTGACAATGGCGGCTGATCGTTTGTGGGTCAGCTATCCACTTAGTAATGAAGAAGGGAAGTCGAAAGTCCCTGCCACCCTCATTCAACGGATGGAGGAATTGTTCCCGCGGGCAAAGGAACATGTCCTTTTACAGGATCCTGATGATTTGTATGAAGCTGAGCGGTTCATTACCAACCCTCAAAAGACAAGGTCGGCCCTCACTTCTCAGTTTGCTCGATATTTGAAAGGGTACAAGATGAAGCCTGTATGGTGGGGTTTGTTGAACTGGTATATCGGAAATGAACCGTCTCATGGGTTGACGAACCGTGTCCTTCAAAGTCTTTTTTACAAAAACAAGCCCGTGCCCCTCTCTAAGGATACGACGGGTCAGCTGTTTGACAAACAGGTCAAAACAAGTGTTTCCCGCTTGGAAACTTACCACCGTTGTTCTTATCAATATTTTGCCCAGCACAGCCTCGGGCTTGAAGAACGAAGGACTTATAAACTCGACGCCCCTGATATCGGACAGTTGTTCCATGAAGCGCTGAAGCAGATTACAGAGTGGGTCCAGGCGGAAGGTCGCGATTTTTCTCAACTGGGGCGTCAGGAGACGAATCAGTACGCAGAGAAAGCAACGAATGCTTTGGCGCCTGTGTTACAAAACCAGATTTTGAAAAGCTCAAACCGTTATCAGTACATCCAGAAGAAATTGCAGCAGGTCATCGCTAGAGCAACATTTGTTCTCAGTGAGCAGGCGAGGAAAAGCAGTTTTTCTCCCGTAGGTCTGGAACTTGGGTTCGGGACGGGTGGCGATGCCAAACTACCGCCATTATCCTTTGATCTGCCCAATGGGTATGAACTGATGCTACGCGGCCGAATCGACCGTGTGGATAAAGCTTTGTCAGAAGAGGATCTGTTTCTGCGGATCATTGATTATAAATCCAGCAGCAAGGGGCTCAGTCTTGTCGATGTCTTTTATGGATTGTCCTTGCAGATGCTTGCTTATTTGGATGTTGTCCTGACAAACGCTGAACAGTGGCTTGGCAAGAATGCTTCCCCTGCAGGGGTGCTGTATTTCCACGTGCACAATCCAATGATTACAGGGAAGCAGCTTCTTCAGGATGATCAAATTGAAGAAGAAATCTTCAAGAAGTTCAAAATGCAAGGGCTGCTATTGGAAAATGAACGTGTTGTCCAAATGATGGATACCGGTCTTGATAAAGGATACAGTCAGATCATTCCCGCAGCTTTAAAAGCGAAAGGCGGTTTCTACAAAAGTTCAAAAACAGCGGACGAAGAACGCTTTGACCAATTGAAGCAGTACATCCGAGGATTGATGACCGAAGCAGGAACAAAAATTACCGACGGTGCAGTTGACCTTGATCCTTTCCAAAAAAGTCAGCAAGTTGCCTGTGAGTTTTGTTCTTATCGTCCGGTCTGCCAGTTTGACCCTACACTAGAAGACCACAACTATCGCAAGCTTCAGGACATGAAAGACGAAGACGTTCTGGAGAGGTTATCAAAAGGGAAGGAGGATGCTTCATGGTAAGTTGGACCAAAGAACAGGAACGGGCGATTTATTCCCATGGATCGAACATCCTTGTAGCTGCCGCTGCCGGATCGGGGAAAACCGCCGTCCTTGTAGAACGTATCATTCAAAAACTTCTCCATAAAGATGATCCAGCCGATATTGATTCACTGCTTGTCGTAACTTTCACGAATGCAGCGGCTCAGGAAATGAGGAACCGTGTAGGGCATGCGTTAGCGAAGGCTTTAGAAGATAACCCTGGTTCCCACCATTTGAAAAAACAACTTTCATTGCTTCAGAACGCTTCCATTTCTACACTGCACTCCTTTTGTATGGAAGTCGTGCGGCGTTATGCTTACCTATTGGATTTGGATCCAGGCTTCCGAATTGCTGACACGGTTGAATCGGATTTGATCCAGCAGGAAGTCCTGGAAGATTTGTTTGAGGACTGGTACGGAAAAGAAGGGGAAGAACAGCTGCGTTTCTTCGATGTCGTGGAGCGTTTTTCCAGCGATCGAAGTGACTTGGATGTAGAAAAGCTCGTGCTTGATTTGTATACATTCGCCACACAAAATCCTTGG
This sequence comes from Halobacillus sp. ABR2_026, assembly GCF_056158545.1. NCBI lineage: Bacteria > Bacillati > Bacillota > Bacilli > Caryophanales > Bacillaceae > Halobacillus > Halobacillus sp. ABR2_026. The sequence goes on from NZ_JBSWTM010000001.1 coordinate 1,121,373, forward strand.
CCGGACGCCTGGATCGACCAAATGGTTGGAATGTACAAGGTGAATGATGTTGAAAAAGAAGAAGATTTGCCATGGCTGGAGCTCTTGAAACAAGAAGTGAAAAGTCAGCTGAAAGCAATGGAAACAGAAGCGAATCAAGTATTGGAAATCACGAGGGAAACGGATGGTCCTTACGCTTATGCGGAGACAGCAGAATCCGATCTTGAAATGATCCATCAGGCTAAAGGAGCACTAGCTCATTCCTGGGCGGAAATGCAGAGTTTTATGGCCGGACAAAAGTTCGCCACGCTATCCCGGAAGAAGATGGATTGTTCTGCCGAAAGAAAAGAACAGGCGAAGAAAATACGTGATCGTTATAAAAAGCGATGGAACGATGTGCGTGACGAATGGTTTTCCCGTTCCCTTGACAGCTATTTGAAAGATATGCAGGATCTGCACCCTGTGATGGAGCAGTTGGGGGTTATCGTTAAGGATTTCAAAGGAAGGTACGAACAGCTGAAAAAAGAAAAAGCGATTGTCGACTTTTCTGACTTGGAGCACTATTGCCTTCGTATTCTCCTTGATGAAACTGCGACACCTTCAGAGCTTGTCCCATCAGCTGTAGCGGAAAGTTTCCAGAAACAGTTTTCCGAGGTGTTGATTGATGAATATCAAGATACAAACCTCGTACAGGAGACATTGTTGAGGCTGTTGACCGAAGGTGAAAACGCAGGCCACCTTTTTATGGTCGGTGATGTGAAACAGAGTATATATCGCTTTCGTCACGCAGAGCCCTCCTTGTTCCTGAACAAATACAAGCAGTATGGAAACGAAACAAATCGGGGGGAGCGGATCGACCTTGCCCGGAACTTCCGAAGTCGTAAGCAAGTGTTGGATGCGACGAACTACATCTTCCGTCAAGTACTTGATGAAGAAGTCGGGGAGATGGAATACGAAAAGGAAGCTGAACTTATTTACAGCAACAAGATTTATGATGAGTTGACAGCTGACGATGCGGATGCAGAATTGTATCTTATTGACAGAGAAGCACAGGAAAATGAAACGAGCGAGGATGAAGGCTATAAGGATTTAGAGAAAGCACAGCTTGAAGCCCGTGCCTATGGAAAAATGATTCGAAAATGGCTCGGATATGAAGGGGAAGAACCCCTTCAGGTCGTGGATAAGGAAACGGGAACCAAGCGGCCGCTGCAGTACAGGGATATCGTCATTTTAATGCGTTCGATGACGTGGGCTTCCACAATCGTGGATGAACTGAAGCAGCAAGGTATTCCGGTCTATGCAGAGCTTTCCACCGGATATTTTGAAGCGATAGAAATCAAAGTGATGTTGAGTCTTTTGAAGGTGATCGACAACCCGATGCAGGATATTCCGCTGGCTTCCGTGCTCAAATCACCAATAGTAGGTCTCAACGAAGATGAGCTGGCGAAAGTACGGCTTGCGAAAAAACGGGCAACTTATTATGAAGCGATGCAGGCTTATGTTGTGAAGGATGAGCTGGGCCGTAAAGTGGAAGAATTTCTTAAACAGTTGCAGACGTTCAGGGAAAGAGCAAGGCAAGGAGCTTTATCAGAACTCATTTGGGATATCTTCCGTGATACAGGGTATTATGATTTTGTCGGCGGGATGCCAGGTGGCCGACAACGCCAGGCGAACTTACGGGCGCTGTATGACCGTGCCCGCTCTTATGAAGCGACCTCTTTCCGTGGTTTATTCCGTTTTCTACGTTTTATTGAACGGATGGAAGAACGTGGGGATGACCTTGGGGCAGCCCGTGCGCTTGGAGAGCAGGAGGATGTCGTCCGTATTATGACCATTCATAAAAGTAAGGGATTGGAGTTTCCGGTCGTCCTTCTCGGTGCGATGGATAAACAGTTCAATATGATGGATTTGAAAAACCGTTATTTGCTGCATAAAGATTATGGGTTCGGCACCCGATATATTGATCCTGAAAAACGGCTGATGTATCCGACGCTTGCTTACCACGCATTGAAAGAAGCGAAGCGGAGGGAACTTTTAGCTGAAGAAATGAGAGTTCTTTACGTGGCCTTGACCAGAGCGAAGGAGAAGCTTGTCATGGTAGGCAACGTCGCTTCTTTTGAAAAAAAGCGGGAGAAATGGCAGTCCTTTGCGGAAACAAGGGAATGGGTGCTTCCACCGCATGATCGATTGGAAGCAAAATCATACTTGGACTGGGTCGGACCAGCACTGGTAAGGCATCAGCACACAAGTGACCTCCGAGGAGATGTGGAGGTGGTGACTGCTGAAGAGATCCGGTATGATGAATCCCAGTGGCGGGTACACATTGCTCATGGGAGTGAGTTTACGGTCCTTGATGAAGTGAAAGAACAAAGGGATGAGCAGCTAAAGCAGGCGGTTCAGAAATGGCAGACTATCGAAGTTACTGAGCCAGTTGATGAGTCTTATGTGGAACGTCTGGATTTTGTATATCCTTATGACAAAGCCGCCCATACCCGAGCCAAACAGACGGTGACAGAAATCAAGCGTCAGCGCGAAACAAAAGATGAGTATTCCAGCGATCAACTGCTTATTCCTTACCGGGCACCTATCGTTAAAAGGCCGCGTTTTATGCAGGAGGAAAAAAAGCTGACGGCTGCTGAACGAGGAACAGCGATGCACAGCGTCATGCAGCACATCCCTTTCACGAAAGAGTGGTCGGCTGGTGAAGTGGAAGAGTATGTGGAACAATTGGTTCTCAAAGAAGTGCTGCGCCGGGAAGAGGCGGATGTCATCGATTTTCAAGCCGTCGCAGACTTTTTCAAGACGGATATTGGCCAATATGTGCTGAACTCTGATCAAATTGAAAGAGAAGTTCCTTTCAGTCTTACTCTGCCCGCCCATGAAGTTTATGCTGAATGGGAAGAAGAGACCGATGAACAAGTTTTCATCCAAGGGGTTGTCGATGCCATCATCCCTTATGAAGACGGCTGGATGATCCTTGATTATAAATCCGATGGTCTCCCGGAAAACTCAAACGACGTCTCGATAAAGCTGGCGGACAGATACCGGACACAGTTGAGTCTGTATCAAACCGCTTTGGAGAAGATTTGGAAACAGCCTGTCCGTAAAAGTTGTTTGTATTTCTTTGAGGGATCGATGATCGTGGAGGTTGATACTCATGGAGGAAACCTGTGATTTATGTTCCCGCACCCCGGTCAAAACGACGGAACATCACTTGATTCCGAAGCAGTTCGGCGGGGTGGAAGGACCAACGGCTATGTTGTGCGGGGCTTGCCATCGCCAAATCCACGCGTTGTTCACAAATGAAGAACTGGCAGCCTTTTACCATAGCCTGGAACGTCTTCGGGACCATCCGGATATGCAGAAATACTTGCGATGGGTGAAGAAACAGGACCCGGAAAAAAGAATCCCGACAAGAAAATCAAATCGAAGAAAGCGAAAATGAAAAACGGACACACCAGTGTCCGTTTTTTTAAAACTTTGTGACGAACCTTATGAGGGGGGAGGAGTGTCCTGGCAAAGGAAAGAAGCGCCCGGGTTTGGGCGCTTCTTTTTTACGCGTTTGCCGTGATATTTTGGTCAGCAACGTCCGGGTCAAATGGGTTCGTGGAGCTTAGTCCGTTGTTTGTGATGATCCAGTTTCCAGTGTTCAATGCTCCAGATCCGGCATTCGTTTTGGATGTAGCCTTAGGGGACAGGTAGAAAGAATCTCCGAAGTTGACAACGCCGCCACCGACGCTGTTTATGCTGATGGGTCCGACAATAGCCGGCATCACAACCGCCTCCTTTTTTGGCGCGATTCATGCATGATAATACCAACGTATGCACGAAGCATGATTAGTGTTCTTCTTCCTCCAGGACACGGAAGTGTTTCGTATAATTGACCGCATGGACATGATCAGTTCCGCCCACCTGGAAAATCCCGGCTGCGGATACACCGAAAATGCGGATGTGATCGACCTGGATGGGGCGGTTGTGGTAATTGAAAGACTCTACGTGAACAGGGGGAAGGGGAGGTGGGCTTTTTAACGAGAAGATGGAGTAGTCGTCAAAGTCATAACGATCAGATTCTACACCGCCTTCTTTTTGGACTGCTAAAATTTTGGAATAAGGAGCGGCCCGGTGGACATCGCCGATTTCCATGACAGAGCCGATAGCCACTGACTGAGTCTCAATGTCCTCAACATAAACCATTCGTTTAAGCATCTTGGTCAGAGCCGCCCTCTTCTTCCTCTACATTGGCTTGGGCCTCTTCGATGACCTGGGCTTCGGGATTAATAATCAAGGATTCAGGAGGAGTATCAAAGAACGAATGAAGCCGGACAGTCTTGTTGTCGCCTATTAAAAACAAAGAAGAACCTGAAACGCCCGTCACGCGGATACTTCCGACATGCAGGCCATAATTGTGCACAATATGATTCATGTATCACCATCTCCTTCAAAAGTTTCGAAATACTGGGCGATGGAATGCTGGATTTCCGTTTGCATTTGGTGGAATAAGGTTTCTGGCGGCAGGTCAGGGTTTTCGTTCCGGTAAAATTCCAGACGCTGAGGCAGTTGCTTTCGGATGTCAGCAATCATTCGTTCCTTGTGCTGGTCACTGACTTGAATATCGTGATCGCGTACGTATTGATTCATCCATCCCGGGACGTCAGAAGTCATATAATTCTGCAGAAAGTGCAGCGCTTGATCGTCTGTCTGAGGGATTTGAGTATTGTTCTTGCTGTACAGATCCCCGATGTCCGCCATGTCCGTGCCATTCGGGGTTAGGCCAATTTGCAGGGTTCCTTCGAGCGTCTCGATTTTCAGTTGATCAAAATGGTATTCGATTTTCTCGATAACGGTTTTCGGTGGGTGGTCGACGGATTGCAGCTGTTCGATTCGCTGTTGCAATTGATTGATCATTTTCTGCTGCTGCTCCATTTGATTCATCATCTGTTGAATCCATGACTGCCATGAATGATATTGGTTCAAGTCCGCTCACCCCCTATCCTATCTTTATGAAAAAAGGGGGACATCTATGTTATAGAAAGTGGAACAAGCGTTGCGCCACCTGGTTCCGGTATAATCACTTCACCCTCTTGAGGCTGGGCTTTTTCCGCCGGTTTCGTGTACCCCCCTGTATTATAAAGATCAGATTGGGATTGAATCACCCCTGAACTCCCGATTTGAACAATGGAGGAGTTTGCAACAGATCCGATTCGCAGGACATGGATATAAATGGATTGATGAACCGTGAGATTCATAGGAATCCCTCCTAAGCATTATTGACGATTGGCTGATCGATCATTTCTGAATCGTTGATAAAGGTGTCTGCACGATTCAGTCTGATTCTGATGCCGTCACCCGTGTTGAAAGACCCACCTCCAGCAAATGTCTTCGCAGATGCATATGGCGCCATATTGTAGACATCACCAATGTTGAATATACTTGAAGAAGACAGGGATAGCACTTTGACGGCCCCGACTTTTGCTGGCATAACGAAAACTCCTTTCTACAGTTTATGAGACTACGTTGTCTAAATGACGGAAGAAAAGTAAAATAACTATTATAGGGGGAATACATATGGAAAGTAAAGGATCACCTCTACAGGAAGCAGACCGTCTCCATTGGGTTGATGCGGCTAGAGGTCTCGCTATACTCGGAATCTTTATGGTCAACGTTCCGGCTTTCAATGCTCCGTACTTTTTGTACGGTGGAGCATCTGAATTCTGGTCGTCGTCTCAAAGTCATGCCGTCCAAACAATGATCGATATCTTTTTCCAAGCAAGTTTTTACACCCTTTTTTCCTTTATGTTTGGTTTCGGGATACAGATGATGAAAGAACGGCTTGTAGAGAAACAGACCTCTTACAGACGGGTCATTGTCAGGCGACTTCTTGTACTCACAGGGTTTGGTTTCATTCATGCCTTCCTCATTTGGCATGGTGATATCCTTCTTTCGTATGGTGTGCTGGGTCTTGTATTGCTGGCTTTTCTAAATGTGGAAACCAAAATGCTGCTTGGCTGGGCCTACGGGATGTTAGCGCTGTTAGTGCTGCCTCTTACGTTTTCCCTGTTCCTTATGAGGGAGCAGGTCCAGGGGATTGTTAACCGTGAGGCCATTCAGGAAGCTTTGGTGAATTACGGGAGTGGTACACTTTCAGACATCTGGCGACAGAACGCCGCGGACTGGATGTATGCCAACCAATTTGGAAACCTTCCATTCCTGGCGTTGAGTTTAATTCCCATGTTTTTGTTCGGGATGTATTTCTGTAAAAAACGGTTGCTTCATGCCCCGACGCAACACATGGGGCAAATTAGAAGAATTTGGGTTTCCACGGGTGTCCTTTTCTTTTTGTTCAAGGCGGGCCCGCACTTTTTCGGGAATCCAGAATGGTTCCAACTCGCCCAGGATAGCATTGGTGGTTCAGCTTCCGCCATTTTTTACGTCCTATCTATTACTCTATTGTTTCAGACGTCAATTGGTGCCCGTATCGTTCATCCTTTGACATGGGTCGGCCGGATGTCTTTAACCAATTACATTTGTCAATCCTTGATCAGCTTTATCCTTTTTTATTCTGTAGGTTTTGGCTTATACGGAAATGTTTCGCCATTTTACAGCTTTTTGATCGTCGTAGTCGTCTTTGCCGGGCAAGTTGCTGTAAGCAGAGCCTGGTTGAAGAGGTTCCGGTACGGTCCATTGGAATGGGTATGGAGAACGTTGACTTATGGAAAGAGACAGCCGTTAAAAAGAACACGTGAGGCCGCTTCATAAAGAAAGGAAAGGGGGCAACCGTTTTGAATAGAGATCACCTTGTTAAAGAAAGCAGGAAATGGGTGGACGACGCAATCATAAGTGAAGAACAACGGGTGCACTTACTTGAACGATATCCTAAGAAACAGAACAAACCGATGTTGCTGACATTTGGGGCTCTTTTCATCGGCCTTGCTTTTTTGACTTTCATTGCATCCAACTGGTCCTATTTAACAGACTTTGGCAGGATGGGGGTCATCCTCACTTCGCTGCTCGTTTTTTATGGAAGCGGGGAATGGGTCTATAGAAAAAAATCCAGACGAGTAGGTATCAGCCTTATCCTTATCGCTCTCGTTATTTTTGGATCGGGGATTTTTCTGATTGGTCAGATGTATCACTATACTTCATACAGTGCCCTGCCATTTTTTATTTGGTCACTTGTGGCTTTCGGTCTGCTCCTCCTTTTTAAGGATGATTCGTTTTTCTATGCAGCCTTGGTCATCATAACTGCCGGCCAGCTCTACAGCGGGTTTGTTTTTCAGCATTTTCACCTTTGGCTCGGAGTGCTGTTTATTCTCGGGATGGGATGGTTGGTGTTGCGATCTCGGAAAGTGGCACAGCTTGCTGCCTTCGGGGCAGGGTATTGTGTGCATTCGCTCATTCTTGTGTTCAGTGAAGGGATGCCGTATTACTGGTTGATAGCTTTATTCCTTCTGCTTTATGTGATGGAGGACTTCCTTCTCGAACGAGGAGAGATCCGCGTTTTCAAAACATTGAGCATTCTATCGGTATTTATTATGCTTATTTTGCAAGTGTTTTTCCTGGGTAACGAATTCGTAGGGGAACTGACAGAATCGTCGCTTTACTTTTTCCTTGCCTGGGCTATTCTTTTTGTGTTCGCTGTCGTGAGGTCGGCCATGAGCTCGACCAATTACTACTGGATTGACTTGTTGTTATTTGTACCTGTCTTTCGATTTGGCTTTGGAGATATGCTTTCCTTGCTGCTGTTGTTCTTATATGCCTTGCTGTGGTTGATTTCCGGTTATCGCCAGGAAGTATCGAGGTGGGTCAATAAAGGGACCTTCGCTTTCCTTCTGACCACATTCATCGCATACTTCCAGCTCGCCTGGGACTTCATGGATCGTTCCTTGTTTTTCTTAATCGGAGGAATCCTTTTGTTCGTGCTCAGCTATTTCCTTGAGAAAAAGCGGAGAACCATTCATAAAGGGGGCGGAGAAAAATGAAACGCTGGTGGTTTTATGGACTTGTAACCTTACAGTTCTTGTTTCTGGTCTTGATGTCTACCTCCTATTATGCGATGGATATCTGGGGGGAGAAGATTACATTAAAGACTGAACCCGTGGATCCCCGCGATCCTTTTTATGGAGATTACGTAACGCTGGATTATGCGATTGAACAAATACCAGATGAAAAATGGAAGGTTACTGCTTCTTTGAACAGAGGGGGGAAAGTGTTTTTATTACTTGAAGAAAACGGGGAAGGGGTATATGAGCTTGTAGAAGCCTCTGATTTATGGCCGGAAGCTGATAAGAATCAAGTGGTTCTTTCCTCGAAGTATATATGGTCGGATTCCCAGCAGAATCAGCATCAGGTGGATATCGGTCTTGGTAGATACTACATTGAAGAGAATACAGGAGAGTTCTGGGAACAACGGGAGGAGAGAGAGGTAGAAATTATTCTTGCTCCCTGGAAGCAGAAGAAAATAGCTTCTCTTAAATAAAAGGCTCTGTTAATTTAGTGTTGATATTACTGCAAAAAGGAACTCCTAATTTTATGGAAATTCCTTTTTATATTTTGGCTTATTCAACGAAAGCTCCCTTTTCTTGAAGACTCAGCTTCGAGATGTTTGTGTGATTCTAGGGGCTCCGGGAAAAGGTTCGCTTTCCATGGGGCGGGCGGTGAGCCTCCTCAGGCTACGCCTTCCGGGGTCTCACCTGTCCCACACGTCCCATAGGAGTCTCCACCGTTTCCCTCCGCCCCCTTTCCCTTATAAGTGTCTCGAAGCCACTTTAAAAAGGGTGAGCTTGAATGGTTGAGGTTCGAACATCTGTATGGATTCGTAAGTTTCCAATTCTTCTCCCCTAAGCGGGCAGATCATACGTAGTATCAAGCATTTGCGTATGCTAAACGTTCATGGGGTAGAGATAATATCATTCCATTCTCTTACCCATACAAGCTGATTTTTTAAGTAGTGGTTTCGAGACACTTATATGGCAAAGGGGCGGAGGGGAATGGCGAGACTCCTATCTTACAGTGTGCAGGCGCCTCGTTCAGCGGCGTATGGACTGGACTGAGCTGGAGGAGATAAAGGAAACACGAAGAACGAAGAGATTCGATGTTGACTTATCGTACAGAAGCGAGGGAAGTCTCACTAGCCGCTAGGCGCAGAAACCGGATATCTACGAGGAAGAGAGTGCTTGGTGAGACCCCGCAAGGCGTTAGCCTGAGGAGGCTCACCGCGCTCCCGCGGAAAGCGAGTCATTCCCCGCAGCCCCTATCCACAACACAGAAGTCTCGAAATCAAGTCTTCAACAATCCTGCCATTTAGCTTAAGACTCAGTTTCGAAATGATAATCCAACAAGATTTAATGGTTGGATCGTGCAAGTAGATCATCTAAAGGTTTCGTCACTTGGAAATATATCCCTTTTCACCATCCTATTATTCATTGTCCCTTCCATCCGTTGATGCAAATATCAACACACTGAACTTTAACAGAGCCAAATAAAAAAACAGCAGCTCACGAGAGCTGCTGTTTTTTTATTAACTGAGGACGGACTTAATCTGGCTGATTGCCCAATCCAGATCCTCCTGACTGATGACAAGAGGCGGGGCAAAACGAATGACGTTTTCGTGTGTCTCTTTACAAAGCAGTCCTTTTTCTTTCAGTTGTTCGCAATATTTACGGGCAGGTTCTGTCATCTCGACGCCGATAAACAGCCCTTTTCCTCGAACTTCTTTGATTTTAGGATTCTCAATGGATTGCAGCTCCTGCATCATATATTCCCCAAGCTTCAATGATCGTTCAGCGAGCTTTTCTTCTTCAAGGACTTCGAGGGACGCTACGGAAACTGCGCAGGCGAGGGGGTTCCCTCCGAAGGTGGAGCCGTGGGACCCTGGGTTGAATACACCAAGAACCTCCCTGTTTGCGACAACACAGGAGATAGGGAAGACACCTCCGCCTAGAGCTTTGCCGAGAATGAGCATATCGGGGCTTACGTTTTCCCAGTCACATGCAAACGTCTTCCCGCTTCTTCCAAGACCTGCCTGGATTTCATCAGCAATGAACAAAACATTGTTCTCTTTACATACTTCATAGGCCTCTTTAAGGAAGCCTTCCGGAGGCATGACGATGCCTGCTTCCCCTTGGATGGGTTCCAGCATGAAACCTGCGGTGTTTTCATTGATGGCTTCTTTCAAAGCATCAATGTCCCCGTAAGGAACAAGTTTAATGCCTGGAAGCATCGGTCCGAACCCGCGCTTATATTCTGTCTCAGAGGATAGGGAGACGGCCGTCATCGTGCGCCCGTGGAAATTTCCTGTACAAGCAATGATTTCGGCTTTGTTTTCTTCCACTTTCTTGACATCATAGGCCCAGCGACGAGCGGCTTTGACTGCGGTCTCCACAGCTTCTGCCCCTGTGTTCATAGGAAGTGCCATCTCTTTGTTCGTCAGCTTGCAGATCTTTTCATACCAAGGGCCTAGCTGATCATTGTGGAAGGCACGGGAAGTTAAAGTAACCCGGCTCGCCTGGTCGGTCAGGGCTTGAATGATTTTCGGATGGCGGTGCCCCTGGTTCACAGCGGAGTAAGCGCTTAACATATCCATATAGCGGTTTCCTTCAGGATCTTCTACCCATACTCCCTCGGCTTTTGCTATGACGATTGGAAGCGGGTGATAGTTCTTCGCTCCATATTCCTGTGTTTGATCAATGATGTTCTGACTACTGATTACAGACATGCAATCCCTCCATTTCATTTCACTCTTCCATTATTATAACAGGTTTAGGAGGTATTTTCTTATAATTTAGAAAATGAGGGAAATGGCATATCAATAGGAATATAAGGAAGAGTCGTGGTATCATAACCGTAGATAAATATGAAAAGGAGGAAGACAACCTATGGCGCACTTACATATCACATCCTGGGTCATCGCATTCATTCTAGTCGGGCTTGTGACAACCTTCACCCGTAAGGGCAAAGAAAAAGCAGCAAAGATCATGCATATGATTTTGAGGGTTTTTTATCTGCTGATTCTTTATTCCGGCGGATCTCTGTTTGCGAGCTATGCTACTTACGATATACTGATCATCATCAAGCTGCTTGTTGGATTATGGACAATTGCTTCGATGGAAATGGTCACGGTCAAAACCAAAAAGAACAAGCCGGCAGGCATCTGGTGGGCACAGCTTTTCATCGCTGGTCTCGTTGCCATCATTCTTGGTTTCGGTTTCTTAGGTGCGGGAATTCTGCCTGCATAAAAAATAAAGCTGCATGCGTCCTTCGCATGCAGCTTTTTAGTATCGAAAAAAGGGGGCTTTGTTTCTGTGTCTGATGTTCGTCCGTTACTTGGGGGGATAACGGTGATAACTATTATCAATAACAATGATAATCATTATCAATTGAAATGTCAACCTTTATTGATATATTTTTTATTTCCTTCTCAGCAGGAAGTTAAGGATGATTTTACGATATATGCAGTGGCATACTTGGCTGCGTTCGAATGCCTGTATTTTATTCTTATTCAAAGTCTCTAAGGAAGGATAGTGTTTCAAGGGGGAGCTTTTTTGAGCTCCAGGGCCGGGGAATCTATCCGTCATGAATTCCCACAGCAGGATCAAGCTTCCCAATCAACCCTTTGCAAAAAATGCTGATCATCATGAGTTGTAGCAGTAGAGATGGTTTCATAAGCGAACCGCTCTGTTCATATAGTGAGTCATGATGGTTTTTTACGAGCAGATCCGTGTGGAACCGAGACGTTACGCATTCTGTATGAAAAAGGATGGTGAGGTTGGATGTGTGGGATTGTGGGATGGATCGATGCAGCACATAAGACAGAGAAGAAGGCTTCAATTTTAGATCAAATGGCGGCTACTCTAGAACATCGGGGCCCGGATGATTACCAGAAATGGATACAGGGACCGGCTGCATTCGGTCATCAACGTTTAATTGTTGTCGACCCTGCTGGAGGAAGACAGCCGATGATCCGGAAGGCTCGGGATGAAGAATATATTTTATGCTATAATGGAGAGCTTTATAATACAGAAGAAGTCAGGAACCTATTGAAAGCGGAAGGCTGGACGTTTCAGTCTCACTCCGATACCGAGGTCGTTCTCGTCAGTTATATGAATTGGGGAAGCGCCTGCGTTGACTACTTGAATGGAATTTTTGCATTCAGCGTTTGGGAAAAGAATCGCGAGAGACTCTTTCTTGCACGTGATCGTCTCGGCGTCAAACCTCTCTTCTATAGTGACAGAGGTCATGGGATCATGTTCGCTTCTGAAATGAAAGCAATTTTAGCTCATCCAGATGTCTCCCCGTCTTTAGATTCTAATGGTCTTCACGAGCTCTTATCTTTAGGACCTTCCAGAACTCCAGGGGAAGGAGTATTTCAAGAGATCCATGAAATCCGACCTGGTCACAGAGCTGTATTTGAAAATGGAAAACTTTCCATTGAACGGTACTGGAATGTTGAAAGCAGGCCTCATACAGATACGTTTGATGAGACAGTCACCCGAGTCCGGGAACTTTTCATGGATGCTTCCCAACGACAGCTCGTTTCTGATGTTAAGCTTGGAACATTTTTATCCGGGGGTGTAGATTCGAGTGCCATTACGGCAGTCGCTGCTGAAAAATACAAACAAGATCAACTGGGATCTTTGCAGACGTTTTCCATTGATTATAAAGACCAGGACAAATTCTTCAAGAAGAATGCATTCCAGCCGGATCGTGATGAAGCTTTCATTAATCTAGTCAGTGCTCGAAACCAAACTAGTCATTCTGTCATGGAAGCGAAGACCGAGGACCTTGTTTCACGTTTGAAAAAAGCAGTCGAACTTAGGGATCTCCCTGGGATGGCAGATGTTGATTCTTCCCTCTTATGGTTTTGTGAAGAGATCAAAAACCATGTGACCGTAGCTCTTTCTGGCGAGTGTGCCGATGAAATTTTTGGCGGCTATCCCTGGTTTTACAGGGAGGAAGATAAGAAAAGAGCAGGATTTCCCTGGATTCGGTCATTGAATGAGAGAATCAGTCTTGTCAGGACCGATTTAAAAGAAGAGATAGATATTGAATGGTACATGTTGAAACGTTATCAGGAGACGGTTGCAGAAACCCCGCTGCTTGCTGGAGAAGACGAGGACAGTAAGAAACATAGACAGATGTCATACTTGAATATGAATTGGTTTATGCAGACGCTGCTGGAACGGAAAGACCGGATGAGCATGGGAGCGAGTTTGGAGGTCCGGGTCCCATTCAGCGATCATCGTCTCGTAGAATATGTTTGGAATGTCCCTTGGAGCATGAAGTTTTACAACCATCAGGAGAAGGGTCTGCTGAGGCAGGCATTGCGGGGAATACTTCCAGATAAAGTACTTTTTCGTAAAAAGAATCCTTATCCAAAAACTTTTCACCCTGATTACACAAAGGCCGTGTGTTCATGGATGGAAGAGACTCTTTCAGAATCCACATGCCCCGCTATTTGAAATCTTTGACCGGGAGCAAGTGAAAAAGTTGAATGATTCTGAAGGGAACTCCATTGATACGCCTTGGTTCGGCCAACTGATGACAGGCCCTCAACTTATTGCTCATTTATGTCAGATTGACCATTGGCTCAGAACTTATAAAGTGACCTTTTAAAACCACCCCTACTGGGTGGTTTTTTAGATGGAACCATCAGCTCTAATAGAAAGAATGACTCGTGCTTTTAGTCTAAATATCCTTTATGCAGATTAAAATTGAGAATCGTGCAGAAACTGATCATAAAGGCCCTGCTGCTCTCATTTGCTCAAGAGTAACTCCCCTGTTGGATGAGAAAAGGTTGACTGGCTATTAAAAAGGTAACGATGACAAATAAAAATACTGGTATAGACAACTAGTTTTCCTGATGGTAAGATGATTTCAGTAAACGTTTTCAACTTCAAGGAGGTTCACAATGTTAAGTTTTTTACAACGAATTGGTAAATCACTAATGTTTCCGATCGCTACCCTGCCTGCTGCGGCACTGTTGGTGCGTCTCGGTATGGAAGATATGCTGAATATCCCGTTCATTACTGCCGCAGGTAACGGGATTCTCGAAAATCTTGCGCTCATCTTTGCTATTGGTATTGCCATGGGGTTTGCGAAAGATGGGAGTGGAGCGGCTGCTTTAGCAGGCGCGGTTGGTTACTTGGTTATGGTCGGTGGAATAGAAGCTATAAATAATGATATAGATATGGGGGTATTTGCCGGGGTCATCGCCGGAATTGTAGCTGGAATGTTGTACAACAAGTACAATGATGTGAAATTTCCAGATTTCCTCTCCTTTTTCGGAGGTAAACGTTTTGTACCGATCATCACTTCAGCAGTAATGGTCGTGCTTTCCTTTATTTTTGGATATGTGTGGGTATACCCGCAGGCACTTCTTGATTCAACAGCCACATGGATATTAAATGGGGGAGAAGTCGGTGTTGGTGTTTATGGTGTGTTGAACCGTCTATTAATTCCGGTGGGCTTACACCATGTGATGAATACGCTGATATGGTTTGATTTCGGAACCTTTACCACTGAAACAGGTGATGTCGTCCGCGGAGAAATCAACCGCTTTCTGAATGGAGATCCGGGGGCCGGGTACTTCCTGGCAGGCTTCTTCCCTGTTATGATGTTTGGTCTCCCGGCAGCTTGTCTCGCCATGTATGCTGCAGCGAAAAAAGAACAGAAGGCGGCCGTCGGCGGGATGTTCTTAAGTATCGGGCTTACGTCGTTCATCACAGGAGTGACAGAGCCGATTGAATTTTCCTTCATGTTCCTTTCGCCGCTTTTATACGTCGTTCACTCTTTACTGACGGGTGTGTCGATGGTTCTCGCTTTCTTATTTGACGTGAGACACGGTTTTGGATTTTCCGCAGGTTTGATTGATTACTTATTGAATTATAATATTGCCGAAAACCCTTTCACCCTTATCATCATCGGGCTGTTCATGGGTGCTGTCTATTTCCTGATCTTCTATTTCCTCATCGTTAAACTGGATTTGAAAACACCGGGGAGAGAAGAAGATACCGGTGGAGAAACGTATACGGAACGAGGAAATGATGGTTACGAAGAGAAAGCTCATCATTATATGCAGGCACTCGGAGGAGCGGACAATATTGAAACGCTGGATTACTGTACCACCCGTCTCCGCCTGGAAATGAACGACCGGGGGAAAGTGGATGAAAATGAATTAAAGCGGATTGGTGCTCGTGGAGTGATGAAACTAGGGGAAAGAAATCTGCAAGTGATTGTAGGAACATCCGTCGAATTCGTTGCCGACGCTATGAAAAAGCAAATGGAAATGGGGAGTCCAGTTCTTAAAGCGAAAGAGAATTATGAAGAAAAAACCACGGAAGAAAAGGCACCAGATCGTACTCTAAAACCGGAAGATATCCAAATGCCGGTGAACGGAACTGTCCTTCCGCTATCTGAAGTACCTGATGAAGTATTTGCACAAGAGATGATGGGGCCTGGTTTTGCTATAGAGCCTGATGATTCAACTTTCTATTCACCCGTTGATGGGGAAGTCATTCAGGTTTTCCCTACCAAACATGCTTTAGGGATTGAGCTTGACAATGGCCTCGAGATCTTGATTCATGTAGGTTTGGATACTGTTAAACTGCAAGGTGAAGGGTTTGAAGCGCTCGTTGAGTCTGGACAAAAAGTAAAGAAAGGAACCCCATTGTTGAAGGTAGACCTTGACTATGTCCGATCAGAAGCTCCATCAGTGGTAACCCCGATCATCTTTACAAATACAGAGCAGCAGGTAGTCAAACTGTTGAAAGAAGGGTATCAGGAAGAAGGACAAACCGGTATTGTGAACCTGGAGAGAGGAGGAGATCAGAATTGAGCGACCTGATCATCACGAATGTAACGGTAGTGGGTGAAGATCAAACCATACCCTCTGGATCAGTCCTTGTTCGTAATGGAACGATAGAAAAAATCCATGAAGGAGAAGTAAGTGAAGAAGGTATGGATGTCATTGATGGAAAAGGGAGATCACTCTCTCTTCTCCCTGGCTTTATTGACGTTCATATTCACGGAGCGAAGGGCCATGACGTGATGGACGCTACAGGCGAGGCTTTGGAAGGCATAGCCCAGCAGTTACCTGAAGAAGGGACCACAAGCTTTCTAGCTACCACGATGACACAATCGAAAGATAAGATTTCACGTGCTGTAGCCAATGCTGGAACTTTTATTGAAAAGCAGAAAAAACAGGGACATGCAGAGATGCTTGGGATCCACCTGGAAGGTCCTTTTATTTCCCCGGATAAGGCAGGAGCACAGCCAATCGAACATATTGTAGATCCTTCGCTCGAACTTTTTCAGAAGTGGCAGGAAGAGAGTGGGAATAATGTCAAACTTGTCACTCTGGCTCCTGAAAGAGAAGGAGCGCTCACTTTTATTGAAGAGATCAGCAGAAAAGGGGTCATATGCTCCCTCGGTCATAGCGACGCTACATTTATGGAAGCTAGTGAGGCGGTTAATCGAGGCGCTCGCCATATCACGCATTTGTATAATCAGATGAGCGGCCTTCATCACCGTGAACCGGGGATGGTGGGAGCTGCTTTTACTCATTCCAATCTTTCGGTGGAATTGATCGTGGATTACATTCATTCCCATCCGGAAGCTGTCCGGGTAGCTTACCAAATACTTGGGAAGGAGCGGACCATTCTGATCACAGATGCAATGAGGGCTAAATGCCTGCCATCTGGATCTTATGATCTTGCGGGACAGCAGGTTACAGTGAAGAATGGAGAAGCACGTTTATCCGATGGGACGCTTGCAGGTAGTATTCTGACGCTCGAAGAAGCGGCTAAAAAAATGAGTTCGGATCTTAAGGTTGACTTGGAGGCATTAGCGGAAATCACTTCGGGTAATGCGGCCCGGGAGCTCGGAGTCTACCATAGGAAAGGGAGTATAGCAGTAGGGAAGGATGCAGATCTTGTCCTACTGGATGAAGAAGGTTGTGTAGTAACAACTGTCTGTTCCGGAGTTGTAAGTTATGATGGAAGAGGGGGATCTTCATGAAAGTCATCGTCGTAAAAAATTATGAGCAGCTGAGTCAAACGGCCGCTAAGATCATAGAAGAGCAAATCAGACAGAACCCATCTTCCGTGCTTGGATTAGCTACAGGGGGGACGCCCTTAGGCACATATGGTGAACTGGTTCGTCACTATCGAGATGGAAGAACGGATTACCGTTCGATCTCTACTATAAATTTGGATGAATATGTAGGACTTAAGCCTTCCCATCACCAGAGCTATCGATATTTTATGGATCAACATCTTTTTAAGCATTTGAATATCGATCCGCAGAACACATACATCCCACATGGCGAAGCTGTTGAATTAGAGAAAGAATGCAACCGTTACGAAAAGGTGATTGATGAGATTGGTCCGCCTGATTTACAGCTTTTAGGGATTGGAGAAAATGGACACATCGGTTTTAATGAACCGGGTACATCTTTCGATAGTGCTACCCATCTCGTGCACTTGACTGAATCCACAAGAGAAGCGAATGCCCGATTCTTTGAATCTATGGAAGAGGTTCCTGAAAAAGCAATCACAATGGGGATCAAGTCGATCTTGAAAAGCAGACGCATCCTCTTATTGGCTACAGGAGAAAGAAAGGCCGAGGCCATCAATGAATTGATTCATGGGAAGATGGATGAGCAATTCCCAGCTTCATCTTTAAGAGATCACAAGGCGCTCACGTTGATTGTGGATGAAGATGCTTACAAAAAAGTGAAACGGAGAGGATGAATTCTTTTTGATAAAGAAGAATGTACCTTTACCTTTGTATTATCAGATTGAAGAGTATTTGAAACAAAAAATTGAAGCGAAAGAATTCGAGGTCGGACATATGATTCCATCTGAACGTGAACTTTCAGAAACCTTTGAAGTCAGTCGTATGACTGTTAGACAAGCCGTGACGAACCTTGTGAATGCTGGAGTTCTTTATCGAGAGAAAGGGAAGGGGACTTACGTTGCTGAGAAAAAGATCGAGCAGCCACTGAAGGGATTGACCAGTTTCACAGAAGATATGGAGCAGAGAGGGATGTCTTCAAGCAGTCAGCTCTTGACCTTTGAATTGATCGGCCCCCCCCATGAGATTCAGGAGAAACTTGAATTGACAGAGCGAGAAAAAGTTTACTTCATCCAGCGTATACGCATGGCGAATGAAAAACCAATGGCGATTGAAACGACATTCATGCCTGAAAAAATGCTGCCAGAATTAACGGAAGATATAGCGAGGGGATCGATTTATCAGTATGTAGAGAACGATTTGGAAAAATCGATCAGTCAGGCTCGTCAAATTATCGAAGCGCGAGCGGCTGATGAGAATGAGGCGGATTTATTAAACATTTCCCCATATTCGCCAGTCCTTCATATTGAACGGAAGAGTTTTCTATCCCCGGACCTTCCGTTTGAAGTGGTCAAGTCGACCTACCGCGCCGACCGTTATAAATTTATCACAGATATTAATCGGTAAGGAGCCTTGCTATGAGTTACTTATCAGAAGTATCGCGGATCTTACAGGAGATTGATTCTTCTCAATCACCGGCCATTGATCAGATTAGTGAAAAGCTTTCCAAGGTTATTCGTACTGGAGGAATCATCCATACATTTGGATGTGGCCACTCCAGTCTGCTTGCGCAGGATGTCTATTACCGGGCAGGAGGGCTTGTGCCGATCCACCCGATTTTAATTGAAGAACTTATGTTGCATCGAGGAGCATGGGAAGCAACCGTAAATGAACGTAAACATGACTTCGTCCAGGCTTACTTAGAAAAGGAAGATATGAGACCTCAGGATGCCATCGTCATCATTTCTACTTCAGGTAGAAACCCAACTCCGATTGATACAGCTGTTTATAGTAAAAGGCAGGGCTTGTATACAATTGCTTTGACATCTCTTGACTATAGAAATTGTCAGCCCTCCCGGCATATCAGTAAATGGAGACTTGAGGATCATGTAGATGATGTCATCGATATGAAAGTACCCGTAGGGGATACCATCATGTTGAATGGAGAGCTTTCCTATTCCCCAGTTTCCTCTGTAGCAGGGACAGGAATCCTTCATGCGCTCATGACGAGGGTTATTGAAAACTTGAAGGAAACTGAAGTGGCCCCCGCGGTATTTAAGAGCGGAAATGTGGACGGTTCGGATCAATATAACAGAAGTATGATCGAGAGATATAAACGTATTTCATTTTAAAGGGAGATTGTTGCAAACGTTGATTTCGAGATGTATAAGGAATGACTGGTATGAACTCTTAAACATCAGGAAACGGATGCTTTCATGATCAGGAAGGGTCCTAAAAAAAGGCAGGCGTTCAGCGGCTGCTTTTTTTAATTGAGGATGAAGAAAGTGTGTCCATTTCAAGGAGAATAAAATGGGTGATTGACGGGGTACGGAGCGAAGGTCTACTCTATAATGAGGGATGACATCCGAAGGGGGATACATAAGATGAAAAAAATACTCGTGTTACTCATATGCCTTCCATTATGGATTGGGTTACCACAGCCTTCAGCGGCTGAAGATCGTGGCGAACGACAGTGGCAGGATGAGAGTGTATATTATATAGTCATTGATCGATTCATGAACGGAGATATGAATAATAATGAAGCCGTTGATTTGGAAGACCCTGATATCTATCATGGGGGGGACTTCACAGGGGTCATCGATCAGTTGGATTACATAAAGGACATGGGGTTTACTACCATCCAGCTTTCACCAATTATGCAGAACGGAGCGGAAAGCTACCATGGGTTTCATGTTTCCGATTATCGTGAAGTAGAGGAACATTTCGGAACGATGAAAGAAATGGAACAACTTGTTAGTGAAGCTCATAAAAGAGAGATGAAAGTGACCGTTGATCTACCGGTAGGGTTTGTGGCGGAGGATCACCCTTGGACCGAAGAACAATCACGAGCAGAATGGCTGCTTGAGAACGACGTGGATCATGAACATCCCTGGTTTGATCAATTGCCGCAAGTGGATGTAAGTAAAGAAGAGGTAGGAGAATATTTTAAAGAAACGATGGAATTCTGGACAGAAGAAACAGGAGTGGATGGATTCAGGGTTCTTACGTCGACCGAATCAGAAGATGAAACAAATACGGTCTTTAGAGATTCTCCCTACATTACATCATCTATTTCCATTCAGGATGAACAGGTTTATCGAGAAAGAATCCGACAGGCGTTCGATGAATCCGGGAACGTTTTAAATGAACTTGTAGCAGAAGATAATCTTGAACGCGCGCACCAGATTGATTCTTATGATGTCTCACGGTTTACTCATGCAGCGGTTGTAGAAGGCCAAAACCCTATTACGAGGTGGCAGCTCGCTTTAACTTATTTATTTACCGCCCCAGGTGTTCCTGTTGTTTATTACGGAACAGAAACGCCTTTGGATGATGGTGGGGACCCTTTAAATCTCCCAATGATGAATTTCAAGGCCGGAGATGAAAAGATGACCAAACGTATTGAAAAACTCAATTCTATGAGAGATCAATTTCCTGCACTTACAAGAGGGGATTATGAGGAGCAATACAATGAAGACGGTCTTTTGGTTTTCAAGCGTACCTATGAAGGGCAGGAAATGGTTGTAGCGATCAATAATGCGGAAGAAACCCGGACGACGAGGTTGGAAGGGCTTGAAGACAATCACCAGCTCAGAGGCTTGCTTCATGATGGACTCGTACGCCAGCAGAGCGATGGTACTTACCGACTCGGGATGGAGCGGGAAACGGCGGATGTGTTTGTTGTGGAAGAGGATAGTGGATACAATTGGCTTTTCATTGGGTTTGTAGGTGGCGTCTTATCCCTGTTCGTCATCGCTGTGACAGTCATCAGCTTCAAAAACCGTAAAACTGAAAAAGCTTGAATAATAAAGAGCAGGACTTCTCCCGTCCCGCTCTTTATCTTCCCATTCCTATGCGCTTTGTTTTTTCTTTTTGCGCCGCCATACCCACAGGAAGAAAATCAGAAGGAGAGGGACAAGGACTGGCGAATAACCGACAGCTGTTACGAACAGCCAGGAGGCGACATTGACGATGGCGTTGATACTGTTGAAAAAGGCTTGTTTCGTCCGTTCCCATGTATTCAGGTTTTGTTGATCGACACCACCTATGAGGACTTTGGTCTCGGTGAAGGAAATCGTAATGGTGGAGTAGTCACTCTGATTCTCCAGATAATTCATTTCTCCTTTAAGAGATTCAATGTCAGATTGGACTCTCTCAAGATCCTGGGATATCTTAACTAAATCTTCTGTAGCTTCTGCATCTTCTAAAAAGCTCAAAAGCCTTGCTTCAATTTCTTCTTTTGCTTTCAACCTTGATTCAAGATCTACATAGTTCTTCGTCACGTCTCTACTGTTGACGTTTTTGGATTTGATCCGGTCTGACAGGGTTTCGAAACCGTTCAACAGGCTTTCAAAATTTGTTTGAGGCACCCGTATTTGAATGGATCCTTGTCTGTTGCCACGGTCCGTTTTGTGAACATTCGTTTGAACCATGTACGCTTCATGTTCATTCATTTTGGTCTGCAGGTCTTGTTGAAACTCATCAAAGTCTTCAGTTTCAAGATCGATATGGGCTTCATAAATCATCATTTTTTCCTGCTCTGCCATTGTCTGTGCGGTTTCTTCCTCCGTTTGATCAGGTGCTTCCGTCAGTCCATCTTTTGCTGGAGCTTCAGAGTCCACGGTTTCTTCCGCTTTGTCCTCGTCGGCTTGGCTGGTTGACTCTTCGCTGCCGCTTTCACCACTGCAGGCGGCAAGTAGGATCATGGTGAATCCCAACAGGACCATCACTCTCTTTATCAACATAACCCCCCCTTTTTTTTATGAAAGAAGGAGGGGATAGGTTTCAACAGCCATCGACCCTTCTCCCCCTTTCATTAAATCAAGCTTCCTCGTCCTTACATGGCGATCTACAAGTTGCTGATGAGGACGGCTCTGCCTTTAATGGATTAGTCGTCTTTAGGGGAGTAGGGTTACATGGAATTGGGAATGTTTATTTATAAGTATCATTCAAGAAAAATAGAGCAATAGTTCCCGGGCCGGCGTGAGCACCAATGGTCGCGCCCACATAATCAATGTGAATCTCTTCGGTTCCATACGTGTCCCTGATCATCTCTGCAAGCTGTTCGGCACGTTCACCGTCGTCGCCATGACTAATGGCTATACGCTGTTTAGAAAGGTCTGCACCGCGCTCTTCCATCACTTCAAGCATCCGTTTCAACACTTTTTTAGATCCACGTATTTTTTCCAGAGGGATCAGTTTACCATCTTCCATATGTAGAAGAGGTTTGATTTTCAGCAGTCCGCCTACGAAGGCTGCGGTCCGGCTTACGCGTCCTCCGCGTTGAAGATACTCCAGGTCATCGACGGTAAAGATATGTTCCATGTGTTCCGCATGATAACGGCCGAGGTCCAGGATTTCATTGTACGAAGCGCCTGCTACTGCAGCTTCAGAAGCTCTGAGGACAATCAGTCCATATCCGAGAGAAGCTGCTTTAGTATCGATGACATCAAACTGAGCGTTTTCGTATTCTTCTTTAATTTCCTGTTCAACCATTTTTGCCGTTTGATATGTACCGGAAAGTTCGGAGGAAAAAGCGAAATAGATGAAAGGTTGGTTCTTTTCTGCATAACGGGTGAACGTTTCCCGAAAGGCCTGTGGTGAAACCTGAGCTGTTTTTGGTGCTTCTCCCTTACGCATCTCTCTCATAGACTTCTTTCGGAGAGATATCGATTCCGTCTTCATATTCTTCTTCGTTCACAATGACTTTTAATGGAAGTGAAGTAATGGAATGTTGTTGAAACATTTCTTGGTTCAAATCACTGGCAGAATCACACAATATTTGTACATGCATTTGCGTCACCTTCTAATTTTAGTTTGTACTTTTAGTTTATGCAGAAATGAAGAGATAGTCAAAATATACCGTTGACAAATCCATCGACAAAACTTTACATGATTCTACCAGAATTAGCTTGATTTTACGTCACTACGGTGATAAAAATGAATAGATGAATTTAGGCAAGGAGGTCCGCTTGTGTTTACTGTTGAAATTAAACGTATACTGATTGTTTTATTCGGTGCTGTCCTGAATGCAGTTTCACTGAATTTATTCTTGATTGAAGCGAACGTTTATGCGAGTGGTTTTACAGGGGTTGCTCAGTTATCCACGAGTATTTTGAATGATTTTTTAGGCCTGCCGGTCAGTACGGGTATTCTCTTATTCTTACTTAACATTCCGGTAGCGATTCTCGGCTGGCTGAAAGTCGGCAAAGGTTTTACCGTCTATAGCGCCATTTCGGTTGCTTTTACCACATTGTTCCTTGAATTGATTCCCGTCCAGCAGTTATCAGAGGATATCATCCTGAATGCTGTATTTGGTGGTGTCATTGGAGGAATGGGTGTCGGGATCACTTTAAAGTGGGGGGCTTCTACGGGAGGTCTGGACATTATAGCCATGGTCCTTTCCCGAATGAAAGACCGTCCGATCGGCATTTATTTTCTTATACTTAACAGTGCGATTATAGCCATTGCGGGCTTATTGTACGAACCGGAAAATGCCTTGTACACATTGCTTACGTTGTATGTAACGACCAGGGTCATTGATGCTATTCATACACGCCACGAAAAGCTTACTGCGATGATCATAACATCAAAGGCTGCCGCTTTGGAAAAGGCGATCCATGGTCACATGGTCAGAGGAATTACCACCCTTCCTGCTAAAGGAGCTTTTACGCAGCAGGATAAAAACATGCTCGTCATGGTCATTACAAGATATGAGCTCTATGATCTGCAGCACATCATTCAGGAAGAAGATCCGCAAGCGTTTACGAACATTGTTCAAACGACCGGTATTTTCGGATTCTTCAGAAAAGACGATCGTTAGTGTAACTTTTTTGAAAAATTAACGACTCATGTAGTAAATAGTAAAATAGAGGAGTGGGGTCATGAAAAAGTTTTTGGTCATTATATTAGGTGCCATGGTACTTATGCTAGCCGCATGTGGGAATGAATCAGAAAATGAAGCGAGTGGAGAGGGAAAGGAGGATCAGATGAACGAAGAAACATCTGAACAGGAAGCAGAGGTTGATATGGAAAGTCTGATTGAACAAATCTCGATGGACGCTACAGTCGACACGACAGAAGATACGGCAACTTTCAACTTCTCCGTGGAGAATACAGGTGACAAACCGGTTACTCTTGGATTCACATCCAGTCAGAAATATGAAGTGCAAGTGAAAAATGAAGACGGAGAAAATGTATACACGTTCTCTGCTGATAAAATGTTCACTCAGGAGCTGACGACTGAAGAGCTTTCTCAGGGGGATGTTTTTGAAGCGAAAGAAACATGGACGGGTATTGAGCAGCCGGGAACGTATGAAGCGACCATGACTTTCCTTGTGAATACGATCAATGATCAGCCGGTGGAAGCTACGCCATTCCAAGTAACACAAACCTTTACCATTAAAGAGAATGCTCAGGGTGAACAAGATGGAGAATCCGGGGAAGAACCTACCTCTCATCATGAAGGAGATGGTCAGGCATTCCGTGATCTAACTGTGACAGGTGAAAAGGGGTCCTATGTGATCACAGGTGAGGCACGTGTGTTTGAAGGAAGCTTTATGTACAGCGTTGAGGACGGACATAATGTCCAAATTGAACCAACGGCGTTTCAGGTGGATGAAGGAGCACCAACATGGTCTTCATTTGAACTTGAAATCGATATTCCAGAAGATGAACTACCTATGTTCGGTACACTGACATTAACGCTTTTTGAAGAAAGCTCTAAAGACGGAAGTCCAACAAATGTTAATTACATTCCTTTAGAAAATTTCCAGACGGAAGAATAAGAAAAATCCGCCATACAAAACTGTATGGCGGATTTTTTAATAGCCGTATTCTTCGAGTGTACTCGTGACTTTTGGTGTCAGTTCTTCCCAGTCTGCTTGTGGAAGTTTATTGACGGTGATGAAATTTTGGAAGCCGAAAACATTATCGACGCCGTCAAGTTCCATCAAGTCATTCATGATTTTGTGTTCACTTGTTTGTCCAGGCATTACAGATACACTGCCGTCACCTTGAAAAATCATGGACTCTGTCGTGAATTTACGTGCATTTGGGTTTGGTGTTTCTTGTACTTGAATTGCCATAAAAAGCATCCTCCTCTGATCCGTCTTTTATTATTTTATCAAAAAATAAGAACCTAACAAACTCTGAACCTCTTTGATATATGAATGTCCTTAAACTGTGATACAATGTTAGCAATGTTTAGGAGGTGTATATAATGGAATCAAGGTTGATCGATGTCCTACAGCCGATCAAAGACAATGATTACACTTTACCTGAAGGTCAGAACTTACAAGAACTCACCACTATGATGCTACAAAAAATAGGATCTGTCCATCCTGTATTGAGAGATGATTTGATCCATTCTATATTTACGACATTCATCGAGCGGGGTCACTATTCCAACGAACAGTTGAAAAATATCCTGCAGTCCGTTTTGAATAAAAATTACTTGTTCTACAGAATCGGAACGTCTAAAAAGGAAGAGGATGCTGTATTCAAACGCAGTTTCTCTGTTTTGCTAATCCCACCGATTATGGATAAGCACAGACATTCTCCTTTTCTTAAAGAAGAGGAAGTCCATCGTGTCTGGGATCATCTGATGAAATATATGCAGCAGGAAAAGGATCACAGAGGTTTTGTGAAAGAGAAGGGGTGGGCACATGCTATGGCCCATGCGGCAGATGCGATCAATAGTGTTGCTGCCTGTGATGAGATTACGAAAGAAGAAATCCTTGAGATGCTTCCCGTTATCAGAAAGCAGTTTCTGATTGATGACCCTTACCTTTTTGATGAAGAAGAACGAATGGTAACAGCAGTCATGCAGATGTTCCGCAAAATAAGTCACACTGAGCGTGTGGAATGGCTGGAAACCCTGCTTTACATCCGGGACAGCTGGCAGGATCCGAATGAGGATATTATCATCAATAACAGTAAGCATTTCATGAGAGCTTTATATTTCCGGATGCTGGAAGGAGATTATCGTGAACTTAGACAGGTTTTAGAGATGCTGTTAAGGGAACTTAGAAAGCAGGAAGCTTACTAAAACCTTGGAGGATGCTTATGATTCGATGGGGGATTTTTATAGGAACGACCTCAGGGATCGTTCTGGGATTGTATTTGTGGCTGGTGGAGAAGATAACAGGGGAGAAAGTGTACACCCTGCTTATGAATGTTGACTTTATCCCTGTGATTGGTGACATCCACTGGCCTGTAATCATGGAGTGGTTTTTCCATATGATCATCTCTTGGATGATTGGTATCCTGTACAGTTTCGCTTTTACTCATGTAATCAAAGATAATGCTTCTAATCGATGGAGGCTTGCTGTACTGCTCACAGCCGGGGCTGCCGTTACTTATGTACCATTAACAATCCTTGCTATTAAAGAAACCCCTTCTTTGACCAATGGAACGGCCATTCTTTTATGGCTGATCGGGCATTTCCTTTATGCCGTCACATTAAAAAAGTCTTATGATCGATTCAGATAAAAGGCCGGGTTGTAATCCCGGCCTTTATGTATGGGTGACCTTCTTCCATTCTTCGTTAGTCAGGGAAAGAGCTACAATAATGGCTCCGATGGCCTGGACCCAACTTCCGAGTGCAGAAAATTGACTGGATTCTATTCCTTCCAATTCACGCCCGGCAGCTATGGCTTGAATGGAATTTCCGATCACTTCGAGGAGATCGCCATTACGTTTGGTGCTGTTCGTTGGTGTAGGGTTATCTTCATAAGATTCGGAAAATCCTACGAGTCCTCCTAGAGCTTGCAGCCAGTTACCCGTTCTTACTAAGTTAAGGGCTTCTCTTTTCTCTATATCTGCAAGAATGCTGAATATGATGGTTGTGTTTCCTGAGGATTCAATGAGGTTTCCGGAAGCAGAAAAAAAGGTCTCTGTACCATTAGCAAGGACGCCATTTCCAGTCGCCTGAAGTGTGTTTCCTATTAAATTCAGCCCTTCATTGGTGTTTCCCGTATCCGCCATTTTTGAAGCATCAACTGCAGATGCAACGGTACCTGCAGCTACCACCCATGAACCGAATAGGCTATGGTTTTTCTCCATGCTCATCATCACCTCTTTACCTTATCGTACTCGGAAAGCGGCATAAGGTGAATGCCAAGAGTGGAGGAAACAGAATCTCGTCCTAAAATAAAGCGAAGCGCCCGATTGTGCACTCAATCGGGCGCTTCGCTTTATTTAGAAAATCATTAGGGGGTACTCATTATATACCCACAATTTAAAAAATATAACGCTTCCACACCTACTCGAAGCAAAACCATCCATAATACTCATAATATTTCAACTATTTGGTATGGCTGTTTCGGATCGTAGGGAGAAATGCAGGTGCGGTGGGCTGAATCAGTATTGAAAAAGGATCAGGCCGTTTAATAAACGACCTGATCCTTTACGATGATTATCGTAAGTTATTGTGGTGAGCTTCCACTTCTTGTTCAAACTGCTGTAGCTGTTGTTTCTCCGCTTGAGAACATTGGCTATAGGCAGACTGAATCGCTTGTTTCGCGGCATCCATATCCTGCTGGCTGGTCGCGTCGTGTTTGCCCCCACGTCTTTGGGTGAAACGGTTGACCGCATCGCGTGCGTTTTCAAAAAGGTTTTTCTCCATGGTTAAAACCCTCCTACCGTATGCTGGTCGGCTTCGATTTCTTTACGATTCGCTTCTGAAAGCCTTTTGGGCTCCATCTCGCTTTCGTCGAATTTTCGAATTTCGGTCCAGCGTTCCTGTTTACGATTGGTTTTCTTTTGCTGCTCCATGACAAGACCCTCCTGTCATAAAAAAGCCTGAACGCTTTCACGTTCAAGCTTAGTATGGCAGGCGGGCTGTTTTTTACGCGAGGAAAAAAGTACCTATATCGCCTGTTTATTAATTTTCAAATAATCATCGAGGAACGCACCAATTCCATCTTCTTCATTCGTATGGGTCACATGGTCGGCGAGGTCTTTCAATTCGTTGATGGCATTGCCCATTGCTACGCCTACCCCGGCATAATCAATCATTTCAAAGTCGTTGTCTTCATCTCCGAAAGCAATGATCCGGTGGTTCGGGACGTGGAAATAACGAGCAATCTTATCTAATCCGACAGCTTTGTTCATACCCGCACGCACAATTTCAATGACGTGCCAAGGCGCTCCCCATTTTCTATGATCGATGAGAGAAGCGTGTTCGTCTAATTCTTCACGAAGCTTCTTGATTTTTTCTTCCTCAGGATGGATGAGGATGGAAGTTGGGTCTTCTTTTAAGTTGGATTGAAGTCTTCCGACAGTAATCGGATTGTTCTTCGTTTGGAAGATGCTCATGATCTCTTCGTCATATTGATCGAGGTATACCTCATCCTTCACTTCGGCAAGGATATTTTTAACACCCAGCTCCTGGCAGGTGTGAATGATCTTATGAGCTGTACGTATTCCAAGTGGCGAGTGAATCGCATCCCACCGGTGGTCTTTGGGATGGTGAATCAAAGCACCGTTGAAATTTACCATTGGAGTGTCAAGACCCAGTTCATGATAGTAATCGATGCTTGCCCGGTGTGGTCTTCCTGTTGCAATCACTACAATATGGCCTTGCTCCATAGCTTTCAGAACTGTATCTTTCGTCTTCTGGCTTATCACTTTCTCGTCAGTTAATAATGTGCCGTCTAAATCTAAAGCAATCAGATGTCGTTCCATAATTTCACCTCATTTGTATGTATAGTTTAGCGGGTGGAATGGTTGATTGTAAAGAATTTCCCCTGTGACTACCTAACACTTTCCAATTAAAGATGGCAGTGTTACGATACTTATTATATAAACAATTTTTAAACTCCACTTAAATGAAACGTAAAGTTTTTATGCAGAAAGGAAAAGGAACAATGATTGGGATTTATCGCAATACTTATAGAAATGTACCCATACTAACTGTAGTCGATTCGGCTAAACTGGACCAGCCACTACCCGTATTCATATACTTTCATGGTTTCACTTCAGCTAAAGAACACAACTTACCACAGGCTTTTCTGCTGGCGCAAAAGGGATTCAGAGTGATTCTTCCGGACAGCGCTTATCATGGAGAACGGGATGAAGACTTATCGAAACAGGAACTCAATTTCAAGTTCTGGGATATCGTTTATCAAAACTTGAAAGAACTACAGGATATAAAAGATGAATTGGAGCAACAGGATTTGATCAAAGACCGCAGAATTGGTGTCGGTGGGACATCCATGGGAGGCATTACTACGAGTGCTGCTCTGACCATGTACCCTTGGATTGAAGCCGCTGCTGTCATGATGGGATCTCCAAAACCTGTCGAATTTGCGAAAAAATTGATCAAGGATGTAAAGGGGAACGGCATCAGTCTTCCTATCAAGGATGAAGAGCTGAATGATCTCTACAGGTCGCTTGAAGGAATTGATCTCTCCACACAAATGGAAAAGCTTTACGGCAGGCCCTTATTCTTCTGGCATGGAGATGCGGATCCCGTTGTTCCATTCGAGCACTCGTATGATTTTTATAATGAAGCGATCGGTCATTACAAAAATCCAGAAAATATCCGTTTTTTGAGAGAGGTGGGAAGGGACCATAAAGTCAGCCGGTTCGCCACCCTCGAAATGGTCAATTGGTTGGAGTTAGTATTGTAACCAGTAGGAATATTTTATTCTCTTTGAATTTTTGTTTATAATAGAGTTTGAAGAATTGTGAAGGGGGAACTAATGTGAGTACAACTGCACTTGAAGAAAATGCAATGGGTGCCCTGGAGAATGTCATTGACCCTGAGCTCGGCATTGATATTGTCAACTTAGGTTTGGTTTACGGTGTCGATATAGATGACAATGGTGATGCGACCGTGACGATGACATTGACTGCAATGGGTTGTCCGCTAGCCGGACATATTGAACAGGATGTCAAACGCGCGCTGGCAGACCTGCCTGAATTGAATGAGATTAAGGTCAATATCGTATGGAATCCACCATGGACAAAAGATCGGATGAGCCGTTATGCGAAGATCGCTCTCGGAATTCCAGATTGATTGAAAAAGGTATGCCCCTGCCGGACGAGTGACGGTAGGGGTTTTTACATAATGAAGAATATGGATCCGGCGTAGAACCATGCCTTTTCTATTCCATTGGCGGTCAAGTGCACATGATCCAACCCCATTGTTTAATTGAACGTGTGCGAGTGAAAACCAAGGAGGGAAGTCATATGGCTGAAACGCCGGTTTTTCAAATTGTAGGTTATAAGAATAGCGGTAAAACCTCTCTGCTTTCGGATTTAATTGCGTATGGAACAGAGCAGGGGGAAAGGGTGGCAGCAATCAAGCACCATGGACATGAGGAGCCTTTGAAAGTCATGCATCATGAAACGGACAGCTACCGTCTCCATGAATCCGGTGCTTTCATGACTGGTGTGGACAGCCCGAGAAGGTTTCAACTGGAACTTTCTCACGAAGAGGACTTCCCATTAAATGAACTTGTATCTCTTTATCAGCACTTTTCCCCTGATTTAATTGCAGTGGAAGGCTATAAGCAAGAGGCTTACCCTAAAGCAGTAATCATAAAAAGGCAGGAAGACCTGCCGCTCCTGGACCAGTTGACAAACATTCAATTGGTTATTTGTTGGGAAGAGGATACCATCAACCAGGTTTCTTTTCCTGCAATAGCGCTTGAAGAGTGGAGAAAGCGTCTTCCGGAAATTTATCGTTTAGCAAAGGAGGGGGCCTGATGAAGAAGCGATGTTGGATTACTCAAGCCCCGCTGGAGATTGAAGACGTTACGAAAAGGGTAATAAGAAGAGAGGCTGGCGCTGTCAATACGTTTATCGGCACGGTCAGAGAGTTCACAAAAGGGAAAAAGACCCTTTACTTACAATATGAGACCTATAAAGAAATGGCTGAGAAGAAATTAGAGCAAATCGCGACAGAAATTTCGGGGAAATGGCCGGAGGCTGAAGTGGCTATTGCTCACCGGATAGGACGTCTTGAAATTACGGATATCGCGGTAATCATAGCTGTTTCTACTCCCCATCGTAACGATTCTTACGAAGCGAGCCGCTACGCGATCGAAAGAATCAAAGAGATTGTCCCGATTTGGAAAAAAGAACATTGGGAAGATGGAGAGGAATGGATTGGTGATCAGAAAGAAATCCGACCAGGAGTGCCCAAGAAGGAGGATGTTTAATGAATACACTCTTATTTTTCGCAGGTTTGAAAGAAGCGATTGGGACGGATGAAGTAAGGTTGACAGCAGCAGGTATGACCTTGGGAGAAGTGAAAGAAAAGGTGCGTGCTGAATATTCACTTGATCAGCTCAACAGTTGTATGGTGGCAGTTAATGAGGAGTTTGCTCCAGAAGATACAACAATTTCAGAAGGTGATACCATTGCTTTCATCCCACCGGTAAGCGGCGGGTGAAACAAGGGAATAAGAAAGCCGGTCCAGCAAACAAAGCTGGACCGGCTTTTTTATTACATGGGTCTGTTAAAGTTGAGTGTTGATATTTGCATCAACGGAAGGAAGTGACAGTGAATGATATGAGGGTAAAAGGGAATTTACTCCAATTGCCGAAACCTTTACATGATCTCCTTTCACGATGTAACCATTGAATCTTGTTGGATTATGATTTCGAAACGGAGCCTTTCCCTAAGTGGCAGGATTGTTGAAGACTGAGATGGTCCGGGGTTCGTTATCGTGGTGAGTGCCAGGGGTGGCTGGGAAGCTACTCGCTTTCCTGTGGGGGAGTGGCGAGCTTCCTCGGGCTTATCGCCCTGCGGGATCTCGCCGATCTCCTTTCTCCCACGGGAGTCTCGCAGCTTCCCAACCACCCCATTCGACCATGCGAGAATCGAACCCCTACACCAAGAAGGAGCACCTTCCACTATTACTACCTATAGTAAGATAGTGCTCTATAACAAGCGGTTATGAGCTCCATCCATACGATGGAGAAAAGGGAAACAGCTCTCCATTCGTATAGTGTGCGCCTACTGAAAGTAGTTTCGAGACACTTATATGGCAAAGGGGCGGTGGGGAATGGCGAGACTCCTATCTTAAGTGTGCAGGCGCCTCGTTCAGCGGCGTATGGACTGGACTGAGCTGGAGGAGATAAAGGAAACACGAAGAACGAAGGGATTCGATGTTGACTTATCGCACAGAAGCGAGGGAAGTCTCACTAGCCGCTAGGCGCAGAAACCGGATATCTATGAGGAAAAGAGTGCTGGGTGAGACCCCGCAAGGCGTAAGCCTGAGGAGGCTCACCGCGCTCCCGCGGAAAGCGAGTCATCCCCCGCAGCCCCTAACTACCTCACAATGATCTCGAAAATGAGTCTTCAAGAAAAGGGAGTTTTCGTTGAATAAGCCAAATATAAAAAAGGAACTTCCATAAAATTGGAAGTTCCTTTTTGCAGTAATATCAACACTAAACTTTAACACGGCCTATTACATAAAGAGTACGACTAGACCACCGACGATGAAACAATAAAACGCAAAATATTTTAAATTTCCACGGGCCATGATGTTCATGAACCATTTAAGGGAGAAGTAAGAGGCTGCGACGGATCCTGCAAAAGCCATGATGTAGGCAAACCATGCATTTTCATCATTGGCATGCGTGATAACTTCTTCAATTGAAAGCAGCATTGTTCCGAGGCTGACAGGGATAAATAATAGGAAAGAAAAACGTAGAGCTGTCTCCTGCTTCATGCCTAAAAACATCGCAGCCACGATGGTGGCGCCCGAACGGCTGATCCCGGGGATCAAAGCGACAGCTTGTCCGATACCAACGATTACGGCGTCTTTCCATGTCAGCTGACCATCGCCTTTGCGACCTTTCAGATTTCGGATGAGCCACAAAGCGATCCCTGTGATGATCAATGTAATGCCTACGGTCTGAACAGTTGATATCTCTCCGATTGCGTCTCCTAGTAAAACGCCAAGGACGCCTGCTGGAATAGTCCCGATGATAAGATAAATGATAAAGTCAAAGTCATCTTTCTGCTGCTGTTCTCTTTGATGTCGACTAAATAAATACCCGAGTCCATTTTTGACAAGTCGAATCAGGTCTTCTCGATAAATGATCAAAACAGCTACGAGGGATCCGAAATTCACAAGTACCTCAAACGTAAGACCTTCCAGTTCTACTCCGAGTAATTTTTGAGCAATAACTAAGTGACCACTGGATGAAATGGGGATCGGTTCAGTAAACCCTTGAAAGATCCCTAAAAATAAGTACTTGATGATTAACCATAGTTGTTCCATAAAACAAGTTCCTCCTGCCTCTATGTATTCCTTAATATGTCTATGTTCGCATTTTGTAAAGATAGAACAATTGTGACTACGCTCACGCACTTTCCGATTATAAAGGAACCCTCTCCTGGTGGCTAGAGGAGGATTTCATCATTTTTCAAGGCTATGTTGAGCAGACATGGACTTAAACAGACCGCAGATAAATGAAAAACGCTGCCTCCCGAAGGAAAGCAACGTTTGAGTTCGGCTTATGCTTCTTCTTTGATAATTCCTTCCCCTAGAACAACAGCAGCCAGAGTGAAGAGAATTGTCATAATGATGACCTGAGAGAAAGCGAAGCTGCTCCCAGCCATGTTGCTGACTACATAAGCGGACATGAAGCTCAATAGAAAAGCCCAAATGATTGTCCAAATCATCCGCATCATTATTCACCTCATTTATACACAATCTATTCTTATCTTATCAGAGAGTAAAGCAAAAGGAAATATGAAATCGCTTCATGTTTATCTTCCCTATTGAATAAGATGTAGGAAGATTAGTACGAGGAGGGTAGCCTATGATGGTAACCGTTAACCCCTGTTTTCATTGGATAGGATTTCATATTACCTCCACTCTTCTTCAGGAAGGGATCGAAGTCATCGGCATAGATCCTATTCAGGATTCTAAGAGTGATCTCTTATATATGTATGTTGGTAGAAATAGCAATTTCCAGCATTTCTTTCAAAGGAATGATAAAGAAAACCATATCCAGCAAATGAATGATGAGTGGGAGATAGACCTTGTCGATGGAGGGTTGCTCCTAAGGCAGGGAGAGGAAGAAAAGGAATGGATTGAGCTTCCTCTCCTGTATGGGGAATGGATGAATATAAACCAGACGGGGGTTACTGAAAAAAAAGATATGCTGAAGTGGGTGATTGAGCATGAGCCGGTTTATGTCGGACATTTCATGAAGGCATTTTTAAGAAGGTTTCTTACCAACGATCGGTTTACGCTCGAAAAACGTTCGGAAGATGAAGCTGTCATCCGGGATAGAGTAGAAGCCTTGTGGCGTTGCGAACAGCTTTTAAACAATAGGTAAGGGAGAATCATGTCGTCATTTACTTTTATGATGAAAAAAATGTAGAATAGGGAGAGGATATAAGTAGGTATTTAGGGGTGCTTGAATGTGAAAATACAGTCCATCATGATCCTCTTTCTTTTATTTCTTCTTGTCGCATGTAATGGTCTGCCGGATTACGAGGAAGAGACCAAAGTCGGTATGCTCGTCGAAACGACGATCCATGATAAAGCGTGGGGGCAGCAGGGATACAAAGGATTGCAGGCTATACAGAATGAATATGGAGTAGACATTTACTTTAAAGAAGGCATACGAACATATAACCATACCGTAGAAGCCGTAGATGAGCTTGCTGCAAAAGGAGTGGATGTCATCTTTGGCCATAGCAGCCTGTACGGGAACCATTTTAAAGAACTACACAGCGTATACCCTGAAATTGAATTTATATATTTTAACGGCCAGTTTTCAGCGGATAATGTAACAAGTCTGAACTTTGATGCCCAGGCGATGGGCTTTTTCGCTGGAATGGTAGCAGGGGAAATGACAGAAACGGATCGTGTCGGACTTATAGGTGCTTTTGAATGGCAGCCGGAAGTAGAAGGGTTTTACGAGGGAGTGATCCACCAGAACCCTGGGGCAGAGGTAGATATTTCGTTAACCAACAGTTGGGAAAACACAGAAATGGCCCTCATGTTTTATGAAACGATGAGTGAAAAAGGGGCAGACGTGTTTTATCCAGCTGGGGACGTTTTTAATGTTGCAGTCATTGAACAGGCTCAAAACGATGGCAATTATGCCATTGGCTATGTAAAAGATCAATCCGCATTAGCAACTAATACAGTACTCACGAGTACTGTGCAAAAAGTGGACGCCGTCTACATGCTTGCCATGGAACGATACATGGAAGATGATCTTCCGGGGGCCATGCTGACGTTCGATTTTCAGGAAGGTGCTATAGAAATGGGGGAGTACAGCCCGAGTATTCCAGCTGATTTTCGGAAGAAGATGAATGAAGCCGTGGAAAACTATGAAAATACAGGGAAGCTCCCTGAAAAAGACCTCTGATGCTGTTGGACAGCTACAGAGGTTTTTTTGTAAGCACACTTTTTTTACAGGAAGGAGAGCCTTGAATTTATTTTTTGAATTTATCAAACATCGGCTTAATCATTGGAGACATGGACTTCCATGTTTTCGTTGCCTCTTGGAAGAGGTCATTGAGTTTCGGTTGTGAATCTTTCTCCGTTTCCCTTTCTTCTTGTTTACTGAATCCCCAAAAATCATCAAATGGGGAAGAATTTCGTTTGCCCATACAAGCACACCTCCTCTGTTACAACTTATGTAGAAACCCCCATTCCTTTGTAGGCAGGTGCAACAGATTTTAAAAAGAAGGACAAGGTGAATATTAGAACGTGAAAACTTGCAGATTAAGTGAAGATGAATTAAAATTAGTACCAAGTCATAAGAATTGATATTAGATATTACCTTTAAGGGGATGAATATATGAACGCAGGATTCTTAGGCGTTGGACATTACGCGCCGGAAAAAGTGCTGACTAATAAGGATTTGGAGCAAATGGTGGAAACGAGTGATGAATGGATCCGGACCCGGACTGGAATCGAAGAGCGCCGGATAGCTTCTGACGATATGGATACGTCAGACTTAGCTTTTCGCGCGGCTGAAGAGGCTTTGAAAGATGCGGATATGAAAGCAGAAGACCTTGATATGATCCTTGTCGCTACTGTAACTCCGGACAAACCATTTCCATCGGTTGCAACAATGCTTCAACACCGTCTCGGCGCAAACAAAGTGGCCGCTATGGATCTGAGTGCAGCCTGTGCGGGATTCATGTATGGGGTCATTACAGCTAAACAGTTCATTGAAACCAATGCTTATAAAAATGTTCTTGTGGTAGGTGTAGAGAAACTTTCTAAGATTACTGACTGGACAGACCGGAACACCTGCGTCCTCTTTGGTGACGGAGCTGGTGCAGCAGTTATCGGACCAGTAGATGAAGACAAAGGTATTCTTTCCTTTGAACTAGGAGCTGATGGTACGGGTGGACCGCACTTGTATCAAAACCCTGAAGATAAATTATTCATGAACGGCAGGGAAGTCTTTAAGTTCGCCGTTCGTCAAATGCCGGAGTCATCGGTCAACGTCATTAAGAAAATTGGCCTCAGTGAACAGGATGTTGACTATTTAGTGCCACACCAGGCGAATATAAGAATCATGGAAGCTGCCAGACAACGATTAGGAATTCCAGAAGAAAAAATGTCTACACAGGTCAAGCGGTATGGCAATACTTCTTCAGCATCTATTCCTATTGCTTTGTCAGAAGACGTGAAGGCAGGTAAAATCAAAGATAATGATTTAGTCGTCCTTGTCGGATTCGGCGGCGGGCTCACATGGGGAGCCGTTGCCCTTCGATGGGGTAAGTAACCAAGGAGGAATGAAATGATGGATAAACATCGTGTTGTCATTACCGGCATGGGGGCTGTGACTCCTGTCGGTAATTCAGTAGAAGAAATGTGGAACAATATACAAAATGGAGTTTCAGGAGTAGGGGAGATCACGAAAGTTAATAAAGAGGATTACCCTGTCCATGTGGCAGCAGAGCTTAAAGACTTCGACCCTTCGGATTACGTGGATCGCAAAGATGCAAGACGCATGGATCCGTTCGTTCAATATGCGATGGTCGCTTCCCATATGGCCGTAGAAGATGCAAACCTTGAAATCACTGATGATGTCGCTCACCGAACAGGCGTATGGATCGGTTCAGGTATTGGGGGAATGGGAACCTATGAGTCTCAATTCGAAACTTTCCAGGAAAAAGGGTATCGCCGGGTCAGTCCGTTTTTCATTCCGATGATGATTCCGGATATGGCAGCAGGTCAAGTATCCATCGCATTGGGAGCCAAAGGAATCAACTCTTGTACCGTTACTGCATGTTCATCAGGAGCGAACTCTATCGGTGATGCTTTCAAAGTTATTCAACGTGGAGATGCAGATATTATGATTGCCGGTGGAACGGAGGCACCAATGAACAAAATGTCATTTGCAGGCTTCGCCGCTGCACGTGCGTTGTCCTTGAATGAGGATCCGCAAACAGCGAGCCGCCCATTTGATAAGAACCGTGATGGTTTTGTCATGGGAGAAGGTGCTGGGATCCTGATCCTGGAGACTCTGGAATCTGCGAAAAAACGCGGAGCAAAAATTTATGGAGAATTGAAAGGGTATGGTTCAACAGGAGATGCGTATCATATCACTTCCCCGGCACCAGAAGGGGACGGGGCGGCCCGAGCTATGAGACAAGCCATCGATGATGCCGGAATGAAACCTGAAGACATTGACTATTTAAATGCTCATGGAACCTCGACTGAACTGAATGATAAATTCGAAACTCATGCAGCAAAGACGGTTTTCCAAGACCATGCCAATAAATTGGCGATATCTTCAACGAAATCCATGACCGGTCACCTGTTGGGGGCAGCTGGTGCTGTTGAGGCAGTCATTTCATTGAAAGCCATCAATGATGGAGTTCTACCGCCAACGATCAATTACGAAACTCCAGATCCGGAGTGCGATCTTGACTATGTACCAAATGAAGCTCGTAAACAAAAGGTAAATGCTGTTATGAGTAACTCTCTTGGATTTGGTGGACACAATGCAAGTCTAATCTTTCAAAAATACGAAGAGTAATAAAAAAGCCGGATGTCTTTTAAGACATCCGGCTTTTCTTATGGTTGCAAGAACTGTTGAACCGTCTGTTTCGTAACTTCCTCATCGTGATTCAGTACGAGACCGATAGGATACGGTTTACGTTCATCCCATACATTATCTGACGTGGGAATAGTGAGCATGTCCAGCGACTCTACTGGATTAAGGAGGAGGTCTTTCCCAACCTTCATCATATCCCTTCCTTCAATGTTCGTGTCTACATAGGGTTGAATATTTCCTACCATTCGGGGTGCTTTCAGGACACCCTGGACCGATAGAAATTCTTCCTTCAAAAGTTGAATGACTTTCTGCTGCCTTTCTACTCTGGCAAAATCCCCACGCGCATCACTTCTGAATCTTACATACCCAAGAAGTTCTTCCCCGTCCATGGTCTGCGTACCTGCTTTCAAATCTATCGCAGTCGTCCCATCACCAGATTGGTACTCCATGTCTTTTTCTACATCCACAGTCAAACCGTCAGGAGACAATGTATCTACAATTTGTGTGAAACCTCGAAAATCTACGATGGAATAATATTCTGCTTCAATTCCTAAATTCTTCTGTATAGTCTCACGAAGCAGTTCTGGTCCGCCCAGGGCAAAAGCTGCATTCAGCTTATTGTATCCATGACCAGGGATGTCGACATAAAGGTCTCTCATTAAAGAAACGATGTTAGCTTCATTTAGTTCAGGGTCATATTGAGCCAGCATGATTGTGTCCGTTCTGGATATCTCAGAACCTCTTTGGTCGACACCCAGCAGGAGGACATTCATAATTCCGTCTCCATTATCAATTCCTTTAAAATCTTCTTTCCATTGACTTTCAACCGTATCCATCTGTTCGATACTTTCAGCAGCTGAGGCCTGTTGGTTCATAGACTGGTGTTTACCTGCCAGATATTCATACCCTGAGTATCCGATGATGAGAAGAAAAATAAAGGCATATATACCAATAAACAGCTTGCGTTTGCGCCTTTTTTTATTGCGTTTACGCAAGGACCTTGATTTTGACAAAGTGATCATCCTTTCAAAGTGGTTCACGATTCCTAACGTGCATCTGATATTTAATGTACCTTTTATTGCCAATGAAGTAAAGACTAGGATTTAAAGGCAATTCACCGCATGAGGAAGCAATTCCTTTCATAAGATAGCAGTAGGAGGACGAGCCGGAGGGGATGAAGTTATGTGGCATTGGATGCTTCTATTGACAGGTTTCGGCCTTGCTGTAGCAGGGGGGACAGTCACCATTACGTATTTAAATCTCGTTCCTGCAGGGTTAAGCTGGGTTGAGTTTTTTATCCTGATCCGTACACGAGTGGAATGCTACCTCTTTCCTGTAGGTTTGCTCTTGATCACGACAGCCTTGCTCCTTATGGAAGAATAATTTTCTAAAATATGGATTCAAAGAATAAAAAAGCCAGCATTGGTCATAATGTAACCAAAAGAGATCACCGAGTGAAAGTGAGGGTGCGAAATGTTATACATGCATGATCTGTGGGTGAACTGGTTTGAAGGTGAAGAGAATGGGTATAACGTCTGTCGTTTTCATGAATGGCGCAAAGAGGATGGAATTGAATTGATTGATCAAATTCCACTATTGTATATCCAGGATGATTTGTTTCAGTTTATAGAAAATGACCTGCAGGATTTACCTGCGGCGCTACTTCAAGATGTGCACCGCAAAACGTACATGAAGAAAAACCAGGAACGTCATACGGTGGAATATGCAGCGGTTGTAACTAATGGAAGGGATGTCCTCGTATTTGATACGATCGGCTATACACTTCCGGTCAAGAAAAGCCGGTTGATTCCGAGGCAGGAACGTCTTGTATTTGAAATGGTACAGGGCAAAGTACCCGAAAACTATTTAATAGAAGAAAGAGTTTCAAAAGAACACCATATCCTATCCCTCGATCCGACGAAAATGTCAGGATTGACACGCAGGGAGCGGCAATTGAAGCAACTTCTGATGATGGCACTCGATCAATTAAAGCAGTCCGATCACCCAGAAGAGATCCGCTATTGGTTGACGGAATGGAATCCAGCACAATATCCGACTATCAAACAGTTTTCAAACGAAGAAGCCTGGGATCGTTTGTTTGAAGGAACTTGTAATGGATGGTCGAACTCGCATGAAGAGCTTTGTAAGAAGATGGTTAAAGGACAACCCTTCTTCGAAACCATTTGGCACGGAGAACAGGAAGGCGTCTCACAACATATGAAAAGCCAGAATTGAGGAACCACTCAATTCTGGCTTTTTTTGTACGTCCGCTTTTATTATTTCTTTTTGACTCGGCCAAGCCCCATTGCTTTCTTAGCTTTACGAATCATTTTGCTCGCTTCATAGGAAGCTTTATCTGCACCGGCATCCAGGATTTCATCCAGTTCCTCAGAATGAATCAATGTTTCGTAACGCTCCTGAATCGGCTTCAAGACAGCAATGACTGATTCGGCAACTCCTACTTTAAAGTCACCATACCCTTTTCCTTCGTATTTCTGTTCTAACTCTTCAATAGATACACCTGAACAGGCCGACTCAATCGTTAGCAGGTTGGAGACTCCAGGTTTGTTTTCTTTATCAAATTTCACAACCCCGTCGGAATCTGTGACAGCACTTTTAACCTTCTTCAAAATCTTATTCTCATCATCGAGCATAGAAATATATGCTTTTTGGTTCTCATCTGACTTGCTCATTTTTTTAGTGGGGTCCTGAAGAGACATGATGCGTGCGCCTTCTTTAGGAATGCTCACTTCTGGAACTGTAAAGATGTCGTTGAACTTATTGTTGAAACGTTGAGCTAAATTTCTCGTTAGCTCCAAGTGTTGCTTCTGGTCATCTCCAACGGGAACGATATCCGTTTTATATAGAAGAATGTCGGCAGCCATCAATGGAGGATAAGTAAGAAGACCCGAAGATACGCCTTCTTTTCCACCTAGAGATTTGTCCTTGAATTGAGTCATACGCTCTAGTTCCCCAATGTAGCTCACACATTGCAACATCCACCCCAACTGCGTATGGGCAGGAACTTCAGATTGGATAAAAAGTGTCGCTTTTTCAGGATCGATGCCCGAAGCTAAATACAAGGCCGCTAATGAACGAATGTTATCTCTTAATTTCAGTCGTTCTTGAGGTACAGTAATCGCGTGCTCGTCAACAATACAGAAATAACAGTTGTTTTCATCCTGTAGATCGGTAAAGTGCTTCATGGCTCCGATATAATTGCCAAGTGTCAACGTGCCACTAGGTTGAATCCCTGAAAAAATGGTTTTTGTCATTTTGATCACCTCTGTAAAATTTTTAAAAATAAAAAAGATCATCCATCTCTTCCATTATGGAAGGGACGAATGATCCGCGGTGCCACCCTAATTACTTCTGATCTATCAGAAGTCATCTTATCATCGTTAACGCCGATTTACGTCGTTTGAAGCTCCGAAAGGCCCAATTCCATTCAAGGTTCTTGACTGTTTTCACCGACCACAGCCTCTCTGAAAAGATTCCATTGAATGTACTTATCCTTCATCTTCGCTTTTCGCACTATGTTAGTAAGACAGTATTATATCGGATCCTTTCCATAGATGCAAGTGCATTACCCGGAATAATAAAAGAATAGTAATGCCAGTAGGCTGATGCCCAGTAAAGTGCCGTGGAATAGAAAGAACTTAGGGAACGACTGATGAATGGTCTGGGAGGGGAGGGGTTTCTCCTTCCAGTCATCCAAATAATCTCTTTGTCTTGACATCCGGTTGGCAAACCGTCGGAACCCGTAAGTAATTCCATCAAAAAAACCCCCACGCACCACCCAGCTAATAATGCCGATGAATAAATAGAAGTAAGCGATATAGAAAAGTTGGTTAATATAATGGAATAAATCATAAACAGGAGCAAGAATAATAAAAAGAAGCGTGACGATCAGAATGTTAAAGCCGAACATCAACCATTTATTTTTCATAATGGCCACATCAATTTCCACCTTTCATACAAACTCGACTTATATTATAGCATGGTTAGCAAGTGTGAAGGCACCGTAAATACAATAAATAAACTGAAAATTCAACCTTGGCAAAATATTGAATGACCTATACAAACGCTTTAACGTATAACCGTGATAAATAACAATCTTTTAAAATCCCATACCTATTTTTTATGCATATGAGCTTATAAATAATAAGTTTTTGTCTAAAAAAATGTAAAATAAACTGGGTAATTAGTCTCATTTTGTGTTACTGAAACGTAATAATGATGGGAATCCTGTGGGTTTTCGAAAAAAAAGGTAATGCAAAATAGTTAGAAAACTTGTATAATTCGATATGTGGACAACATACCACAACAAATTTTTAGAAAATTTTTAGGGGAGGTCATTTTCGATCATGAAAAAGACAAATTGGTTACTGCTAGTACTTGCACTAGTACTAAGCATGTTCCTTGTAGCATGTTCTGGCGGGGACGATTCATCAAGTTCCTCAGATGATGCTGGTGGGGACTCATCAGATTCTTCTGATACAGAAGAACCTTCAGGAGATAGCGAACAAGTACTTAACATTACAGACTCTGCAGAGATTCCAACAATGGATGCATCTCTAGCAACTGATGCTGTAGCATTCCAATGGTTAGGTTCTACAACGGATGGTCTTTACCGTCTAGGTGAGAACGCACAACCTGAACCTGGTATTGCTAAAGATCACGAAGTTAGTGAAGACGGACTTACATGGACGTTCAACCTTCGTGAGGACGCTGTTTGGTCAAACGGCGACCCTGTTACAGCTAACGATTTCGTTTACGCATGGCAGCGTGCTGTA
The DNA here is from genome assembly GCF_056158545.1 of Halobacillus sp. ABR2_026. NCBI lineage: Bacteria > Bacillati > Bacillota > Bacilli > Caryophanales > Bacillaceae > Halobacillus > Halobacillus sp. ABR2_026. The sequence continues at coordinate 1,164,223 of NZ_JBSWTM010000001.1, forward strand.
AACCCTGACACTGGATCTGAGTATGGTCCTTACATGATGGCGGGCGTTATTAAAAACGCACAGGCTGTTGTAGATGGCGATGCACCTGTTGAAGAGCTGGGTGTTTCTGCTGACGGCGACTATACACTAGTTGTCGAGCTAGAAAAGCCAGTTCCATATTTCGAATCTTTGACTACTTTCGGTACATTCCTACCGTTGAACCAGGCTTTCGTTGAAGAGCACGGTGATCAATACGCGCTTGAAGCAGACACACTTCTTTCCAACGGACCATTCAAGATTACAGAATGGAACCATGGTGAAGGCTGGACGCTTGAAAAGAACGAAGATTACTGGGATGCAGAAAACGTAAAGCTTGATACAATCAACGTTAACGTTGTTAAAGAAACATCTACAGCAGTAAACCTTTATGACACTGGTGAAATCGATCGTGCTGGTCTTTCAGCTGAGTTCGTAGACCAATACCGTACTTCTGATGAGTTTGTTGTAGAAGAAGAGCCTGTATTGTTCTACTTGAAGATGAACCAGGAGAACGAAGTATTGGGTAACGTGAATGCACGTAAAGCGATCCAAATGGTCATCGACCGTCAGTCTATGGTTGATGTTATTCTAAACAACGGATCAATTCCTGCAGTCGGACACGTTCCACAGAACTTTACGAAACATCCTGAAACTGAGGAAGATTTCCGTGAGCTTAACGGCGATCTTGTTGAAATGAACGTTGAAAAAGCTCAAGAACTTTGGGCTACTGCTAAAGAAGAACTTGGTATGGACACTGTAGAGCTAGGGTACCTAGGTGGAGACAGTGAAGTGGCTATGAACCTAGACGCTTATATCAAGGATCAGCTTGAACAGCTTGAAGGATTGAGCGTGAAAGTACAATCTGTACCTTTCAAAGAGCGCCTTCAGCGTGATGAAAACATGGAATATGACATCCAGAACTCCGGTTGGGGTCCTGACTACATCGATCCGAACACGTTCTTGAACATGTTCATTACAGACGGTGGAAACAACAAGACTGGCTACGCTTCTGAAGCGTATGATGGTCTAATTGAAAAAGCAAATACAGAGCTAGCTCAAGAGCCAGTAGAGCGTTTCGAAACGTTCTTGGAAGCTGAAAAACTTCTAATCCAAGAAGATGCTGTTCTTGCTCCGCTTTACCAACGTGCGACAGCAAGACTTTGGAAGCCTTATGTTAAAGGTGTAATCACTCAACCAATGGGTCCTGATTTCACTTACAAGTATGCTTATATTGAAGGTAAATAATTGACCTGACAATTTCCAACCACATATAGGCTTGCTTTACAGGGAAGAGAGTATATGTCCAACGTGTTGGCGTATGCTCTCTTTTTCCCTGCCAACTAATTATTCAGAGTATAGAAAAATTTCTGTCAATTACAACAAGAAAAGTAAGTATAGTAGGTTTACACATTCGGAGGTGTTCATATGACTCGTTATATTATCCAACGACTGATCTATATGGTTATAACGATGCTCTTAATTGCTACCTTAACGTTCTTCCTGATGAAGTTTTTACCAGGTACTCCCCTAAGTGCTGCAGATAAATTATCAGATGAACAACAGGCGGTAGTATTAGAAAAATACGGATTGAATGATCCGGTTCCAGTTCAGTATTTCAATTACATGGTCAATTTGACGCAAGGTGATTTAGGCATTTCATTCCAGTTCGATAATCGTGAAGTTACGAATATCATTATGGAGCGTATCGGACCTTCCATGCAGCTTGGATTCCAAGCTATGTTAATAGGTACAATTATCGGGATGTTATTAGGATTAGTGTCTGCGATTTATCATAATGGTCCGTTGGACTATACATCGACATTCCTTGCAGTGTTAGGACAGTCAATTCCATCATTTGTTTTTGCAGGTCTACTCCAGTTCTACATTGGTGTTAAATTCGGCTGGCTGCCAGTTGCCTTGTGGGAAGGCTGGGAATATACCGTACTACCAACTGTATCGTTGGCCATCTTCCCAATTGCAATTGCTGCTCGTTTTATGAGAACAGAAATGCTTGAGGTAATGGGGTCTGATTATATTGTGACCGCCCGTGCCAAAGGCGTGAACAAGGTCGGCGTCGTATTCAAACACGGTTTAAGAAACGCCTTAATACCATTAATTACAGTGTTGGGGCCGCTGGCTATATCGTTGATGACTGGTACTCTTGTAATTGAGAACATTTTTGCTGTACCAGGAATAGGTGAGCAGTTCGTCAAGGCGATTAATATGAATGATTACCCAATCATTATGGGAACGACTCTTTTACTTGCTTTCCTTTTCATTTTCATCATCTTGGTCATCGACTTGCTATATGGAGTCATTGATCCTAGAATTCGACTGGCGGAAGGAGAGTAATCAACTATGGATAACCACAAACCATCAAAAGACTTATTTGTGCCCGTAGAAACTAAAGAGACAGAAATAGAGAAGATGTCGCGGCCAAGCCTTTCCTTCTGGCAGGATTCCTTTATCCGTCTACGGAAAAACATTGGCGCAATGATTGGGCTTGCTATTTTAATTGTTTTAGGTTTAATGGCTGCCTTTGGTCCATATATGAACGATTATGGACAGTATGAACAAGACCTTTCTCGTGCGAAAATGCCTCCTAAGATTGAAGCCTTAGGCTGGCTTGGAATGGATGGGACGCTTTCTGATGTCCAGTCTGCCGGCACGTTGGAAGATGCAGAAAATAAAGCGTTGATGCGATTTAACAATCAGGAAGAATTTATCACAACAGAGGTATTAAACGACGGTTCCAATGGAGAACCAGCTGAAGTTCGAGCAACATACGATGTGTACGCAGCTAAAGATATGCAGGAAAACTTCTGGTTCGGTACAGATGGTCTGGGCCGTGACCAGTGGACCCGTACATGGATGGGAACGCGTGTATCTCTTTATATCGCCTTTTTAGCAGCTGCCATTGACATGGTCATTGGTGTAGCATATGGCGGGATTTCAGCCTATTATGGTGGCCGAGTTGATAACTATATGCAGCGTTTCATTGAAATTCTTGTAGGTATTCCGAACTTGGTTTTGATTATATTGATGATCCTAATACTAGAACCTGGAATCATGTCTATAACCATAGCTCTTGCTATATCAGGTTGGATAGGAATGGCCAGGATCGTGCGAGGACAAATCTTAAAGCTGAAAAACCAGGAATTTGTACTGGCTTCCCGCACATTAGGTGCGAAGGATAGTCGTATTTTGCAAAGACATCTGATTCCAAACACACTGGGATTGATTATCATTAATACGATGTTCTCCATTCCGGCAGCGATTTTCTTTGAAGCATCTTTAAGCTTTATCGGGCTTGGGCTTCCAACACCGATGGCTTCTCTTGGTACATTGATCAATGCAGGATTCCAATCCTTGCAGATTTATCCACACATTCTATTATTCCCGGCAATTATAATCTCTCTAATCATGATTGCCTTTAACGTCTTAGCTGATGGTCTTCGAGATGCATTCGATCCGAAGATGCGCGAATAGGAGGTAGGTGTACAAAATGGAAAAACTACTAGATGTTAAAAACTTGCACGTCTCCTTCGACACCTACGGTGGTGAAGTCAAAGCTGTACGCGGCGTAAACTTTGATGTAAAAAAAGGAGAAACTCTGGCAATTGTAGGAGAGTCAGGTTCCGGTAAATCTGTTACAACAAAAGCTCTCATGCACTTGATTCCAAAGCCGCCAGGCAGGATTAAGGAAGGAGAAATCCTTTTTGAAGGTCGCGACCTGGCTCAAATGAATGAAAAGCAGATGCAAAAAATCCGTGGTAAAGAGATCTCTATGATCTTCCAGGATCCGATGACTTCTTTAAACCCGACTATGAAAGTCGGCAACCAGATCATGGAAGGTTTGATCAAGCACCAGAAGATGAGCAAACCTCAAGCACGTAAGCGTGTAGTGGAGCTGTTGGAACTTGTCGGTATCCCAGATGCGGAGAACCGTATGAAACAGTATCCACACCAGTTCTCTGGCGGAATGAGACAACGTGTTGTTGTCGCCATTGCTCTGGCTTGTAATCCGAAATTATTAATTGCCGATGAACCTACAACGGCTTTGGATGTAACCATTCAGGCTCAAATCCTTGAACTGATGAAGGATATTCAGAAGAAAACAGACTCTGCAACCATCTTCATCACCCACGATCTTGGGGTTGTAGCGAACGTTGCGGACCGTGTGGCTGTTATGTATGCAGGTAAGATCGTAGAAGTAGGGACAGTGGATGATATTTTCTACAATCCGCAGCACCCTTACACTTGGGGATTACTAGGATCCATGCCTTCTCTTGATAGTTCTGATGAAGAGTTGTTTGCAATTCCTGGTACACCGCCAGATTTGTTGGACCCTCCTAAGGGGGATGCTTTTGCTGCACGTAACCAATACGCTATGAAGATTGATTTCGAGCAGGATCCTCCAATGTTTAAAGTGAGCGAATCACACTATGCTGCTACGTGGCTGCTTCATGAGAACGCACCAAAAGTTGAACCACCAGCAGCAGTTAAGAAGCGGATGGAAGGTATGGCTAAGTCATCCGGCAGTTCGGAAGGTGAACGTATATGAGTCAAGATAAATTAGTGGAAATTAAGAATTTAAAACAACATTTTAAAACAGGCCGACATAGTGTCGTAAAAGCGGTCGATGGTTTGAACTTTGATATTTATAAAGGGGAAACCTTCGGATTGGTAGGAGAATCTGGTTGTGGGAAGTCCACAACCGGACGTACCATCATCCGGTTGTATGATGCAACAGATGGAGAGGTCATCTTTGATGGGGAGAACGTCCATGGTAAAAAATCACGGGAAGATCTTAAGAAATTCAACCGTGAAATGCAAATGATCTTCCAGGATCCCTATGCCTCTTTGAACCCTCGTATGAAGGTTGAGGACATCATTGCAGAAGGTATGGATATCCACGGTCTTGCTTCAGATGCGAAAGCGCGTAAACAAAAGGTCCAGGAGTTATTGGAAACAGTTGGTTTGAACAAAGAGCATGCGAACCGTTATCCACACGAGTTCAGTGGTGGTCAGCGTCAAAGAATCGGAATTGCTCGGGCCTTAGCGGTTGATCCTAGCTTCATTATCGCGGATGAGCCGATTTCAGCACTTGACGTATCCATCCAGGCCCAAGTAGTAAACCTTTTGAAAAAGCTTCAAGAGGAGAATGGACTCACTTATTTGTTCATTGCCCACGACCTGTCCATGGTTAAATATATTAGCGACCGGATCGGAGTCATGTACTTCGGGAAAATGGTTGAACTTGCAGATGCTGATGAATTGTATAAACACCCGATTCATCCTTATACGCAGTCCCTTCTCTCGGCTATTCCACTTCCGGATCCCGATTATGAGCGTTCACGTGAACGTTTCACTTATGATCCTACAAAACATGATACAAGTGAAGAACCTGAATTCCGTGAAGTTCGTCCAGGACATTTCGTTCTTTGTACGACCAAAGAATTCGAGCAGTACCAGCGAGAGCATGGTACTGGGGAATAACTGTTAAAAAAGACTCTGTGCGTCCACAGAGTCTTTTTTTATAGGATAAGGTTAGGAGAATAGATGTATTGTAAGGAATTTTATGAAAAATTTTCAAGCACCTCTGTTATAAACCGTCTGGCTCTTTTATAATGAAGATTAGAAGAATTTAGGATAGGAGTAGGATGCAATGGGGAAAAGACAACTTTGGATGACAATCTTGACGGGGGTTCTCCTTTTCGGAATGATGGGTACATTACATAACGTAGAGGCAGAAGAAGGAGAAGGATCAAAAGGTGTAGCAATGCTTACGAAGAAGAAATCAGGATTGAAGGAATTAGCTGTTCCGAGTCCTGCTGCAAGATTTACTTACAATTCCGGACTGTCATTCGAGTATCCGGATGCCGTCCGAGGAATCTATGTAACAGGTCCATCTGCCGGAGGTGCGAAGATGGCCGAGCTTACAAAGCTTGTTGAGGATACAGAATTGAATGCTATGGTCATCGATATTAAAGAAGACCATGGGAACATCACTTTCGAACCAGAAGAAGGATCGCCTTATGCCGAAGTGGCTGAAGGGTTTATCGATGATCCCCGTGCCATGCTGGAAGAACTTGAGGAAAAAGGCATCTATCCGATCGCACGTGTTGTGGTTTTTAAGGATAGCCTTCTTGCTGAAAAGCGTCCAGATTTATCTTTCACAGAAAACGGTAAGGTTTGGAAGAATGGCAAAGGTGAATCTTTTGTTAATCCATTTATGGAAGAAGTTTGGGAGTATAATGTAGAGCTTGCAAAAGTAGCTGCTGAAATGGGTTTTGAAGAAATTCAATATGATTACGTCCGTTTCCCTGAAGGTTTTGGAAGCCGGGATGATGTCCTGGAATATGGGCAGGGGAAATATAAGGACATGGATATGGATAACGTGCAGAAACGAGTACAGGCGGTTACAGATTTTGTAGAATATGCCCGCGGAGAGCTTGAATATTACGGAGTTGATGTATCCGTAGACATTTTCGGATATTCTGCGACCATCACGGAAGCACCGAATATCGGTCAGAATTTCTCTAAGATTTCATCGAATGTGGATGTTATCTCTTCTATGATCTATCCAAGTCATTGGGGGCCTTATTTCGGGATATCCAAGCCGGATGCTGAACCCTATCGACTGATCAATGAATATGCGAAAGTAGAAAATGAGGTGCTGGACGCTTTGGAGAATCGTCCGACATCCCGTCCATGGATTCAGGACTTTGAAGCACCATGGCTTTACTCAGGACCTACAAAGCAATATGGAAAGGCAGAAGTAGAAGATCAAATCCGTGCCTTAAATGAAAATGGAATCAATGAATTTCTTCTTTGGAATGCAGGGAACAATTACACGAAAAATGTAGACTATACACCATTGAATTAGAGTAAAGGTGCGGGGTGTGTCATCCCGCACCTTTATAGTCATATTAAAAAGAAGAGAGCTGAGCCTAATTCTGCCTGTGAACAGCTGGTGATTTTCTATAATCAGGATATTAGTTGATTTACATTTTCTCACCGGTAATAGATATGGAAAGTATATCTTTATGTCATCTGCTACACTATAAAATTAGATAGGCTGCCAAATGCAGCCCCTGTATATGGAATAGTATTTAACAATACAGGGATTATTCGGTATAATAGACATGACTAATGATAAGGGAGTAGATCAATGAATTGGTATGAGAAGTTGAACGAGTATTTTCCTGTAGAGGAAATGAAATCGAAAGAACACATGGAAGCATTACTGAAAGAAAAGAGTAACGTATATTACAAAGATGAAGGAGAACATCACGTACTGATGTACGCGGAGTTTGATGCTTTTTTATTTATCGATTATGTATACGTTTCCACTGCTTCGCGTGGTCAAGGACTTGGTCATAAACTCATTGAAAAAATGAAAGCGAAAGGCAAGCCGATCATCCTTGAAGTGGAACCTGTCGATTATGATGACTCGGATACCGAAGCACGACTCCGCTTCTATCAGCGTGAAGGATTTAAGCATGCAAAATCCATTGGCTACACTAGACGTTCTGTCGTTACGGACGAACTTAACCAGATGGAAATCCTTTACTGGTCTCCAGAGGACGCCTCTGAAGAACAAATTTATGAACAGATGAAAGAAATGTACACGGAGATTCATACGTACAAGGATAAAGAATTCTATGGGAAGTCTTATCAGCCTGTAGATGAAGTCCTTACCCATGATGTAGATCGTGATACTGAAAACATTTTAAAAGAACTGGATAAAACCAAAAATTGATCATCAATACCCACCAATTAGAGGTGGGTATTTTCAATGAACATGGATTAGTTGAAAATGGCTGCTTTGTCTATTTTCTTTTAAAAAGGGGTTTAACATATTAAAAATGGTGGTATAGGTACACGGAAACGAATTATAATTGCTTTCTGTAACATATGTTCGTGTTTTTATAGATAAAACTTGACAGGTGTGTTATAGTAGAACCATGGTTAGATTATATTGATTACAAATAAATAAGCAATTAAAGTTCTACCATAAAATATTGAGGAGTGAAGTTTCTGTATGGTTACACTTTATACCTCACCAAGTTGTACATCATGTCGTAAAGCCAAAGCATGGCTCGAAGAGCACAATATTCCATATTCTGAGCGTAATATTTTTTCTGAGCCGCTCACGTTGGATGAGATTAAAGAAATTCTTCGTATGACGGAGGATGGAACGGAAGAAATCATCTCAACACGCTCGAAGGTTTTCCAAAAGCTTAAGGTGGATTTTGATCAACTGCCAATGCAGGATCTATTTGACTTGATCCAGGAAAATCCAGGGTTGCTGCGCCGACCAATCATTTTGGACGACAAACGACTGCAGGTAGGTTATAACGAAGATGAAATCCGACGTTTCTTGCCTCGAAGTGTACGAACATTCCAATTGAAAGAAGCTCAACGCTTAGTCAATTAATAAATAAAAAGCTGTGAAGGTAATATATACCGGCACAGCTTTTTTATTTTCTATATACATACAAAATTGGGTGTTTTTTCGTTAGACTGCCGTGCCTTTTCGTTTGTTGGAGAAATAACCTAAAGTAATGACTGCAATAACCATTACAACGGAGAACCATTGATGGATGAATGGGTAGTCTTCCATGTGCTGGAGGATGTAGCGGTCTTCCATCACCATTTCAGCAGCTGTATAGGCTAAGATTCCAGCCCCGAAGTAAATGAGGAGTGGAAACTTATCCATAAGCATGAGGATACCCCGACTTCCCCAAACGATGATTGGAACAGAAACTAACAAACCGATGATCACGAGAATGATGTTGTTGTGGGAGGCCCCTGCAATAGCAAGAACATTATCGAACCCCATGACGATATCAGCGAATACAATCGTCTTTACAGCGGCTGCCAGACTATCGCCTGCTTTAATATGATCGCTTTCGTCTGTATCAGTCAGCAGTTTCATGGCAATATAAATAAGAAGCAGCCCACCGATTAATTGAAGGAACGGAATTTGGAGAAGATAAAGAGCAACCATAGTCAAGAGAACCCTCGCAGCGATAGCTAAGCCTGTCCCGAGCAGAATCGCTTTGTTCCTCTGCTCAGGCGGTAAATTACGGCTGGCTAAAGCGATGACTACGGCATTATCTCCTCCAAGGATGATATCGATACTGATAATAATGAGTAATGGTTCAAGCAAGTCCCAATTCATTGAAAAATCCTCCTGCTATGTAGTGACAAACCTAAGGGAATAAGCTAAAATAAAAAGTCAATCAACCAAATGAGGCCTTATTTCCAAGTTTATTCATGACGCAATGGGTCATATGCTGAAATCGAGCATTTTGTTTTCAAAACAGCCTTTGCTGTCATACAATAGAATTACATCAACCCTTATATCTACACATCATGACGGTTGAAGCTTTGGCCTAACGGGTAAGGTTTTATAAGCGCCACAAGGGTGAGTGTTCCCTTCCCCCTTAAAACATGACAAGAAGGGAGAGAAACGTATGGAAATCGAACGCATTAATGAAAATACCGTTAAATTTTACGTGACATATCAAGATGTAGAACAAAGAGGTTTTGACCGAGAAGAGATTTGGTATAACCGTGAACGAAGTGAGCAGCTTTTTTGGGAAATGATGGATGAAGTGAATGATCAGGAAAACTTTCAGGCGGATGGCCCTTTATGGATCCAAGTCCAGGCGATGGACAAAGGACTGGAAGTGATCGTTACTAAAGCTCAAGTATCCCAGGATGGGCAAAAGCTCGAACTACCGAATGATGACGGTAAGGCAATTGATGTTCCAGTGGATGAAAAACTGGAGTCACTGCTTGATGATAAATTCCATTCTTCAGAAGACTACGATCAAAAAGGTGACGATGAGGAGGATCAAGAGGATTCGGATGAACCTCTGACCTTTACCCTGAAGTTCAACGAATTTGAGGATGTTATCCAATTAAGTCATTACGTAACAGCTACAGATTCTATGGAACAGCGCTTATTCCATTTTGAAGATCGTTACTATTTATATATTCAATTCAATGATGAAAATATGAGTGATGATGACCAGGAAAATGTCTTAAGTCAATTAATGGAATATGGACATGAATCCTCTCTTACGATTCACAGGTTGGAAGAGTACGGGAAGACAATTTTCGACCATCAAGCTTTAGATTCAGTGAAACAATATTTTCCTGTTGATTAATTCAACGAGCACACAATTGCGTGTGCTTATTTTTTTGTCAAAATTCAGCTGAAGGATAGTAAATGTTGAGGGGACATGGCAGGGATTTGTTGGTTATTGTCGAATAGAAAGGGAGTGGAGGTGATGAATCAAGTGTTATATGCATTGAATGCAAAGGGAGACCTGGAATCCTTATATCCGTTAACCAGGGTGGAAATTGAGCAGAAAAGAAAGGCCTGTTATTTCTGTCCCGTTTGCCATGAGTTGCTGCACATTCGTTCAGGAGACCGTACTGTACCTCATTTTGCCCACGTGCCAAAAAGTCGTTGTTCAGCGTTTAAAGGAGGGGAGAGTATTGAACATGAACGTGGAAAATGGAAATTGTTCCAGTGGTTGAAAGGCCAGGGCTATGAAGTATCCATTGAAACGTATTTGCCTGAGATTCAACAAAGGCCCGATTTGTATATGCTTATAAATGAAAAGAGAATTGCAATCGAATATCAATGTGCTGCCGTTCCTAAGAAAAACATTCTAAGACGGACGACCAGTTATCGTGAAGCGGAAATTTTTCCTTTTTGGATTCTCGGACCCAAACATTTTCATTCCCCCATTACCCTCAATGATTTCACCCGCACATTTCTATATTACTTCAATGATGACTATCAGATGTTTTACTTTCATGCTTCCAAAGATTTATTCACTGTGGTCACCCATGCTCAATCAGCAGGTGGCAGGCGATTGGCCGCGAACATCTCCTCTTCCTCTCTTCACAAACTTTCTTTTCATCAATTATTTACCACAGGGTCGCCATCTTCAAGTAACCATCGTTTATTATCTGAAATTGAGCGATTATGGTACAGGAACCGGACGGTTTACGAACGGGAGGTCAGCTCTGAGGAAAGGCAATATCGACAGTACCTTTATTTAAGAGGATACCATTTTTCTTTAATCCCGAGTATTTGTTATCTGCCTGTACGGAGCCAGGTACAATTTGAGAAAAAGCCTTATCTCTGGCAGGCCCGTTTGTTTATCGATTACTTCCAGGACATTCCCGTTGGTTCGTATGTTCAATTCCCCCGATTGGAAGTTCCTCCTACTCCGAATGGATATTCTCCAGATTTCAGCTTTCAATATTTAGAGTTGCTCGCTCAATTAAATATCGTAGAAAAAACAGGGAAGAATAATTACATCAAGAAGAAGCAGGTGACGTTCCATAAACGTTTGGATGATGCGCTAAAAGACGACTGCGAAACGTTGCAGCGATTGAAAAATTTACAAAGAATTAAGATTTAGGAAGGGATTTGCAGGTGAATCGAGAATTTTTTAGGGTGACGAATTATTTTTAAGGAGGATGTAGGATGTCTTCAGCGAAAGAGCTACCTAAGAGAGAAGAAATACCTGTTGAAAAAACATGGGACCTTGAAGCTATGTTTGCGACAGATGAAGAATGGTATAAAGAATTAGAAGAAACGAAGAAGCTTCTTCCTGAATTAGAAAATTTTCAGGGCAAGCTTGGAGAGTCAGCGGAACAGCTGTATGAGCTCCTTTCTTTTCAGGATAAAATTTCTAATAAAATCGGTTTATTGTACACCTATGCTCATATGAGAAACGATCAGGATACAACGAACTCCCATTATCAGGAGATGAATGCGAAAGCAGAGAATCTATACACGAAAATCGCATCAGCCATGAGTTTTATTGTGCCCGAAATTCTTGCGCTACCTGAAGGGAAAGTGAAGAACTTCATCGAATCTCATGAGCCACTTAAACTTTATGAGCATACTTTGGACGAAATTACACGTCAAAAGAAACATGTATTAAGTGAAAAAGAAGAAAAGCTCCTGGCAGGCTTTTCTGAGATAGGAGCGAATCCTTCCCAGACATTTGGAGCGCTAAATAATGCTGACCTCACTTTTCCTGCCATTAAAAATGAGGAAGGCGAAGAAGTGGACCTTACGCATGGTCGTTACATTAACTTTTTGAAATCGGATGATCGCGAAGTCCGAAAATCCGCTTTCCATGCGATGTACGATACATTCGGATCGTTCAAGAACACATTTGCCTCAACGTTGAGCGGTCATGTGAAAAAGAATAACTTCAACGCTTCGGTGAGGAAATATGAGCGAGCACGTCAGGCAAAACTGGACAGCAACAATATCCCGGAAACGGTATATGACAATCTTCTCGAAGCAGTGAATGAACGCCTGCCATTATTACACCGTTATGCAGAGCTTCGGAAACAGGTATTGGACCTTGATGAAGTTCACATGTATGACCTGTACACTCCTCTTGTAAAAGATGCAGAGATGAAAGTTTCCTATGAGGAAGCTCAGGACTTGGTTGTTGAAAGTCTGGCCCCCCTTGGGGATGAGTACGTCAACATTGTGAAAGAGGGCTTTGAAAACAGATGGATTGATGTAGAAGAGAACAAGGGCAAACGTAGCGGGGCTTATTCATCAGGACATTATGGTACAAATCCATATATCTTAATGAATTGGCAGGATAACGTAAACAATTTATTTACGCTTGCTCATGAACTGGGGCATTCCCTCCATAGTTATTATACACACAATAACCAACCCTACCGTTATGGTAACTATTCGATTTTTGTAGCGGAAGTGGCATCTACGTGTAATGAAGCTCTTCTAAATGAGTACATGATTAAGAAGACGAACAGCGAAAAAGAGAAGCTGTACTTGTTGAATAATTTCCTGGAAGGGTTCCGTGGGACGGTCTTCCGTCAGACGATGTTTGCGGAATTTGAACACGAAATCCATGTGCAGGCCCAGAATGGAGAGGCGTTAACGGCAGAGAAACTAACGGAAATTTACTATGACCTAAATAAGAAATATTTCGGAGACAATATTGTCATTGATGAAAAGATCGGGCTTGAATGGGCGCGGATCCCTCATTTCTATATGGGGTATTATGTATACCAATACTCAACCGGTTATGCAGCGGCGCAAGCCTTGGCAGGGCAAATCCTTGAGGAAGGGGAGCCTGCTGTAGAACGTTACAAGAATTTCCTGAAAGCCGGAAGCAGTGATTATCCAATCGAAGTTTTGAAACAGGCTGGTGTGGATATGACTTCAAAAGAACCGATCCTTGCAGCTTTGGATGTATTCGAAGAAAAACTAAATGAAATGGAAGAACTCTTGAATAAATAATGATAAAGGGCACCAGCAGGACAATATGTTCTGCTGATGCCCTTTATTTAAATCCTCGAAAAGTCCTTTTATGAGAAGGCATAGATATGATCAAATAGATGGCGATCACCAACAGAGGGGAACTGATATAGACCGGATATAAATTCATGAGAGCAAACAAATGAAAAGCTCCAAGAAGAAGGAAGAGGAGAAGGAAAAAAATGAACATCCAAACTTTCATCTTCACACCTCCATGATACATTTTATGGAGGAGAATGGTGTTCCATGACTTTTCTACATAGAAAAACTCCCGGAAACGGGAGTTTTCAAGTTTAAATATACTGCCAGAATGTCCCGTGTTTCACCGGGATTTCCTTCACTTTTTGTCTCAAAACAAGTTTCTTCATTTCTCGTTTGGCTTCTTGTTCGGTCCAGTCATACACAACAGCAATTTCTTTGTTGGCAACAAAGCGATAGTGGTGCAAGAAATCCTCCAAAGCTGGTTTCATTCCAGGCTTTGGATCTTTTTGCAGCATTTCTTTCAACACTTTCACATACACGTCGTACGTGTAAAGACCAGTAATTTTTAAACCGGCATCTTCCTCCGATTCATTGAAGATGACGATTGTAGGGGTGGAGTCCACTTCCATTTCACGGGCGAGTTTTAAGTCACACTGCAGTGCACGCCGGGCGGGCTCCCCGTGAAGGTCTTTTTTGAATTCCGTTACATCCAGACGTGATTTCTCTGCGCATTCAATAAGGACAGATTCGTCCGAAATGTTTTGTTTTTCTAAGAATACATACTCCTGAACTTTACGAAGAAAGCGCACGCCTGCCTTCTTTCCCTGGAGTTCAGCGGCTTTAACAGCAAGGGCTGTGGCAAGAGGAGAGGAAACAGGGTTTTCAAGCCACACATCTCCATCACAGCACATGCCTGTACGTGAACCGGTTTTATCCCAGGCTTCCTTCAAATTTTCAGGTTTCTTGATTTTGTTCTGATATAGGGATGCCAGTTTACCACTGATGATCGGTCGAAGAGTAAAGAAACGCCCGTATTCGATCGTGAGCTTTTTAAGAAAGGGTTCGAGTGACCAGCATTCAGGGCAGAGAGGGTCAATGAATACGTATATTTCGATCGGTCTTTTCAACAGATCGAAAAAGCCGCTCGTCGTTCCTGAAGTTTCATTGTCACTGTTCATACTTTTCCAACTCACATCGATTCTCCTTTCTCATCGTCTGGTGAATTCATCATATGGTTTGCTGTCATGGTGAGCCTTTCGAACATAAAAGAACGATGAGGTTCTTGGATGTCTACCTCTGTCATCGCGCCAGACATGCAGGACAGCCATGCATCTCTTCTGGCAGGTGTAATTTTGAAGGGCAGGTGCCTGGCCCTCAACATAGGGTGGCCATGTTCCTCTACATAAAGAGGAGGGCCTCCGAAAAACTGGGTCAAGAACTGCTTCTGTTTTCGTATGGTTTCTGTGAAATCGTCCGGAAAAATAGGGATAAGATCCGGATGTTGTTGGACGCGTTTATAAAAAGCTTCCACGAGTTCATCTATTTTATCTTTTCCGATTTCTTCAAAAAACGTTTCTCTTTGTTGCATAAAATCCCTTCCTGTCTGTTCATCATTTTAGCAATGAGGGTTGAAATACGGCAACTATTCTGATTGCAGTCGCTTTCTATCATAGAAACGTTTGATTTTATTATCTGTCTTTCGCTTTGGAATATTGCAAGCGTGCAGGATTTCTTCCATGGCTTTTTGACCGATTTCTTTCGTCCCGGCTTCCACTTCGAGCTCATAATCTTCCTTGTCATAATAAAGGCTGTGGTCGAGGACGATGGTCGCTCCTTTATAGTCCAGTTCTTTCCGTCTTGTGGTCAGGGATCCTAAATAGTTCAAGTGGCCTAAGGATACCCCAAGCCCCTGCAATTGTTTGGATACATGGGGTTTATCTGTCATCTTGTTCTGAATCCAGAGATTTGCTTCCTTCTCTGTCAATGAGTCATGGGTTTCCAGGAGTCCGTCTGAGTGAGGCTCCTTCAGAGTCAATGTCCACTGTCCTTTTTTCTGACGGATCCTTAGAGCGGCTCCCTGCTTCTTAAGGGTTAGATCTTCTGTTTCAAAATAATAATTGGTTTGCTCCATGAGTTCAACTGATTTGAATGGTAAAAAATGATAAACTTTTTCATATTCGTCTTTTGTTAATAAGTTTTTAAATTCAATTTCAATTTCCTGTGTCATCGTTAGACCTCCTGATCGTGGTTTATTGTCAGGCGCTCTGCTTAATTTGCAGGCTAACTTTATGATACAATGAATCATGAACAAAACGCACATAATTACTATGAAGATTGGATACATAAAGGTGGTTGCTTGATGAATTGGGATATATTTATAGCACCTTATGCACAAGTGGTTGATGAATTAAAAATAAAATTAAAAGGGATGCGTCGTCAATTTGAATACGAAGAGGAGCAATCTCCGATCGAGTTCGTAACCGGACGCGTCAAACCGAAGTCCAGTATTATAGAGAAAGCAAGGCGAAAAGCGATCAACCCTGAACACATCGAAGAAGAACTGCAGGACATTGCCGGCGTGAGAGTCGTCTGTCAATTCGTGGATGATATTTATGCTGTCGTTACTATGCTGCGGAACCGTCATGATTTCGAAATCGTTGAAGAAAAGGATTATGTTTCAAGGAAAAAGGATAGTGGGTACAGATCTTTTCATGTCATTATCCGTTATCCAGTTGAAACGATCCACGGCGAAAAGAAAGTATTGGCTGAAATTCAAATCCGTACACTTGCGATGAATTTCTGGGCGACGAATGAACACTCATTGAATTACAAATACTCAGGGAAAATACCAGCAGAAATCAAATCAAGGCTAAAACGTGCCGGTGAAGCCGCTTTTCAACTTGATGAGGAAATGTCAAAAATAAAGAGTGAAATTCAAGAAGCCCAACGTGCATTTTTAAGAAAAGAAGAACAAAAGAAAAATCCTAGAAAAACATAAAGGAGTGGTGGAGCGATGAAGTTCTCGATCCTTTCAAAAGGTGACCAAAAATCGAATGAAATCCGATCGAAAATCAAGAACTATTTGACGGAGTTCAAGTTGGAATACAATGAAGATGAACCGGACCTTGCTATTTCCGTCGGAGGAGATGGGACATTATTGGAGGCTTTTCATACGTATGTCCATCGATTGGATAAAACAGCTTTCATCGGGATACATACCGGGCATCTCGGGTTTTATGCGGACTGGATGCCAGAGGAATTGGAAAAGCTGATCATAGAAATTGCCAAGACGCCTTTCCAAGTAGTCGAGTATCCACTCCTTGAAGTCACCATCCGCCCAAAAAGTGGAGGGGAAGAAGATCGTTATCTCGCATTGAATGAGTGTACGATTAAAACATCCGAAGGTTCTGTCGTGATGGATATTGAGATTAAAGGTGATCATTTCGAAACCTTCCGCGGAGATGGATTGTGCGTTTCCACACCATCCGGTAGTACAGCTTACAACAAAGCGCTTGGTGGAGCAATTCTTCACCCTTCTCTTGAGGCATTCCAAATCGCAGAGATGGCATCGATCAATAATCGGGTTTTCCGTACGATTGGATCCCCTTTAATCCTCCCTAGCCATCATACATGCATGTTCAAACCGAAGCATGATCGAAGTTTCCTCTTCACCATCGATCATATTACGAGAACCTATAAAGATGTAAAATCGATTCAGTGTCGTGTAGCCGAAGAAAAAGTGCGTTTTGCACGTTTTCGTCCGTTCCCGTTTTGGAAACGGGTCCATGACTCGTTTGTCGCCGATGATTACTCCGATTAAAGTAAGAAAGGAATGGCAGATTACGGAAGCATACTCCGGTTTGTCCGTCCGCGATTTTCTTTGGAAAGCTGGGGAGTTTTCCCGTCAATTGTTAAAAAAGGTGCGGGTAGATGGTTCGGTATTCATTAACGGTATTCAAAAGGATCTATGGCACTCTTTGACCGAAGGCGACGAGATTATGGTCTTGTTTCCTGAAGAAGAAAAAGGATTGATTCTTCCGCATGAAGGTGATCTGCCTGTGGTATTTGAAGATGAAGATGTCCTCGTGCTGGACAAGCCGGCGGGCATCCCGGTCGTTCCTCCGGGTGATCCAAATGAAGCATCGATCGCCAGTTATTTGCTTTATGATTATGAGCGAAAGGGGTACCCCTGCACCGTTCATATCGTTACAAGGCTTGACCGTGATACGTCAGGATTGATGCTGATTGCGAAACATGCGTATAGTCATATGCTCCTAACGAAAAATTTAGAGGCCATTTCCCGTCAATACACAGCTATTGTAGAAGGGAATTTTCCAAATAAGAGAGGAATTATTGATGCACCGATTGCCCGTGCAAAAGATTCCATTATACGAAGGATGATTTCCCAGGAAGGGAAACCATCCAAAACGCGGTATGAACGATTGGAAACCAATGCTTCTTACACGAGGATGCGGTTTAAACTTCTGACTGGTCGCACTCATCAAATTCGTGTCCATATGTCTTCCCTCGGTAACCCGTTGGCAGGAGATACGTTGTACGGCGCCCGAAAAATAGATGGGGTGGAAGGACAGGCTCTTCACTGTGAGCGTCTTCATTTTATTCATCCATGGAAGAAGAAGAAGATGACATTCCTTTCAGAGCCTCCGATGAACTGGTCTGCGCTTGTCTGAAAATTGAAGATGTCTACTCCTCAATAGTACGGAGCATTTTTAAATGGAGCAGGGGCCTTGAGGCTCCTGCTCCATTTAATATCTGAACTTTTCCTCTACAAACGGCAGGGAAGAGGAAACTTGGACGATTTCTTCTTCTGGAAGCCGGAAAGCCGTTAAGCTTCCTCCAAATACACAGCCTGTATCGATATTCACGGTCTTATGAACAAAGCGCGGTTCCCGAACAGGGGTATGTCCATAGACAATCCACCGGTCTCCGGAGTAGTGCTGAGCCCAATCTCTTCGAACGGGTCGTCCATCTGGAAGTTTCTCTCCGGTAATGTCTCCGTAAAGAACGAATGTTTCAATCCTTTTACTTTCATATCCAATATCTTTTTCCTGAATTCCTGCATGAGCAATTACTGCATGCACGTCATTCAGAATCAAATGCAAAGGGGCTTGTTCGTAGAGTTGCTGGAATTGGTTTTTAATGGTACCCTGATCTTCTTTTGGAAGCGAACGATATTCAGCAGAAGTGGTTTCAAGGCCATGCTTTTCCTGGACGGGGTTTCCAAGAAAGAACCGGTATAATTTGTTGCAATGATTTCCCGGGACATAAAGCGCACCTTTTTCCATGACCAGCTGATGAACAAGCCGTATACACTCAATGGATAAGGGCCCACGGTCTGTGATATCACCTACAAAGACGGGAACCCGTCTATCAGGGTGTGCGGGTAGCCCGTCCTCCCATTGATACCCTAGCTTATTGAATAATTCTTTCAATTCATCCAGGCAACCATGAACGTCTCCGATGATATCATAGCGCATATTCATTCTCCTTTTGATTGTTGTTCTGCATTTATCCACTCGTCATGCCAGTCGTCGATATGGGAGATATTTTTCCCAGGGGCTTGGAATACTAAACATACGACATGTCTATTCCCTTATCTGGATTCGTTCTGTTAAACTACATTTATGTGATGGATTTGACTGGATGAAATGAAGAACTTTCGTTGACAAACACGTTCTTCGCCATTAAGATTAAACGGTCAAAAACGAAATAGACGCTGGGGAGGGTTGCTTATGGAACACTTAGATGACCAGGAGCGCCAAGAAGTATGGACGAATATAAAAGATGCTTTATTCAATGATCACATCGATCAGTTCCGAGCTGAATTTCTGGAGTTGCACCCTTACGATCAAGCCCGTATATTTGAAGGTTTGGAACAGGATGTACGCCTGCAGATTTACACCTACCTCTCACCTGAAGAGGTGGCCGACGTTATGGAGCATATCGATTATGAAGAAATTGAACCTTACTTTACGGAAATGGCCCCGACTTTTGCTGCGCAGGTATTTGCTGAAATGTCTACGGATGATGCTGTTGATATTTTCAACGAATTAGATAAAGATAAAGTGGCAAGCTTTTTGACCATCATGGATGATGATGCAGCAGACGAAATCAAAGACCTGCTTCATTATGAAGAAAAAACAGCCGGTTCCATTATGACCACAGAATTTGTTGTCGTTAAAGCCGGTATGACGATCAAGGAAGCGATGGTCCATCTGAGAACAGAAGCCCCTGACGCCGAAACGATTTATTATACTTACGTCATTGATGAAGATAAACGGCTCGTCGGTGTTATTTCGTTGAGGGATTTGATTATTTCAGAAGAAGAGTGGTTGATTTCCGATGTTATGAATGAACGAGTGGTATCGGTTTCAGTCGGCGAAGACCAGGAGGAAGTCGCACGTATGGTACGAGATTATGATTTCCTGGCCCTTCCGGTCGTAGATTTCCAAGACCATCTTCTTGGAATCATTACGGTTGACGATATTATGGACGTTATGGAAGAAGAAGCGAGCGATGACTATTCTAAACTCGCAGCCGTCTCTGATGTCGACAGCCCTGATGATAATGCTTTTGCATCAGCAAAAAAGCGTCTGCCATGGCTGGTCATCCTCCTCTTCTTAGGAAGTCTGACAGCAAGTCTTATCGGTCGATTTGAGGACACCTTGGATCAAGTGGCTATTCTCGCGATCTTCATTCCTTTGATTGCCGGAATGGCCGGAAATACAGGAACGCAGGCCCTGGCCGTTGCAGTCCGCGGAATAGCTACCGGGGAAATTGAGAAACAAGGAAAATGGAAAATGATGATGAGAGAAGCAGGCACAGGAATCATAACAGGATTGTCCTGCGGTGTATTGATCACTCTCATTGTATATATATGGCAGGAAAACTTCTTTTTAGGTGCCTTAGTTGGATTGTCCATCTTTATGACCTTGGTTGTAGCAACATTGGCCGGCTCTCTCGTTCCCCTTCTTATGCATCGTTTAAAGATCGATCCTGCTGTTGCTTCAGGTCCATTCATTACTACAGTAAATGACTTAATTTCCATCTTAATTTACTTTGGACTTGCGACAGCATTCATGAATTTATTGATTTAAGGAAGGAGGGCGAGTATGGAACATGGCGCTTCAGTAACTTCTTTAGTTATTGTAATTATCGCAGCATTCATAACTCCCATCTTACTACACCGATTTAAATTGAACGTCATCCCGGTAGTAGTCGCAGAAATCATCGTAGGATTAATCATCGGTCAAAGTGGATTTGACATTGTAGAACAGGGAAGTTGGTTAGAAATACTGTCTACTTTGGGATTCATTTTTTTGATGTTCCTTAGTGGTTTGGAAATTGATTTTTCTATATTTGCAAGTAGAAAGAAGAAAGCGAAGCCGGAAAACCAGGGGACAGGAGCTCCGAACCCTGTGTGGGTGGCTACCATTGTCTTTATTGGCATATTCGCCATATCCCTGGCACTTTCTTACCTATTCGTGTTGGGCGGTTTCATTGACAATGCCTTCTTGATGACGCTGATCATTTCCACCATTTCCTTGGGGGTGGTCGTGCCGACATTGAAGGATGCACAAATGATGAAGACAACAATCGGTCAGACCATTCTTCTTATCGCTGTTATTGCCGATCTTGTTACAATGATTTTGCTTGCCGTTTTCGTCTCCATCTATGGAGAAAGTGGCGGGAATACGTGGTTACTGCTTATTCTATTCGCCGCAGGTGTTCTCTTCTATTACATCGGTAAAAAGTTCCGGCATCAGTCATTCGTCGAGACGATGGCTAAAGGGACCATTCAAATCGATACAAGGGCTGTATTCACGCTTATCCTTTTACTAGTAGCTTTATCTGAAACGGTAGGAGCAGAGAATATTCTAGGTGCTTTCTTAGCAGGTACTCTGGTTTCCCTGCTGTCCCCTAACCCGGAAATGGTAAAGCGTCTGGACAGCTTCGGGTATGGATTTTTGATTCCAATTTTCTTTGTGATGGTAGGAGTAGAGATTGACATTTGGAGTCTATTCACAGACTCCCGTGTGCTGATTTTAATTCCACTGTTATTCATCGCTCTGCTCGTATCAAAAATTGTCCCTGCCTTGATCTTAAGTAAATGGTACGATAAGAAAACCGTCTTCGGTTCAGGATTCATCCTGACTTCTACTCTTTCCTTAGTCATTGCTGCCGCTGCGATCGGCAAGCGCGAAGGAATGATAGATGATCAAATGGAAGGAGCCCTGATCCTTGTGGCAGTGCTGACATGTCTAGTGGCACCAATTGTCTTCAAGAAGGTTTATGGCCGTTTTGAGGACGAAGACCACAAGACAGTCGTATCGTTCATCGGATCGAACCGTATGACCTTACCTGTTGTGCGGGAGCTCGATATCCAATCGTATGAAACCCATCTGTATCATACAAAGATGGATAAAGTCGATGAAAGAATTAGTAGGAACTGCTTTGATATTAAAGAGTTAGATGGGTACAACGTGGAAAAAATGAGAGAACTCGGAGTCTTTGATGTAGACTTGATTGTAGCATCCACCGGTGATGAAGAGCGAAATGCTGAAATCGCCAGGTATGCTAAAGAACAAGGGGTTGAGCGTATCATCGTACGTGTGGAATCCCCTGATTTATCTCAGGAAATGAAAGACCTGAATATCAATGTCTTCTCTGTATTCCTGTCATCAAAAGCTCTCCTGAAAGCGATGATCGAGGCTCCGAATGTTGTAGATATTCTAACGAAACAAGATAGTGCCCTTTATCAAATCAACATGAACAATTCCGTTTATAACGGGATCCACCTTCGTGAATTTCCATTTACGGGAGATGTCATCATGGTGCGGATCTTCCGTGGGAAAGATTCCATCGTCCCTCATGGGGATACAGAATTGAAAATGGGTGACCGTTTAATTGTGACCGGTTCTCATGAGTACGTAGAAGAACTGAAAATGGAACTTGAATATTGTGAATGGTGTTAACCTTCAACCGCTGCTTCTCATCACGAGAAACAGCGGTTTTTTTACTCTTCTTCCCTATAACTCCCTTCAGTTGAAAACTCAGTTTCGAGATGTTTTTGTGATCCATTCCCCCCAGCCCCTTAACTAATGTCTCGAAATGGAGTCTTCAAAGAAACGGCTAATATATTGAGTGAAATCCATTGGTATATCCTATTTTTGGATAGAGAATGGGCTTATGTATGTGGAAATAGGGGAAGGGTAAAAGGGTGTTTGTTTTTCAAAAGTTTATGGTTTAAAATAGGAGCAGGTACTAATAACAAATACTAATTCAGAGCCTATTACCTCGAGGAGGGTATTAAATATGAACTTTTCATTAGAAGGACGTACTTATGTTGTCATGGGTGTCGCGAATAAACGAAGCATTGCCTGGGGAATTGCCCGCTCCCTTCATTCAGCTGGAGCGCGTTTGATTTTTACCGTGGCAAACGAACGGTTCAAAAAATCCGTTCAGGATCTTGCAGACACGCTTGAAGGTGGCGAAGAATCGCTTGTTTATGAATGTGATGTAACGAATGATGAGGCCATCATCGAAACGTTCGAACAAATCGGGAACGACGTAGGAACAATCCACGGTCTTGCCCACTGCATTGCATTTGCAAATAGAGAAGAATTAAAAGATGAGTTCTTAAATACAAGCCGTGACGGTTTTCTCACCGCACACAACATCAGCTCTTATTCTCTGACGGCTGTAGCTCGTGCAGCTCAACCTTTGATGACTGATGGTGGAAGTATCGTAACCCTCACATATCTCGGCGGTGAGCAGGTCGTGAAAAACTATAATGTCATGGGTGTCGCTAAGGCAAGTCTTGATGCAAGCGTTAAATATTTGGCTAACGATCTTGGGAAGCATAACATTCGGGTCAATGCTATATCAGCAGGGCCGATCCGTACGCTTTCTGCTAAAGGAGTCGGTGATTTCAACCAGATCCTAAAAGTTATCGAGGAACGTGCGCCATTACGCCGTCCGGTTACTCAAGAGGAAGTCGGAGATACAGGCTATTATTTGATGAGTGACCTTTCCCGTGGAGTAACGGGTGAAGTGATTCACGTAGATTCCGGCTTTAGTATCGTAGCTTATTAAAAAAACCCCCTTTCCTGCCTATATGAACTATACCCCGAATAATGGACACTGATAAAAAAGTGCCCTTATTCGGGGTTTTTTGTGTTTCATGACCTCGATTGTCCATTTATAATCGAATTAACTAATGCGAGCGAGGGATAAACATGCCTAAGATTATTTTTACTGAATCACAAAGAAGAGAACTTGAGTCCAACCCAAACATCTTAAGAGTTTCAGATCGATCCATCACCTATTCTCCTGATTTCAAAGTGAAAGCTGTGAAGGAAAACGAGAAAGGGAAAGGACCTCACCAAATCTTTGTCGAACATGGATTCGATCTCTCTATTATTGGTGTTAAAAAGCCAAAACAATGTATAAAGCGCTGGCGAGAAACGTTTCAGAAGTACGGAGAAGATGGGTTTTACACCGAACGCCGAGGGAAAAGTGCGACAGGGCGCCCCTCATCAAAAGAGCTTTCCTCTGAAGATAAGCTGAAGAAAGCAGAAGCGCGCATTGCGTATCTAGAGGCGGAGCTGGACTTCGTAAAAAAGCTCGACGAACTCGAAAGGCAGGCGAAGAAGAACAAGTAACGACATCAGAAAAATTTCAGCTTATTGAACAAATGGTAAGAGATCATAATTTCCCAGAGTTGGTCCAATATTTTTGTGAGTTAGCGGGCGTCAGTCGCTCTGGTTATTATAATTGGTTAAAATCAGAAGGTACCCGCGCAAAAAGAGAGCAGAAAGATGAGGCGGATTACAAGCTGATTAAGAACGTGTATATCCGGAAAAATGGAAAAGTGGGAGCCCTCCAAATCAAAATGATTTTAGAGAACGAAGAGAACGTTGTGATGAACCATAAGCGTATCCGCCGTATTATGAAGAAGTACAGTCTGGT
The DNA here is from genome assembly GCF_056158545.1 of Halobacillus sp. ABR2_026. NCBI lineage: Bacteria > Bacillati > Bacillota > Bacilli > Caryophanales > Bacillaceae > Halobacillus > Halobacillus sp. ABR2_026. The sequence continues at coordinate 1,188,563 of NZ_JBSWTM010000001.1, forward strand.
GTGCCGTATTCGGAGATCAAACCCTTATAAGCAAATCGCTCAAGCAACACAAGAGCATAAGACGTGCGAGAATAAATTGGAGCGTCAATTCGATCAACAAGAACCACACAAAGTCCTTCTAACAGATATTACCTATATCTACTATGCGAAAGGGAAGAAAGCTTATTTATCCGTAATTAAAGATGGCGCAACAAGAGAAATACTAGCTTATCATCTTTCAACATCCTTAAAGATGGACATTGTGTACACGACGCTTGATAACTTAATGGAACGCGAAGACTTTATTCCCCACCCAGACTGTCTTATCCATTCCGACCAGGGCGTGCACTATACGCATCCGGAATTCCAAAAGAAAGTCAGTAATCTAGGTTTGGATCAGTCGATGTCCCGTCGCGGTAACTGTTGGGATAATGCCCCGGTGGAGTCCTTCTTCGGGCACATGAAAGATGGGATAGATTTTAAAACATGCACTTCTGTTTTTGAAGTCAAGCAAGCGATTGAAGAATACATGGAGTATTACAATGAAGGTCGATATCAGTGGTCCTTACAAAAAATGACCCCGGTACAATACCGAGGTCACCTACTAGCAGCCTAGCACTTTTTATTAAACTGTCCATTTTTGAGGTTACAGTTCAATATGCAGAGAAGGGGGTTTTTTATTTGACCAGCCAGGAACGAAGTCGGGGGGAAATGAATGTTTCTTTATTCGCGTGGCAAGAGCCCGCGAACTTTATGATATCTGGCAATGGGATGCTGACTTTCCCTTCTCCATCCTGTAAAAGAGCGAAATGATGGTCATAACTTCCACTATATTTAGACAGCCATACCATAAGGTCGGAGAAGGAGGTATGCTCTGAAATCTTCAAAGGATACCATTCTGTGTTATTCTGCTGCTTCACTTGATCGGGGACAGGGTTTTGAAGAGCGCAGGGCGGATAGTCAGGCTTCGCAAAATAATATCCCTGCATTAATGAAATGCCCATTTGGCTCAAATGGAGGCACTCCTTTTCTGTTTCCACACCTTCACCAATGATACCTGCCCCTAGTTTTCTTCCAATATGTTGTATAGCCTCCACCATGAATTGTTTTTCCCGGTAGTGATCGATTTCAGTTATTAACGATCGGTCGATTTTCAGGAAGTCAGGCTTTAATTCTGAAATCATTTGTAGTGAGGAATAACCTGCACCTACATCATCTATGGCAACACGGAAGCCTTGTCTACGATAGTGTTCCAACAGCTCTTTCAAACTGTGAAAATCTGATATGGCTGAATGCTCGGTTAGTTCAAATACGATTTGATCGGGAGAGAGGTTGGTTTGTTTCAAAATGGAATGGGTGAACCCTGGTTCAAAGGAGGGGTCATGGATCACATTCGGTGTTAGATTCACCCACAATAATTGCTGGTTCAATAAATAGGTATGGATGGATTCTATAGCAAGTTCACGAGTGTGTTTCTCCAATTGGAATAGCTGTCCCGCTTCATCTGCCGCTTGGAAAAGGGCCGCGGGGTGATTGAAATGAATATTTGAAGGAAACCGCGTCAGTGCTTCATATCCGTAAATTGCTCCTCGCTTCAAATCGACAATCGGCTGGTAATGAATCATTAATTTATTTTCTCTCATTAAGTAGTTTAATTCTTCCTGGGGCGACTTGCATTCTCGATGTCGAGTAACGATCATGAAAACACTCCTAATAAATAATCTTCTACTACCATACCTATTTTAGGGTAAAAGGGTTTGAGTTTTTCGTAAATATTTTGTAAAAAATTTAGAGGTTTTGTCAGAAAAGGCCAAAAGTGAACATGGCCTGCCATTTGGGCATATACATAAAATGATGACCGATTGGAAAAGGAGAGATTTTGATGGCAGACGAAAAGCGACTTGCTAAGCAGCCGATGCTTTATATTGTTCAGCCAAAAGGCATAAAGCCAGCGGAAGTTCCGATGCAAACCAGCTTTCGAAGTCAACGTCCTTCAGAAGCAGAACAAAAATCCGTACAGCCACCTGTAGAAGTCCCATCAAACGAACAAGAAATTCGGATGCGCCGAAATTCCCCTCATCGCCAGGAATTGGCTAAATTGAATACATCAGATGGAGGAGGAAATGAACCTTCGCGTGACCCTTCAGCCGTCAGTACGGAAGATAAACCAGAGAAGGATGCCCCGCGGGAACGGAGGCAGCGGTTTCATGACATGACGCTAGAGGAGAAAGTTCTGTATTTCTTCAACCTTTCCCCTCATGTGCCGAAAATGAAATGCGAAGTGTCGACGGAGGAAGAGAGTTTTCGAGGGTATATAACGGATTATGTAGATGGCATGGTTCACATGAAGGTCTTTCAACGCCCGTTCCAAAGGGAAATATCATTTGAAGACATTACAGATATTAGACTTTTAGGCTTTTGAAAAAAAGAATAAAAAAACCGCGCCTCTGTGCGCGGTTTTTTACAGAATTATAGAGTTGCTGCTGCTGGTAGACACGTTACGTGGCAGAAGCAGTTCAAGTCTACTGTGATGCAGATTCCTGAAGCACGTAGATTTCTGCAGCTTTGGTCAGCTGGCGTTTTCGGATCGAATCCTCGGTGACGACGGGATCCTTCAACTTCATCCTCGTCATCATCATCATGCCAGCGATCAGCGAAAAGAAGTTCAAGGATTGCGCAGCCATCGTCATCTACAGACTTAACTCTGAAGAAGAAGCTTCCTTTGACGTGGCATTCTTCACCGCTTCGCTTAGATCCGTAGCCTTTGAAAGGTGTGCATCCATCTTTGCAGTAAAGGATGACAGGGACTGTATCGAAGCCGGAACCTCCACCAGTATCACCCAAAAGGTCTGCGATTGAACGCTCACAGCTTGTCGTGCAATCGTGCATGACATCATTCTGTGCATCTACGATATCTTTCAGAATATCAATCACACATGAACCTGAATCGTATTTTTTTCCACAGCTCATTTTTTAATTTCCCCTTTCCATACGCATTGACGTATTGTCTTTACTAGAATATGAAATGTGTCTGGGTCGGTGTGGGCATTTGTCTCTTTTCTCTCCAACCTCACTTTTTTTGTGGTTCTTGGGCAGGAGACTATACCTGACTGGGGCAAACGCCATAGATTAAAAGTGAATTCGAATAAGGAGTGAATGGAATGTCTGATAAAAAGAAGGTCATCCATGTGAAGGACCTTGTCATTAAGGCGGATAATGTCGTCATCGAACCGCAGCGTCACGATCGTCATGACAGAGACGACCGTGTTGATCCATTTTTCGGCGGACCAAGACGACATAGAGAAGAAGAAGTAAGTGAAGAAAGCAGTTCATCAAGAGGACGTCGAAATGAAGATGAATCTTCCGATCGCCGTGGGGGATTCCGCTGGTTTTAAGAAAAATAAAGAGTGAGCCACTACACAGGAAGTAGTGGCTTTTTCTTCATGGGAGTGAATAGATATGACATTTAGTGTAATGGAAATCTTGTTGCTTGCGCTTGCCGCTTTCCGGTTGACACGACTTCTGGTCAGAGATTACATCATGGAATGGATCCGCAGGCCGTTTATTGAAGTGAAAATCGTCAAAAATGAACAGGGATTCGAGGAAGAATGGATTGAGCCTAAAGGTTTCATTGGTGAAGGTTTGACTTGTCAATGGTGTGTAGGTGTATGGTCTGCTCTTATCATGGTGCTTTTTTATCTTGTCGTACCATACGGGGAATGGTTGGTTCTTCTGCTTGCACTTGCAGGTTTACAGTCCATCATTTATGCGTGGGTTGATCGTCAATGACAGAAGAAAAAAAGGAAAAATCTTTATTTGATGTTTTAAAGGAAATCAATGAGGAAACGTCGAAAATGAATGGAATCATTAAACAGCCAGATAAGAAATTCAACCAGTGGGATAAGGATTTCCAGGCCTGGGACCGCCGGTTCTCCAAGCGGATGACGGACATGGAAAAATTCCTGACCAAACAAGTTGGAAAAATGGAACGTTTCTTTGAGTAGGGGGGAAGGGTATAGATAAAAAAAGGAGGCGTCGACATGGGCTATATACTGCCTGTCCATCAGTATCAGTATAAGGATTATCAAACGAGAATCATCCGTCAGGAACGCTCGCCATTTACTCTTGATAAAATACACAGAGCGTCGCTCGTCAATGACAATCGTTCCCATCATCAGGATCAAGTGGATCGCCGGCAGACGGCACCGCTTCATATGACTGAAAAGACCCACGCCATCGACCAGCTGGAAAACTCCACCGCCACGTACAAAGCCGAGAAAATTCTTTCTAATATGACAGGAAAAGGGCGCCACTTCAGCGAAACTGTATGAAAATGCAAAAGGAGTCGTGTGCATGTCTTTTCATCAGTTGAATGAATCTTGTTATTATTATAAGGGAGCAGTTAATATTGGCTACGTATATGGAATGGGGGAAGAAGGGGTATTGATTGATACTGGAATTGATGCTTCTTCTGTGAAAAAGGTGCTCAAGGAGCTTGAAGAACGAGGGCTTCCTTTGACGCACCTTTTTATTACCCATGCCCATGCCGATCATTATGGCGGAGCGCGTTTTGTCCAGGAGAATTATGATGTACATACAGTCGCACCTGTTTTTGAAGAGGCGATCTTAAGGAACCCCGAATTAGAACCCCTTTACTTATTCGGGGGAGTTGAACCGCTCCCGGAACTTCATAATAAATTTGTAGAAGGTCCATCCATCCGTGTGGATGAGATCATCTCAGAGGGGAAGGTTCAGTTCGGGCCCATACAGGCGGAAGTGTATCATATTCCTGGCCATAGTTATCATCAGCTGGCGTTAAAAGTCGATGGGATTTTATATGCAGCCGATGGGTACTTCAGCTCAGAAACCTTAAGGAAGCATAGAATTCCTTTTATCACTGATTTTCAATTAACGCTCCACAGCCTGGAACGCCTCTTGCAAATTCCTTGTAAAGGGGCGGTTCCCGGGCATGGGGAATTCGAGTCTGAACCGTCGGCAACCATCCAAAACAATATCGACTATCACAAGGAGCTTTCAGCATGGCTATATCGACACGTCGCTGATCAAGGGATAATAACGCATGAGACCGTTGTTGCTGAGATGTGTGAACAGTACGAGATTGAAGTACGTGGTCTCTCTCAATGGTTGTTATTCCGTACGGCGGTTACCGCTTATTTGATGGGATTAAAAAAAGCGGGCCTCATCGAGGACCGCATCATGAATCATACGTGGAGCTTTTTTGTGACAAACCAATAACGTATAAGTCCCGCTCGCCCTCTTTGTGCTCAGCATACATAACTTCGGATGGGTCCTTGAAGTTTTGCGCCCTCAGTTGGTCTTCCAGCCAACTTTTGTCCAAACCGGCTTCCTTTAGGTTGTCCCAGATAACTTCGCCGTCACTAATGATCGTACGGGGAAGAGGAACATGACGGGGAGAGAGATTCATATCATCACGGGTGACATTCTGGTATTGAGAGGCTTTTAACACCGAGATCGTTCCATCTGTTTCAAGGACAGCATACTGGACTTCCTGCAGGGAGAATACTTCTTTCGAACGCAGCAGATGCTGGAGCTGATTGAGGTCCAGCTTGTTTTTTTTAAGCTGGTCGCGGTCGATCCTTCCCTTATAAATGACGAGTGAAGGACTTCCTTCCAAAACTTTTCTCGTTCCTTTGAATTTTTGTGTGATTATTTCTGTGGTGAAGATAAGGATACTCCATAATAAAATCGCATACCCGATATCCATGACCCCGACATCTTTATCGTACAGTGCGTTTCCAACTAATTCACCGAGCACCAGAGCGGCAATGAAATCAAATGCTGTGATCTGGGTGATCTGTGATTTGCCAAGCACTTTCGTCATGATGAACAGAGCAGCAAATCCAAAAAGTGTTTCTACAGTAATTTGTAAATAATCCATTGATTTTCACGACCCTTATCTCTAGCCTATACGTTTTATTCTAGACAAAAGGTCCTGAAGATAAACGAAGAAACCCCGGAATTCCGAGGTTTCTTTTTTTAGAGTTTATAGTTTTTTTACCATTGTGACATGAGGGATGCCGGCATCGATGAAAGGATCCGATATCGTCACATATCCAAGAGATTCATAGAACGCTTCTGCGTGGGTCTGGGCATTTAATTTAGCTTTATCAAATGCATACTCACGAATGACGTCTTCCATTGCAGCGATCATTTGCTTCCCAAAAGAATGACCACGTTGCTCTTTGACTACACAAATCCGCTCAAGCTTCCCGAATCCCTGGACGAAACGCAGGCGGGAAGCGGCAGCAGGAACTTGGTTTTCGTATCCTACAAAGTGGATGGCACTCTCATCGTACTCATCGATCTCAAGGTCGATAGGGACTTGCTGTTCTTCTACAAAGACGACTCGTCGTACGTTGAAGGCGTCGTCTTTTTCTTGTTTATTTTTTGCTTTTATGATGTTCACAGAACGTCACCCTTTTCCGAGACGGAAAGTTTCGTAAACGCTCCAAGCTCCATTTTCCAATTGATAAAGCAGCTGGAAGCGATCAACTTTATCATTCAAATCGAACTTAAGCATACGCAGGCTTCCATAAACATCCGAAAATTCTTCATCTGACAATTTTTGTGCAATTGTAATGTGAGGGACGAAAGTAAAGTCTTTTTCTTCTGGAAGTTCTCCAGCGTGCAGCTTATCATTCAATTCGAAAATTTCATCCGATGGTTCGATCTTCAAGTAAATCGTATTCGTAACCGGTGAGAAAGAGCTGACTTTATAAACACCGTATGAAAAAGGCTCGGTGTTTTTTGCAATTTCCTGCAATTCTGGAATGATTTTATTTTCTATTTCTTCCTCTTCTGCATCAAAAGCTTCCTTCATCGTAATATGTGGAGGAATCAACGCATAGTGGGGATCGTAACGCTTGCGGTATGAATTCGCCACATCCTGTACTTTTTTTGATGGAAAAACTGCTATTCCGTATTTCATTAGATTCACCCTCCTGTTTGCTCATTATCTCTAATCTCTACTAAACATTTTCAATAGAGCGCTCTCAAAATCCTTCTGCCATGTCCCCCATGTGTGGTCCCCATCCAGTTCATGATACGTATAGGCAAGAGCCTGGCGGTTCAGGAAATCACGAAGCTCCCGGTTTGGTTCGAGAAAATTTTTTCTCGCTCCTTCTGTCGTTTCAACATCGGTTTCTTCGATCCCGATCGTATGATAAATGGAGAGAGAAGAAAAGTCTTTCGTCGCGTGAACGACCTCTTTGACATGTTCATCTACGTAAGGGCTCTGCATGATGACGTTGCCGAATATATTCGGGAATTTCACCGCTGTCATTAAGGCAAGCGTACCTGCTAATGAATCACCGACAAGTGTACGGCCACGTCCCATGTAATAGCCTGGGAGTTCTTCATCAAGGAAAGGAACAACTTCTCTAATAAGGAAGTTTACATAGGCTCCTTGTTTTTTTCCGTCCGGATGATACTTGTCCTGGCGGTCATACTTGTCATTATAATGGATGCCGATGAAAATCGTGTTTTCAATTTTTTCCTCTTTATGCAGACGATCACTCAAGGTTGCCGCCCGCCCCATAGAATAATAGTCATTTCCATCCTGCATAATACAGAAATGGTATTTATATAATGGAGAGAAATTTTCAGGAGTGTATACCCTTAAAGTCATGGTCTCCTGTAAGTATTGGCTTTCAATTGTATATTCTGTCATGGATCCGTCTCTGCCCATATTCTGACCACCTCCTCACAGCATGGAAAGTTCACTTAGGCTTTCCCACAAAATTTTTCTAATAAACGTTCCACTAATCATTTTATCATATAATTGTCGAAAAAGTTGAAAAGATGATGCGTGGAAGATAAAGGTAGCTTCCAGAGATTAAATCCAATCTTTTTAACATCCGGGAGAGACTTTTTTTGAAACTGCTTCGTCTGGATGAATGTGATAAATCATGGGGGAAGGGGGAACTATGAATGGGTATGGGGAAAGTCTTGACACAATCGATGAATCGTAGTATATTATTCTTTGTCAGCAAGAAACATATTCCTACATACGATTCCGTAGCTCAGCTGGGAGAGCGCCACCTTGACAGGGTGGAGGTCGTTGGTTCGAGCCCAATCGGAATCACTAAATAAAAAAGAGGAGCATTCTTTACGAATGCTCCTCTTTTTTATTCTTTCAGGCTGATTTCTTTATGGCAAGCATCCGCTAATTTCTTCACTTGATCATTAAAACGTTGGCAGTCCAATTCATCGAGCGTATTTACATCGACAGCATTGAGGATCGTTTTTCCGAATGTCCATACATCCTCTCTACTGCTTTCATCTCCTAAATATGCAATTTTGTATAGCGATTCAAGCACACTATTCATGACCGATATATCGTGATGGCCATAAATCTTTATTTGGTAGAAACTCTTGTATAAATATTCTTCAAACGGCTTCGGCTGTGCAATCAGGCGGAGGTCATCAGCTTCATCGATATAATATCGAATAGGCTCGTACACCGATTGAAGTTCAATAAGCAGCGAGCCAATCCGATTGATACAATTGGATGCGGTGTGTGGATCATTGAGGCTTGGAGATATGGCTCTGACGGCAATTTCCACAAGTTTTTGAATCGAAAATTCCACGTCCTGTGTATCGATCCGTTCATTCCCGATCAGGACGAAAGAAGCAGCTGATTTTACATCTTCCTGTTCCTGAGTTGAAGAGTCCCAATATAAGAAGAGAGGCATCCCTTTCTGCACGTATTCTCCCATCAAAAATCCGGTTTCCATAACAACTTTTTTGTTACTTGCCCATTTGATCAGAGACCCATACTGGACATTTTGAACATACCCCGATTTATATGCAGGGATCACAGATGCTTGGGCTGAATTCAGTTCCGGCCATTTATCGTTCCACTCGGTTGCCGTTTTGTATTCTTTATCCCGGAACGTTTGAGTGATAAGTGTAGAAGTACTTTTTCTAATGGTTCCAATCAAGTTATTCACTTTTAAGAACCGTGAAGAGTGGTGGATGAACAATATGAAAAAGGCAAGGCAGACAATAGAAACAATGACTGTAAGTAAAGGACTCACCAATCCAAGTCCAGGTTCCTTCCCTAAAAGGAAAAGATTGATCAGTGAAAAAATGAAACCAAAAGAAAAGACCCCTAATACATGCTGGGTAACGCGGCTTTTCATAAAGTCCTGTAACGTCCGTGGGGAGAATTGAGTGGTATACGTCGTAAGTACCACCATGATGGTTGAAAAACTGATCGTTGTCATAGTCAAGATTGAAGTGACCATGGATCCATATAATGTTTGAGCTACCTCTGATTTTGTCAAAAGTAGGGATGGAATAGACTCTTTGTATTGAGCGACGATCCACTGATCGATGAGCGCAGTCAGGGCAACAGCTAGGATCGACAAGAAGCTGTAGATGGTAGGGAGAAACCAAAAACTGTCTCTCAAGTTGATCCAAACCTTTCCTTTGTTCATAACCTGTACCAACTTTCTTTGTTTGTCGTATGACTCTTAGTATGACCGATTGAACAACAGTTAAAAAGAGGCTTTTACATAAACTTAAAAAACTCTTAAAATTTTATTGACACTCTTTATCTTCCATAGTATATTAATATTTGTCAGCGAAAAGACGACAAAATTCTACATAGGATTCCGTAGCTCAGCTGGGAGAGCGCCACCTTGACAGGGTGGAGGTCGTTGGTTCGAGCCCAATCGGAATCATCCATACTAAGTGCCGGAGTGGCGCAGTTTCTCATCCATGGAGGGGCTGCGTCACTTCTTTTTATTCGGCTGATGGAAGACGATGGATGGCAGGGTGTATGTTCTAAGGGGAGTATGGGGGCACGGATGATGAAAATACATAAATAAAAAAAGCACAACTCCCCATCTTGTGGAGGAGTTGTGCTTTTTTTATGCCACTGCTTATACTTCCTTGAAATTGATCGATAGAATTCGATCCGTAGCAGGGTTATAAATGACAGTTCCTTCAATACTCATCGTTTCTTGAGGGGACTGCATGACGAATTTGTAAACCTCTTTTACCTGATTAGGTTCCGGCTCGGATTCACTTACCTTATTATAATCGGTTGGCTGGTAGTTCGGGTAGGCAGATTGTGCAATTTCCAATAGGTATTTTCCCCACTTCTCTTCTTCCAGCTGTGGATTTGGTGTAATTTCTACATTGATAATCCCGGCATCTACATTTGCTCCGAGAGTTTCAAACGCTTTTCTATGAAGGTTAATTTTAGTTTCTGGAAAACCTGGGACCTGATCAACAACTGTAACGAGAACGACTCGTTGGTTTGAGGGGTTTTTTACTTTTATCGTCTGTCCGCATTGATAAGGGGCGTTTTGCCCGACAGCAGCTGTCATGAAACGGTTGCTTGACCACGGAATTCCACACTTCGTAACGGCCCCGCCATCTGTCCATGTAGCTTGACCGCTGATCGTTTGTCTTGTCGCGTAGCCAAAGGTGTGATTTGTGTAAGTCACCGGATGAGAATACCGGGCATAAGGGAAGTAAGGACTTGCCCCATATGGGTAGCCATATCCATATGAGGCATGATTGAAGTTGGAGTACATACATTTTCCTCCTGTTTTTACTTTATATCCTCAATAGCCTATGCCAGTTGTAGATGGTCTGTGATTCCAACCTGAACAAGAGATCAGTCTACAAGGACCATCCAGTGGTCATTTTCCAGTTTTCTCGGTGATTCTTTGAAAATATTGGAGTAAACAGCTTTCATTTCATCATACAAGTCTTTAGAATGAATGGTCCTCAAGTAGTCATCGGTATTATTTTTAAAAGATTGCAGTTTATGTAAGTGAAGACCAACTTTATAGGAGTAGAAAAGTTCATGGCTTCTTAAGAAAGACTTTTCTGCAGGATCTTCATTGTTTTCAGCAAGGGCTTGTTTGCTATGAACTCTTATTCTTTTTGACGTCTCTCCATCTTCTTCGTATTCCTGACGAACATTATAAAATTTCGTGAAGGGGGCAGGGGATTCGTGATCTATATAGTCTGAGCGAAAGCTGAATTCCACAGCACCTTTTTCTCCGGATACAATGCAAAAAACGTGATAGGTTTTCTTTGTTGTTGTTCCTTGCATGAGTTCTTCCTGGTTACTGAAGCAGTGACAAATACTTTTAACCATGGGGCACCAACTTTCCTAGGTAAGTTGGGCTCATTATATCATGATTCTTTTCCGATCAAGGGAAAAGAGAAGCTTAACCATTGCTTCTCTTCATCCATTTACAGGTACTCCGCCGTTCACATGAATCATCTGACCGGTTACGTATGTAGAATCGCTGCTTGCCAGGTAGACATACGCTGGAGCCAGTTCATATGGTTGTGCTGGACGTCCCATAGGATTAGTCGATCCGAATTCCGCCACCTTCTGCCTGTCAAAACTTGCAGGAATCAAGGGTGTCCAAACTGGGCCTGGTGCAACACCATTGACGCGAATGCCTTTACTGACCACCGATTTAGCCAGCGACCGGGTGAACGCCGTAATGGCCCCCTTAGTAGAAGAGTAGTCGATCAATTGCTCGTTTCCTTCATAGGCAGTAATAGATGATGTATTGATGATCGAGCTTCCTTTTTGTAAATGAGGGAGAACCGCTTTGGTCATATAAACAAAAGAAAAGTAATTCACACGGAAAGTTTTTTCAAGCTGTTCATTCGTAACGGCAGTGAGGTCCTTTTGGGGAAACTGCACAGCAGCATTATTGATAAGAATATCGATCTGGCCAAAGTCATTCATAATTTCCTCGACAGTCTCCTCACAAAAAGAAGCACTCCCGATATCTCCATTGTAAAGGCGGCAGATTTGTCCCTCCGCTTTTATTAAATCCTTCGTTTTTTCAGCATCTTCCTGTTCGTCATAATACATAACAGCAAGATCGGCTCCTTCTTTCGCGAAGTATAGGCTGACTGCACGTCCAATACCGCTGTCACCTCCCGTAATGACCGCGACTTTTCCGGCAAGCTTCCCACTGCCTTTATAACTCGGATCCAGATAGACCGGCAGTGGTTTCATTTCATGCTCAAACCCCGGTTGACGATTCTGATGCTGCTCCGGCTGTATTTCCTTCTTTTCATTGCCCATACAAATCTCCTCCTGGATAATACTGGATGACCTGGTCACCCAATATTAGGATGCCCGGGTCATCCAGTATTATCCAATATATCTACTGGTCTGGTGGGGAGGTCATTTTGTTAAGTCTACGGAGGCTAGATTTGACATTTCGTCCATTGATGATGGAATTTTCTGAATTTATAATATATTGGGAAGGGTGAAAAGGAACAGAATCTACGAGTAGAGGTGAAAAAATGGAGACAACATTTTCGAAAAAGAATCAGGTGACCATTCAAAACTTCATTGGCGGGGAGTGGGTACCTTCCAAAGACGGGCAAACGGAAGACGTACCCAATCCCGCAACAGGCGAGATCATCGCACAAGTTCCTATATCATCGAAAGAGGATGTAGATAAAGCCGTCCAATTAGCAAAGGAAGCATTCAAGACATGGAAAAAGGTTCCGGTACCGAAGCGGGCAAGAGTGATGTTCAAATACCATCAATTGTTGGTGGAAAATCGCGAAGAGCTGGCAAAGGCTCTTACACAGGAAAATGGGAAGACGATGAAAGATGCGACAGGTGAAGTGCAGCGAGGCATTGAATGTGTCGAATTTGCAGCTGGAGCACCAAGTCTTATGATGGGCGATGTCCTTCCAGATATTGCGGAAGGGATTGACTCAGGAATGTATCGTTATCCTGTCGGGGTCGTTGGTGGAATCACCCCATTTAACTTTCCGATGATGGTGCCATTGTGGATGTTCCCGCTCGCCATTGTGTGCGGAAATACATTTGTGCTGAAACCTTCTGAACGTACTCCGATACTCGCGAAAATGCTCGTTGAGCTTATACATGAAGCGGGGCTTCCTAAAGGAGTTCTTAACGTCGTCAATGGTGCTCATGATGTTGTAAACGGATTGCTTGAGCATGACGAAGTGGACGCTATATCGTTCGTCGGATCTCAACCTGTCGCTGAATATGTGTACAAAACGGCGGCCAACCATGGCAAGCGGGTTCAGGCGCTGGCCGGTGCAAAAAACCATTCCATCGTTCTGCCTGATTGTAACTTAGACAAATCGGTAGAAGGTATCATTAATGCTGCTTTCGGAAGTGCAGGTGAGCGCTGCATGGCTTGTTCTGTAGTCGTAGCGGTGGGGGATGTAGCCGATGATCTTGTCGCCAAATTAAAAGAAGCGGCTGACCATTTAAATGTAGGAAATGGTTTGGATGAGGAAACAAACCTCGGTCCATTGATTCGCGATTCCCACCGTGAGCGCGTTCTTGGCTATATCGAAGCCGGAGAACAGGATAACGCGAAACTTGTCCGTGATGGTCGGGTGGAACTCCGTGAGAATGAGTCTGGTTATTTCCTTGGTGCCACGATTTTTGATTACGTAACGGATGATATGAAGATTTGGAAAGATGAAATCTTTGCCCCTGTTCTAAGTATTGTACGTGCCGATACGCTTGATGAAGCGATCGAAACGGCAAATAAATCTGAATTCGCTAATGGGGCCGTCCTATACACGACAAGTGGCAAAGCAGTACAACAATTCAGAGAAGAGATGGATGCCGGTATGCTTGGTGTCAACGTCAACGTACCTGCCCCAATGGCGTTCTTCCCGTTCTCTGGAAATAAAAAGTCTTTCTATGGTGATCTTCATGCCAATGGTAAAGACGGCCTCAATTTCTATACAAAGCGTAAAATGCTGACACAACGCTGGTACTGAGCTATTGGTGCGCGGAACTTTGAAATTTCGCGCACTTCCTTCATTCATCCACAAATTTTGAATATTGTTGGATTATTATTTCGAAACGGAGCCTTTCGCTATAGGGAAGGATTGTTGGAGGCTCCGTTTCGAGACTTTTGTTGAGTGGATGGGGGCTGCGGGGAATAGCTCGCTTTCCGCGGGAGCGCGGTGAGCCTCCTCGGACTACGTCCTGCGGGGTCTCACCAAGCACTCTCTTCCCGCAGGAGTCTCACCATTCCCCTCCCCCCCTTTGCCATATAAGTGTCTCGAAATCACTTTCAGAAGTAGGCGCTCACTATACGAATGGAGAGCTGTATCCCTTACCTCCATCGTATGGATGGAGCTCATAACCACTTGTTATAGAGCACTTTCTTACTATAGGTAGTAATAGTGGAAGGTGGTCCTTCTTGCTGAAAGGGTTCAATTCTCGCATGATTGAATGGGGTGGTTGAGAAGCTGCGAGACTCCCGTGGGAGAAAGGAGATCGGCGAGATCCCGCAGGGCGTAGCCCGAGGAAGCTCGCCACTCCCCCACAGGAAAGCGAGTAGCTTCCCAGCCACCCCTGACGCTCAACTAGGCAATGAATCCCTGGAGCATCTCGAAATAAAGTCTTCAAGAAAAGGGAGCTTTCGTTGAATAAGCCAAATATAAAATTGGAATTTCCTTATTGCAGTAATATCAACACTAAACTTTAACAGAGCCTACAGAAAAACTAATCACAGAAAGCAACATTTAACATTTTGTATAATGGTTTTTTTCATTTTTTATTGTACAGTTAAATTAGTTATTTAAAAATTCTGTAAATAAAGAAAATTAAAACATCAGGAGGTGGTCATGGAGATAAGAAATCAGGATCTTGGGGGATTTGATTTCAAGTACAACAAAAAAGGATTACATAAGGAGGAATTACGGTGTCTGATAAAGTCCAAATCGGTTTGATCCAGGCTTCACACGATGTGGATGGGAGTGAACCTGTAGAGGTTCATAAACAACACTCCATCGAGAAACATATCAAACTAGTGAAAGAAGCTGCGGAAAAAGGGGCGCAAATCATCTGCCTTCAAGAAATTTTCTACGGTCCATACTTTTGCTCGGAGCAAAATTCAAAATGGTATGACTCTGCAGAAGAGATTCCGAATGGTCCGACGACCATCCGTTTCCAGGAACTTGCGAAAGAGCTTGGTGTTGTCATTGTTCTTCCTATTTATGAAAAAGAAGGAATAGCTACCTACTATAACACAGCTGCTGTCATTGATGCAGATGGGTCCTACCTAGGGAAATACCGAAAACATCATATTCCACAGGTCGCGGTAGGGGACAAGGGGCACGGATTCTGGGAAAAATATTACTTCAAGCCAGGAAACCTCGGTTATCCTGTGTTTGACACGGCTTTTGCAAAAGTCGGGGTCTACATCTGCTATGACCGTCATTTTCCAGAAGGTGCCAGAGTCCTAGGTTTAAACGGAGCAGAAGTCGTATTCAACCCTTCTGCGACAGTGGCAGGACTTTCTGAGTACCTGTGGAAACTCGAGCAGCCGGCTCATGCGGTTGCGAATGGATATTACCTTGGAGCTATCAACCGTGTAGGTTATGAAGGACCGTGGAATATGGGAGAATTTTATGGACAATCTTACCTTGTCGACCCACGGGGGAACTTTGTTGCAACGGCCAGCCGTGACCAGGACGAGGTTCTCGTCGCAGAGATGGACAAGAAGTTTATCCGGGAAGTGCGTGACACTTGGCAGTTCTATCGTGACCGTCGCCCGGAAACCTATGAAAACATGGTTGAGCTTCTCCCTTAAACCTTTCAATCAGACACAAAGTAGAAGTTCTGCATAGAGCAAAAGAAAATGAAACATTTTCTCTATGTGGAACTTTTTTATTAGGAGGTATGTGAATGAGCCTCGCGTTAATCAAAGGAGGGAAACATCTTGACCCAGTTAAAGAGCAAAGGGATCTCATTGGAAAATTTGAAGCTGAACTTCGAGGAAGTCCATGATGGGCTGAATGCTCAGGAAGCGATGGAAGAATCAAACCGCTGTTTATATTGCTATGATGCCCCCTGTATTCAAGCCTGTCCAACAGGTATTGATATCCCGAAATTTATTAAGAAAATCGCTTCAGGGAATTTAAAAGGTTCGGCTACCACGATTATGTCGTCCAATCCAGTTGGGGCGACATGCGCCCGGGTATGCCCAACCGAAGAGTTGTGTGAAGGGGCCTGCGTTTTAAATCACTCGACAGAACCTATTTTAATCGGTGATCTGCAGCGTTTCGCTACAGACTGGGCGATAAAGAATGAACAGTTATTGTTCAAGCCCGGCAAAAAGAACGGGAAGAAAGTAGCGGTCGTTGGTGGAGGTCCAGCGGGACTAGCAGCAGCTAGAGAATTGGCGAGGTTCGGTTATGATGTGACCATTTTTGAAGCGGAAGCTGAAGCAGGTGGTCTGGATACTTATGGAATTGTCTCCTTCCGTCTTCCACAGGATATTTCTCGTTGGGAAGTCGACCAGGTCGAGAAGCTGGATGTTGAAATACGAACGAATACAAGGGTGGGCACTGATGTTTCATTTGACGAGTTGACGAATGATTACGACTCCATTGTGTTGACGATCGGGATGGGCAATGTTCCGATGCTTGGCATTGAAGGAGAAGGCTTGGAAGGAGTTCACGATGCCATCGAGTTTGTAAAAAGCACAAAGTCTGGATCGATCACTGATGAACTGCTTGGAAAAAATGTAGTCGTTGTCGGTGCCGGTAATACGGCGATTGACGCAGCGACCTGTGCTGCTCGGAAAGGTGCGGGTGATGTAAAAATCGTCTACCGTCGGACGAGGAATGAAATGACGGCCTATGAGTTCGAATATGACTTTGCCAAGCAGGATGATGTCGAATTCAACTGGCTGACTCAACCTATTGAAATCATAGGTGACGAAAATGGGAAAGTCACACACCTCAAATGCGTGAAGATGGCACTTGGCGAACCGGATGCAGATGGGCGCCGCCGTCCTTCTCCAGTCGAAAACTCTGAGTTCGTCATGGCAGTGGACGCTGTGATTAAAGCCATCGGGCAGAGCCGATATACCGATCTTATTGATGGATTTGGACTTGAGCATGATGGAGGGGTAGTCAAAGTCGATCCGCAAACTTTGCAAACATCGAATCCGAAAGTATTTTCTGCGGGAGATGTCATCTTCGCCAAAGGACAGGGAGAAGCGATGGTCGTTACCGCTGCGCAACAAGGAAAGGAAGCAGCGATGGCGATTCACAAACAACTGGCACCTGAGCCGACGAATGCCTACAAACCATTCAACAAGGAGGAACATACATGGCTGACTTAAGTTTGAATCTTGCAGGGATCAAATCACCGAACCCCTATTGGCTAGCGTCTGCGCCTCCGACAAACTCGGGTTATCAAGTCCAGCGTGCCTTTGAAGCAGGTTGGGGCGGGGCAGTCTGGAAGACGCTTGGAGAACCAATTTTGAACGTATCCTCTCGTTTTGCTGCTGTTGGATTTAATGGAAAACAAGTGGCAGGCTTTAATAATATTGAACTGATTACAGACCGGCCCCTGGAAGTGAATTTGAAAGAAATCTATGAAACGAAAAAAAGGTTTCCAGATCATGCCATCATCGCGTCATTGATGGTTGAACCTACCCAGGAGAAATGGCATGAAATTGTAAAAAGGGTAGAGGATGTCGGCGTGGATGGACTTGAATTAAATTTCGGATGTCCGCACGGGATGGCTGAACGCGGAATGGGTGCTGCCTCCGGTCAGGTACCGGAATTAGTTGAGAAACAAACGATGTGGGCAAAGGAAGTCGCCCAAACTCCAGTGATTGTAAAATTAACTCCGAACATAACGGATATTACGTTTACAGCAGAGGCGGCGGTAAATGGAGGCGCAGATGCCGTCAGCATGATCAATACAATCAACAGTCTGGCAGGAGTCGATATCGATTCCTGGGATACAATTCCGAACGTTGCTGGTAAAGGTGCACATGGTGGATATTGCGGACCAGCGGTTAAGCCGATTGCATTGAACATGGTAGCTGAATGTGCTCGTCATCCTAAAATCAATGTCCCTATTTCCGGCATGGGGGGTGTTTCCAGTTGGAGAGAAGCGGTAGAATTCATGCTCATGGGGGCTACAGGTGTACAGGTTTGTACGGCAGCTATGCATCACGGTTTCAGCATCATCGAGGATATGGTTGAGGGGTTAGATCATTATCTGGATGAAAAAGGTATTGATTCGGTGATGGACCTAGTCGGGAAGTCTGTTGAAAAGTATAGCGATTGGGGGAACTTGGATCTTAATCATCAAGTCGTCGCGCAAATCAATAATGATGTGTGCATCAACTGTAACAAGTGCCATATCGCATGTGAAGATACTTCCCACCAGTGCATCGATATGCTGAAGGATGAACAAGGAAATGATATTTTGAAGGTTCGCGAAGAGGACTGTGTCGGATGTAACCTGTGCAGTATAGTATGTCCGGTCGATGGCGCCATTGATATGGTGGAATATGCGAACGGTAAACCACCGATGACTTGGAATGAAAGACAGGCGGCAATCGGGGCTGCCTCATCCTGTGACGTAAATCTGATCAAATAAATCTGGAGGGATAAAATGAAGAAAATCATTAAAAATGGAACGATTGTGACCGCGGCTGATACGTATCAGGCCGATATCCTTATAGAAAACGAAAAGATCGTACAGATTGGTCAAAACATAAGTGCATCTGGAGCGGAAATCGTAGATGCGGAAGGGAATTACATCTTTCCAGGAGGAATCGACCCTCATACCCATTTAGAAATGCCTTTTGGGGGTACAGTCAGCAAAGATGATTTTGAAACAGGGACCATTGCTGCTGCCCATGGAGGCACTACTACCGTCATTGATTTTTGTCTGACTGATAAGGGTAAACCTCTCCAAAATTCCATCGATCAGTGGCATGCTAAATCGAAAGATAAATCGGTGATCGACTACAGCTTTCATTTAATGATAGGGGAAATGAATGACAGCGTATTAGAACAACTGCCAAGTGTTATTGAAGAGCAAGGGATAACATCTTTTAAAGTGTTCATGGCTTATAAAAATGTTTTCCAAGCAGACGATGGCACGCTTTTTCGGACATTAGAGCAAGCCAAGAAATTAGGAGCGCTTGTCATGGTCCATGCAGAGAATGGGGATGTCATCGACCATCTTGTAAACAAAGCGTTGGAAGCCGGTCAAACGGACCCTATTTATCATGCGTTAACGCGTCCTCCTGAGGTTGAAGGGGAGGCTACCGGGCGTGCGGCAGAATTGACCGGGCTTGCAGACTCTCAATTATATGTAGTGCACGTGACTTGTAAAGAAGCGGTCGAAGCGATTGCGAAAGCTCGTAAGAAAGGATACAACGTCATGGGGGAAACATGCCCTCAATACTTAGTGCTCGATCAAAGTTATTTAGAGAAGCCTGACTTTGAAGGAGCGAAATATGTCTGGTCCCCGCCTCTTCGCGAAAAGCATCACCAGGATGTCCTATGGACAGCGCTCAAGACAGGAGATCTTCAAACCCTTGGTTCGGACCAGTGTTCCTTTGACTTCAAAGGACAGAAAGACCTAGGAAAAGGTGATTTTACGAAGATTCCAAATGGCGGCCCGATCATTGAGGATCGTGTCAGTATTCTGTTCTCTGAAGGAGTGAAGAAGGGGAGAATATCGTTGAATGAGTTTGTGAATATTACATCGACGAAGATCGCCAAGACGTTCGGTCTCTTCCCTCAGAAAGGAACCATATCTGTGGGTGCTGATGCCGATCTTGTCATTTTTGATCCGAATATCGAACGGACGATTTCTGTTGAGACGAGTCATATGGCTGCTGACTACAACCCTTTTGAAGGAATGAAAGTGACAGGACAGCCGGTGAGTGTATTATCCCGAGGCGACTTTGTCATCAAGAACAAAGAATTCGTTGGAAAGTTAGGAAATGGAAATTATTTGAAACGTTCCCGCTACGGTGAACTGACTTCCTCCAAAGAAGAACTTTATCAGAAGTAACCTGTCCGTCTGACATGTTTAGTAGGCTGCCCCGCTTCCTTTAACAGCAGGGCAGCCTTTTAAAAAAACAGGTATAGGTAGGAGGAGTCCAACGATGGACAAAAAAACAAATCATTTAATGTCCCCTGATTTAATGCCCATTCCTCATAAAGAGAAAAAAATAAGCACCCTAGGTTTTTCTTTTATGTGGGTCGGGATGGCTGTCGTTCTAGCGGCGTTTGCAATAGGCGGTGCAGGGGTACAGGAAATATCTTTGATCTGGGTCGTCCTTGGCACGTTACTGGGAACGATTTTAATCGGGCTTGCGATCACGTTGACGGCTGATATAGGAATTGAACATGGCATATCTTTTCCCGTCTATATGAGAGCACCATTTGGTACGGTGGGTACCCACTTTCCTTCCGTCGTCCGCGGAGTAGCGGCTTCGATGTGGTTCGGGATTAATACTTTCTTCGGGTCAACAGCTATAAACGGGATTTTAAATATCTTATTTGGTTTTGATAATTGGTTCATTTGTTATATTCTTTTTGCTTTATTCCAATTGTTTAATACAGCTCTCGGTATTAAGGCTGTAGAAAAGTTTGCAGACCTTGCCGCACCCATTATCATTCTGATTGGTGTTTGGATGTATTTCACTCTTGCCGGAACGGCTTCTGAACAGGGGCGCGACATTTGGGGATGGGTGGAAAGCCCGGTGACAGGAGGAGCGGCTTTCACAGCATTCGTGGTTGTGGTTGTTGGGAATATGGGCTATTGGTCAACCCTCGCAGCGGATATTTCTTCTATATCACGATTTATTAAAGCCCCGAAGCTTGAGCGCAACTGGGTCAAACGAAATAAAGGAGCCCTGGTCGGGAGTCTTGTAGCCCTGCCGCTAACCCAGACTTTTATTGTCGTACTCGGGGCCGTATCCTATATAGCTGTATCCAATTTCGATCCTGTCGTAGCTCTCCAGGAGTCTGCTAGTGGCCTTGTGCTAGGAATTCTTTTATTAATGATAGTGCTGGCCCAGTGGTCGACAAACGTTTCTGCAAATATCGTTCCGGCTGCGACAATCTTTTCAAATGTGGGCGGTCCGAAACTGCCATTTTGGGCAGGGGTCTTTATTGCAGGTCTGGTCGGAACCGTTATCCAGCCGTGGAGCATCTTTAATCTGTTGATTCCTGTGTTACTGATTGCCGCTGCTATTCTATCTGTTATTGTAGGTATTATTTTTGCCGACTATTACTTATTGAGAAAGCGGAGGATGAACGTTTACGATTTGTATAAACAAGGAGGGCAGTTCCGTTATGATGGGGGCGTGAACTGGGCGGGTATTCTTTCATGGGTGATAGGGAGTGTCTTCGCCTATACGTTCTCAACGTATTCCTTCTTTGTCGGTTTTGGCGTCGGAGCCCTTTGCTATTACTTATTAGCGAAACACTGGTATTTCAAAAAACACCCTCAGGCAGAAATTGATCACCCGAGCGATGATGATTACCTCGGAATTACGGTCGGTCGCGACTGGGTGATCGGAGAAAAGTTTGTAGAAGAAAAACTCGGTCAGAAAACAGGAACAGAAGGTTCCCCTCGGAAAATAGACGCTTAAAAGGAGGAGAAAATAATGTCGGATCATCGTGAGTTTGAAGCAGAACGTGAGAAAATTGACTTTTTACTGGAGAAAGGCTATGTCATCAGTGGTGTTACAGAGAATTTGAGTGGTGCCTTCGTCGAATTCCAGTATAAGGGTAACGATGAGGGGATGAGCAGGAAGGAGCGCCTCCACATTCTTCACCCTGATACCCGCAAATACTTCTCAACCATACTTGTCCAGCAACAAAAGAAACAAAGTGTGAAGTAGTATCAAAAAAGATCGGCACCTGCCGATCTTTTTTGATTTGTAAGTGACCTTGTGTTGGGAATGTGACTTCAGGAAGGGATGGATTTTTATTTTAGATCTGATTATATTTGGGAGTGTAGCAATCATAGGGAGTATTGTGTTGTTTCTTGGTTTTATAATCATTTTAGGAAGGAAAGTTCTACAGCCCCATAAGGAACTACATCAAAAAGTTGAACGGCTGGAACGAGAGTTGGAGGATAGTAAAAAGCGTAACTAGTGTACATATAAAACAATCAGTAGTTTCCGTAGATTTAATTATAGAAAAGCAAAATTATATAGTCCAACTGTTCGTACACCGCAGGGTGCCCTGTTAAGATGGGTGACCGTTGATAAAGGCGTGCTCATTCTTTAAAGGGGTGTTAGATTTCATAGGACTAAAAAACTTATTTGTCATAAAATCTCACAATCTATTAGATTTTTCTGAAAAATTGTTGTACTTTAAAAGAGGGGTCATTCAATGAACGAACACATGTCGATTGAAAACATCCTGAAAAGGGATCATTTTTCTTCTGCGGAAGTCGTTGCTGGTCGAGGGGGGCTCGACCGACTGGTCAAATGGGTTCACGTTTATGAAATGATCGAAGTGAGAAAGAACTTGAAAGGTGGGGAGCTTGTCCTTTCTACTGGCTTCGGCTGGAAGGATGATGAGGAACTTTTTCTTCACCTGTTGAAACAACTGATTGATAGGGATGTAGCCGGAATATGTATCGAAATCGGAAGCTTTGTTGATTACATAAGTGAGGAATCGATTGATTTAGCAGATGCCAATGATTTTCCGATCATCCTGTTTCATACGGAAGTTTCCTTTGTGGAAATCACCCAGGATATCCACGCGGACCTGATCAATCAGCAATATGAATTCATTACAAACTTAGAAGATTACTCGCAGCGTTTAAATAAACGATTGTTATCGATTGATAATTATTTTGAAATTCTAAAGAACTTACAACAGTATGTGAAGTGCCAACTTGTCTACATCGCAAAGGATCATACAATCGTCACGATTCCTGCCTTGAGAGAAAAAGAGCGTGAGCAGGTACTGATGGAATTGAGTACGCCGGACCAAAGGACAAAAAGGGTATTGAAGCAATCGGTACAGGTGTTTGACAGAGAGTTTGCAAACATTTACTTAATGTCCAATCGTAGAGAATTCGGGGAATTTGAATCTTTATTGCTTGACCGGACAGCAACAGCTTTAGCTCAATATTTATTACGGGAATTGTACACAGAAGAAAAACGCAAGGTGAAAGAGACGGAGTGGCTTACGGAATGGCTGCAGGGAGAGCATGAAGAGGAAGAAATACGAGATAGACTAGCCATATATAAACTGGATAAAACCGTTAAAGGTGCAATTGTCCTTACTCTAAAACTCAATATGGTGGATAGACAAAAATCCAATCCGGATGTAACGTATATGAATATGCTCATCCATAATATTTTCGATCAGAATGGTTATTATGTCTTTCCTGTCGAGAAACGCCATCAAATCACCTTCATTTTGTTGAACAGGAAGGGAGAGGAAGATTGGAAGAAGCGAGTCAAATCAGGGGTGGCACGATTAAAGAAAATCAGTCTTTTGAATGACTCGAGTATTTCGTCCTTTCAAATTGCTGGTGGAAAATATGTGAAGGCCCTTTCCGATTTGCATGTCAGTTTTCAAACATCGCAAGAGACGTTAACGCTCCAGGAGAAGCTTCCGGATAACCAGTCGAAATTCTTTTATGATGATCTTCATATGTACAGGCTGATCTCACTAGTTCACCAACACAGTAGTCTAGATGGTCTGGTTGAAGAATACTTAGAACCAATCATCCAATATGATGAAAAGAATAACACGAACCTCCTGGAGACTTTGAGGGTTTATTTGGCCTGCAATGGATCTAAAAAAGAAACCGCTTCCAAAGTTTTTGTAGTTCGTCAGACCCTCTATCACCGTTTAGAGAAGCTGGAGAAACTTTTGGGGCCGGATTTTATGGAGTGTGAAAAAAGGCAGGTGATCGAATTTGCTCTTCTTGCGTATGAATATCAAAGAGCGGTCACTTGAGAAAAGCGATTCACTTATCCGACCTTGGATAAGTTTTTTTTTGTTCGTTTTCCATGTTTTATCTTTGTTGTCATTATGTGAAAGCAGAGGAGAGACCGTTTGACACTATGTCTAATGAAAGAAACCGGTAAATGTTAGATAATTGAGACAATTCAAATAAAAGACATTGAGGGGGTTTCTCCGTTGACTAAAGCTAATGTGCAAAATGAGATGCTTTCAAAAGATGAAAAGTTTGTGTGGCATTCTATGAAACCTTATAATCCTGATGCGACGATGGTGGCTAAAAGTGCGAAAGGTTCCTGGATCACAGATTCAGAAGGGAATCGTTATTTGGATGCTATGTCTGGATTATGGTGTGTGAATATCGGTTATGGCCGTGAAGAGTTAGCAGAAGCTGCGTATGATCAAATGAAGAGCCTTTCTTACATGCCGCTTACACAGAGCCATGAGTCAGCCATTCAGTTAGGGGAAAAAATCAACCAAATGCTTGGTGATGATTATGTTGTCTTTTTCTCAAACAGTGGTTCCGAGGCGAACGAGGCTGCGTTCAAAATGGTCCGTCAATATCACCAGCAAAAAGGGGATCACTATCGTACAAAATTCATATCAAGATACAGGGCTTATCATGGAAGTTCCACGAGTGCACTGGCTGCTACTGGTCAGGCTCAGCGTAAATATAAGTATGAGCCTCTGGGTCCCGGCTTTCTTCATGTAGCTCCCCCTGATGAATACAGAAATGATCATGGTGAGAAAGACCGTTTTGGAGCAAAGGAAATCGATGATGTGATGACATGGGAATATAGTGAATCAATTGCTGGAGTCATCATGGAGCCCATCATTACCGGGGGAGGCGTGATCGTTCCACCAGAAGAGTACATGAGAGAGGTACAGGCGGTTTGTAAAAAACATGGAGCGTTATTGATCGTGGATGAAGTGATTTGTGGGTTCGGAAGGACAGGGAAGCCGTTCGGGTTCATGAATTATGGAGTGAAACCGGATATCGTTACGATGGCTAAAGGAATGACAAGCGCGTACCTTCCACTCTCAGCAACCGCGGTCAGACGAGACATCTATGAAGCATTCTGTGGGAATGACACGTATGATTTTTTCCGTCATATTAATACATTCGGAGGACATCCTGCGTCTTGTGCAGTCGCACTCAAAAATATAGAAATCATGGAAAAAGAAAACCTGTTTGAACGTTCCCGTGTTCTCGGAGAAGCAGCGCTCAATGATTTGAACAACCGTCTCCAGTCCCACACCAAAGTCGGGAATGTCAGAGGAAAAGGACTTCTTATTGGAATTGAGATGGTGGAAGACAAAGAAACGAAGGCCCCCCTGGAGATCAGTCAAGTCAACCAAATTATCTCTTTTTGTAAAGACAAAGGGATTCTCATTGGTAAGAACGGAATGACAGTGGCCGGGTTCAATAATGTAATCACACTCTCACCGCCTTTATCTATTGAAGAAGAAGATTTGACTTTCTTGTTGGATACGGTGGTGGACGCCATCCAATCACTTGGATCATGATGGGAGGTTGTTAAAATGCGTATTGGAATCCCTAGGGAAATTAAGAACAACGAAAACCGTGTGGCTATAACCCCAGCGGGTGCACTCCAATTCATCAACGAAGGTCACGAAGTGTTTCTTGAAACGAAAGCGGGGGAGCGCTCGGGATTTTCTGATCGACAATATGAAGAAGTAGGTGTCAAAATCGTAGGTTCCGCAGATGAAGCATGGTCCCAGCCTATGGTTCTCAAAGTGAAAGAACCACTGGCTGAAGAATACCGATACTTTTACGAGGGACTGGTCTTGTTTACGTACCTTCACCTTGCCGCCGATGAAGAATTGACCAAAGCCCTTGTAGAGAAGAAAGTAGTGGCGATCGCCTATGAAACCGTACAATCAGACAATGGCTCGCTGCCTCTTCTTACTCCTATGAGTGAAGTGGCCGGGAGGATGGCTGCACAAAAAGGAGCTCAATATTTGGAGCGTACCCATGAGGGGAAAGGGATCCTATTAGGTGGAGTCCCTGGCGTAAAGCGAGGGAAAGTAACCATCATTGGTGGTGGTGTGGTAGGGACGAATGCCGCCAAGATTGCAATAGGTCTCGGAGCAGATGTCACGATGGTCGATCTAAGTCCAGAGCGGCTCCGCCAGCTGGATGATATCTTCGGCTCTTCGATCAATACTCTCATCTCGAACCCATTGAATTTAGAGCAGGCTGTCAAAGAATCGGATTTGCTCATTGGTGCGGTGTTAATTCCTGGGGCAAAAGCACCAAAACTCGTAACGGAAGCGATGGTCCAGTCGATGGCGAAAGGAAGTGTCATTGTTGATGTCGCCGTTGATCAGGGAGGGATTGTGGAAACCGTTGATCACGTTACCACTCACGATGATCCTACGTATATTAAATACGGGGTTGTCCATTATGCAGTGGGTAATATGCCGGGGGCGGTCCCTCAAACATCGACACTTGCCTTGACGAATGTCACCATCCCTTATGCTGTGCAAATTGCAAATAAAGGGTTCCAGAAAGCCTGTTTGGAAAACAGTGCTCTATTAAAGGGAGTAAACATCGTCAACGGTTATGTCACTTACCGGGAAGTTGCAGAAGCGCATAATCTTGACTATATGGAAGTTGAAAAAGCACTCGGGCCGAAATCATATGTTCCATGAGTAATCGGGACAGCTCCTCCTTGTCAGGAAGAGCTGTCCATTCTTTGAAAAGTACTAAGCTCCTTTAGCCTTGAATAGGATAAAATATAACTTTTTAGGCTTTTGGAGGCGACGACATCATGGACTTCATCACAGATTTTTCTCCTTATGCAGCACTCGCCGTATTGCTGTATGCGATGAGACAGACGAATCGGGTGCCTAATCGATACATTCCGATCCTCGCTGTTTTATTGGGTGTAAGCTTTTCTTACTGGCAGCATGGAATTTCTCCCGGATCGACGGTTGAAGGGTTGAAGTATGCTTTGTTAGGAATTGGTACGGTCGCCGGTGTGAAATATTTTCTTGAAAAGAAGAAAGAGGAAACAAAAGACTGAGCGCTCAGGGGCTCCGTCTTTTTTTATGGCTCTGTTAAAGTTCGGTGTTGATATTTGCATCAACGGATGGAAGTTACAATGAATGATAGGAAGATGAATAGGGAATTTATTTCCAAGTGTCGAAACCTTTAGATGATTTTCTTTCACGATGTAACCAATGAAAACTGAGCCTTTCGCTAAATGGCAGGATTGTTTAAGACTCAGTGTCGAGACTTTTGTTGAGTGGATAGAGGCTGCGGGGAATGACTCGCTTTCCGCGGGAGCGCGGTGAGCCTCCTCGGACTACGTCCTGCGGGGTCTCCCCAAGCACTCTCTTCCTCGTAGATATCCGGTTTCTGCGCCTAGCGGCTAGTGAGACTTCCCTCGCTTCTGTACGATAAGTCAACATCGAATCCCTTCGTTCTTCGTGTTTCCTTTATCTCCTCCAGCTCAGTCCAGTCCATACGCCGCTGAACGAGGCGCCTGCACACTTAAGATAGGAGTCTCGCCATTCCCCTCCGCCCCTTTGCCATGGCAGATTCTCTAAATCACTACTGGAACAAACAGCTTGAATGACTGAGGAAAGTAGATCATATAACCTCTCCACAGCAGGCATTCAGAATTTATAAGCTTGATACAGAGCACTTAATGCCTGCCTTAATATGGGGAAGAGGGAACAATTCCTCTAGGTATAGGGGTCGTTTCTCCTTACTATGAAAGGGGTGGTTGGGAAGCTGCGAGACTCCCGCGGGAATGGATGGGCTGGCGAGACCCCACAGGACGAAGTCCGAGGAGGCTTGGCGCCATCCCCGCAGGAAAGCGAGTAGCTTCCCAGCCACCCCTGACGCTCAACCAGGCAATAAAACCCCGGAACATCTCGAAACTGAGTCTTCCACAAACGGGAGCTTTAGTTGAATAAGCCAATGATAAAAATGAAGAAGCTCCATAACATTCGAAGTTCCTTTTTTGCAGTAATATAAATATTTAACTTTAACAGAACCTTTTTTATAATTCTTTAGTGAGTGATTACTCACTTTACATATCGATAAATCAGAGTATAATGATAGTGAGTAATCACTCACAATATAAAAAGGGGGATGTCACTTGGCTAATGTGGTGGAAATGAAAGGAATCACCCATCAATTTGGGAAAACAACAATTATTGATGATGTGGAGATGAGCATTCACTCAGGTGAAATATTCGGTCTGCTTGGTCCATCTGGGGCAGGTAAGACGACGCTCGTAAAGCTGATCGCGGGAATCCTTGAACCCACAGAAGGAGAAATTTTTCTTAATGAAACTGCTGTGCCAGATCTCGAACAGATGAAGAAATACGGGTATATGGCTCAGTCAGATGCTTTGTACCAGGAACTGACAGCTTTGGAGAATCTTGATTTTTTTGCTTCCATCTATAAAATGTCCAGAAAAAAGCGTAAAGAAAGGATTCATCATGTGTTAAATATGGTGGACTTGTCTTCTTCGGCGGGGAAGCCTGTGGAAACCTTTTCTGGTGGTATGAAACGAAGGTTATCGTTAGCGGCCGCCCTGCTTCATGAGCCGGATTTAATTATTCTTGATGAACCAACGGTGGGCATAGACCCCGTACTCCGCCAGTCGGTATGGGAAGAGTTGAACCGTCTGAAGGAGCAGGGGGTCACCATTATTGTTACTACTCACGTGATGGATGAAGCAGAAAAATGTGATCGCTTGGCTCTTTTAAGGGAAGGAAAGGTTATTGCCCTTGATACACCATCTTCTTTAAAAGAAACATTGGGTGTAAGTACGATTGAAGATGTGTTTTTGCATTATGGGGGTGGAAACAAATGAATACCTTCCATGTGATGAAAAGAATCCTACTCCAATTTAGACGGGATAAAAGAAGTGTTGCACTGATGATCATGGCTCCTCTTCTCGTCTTAACCTTAATGTGGGTTGTACTGGATAATAATGATGCATCTGCCAATATCGGTTTGGTGGATGTTCCGGAGCAGATGGCTGAAAAGTTATCTTCCGATTCATTGGAAGTAGAGACTTTTACTTATTCCGAAGCCGAGGAAAAGTTGATGGAAGGTGATTTAGATGCGATCCTCCTCTTTGAAGATCAGAAACTTTCACTGATGATTGAAGGGAGTAACCCGAATACTTCCGGGACCATTCAAAAAGAATTGAAACAATTACAGCCGGATAATCAAATGTCGGTGGAAGTCAGTTATCTGCACGGATCTGAAGCAATGGGGCTGTTTGATTATGTGGGTCCTGTACTCATTGGTTTCTTTGTATTCTTTTTCGTGTTCATTGTTGGAGGCGTCTCCTTTTTACGGGAACGTACGCAGGGAACTTTGGAGAGACTGTTGGCTACACCGATCAAACGGTCGGAGATCGTGTTTGGTTATCTGGCGGGTTTCGGTATTTTCACGATCCTCCAGTCCGTCATTATCGCTGCCTATTCCATTTATGTTCTTGATGTATTTATGGAAGGGAATTTCTTTTATGTTTTGATTGTTACAATACTGTTAGCATTGACTGCTCTAAGTCTTGGTACTTTACTGTCCTCGTTTGCGAAGAACGAGTTCCAGATGATTCAGTTTATTCCATTGGTCATTGTGCCACAGGTATTCTTCTCAGGGTTATTTCCTACTGAAGGCTTAGCGGTATGGATGCAGTGGATTGGGAATATCATGCCTCTAACATATGGAGCTGAAGCCTTGAGAGATATTATGCTGCGTCAGGCTTCTTGGGGGGATTTCCAAACAGAAGTTTATATTCTTCTTGGTTTCACTACCTTGTTCACCGTGCTGAATATCATGGCATTGAAGAAGCACAGACGCTTGTGATAAGGTACAATGAATGTCGAGGAGGATGGATGGATGACTGATTTTAAAAAAATGGTGGACGCTTTGGAACAATCCACAGGTGAGGAACAAAAGTTAACACCAAAACAGGAAAAAATTCTGCAGGCAGCAGTTGAAATATTTGCTGAAAAGGGATATGCTTCTTCTTCAACAAGCGAAATCGCATCAAGAGCGAATGTAGCAGAGGGGACGATTTTCCGTCACTACAAAACAAAAAAGGAATTGTTGATCTCGATTGTGACACCCTTTATGACTAAATTCACTCTGCCGTTTTTCGCCTCCCATTTCGCAAAGAATGTATTTGACGAGCCTCCCGAAGGATTGGAAGGCCTCGTGCGCAAATTGTTGAAAAACCGTTTTGAATTCGTGCGGGAAAATGCTGCATTGTTACGAATAGTTCTTCAGGAAATGGCCTTTCACCAGGAATTGCAGGAAAGGTTTCAGCAGGTCTTCTTGGAAGAGGTGTTTCCGAAATTCGAGGCAACGTTGAACCAGCTGAAGGAAGATGGAAAACTTGTCGAAATGCCGAATACTTCCATTATCCGCATGATCATGTCTTCAATCATCGGCTTTTTGGTCACCCGTTTTATTATTGCTCCTGACTTGGATTGGGAGGATGAAAAGGAAATTGATCATACCCTTCATTTTATTATGTATGGGTTATCGCAACGATAAATGAACAGGCATCTCTTCAATGAAGGGAGCCTGTTTTTTTAACAAGGCTCTGTTAAAGTTCAGTGTTGATATTTGCATCAACGGATGGAAGTGACAATGAATGGTGAAAGGGGATTTATTCCAGGTATCGAAACCTTTAGATGATCTACTTTCACGATGTAACCATTGAATCTTGTTGGATTCTTATTTCGTAACTTTTGTGTTGTGGATAGGGGCTGCGGGGAATGACTCGCTTTCCGCGGGAGCGCGGTGAGCCTCCCCGGACTATGTCCTGCGCGGTCTCACCAAGCACTCTCTTCCTCATAGATATCCGGTTTCTGCGCCTAGCGGCTAGTGAGACTTCCCTCGCTTCTGTACGATAAGTCAACATCGAATCTCTACGTTCTTCGTGTTTCCTTTATTTCCTCCAGCTCAGTCCAGTCCATACGCCGCTGAACGAGGCGCCTGCACACTTAAGATAGGAGTCTCGCCATTCCCCTTCGCCCCTTTGCCTTTTAAGTGTCTCAAAACCACTCTCAGAAATAGGCGCTCACTATACGAATGGAGAGCTGTATCCCTTATTTCTATCGTATGGATGGAGCTCATAACCGCTTGTTATAGAGCACTTTCTTACTATAGGTAGTAATAATGGAAGGTGCTCCTTCTTGGTGTAGGGGGTAGATTCTCGCATGGTCGAATGGGGTGGTTGGGAAGCTGCGAGACTCCCGTGGGAGAAAGGAGATCGGCGAGATCCCGCTAGGAAGCTCGCCACTCCCCGCAGGAAAGCGAGTGGCTTCCCAGCCGCACCTGACGCTCAACCAGGCAATGAATCCTCGTAACATGTCGTAATAAAGTCTTCAAGAAAAGGGAGCTTTAGTTGAATAAGCCAAATATACAATTGGAAGTTCCTTTTTGCAGTAATATCAATACTAAACTTTAACAGAGCCTTTAACAAAAGGAAGCCGTGGGAGAGAACATAAAAAAAGCAGACCTGGATAGGTCCGCTAAGGGGCGATGGTTGTTTTATCTGGTTTAGTTTTCTCTGCGAGCCAGTAGCAGACCACCACTAATGATCAACAGCACCATCCCGGAAAGAGCATATGTAGCATACGGGGTTGCTGTCTCAGGAAGTTCACCGCCTTGTTCATCATCCGCGGAGGCTTCTTCGGTTCCATTCTCTTCCGACTCTTCCATACTGCCATCATCTGTGCTGGAACTATTTTCAGAGGAACCTTCGCCACTGCTTTCACAAGGGATTCCGTCTTTATCCCGATCAAGTCCATCTGGGTCATTGTTTTCATCATAACCATTTTCAGCCCAGTACTGCTCGGCTTCTTCGGTCGATCCAAAATCACTACAATCCTTATCCCCATCATGATTATCCGCAAACACGGTTCCTGCACTGCCAAAAATCAGACTGAAGATAAAAAAACATGCGAAGAACTTTTTCATACGACTCCACTCCTCTTCTGAGATTTTACCATCACCCATGAATTTGTCTGTCTAGTTGTCTATTGCCTAATATTTTACAAATAAAACCATTTTATATAGGTATTGTAAATGAAAGTTGTGAAATTTTGCTTTTTAGGCAGGGGAAGATATTGTAATAAAATGGAAGGGTGTTGCGGAGGCTGCTATGAGGCAATAAAAAACATGAGGCTTGAGCCTCATGTTTTTTAACTTGGCTGTACTTTTTTCTTTTTGCGTGCTTTTTCTTTCTCGATTTGTTTACTACGCAACTGACCACAGGCTGCATCGATGTCCGTTCCATGCTCAGTTCTTACTCCGCATCTAATTCCACGATCCATCAATGTTTGATAGAAGGTAAGAATAGCTTCTTTCTCACTTCGTTCGTAAGGATTATCGGCGACCGGGTTGTATGGGATCAAGTTTACGTAGGAAAGGTGGCGTTTGTCCTTCAACAAGTCCGCAAGCTCCTCGGCTTCTTTCTTATGGTCGTTGACATCCTTCAGCAGGATATACTCGAAAGTGATCCGCCGGTTAGTCTTTTCAAGGTAATAATCAATGGCTGGCATCAATTTTTCGAGCGGATAGGCCCTGTTAATCTTCATGATTTGGGTGCGTAGCTCATTGTTTGGTGCGTGGATAGAAAGAGCCAGATTGATCTGGATTCCCTCATCAGCAAATTCGTACATTTTTGGAGCAATTCCACTTGTGGACACCGTGATATGCCGTGCACCAATGGAAAGTCCTTTTTGATCGTTTACAACCTTTAAGAAGTCGATCAGGTTATCGTAGTTGTCAAATGGCTCTCCGATTCCCATGACAACGATGTGGCTGACACGTTCATCGTTCCCCTGTTTATCGAGGTGCTGTTGGACCTGCATGATCTGTTCTACTATTTCGCCACTGGATAAGTCACGGTTTTTCCGCAGAATACCGCTGGCGCAGAACGAACAACCGATGTTACATCCGACCTGTGTCGTTACACATACAGACAAACCGTAGTTGAAACGCATAAGGACCGTTTCAATAATATTCCCATCATCCAGTTTGAATAGGAACTTGACGGTTCCGTCCTGGGATTCTTGTTTTATTTCCTCTGAAAGTGTTTCAATCGTGAAATGGTCATTAAGAACATCGATACAAGATTGATTCACGTTTTTCATTTGCGAAAAATCAGTGACCCGTTTTTGATAGAGCCAGTCCCACACTTGTTTTGAGCGGAACTTTTTCTCTCCGTGATCGATAAGCCAATCCGTCAGTTGATCAAACGTCAATCCGTAAATGGATCGTTTCATATATACGCTCCTCATTAAAAAAAATCGCTATTCCTATCATACTCGAAATCGAAAGCAGAAACAATAGACCATGGTATGTTAAAATTTTATGAATATTATCATGGGGGAGTATTGAAGGTGGGAAATCTCTTCTATAAAGGGGACTATGGAAGTAGTTTGTTTCATGTGGGTTATTTTTCGGCCAGAACGGGAAGAGTTTTTCCCAGTACTTCAAAATTCTGTGATGGAGGCACACCAATGTTTACACTGAATGATATTCCAATGTTCATCATAAACTTTTTTTTGATTCTGCCAATGGTAACACTCGTACATGAAACCGGTCATGTTCTTATTGCACGATTATTTGGAGGGAAAATTAAATATTGCATAGGTACTGGTAAATTAATGTTCCATATAGGCGCCTTGGAGGTACGCCGCATGTATTTCATGGAAGGCTGGTGTCAGTATGAAAAGCTCTCCTATAATAAAACGTGGGCTCATGTAGCGATCTACGCCGCAGGTAGTGCCTTTAATCTAATGGTCATCATGATTTTGAATCTATTAATCACTAACGAAGTTCTGCCGGTGGATTTATTTTTCTACCAGTATTCCTATTTCTCTGTTTATTTTATCTTTTTTTCTTTATTTCCTTATCGTAATGGAGAGGGAAAACCAAGCGACGGGATGGCCATCTATGATGTAATCCGTTATGGGAAGGCAGTCGATCCTATTGATTAAAGGAAAGGCTAATGATCACAGGTTCATGGAAGGCTTTAATTCGAAAAGCTTATCAGGGATCTTCCTTTGGTGCTGGGCTTATGGAAAAAGTGTCTGACCGAGGTGCAGGCCGAAGCCTTTCATTCTTTGAATAAGACGAAGATAAAAGGAGAAACTTCCATTCTTATGGAAGTTTCTCCTTTTATTGCTGGAACGATCAACTCTATGCGGGAACAGAGTTAATAGTAAAGGGAAAGCCTGTAACTATTATATTTTTCCAATGGAAGACTTACTCTTCTACATCAAGAAGCAGCGTCCGATTCATGTAGGCGCCTTTTTCTTTCCTGCGGTGCTGACGGATGTGTTCGAGTTCCTCGAACGTGGCGCCGTGAGTATAAGACAAGGCGTGAACGACCTCCAGAAGGTCTGCCAGATAGATTAGGGCTTGTTCGTTATCTGCGGTTTGAAGGTAACCCTCAACTTCCTCTTTTAATTTTTCTTTTAATGAATCTTTGTAATCTTTTTGGTTCAGTGTTCGAGTGCGGATCGTTTTTCCTGAACCTTCTAATTGGTTTGGGACTTTGTCTCGAACAAGTTTATGTTGTTCTGTCAATTTTCAACTCCCCTTTCACCTTTTACCCACCCTTAGCCGTTTTTCACTCTGTAGAAACTATAGAATATGAAGGAGTGGGGGGGCGTTTGAGGGGTTGGATAGAGAAAAATCCGGACCTTAGTTGAACCAAGCTCCGGATTTTTTTCAAACATACGCTTCTTGTTGAGAATCTTTTTCTTTTTTATTTTTAACATATTGATACACAGAAATCGCTGTGAATACACCTAAGCCAATGAGAGAAATGACAAGGCTTGGGTACACGAGCAAGAGACCTGCTGCTACAAGAGCGATACGTTCTACCCAAATGACTTTTGTAGCAAAATAACCGATCAGAGCAGAACTGATAGCAGCCATCCCCAGTAAAGCGGTTACTACGCTGATGGATAAATTAAAGGCGTTGACGTCTCCCTGCAGTAAAAGGAGCGGGTTAGTCACGAACACATAGGGGATGATGAAAGCAGCGATCGCTAATTTGACGGCGGTTACTCCCGCTTTCATCGGGTTTGCTCCTGCGATCCCGGCCCCTGCATAAGCAGCTAGGCAGACAGGAGGTGTAATGTCGGCAACGATACCGAAATAAAAGACAAACATGTGTACAGCGATCACGGGTACATCAAAGGCTAGCAAGGCCGGGGCCGCCATCGTAGCAGTGACAACGTAATTTGCTGTCGTAGGTAGTCCCATTCCCAATATGATGCAGGCGATCATCGTGAAAAACATGACGAGGAAGAATTGGCCCTGGGCAAGGTCGATGATTCCGCCCGCGATTTTAGGACCAAGCCCCGTGGTCGTCACTGTTCCTGCAATAATGCCTGCTGTAGCACAAGCTGCGATGACAGGGAGAGCCACTCGTGCTCCTTCTTCCAG
Source organism: Halobacillus sp. ABR2_026 (assembly GCF_056158545.1). Classification (NCBI taxonomy): domain Bacteria; kingdom Bacillati; phylum Bacillota; class Bacilli; order Caryophanales; family Bacillaceae; genus Halobacillus; species Halobacillus sp. ABR2_026. Next base: position 1,223,820 of record NZ_JBSWTM010000001.1, read on the forward strand.
CAGTTTAATAATTCCTTTCCAGGACATCCTCGTATCTTTACGGAAGAAGCTGATGACGAATGCTGTCACAATTGCAAATAAAGCGGCATATGTCGGTGTCCTGCCTGCCAGGAGGAAACCAATGATTATGACAAGCGGTAGGAATAGGTCCAAACGTTTCAAAAGCTTATTCGTTTTTGGAAGTTCATCTTTAGGCAGTCCCCGGATGTTCTGCTTTCTCGCTTCAAAGTGTGTGCCGAGAAATACGCCCGAAAAATACAAAAGGGCCGGAATGATGGCGATGACGATAATTTCGTTGTAGGGAACTCCAGTATAGGAAGCCATGATGAAAGCTGCTGCACCCATGATTGGTGGCATGAGCTGTCCACCGGTAGAGGCGGAAGCTTCAGAGGCCGCAGCGAAATGAGGTTTGAAACCTGCGTTTTTCATCATAGGAATTGTAAATGATCCAGAACCTACAGTATTGGCAACAGAACTTCCACTGACCATTCCTTGAAGTCCACTGGCTGCGACGGCCGCTTTGGCTGTTCCACCCGTGTATTTTCCAGTCAAACGGAGGGCGAGATCATTAAAGAATTGTCCGATATTGGTCTTCACAAGAATAACCCCGAAAAAGAGGAAGAGAAAGATGTAAGTAGAAGATATTTGGATTGGAATACCGAATATCGCGCTTGAACTGAAAAACATCTTGGTCGCAAGGGTCGGCCAATCATTGCCGGCATGTCCGATCACAGGAATGAAGTTGCCGAACATTCCGTAGAGAAGCGCGAGCACAGCTATAATGACAATGGGGAGTCCCACGACCCGCCGGGTGGCTTCCAGTAATAACAGTATGCCAGCGGTCGCCACAAATTGATCTAAATAGTTGAAACCGAATATAATCGCTTCGTTGATGAGACGATCATAGTTTTGAATAATATAAAAGTTTGAATAAAGAGCAACGGCTGCAAAAACAAGGTCATACCATGGAATACCTCGCTTACCCGTCAAAGAAGATTTTACGGGGTAAAGAAGGAATACCAAACATAAAGCTGCACCTAAATGGATTGCCCCCTGAATAAGGGATACATAGGCGCCGCGGTAAGCTGTATACAATTGAAATATAGTCAGGGCACTCCCGAGGATTAGGGTCAGCCAGCCCCAAGGTCCGAGGTTTGTGCGGAATGTGCTTTCTTTGTCGTATTTCTTCATCATTTCCTGCTTTTCGACTTTCTGGTTATCTTTAGTTGTCACACTCTCCTGCCTCCATTCTTTTATTAAATCAGCGCTCTAAAGAACCGGACAATCCAATGTCCGGTTCAGTTTGCTGCCTTTATTCAAGAATACCTGCTTCCTTGAAGTACTTTTCTGCCCCTGGATGTAATGGAAGCTCCTGGGCACCTGTCAAGGCGCTGTCTTTGGTTACCAATTTCGCCTGAGCGATCGACATGTCTCCGGAGTTTTCATAGAGTGTCTTCGTCATTTCGTAGGCTAGATCTTCACTGATCTGGCTTGTCGAACCGAGAAGTAAAGCCATAGCTGTAATGGTTTCGACCGGCTCTTCCTGCCAATCATATGTGCCGGGTTCTACCGTGTATGCTTCATACTGACTGTTGGAAACCACTTCTTCAAGAGCTTCACCTTCGATATTCAGGAATTTAACTTCCCCGGTAGCTGCTTCCAATTCGTCTGTTGTTGAAGATGGAACACCTACTACAGCGAAAGAGGCGTCGATTGTATTGTTTTGCAGTTTGCTTTTCGCATCACCAAAACCTTCTTCAAACGCTTCGTAGTCTCCTTCTTCAATGCCATAAGCGGAAAGGACCATTTCTGCAGCTTCACGTGTCGCTCCACCTGGTGGTCCCACTGCTACTTTTTTCCCTTTTAAATCTTCAATGGATTCAATTCCTGTAGAATCAAGGGTTACAACTTGAAGTCCCTCTGGATAAAGAGAACCAATGACGCCGACATTCCCGACATCTTTTCCTTCAAATTCTCCTTTACCCTCAACCGCATTGATCATTGTCGTGTTTTGAGCAATTCCGAGTTGGAAATCTCCTGACTGGATTTTTGCAATGTTTTCAACGGATGCGCCGGATTCAACGGAACTTACGTCAAACCCTTCCGTGTCGATGTTATCGGCGAACAGGTTGGCCATTTCCCCGCCAAGTGGATAATAAACGCCGCCAACACTGCCTGTCCCCATCGTCAGGTTGGTCATTTCTTCACCGCCATCACTTCCGCCATCATCTCCATCGGAAGAACCGCCGTTTCCACTTTCACCACAAGCACTTAAGAAAAGGCTCATCGTGAAGAGGAGGATGAACATCAACCATGAATACTTTTTCATTTGAAGACCCCCAATATATTAATGTATGGATTGAAAAGGAAAAAGATCCTTTTCAATCAAAATGTTCCTTATATTTACATGATTTTACCTTGTTTATGATTGAATTACAATAATATTGAGAAAATTACAACGGGTGAGGTTGAAAAGACAGGGGAGCTGTATAAAGCATCCCCTATAAAAAAAGCTGAGTACTGAGGGAGGAGTTTTACCATTGACCAACTCGTGGAAATCCCAGATGCAAGAAAGTCATCATCTTTCTACGAACTTCTAAACAACCAGCACTCCTATAGGGAAACATCCCTATAGGAAAGTCAGGGAAGGTTAGGATAAACTTTCACACACAAGTCCGTCCTGATCCTTACCGTCAAGTCGATGGGGATCGTGATCGGGGCCTCCTGCTGCTTCATAGAACAATTGTGCTTTTTTCTGAGACCTGAAATCGCTACAGTCCCGGTCAGGTCCTTTCGGATCATACGGGAGGTCGGTTTCTGAGGTTCCAGGTATCTCGTATTCTTGATATTGTTTTTCTTTGGAGAATCCATCATCTGTTACATAACCTCTAATACTCCAGACGCCTTCCTTTCTGTGTTCGGCTTCATTCTCCGCCTTCTTCATAGTAGTTGAGTGTTTGTAAGGCGGGTCATATTCATAAGCGTATCTTGCAAGTCCTTTTCTCAACAGCTGCTGATTGAAGTTCATTCCATCTACCCAGATATAGGCAAGAAGGCGGTCATATCGATCTCTTTTAGGACCGTCAAATTCAATGCGTACTTTCTTGCCTCTCAACGTTTCCTTGGCATAGGCACTAGCCTCAGGTCCATACGGCTGGACAGGAAGGTGAGGGTGGACGGTTTCAGGCGTGTCGACGAGCAATAAGCGAACTCGTTCTTCTGTGTTATGGATTTTAAGATCGACAGTGTCTCCATCCACTACATTTGTGACGACGCCCACAGTCTCGTTGCTTTCTGATAATGGGGGAGTACTTGATTTTTCTGCAGAGGGTGTCTGGTTTTCTGAAGGATTCATGGATTGGCAGCCTGCCCCTAGAGTTAAGGAGAAGATGACCAATAATATGTATCGAATGGTTAACTTGGCGGTGATGGATATTCCTCCTTTCGGACAGTCAATCAATCTTCTATTATAAGCTGATTATCATTCTACAAGCCCTTATGTTCTTTTACAATTCAATAGGACGAATGCATTGTGAACTCGTTCAAGAACAGGTGATCCCTGAGGACAAACGTTGACAAATGCCCCCTATATTCGAGACACTGTTATTATTAAGGAAATAGGGAGAGATACTTATGGCATTTGTCATTACCCAACCGTGCCAAGGTGAACAAGCGGGTGAATGCGTAGACGTATGTCCTGTCGATTGTATAGAAAAAGGGGAAGATCAGTACTACATCAACCCTGATATTTGTATAGACTGTGGAGCGTGTGTATCGGTGTGTCCGGTCGATGCGATCGTGGAAGAATATGAGTTGATGCCTGAAGAAGAACCTTATCTTGAAAAAGCAGAGAAATTTTTCGGCAACATATAGTCACTTAAAACGCCCATTAGCGGGCGTTTTTTTTGTCGATCTGATGATTTACTCGATTTACAAAACTTAATATATGAAAGGTGAGAGGGATGAAACTCACCCGAAATGCATTGGATTCGTTTTGAAACAGGACTCTTTATAAATATCTGATAATTTCGATAACTAAATCGGAATTAAAAGAGGAAAAAGGGGTATGGGAGTAGAAAGAACATATTACTATAATCTTTGTTCAGGAGTTGATTGCATGCTCGTGTCGTTACATCCCTCTGAAGGTATGTATAAGGAAAGGTACTTCTTAATTGATCAGTTGAAGGATTTAGGCTACACCGAGGATGCCTTTGGAAAAAGAACGAGAGATATGACCTTGCCGGAATTGCAGCAAATTATTATTAATTTGGAATATCAAAGGGAGTGTGCTTTGGAGAATTGAGAGGAGTTAATGGTCTCAAGAAAAAAGATAAATACCTTGAAGGCCGGTGTGCTGTGATGAACGACTTGGTGAGGCCGGCCCATATATAAGTGTGGTCATTATATAAATATAATAAACGAATGAATCCGTAAAAAAACCAGAGCAGTTCTGCTCTGGTGTTGAAAGAGGGAGACGCTCTACAGGTAGAGGTTGTAGAGAGCATGTCTCCTTTTCTATTATAACCAGCCCTATATCAGAAAAACAAACTCTCTGTTATTTTTCTTTGGCTGACATACGATCAATGAACCAGAAGGTGGTGATGACCTCTGGTTCTTTTTTATGCACACCTGAGCAGCGGAAAGGCGTAAACGACCATCCGCTTTTTGTGTGAACCACTTATTTTGAGTAACGGTGGTTCACACGCAAAGGTTTTTAGTTGTAGAAAGAAGCTCCTACGATAATCAAAAGGATGAACAATACAACGATCAAAACGAAAGTGCTTCCGTTGTTGTAACCGCCGTATCCGCCGCAGCCACCATACCAGCCCATATCTTTCACCACCTTTTGTGTTCCTATACGACACAATATGAGAGGACGGGCTCGAAAGGAAGGGCGGATGTCCTTTGAGTTGGTGAAACATTTATGCTTTTCCCAGGAACACTTTTTCACCAATAAATTCCTTGAAAGGAGATAAAAAAGAAAAAAAGAAAAGAGAAAAAGAAAGAGGAAGTCATGTCTCTCAAGGATGTAAGCGCTTTACCCATTCATTGAATCTTTTGAGTGTTCAGAAAATTTGCGGAAAACCTGTTGACCTTCCCTCAAAATGGGTTTAAAGTAGTCCTCAATCAACCACAACGATGACTTGAATCGTCCGGTTGGTTCGTGTGAAAGACCTGAGACTGGGACCCTGAAAATGTAAGATTTCCACTTACCTGAAGGGTCCACATTTTCTTTATCATTCTTTAACCATTTCAAACATTAAACTATAAAAGAAAGGAGTGCTGAGAATGAGCAGCCAGTGGATTTATATGAGCGGCGAATATGTGAGGAAAGAAGAAGCAGTCGTTTCCGTTTATGATCATGGTTTCTTATATGGAGATGGGGTGTTTGAAGGCATTCGCGTTTATGAAGGCAACATCTTCAAGCTGGATGAACACTTAAACCGTCTGTATGATTCGGCAAAGTCGATCATGCTCGAAATTCCATATGACAAGGAGGAGCTCGAAGAGATTATTGCGGAAACTGTCCGCCGTAACCAGTTGGAGACCGCTTATATCCGGGTTGTCGTTTCCAGAGGTGCTGGCAATTTGGGTCTCGACCCGTCCAGCTGTGCAAATCCTCGTTTGGTTGTCATTGCTGAAGCACTCGCTTTATTCCCGAAAGAATTATATGAACGCGGAGTCAGGCTCGCGTCTGTTTCAAGCAGGAGAAACCGACCGGACGTACTGCCACCACAAGTGAAATCATTAAATTACTTGAATAATATCCTGGTGAAAATGGAAGCCAATCAGGCCGGGGTTGATGAAGCTCTAATGCTCAATGATCAAGGCTATGTGACAGAAGGCTCTGCCGACAACATTTTTATCGTGAAGAATGGAACGATCCTGACACCGCCGACTTATTTAGGTGCCCTGGAAGGGATCACCCGTAACGCTATCATCGATTTAGCCGAAGAGAAAGGCTATAAAGTAAAGGAGCAGCCGTTTACAAGACATGATGTTTACGTAGCTGATGAAGTGTTTTTAACGGGGACAGCAGCAGAAGTCATCGCTGTTGTGGAAGTCGACCAACGGAAAGTCGGAGATGGAACACCCGGCGTTGTTACGAACCACTTGCTATCAGAATTCAGAAAAGTAACGACTAAGGATGGCCACAAAGTGTACAGCAATAATCAAGCACACGTGAGTTGAACTTGACGCAATTGAAAACTGAACGAATCTAACACGATGAAAGGAATAAAGGAATAAGTTCTTGTATTCCCAGAGAGCCGGGGTTGCTGGAAGCCCGGAAATACACCTTATTCTGACATCATCCTTGAGTGTCCACGCTGAACGTTTGACCAGTAGGCGGGACCAGGTGTTTCACAGCACCTGTTATCAAAAGGGATTCAACTTGAATCCCATAAGGTGGAGCTATTTTAATAGCTTCATGAATGAGGGTGGTACCGTGGAAGTAAAGAGAGACCTTTTCACCCCTCATATTCTTGCACACCCATGATGGTGGAGGAATTTGAGGAGGGAAAAGGTCTCTTTTTTGTTCGAAAGACGAAAGGTTGTAAAGCGGAGCTATCAAAACGACGGACCGCTTTTTCTATAATAGACAGTTAAACACAGGAGGGATGAAAAAAATGAAGGCACAGGCAAGTGTAGAACAGCAGACTGCTGCTAAAACAGGTGCTGATTTGCTCGTGGAAGCTTTGATCGGTCAAGGTGTTGGAACGTTATTCGGGTATCCAGGTGGTGCGGTTTTACCAATTTATGATGCGATTTACCGTGCGGAAGGAAGTTTCGATCACATTCTGCCAAGACACGAACAGGGAGCAATCCATGCCGCGGAAGGCTACGCGAGGGTATCCGGGAAAGCCGGAGTAGTTATTGGTACTTCAGGACCTGGTGCAACGAACTTAGTGACAGGCATTGCGGATGCGATGATGGACTCGATCCCTCTGGTCATTTTCACGGGCCAGGTAGCGAAAGGTGTAATCGGCACGGATGCTTTTCAGGAATCGGACATCATGGGGATCACGACGCCAATTACCAAACATAATTATCAAGTGCAGGAAATTGAAGACCTTCCTCGTATCGTGAATGAAGCCTTTCACATTGCGACCACCGGGAGGCCGGGTCCTGTCGTTGTAGATATTCCGAAAGACATCAGTTCTACGGTTTACGCAAAAGACGTAAAAAGTGAATTCCACTTGCCTGGCTATCAGCCGACCGTTAAACCGAATCCGCTGCAGATCAGTAAGTTGCATGATGCGCTGATCGAAGCTAAAAAACCTGTGGTCCTTGCTGGATCCGGCGTTATTCACGCAGGAGCTTCCGAGCAGTTGAAAACGTTCGTCCAGAATTATCAACTTCCGGTTACGACGACGCTGCTTGGGCTTGGGAGTTATCCGGGAAGCTGTGATTTGTCCCTCGGTATGGCAGGTATGCATGGGACGTATTCAGCAAATACCGCGTTGTATGAATGTGATTTGCTCATAAATATAGGCTCCCGCTTTGACGATCGGTTGACAGGCAACCTGAAACACTTCGCACCGAATGCAACCGTTGCCCATATCGATATTGATCCTGCTGAAATTGGCAAAAACATACCCACTCACATTCCGATCGTATCTGATGCCCACGCTGCATTGGAAGCTTTGAATGCGAAAGCAGTGAAAGGTCTTGATCATGAAGGATGGATGGATGCGATCAGTCAAAACAAACGGGACTATCCTCTATGGCATGATCAGCCGGATGAACAGATTGTCCCTCAATGGCTCATGCAGAAAGTCTATGAATATACCAATGGCGAAGCGGTGGTCACGACAGATGTAGGTCAGCACCAAATGTGGGCCGCCCAATACTATTCTTTTGATCGTCCGAACCGCTGGGTCACATCAGGCGGGCTTGGAACGATGGGGTATGGTTTCCCGGCAGCGATTGGTGCCCAACTTGCTGATATGGATTCCACTTGTGTTGCTGTTGTAGGCGATGGTGGTTTTCAGATGACGCTGCAGGAACTGTCTGTACTACAAGAGCGAAGGCTGCCGGTCAAAGTGCTGATAGTTAACAATCAGGCCCTTGGCATGGTAAGGCAGTGGCAGGAGAAATTTTACAGCGAGCGTTATTCAGAATCAATCATTGATGTTCAACCTGACTTTGTGAAACTCGCAGAAAGTTACCAAATACCAGGATATAAGATTGAAACTCAAGAAGAGCTTTTAGAGGTCCTTCCGAGAGTCCTTGGGGATGACCAGCCCGCAGTTATAGACTGTCGTGTTCTTCAGAAAGAAAATGTCTATCCGATGATCGCACCAGGCAAGGGACTACACGAGATGATTGGGGTGAAACGATGAAGCGAATCGTCACAGCGACCGTTCATAATAGGAGCGGGGTGCTGAACAGAGTCACAGGCTTACTCGCGAAGAGGCAGTTCAATATTGAAAGCATCTCCGTCGGCCGGACAGAAACAGAAGGGGTCTCAAAGATGACCTTTGTCGTGGAAGTCGAAGATGACCGCAAACTTGAGCAGTTGACAAAACAATTGAACAAACAAATCGATGTTTTGAAAGTCTCAGATATTACCGACAAAGCGATTGTCGCCCGGGAACTCGCGATGGTAAAGGTGATCAGTAACCCGCAGATCCGCAGTGAAATCCAGGGCATCATCGAACCGTTCCGGGCATCTATCATTGATGTGAGTAAAGAAAGCGTCACGGTTCAGGTAACAGGTAAATCTGATAAAGTCGATGCCCTCATCGATCTATTGAGGCCCTATGGAATCAAGGAACTGGCAAGAACAGGATTAACTGCTTTCACCCGTGGACATCAACCACAGGTGGCAGAATTCAAATCATATTCTCTATTAAAATAATTTCTCTGAAAGGATGGATGTAAAAATGGCACACGTATACTATCACAACGATATCAAAGATGAGGTCCTGAAAAATAAGAAGGTAGCAGTTGTAGGATATGGATCCCAAGGTCACGCCCATGCTCAAAACTTGAAGGAAAGCGGACATAACGTTGTCGTAGGTCTACGTAAAGGGAAGTCATGGGATAAAGCGGAACAGGATGGACTTGAAGTGAAAAGTGTTGCCGATGCTGTCGCAGAATCTGATGTGGTTATGGTTCTTCTCCCGGATGAACACCAACCGAAAGTCTATGAAGAGTCCATCAAACCGAATTTGAAATCCGGTGCAGCTCTTGCCTTCGCTCACGGATTCAACGTTCATTTCAATCAAGTGGTCCCTCCATCTGACGTAGATGTATTCCTTGTCGCTCCAAAAGGCCCTGGTCACCTCGTCCGTCGCACCTTTGAAGAAGGCGCTGGTGTACCCGCTCTGATCGGAGTTGAACAGGACGTGACAGGCGAAGCAAAAGAGGTCGCCCTTGCTTATGCGAAAGGAATAGGCGGCGGTCGTGCCGGAGTCCTTGAAACATCCTTCCAGGAAGAAACAGAAACCGACCTTTTTGGTGAACAGGCTGTACTTTGCGGAGGACTAACTAGCCTGGTGAAAGCCGGTTTTGAAACATTGACAGAAGCTGGATATCAGCCGGAAGTGGCCTACTTCGAATGTATGCATGAGCTGAAATTGATCGTTGATCTGATGTACGAAGGTGGACTGGAAGGCATGCGTTATTCCATTTCCGACACAGCTCAATGGGGTGACTTTGTATCCGGGCCACGAGTGGTTGATGAAAGTACAAAAGCTCGGATGAAAGATGTACTGACTGACATTCAGACAGGGAAGTTCGCCAAAGGATGGATCCTTGAAAACCAGGTGAATCGTCCGGAGTTCAATGCGATCAACTCCCGTGAAAACAACCATCAAATCGAGAAGGTGGGTAGAGAGCTCCGTGAACTGATGCCGTTCGTCAAGAAATCCCAATCCAAAGAAAAGGATGTGGTCACACATGGCTCACGTTAACGTCTTCGATACGACATTGAGAGACGGGGAACAATCCGCAGGGGTAAATTTGAATCGTTTGGAGAAAGTGGAGATTGCCAAACAGTTGGAACGCTTAGGGGTGGATATTATGGAGGCAGGTTTTCCTGCTTCCTCCCAAGCTGATTTTGAAGCCGTCAAAGAAATTGCCGACACGATACGCGGTTGTTCCGTTACAGGCTTAGCGCGAGCGAATAAACGTGACATCGACATCGCATGGGAAGCTTTGAAGGGCGGGGCAGAGCCGAGGCTTCACGTTTTCATTGCTACTTCACCGATCCACATGACTCATAAATTGAAGAAAACTCCGGATGAGGTCGTCCAGAAAGCGGTAGAGATGGTTGCCTATGCAAAAGAGAAATTCCCATACGTCCAGTTTTCCGCGGAGGATGCGCTTCGTTCCGATCAAGAGTTTCTTGTGCATATCATTGAAAAAGTGATTGATGCAGGAGCAAGTGTCATCAACCTTCCGGATACAGTGGGCTTCACAACACCTGATGAAATTGGAAGGCTCTTCCGATATGTAAAAGAGAACGTGCCAAATATCGATCAGGCGGTTTTGTCTACACACAATCATGATGATTTGGGCATGGCCGTAAGCAATTCCCTGGCTGCTATTGAAAGCGGAGCGAGACAAATTGAAGGGACAATCAACGGGATCGGCGAAAGGGCTGGAAACGCAGCCCTCGAAGAAATCGCTGTCGCTTTGAAAATCCGACAAGATCGTTTTGATTTTGAAACAGGTCTTGTTCTGAAAGAGATTAAACGGACGAGTGACCTTGTCAGCCGCCTTACAGGAATGCAGGTTCCAGGCAACAAAGCAGTCGTTGGTCGTAACGCTTTTGCCCATGAATCAGGAATTCATCAGGACGGAATGCTGAAAGAGTCGACGACGTACGAAATTATAACACCAGCGATGGTTGGCATCGATTCCAATCGAATGGTGTTGGGGAAACATTCCGGCCGACATGCTTTTACACAAAAAGCGGAAGAGCTTGGTTTTAATCTTAATGAAAGCAAATTAAAAGAAGCGTTCGAATCCTTTAAGACCCTTACCGGGAAAAAGAAAGAAGTCACGGATGATGACCTATTCGCCATTTTGACAGACACTCAAACTGAAAACGAAGATCAGCCTAAATACGAGTTGAAAGCTTTCCAAGTCCAGTATGGCAGCATCAACCGTCCGACAGCGACTGTTCTTCTGACTCGACCTGATGGGGAAGAAGTGGAAAAAGCCAATACCGGTGAAGGAAGTGTTGAAGCGATCTATAATACGCTTGATGACCTGATTGATGCCGATGTTCATCTGCAGGACTATCAGTTGAGCTCGATCGGTAAAGGGCGCGATGCACTGGCAGAGGTTCATGTTCAATTGACCGTTGATGGGGTTAAAGCATCTGGCCGCGGCTCTGCGCAGGATGTGTTGGAAGCCTCTGCTCACGCTTTTTTGAATGCTGTGAACCGAACACTATATAGAAGTAAATTGGAAAACATTCAAAAAGTACAAGTATAACTAAAGGGGGATGCACATGGAAAAACATATCGTACTTTTACCGGGAGATGGAATTGGACCCGAAGTGACGAAGGCTGCCAAACAAGTGTTGCAGTCGGTGGCGGATCGATTTCAACATACGTTTACCTTCGAAAATCATGATATTGGAGGAGTGGCGATCGACAATCATGAAACGCCCCTGCCGGAAGATACGGTCGAAGCGGCTAAAAAGGCGGATGCTATTTTCTTAGGAGCAGTCGGCGGTCCGAAGTGGGATCAGCTTCCTGGTCATATGCGGCCGGAGAAAGGGCTGCTCGGCATACGCAAACAGCTCGGTTTATTTGCGAATCTCCGCCCAGTCAAAGCTTTTCAACAGTTGCTCCATGCATCACCTTTAAAACAGGAAGTTGTTGCTACTAGTGATCTTCTGATCGTACGAGAGCTGACCGGTGGCTTGTACTTTGGTGAACCAAGGGAACGTCGCAACAACGGAAACTCTGTTGTAGACACACTAGCGTATGAACGTAGTGAAATTGAGCGAATCGTTGAGCAGGCTTTCCAGAGTGCCAAGGTGCGGAAGAAGCATCTCACTTCTGTTGATAAAGCGAATGTACTTGAATCGAGCCGCATGTGGAGAGAGGTCGTGGAAGAGAAAAAAAACCAGCATCCAGATGTGAAAGTTGAACATATGCTCGTGGATGCAGCAGCTATGAAGCTTGTAACGAACCCTGCCTATTTCGATGTCATCGTAACAGAGAACATGTTCGGGGACATCTTGAGTGACGAAGCATCGGTTCTGACAGGATCACTTGGAATGCTTCCGTCTGCCAGCTTAAACGAAACAGGGGTTGGACTTTATGAACCCGTCCACGGTTCTGCGCCTGATATCGCTGGTTTGGATAAAGCGAATCCTCTAGCTAGTATTTTATCTGTAGCTATGATGTTAAAGCATTCGTTCGGTATGGAAGAAGAAGCGGAACAAGTGGAAGCCGCTGTCCAGGAAGTATTGGATGAAGGGTATCACACAGCAGACATCGATCTCGTCGGAGGGACAGTTGTGAGCGGAAGTGAACTGGCACGAAGAGTGGTTGATCAGATCAACACGAGTGATACAACAGAAAATATCATGCGTTGCTACGTATAAATAGGAAGGGAGCGGAACGGAATGAGTCAACCAAAAACCATTGTAGAAAAAATTTGGGATCAGCATGTCGTCCATGAAGAAGAAGGGAAGCCGAATCTCCTCTATATCGACTTGCATTTGATTCATGAGGTGACCTCTCCCCAGGCATTTGAAGGGTTAAGGATGGCCGGGAGGAAAGTGAGAAGACCTGATCGGACGTACGCTACGATGGATCATAATGTCCCTACGATCCATCGACATGTCATAAAAGATGAAGTTTCCAAAAAGCAGATGGAAACATTGAAAGCGAATTGTGAAGAGTTCGGTGTTCGTCTGGCAGACATTAATCATCCGGATCAGGGAATTGTCCACGTCATCGGTCCGGAGCTTGGTTTGACTCAGCCCGGAAAAACAATCGTCTGTGGGGATAGCCATACTTCCACCCATGGAGCTTTTGGAGCCCTTGCTTTCGGAATAGGTACGAGTGAAGTTGAGCACGTACTTGCTACTCAATCTTTATGGCAGGCACCTCCGAAAACCCTCCAAGTTAATGTCGATGGGGTGCTTGGAACAGGCGTCACCGCTAAAGATTTGATCCTTGCCATCATAGGGAAATACGGCGTGCGTTTCGGTACAGGTCACGTGATCGAATACACCGGTGAAGCGGTCCGAAGCCTTTCAATGGAGGAACGTATGACTGTATGCAACATGTCCATCGAAGCAGGAGCAAGAGCTGGTTTGATCAGTCCTGATGCAACGACCATTGATTACATGCGAGGCAAACGCTATGTGCCGGAAGGAAAAGATTTTGACGAAGCAGCTGAACAGTGGCTTGCTCTAGCTTCAGATGAAGGGGCTGCCTATGATCAGACCCTTACGATGCATGCGGATGAGATTGAACCACAGGTCACATGGGGGACCAACCCATCCCATTGTGTTCCTGTGGGCGGGCGGGTTCCGGCTCCTGATTCCGTGAAAGATGATCGTGATGGGATTGAGCGGGCCATTGAGTATATGGGCCTTGAGCCGAACCAGAGCATTGAATCCATCCCTGTGGAACATGTTTTCATCGGCTCCTGTACAAATTCCAGATTGAGTGATTTGCGTAAAGCCGCTGAAATCGTTCGTGGTGCGCGTGTCCATGAAGGGGTAAGAGCACTAGTCGTACCGGGTTCTAAATCTGTGAAAGATGCAGCAGAAGCAGAAGGATTGGATACCATTTTCCTGACCGCAGGGTTCGAATGGCGCGATGCCGGATGCAGCATGTGTCTGGCGATGAACGATGATATCGTTCCTCCGGGAGAGCGCTGTGCTTCCACTTCCAATCGAAACTTCGAGGGGCGCCAGGGGAATGGAGCCCGTACCCATCTCGTCAGTCCGGAGATGGCAGCAGCTGCTGCTTTGGAAGGTCATTTCGTAGATGTGAGAAAATATGCCAGTACAGTAGGAGGGTGAGCAGATGGAGCCAATTAGAACACACAAAGGTCTGGTTTACCCATTGGATCGATCGAACGTCGATACCGACCAGATCATTCCGAAACAATTTCTGAAAAGGATTGAACGGCAGGGGTTTGGCCAGTTTCTCTTCTACAACTGGCGTTTCAATGAGGATGGCACATTACGTGACGATTTCTCATTGAATGATCCGAAGTATGATGGAGCTTCGGTTCTTGTCGGCGGTGAAAACTTCGGGTGCGGTTCCTCCAGGGAACACGCACCATGGGCGATCCAGGACTATGGATTCAAGGTGGTCATCGCCCCGAGTTTCGCCGACATTTTTTACAACAACTGCTTCAAAAATGGAATACTTCCAGTTCAGTTGCCGAAGCCTGTTGTTGACCAGCTTATGGAAAAGGCTGCGAATCAAACGTATGAATTGAAGGTCGATTTAGAAAAACAGACCATTGATGACGGAGATCTGGAAGTTGCTTTTGACATCCAGTCCTATCACAAGGAAATGCTGCTAAATGGCTGGGATGAAATTGCCGTCACTTTGACGTTTGAAGACAAAATCGACCAGTACGAAAAACAAAACAAAGGAGTGAAGACGTTGGGGATTTCTTAACGCTGGCTAAAGTAATGGATGCACAGGAACAATTGCAGGAGGTGGTGCACCGCACCCCCCTTCAAACATCAACGACCTTCAATGATCAGACCGGTCAGCACGTTTACTTGAAGATGGAGAATCAGCAGAAAACAGGTGCTTTCAAAGTTCGGGGAGCTTCTTACAAAGTTTCCTGCCTAACGGAAGAAGAAGCTTTTCGGGGCGTGCTTGCCGCTTCGGCAGGGAATCACGCTCAAGGAGTAGCACTCGCTGCAGCGAAGCGTGGCATCCAGGCACAAATCTTCATGCCGGAAGGGACACCGCGAGCAAAAGTGGAAGCAACGCAAGGGTATGGAGCGAAAGTTGTTCTTACCGGCGAGTCTTTCCAGGAAGCCTATCAAGCGGCTTTGCAAGAGCAGGAAAGGACGGGGGCCACTTTTCTTCACCCGTTCGATGATTATGATGTTATGGCAGGACAAGCGACGGTTGCAGTAGAAATGCTGCAGCAGCAACCTGATCTGAACCGATTGTTCGTGCCAATCGGAGGAGGCGGGCTGATTGCTGGAATCGCCTTTGCAGCGAAGCAGTTGAAACCAGACATCAAAGTCATCGGTGTCCAGTCGGCGAAAGCCCCTTCCACGTACAACGCTTTGTATAAAAAAGGACCTGAAAAACTGACCTCCGTATCAACGATTGCTGACGGAATTGCCGTGAAGGAAAGAGGCCGACTCACCTACACGTGCATCCAGAAATATGTGGATCAAGTGATAACGGTGGAGGAACATGAAATCGCTAAAGCCATGATGATGCTGCTCGAACGTGAAAAAACACTCGTTGAAGGCGCTGGGGGTACCGCCCTCGCTGGACTTCTCCGTACATGTGACACGTTTGAACAAGAACAGTGCGGCGTCGTCTTAAGTGGAGGCAACATGGATTTATCCCGCCTGCCACTGATTCAAAAGCTGGCCAACCCGAAGAAAGTAGTTATCGCATAAGATAAAAGTCAGGAAGAGTGTGATCTCGCTCTTTCTGGCTTTTTTATTATGGAACCCCATTGTTGACTGATTCGCAGGAATTGGGAATTTATGGGTGGTTTTCGTAGTTTTTATTCGCCAATTCAGCCTTTATATGAACATCATCCATCAAAAAAGGAGAACCAACCTGTAGCGGCGGTTCTCCTTTTCTTTATTTCAATAAGTCAAGAAGTGTTTGGTTGAACTTTTCTCTTTCATCATACACTAATCCGTGTCCACTGTTTTCAAAAGGTACGAGGGTGCTGTTAGGAATAGCATCATTTAAGGCCTCAGAAAAAGCATATTCACAAATTTCATCATGTTTACCATGCAGCAACAGCGTGGGAACCTCAATTTGTTTTACTTCTTCCCGCAGATCTTCATTCCTCAAAGATTCCGCACATGCAATGGTCGCGTGGGCAGACGCTTCCAGCCCGAGGGAGTGAAACCATTCTTTAAGAGGTGTAGAAACTTCAGTATGGTAAAAGCCTTCACCGAACTCTTTCAATGTTGCTGGGCGGTCATTTTGTAATCCTTCAATCAGCTCATCGACTTCACCTGGCTTCATGCCGTGCGCAAAGGTGTCTTTCTGAGTGAAGCTTGGAGCAGCAGGACCAGCCAATATCAATTGAGCCAATTCCTTATTGGCGAACTTTGAAGCATAGCGGAGTGCAATGGGACCTCCCATTGAAAAGCCTGCAAGATAGAAGTTTTCGAGTTGCAGGTACTCCACTACTGTCTTTACATCATGCGCAAGCGTATCATAATCATAACCGAATACCGGCTTGTCTGATTTTCCGAACCCGCGCAAGTCAATCCCGATGAAGCGATACCCGTTTTGGGGGAGTTCGTTCATTTGATATTCGAACATTTTGTGATTCAGCGGCCAGCCGTGTACAAAAACAATCGGCTGCCCATCCCCGATGTCCTGTACAAATAATTCTATGTGACGGTCGTGATCGACTTCAATAAAATGTGACATTTTCACAAAAACCCCTTTTCTTCAGATATGAGGAATATTCCCGCTCTCAATGATTTAAAACTGAACGAATTATGGTGGCAGCTGAGGTTTCTACAAGCAGATAGACAGACCCATGGGAAGGTGTAGCAGGCGGTATCAAAAATATTGATAGAGGCGATCATTCATTTCCGGCGCTGGTCCGTTAATTAGAATGATACAATGGAAAAGTTAAAAATAAGGTGAGGTGGAATGATGAATAACTTCTTACAACATAACCCTACGAAGCTTTACTTCGGGAAGGGACAAGTTGAGCAGATTGCCAATGAAATCACCATTGGATCGAAGGTGCTCGTCGTTTATGGCGGGGGAAGCATCAAACGTAATGGAGTTTACGATGATGTGATGCAGCAACTGGAACAATTGAAAGCCGCAGTTTATGAACTGTCTGGTGTAGATCCAAATCCAAGGCTTGTCACTGTCCGGAAGGGTGTGGAAATTTGTAAGCGAGAAGGGATCGAATTTCTTCTTGCGGTTGGAGGAGGAAGTGTCATTGATTGCACGAAGGCAATTGCAGCTGGAGCGGTAAGTGAAGCTGATGTATGGGATTTGATCACTCAGAAAACCCCGATTGAAGCAGCTCTTCCTCTGGGTACGGTATTGACGCTCGCAGCAACTGGGTCTGAGATGAATGCTGTATCTGTTATCACAAACTGGGAAACGAAGGACAAGTTAGGGTGGGGGTCTCCGCATGTTTATCCGGATTTTTCCATTCTCGATCCATCGTATACGTTCTCTGTTCCAAGGGATCAGACCGTTTATGGAATTGTCGATAGTATGTCTCATGCGTTGGAACATTACTTTCACCGTACTTCAAATACCCCGATGATTGATGGATTCATCGAATCTCTCTTGCGGACTGCAGTTAAGACCGGACCGAAGTTGGTGGCGGAACCGCAATCCTATGAACATAGGGAAACGATGATGTATTTAAGCACAACCGCTTTCAATGGGACGTTGATGAACGGCACAGATGGGGGAGATTGGGCCACTCATCGTATCGAACATGCCGTCTCAGCTGTTTATGACATTCCGCATGGGGGAGGTCTGGCTATTCTATTCCCGAATTGGCTGGAGCATGTGCTGGAGGATGACCCAATCCGGGTGAAGCAGCTTGCCGTCAACGTTTTCGGTATCGATCCTGAAGGCAAGGCGGATGTTGAAACCGCACGCGAAGGGGCCCAGGCGCTGCGCTGGTTCTGGGATTCAATTGGTGCGCCCAGCCGTTTACAGGATTATGATATCGGATCAGACTCATTTGATGATATCGTTGAAAAAACTTTCGTTAAACCAGGTGTCGGAACCTATAAAGAAATGAACCGGGAAACGGTCCTGGATATTCTTAACCGTTCCTTATCCTGATTGTAAAAAGGCCTCTACATGAGGCCTTTTTTTCGTGGGAATAAAGTTTGTTTTTTGGGATGGTCGTTTCAACACTCCGTTAACAGGGTGATAATGGATATGAAAAAACAGCCTGATGAGGGAAAATAAATCCTTTTATAAGCCGTAAAAATTGACCGACCAGGAAAATGTAATTCAGGAAGTGTTGTCTATTATCATTCTTGTAGTGGGAACAAACATCTGTTGGAAACTCTTCAGAATATATCCAAGTTGTTTACAGGGAGTTTACAATTCATTTAAAAAAACGTTGATTTTCAACAAATTGCGACAATTATGTATATACTGTTAGATGGCTCAACGGAGCGTATGAATAAAAACTATCATTGTATACAGGGAGTCGTCAAATTGAGAAAAACAATTTTAATTTTCACCGTAGTTTGGGCGGTGATTCAAATATTTCCTACGATAACACTGGCAGTTTCAAAACCGGATATGCCTTCAGTTCATAGCGAATCGGCCGTTGTTTATGAAGCGAAAACAGGTAAAGTTCTCTATGAGAAGAGATGCGGAGACAAGGATGTACCCCGCTAGTTTAACCAAAATTGCGACGGCCATCTATGCGATAGAAAATGGAAATCTGGAGGATATGGTGACGGTAAGTGAAAAAGCATATCAAACAGGCGGTTCCAGTGTTTTTCTTGAAGAAGGAGATCAAGCCACATTAAAACAGCTTATCCAAGGCCTTCTTTTGAATTCAGGCAATGACGCCGGCGTAGCGATTGCTGAGCACTTAAGTGGTTCGGTCGAACAATTTGCTATAGATTTGAATGAATATCTTGAAGCAGAAGTAGGTGTCCAACAAACAACATTCAAAAATCCTCATGGCTTGTTTGATTCTGAACACAAGACAACAGCGAAAGATTTAGCAGTCATTACGGGATATGCGCAGCAAAATGAGGCGTTCAATGAGATTTATGGGTTGGAAGTTCTGGATTGGGATGGAGAGAAGTGGGACGCGATTCTTTATACTCATCACCGGCTTATCAGAGAGGATCCTTATGAAGGTGTAACCGGTGGCAAGACAGGGTTCGTGCCCCAATCTGGATTTACGCTGGCTACAAGTGCCACACGGGACGGGATGGATTTGGTTGTGATCACTATGAAAAGTTCCACAAAAGACAGCTCTTATGAAGATACGAAAAAGCTGTTGGATTATGGCTTTGAAAATTATGAAACGTCGATGCTGGCACCTTTGGAGGAATTCCCGGAGTTGGAAGGAAACTACCAGGTGCCGGAGAGTATTCCTTATACCCACCTGAAAGACCACCAGGTAGAGACCGAAGTGAACGCTTCCGGAGAAATTTCCATCGGTTATCCTGATGGCGAAACTATTCATACGACCACATTGGAAAAAGTGAAAAAACAAGCAGCTCAACCACCATCCACTGAGAAAGATTCATCCAAAGATTGGCAGAATTACTGGCCGCTTCTCGTCTTTCCCCGCCATTTTTGGGTGACAGAAATTTATGAAGAAATCAGCAGCTCAAAATAAACCTCCACATCCGGAGGTTTATTTTTTTGGTATGGGATATAAAGTAGTTCAGGAAAGGTTTGATTTCAAAATATATAATAATACTTTCTATATGTTTTGGGCGATTTATTAAATTTAGAGGATGGTCTGTTGGAAACGTTCAATGAATTTTCTCGGTCTTTCAATAATTTGTTGAAGTTTACGAAAGATGGCCGGGCACAGGATCAAAATTTGCTCCAATTTGATGTCCAACGAATTATCGAAGACATGACAGCTGGAGAATAAGTGGCAGACCTGTTTTACGTGTCGTCAATTAATGAGAGGAGGGTTCCTGAAAGGTTCCCTTTTTTCTTTGGCATTTTTACAGGAATTGGCGGCCAGATAGTGGAACTAGTAAAGAAGAGTAGGGTTTGAAGAAGAAAGGGTGGAAGATATGGCATATGAACAGAAAACAACACCGAATGATCGCAGTGTGGTGGCATTTATTGAGGAGGTGGATCACCCGAAAAAACGAGAAGATGCGTACCGATTGCTGGATATTTTCAAAGAAACGACGGGATATGAAGCAAAAATGTGGGGGGCGTCCATCATCGGATTCGGCTCTTATCATTACAAGTACAAAACAGGTCATGAAGGGGATGCCCCGCTAGTAGGTTTTTCTCCTCGTAAAGCTAAAATCAGTTTATACTTCGCTACTGGAGATCCTGAACGGGAAGAGCTGTTAGAAAGGCTCGGGAAGCACAAAAGTGGGAAAGCGTGTGTCTATATAAATAAAGTGGATGATGTGAATGAAGATGTATTGAAAGAACTCATTGAGCAATCGGTCTCCTTTTTGCAAGAGACCTATCCAGAGAAGTGAGCGCATGTATCAATATTTTCATGGTCTGACGATTCGAGAAGGGACCTGTGGAGTACCTGCTGAACAAGTGAAAAGGCTGTTTCAGGAAGTGGGGTGGCATCGAGGTGGACCAGAATGGCAGGATGAGAAATTCTCCCTCATTATCGAGAATTCGACATGGGCCTTTACAGTATGGAAAGAAGAGAAGATGGTCGCGATGGTGCGTGTAGTTTCTGATCAAATTATGATGGCGACGATTATGGATTTAATCGTTTCAGAGCCCTACCGTAATAAGGGGATTGCTCATAAGCTGATTACTTTATGTATGGAAAAATTGCCTCATGGAGACTGGTTTGCTCACACGTCTCAAGATAACTTCAGATTCTATGAATCATGCGGATTCCAAGTGGAGGAGAATTGCTCTTTTTATGGGTTTAGAAAGGCTAGGGAAGAAGGGCATCGCCTGTGAACGAAGGTGGTTTATAATCGAATATATAAGGAGGAAACCAGATGTTATTTGAAGTGACGAACCAAATTCGAGTTCCGAATCTTGTGGAAGGGCAGTCCTGGTATGAGAAATTTCTTGGCAAAAAACCTGATTTCATTCCTCATGAAGGATTTGTAGAATGGGAAATTATCCCAGGTTGCTGGCTGCAACTTGCCGAAGGGAAGCCATCTGAAGGTAGTGGACCTTTCCGACTGGGAGTCACAGATATCGAACAAACAAAGAAAACCATGAGGGAAGAATTGAAGGTTGAAGATTTTGAGATTCATTCCCGGGAAGAGGTTCCAGTCAAATGGGGGACTTTTGAAGATCCTTGGGGAAATCAAGTCGGTTTTTATGAATACTTAGATAAAAAGGAAGAGGAAGAGCGACTAAACCTCCTCTATAAATAACAAGAAAGAGCGCCGTGTAGGTGCTCTTTTTCATATGAAAACAAGCGTAAGAAAACCCATACGCCAAGAGCGTATGGGTTGTTGTTATTTTTTACTGAAAAATTCAAGGAATGCATGATAAATCTCAGTCCCCTGATACGACAAAAGAGACAAAGCGGTTACGGAAAACATGCCAATCATAATCATTCTGAACCATAGCATAGGTAATTCCTCCTTTGATTGTTGGTTTTTAAGTTCAACATCAAAGGTTGTGGATCACATAGTTCGATTGATAGAAAACAGGGTTCAGGAAAAAGCGTTTACGGAACGCCGGGCCGGCCCCTGCGGTCACGTTCTGATATAAATGCAGGATGAATAAAAATCCCAAAATCGCTGCTACGATAAATGTTTGATCTGTATGGTCATCATTTGAGGGCGTCGTTTCCTGGATGGTGCTTCCCTGAGCTTTGCCATTGAAATAGCCGCTGTGACTGTCGTCCGTCGTGAACGGAAGGGAGAAACTTAGAAGCAGGATGACTATAATCAAGGCTGAGCGTCTTCTCATCTAGAACACTCCCTCTGTATCTATGAATATACCCATTTTACATCATGATGACCAAATCGCCAACAAAATTTTGTTCAGGGTATTGGAGAAGGTCCAAAATCTATATTTGGTGGGCATGGGTTCTGGGAAACCACTCGCTTTCCGTGGGAGTCCGTTGAGCCTTCTCGAGCATTCGCTCTCCGGGGTCTCACTTAGAACTCTATTCCCACAGGAGTCTCGCAGTTACCCAGAACCCATATACGCAAGCAAGATTTTCGAACCATCAATAAGGAGGAACGTATCCATTGTATATTCAATAAAACATACTAACTTAAACATAATAACCTGAGATTCCGAAAGACTAACTCCAGCAAAGGGGCGGAAGGAAACGGTGAGACTCCTGTGGGATGTGCGGGTCAGCTGAGACCCAACAGGGTTTTACCCGAGGAGGCTCAGCGCCCGCCCCACGGAAAGCGATTCTTTTCCTGGAGCCCCTGATGCTCATTTTACATGTCGGAATCAACCGACTAGTTCTTTCTTGTTTTAAGTCAGTGAAATTTGAATTGAACCTATACAATTTATGCTTAGGATGGGGGAGGGAGTACGGTTTTGTGAAAAAAGGGTGCAGACAGACGGGATGATTTTCGGTAAGCTTGGAAAGTGAAATCATCATGGAAGAAACGTGATAAAGATAAAGTTTGGTTCGGCAAGGGGGAATCTATAATGAGACAAGAGAAGCGGAAAGAAGATCCGCGATATAAAATTGCGAACAAAGAAGCCTTGATCGGTGTCTCTATCGTTATTGTGAACTTCATTCTCTGGTATGGGTTTGCGTATGGGCTCGGGTCAGGACCTGTGAAAGATTACACCTACATTTTCGGATTTCCAGCGTGGTTCTTCTATAGCTGTATCGTCGTAACTGTATTCATTTTTCTCCTCGTTATTTTAGCGGTGAAGTTCCTTTTCAAGGAAGTACCGCTCGATAAGGAGGATGGCCAATGAATTTGGGTGTCATCATACCGCTGTTATTATTTTTAGTCATTATTTTCTTCATAGGCTTTTACGCCTCGCAATACTTAAAGTCAAGTGCAGACTTTCTGCAGGAATACTTCTTAGGGAGCCGTCAGCTTGGAGGCTTTATTCTGGCGATGACAATGGTTGCAACATACGGGAGTGCTAGCAGCTTCATCGGCGGCCCGGGCGTTGCCTATTCGGTTGGTCTTGGCTGGGTGCTGCTTTCCATGACCCAATTAGCCACGGGGTATTTCGTGCTGTCCGTGCTTGGGAAAAAATTTGCCATTATGGCAAGGAAGATCCGTGCCGTAACGCTCGTCGACTTCTTGAAGGAACGTTACCAAAGCAAGTGGGTCGTCTTTCTTTCGGCCGGCAGTATCATCATCTTCCTGTTCTCCGCAATGGCCGCCCAATGGGTAGGCGGCGCGCGATTGATTGAGACATTTACAGGACTTTCCTATACGACCGCATTATTCATTTTTGCTGCATCCGTCCTCGTCTATGTCATCATCGGTGGATTCCGCGCGGTCGCAATCACGGACACGGTGCAGGGGACCATTATGTTTTTCGGAACGATGGTCATTCTTATCGGGACGATCATTGCCGGGGGAGGGATTGGGAATATCATGACGGATCTTGCCGCAGAAAATCCGGATTTAATCTCTCCATACGGGGCTGACCGCTCATTGACACCCGCTTATGTTTCCTCCTTTTGGATTCTCGTCGGTGTTGGTGTCGTGGGTCTGCCACAGGTAGCCGTCCGTGCAATGAGTTATAAAAGTTCCCGTGGGATGCACCGGGCACTGATTATCGGCACTGCGGTCGTTGGAGTGATTATGCTTGGTATGCATTTGACAGGTGTATTTGCACGCCCGGTCCTGCCTGGAATTGAGGTTGGTGATACTGTCATGCCGCGGATTGCGATGGAAGTACTGCCTTCATGGCTGGCAGGAATTGTTCTTGCAGCACCGATGGCTGCTATCATGTCAACGGTGGATTCTTTACTGCTGCTGGTCAGTTCAGCTGTGGTGAAGGACGTCTATTTGAACTATGTGAATCCAAACGCGGGTCATCAAAATGTCAAACGGCTCAGTATCTTCGTGACCGCTGTTATTGGATTGCTCGTATTTGCCATGGCGGTACAGCCCCCTGACCTTCTTATATGGCTGAATTTATTTGCTTTTGGAGGACTCGAAGCGGCTTTTATTTGGCCGGTGATTATGGGGTTGTATTGGAAAAATGGCAACGCAGGGGGGGGGATAGCATCCATTGTGACCGGAGTCGGGAGCTATATTCTTTTTCATAGCTTCAAACCTCAAGCATTCGGTATGCATACAGTCGTCCTGCCTGTCCTCTTAAGTCTGTTCGCTTATATCCTCTTCAGTTTGTTGACCCGGAAACGTTATGCGGCCATTCAGGAGCAAGTGTTTCGGAAGCTGTGGAGTGGATCATGATAAAGGGTTATGCCGATTCAAGTAATTCTTATTCATTTTTAACTTATGTTACGCTGGAAACAAACAGGGTATTGTTTCCATATTTGTAATTCATAGGTTGAATGGTGGTGTGTGTATGGTTTTTTGGAGGGGTTCAATGATTAAAAAAATCGGGACAAGAATTTTAACGGCCTTCGTTTCATCTATTCTCTTAGCTGTGTTGCTCAACGTGCTTACTAAAGAATTGGGAGATATTTCAGGTCTGGTATTTCTCTATTCTCTTCCAGCTTTCCTAGTAGTTGGGATTCCTGTCTCTTTTTTCATCGATAGGGTTATTCCTGAAAATCGCTGGGGTACAAGGGTTTCAGCTTATGTCGTTTCTGGTCTAATCGTATCCCTTGTTTCCCAGGTTGTTATCGGAATAAATCTTGAACACGGTTGGTTGATTTTGCTCTTGTTCAGTGGGTCCTCGTGTTTGTATATGATCGTGTTACATATCCTTACATTCATTATTGGAGAGCAGAATGTGAAGGCAGCGGATGGATAAAGGGGGAGAATTATGGAACTGATCTTTATAAGACATGGGCAGGGAGAACATACAGTAAAGCCTGATGGATTACAGATTCTTCACCCTTGTTTAACATCTATGGGAAAAAAACAAGCGGAGATGCTGCAAAGCGTGTGGCCATTGTCCAGTGAAGATGTGATTATTGTTAGTCCTACGTTGCGTACCTTACAAACCATGGACGTTTGGAGCGGGGACGTTGATTGTCAGAAGACGGCTTCTTCATCCATAGGTCCACGTATGTTTCCTCAAAATAACGGCGCGGAAACCCTTCCTTGTGATTTTACAATGAGTAAGCATCAAGTCATGGAGAAGTTTCCGGAAATAAAACTCCATGGGGACCGTTGGGGGGAGGAAGGCATCAACCGCATTTCTCACGAGGACTTCACTCTAATCGCCAATGAATGGGTGGAGTGGTGTAAACAACAAGGCAAGAAACGGTTGTTTATAGTTACCCATGACGGTACGATGACCGCGTATCGGCAGTGGCTGGAAAACCGGCCATACACTCGTAATGATTTTCCAGGGGATGCTGGTTGGATCAAGGTGGAAATCGGTTGAAGAAACCTTTCCCGTGGGTGCAGCATGCAGGTCTTTAAGAGCGGTTCTTCATCAGCTAAGCGGAAGCATAGTTTCCAATTGAAATGATCGCCCTTTTCTTAGTCATAGTTCTGGTGTTTATGGCTTTTAGAGGTTTATGGGTATGATCATAAAAAAGCTCAGAGTATTGGACTCTGAGCTTTTTTGTTGGGAATGTAACATTGATCCGTTAGCAGGACGATTAGATTCCAGATTCTCTTGATTTAAGAACCTACTTTTCTATATTCTTCTGCCATCGGCATTTCTTTTCCTTGAGTGAAGCCGCTGATTAGAACGACAAGTCCTACGTTGACAATCAATCCTAGAATACCTGGATTGATATCCAACGGGGTGGAATCAGCCATAAGTTGGAAGTAATAGTTGACAACGGTACCTGAAATCAAACCTGTTATGACTGCAGGGGCAGTAATTTTCCTTGAATAAAGGGCCCCGTAAACGCCGGGAGCAAATTGAACGATTGATCCGTAGGCGCCCAACAGAAGCGCGATTAACCCTTGCCCGCCGAATACCGTAATGAAATAGGCCAACCCACCAATGGCAAATACGCCTATACGCATCGTCAGTAGCGTTGCTTTTGACGATAGATCTTTTTTTACATTACGAATGAAACCGTCCGTGAATTCCAATGAAGCACTGTGAGTAATGGCATCAGCCGTACTCATGGCTGCAGCCAGAGCTCCAGCACCAACAAGTCCATATACCCAGCCAGGCAGTGTGAGGACTGTGGTTATCAGGTAAGGGAGAATTTCATCCGGGGACCCGATTTCGTTGGTTGAAATGACGTTGACCGCAGAAAAGCCGACAAATAAAAGGGGGATCAGGAAAAGGGCAAACACGGGATAGACAAGAACGGTTTTCTTAATGGTCCTTGCTTTTGTAGCATAGGATTTAGAAAATAAATGCGGCCACATCAGGAAGCCTATGGTTGATACGAGAATGGTCGTCGTATAAGCCATGGTCGACATGGTCGAACCTTCCGCTCCAATTTGCAGGAAACCCGGGTTGTCCTGTGTTAAATTACGGAACATATCAGGGACACTGTCATGAAGTTGGTTGACGATCGTCAGCCCTACTGTCCAGGAGATAACGATCATTAAGATCCCCTGAAAAACATCAGACCAGGCAGCTGCGCGCAGGCCACCGGTAGCGACATAGACAACAACGATTCCATAGGAAAGCAGTGCACCAAGCCAGAATGGAATTCGTCCTTCAGTCATAATGCTGAAAATATAAGCCATTCCTTTCATTTGGGTCGCCAAATATTGAATGGAAGCTAGTAATGCCACAACACCGATGATCATGGCGATCACACGACTGCTGTAACGGAGTTGAAGGAATCCTGCAACTGTATAGATGTTATGTTTCCTGCCAATAGCTCCGATTTTTGGTCCGATGATATACCATGGAAGAATGGCGAAGGCTGTGTATGTAATGATATACAAGGCAGGTGCCCCACGGGAGAAGGCCCAACCAGGTGCACCGAGGAAAGAGAAAGCGCTGAACACGGCACCGCCCATCAAGAACCACATAACGAAGAGACCGAGGTTTCCTTTCGCAGTCGTAAACTCTTCCAAAGAGCTCTTATCCTGGTTTCTGCCAGCTAATACACCGATGAATAATGCAATAATGAGGTACCCGATCATCATGATCATTGCAATCTGCCATTGGGACATTTAATGGACCTCCTTTTCGTCTTTGTCAGGATCGATTTTGTAAAGAAATAACATGAGCGTGAATGTTATGATGATCCAGAAAATCACCCAAAACACGGAAAAGGGCAAACCCATAATGAACGGTGTTTCCCTGTTGGCCATAGAGAATAAAGGGAAAACAAGTAGTAAAAATGGAACGAGTAAGGTCAGGCAATATATTTTAACGAACTTTTGTTTAGTCAATGAACACCCTCCTTATGATGTTGATAGACAACCTCTCCATCTAGAACGGTCATATCGATTTGGATGTCCTTCAGGTTAGATAGGGGACATCTCAATATGGAAGTATCTAGAATTACAAGATCAGCCAATTTTCCTTGTTCAATTGTTCCTTTTAAGTGAGAATCTCCACTTGCATAAGCCCCACCCCATGTAT
Source organism: Halobacillus sp. ABR2_026 (assembly GCF_056158545.1). NCBI lineage: Bacteria > Bacillati > Bacillota > Bacilli > Caryophanales > Bacillaceae > Halobacillus > Halobacillus sp. ABR2_026. Next base: position 1,251,278 of record NZ_JBSWTM010000001.1, read on the forward strand.
ACGCTCTTACGGCTTCTTGGACAGAAATTGATTGATCAGCACCTACCACTTTTCCGAGCTTACTCCTCCTATTGACCGCAGCGTGTATACCGACCAGTGGATGGACAGTGGTAATAGGGCTGTCTGAACCAATAGCGAAGGCTATTTGATTCTCTGTATAAGCTTTCAATGGGAAAAAGTGATGAACTCTTTCTCCATAGTCTTTAAGGTATCCATCACCAAACTCATAGATGAAAGCAGGATTCGGGACCGGGATGGATTGAGTCGCTTTCATTCTTTGAATCAGGTCGGGGGGAGTGATTCCTGCATGTTCCAGTCTGGGGCTGTGCGCATGACGCCTCATTTGATTGAGCGCTCGCTCAATAGTGGTCAGCATCATATCTACTGCTTCATCCCCCATAGCATGTGCCGTGATCTGCCATCCATTTTCATAGGCCTTTAGAAGGTGATGGTCTAACTCTTTTTGTTTCAGGTAAAGAATTCCCGAGTCTTGTGGGTCGCTCGTGTAAGGAGCACGCGTTTTACATGTGGGTCCGCTGCTGCTCCCATCAATGAAAACTTTTGCAGGACCGATTTTAAACCATGGGTCTCCGAGACCTGTACAATTTCCACTGTCAATACCGGCTTTCACGACAGAAGGGGAATCATGGAGAGAACCATACATAACATAGAGCCGCTGTTTGATTATTCCTTCCTGAGAAGCGTTATACAAGTACTGGATGTGTTTGGTTCCATATCCCCCTGCATCGTGGACACTTGTGATTCCGGCTTTTATGAAGTCTTCAGAAGCAAGTTGAAGTCCATGACGTACTTCCGTTTCTGAATAATCGGCAAGCTGAAACATTTCCATATGAGCGGATTCCAGTAATAATCCGGTTAACTTATTCTTTTTTCTATCGTAGGAACCGCCGGGGCATTCGGGGTCCGGTAATCGATCCCTGCTATTTCCAAGGCTTTGCTGTTCACACAAGAAATATGTCCGCAGGTGCGAACCACAATAATTGGGTGAGAAGTGGACACTTTGTCCAAATCCCACTTTGTAAGGTGTCTTTTCTCCTGGATAGTATTTTGGTTGAATCCCCATCCACGCACCCATTCGCCGGCAGATGTTTCTTCTGCTCTCACACGGAGACTGTCCAGGATAGAATCGATGGTTTCCTCGTGCTTAAGGTTTACACCCAGCTTGTTCGTGCCATACAACTCGAGGTGGGCATGTGCATCATTGAAGCCCGGAAGTAAACTCCTACCCTTCAAATCAATAATTTCTGTTTGGTGGCTGCACAGTTCTTTTATTTTTTCAGTAGGACCGGCTTCTAGTATTTGGTTCCCTCTGATGGCGAGGGCTTCATGTACCGTACTTGACTCGTCAGCTGACAGAACCTCTCCGTGGATAAATGCTTTGGTCGCTTTCATTTGAATTCCCTCCGACTAAGTTTGAGCAATTCTCAACGCCGTTTGATAAAGAAGCTCGACGCCTTGCTGCATATCTTCCATTTCGGCATATTCCAACGGATTATGGCTGATTCCCTTTTCGCAACGGACAAAGATCATGCCATAATCACTGATATAAGACATGAACAAGGCATCGTGAAAAGGTCCGCTCATCAAGGTTGGTGAATCATATCCCAGCTTTTCGTCCTCCGTTTTCATAATGTCTTTGATCCATTCTGCGCAATAGCGTGGATCACTACGCGTATCTTCTGTGATGGAGTATTGGAGATTCAGTTGTTTACTCGTACGTTCAATGATTTCATACAACTTCTTTTCGAGAGTAGTACGGGCTTCCAAGTCGATGTCACGTAAATCGATGGTGAATTCGACTTTTTCAGGGATGATGTTGCGGGAGTTCGGAAACGTTTGGACACTTCCGACCGTACCGACAGTATTTGGTGTCCCTTCTTTGCGGACCAGTTCATTGAACTCTTTTGTGATGATCGAAGCACCAAGAAATGCGTCCTGTCGCAAATTCATTGGTACAGACCCTGCATGGCCGGCAAAACCTTCAAGTGTGACGGTCAACCAGATGGGGCCTGATATAGCCGAGACAATTCCTACAGGTTTATTTTTTGACTCGAGAACCGGTCCCTGCTCGATGTGAAGCTCGAGAAAGGCTTTGATGTCCCCAGGCTTATAAACAGGGCTTTGTGAAAGATCGGGTTCCACACCGAATTCTCTTAAAGCTTCCAGACGGGTCATGCCGTTTTTGTCTTTGCGATTGATTTCACCATCTTCGAGTTGACCGATGAGTCCACGTACACCAAAAACTCCTTTGTTAAAACGCGACCCTTCTTCATCAGCGAAACAAACCACTTCAATGGAACGCTCAGGAGTTATGCCTTCCTCCTTTAATGTATGTACGACTTCAATAGCACCCAGAGCTCCCAATGTTCCATCAAACCGTCCTCCATACGGCTGGGAGTCGATATGTGATCCTAACATAAGAATTGGTTTCGTTTGGTCCCGTCCATCCAGACGTCCGACTAAATTTCCGAAACCATCGATATGTGTGTTCAACCCGGCTTCTTCCATCCAAATACGAACGGTATCAACAGCCTCACGATCTTCTTTAGAATGGGCAAGCCTGCATACACCTGTTTCGCCGATTTTACCGATTTCGGCTAAGGTTTCGATGTGTTCCTGAAATCTTTCCTTCTTAATTTTCAAGTTGGATCTCCTCCTTATTTGGACTAACTATACCAAGTTCGAAATTATCTGACAATTGACAAAATGTAAAATGTTGTCGTGGTGAGGAGGTGTATGGGAGAGGACTATTGAACCGAATATGGAAAGATGTGGTGAATCATTTCCTATGAAGAGGGAAGGTTCATAAGTTCTTTTTATCAAGAATTCCCCTGTAATTGGAAATAGAGAAATCAGCAAGGAGGGATGCTATATGAGTGTTAGGAGTGATGAAATGGCGATTAAGGAATGGGTGATGGCTTCAGATTTTGAGGTGGTGAATGAGAAAATGGACATTCAGTACATTTGGAACCCGGGAGGATTTGTGAACCGGTCCTATCAGCTGGATGGTGGGGGAAAACAATTACACTTAAAATTTGCTAAAAAAGAACATATCCAAAGGCTTCAACAATGGTTTTCGGTCCACGAATACTTAACAGAACAATACGATGCTCCTAAATTGTTCAAGGTGATTGAAGAGGAAATTGTTCCTCATCATCCCTATGGCTTAGTATTTGAATATTTCGATGGGGAAAAATGGGACGGAATCTTCCGATTGGATGACCTTATAAAGAAAGTGAATCAATTACATCATGATTGTCACTTGCGAGAGTATATCCACGGGGCAGGGGGAAGTTGTGCAGAGGCTATAAGGAACACTTTTATTCGCAGGCTCCGGGAAGATTTGGTCATCATTGATGGAAGGCGGGAGGAGTTGACATTCGTAGAGAAAGAAAGGTTTCCCTGGTTTCATAGAGTTGTGGATCAACTAGAAAGAGAAATCATGGAATCTCCAAGCTTTCAAGAACCGGCGGAAGCTGTGGTACACAATGATTTAACAAGGCAGAACATCCTGATGAATAAACGGGAATTCTGTATCATAGATTGGGATGATCTGACGATTGGAGATGCAGCAGCAGACTTTGCTTCATTACTCTGGCCCCAGGCGTTTACTAGAGAATGGTCTTCCATCGAAGAGAAAATCCGTATGATTATCGGGGACGCCGTCGTCGAGCGGATGAAACTGTACTTTAAAGCGGTACTATTAGATGAAATGATTGATGTACTGGCCGATTATATAGAAGCTGAAGAGATGCCTGAAGTGAAGGGACGGACCCAATTACGGGCGAAAGACGTCCATCTACAAGCGATGAAAACTTATAGGATGAGATATGGAAGCTCTTTATAGAGAGGAAACTTAGGAAGGTAAAATGTCCGCATGTTTGTCTCTTTTTTTACATACCCTATAGTAATAGAGGATACAATAGGGAGTGACAATATGGGTTTCACATACGGGAAAGATGAGCTGATCGGTGACTTACAGCAAGTGTTTGCCAGACATAATGTTCAATCCATCCGGGTCAAAGAGGCCGGCACATTGTTTCGTGTGGAGACTGATGGTTCACTTACGATCGGCATTGGAGCCACCATCACGTCCTTCGAACAACATCCTGACGATAAGCAGGCACCGGTGTTTAAAGTGATCAACGGGAAGAAAAAATGAGAAAAGTCCTGGGCAGGGGGATGTCCAGGACTTTTCTATGTGTTGATAATGTTAAATGGGTTACGCTTTTTTCCAATACGCAGCTTCTTTACTGGAACGTAGAGGAGGGAACGTATCGCCATTGCTCAATTCGATATGTTTCTCATCTTCTGTTACGTCGTTGTTTTTACGACCATCTACTAAACCATCAAATTCGTAAGTACCTGCTTCTGGAGCCTGTTCACCTGTTTTGTAACGATCAGCCATTTAGAAATACATCCTTTCGAATTTGTTTTTGTTGTGCGCACATAAGCTATATATCCGTATCGTTCAAATTGAAAACCTGTTTTTGTAAAAATGTTACATTTGAACGATTTTAGTTTTTCGAAGGGGTGTCGTTTGACATTTCACAGCAAAGTTACTAACATATAAAACATTGATATAGTATGTATAGCAACATCTTGAATTAAGATGAATGAATGTCATCCATTTGGAGCCTGACATTTATTCATCTCTCGGTTGCTGTAACAACTAATGATAAATATGGAGGTTCACACGATGACAAAAGTACTTTTCGTTAAAGCAAATTCCAGACCAATGGAGCAGTCGGTGAGCGTCAAGCTTTACCATACGTTCCTGGATAACTATAAACAGGTGCATCCTGAACACGAGATTGAAGAGCTTGATCTCTTCGAAGAAAACCTGGACTATTATGATAATGATAAAATCAATGGGATGTTCAAATTGGCCAAAGGCATGGAGCTTACACAGGATGAGGTAGAGGCGACAAATACTGTTACCGCTTATCTCGATCAATTCCTTGCTGCAGATAAAGTCGTCTTTGCCTTCCCATTGTGGAATTTCACGATTCCAGCCGTTCTGCATACGTACTTCGACTACCTGGCGCAAGCGGGTCAAACGTTCCGCTATACGGAAGAAGGTCCTGTTGGATTGCTTCCAGATAAGAAAGTTGCCATCCTGAATGCCCGCGGTGGTGTGTATTCAGAAGGGCCTGCGAAATCAGCAGAAATGGCCGTGAATTACGTGGAAAATATTTTAGGCTTCTGGGGAGTAGAGGACATCACAACACTTGTTGTTGAAGGTCACAACCAATTTCCGGACCGTGCAGATCAAATCATCGAAAATGGACTGGAAGAAGCAGCTGCAACAGCCGCCAGCTTCTAATTCATCTTCAATAAATCAAGGCATCCCAAACGCTGGGATGCTTTTTTTGCTGGGAATTATTGTATGACCTGGTACGGAAAAATTTGTAAGACCAGGTCATACATTTTATGGAATGAGAAAGTGGTTTTTTGTGGAAGCTAAAAGAAGGTGTGGGGATGGAAAGGGGTCTTGGATGCGCGAGTTTTGGTCTTTACTAAATAAAGGAAATAAACCGGCGATGTGGGCAAGTATTATTAATGCAATCATAGCCGTGATCAAAGGGGTAGCCTATGTGATTACGGGAAATGTGGCCATGTTTGCCGAGATGATGCACAGTATCGGCGACATGGCGAATCAATTGTTTGTATTCATTGGTTCGGCATTGAGTAAAAAAGCGCCCACGGACAAGTTCCCGAATGGATTTGCCCGCCTAGTCAATCTCGTTCTGCTGGGAGCCGTCATCATAGTCGGGATCCTTGCCTATGAGACGATTAAAGAAGGCATTCATCATATCCTTCATCCGCCCGCAGGAAGCTCATGGCTGTGGCTGAATTTGACGGTACTTGGAATTGCTGCTGTTTTGGAATCGTTTGTATTGTACAAGGCGATGAAAGAAGTTGCTAAGGATCTAGGAGAGGAAAACCTAAAAGGATTCGAAGTGGTGAAGGTAAGTTTGGCCAATGTAGGCGGGGCAAAACCGGCAACTAAATTAGTATTCCTGGAAGATATGGTGGCAACTGCAGGTGCTTTGATTGCTATGGCTTCGATCTTAATCGCTGCTTACACTCCTTTTCACACAGCGGAAGGATATGCCTCTGTCATCATTGGATTAATGCTTTTCTATGTCGTCGGTCGAATATTTCTTGATAATGCTGCGGGTGTCCTTGGGGCTGCTGATGAAGCCATGGAAGCGAAAATCGGACAATTTGTATTTGAACACCCTGAAGTGAGTGATATCCGAAAGCTGATGGTTATGAAAGAAGGGGAAGAGCTGCACGTGGAACTGAAACTGGAATTTGCCTCTGCGATGACAATAGGGGAAGTTGACCCTGTCATCCATGAAATCGAGAAGAAGATTCTCCGTCAGCGTGGAGTGACAGAAGTCATCATTGAAGCGGATAAAGATGATTCTCAGTTATCATGGGATCCTGAACAAGATAATGTGTAGTTATGTGGGAAAAAATGTATGACCTGGTCAACAAGAATTTACCAGTATGAGGTGGGACTATGGGTAAAGATACGTTTAATAAAGTGGAATCTGATATTATGACGCATGGCCACAATCCTTATGAAATTGTGAAGGCGCTTCTTAAGGAGTCTGTGGATGCGCTGGGTCTTCATGAAAACATCTATCAGTTATTGAAGAAACCGATGCGGGTGTTAGAAGTTTCTATTCCTGTCCGCATGGACGATGGGCGGATTAAAAACTACACGGGTTACCGTTCTCAGCACATGGATATACTCGGACCGACAAAAGGTGGGATTCGCTTCCATCCAGATGTCAATCTGGACGAGGTAAAGGCCTTATCCATTTGGATGTCTTTGAAATCCGCTATCATAGACCTTCCATTAGGAGGAGGAAAAGGCGGCGTCATTGTGGATCCTGAACAATTGTCTGAGCGGGAGCTGGAACAGCTGAGTCGGAATTATATTAAGAAAGTCACCCCGATCATCGGTCCGCAAAAAGATATACCGGCCCCTGACGTGAATACAAGTCCAAAAGTTATGGGGTGGATGATGGATGAATTCGATCAGCTGCGCGGCTATAATATCCCTGGCATGCTGACAGGAAAGCCGGTCGTTCTGGGAGGTTCGCGTGGAAGGCTGGAGGCAACGGGGCGAGGGGTGGTTTTTACCATCCGTGAAGCTTGCAAGGAGCTTGGAATTGATTTGGAGGGCGCAACTGCAGCTATTCAAGGATTCGGGAATGTTGGAAGTATGACAGCGAAATTTCTCAACGATTTGGGTGTGAAAATAGTGGCTGTTACAGACGCCAAGGGCGGCGTGTATAAAGAAGGAGGATTGGACATTCCTGATTTATTGGCTTTTACTAATCAAGGAGAGAACTATGCTTCCTCTTATGAAAAAGCAGAACCTATAACCAATGAAGAGATGTTTCGTCTACCTGTCGATATCCTCGTTCCTGCAGCAGTTGAAAATCAGGTGACAGAAGAAACGGCCTCCAACATTCAGGCGAAGATCGTAGCGGAAGCCGCCAACGGACCGACTACTCCAGCCGGAGACCAGGTTCTTGAGGAAAAAGGGATTTTTGTCATTCCGGATATTCTATGTAACGCAGGAGGAGTGACCGTCTCCTATTTTGAATGGGTCCAGAACAATATGAATTATTATTGGAAAGTAGATGAAATCAATAAGCAACTCGAAGAAAAAATGTTAGGCGGGTTTCAAAAAGTCATCCGCATGAAAGAAGAAAAGGGTTGTCGCATGCGTGACGCGGCTTACATGGTTGGAATCAGCCATCTTGTTAAAGCCATGGATGCGCGTGGATGGATCGGAGAAGTGGAAGATGAAGGGTGACAAAAAGCTGTTGTTCAGCAAACGAACAGCAGCTTTTTTCTATGGTTTTAACTAGGAAAAGAGGATGGTGATTCATAGCGAAATTGAATCTTTAGACCCCCTTTTTAAGATTTGTCACAGCTGTTTTGACAAAGCTGTATTTAGATTGTCTTGAGAACAAGGTTGTAACCGCTTTATTATGAAAGTACAGAAAAACTGAAATAAGAGACGAGGAGGAACTCTCATGAGTGAGAAACAACAAACAGGTGTAAGAGCTCGTGTTCAGCGGTTCGGAAGCTTTTTGAGCGGAATGATCATGCCGAACATTGGCGCGTTTATTGCTTGGGGTATTATAACAGCTTTATTTATTCCTGATGGATACTTTCCAAATGAAGACTTAGCAGAAATGGTCGGTCCTATGATCACCTACCTGCTGCCATTACTGATTGGTTTTACTGGTGGACGTCTTGTCCACGGCCTGCGCGGTGGTGTCGTAGGTGCGACAGCAACCATGGGGGTTATCGTCGGTGCAGACATTCCGATGTTCCTTGGAGCGATGCTGATTGGTCCGCTTGGTGGCTTGGCTATCAAATGGGTGGATAAACTATTTGAAGGAAAAGTTAAATCCGGTTTTGAAATGCTTGTCAATAACTTCTCTGCTGGGATCATTGGTGCCATCCTGGCGATTCTCGGATATTACATCATCGGTCCAATCATGTCAGGACTGACTAATATTCTTGGTTCAGCGGTTGAAGCTTTGGTCAATGCGGGACTGCTTCCGCTTGTTAACATATTCATTGAACCTGCAAAAATCTTGTTCTTAAATAATGCCATCAACCACGGGATTCTAAGTCCGATCGCAGTAGATCAAACCCAGGATCTTGGAAAGTCAATTCTTTTCCTACTTGAAACAAACCCAGGTCCTGGTTTAGGAATTCTTCTAGCTTTCAGTATATTTGGGAGAGGAGTTTCCAGGCAGACAGCACCAGGAGCGGCTATTATCCACTTCCTAGGTGGTATTCATGAAATCTACTTCCCGTACATTCTGTCCAAGCCTGCCTTGATTCTAGCAGCCATTGCGGGTGGTGTGACAGGTACGACGACTTTTGTTGCTTTTGGTGTCGGTTTGACAGCTACCCCTTCTCCAGGAAGTATTGTAGCTCTTATGCCATTAACAGCTAGAGGTGACCATCTTGGTGTCATCGCTGGTGTCCTGCTTGCAACATTGGCGTCATTTATCGTCGCTTCGTTAATACTGAAATTCAGCAAGAATGATGAAGAAGAGGACTTGAACGAAGCTACTGCGAAGATGGAACAGATGAAAGGGAAGAAGAGCTCCGTATCTGGTCAATTGAATGCAGAAGATAATGACGAGTCTGTACAAGAAAGTGCAGAAGAACGAAACACGGATGTTGTTCCTTCCGTTGATCGCAGTGATGTAGAAAAAATCATCTTTGCGTGTGATGCGGGAATGGGATCCAGTGCCATGGGATCTTCTCTATTGAAGAACAAATTCAAGAAAGCAGGCATCGATATTGATGTAACCAACATGGCCATTAATGATCTGCCAAGTGATGTGGATATTGTTATTACGCACAAAGATTTGACGGAACGTGCGGTCCAGCGTGTACCGAACGCTCACCATATCTCTGTCGATAACTTCTTGAACAGTCCAAAGTATGATGAACTCGTGAACGAGTTAAAATCTGAATAAAACCAGTTGAAGACCTGATCACTCTGATCAGGTCTTCTTTTTGAGATCGTCATACTTCAAGAGTGTCTAAGGACATCCTTTCTGATGTTTTTAAATAGGTTATTAAATTTTGTCGCAACTTATGTGACGAAGATGACATTTCTAATGATTGAAAACCCTTTCGAACCATCCTATCATAGAAGTATAGAAACGGTATTTATTAAATCTTGTCCTTCAAGGAGGTGGATTTGATGTATGTTACAGGTCGGGAAAGAAAAATACTGGATCGTCTGCTTAGTCAGGAAGATCAAGTAACCGTCAAACAGCTTGCTGAAGAGCTTGGGATCAGCACAAGAACGGTCCATCGGGATTTAAAGGGGATTTCTGAATTATTATCAGACAAAGAGTTGACCCTTGAAAAAGAGGGTGGCGGGGTGTTGTTGATTACCGGGGCATTGGACCGGATGAAATCTCTCAGAATGGAATTAAGCCAGCAGGCCTCTGTTGACTATACACCGGAAGAGCGGCATGTTCTCATTTTATCCAAGCTTCTGGAAACACGGGAGCCGGTGAAGCTGGTGGCCATTGCGAATGATCTTGGTGTAACTGTGGCAACGATCAGTCATGACCTTGATAAAATCGAAGATCATCTCAAGGACTTTCATTTAAAGCTTGTAAGAAAAAGAGGGTATGGAGTAGAAGTCATCGGAGAGGAAGCGAAAATACGTGAAGCCATCAGTCATTTAATCATGGCTCATATGAATGAACTCGACTTTTTCTCTTTGTTAAGGCAGAACATTCAGGAAGGCTTTCAGACAGAGGGAGACTCCCTGTCAGGGCAGCTCCTTGATATTGTAAGTCATGAAACACTTGCCTTGATTGAGCATTATGTCGATGAGCTGCGCGAGGACTTATCGTACCCACTTGCTGACAGTGCCTATATTGCATTGGTCGTCCACCTCGCTTTAGCGATTGAACGAATGCAGCAAGGGGAAAAGATTCATATGGATGAATCTCAATTGGAGAAACTCCGGTCCACAAAAGAATTTTCTTTCGCCGAAGACTTGATCGCTCAGCTGGCAGATGCGTTTCACCTTTCCATCCCAGAAGCCGAAACCGGACATATCACCATGCATTTAATGGGTGCCAAAGCAAGATATAACCGGGATGCTTCGATCGAGGAATCGAACATGAGCATCGCATTTAAAACGAAGCAGTTGATTGCCAAAGTTTCCAAACGGGTCGGAACGAATTTCAATCATTATGATCGTCTGTTGAATGATCTGGTCGTCCATTTGAAACCAAGTGTATACAGGCTCGAACACAATATGGACATCGAAAATTCTTTCACAGATCAAATGGAAGAAGATTATCCAGTGCTTTTTGAACAGGTGGAGACATGCCTTCAGGAAGTTTTTCCAGGATTGCATTTCCCCCGCGAAGAGGTCGCTTTTATCGTCATGCACTTTGCTTCTGCTCTGTTGAATATGGAAGGTGTAGCAGGCATCCACGTGCTCGTCGTTTGTTCAAGCGGAATTGGTACTGCAAAGATGTTAGCAGCTAAACTGCAGAAAAAATTCAATGAGGTTGAAGAGGTAGAACACCATTCCTTGTTTGAATTGAAGGAAATGGATGTGTCCAACTACGACCTCATTGTATCGACGATTCCTCTTGGTGATGTAGAGGATTATGTGCAGGTAAGTCCAGTTTTACCTCGTAAGGATATTCACAAAATTGAGCATGCCATAAGACGTGTCCGTGTTACAAAGCAAATGCAGAAGCCTGTGAAAGAAAAGAAACCTGAAGAAAATCAGTCTTATGAAGCGGTGCTTATGAATTTGGAAGCCATTGAACGATATGTGCGTCATGTAACGGAGGTTATCCGTCATTTGCAAGTGAAACACATCGAAGCATCAGCTGTGGATGAGGCTCTCAAACAAGCGGTCCATCATTTAGAAGAAACAGGTTTGATCACGGATGTAGATGCCATCGTTGGACACTTGCTGGAAAGGGAACGAGTCGGTGGCCTGGGCATACCGGAGACGAGTCTTGCGCTCTATCATGCCCGCACCCCTTCCATTGCTCAGCCTTCGTTTACCATTCATCTCCTGAATCAACCGATTGAGATTCAGGGGATGGATGGAGAGTCAATGACCATCAAAACCATTTTACTCATGCTTGCACCTGAAGCCCCTAGCCAGGAGGGTCTTGAGACTTTAAGTTTCATCAGCTCTCTTATCGTGGAGGATGAAGAATGCATATCGATTTTGGAATCTGAAAATGAAGAGAAGATGCTGGATTATTTAGCCAGCCAGCTTTATAAATTTTTAAAATCTAAAAATTAAGGGAGTTTTTTACAATGACAACAAACATTTTGAAAAAAGAAAACATCGAATTGAACAAGAGCTTGGCAACGAAAGAAGAAGCCATTCGCTATGTAGGCGGTATTTTGAATGAACAAGGTTATGTAGATGCTTCTTATATTGAAGAAATGCTGAAGCGTGAAGAAATCACGTCTACATTCATGGGGAACTTCGTGGCTATTCCTCATGGTACAGAGGATGCGAAAAAAGCGGTAAATGAAACAGGGATTTCCGTGGTCACTGTGCCGGAGGGTGTTGACTTTGGAGATGGAAACATCGTGAAGCTGCTCATCGGTATTGCAGGGAAAGGAAACGAGCATTTGGAAATCCTTTCTCAAATCGCGATTGTATGTTCAGAAGAGGAGAATGTTGAGAAATTGATCGCTGCTGAAACGAAAGACGAAGTTATCCAGACGTTCAGCGAGGTGGAGTAAGATGAAAGCTGTTCATTTTGGAGCAGGAAATATAGGGCGAGGATTTATCGGAGCACTTCTTGATCAGTCCGGATTTCAGACGGTTTTTGTCGATGTGAATGAAGGTCTGATCGACCTTTTGAATGAACAAAAGCAGTATGCCGTAGAACTGGCAGGCGATGACTCCACCATTCAGGTCAAGAATGTAAGCGGATTGAACAGTATCAAGCAGCCGGAAAAAGTGGTGGAAGCGATTGCTGAGGCAGATTTGGTTACTACGGCGGTCGGCCCAAATATTCTTCCTATCATTTCTAAGCTATTAGCTGAAGGTTTGGAAATGCGTATGAAAGATAATGGTGGATCCTTGAATGTCATCGCTTGTGAGAATATGATCGGCGGTACGGAAGTGTTGAAGCAGCACGTAAAGGAGAATTTGAATGCAGATCTGCACCAGGAACTGGAAAACTCCATCGGATTTCCTAACGCAGCTGTAGATCGTATTGTTCCTGATCAGCATAATGACAATCCTTTGACAGTAAAGGTCGAACCTTACTATGAATGGGTAGTAGAAACTCCATCTATAAAAGGAGTTCGTCCTGAAGTAGAAGGAATCACTTACGTGGAGGATTTGACGCCGTATATTGAGCGGAAATTGTTTACCGTGAATACGGGCCATGCAGCTACAGCGTATCTTGGCAGTCTTTATGGTCATTCCACAATAAAGGAAGCGATGGATGACCCTAATGTAAAAGCTAAAGTTGAAGGTGCCTTAAGTGAGACGGGTGCTGTACTTATTGAGAAATATGGATTTGGAAATGAACAGCATCAGTCTTATATCAACCAGATTTTGAATCGTTTCCTTAACCCGGATTTGTCCGACGAAGTCACACGTGTCGGGCGTGCTCCTATCCGTAAGCTCGGACCGAAAGATCGCCTAGTTCGTCCAGCAAGCGAATATATTCAAATCGTAGGCGGAGAGCCGACACACCTTGTAGAGGTCATCGCTGCAGCGCTGCTCTACAAGAATGAGCAGGATGAAGAAGCCAAAGAGTTGCAGCAAAAGCTGCAAAGGTCAGGCATGAAAGAAACCTTCCGTCAAATAGCTGAATTAGATGAGAATGACAAGTTAGTCAGTCTCGTAGAGCAAACTTATAAAGAACTAAGATAAAGCCATCCCCGTGGGCCCACCCACGGGGATTTTTCCACCCTTTAAATTGGAAAAATATGTTGTACCAGGTCATACATATTCTTCCAACGATATGCACAAATAAAGCCTTGAATACGGGTTCAAGGCTTTATTTGATCCGGCTATCGCGTTCCTGATCGGAGATAAGCGGACAGGTAGGACAGCATTTGGATTTGTCAGCATTATGAAGCATGTATTTCATGCAGCAATGCTGTCGTACATAAGTTTCTTTGCCGTTGTCTGCCTGGTAGAAACGAAAATGGAAGTGAAGAGGGTTTTTTCGTTGTCCTTTGAACAACTCCTGGCTTGTGAACCAGTGAAAGACAGTGTCTACCCACTCCTCTTTGAAGTCTTTGGGTAAGGTATACTTCCGTTGATGGAGGTTATGGGAGACGATGGACCGCATGTGGGCCGCTTTACATTTGGAAACTGCGGCAACGGTCTGGAACAATGGATGTAAGTGCATGGTAAGGAATGTATGAATATATTCCTTTACCTTATCTTCAGGCAGGGATTCGATTTTGTGCACAGCCTTTTCATCAACCATATAATTCATCGCGTTTTTCTCTTTCAATTCCAGGCTGACATTTTCAGGGGCAGCGTCGATGACGACTCCATGCTTAATCATCGTTTCAAACAAACCCATCGTTAAGACGGAGTACATCTTTCCGAACAACAGCCCAGTGACGGCCTGATTTGGTGCGCCAAGCTGATTTTTTTGTATAGTTAAAAGTTCTCTCATCTTTTGTTTGTTATGGATCAGATCATCGACCTTGTAATGAGCACGGTCTTTGTGTTCAGAACCGATAAACAGGCGATGATCGTTCTGAATTTGTTCATAAACTCGTTTCATTTCGATGTCTCCCCATCAAAAGCGTTAGTATTGATGATAACTGTTATCAATTATAAAATAAAATCTATCATACAACAACATAGGCAGCATAATGCTCCGGGGTTTGAGCGTATGCTAAGGCTGTAGACTGACCCGTTGTGATTACACCAATTGGTTTAAGGGAATAGGCTAATTTACGATACAGATTCATACCTTTTACTCTATGGAGGTGAAGAAGTTTTGGAAGCTGAACAATGGATTCAAAAAAAGTTGCCTGCATATGCAGGTGATTTTCCGGAATATAAGAAAATGGCCGAAACAATCACATTGCATCAACTAATTCAAGCGGTTTATCGAGAGGGGATTGTGGAAGCCAAATGGCAGAACCACTCAAAGACATTGGTTCTGTTCGTAGAGGATGGGAAATTGCTCGTCCCTATATCCCATCATTACATATTGCATCACATAGACATAGATGGAGACATCATTCATGTCAATCAGGCAAAAACACGGACTAACGTCGATAGTCTCGAGAAATGTTTGCCACTTCTTTTCCCGGGAAATAATGCAGCGGGTTTTTTAAGAGAAGTATGGAACAGTGTAACGAATCTGGCGATGGCGCTGACAGTCGCAGCCTATAGAAAAGCCACGTTAAATGATACCGCCGCCGATGTTCTAGCCTATGCTTCAAAGCAAAAGAGTCCTCTTTCGTTTTTTGAACAATGGGTGATCCAAGGTCACAGCCTCCACCCCTGCAGCCGTACAAGATTAGGCTTAAGCACGGAAGATGTAACAGCCTATGCTCCTGAATGGGAAGGCCGCCCGAAGATTCTGCCCCTGCTCGTGCATAAAGAGAGGTATCATATGACATCAAGGGATGGGGAAAGTCCCAAATCTATTCTCTTCCACGAATACCCTTATATTAAGTCAGCGTACATCGAAGCATGCTTGAAGAATGACGTGGATGGTGAGGATTATGACATCATTCCCATACATCCGTGGCAGTGGGAACATACCATTGCAAAGTTTTATAAAACGGCGTTGAAAGAAAAATCACTGATTCCACTGACAGAAGCTGTCATCCCTTCCTCGGCCTTGATTTCTTTCCGAACCCTGGCCCCTGCTGACAGTCGAGCAAAATCTCATATTAAAACGGCCGTCAATGTTCAGATGACGAGTGCTGTCCGGACGGTAAGTGCGGCCTCGACAAAAAATGGTCCTGTTTTGTCCCGACTGTTTAAGAAAATCCTCCATCATGATGACAGCCTTAGGTCGTCTCTTGAGGTGATGGGGGAAAGGGCTGGCATTCATTATGTGCCGGTTCAGGAAGAAGAAAGGGTCTTTTTAGAGAAAAATGCTGCAGCGATCCTCAGGGAAAATCCCGAGCAAAGCCTGGATCGCGATGTGGTGGCTATTCCTGCTGCATCGCTGATTGCTCAGTCCCCTTTTTCTGAGAAATTGATCGTGGAGGAACTAGCGGAACGTTATCCTTCTCTGGAGGCATTCATCTATGATTATGCCAAAGCTGTTCTGCCAGGCGTTCTTACTTTGATGACAAAATACGGAATTAGTATGGAAGCTCACTTGCAGAACTGCGTCGTGCTTTTTAAGAAAGAAAAGCCTGAAAAAGTGATTCTACGTGATTACGGCGGGATCAGGGTGATGAAGGACCGGTTGAATCGCTTTGGTCAAAGTACCATTGATCCAAGCACCCATATACTCGCCAAAAGCCGGTCTGAGCTTGTTGATGTTTTTTCCCATGCTCTTTTCCACAATCACTTTGGGGAGATTATCGTAGCTTTGGCTAGAAGGACTACTGTAAATGAAGAAGTCCTATGGGAGCAGGTAGAGAAAGTGATTGAAGAGACGTATCAAGGGTTGAAAAAAGACCCTCTGATTCCGGCAGGATCCCTTCAAGATAAAGGGGAGATTTTGAGGAAGCCCACCAAAATGAAGGCGCTCGTGAAGATGCGATTGTCTGATCAATATATGGAAAACCTTTATGTCGAACTTCCTCGACCTTTTACTACGAGAAGTGAGGTGAACGAAGATGATTTTGCCAATGACTGACCTTGCAGACAAACCTCATCGGGATTTGCGTAAACAGGAAGATATGGCAAGGGAATATATAAAGAAGACCCATCTTGATTATGAAACAGAATTTAATTCCTTCGTTGGAGAAGGACGAAAAGGGATCTTATTGAAGCTTTCCCATTCCATATTGAGAGAGAATATTGATGACCTTTATACAAGAGCGTCTCATGTTAAAGGCTCGGATCTCTATTTGAAACGAAAAGTAAAGGGTGGACTTGAGAAAGACCGCACATATTTGTGGGTAAAGAAGGATGGTCACGAACTTCTTTTTCCACTTAAAGGTATGTCGGCATACCGACATGTTGAGGTGGATGTTCCCTTAAAGGTCGAAAATCGGCAAACGATACCTGTGGAGTCGGCAGGAGAACTTGTCTATCTCCTATTTCCCAAACAAGAGTACCCTTGTCGCGATCTATTTGTCGATGAGCTTAATAATGGAACGGTCAACCTTACCCTTGCTTTGACTTTTCATAAACCGTGGATAGAAAAGATAAGGGCAGAAGCTGGGATATACGACATAACCTCTTCCCTGGACTATGTATTGAAAAAAAGAAAAGGGGCGGCGTTGTACTTTGAACAGTTGGTTGTAGACGGCCATCACCTCCATCCAGGGGCAAAAACAAAGATAGGGCTGACGTATGAAGATACATACCGTTACTCTCCTGAATTTCATCAGACCTTTCCGCTTCGTCTGGCAGCCGTAGAAAATTCAGCGCTAATAAGTACAGGAGCTTCGTTTGGCTCTCTTTTTCCACAAGCATCGGAGGCAGGGAAGCGTGAGCTTGAGCAGCGTGGTTTTTCATCAAGTGCTTTTACGATCCTGCCTGTTCATCCATGGCAATATGACCACGCGATTCCTGATATTTATCATGATGAACTTGAGGAAGGGACCATCATTTTATTATCTTCCACACCAGTAAACGTACAGGCGACTTCTTCGTTTCGCACAGTCGCTCCACAGGATGATAGTGCTCCTGTTCTTAAGCTTGCCGTAAATAGCCAAATGACTTCGACTGTTCGGTCGATTTCTATGCAGACAGCAATGAATTCAACCGTTTTTTCGAACATGATCGAAGAAATCTTAAATCGAGAGCCTCATTTGAAATTCTTTCTTCCGTTGAACGAATGGGGGGAGCTGCGTTCCGTTCGGAAGATCAATGGAAGAGCAGGAATTTGACTATGCTGATCAGAGAACCCCTCACCTCCCATTTGAAGGAAGGTGAGGTGGCCGTTGCTGGGATGAGTTTGTACTCCCAATCCCCCATCAGCGGTATGACCATCCTTCATGAACTGGTTCAAAAATTCAAGACGACCCATGAGTTTACGCGTAGCGAGGCAGCGAAGAACTTCTTCATTGAATATATTGATAAAATCCTCCCGGGCTATCTCACATTAATGGTCAAGTATGGGGTCGCTCTGGAAGGACACTTGCAAAACAGTATTCCGGTATTTAAGGATGGACGATTGACCCGATTCTTCTTCCGCGACTGGGGTGGAGCACGTATCCATGCCGACCGCCTTAACAAGCAGGGGCTCTGTCCTGCATTTGCCACGGGTTCTGTAAGTGTGACGAATGACCTTTCGTCCATGCATAATAAACTGTATTACACTGTTTTTCAAAATCACCTCGGAGAAATCATCCGGCAGCTCGTCGAATACGGAGGAATTGATGAAGAAGTGCTTTGGGCAGATGTGAAAGATAAGGTGGACGAAACACTGAGACGTTTGTCCCGTGAGAAGGAGCTTGAAACGCCTGTGAAGGAGGATCGGAATTTTCTTTTTCAGAAGGTAGTCATGCACAAGTCTCTAACTAAAATGAGATTGTTGAACCGAAAAGGGGATGTGTACACAGAAGTACCTAACCCTTTAGCTTGAGGAAAGTGTGAGGATGCAGCTATGAATGTGGAACAACTGATCAAAAAGCAAAAAGAAAAGCAGGAGGGGCCGCTGTGTGCTTATATTTATAATCTTAAAGAACTTCGCCAGCACGTATCTTCCATGAAGGAGAGCCTCCCTTCCTTCTGCCGGCTTTTTTACGCGATGAAAGCAAACCCGGATTTGCGCATTTTAGGTACTCTTGCTCCTTTAGTTGACGGATTTGAAGTCGCATCTGGCGGTGAACTGGCAAAGTCAAAAGAAGCATCGGCGGTTTTTTTTGGTGCACCGGCGAAAAAGGATGAGGAATTAAGAATGGCCATTGAAAAGGGAGTGGAAGCTGTCAACGTCGAAAGCCTCCATGACTTGAATCGTATCCATTGGCTGTCCAAGGAAAAGAATACCGTGACACCGATTTTACTCCGCGTGAACTTACAAGGAGAGGTTCCGGAGAGTCATCATATGATGTCCGGTGTCCCCACTCAGTTTGGAATCGATGAACGCGAAGTGCCCGCATTGATCAACAAGGCGTTGGAAATGGATCATGTGAAGGTCCAGGGTTTTCACTTTCATGCGATGTCCAACAATTTGGATGCGGTCGCTCACCTTACATTCGTTACCATTTGTCTGGAAAAAACAAAACAGTGGCGAGACAGATTCAACTTATCCTTAGAGGTGGTTGATATCGGGGGCGGCATTGGTTTGAATTATTGGAATCCTGAAGCAGGGTTCGATTGGAAGCACTTCGCTGCCGGCCTTCATGACCTGGAGCACCAAATGGACGGGCTGACCCTTATCCTGGAAATCGGTCGGTACATGATCGGGGCAGCTGGTCGCTATGCAGCAGAAGTCATCGATGTGAAAACGACCCATGATCATCACTTTGCTCTCATACGGGGAGGGACCCATCATTTGAGACTACCTGCCGCCTGGAAAATGAGCCACCCTTTTTCCATTTGTCATGTGGATATGTGGGATTTTCCCTATGAACGGCCTGGGGTAAAGGACAAAGAGGTATCGATTGCCGGGGAACTCTGTACGCCGAATGATCTGCTTGTCAAAAATCAGCCCATAGAAAAAATTAGAGCTGGGGATATCGTCATCTTCCAGTATGCAGGGGCTTATGCATGGACGATCTCTCATCATGAATTTCTAAGCCATCCAAAACCTGCATTCATTTATATCGAGTGAAACCGTCACAGCTTGTGACGGTTTTTTTATTCGTTCGGTTCAAACAGTCTATTCAATGAACGCTCAAAGGCAATTATCTATGTGGTTTTTCCAATGCATATTCAGAGCCAATCTGATAGGAACATGATAAGCTTAAGAAAGAATAGCGTCGAATGAAGGGGGAGAAGGGTGAGAAAACAAAAAAAGAACTTTCGTTCATGGGGAGCGTACCTTCTCCCTTTATTTCTGCTCGGGCTCGTATTATTTGCCATGAAAAGTCAATGGGGAGGCGGTATGATGAGCAGTATGACAGACGAAGAAGAGGATTCTGATCTACCTCGACAGGTGCTGCAGTATGAAGAGGAAATCGAGACGTACGCTGAACAGGAAGGCATCAGGGAGTACAAAGATATTCTCCTGGCTTTGATGATGCAGGAATCCGGAGGGCGGGGGGATGATCCTATGCAAGCTTCGGAATCGTCCTGTGGATCGGTCGGCTGTATTGAAAAACCTGAGCAGTCGATCAAACAGGGGGTAGCCTATTTCGCAAAGACGTTGGAACGGTCCAATGGAGATGTGAAACTTGCTCTGCAGTCCTATAATTTTGGTGCGGGGTTCATTGACTATGTTATGGATAACGGGGGAGAGTATACGCAGGAACTGGCCATCGAATTTTCCTCCAATAAATATGAAGAGCTCCGTCATACAGGAAAATACAGCTGTATACGTGAAGAAGCAGAGCAGTATAATGCTTGTTATGGAGACATCTATTACGTGGATGCCGTCCTGCAGTATTATGAAGCGGATGGAGATTTGTTAGCATCCTCATCCTGAATCCAGTGCAAAGAAAGACTCAAACCAACAAAAGGTTTGAGTCTTTTATTATCTGGTCCTCGAAATGAATATTAAATTGGCCATATGAACACGAAACGTAAACTGAGCCTTTATCTTAAATGATTTAAATCTGCATTCATTTTTTTAGATTCAGAACGGAAGTAGAGGTAGAAACCGATCCAGATGATCCCATAGATCACAAGGAAGGATAAAAGGGAAAGCATGACAGTGATCGTTCGGAAAGCGATCCATCCAATGCCCAGGCTGATGATGAAATACAACACGGAAACGGTTAGGAAATGAAGCAGGGATTGCTGCCAAAGCTTTAAAGAGTGAATCTCAAAGTATAAAGGGGAGACTGTGAAAAACCAGCCACAGAATATACTGCCCAATGTGTTTCGGATAAAGCCTTCGGAAGAGAGAGTTTCCAGGCCTCCGAACCATACCACACAGTAAGTCATGACAACACCGAGAAAGGCCCCGAAAAAAATACCGATCAAGCTTCTGAATAGAAATTTTTTCATTTTTCTTTCCTCCTGTTCATATTTAATGTGTTTTTAATTTCCTTCACATAATGACGCGAAGCGTATTCTTTGCTTCCAGAGTGGAAGTGGACGACAAGTGTTCCATGAAAAGACGGTTCAAAATGGCTGATTTTGTACAAATTGGCGATGGCTGACTTGGAGATTCGAATGAACTGATCTTTTGGAAGGGTATCCAGCAGTTCATACAGCTTTTCCTTTAGTTTGTACTCCCCTTCATCGTGTGCAGCGTAGACGGTTTCGTTCTCCGTAAAGAAACATTCTACGTCTCCAGGCTTTAGGAGGTGCTGCCGTTCTTCGTCGTACCCTACGACCAAAGGCTGTTTTTCTTCTTCTAAAGCATCGAGGATTTTTCTAATGGATGGATCAACCTCTCTGCACTCAACGGTTACTTTTGTTTCTTCGAACTTGTCATTCATGTCTACAAATAGTTTCATATTCCCCTGTAACCTCCCGTCTGTGTTTCTAATGTCAGTATAGACGGGGAAGAAAATTCTGTCATCGTTTCTCCATTATGTGGTTGATAAAGGGAGGCGAGTGGCAGGAAACCGCTCGTCACCTGCACAGCGTCATCAACTGCCGTAGAGAGAGGAAAAGTATGGTAGGATGAATTTAGATATTTTTGTAAAATAAACGGAAAGGAACGCCCCCTTTAAAGAGCATTTCTGAGATTTGAATCCAGTTTTTGGTTTATGATAGTTGATAATTTATGCTCTTTTAGTGTAAAATTACACAAAGATAAACGATGGGGAGGGAACGAAATGGATGACCTATCCAACAGAGAAAAAAACGCCGTCTTTTTAGATCAATTGCATGAACTGAAAGATAAGGAGTACATAACAGAATCAGAGTACGCTAGATTGAGAAAAGCCCAGTGGGAGTACCTGACAGCTGATCAATCTGTACATAAAGTTGAGAAGCAGGGAGTAGAGAGAAAGGGGCAGAACCTTGAGAAGAAGTCAAAACCAAAACCTGCGCCTGTGAAGAAGAAAAAAGAGCGGTCACCAGAAGAAATCCGTGAACGCAACATTACGTGGACACTCATTCTGGGAGTTTCGATTCTGCTCATCACAGGTCTTATTGTCGCTACCAGTCAATGGGATCAAATGGGAGCGATTACGAAAGTGGTTTCTATCTCCGGTGTGTCTCTATTTTTCTTTGCCATGAGTTATGGAACAGGAAGAATGTTGAAAATTAAGCAGACTGCTTTTGCATTTTTGACGCTCGGGAGTCTGCTCATTCCGATTGTCATCGTTGCTATTGGCTATTTTGAACTTTTCGGCCCTTCTTTATCCCTGTACGGGGAAGGGAGATACCTGCTCGGATTAATGGGCACCGCTATCCCGCTGCCTTTGTACATAAGACATGCGTTCGCCCACAGGTCAAGACTCTATGTATGGATTGCTTTTCTGTTTTTATCTTTAGGCGTCGGTTTTCTTTTGGGGGCGCTTCCGTTATCCTTGGATGCCTTCTATCTGGGGTTGATGCTCTATAACGCGGGGGTGCTCGCAGTTTATATAAAAGTGAAAGCAAACCAGAGCGTCCAGCTGTTCATCCGGGAAGTCCCGTTGTTTGCTCAGTTGAATCTCATCCTATCGACTTTATTGATGCTGTTCTTCTATGAAAATGAGGTATTTTACAGTTTCAACCTTCTACTGACCGCCAGCGTTTATATGGCGATGGTTTTTGTTTATAAGACGAGAGAATACCAGTTTGTCTTCTCGGTTATGATCGCTTACGGCGTCTATCAACTTGTTGAGCACTCCCCGCTACACGCTGTGAATTCCATCGTGTATGCCCTGGTCGGACTGTTTTATATCGGGTTTGCCTACGCCTTCAAGAACCACTCGTTCATTGAAAAGGTCTTCCGCTTCACAAGCGGCATCGTCTCTTTTTTGGCGTTTCTTTATATCACGTATGAAAGTCTTTTACTCAAAGATCAGGCAAGCTCCTGGCTTTTACTTGCCGCATATTTCATCATCATGATCAATTATCTGGTGCTTGCAAACATCGCGAACTACACCGTGTTTGCTTATCTAACATCCGTCTTTTTCTTCATCTCCACTTATCAGTTGTGGGACTTGATCCAAACCGGTCCATGGTTTTTCTTTTTGTTTACCGCAGCATCCCTCCTCTTTTTATATGCAGGGATGTGGACGACACTCCCTTGGATGAGGAACGTGAAAGGAAGCAGCTTTTATACATCTGTCGTTGTGATGTGCGGTTGTTTGTATTACGCCCTTTATGATCTGCAATACGGCTATAGCGCTTTGATGTTGATTATGGTCAGTGTCCTCGCCTACTTTTTGAAAAAGAATGCCGCTTATCATAAGTTGCACAGGACAGCGGTGTGGGTTCTGCCGACAGGGCTAGCTGCTTCTTCCATCGTAGTTTATCAGTCTATGATGGAGTGGTTTCCCGCTTCCCGTGAGGACTACACCCTTTCCTTACATCTCGCTTTAACAGGGGGATGTTTATTAGCCCTGCATTATGGATGGAAGAAATGGAAAGAGAGCGAATGGGCGCTCTCAACGTTTTATACCGCTCAGGGAACTTATGGCTTAGCCATGCTATTACTACTGATAGATACACGGGTGGATCCTGTTCTGGTCCGTCCGCTCATTCTGCTCGCGGGCATCGGCATGATGTGTTTGCTCGTCCGGTTCACTAATAAAAGGATAGCCTGGAGTTTAGTGTCCATCGTTTCGCTTGCTTTTTATGTCTCCTTGCTCGAAACGTTCGGGATGGATTCATTCTCCCACGTGCTTCTTTACATGCTTTTCGCTCCTGTATGGTTGATCGCCATAGGACAATTTGGAAAAAAGAAAGGGTGGGGGTTACGGCCACACTTTTATTTGCTTGGCCATATTGTCCAGCCCATCATTGTGTTATTCGTTCTGCTGGATCAGCTTGGTCCGGAAAACATTCACCCTGTTTATCTGATTATCCCTCTTGGCGTCTACATTTACAGCACGTTGAACGCAGAAAAAGAGTCCGGAATAAAAACGATGCTCTATGCAGCGCTTATCAACGTTTATTTATTATTGGTGACGTTAGTGGAGGAATATGGCCTTTGGAAAGATTCCCCTTACGAATATGGCTTTCTAGCCAGCAGTCTGCTTTATGCCATGCTTTGGATCTTTTTGCCGTCGATCTGGAAAAAGCGAATAGAGTGGTATATCATTCCATTTTCACTTCTAGGCTTATTTGCATGGGTCCAGGACGTACCGTTACGTGGAGAAGGGGAATGGGTACTCGGAATCGGGTACACGGTATTCAATTTATTTTTTCTGCATCGCAGGCCGTGGTCACTTGTCCGTTTCATTCCATTGGTGTTAACGATCAGCCTATGGGAGAGGCTTTCTATCGTGTGGGGGGATTCGGAAATCATTCTATCCCTTGTACTCGTGAGTCTTGCCCTCCTGGGAGTCGGGAAAGTGCTGCATGGCTATCTTATAGGTCCGGGCGTACAGGCAGACGCTTACACGTGGTCCGCTCTTCTCTATATCGGTTATCTGAGTATATATGCAGGATGGGAAGAAAGTGTATGGATACGTATTCTGCCGTTGATCCTTCTCAGCATGTGGTTTTATCTTAGCGGAAGCAAGTGGCCGGACAAAGTCTTTCGTAACATTTGTTATACTGGAGCATCCGGATGCCTTTACGGAAGTTACTTGATGGTCATTGCCGCGTATAGTGAGAAGATCCCCGATCTGATGATGGCAGAACTTCAAGCCTTGCCTGCATTGCTTGTGCTTTTCTTCGTTGGAAAGTATATATGGGAAGATTCTCCTGTAATCGTAGGCTATGTTCACTTGGCTGTTCTTCTGCTGATTGCTGGTTATCTCGTTATAGACGCGATCCAAAGCCACACGGTATGGGATGCATGGATCATTGGCGGTTTATCGCTTCTATCCATGATAGCGGGGATGCAGCTGCGGATTAAATCTTACTTTCTCGTGGGCATGGGGGTCCTTGTCTTCAACATCCTCTATCAGACAAGACCTTACTGGGGGAACGTCCCTTGGTGGGTATATCTGTTGTTGGCAGGACTTGTGCTCATCGGAATAGCCAGTTATAACGAATGGCAGAAACAACGCTCAGAATCTGACAAATCTGCAGAGAAGAAAGTGAAACGGATCTGGGAGGCATTTAAAAAATGGAAATAGATAAGGAGTTTCAGAATGCATGCCGTGTTACGTACGTTAAAAAATGTGGTGCTTGATGTAATGGCTATGGTCAAAGGGTTCCTTTACGGGTTTGTCATGATCGGCCTGTTCATCGTTATGTTAGGCGTCGGGATTTATGGCGTTTTGTACTTGCGAAACGTTTTTCTATAACTGAATAGGTACGCTTTTCATTCACCAACCTGGGCGAATTGCATAAAATGTGAGGAGTCGAAGGAGGGGAATGTGGTGAACAACCCGACAGATCAGCAACACACTCAGGGGAATAGCAGCCAGCCTCAGGGGATTCATGAGTTTTGTAAGCAGAACCTTTATCAGATGGTACAGATTGAATTGGATGATGGTCAGACGCACACAGGACTTCTGCATAGCTTTGATCAGAATCAGATGAATTTGATCATGCCCAGTGGAAAGCAGGAAGGAAACCAGACAGGAAGCCAGGGAGACAGTCGTCTGTTTTTTCCATTTTTCGCCCCGTTCTGGCTGTTCGGTTTTCCATTCTGGAGAATCCGCAGGTGGTACCCGTATTATTATCCATACTATCCTTATTGGTGGTAAGCCCTCTTTGAAGTCACTGAAAATTCAGTGGCTTTTTTTGTTTTTACTAAATGAATGTATGGTACGATTATAAAAGGAATCATTTACCAGAAAAGGTGGGATCAAATGAAAGAAAATTTAACGTACGCTTGGATTGCTTCCTGGTTTGCCCTGGTGGGACAACTGGGCTTTTTCATCGTGGTTTCCAACATAACCGGGGACTGGCGGTATGTGATGTGGAGCTTTATGGTGAGCATGTGTGCGGGGGTCCCAGGAATGATTCAAACATGGAGGGCGCAGAAACGATCGGATCGTGTAAGGAGCGGTATTCAGCATGATTGAGAAAATCGATACGCTATGTCTTGGAGTGAGAGACGTAGAGGAAGCGGCTGTTTGGTATGAGGAGAAGCTGGAGTTCTGCCCTACGTTCATAGGAGAAGGATATTGTGTACTCTCACCAGGTGATCGCTCCATTCCTGTGACGTTGGAAGAAAAGGAAAGGGCTGTGCCAGCAATCGATAACTATCCCATCTTTTTCACGAGGAATATAGAGATTTCGCACGAGCAAATGATGGAGAAGAAGATTGAGGTGGGACCCATACAAAACGACGCGAATCAACATTTTTTCGATTTCTACGATTTGTTTGGTAATCGACTTCAGGTATGTAGTTATGACTGACTTGACAGGTTCTACCTTATGTCTGTTTACCACAATCGCACTCTTTTGGATTTTCTCATCTTTGGCTTTTTCCATGCGTATTTTTATCCTTCAATAGGGTGAGGGGAAATCTGTGTAGCGGAGGTCGATGGAATGAAATGGTTGTTTGCAGCGGCGGCTTTTGCTGCTCCTGTTTCTTTATGGATGGACCAGGCAGCGAGCGGGCTGATGTTATCAATGATTTTCATGCTTGCCGGAGCTTACTTCAGCAAACCGCGTGTTCAGAAAAGGACCGAGGATTCAAAAGACAATTTTCCTTTGAAAAAAGGCATCTTTTTCTAAGAATGACTGACTTTTGCCTAAACGGTTTCCGACCGCCTCCTGAAAGAAATGAGCATTTTGATAAGAGTCACTTTCTTCCTTAGAGGTGAGATGACTTCTCGACCAATTGAATTGGTGGCTTCTACTTAAAGGAGGAAGGATATGAAACGACTGTTTGCCTTAACCCTATTCATTTTCTCCTTGGCTGGATGCAGCGAGGATTTTTCCACCATTGATGGGATGGTTTTAGGGGTGGATGGAGATTCGTTGACCGTAGATTGTTCAGGGGAAGTGAATGAAAACGACCCATCACCTGAAGATATTGGTTATACATGTACTATTTTCATCCTTGAGGATACTTTGATCGTTGATGAGTCAGGAAGTCGACTGTTTTGGGATGACTTATCGATTAGAGATTCTGTCACCGTCCATTTGAAGGAGTCTTCAGTAATTACGACGGACAAGGATACAAGAGAACTTGAAGCCATAGAGGTCATCAGATATAAAGAAGAGTAATCAAGCACTCTGATAGTAACATCGAGGTCAGGATCATAAGAGACATAGGAACAGAGCTTCTGCGTGATTAGAAGTTCTGTTTTTTGTATGTGTTTACTAGGAAGATTTGCAAATTTAATATAAAGTTGAAGGTAGAGACTGTCACATATAGAAAGAACATTTCGAAAACTGTAATATGGGAAATAAGACGGAGAAAATGTTGGAGGAAGCGTAGGGAGGAAATAGCCATGGGTGTAACTTTCAAAAAACTCACACAACCAACGGAAGAAATCGCATCTGCTTACCATCGGTGGGAGAATGATGCCCAGCTTATACCTAAAGTGCGGCCGAACCCTGATCAAGAAGCACTGGAAAAAAGATATGACGTGACAACAGAGGGGTTGAGGCAGCGTTTGGGGGATCATGAAATCTATCTCATTTACATAGATGAAGAGCTGGTCGGTGAAATGAACTATATGATTAATCCCGGTCATCTCCACAGTAAAAAGGATGACACCGCCTGGATCGGGATTACGATTGGTGAGGCGTCCGGAAGGGGCAAAGGGATCGGATTTCAAGCTATGAGTTACTTGGAAGAGAGGATCAAAGAGCAGGGGATTAAGCGCGTGGAGCTGGGGGTTTTTGAGTTTAACGAAAAGGCTTATCAGCTGTATGAGAGACTGGGATATAAAGAGATTGCGAGAATTCCGGATTTCACTTATTGGAACGGAAGCAAGTGGGCGGATATACGAATGGAAAAGTTTTTATAAGTTTTAGTATTCAGGGATGGAAATAGAAAATAAAACGGAATGTGGATGGGCAGATCGATGAAAAACTCTTATAATAGAGACAGCGGTACTTATCTAGCTACGGAAAGAAAAGGAGGCCCGATATGCGACACGATATACAGCCGAACGAACGTGCTTTCTCAACAAAGGAAGTAGCGGAAGAAGTCGGGATCGCCACCACGACGGTCAGACGGTATGGACAGCTTTTGGAGCAGAACGGTTATGAATTTTTCAAAGACGGGGAGCGGCGGATCTTTGTAAGATCTGATGTCGAGGCGCTCATTCAAATCCGGGATACGGAAATGCCGAAAGAAGATAAAATCCATGAAATCGTGAAAGAGCAGAAAGAAATGCTTGCGGGATATGAGTCGCGAGATCTTGCACTTTCGGATACATATGAGGGGAATGAACTGACAGATTCCGACCAAATGAAAGAAATGTTCCGGTACTTAGCGAGTGAACTTGCGGCATCACGTGAGATGAATGTCCAATTGAAGAATGATATGGCCGAATTGAAAACGACTGTATCCAGATTGAAACAGGACCACCATGTCATCAGTTCCGGTGTTGGGAATTTTTCGCAAAAGACCCATACGAAAATGGATAAAATGATGCAGCAGCAGAAAGAACAATATGAAGAATTGCTGCAGCGGGAGCAGGAAAAGGCGGAGTACCTCCAGAAAGAAATCCAGGAAATGCGGGATGAACAGAAGAAAGAGTGGCGTTCCCAAACGGAGTTCAATGAACGCTTGGAACACTCTGTCAAACATTCGCGTGGTACGCTCGGTAAGATTATGGCTCTGTTCAAAAAGTAAGAGAGACGCTTGAATCCGAAAAGGTTCAAGTGTTTTTTGTATGCATGATGAGGCGAACGTACGTTTTCGGCCGAATGGTGTAGACATTTTTCCATCCATGCTCGGATTCAGAAATAAGCGTTTTCCCATAACCTTAATCGTAAGGAGGTTATATTGGATGAATATTGTGATTATTAGTGGGACACCTAGAAAGGATGGGCGTACGAAAATGGTTGCCCGTACGGTTGAACGAAAAATGGAAGGGACTTTGGTCGATCTGAGCCGGTTGGATCTTCCTTTATTCAATGGGGAAGATTCTCAAGGAAAACACCCTTCCGTGCAGTGGCTACGCAGGGTCGCTGCTGAGGCGGACGGTTTTGTCTGGATTTCTCCAGAGTATCATAACGGAATGAGCGGCGCCCTGAAGAATGCGTTGGAATTTTTGAACGGTTCCCATGTGAAGGGGAAGCCGACCCAACTGCTCGCAGTTTCCGGTGGAGGAAAAGGCGGCATCAATGCCCTGAATCAAATGCGTACAGTCGGCCGGGGACTCTATGCTTCTGTCGTGCCGGGTCAGATGATTTTTGATCCGGAGCATTTTGATGGTGATCAGTTGATCACACCGGTAATCGAAAAGCTTGATCTTTTGCTGGCAGAATACAATGCCGAACGTTTGGCAAGTGTTAAAAGTTCTTAAGATTTTCAGATAAACAGAAGTTAGAACGAGGAGGAGGTGCCGCAGATGAGTGGGTATGACCGTGCGGAAGAATTGAATATTATGAAAGTGATCGCTGAAACTCTAAACCAGTGCAACGATCTGCCGATGATGCTGCAGACTGTTTTGGAAAAACTTCTGGAACTGACTAAACTGAATGCCGGCTGGATTTTCCTCATGGATGGTCCTGATCACTATGAAATGGCCGCGCATTACGGCTTGCCTCCTGCTTTGTCCTGGGGAGAATATCAGCCGATGTGCAGCGGCGACTGTTATTGTTTGAGCCGCTTTCGTAATGGGAAACTGACCAGGCCGGTGAACATTATTGAATGCAAACGGTTGAATAAAGCGATTGAAGAATCGTGGGGGGATACGAATGGGATTACCCACCACGCTACAATTCCGCTTGGTGATGGGGAAGATTCATTTGGATTGTTGAATGTCGCTGCGCCAAGAAAAGAAAAATTTTCAGACGCTGAATTGACGCTGCTTCAATCGCTTGGCTTTCAAATCGGCACGGCGATACGGAGGACTCGCTTGTATCAGGCGGAGCGGAGACGAGCGGAGAACTTCGAAAATTTGAACCAGCTTTCTGGTGATCTATGGGCTGTGGAGACGTTGGTCGAATTAAAAGAAGTGCTGGAGTCAAAAGGGAAAAACATTTTCGGGTGGTCTGAGATTGAGTGTTACATAAAAGATGAAGAGTGCGGGAAGCCTTCCTTTTCACCCTCCGACCAGGTTATGATCACAGAAATTCAAGCCGTTCTTCCGATCATCCGGCAACAGGGGATTCTTGGATCCCTTCGGATCGTGCGAAAAGACGGAGATTTCTTTCAGCAGGGGGACGAAGAATTTTTGCACGCCCTTGGCCGACACTTGGGACTCGTTTATGAGAATATCGTCTTAAAAGAAAAGCGGCAGGAACTGCTTCTTCATGAAGAGAGGAAGCGCCTGGCCCGCGATCTTCATGATTCTGTGAATCAAAAACTTTTTTCCCTTTCGTTGACGGCTAAAGGCGCCAAAGGGATGGTTTCAAGTTATGACCCCTCCCTTGGGGGGCTGATGGATGAGATGCTCTCCATGGCCCGGGAGTCCTTGAAGGAGATGCGTTCTTTGATTTGGCAGCTTCGGCCTGTAGGGCTTGAGGAAGGCCTGCTTTCTGCTATGAAGAAATATGGAGACCACCTCGGGTTGTCTGTGCAATTTGATATGGAACGCCTGCCTGATTGGTCCAGAACGACGGAAGAAGCCTTATGGCGAATCAGTCAGGAAGCAATGAATAATGTAGCGAAACATGCAGGGACGAAAGAAGTCTCCATCCGTCTTTATGATCAAGAAAAAGGAGCTGGAATGACCGTTACCGATCAAGGGAGTGGATTCAATCCGGACCAAGTCGGCGGACATCAAACGATGGGGTTGATCAGTATGAAAGAACGTGTAGCATTGGTCGGTGGAGAATTATCAGTGGAAAGTTCGCCTGGTATAGGGACTGCAATCGATGTCTATATCCCATACAGAGGAGAAGGGAGGAAAGAGAATGAAGATCAGAGTGATGCTCGTTGATGATCATCTCGTAGTATTACGGGGGTTGAAGTTTTTTCTGAACACACAGTCGGACCTTGAAGTGATAGGGGAAGTTGAAAACGGGGAGAAGGCATTGGAAGCTTATAAGGAATGGAAGCCTGATGTCGTGTTAATGGACTTGATGATGCCGGTCATGGATGGGGTGGAAGCGACCAGGAAGCTCCGTGAATCCTATCCGGATGCGAAAGTGGTCGTCCTGACCAGTTACTCCGACCAGGATCATGTCATTCCTGCTCTTCAGGCAGGTGCTGTTGGGTACCAGTTGAAGGATGTTGACCCGGATGAGCTAGTCAAAACCATTCGAGCAGCCTCAAATGGGGAAAAACTGTTACACCCGAAAGCAACTAACCTTCTTCTGGAGCAAATGAGTGGCGGGAGTGAAAAGAAAGATCCAGACGTTCATTTCAAGCTGACGAACAGGGAAAAAGACGTCCTCCACCAAATTACGTTAGGAAAAAGCAATAAGGAAATTGCAAGCGAGCTTTACATAACTGAAAAAACGGTGAAAACCCACGTGAGTAACTTGTTGAGCAAGCTTCAGGTCCATGATCGTACGCAGGCGGCCATTTACGCAATGAAAGCGGGCATGTTCGGAGATCGCACAAGGGAGTATTGATGCAGCGGAAACCCTTATCTTTTAGTCTTTGTTAAGATTTAGTGTTGTTATTACTGCAAAAGAGGAACTTCCATTTTTATGGAAGTTCCTCTTTTTTATAGTTGGCTTATTCAACTAACACTTCCTTTTCTTGAAGACTCAGCTTCGAGATGTTCCAGGGGTTCATTGCCTGGTTGAGCGTTAGGGGCGGCTGGGAAGCCACTCGCTTTCCTGCGGGGATGGCGGCAAGCCTCCTCGGACTTCGTCCTGTGGGGTCTCGCCAGCCCATCCATTCCCGCGGGAGTCTCGCAGCCTCTATCCACTCAACAAAAGTCTCGAAACTGAGCTTTAAACAATCCTGCCATTTAGCGAAAGGCTCAGTTTTCATTGGTTACATCGTGAAAGAAGATCATCTAAAGGTTTCGACACTTGGAAATAAATTCTCTTTTACCATCCCATCATTCATTGTCCCTTCCATCTGTTGATGCAAATATCAACACTGAACTTTAACAGATCCATCTTTTAAACTAGAGGCTCTTTTATTTGAGGGAGGCACGGTTTTTATCGGGAAAAAATGAAACCGTCATGGGAGTTCTCTCGTAATTGAGAGAATGAGGAGGTTTTATGGTGCTTCAAAAAGTACATATGACAAACTTGATGCTCTTCGCCTTAGTAATTGTATGGAGCTTTTTCCTTTTCGTTGGCTTACATTTCGTTGAACAGGAAGATCCATATATAGGAGAGAATATCAGTATTCTTTTTGTCTATGTGATTTGGGCCGTCGGCTATTATATCCAGTTGAAGCAAGCATCATTTTTACGTGCTTTCATCGTCCTGTTATTTGTTTTGATCTTCCAGGTGGTGTATTTCTATAAACTTTATTATGTCGTATCATTTTTTGAATGGGTGTTTGAATAAAAAAGGAGGATGAATATGAAAAAGCTATATCGTTCTACGGAAAATTCTCAGCTATCGGGCGTGCTGGGAGGTCTGAGTGAGATTTATAATATTGACGCAAGTCTTTTAAGAATCATTGTCGCTGTTTCAGGTTTTTTTACAGGTGGGTTTACATGGCTCATTTATTTCGTAGCGGCAATCGTCATGCCAAGTGACCGTGAACTTATGAAATGAATAGTTGGGAGAAGTAAAAAGGAGAGGTGGTCGTGTGGCAAAATTAGAGAAGCATACGCAATATATTCGTTCCATTGACTTGAAGAGGGAGCGCATCCATTCTTTTCACCAATTTCCTTTAAACCTTGCAGTGATTCGGAACTTCAAAGAGCTCCACCTTCACCCTCATGTGACTTATATCATTGGAGAAAATGGAATGGGGAAATCGACATTGCTTGAGGGAATCGCCATTGCTCTTGGATTTAATCCGGAAGGCGGTACATTGAACTTCAATTTTTCCAGCTATGATTCTCATTCGGACCTGGATGAATATTTACGTCTCGTCAAAGGGATTCAAAGACCAAAAGATTCATTCTTTTTCCGAGCTGAAAGTTTTTACAATGTGGCCACCAACATTGAGGAGCTTGATCAGCAAAATGGAGGACCGAAAATCATCGATTCATTCGGCGGGAAGTCTCTGCATGAGCAGTCCCATGGCGAATCATTTTTTGCTGCCTTTACGGAACGCTTCCAAGGGGAGGGGCTGTATATTCTCGATGAACCAGAAGCAGCCCTATCTCCGCTCCGGCAGATGTCGATGTTGAGAAGGATTCATGACCTTATTGAAGCAGGTTCACAATTTATTATTTCCACGCATTCTCCGATTGTGATGGGGTATCCTGATGCAAGAATCATAGAATTGACTGAAGATGGAATGAAGGAAACTTCACTGGAAGAAACGAATCACTATACTATTATGAAACAGTTTTTCGATGATAAGGAACGTTTATTTCACCACTTATTCCAATAAGGAGGCATCCAATGGATGGGGTGTTGCTGTCCGGTGTGCCCTTAACCGTGCTTCCATTCTGGACAATTAAAAGTGTGAAGGAAGGTACTCAGGTTCAAAGAGTCCTTCATATCGGGTGCTTGGTGATCGGAATCGCTTTACTTTTTGTTTTTTTTATTCCGTCCACAACACTTTTCTCAAGGAGGTTTGATTTTTCTGAAACCTTTTCTTGGGAGTTGCGTACTTACAAGTAGAACAGTTTCTAGGGAGGAGCGGTCAAAATAGAACACGTCATTCAAGTCGAAAACCTTTGCAAGTCATTTGGGAGCATTCAGGCGGTTAAAGATTTATCGTTCACGGTAAGTAAAGGGGAGATCTTCGGGATTATCGGTCCGAATGGAGCAGGGAAGACAACGACCCTCGAAATTTTGGAAGGGATCCAACAGCCTACTACGGGACGGGTGGAGGTGCTGGGTCTTAACCCGGGAAAACAACTTCGTGAATTGAACCGGAGGATCGGGGTCCAGTTTCAAGCTACTTCCATTCAGAAGAAAATGAAGGTAAAGGAAGCGCTTGATTTATTTTCCACCTTTTATGAGGGTCCAACCCAAAAAGGGAAATTGATTGAAATGCTTGGCCTCCAGGAAAAGCTGAATGTTCATTTTGAAGACTTATCAGGGGGGTGGAAGCAGAGGGTCACCCTTGCATTGGCTACTTTGCATCAGCCGGAATTGTTGTTTTTAGATGAACCGAGTATGGGACTTGACCCCCATGCAAGGCGTGAAATGTGGGGGATGATCCGGACATTGAGGCATAGCGGGAGCACCATCGTCGTGACGACGCACTATATGGAGGAAGCAGAAAAACTTTGTGATCGTGTCGCAATGATTTACAGTGGGGAGTTAAAAGCGCTCAACCAACCTGATGCTCTTCTGGATGATGTGGCTACACATTACCTTCGATTTGAAAGCGCGCGGATCCCTTATGAATATCTTCTGACACTCGGTGATGTTGTTCGTGTTGAAAAAGAGGAAGAAACGTTCAAAGTGTTCACGGAGGATTTGCAAACGACCGCTTATCAAATTTTCACCTACTGTCATGAGGAAGGGATTGATATTAAGAACTTCAAATTCGACAGAGGATCTCTGGATGATTTGTTCGTCCAATACTTAGAAAAGGAGAAAACCGGATGAATAGTGTGATGAAATTGGCAAGCTTGGAAACGAAAATGTTCTTCCGGGACCGCCTTAGTGTGTTTTGGACATTTCTCTTTCCTGTTGTGATGATTTGGTTGTTTGGTTCGATGTTCAGTGGCGATGTGATGGGTCCTTTTTCTTTCGCTGACCTTTTCATTCCATCGTGGATTGGTGTCAACATTGTAACTACTTCGTTTTTCACCCTTGGGACCGTTCTTGCCAGTTATCGTGAAACGGGCGTACTGCGCAGATATCAATCTACACCTCTCCAACCATGGAAAATCCTCACAGCCCATACGGTTCAAGGCACGGTGATCTTCCTGATATCTGCTCTGCTTCTTATGGTCTTCGGTATGATCATGTACGACCTTCAATTGCCGGCTTATATCGGAAGTACTCTTTTGGCTTTATTTATCAGTATTCTAGCCTTTTTTCCCTTTGCATTATTCGTCACGTCTCTTGCAAAAAATACCCAATCAGCAGCAGCGATCAGCTCACTTTTTTTGAACTTGATGCTCTTTTTATCCGGGGCTACATTTCCACTTGAAATGATGCCGACGGTTCTCCAATATGTGTCGAAAGTACTGCCATTGTATTATGTCATCCAATTGCTGCGCGGGACTTGGAATGAATCACCCATTACCGAATTCGGGCTTGAAGTCGGGATTTTACTGGGGATCTCTGTCGTTTCTATTATTCTTGCGTCCCGATTCTTTAAATGGAGTGACAAATAATGCTTCATTGAATTTAGTTGGATTTTTTCCGTTTTCCTATTACTATGCTGGTTTGGTGTCAGGGTTTATATTACAGAAGGTTGTACTCCAACGGAAAAAGGCAGCAGCTGGTAACCAGCTGCTGCCTTTTTAATCTTCTACGACAAGGTTTTTCTCAAATCGGTTGACGTCTTTGTCTGCACCAATAACGATGAGGATGTCGCTTGCATTCACTTGCTCCGTAGCCATAGGGGAGACGAGGACTTCCTTTCCCCGTTTAATAGCTACGATATTGCATCCGTACTGGGCACGAATATCCAATTCAATTAACGTTTTACCGTTCATCTTACTACCTGCTTTCACTTCGACGACACTGTGATCATCAGATAGTTCGATATAATCGAGAATATTATCGGAGATGATGTGATGAGCAATCCTTTTTCCCATGTCTCTTTCAGGGTGGACGACTTGATCCGCTCCGATTTTATTTAATATTTTTTCATGATAATCGTTTTGTGCTTTTACCGTAATCATCCGAATTCCCATTTCCTTTAGGATCAAAGTTGTTAACATACTTGCTTGGATATTATCCCCGATAGCTACTATAACGTGATCGATGTTTGTAAAGCCTAATTCCTTCAGTACAAGTTCATCCGTGGAATCAGCCATAACTGCATGAGAAACAATGTCACGATATTCATTGACTTTGTGCTCATCCAAATCCAGTGCAAGAACTTCCATTCCTTCTCTGCTTAGTTCTCGGCAGATGCTTCCACCAAAACGGCCAAGACCAATTACGGCAAAGGTTTTTTTCATGGTTGGTGACCTCCTGTCAGCCGATAATCATCGGTTCTTTCGGGTAGTGATACTTTTCTTTATTGCTTTTCCCTCGAATGATGAATAGGAAAGCAAAGATTCCGATTCTCCCAATGAACATAAGTGCAATGATGATGACTTTTCCAACATGATGCAATTCAGGTGTAATCCCCATGGACAACCCAGTTGTTCCAAATGCAGAGCACGCTTCAAACAAC
Source organism: Halobacillus sp. ABR2_026 (assembly GCF_056158545.1). Taxonomy (NCBI): domain Bacteria; kingdom Bacillati; phylum Bacillota; class Bacilli; order Caryophanales; family Bacillaceae; genus Halobacillus; species Halobacillus sp. ABR2_026. Next base: position 1,287,640 of record NZ_JBSWTM010000001.1, read on the forward strand.
AGCTGCATGAAGGAAAATTGTGGTTCGAAGTAATGAAGCAGGATAACGGCAATGCCTGTAATAGCAATCGCTGTATTCACAACGATGAATGACCGGAAAATGTCGTTTGGGTCGATTTCTCTTCTAAAGATGCGAACACGGCTTTTGCCCCTGGCATAAGTGATCACGCTTAATACAGTAATGGCGAAGGTCGTTGTGCGAATCCCTCCGCCCACACTGCTGGGTGAGGCTCCGATGAACATGAGGACACAAATGACGAGCAGTGTCGGTCCGCTGAACTCTGCCACATCCATAGTTGCAAGCCCCCCGTTCCTTGTAGTCACCGATTGGAAAAGGGAGAAAAAGAAGGCCTCATGCCAGGACTTACCTGCGAAAAAGTGATGTCGATCCAGAAGAAAAATGAGTATAGCTCCGACAATGACGAGGACGCCGAACGTAACGGATGTCAGTTTTGCGAATAAAGAGAAGTGATGCATATTCTTCTTTTCCCGGGTGATAAAGTCTTTGATTTCTATAAGCACTGGAAAGCCGATCGCTCCGAGCGTCAATAACAGCATGTGAATGAACTGGACAAAATAATCATGTTCAAACATGACGAGGGAGACACCTGTTATGTCGAATCCTGCATTTGTCGTCGCACTCACAGAAGCAAACATTCCTTGGACGATCGCTTCTCCCATAGTGGGGAAGTATTGAGTAAAGTAAATACTCAATATTATTGCTCCTACAAATTCAATCAATAGAATGATCAACAAAATCTGTTTGATCAAATTAACCATCCCGGCGAAAGTAGAGCGGTTTTGGTCGGTTTTAATCAGCTCACGGCTTTTTAGTCCGATTTTCTTTCCGAGCATCAACCATATAAACGTCCCCAACGTCATGACGCCAATTCCGCCGAACTGAAGGATGAACATCAATACGAAGTAACCACCTGTATTGAATGTATCTAATGTAGAAACGACCGTGAGTCCTGTAACACTTACCGCACTGACGGCTGTGAAAATGGCATCAATAAAGCTTAATCCCACTCCGTTTTTATGGAGGAAAGGAAGACTGATCAGTCCAGTAGAAACAATGACTGCAGTAATATAAAACAGTACAATCACCTGGAAAGGAGTAAGTCTGTCGAAATAATGGAAAAATTTTCTCTTTGCGTTCGTATACATGGGAAGGTCCTCCATCAGGTGAAAGGTTTATATATGGATTTTATATGGATAGTGACAGTTTGACAATAGCTATTAATCTACGAAATGAATGTGGCTATAATTTACAGAAAACCAATATAGTGGGAGAATAAAAAGAAGAATACATAGTTGACAGGAGTGGATCTTTTGGTACGGGGATGGTGGAAAGTACTATCACTTGGCATAGTTTTATTAGGGTTATTCCCTCATTATGCCTTATCGGCTGCGGACCCTTCTGAGGTGAAAGAGCGAAAAGAAGAAGCCCCTCTGCACCTGATTGGGCATGTCGAGCAAGACGTGCTGGTCAAAGATTTATCGACGGATGATCAGCCGGAACAGCGGAGGAAAATGGTAGTAATGGTTCAGGAGTATGAAAAAAAGCCTGACGCCGAATTTGAACCTGACACAGTGGAAGTTTTCTATCATTACACCCCTTCCTGGGTTGAAATGGCGGGTGGTAAGAAAATGGATATTTTTGAGGGGGATACGATTGAAATTTGGCTTAAGCGCGGGGAATATGGCTGGGAGCCTGTATTAGGCGGAGATACAGTTGAGCATTTAACCTATGTGGAGGACCGTGAAGAGCCAATCCCGGAACCACAGCCACTCAAGGACCTTGTGCAAGGGAACTTGTGGGAAATCGCTGTTGGTGGAGGAATATTCTTATTCGTAGGAGCCTATTTCCTCCGCCGTATCGGTCGTTCGAAAGGAGGCAGGTGATTAATGAAGAAACTATTCCTGCTAATAGGTGTTTTGCTTCTTGCAGGCTGTACAGAAGAAGGTGGAGAGCTCCCTCTCATAAAAGCCGATGCTGAATCCGATTATGATCAACACTATCAGGATCTGGGGATCGGACGTGTTTATAACTATGAATTTAGGCTGCCGGCTGCCGATAATCGCTCGGTGCATGTCTGGGTTGAAGGGTATCGGGACGGTGAAAAGATTTCAGAGGCAATGGTAGAACTCTCTTATGGAGGTAGTCCAGAGAAGGAAGAGGAAGGTGACCTTGGAATTGGATGGATACAAAGTGAAGACGGATCCCTTCTTCATTTGTATGCGCCTGGTATATCTGCAACTCCTAAAGACATCTCTTTACCCCTGCAGGAAGAAGGGATAGGGAATTGGGAGTATGCGATCCAGGAAGACTGGGAAGAGTTTTCTATTGGAAAAGAACTTTTGCTGGGTGCTTATCGCCATTCATCTAATGGCACGATGCAGGTCATTGATCTAAAGGAGGATGAACAAGTGAGGAAAATGATTGAAGAGGATACCACAGTTCTTTTAATGAAAATGATGGTTACAGATAGTTCTTAAGAAGGTCAATCGAGAGAGGAAGAAGGCGAAAGGAGGCTTTTGTTATGTTTCAAATTGGTAGTGTGTTTATTCCCGTAACGGATCTTGAAAAATCTAAGCAATGGTATGTGGATCACTTGGATGTACAGGAAATTGACGCATGGAAGGGTGGCGTCGGCTTTTTCTTTTCTGAAGGTTCTGTCCAGCTTGGGTTAATCGAAGTGACAGAATCTCAAACGACAGAATTCAAGATAGATAAGAAAGATAGAAATGCGTATTTCAATTTTGTTGTTTGCGATATTGAGGCTGCTCACCAAAGGTTAGCGGAAAGCGGTGTGAAGACGACGGAGATTCGTAATTTCGGAGATATGCGTGGCTTCGACTTTTTCGATCCTGATCAAAATGTCTTCAGTGTAGTAGATGAAGAGAAAGATTCTCCTTTTCATAAAGAGAATGTCAGGAAACAGCAGGTGAAACGTAAGGGAACCTAACTTTTGAAATGACATCATGGCAGGATTACAGACGGAAGGAAGATATATATATGGCTGTATGGTTAAGCATCGTTATTATTCTATCACTTTGGTCCATCACAAAAACGCTTGAGAAAATGACTGCTAAGGTTACAGAAAAGCAGGATCAACAGATGGAACACTTGAAAGAAATTCGGGAACTGCTCATAGAGAAGAAGGACCAGGGAGATACCTAATGAAAAAGACGATGGTTCGTTATTCATTTTTATTTGTGATGCCGTTTTTAATGGGGATACATATGTATCTTTCTCTCAGCGACCTCCCCGTACCTTTCGGGATTTCGTTAGAAGAGGAAGAAAAGACTATCTATAAACACGGGTGGAATGGAGCTGTCATAGAAAAGGTCCATCTGACGGAGTTGACGAAAGAGGATGAAGTCGAGTTCTTCTTAATGGATCACAATTTCAACCAAAGGTTTGCAAATGTGATCTTTACTATTCTTGTACTCGTTTATTATTTGGTATTGGAAGGGTTCTCTCGCCTATGGAATATCTCGTTGCAAGGATGGCTTAAAATTCCTGAGAAATGGGAGCCTGTGCTCTTCGGAGTGACCGCTGGTTTCATCTTCGTTACCGTCGTTCTTGCGGGAGTCCACTATACAGACCTTCTTCAAGAAAGCGAAGCCCTGCTGCAAAAATATCAAGAATAGAGGCGGGGAAAGAGGTGCCGTTCTTTCGTTCATGGAAGAATCAACGGGTAGGAAAGATTCATCCTGCGAATGTGACATTCATTTTACTTCATTATATTGGAAGGGCAGGTGATGAAAGGAGAGACCGGTGGCTTACCGTTTGAAAGTGTAACAAAAAAAGCCTCAGTAATGGAATAGAGGCTTTACCATTTTTTCACTTTGAACGTGCCCTGAAGGACCGGCCAATTTTGAGGAAAAGGGCTTCCCAGCACCCAATAGCTTCCACCGCGCAGTCCATACTCTGCAATCGTTTCATATTTCGCCTGGACACTTCTAGCATCCTCAAACCAGACTTCTTTTTGCTGGTTGTTTTCATCGGTATATTTGAAATATGGAGATTGGTATGTTTCGTCGTATTGGATGGGGACACCAAACCTGGCGGCCAGTTGAACCGCTTCTTGGGGGCTTACGGTCCGTGCGTATGTTCCTTGAACCCAGGGGATGTTCCATTCGCGTCCATAGAGCGGGATTCCCATCAGAATTTTATTACGAGGAATGACAGTGACGGCGTAATCGAGGACTTCCCTCACTTTGTTGATAGGGGCGATTGCCCACGGTCTTCCTCCAGACCATCCCCACTCATATGTCATCAGGACGACGAAATCCACGATTTCTCCATGGGCCTCATAATCGTGAGCTTCATATAAAAGCCCCTGTTGATCTCCTCTTACTTTCGGAGCCAGGGCGGTTGAGATACTGAAGCCTTCAGGACGTAAGCGTAGAGCTGCTTTTCTTAGAAAGGCATTATAATTTTCCTTATCCTCGGGGTATACGTATTCAAAATCAAAGTTCACACCTGTATATCCTTTCGAGCGCATCTGCACGAGAAGGTTGTTGATAAAAGTATCCTGAAGATCAGGATTTTTTAAAAAAGTGGAAGCAAGGTCGGAATCAAACCCCCCTTCGGTGAAATTAGTGACAACAAGAAGAGGAGATATTTTTTGAGAAGTGGCCGCTTGCAGAACGGCAGCATCTTCCAGGTCTGTCAAACCTCCATCAGCCTGAATCGTCCTCGTGAAAGGGGAGAGATAGGTGAAATGGGGACCAAGGACGGTCACTTCACGCGTTCCTTCTGCATTTGTTTTCGTCAGATAGGCGTTGATTTCCTTGACTGGTCGGAGCGGAGAAGGGATAGAAAGAGTCATACCGACAGTAATGACGGACGGATCCTGAATGTTGTTCGCTTCCGCAATCTCCGAAACAGAAACCCCCCCTTGTTTAGCAATGTTCCAGAGGGTATCACCTTGTTGAACTGTATACGTTCGGAAAGGGAGGATAAGCATCTGGCCGGGATATAGGAGGGATGCATGGGTGATGTTGTTTTTCTCAGCCAAATCACTGACCCGGACACCGAAGCGGTTCGCAATGTTCCAAAGGCTGTCCCCAGGCTGAACGACGTATTCTTTATCAGGTTCCGGGATGGTAAGGGCCTGACCGACGACAAGGACTCCCGGACTGGTGATCTGATTTAATAAAATGATCTGATTGATGTCCGCCCCGTAGCGCCGGGCGATTTTCCAAAGAGAGTCTCCATTTTCTACGGCATGGATGATCATTTCATCCCTCCTTGTATGCACTTTGTAGATCATATGCAGGATTTGGTTGTCCCTATGTATAAGCTCCCCGCACAGACTAGGATAGAAAGGTGGTGGAAGGGGATGGAGATTATGCTTGCAGGACCGCAGCATGTAGGAGGAATCGTATGGGTTTGTACAGAAGGAAACCGCACGACATATGCTGATTTATATTCCGCCTCCTACATTGAACAAATCATTCGACAATTTTACACGAAAGAAAGAATCTTTGAAGAGGTCATTCATAAGGGGAGAGAATGGGGCGGCTACATCGTTGCGTTCGAGCAGGAACAAGTTGTCGGTGCGTGTGGCGGAGGAATGATTGACGATGCTTCCTGTGAACTTTATGTCCTTTACATCGATCCGAATAGGAAAAAGGAGGGGATTGGTACCAAGCTTCTTGAATTCTTCCTGGAACAGCAGAAAAAGTTAGGAGCAGTGAACGTATGGGTGTCTGTTCAGGAAGGGAACCAGCAAGGCATTTCTTTTTATGAAGCTCGTGGGTTTGTATTTTCCCACAAGATGAAAGGGTATGGGAGTAGAGAAGCGGAAAAGTACACATCCTTGAGGTTTTCGAAAAAAATTTGAAGAAAAAGAGATTCAAAAAAACGCCGGACCATCATCCGGCGCCTTCTCAATGATTGGAATGTTTGACTTCTTCTTTCATATGTGTGAAGTCCACTTGACCTTCGGACCGTATGAAAGAAACGGCTAAATTGTTGAATGTATCTGGTTTATCCAGATTGACGACATGCCCGCTTCCCGATAACAGGAGGAATGATGTGTTCGGCATGTGGCGGGTGTCACGGATCACATCATCTCTAAACATGTGGTCGCCTTCACCGGTAATGTACAGTTTCGGTACGGATGAAGCATTGGCATTCACATGTTTGAATGTTCCGGGCACGGAATAAACGATGTTATACCAGCCAAGGAAATCATCTCTTTTCATCTGAGAGGCTTCATGGATGAAAGCATCTCTCGATTCTTTATGATTTTTCCTTGGCATAAGGATCCGTGCACATAAGGAGTACAAGTACAAATGGGGCGTAATATTTTTGAGCATCGTCCCCATCATGAGCAGCAATCGACCTAAAAGATTGATCCGAGTGATCGCTCCGCCTAATACGGCCGTCCGTACGCGGTGGGGAGCATGGGACAGAATGTGGTGGATCACTACGGAACCTAAAGAGATGCCGACAAAGTGTGCTTTCTCCACACCGGCATCATCCAAAACACTCAGAACTTCTTCTGTGACGGTATCAAATGAAAACTTGTCGTCGTAACTCGAAATCCGTGGAGAATCTTTATGACCAGGCAAATTCACGACGATCAAGTTGAATGATTTACGGAACGCTTTCAACTGAGGGAAGAAAATGTTGACGCTCCCTCCGATTCCATGGAGGAAAATGACGTATTCCTTGGAAGGGTCAGAGCCTAACACTTTATATTCTAACAATGGATCACCTGCTTTAATAAAACTATAAAACGACACTAACCGTCATTATAAGTCAAAAAGCAGGGCGTGGCAAAGGATAATTGGTTTCGCTTTCATCCTTCATTCGTGAATAGCTGTGCGAATCTCATCGGCAATGAGCTTCCAGGCGGATGTCGCCTTCTCCTGAGGTCCCTGATGAGTGAACGCGTGGTAGCAATCTTCGAAGATGTGGACCTCCACCTCGTTGCCTGCCTGTTCCAAAAGATTTGCATACGTTTTCCCTTCCATAGAAAATGCGTCATATTCCGGAATGATGAAAAGAGCTTTGGCCAGACCCGCTGGGTTTTCAGCTTTCACAGGTGAAGCAAGCGGATGCTCGCTCTGATATTGTTCCGGAACATAGCACCTATTTAAGAAGTGGGCGGCTTGAGGATATTTGGCCCGCCATTTGTCCGGCTCCGGTTTTTCTCCATGTGGGGTCACAAAGTCCAGCATTGGATAGGAAAGCACTTGAAGAAGCGGTTGATCTTGCGACCGTTCTTTCAAAAGGAGGCAGAGGGAAGCGGCCATGTTTCCTCCTGAACTTTGGCCACCGACCATCATTACATCAGCATCAAGTTGAAAATCTTCGGCATGGTGTTTGAGCCACATCCACAGCTGGTAACATTGCTCGACTGGTTGAGGGAAAGGGTATTCGGGAGCTTTTGCGTAATCGACATTGACGATGACACATCCGGTTGCATTGGCAAGGTACCGGCAGTAAGGGTCGTCCATTTTTTTCTCGTTCATTATGAAAGCCCCTCCGTGCATGTTCATGTACACAGGTAGCGGTTTTTCTCCGGATGATTTTGGATAATACAAGCTGATGTTCACAGGAGTTACTTTTGTATCCACGAGCATGTCCATTTTTTTGTATACAGGCTGGAAAGGGACCATCAGGTTTCTTTCTGCCTTATTGGGGAAAAGTCGCAATAATTGCGCCATCCATAATTTCATCATTGGAGAAACCCTCTTTTCTATTTGACTCTGTTTATCCTTCCCGTGGTTAAGGACGTCCCCAGCGTGTGATACCTGCTTGGGATAGAATCTTATTTTTAACCATTGTACCCGGTCTCTTCAGAGTATAATCCCAGGTTTCCGAGGTGAAAATGGATGTACATAAGGAGGTGGCCGAAATGTGGTTGACGATTCTCGCATGCTTATCGACTCTGTTTCTTTTTTTTCATAAATTATCGTTTCCTGAAGAAACCCGTAAGAATACATCGATGTACACAATCATCATTCCTGCTCGGAATGAAGCGGCCAATTTGAAGCGGTTGCTACCGACGCTCGTGTCAAATCGACAGGCTCACGAAATCATTGTCGTGGATGATGATTCAAATGATCAGACGAAGCGAACAGCGAAAAGTTTTGGTGTGAAAGTGGTGGAGAATCCTCCGCTCCCTGAAGGCTGGATGGGAAAGTCCTGGGCTTGTTACAACGGTGCGAAAGCGGCCAGCGGTGATGAACTCGTATTCCTGGATGCAGACACGTGGTTTGCAGGGGGAGGGGTGAAGCGGATGATGAACGCTCTTGGAACGGAAGAAGGCGTGGTAACCATCCATCCGTACCATCAAATGGGGTCTTTCGTTGAAAAGTTTTCTGCCGTCTTCCATCTTGTTGTTCTCGCTTCTTCAGGGATGACTTCCGTGTTTAGAATGGAGCAGGGATCTCAAGGCGGATTCGGACCTTGTCTTCTCGTTCGTTCCCATCATTATTGGGAGCTTGGCGGCCACGAAGCAATCAAAGGAGAGATTGTGGAGCACCTCGCCTTTGCCCGATCAGCCGCAGCTTATGGACTGCCGGTGAAAGCGTACAGTGGGCGTGGAATCTTGCATATGAGAATGTATGAGGGTCATCTCAAACCAATCATTCAAGGATGGGCAAAAAGCTTCTCAACGGGGGCTACTACGGCCTCCCCATTGTTGACGGCAGCGAATATCGTGTGGATTACAGCTGTTATATCTTATCTCGTCAACCTGCCATCCCTCGGCTGGTGGGGCATAGCGGGATATATTGGCATGGCTTTCCTTCTCTATAGACCGTTGAAGGAGGTCGGAAACTTCAATGGGTATGACACGGTTCTGTTTCCCCTGCATTTTGTCTTTTTCATAAGCGTATTTTTCTACTCCTTATGGAAAACATTCTTCGTGAAACAGACCACCTGGAAAGGACGCACCATTGTTGATAAGAATAGGAGTTCATCCTAATGACGGTTAATATCGTGGCCTGGCTGTGTATCCACCTTGGTGTAAGCAGTGTGGTAGCTTTATCTCCGCAGTCGTTCGTGAATGTTTTTTCGATCCTTTACCGTCCAAGAAAGTGGGAAGCTCGAAGTAGGGTATATGAGAAGACAGGTGTGAGGAAGTGGAAAAGCAGACTTCCTGAAGCAAGGAAATGGTTTCGAAGAGAAAAAAACACCGCTCATTTGAGAACCCCTTCCCAGTGGAAGAGGTTTGAAGAACAAACCAATCGATCTGAGCTTTCCCACTGGCTGCAGATGGCTGCCGCTCCTTTCTTCTTCCTGTTCAATCCTCCGTGGGCTGGAGTCGTCATGATCTGCTACGCCATCCTATTCAACCTTCCATTCATCATTTTGCAAAGGTACAATCGCATTCGTATTCACCGGATGAAAAGTAGGTGAAATGATCACGGATAACATTCTCTATGCCTCCCTGGTCCTTTGGACGGGGAGATTCTTTTCTGAAGTTGGAAGGTGAATGGAAGGATTTGTCGAAATCTGGTAGTGGATGATTATGGAATTAGAAAAGGAGGAAGTAAGACTTGGATATAGCCATCGTTATTCTTTTGGCCCTCTTGTTGCTTGTCGCTCTAAGGCGTGGTCTACATAGAGGAAGCATGTGTTCCATAGAGGAGAATGCCGTTTATACAGGACCCATCCATAACTTACAGGTGGATTCCCTCTCTGTGGACATAGAGGTGAAGAAATCAAAGGCGGAGAAGTGGGAAATCATGTTGTCAGGAAAAGTGTATGAAAAGGACCGGCACCATTTCAAGCTCGTTCATGAGAAGAATGGGGAGGCGCTCAGGATAGGTGTGAAAGAAGAGAAAACATGGTTTGGGGTCGGGATGCGTCAAGATATGAAAGTATCTATTCACGTACCAGAAGAATACATAAGTTCAATAATGGTGGACACCTCCTCTGCGGATATCGATCTATCCGGTTTAAAAATCAACCACACGAAACTGCGTGCACAATCAGGGGATGTCACATTGGAGAATACGGAACATATAAACCTGAAGATTCGGACCTCAAGTGGCGCTGTTCTCCTCAAAAACGTCCAAAGCGAGCGGACAGATATTCGCGCTAACAGTGGAGACATCACGGGTCACAGGATGAATTTTGGAACAGGATTCTTCAAAGCTACTTCAGGAACGATTCTTCTTCGATCTGAAAAAATGCAAGGTGATTTGAAAGCTGACACGTCAAGTGGAGATATAACCATTTATTATAAGGAACAGCCATCAGCCTGCACTTTGGAACTCCGTTCGAATTCCGGGGCAGTCCATAGTCAATGGTCAGGGCTTTTCTATGCTGTGAAATCCCGGCATGAATTGAAGGCCGTAAAAGATGGAGGGGGCTATGATGTGTCCGCAACGACCACTTCTGGTGACATGCTTGTGAAATGATCAGCAGACTTCAGAGCGGTCGGACCCAGCCGTTATTAGATATGAATGGTCACAATATGAAAAGGGAGGGGAAATAAGATTCGAAAAATGAAGACTGCTATCGTTCCTTGGCTTTGGATTTGGATGGTTTTTCTCTTGGGCTGCTCAGCAGAAGAGCCGGTCACGGGGGAACAGGAAAATCGGTTTTCTTACAAAGATCAGGAGTTTGAGATCATTACCTATGAACAAGAATACAGGAAGTATATGGAGGAAATGGAGACAGGGAATTTGACGGACTCTTTTCATGCCTATGTGCTTGAGCCGTTCCGCATCCAGGCATTTGGTGAAAATGAAGGTTATTCTCTTGTAAGTGCCGAGGACTGGCATTTCCTCCCTCCGGAGAATAGGGGTTCTTTGAAGAAGACGGTCGATTACTTGGATGAAAATGAAGCGGAGATCCTGAACACTATCCGTACAGCGATTGAAGAATCCGTTGACGAGCTTCCGGGTGAGGACAAGGATATTCATATTTTCCCTTCGAATCCAGACAATACAGACGGCATGAGCAGGGTGGATGATCTCTCAGGAGTGACATGGAACGATGAATTCATGTTGATTACGATCGGTCGTCGATTTTCAGAAACAGAATTGAAGCAGCTGGTCGCTCATGAATATCATCACATGGTTTACAACGAAAGTAATGAACCACGGTATACACTTCAGGAAAGTGCTGTAGTGGAGGGGAAAGCAGAGTATTTTGCGCATTTGTTATACCCCGAAAGTGAGAGTTCGTTTACTGAACCATTACGCGGCCGCTATCAAACGAAGACCGTAGATCTTTTTCTTGAGTATGCTGATTCTACGGACCCAAGCGTATTGGGTGATTTCTTTTACGGTCACCCTGGCCATGATATCCCCCCAAGATCTCTTTATAGGATTGGTTATCAAATCTTGGAGGGATTTATGGAAAAGCATCCTGACTTTTCTGTGGAAGAGTGGACAAATGTATCATCCGAAAGAGTTGTACAAGAAAGCGGGATAACCAGCGAATAGGGGCGCTACATTCGTTTATTTATGAAGCTCTATATCCGGGTTTTCATCGGATAGCATTTGAATAAACTGCTTCTCATTTTCCGGTGAAATCAATGTTGATTTGTAATTCTTATGCTGGACTTCGAGTTTTTTTATCGATAGTGCAGGGGCGGAGAGAGGACTTTTGATCCGCTGGACCCTGGTAATATCTTGGACGTTTATCTGTTTCCTAAACGGTCCGGACTGGATGTATAAAGACCCGTTTCGTATTTTATAACCGGTGCCGAACCAAATCCATAACAATACTAAGGTGGTCATACCACCAAGTACATATCCCAAAGGATCACGGTAAGAGATTATTTGAAAACCAAACGTTTGCCCCCCGATAAGATAAATGAAGACGATAAAAACGATCATGCCCCAAATGATAATCGTATAGAAAATATCTTTTTTTGATGGAAAATTCATGAATATCCCTTCCTTTCTATTAGAATATACGGTAAATGATGGGAATAAGTTTCGGAATTTCACCTCCTTCTGAAGTCGTAGAAAGAATCGTTCTGCTTCCTGAGGTCATTTGGGAACAATTACGATATTCTGAATATAGAGGAGAGGGAGGTGGATCGTTTGGAGATTGAGTCTGTTACCTTACAAACACGGGATTTGAATACGTTAAAAGAGTTTTATCTCAAACGCTTAGGTTTTAGTAAATTAGATATACATAACCATGACTTTTCCATTCGCGTAGGTGAAAGCGCCCTGAATTTTACAGAGGGAATTGGAAATCAAGCGCCTTTTTATCATCTGGCTTTCAATATCCCATCCAATCTTTTTGATGATGCGAAACGCTGGGTGAAGGACAAGGTGAACTTGAATATAGAAAATGGTCAGGAAGAAATAGAGTTTTCGAGTCTTAGAGGTAGGTCGTTCTACTTTTCCGATCCTGCTGGAAACATAGTGGAGTTCATTTCAAGGGAGAACGCCTCTGAGCGAGTAAAACCATTCCATGCAGAATTATGCCTCAATATCAGCGAAATAAGTTTAACCGTTGAAAATGTCCTACAGGCCGCTGAGGAATTGGAAAAACTTTCGTTAAAACCAAGGGAGAAGGGGGCTGTCGACAAGACAGCATTGAACTTTATTGGAGAAAGGGATCATCATTGCTTCCTTCTTCTCGTTAGTCCAGGCCGAAGGTGGATTTTCTCAGATCAATACTCAGAAATTTATCCAGTCGAAGTAAAGGTTCGGGGAGAAGGACGTATAAGCATTGATGGTGCCGGCCGTTTATCGGTCACTCCGTTGAAAAAAGGGAGGCGGGAAGATGAATGATATCGTAGCCATATGGTTGGATGAAAATCATGAATACGGGGTCATGGAGAGAGAAGATGATCGATTCGGGTCGTCCTTCCATCCCATCTGGACGAATACGAGTACACAGCAGATCATTATTATTAACAAATTATGGTATACAACCTATACAGGAGCCCGTCATTTTTTTCGGCTGCATACGAACGATTACAGAGTTTCCGGCCGTATGCAGAAGGTCGATAAGGGGCATGTAGGTTTCGAAGAATCTTCATGAAATTAGTAAAAGTGTTCAAGAAGGAGCTCTCTTCGGAGGGCTCTTCCTTTTTCGGTATAGAAGTAACCGTTTGAAGTCTACCGGTTCATCATTCATAAACATTCGCAGAACCTTTTTCTTCTGAATTATTGTAACAGGGAGGAGGAACGTATGTTCTTTTCGAATAGGTAATGAACGGAATATAAGAGAGGATGATTCGATGGAGTTTATTGTAAAAAAGGCTCTGTTAAAGTTTAGTATTGATATGACTGCAAAAAAGGGACTTCCATTTTAAGGAAGTCCCTTTTTATATTTAGCTTATTCAACGAAAGCTCCCGTTTGTGGAAGACTCAGTTTTGAGATGTTTGTGTGGGAGTTAGGGGCTGCGGGGGATGACTCGCTTTCCGCGGGAGCGCGGTGAGCCTCCTCAGGCTTACGCCTTGCGGGGTCTCACCCAGCACTCTTTTCCCGCAGGAGTCTCGCCATCCCCCTCCGCCCCTTGGCTAGATCAGGTTCTCGAAACCCCTTCATGAATCATCAGCTATTCTAGTTGGTGAGAGGATAAGGATCATATTCCCAAACCGAGGGGCTCGAACCTGGAAAGCTTGATACATAGCGTTTTATGCTTACAACAACCGGGGGAATGGAAGACTATCCAACGTTGACAAAGGGGTTCGTTTCTCGCATGATCGAATGGGGTGGTTGGGAAGCTGCGAGACTCCCGTGGGAGAAAGGAGATCGGCGAGATCCCGCAGGGCGATAAGCCCGAGGAAGCTCGGCACTCCCCCACAGGAAAGCGAGTAGCTTCCCAGCCACCCCTGGCACTCAACACAATAACGAACCCCGAACCCTCTCGAAATCAAGTCTTTAAGAATCCTGCCGTTTAGCTAAAGACTCCGTTTCGAAATTATAATCCAACAAGATTCAATGGTTGGATCATGAAAGTAGATCATCTAAAGGTTTCGACATTTGGAATAAATCCCCTTTTACCATCCTATCATTCATTGTCACTTCCATCCGTTGATGCCAATATCAACACTGAGCTTTAACAGAGCCATAAAAAAAGATGTCCTGGAACGTTCGATTGTAGAAGTTGCCTCTATTATCCATTCTAAAGCCATGCTCCCTGTCTTATCAGGAATGAAAATAGTTGCCGGACATGATGGCTTGGAGTTATTAGGGAGTGATGGCAACATGTATATCAGGAAAAAAGTGTTTCCGGGAGAAGGAGGGCTGCATTTGAGGAAAGCGGGGAGTTGTGTTCTCCAGGCGGGTCTTCTGAGGAACCTAATTAAAAAGTTACCAGGTCAGGTCCATATAAAAAGAGAAAACAGGAAGGTCATCGTCCGGTCGGATGCAGTGAATTCGACACTTTCCTGCATGTCTTCGGATGAATATCCGGAGTTTCCTGATCTCCCGGGTAACAAAGGTGTGGTAACGAACAGCGAAATTCTCGTCGACCTGATTCATACTACACGGTTTGCGTCAGCGAAAGAAGCGGACCGATCTATTTTGACGGGCCTTCATCTTATTTTTACAAAAGGTAATATGGAGGCATTAGCTACAGATACCCTCCGTCTGGCATCGCGAAAAAGGAGGGTGGAAACAGGTGTGGATGATTCCTGCACGGTACACGGAGCAGCGATGAACGAGTTGGTAAAGATATACAAAGCTAACCCGGAGAAAGTGAAAATGGTCGTCGCTGACAATTTTTTCATGATAACATCAATGCATCGATCATTTCTATGCCGGGTTATGGATGGATGCTTTCCAAACCTTAACGACCTTTGGCCGGAATCCTATCAATCTTCTTTCATTGTCGATAAAATGAAATGCCTGGCCAGTGTGGAAAGAGCAGGATTATTCGCCAAGAAGAAGAGGAATCAGCAGGTGAAACTTTCTTTCAAGGAAGTGATGACCGTTTCCTCCGAGTCTTCTCAAATGGGAAGCATAGAAGAAGAGTTATCCATAGAGGAGAGGGAAGGGGCATTTGTAGAAGAGGTCTTTATTGACAGCCGGTTCCTTTCACAGGCTTTACAGAGAACTCATGGACAGCAAATACGTATTTATTATCATGGCCCGATACGCCCACTGGTCATTCAAAGTATGGAAGAGAGCAGCCAGAATCATCTCATTTCACCTGTAAGGGCATAAAGAGGTCTACTGGATTTTAGATTTTCTCTGCTTCGGTTCTTTTAGGATCCAGGAAAATAACCAATTAAAAAGGAGAAGAAATGGATCATTCCTATGATATTTTAATTGAAAAAATTAGACAGTGGTCACTGCGTGAGGAAAGTATTATTGTAGCAATGGTTGTTGGTTCCAGAGCGCGCTCAACTTTACCTGCAGACCAATGGTCGGATCTTGATCTCGTTTTTTTCGTTGAAGATCCAGCCCGCTACATAGAAAGTGAAGAGTGGGTAGGAGATATCGGTTTCTATTGGATGAGTTTCGTGGAACATACAGCTGTTCATGGAGTCAAAGAAAGGAGGGTATTGTTCGAGGAAGCTAAGGATGTGGATTTTGCATTTCTTCCCATCCACAAGTGGAAAGAATACATGGAGATGCCGGAAGTACAGCAAGTACTTAGCAGGGGGTATAACATTTTGATAGATAAGGGGGGATACTCCAGGGAGCTCCCTTTTTTTCCAGCTTACGAAGACCTCTCGTCGTATCATCCCTCGGAAAGTGAATGGCGTTCGCTCGTCCATGATTTTTGGTACCACGTCGTGTGGGCGGCCAAGAAACTGTTGCGCCAGGAGTTATTCGTAGCAAGGTTGAGCATAGATGGCGGGCTGAAACACCAATTGCTTACAATGTCCGAATGGCATGCGAAAGCACTACATGATTCCGGGATTGATATATGGCATAAAGGAAGATTCTTCGAGCAATGGGCGGACCCTCGAATTTTAAAGGAACTTGAGAATTGTTTTGGTCGATACCATGAAACAGATCTATGGATCTCTCTCTTCAAAACCGCGGATTTATTTGATTGGGTAGCAGAGGAAACGGGCCGGAATCTCTATTATCCTTATCCTGAAAAGGGGACACTTTCTGCGAAAGATTGGTTGGAGCGGTGGAGGGATGGCAGAGGTTTATAGAAAAGCAACGCATGTAAAAAAAGCGGAAGGTGTCGAGGCTTCCGCTTTTTTGTTATGCATTTATCAAAAGGAGTAAGTAACACCTGTCATCTCTTCAGAAATTTTCCAAAGATGATCTGCATCCATGACATCATAGGCTTTAGTAATCGGTGACACGGCGACTGGGTTTCCTTTAAGTTCCCATTTTCCAGCAGGACCGAAATACTGTCCGCCATGGACGTCCGGGTCGGTCGCGGCCCTTAGACCTGGTAGAGCGCCTTCTTCTGCATTCTGGGTCATCGGCTGGAGCAAACGGCCAAGGATTTTGAAAAGGAATTTATCTTCGATGTATCTCATCAAATTGGTGCTGGCCATTCCAGGATGGGCAGCGGTTACCGTGATATCCAACCCGTGCTCATCGATTTTCCGCTGAAGCTCCTGTGTGAATAACAGATTGGCAAGTTTAGACTGTGCATAGGCTTTCATCGGCGTATATCCTTTTCCATCTTCGAACATAAGGTTGTCAAAATTCATCTTTCCAGATTTATGAGCATTGCTTGAAATATTGACGATTCTAGCATTAGGTGTGTTTTTCAATGAATCGAACAGATGGCCGGTCAACGCGAAATGACCGAAATGATTGATTCCGAGTTGTTGTTCAAAATCATCCTTCGTCTTCCCGTAGGGTGTGGTCATAACGCCGGCATTGTTCAGTAGAAGGTCGAGCCGCGCATACTTTTCCTGGAAGGCTTCTGCAAAAGTTTGGATCGACTGTAGATCACTTAAATCCAACGGCATGACATCAATATCAGCGTCCGGATTTTCTTTCTGAATGGATAAGTATGCCTCCTGCCCACGTTCCATGGATCGGGAAGCGAGAATGACGGTCGCTCCTCTTTTCGAGAGAGCTTTGACAGATTCGTAACCAAGCCCGCTGTTTCCACCCGTAACAATAACCGTGCGTCCTTTCAATGAAGGGATGTCTTCCTTTGTCCACGCTTGTTCTTTCATTCATATCACTCCTTATGACATTTATCGTAAATAATTTCACGCTATATGTAAAAAGAACCGCTTTCAGCTAAACCTGTAAAAATGATGAAACGAAAGAAGAGTTACGATCTTTGAAGAAAGTTAGGGAAGGTGAATATGTCATCTTTTTGCTCTGGAAAGAGGAAAAGAAGTGGACGTCGCCATTAGTGAGACGTATTTTTGAACGAAGAGATATCTTTTGAAATAATGAAGAGAAGAGATTCGAGAATGTAAACAGGGGAGGGACATGTACATATGCTTTCGAACATTCTTTGGGGATTGTTTTTACTTTTGTTCATAGCTTTCATGATATACATGGACAGACGTAAGTCGAAAAAATGGAAAGGCCAGCCACCGGTAAGGAAAACAGAGCAGGAGAAAGAAGTGGAAAGGGCCGTCGCCAAGGAAAAAGGATTCCGGGGCGGGCCGCCTTCGGGTGGTGGAGACATGTGAGGACCTCTTTCTCACAATATAAAAAGCCCTCTTAAACGAGGGCGATAGTGCTTGTTAGGATGCGGGTTTATCGTGCGTCACATAAGTGCCGGCAATTAGATCGTGGAGGGCGCGTTTGTCTTTACGGACTCCCACCATGATGGCGCTCACAAGTAAGGCAATTCCTAAGGTGAGGGAATAAATCATGCCTCCGACCAGCTCTCGTAAAATCATTGTACCTATATGTACATTTTTACTGGCATCCACACGGACGATGCGGTTGTCGGCTGCCCGTTTTCCAAGGGTATATCCAGACCACAACACTGGCAGTCCGATGATATAAGCGAGCCCGATCAAATCCACCCAGGTCCACTCTTCCAAATAAAAGGCACCGTAGAAAAGAGTGGAAAGTAAGCCTAACGTAACGGTAATGAGAATGCCGTCAATGACTCGTGAAAAGACACGGACCCATAGACCGGCAGGGTTTTCTATGTTCAAATAATATCCTCCTAAATAATGACATGTTTCCTACTGTAACATAGATCTTTTTAAGGAATCTATTCGTTTTCCTCTAGAAGTGAAACTTATGACACGGTCAATCGTATGGAAAGATAAGGAGGGATTCGTATGTGGGGATTACTCATTATTGTCGGACTATTCGCTTTGCCGCTTTTATTCGGTTTTCTAAGGGATGCTTACGGTGGAAATACGAATAAGTTCCACGGAGATGAATTGAATAAGCAACGCCGCTCTTCAGTTAGGAAACGTTATGATTCTGCGGACAATAAGAAAGAGGAAGTTCGTCGTCGTGCTGAAGGCCATTATGGTCAGAATGGGTTTAATGGTCCCAGCTGATGATCTGTTTAAGCCAGCGATCTCACGCTGGCTTTTTTATTGGTACTTGGAAGAAAAACATTAGCGTGACGAAATCAAAGGAAAAGGAGGAGAAAAGATGTTTGAATGGGGAATCGAAATAAGGAGACGATCGTATTTCTTCATGGGTTGGGAAGCAGTGGTAAGTCCTTTGTAGAGTTGGCTTCTCACATGCCTGGCTATCATATCCTATCCTTCCATTTGTCCGGACACGGAGGGAGCGAACCGAAAACAGAGGAAAAGGATTATTATCCATCTACAATGGTTTCAGAAATTCATGAGAAGATAAGCTAGGAAACATTCTTCCTGGCTGGTCATTCATGGGGAGCTCATCTCGCTCTTTATTATGCCTACATCTATCCAGAGAAGGTTAAAGGTGTGATTTTACTTGATGGTGGGTATTTACCACTGAATCGAGACAGTCTGGAAGATGAATTGGTTCAAATAGAAACCTTCCACAACAACTACCGGTTTGAGAGTGAAGATGATTTCTTCACTGCTGAAAAAGAAGAACTCGGGCGTTGGTCAGAACAAATCGAGGAAGCATCTCAAGCTCAAATTGAGAAGGTGGATGGTGAGGTGAGGCTGGCTGTATCTATTTTCACGGCACAAGCGGTCATTAAAGGGATGGTCGCAGAACCTGTTGCTTCTATTTTAGATAGGATTGATCGGCCTGTGATTTTATTACGAGCCACTTTGCCTGAATATTTGGAAGGGATAAGGAAGCCTTGTGTCGCAAGGATGAATGAAAGACTGCAAGATTTCACAAGTATCCCATTAGATAACACCAGTCATGATGTATATAGAGATGCTCCTTGGAAAGTGGCTTCTGTAATCGAAGATTGGGTGGAAGGCGTCAATTTTGAAGACAGAAATATACGAATGAATCAAGGAGGTACCTCATGACTACGGTAGGTTTATTAGGAATGACGCATAACCCCGTAATGCAGTAAATCTCCCATTTGCAGCCCATCCACAAGAGCAGAAGGTGCTGTCCATACTTTTTAAATAGACTTTCTTTACACGGGACAATGTGTTTCCGGGCATTTTTAATAATGATGGAAGCTGTGGTAAAGTGTAGGGAAATAATGTAAGTAGGGAGGACGTCCTCATGAGTCAGGGGATCACTATAATCATTTACATAATCATCACCGCTCTTACATCTACACTCCTTTTCTTGTTAGTGACGGCTATAGGGGATACAGGAGAACCAATCATTGTTTTTTTATTGTCTTTCATTTGTATACAATTATTGTTTCGTCAATTAGAAATTTTCTCTGAAAAAAGGAATCGCTGAAAGCTGGAGCTTAGAAATAAAAAAATGTTGACATCTTCTTCCTTTCCGCGTAACATAATCCTAACTTTAATACTCGAGGCAATGACAGAAATCCAGTAATGAAGAGATCCCTGTTGGCAGAGAGTCGACGGTTGCTGTGAGTCGATACACATCTCTTTGTGAATTACCTTCTGGAGCTTCTTTTACGAAAGCTTTTGTGAGTAGTGAAAGACGGTAAACCCGTTATCTTTTTGAGGGGAAGATGAGTGCATCATTTTCAACTTGGGTGGTAACGCGTGCAGAAGACACGTCCCATGATGGGGCGTGTCTTTTTTGTATTCAAAAAATAGGAGGGCTGTAGGGTGAAAACACAATTGAATGATGGACAGAAAAAAGAATTCGAAAAGCAATGGGAGGTTTTATCTTACGGGGTATCCTCCATTATTCCGGAAGCAGAATTCAAAGAGAAAATTGCCAAATCGATAAAGAATGGAAAACCTCTGAACGTGAAGCTGGGGCTTGATCCGACGGCACCTGATGTCCATCTGGGGCATACGGTTGTTCTCAATAAGCTGAGACAATTCCAGGAGTTCGGTCACACGATCCAGCTCATCATAGGTGATTTCACTGGGAAAATCGGTGATCCAACAGGGAAATCCATTGCTCGTACCGCCTTAACGGATGAAGAGGTAGAACACAATGCCAAGACATATTTTGAACAGTTCGGCAAAGTGATGGATATGGAAAAAGTAGAGCTGCACTATAATGCCCGCTGGTTGTCGAAGGTCACTTTTTCTGAAGTTTTGAAGCTTGCGAGTACTGTTACTGTGGCCCGCATGCTTGAACGTAATGACTTTCACAACCGTTACAAAGCAAATAGGCCGATTCATCTTCATGAATTCTTCTACCCTGTTATGCAGGGGTACGACTCGTATGCCCTTGAATCTGACATCGAACTTGGAGGGACAGATCAGGAGTTCAACGTTCTCTTCGGGCGTCAAATACAGGAGCATTTCGGGAAAGAAAAACAAGTAGTTCTGCTTATGCCTTTGATTGAAGGTCTCGATGGAGTCGAAAAAATGTCGAAGTCGAAAGACAATTATATTGGAGTCGATGAACGACCGGAGGAGATTTTCGGAAAAACGATGTCCATCCCTGATGAACTCATTCTCAAATATTTGGAACTTGTTTCCCCTTTATCCATATCTGAAGTGACAGTAACAGCCCGGCAATTGGAGAGCGGAGAACTTCATCCGCGTGACGCTAAAATCACACTTGCTTCCTCATTAGTGGAATTGCTTCATGGAAAAGAAGCAGCCCTATTGAGTCAAAAACATTTTGTGAATGTTTTTCAGAAAAACTCGCTCCCTGAGGATATGCCGGAAGTCGAATGGAACGAAGGGGAGATCCTTGTCGTTGACCTCCTCAAAGAAATTGGTTTGCTTCCATCCAAAAGTGAAGGGCGCAGGATGATTCAAAATGGCGGGGTGAGGATCAATCGGGAAAAAGTGACCGATCCTAATCAAATGATTTCAGGGGAGGACGGCACGATTGTCCAAGTCGGAAAAAGAAAGTTCGTCCGTTTGAGGAGATCATCCTGAATGGAAACGAAAAGGGGAATAGATGGAATGGAACGTGAACAATTTTTAGAAAAAGCGACGGCCCATTTGAGAGATCACTACAAGTGCCACACCGTCATCCTGTACGGTTCATACCTTTCCGGTGATTTTACCGAGGAGAGTGATGTCGATTTGATCGGGTTCACTGATCATTTGGAGACCCAAAATAAAGTAGAAACCTTCAATGGCAAACTGTTGGATGTCTGGGTTCACCGAACCGATGATATGCAGACAGCAGAAAATTTCCTGAAAGTTCACCAAGGGGCGGTGCTTCTCGATCAAAAAGAGGTCGCTGCTGATTGGCTGAGTGAAATTGATTCCATGTTTAATGAAGGGCCGAGAATCCTTGAACCTAGAGAAAAGCAATTTCTTAAAGATTGGTTGACTAAAATGAAAATCCGATCAAGAAAAGGGGACATGGAGGGAAGGTACCGGTTCCATTGGCTGGTGAAGGAAAGCCTTGAAATCTATTTCGAGATGATCGGCCGTTGGTATATGGGTCCGAAAAAATCGATGAACTGGCTGGAGGAGCATGACCCGGAAGCGCATCGGAAATACGATAAGCTACTCGAAGGTCCAGGAGACCGACGAAAGCTCGATGCCTGGATTGATCATTTGCAAAAACTTTAATAGAGAAAAAGGAACTTCCGTAAAATAGGAAGTTCCTCTTTTTTTCATATAGGCTGTTCCTCTCCTTCCCGCCATTTATTTGGATCTTTCGCTTTGAACCATTGCCAGCACAAAATGAAAATGAGGACAGCATCGATGATGTCGCCTCCATAATACATGAGCATGGATCCGGCTTCTGCTTGAGAACGATCGATGCCTTCTGGTGGGTTGCTGTACAGATATTTGGACAAGATGCCGTGACCGGCCAGAGCGAAGAGAAAGATGATTGATCGAAATAAATAACGGTAACGGTGGGCAACAGGGTCCATGTAAATCATGGATGAGGTAAAAAGATACCCGGCTGAAAATACATGCAGGTGGACAAGAACGTGCAGCCAGAACATGTGATGCATCATTTGATATAAATCCGTTGTGTAAAGCACCCACAAACCGCCGATGTTAAGTATAGACGCTGTGATAGGGTGACTGATGAATTTTACATAACGACTTCTTAAAAGCCTTGAGACTCTTTTGGCGTCAGGAACTGGAATACTTCTTAACAGTAACGTCATCGGTGCCGCAAGGACGAGCAGGAGCGGTGACAGCATTCCTAACAGAAGATGCCCGATCATATGGAAACGAAAGTCTGTGCGAGCTTCAATGGCTAACGGACCAATGAGAGCCGTCGCTGCACAAATAACCCCGGCAATCCAGAAGATCACACGTTTAACCGGCCACTTCTGCATGCGGGGAGATCGGTTGGATACAATTGATGCGATTATGTACAGGAAAATAGCAAGGAAGAAGGGGATCCCTTGAATCATATCGAGCACGATCCCTCCTTCGTTTGGAGGATGACTAGACATCAGAAAGTCCTCCATCTCTCCTGTTTCGTTTCATGAGGACCAAGCCTGCGCCGATCATGAGGACGGCTATGATATTCCATGTTAAATCGTAAGGAATAACATTTTCTACATAGCGGATCTGGTGGAGGCGCATCAGTTTGTGTTGGATAATGCCGTCATACAGTTGAAACGATCCTGCCCCAACAAGGACTCCGCCCCACCAATATTTCAAAGATAACTCAGCTCTTCTTTTTAGGTCAGCGAAAAGGAAAAGACCTCCGATCGTCGAAAACCAGCTGAAAGCATGGAAGAAACCATCCGATATGAGTCCGATGTCTGTCGTGGATTTATCATAAAAGTGATGCCACCTCAATAATTGGTGGAAAATCGTTTCATCAATAAATGCTGCAAGGCCGATTCCAAAGAGGAGACCCGACCATAAGTTTTTTCTGTTGAAACGGTCGTGCTGTGGTGTTACTTGCATGGAGAGAGACCTCCTTTTCAAAATTCTTCCTAATTTTTACCCCCTAACCTGAAAAGGTAAACGTGTCCTTTCCTCGACGGGAAAGCTTAGTTTAATTGTTCATTTTCTTATATTCATGGATTTGCAGCTGCGTAGGCGTTCCCTGGTGGAAAGACAATTGCCATCGGCCATCGATCCATTTCCATATGGAACTACGGAGCGTCTTTCGGTTTCTGGTTTTGTCTTCCACATAATAGGAGGCGAGCACCACATCTTCTGCCAGGTGTTCGATTTCATAGTGGTGAAGGGTCATGTCAGCAAGGACAACTCCTTCATCAAGGCAGATTTTCTTGTTATAGGGGAGGCCGGAACTTCCAATCTCCCAGAAATCATCGGCTAAAATACGATCAAGCTTTTCTCGCGATTCACGTGTGCTCGGGGAAAGGTGTTCGTTTTCTAATGCTTCCAGTTGTTGTTTGGTAGACATTCGAATTCTCCTTTTTGTGTTAAAATTTTCATTGGGAATATTATACTCTCATTCTATCAAAGGGGGGATGGTCATGGATTATGGAGATGAATTGTTTAAGGGAACGGCCTCTTATTACACAACATACCGGCCGACTTATCCTTCAAGCTTGATCCGGTTACTAGTAGACTGGTTTTCTTTGGACGGAACAAAGAGGATATTGGATATCGGATGTGGCCCAGGTCGATTGGCATTACGACTTACAGACTGGTGCCGTGATGTTATTGGTGTGGACCCAGATGAAGAGATGCTTGCTGAAGCGAAACGTCTGCAGCAGGAGATGAGGGTGACCGGTATAGAATGGTTTCAGGGGACGTTCGACCAATTCCACCGGGACCGAGAAGACATGTTCGATCTTGTGGTCTTCGCAAAATCCTTTCATTGGATGGACCGAAAAAAGACACTCGCCTTGATGTATGAGCGAATCCACAAAGGAGGGGGAATAGCAATTATAGATGAGCATGAACTCCACAAAGTCCCTGAACCGTGGCAGGTCCGGTTCAGCGAAGTCGTTGAAAAGTGGTATGGCAGAGATCGAAAAGCCGGACGGACAACTTATACTCATCCTTCTGAAAGCCATGAGGAAATCTTGCGACAGTCTCCCCTTCAATTGGAAACCGTACGATTACCGGCAGAAAACCACAGGTGGACGATCGATTCGATCATCGGCCATCATTATTCCACTTCATATGGCGCCCGGAGATTCTTAAAAGGGAAGGAACGTGGATTTGAAAATGAAGTACGAAAGGTGCTTACAGACTTCAACCCTGAAGGTATTTTTCATGAACGAAGGAATCTGTCAGTGAAAGTGGGGTGGAAGATTTGATGAAGAAACCGATGGTCATAAGTGTAGCCGCTGTTTCCGGTGGTGGGAAAACGACAATCGTAAAGGAGGTTCTAAGAAGAATGGACCACGCAGAAGGGCTGTTTTTTGATGATTATGATTTTGCAGAGGCTCCAAGGGATATCGTTCAATGGGCCAAGAACGGACCGAATTATAACCTTTGGAATGTAGACCCTATGATTTCAGACCTTCAATCCAACACGGAAGTATCGTTTATCATTCTTGATTATCCATTCTCTTATCGTCATAGGAAAATGGAAGCATGGATCGACTATTCCATTTACATTGATACGCCTCTTGATATCGCTATGGCTCGACGGGTTCTGCGAGATCAGTCGGATGGTTCCAAAGAGGTTATGAACCATTACCTGACAGGAGGCAGGGAAGCGTATAAGGTAATGATCGATACGATCAAACCGGATGCTGACCTGGTGTTGGACGGTACAAAGAGTGTTGGTCATCTCGCAGAAGAGATCATCGAACAGATTCATAAGAATACAAACGAATAACACGGTGCGCAAGGAGAGGAGATACATATGAGAACAGAGAAGGAAATGATGGATCTAATCTTGGATGTCGCTGAGAAGGATGAACGGATCCGGGCAGTGTATATGAATGGCTCACGGACAAACCCGACGCTTGAAAAAGATCTTTTTCAGGATTACGACATCGTTTATGTCGTGGCGGATATGGATGCTTATCTTGAAGACGAGATGTGGGTGGATGTGTTCGGGGAGAGGCTGATGATGCAGGAGCCGGATAAAAATGATGGGGAAGGTGAACGTGTTACCAGTGATTTTTATGGGTACCTGATGTTGTTTGCCGATGGGAACCGGATAGATCTGCACTTGGAAACGCTGACGCACATGGAAGACCATTATGGGGAGGATAAGCTCACTATTCCTTTATTGGATAAAGATGATTGTCTCCCTGCTATCCCGAACGCTACAGATGAAGATTATCACGTCAAAAAACCATCCGAACAAGAGTATCTCGCACGAGCCAATAATTTCTGGTGGTGTCAGCAGAATGTGGCCAAGAGTTTATGGAGGGATGAAGTTCCATACGCACAGTTTATGCTGGAATGTGTCATCCGCAGAGATCTTAATCAGATGGTTTCCTGGTGGATCGGCATCCAAACGGATTTTAAGCGGTCGACAGGAAAGGCCGGTAATTACTTTAAACCCCTCCTGCCGGAAAGCTATTGGAATATGTATGAGGCTACTTTTGCTGGTGGATATAGGGAAGATGTCTGGGAGGCGCTGTTCAAAGCTGGAGGATTGTTCCGCACTTTAGCATTAGAGGTGGCCGAAACATATTCGTATTCATATCCGGAAAAGGATGATGAAAATATGACGGCTTACCTCAAGAAGGTCCGTGGACTTCCAGCTGATGCTGAACGAATTTTTTAAATCATTAGGATTGGACATTCCTCAATAGGAAAGGGAGGAATTGAATAAGATCGGAAGTATTCATATAGGAGGGATGGTCGTCTATTTTATTATTACTGATGGTGGTCATTACCGGATTCGTTACGTTCTTATGGAAGCGGCTGGACCGCATCGAAGCAAAGCTGGATCAGCTCCTTGAAGAACGGGCGTAAGATCGGAGGGAAACGGATGCCCTCCGATTCAGTGAAGGATGACGACACCAAGAATGATCAGACTAATGGATAGGAATTTTCGGCGACTCGCTTTTTCTTGAAAGAGAAGAATACCTGAAATCGTAGTCGCTGCTATGGAGACCCCCGACCAAATGGCATAGGCGATACCGATTTCAATCGTTTGGACGCTCAGCGTAAGAAAATAGAGGCATCCACCGATGAAGATAAATGATGCGAGACTTGGAATCGTCCGCTGGAAGCCTGAAGAAAGTTTCACACAAAGATTACCGATCGTTGCAAGAATGAGCGAAACGATTAAATAACCCACAGTTATCCACTCCTTTGGTGAGTCGGCACTGTCAATCCCACAATCCCTGCAAGGATCATGGAAAGGCCGAAGAATTTAGATAGGGTGAAGGATTCGTGAAACAAGCCCATCCCCAGCGTGGTGATGAGCAGGGTACCTCCTCCTGACCATAAGGCATTGATCCACCCGATTTCGTTTTCTTTCGTGATGTAAATATACAGGCTAATCGCCAGCGCATAGCAAACAATGACGGTCAGTCCTGCACTCCATTCGGTGAAGCCCTGGGAGTATTTCATAAACGTCGCTCCGACAACTTCCAACAAAACAGAGAAAGCCAGCAATACATAGGTTTTCATCATTACGCCTCCTCGTTGATTTCCTACTTCTCAGGGTAAAAGGTGAAAGAAAGAAAAGGAACGATTTATTTGTCATGTCTTCATAACCTCAGGTTATAATGGAAGGAGAAGAACAGGAGGGAAGGGCTTATGTTACAGAAATTGAAGGCATTTATCGAAGTGGCGAGGCAAAGGAGCTATACGAAAGCGGCGGATTCGCTCTTCATTTCACAGCCGGCACTCAGCAAACAGATGAAAACCCTGGAGGTAGAATTAGGTTTTTCCCTGTTCAACCGCACAGCCCATGGTGTGGAGCTGACAGAAAAAGGGAGAGGCATGGCTGAGGAACTGGAACCACTGTTCGGCCGGATTCATCAAACGGTCATCCACTATCAATCCCACGAGGAGAAAATCCGGTTTGGGTCCACTCCATTTCTTACTTCCTATTACCTCCCCCAATTTTATGATGCGTTGAAGCGGGCGAATCTCCATGTGACTGTCGTCAGGGACGATAGTACAGACCTTCTCCCATTTTTGGACAGCGGAGACATTGACGCGGCAATCATCCAGGACCTACCAGAATATAAAAAGTATCCTTCAGCTAAGTTGTTTAGGGACTATTTTACAGCAGCTGTTCCTGTGTCATCGAAGCTTGCCGACCAACCAATCGTCACAATGAAGCAATGTTTGGAAGAACGGCAGATTATCCCGACTCGAGGGCCGCTTGCCGAAAAAATGCGGTCGATCATGAAGGAGTATGATTACAATGGAGATATCATTGAAAGTCAGTATCATGCCATGGCCGGCTTAGTATCGCTCGGAATGGGGATTGCCTATCTACCAAAAATGATGGTCAGTCAGATCGAGTACAGGGGCGTCCAATTTCTTCCGATTGATGAGAGTCCTTTGACACGTACGATGTACTTGTATTCTCGGAATAGGGAGAAATTAGAGTATATGAAGAGCTTGTTCATGACTTCGGGTAAACTGTAACAAGTAAAATGAGGAAAGGATGAGACACATGGGGCAACCAAAAATAGCGGTCATTGGCAGTTCTTCCATCGATTTTGTCGTTACTTCCAAAAAAAGACCGCAAAAAGGGGAAACAATACTCGGGGAAGCATTTGAGACGTTCCCGGGCGGTAAGGGTGCCAATCAGGCTGTGGCAGCTTCCCGTCTGGGAGCGGAAGTTTATATGATTGGATGTGTCGGAGAAGACGCATTTGGAGAAGAGATCATGCAAAACTTGAAAGCGAATGGTGTATGTACGGATTTTATGGAGGAAATAGAGGGAGAAAAAAGCGGGACAGCTCATATCATATTGGCGCAAGGGGATAACAGTATCATCGTCGTTAAAGGGGCGAATGACCGGCTGACGTCTGCGTACGTAAAAAAAGCCGCGCGTTTTCTTGAAACTTGTGACCTTGTCCTGATCCAACAGGAAGTGCCTGAGGAGACAGTAGCAGTAACTGCAGAGCTCTGTAGGAACATTGGTGTTCCTCTTCTCCTCAATCCCGCACCGGCTCGCACCGTTCCTGTTCAAGTTTTGGAACAGACGACGTACATAACACCAAATGAACATGAGGCAGCACTTATGTTCGGAACGGAAGAACTTTCCACCGTGTTAAAAAGATACCCTCGGAAATTGTTTGTTACAGAAGGGTCGGCAGGGGTCCGCTATTTTGATGGTCAGCAAGAGGTGATTGTACCTTCATTTCCTGTGGACCCTGTGGATACGACTGGCGCGGGCGATACGTTTAACGCAGCCTTTGGTACAGCCATTGCTGAAGGGAAATCAGTGGACCAAAGTCTTCTCTTTGCCAACCGGGCTGCTTCTCTCTCAGTCACTGGATTCGGCGCACAGGGCGGAATGCCATGGAGAGAAGAGGTGGAGAGAGGCATGAAGAATTGAGGGGGGAACGTTTAGTTCTTCTCTAAGCGGCCACCATTTAATTCCAATTGTATTATTCGTTCAATCTACTACCCTTTACTTTTGATTATTCCCTCTGAAAAAGTGAGATACGTGCAAGCACTCCACACCCAAGGGCGATATCAGCCAGACGACAAAAAAGTTGTCAGAAAAGGATCATCCGATTGTAAAACCCAGGGAGAGTGCATAACCGATACCCAGCCCTATGATTAGAGGATTACGTCTTTTTATTTCACCATCTCCATAAACTTTTTTCCTTTAATTTCCTTATTTTATTTGGTAAAACCTAAGTGTGGAAGGACGGGAGGTATGTCTCTATCGAATGGCAGGAAATTAGCCGATACGTATGTTTGAATATGGGTGAAAAAGGAAACTGCCTCCATACACCAATTAAAGGAGGAGTTACATTGGTACACGATCCTAAACAAGCAGCTAAACAAATGAATGAAGAAAAGAAGGAAGATATTCTCCAGCATTTTGACACGTTTAAAGATTACTTAGGAGATAAAGTACAAAAAGGTGAAAAGCTCGGCCTTGGGGAAGAAGGACTCTCCAAAGGGGCGAAGCGTGTAGCGGATTACCTTGCGGAACATGAAGAACCACGCAACCGTGAGGAAAAAGTTCTGAACGAGCTTTGGAATGTAGCGAACAAAGAAGAAAGAGAACATATGGCTCACGTATTAGTTAAACTGACTGATCAGACCAATTAAAAAAAAGCGCCCATAGTGGGCGCCTTTTTTATGGAACGAGGAGATCAGCCGGCTTCTTCTGCTTTCTGTTTCTCTATTGCGGCTTCCTCTTTCTCTTCTTTTGCTTCTTTTTTCTCTTGAATAGCTTCTTGTTTTTCTTCTTTGGCCTCTTTAATTTGTTCATACCGCTGCCTTTGTCTGTAACCATAAGTGGAGGAAAGGACCACTTCCTCATTTTCCAAGGCAGAGCCAAGCGCCCCGATAATTGTAGAAACACTTGTTACGGTCCATGCGATATAAAAGTATTGGATATATTCGACATCGCCTGCTAATTGGGATTCGAGCATCCCCATCGGAATGATAATGATAACAGCAAATGAGAAAATGAGGAACAATAAGCCGTAGTAAAGGGATACGGATATGAACAAGGTAAAGAACGTCACCATGTTGTAAAGTCTCCGTATGTGATCGGGCTGTTCGGTGTTTCGTTTTTCCCACAAATTGTGGGCAAGGATGATCCAGCCAATCATGGCAAAAATGGAGACAATGGTAAGCATGGCCATCCGCCAAATGCTGTAATTGTTACTGAGCGTCCATAATGTCGGAAAGACAAGGGCATAGGCACCTGTAGTGAACGCGATAACTATCAGTTTAAGAAAAGCGGGAAACATTGCCCAAGGCCGGTTTGCCCGGACCATACCGGTCAGCAATCGTAAGATCCCATTGATTCTGGAACGCACAGTAAACCGCACATCGATATTGGACTCTTCCTCCGACGGGGCTTCCCTTTGCGTTGGGGAAAGAAGGCCAAAGCCCCGTTTGCCCATGAGTTTCGTCGAACTTTTATTTTTCAACTCCGGGTATTTGTCGGTATTTTTGGATTGGAGTCTCTCTTCGGCTCTCTCACGATCGGCATCTGAGCTGCCGTAATACATTTCATTGACGAGCTGAAGGATGGATTCGCGGACCCGCTTGATCATGGGTGTGGAACCCATTCCCGGGAGACTGATTAAGGCGACTCCTTCTTCTTTGTACGCTTCAGCTAATAGTGTTTTCTTTTTGTAAAATAGTGGGAGGTCTGTAAGTGCAATCACCATGTCCCAATCATTATCTTTACGCTCATCGATGGTCGCCTGCATGACTTCACCGGAGTCATCTGTCGCTCCAGTCAGAGAGCGGACGGTGTAGTCAATTTCCCACTCTATAGCATCATCGACATAATATTGGAGAAGTTCGGGGAGTTCTTCTTCAAGGACCTCTCCTAATTTGTCTGGATACCCTGGTGCTGTAATTAACCCCAATGTTTTCTTTGCTGTCTCTTTTCCTGACAATGTTTTCACCTCTATGACAAATGTTTAAAGTTGTGTAACATTATATAGCCCAAATATTTCTAGATAAAACGCTTCTTGCCTATTTTTCTGGGCTTTTTCGATGAACATTCACAGGATTTATGTACAGACGTGTTTTTTTACACGATGAAGAAGCGATTTTATAGGGTTTCTTTAAGTGGAAGTGAAAGGTAATCGCGGGGCATTATATATCCTCCTTTTTCTGTACTTAGCAGGAGGGGCGTTATACGATCATAGCGTTTCTTGAAAAGATAAAGGAATTTCGTTTATTTGAGAATGATGACTTCCCACACGGGGGAGTTAATAGATAGAACTCATGGGTAGAGGGGTACAGGTGGAAAAGGGGGGCTAAGGGTTTTGATTCGTAACTAAAACGAACAATGGAGTGGTCTGATCTTTTTTTCGATTGTATTTGTAATAGGAGATAGAGATTCCACGCTCTGCTGCAATATTCTCCAATAAGCCGGCTTCATGGAACATCACGTCTGATAGTGTACCCTGAAAGATTTCTGACAGGATTTTGTAGTACATCCCGACGATATTGTTATTATTCAGCTGATTGTATGCGGTTTGAATGCTCATTCTTAACCTCCTTCACCTCACCTACTATAAATTTTAACCTTTTCTTTCTCATTCGTTAAGAGGAAGTGTGATGATTTACAATATTTTTACTCCTGAATGCAGAACTGGGCATCAACTTCATGTATTATGGTGGAAAAGGAGGAATTTGGAAATGGGGAAGATGATTGGGAGTGTTTTACTCGTCCTGTTCATTGCCGGATCGGCCGCTCTGATTTTTGGTCGGCTCCCGCTAGCTATGGGGGAAGAAGCAGCTGAAGTACATAAAGAAGATGTGTTTGATGGAGGGAAGATGAAGGAGCTGGAGATGGACACTTCAGCCTCTGATATTCTGGTTAAACGAGGAGAGGACGAGGAAGTTAAGGTCCAGCTTACCGGGTATGCGGCAAATATAGATGATTATGTGTATCGTGTCGATTTGTCTGAGGGAAGGCTTGGAATCAAATTGAATAAAAAAAGGTGGCTCGGGTTTTCCTTAGATTTCCTGGATCGCGGCTATATGGAAGTAAGCATTACATTACCAGAGCAGACTTTTGATTCTTTGAAACTCAACTCATCTTCAGCCTCTGTAGACCTGGAGCAGATCAACACTTCTACTCTATATGTTGATACGAGCTCGGGGGATGTGTTTATGAAAAACGTTCAAGTAAAGGAAGATATGAAAGTTCGGACTTCAAGCGGAGAAGTAGCTTTAAATCATGTACAGGGCCATGTAGCGAAGTTCCATACGAGCAGCGGGGGTGTTTCGGGAAGAGATGTTGGTTTCAACGATACTAAAGTAGAGACATCTTCCGGTGATGTCACTTTCCATGGAAGGATTCTTTCCGGTGATTTATCCGTCCATACATCAAGTGGCCACGTCAGGGTTTCTTTTGATGAGGAGCCGTCATCATTTGCGGTGGATTATGAGTCCAGTTCCGGGGAACCGATTATTGAGGTGAGTGGAATAGAGTACGAAAAGAGAGCAGATCATGAAGTCAAAGGGAAGAAAGGAAAAGGAACACCTCTTCTCCAGGTAGAGACGAGTTCCGGTGATTTTTCCATGGACTAGTCATTTCAATAAAGACCGCTGGGTTCTTTCGACTCAGCGGTCTTTTTATGGAAAGAACAGGTTTTGAGGTTTTCTATTAAAGGTAAAGGCTGAAGAGAGACACGAAGAACTTAGACGGATTAAAAGGAAAGATCCTTAGGAGGATGGTGCGGAACATGGATATCAACAACTATTTTCTTCATAATTACGAACAATCGAGAGAAGTGTTCAGAGGATTAATAAGCAAGGTACGGGAATTATGGCCGGAAGCTCAACTGCATCAGCAGACGATCGGAAGAGAGCAAGACAATACGATCGATGTCATATACGCAGAGGCAGCCTCATCCAATGGCCGCGTGGTCTTCCTCACCTCAGGTGAACATGGTATCGAAGGGTACGCAGGAGCGGCTACTCTACATATGTTCGTAGATCATTATCTTCAAGAAATCGATCCTCAGACAACAGGGATCTGCCTCGTTCACGCCATTAACCCGTGGGGAATGAGACATTACCGAAGAGTAACGGAGAACAACGTTGACCTCAATCGCAATTACTTTTTAGAAGAAACGGACATCCCGTGGGACCTTAATAAAAATTATGAAAAAGAGAGTCATATCTTTCTGCCGGAAAAGCCGGTGGGGGAGATTACAAAAGAAAAAACAGAGCTGTATGAGTCTTTAAGTAAAGGGATGATGAATGAAGGGTATAAAGGCATCAAGCAGGCGAAAGGGATGGGCCAGTTCCAATTCGACCAAGGAGTCTATTTCGGCGGATTTGAAGAAGAGCCGTCAGCTTCCTATATGAAAAAATGGCAGCGTCACCTTTTAGAGCGGTTCGATCGGGTCGTCCATATGGATTGGCACACAGCTCTTGGACCGACGAATGAAGTGACAATGGTCATATCCGAAAAAGACGGCCGGAAAGAAGAAGAGTTGAAAGAGTTTTACGGAATGGAGAATATTCAAGTGTTCTCGCCGGATGACGTAAAAGGGGATTCCACAAACTTCTTTTATGAATTACAGGAAGCTGAACATCAAGCGTCCTCTGTTTTTTCTGCGTTATTTGAATTCGGCACGTTCGGCACAAGCCGTGAAGCAGAACTTCGTGAATTTACGACGATCATCCTCGAAAACCAGTGGTACTGGAAAGGGACAGAACATGAGGAAAGTCGTGAATGGATCCAGGAAGAGCTGTTGAATATGTTTTATCCAAGGGAAGATGAGTGGAAGGAAGCGGTCTTGAGAGAAGCGTGTACAGCCATAGAGTCTGTGTTGACGGCTGAAGACATCCTAAGCTGAATATACGCAGGAAAAGTGAGGGAGGCCCTGGTTACAGAGGCTTCCCTTTACGTAGTCTTCGCTAAAAAGCGAGTAAAAAGACACCAGTTAGGACTAACAAAATGGAACCTGTAAGGAGAACGATTTTAATAGGCTTAGTGGCTTTGTGGAAAATTCTGAAAAACAGGCTAACCACCTCCTTTATAACAGGGAGCTTCCTTGTTAATTACAAACCACCCTGTTCTGGTATTTTATCTGTTTTATAATATTAATGTGTGAAGCTTTTGCTCTATAAGATAATTCCTTTCATTTGTAAAGGACTTTCAATGCAGCTTGCAGGTTGGTATAGAATTTCACATCGATCGGTGGCAGCTTAGAAGACACCCAGTTCTTTGCAAGAACGGGCTTCATGCCTGAGATTGTCGTAGTTATGCCCATCAGGGAGAGGGAACGAATGAGAGTGGCCAGCTTATCGAAGAATACGATATCTGCCGTGCTGATCGTAGAGCAATCAATGATTACATCATTCGCATTCATTTCGGCGACATTATGCAATCCTCGGTCCAGGATGTATTGAAATTCTATTTGGTCCAAAATCGGCTGCAGGGGGAGAAGGGCGATCCCTTTAGAAAGTGGAATGACATTCACTGCCATATCCTCCATCCACGTGCGCATCCGCTGTTCCTTTTTATAGAAATCGGTCACATCACAATACTCCACCATCGCCCCATAAACGTCTCCATTTTCTTTCAACAGGCGAGTACGTATGGAGACAAACATGTCGTGATTTCCCCATTTATATGGAATCGCATCATACTGGAATTCTTTGAAGGTTTGAATCGTCCGCTCTACGTGACGAACTTCTTCTGGTGCATGCGGAAAAAGTTCATAGACGTTTTTTCCCAGCGCTTCCTGTTCGTCGACTTGCAGCAGACGCGCCCCCTGTTCATTGATATGGGTGATGGTAAACGTTAAATCAATGACCAGCACACCTAAGGACAGTTGATTGAAAATATCCAGTTCTTGAGTCATTCTGCTCCCCCTTAGTACTCGTTCTTGCTTCCAACTATATACATTCGACTTTTTCCACTGATAATCCTTTTAGTATATTTATATAATGTAGGATTGTTCTTTGAAACTAGTGATCGTTATATCCTTAAAGTAGATAGATGTGAACGTTCTTAGAGAGTCCAGTTATGATCCTTAGATTATTTGTGAATATAAGGAATACTTATACCATTACATCTAAGTTCAAGTACACAAGGAATGTATATATTGCATTATGTTATTTATATGTTACATTGTAAGAAGAAGGAGCGGTACATATGGTAAATCAGGTAAAGAAATTCAGGGTTCTTTCTGAATTGACTCAGCAGCAATTGGCCAAAAAAACAGGGGTTACGCGACAGACCATCAGTTTGATTGAAAAAGGGAGGTATAATCCCAGTTTAAAGCTGTGCCTGGAAATTTGTTATGCGACGGACAAGACTCTAGATGAAGTGTTCTGGGTCGAGAGGAAGGGATGATTCTTTGGAAAAAATTAAGGATGAACGATTACAGTTAAGGAATTTGAAAAATATACGGATTGTATTTATTGTTCAAACACTTGGAATCCTGGGCATTCTCGGGTATGAGTGGGTGACGGAAGGATTCAGTGGAATGACAGGGAATCCGTTATGGTATGTATTTATGGTGTCCGTCATCGTTAATGCGTACCTTTCCATGGGAATCAGTGTCGATCATGAGGAGGAGAAAACAACACCAAAGAAAAGTCTTTATGTATCCATAGGGGTGGTTACCATTCTTACTTTTCTGCTCGGTTTGTTCGTTACGCTGACGGATGGTTACGGGTTTTGGGACGGTCTGCTCATAGGGGGAATTGTATTGGTCTGTTTCTTAGTCCCATTGATTTACATTTATTATCTTAGGAAAAAAAGGTTGAAGGAGGAAGAGTAGAGCGAATAATCTTTTCCGTAAGTTTCTATTCGCACAAACCACGTGAAACATGACTCTCGTTCGTCGAAAAAGCCCCAAATAATCATTGAGGAATTTCATTAATGTTTGAAGCTCCTCATTATTTGCTGGAAAGATTAACATAGCCAAATGAAAGTGAAGAGCCATAAGCTGGCTCTTCACTTTTTTGATAGGGAATCCAGATGATTCAGCAGATGGTCCAATTCCTGGGAGATCTTCACAAGTTCACTGTATTCAACAGAGTCCCAGTAAGCTTCATACATCTTTTCCCTGATTCGTTCGATTTTGTTCTCTAAGCAATGGACGGTCGGCATAGGGAACTCCCTCCCTTAATTCGTTCTATATGGAATATATTCACAACCATTCCCTTTTAGGTTTGCTCTGAAAACATTTTCCAAAGGGGTTTGAGATCACAGAAGTATGGTTTATTTGGAGGAGAGCAGCCGTCAGCGAATCCAAGTACACTTGATGGTTTTTAAAATTCCTGATAGGTCGCAGGGTCCTGATCGTTTATTCTGCCATCTGGTCTAGTCAGCTGGTTGATGATGTTCATTTCCTCTTCATTCAAAGAGAAATCGAAAATATCCAAGTTCTCTTTTTGATGTTTCGGTGAAGAGGATTTAGGGATGGCGACAGATTCGAGCTGCACATGCCAACGAAGGATGATCTGAGAAATCGTCTTCCCATAGTTGTCAGCGATGGGTTGCAATTCTTTATGGTCAAGCACATTCTGTACACGCGCTAAAGGGCTCCACGATTGGGTTTGGATGCTGTGTTCCTGATGGTAGGCCCTTTGTTCTTCCTGGTTGAAGAAAGGGTGGAGCTCAATCTGGTTCATACTCGGAAGAACTCCGGTCTCTTTCTCCAGTCGTTCGAGATGTTCAGGAAGGAAATTACAAACTCCGATGGAGCGGATCAGTCCCCATTTTTGCGCATCAATCAATGCCTGCCAGGCTTCAACATACTTATCTTCCTGCGGATTCGGCCAATGGATCAAATAGAGGTCATAATAGTCCAACTGTGCACGGAACAGGGATTCCTGGATGGCCGTTACAGCTTTTTCATAATCATGGTAGCGGCCGGGCAGTTTGGAAGTGATTTTCAACTCGTTTCTTGGAACCGTACTGCGGCGCACACCTTCACCCACTGTCGCTTCATTTTCATAATTATAGGCGGTGTCAATCAAACGATAGCCTGATTCGATCGCACTTTGTATAGCGGAAGCTCCCCGGTTCCCATTCAAACGATAGGTACCGAATCCCAGGGAGGGAAGGATGAGGCCATCATTCAGTTGAATTTCCGGAATAGATTGACTCATGAGTATATGCACTCCTTTTTATAATCTTCTCCAATGGATGAAAGGGCATGTTGTTGATTCTAAAGGAGGGGTGAATATATAGTATCTTACCTTTTGGATTTAGCTGTAAACAAATGACAGCGCCTACATTTGATTTTTCTGAAAAAGGTTTGGGTTTTATTTCTTTTTTTAAGGCTCTGTTAAAGTTTAATGTTGATATTCCTGCAAAAAATGAACTTCCAATTTTATGGAAGTTCATTTTTTTATAGTTGGCTTATTCAACTAAAGCTCCCTTTTCTTGAAGACTCAGCTTCGAGATGTTCCGGGGGTTCATTGCCTGGTTGAGCGTTAGGGGCGGCTGGGAAGCCACTCGCTTTCCTGCGGGGATGGCGGCAAGCCTCCTCGGACTTCGTCCTGTGGGGTCTCGCCAGCCAATCCATTCCCGCGGGAGTCTCGCAGCTTCCCAACCACCCCATTCGATCCTGCGAGAAACGAACCCTTTCAGCAAGAAGGACCACCTTCCACTATTACTACCTATAGTAAGAAAGTGCTCTCATAACTAGCGGATATGAGCTAAATCTATACGATGGAGATTAGTAATACAGCTCTCCATTCTTATTGTGAGCGCCTACTTCTGAAAGTGATTTCGAGACACTTATATGGCAAAGGGGCGGAGGGGAATGGCGAGACTCCTGCGGGAAAAAAGTGCAGGGTGAGACCCCGCAAGGCGTTAGCCTGAGGAGGCTCACCGCGCTCCCGCGGAAAGCGAGTCATTCCCCGCAGCCCTATCCACCACAAAGAAGTCTCGAAATCAAGTCTTCAACAATCCTGCTATTTAGCTAAAGACTCCGTTTCGGAATAATAATCCAACAAGATTCAATGGTTACATCGTGAAAGGAGATCATCTAAAGGTTTCGACACTTGGAATAAATCCCCTTTTACCATCCTATCATTCATTGTCCCTTCCATCCGTTGATGCAAATATCAACACTGAACTTTAACAGAGCCTTTTTTAAAGGGACAGGGAAGGTCGAGTATGTCAGGGGATAAGTGCTAATCAACAAAAATATATCTAAAAGTAACAATTATTTATTGATAAACGATAAATATAAAGGTAAGATAATGCTAAGAATTGAATGAGAGGTGTTTAATATGAAGCGTGGATCCACGTTGTTTTTGCGGGTGTCTGTCCTGTTGATCGGTCTACCGGTCCTGGCCCTGTGCATTTTTTTCGTACCTAGACTTGCAGACTATACAGGAGAATTACTTCCTCAAGTTCCAGTGATAGAAGCTTTTATGTATGTTTATTTGTATTTGACAGCTGTACCTTTTTACTGGGCTCTGGTGCAGGCCTTTAAACTGTTGAACTACATCGATCAAAACCGGGCGTTTTCCGACTTGTCTGTGAAAGCTTTGAAAGTCATTAAATTTTGTGCCATAGGCATCAGCGTGCTTTATCTGTTATTTCTACCACTCCTATACGTCATTGCAGAAGCAGACGATGCTCCTGGATTAATCGTCATCGGGATGGTCATCGCGTTTGCTTCTGCCGTCATTGCTGTTTTTGCAGCCCTTTTGCAAAGACTGTTGAAGGAAGCGATCATCATCAAAACAGAAAATGATCTAACGGTCTGAGGTGATAAATATGGCAATTATTATTCATATTGATGTGATGCTTGCGAAGCGGAAGATGAGTGTGACGGAGTTATCGGAGAAGGTAGGGATTACGATGGCAAATCTGTCGATTTTGAAAAATGGAAAAGCGAAAGCAGTTCGTTTTTCGACTTTAGAAGCGATTTGTCAAGCTTTGGACTGCCAGCCGGGTGATATATTGGAATATCAAGAAGACGAAAAAGGAGAGGAGGCTTGAACGGTATGGGGGCATGGAAACAACTTTTACATTTCGGCTGGCAGCAGGCGTTGTCCTGCTTGTTTCCTGTCGTGATCTTTGCATCTTTAGCGTTTACGGAATGGGTTCCGCTGCCTTTTTTACCAAGGTATGATTGGCTGCTCCTCATTTGTTTAGGAATGCAGTGGTGGATGGTTCGTTCGGGGCTGGAGACGCGGGATGAACTGAAAGTTATTTCTTTGTTTCACCTGATCGGTCTTGCCCTTGAACTCTTCAAAGTCCATATGGGCTCGTGGTCGTACCCGGAAGAAGGGTATTCAAAAATGTTCGGGGTTCCACTATACAGTGGTTTTATGTATGCAAGTGTAGCGAGTTATCTTTGTCAGGCTTGGAGAAGGTTGAAGGTTGAGCTGATCCGGTGGCCGTCTTCCGCAATTGTAATCCCTTTGGCAGCAGCCATCTATCTTAATTTTTTCACCCACCATTTCTGGATCGATATCCGCTGGTGGTTGTCAGCTCTCGTCATTCTCGTTTTTTGGTCCTCCTGGGTCCAGTATGAAGTGAATGGTAAGCCCTACCGGATGCCGCTTGCTCTTTCGTTTGTCCTCATTGGTTTTTTCATATGGGTGGCTGAGAATATTGCCACTTATTTTGGCGCATGGGAATATCCCAACCAACGAGAAGCCTGGAGCCTTGTTCACCTAGGGAAGGTAAGTTCATGGCTCCTTCTCGTTATCGT
Source organism: Halobacillus sp. ABR2_026 (assembly GCF_056158545.1). Classification (NCBI taxonomy): domain Bacteria; kingdom Bacillati; phylum Bacillota; class Bacilli; order Caryophanales; family Bacillaceae; genus Halobacillus; species Halobacillus sp. ABR2_026. The sequence continues at coordinate 1,327,163 of NZ_JBSWTM010000001.1, forward strand.
CAGTTTCCTCATTGTCGCTTCGCTGAAGCGGGTGAAGAAGGAGACTGAAGGAAGGCGGATGCCGGCCGGGCTACCACCGGAGGCTGAACGCGCGGATACAGCGTTTTAAAGGTGTAGCAACCAAGGATATCAATAACTATCTGACCTGGTTTCAGGTAGTCAGAATGCATCCATCATCAATGGAATGAAGTGACTATGAATGTCGGGACTGGAAAAAGGAATTTATGAGAGGAGTGACTTGATGGGATTTAATTATTTATTCTTACTTGTTATCGGAATTGTACTCATCGTAATTGGAGCACTTAAGAAAGATGTTCCTCGTTCAGTTAAAATAGTAATTTTTCTATTTGTAATTGGGATGGGGTGTATAGTACTGTCGTTATCATTATTATTGCTACCCGGTAGCTCTGACGTTATTGCTCAACTTTTAGGATGGGACGAATAAGTTTCAAATTAAATCAGAGCCTTTGGAATCAATGGTAGTCCGCCTCCATCGAGATGACGGGAAGGACGGAGAGGCAGACGTCCAGAATAACCCGAATCTACAGGGGGATCATGCCGATTCGGTCTAAGAGGGTGAAGTTTTATTCTCGCTATGATGCTGCTGGCGGTGAAGTGCCTGCTCCATAAAAAATCCTTCCTACCGTTCCCCGGCTTTCATAAGCTGGGGAACTTTTTTATTTATCTCCTATACTTGAAAATGATTCTCATTTTCATTATGATGAAAATATCATAGATGAATAAGGGAGCGGTACATATGCACGATGTGACGATCATAGGTGGAGGTCCTGCGGGTCTTTTTTCTGCCTTCTACAGTGGCCTGAGGAAAATGAAGACGAAAATCATTGAAAGTCATCCTTTTTTAGGAGGAAAAGTTCATGTGTATCCTGAAAAAATGGTGTGGGATGTAGGGGGAGTCCCGCCACTCCCAGGTCAGAAGCTTATTGAACAGCTGATCGAGCAGGGCACGACTTTCGATCCCGATCTCGTCTTGGGAGAAAAGGTAACTGGAATTGAAAAAGCGGACGACGGCTTCCTTGTCTGGACGAGTTCCGGTCAGAAGCATTGGTCGAAGACAGTCATCCTTGCGGTTGGCGGTGGAATTATTGAGCCCAAAAAGCTTGAAGTAAACGGAGTGGAGAAATTTGAACTGAGCAATCTCCACTATACGGTCCCTTCTTTCAGCCGGTTCACAGACAAACGGGTGTTGATATCCGGAGGAAGTCACTCGGCCATTGATTGGGCAAATGAACTGGGTTCTATAGCTGAGCGTGTCCATTTGGTGTACAGGAAAGAAGAACTGAAAGGTCATGAAGCAAGTATTGATATGCTCGTCGAGCAAGGGGTACACCTGCATGAACAGTCAGCCATTAAGGCTTTGAATGCAGAAAATCAGAGGGACAGGATAGAACAGGTCATCCTTGAAAACCATGAGAAAGGCTTGGAGGAAATCATAGTCGATGAAGTGATTATCAGTCACGGATTTAATCGTGACTCTTCCCTTCTCGACGGAAGCCCGGTCCAGTTAGAGCGCGTGGACGATTTTTTCGTGAAAGGAACATCCTTAAGTGCCTCCTCCGTACCCGGCATATACGCGGCTGGGGATATCCTGAATTATGAAGGAAAACTTCATTTGATCGCTGGAGCTTTTCAGGATGCTGCCAATGCCGTGAATCAGGCGAAGCAGTTCATCCAGCCGGATGCCAGTGCGCGGGCGATGGTGTCTTCTCATAATGAACGACTTGATGAATATAACAAAAAGCTGAAACAAAAACGAATGGCTGCTCTTTAGCGAAATCGGAAGAATTGCCTTTAAGATTGGAACGTTTTCCTGAAACGTGACATCAACCTGTGCTTTTTTCATACAATATCTTGGGGTGAGGAAAATGCCAAGAGTGAAATATACAGATTCAGACGTTGCTTTGATGGCGCGGATGATGCGTGCGGAAGCCGTGGGTGAAGGAAAACAGGGAATGTTGTATGTCGGGAATGTCATTGTCAACCGGGCAGCTGCCAGCTGTTTGGATTTCACTGATGTAAGGACTATTCCACAAGTCATTTATCAAGTCCAAGGTGGGAATTATTCTTTCGAAGCTGTACAAAAAGGAAACCTTTTTTATAACCGGGCGAGGTCGACTGAGAAGAGACTGGCAGAAAAAAATCTGAAGTTTTGGAGGCAGCATCCTGCGAAATATGCGTTATGGTACTTCAACCCCTACGCAGACTGTCCGCCTACCTGGTACGGCCAGCAATTGACAGGACGGTTCAAAAACCATTGTTATTATGAACCTGTGGCGGGCACGTGTGCCAGTGTATACAGATGAACCTGTTCGTATAGAAAGAAGAAGCGCAACCTTATCTTGGGGTTGCGCTTTCCTTATGACGCTTGTAACTTATGAAGCGGTTTGGAATAATGAGGAGGATGACAATCGCTGGAGGTTTTTCATGTCGGAAGATGGTGAGAAAGAAATCATAGAAGAATTGAAAAAGGTTAACCAGAAACTGGATAAGCTTCAGTCATCCAGAGGGGTCTCTACTCCTGTCCTGTATGGACTTGCCATTGTCCTTTTCCTTTTGGCCGCCCCGTTGATGATTGATCTTTTTGTATCAATTGTGAATTAAACAGGGAAGAGGAGGCGTACATTTGAATCGGAAATTAGCAGTCTTGTTGTTCATAGGAGTTATTCTAGGGGTTTTAGTTGGAACAGCGGTTACCAACCGGGGAATAGATGGGATCCAGTGGGGGCCTACGATTATGGGAGGCGTGTTTGGATATGCCCTGGTTGTTTTTGTCGTTAGGAAAAGAAACCGGAAGAAGACATAGACATCCGATCTGTCTTATCGATGAGACAGATGAATTTTGTGTAAGAAAGAACAAATGAACGGCCATGTGCCGGGAGGTGAAGGAAGGATGGAAGTTGAGTTCAGACCGATCAGTCTGGAAGATGTAAAGACCATAAACAACTGGAATTATGAAGGGTTTGCAGAAGAAGTAGCCATGAACGCTTACTTAAAGTCTTATGAGCAATCTGGAGAACTTTTAGGACCTGGAGGCTGTCATGGGTATGGCGCATATTCCGAAGGTGAGCTTGTCGGATTATTTGAATACACGGTCGCCGCAGGCACGATGGAAATAGGACTGGCTCTAAGGCCTGATCTGATCGGAAAGGGTATGGGAGAGGATTTCGTTAGGCAGGGCCTGGAATTCGGTCTTCATACTTACGATGAGGATATGGAAATGATCCGCTTACAAGTGGACGCGGAAAACATACCGGCCATCCGCATTTATGAAAACATCGGTTTCCTGAAAATGAATCAGGAGGGACAGGATTTAACGATGCAGCTCCTCCTTGGAGACTTTTGATTACCCCTATATGTACAGAGAAAGGATGAACGCTTTCGAGCGTTCATCCTTTTTTTTATATTGGGCTTATTCTACTAAATCTCCCTTTTCTTGAAGACTCAGTTTCGAAATGTTTGTAAGATTCTAGGGGGGCCGGGAAAAGGTTCGCTTTCCATGGGGCGGGCGGTGAGCCTCCTCAGGCTCCGCCTTCCGGGGTCTCACCTGTCCCACACGTCCCATAGGAGTCTCACCGTTTCCCTCCGCCCCCTTAACCTTATAAGTGTCTCGAAGCCATTTTAAAAAGGGTGAGCTTGAATGGTCGAGGTTCGAACATCTGTATGGATTCGTAAGTTTCCCATTCTTCTCCCCCAGGCGGGCAGATCGTGCGTAGTATCAAGCGTTTGCTAAACGTTCATGGGGTAGAGATGATATCATTCCCTTCTCTTACCCATACAAGCTGATTTTTCAAGTAGTGGTTTCGAGACACTTATATGGCAAAGGGGCGGAGGGGAATGGCGAGACTCCTACCTTAAGTGTGCAGGCGCCTCGTTCAGCGGCGTATGGACTGGACTGAGCTGGAGGAGATAAAGGAAACACGAAGAACGAAGGGATTCGATGTTGACTTATCGTACAGAAGCGAGGGAAGTCTCACTTGCCGCTAGGCGCAGAAACCGGATATCTACGAGGAAAAAAGTGCAGGGTGAGACCCCGCAAGGCGTTAGCCTGAGGAGGCTCACCGCGCTCCCGCGGAAAGCGAGCTATTCCCCATAGCCCCCCATCCACTCAACAAAAGTCTCGAAATCAAGTCTTCAACAATCCTGTCATTTAGCTAAAAATTCAGTTCCAAAATAATAATCCAACAAGATTCAATGGTTGGATGGTGAAAGTTTTTACCATCCTATCATTCATTGTCACTTCCATCCGTTGATGCAAAGATCAACACGGAACTTTAACAGAGCCTTTTAGTTAAATAACGACCTTCGCTGTCAGTGGTCCTTTCCTTTAACAAATCAAATGGTGTGAAATTTCTCCCATTTATCTAAAGCCAGGGGGGAGCGGAACATTTTTAGGACTAATCTTCATCACAATCACAGGAGGGCATACCAGGTACCTCTCCGCTGGAAGGCTCCAGCCGCTTTTGATTGCACTGCTGCTCTAAGGTATCCAGCAGCAATGCTTCGACAAGTCTGGATTCAGGTGTGGCGTATTCAGCGTCTGCAAGATTTTTTTCTTCCAGAGGGTCTTCTGTTAAATTATAAAGCTCGTATTGGGAAGGGACGGGCTCCGTTTTCGTCCTCGTGACACAGCACGAACATTGGACCGAGTCACATACATCCATCAGCTTCCCTTGCTCCGTGACCGTATCACTGCAACCTGGATCGCTCCAAAATTGCGGGTTATCGAAATAGCGGGCAAATTTCCAGGTCTCTTCCTTTCGATCTTTACCTGTCTTCATTCGTGTGATGACAGCCTCGATATGATTAGGCTGGACGACGGAGGTATAGGGAATACCCAGGGCTGATGTTTGGTTTAATCCTTTGGTGATATCGTCATCGCTCATGAAGTAGAGCGGTTCATCGGAGCGGAAGAAAGTTTTCTTTCCTTTTAATAGCGGGGTTAAGTCCCTGCCGACAAGCGGCTGGACTTCGGTGTGTGACTCCCGGAGCTTTTCCTGCACTCTTTCGGGGTCGATGTCGGTGAGCCCTAGCATCGTTGGAAGCAGGTCCACATGACTCGTAAGCTGATCGGTTTCCTCAGGTTGTGAGAAAAGTTTCGGGCTATGGATGATAAGAGGAACATGAATGGATTCTTCGTACATGTTATACCATTTCTGATGCAGGCCGCCGTGTGCACCGAGAAGTTCACCGTGATCAGAAGTGAAGATGACAATGGTATCATCATGGAAAAGGGACGCTTGTAGGGCACGCAGCACTTTGAGCATGTCGTTGTCCGCTTGTTTTTGGAGACTGTAGTAAAGCTTTCGGTAGAATGGTTGATCAAGGATTGGCTGCAAAGCTTGAGGGTAGGTGATTCGATAACTTTCCTGAGCATCCGGTTTGGTATCGAGTGATTCATTCTGGGTCGGAGCCGGTGGAATGTCCGGAAGGGTAGGGTCTATGGTGAATTTGAACGTTGGCGAGAGAGCAGCGAGCACCCCATACAGGGCAATGTCGTGCGGGTTGACGAATGAGCACATGATGAACCATGGAGAGCTTTCTTCATTCGCCTGCTTCTCCAGCGACCGGATCAAATCGACCGTTTCTGAAGCATATACTTCATCACGTCCACTAGTCCCGATGGCAGCTGAAGATCCAGAATTTCTCGGGTTCGATCCATGGGGTTCAGGACCGATCCAGCCAGAAAAACCGTAACTCCCGAGCCGGTCCGCGTCACGGTAGAGCTCTTCCTTTTCTGGAACGGGTACGCCCGTATTAGGGTCGTAGCTTGGAACAGCATTTTTTGTTCCAGGAACAAGGATATCTTCATCGGAAGCATGCCATTTGCCTTTCCAATAGGTGCGGTATCCTGCTTCACGGAAATAGCTTCCTATGGTAGGGACGCTGTTTGGATCCAGCCAGAAAACATCAGGGTCAAAGGCCCCTTTAGCGACCCCTGTCGTCTGGGTCACCCCGTGGAGGGAAGGGTACTGCCCTGTATAGAGTGTTGTTCGGCTCGGAGAACAGGCGGTACTTCCGGCATAATGACTTTTGAACTCCATTCCGTTTTTCCGTAAGACGTTCTGGGCGGTCAAATTTTCTTTTCGCCATTTTTCCAATTCTGTTGACTCGTAGGCGGATGGATATCGCTGCTGATCGACCATCAAAAAAAGAATATTCGGCCGTTTCTTGTTTTTCATCGCCTGCATCCTCTCCTCTTAAATGCCTAACCACTACCTATGTATATGTACACCCCCGCGTTTTATTTGAACCTTGGAGAGAGCCGCATCCTACACCGTTAAATTTTGTATTCTCTATTCCTTCCAGATGTAGGGGATGACGCGCTTTCCGGGAAGATCGTAATTATCCTGACGCACACCTTCCAGGGTCTCACGATCTCTCTTCATTCTACAGGAGCCCCCATGGAAGATGACTGGTATAGGAGGAGGGAACAGAAAAAAAGCGTAACTGTGGGAGTTACGCCTGGGTACTGGCTAAAGCCTTTTTGGTGGCTATACAAACCTTATTGCGGCCTGAATGTTTTGCTTCATATAAGGCTTCGTCCGCTTCGTGAATCAACAATTTCGGCTTCGTAGTCGTTTCGTTGTAACAAGCGAGGCCGATAGAAACAGTGACTTGGATGATTTCTCCTGTTGTCAGAAGGAAAGGGTGTTCTTCCACCTTCTCGCGGATCCGCTCACTGATTTCAGTGGCACGCTGGGTTGAACAGTCCAATAGGATGACGGTGAACTCCTCGCCACCGTTCCGGCTGACAATATCGAACGACCGGACGGTGTTCTTTAAAATTTTGCTCAGCTCAATCAACACTTGATCCCCTTCTTTGTGACCGTAGGTGTCATTGACCCTCTTGAAATGGTCGATATCTATGTAAAGGAGTGATAGTTTTTCCTGTTTTTGTACGGCCTGTGCAGAGATTTCGTTGAAAGTCTGGTCGAATTTGCGGACATTGTTCAAGCCGGTCAGCCCGTCTGTCGCTGCTTCTGCTTTATATTTGTTCAGCAGGTTCTGACTCCTGCGTACGAATTCTACGACATAGAAGGAGACGAATCCGGCGGTGTAGGACAACACCCAAAAAGAAGGGATGAGAATCGTCAACGTGCTCACATTTTCCAATAGGTAAAAGATTAATATTGTGAAAATCATATTCGATGATGTCAGAGTCATAAAAATTTTCATCCGCTTCGAAATCTGCATCCGTGTAATGACAACCGTCAATACTGTGATCGCCACAATCATCAGAAGGGCCAGAATGGAAGACGTATTAAAACCGATGATAAAACGTCCCGTGATGACCAGAAACATCGCAGCAACAGCAGGAACAGCTCCGCCGTAGTATGCGACTAGAATGACCGGGATGTGCCGTAAATCAACGATGGTCGTATCAAAACGCATGCTGTACTGCATGAGAACATTGCTCAACACCCCGCTGAGAAGTCCCGACAATATTTTGTCTTTAAACGCAGAAGAACGGCTCAAGGGCGTGGCACTCGTCGATTGGGTATAGACGAAGAGGGAAGCGATTAATAGGGCTAAGTTGGAAACGAGTTCTTTAATAATCATGTATACCACCTGTTTCGTAAAATTTCCTCACCCACTGGAAAGTGAACGATTCAAATTCTTCCATTCCTTTCCTTAATCTGTGAGAATGGCGTGATGGAAGTAGTCTTTTGTTGGGATTGTCTGTGTAGTATTATATACTTTTCTCATAGAGGAAGAAAATAGTAAGCTATGAAATTGGTGTTATTCATTCGTAATGAGAATGAGTGCGATCTGTTAAGGAGGGGTTATCGTGAATCATGTGGAAGAATGTCCTAAATGTGGAAGCAGGGAGCTTGGAAAAGGGAAACAAGAGGGATATGCGGTCATGTCACCGGTCAACAAAGCGTTGTCTTTAGGGTCGGCTATGGAATTTTTGCTTTGCACCGACTGCGGGTATATTATTGAGAGCTATGTTAAAAAACCGCAGAAATTCAAAGGGACGATGTAAGAGGAGGGGGTCTTTTCTGACTCCTTTATAGGTGAAAGTATATTTCCAATTTTTACGTTGAAAAGAATGTCAGACTTATATGGAGTGAACGTTTATGCCGGTCGATTTTAGCATGTGGCCCTGGCGGGATCTGTGGATCATCCTCTGCTTTTTGTTCATACTCATCCTCGTTCGCTGGTCTGCGAACCTATTGATTCAACGCTTTTCCGGAGATAAAGGAAATCTTCAAAAAGCAGCTCTATCACTGATCAATTGGGGCGTATTCAATGGTCTGTTGTTATTTGTCATTTTCTACTTCTCGAATTCCGGTTGGCTATTGTATCCGCTGTTCACGATCGGTCAGGTGGATATCACCTTGTTTCTCATCATCATAGCTGTGCTCATCATCACATTCGCTTACCGGCTGTCTAAAATATTGAATGAGCATCTTCTGCCGTTCTTCTTTCAACGGCATCATTTGGACAAGGGCATTCAGTTCACGATGGAGCGGGTGGTCCATTATATCATTATGGTCGTTGCGGTCTTAGTCAGTCTGACAACCGTAGGCATCGACCTGAGCGCACTTACTGTATTCGCCGGAGTTCTTGGAGTGGGGATCGGGTTCGGAATGCAGAATATCGCTTCCAACTTCATTTCAGGATTAATCCTTCTTTTTGAACGGCCGATCAAAGTCGGTGATCGTGTACTTATTGATGATGTCATCGGTGATGTGGAGAAAATCAGCATGAGAGCGACTGTAGTACGGACGCTTGAAAATGAACATATCATCATTCCGAACTCGTACTTCCTGGAGGAGAAAGTGGTGAACCGGTCTTATGCGGATCCAAGGCTGCGATTGACAATTCCAATCGGTGTCGCTTACGGGTCGAACGTGAAAGAAGTGAAGCGTATCCTGCTTCATGTGGCTCAGATTGCCAAGGAAGCGAATCACTGTGTGCTGGAGTCTCCGAAGCCATTTGTGAATTTTAAAGGTTTTGGAGATTCGTCCCTCGATTTTGAGCTGTTTTTATGGATTTCCGACCCGAAGGAAGTGATTCGTATGAAAAGCGAGCTTAATTTTTCAATTTACGAACAATTGAATGAAAACGGAATCGAAATTCCATTCCCCCAGAGGGACCTTCACATCAAATCAGCACCTGCTTCGTTTATGCAACGAGAGGTCGAGAATAGTCCTCAGGAAGACGAATGAGTATCATAAAAGCACTACGCCCCGGTGGCTTTGTACGATTTAAGCACTGTTAAAGTTGGGGGTAGTGAACGACCCCTTCTGGAAAAGGATAGAGGGAGTTTCCGCTTTTTAGAGGTTGTTGGAGGGGAACACAAACATCATGATATGGAACATTTCCTTTGTTGAATAAGTCGGATATGGAAAGAGGAACTTCCACAAGGTTGGAAGTTCCTCTTTTTTGATGGGAATATCAAGTCTAAGCATGGTCAGAGCCATGATTTAAAATTTGCAGGATCGATGTGTGACAAGCCTGCCGATAATAGTCGTGCAGCTCGTCATCGTCCCTCATCAACCACTGGATCAAGCTGCCATCGATCATACACCGGATACTTACGGCCGCCTTTTCGACGTCCTGGACGGAGAAGGCGCCTTCTTCCTGTCCCTGCTGGATGATTTGTCTTCCAATCGACCAACAGTTTTCATAAAACCTCTGATTGATTTCCTTGTATGTGGTCTGATTTTTCGTTTGGGCTAAAAAGTCCAGGTAGACGCGGTAGAAATTTTTGTTTTCTTCCGGGCTGATGAACACCCGCTGGATATAAGCGTCGAGCTTCTCTAGAGCGGTTTCCTTTTCTTCAATGGATGCGGCTTCTTTTTCGTAAATCTTCGTCGTAATCCATTCGAACAATTGAGTAAACACATCCGATTTATTTTTGAAATAATAATTGGTGACGCCTTTGCTTACTTCCGCATAGTCGGCGATGTCCTGCAGGGTTACAGATTCATATCCTTTTTCAGTGGCTGCCTTGAAGGCAGCTTTCAAAATTTGTTTCCGTCGTTGTTCTGCTTTATTTGCCATTTACCTTACAACCTCCATTACATGCTCTCTTCCATTATACAAGAATGAAGAGAACGTGACGAATATTTTATACTGACTGGTCAAAATAAATTGACCAGTCAGTATAAAATGATTTATGATAGTTTCATAACCAAATGGAAGAGCCATAGGAAAGGGGAAATCTATCGATGACAAAAGAATTCAAAGCACTTGTTGTGAACAAGACAGAAGAAGATTTTTCAGTAAATGTAGAGTCGTTGACTTTGAATGATCTGCCTGAAGGGGACGTGACGATCAAGGTCCACTATTCAAGCGTCAACTATAAGGATGGACTGGCGAGCATTCCGAACGGAAAGATTGTTCAATCCTATCCGTTTGTCCCGGGAATCGATCTTGCAGGAACCGTTGTTTCCTCTGAAGATACGCGTTATCAGGAAGGGGATGAGGTCATTGTCACAAGCTATGAGCTTGGAGTTTCTCACTATGGGGGCTACAGTGAATTTGCTAGAGTACCGGGAGAATGGGTCGTGCCTCTCCCAGATGGTATGACGCTTAAGGAAGCGATGGCGTTTGGTACGGCAGGTTTCACGGCTGCTCTGAGCGTTCACCAATTGGAAGAGAGCGGAGTGACCCCGGATGACGGAACAATTCTAGTTACAGGAGCTACCGGCGGAGTCGGAAGTATGGCTGTTTCCATGCTTGCAGGCAAAGGCTATCATGTGACGGCGAGCACAGGGAAAGAATCAGAGCACGAGTATTTGAAGAGCCTCGGAGCTAGTGAAATCATCTCCCGTGAAGAAGTGACTCCGGAAAAAATCCGTCCGATCGGCAAGCAGAAATGGGCGGGTGTCGTCGATCCTGTCGGTGGCAAGACACTCGCTTCTGTACTAAGTAACACGAAATATGGCGGGGCCGTTGCAGTCAGCGGACTGACGGCAGGCGTCGAAGTGCCGACCACCGTGTTCCCGTTTATTCTGCGCGGGGTCCGTCTCCTTGGAGTTGATTCTGTTTATTGCCCGAAAGATTTAAGAGAAACATTGTGGAACCGGATGGCGGCAGACCTGAAGCCGGATCGTCTGGGTGAAATTGAAAAGGAAGTTAATCTGAAAGAACTTCCTCAGACGTTATCCGATATTTTACAAGGAAAAGTAAGAGGCAGAACCGTCGTTCACATGATTTCTGAGTGAACCAACGATCTGGCCTGAATATAGGAAAGCACAGCCTCGAATGGCTGTGCTTTTTTGATGTTCTTGTTAATTTCATATACTTTTGAAATAATTGACTTATCCAGCAAATTTTCAAAATTCAGGAATCTAAGTGGGAGGGTGTTTGTACATGACAGAAGATCAAAAGAAGGCGGAGGAAATATCCAACAAAGATCAGGCGGTGGGTTTCTTGAAGCAGGTGGCGGAAGGGCTAGTGAAAGAAGCTTATCAAACCTACGTAAGCGGTGATCTCATCCATCACAATCTCTACTTTCAAGGAGATGCGGTTTCGCTTCGGACGGCCATGGAAGAGGATGCTGCAGCGAACCCTCACAAACAGCTGGAAGTCAAACGTGTCGTCGAAGAGGAGGACATCGTTGTCGTTCACTCTCATATTCAGCAACAGGCTGAGGAAAGTGGTGTGACCGTTGTTCATATGATGCGTTTCGAGAACGGACAGATCGTAGAATTATGGGATATCGGCCAGCCGATTCCAGAGGACTCCCCCAATGAATACGGCCCTTTTTAAAGGGAGGGTAGAACGATGAGCCGTATGGAATGGATCGATCATGAATTCATAGTGAAATATGAGTCGATGGCGGTGGAACTGCTTCCGAAAGAATATGAGCTGCTGAAATATCTATGGGAACGTCCCTTTCAAGTGTTTTCCCGGGACGGATTGCTGGATGCCGTATGGTCTATGGAACATCCGACAGACCGGACGGTAGATGACCATATCTACCGTCTGAGAAAAAAGCTGAAGCCGCTCTCCTCCGTGATGAGTATTGGAACAGTACGTGGGAAGGGATACCTGCTGAAAGTGGAGGAGGATGTATATGACAGTCCCCTGATTCAAGATCAGGAGGTAGCTTCCAGTGCCCAGGTGCTTTTTCACAAATACCATCTTTACGGTCAGGGGAAGGCTTTGAAAGTGTTAGAAGAGAACCAGGATATCTTTGGTATTGATTTCGATTATGACCATCTCTGTTACCTTCGCTTCATGAAAGGGGACTTTCACTGGTTTTTGGAAGAAACGAACGTTCCTTTTTGGCAGAGCTGCTATTATCTGATACATATTTATTCCCATATTCAGCCGGATAAGGAAAAAACGCTCGACTATTTTACGAAAGCACTGAATGTTGAAGAGCTGCCAACTTTTCATCACGAAGAAATAAGACTGTTGAACCAGTGGAGTCTTCTCATCTTTACGAACAGGCTGGAGGAAGCAGAAGCCGGACTCTCGGAGTCGAAGCGGGAAATTGAAGCCAGAGGGTTGAAGACGTTATACCCTTTCACCCTGCTTACAGAACTGTACCTCGTATTCCTCCAAGGGCCGAAGGGAGCTATTGATGAAAAGATGCAGGAAGTGAAGGCGGCCCTTGAAAAATTCCCGTACTCCAGGGAGCAGGCAACGTTTGAAATCATGCAGGGGGTCCAGTGCCTGCTGAAAAAAGAAGACCAAGGAGCGGACAGCCATTTTAAACAGGGGTTCAAGCTTTTCAAGGACGCCCATTACATGCCGGGGTTATTGATCAGTTTGAATGTGATTCTATTTTTCATCCAAAACGTTCGACCCGAGAGTGAGCTTGCGACTGTTTACGGTCGGATGTGGAAAGAGTATTCCGAGAAGTACCGATTCTCTGAACTTCGGAAGAGTATCGAAGCAAAGCTCGATTTCCATTTGAAAAGAAAAAAGAACAGCCTCTGATATTCTTCTGATATTTCTCCATTATCCTTTTCTGTATAGAAGACAGGGAGGGATTCATAGTGGAACAACAACCGACACTTTGGAGAAATAAAAACTTTATTACGTACTTTTCGGCTAATGCTTTATCTAATTTTGGGAACTGGCTCGACTTTGTCGCTGTCCTTGTGTTATTCCGATATTCCTGGGAGGCGGATCCTTTGTTGATTGGTCTCATACCAGTCATGTATGCCATTCCCAGCATTATCCTTGGGCAGTTCGCGGGGGTTTTCGCCGATCGTAAAGATAAGAGGAAAATTCTCATTTATTCTGATTGGGTGCGTGGCGGTCTTACTTTCCTGCTCGTTTTCATGCCAAATCCGATCCTCGCCCTTGTGGTGATCTTTTTCAGGAACACCGCAGGGGCCATCAGTATCCCTGCCCAGCAGGGGCTGCTCCGCAGAGTTGTTGATGAAGGTAACCTTATGAAGGCGGTCACCGTGAACGGCAGCTTATTTCAACTCGTCAAAGTCGTTGGACCGTTGATTGGAGGTTCATTGACGGCAGCCTTTTCCCCTGCCATTTCTATAGGGATCAACAGTGCATCGTTCTTCTTATCCGGGATGATCCTCTTGTTTATCCGTCTGGAACCGCAAGAAGAACCAGAAACCAAAGAAACGGGTGAACAGGAAGTGGGTTTCCTGACTTCATGGAAAGAAGGATGGGGCTATGTGCTAAGGAGCAGGATTCTGACCGCCAGTCTGTTGTTCGGCGTGGTCACGACGCTTACCATCCAAATGATCGATGCTCAATTCGTCACATTGTTCAGTGAAGTGTTTCCGGAAAGGGAAGAGCTGACCGGCTGGGTCATATCGGCCATTGGAATCGGGTCGCTCCTTATCGTTTTGCTTCTCAGTAAGAAAGATGATATCCGGCAATACGGCTGGTTCTTCGGGTCAGGAAGTCTCCTTATCGGAATTATGACCGGTGGCTTCGGGTACATGAATTCAACCACGTTCCTCTTTACGATCATTGCTCTTGGTTTAATTGGAGGCATTGGAAACGGTCTTGTATTTGCGGCGGTCAATTACCTTATTCAAAAAGAACCGCCGAAAGAAGCAATTGGGAGAGTGTCAGGGATCGTTGATTCTCTGCTCAGCCTATTATTTATCATCGGGCCTCTTTTAGGTGGGGTTCTGATTCAGCACCTTGGTGTTTTAACGACCTTTTCCATGATCGGCTATGTATTGATCGCGGTCGGAAGCCTTGGGATCATCTTTCAGAAGTTTATTTGGAAACGGGAAAGCTCTGGTATGGATGAAGAAGAAACAGGACAGATTCAAATCAACTCCAACGCTTGAAAAAGGGGCTATAAACACTAGGAGGCAGGGGCCATCGAGTTCCCTGTCTTTTCTGTGGTCAAAGTAGTGGTTGTTCCTTTCTGGGGGTTTGTTTACATTTTGTGTGAATATTTCCATCGAAATCACCTTCCCTCGTAGCCCCATTTGTGCAGACAAATATCAAACACAAATATTAACAGCCCCATTTTATCAAAGACTGTTGTTTTAGAAAGAATCCTCTGAAATAATTAAAGGGAAGGTAGAGCTTCGGACCAGAACAGTGGCACCGCGGGAAAGTTGAAGCGGTCTGCTGCACTGGATGGATCGAGCTTTCAAGAAGATGCAATAGGTAAATTTTGAAAGGGGATACATAACCTTGAATACAAAATACTTAGACTTGCTCGCACAAAAATACGACAGTGAAGAAAAGGTCGTCACAGAAATCATCAACCTGAAAGCGATTCTGAACCTGCCAAAGGGGACTGAACACTTTGTCAGTGACCTCCACGGAGAATATCAGGCATTTCAACATGTTCTGCGTAACGGTTCCGGGAGGGTCAAGGAGAAGATCCGTGACCTTTTCGAGGGCGTTCTGACAGAAAAGGAACTGAATGAATTTGCTACGCTCGTGTACTATCCAGAGGAAAAGATCAAACGCATCAAAAACGGGTTCGCCGATAATGAAGAGCTCGAGAGCTGGTATACGCATACCATCGACCGGATGATCAAGCTCATTTCATATGCTTCCTCGAAGTATACACGGTCGAAACTGCGTAAAGCGCTGCCTTCGCAGTTTGTTTACATTACAGAAGAACTTTTATATAAAACAGATGATATCACCAACAAAGAAACGTACTATAAGAAAATCGTTCAGCAGATCATATCCCTTGGTCAGGCGGATAAGCTGATCACAGGCCTTGCCTATGCGACGCAGAAACTGGTCGTGGACCACCTGCATGTCGTGGGGGATATTTATGACCGGGGCCCGGAACCAGATAAGATTATGGAGACGTTGATCCATTATCCATCGGTGGATGTCCAATGGGGAAACCATGATGTCCTTTGGATCGGTGCCTTTTCGGGATCGAAGGTCTGTCTTGCCAATATCATCCGGATCTGTGCCCGCTATGATAATTTGGAAATCATTGAAGATGCTTACGGCATCAATTTGAGACCGCTTCTCAATCTTGCGGAAAAATATTACGAGGACCATCCGGCGTTCCGTCCTAAGATCCATACAGACCATCAACCATCTGAACATGAACGTTCTCAAATCACAAAAATTCACCAGGCCATCGCTATGATCCAATTCAAGCTGGAAAGTTCGATCATTAAGAGGCGCCCTTACTTCAACATGTCCGATCGGCTGCTGCTTGAGAAAGTGGACTATGATCGAAATGAAATTACGATTCACGGGAAGACCTACCCGCTGGAAGATCCTTGCTTTGCAACGATTGATCCGGAAGATCCGAACCGTCTCCTTGAAGAAGAAGAGCAGGTGATCGAGAAGCTGTTGTTCTCTATCCAGCATTCCGAAAAGCTCGCGAGGCACATGAAGTTTTTGATGAAAAAAGGAAGTTTGTATTTGAAATACAATGGCAACCTGCTCATTCATGGGTGTATCCCGGTTGATGAGGAAGGGAACATGGAGACGATGCAGATTGAGAATCACGAATATGCCGGTCGTGAGCTGCTCGATATTTTCGAACATTATCTCAGGGATTCGTTCGCAAACCCTGCAAAGACCGACGATCTTGCGACAGATATGGTCTGGTATTTATGGACCGGTGAATATTCTTCGCTCTTTGGGAAACGAGAAATGACGACATTCGAACGGTACTTTATCAATGATAAGGAAACGCACAAAGAGAGAAAGAATCCTTATTACCATTTGCGGGAAAACGAAGAGACCTGCCGGAAGATTCTCGCAGAATTCGATTTGAATCCGGACCAGGGGCATATTATCAATGGTCATACACCCGTCAAAGAGATTGAAGGGGAAAACCCGATTAAGGCTGGCGGGAAAATGGTCGTGATTGACGGTGGATTCTCCAAAGCATACCAATCCAAAACGGGAATTGCCGGATATACCCTTCTTTACAATTCTTATGGCATGCAGCTTGTCGCGCACAAGCACTTCAATTCAAAAGAAGAGGTTCTGAATGACGGAACCGATGTCCTGTCAGTGAAACGGTTGGTCGATAAAGAACTGGAGCGTAAAAAAGTTCTCGAGACCAACGTGGGGGAAGAACTGCTTCAGGAAATTTATATTTTGAACAGTCTTATGGAATACCGTTATATGAAATGATGGGAAAAGATAAAAACGATCGCTCGTGAGGAGCGATCGTTTTTTTTATCCCGCGTACCCGGGAAGCGGTTATGATTGATGATTTACCACTTGATGCAGGAGCCGACGATGATCAATAAGATGAACAGGACGACGATCAATACGAAGTTGTTCCGGCGCGGTGGGCAGTGGTACATAGGAGCGACCGGTTTGTGAGGCATATTTGCACCCATATACGGCGCATTGACATTGGCACCCATCGTGTACGGAGCATTAGCGTTTTCCATGTGAAAACATCCCTTTCCTTTTGTGTATTCGTCACTATATTGTACTCGCCTAAGGCAAAGTTGAGCCCGTCAACCTTAAAAATGGGTGCATGTCACGGATACGTAAAAGCGGGAAATCAGAAGTTCGGTTTATAGGCAAGCTCATATAAGTAATGACGGAAGGAGACAGATGTTTTATTATGGTGGACGATAAATGGCGTCGTTTTATGGACCAGTCGCCCAGCAGAGAACCGTGCCAAAGGCTGGAATGTCGGCCGGGTGATCAAACTCGTCAAATACGCCGACTGCTCACCGTCCGTTTTCCTCTTGGAATTCAACCCTTCAATCATTTGATCCTCTGTCCGTATACTGAAGCCGTGTCCGAAAAAAGAATCATCTCCCATGGCTATTGCATTAACGCCTCTGAACCAGGGAGTGGTGGGTTCTACATCCGGATTATTGAAGTAAACGACGTCTCCGGGAATGTAGTGATTGATGAATTTAGAGGCCAAACCGAGATCATCATCCGTATGCCAGCTGTATAAATATAGTCTTGGGAATAAGTCATTAAAAGAAGCCTCTCCCATGGTCATGAGAAGACCATTGTAGAAGTTGATGACACAGGCAGTGGCACATTCGTACTTATAAAATCGACTGTTATTGAAAATGTCGCGGATCGCAGCGCCCGGCTTCGCATGGCGTTTCAAGAGGAAACCTCCCGCGGCTGTCAGCTGCCAGTACTCCGGGTTGCACTGGGCGTTTTTGAACGTAGCGAAAGAAGCCTCCCCGCCATCCATTTCTTTTGCACTGGCGATGATGTTCTTTCTGGATTTCACTTCAAAGAAAAGCTCCCGCTCAGAAGCGAAGGTGTAAATAACACTCGTTTTCTTCAGGGCTTCCAGGATCTTTCTATCCGTCCCGTCCTTCTCCCAGGAATCGTTGTCCTGCCAAGGCATTCCAGAGATTTGAATCATGCCGTTCCTCCTTTGGAACATCTGTCCTTGTACCTATCGTATTCTGAGTGAAGGGGGAAGATTCACAGATGGCGTTGATCGTCTTATGGAGTTTAAAGAGATACTATGTGTAAGGATTGTACCAGCGGTAGGGAGTATAAGGACCATATGAGTGTGATTGCGTCTGCTGGGCGTTGTAGGTGTTGGGAGGGCCGATATAGGTGCTGGGCTGGACGGGTTTGGTAACGGTTTTCCATAGTTGTTCATCCATGTTATACGTGTGGGCCATGACCTCTGGAGGCGTGAAGGCCAAAAGATCAGAACCTAGGATGACTTCTGGTGTCTGGGCATCAAAAATCGCGAGAAGATGCGTATGGTCCTCGGTTGCGACTTCATAATGCCACCACCCTTTCGGAACATTTACGACCTGACCGGGGGTGATCGGGAAGTGAAGAAACTGCTTCGTAAACGGATTGAAGATCGACACGGTCGCGGCTCCGGAGATACCGTATACAAGTTCAGCAGCATTCTGGTGATAATGGGGTTCCACGGCATTCCCTTTACTCAAGTAGATATCAAGGAGTGAACTTCCTTTCAAGGTATTCAATTGTTGTTTGCCCAGTACATTGATTAGATTTTGGTTGTCTTTAATAAAGAGAGGACTTTGATTGACGTCAAAAAAATATTCTGTTTGAGGGGACGAATAATCGATAGGATCAGACACAGGATCAGCCACCTTTTTCTCATTGTTAAAGATAGGGTATGAGTGAGGGGAGGTTTGGTGATTCACGAGAGGACCCGCGAGAGGAGAAGTAGAATAAGGAGCCATGGGTGATGGCTCCTTGTTGTTTATTCCTTTTTATATCGGAGCCAATCGCCTTTGATGACTTGGTCGGAGAGGTGGAGTTCTTCTCTCGCCTTTTGTTTTCCTTCAGTGCATGACTCGCTCGGGAGTGGTTCTTCGCTGTCTGTGTCGTAACAAATGCCTTTGATATACATCGTAGATTCAGAGATATAGTTGCCGTTACGAAACGTGACGAATGCATCGTGGCTATTTTCGGCCAACAGATTCTCACTGAAGCTCATATAATCAGAGGTGGACTTACCGAGCAGGTGGAGAACGGTGGAGCGGATGTCGATCTGCCCGGCGATTTCATCGAATTCTCTCCCCTTGATTCCAGGGATGTGGATCAACACTGGGACCTGCTGGTTTTTCACATGCGAGATGGATGTCGCGGGTTGGTCGAGCAGTTCGAACAAACCGTCTTCATACTCGGTTGATATTCCATAATGATCCCCGAAGAACACGAACATCGTATTTTCATACAGGCCCTGGGTTTTCAAGTCATTGATGAAACCTGCCACAGAACCATCTAAATAATGGACGGTAGATAGATAGCGATTGACGACAGGTTCAGAGGTCGTCTCCGTTCTGAAAGACTGATCTTCCTCATCGAGCAGGAAGGGGAAATGGTTCGTCAGCGTAATGAACTTCGCCATATAAGGCTGGTCCAACTTCTGGATCTTTGCTATGGACTGTTGGAAGAAATGATGATCCTTCAGTCCGTAATTGATGGAACTCTCTTCTGTTACATGATAGTCACGTTCTGAGAAGAAGCGGTCATAGCCTAACGTTTCATACATTTCTGTCCGGTTCCAAAAGGAGCGTTCGTTGCCGTGAAAGACGGCAGAATAATAATTTTCAAGAATCGCAGGAAGGCCGAGAAAATCATTGTCCGGCCGGCGGACAAACACGGAACCGCCATCCAGTGGGTAGAGCCCTGTGTCTATCATAAATTCAGCGTCCGAGCTCTTTCCCTGCGCCGTCTGTTCATATACGTTCGAAAAGTAGAAGCTTTCTTGTTTGATGCGGTTAAGAAATGGTGTCACTTCCTGTCTGTCCACCTTCAAATCGAGGACAAAATCCTGGACAGATTCCAAGCTGATGAACACGACGTTCATTCCTTCTGCCTTTCCGAACCATGGGGTCGTCTCTTTCTCCTGACTTTGGACGTACCCTTGCATGGAAGCTGCATCCTGAGGGTCGGAAATCCATTTGAAGAGTGGGGATTGAACGGAATAGATGACATCGAACACTTGGTATGTAAATAAACTCATCGTTTCTACGAATTGTGTACGGTTGTAGTTTTCATCCAGCACATAAGGTTTGTAGAGAATCGCGGCTGATGAGACGGATAAAACAAGGAGACCGGCTGTCCCGAGATGCTTTTTCCTCTTGCTGGTCGGTAGTGTGATCGAACCTTGTTTGAACAGAAGCCATCCGATCCATCCTAGATCGATGAACAACAGGAGATCCCACGGAGAAAAAAGCTCCCACGTGCTCTGACTTAATCCGCCTACATTTCCAATTTGAAGCAAAATCGTCAACGTTATGAAATCTTCATAAAACCGGTAATAGAGAAGATGCGCATACATCCAAAAAGTTGTAAGAAACAATAGACTAAACAAGGTCCATTTCTGTGCTCGCTCGGGTGTGAACAGGGGCATACTGAATAAAAGCACAAGCGGACCGGCGAGGCTCCCGAGCATCAGGAGGTGGCCGGATATATCCACTGGGAAAAGCCGAAACCCTATATACATAAGAAGGGCAAATTTGACCCAGTAAAAAACGATCATTTTTTTATAGGTGTTCATGAGAAGACCCGTTTTCTCTCTGTTGCTTTCAAGCGATTCAAAGCTTCAAACAACCGGGTAAGGTCTACATCAGTTATAGCCCCCATCAACGCGATTTGGATCCAGTTGCGTTCCTGCAGGTATCTGCTCTCATAATTCACGAGTATGCCCTGTTTTTTCAACCAGTCGCCGTAAGCGACCGAAGAACGGGAAGAGGGGAGGGGAATGGTTACGACTCCGTCTGAATAGCCTTCATTCCCGAGTACCTCCCAACCTTGATGGTTCAGTTCAGCTCTCAGCCTCTTCATTTGATCAGCTTTCACTGGCTCTTCTTTTTCGAGGGCTGTTTTTAATGATACCAAGTAATTGGAAGAATGCGTGAACGGCACGCTTTTCTTCGCTGCATACAGGCCTAAATCCAAGTACCTTGGTATGGCGGCATTTGGAAATGGACGTTCTTCATGAAAGACGATGGCAAGACCGGGATAGGCGCTGAGCCCTTTGCCGCTGACACTTGAAGCTAAATAAACGCCGGTAAGGTCAACATTGTCCACACCGAGCGAACTGCACGCGTCAAGACACAAGTGGACGTCGTAGTCTTTACAAACCTTTTTCAAAGCTTCTAAATCATACAGATAACCCGTGGATGTTTCACAATGGACCGACCATAGCCACTGGGTATTTGGGTTTTCCTGTAACTTCTGGCGGATTTCATCGAGATCTATCGGCGTGTTCCATTCTTTTTTCAGCGTTTGAAAAGAAAGGCCGGCCCGCTTGGCGTGATCGATCAACCGCTCTCCGAATTCCCCATTGGATAGCAAGAGCCCTTTCCCTTGAAGCTGTTTGATTTGCTGGGCAACGACATCGTTAGCAAGCGTACCTGTCCCGACAAGGATGGAGACATTCGATGCCCGGGTTATTTCGAGCAAGTAGGCCTGGACATCTGCCATCAACTCCAAAAAGAAAGGAGACCGGTGGGAGACGGTCGGCTGGAAAACACTTTGAGCCACTTCCTTTTCCATCGGGACCGGGCCTGTTAAAAAAGAAATCGGTTCATAGCGGGCAAGGATCCGGTGGTACGCATCCGTCGCTTTGACGAAGTTCTTTTTGGTAAGCTTCATCGGCTGATAGGGAGCCGTCTCTGTGCCGACCCGGCGTGCAAATGGTTCGAAACCAAGCTTGCGGTACAATGGACGTTCGCGTTCGGTACCAGAGATGACGGCCATATCATATCCCTGCTCCAGGCAGTAGCGGGCGAGCTGATCGATCATACCGAAAAACGTCGTCCGTTTACGATAAGCTTTCTTGACAGACAGAAGACGGATTTCACAAGGGTGGCTGGCTTTTTCCATATAGGAATCCAAATCAGGCAGTTTTTGATCCAGGGAAAAAGGTCGATCGCCACGGACGGCAATCATCCCGATAACTTCTTCGGCTTTTTTGGCAATGATATATGTATTTTCTTTATGGAAGCGATCAGTCAGCCGACGGGCTTCATTTTTCTCATGCTGAGGAATTTCCTCAACGAATGTTTCATAATTCAATTGGTGGATTTGTTCATATTCTTTTTCTGTTGAAGCTACTTTAAAGCGTACGTGTTCGTTCATCGTTGTTCCTCCTCATTCATCCTGCTGGGATGGACGGAAAACCGGTGAGCGAGAACCACCAGCCCATATCCCACGAAAAGTCCAAAGCCTAAAAAAGCGTGTCCACGCATCCATGCGGAGAGTACGGGAAGGACCATAGCAGCCATCATCATTTTTGAGAACCGGAAGGGGAGATACTTAAAAACGAGAGCGGTTCCCCCGAAAATCAACAGGCCGGGCCATTCGAGGACAAGCGCGCAGGCGAGATAGACGACCACGCCTTTTCCACCCTTACCCTTCAGCCAAATGGACCAAATATGCCCCCCCACTAAAGATACAATCATGGCTGCGATCCATAAGTCAGATAGACTCATATAAAGAGCAAGAAGCATTGGGAGGATCGTCTTCACTGCATCCACAGTCACGGTCCAGACGAAGGCGCTCTTCCCGCCGGTTCTTCCTGCATTTCTTGCTCCGCCCGTGCCACTTCCAAGTTGTGTAATATCTTCTTTTTGCTTATATTTTGTGATCACATAAGCCCCGTTAATCCCGCCGATCAAGTAGCCGGCAGCGATCCAGTACCACATTCCCTCACTCCTAAAGACTTCCATTTACCCTACGTTTCAAAACATCCCATCGTTTCATAAGGATGGGATTTTATATAAAGTGTACCAGAATCATATTTTACAATTATTTCAAAACTAAGCGCTGATAGCAATATTTGTACACTTTCCTGAGGTGTACTGACAGGGGAACCGCAGTGTGCTGGGAAAATTATAGCAGCCTATTATTCTACGATCATTTATGAGCATTTTTTATAGAGCGCAAAAAAAAGACCAAACCCTGAGGTCTGGTCTTTTTTATCATCCCTTAGTGGGAGATAGATTCTGTTTCTGGAGGAAGGACGGAAGCTTCCTCTTTCCGATCAGACTTCCAAAGGTACCCGATTACGCCCCCGGTTAGGGCTGGCAACATCCAGCCAAGTCCGATTTCATATAAAGGCAGGTAGGATGCATAAAAATGGCTGACCGCATCCAACCATGAGTTTGCAGCTCCTGGTATGGTTCCCAGCAATGCGTTATACCCATCAATCGTACTTACGAAAAAGGTGAAGGCCATAGAAACGGCATAAACGGTCCGCTTATGCTGGAACCATTTTGAACCGAGGCCCAAAAGAATGAGGACGATCGCCATGGGATATAAAAACATCAAAACGGGGATGGCATATTGGATGATGTTCGTCAAACCGAAGTTCGCGATGAGGAAAGACAACATGGACAATAGCAACACATACGTTTTGTAAGAGATTTTCGCATAGATCGTATGGAAAAACTCACTGCAGGCAATGATCAACCCGATGCTTGTTTTTAAGCAGGCGAGAATGATGATGACCGCAAGCAGGACGGCCCCGTACGGTCCAAAATAATGTTCAGCAACCGCGGCAAACGTCAGACCGCCATTCTCAAGCTGTCCCACAACAGCCACACTGGAGGCCCCCATGTAGGCGATGAGTCCGTAGATGAGCATCATGAGAAACATGGCGAAAATCCCTGACTTCCATGTCGTCTGGGCGATTGTTTTTGTGTCCGTGATTCCCATACTTCGGATCGCTGTTATGACGACAATTCCAAGAGCCAGTCCGCCGAGCGCATCCATCGTATTATATCCTTCCGTAAATCCGGTCATGAATGGAACGGATGCATAATCACCGCTGGGGGCACTGAATCCGCCCATTGGTTTCATGATCGCCGTGATGATTAATATCGATAAAAACAGTAAGAAGGACGGCGTCAAATACTTTCCGATAATATCCATGATTTTTGCCGAATTCAAAGAAAAATAATAGACAAGGGCAAAAAACACAAAGCTGAAGATGGAGAGCCATACACTACTTTGTTCGGGCTGGAGATAAGGCTCAAAACCGACAACGAACGGTACAGTGGCTGTCCTTGGAATGGCGAAAAAAGGACCGATCGTTAAGTAAAGAAGAATGGAAAAGCTCAGCCCGAACATCGGATGGACGCGGGCAGCCAAGTCGTTCAGTCCTTTACTGCCGGACAAAACAATAGCGAGTATTCCCATAAGGGGCAGAGCGATGGCAGTCACTAGAAATCCGATCAACGCCGGCCAAAAGGATGTCCCAGCTAACTGTCCAAGCTGAATGGGGAAGATTAAATTACCGGCACCGAAGAAGAGACCGAAAAGCATCGTCCCGATGACGGCATACGTAGAGAATGATTGTTTCTGGTTCATAGACTCGTTCCTTTCCTGGTGTGTTGGTTACTCTTTAGAGGAATAAAGACTATCCTATCAAGAATACTAGGAAGGAACAATAGGATTCTGAGAATTCGTACAAACTTTATCCATGACACCGTTATCATTCAAAACATGCATAAAAAAGGACTTCCCAACTGAGGAAGTCCTTGGAAATAACGGCTGGTTTCAACAATGATTGAATCAGCTTTTTAATGGTCTGCGGTCGCCAGCTGGTGGTCATTCGATCCGCATTCCGGGCACTGTGTCCATACGACATAGGCCACTTTATCTTCGAATTCTTTAGGAACCACTTTAATCACGGTGAGATCATGATGGAAACAGCTTGTGCAGCGTTCCTGGATGGATTCTCCGACTTTAATTTCAGACATTTTATCACTCCTGAAAACTTATTCAAATGAGTACCGAAGTCTCAAGAGTTATTCTAGTATAACGTCTGAGAGGTAGAGCGTCAAAATTACTGTTTCCCCATCTTTTGTAATCAAATTGAAAGAACTGTAATGAATGGGAAAACGGATGACGCTTACTCTTTTTTGGTGTTCGTTGCTGTGTTCGGCTTGATCGGTTGGTGGAAACGGCTGGTCATGTATATCAGTGTAATCCTGCATTATATCACTTTATTGTAGAGATTAGTGAGCTTCTTCGGACTACCTACCGCCCTGAGGATTCTCGCTAATTTCTTTCTCCCACCGAAGTCTCGCGTCTTCACAACGCCCCCCATTAATTATAGTAGAGAATTGAAACGATATCTTAGCTCATTCGTATATCTATTCAGAATGCATATTAAAAATTATAGTAAATTATCTTCGAGCTTTGATTGTGTAATTGTTTCTTTTCATGGGCAGGGGTTATTAGTAAGAATATCGAAGTCAATGAACAGAAGGTTTACTTTGTAACTCTCTACAAAATGTATCAATTGATATTATGGTAGTGACTAAAAAATCCATTATTTAATTATGGAGATAGTAGGTGAAGGATTGAGAAAAAATAAAATATACGCACTATTAGCTCTCGTTTCTTTCGTAAGCATTATATTTTTTGGCGTCTCTCAAAAGGTTGAAAACAATAAATATGAAGCATACATCTCTCATGAAATAAAAAACGGGGTTTCGAAATTCGCAACTGGAGTTACAATAAATAAGTCTGAAATTAATGATGTTTTAAAAATGAATGAAATCTCAAAAAGTCAGATAGAAGAACTGGAGCTTTACAACGAGGATATAATGGAAAGTGGTTTCACTGTAATTGAGCTTTCTACAACATGGATGAATAGGTTAGACGTATCCCACTATAATAATAGTCCTTACCCAATTCATATGGTTCTGGAATTTAGTAATTACCTAAATAGACTTAAAAAAGAAGAACTCGTTGAAAAAGACACTTACTTATTAACAGAAAAAGATACAAAGAAACTCACTTTAATGAAAAGTGTCTTTTCAAGTTGGGAGAAAATCTTGGCACAAAACATTTCTGGGATTGATAACACAAATAACAATGAATCTGGGATCATAGTTACGGATCAGTATTCTAATAGTTATGGTAATGATTTAATAAATAAGAAAGATTGGATAGAATTAATTGATGAAATTCAAACAAAGTCACAAACCTTTGAAAAAGAAATCAACCTTAGATTTTAGGGGTATCTTGATTTCATTTCTTAACTATATGAAAAATATTGATCTGTATAGTGCTCGTGTCTAACCCTAATGGTATGAACGAGAAGGTATATGAGAAGAAAAGTAGAAATACTATGTAAGCGAATCATAAGGAGGAGAAGTTATGGAATTAGGAGCATTTTCCGTTAGTTTAAATGTACAAGACATTCATCGATCAAAAGAATTTTATGAGAAACTGGGGTTTGAAGTCACTGGAGGGAATATCGATCAGAATTGGCTGATCATGAAAAATGACGATAAGGTGATCGGGCTGTTTCAGGGGATGTTTGAGAAAAATATTCTGACGTTCAACCCAGGGTGGAATAATAATGCTGAAGAGCTGGAAGGTTTTACAGATATCCGTGATTTGCAAAAAGAACTAAAACAAAAAGGGGTAGAACTAATTCAGGAAACGGATGAATCTAAAGAAGGACCTGCCCATATTACATTAGAAGACCCGGATGGCAACCCGATTTTAATCGATCAACACCGCTCATCATAAGGGCTATGGTAAAGGAAGATTTATGCTAAGAATGGGTAACCCAAAATGGAAAGGTCTTATAGGGTTACATACATATCAATCGAAACAAAAATTTATATTAGCGGCGGATTCTGCTGCCGCATCCTTTTCATTTATAAGGAAGCATCCCTGCTATGTGGAACGTGCAGTCCTAGATTCGTCCCGCTACGGAAGCGACCTGCTTCAACCTTCCTGAGAAAAACTGTAAGGAAATGATTAGATCTGCTAGACGCAAAACTTGAAACTCTAAATACCTCGAATTCGTGTCTTCTCAAAAGGAGGCATTGATGGAAAAGCTAAGGGAACCCATTTTTAATGAGGTTCCCTTTTTATAACTTCCATTCAATTTGTTGAGAAAGAATAACTGGAGACGAAGAGTTTGTAACATTTAGTAAGTCTTTTCACGTTTCTTTCATGATATGGCGAAACATGAATGGAGCGAATAAAGAGAATAGAAGGACAGATAACGTGATCCACCATCCGATGGATTGAAAGGTGTGTTCGGGAATGATGAATGTGCATCCTAAATAGGATAAGAACAAAATCCCTTGAAGTACCTTCAATGTTTTCGCATCAGCTTCATTTTTTTCGGCTACAAGTCTCTCATCCGTCTCGGAAACAATCGTTTTAGGGTTCTTGTTTAGTTTCATAAGTTTAAGGAAGGAAGCTAGTGCTGCACTGAAAGGAATAAGCGATAAGGCTAAGAAGGCTTTGCTGTTAGTGAAAGAAATGTCCATCGTTTCGAAAACAATCCAGGTGGCAAAAAGGGCTAAGCTGGCAAATAACGATACACCTATTGTCCATTTCGTTTCCTTAACTAACTTGTCAGCATTCATTGATCATTCCTCCCAGAATAAATCATCTAAAGTTTTATTTAAAGCTTTACAGATGGCCGTACACAATTTCAGACTCGGGTTATAGTTACCAGCTTCAATTAAATTAATGGTTTGTCTTGTAACACCGACAATGTCTGCTAATTCTTCCTGAGAAACATCTGATTCAGCACGGGCGATCTTCATTTTTTTGTTCTTCAAAAAAATTCCTCTCCTCCTCTTACTATTATATTATTCAGTACATTACAAAATGTCAATTATAATTGACATTTTGTAATGTGGTTTAATGGAAGTTTCAATCGAAATCCCATTTTGGACCTCATTTTGGATACAGAGAATCTGTTGTTTGCATACAAAAAGAATAAAGCATTGGAAAGCGCTTGTTCATGTGTGGCCAGTTGTTTTCGTCTTAAAAGATGAAACATGACCCTTCGGGCGAAGGGGAAGTGATATTCTCCGAATCCACTGAAAAAATGGCCGTAGTACCAGGTGCGGCGGTCCACTGTAAAGTGTGTACTCCCGTCCGACTTCAATGGTCACAGGTATGTCTGCAAAAGTGGAGGTTGCATTTTAATCGAAAGGATGATAAAGTGATTTTCGACTCATTAAAAAGTAATGATTACGATTTAACTGTTGGGAATTGGAAGGGGTCAGGGGGAATGAATATATGTGGGAACATATTACAAGGTGCATCATCCAGTCTTTACCTGAACAAAAGCAGAGGCTCTATAATCATGTTGTGGACGCAGAGGACCTTCTGGCGGATAGGGTCGAGACTGCCGGTGAATTTATGTCCCTTCTGGAAACGGAGCGGACATATCAGAATATTGCCGACCATTTCGGGATGACGTGGTTGGAACTATTGCAATCCTTGAAAGACATCGAAGAGCACATAGCAGATAGCTTAGAACGCATGGTGAATGAGATTAGCTGGGTCGACTGTACCCATTTGATCAATGGAGAGGCCAAACAATTGTTGTACCTGGATTTGCCACGCCTAAATTATCCGACAAGGTAGGAGCCACCAAAGGCTTAAAAATTTTTGAATGATTTAAATCGTAATAAATACGAATTAGAAAGGGGGTTTCAACATGGCGAAGAAATCTAAAGTAGTGAAAGAGAAAAAAAGACAGGAAATGGTGGCGAAGTATGCTGATTTGAGAAGGGAACTGAAGGCGAAAGGGGATTATGAAGCCTTGAGGAAGCTCCCTAGAGATTCCTCACCGACTCGCCTGACGGGGAGGTGTGAAGTGACTGGCCGCCCGAGGGGTTATATGAGGAAGTTCAAGATGTCCCGGATTGCTCTTCGGGAGTATGCCCATAAAGGGCAGGTTCCCGGCGTGAAGAAAGCCAGTTGGTAGGGGAGGAGGTCATTCATGTACGCTTGGGTTGTGATTGGGGGTGGTGTACAAGGTACCTGTACAGCCACCCGATTGCTTGAGAAATTGGTAAAGAGAGAAGAACTGCTCATCATCGACCCTCACGCACAGCCGATGCATGTGTGGCGGTCATTGACAGAAAAAACCGGGATGTCATATTTGAGATCGCCGTCTGTGCATCATTTGGCAGATGACCCTTACAGTTTGAAAAAGTATGCCCGCTCGAATGATTATACATCTCCTTTTAAAGGGGAGTACGGGAGACCGCGTTTGGATATGTTTAATCAGCATACCTTTGATGAAATGACAAGGGCAGGCGTTCAAGATTGTTGGAAGCAGGGAGTAGTGAATGGATTAAGCAAAACGGATAAAGGCTGGAAGGTTGAGGTTTCAGGGGAAATCATCGAGGCGGAGCGTGTAGTTTTGGCTATCGGTGTGAATCATGTTCCTCACCATCCATTATGGTCCAAAGAGGTGTCGGGATATTCTTGCGTCTCGCATCTGTTCGACTTCAATCAATCCCTGCCGGCACAAGGGGAGGTCCTCGTTGTGGGGGGAGGGATGACAGCGGCTCATACCGCCAACACCCTGGCTGCTTTCGACAGGATTGAGCAGGTGACCATCGTGAAACGCCACCCCTTTCGCGTCCACGATTTTGACAGTGATCCCGGGTGGCTCGGCCCTAAATTCCTGAACGGTTATCGGGAAGTGAGCGGGTACATAGAGAGGCGTCGTATCATACAAGAAGCAAGGCATAGAGGCTCTATTACAAGAGAACTCCGAGTCAAACTCCAAAGGCAAGCCAAGAAGGGGAAGTTGAAAATCTGTACAGGAGACATCCTGCGTGCTGACATTGCGGATGACCGCATCCAGATCAGTATGAGCAACCAAACAGCCATAACGGGCGACTCTCTCGTATTGGCCACTGGTGCTGAGCCTAGCCTGCCCGGTATAGATTGGCTCAAATCGACAATTGATACACTCGGTCTGCCATGTGCGGCGTGTGGGTTTCCAATCGTCAAACCAAACCTGGAATGGTCACAAGGGCTTTATGTTGCAGGAGCTCTTGCAGAATTGGAAATTGGGCCAGTTTCCCGGAATATATCCGGTGCTAGAAAAGCAGCTGAACGCATCACAGCATCGGTCTGATCGATCCTCTTTCAATGAAGAGAAAGGAAGAGATTACACCTGGTATAAGAAGGCGTTTCGTAAGTGAATTCGTTAAATAAGAGCCATAGGACAGAGGAACTTCAATAACTTTTGAAGTTCCTTTTTTACTGCAGATGATGATGGATTTGGCATGGCGGGATTATGGACCGCTCTTTTTCAAAAAGGTTATACGAGCATGACATAAACCGTTGTTTCTACAACAGTAAGGAGAGACAGGGTGTTCTTTTATTCAGACAGTTCGGAAATTTGTGTTAAACTATGGAAAGTTCTGTATGTAATGTACTCTCCGGATACTTCAACAGTCTTATACGTGCCGGAAAGATTATCGAGGGTTTGAAAAGGATGTGGACAAGTGGAATTTTTAACAAAGCCTGAGGGTTCTGTTCGGGGGCAGATTAACCGTGCTCTTGAAAACGAAGGGCTTCCCGCACTCTCAAAAAAGGAAGACATTCATTCTTTAGGGGAAGGGTCCTGGCATTATGCCTACTTCATTCAGCAGGAGCAGCTCGTCCTGCGGATTCCAAAAAAGGTGGCATATGAAGAGGAGCTCTCCTTTAATCGGGATTTGCTGATAGCAGAATATCGGGCGACGGAAGCTTTTTACGAAACCGCGAATCGAGCTAAGGAAGGTATGTGCCCGGGATTCTTCCGTTCATTCGTTGAGGAAGATCTCACCTATACGCTCGAAACTTTCATGGCCGTTCTTCTGGGTTGGAAGGACAAACGCTTGAAGATGGAAACAAGCACGGAAGAGAGCTGGGTGAGTTTTTTATCGCACTGGAAGAAATTCAGCCTTCTATTGACGGCATCGGGTACTTGGAACTCGGACCTGAAGGGGAGCTGAGAGGAGGGCTGGACATGGACCTCTTTACCTGTATCAAGGAAGAGCGGGAGGAATATGCAGAAGAGTTTGAGACGCTGCTGCCGCTTCTTCCATCTCGTGTAAGAAGCGAGGTCGCAGCCGCTGGAAAAGCGTGGCTGGCCGATCGTTCAGTCGATCGAGAGAAGAGAATCCTTACCAATCAGGATACTTCTCCAGAGAACTTAATTTTTACTACAGACGGTGTGAAAATGATCGATCCCGTTCCAATTTTGTATACAGGTACGTCCATCGCCGCCAATCATGTTTTCAACTATCAGACGTTTTTCCATAGTGCCTCGGATACGAAAAGGTACGGAAAAGGAAGGTACCAGCAGCACATCCCCGTACTGAATGCCCACGCGTCAGGGTTTGTGGAAGCGTATGTCCAGCATGACCCGCAAAAACATAAAGACTTACAGATCGAGGTGTTTTTGAAGCTCCTCACGATGGCCTATTCTCATTTGGAACTTTTACAGAAAGAATCGCTCTCCAGAAAAGAATTCATCCGGTTCGGCTCCAAAAACCAAATTCAAAAACGTCTGGATCTTTACATCAACGAAATCAGCCAGCTTCATCTAGGCTGATGTTTAAGGAGGAGAGCCCTTGATTCAACTGGAATTTTCCCCGGTACACGAAGGGAATCAGCAGGAAGCCAAAGACTTAATCTTAGAAGGGTTCAAGGAAAGGTTCGGATTTATCGACTCGTCTTTGAATCCGGATTTAAATGATGTGATCAGGACTTATCGTCAGGATGGCTATTTGTTCCTGACTGCTCTTTTCGAGGGGGAGTTAATTGCGACTGGTGCAGTCATCTACGAGGAGGAGGGAGTAGGTAGAATTCAGCGGATGTCCGTAAAGAACACCTGCAGAAGACAGGGAGTGGCAAAAGCGATGCTCGGGAAGCTGGAAGAAGCTGCCCGGCAGTTCGGTTACAAAACGCTCGTTTTAGAGACGAACCATAAATGGAACAATGCGATCCGTTTATACACATCCTACCATTATCAGCTCGTGGCGGATGACGGACAACGATGTCATTTTGAGAAAAAAATAGAAAAGCGAGGGAGCGTATGATGAAAACAGGAGATGTCTATACTCACGAACGGACGTTTAACAAGGAGGAAGTTTTGGAGTTCGGACGGATTTCTGGTGATCAGGGGTGACATCATATGGAGCCGGATGAAGAAGGCCGGTTGATGGTCCAGGGGCTTTTGACAGCGAGCATTGCCACAAAAATCGGGGGCGACCTTCACTATATTGCAAGGAATATGGTCAGCGAGTTTGTTCGTCCGGTGTTCACAGGTGATCTTATTACGTGTGAAGTCATCCTTGAGAAAGTGCAGCAGGATGAAGGGCACAAAAAAGTGGCGATGAGAACGGTATATCGGAATCAACATGACAAAGAAGTATTGGTCGGCTCGAGCTACGGCATCATCAGGGACCACTGAATACGTTGCGCCAGGCGCTTCTCTGTCAGGCTCAAGAATCGTAAATGAGGCCGAGCCTTTCGTTCATATATTGTACAAAAGGGTAGAGGAGGAGGAGAATGGCTGACGATCGCCCGCCTTTAGTCGTTATCCCTGGGTTGTTCGGGTCAATGAGTGACACCATCATTCCTGGCACGGGGGGATGGAGCTTTGGACTTGCCGGGATGGTTTATGAACCGTTCGTCCTGATGCTGGAAGCCATGGGATATAAACGGAAGAAGGACTTGTTTATCTGTTTTTATGATTGGAGCGGAAAGGTTGAACATTCCGCCCATCATTATCTGAAGAAAACGATCGACCATGCCAAACAACAGACCGGTGCCGGCCGGGTGAACCTGGTCAGCCACAGTATGGGGGGATTAGTCGCACGCGCGTATGGGCAGGGATCTAATTATCATAATGATGTGGATCAGTTGATTCAGCTTTGTACCCCAAATGCTGGCTCAGCTCCGAATTACAGCTACTGGGCAGGTGGCGAACTGCCGATAAAGGAAAAAGGGAAGCTTAATTTCGTCCACTTTTATATGAGGTGGTACTTGGATTACCTGCATCATCATTACAAAGGAAACAAACTTGACGTCATTCATAAGCACTTCCCCGGTCTGCACGATATCGTTCCCGGACAGGATTATCAAAACTATTTGATCATGAGCGGCTGTGAGCGCCAGCTTCTCCCTTATGCCCATATGAAGACTGTCAATCCATTTCTTGATTCATTGAATGCTGACCGCAGGATCCTCATGGAGAGGAACATAGATGTGACGGTTATAGCAGGCACAGAGCAAGAATCCATCAAATACCTGGAAGTCATCCCGCCGTCTTCCCCTTATGAATGGGTGGATGGTGAAGTGACAGCTGCCGCCTTTACCAATGAGGGCGATGGAGACGCCATTGAAGAGAGCGTGTTCCTCTTAGAAGGCGATCATTATACAGTCCCAGGCACTCACATAGAAGTCCTCTACAAGGCGAAAGATATTTTGAAACAAAAAATCGGAAAATGAATCAGGTAATAAAGGCCCTGGTTTAAATATCAGGCCTTTATTTTTGCTCTGAGATGAAAAAACAGGGGCATACTCTGTCCGAGGTTTTGTCCTACATAAATAAGAAAGGATACAAAGGAGTGGAAAAAGGATGGATTTAAAACAGACAGCATGGGAAATGGCAGCCCTTTACAATAATAGCAGCAAAGTAGATGCCGTTTTGCTGGCGGGATCCGTGGCCAGGAACCTGCACGATGAGCATTCGGATATCGAACTGCATATATTTTGGTCCAGTCCACCGACGGACCTGGAGCGAATCACACCGATCAAGGAAATCGATGGGAAGATTTTGGCTTATCACCCTTACGAGGATGAAGAATGGTCCGAGTCTTATGTGAATCCGAAAGGGATGAAGTTTGAAATTTCTAGCTTTTTAACAGAAACCATCGAACGTTTCGTTTCTGATGTCGTAGAACGGTGGGAGACGGATGTAGATAAACAGTGTCTGGTCGCTTCTGTAGAAGATGGAACCCCGCTCTTCGGACAGGAAAAGATCAGGCAGATCAAACAAAAAATCCATTATCCCGTTTCATTAAGTGAGCGGATGGTCCGTGAAAACTTGTGGCTCGGCAATCGGTGGCAGAACCGTAAAGCATTATTGGAACGGGAAGACTGGATCATGCTCTCCCGCGTTCTTTCCGACGTGCAAATGAATATGATGGGGGCTTTATTCGGATTGAACCGTCTTTTTGTTCATCATCCACTTTTTAAATGGATGAAAGTGAACATCGAAAAGATGGAGATCAAGCCAGAACAATTACACACGAGGATGGCTTTTATTTCCTCCGCTTGTCCGGAAGAAGGCGTTGAAGCTATGGAAGCACTCCTGACAGAAACCATTGAGCTGATCGCAGAGCACTACCCGGATTTGTCTCTGGAAGGTCAGTTGGAACAGGCAGCATTCATTAAAGGGGTTCGATAAGGAAGAGGGGCGGAAGCCTTAATTCTTCTCAGGACTGGAGGAAAGGATATTCAACCTCCCCATCATCCATTATAATAAACATACATTCTATTAAATGATCGAACATGGAGGGGGATTCTATGAAAAAAAATCTGATGATTGCTGGAGGCATCCTTTTATTGTTGGGACTTCCTTTTCTTATTTGGCTGTTTACACCCTCACACTCGATGAATGTGATTATATTTGACAAAACAGTGCCTGATGAGAGTGCCCGGGAACATAAAAGTCTGACATGGATGTTAAATCATCATAAATATACGAATCAGGATGGAGAAGCTTATGAAGCGATGGACCATTATGGCCTCTATCCGAACATAGATGAACAAACGATGGAAGAAAAGCCTTTACCTGACTCTCTGGACCACACGGACCTTTTTTATGTCGCCGATACATATGGAGTATATGAGGAAGATGTTCCATGGTCAGAAGAGACTCCGGGAGCCGATGCTCCTGAATTGATTCATGGAGGTCTTTCCATGGAGGAGTGGCAGCAGATCAAGCAGCAGGTAGAGTCTAACGGAAAGGATCTCGTTATGGAGTTTAACAGTTTTTCCTCTCCCACGAGTGAAGCCGTCCGTACAGACGTGACCGACTTCTTGAAAGTGGACTGGGACGGCTGGATCGGCCGTTCTTTTAAAGACCTGGGCGATGAGGAAGAAGTGCCCGGCTGGATTCTCACCCGTTACGGGGATGACCAGGAAACGTGGGACTTTTCAGGGGAAGGGCTCGTACTGATCCACGAATTCACTGGAGAGGTCGTCGTATTATCGGAAGAAGAAGGTGAGTTGGAGGATGCCAGCATACTGGCCTCGTTTACGGAAAAAGGGGAAGACCATTTCAACCTACAGAAAAGCACCCCATACCTTTACTGGTTTGATATTCTTAAGCCTGAAGACGGAGCGGATGTGCTTGCGGAATATGAAATCCAGACGAATGAAGAGGGAAAGAAAAAGCTTTCAGATCATGGGATTCCAACTCGGTTTCCTGCTGTCCTGCATCATGAGGAAGCTGGGTCAGACCGGTACTATTTTTCAGGAGATTATGCCGATCTGTCTGATGTCCCTTCCATTTATCAATATGAGGGATTTGCGAAAGTGAGAGAATGGGTCGCCCAATTTCAGCCTCGATCGGAAGAAAGCTTTTTCTGGAGTACGTATCATCCAATGATGAAAACGATCCTCGCTGAAGCTTCTGAAGAAGAGCCTGAGAAGGAAGAGGTTGTCGAGCAGGCGGTAACAGAAGAGGTGAAACATCCGGCTCGGATTCATGAGAACAAGATCGAAACCTATCAAAATAGCGAGTGGCAGTCTATGACTGTGAAAGGTGTCAACATCGGAATGGGCAAGCCTGGCTATTTTCCTGGTGAGGCTGCCATTGAAAAAGAAGAGTATGCCCGTTGGTTTGAACAGATTGGGGAATTGAACGCCAATGCTATCCGTGTCTACACCCTTCACCCTCCTGCTTTTTATGAGGCATTAGCTGAATATAATGAAAAAGCCGATCAGCCTTTGTATGTATTTCATGGCGTTTGGGTTGATGAAGATCGAATGGAAGAGACGGAAGATGCTTTTGATGAAGACATTACCGCTGCCTTCCAGGAGGAAATGAAAAAAATCGTGGACGTCATTCATGGAGATGCGAAAGTTCCTGCTGAAAAGGGACATGCTTCAGGTCTTTACACGCAGGACATTTCCCCTTACGTGGCAGGGTGGATCATCGGGATCGAATGGTATCCATACATGGTCGCTCAAATGGAGGAAGATTATCCGGACCTTGGAGACTATGAGGGTACCTATACGAAAACCGAAGGGGCAAACCCGATGGAACACTGGCTTGCTCAGCAGATGGATGTGCTCACTTCCTATGAAGTGGAGGAGTACGACAGCATGCGTCCATTAAGCTTCACGAACTGGGTGACCACCGATAATCTGGATCAGCCGGCGGAACCTTTGGAACAGGAAGACATGGCCAGCATCGATCCTAATCACATTCAGCCTAAAGGCAAGGCAGAAGCAGCCGGCATGTTCGCTTCCTATCACGTTTACCCTTATTATCCCGACTTTCTGAACCTCGAGGAGTCCTATACGGAATATGAAGATCACCGCGGGGAGAAGAACAATTATGCCGGCTATTTAAAGGATCTTCACGAATCTCATGATCTTCCGATACTAATTGCCGAGTTCGGAATCCCAGCCTCCAGAGGGAAAACTCATGAGAATCCATTCGGCTGGAATCAGGGATTCATCTCGGAAATAGAGCAGGGGGAGATTGTGAAGAGACTCTATGAAGACATCCTCCATGAAGAACTTATGGGAGGACTCGTGTTCAGCTGGCAGGATGAGTGGTTCAAGCGGACGTGGAATACGATGGATTATGACAATCCTGACCGCCGGCCATACTGGTCAAATGCTCAGACGAACGAGCAGCAGTTCGGACTTTTGAGCTTCGATCGTCTCAAAGTGAAAGTCGATGGAAAAGACGATTGGAAAGAGGGAGAAGAGCTTTATAACAAAGAGGATGGTGTATTACAGTCGTTCATGGTGGACCACGATGAACGTTACCTCTACTTGAAAGCAGAGCTTGACGAACTTAACGAAGACTTCTGGAAAGAAAATAAGGTACAGGTTCATATCAGTGTGCGCCCGGACAAAGGGATAAGCAGTGAGGAACAGGATCTGCTGTCTGATTTCCGTGTGACGATCCCCGGGAAAGAAGATGCGCGGATCGAAGTCGCGAAAGGGTATGATGTCTTCCACTATGACTATGTCCAGAAGCTGAAGATGACCGATGATCCATACGCAGGAGAAGACTATCATCCCATCCGTCTGGCTCTTAATAAAGGGCTGGTGCGTCCGGATACCGGAGAAAAAATTCCGTTTGATTCTTATGAAACAGGAACACTTCGGTACGGCGTCGGAAACCCTGAAGCGAAAGACTATGATTCACTGGCCGATTATTACTATTCGGAAGAAACGAATCTGCTGGAAATCCGTCTGCCATGGATGCTGTTGAATGCTAAAGATCCGAGTCAGAAGGAGTTTATCGGAGATTTGCAAGGGGATGGTCTTGACTCTTCCGTCACCATCGAAGGATTGGACATTTCCGCCTCCGTTACGAATAACGGGGGGATTGAGGATGCCTTTGGATATGATTCACCGGCCCAATATACATGGGAGGATTGGGACCTTCCTCTTTATGAAGAACGTCTGAAGAAATCCTACCCGATCATTCAGGATATTTTTTCTGAAGTAGAATAAGACCATAGCAAGGTAGTACTGCAGGAAGAGGCATTAGTAAGCAAAGGAGGGCTATAATGGGGCTAACGATAGATGCATGGTTTTATATCTTTTTAACGGGAATCTTTGGAATCAGCTTTCTTGCATTCTTGCAGGACATTTAGTCAAAAAAACGACCAGATCCACCCCATACAGTTTTTGGATGACATTCGTCCTGAGCGTTGTTTTGCTGTATTTTCTCTTCCGCTGGTTCCAGTCCGCAGCCTTGGAGGTATTCATGGGGACGCTTCCCTGGCTCATGAACCAGGCCTTTGCTCTCCTCATTTATCTCGTGTTTCTGACAGTGTCTCTGGTCATCTTCAAAAAAAGAAGGCTCTGTTAAAGCTTAGTGTTGATATTACTTTTTTTATATTTGGCTTATTCAACGAAAGCTCCCTTTTCTTGAAGACTCAGCTGCGAGATGTTTGTGTGGGAGTTAGGGGCTGCGGGGGATGGGAAGCTGGGAGCCTCCCGTGGGAGAAAGGAGATCGGCGATAAGCCCGAGGAAGCTCGGCACTCCCCCACAGGAAAGCGAGTAGCTTCCCAGCCACCCCTGGCACTCAACACAATAACGAACCCCGAACCCTCTCGAAACGGAGTCTTCAACAATATTCAATGGTTACATCGTGAAAGGAGATCATCTAAAGGTTTCGACACTTGGAAATAAATTCTCTTTTACCATCCTATCATTCATGGTCACTTCCATCCGTTGATGCAAACATCAACACTGAACTTTAACAGAGCCAAAAAGAAAAAGAGCAACTCCATGACTGGAGTTGCTCTTTTAATGTCCATGACTAGTAAATATACCTCTTATATAAGTTCACACTAAAAAGATAGAGTGGATGGGATAATTTTGAAATAAAGAAGGGTTTTCATAACTTCCCTAGAATTAATGAGGGTTAGGAAAGAAGACGTGGAGGGATTGGGTCATGAGTCAAGAGTTTCAAACGTTCGTCAATGTGCAGAAACAAGCGGTCCAACTAGTAGGAGAAGAACAGATCGGAGAGGCTTTGGCCGTACTCGAAGAAGCGAAGGGGAACTTCCCTGGTCGTCTTGATCGTCTTTGTCATTGGAAGGCTGGCATATTCATGCTGGAAGGAAAAAGTGATGGTGCTCTTGCAGAACTGGAGGAAGGATTGTCCCGGGGCTTTTGGTGGAACCCTGAGATTCTGCTGAACGATGAAGAATTGCAGCCACTGAAGGATACACGCCCCTTTCATGAAATCATCGAGTGTTGCAGGGAACAGTATGCGTTGGAAAAAGGGACGTCCACTGCAAAGCTTCTAGTGGAGGGGAACAAGGATGCGGAGACCGCCATTCTTTCCCTGCACTGGAAAGGATCGAATGCGGCGGATTTTGCTTCTCAGTGGAGGGATTCTGGGGTTTTCTCCGATTATCTCATCGGCTTTCCGCAATCTTCTCAACTGTTCAGCTGCAATAGTTATACATGGGACGAGCGGAAAGTTATGGAAGAGGATGTTCAGCATAGCTTCCAAACATTCCAGGATCATTACCTGTCGGAAGAAAAGAATGTGGTCATTTCCGGAGCCTCTCAAGGCGGAAAAGCAGCTGTCGAACTGGCTTTGAAAAATCAAGGGGGTTTTTCCGGATTTATCGCTTTTGTTCCATCGTTCACGGATGTCCGGGAAATGGAAGCCCTTTTAGAAGGCGGTTTCAATAAGAGGGGAAGAGGCTACATCGTTACCGGGAAGGAAGACCCTTTTTATGAGGCGACTGTAAAGATGGTCCATGTGTTGAATGAATCGGGCATACCATGCAAACTAGTCGTCCATGCAGGAATGGGGCACCAGCTGCCGGAGGATTTTGCAGAACAGTTGAGACAGGGCGTTGCATTTATTCAGGACCTATAATGGTTACAGTACAAAAAAAGGTCCGTGGTCAATTTCCTGGCCACGGACTTTTTATGAGGTTTATCCGTTCATCATTTCGGCTGCAGACTGTTTGATCGTAGTGATTCCATGGGTAGCAAGACCCATCGAAAACGTCACCGTATAGCCTTCATGTAACATCAGCAGCTTTTCTCCGATTTCATCCGGTTGGGAGATCTCCATTTTTTCTAAATACCGGATGAATAACTCCTTCAGCCATCTTTTCTCTTCAATGATGACTTCTCTTCCTGGATGCGATTCTTCCGGCAGTTCTGCCAGGGCATTGACGAAAGCGCACCCCCGGCGATTTTTTGTTTCAAGCCAGCTTTCCAAAGCGTCAAAGATGCTCTGAATTTTTTCAAAAGGCTTTTCCTCCGGTACGTTGTCTAAATATCCATCGAGGTGGTTCCGCCATAAACGATCGCGTTCTTTCAAATAAGCAACGATTAATTGATCTTTAGAACCGAAGCGGTCATACAATGTTTTTTTCGTCACTCCCGCTTCGCTGGCAATCGTCTCCACACCGATGGAATGGATGCCTTTCCAATAAAAAAGCTGGGAGGCTGTATCGAGTATTTTGACAGCGGCCGGCGTCCGCTTGGTGTTTTGATCCATTTTCTACACACCCTTTACCCTGCATTCTTCATATTGAGTACTCGTCGGGCCCATGCGTATGACCCCTACACCTACTAAACATATTACCATTCCCACAACCGTTAGAAAACCAATGCTTTCTCCAAACATAAAGTAAGCCCACACCATTGTGACAGGAGGAGTTAAATAAAGCAGACTGCTGACTCTTGTCACACTTCCCCATTTCAAGTTCAGCCAGTAAAAGCCGTAGCCACCGATTGTGGACAGGCCGGCCACCCATGCAACCGCGAACCAGAAGTCTGTCGTTGCAGGAGGAACTGCATGATCGGTGCTCACTCCTATGACCGTGAAGAATAGGGCACTGATGACAGTCTGGATGGGAAGTGTATCAGCAAGGCCGAGGGAGTGCTCCACAGTCTTTTCATAAAGGGTCGCACCGACCAAACTGATCATGGCAAAGAAAGACAGTCCATATGCCCAGATGGGAACGTCAGCACCGGCCCCCAAATCCTCATAGACGACGAACAAGACGCCGATGATCCCAAGCCATAGTCCTGACCATTGTTTGATCGAAGTTTTTTCTTTGAGAAGGGGACCGGCTAAAGCCGCCGCAGCAATCGGCTGAAGGGTTGTAATCAAATTGGAGGTACTGGCTGAAACTCCTTGTTCAACGGATAAAAAGACACAATAGAGATATCCAGCCTGTGCGAATAGGCCTATCAAAGATTGTGAAAGTACGGCCTTTAACGATAATTTTTTTCTCTTTTTCCATAACCACCATCCTCCTAATAAGGCGGCTGCAACGATGAACCGCCACATCAAGACGGTCATGGAGCTTGCTTCTGCCGTCCCAAGTCTTGCACCGATAAAGCCCGAACTCCACATCATCACAAAACCAACAGCAGCTATCAAGTTCCATTGTTTATGAGAAATCATTCCTTATCCCTCCCAAAAAATAAACCGATCGGTATAATTACAAGACTAATGTAACCATACCGGTCGGTATACTGTCAAGTGGAGAAAGGGTAATAAAAAGGGGCGGGTTGAAATGATGGATCAAAGAGGTGGATGCTTACGAAAGCTTTCGATAAAAAAAGCTACCGGTTGATTCCAGCAGCTTCGCAGGTGATTTGGTTATGATTTCATTAACAAGTAAATAAAGTAGGTCCCTCCAACGACGGAGACGACGAGACCGACCGGTATTTCTGAAGGGGCGAGCAGGTTCCTTCCAATCGTATCCGCAAGGAGAAGGAGCAGGGCACCCATCAGCATGGTAATCGGCAACAACGCTCCATGCATAGGTCCGACCAACCTCCTGGCCAGGTGAGGAACGACGAGTCCGATAAAAGCGATTCCTCCGCCTACGGAAACGCTGGCACCGGCAAGCGCGACAGCAATGAAAAGGAGGGTGCGGCGTTCTTTTTCCACATTCGTGCCAAGACCAGCCGCCATAGAATCCCCTAAATGAAGGGAATTCAAAGTCCCTGCTTTCATCATGACGATTGGAAGAAGGATCACAAGCCATGGAAGAAGAGCGAGAACGTATGTCCAGTCCGTGCCTGAGATATTTCCTGACAGCCAAACGGTTGCACGCATGAAATCGTTCGGATCCATCTTTAATTGAAAGACGATGATCAAGGCTGAAAAGGCACTGTTTATGCCGATACCGACAAGGACGAGGCGCATCGGTGAAATTCCGTCCCGCCAGGAAATGGTATAAATTAAAATCGCTGCCACTGATGAGCCCACGAGCGAAGCAAGCGGCATGAGAAAGACGGAAAAGTCAGAGACTGCACCAGCACTCCCCTGGAAAAGGAAGATGTACAACACGATAGAAAATCCAGCTCCAGCATTAATTCCAATAATGCCCGGATCAGCGAGGTCATTTTGAGTGACACTCTGAAGGATAGCACCTGAAACGGCCATACCGGCTCCGATCAATAGCGCGATGACCATACGTGGCAGCCGGAAGGAAAACAAGACAAGT
Source organism: Halobacillus sp. ABR2_026 (assembly GCF_056158545.1). Classification (NCBI taxonomy): domain Bacteria; kingdom Bacillati; phylum Bacillota; class Bacilli; order Caryophanales; family Bacillaceae; genus Halobacillus; species Halobacillus sp. ABR2_026. The sequence goes on from NZ_JBSWTM010000001.1 coordinate 1,369,058, forward strand.
TCATTTTGACTGTCTCCATTCCCTAGGAGCGTGCGGATGACTTCCCCGGGAGAGATATTCATGACGCCTAAGTTCAAACTGGTGACCAAGGTTGAAAGGATGGCGAGCAGGAGAATTCCTGCTAACATCCAATTTTTCTTGTACGTATTCATAGTCCACTCCTCCCATCATGTCTAGCCAGATAAAGGAAAAATGGGACGCCGATCAAGGCGGTCACCGTTCCGACCGGCGTTTCAAAAGGCGGATTGATCATCCGTGATGCGGTGTCGGCTACTACCAGGAGGACGCCACCGAGAATCGCAGAGCAAGGGAGAATGACGCGGTAGTCGGACCCGACGAGAAAACGGGTGATGTGGGGGATGACCAGACCGATGAAGCCGATCGTTCCAGCCACAGATACGGCCGCTCCCGTCAGCATGAGAACGACAAGCGTCCCGATTAATTTTGTGATCCATGTTTTCTGGCCGAGCCCTGTGGCCACATCTTCGCCAAGACTCAAGGTTGAGATCGACCGGCTCAAGATCAAGGCAAGGATGATGCCGATGATCGTGACCGGAGCGAGCAGCTGGACGTGGACCCATTGAATACTTGAAAGTCCACCGGCATACCAGAAACTAATATCCTTTGCGATGTTGAAATGAATCGTGATCGCAGAAGATATAGACGTGAATAGAGCAGTCACGGCTGTACCTGCCAAAGCAAGTTTCACAGGGGTTAGCCCAGTTTTAGAAATCGATCCGATAAAAAAGACGATCAATGTTCCAAGGCCAGCTCCGCCAAAAGCCCACAGCATCATCGTGACATTTGAGGCAGAGGGCATGATGGCAATCGCAATCGCCATCGTAAACATCGCACCTGCAGTCACACCCATAATGGAAGGAGAGGCGAGGGCATTCCTTGTCATCCCCTGCATGATTGCTCCTGATATAGCAAGGCCGGCACCGATCAAGGCGGCCGCCAGAGCTCTTGGAATTCGTAGATTCGCAATGATTTGATGGGAAGAAATGGATCCATCATAGTCGGTTAAACTCTTCCAAATGGTAGGGAGATCGATATTTGCGGCTCCATACATGATGGAAAAGATCATGGTTACGACCAAAACGAGTAGGCCGAAGGTTAAAATACCACCTGCCATCAATGTCCTTTTTTTCATGAGGGACGCTATTGTTGATCCGGGTGCCATCGCAGTCCCCTCCTTTTATTTGTGAAATAGTAGAAACGTAGGTTCATAGCTATAAATGAAAAACATTACCATTGTATTATACATCCGTCTATTCAGCAATGTAGTGGGAATTTCGAATATTTTCAATTGGAATGAAAAAACAGTTGCCATCGATAATGATAATTGTTATCATTTAAATGATAAAAGATCATAGGAGGAGTAGCATGAAAGGATTTAAATGGTTTTACATAGCGATTGCTGTATCAGCTCTATTGTTTACAGCTGCATGCGGCAACAGCGATGAAAATACAGAGGCAGAGAACGAAGATCAAACTGAAGAAACCGAGAATGATAGTTCCAGTGAAGAAAGTGGCGAACGTACGCTGACCGATGCGATGGGAAATGAAGTGACGATTCCGGAAAATCCAGAAAAAGTGATCGCTTCTTATCTAGAAGACTATCTGGTTGCCCTCGATATCGAGCCTGTCGCACAGTGGTCGGTCAGTGACGGAGCATCTGTTCAAGGGTATCTTCAGGACTCATTGAAAGACGTACCGACACTGCCTCACGATCTACCTCTAGAGACGGTGGCAAGCTTTGAGCCGGATTTATTGTTGATGGATTCAGCCGGCATGGTTGAAGGGAACAAATATGAGCAATACTCCAAAATCGCTCCAACCTATGTCGTAGGTGAAGCGGATAATAATGACTGGAGAGAAGAGCTGAAGCGTGTCGGTGAAGTCTTCGGAAAAGAAGAGGAAGCTGCACAAGTGTTGGAAGACTACGAAACAAAAGTGGAAGAAACGAAAGGGCAGGTCCAGGAATCCATCGGTGACGATTCCGTAGCGGCGATCTGGCTGGTAGCGAATACTTTCTACGTAGTGAATGATCAACTGTCTGCAGGAGACGTGCTTTACAACGACTTGGAAATGACCAAACCGAATGTTGTGAAGGAAATCGCCGATGAATCTACGGCTAACTGGTCTGAAATTTCTCTTGAAAAACTGGCAGAACTGGATGCTGATCACATCTTCCTCATTAACAGTGATGGAGAAGGAGCAGAAAAATTACAGGATGATATCTGGCAGAACATCCCTGCTGTCCAGGAAGGGAACATCTATGAATACAAAGCAGATGACACCAGCTGGTTGTACACAGGACCAGTAGCGAACACGAAAATGCTCGAAGATATCAATGAACAGTTGGTAAAGTAAGAGCTATGGGTAATACGTAAAGCATAGAGAAAGGGAATGGCTTCTGCCATTCCCTTTTTTCTATGGAATGATAAAGAGGAAGTTGTGGAATAAAGGAGGAACGAAAACAAACTCTGGAAGCTGCTAAATAGTTTCTAGTGGTGAAATATGAAAGAAAGAACACTAGTGGTGACCTCCCAAGAACCAAAATATATCAATATTTTCATCTTATTATTTACAAATAATATAAAATGGGTGGTGAGTGTGATTATCTCGAAACTGAGTCTTAAAGAAACGGGCAGGTTAGTTGAAGACTCAGTTTCGAGATAATTGCTTCACTTCATTATTGGAAATGGTTGGATTGCCAATGGTATGGTAGTAATATCTACAAAATTAAAGAAGGTAAGTCGGGTGTTTTCATGACTTTATTAAATGAAGTCATTCTATGTTAATGAAATGATAATTAGTGTGGTGAATATGGACAAACGAATAGGAGGATTGTTGATGAGGTCATTTTTCTTAGGGATAGCATTATTAGTCAATCTGTTTTATATTGCAATCACCCTTTTTGGTCTAGACAATTATTTAGGTATAAGGGTAGGCAATTTTAATGCTGCATTTGGAGTTTTGCTATCTATCAGTTTAATTTTTTCTTTGTTTATCTTTTTTAAGGGCAAACGATATCATTTAGATTCTGTTAAAATCTTCTCTTTGATAACGGTTTCTCTTAGTATTGGAACGTTTAGTTGGTTTATCTTTCTGAATATTTTAGGTTTATTTATTAACATGTAACTAATTGAATTATATGTTGTGTTAGTTGATATTGAGTCTTACAGAAATGGGGGCAAATCGTTAACTAGTAGGTTTTCCTATGAGGGTACATGAGGTACCCGAAATCGCTACAAGAGCTCGTAATAAATGACAATCCGAACAAAATATTAAAAAAGATGGTGATCTTAAATCTCACAAAAAATGATGAAAATTCTAATAGGGTTTATCTCTTGGCATTATTATTTTTCTGGATCCTATCAACAATTGACACTTTCTATATAAAAGCAGAATGGTTTGACTACGTATTTTATATCCTAATTTTAGCTGGGGTTACATTATTTGCTCTGGACAATTTCAAGAAGCATAAAGTTATAGTGTCAGTTATTGGATTTCTATTGTTCTTAGCATATGCCTATGAATTAGTCCATTTTCCACTTCCGTAGTTTAAGTTCCAAAGAAGTAAAATTATTTGAAGGAAGGGAATATCTTGGAATCAAGTCTACATGAACTGGGGGTGATTGCTCAATAGAGTACCCGCCTTTACTACATAAGTACAGGAAATCAAGGCGAGGTTTAGCTGTTTAAATTGACTTAGCGTAGTCAAAATATGGAGGGATAAGATGTTACAAAATTATAACTTGTCAGGAATAATTATATTAATCATTGCTATCATTCTTGTCGTTGTTGCCTTAAGGAGATTATTTAGAAAGAAGTTAAATAGGTGAAGTAACAAGAGCTTTAGTAGAGATATGCTTCAATTATCTCGAAATCAAGTCTTATAAAAACGTGGGCAATTGTTCAATAGAGCATTAGCCCTTTAATACATAAGCATAAGTAATATCAGTTGATAACCTATTTAACTGAAGGAGCAGTATACTTTAGTAAGTGAAATGGGTAATCATTTAAATATCAATATGTGGGGGTGTAGAAATGTGGTTAATATGTGGTGTTATTGCCATAGTAGTAACTGTAATAAATCTTTTTTTGTATGCAGCAGGAAAGGATTATAAGCTTGCTATGGCGATGGCATTATCATTTACAGCATTAACTAATAGTGCAAATTACAGTAATCTAACTCGGTGGGTGAAAGTGGAAGATTGGGCAGCTATAATAGATGTAGTACCTGGTATGGCAAAGGTATTTTGGTTTTTGACAATTGTTTCTATCTTACTAAATATATCACCTATATTCTTAGAACGAATACGTAAGAAATAATGACTAAATATCACATCATTTATTTCATATTCAACTACTGTGAAAGTTTTAATGTATAACTAAAGGGGTTTAAAGTAGAACTGTGAGAGATATCTCGAATTCAAGTCTTACATAAACGGGGGCAATCCTGCAGTAATACAATTGCCCTCTTCTTAATGTTTTGTACAGGATTGTGAAAGGCACAGTTTCGATGTAATAGGAGAAAATTGAAACATTTGTAAGGAATAATCGTACATATAGATAACCATATTGCAGTCTTAATAAAATTATTTTTGAAGGGTGATATTATGGATTTTGCTCTTTTGTTCGGTGTCCTGTTAACCTTATTCCCTTTAATTACTATTAACAAGCTTAAGGAAGAATCAACTTTTCAAAGGGTCATTCACATTGGCTGTTTACTTGTGGGGCTAATTTTATTAGTGGGTTTTTCAATTCAATTTAGTACGTTTATTGACAAATACTGATTTTGATCATTACTAAAATCAAGTCAACAAAATAAAAGCGTGTGGGTAGGGGAATTGCTTAAATATCTTGACTTCAAGTCTTCCTGTAACGGGGGCTTTAGTTGAATAAACCCAATATAAAAATGATAAGATTCAATGAAATTGGAAGTTTATTTGAGAGTAATATCAAAACCAGATTCTTTATAGAAGTATCTATGATGACTTACTAAATCCCAGGTAAAGAAATAATGGGAAGAGAAACGCAAGAAAAGAGAAAAGCGCGGAGGGGATAAATGTTTAGATGTAAGCGGAGCTCCTTCAGTTGATTCTGGTGATACAGCCGGGATCCATAGCGCTCCTAAAAAACCTTGGATGAAATTATCTAATACTTATAGCTTTGAAGGCGTTTAATAAAAGAGGTGATTAATATGGATTTATTTGATGTATTTATGCTTGTTATTATTGGTGTAATAGTAGTGAGCATAGGAATGATGATTTACAGTACGATAAAAAAATAATTAAAGGATATAAAAATCTCTAAAGGCGTTTTTAATGCTTTTAGGGATTTTGTATGTAAAAATCCGTGACTCGTGCATACCGTCATATAGAGAAATTCAGTGGGTTTTCACATATATTCGTTACTAAGGGTAAATCTCGAAATCAAGTTTTAAACAAACGGGGGAGATAACAATTAAAGATAAATTAAAGTATATTTCTTATTACATAGTTAGTCTGTATATTATCCAATTAGTTTTAAGTTTATGGACAGAGAAAGAGATAGATTGGGCAACTTTTACTGGATTGAGCATTGGTGGGGGTATTGGGGTAATAACTCTAGAAAAACTCAAGAAAATCTTTGGAAAAGACAAACATTAATATCGTGAAGTGTTTAATCCTGTTATTAAACATATCTCGAAATCAAGTATTCCAGTATACCAGCTAATAGAAGGTCAATAGGTAAGGGTAAAAAAGATGAATCAGACATGGTACAATAAAAATGAACATACTAAATAAACTTCAACAGTATCGATTTGAAGCATTTTCTATATAAGTAATTTATTGGTTTTTTCTAAATCACATAAGCCTTTTTACTTTTTAAGATGGCATAGATCCAATGAATGAGCTTGTTTGCACAAGCAATAATCGCCACTTTATGGGGCTTACCTTCTTCGCGTTTCTTATCGTAATAAGCTCTTAGTTTTGGATTGCGATTCTTGGTTATTCCGCATTGGACTGCGTTATATAGACTCTTGCGAAGGCTAGACGATCCGCGCTTTGTAATTCGGTTAATGGTTGCTTTAAACTGTCCCGATTCATGGACACTTGGGTCAATCCCCGCGTAGGCAACAAGCTTCTTAGGGTGGTTAAACTGATCAATATCCCCAATCTCGGATAGGATTGTTGCCGCAATCTTTCCACCAATACCGGGAATTGATCGGATAATTTTATATTCATCAAATTCTTCAGCCAGGGCATCTATCTCTTTCAGTAGCTTCGATAGGTGCCTTTGGTATTGGAGGAGAAGTTGAATGAACATCGTTAAACTCACCACATGACTCGAGTATAGATTCCGCTTGAAAGGATCTCGTCCTGCTGCCTCTTTGAGTTGGTGAGCTTTATCTAGTGCCCATCCATAAGAGCGTTTAACTCCTTGGTGGAGGATGACTTCAGCGATCTTTTCCTTCGTTTCCTCCCGAACACCTTGAGGTGTTTGATAGTGGAGTAACGTTCGTAAGGAGGTCGGTGAATAAAGAGATCCAAAGACCGTCTTATATTCCGGAAACACTTGATCCAATACCGTTTGGAACTGAAGTTTAATTTGTACATAAGTGCCCGTTAGAGCGTCATGTTGACGGGTTAGATTCCTCAAATTCATGATTTTGACAGCCTTCTTTTTGAAAGGTTGAAGGTCATCATATAGATAATACAATTCCCCTAAACGAAAGGCATCAATGGCGTCCGTCTTTACTTTCCTTAGGCTCATTTTTTTAGCTTCATGAGATAGAACCGGATTCACCAAGTAATAGACAATTTGATGCTCTTCTAAGAACTGTAAAACGGGTTCATGGTAATGACCGGTAGATTCAAAAACGACGACCGGAGGTCGCCCTGTGATTTCTTCCACCTCTAACCAAAAGCGATGAAAATCATGTAACCCTAAAACATTATGCTCGAAAACAAAGCTCTTCTTGTAAGGATCTTTCTTCTGTAAAAAGGCTTGTACTTGGCTTTTTCCCTTCGCAATATCCAGGCCAATGACTGGATCCATGTTTTATCACGTCCTTTTGTTAGATTCACCGGCAGCCCCTAACCTAGCTTGTAGTGTCATAGCTTCGCTTGTTATACGGGATCTAAGTCCCAACCAGCCTCAAACATGTTTCTACAAGTAGGGGGTGGACAGTATACTAGACGGGATCAGAGTCCTACGGGGGCGAACGTCCTACCCGGCTACTTAAAGAATAACCCATAAAAAATAGGTCAACCAGATAAACTGGTTAACCTTATAATACGAAAGGGGGCGATTCTATAAGAGAGAATTGCCTCCTTTTTTTGGTTTGGGTATGATACTTGAAGATTTAGGTTCGCGGTAATAATATTTGAAACTTTAATAATTCTAAATCGTATGTGAAATATGAGACCTTTTGCATGTATATGCTGTAGACTACACTTTTAACATGCAATCAACAACATGTTCTTAGAAGGGGAGATAGTATGAAAAAATTATTACTAATGATAACTTTACCATTGATTTTAGTGGCGTGTAGTTCGACAAGTGCATTACATAAATTCAATAATGATGAGCTGAGCAAGAAAACGGAAGATTTGGCTTTTAACCCCCAACTTCCGACAGAACTTCCATTTGAAGTAGAACGAGCTGACTTTAGTCATCCTCCTAAGGTGCAGCAACCATATAAAACTTTAACTTTTGATTTCTATGGAGAAAATAAGGAGCACCTTAGTTTATTAACTGTAAACGGAGGTGACGTTTCTTCTACTTCTCAAGAAGAATATCAAGATGTACAAGTAGGGGATAAATCTGGAAAATATTTTGTCGATAGTTCAGGAAATAAGACTTTGAGATGGGCAGAAGGAAAGATTCATTATGTTTTAAAATATTTTGCTGAACAGTCGGAAACTAAAGTTGAAAAAAATGATTTAATTGAGGCAGCAGAGTCTTTTCAATAATATCAAGAAGGAAATTATTTTACCTTGGCCTACAAATTATATCTTAAAAAATTAATTCTTGAAGAATTGGGGGCGATTGCTTAATAAGAGCAATCGCTTTTCTACTAGTGGGTAGTTATCTAAAGGGCGAAACACACGTGTTGAATCAATTAATCAATAGTCAATTTAAATTAAGTGATATATTTGACAATAAATAACAGTAATTGCAGAACTTCAATGATATTATGATACAAAATTCCAAATTTATAGAGGGGTATTCTGTTGAGTACTAAATTAAAAATTTATTTGATCACATTGAATACAGAGTGGATAAGATTAATAAAAGAAGCGAGGGACATAGGCTTATCTATTAATGAAGTCCAGTCTTATCTAGACAAAAATGAAGAAGATGAAGTTTGATGGGGAACTGACAATACTAGTTCCTAATGATCCAAGGACAATCAAGCAGGCGGGGAAGGGGGGAGAAGTAAGTTAAATGGAGGCTTTCAGTAGAAAGTAATCATTATGCGTAATAAGATAAGTACCAGTATTTTCGTGTAATCGAATGATGGGTGTAGTGAAAAACCAATGACAATGAGTTGTTCTTCTTGGAATTATAAATCTTAAATCCTTTTTCTAACGCAGCATTTTCCAAGAGGTTAGTTTCTTGGGTCATCATTTTAGATAATTCTTGGTTGTGAATCCTTTCTATTAAGAAAGAATAAAGTTGAAAAATTTGTTTAATATTCCATTCGCAATAAGGATTCATAGTGCACCTCCAAAACAAATTTTTTTACGGATTATCTGGTTTCTATACAAATTTTCTCACATATCATAGTAGTTTTAAATAAATCTGTTTTAACATAACGGAAACGAAGGGGCGGTTCTAGCACTTCTGATATAGGCATAGGAACCACCCCTGGCTTTGATTATCTTGAATTCGAGTCTTACATAAACGGGGGCGATTACTTAATATGAGTGATCGCTCTTTCTTTATTTATGAAATAAACAGTTAAAGTGGGTAAACAAAATAATTAATGACTTTAAAATAGGGGATACTAGCCAAAACAAATTGGTTGAGGTGTTTTATGAAACGATTTATTTTGGTTCCAATGATTATTTTTTTACTTGTTATTTCTCCAAGTCAAGTAAATGCAGTGTCTATGCCCTGCAGTATGGTTTTAGAACCTGTTGATCAAAATTTAATAAATGCAAAGGGAACGGCATTATTATATAAAGTCCAGCTATTCCCGCCAAGTTTTGCTCGCACTAATATCAGCATTCTTGCTGTGTATCTTCCAGAACCCTCAAATTATGGGGATTTTGATAGCTACGAAGGATTTGCCTATATTCCCGACGAAATAAGTTGGAGATTTAGACTATTTCCTACTCCTGAAGAAATTAGTCCAACATGGGCAGGAAGATTTGATTTAATTACAGCGGATATGAAAAACGTAGAGGTACAAGTGAGACTCTCAAATACCAAAACCAAAAAGTTAGGTCCAGTTGTACTTAAAAGTAATATCGATCAGTGCAAATAGGGTAATTAGAGTTATATAACGTTTCAAGAATATCTTGATATCAAGTCTTACGTTAACGGGGGCGATTGTTCAATAAGAGCAATCGCTTTTCTACTAGTGGGAAGGATTTTGTAAGACTCAGCTTCAAAATACTCACTGCCTTGAAACTAAGAAGGCCTAATTACGTATGTAAGATACAAGGCGACATTATTGAGGTATTATTGTGTGCTATATTAACGTTTATTATTATTTAAAGAAAGTTGTGTTTCTGAATGAGGATTTTACAAAAACAGTGGGTAAGAACCTTAGCTTTAGTAGTCGTGCTGTCATTTTTATTAATCTGGGAACAAATGCTTTTATTTATCATAGGGGTGTTAATATTGATTTTACTAGAGGTATTTGTGTATAAGAAAAATAAGAAGAATATTTAGCATGCTAAAGGATCTTACTTAAATTCGATCTTTGATTTGGAGATCAAACCAGGGGATTTATTTGTCTCGAAATCAAGTCTTAAAGACATGGGGGCGATTATTCAATATAATGCTTGCTTTCAACATTAATGATGTTTAATAAAATCGAAGCTAAGATAAAGGGGAATCGTTTTGGAAAGGAAAACTATGAACTTCGTAAAACTTTTATTAGGGGTAGTAGTAGGAATTGCAATTTATGAAGTGGTAAAAGGGTTATTTTTTTAAGTGATATCTATGGTGTGTAGTTAAATAATAGGTGTGTTACTTATAGTGTGTTTCAATTTACCTCGAATTCGTGTCTTACGTTAACGGGGGCGCTTCTCTAACGAGGGACCCCCCTTATAAAGTTGTCAAATTAGTTAATGTAAATAAGCTTTTGAAGATATTATAGCTAAGAAGAATAAATTCATTGTCCACGCTATTTTAATAATTTTAAACGAAACTAGTGAATTGGAGGGAGATTATGAATAAATATCAAAAGCTCGCAGTCGTTTTTGCTATGCTTGGGGCTGCTTTTATTGCAGGTGGTTTAGGTTTTAAGCAATATTTTGAGTACTCAATACTAGTTGGATGGATGTGTGGACTTGTATCCCAACTGTTTGCCTTAGGTTTTGCTTTAAGATGGCAGAAAGATAAAAGATAACGATCGATAAAACCTTTATTTTATCTCGAATTCAAGTCTTCCTGTAACGGGGGCTTTATTTTAATAAACCTATTAAAAGGAGGAACTTCCGCGAAATGGAAGAACCTCTTTTTTTTGAAACTTAGAAGGTTAGATAACTTTTAAGTTTATTTCTAAAATTTTTCGCGCTTTATGTCACAGTGTGATATAGTCGTAGTGTGACATACTTAAAAATGGAAAAAGGGGCTAGATTAATGAAAAAGCCTGAAAAAACATACATACCTATGACCGAAACGGCTTTCTACATCTTGCTAGCATTAACTGAACCCCGCCACGGTTACGGCATCATTAAACACGTTGAGAATCTGACAAAAGGAAGAATAAATTTAGGTTCGGGGACCGTTTATGGCACATTGACGAAGATGCAACGCGATGGTTTGATCGTTAAATACGCGGATGGTGAGCGGAAAAAAGTATATGAAGTTACAGAAGACGGTAAAAGAATTATGAGAATTGAGATAGAAAGATTGAATGAACTTTATAATAATGCGATTCGATATAGGGAGGAGTTTTTATGACCACATCGATTTTTCGACCCTTTTGGAGTTACGACCCGATTAAAACGGAACAATGGCTAGAAAAGAAAGCAAGCGAAGGGCTTTTTTTGACTGGATTCAATCGGTGGTCAAGAAAGTTCCATTTTAAAAGAGAGGATCCTAAAACCTGTGTCTATAGACTTCAATATGAGAAGTTTGACCACTTCCCACAAGCTTTAGTTGAGGCAGGCTGGAAATCGATCACGAAAGAAGGTCGTTGGAGAATGATTCGCCATGAAGGTGCTGCGAACAAGGAGCCTCTAAGGGATAACATGGCCTCAAGAAACAAAGTTCATTTCTATACTTTCATGGCGGTCTTCATTTATATGCTTGTCGTTGCCGGCATAGTTGGAATGTTGACTCTCACAGTACTTTTAGATGGTGGATCGGCGACGTTCGTTCCCAGTCCTTATTGGGCAATAACCATTACTGTAGGACTGACGCTTTGGACTGTAGTTCCTTATTCAACACTGACGTTACATAAAGGATTAAAAAAACTGAAAGTAGATCCATCATTTTCTGCAGAACGGAACTCAAGCCTCATCAAGTTTACGAAATGGCGGTTAGCCTGGGCGTTTGCACCTGACCGTTTAGAAAAATGGTTGGAGTGTATGGAACAAAAAGGATATCGCTTAGAAAAAGTCAGCAGATGGGGACTTAGTTTTTCCTTCAGTGAAGGAGAACCGAGAAAGGTAAGCTATGCGGCCGATTTTCAAAAAACGGTTGAGTCAGACTATTTTTATATGCATAGCGATCGAGGATGGAGTCAATTGTTTCATTCTTCTTCTCTGTTCATGTCTTGGACATTATGGGCGAAAACGTACACTAATGATGAGGAAAAACCTCAGCTGTACAGTGACCCACATCACAAGTTAAAGCATGCCAAACGTGTTACTCTATGGCAGGGGGGCATATTTCTGCCTTTGGTGATTTTATATATATGGTTAATCACAATGAATATCAAAAGTATTGTTCAGGGAGAAATTCTTGATTCTACCTTTTGGGTGGTAGTTGTGCAAACCATCCTCGTCATCGAATTCGGTTATTTTTCTGTTCGTTCCTTGTTGTATTATAGGCGAGTAAGAAAGACGATACGGTGAATGGACAGAATAGCTCTGATCCGCCGCATTAATAAGGCTGGGGTGGCTTGAATACTAGATTGTTATGTTTTATTAAATCTTGATTTATCTTGAATTCAAGTCTTACATAAACGGGGGCGATTCTTCAATAGAGGGAATCGCCTTTGACTCGTAAAAGGCTGGGGAGATATCATTCAATTATATAATGACCGAGAGAGCAAGGGGGGATGATTCTGTGGTAAAAAGCAAGATTTTTTCTATAAACGTAGCTTTAGCCATTCTACTAATAGGTTGCAATTCTTATACAGGAATGGCTGTTGGAGGAGAAATAAAAGAAATCAATGAGGAAAGCGGGGATATGAAAATCGAGACAGCTTATTGGACAACAGTTAACGAACAAGAATCCTCAATAGAGTCATCTGAATTTAAAGAGGAGTTAAAATCAGAAGCGATTATGATACAGGTGTCCAAGCCAGAGAAATATGATGTAGGGCAAGAGGTAGAGGTGAAAGTGATCAAAAATTATGAGGAAGATGTATGGGATATGAATCGATTAGTGTTTGAAGTAACAGAGAAAGATTAAGTGTAGGACCCTATAGGATTGTTTTTAGAATAGGAGTAAGATATTTCGAATTCAAGTCTTCAACTAACGGGGGCTTTTCTGAAGTTAGCTATTATCTTAGAACCATTTCATTTAAGAAATTATATCCTCTGTCTTTAGAAGATGTTCCGCATTCAATCACTACTTGAGTTCGTAGGTACCACTTCTTCAAGAAATAGTTGATAGGGTTAAATCTATCTGCAAGTTACACTATAGATAAATAAACGAAAGAGGTGGTAAGGTTGTTTGATATGAGAAATGTAGGAAAACGAATCGCTAGTGTGAGAAAGGAAAATAATATTACACAGATGGCTCTGGCAGATATTCTAGGGGTGAGTTTCCAAGCGGTTAGTAACTGGGAGCGTGGACATACAATGCCAGATATATCTAAACTGCCGGAACTATCGAAGGAATTCGGTGTCAGTATCGACTACATCTTAGGAGAAAGTAAAGGGACAAGAGTGGTCAATCAATTAATCGAGAACGAGTCTCTGGAAGGAGAAGATTCTATTGAGAAAGAAGAACTTATTCACGCTGCACCTATAATAACTACTACCCAAGCAGAGGTGGTATTTCAAAACATCGATAGTGAATTAACACCAGAAGAAATATCCATAATTTCACCTTATATTAGTCAAGAATTGCTCGATGAATTGGCAAAGAAGGAATTTAATAAGAGCGGGTTAAGAAGGTTGCCTTTATTTGCATCCTATATCAGCCAAGATGTGATGGATGAAATTACAAAAGAGGAATTTGAACGTAATGGACTTGAATCTTTTCCAACTGTAGCCCCATTTATTAGTCAAGACCTTATAGATTATAGTGCTAGAGAAGAGTACCACTTAAATGGACTTGAAGGTTTTTCATCTATGGCTCCTTTTATAAGCAAAGAGGTTGTTGAAGAATGCTTAAATAAAGAGTATGAAAAGAACGGATTAAATGGATTATCGTCAATAGCCCCTTTTGTTAGTGAACAAACATTAAATGCTTGTGTTAAAGATAGCTACAATAAAAAAGGTATTTCTTCCCTTGTCTCCATAGTTCCATTTGTAAAAAAAGAGTTATTAAACGAACTTGCCTTAGATGCTATTTCAAAGGGTGGGATTAGTTCAGTCACTTCTATTCTTCCCTATATTGATAGGAACTTGGTTCAGGATATGATGAACAAGTAATATATGCTCCTTTGTTCTCACAATTACAATTAGCGGCGTTTGTTTGATTTACTTTTACATTTTCAATTGGTTACCAAAACAAATCTTTAATTACTTATTGGTTGGAGTTGCTCTTTTAGGTGCTATAAGAGGACCAATAAACATCATGGTATTAAGATCCACACCTTCAAAGATATTCATAGAATTTTCCTTTCAATGTTTGTTTGGTTAAATTTTACTACTAATCTTTAATTTTCACTAGTCATTTGAAAGTCTCGACGTTTCTCGGTATATATCTCGAATTCGAGTCTTCGCGTAACGGGGGCGATAGCTGCATAGTGGCTTATTGTACTAATGCGCAGTTTAACGAAATAATGTCATTAAATTTCCTAATGGGGGGTATGGGGATATGAGCAAAACGATGGTAAAAGGTACTATAAGTTTAACAATAGGAGCGATAATATTTTTTTGCTTGTTTTTTATAAATGAAACTAAAGACTTTATTGATATGGTGATATGGGGAGTGGTGTCTTCCGTTTTAGGATATATATTTATATCTTCCTTTATAATGTCTGAGAAAGAAACCAAGGATTTTGAAAAGAAGATTGATGACACTATTTTCAAGTAATAAAAGTCCAATCTAAGGGAATATTAGTGAATATTTGCTTCAATATCTCGAAATCAAATTTTCAGTTATCGGGGGCAATCCTGCAGTAATACAATTGCCCTCTTCTTAATGTTTTGGACAGGATTGTGAAAGGCACAGTTTCGATGTAATAGGAGAAAATTGAAACATTTGTAAGGAATAATCGTACATATAGATAACCATATTGCAGTCTTAATACAATTTTTTTTGAAGGGTGATATTATGGATTTTGCTCTTTTGTTCGGTGTCCTGTTAACCTTATTCCCTTTAATTACTATTAACAAGCTTAAGGAAGAATCAACTTTTCAAAGGGTCATTCACATTGGCTGTTTACTTGTGGGGCTAATTTTATTAGTGGGTTTTTCAATTCAATTTAGTACGTTTATTGACAAATACTGATTTTGATCATTCCTAAAATCAAGTCAACAAAATAAAAGCGTGTGGGTAGGGGAATTGCTTAAATATCTTGATTTCAAGTCTTCCTGTAACGGGGGCAATTGTTCAATAGAAACATTGGTTTTTTCACTAATTAGAGAGGGGGGCTATTTTGGGTTATAAATTAAGTAGGGGTATTGGATTGTTGTGTTTAGGTTATTTCTTCATAGTTTTATTCTTTGAAGTAAATATCCAGGGCTGGATTACTGCATTGGTTGGACTGTTATCATGGTCATTGTATTTTTTTGTTACATACATAGATAAAAGCAGAACAAGAAACCATTAGTAACATCTATTATATTAATAGTTATAAGAGGAAGGAGGGTCCTGATGAAAGCAATTAGAATTGTAGCAGCCTTTATAGCTATTTTCTTAATAGTTCTTAGCGTTATAACTGATAACAAACAAATCTTATACTATACTCAGTTTTTTATTGGGGCCATGCTTTTAATTTACAGTATTTCAGAGTTCCAAAATAAACGGAAAGCTCGTGCAGTGTATTTATTGTTTCTAGCTGGAATTATTGTTTTAATTGGGGCATTATCTCTCTCAATTTGATTAGGATGCCTGGTTCGAGTAATGCGAGAAGATAGTAAATCACATAAAATATCTCGAAATCAAGTCTTACGAAAACGGGGGCCGATTGTTCAATAGCAGCAATAGTTTTTTCTACGGGAACGATTGTTAAAGAAATGTTTTATAAACTACACAACTTGAATGGGATATAACTTCTCCTCATTTATAGGAGAGAGAATTTTGTGTGAAAATGAAAATTGGGAATGTTTATTACAAAATTATGATTTAAAGAGCTAATTTAGATCAATATTTCCCAATTGAAAATGTGTTTATATATAATATTACTAGTGGTAAAATATGTATAAACAAGATACTGGAATTTTAGAGGATAAAAATCTAAGGAGGAAAAAGAGGCTATCTTCAGTACCTTGAATAAATTGTTTGGAGGAACAAACATTATGAAAAAGTTGATTTTTCTTGTTCTTTTGCTTTTGTTGGCTTCAACAACTCTCTTTTTTGGTGCTAAAAACGTAAATGCAATGTGTTATGGTGGGTGGAGTATTGATGACCCTGTACTTATGGGTGACATAACCAGGGATAGTAATAGCATGTCAGATGAGCTCTCATCTTTACAGGGAGGACCTATTATAGAATGTGCAGGGGGTTATCCCAAAGGTTGGAGCACTGTAAAATCAGGCAGTACATATAGCCATACAACAAGTAAAGGCACAAAAATATATAATAGATCAGGTGGAGCATCACGAGCAAATAGCGATTTTTGGAATACTGTTTCTCCGGGTGCTAGTTATAAAAAATATGTAAAGTATGATGGTTCTACTACGTTTGTGAAATTCCCGAAAGAAGGTAATGTTAGGTATTACAAGAGTCACAGTGGACAGGAACCTTCATTATGGTTTGGCAAAGAAAAGATTAGATACAAATAGAGAGGGATGTTAATGATTACAAACACTGATATGGAAGTTTGGAACCCTAAGAACTACATACATGGTGCTTATCTAGAAAAAGTAGAATTTAGGGAAACAAACGACGGTCTAGTAATTGTGGTTGAAAACGAGAATTGTATTTTACATTTTAATTATGACAAGTATGAGTTTGGTAACTTTGTCCTGGCCTTTCGTTTTACTGATGAGATGAAGAGTAGCTCATTATTAGAATTAGCTTCTAAAGCACGAACTAATTATTTCGGGAAAGATGATGAGAGTTGGTATTTATATAAGATGACCAATTCTAAATTTCTGGACTGGTATGATAATCAGCCAGGACCTGGTAGAGATCTTTTTGATATTCAACATCATGTTATTTCAACCTCAGAAACTACCTTTGAAATTTTGTGCAAATATGATCCAAGGATCAATATTGTAGAAAAAAATATTTAATTTATTTTGTTATGGGTCCTCACTTCTACTTCGTAGGGTGGGGTTTTATTCTTTCTGGTTTTAAGAGTGAAGTAGGGTAGAAGTGTAAGTTGTCTCGAAATCAAGTCTTATAGAAACGGGGGCGATAGCTGCATAGTGGCTTATTGTACTAATGCGCAGTTTAACGAAATAATGTCATTAAATTTCCTAATGGGGGGTATGGGGATATGAGCAAAACGATGATAAAAGGTACTATAAGTTTAACAATAGGAGCGATAATATTTTTTTGCTTGTTTTTTATAAATGAAACTAAAGACTTTATTGATATGGTGATATGGGGAGTGGTGTCTTCCGTTTTAGGATATATATTTATATCTTCCTTTATAATGTCTGAGAAAGAAACCAAGGATTTTGAAAAGAAGATTGATGACACTATTTTCAAGTAATAAAAGTCCAATCTAAGGGAATATTAGTGAATATTTGCTTCAATATCTCGAAATCAAATTTTCAGTTATCGGGGGCTTTTCTCCAATAAGCTTCCCTGTAATTAATTTTGGAATAAAGGGTAGGAGGAGATTTTATTAAAAGGGAATACATCTATGTATCAACTTTTATATTGCTGCTTACATTGTCTGTAGTTATTCTGAATAATTTAAACCTCGGATTAAACGATATGGTTCTTGGTGTTCAGTGGGCTTCTCTTATACCTGCAGCCTTTCTAATGGCTTCCGTACCTGGTGCGAATCAGATCCTTTCTTTGAGGAACGGACTAAGAAAAGGAGCCAAAATAGCTATAATAGCGGTCACAGGAAGGTTCACGGCTTTTACATTAATGGTTATTGCCGTTTCTTTAGGACTAAATGCCATTCTACAAACGTCCACTCTTGTCTTTAACATTATTAAATGGATTGGCGTCATTTACTTAGGCTGGCTTGGGATAAAAACGATCTTATCAAGTAATAAAGAGTACGAGGATGAGCAATTAAATGGGAGTGAATCACATGGAGATTCTTTAAGTGCATGGCATTATGCGAAGCAAGAGTTTATGGTGGCAGCAGCCAATCCTAAGGCATTATTATTGTTTACTGTCTTCCTTCCTCAATTTATTTCTTCAGGTACAGGTGAGGTTGGGGGACAAATCCTGGTCGTAGGCGCGGTATATATATTAATTGAATTCATTTGTGCCACTGTATATGCAGCAGTTGGAG
Organism: Halobacillus sp. ABR2_026; assembly: GCF_056158545.1. Classification (NCBI taxonomy): domain Bacteria; kingdom Bacillati; phylum Bacillota; class Bacilli; order Caryophanales; family Bacillaceae; genus Halobacillus; species Halobacillus sp. ABR2_026. Next base: position 1,387,227 of record NZ_JBSWTM010000001.1, read on the forward strand.
GACAACTAAAGAGTATTGGATTGAGTGGAAGAGTCAAAAAGAATTTAGATCGTATAACTGGTGGCATAATGATAGCCTTAGCCGCGTGGTTATCTACAGAAAAAAGTAAATAAGGAAATAAACTTATAAATTATCTTGAAATCAAGTCTTAATGTAAAGGGGGCTTATTCGTAATTTCATACTTAGCTTTTCGGGTGAGAAAGCAGAGGTGTGCAAATGTTATTAAAGCTATTTTTTATTTTATCTTCCTTATCTATTCCTGTTTCTATCTTGTTAAACCAAGAAGCTGCTGGAATACTAACGGCATTGCTGTTTATGCTTTTGGGTGCATATTTTAGTAAGCCAAGGTTTAAAAAATCAAAAAAGTTCTAATGAATGAAAGTATCTCGAAACTGAGTCTTACTGTATCGAGGGCAATTCTTTACCAGAAGAATTGTCCCCTTCTTAATGTTTTGGGCAGGTTTGTGGAAGACTCAGTTTCGAAATATTGATCTAATTATTGGATCATTTCCTTGTATCTTTTTTGCTGAATTTTATGAAGGTTTCTAGAGCAGTAATCCTGAAGTTATTCTATATAAGGATAAGTTTGTGGGTTAACTTGAAAACTAAAATTCAAAATACCATGGAGGTGTAGAATTGAGAGTCAAGCGAATTGTTGCAAATATTGAAACGCAGGACACTTCCAAAGCAAAACACTTTTACAAAAAAATACTAGGGCTTGAGCAATTAATGGATCTGGGATTCATTACAACCTATGGCTCTAATGAGAAAATGGCTACTCAAATAAATTTTTTATCTGAGGGAGGATCTGGCACACCAGTACCTGATTTGTCAATTGAAGTTGATGATTTAGAAGAAGTTCTCACACGCATAAAAGATGCTGGAGTTCCATTTGTATATGGACCCACTACAGAACCGTGGGGTGTTCGACGTTTTTATGTTAGAGATCCGTTCGGTAAACTAGTCAATATTTTAACTCATTTATAAATTAATCAGTCATAAAAGCGAGGGACGGTTCCAGCGCTTTCGAATAGAGGCATAAAAGTCATCTCTGGCTTTGATTATCTTGAATTCGAGTTTTATAAAAACGGGGGCTATACTTCAATAAGAATTTATTATGTTTTATGGAAATTGTGGAACATTGGGGGGATGACATTGGAAAGGTACTTTATCAATGATGGAGAAATTAATGTCCATGTAACAGAATGGGGCAAAAAAAGAGGTCCTGTAATTTTTTGCTTACATGGCTTGGGTAGTACCAGTCTAAGTTTTATTGAAATCGCTGAAGTGTTAAAGAGCAAATTTAGAATAATAAGCATAGATGCACCTGGTCATGGGAAGACAGATCCATTTAACAATAGTGAAAAGTACGCTACGCCAGTTTTGGCAAATTGGGTCGACCAAGTAATTGAAATATTGGAAATTAGAGAGTTTTACTTTCTCTCACACTCATGGGGGAGTTTTGTTGCCTTATATTACTTGTTAGATCATTCAGAAAAAGTGATGGATACAATCCTTATCGATGGTGGGTATCAAACGAAGAGAAGAAGGGCTAGCACAGTGGAAGAAGAAGTAAAGTATTATGAGAAAGATTTTGAAGAGCATGTAGAAACCTGGGAAGAATTCCTAGAAGTTGCTGTTTATGGAGATTCCAGAAGAACATCCTTATTAGATCTTGCTGCACAGGATTTAGCACTTGAAAAGAACAATAGATACTATTGGCATGCAAGAGGTGAAACGGCAGGCAATATTATCAAAGGCATGCACAAGTATGAAACCGAGGATATCTATGAAAAACTTCCACATAACCTTAAGATTTTATTACTTAGAGCTACTCTACCAAAATCAGAGGATGATTATAGGGACTTAACTATGAGCATATTTCAGCAAAAAATTGGTGCAGATACAAAGAAAATCCCTAATACTTCTCACATGTTACATTGGGACAATCCAGATGCTGTAGTAAAGGAAATAAAGAGAAGGTGGCAGTAGCTTTACATGGATAATAAGATACTAAACTAAAAATACCTTGAAACTGAGTCTTCAACTAAAGGGGGCTTTTCTGGAAGAATGTCAGGAGGTTACTTATGAATTATAAAACTGTCACCTTAAAGGAACGTCCAGATTTAAAAGAATCCTTGAATGATTTACATAGTAGTGGATGGCCAGATTTTATGAGAGAGGACACCACTGGAGTTAAATATTGGGAGGACCTCGTCTCCTTGTACTCAGAATTTCAATTTTTACTTTTAAACGAATTGGAGGAACCTATTGCCTGTGGTAATTCAATACCATTCTACTGGGGTGGTAGCCGAAAACAATTACCAGCTGGATGGGCTGATGTATTAGAAAGAGGAATACTAGAACATAAAGCTAAAAGTACATTAAATACATTGTCTGCTTTAGCAATAGTCATTCATCCTTCATACAGAGGTAAAAGAATTAGTGAACGGATGGTAAGAGAAATGAAGCAACTGGCAAATAATCTTTCAATGAAGCATTTGATCGCTCCAGTTCGACCATCATTTAAATCTCATTACCCTCTGATTCCAATGAAAGAATATATGTATTGGGAGAGAAGCGATGGAGAACCTTTTGATCCTTGGATAAGAACCCATTGGAAAAGCGGAGCGAGAATAATTAAAGTGGCTAACAAGTCTATGGATATTCGTAGTTCAATTCAGCAATGGGAAGAATGGACAGGATTAAAGTTATTCTCTTCCGGAAGCTATGTTATAAAAGAGGGGATCGTGCCATTAGAAGTAAATAGGGAGCAGGATGAAGGGAAATACATTGAACCGAATGTTTGGATGGAGCACTCGATTTAGTGTAACCGTTCCCTCTAGATATCTCAGTTTCGAGTCTTAATGTAAAGGGGGCGATTGTTCAATAAATCATTAGCCCTTTAATACATAAGCATAAGTAATATCAGTAGTTAAACCTATTTAACTGATGGAGCAGGTTAGTTGAATACTCAGTACTTGCAGGGAGGGATAAAGATTTTATTATTTTTGACAACTCTATTGTTAATAGTCGGATCTTGGATTTGGTTTAATTATAATCTTAAAAAGGGTATTTCGCAGTTTTTATTAGTTATAACTTCAATCGGCGCTCCGTTTTTGTTTTTTTACGGAGGTATTAACTACGCTGCTTATATTAGTAGCCAAGGAGCGGCATTTGGTTCTGCTATCCTTCTGTATGTTTTATTAGCAAATAGTATTATTTTATTGATTTCTATTGCAATTATCGCTATTAGGAAAAATGGAAGAAATGAATAATAAAATTCTGTGATTAATCGAAAGATAGTTTAGGAAACAACATTGAGGTATCTTGAACTCAAGTCTTATAAAAACGGGGGCGATTGCTTAATAAAGGCGATCGTCCTATATCCTTAGAATTAATTGACTTAGTATAAACATTACAAGTAATATGCCAATTCCTAACACGCTATATCCAAGATGTTTACGTTCTGACAAGTACTCCCCTTTAATAGCTTTCCAATCTGGATAGAAAAAGCTAATCACTCGGACAGCTATTATGCCAATCATAACTAAAACGACAGCTAATACTTCCATTAGTATAACTCCTTTTACATATCTAGTATCCTTTTCCTTTCTGTGTAAAACTAAGAGGAGTAAGTTTGTTGTCGTTTATAAATTTATCTTGAAAATGAGTCTTATAAAAACGGGGGCGATTGTTCAGGAGTTTTTACTTTAAAAATTGAATAAGATGGTTTGTTTTACAAATAAATCAATGGGACATGGGAGGGATACAAATTCTAAAACGTATTAGCTTAATGGTGTTGAGTTCGTTATGCTTCATAACAATTTATTTTGTTTTTTCCTTGTGGTTAAGTGCTAAACAAAGTGTGATCGCTTCGTTGGTAATAGGTTTGTTTATGTTGGGCTTTATTACTGGTGGAATTATAAGTCTAATCAAACCAATGAAATACTTGCCCAAAAAACTCTCAACAAATCTAACATTAATCATATTATCTGTCCTCGTTTCTATATCCACAGTGATCATCACCTTATTTAATTATGGGTTTGAAAAGGCAGCTTTAGATCATGAGAGCATAGATTCTTTTAAACCAAGTGATAAAATAAGTTTTTATCAAAAAATGGTACTAGAAACTTCGTCAGCTAAAGAAGATACTGACAGTTTTGACTCTAAACAAGTAGGGACATTCACCTTTTATTATGAGGGACAAGACAAAAAGTGGATGGATTCTTCAGTTAAGGCCATTGAGGAAAAGGAAAAATTGTTTTCCAGTCTCTTTAATTTTAATGAGAATCCTCCTGCAGAGATTATATTGTACAACAATCTTCCAACCCCTGAAGGTGCCCCCATACCTTCTGAAGGTAGTATTGGAGGGTATTACGATGCAAGTGAACAAATCATACATATTCAAATTCCATCGGGAGATAAGGAAGAAAAGGACTTTCAAAGAAGAATTGTTCACGAATACACACATCACTTATTTAACACTTTAATTAAAAAACATGACCTATCATTCGCTGATTTTCCAATGTGGTTTCATGAAGGATTGGCGACGTATGTTGGCAGTATCAATGTTGGAGTAGAAAATCACTACATAAAAAAAGTGGAATATCTGAGCTTTAATCAAATCAAAACTCCTGCTCAAATAAATGACTATATCAGAAGTCCCTATGATCCTTATTTTCAAAGTATGTGGTTTATGAATTACCTTCTAAATGACGTAGGAAATGACCTCATTACCAAAATAATTAAAGAGAAAAAGAACAATGGATTTGACCAGTCCTTTAAAAATGTTACGGGTATGGGCTTAGAAACATATTCGAATGAATTTCTTCAAAGGTTGAGGAATGTTTCTTCAGACTTAATAGCAGCAAGAAAAGAATCCAATTCAAAAATAGCATTAGAAAAAGCCCTGGAAGTAAACGCTATTGTTCCCAATCTGTATCAATCAAATATTCAACTGGAAAAAATCTATATGAAGCTAGGGAACTTTAATAAATCAAAGGAGTATGCTCAAAGGTTGGTAGACCAAAACCCTGAAGAACCATCTCCCTATCATGGATTATCTACTCAAGTTGTAGTGGAAGACTTGGAAAGAGCTATACAGTTATCGAAACTATCTGTTAAGCATGCAAATGAAGATGAATTTAGCTTTTATCAAGGGAAGTTAGAAAATTTGACGTCGGTACAGCAGGAAGTTGAAGAAGGGGGGCCACTTTTGGGGTACCTGAAATATTCAGAAATGATTATGTGCAGTCGGATATTTTAAGAGAACAACTTATAAAAGAATTACTGAATAAGTATCCAAATGTAGAGTCAGGAAGAAAGGAAATGGTTTCTTTATTTGAAAGTTGAAGGGGGAGGGTTCAGTAAATTATAGCGATTATCTCGATACTGAGTCTTCAAGTAACGGGGGCTTTTCTATATTAATTAATGTCCTCGGAGGTGACTATGTATGGAGAGTCAAAGGTTATCAAAAAGGTTATCAAAATTAGATAGATGGCGAGAAAAATATGGAGAATTAGTAATTGCTTTAGCTTGTCTTTATAGTGCAATTAGCAGTTGGGGGCAAAATTGGATTCTTACGGGTGTTTTAGTTTTCGGCACATTTGTCTGTGGAACGTTTGGTTTCTTTGATATAAAGAGAGCTTTTATGGAAAAAAGGTTCAAGGTAATAATTTGTCGCTAATGTGATCAATATCATTCCAATGTAACCCTTATTGTTAAAGAAAGATGGGTTGATATTACTTTGAAATCGAGTCTTACGTAAACGGGGGGCGATTGTTCAATATAGACGATTGCCCTTCTTAACTAACAGAGCAACTTACTTTAATATATGGAGATGGGAAACAATATGAGATGTCTATGTATTCAACAAGAAACAAATGAATTGAAAATTGAGGGAGATGTAGGTGCAGACCCTCTTTGGTGTAATCGCTGTAATTGCAACCTTGACATAGAAGAGATTCCCATTGAACTCGATTTGAAGCTGGAGTTAATGAAATGGATTGGGAAGTATGGTGAATGGATTGATTGGGATAAAGATGGAATAGTTCCTAATGGTGTTGAACTTGAAGCAGAACATAATAAAGAGGGATTGAAAATAACAGAAAAAGTTCAGAAAGAACTTGAAGGTAAATACAAAGTTTCCTTTTCACCATCTACATTTGCAAAGGCATATAAATAGAGTACATTCATCCTTCTCGTCTTAAGGCGTGCGTTAGTTAAAGATTGCTTCAATATCTTGAATTCAAGTCTTCCGAAAAAGGGGGCGTTTGCTTAAAAATTAACCTAGTACGAAGAGGTGAGAGTTTGAGGAATAAACAAGTTATTTTCTGGACTATAATAGCTGTCACGCTAGTATTAATATGGCTCTTTTTAAAATAAAACATATTATATAGAGATTTATAAGTGAAGGAAGATATCTCGAAATCAAATCTTCCTGTAACGGGGGCAATAGCTTAAAGGAAACTTGACCTTATTACATAACGTTTTCGTTCTAAAGGATATGATGGAAGGAAGTCTTTAGGAGGGAGTAAGTATTGAAAGTACTTAAACTAGTGAATTTAATCTTAGCTATCATTGCTATGATGCTGGGGTTTTCTCATCTATTTGTTAGTAATGTTCGAATACTATCTGTTTTATTTATCCCCTTTTTGTTCATCTTCTTTTTACTAATGGGAGTTGAACAGGTAATGGCTAAGCAAAAGAAGAGAGGATATTTATATATTGTTGCAGCTATCTTTTTCATTTTTCCAGTGATAAAAGTATTAACGGCCCATTTATAAACGATCAAATGCATATGTAATTACATAAGTTATTTCGAAGTACATCTTGAATTCGAGTCTTCCGTAAACGGGGGCAATTGCTTAATAGGAATACTCATCTTTTTCGCTAGCGAGCAGAATTGTTGATACTTTCCTATTCGTACAAGAATACAATTAAAAGTCAAAATTTGAATTGGAGGTATGTAAGTTGAAAGTTGAGGTTCTTATATTTGCAATAAGCATACTGTTAATGCCTTATTTTTTGTTCCAACTTATTAATAAGATTAGCGAACAAGCAGGAGTCATATCACTAATCTCACCAATTTTTATGTTGGTATTGTTAATTTTCTCAGCAAGCCTTATTGTCATTCACTGGAAAGAGAAAAAAGAGACGGTAAATTAAACTAAAAGAAAATAAATATTATTAAAATATTGGGTGTGTTAGTTGAAGAACAACTCCATATTATCTCGGATTCGAGTGTTCATGAAACGGGGGATTTAGTTGAATAAACCCAATATAAAAATGATAAGATTCAATGAAATTGGAACTTTATTTGAGAGTAATATCAAAACCAGATTCTTTATAGAAGTATCTATGATGACTTACTAAATCCCAGGTAAAGAAATAATGGGAAGAGAAACGCAAGCAAAGAGAAAAGCGCGGAGGGGATAAATGTTTAGATGTAAGCGGAGCTCCTTCAGTTGATTCTGGTGATACAGCCGGGATCCATAGCGCTCCTAAAAAACCTTGGATGAAATTATCTAATACTTATAGCTTTGAAGGCGTTTAATAAAAGAGGTGATTAATATGGATTTATTTGATGTATTTATGCTTGTTATTATTGGTGTAATAGTAGTGAGCATAGGAATGATGATTTACAGTACGATAAAAAAATAATTAAAGGATATAAAAATCTCTAAAGGCGTTTTTAATGCTTTTAGGGATTTTGTATGTAAAAATCCGTGACTCGTGCATACCGTCATAGAGATGAATTCAGTGGGTTTTCACATATATTCGTTACTAAGGGTAAATCTCGAAATCAAGTTTTAAACAAACGGGGGAGATAACAATTAAAGATAAATTAAAGTATATTTCTTATTACATAGTTAGTCTGTATATTATCCAATTAGTTTTAAGTTTATGGACAGAGAAAGAGATAGATTGGGCAACTTTTACTGGATTGAGCATTGGTGGGGGTATTGGGGTAATAACTCTAGAAAAACTCAAGAAAATCTTTGGAAAAGACAAACATTAATATCGTGAAGTGTTTAATCCTGTTATTAAACATATCTCGAAACCTAGTATTCCAGTAAAGGGGGCAATTCTTGAATAAGCATATACAAGAGCATCACAGAGGTGATATTAAGTGATTAAAGGAATTTATGAATTGATAAGTGAAGCACAGTTAAAAAAGTATGCAGAACTTGCTGTACGGGCTGGCGTAAATCTGCAAAAAAATCAATTATTGATTATTCATAGTGATATACAAAACGCTACGTTCGCACGCCTCATCCAAACGGTAGCCTACGAGGCAGGAGCTTCCAATGTATTTATAGACTGGAAAGATGAACAGTCTACCAAAGAATTTTATTTAAAAGCAGCAGATCGTGTTATCAATCACTTTCCTGATTGGCAAGCTGCCCGTTTTAAGGAGTGGGAAGAAGCTAGTGCTGCTTACATCCATATTATTTCTGAAAACTTAGATGTCTTTAAAGAGGTTTCCCCAGAACGGATCAGTCGCTTTCAAAAGGCCTCCCGCAGTAAGTTGAAAAGTTATTATGCTAAGATTATGTCCCACGAGATACGCTGGTGTCTTCTAGTTGTTCCGGCTTTCGCATGGGCCACGAAAGTATTTCCTCACGTGAGTGAGGAAGAAGCCGTGCAATCGTTATGGCAAGCCATTTTACGTGGAGCGCGAGCAGATGGAACAAATCCGATTAAAGACTGGGAAAATCATGACTCCGCCTTCGAATCCAGGAAAATGTTTCTAAACGATTGGCAGTTTGACACTCTGCATTTTACCAATAATCGAGGAACGGATTTAGTCGTCGGTATGCCTAACAACCACATCTTTATCGGTGGTGGCGTCAGAGATGAAAGTGGAACGCCCTTCTTTCCTAACATTCCGACGGAAGAAATATTTACTGCTCCACATAGAAATAAGGTGAATGGAAAATTGGTAGGTACTAAACCTATTATCTATGGGGGAAGTGTCGTGGATGAATTCTATCTGATTTTTAAAGATGGACGGATTACCGACTATTATGCCGCGAAGGGACAAGAAGCGTTACAAAATATCATTGAAACAGATGAAGGTTCACATTATCTAGGTGAAATTGCCTTGGTCTCTAACAAATCCCCTCTTGCTCAGGAAGATACTCTTTTTTACAATACATTGTTTGATGAAAATACGTCCTGTCATATTGGAATCGGAAATGCATCTCCTTCCAATATTCAAAATGGGAATGGCCAATCTGAAGAAGAGTTGAAGGAATTGGGGCTAAATACTTCCCTTTTATCAGTCAACGTCACCTTTGGTACTGAAGATATGAAAGTACTGGGCATTAAAGAAGATGGAACTGAAGAACTGCTAATGAAGGATGGGGATTTCCAATTCTAAATCGTCTACAACTTAAAAACAGAGAAAACAAATAACAGCTGATATACTTTGAATTCGAGTGTTCCAGTAAAGGGGGCAATGGTTGCAAAGTGGGTATGGCTTACAAATGGCATATCAACAACTTGAGAGGATGGTTCTATTGGATAGAAATTATAAAGACGGCAGATCTTTATTTTTTATTGGTACAATTGCTCTTGCGATTGGGATAACGTTTGAGTTTGTTGAAAATGCCCCTGTGCCTTACTCTTCATTCTCCATACTATTAATGATTACCGGATGGATTTTACTAACTGTATCTAGGTTTTTTAAGTTAAGCAGGAATAAATGATTTTTGTTTTAAAGTTCAATTATAGAGCTTGAATGGATAAAACGCTTTAGATTTTAATATCTCTCGAAATCAAGTCATCAACTAACGGGGGCACAAACTGAAAAAAAAGACAAAAGTCAGCATTGTATGCTGGCTTTTTAATAAGCTTAAGAGTGGTGTTAAAGATGTGAATTGTTAGGCATATGGAATCTTATGTTCAATAATTTATCAAACTGCCCTCTTTGATAGACCTACCGTCGGAGTGAAAAAATATGATAATGTAATTGGTGGTCACAGGGAGGGAGTTTATGGTCAATAATCCATCAGGTCTTATTTTCCTTATTGTAATGTATTTATTAGTATCTGTAGTAGGATTAGTGTCATCCATTATTGTAGAAGACTCTATTATTACGAACAGGAAGAATAAGTATTTGTTTTTTTGTTTCAATTTGATAAATAGTTTCATCTTTCCAACAATTATAATTAGCTCATTTCTTTATTTGGATGTTTCCAGCACATTTTATCGCTTAGGTAATTTATGCTCTCTTGTAGCTTTTATTCAATATCAAATGCTTGTTTACAGGTTTTTAAATACTGTTGAGGAAGAGTAGTTATTGATTATGTGTGAGATGACGGTCACCGTGGGAGTAAAGTTAGTCAGCTTTAATGCTGACTTTGTATTATGCTCAAACGTGTGGGGTGTAAAGCTAATTATTATGGATCCGAAACCTGATACATAACATATCTCGAATTCAAGTTTTCAACTAATGGGGCTTTTCTGAAATAAGATAAAATATTGTACCGGAGGGAAAATCAGTTGGATTGGTTAATATCTTGGTTTGCATTTGCAGTGGCAGTAGGGGCTTATATAGAAGTTTCTGTTAGAAACAAGAAGTTAGAGAAAAGGGTTCGAGTTTTAGAAAAATACTATGAAAAAGAGAATGAGTAAAAGTTATCTTTTCAAAAATAATCTTGATATCGAATTATAAATAAACGGAGGCATTCGATCAATAAAGGGAAAAATCTACTTTGGTTAAAAAGTATTCTATTATTGAGTCCACCTATACAGGGGTAGGGCTCTTTTTTTGGAATAATTTAGGTTAAATTACCTTGTTATACGATGTAAGTAGTTATACAATGTAATTACTACTACTTGGAGGTAACGCAATGGACAAAGAGTTGATGAAGGGGAGCATTGAAATCTTGTTGCTTTCGATCCTGGGGCAAGCAGACTGCTATGGGTACGAAATGACTAAGAAGCTCAGGGCACTGAGTGAGGGTGCTTACCACATGAATGAGGGGACCCTTTACCCGGCTTTGAAGAGGCTTGAGAAAAAGGAATGTGTGACGTCGTATTGGAGTACGGAATCCGCTGGGGGGCGGAGGAAGTATTATTCTATTACCGAAACAGGACGGACTGTATTAGCGAGAAAACTTAAGGATTGGAAGCAGATCAATTCATTAATAGAAAATACTGCGGGGGATTTTTGATGAAGGAGGTTGAGCAGTATGTAGAGGAAATCACCAAGAACCTGCCTGAAGAGGAGAAGGAAGAGTTGAGAGAAGAGATGTTCGGACACCTCCAGGAACATATGAAAGAGCTTCTCATCCAAGGGCATTCAGAAGAGGAAGCTGTGCTTCTGGCAATTGAGTCATTTGGCGATGAGGGCAAGCTGAACCAAGAGTTCAAGAGGTCCTTTTTTCCAACCTATAAGCTGGTTCGTTTCGCGTGGTCTGTCGTGTTGACCGTGGCAGGTCTCCGTTTGATTTCTTACTTTTCTATGGAGTACTATCACCCTGAGTTTGATAATGGGATTGCCTTGTATAGCGTTTGGATGGCAATGTTTTATATTGCCTCTCTCGCTGGGGCTGGTGAAGTGATGCATAGTTCTTTGGAAGGTGAAATCAAGTGGAAGTGGATAGTAAACCCTTGGGTGTTTTTTATGGTCCCGTCGTTGATGATAAGTGGGCTTCAAACATCGATGCTGTTTACCCAGCCTGAACGTTATCAGGATGGGCTATGGTTGGATTTATACGCTGTTGCGATTGGGGCCTTGGTGTATGTTTCGGCAAGGCAGCTATTTAATGGTCTTTTTGTGGGGGATAACAAAGCGAAAAGAAATGTAGTCAAATAAGGATCCTGTGGAATCTATTGAAAAATACGGTGGACTGGATGTTGCTGAATGTGTTAGCTGTTGTGATGGTTGCGGGCAGCTGTTACTGGATGGTCTAAAACATCAAAAAAGGAGAATCGAGTATCCTTCTGTTTTTAGAAATGATTGTTTTGCCTCTTGCCTTCTTTACCATGGGTCTTAGTTATGGTAATTCTGATTAGCTTATATTAGACTTAGAGACATTTTAAGGAGGAATTGTATGGATTTTTTAATGTATTTATTTCTTGGGGCATTGTTAATCCCAGCGAACATATTCATAGTAAAATGGCAAAAGAGTGAACAGTTCCCCCTCTGGTGTTCTGGGATTCTTTTAGCAGTTCTGGGCGTTGGTTTTGGCTTTGCTGTTGGCGCCATTCTGGTGGGTTTCGGTAATGTCGGACAAGGAGGAGCCATAATGTCAGCTTTTGTCGGTCTTGTAATCGTAGCTAATGGATTAATATATGTTTTTATAGGTCTTTTATTAGTAATCGGAAAACTATTTACTAAAAAGAATACTCCAGTATAAGAAAAAACCAAGTCACACAGATGTAACACGAGACTTGGAAGTTAATTTTGAATAAGGGTGAAGTGATGTCAATCACTTACACCACTAAAAGGTCCGTTAGTTAATAATTCCGGCAAAATATCTTGAAATCAAGCCTTCCTTTAACGGGGGTGTTTATTCAATAAGATGAGTGGCTTTTGAAACTTCAATAAGCTCTGAACGTAATAAATATAATAAGGTCTATATACAAGAATATCTAATTCATCAAAACATAACCTACTTTCAGATAATACTCTCTTATACAGATCGATAGTTGAGTTAGATATTATTTGTGTACTGTTATTTACTAGCAGATCAAATTAGGTTTTAGGAGGTCTATGTTATGAAGAGAAAATGCCCGGAATGCGGGGCAGAAGAATTTGAAAAGGGTACTGATCATATGCCCATCAGACCAATGAACAAGAAATTTTCAATGAAGGCGTTACAAAAGGTTTATATTTTTTGCTTGGGGTGTGGTGAGGTAGTTTCTACAAAGGTGGAGAACCCGACTAAACTTCATAATTAAAATCCTTTATCCAAATAGGGGTTTATTATGATTAATGAAAAGGTAATAGCTGGGCTTTCTTAAAATATTTTATCTTCAAGTCTTCCTGTATTGGGGGCTATTCTTTAGGAATTTTTCTATAAGTGCTAAGGATGATGGTGAAGTTACTCGTTTTAAGAAGGGACAAATAAAACCAATTAGTAATAGAGGGGGATACCTTTTGTTTTCAGATGTGAAAATTAAAATGAAGAAAAAGAATAAATTACTGTTTTCTCGCGATAGCCTTTGTTTGCAAGAATTAAAAGAACTTATTCAACTACAAAATCATAGAACCCTTGTCATGTGGGCGTTAGATTGCGCAGCAATACCATTAGAAAAATTTGAAGGAAAATACCCTGAAGAGAAGAGACCCAGAAATTGTCTAGAGCTCTGCGAGGATTGGTCAAGAGGTGAAATTAAAATGCCCGTAGCAAAGAAGGCTATCTTAAATTCACATGCTGTTGCAAAAGAAATTGAAGATATAGAATATGGAACTTTATGCCAAGCTATCGGTCATGCTGGGGCTACTGTACATGTGGAAACACATGCTTTAGGGTTGCCTATTTATGAATTGACGTCAATAGCCAATAAATACGGTAAAGATGACTTCCAAGATCCAGTAACTGAAAAGATAGAATACTACTATAACCGCCTTTTGCATTGGCAAGAAAATATCGATAATCTAGGTCTAAAATGGGCTGATTTTTTAATGGATGATACTAAACCTAATAAAGAAAGATTATTGAGTGAGAAAAGGGATGAAAATCAATAAGTTTCAGTTTTAAGTTACTAGCGGGGGCAATTCCATAACAGACGAATTGCCCCCTCTTAATGTATTGGGCAGGATTATGGAAGGCTCAGTTTCGAGATATCTATGAAAAACACCCTTTATAGTAAAGGAATACTCTGTATTAATGTCGAAACATGGAAAAGTATGGTTAATTTAAAACTCAAAGGATTTATAGTGAGCTTGTCATAAAAAATTTTAGTATATAATCTCTAGATTACCCTTAAAAACAGGTGGAGAAAAGGAGTTTAAAGATGCGTATTGCTTTTATATCAGATATACACGGTAATGCCATAGCTTTTGAAGAGGTAGTTAAAGATCTCAGAGATCAATCTCCAGATGCAATTGTGTGTTTAGGAGATATTGTAATGAAAGGCCCTCAACCAAAGGAATGCATTGATATATTAAATTCATTAGAACCTATTTCGATTATTAGAGGAAATCATGAGCATCTGTACACTAGATATAATGGAGAAAGTAATTCCAGTTCTTTTAAGGAAATTTTGACATATGAATCGATCAATTACGATCAACAATATTTGACTATAAAAGAACAGGAGTGGTTATCTAATCTTCCTGAAAAAGACACTCTTTTGTTTGAGGATAGAAAAGTTGACCTTTTTCATGCTTCACCGAAATCACTAAATGAAGTGATATTCCCTTGGGCTCCTATTGAAGACTTAGACAAATTATTTGTAGACCCTGAATCAGATTTTAGTTTCTATGGGCATGTTCATCATTCATTTGTTAGGAAGTGCACATCTAGAACGATTGTGAATACTGGGAGTATTGGCTTATCTTTCGACAACGATAACAGGGCATCCTATGCTATATTAGATCTTGGAACAAACGGTAGTTCTGTTCAATTAAGAAGAGTTCAGTACAATATTGAGAAGGCTATTAAAATTGCTTATGATCGAAAAATGCCTTTTGCGCATATGTTTGAATATGCATTGAGGAGAGCTAAATATCCCTACATAGAACAATTTTATAGTCCCACTACTAATTAGTAGTGGGACTATAAAGTTCAAAAAATCACATTATATCTTTTATCTTGGTACTGAGTTTTCAGATAAATGGGATATTCCTTATATAAGAGTACCCTCTTCTAAGCTGAGGAATGATAAGTGAGGCATTTAGATGATTGAGACTTGGGAGGAGGGTGCATAGAAAAGTGTTATATGAGACCAGAAGGTTAAAGTTTCGTAAGTACGATGATGAAGATTTCGATTACTTATTCTCTTTACTATCAGATCCAGAAATGGTGAGGTATATAGGTGATGGAAATACAAAAGACGCGAAAAGCACCAATAACTTTTTAAAGTGGATTTATAGTACATATAATATTGGTCCTGATATGGGTTTAATGGTACTAGAAAATAAGGAAGATAATACTCAAATAGGGCATGCAGGTCTAGTACCACAAACAGTTGACGGAGCTGAAGAAATTGAAATAGGCTATTGGGTTTCTCGAAAACATTGGGGAAAAGGTTACGCTACAGAAGCAGCCAAAGCTTTGAAGGAACACGGACTTATTGTTTTAGGTGAATATAGGCTTGTTTCTTTAATTCAACCTACTAATATGGCTTCAAGAAAGGTGGCTAATAAAATAGGGATGAATTTTGATAAGGAAATTGTACTTGGAGATCAAAAAATTCATGTTTATTCAACTTAATCTGAGAATTATCTCGAAATCAAGTCTTACGGAAAAGGGGGCTTATCTTTAAGAAGGAGCTCTTTTATTATTAAGTAAAGAAGAAAATCAGTGAAACAATTTAATATGTATTGAGGTGCAAATAGGATGTCAAACGTAGAATTAAAAATGATTACTTCTGACAATTGGAAAGAAGCTCTTGAATTATCCGTTTACGAAGAACAACAGAAATTTGTTGCTTCAGTTAATCCTCCAGTTGCTATTGCACTTGCTAAAGCATATGTGAGACCTGGTGGAAAAAAGGTTGAGCCATATGGAATTTATGATAATAAAAAGATGGTAGGATTTTTCAATTTGCACTATAGGGCTAGTAGTACAGACGATTATTGGATTTTTCATTTTTTTATAGATAAAAGATTTCAACGAAACGGATTAGGTTCAAAAGCATTTCGAGAATTGATGATACAGATTAAACAAAATCATCCTGCCTGTTGCTGTATACGTTTAACGGTTCATCCAGAAAATGAAGCAGGGAAAAAGTTTTATTTAAAAGTTGGATTTTCGGAAGACAATACTTTGACATTTGACGAGCCTACCTATTCAATATTTATATAACAAATTTCCGGAGAATATTTCTATATTCTTATTAAACTAACGGTGATATCTCGAAATCAAGTTATACAGTATCGGGGCAATTCTATAACAGAAGAATTGCCTTCTTCTTAATGTTTTCGGCAGGTTGGTTGAAGACTTAGTTTTGAGAAAATAGTCAGTGTTGAAACTAAATTGGATTGGTATCGTATGTGTAATAAAAGAAATGAGTTATGGTGCGATTAAGTGGGAATGAGAAAGAAGCTTCTAGAAAGTGGAAAAATAGAAGGTGGTGTAACTAACAATGGACGATGTTGTAAGGTGTCCTGAATGTGGTCACGAGTTGAAGCAAGGATATATTTTCTCTCCTCGAAGAATTTGCTGGTCAGACTCGCCTGATTCCATCTTTGCGGATTTTGGAAGTGAAACATTAATAGGTGATGCATGGTTAAAAGTCAAAAAAGTTCCAGCGTTAAGGTGTGAAGAGTGTAGTATAGTTATTTTCAATCATAAGGAAAACAACGATATAAAATAACAGTAATTTTGAACTTATCTAACAAACGGGTGCTTTAGTGAAATAAGTAAGATAGTGAGACAGCATCTATTGCTGGCTTTTTTATTATTAGTGTGTATTATCTAATTGGTTAATTATGTTAAAATTGCCACAATAATGCGATAGCTCCTAGGGAGTATAGAGGTGGTAAAGTGTTAAGTTATTTTAAGTTCTTCTTATTTTTAGGTGTCGGCCTTTCACTATGGCAGGTACTGTTTTCATCTTTCAACTTTGTAGAGGTAATTGTTTTCTCTTTATTTACTACTTTTTTCAGATGGCTGTATGAGGTTACTTGGGGCAAGAAATGAAGATGATCCCTTTAAACTTGGACTCGAGTCTTCCACTAAAGGTGGCGATTCTTCAATATTAGGGATCGCTTTTACACTAACGAAGCGGGTTTACTAAAGATAAACAAAAAAATTCAAATAAAAAAGGAAGAGGTTTTTTGTTAAACAGAAAAATACTTTCTATAGTTGTTGGAGTTTTTACTACGCTTTTTGTTAGTTTTTGCTTTAATTACGCAAAATGATTATCTATTATTATTACCGTTCATTCAACTTATTTTAGGTCTAGTCATAGCGAAGGTGTTGGTGACTGGAATATCTGCGTTTCATAGAAAAAGTAAAGGGTTAGGATTGTTTATTACTTTCATTACATTATTTTTGCTTAGTATTATAATTTTACATAACACTGTGACAATTGAAGGATTCATTTCAGTTATAACCCTATATATTGTATTTGGAGTTCCGATTGTTATTATTGCGATGTTAGTCCAACGAATAAATACGAGAGAATTGGAACTGTGAGTGAATGATCAAAGAGTATTAGCTATTCGGCTTATTCGAGTAAAGGCTGCTTTAGTCGAATATTAACTCGAAAGTATCTGGGGTTTGAGTTTTACACAAATGGGGGCGATTGTTTGATAGAGCATTAGCCCTTTGTTACATATGCACAAGTAATATCAATGGTTTAACCTATTAAATTGCCGGGTCAGATTTGTTCAATGAGAAATCATAATAGGAAGAACACTTACTGCAAAACAAGATTAGAGTATGAATTTCTGATATAAAAATGCGAAAAATTGAGGCGAAGTACATTAGTATGTTTGCACGGTATAATAAAATATATGGAGGTATAGTTATGTGGGTAATATTTGGGGGGATTGCAATAGTATTAACTGTTATAAATCTTTCTTTGTATGGAGCAAGAAAGGATTACAAGCTTGCGATGGCGCTGGCATTATCATTTACAGCATTAACCATTTGTGCAGATTACAGCTATCTAAATCACTGGGTAAAAGCAGAAGATTGGGCAGCTTTATCGGATGTGATACCTGGTATGGCAAGGGCATTTTGGTTTTTGACAATTGTTTCTATCTTGCTAAATATAGCACCTATATTTTTAGAACGGATAGGTAAGAAATAATGAGTGATGCAATTATTGTGTAAGCCTTCTCTATAACTAACGGGGCGATTGTTCAATAGAGCATTAGTCCTTTATTACATATGTACAAGTAATATCAGTGGTTTAACCTATTTAACTGAAGGAGCAGTTTAATTCATGAATTGGGAGGGGTTTTATAAAGTGAGAGACAAACTATTGAGGGTTGGAACTACTTATATCCCAGTTTCAAATGTAGAGCTTTCATCTGAATGGTATGTCAATAAATTAGGTGCAGAGTTATCTTATAAAGATGAAGACAAAGCGATTTTAAACCTTGCAAACCAAAGCATTTTTCTTGTGAAGGCTAATGAAAGTCAAAGTTCGAATTTTATGGATGTCTATGGGGCAGAACGTTTCTCTTTAACATTTGAAGTAAATGGATTGGATGCTTTGAAGGCACTTCATAAAGATTTTATAGCAAACGAAATAAGAGTTGGAACTATTGTAGACAGAGGGCATTCAGGAAGAAATTTTGTTTTTTACGATTTGGATGGTAATAAATTTGATGTATGGAGTGAACTTAGTCCTATTTTCAAAGAGAAATATATTTAATCGAAGAGGGGGAGTAATATGATAGTAAACTCAAAACAATATAAAGTTCCTAATCTCCATTACAAAGTAAAATATGCACAATTCAAAGACGCGCAAGCTTTATCTGAATTAAGGTTACAGATAGATGGTGAAACTGAAAATTTGGATAGAGTTAAAGGAGAAGCATACATAAACAAAGAAGGATTTAAGGATATTATCAAAAGTGACTCAGAAAGTTTGAACAATATTTTCTTGGTAGCTGAAGTAAATGGAACCCTTGTTGGTTTCTCTAGATGTGAAGGAAATGTATATAAAAGAAGTTCTCATAAGGTAGAGTTTGGTGTAGGAGTATTGAGGGATTATTGGGGATATGGAATAGGAAAGAACTTGTTAAAAGAAAGTATTAGTTGGGCAGATGCAAATAACATAAAGAAAATCACTTTGAATGTCCTGGAAACAAACGAGATTGCAATAGCTCTTTATAAAAATTATGGTTTTAAGATTGAAGGTGTATTACAGAAAGACAAGTTATTATCTGATGATAATTACTACAATACGTTATTGATGGGTAGGTTAAATTAGTTATATTCGTAATTTTCTTGATATCGAGTCTTACAGAAACGGGGGGAGGGGTTAGGTGGAGTTCGTAGTGTTCTTAATCGTATTAATTGCCTTGATGTTTGTGACAGAAAAAATTACAACTAAAATACTTAGAGTTGAAAAGGTAAGTTTATCCGAAACATCCGGTAAAAACCTTGACCGCTGGGGGAGAGGTACAATTCTGTTAGTCTTTATAATCACACTATAGTTTGTAATTGATTTAAACTCAGACGCTTTAATTAAATATTATTTAATGACCTACTTAGCAATAATATTAGGATTTCAGGCGTTTTTGGAATTCACCTTTATTAAGGATTCAAAGCAATATATCAGCACAATGATAATACTTTTAATGAGTCTTATTATTATGTATAACGTCGATAATCTCCCTTTTTTAGAAAAGATGTTGTGACATAGTGTACGAATATTATAGTTGTTGTATTGGTTATTTCTTAATCGAGGATATCTCAGTTTCAATCCTTAAAGGAAAGAGAACGATTATTCAATAAGAATAGTCGTTCTTTTTAATTTCCTAAAACTAATCCACGTTTAGATTCGTTATATAAAGCAGGAGGGTTTAAATTGGAAGAGTCGATTGAGAAGTATATGGAAATGCAAGATAAAGAGCGAGCCATTCAAGAAGTCATGGATACATATGGGCAATCTGTTCTCCAACTGGTGTATTCATATGTGAAGAACCAAGCGATTGCAGAGGATCTAACCCAGGAAATTTTCATGAAGTGTTATAGGAACTTACATAAGTATAATGGCAAGTCAAAAATTAGAACGTGGATATGGAGCATTGCGATAAATCATAGTAAGGATTATCTGAGAAGCTGGTATAACCGTAAAGTGGTGGTTTCTGAAGAAAAGGTAATGCACGCTGAACAAAGACACTTAAGTACAGAGGATGAAGTTATTCAAGATTACGTGGACAAAGAACTGGTGACTACCATTATGGAGTTACCTGCGAAATATCGAGAGGTGATCTACCTGTACTATTACGAAGAAGTGACGACAAAAGAGATGGCTAAGGTCTTGAAAAAGAATGAAAACACCATAAAAACACGGTTGAAAAGGGCGAAAGTAATTTTAAAAGAACAATTAGGAGGGAGTCTGTAATGGAAAAGAGGTTGAAGAAGTTAAAGAATTCCCTAGACAAGCTTGAATTTCACAACCTTCAATTTAACGGAAGGCTCAGGGAAGGAATTGAGAAAAAACTTGAGTATGAGAATGAGGGAGAAGAAGGTGTCCTGTTGGCTATTTTCCAGTTATTGGTGCAGGAGAAAACGGGCTTTACTTTGTCTAAGCATTTGAGATCCAGGGGGGTTGTGAGGTTTGAAGATCATGAGGGGCATTTGTATACAATCCTTCATAGGTTGGAACAGAAAGGATATACCCGTTCAGGATGGGAAGAGGATGGGGGAAAGTATTATGTCCTGACGAAGAAAGGTAAAAAGCTCTTAAATAAATATGAACGAACCCCTGAAAATCTGGCTGCTTTTCGCTCTATAACTGAGGGGCTGGAATTATGAAAATGGATAAAAGTCATTATATTGAGTATGTAAAGAAGTTTATAAAGAATAAAGAAGCGAAACAAGTGGTCTCTGAAGAACTGACCTACCATATCGAACAGGAGAAACTAAGGATGACTAAAGATGGTTCCCAATCTGAGGAAGGTGTGGAGGAAGAAGCAGTCAAACGGATGGGGAACCCCATTGAATTAGGAAAAAGCTTTAATCAGCTGTACCGTGACAAAACAGACTGGTGGATGGTGGTTCTATTATTGATGAGTGTGGGGATTAGTTTTCTCCCGGTCCTTGTTTTCAATCAGGACTTTGGTTATCTCCTGGAAAGTAAATTTGTGTACACTTTTATGGGAATTGGAATAGCTACAGTCCTCTTCTTCTTTGATTATCGAAAGTTACAGAAGTGGGGGTGGATGTTTTATGGGGCAGGACTGTTGGGACTGTTTTACCTCATCTATGGTCCCGTATCATACGTGGTTGGACAACCAGTCGTGGAAGTTGGACCGTTTTCTATCAAAGGGATTTACTTCATCCCCCTTTTCATTCTTGGATTTGCCTCTTTACTTTCTAGTCCTAAAGCAAAGCTATGGAAAGCTTTGATCGTGTTATCCATTCCGCTTTATCTTTATTTAAATACTTCGGATCTTATTTCGACGGGGATTCTTCTCCTCCTGTTTTTTTCCATGGCCTGGTTTATTAACTTAAACCGAAAAGCACTAACAGGAATCGTTTTTGGAAGTAGTAGTGCTATTGCTTTATATTTATGGTTAGCCCCAATTAAAGATTATCAGCTTGTTAGGCTTTTATCTTTCTTAAACCCTGAAGACTATTCTGATTCACAAGGGTATGTCTATCTCCGGGTTCAAGAAATGCTTTCTAATACGCAATGGTTTGGTCGAGGTGGAAACCTTGAAAATCTTCCCTCAGGACATACAGACTTTGTATTGGTTAGTTTAACGTACAACTACGGTTGGATAATATCCTTTATGACTATTCTTGTACTCCTATTATTGATGGTGCGGCTGTTTGTTGTGAATCTGAAGATAATCGATAAGTTTGGGAAAATGCTCATTACTGGGGGACTGGCATTTTATTCGGTTCCTTTTCTCTATCACCTTCTAATGTCCTTTGGGTTGCTGCCATTTATGGCGTTTTCTCTCCCATTCTTAAGTTACGGTTTTCATCCTATGGTTTTACATGCAGTGGTGTTTGGACTGATCTTAAGCGTGTACAGAAAAAAAGCTATCGTTGGAGCGATGTTATCTCACTATTCATAACACCGAGGAGTATGTGCCTTAGCTGTCCTATTAACCAAGCATTTATAATACCGGTACCTGACCTGAACTCTTAAAGGGAAATAGAGGGTTCAAGCACTATAACTGTTAATATTTTTAAATCAATTCTCCAGTATCGGGAGCGGTTGTTCAATAAGAGCAATCGCTTTTTTATTATCGTTCCTAGTAGTTGAAGACTCAGTTTCGG
The DNA here is from genome assembly GCF_056158545.1 of Halobacillus sp. ABR2_026. Lineage (NCBI taxonomy): Bacteria > Bacillati > Bacillota > Bacilli > Caryophanales > Bacillaceae > Halobacillus > Halobacillus sp. ABR2_026. The sequence goes on from NZ_JBSWTM010000001.1 coordinate 1,409,333, forward strand.
AATAATTTAGGAAGGGGTTGTGAGATCTGCCATATCTCTCTATTCACGTATTAAGGTATACATATCTTAAATGATTTACAAAAAATTGAAACTTTGCCCCTAAATTATCGTATAGAATTTCAAGGTGGAAATGGGGGATTCGTTTGAAGGTCGCTAAATTTTTCATTAACTATTTTTTTGGTGTCATAGGCATAATTTTAATTAGTTGTATATCAGTTATGTTCTCTAATGGATTTAATTGGAAGTTATCTTTTTATTTTCAAAGCGTGGCCCATGTAATAAATCAGATATTAACTCCCTCAGAATGGGTTTTCCAACATCGTCTTAATTATCAATACATAGAAAAGCCTCTCTTCTCTTATATATCAGATAACTACCTGTATTCTATGACCATTTTATTTTCCGCGCTAGCCATTGCCATTGTAGTGGGACTTGTATTAGCTATATCGACCTTTGGGTTACCTGGAAAGATCAGTGGGACCATACATACTGTTTTAAATAGTTTAGAAGCATTGCCAGATATTCTGTTCCTATTCTTATTACAAATGTTCGTGGTGTGGTTTTTTAAGTCGTTTGATCTTTTACTTTTTCGATTTGTCTATTTGGGTGAAGAAAAAATCTACCTTTCTCCTATTTTGTCATTATGTATTTTACCAACTGTGCTATTTTACAGGACTTGTCTTTTACTACTTGAAGAAGAATGGCGAAAAGACTATGTTACATTAGCTAAAAGTAAAGGACTAAGAAACACGACTATTCTTGTAAAGCATTGTTTAAGTAATATGAAAAGAAACCTAATCATACAATCAAAGCCGATTCTGTGGCTTACGCTGTCGAGTTTATTAGTCATCGAGTATTTACATAACTTCTATGGAATTGTGCGGTTAATCTTTTTTGATACAAGACCTTTCATCATGGCGGTATCATTGATTCTAATATTCACTCCATTTTATATCATGTATTCTTTATTGGATTGGCTGATTGGGGAAGAAACGAAAACGGGCACCTTATCTGCGCCTTCTATGCTGAAAAATGCTGAAGTTCTTCACCTCCAAAAATTTTCGCTTAAAGGGTTAATGGAAAGAATGATTTCCGTGTGGAGTGCACTTGTTAAACAACTTTTGCTACTACTTAAAAGTCCAAAGTTTCTTGTGGGTCTAGGGTATATTATTTTGATGCTGGGCATCAGCGTATTGTATAACGCACCCGTTGAAAATGCCGGGTTAGTGGAAGACGCAAAAGGAAACATTCAAGCTCCTCCTCATTCCTGGGGCGAAGATGAGTTGATTTTTGGCTCCAATTTAAATGGATATCCTGTTTTACAAATGTTGATTGTCGGTGCGAAGTACACGATCTTGTTCACCCTCTTGGTTGCTCTTGCCAGAGTAGTTATTGGTTATATGCTCAGCATCCCTTATATTTTCTGGTTAGGATCCCGGTCAAAGAAAGTCATTAATGGATTAGCTGATGGCATGCAGTTTTTGCCTATAACATTAATTGCCTATGTCTTACTTGTGGGCAACGTGATTTTTGAGGAACATCAAAGACAACTTGCTGAATCGCTGATGGTTCCTAATCTAGTATTAGTATTGATTATTTTGATTGTTTTCGCCCTCCCAGTCTTGTTGAATGTGATCGGCCAGGAATCCGATGAAATCCTGAAAAAAGAGTACATTCAAGCTGCTATGCTGCTCGGAGCAAGTAAGGGGAGGATTTTCTTTAAACACATGACTCCTCATTTGGTACCGAGGTTATTTTTATTACTTGGACAACAAATGATTCTAGTTCTACAGGTTCTCCTGCACCTTGGTGTGCTTTCCATATTCTTAGGAGGGACGATACGAGGAAATAGAGAGGGGGCTTCTCAATCTTTGATCTATGAATGGACATCGCTCTTTGAGACGATGAGAATTGGAATAATGACAGAGAGGTATTGGTTAATTATTCCTGTTTTAGTATTATACATTCTTCTTATCTTGTCCATTCAGGCTGTCGTGAAAAGTCTTATTGAGAATCAGCAACGTAAGATAGGGATTCATTCAAAACCAAAAGTGAAGAAATCAATGGAATTTAAGGAAAAGGGTAAATCACATAAAGATAAGGAAATGTTCTCCTTCGTTAAAGAGGGAAAGTATATTTGAGTAATTGATCTCGAATTCGAGTCTTCAACGAACGCGGGCCAATTTTGAAACAGAAGAATTCCTTTTCTTAACGTTTGGGACAGGTTAGTTGAAGGTTTAGGGAGGGTTTTTATGCCTAAATCAGTCTTAGTAAAGTTATGCTTGTTAATGTTGGGCATATTTTTCATCCAGGTTGTATTGTTTGTGAGAATGATGTCTATTAACTTTTTCGGAGCTATGGTTCAATACATTGAATTCACTCCATATACAAGCATAGTTGGCATCATCCTTGGGCTAACGAGTTTAAATAAAGAAAGGGGAAAGAGAATAGTACCTATTATTACACTTATCATCAGTATAATATTTCTTCTCCTATTTCTTCTCTTCTTATTCAATTTTTCCTTTGGTGGGTAATTATTAATCAGGGCTAAACACAAAGGATTATCTTGATTTTGAGTCTTCTGGATTTAATTATATTATGACTATCGCAAATTTATCTTAAATGGTAGCGGAGGGGGGATTTTATGAGCTTTTGGACTTGGTTAGCAATCACGATTGCTTTGATTAGTGGAATCGTATTCTCGAACTCTTCTAAGAAAAAGACGGAAAGAAAACATATAGTTGCACTTATTTGGTTTATAATCGCAGTAATTTTATTTTTTGCTTGGTGGTTTACACGATGAATTCATATAGTTTTATATGGGGGCACCTTGAACCTGAGGCTTCTTTTTACCCGGGCAATTATTAAATAAGAGTGTTCATCTGTAAAGGCTCGGGTAGTTCGTGGAGAAGACAAAAAGAAGAGGTGATCGTTTATATTTATTGCCATTTTCTTCTTATTCATAGGTGTTTGGGGGATTTCTTCACCAAATTCATGGTGGTTAATCGGAGAAAGTTGGAAATCGAAGGGTGCCGATGGACCTTCTACACTTTTTATCTGGTCTACAAGAATCACCGGGGTGTTCTTTATACTCATAGGAATTAGCGGAATTGCAGCTACCCTAATTTAACCTAACTGTTGAATTAAGTAATAGGATTCCTTTGATTTACCTTGCTCTCAAAATAGGTCAATTAGGAAAAATGGTTGATCTTAAAATACGATAGGTGGCGATTGTTCAATTAGAGCAATCGCTTTATTATGTTCTGCTCATTTAGTTGCAATGTCACTAGATCAATAGCATTATTTCTAACTATTTTGGTTGAAAATAGAAAAAATGAGTAAATATGTACATTTTATATTATTTCACCACTTTTAATGACCATTTGACTCTGTGATATAGAGCGTTATTATACGATAAATGACATTATTCAACATTAAAAATACTTTTTTCAAGTAACAAATTTACTATTTATCTAAAAATTTAGAATATTTTACAATATAAAGGATTACATTGTACACTTTGGGAACAAATATTTTAGGGAGGAGAATGATAGTAGTGGAAAAACACAAATTTAGTTTTTGGGGATTAGCGATTCCTTTACTTTTTGTAGTCTCTCTATGGGCTACACCTGTATTGGCTTCTGAAGAATCTCCTTATTATGGAAAAGAGTATAATCAACCTCAACAGGTTTTGGACCTTTACCCCACCCCAGATATTGACTTGGACACCCCAGCATTCACCAAAGAAGGAAAAGCCTTTACCACACAAGAAGAAATGCTCGAGTTTGTCAAAGAACTTGAAAAAGAGAATGAGAACGTTTACTTAAAAGAAATTGGTTCATCTATTGAAGGAAGATCAATCCCAGCCCTGTTCTATGCAGAAAATGGTCATTATGATAATAGAAAGCCAACAGTTTGGCTGCAAGGACAAATCCACGGAAATGAACCTGCAGCCGGAGAAAGTGTTCTTGCTACAGCTCAACGATTAGCGGGTAACTATGGGGACGAAGTGCTTAAAGAAGTAAATGTTATTGTCGTACCTCGCATTAACCCGGACGGATCTTATGCTTTTGATCGTCATGCAGCAAATGGGCTGGACGCTAACCGGGACCATATTAAATTTGATTTACCGGAAGTTCAAGCCATTCATAAGCTCCATAGCAAATATAAACCAGAAGTAACCATTGATGCCCATGAATATAGTGTAGGCAACAAGTTATTTGAAGACTTTGGTCAAGAAGGATACTTAAAGTATCATGACATCACGTTGCTATCTGGTAAAAACCTAAACATACCTGAAGAGATTCGCTCCGTTTCCAATCAATTATTTGTAGAAAATGCTCAAGACGATCTGACAGAAGAAGGTTACTCCAGTAGAGAGTATTATATTGCTTCAAGTGAAGATGAGGAAGCGGTCATTAAAGAAGGCGGTACAGACCCAAGGATTGGTCGGAATGCTTTTGGTTTGACTCCTTCGATCTCTTTTCTTGTAGAATCACGCGGGATTGGGATTGGAAGAGAAAACTTTGAACGACGTGTAGCCTCCCAGGTGGAAACCCATATGAGCTTGATACATAGTACTGCTGACAACGCTGATCGTATTAAGCGTCTGGTTTGGAAAGCACGTAAAGATGTAGTTAAGAAAGGATTCCTTTCGAATGACGATGATCAGATTGTCATAGAGGATAAACGGAAAGAAATCACGGGCCAATCCTTAGAGGTTGTAGATATCGCTGAAGGTTCTACTAAAAACATTCCAGTTCAATACTTCAGTTCTACCGAGTCTATTCCAACCTTAACGAGAGAAAGACCACAAGCTTATTTCATCCAGGAAGGAAATGAAGAAGTCATAGAAAAACTTAGATTCAGTGGTGTTAAAGTTCTTCAGCTTCCTTGGGATATTAGTGTAGATGTGGAGGCATATCAAGTGACTTCTGTAGAAGATGGTGGATTATATGAAGGGTATGATCGTACGAATGTACAAACGAAACTTCTAGAGGAAGAAACAACGTTTGAAAAAGGCACCTATGTGGTCCCTACCGCACAAGTGTCCGCCAATCTGGCAGCCGTTGCTTTAGAGCCTGAGTCAAATGATAGTTTTGTTACTTTCAACTTTATCTCAGCTCAGGAGGGGGAGACACTGCCAGTCTATCGTTATCATAGAAATGGCCTCATCGATAAATCAAGGGAAAACAAATTTAACACTCAACGAAATGGTGAGAAGGAAAACAAACAGTTCTCTAACTGGCTAAAACAACAGTGAGACAGGAACTAAGGTGGAGAAATCCCCGGGATTCTAAATGAATTCCCGGGGATTTTTTAATCCGTGTAGTTTGTTCCGGTTTTCTCGAAAAGCTTAGAGGAGATGAACCAGGAAATTCGCTGTGTAGGGGTAGATTACTGGATCAATAAAATCATTTGAAAGAGCAAGAGAGCTTTAATGTCTTCTTTTAATCAATTATTTTTGATTAATCCATTGACTTGAAAAAGGGGAGGGTTTATCATTTAATTCATCAATGTTTTTTGATGAAATGAGGGGAGGAGAGGTATGGAAAAAGATAGCATCGTACCTGTTGACTACAATGTCAATTATTCAAAATATGTGCAGCAGTTTAAAGCTTTAGGGGATGAGAAACGACTGCAGATCATGAATGTGCTCACCCGTAATGGGAGAACGTGTGTCTGTGACTTGGTGGAAGAATTGAATCTTCCTCAATCCAAACTGTCGTATCATTTGAAGTTGCTTTGGAACGCAGGTTTCCTGCACAAAGAGACAAAAGGTACATGGAGTTATTACTGGATCAATGAAACCGTTGTAAATGCGGTTTTATCAGAGGAACTTTGTTGTTTATTCAGACCGAATTAAGGCGTCTGGTTTAGACTGTTCATCAATTTTTTTTGATATAAAAGGAGGATGACGAATATGAAAAGAAAATTACCGGTGGCTATCATTGGTGGAGGCCCGATCGGTTTGGCCGCTGCGTCTCAGTTAGCTATGAAAAAGGAATCTTTTATTCTATTTGAAGCTGGAGAAAAGGTAGGAACGAATTTTCTTGATTATGGTCACGTCCGTCTCTTCTCGCCATGGAAATACAACATGGATGAAGCTGCTAAGTCGCTTCTTTCTCGTCATCATATGACATTGCCTGAAATGGAGAAGCTCCCCTTTGGTAAGGAAATCGTAGAGGATTACCTTCAGCCATTAGCCAGCCTGCCAGAATTGAAGAATGCGATTCACTTAAAAAGTGACGTCCGTTCTATTTCCCGCAAAGGGTTCGATAAAATGAAAACTCATGGACGGGAAACCGCACCTTTCATTTTGAACATTATCGAAAATGGTGAACCGAAATACTATGAAGCAAGTGCAGTCATTGATGCTTCAGGCACATGGCAGCACCCGAACCCGTTGGGATCGAATGGAATTCACGTTGGCGGTGAGGAGGACTATTCCGAACAGATTCGATATGGTATTCCTGATGTTCTGGGCAAGGAAAAAGAGCGTTATGAAGGGAAGAAGATTTTAGTGGTCGGCAGTGGACATTCGGCGATCAATGCATTGCTTGATTTATCCGATTTGGAGGATACAACACTGCATTGGAGTCTTCGTAAACAAAAGGTTGAGCATACGTATGGAGGGATGGAAGATGACGCCTTACCAGGAAGAGGGGCACTTGGTTCACGGATTAAAGATTTGATTGAAAGTGGTCGTGTTCATGTACATACCCCTTTTCATATTTCGAAACTGATTTCTAAGAATGGAAAGATTGATGTATCAGGCGAGAAAGCAGCGCAGGAAGAAGTGATTGAAGGTATCGATGAGATTATTGCAGTCACAGGTTCTCGTCCGCAGTTCGATTTCCTCAGCGAACTCCGTTATACCTTCGATGCTGCGGTTGAGTCGGTTCCAGCCTTAGCGGAGCTAATCGATCCTAATCTACATAGTTGTGGTACTGTGCGTGCTCATGGTGAAAAAGAGTTAAAACAGCCTGAACCGCATTTCTATATCGTCGGCGCAAAAAGCTATGGACGTGCGCCTACATTCCTTCTGGCGACAGGATATGAGCAAGTGCGTTCTGTAGTTTCTTACTTAACGGGAGATTTTAAAGGCGCGAAAGAAGTTCATTTGAATCTCCCTGAAACAGGCGTCTGCCAGGCAGACCTTAATGGGAAAGAAAGGAGCTGTTGCTAATGATGAAGACCGAAGTGAAGTTTATACTATAATTACCATGAGAAAAGCAGGCATCTGGAAAGAGTGCCTGCTTTTTCATTTTACCTCATCACCTATAGGGGGGATGATATTTCATTTATAGACAAAAATTCAACTATATAAAAGCAATTGAGTTCTTATTTTATTTTTGAAATAATTGGAATGGTAAGGGGTGGAAAGGCTAAGAGTTCAAAAGAGAACGGAAACTGTTATGGTTGATTGTCCTATTCTCACTTATCGTTACGGTCTGGAATGACTTGTCCGTCCACCTAATGACTTCACCATCAACAATTGGTGATTTAACCATAAGCATTTTTCTGGAGGTGATGGGATGAAGCAGGTCGTACATACATGGGTTCCACATGAAGCATGTACCCATTACATTTCGTTAGATACATGCACGCTGCTGCCTTACTGGATAGAATTGACGTTCACTTTGCTTATCCAACATGATGACGGTTGGATTTGTGATTCGGGGAAAAAGGTCACCTTTACGTTCGAATCCCCCGTGGCTGTAAGGTACTCGGAAGAGGCAGAACGAGTAGACTTAATGAATGCAGATTTTGTTGATGAGTATTCTGTAGCTAAAGGGCGCGTGTGGCCTTATTTCAAAGTGGAAAATTCAGAATTTCTACAATGGCAACTTGATCTGGATGCAGCTATTAGGGATCTGGATGAACTGACGTGCTTTGGTTTTACCGAAGAGCAATATTTATTTGAAATTTTGAGTGGTAAGGATCCTGTTGTGAAAGTGGATGGACTCAGGCAATTGGAGAGAGAACAATTATGAAACCAAACAAATAGGATATTTTCGAAATTCTTTTCGGTTTATAGAAAGATATCCCGTTTAGTCAAGGGACTTGTCCGGAGGAACTTTTCTTTTATTGTCTAGCACCCTATCTCTACTACTCGAAATGAATGGAGGAGTCCTAATGCAAAAAGTAGCAAAGTTCATCAGTAATAGTTTGTTCGTATTCGCAGGTCTATTGTTTTTGGTGAGTCTATCTGTAGAAATTGCCTTTTCATCGTTGTACATAATGCTGTTATTAGCTCCATCTCTCATAATCCATGAGCTCCTACAGATGCCTGTAAAGGGGAAAAGAAGAATATATTCTATGATTTACGTCAGTATTGCTATCTTAATGTTTGGAATCGCAGGGTTAGGATTAATCATGAGCTGAATGAAGCAATTAAAAAGAAATAATAAGAGAAGAATGAATAACTATAAAAAATGAGCCGCTTCCAAAAGGAGAGTCGGCTCATTTTTTTCATTCATATAATATTCGTCCATTATTAATTAAGGGATTAGGGTTTTTATTTGATTACACGTTATTAAGGGCGTTTCAACACGGTTGCCAGTAGTCGGTGAACGACGGTGTGGTCCCTTGAATCATGTAAGCGGTAGTCTTCTCCCGGGAGCGTATACCACTCTTCAGCACCAACATAAGTAATGGCTAACTTGAGTGTACCATTGTCATCACAAAGAGTGCGTAGTTCAAGCTCTCCGCTGATGACTCCGACTTCATTGGTCATTACACCGTGGCTTGCTGTGAAAATGGTTGACTTTTCTTCCATTCGAAAGACTCCCTTCTTGTTGGTTGAATGAACGCCATGCACGTTCATTCGATCCATTTTATGTTTTCTGTGTACGCGCTACAAGTTTAGTAGTGACAAGTATTAAGCATGCTTTGGAGCGAATCCTTCTCCGATGATTGCAAGGATAGATCCCAGTTATACTTCGTGTTGATCCACCATTTTGCATACCCGCAGTGGGAACTGTAGCGTGACGGTTGCCATGTCGAAGGATCCTGGTCTCCTTTGGACCTATTGGAGCTGTAGGATACTGCAATGAGCTGGGGGCCGGAGAGGTCATTGGCAAAATCCTCGCGCTTTTGTGTGGTCCATTCGTTGGCTCCTGAACGCCATGCTTCAGCTAGAGGAACGACGTGATCGATGTCCAGGTCGGAAGGGTCATCCACGGTAACACCATCATAGTAACTGTACCATTCACCTGACGTCACAGGGCAGTCTCCGGAATAGTAATCGGCATCCCGTTGGAGTACCAATTGCCGCGTGTCACAATCATTGCCTTTATAATCCCAATGGGGAAACTTATCACGGGAATAGCCGCTCATAGAGTCCTCGGGCATTACAGGCAGCGCATCCAACTGATCTTGTGCTGTAGCCTTTGAAGGTGTGTTCGGCGGAAACGCAGAAACCGTTGGCATGTGGGATGGAAAGCCAGTCAAAAATAGAGCGATAGCAAAAACGAACATCAGTGATCTTTTAAGCATAGAAGTTCCTCCTAATATGTATTTTATATCAATATCTCAGTTCTTTTTTATGCCTGAGATATGAATACCGGGTTAAATTTACAGCCGATTTGGAGAGGCGTTTATTCTGGCGTTTCCATTTGCAATGGTAGCATGGAATTTAAATGAATAGAGTAAATTAAGTGTAAACAATCTATAGATTTCAATGATAGGTAATCGTGAGGGGTACTTTCGACATGATAGTTAAAAGTGAATGATAAATTAGATTTCGAGTTTTAACCTACCCGTTTTAGATTTTGTGTGATTATGAACCAAGGGGTAAAATAGGAAAGAAGAATACAGAAGCCATTTGTTGTTGAACCTCACCTTTATGACCAAGGGTGAGGTTTTCATTTATTGTTATATGTTGAGGGGGAATCTCTCAATATCACTCCTTGAGGAAGGGGGTACTTCCTTGTTTTTGTCTATTTTGAAACGAAAATGAATAGGAATCGTATAGAAAAGAAAAGGAATCTTAATGAAGGAGACCATGGAATAGTATGGAACTTCTTTATTGGAGGTGTTGAATCGCAAATGCATAAAGGAAATCAACATAAGCCATTCAATGATGTTATCGCTCATAAGCAGGAAGTCGAAGGCTATCCAAAGACCCGAGGAGGGAGACTGCCATTGCCGATTAAGTTGATCGGGTACTTTCTTTTCGGAAGCTTCATCCTCATGGTAGTGATTGGTTTGGTAGGGAATTTCCTCTTGAACTCATGTGTTTTTTTATAGTTTGTAATTGAATCCGACTATGAAAGAGTATTAGAGGAGGGAAATCTGTGTATGTTCGGCTTTATATTTCATACAGAAAATGTATATTCTGCTACCAACCACGCGGAGTATTTTAGAATAGCCCAAGCATTCAAAAGTGAGGGATTGAAATTTAAAGTGAAAAAACAATCATCAGGCAGCCCACTAGGACAACCATTTCGTAGTGTTGCGTTTAATCAGCCTGAAATATACGATTTTTTCGTTCATAAAAGGGACCGGCACCTTGCCCGAAAGTTGCTTTCCACCATGAAAAGATTCTAATGGTTTTTGAGTATCAAACGAAAATGTAGGTTATAAACTTTTATTCCTGGTTATCGTCCATCTGATAAGGAGGAAGATCTGTGATACGAAAAATATGGAATTTAAAAACGTTATATATCCTTTTGGCAATCATCGCCATCGGATTTCTGCTAGTCCCGCGAATAATCATGGGCATCCAACTACATTTAGAAGGCATAAGCTATATAGCCAGTAACACAGAACAGTATTATCAGAAGACGTTCCCTGTGGAAGGTACATATACCGTGGAAATTGATATGAGTGATCTGGAAAGTAATGAAGGGAAAGTTCTTTTCGAAGATGGTCAAAATGAAATTTATGTATCGAAAGTAACGCGTACGGATTCAGAATACAAGATCGTTTTCAGGTCAAAAGGTAGTTATGAAACAGGTGGTGCGATGTTAATTTCCGGTTTGGAACATGTACGCAATAACTCTGGTTTATCCAGTGATTTCGTAGCGGAAGCAGTAGCAGAATATAAAGATGAATCCTATCCGTTATCTCCTTCTGGCTCATCGAATTTAAAGTATCCTGATGGTGACCAATTTGGATTTGCTACATCCACTCCAATCGAAGGTCTTGATGTGAAAGAGGCCTCCGAACTAAAAGTAACGATTACTCATTTACAAGTGAACTTATGGGCGGAGAAGCCGGATATGTAATCTAGGATAGTACAACGCACATTATCATTGGCTCTGTTAAAGTTTAATGTTGCTATTACTGCAAAAAAAGGAACTTCCAATTTTATGGAAGTTCCTTTTTTATATTTGCCTTATTCAACGAAAGCTTCCTTTTCTTGAAGACTTTATTTCGAGATGTTCCAGGGATTCATTGCCTGGTTGAGCGTCAGAGGTGGCAGGGAAGCCACTCGCTTTCCTGTGGGGGAGTGGCGAGCTTCCTCGGGCTACTCCTTCCGGGGTCTCACCTGTCCCGCACGTCCCATAGGAGTCTCACCGTTTCTCTCCGCCCCTTTACCATGTAAGTGTCTCGAAACTACTTACGGGACCATCTGATTTATCTACAACACCAAGGTAGGATATTCACTTCCATAATGGCTAATCTAAATACTGAAGTATGGGATAAGGCATTAGTCCTTCAACACAGAGTTAGAGGAAAACACTCTTCCCTCCTAAGAAGGCATCTAGTTTTATGTTCTGGATGTCTGCTTGAGAGGGGGAATAAATATCATCCACTTTCCCTAATCATGCAAGCATTATTCCAGAAGTGATTTCGAAAGTCTCCTATAGCAAGGGGGAGAAGGGGAATGGCGAGACTCCTATCTTAAGTGTGCAGGCGCCTCGTTCAGCGGCGTATGGACTGGACTGAGCTGGAGGAGATAAAGGAAACACGAAGAACGAAGGGATTCGATGTTGACTTATCGTACAGAAGCGAGGGAAGTCTCACTAGCCGCTAGGCGCAGAAACCGGATATCTACGAGGAAGAGAGTGCTTGGGGAGACCCCGCAGGACGTAGTCCGAGGAGGCTCACCGCGCTCCCGCGGAAAGCGAGTCATTCCCCGCAGCCCCTATTCAACACACAGAAGGCTCGAAATCAAGTCTTCAATCATCTAAAGGTTTCGACACTTGGAAATAAATTCCCTTTTACCATCCTATCAATCATTGTCCTTTCCATCCGTTGATGCAAATATCAACACTGAACTTTAACAGAACCTTATCATTAAAAAATGTTTTAACAACCAAAAACATAATGGAAGAAAGAAGTTACAAAGCATGACTCCTTTATATACGGGTCATGCTTTATTTATTTGACATGCGCTGAATTTATAACGAGTGAAAATGGATGAGTCGAAAACTTCGTTGTTGGCAGTACAGGATAAAGAGGGGCAATAGTGCAGGTGAAGAATGCAACAGCGAATCTAATAAAATTTTCCTTTATTATCGGTTTTATGTTATATAAAAGAAAATTTCTCTTAAAATCCTTGTTTTCGTTTATCATTCGTATTACCATAACCATAGGAATTTACATCAAAGGAGTTGAAACCAATGAGCAGTGAGGGGTGCCAGATTACTGATTTCAGTATGGACTTCTTCAGTCTGAGAGGAAAAGTAGCCATGATTACGGGCGGAAACTCCGGGTTAGGCCAAGGATTTGCGCTTGCACTTGCGAAGGCAGGGGCGGATATATTTGTGGTCAGCATGGAAGATGATGGTGGCCAGACGAAAGAATTAATTGAAGCGGAAGGTGTCACGTATCACCTGGAAATTGCGAATATCACGAATGATGGTGTATGTAAGCAGATGGTCAATCAATGTATACATACCTTTGGCAAAATAGATATTCTTCTGAATAATGCCGGAATCGGCATCAATGATCCCGATGTGACCAAGTACACGCGGGTGCAGTGGGATCAAATGGTAGCGGTCAATTTGACGGCTCCTTTTGAGTTGGCCAGTGAAGTAGCCAAACATATGATTCCTCAGGAGAGCGGGAAAATCATTAATACTTGTTCCTTGTTTTCTTTCCTTGGGGGCCAGTGGTCGCCTGCTTATGCAGCGACTAAGCATGGGCTGGCTGGATTCACGAAAGCTTATTGTGATGAATTAGCCCGATACAACATTCAAGTCAATGGAATTGCGCCGGGTTATTTTGCTACAGACGTTACGAAGTCGACGAGAGACAATTCTGAAACCAATCAGCGGGTCCTTGATCATATTCCTGCCAACCGATGGGGGAACATTGTGGACTTGATGGGGACGATTGTCTATTTAGCTTCTGATGCTTCGAATTATGTGAATGGAACATTAGTAACTGTTGATGGAGGTTACCTGGTAAGGTGAAGCGCCATAAATCTTTGATAAAAGGAGAATGTTTGTATGAATAATAAAACCAATGAAACTACGATTGAAGAATTGAAGTCTTTGCTTTCGGAAGAGCAAATTGTGACAGAGACGGAAGAATTATATGATGCCTCGGCGGATCGTTATAAAAAATATGCCAAAGTGAAGAATGTACTGGATGTACCGATGCCGTTGGCCATCCTTTATCCTCATTCAACGGAGGAAGTGAAATCTCTGATTTCTTACTGCCATGACCATGAGATCAATGTGATTCCAAGGAGTGGAAAGACCGCTACTGAAGGCGGTTTGGAAAACTGGAAAGAAAAAACGGTGGTCATCGATGGCTCCAGAATGGATGACATTATTAAAATAGATCCATATAACATGCAGGCTACTGTTCAATCAGGGGTGAAGCTGCAAACGTTGGAAGATGAGCTGCGTAAACAAGGGTATACGACTGGACATTCCCCACAGTCCAAGCCTGTTGCGCAAATGGGCGGTTTAGTGGCGACGAGAAGTATCGGGCAGTTTTCGACGCTATATGGAGCGATTGAAGATATGGTCGTTGGCCTGGAATGTGTCTTTCCGGAAGGACAAGTTTCTAAAATCAAAAATGTTCCCCGCCGTTCCGGCGGTCCGGATATTCGTCACGTAGCCATTGGAAATGAAGGTGCCCTTTGTTATATCACGGAAGTAACGGTGAAAATTTTTAAATTTTATCCTGAAAATAACACGTATTTCGGCTATCTCGTTGAAAATATGGACGAAGGTTTGAAAGTGTTAAGAGAAGTGATGGTTAACGGATTCAAACCATCTGTGGCTCGATTGTATTCGGAAGAGGATGCTAGACAGCATTTCAGTCATTTCTATAAAGATAGATGTGTCCTGATTTTCATGACAGAAGGACCGCAGGGGATCGTGAAAGCGACCAATGACGCAATTGAAGAAGCTGCTGAGAAGTTCAGCTCTCACATCGTCGAGCAGGTAGACTCTTCTCATATTGAAAACTGGTTCCTGAATCTGAACTGGGATCAAAGCCGTATTGAGGACGAAATCAATGATATGAAAGACCATAACTCTCATGATGGGTTTACGACTGAAGTCTCTGCCGATTGGGGGAATGTCATCAAAATATATAACAACGTAATGCATCGCATTCGAAATGAGTTCGACCGGGCGGATGAATTAACGATGCTCGGGGGTCACTCTTCCCATAGTTATTTAAATGGGACAAACATGTACTTCGTCTATAATTACACGATTAATTGTGCGCCGGAAGATGAAATGCAAGTCTATCACCACCCGATCCACCAAATCATTATTGAAGAAACCTTGAAATGCGGAGGGTCCATGTGTCATCACCACGGCATTGGAAAGTATCGTTCAGAATGGACGAGAGAAGAACATGGCTCTGCCTATTACATGCTGGAAAAAATGAAAGAAGCGTTTGATCCTAAAGGGATCATGAATTACGGAACGATTTTCCCGCAGGAAAGTGAAATCAAGAAATACATTCGCTCGTAATGACAAAGCGAGTGTATCATTGAAAATCAGGTCGTCCTAAGAACCCCTCCTTGGTGAAGAACAACCCCTTGCTTCGTGCAACTGGATCCTTCTTGTCTAAGGAGGGGTTCTCATTCCGTTACGAAAGGCATGGTTATGATGAGCACAGATCGATATGTATTGGGCATAGACAATGGTTCACAAAGTACGAAAGTTATTCTGTTTGATGTAGTGGGAAACGAAATTTCCTTTGGATCCTGTGAGTTGAGGGATCCATTGACTCCGGAACCGGGAGTGGTCGTGCACCCGGATGATGACTTGTGGGACAGTGTGTATCATGCGATTCAAGACTGCTTGGATCACTTCACAGGAGACCGCCAGGCTATTGAAGGGATCGGTCTTTGTACAATTCGGAGCTGTCGTGTCCTGCTTAAAGAAGATGGTTCCCTCGCGTATCCTGTCATGAGCTGGATGGATGAACGATTAGCACACCCGTATCAACATGAAGATGATGAAGTGCAATTTGTCACATCCACCTCCGGCCACCTCGGATTTAAACTGACCGGAGAATTCAATGATACGGCCGGAAACTATGAAATGAACTGGCCGATAGATCGTGAAACTCTGGATTGGTCTCGGGATGAGGAGGTAATGAGGGCGAACGGTTTAAACCGGGAGATGCTCTTCAATCTTGTAAAGCCTGGGGAGAAGTTAGGTTCCCTTCGAAAAGATTTAGCAGCAGCGTTTGGTTTAGCTGAGGGGATCCCTGTTGTGGCGACATCCAATGATAAAGCGGTGGAAACGCTTGGGTCTGGTATAAAAGATGACCATTCCATCATGATATCATTAGGAACTTTTATATCTGCCAGGCTGTTGAGAGACAGCGATTATGAAAATGCGGAAAACTTTTTTCCTACGCTGGCCGCGATTCCCTATAAATTTGACTATGAGTCCAATGGGATCCGCCGTGGCATGTGGACCGTCACCTGGTTTAAGAAACTGATTGGAGAAGAGTTAGTCTCAGACGCCTCCAGTCTTGGTTTGACCGAGGAAGAATTTTTAAATCAAAAAGCTGAAGAATTGCCAGCTGGAAGTGATGGACTAATCACAATCCTCGATTGGTTGAGCAGCCCGGCGTATCCTTATCGGAAAGGGTTGATGATTGGGTTTGATGAGCGTCATACCCGGTATCATATTTACCGTTCGATCTTGGAAGCCATTGCGTTTAATATCAAAAACAACATTGATGACATGCTGGCAGAAATCGAATCGGAAATCCATGAAATCGTTGTAACCGGGGGAGGAGCAAAAAGTGATGTCATGATGCAGATAATCTCTGACCTGTTCGGACTGCCAGTCTACCGAAGATCCGGGAAAAGCAGTGCATGTTTAGGTGCTGCCATCAGTACATGCTGTCATTTAGGGGAGTATGAGGATTTCTCCGAAGCGATGGACGAGATGATTACGAATGATCAATCGTTCACTCCGCAAGCGGACAATCATGCACTCTACAATAAAGTGAATGAGACGGTTGTGAAAAACGTACGGACGTATACAGATGAAGTATTAAAGCTTGCGCATTCTATTAAATAGAAGCTCTCTACAGAAGTGTGGCCAAGTCTTTTCGAATGAAATGAACGATCTATGCTCGGGAGAAAAGAGGATGTACTGCTGATCGCTGCACGTTTGATATGAATAATTGATGAGGAGTTCGTGTGACATGTTAAACCTAAGGACAGAAAAATTAACTCCATTAGAGAAAAAGATACACCACACATTGTCAGAGACCGTGACTTCAGACACCACACTGAAAATCGTGGAGGCGGCTGATCTGTGTGAAGTATCTCCCTCAAAAATATCCAAGCTTGTCAGGAAATTAGGGTTCGATAATTTCAAACAATACAAACGTTACTTTAGTGGAGAAGACTCTGCCATTCGAGTAAACAAGAAGTCGAATGAAGTGGAGCGGTTGGTGCAGTTTCTCCAAGATTACGACGGAAAAATTGTGGATGACTTCTTGTCTGTCTTTACACAATTTGATAAGGTGATCCTCTATGGTTTAGGTCCTTCTCATATTTGTGCCGAGTATTTCGCATATAAACTTGGAACATTAACGGAAAAAAAGGTTTTTGTAACCCAGCATGAGGACTATGCTGGACGTTTAGCGGATGAGGATACCCTGCTTATCGTGTTTTCCGTTACGGGAACTTTCTCATCGTTTGAAAACTTGTTTACGTTGATGCGGAATCAAGGAAGCCAGATTATGCTTATCCTGGAGGAGTACATCAATACGCGTGATTTTGATGCGGACTATATATTCCATTTATCAAAGTTTTCTCAGGACGATGAGTTAATGGCCTTTGAGAAAACGAGAACACTCTTTTTTATCTTTATCGAAGAAATTATCTTTAAATTGAGGCAGGAATTGAAAGAGGGGTAGTGTATTTCTAACGGGAGTGGGGCGCGCATTCTGAATCTCCGGAGCATGATTGGAGCCCGTGTGGTGGCGTGAACGGTGAGGAGTCTCATAGTCCATGAGATATAGAACGAACACTAGAAGGATTCGCCCTCCTATCCTTGCGGAGTACATTTATCCCAATTTTGTGGATGGCCCTTGTTTAGCAGATAACTCTATATTAGGATGGGCAAAGAACTTTAGAGGAAGGGGGAAGAGAGCAGATGAAGAAAATATTGATGACACTATTGTTAACAGGACTATTCTTAGTAAGTGCAACCTCTACCGTATCTGCAAATGATTTTAAAACAGGTAAAGCAGGATACGATCTGGGCTGTAATATTTGGAATGAAACACATGAAGAAGATATTTGTGTTGGAGACGACAAGTCCTGGTGGGAAAATATCCTTGGAATTTAAGCGAAGGCTTTTGAAGAGCATATGTATTCACTACGATCTCAGAAGCATTGAACAATGTACATAGCAATGCTGGCCATTTATCAATGTTCGCTCATGACGAAAAATTAATGGTCTTTAAGAAAACAAGAACGCTTTTTCTTATCTTTAGCGAAAAAGTGTTCGTTAAGTTGATGTAGGGATTGGGAGAGTCATAGGCTCTCGATTACAGGAAGAACGTGAAAAATGAACCTTGTAATAAAGTGGAAGTTAATGAAAATCCCTGGACGGAACTGTTGGTCCAGGGATTTTTCAGGTTCTATATGTGTCATTGACACATATGTATCACTGATATACCATAGAGGCATGGATACAAAAAATGACAAATGGCATACGCAGCTAAGAAAAGGGACGTTTGAGTTAGCCATACTTTTACTGCTGAAAAACCGTGCGATGTATGGCTACCAAATCACTAAGAAATTGCAGGAGGGTACTAGTTTTCCGATTGCAGACGGTTCGATTTATCCGATTTTAAGAAGAATGAGTACGAATCAATGGGTTGCTTCTTTTAAAGAGGAACACGAAGGGAGAAGTCGAAAATATTATTATTTAACCGATAACGGAAAGGAAGTATTAGAATCTCGGTGGAATGAGTTTGTGAACATCTATTCATTTTTAAATACCCTGAACGGTGGAGGAGGAGAGGGAAGTGAGTGAAAATCAAACGGTGAAAGATTACATAAGAGAGTTGGAATATCAATTACGCGATCTTCCAGCAGATGAAAGGCGGGGACATTTAGATGAAATTAACGACCACCTCCGGGAGTTAATGGCAGAAGAAGGGAAAACAGAACAACAGATTGTAGAAGCCTTCATTGCTCCGCAGCAACTAAGCAAAGACATTCTTTCTGAATATAAGGCCAGTAAACAAAAAACAGCGTTCGAAATTCCGGATTACTGGTTTGGTGTTACTATCATTTCCGTATTCGCTCCATTCGGGGCGCTGGCTTTACCCCTTATGATGGACACTATAGATATCGGCTTGTATTTACCATTCCTGCTACAGTTTATAGTAGGAACGTGCGTATTGTTTGGTTATTATAAAAACAAGCTGACGAACAAAAGAGCGGATATGCTGCGTAAAGTTGGCAGAGCAATGATTCCTCTCCTGGCGATTCCCTTTGCTTTGTTTTCGATTCGTATGATGCAGACGGGAGAATGGAGTATGTTTAATATGGCTTACCTTTCCTGCTATGTACTTGTTTGGTTGTTTACCTATTTTTCTATACGTCATTTATTTCAACGAAATATTGAAACATCGATCGTTTAAGGTGCTTTCATTTCCGTAGAAGGAATTCGTTGGCGTACGTTATAGGGCTCATAAAAAACGAACTTCCACACGTATGGAAGTTCGTTTTTTAGGGTATCGATATTTCCTGAAGAAGCTTGTTTGCACGAAGAGAGCCCAGGACGAAAATCAAAAAGGTCCCAGCAGTTGAAAGTGAAAACTTAGATCGGTCTACAATAACGGTTTCAGGGAAGGTATTAAACCCATAGAATGCAGGTCATTGGTAGAAGAGGAGGGAGACGAAGTGTCAAGGTGCAAGGATGAAGAGATGCTGACGGGTGGGAATGTATCCAACGTTTATAAAATAAAGGATACGGTTCGCCGATGTCTCAAACCAGATGCTTCCAAAAAACATCAATTGCTACAGCATTTAGAAAGCCGAGGATTCATGAATGCCCCGAAATTTTTAGGGATTGATGAACAAAATCGAGAGGTCCTATCTTTTATTGAGGGAGAAGCGGGAAACTATCCATTGAAAAAGTATATGAGGTCGAATGAGGTATTGAAAGAAATCGCTCACATGCTTCGTTCTTACCATGACGCAGCAAATGATGTTCCATTTCCGGAGGACTGGGCGCCAATGGATAATACTCCTGATTACCCGGAGGTTATTTGTCATAATGATTTTGCCATTTACAATATTATTTTTAACCATGGAAAGCCAGTAGGCATTATCGATTTTGATGTTGCTGCACCTGGTCCGAGACTTTGGGATATTGCTTATACTCTATACACATGTGTTCCTTTGAGTAGAAAGAGTCATACAGAATCAGGCGAGACTGTATATTATGATCCTACAGTCGATGCAAAACGAAGAAAAGAAAGAGTACAGTTGTTTTTTGATTCTTATGGGATGGAAGGAATCGAAAAAGACTATGTAGACATGGTCGTGTTACGCTTAGAAGGTTTATGTTCATATATGAAGAAAAAGGCTGCTGAAGGTGACGCTCCCTTTCAACAGATGATTGACGAAGGACACCTTGAACATTACGAGAAGGATATTACGTTCATCCGTCAGCACGGGAAAGAATGGGAGTAGGTTTAAAGATATGGATTTTATCATTGGAGGCTGGGGAAATCATGAGGTGTGTATGTGAAAGTCAACGAACAAATAAACTCCTAGTAATGGCAGATGTAGGGGCAGACCCCATTTGGTGTCAGCGTTGTATTTGTAACCTTGATTTAGAAATGATCCCATTAGAGACTGATCTGAAGGCAGAGTTGGTCAAGTGGATCGCAGGGTACGGTGTATGGATAAATTGGGAGGAAGGTCGTATAGTTTCTAATGGAGTGGCGCTTGAAGAAGCGCATAATAATATAGGAAAGAAGTTAGCCTGTAAAGTACAGGAAGCTCTTTCAGGGACTTATGAAGTTTCCTTTTCCCCTTCGACTTATGCGAAGGAATATGAAAATCTATAGTAAACAACAAAGGATCAGAATTAAAAAGGCTATACATTTAGAGATCGTCCAAACGGTAACAGAGCTTTTTATTAAGCAAAAAATATAATTATTAATCTCTTCAGGGAACGTATGACGGCCTTACATCGTACAAGGATGAGGAGGGGATGAGGTGAAGCTTAAGAGTTTCGGTTTTGGATCATTGATTCCTTTGGCGATTCTCATTTATGGGTTCTTGAGCAAGGATTGGGAAACATCTGTGAAAGTTATCGCTTTTAGTGGGTTGATTCCAATGATAATTGCTGGCATATTATCAGGTGCTTTCGTTAGTAGAGATGGACATACCACCACTTACAAGACGGGAGTAAAGGAAGAGGAGGCATCTAAAAGCAGGTGGTCTATCGCCTTCCTTATGTTCAGCTTGCCGAATGCTGTTACATTGATCATAATTGTTCTTCTCGCCATGATGACTGGTTGATCTGTAAGAGTGTGGGGCGGAGAAGGACAACGAACTATTTTTAAAGGGGGTTACTTATGAAGAAAAAAGCCCGCATCCTTCAACTTTCATCGGTCGCTTTATTAATCATTGCTTTGATCCTGAATGGGAGCGGTATGAGGGAAACGGCCTACTTTACATGGACAATGATCCTGGCGGTAGGGGTTGCTGTGTATTGGTCGGTTATCAAACTGAAAACCAATAAACGCGATTCGAACAATTCATAGTAAATACATAGAAACATTGGAAGTGCATAACCCATAGAATGGTAGCGTTTCTTACTTGCAAGGAGGATAACTTTCCAATGAATTTGAACCAAATGTTGAGATATGGAAGGATTGCCCTGATCCTATTAGTGGGTTTATCGACGATGTCCCTGTCTATTATTCATTTTGTGTACCCTGATCCTGGGTATGAAGGAACCTTGAGGTTGCTTACTTGGAGCTGTGTTGGAATAGTTACGTATTTCTATATTGAAGGCAGAATCAAAAGCAGGCATAATAACAGAAAGTGAAGTTTTCGTTTTGTTTTATATACGAAAGTAGAGTATTGTTCAGTGGTCCATTACATCATTGGTATTATATGTATATGAAGTTATGAATGATTGAGTAGAAGAGAGGGGACCCTATAGGGCTTTAAATAGCTTTCCGTATTGTCGCTTTAGCAGTCGTCTTGGATTTTTACTGGTTTGATATGGAACAGAAACGCTGGTGATGGATGAAAAATTGGACAAGGTTCCGGATAGGTATATTTTTTTCCGGCTTTGCGATTGTATCGGTAGTGATTTACTTCGGTCTGGGACTTGATTTACTATTATTCTTTCGATGATGGAGCTTATCTTTTCAGAGGGATAAGCTTTTTTTAGGGGGGCGTGGTGTTAGTATTTCTTAAAAGTATTTACAGAATACTTTTTTAACAAAAGGCTCTGTAAAGATTGGTGTTGATATTTGCAGCAACGGATGGAAGTGACAATTTAGAATCTTGTTGGATTATGATTTCGAAACGGAGTCTTTAGCTAAATGACAGGATTGTTGAAGACTTGATTTCGAGACTTCTGTGTGGTGAATAGGGGCTGCGGGGAATGACTCGCTCACCGCCCGCCCCATGGAAAGCGAACCTTTTCCCGGAGCCCCTAGAATCACACAAACATCTCGAAGCTGAGTCTTCAAGAAAAGGGAGCTTTCGTTGAATAAGCCAAATATAAAAATAAAATGGGAAGTTCCTTTTTTGCAGTAATATCAACACTTAACTTTAACAGAGCCTAACAGAAAGAAGGTGGTCTTATCCCTGTCTTTGTCGAACTACTCTCCAGTTTTTGCTTTGTTATCGGCTGGTTCGTCATCCTCATTACCATAGGATACCTCATTCCAGCCTTATTCCTGGGTGGGATGTTTCTCGTTATATCTGTCTTGGCTCTCTTAACTGGGCTTTTTCTTGTGTGGGTTTCGAAACGATGGTAGCAGAAGAGGGGGAGGGGAACAGTTATGAAAGAATGGAAGCAACCGGCTTGGTTTTGGTGGTTGATAGGAATCTTCTGCCTGGCTGAAATCGCCTTGTATCCGTTACTAGTCTTCCTTGGTCAGAGTCCTAAAGAAATTCTTCATGCATCCTTGTGGGTTGGACTTCTAGCATATCCAGTATTTGTCGTTTCCCCTGATTTCATTAGGCAGCTTACTGATTCTATCTTTTAGAAGGTCCAACGCTTCTCTGATTGGGAAGCGGCCTCTATGTGTAACTTGTTTGAGGAGGCTTGAAAGGAGAGAGCAGGATGCATAAAGTTTACTTGTCGGTTATTGGTTTTCTTCTTTTGGTTTTAGTTTTTATTTGGACTTTATCGCCGGGAGTTCCTTCTCCAGGAGTATATGATCAGGGAACTGGACAGGAACAAGCATCCGAACCCTTATCCGTCACTTTTGAAGCGTATTTCAAAGGGGTTACTCCGAAAAAGGGGCTGTTTGAAGGTCGCGAGGGTGCTGTGCTGAACTTGGAAGAAGTTCCTGATGAGGAACGTAAATCCTATGCCGCGGGTTTATTACTGGAAGCGCGAAAGTCTCTTAATGTTGAAAAAGAAATAGGGATACCGGCATTAAATCACATGGATTCATTCTTTACGCCGACAGACTCCCAATTAAAAGCCCTCCATGAAGACGATGGGTCTCAACTGGAGACTCGTATATTAAATAGTTCTCTTCAACTGAAGCAGGCTGGTGACCTTATCAGTCAACAGTTGTTAAGTGAACGTTTAGAACATCTTAGTGAGGAATATATGAGTATTGAACCATATGAACAAGAGTCTCTCTTTGCATTTAGTTTAGCCTTTAACGAGTATCGGAGAGTCGTAGAACAATTGATAACCATTACAGATTCCTCAATTACAGACTGATGCGCATAGATCTAGATTTGTTGGTCTCACATAGGTAGGAAAGACAGGTTGTAAGGAAAAGTTTGGACATAGAAGGAGTGGACCCTAAGAAAGAAATTTTGAAACAAATCGAAGAAAAAGACTTCCAAACAGCACGGGAAATACTGCTCCCTCTGATGGAAGAAGGTATCGATGATGCAGAATTGAACTATTACTGTGCAGTCTGCCACGATGCTCTGGGGATGGAGAGGGGAGCCATTCCTTTTTATGAGTCTGCGCTTCATTATGGGATTCACGGGGAAATACGCGAACGTACATACATACAATTAGGGAGTAGTTTGAGGTCCCTTGGTGAATATCAAGAGAATAAGGAAATATTAGAAGAAGGGACCGCCCAATATCCGGAAAACAGGGCGATGAAAACCTTCTACGCGATGGTCATGTACAACTTGAAAAGGGATGAGGAATCCTTCACCCATTTATTGGAGCTGTTGATTGAAACTTCGCAAGATCCTTGGATCAATAGTTACCAGAAGGCCCTTAAGTTCTATTCAGATAAGCTAGATCAGACGTGGTCATGATGATACAGGAAAGAAAGGAAGGAAATTTATGAATAAGCCACGCGCTTTACAAAAAGGGGATAAGGTAGCGATTGTTGCACCCGCCGGCCCGCCAGATCGGGAGAACCTCTCCCAGGGGGTGGAGGTTTTGGGGAAATTAGGGCTTGAGGTCGTTATAGGAAGACATGTTTTTGAGACACAGGAAGATTTTGTTCAAGAACGTTTGTCGGATTTACATGAGGCGTTTCGTGACTCTGAAGTCCGTGCGGTGTTTTGCGCTAATGGAGGGTATGGCACAGCTAAGCTGGCTCCTGACATTGATTACAAATTGATCCGGGAGCATCCGAAAATATTCTGGGGTTATAGTGATATTACGTTCCTGCTTACGGCCATTCAAAAATCGAGTGATCTTGTGACGTTTCACGGGCCGATGATCGCTTCTGATTATAATGACGTAATAAGAATGAAAGAAACCGTGTCCTCACTAGACCAACTGTTCTCAAAAGAAAGTATGACCTATGATTCGCAATCATCAACTCTTCGTACATTAGTTCACGGGACAGGCGAAGGACATATAACTGGAGGAAACTTAACTCTGCTCACAAGTGGGTTGGGGACCCCTTATCAAGTGGAGGGTAAAGGGGCGATCTTACTTATTGAGGAAGTAGAAGAGCCTGCGTTCCTTGTGGATTTGAAGCTTCATCACCTCAAACAGGCAGGGGTGTTTGAGGAGGTTGAAGGAGTCATCCTTGGTTACTTCCGGGGAGGAGCAGATGAAGGGTGGAAAATAAAAAATGTGCTGCGGGAATTTTTCGCCGACGCTTCTTTCCCTGTCGTTGAGAATTTTCCATTTGGTCATGATCAGCCGAATTATGGTGTACCGTTGGGAGTGAAAGCAACGCTCACGACATCCCCGGCCAGACTCGTCGTGGATTCAGGAGTGGAGTGAAATTTGTCTCTTTTACAATGTCTCTGTTAAAGTTCAGTGTTGATATTTGCATCAACGGATGGAAATGACAATGAATGATAGGATGTTAAAATGGAATTTATTTCCGAGTGTAGAAACCTTTAGATGATCTCCTTTCACGATGTGACCATTAGAATCTTGTTGGATTATGATTTCGAAACGGAGTCTTAAGCTAAATGGCAGGATTCTTGAAGACTTGATTTCGAGATGTTTTTTGAGTGGATGGGGCTGCGCGGAATAGCTCGCTTTCCGCGGGAGCGCGGTGAGCCTCCTCGGACTACGTCCTGCGGGGTCTCACCCTGCACTTTTTTCCTCGTAGATATCCGGTTTCTGCGCCTAGCGGCTAGTGAGACTTCCCTCGCTTCTGTACGATAAGTCAACATCGAATCTCTTCGTTCTTCGTGTTTCCTTTATCTCCTCCAGCTCAGTCCAGTCCATACGCCGCTGAACGAGGCGCCTGCACACTTAAGATAGGAGTCTCGCCATTCCCCTCCGCCCCTTTGCCATATAAGTGTCTCGAAACCACTACTTGAAAAATCAGCTTGTATGGGTAAGAGAAGGGAATGATATCATCTCTACCCCATGAACGTTTAGCAAACGCTTGATACTACGCACGATGTGCCCGCCTAGGGGAGAAGAATGGGAAACTTACGAATCCATAAAGATGTTCGAACCTCAACCATTCAAGTTCACCCTTTTTAAAGTGGCTTCGAGACACATATAAGGGAAAGGGGAGGAGGGAAACGGTGAGACTCCTATGGGACGTGTGGGACAGGTGAGACCCCGGAAGGCGTAGCCTGAGGAGGCTCACCGCCCGCCCCATGGAAAGCGAACCTTTTCCCGGAGCCCCTAGAATCACACAAACATCTCGAAGCTGAGTCTTCAAGCGAAGGGGCTTTCGTTGAATAAGCCAACTATAAAAATGAGGAACTTCCATAAAATTAGAAGTTCCTTTTTTGCAGTAATATCAACACTAAACTTTAACAGAGCCTTTAAAATAGGAGGATCAGGTGGGCGCTCCTCTTGAATTTAACTGGAATAGGAACAAGGATTACCCACCAGGCCTGAATCAACGCTGGAAACATAGTAATTGAAAAGGGGGACTTACGCCAATGAGGAAAATTCTTTTTCTAGTAAATGTAGCCGCTAACTTTGCTTTATTTTACCACTTATTTAAACGGCCGTTTCAACTATTTTTTGAGGGAGGTCTTGGCTCACAACTTTTGTGGATCGGAGTTATGCTGACGGCAACGTTTGGAACTTCAATCTATACGTTTCATTATCTTAAAGAGAAGAATGCCTAAGGAAGCATAAAGCTGTATCGCTTTTGAGGAGAATTGATGAGATGTCTGATTTATTGAAGGACCGGTTCAGAGAGTTTGTGTTTTTTTGGAGAGATGTTTAAAACCAATTCAGGTGGATTGGTTTCTTCGTCGACGTTCCATTTCGTCTCGTTATTTGGGGTGTTACACTATTCCTATGAATATTCTAAGAGGAATTCTTTTAACAGGAGTTATTTGTGTCGTCAGTTATTTCGTTTTGGGCCGCCCGGACAATTTGATCCCTTTATTGATAGAGGCAATTACAGGATTGGGGTTAGTAAAAGGAATGAGAGGAATATGGACATCTAAACAGAGGGATAGCCATTGAATATAGAATAGATATCGAAAAGTTTTGGAGGAAACCATGGGTGTGTTTTTTATAATTGTCTTCATTGTATTAGTCTTGTACTGTATGTTCACTCTCAGCTACATAGAGAAATTGGTGAAAAAGCAGCAGGCGGATCAAGAAGAAATAAAATCATTACTTAAAGTTATCATTAAAGAGAGAAATAGAAGTTGAGCAGGGAGACGGTTTTAAAAAATCGTCTCCTTTCTTTATGGTGAACACCTGCTTAGATTGAATGGACTTTGTTCTCCCTTATTATGGTAAAATTAACATAAACCGAAGCGTACCGGTAGCAAAGGGAGGATGGTCGTCTGTGAATAAAGTTGTGAAATGGATCTTGATCACCTTTGGAAGTGTAGTAGGGATCCTTGGGGTATTGGTTATTGTCTTCATTGTCGAAATGACTCCCAGTGAAAGCAAGGAAGTTGAGACGAAGGAACAAGCCCGTATTTATTTGGACGCTCATTACTCCGGCGAAATGGAAATATACGATACGTTGTACGATAATATGGGGAATTTTGGATTTGATTACGCCGCCAAAGTAAGGAACACGAGAGATGGTGTCGAGTTCCTCGTGTACGAAGAAACGGGAACAGGTGAAATGGTTGATACTTACAAGGTCAACTATTATGAGAAGAAGTTATATGATCGAATCGTAGATGATATAGAAAATCGGTTCAGTGATGCAGAAATGATCATCACCAGTTATACAACAAAAATGGATAAAGTGGAGGCTACAACCGGGGAACTCCCCGATCTAACAGAATTGGATGTAGCCCCTAAAATATCCATCTGGCTGCAGCGAAGCAGGAAAGGTGGAGATGAGGAAAAAGTCACAGAGTTGATCGATATTCTGAAAGATGAAGTGAAGCTCCCTCATGCGAGTATAAAGGTTGAATATGAAAGTAACGAGAAGAAGAAAAGTCAAGTGCTGGTGCGGGATTACTAAGAGATAAAGTATAGACCAATTAAGAATTCGCCACAGACCGGCTTGGAAAGAAAGGAATGTGATTAATGATGCCGGGCTTCGCTACTATTTGGCTGGTGGGAGTCCACAGTCAGTCTGATAGGAAATAGAGAAAGGGGAGAGTGTTTTGAAAGGGTATTCGGGTGTTGGCAGGGTTCTGTATTTACTGGGAACGTTTATGACAGCAACGGGCATAGCCTTCCTGTTAGTGGAGGATGCACCGAAATGGTTCTCTAGGATGTCCGTTCCATTGATTGTTCTTGGAGGGATGGTATTATTAGCTGCCGGGATTTATAGATGGACAAGAAACCGGAACCGGCCTAACGTATAAGAATTACATCCTTAGTTACCAAAGAATACATAACTGAGAAGGTGATTGTTTATGAATAGAAATATAGAACGAGAAACGTTTGCCGGCTATACGAACGTTGAAGTAATGGATGATTTTCTCGGCGTATCATTTCCTATGATCATCATGTATCCTTCTGAAACTCATGAACTTGAAGAAAAATTGGGTCCCTACAGTGTCATGGTTGCAAAAGGGGCAAAACTGAAGAAAGGTGTTTTTCCACTCGTTATCCTTTCTCATGGGACGGGTGGGACGCCGCTTGTTTACCGGACACTTTCCCGGTACTTGGCCCGTCATGGGTTTATCGTAGCAATGCCCGAGCATCCTTATAATAATATTCATGACAATCGTTTGGAACAATCGGTGGCGCTGTTGGAAAGCAGACCGAAAAATATTACACAAGTGATTGACTGGTTTGAACAGGATGAAAGCTTTAAAGACTCTGTTGATTTTGACGAACTATCCATCATCGGCCACTCCATGGGTGGCTACACAGCCATTGCTGCGACAGGAGGAGTACCTACCACTCTTCCATGGGATACGGGGAGTGAAGAGCCCAGAGTGGTTTCTGTAACTCGTGATGAGAGAATCAGAAAAATCGTTTTATTCGCACCAGCTCTTGGATGGTTCAGAGAGGAGGGGGCACTGGATCAGGTGGAGGTGCCCATTTTCATGGTCACTGGTGCTGAGGATGACATTACCCCCTCCTTTCATGCGGACATCTTGAAGAATGGAACAAGCCGACCTGCGAGAATCGAACATAAGGTCATCGAGCATGGTGGGCATTTTTCTTTTCTGAGTCCCTTTCCTGAACGAATGAAAAACCCATCGTTTCCTCCGTCCCAGGACCCTGATGGGTTTGACCGGGAGGCCTTCCATGAAGAGTTGAATGCTGATGTATTACGTTATTTGAGGAGCGAATAAGAGGAAGCATGTCTGTTGTTAGGTAAAAGTTTTTTATACAGAAGGTTAATCAAAATTTAGTGCATGAATCTCTATCATAAATTATTTAACATCAATGCCTATGTTAAATGGAAGGGATAACATAGACATTGATTGGGAGGGCGTTTTAGGATCAAAACTTAATCAAAGATCATATCTCTTCCCTCTTCCCGGAGTTTTTGCAAAGCATCCAGCATTTGCTTGATTTCTTCATCGGTATGCCTCTCCCACTTTCCTAATTCAGCAATGATTTTCAAAGGAGCTTTAGACCTGTAGGAACGGGTCGGGTTGCCGGAAAACTTTTGATCTGTCAAGTTAGGGTCATTCTCAAATTCTCCCATAGGTTCTACGATGTAGATTCTTTCTTTGAGTCCACTTTTAGCTAATTCTGCTCCCCATTTAGCAGCTTCCAATGTCGCCGTGAAATAAATGTAGTTAGATTTTTTGTTTTGATAGTTGGACAAGTGCTGGGCTTCCAATTGTTCACCAAGTTTCAATGCCGCTTTTGTGCCATGGAAAAACGGGCCGCGATCCAGGACTTTGTTATCTTCCTTCATTTCTATGCACCCCTTTGGCAGTTTCGTATGAATAAAGTATAGAGGAGCAAAGGTAGAAAGAGTAGTCTATAAATGTAGCTGCCATCATTGTATAATAAAAGTAGAAAGAGGAAGAGATGCTTTATGAAGAGACAATCTTCTGCTTAGAGGATGGAAAAGACTTATCTTGGTTTAGGTAAGTCTTTTTTTATATGCTTATTAGGTCATTAGTCGTTAGTCTTTAGACTCATTGGCGGCTTCGTTGATATAAATTGGGAATATTTAGACATTTGCTGCTTTTCATATAGTACACTGAAATTGATGATTTTTTAAGGAGGAGTGTGTACATGAAAAGAATCCTATCATTCTCGTTTTCGCTGCTGTTCGTATGTTCTATGTTTGCTACTAGTGTCAGTGCGGCTGACTCTTTCCCGGATCTCGATCAAGTCAGCTGGGCGAAGGATGAAATCAATTATCTTCATAAAGAAGGCATCATTCATGGGATGCCTGATGGCACGTTCGCTCCTAAGGAGGACGTGACAAGGGCTCAGGTCGTGGTTATGCTTGTCAATGACCTTTATCCTGAGGAAGAAGCGGACAGTGAGCCCCCTTTTGATGATTTGACGAAGAGCGCTTATTACTATGATGAAATGGCAGTGGCTTACGACAAAGGCATTATTAAGGGATACGACGGAAAAGTGAGACCTAAAGATTCTGTAAGCCGTGCGGAAGCTGTCGCTCTGGTCGATCGGGCTTATGATGTTGAACGAGACGGAGAGGCAAGAGATTTTCCTGATGTGGAAGAGGATCATTGGGCAGCAGAGAATATAAAGGACCTATCTTCTCAACATATCATTAACGGGATGCCGGATGGGACATTCGCACCTAATCAAAGTATGACGCGCGCGGCCTTCTCGAAAGTACTCGCAGCAACCATCGAACCTTCTTTCAGAAAAGATGCCGATGAGTTAAGCGAGAGTGAAATCAAAGAGGAATCTGAACAGTTGCAAGAGAATATTCATACGACATTGTATGAGGATTTGAAAAAATATGAAGGAAAAGATCAAGCCCGCGATTATGACAGAATTCAAGATGAGGTCAGGAAGTATGCCACGGATTCCTTCAGTGAAGAAGTGAGGGACACTTACTATAATGCGTGCTTGAACTGTGACACGGTCTACTATGATTATCATTTCGCATGGGATATCCATATGAATGTGATGGAGAACAATCATGGGAAAGTCGTCGTAGAGACTGCGCAGCTGGAAGCTTTCACGTATACGGGTTCTTTTGAAACCATCACGCTTAAAAAAGAAGAAGGCGATTGGAAGTTGGACGCGATTGAAGGAGAACCTTTCGATGCTGAGCGTCATCTTAGCCTGTCTACGGAAGAAGCTAAGCAGCGTGTAGAAGAAGTGTTACCAGAACGTGAGGAAATAAGTTACGTAAGAACGGATGAAAAAACGGTGGAAGATAGAAATGGTGTATCTTATGAAACGAATTTCCACGTATTCAATGACAAAGATGGATCAGAAATTGAAGTGGACGCATCTACAGGCGGCGTTCAAAACCCATAACTTAAAAGGGGAAGAGGAATCTGTTGGTGCAGATTCCTCTTTTTTTATGGGACGTATCCATTTGTAGGAGACTTCGTTTCAAAATGAGAAAGATCATAATATCAACAGAGTTTTTTTCGGATAGGGAGGACCTTGACAACAACAGTATTAAGTAATACTATATAGTGGTACTAAGTAATACTTATTACTGTGGTCATAAAAAAACCAAAGGTCACGAATCAGAGGCAAACAGGAGGTACACATGGAAAATTTCAGAGAAATGATGAAGGGAGTGCTCGAGGGTTGTGTGCTTGAAATCATCAGCCGCGGCGAGACGTATGGATATGAGATCACCCAGCAGCTGCGGGAGCTTGGGTTTACCGAGGTGGTGGAAGGTACCGTTTATACAATCACCATGCGACTTGAGAAAAACAAGCTAGTGGATATCGAGAAAAAGCCATCAACCAAAGGTCCGCCAAGGAAATTTTATACGTTGAATGAAGCCGGTGAAGAGCATCTTCGATTGTTTTGGAGAAAATGGGGGTACCTTTCAAGCACCATCCAGGCACTGAAAAGGGAGAGAGGGGATCAATGATGAATATTTTTGAAAGATTAGTGGGAAGTCTTGAAGATAAGCGGGAATGGAGAGCGATGGAAGCCCGTGCCAAAAATCTACCCAAGGATTATCGTACCGCTTACCAGGCGATCCAAAAATATATGTGGACGACGGGAGGACCTTCAGACTGGGCGGGGACCAGCCGCATCTTTAATGGAATCCTCGACCTTTTTGAAGAAGGGGCAGCAGAAGGGAAACATGTGACCGACCTCATTGGAGAAGATGCGGCGGCTTTTTGCGACGATCTTTTGAAAGATGAGAAAACATGGGAGGATAAGTATCGGAAGAAGTTGAACGACACGATCAGCCGAGGCTGAAAATGCTCTATTCTGTTCAACTATCATGGGTGCGATAAATATATACGAATGTCTCATGGCTTATCCTATATAGGATGGGCTTTTTTTATGACGTATTATTGAGAAAGATCGTGTCATTTGAAATAATTGGAATGTTGATGACGATTTAGCGATGAAGCATAAGAATAAAGGCTGGGATTAATATGAAGAAGTGGTTGATTGGCATTGGCATTTTGGTAATAGTTGCTATGATCTCCGCATGTCAGGTGGAAAAACCTTTGACCTCCGAAGGAACCGATGCACTTGAAGAAAAGCCGAAAGTGCTGCTGGAACATGATGGTGAAGGAGATCTCCCGGTAAAATCGGTAAAGGAATGCTGGGAGGAAAATTGTTCAGAAGAAACGGCGAACAGGAATGATGGGTCTATAAAAGAAAAAACGGAAGGATTGAATCCAGTAACGATCCAGAGTGACTCGGAAATCCAAGTCATCGTTGAAGGGAAGCAGCCCGATCGAATGAGTTATCAAAAGCTGGAAGAGAATAGTTCAACAGTGGAAAATGTAACAGGCCCTATTGATATCCATGGCGATGGCAGGCAATACTTTTTATTGACGGCCGAATGGCGTACAGAAGAAGGTGCCTTTCAAGGATCGAAGACGGTTGGTTTCATTCTTGATGTAGAAGGAAAAGAGGAATTGGTGCAGAAGAAGGAATTAAGCGAAACTTCTTTTATCTTTCAAGGGGAAACGTATCCCGCCGATTACCATGTTATCTGTATGAATGAGACGTCATGTGAAGCTTCTCCGACGAACGTAACCGAACCGTTCGAGGAATGGAAAGACGATGTAGAACCTGCTGAAATCGGGGCCAGCATTGGGGACGAAGTGACGATTAACTTCGCTGATTCCCTCTCTCCTCCTGACAGTCTCTACATACGCAAGCAACAGGGGGCGACGGGCACGGCTGAGAGGGTCGAAAATACCTCTATAGAAATCATGGGCGAAGAAGGACCATCAATCAGATATATTATTCACGCGAAATGGGAGGAAGATGGACAAACGGTGGCCCACGTACAATTTGTCTTTTTTGTTCCGAATCCGACGCTTTCATGATTGGAAAAGAGAAGAGAGGTAAAGACGAAGCAAGCCAATGATTTCAAACATGGAGGTTGAATGCTATGAATTTTAAACAGGAGGAAGCACTTGAAATCCTGGAAAGGACACCGGAAACGCTCGGACGATTTCTTACCGGTTTATCAGAAGGATGGCTGAATAGCAGGGAAGGGGAGGACACGTGGAGTCCTGCTCAAGTGGTGGATCATCTCATTGAATGTGAAAGAAGCAACTGGATCCCAAGATTGAAGTCGATCGTAGATGAGGCTGCGGATCATCATTTTCCTCCTTTTGATCGGGAAGCTCATTTGAAAAATCCGGTAGAACCGACCATGCCCGAAAAAATCCATCGGTTCCAAACGCTTCGCTTACAAAATTGCAAGGTCGTTTCAACATTGGTTCAATCAGACGAACAATTGGAATGGACGGGAATTCATCCGGCATTTGGTGAAGTGAAACTTAGAGAATTGCTTTCGACCTGGGTCGTGCATGATTTGACTCACCTTTCACAAATTGTAAGAGTTATGGCGGAAAGATACAGAGATGACGTGGGTCCATGGGAAGAATACTTAGGAGTACTGAAAAATTGAAAGATGACGGAACCTGTCCCTCTCATCTATTTAAGGACAATGAAAAAGACCGTGGGCGTGGAATAAGAACCTCGCACACGGTCTTTTTTTGGGGAAGAACTTATTTGAATGAACGAATGCCTTTTCAGTATTAGTTAAATCAGGCGTGCTGTTTAGCCGTCGAGATGATTTCTTCTTTAGGCTTGACTCCGACAGATTGATCCACGACTTCACCATCTTTGAAGAATAGGAGCGTCGGTACACTCATCACGCCGAATTTCTGAGCCGTTTCCGGGCTTTCATCGACATTCAGTTTGACAATTTTAAGCTCTTCTTTCATTTCACTGTCAATCTCTTCTAATATAGGATCGATGATTTTACAAGGACCACACCAAGGGGCTCCGAGGTCCGCAATAACAAGGCCGTTTTTCGTTTCTTGATCGAATGTTTCATCTGTAACTTTTTGGATCGCCATACGATTGCTCCTTTATAATAAAATATAACCACTAAAAATAAATTTAGTAGTTAGAATAATATCTTATGTTATAATTGGCGTCAACAATTAAGTTTAAGGTAGGTTGAATATGAGTCTAGAAACGAGATATTCCCATTTTTCGGATGTGCTGTTTATCAACTTTCTCAATACGATGAATAACGAAAATAACAAACCGACGGATTTTTTGATGGAAGAGGGGATGGTCGACCGTTTTTTGTCTTTGATGGAAGACAAACACCTCCTCCATCCGCTGCAGGTGAGGCGAATGAAGGAAGAGGAGATCAGCGTTCCTGAACTTCAAACCTTCCGAGAAGAATCCCGTGAATTCTTCCTCAATAATGATGCTTCCCTAACTCCTTTCCTGGAAATGCTTCAAGAGAAAACGGAGCAGGCCCCACTTTCGTTTTTGGCCGCTGAAGGTTCCCTTGTGGCTCTTCCGAAACAGGGTGGGACAGACGGTCTACTTTCTGTGTTTGCCTATACAATGCTTGAAGCATACGAGGGTGGTCTTTTCCAGAAGATGAAAAAATGTGAGAATCCTCATTGCGTTTCGTTGTTCCTTGATAAAAAAGGAAAACGGAAATGGTGTTCCATGAGCCTGTGTGGGAACCGGGCAAAGGCTCGTAAGCATTATCAAAAAACAAAATAAAAAGTTTGTCCGTTCCACCCCCTTGAAAATAGGAAAACCCCGGAGGTTTCAGGCCCCCGGGGTTTTTGTGTTCCAATCCTCAATGGTGGGAATTCTGCATAGGCTGCTGCTTTGGGGCGTGGGCCTTTAAATAGTCCCAATCACTTTCTGTTAATTCTCCAACGACGAACTGCTTTTCAGGAAGAATGGCTGACCCCTCATTTTCTGCATGGAGTCTAGCAAAATACAGGCCTTCTGTTTTGAAAAACGCAGGGATGGTGTAGATGCCTTCTTCATTGATCGTGGATGGTTCAAGCTGTTCTGTATACGTGCCGTCCTGTTTTCTGATGACCAACTGAATTTTTTCTGCTTCCTTGATTCTTTTTCCGTTTTGAGTAAGGATGACTTGAATCACTTCCTGTTGATTCGTTTGATAAGAATCCTGTGTGATCATTTCTGCATGGAGCGGTTCTTCTTTTTTATAGAGGTCGGCTGCGTCCTCCTTTAAGGAGCAGCCCGTCATGACCAGGAGGCTCAACGTAATGACGACCCAAATTTTTGTTTTCATGTCTTTCACCACCTTTGTAGTCGATATGTTTTTCCCACCCAGACGGAGCAATAAATGACAGGTTTGGAATTATTGAAGGTTTCGTTCCTGGATGTTTCAGTTAGGAACAGCAGGAAAAAGGGTCCTTTTCAAGAGGCTCACCGCACTGGATTTAAGCGTTCAAGTATTTTTTTAGCTTCGGTATCCTTTGAATGAGAAGCGTGTCAATGAGCCAGACGATCATCAGGGATGCACCTACCAATGGGAACAGGATTGCAAGCAGGAGGATGACCGTAAGAAAAACTTTTTTATTGATTATAGGTGCTGCTTTTGGTGCACCAGAATTTTGCAGGGGCTTTCGTTTCCACCATAGATAGAAACCAGAAACCGCCGTCAGGATAATTCCTAAACAAATGAGAAGGTTAATAATTTGGTTGATAAAGCCGAATTGGGTGCCTTGGTGCAAGGTGATTCCCCAGGCAACCGCTTTGGCTATCGGGCCGTACTGCTCATATTGATAGTCGGCCAGTACGGCGCCTGAATATTGATCGATATGGACGGTAGCTTCATCCTGAGCTTTCGGTGGGAATGCGGACAGGGTGTAGACGCCTTCTTTGTCGCTGGGAATGTAAATGGTGTAACTCGGATGAACCTCCTGTTTTTCGGCAATATCTACGACATCATTGATCGACAGAGAGTTGTAGCCTTGTAAATCAGACACAGGTACATCCATGTTTTCAGCGGCCCAGGGAACTTCTGCAATATCTTTCGTCTGGACATTTGATGTAGGGGCGCTTCCGGTCCAAATGGAAGGAGGATATCCTTCTCCAGTATTTGTTGCGATGTTCTGAAAATTCGTTCCCCAAAAGCCGGACCATGGAAGGCCGGTCATAATGAGAAAAAGCAAGCCTCCTGTGATCCAGAAAGCGGGGACCGCATGCAAGTCTCGCCTGAGAATCCTTTTCTTCTTTTTCCTTGGATAGAGCACTCCGCCGAGCCCTTGTTTTTTCTTTTTCGGAAACCATAAAAAGACACCTGTCACAATCAGAACGATGGCCCAGCAGGCGGCGAGCTCGACAATCCGGTCACCGGTTGTTCCGATCATCAGTTCCCCGTGGAATTCGAGAATTTTATCCATGATCCTGTCATCACTAGCAAGTGTTCCTGTAGATTCTCCAGTATAAGGGTCAATAAAGATAGTCATGGATCCACTCTCGGTCGAAACACCGAATTCACTGGAACGTGTAGCGCTTTCTCCTGGGCGGTAGGAAGTAATCGAAGCGCCGGGGTACATTTCTTTGACGGTTTCCATCTGCTCAGCAGGTGTGATCTTGTTTCCCTCAGCCGTCACTTCATAATACTCCTCATAGAGGACTTGTTCGATCTGTGGCTTGAACAAATAGATGGAGCCGGTAACCGCCAGAATGATTAGAAAGGGAGCAAAGATGATGCCGGCATAGAAATGCCAGCGCCAGACGGTTGGATAAAGGCCGGCTTTATCTCTTTTCTTTTTGGAAGGTTCCATAATCGTTCTCCTTTATTGGTCACAGGAGCAGCTGCTCCCGTTCATTTCAGTGTGGATTTTATTCATCGCCTCGTTAAAATTGAAAATGTCTCCTTCAAATCCTTTTTGGAAACGTTCGGCATTCTCTTTTGAGGCAAAGACAATGGGCTGAGGTGCGCAGCAGTTTAAGTCGATTTCCGCATCGATTAAATAGGTGGCAACTTTTAAACTGATCGTTGTGTCTGTCAGGAAATCCTGTCCGATCAGTTGAACGACCTCTTCTTTAATATCCTGATATCGAAGCAGGGCACAATGAGCACAGCAGGCGTTTTCCACTTGTTGATCGTTCTTGATGATTTGAACCGAAAGCCGGCCTTTGGCAGGTTTCAGGCAGTAGACACAGCTTCCTGGTGGTGTACGTTCAGCTATATCGCCTTTAGCGATCCCGTTAGCTGTCTTTTTAATTTTATTCTCTGCGAGAAGTGGCTTGATATCACGGTAAACGGTCATTTCTGATACATGGAGCCGTAAGCTGATGGTCGAAACCCGCAGCGATTCTTCTTTTTCAAGCCATGTTAAAATTTGTTTTTGTCTGTCAATCGGTAACATCGGTAACCTCCTTGATGGAATGAGCAGTAGGTGGCGTACATTTTGTAATGCCCTTTTATTAGAGTAATAGAAGGCGGATGTTGGAACAATACAATCTGTGTTGAAAAATGTTGGTATTTGTTAAATTGTAACAAGATAGTCATCGATTCCTCACAAATTGTTCAAAGAAGCGGTGATCTAGTTATGCATAGATTTCGTAAGTGTCTCCTGCCTCATAGAATTCTAAGATATAATTAAATAGAATCCTTGGATTGATTAGGTGAAGGAGGAAGGGTCATGAGTGAAGGTCTACTGCATCATGTTGAACTGTACACAGCTGATCTAAAGAAGAGCCTGTCTTTTTGGGACTGGTTTTTGGAAGAACTGGGGTATAGCTCCTATCAAAAGTGGGAGGGCGGACAAAGTTTCAAAAAAGGAGAGACCTACTTGGTTTTTGTCCAGGCGGAAGGTCGTTTTCTGGATGTCCCTTATCACAGGTGCCGTCCTGGCTTGAACCATCTCGCCTTTCATGCGGCATCCCGCGAGCGTGTGGATGAAATGACAACTATGCTCAAGGATCGAGGCGTTCCTATTTTATATGAAGAACTCCATCCTTTCGCTGGCGGGGAAGATTATTATGCTGTGTATTTTGAGGGTCCTGAGAGGATGAAGGTGGAATTTGTTGCACCTTTGTGACGAAGTTATGATAGAAATGCCCGTACGTAAACCATTCCGTACGGGCATTCGTGTATCGTTGAGCATCCTGGATTGTACCTTCGGGAAAATATTGTTGTCTGGGTTTTCTTATACTGCCAGGAATTGAGTTCTGGGAGGATGTTTGAAATAATTGGAATACTATGAATGTTTTAAGGGGGAGCTATCATGAAAAAAATCCTGCTGATGTCCGCTCTATTTGTCCATGCATTTTATTGGATGGATGTGCTGATCGGGTTCAACCTCAGGCTGCCTTTATATGTTCAGGCAGGGTTGGGAGCCGTCTTCTTAGGGAGTATGATGATGGCGGTCATTTTTTTGAGACGGTCATTCAAAAGTTCTGGGTACCACCCATATCTTTCCGTGACCCTTCTTTCGTTGGGGCTCGCCTCTTTAGGCTGGTTTTTATTTACCGGGTCATTGGCTCTGATTATGGGTGTTTAGCGTGTCATTTTCTGAAATTGAAGGGAGAGATTCATGGATGAACCGCCCCAAATGGGTGCCTGGAATCGGGTTGTTCTTATGTTTGCTTGCGGCAGGGTGTGCAGAGAATACCTGGGAGGAAAGTGAACGGTTCGAATCGGGCGCTTATACGATGATTGGAGAGGTCGATCAATTAGGATTTATCTATGATGGGAGCGATGTCGTCAAGTTTCACCCTGGTCAAACCCAGAAATATATGTGGCATTTCTGGGGGGAGGAAGAAGAACTAGCAGGCGAATTAAAGGTAGTCGCTACCCATGAGAAAGCGAATGAAGTTGTTACTGTCCTTGATGATGTTGATGTGGTGGTTGGCAAACATAACGGGGCGGATGCTTCGACTCCTTCGCAAATGTCTCTTCCTGAAAGTGGAATGTGGAAGCTGGATGCTTTCATTGATGATCGTCTGCATGGATCGGTTTACGTTCAGGTACACGAGAAAGAAACCTGATGGTGAAAAATTTTTTAGGAGGAGTCAGATGGATGTGCAAAGGATTACACCGGAACAGACCTACTCGCTCCGTCACAAAATCTTAAGACCGCACCAACCTTATGAAGCCTGTCAATATGAGACCGACCACAATCGTACGAGCTTTCATTTGGGAGTGGTGGAAAAGGGTGAAATCGTCAGTGTCGCTTCCTTTTATCAGGAGTCATTCTCCGGGCTTTCCTCCCGTAAACCCTACCGTTTACGAGCGATGGCGACGGTTGAGACCTACAGGTATCGAGGAGCAGGAAGAAGAATAGTAGCTGAAGGGGAGCAGGTGATAAAGTCAGAGAGTGGAGACCTTCTCTGGTGTAAAGGGAGAACAACTGTCCTGCGTTATTATGAAAAGCTGGGGTTCGAAACGTTCGGGGAAATCTTTGATTACCCGCCGATCGGTCCTCATATCATCCTTTATAAAGAGTTGTGATCCGGAAGGGGGCATTTGTATGTATGGTGTCTGGTTGAAACACACAGGAGAAGATCCATATCAGTTAAATCAGCTAGATATGGATACGATCAATGATGTTGAAAACAAGCTTAAATGGAAGCTGCCTCAGGCGTATAAAGATTTGATCCTGGAACAGAACGGTGGTCTCATCAACTATCACTCGGTTTATACCGAAGAGTCAGGGAAAGAGGATGTCTTAGGGATCGATCATATCTATGGTATCGGCAGCCCCGGGATACTAGACAGCTCTTATTTCATCAAGGAGTGGGATCTCCCTGCGCATCTTTTGATTTTCAGTGGCGATGGGAATGTATGGTTCGCCCTGGATTATTCCACTCCCACGCCCTCTGTTATTCATATCGAAACTGACGCAGGGAAAGTGACGAAAATAGCATCAAGCTTCGGCGAATTTCTGAACAGCTTGACGGATAAGGAAGTCTCCCTTGAAGCGGAACGTGACGACTGGACGCAGGAAGAAGCGGAAGCCATTTTTTCTGGTGGGAACGATGTGCAGATTGAAGAAGCTTTACTCAGTATGGCGTATACGAATGATGTCGGCTGGTATGTTCAGCAGCTGCACCGTTTTTCTGACCATCGTACCCTCTTCATCAGAGAAGCGGTTGTGAATATCTTACATGATCATGCCCGGTACTGGTTGATGGAGATGGACGAAAGGATACATCCCGCTGTAGAGGAAGGATTGAAGGATCTGCTTGTTACGTTGAGCCGTGATGAGAATGAAGGGATTCGTTCAGAGATTGAGGACATAAAAGCTAACCTGGAGGTGGGATGAAGGAAGAAAACTTCAGAACGGAAGGCGATTTTTGAAGGGTTTTTTCAAAAAGGTTTCTCGTCTATGATTCTCCTTTTTATGAAACCATCAGCTCCTGAAAATCGTATGGGAGGAAAAGGGGGGATAATCGATGTGGCTCTTGATCTTTCTCGCGATGATTATCGTTCCGATGGCTGTTACTGGATACGGGGCTTATAAATCTTCAGGTTATCAAAAGGGAAGTATCGTCCTGCATCTGGATGAATGGTATAAAGATCATTCCAAATATGTAAAAGCGATTGAAGCTGAGCTGCACCAGCAGGGGAGAGACGCTCAACATCACGGAGGGTTTAAGTTCATAATTGATGAAAAACCCTACACCCTTCATCCGCGAATCGTCACCCAAGCACGTGTTCCGATGCAGCGAACGATTTTATTACCGGATGAATAACTGAACCATTGAGAGGAGTGATGCATTGGTTGCTTTAGGAGATCAGATCCAGCATTTAGAACAGACACTGCTTCAAGCAGACGTCAGAAAATCACCGGAAAAGCTTAAGGAGTTGCTGTCCGATGATTTTCTAGAATATGCGAGTACAGGGGAAATTTATGATAAAGACCATGTGTTGAACCGTCTGCCTCAGGAAGAGGATCCGCAAATCGTGATGAAAAACTTCCAATGCCGATCCTTATCAAGGACCTCTGTTTTAACGACCTTCCACATTCACGTGAAGAAGCGTGGAACCTATTCGTTGCGGAGTTCGGTGTGGAAATTGAATGATGGGAAGTGGCAGATGACGTTCCATCAAGGAACGCCCACAAAGATGGAAATATAGTTCAGGGTGTCAAAAGTATTTGACACCCTGTTTTTTTATGATTACTATAAAGGTGTAAAATACTTTTGACAATCATGAAGGGCAAAGGGCGGGGGTATATTGAGGAATAAAATAAAAAGGTTAAGGGAAGAAATCGGGGTCTCCCAAGGGAAGCTGGCCGGCCGTTGTGATGTGAGCCGGCAGACGATCAATGCCATTGAGAACAATAAGTATGACCCCAGCCTTCAGTTGGCTTTTGACATTGCGAAGCATTTGGGAACAACGGTGGATGACGTGTTTAAACCTTAAAGATGAAGGAGTAAAAAAATGAGTGTATTTTTAACAAATATAATCGTGCCGATCATTTGGCTGCTTGTGGTCGGGTGGTTATCCGGAGGACATGGTCTGATCTTCAAACCGAAAGAGGATGAACGAAAAGAATGGATTAAACAGAAAGCGGTCATTCAGAGCTGGTCGACTCTGATTCTATTTATGCTGACCAATCTTCTTTTTGATGTGTTCCACGTGGGTGATCCCCGGCTGGACGGGATTAGGTTACAATATCCAGAGCTGTTTTACTTAGTCATCCTGTTGATCAGTTATTGTGTTTTTTATGTCATGAATGATCGGAAAGTAACGGCATAGCTAGGGCACATGAAATCTGAAAGGAGAGGGACGATGAAAACAGGCTGGGAACGATCCAATGGAGAGTTGCGTCCTGAGTTAAGTACCATACAACGCCTACTAGGAACGTTTTTGGATGGAGATATCGTAACAAGTTATGAGTGGATGAGCGGAGGATTGAATCATTCACATTTCAAAATGACAACATCTTCAAGGGAAGTTTTTGTGCTCCGCATCTACCAGTCGGATCATGAGACGATGGAAAAGGAAAAACAGCTCCTTCAACTTCTGAAAGGCTCAGTCCCCGTGCCGGACGTTTATGATTATGGATCCAGTGATTGTGTGCTCGGTCATCCTTATATCCTCTTAAGTATGATTGACGGCGGGCAGTTATCGGAAGGAATGGTCGGTAAACATGACGGAGAGATCCTTGACATCATCCGTGAGGTTGGGAAGATCCTGGCCCATATCCACCGGATTGAATTTCCCGGTTCAGGACTTTTAAATGAATCTCTACATATTAAAGAAAGGGTGGTATTGAACGGGGAACGGTTTCTTAGTTTTATAGAAGAAAGTCTGAGTGATGGATTCGGGCACCTTCACATAAAAGAAGAACTCTGTGCGAGGGTTTTGATGTTTGCCAGGACCCATGCGCATCTAATGGACGATCTCAGTAAACAGACGTCATTGGTTCACGGAGATTTCAACCCGTTGAATATCCTGGTGAAAGGGAGTTCAGTTGTTGGAATCATAGATTGGGGGTATTCCCTCAGTGGTTCAGGCTTGATGGATATTGGTAATCTGCTCAGGTATGAAGATGTAAGGAATCCGCAGATTCTTGGTCCTTTCATATATAGCTACAGGAAACATGGCGGCCATTTGCCAGATCAATGGCTCGAAAAAGCCAAACTGATTGATTTGATCGCTTTGTGTGATTTGCTGAATCGAAAAGAATGTGGAGAAACGAGGCGAAGAGATTTGGTCCGGTTGATGGAGAAAACGATGGAGGACTGGCCGCTGTTAAAAGAGAAGCAAACGTGATGCGCCGTGTGGCAATTGAAGAGTAGGGAGGTTGGAAAAATGGGTTTGGTGTATATCGGTATCTTTTTTGCGGGGATGGGCGTCTTTTTTGCAGGGACGGCCAGCCTATGGGCCGTTTCTGTGTACGCTAAGAAAAGCAATCAGCTCCAAAAGAAGTCAGAATCATGACTTCCCCGGAGCTGGTTGAGTTTCAGTCTGCTTGTTTAACACTCAGGAAGGTGATCGTGAACAAAATCAGGACCATTCCAAGGACCTGAATGAACGACAACGTATCTCCGAGCACGAGCAGCCCGAACAGGGAGGCTGTCACTGGTTCGATCATGGCGACCATGGAAGCGGTGGAGGGTTTTGTATGACGTATTCCGATTACATAAATGATGAAGGAAACCCCCGCGCCGATCAGTCCGAGAAGTATGAACCAGCCGAGGTCACTGGAAGTCAGCACGCGGATGGCTTCTGATTTGTCCGTGACAAAGAATAGGATCGCGCAGAAAGCGAGAAAGGCGATCGTCAATGTCGTTTGCGGCGTTCCATACGAGGCGGCATTTTTAAAACCAAAAATGAACAGGGCATAGGATATTCCTGCGCCGAGCCCCGCTGCGGCGCCAAGGAAACTGACAGAAACTGATGCAGGATTATAGGCTCCCGTAAGCAGGACGATGCCAAGGAGCACCCCGGCAATGCAGCTCCATTTCAACCAGGACGAACGCTCCATTCCAAAAAGGAACGAAAAGAGCAGGACGAAAATCGGTGCGGTGTACATCAACGTGGCAGCAACGGCCACACTGGAAGCCTCGATTCCGAGGAAATAAAAGGTGAAGTTCCCCGCAACACCGATCCCTGCTAACGCTGCCCACAAATAAACGCGAGACGAATAGCTGTAGCTCTGTTTAAATCGGAGAAGAAACCAAAGGGCAAAGCAGACCAAACCTACCGCACCGCGGTAGAAGGAGATGACGATCGGGTCCCATCCTTTATCCATCAATATGTCCGCAATCCCTCCGCTCAGGCCCCAGCAAATAGCGGCGAGCATGACGAGCCCTACACTTGCATATCTCATGTTGTACCTCCTTCTCGAAACTATTGATCCTGGTATTGAAAAATCGAATACAAAGGTATTGTTCAAAGCATTGTAATCATTTCCCTTTGTTTTCTTTTGCTTAAACCTGAGATTTATGAGGAGGGGCTTGGTGGGAAGTGAGGGCAGTAGGGTGGGGCTTTTTTAAGGATTTTGCAGTCCGTATTATATATATCCCCCGTTGATAGAGGTGATTTTATGAACATTAAAGGCGTAAGCCATTTCCTTTTTTCCGTATCTGATTTGGAAAGAGCCATTGAATTTTATCACCGGGTACTAGAAGCGAAACTTCTTGTGAAAGGAAAGACCACGGCTTATTTCGATCTGAACGGTCTTT
This sequence comes from Halobacillus sp. ABR2_026, assembly GCF_056158545.1. Lineage (NCBI taxonomy): Bacteria > Bacillati > Bacillota > Bacilli > Caryophanales > Bacillaceae > Halobacillus > Halobacillus sp. ABR2_026. The sequence goes on from NZ_JBSWTM010000001.1 coordinate 1,453,357, forward strand.
GGATTGCCTTGAATGAAGAAAAGAATATCCCGCGTAACGACATTCACCGGTCGTATACGCATATCGCTTTTTTTATAGAGGAAAAGGATTTTGAAAAAGCTTGTCAAAGACTGGAGGATCTCGGTGTGAACATTCTGTCCGGACGGGAGCGGGACAGCCGAGATAAGCGTTCGGTTTATTTTACGGATCCCGACGGACATAAGTTTGAGCTGCACACTGGGACTCTGCAGGACAGGATCGACTATTACAAAGAAACAAAACCTCATATGAATTTTTTCGATTAAGATGCACGTTTCCGATCAAAAAAGCGCCAGAATCACGTCCCATCAGGGGAGGGTCCTGGCGCTTTCATGCACAATCATTATATAGCATGAAGGATTTCATTCTTCGCTCTTTTTCGATGGGATTGCATGGAAAGTTCTGCGGCAAGTCCATCTTTTGCCCGCATGCAGGCAAGGATGGCACGGTGTTCGATGATGGATTGGTACGGAAGGGGCCGTTTGTTGATTGTAATCAGGCGGGCCCGATATAGTTGATCCGCATAAACTTCGATAATGTTCGAGAGTCTTTCATTTTCAGATAGAGCAATGATTTTGAAGTGAAAAAGGTTGTCGAGTTTCGCCCATTCCTCCAAATCCTGTTCATGAATGGCTTTCTCCTGCTGTTCAATGAGACCCTCAAGTCCTGTCAGTTCTTCATCGCTGATTGTATACGTACAAAGCTTTGAAGCGAGTCCTTCGAGGGTTTCAATAACTTCATAGATCTCCTGTAAGTCTTTGGCCTCGATCGGTTCGACTTCAAATCCTTTCCTCGGGATGAGGTTCACAACGCCCTCTGTCTCAAGGCGGATGAGCGCTTCGCGGACAGGCGTCCGGCTCATGCCGAGCACTTCTGCAATTTCCCGCTCGAGAATCGTCTTTCCAGGAAGAAGTTTCAGATTCCTGATGGCGAGCCTTAGGATTTGATAGGCCCGTTGAGGCAGCTTTCTTTCCGTTACGCTTATGACGATCGGTTCGAGTTCCTGCTGGACATGCTGAATATCAATGGATGATCCTTTTGTCTGTTGATCTTTCATAGTTCACCACTTCACCTTTTGTCTTTGTTTCTATTATAACAAGAAGCCAAAATAAAAAAGAGGGGAGGCCCTCTTTTTTAAATCGTTACACGTTCGTATACATTTTTGATATGTGGGAGAGGATTTGATCGGTCACTTCTTTTGTCGAGCTGTTCCCTCCGATGTCAGCCGTCATGACGCCATCTTTAGTTGTGGCCCGGATGGCTTCGTTGATCAATTGCGCTTCTTCCTGCAAACCTAAATGCTCTAACATCAGAGCTGCGCTTCCGATGGTTCCGATTGGGTTGGCAATTCCTTGGCCAGCGATATCTGGTGCGGAACCATGAACAGATTCGAACATGCTTGGGAAACGGCCGTCGAGGTGAAGGTTCGCACTTGGGGCAATACCAAGACTTCCGGCCATCGCACTGCCGAGGTCGGAGAGGATATCCGCATGCAGGTTACTGGCAACGACGACTTCCAATTCTTCCGGATGCAGGACGAACCGTGCCGCCATCGCATCGACAAGCCATTGGTCGGTTTCAACTTCCGGGTATTCCTTGCTCACTCTTTCGAATACTTCATCCCATAATACCATTCCATACTGCTGGGCATTACTTTTCGTTACGCTCGTCACTTTTTTCCTTTTACGAGTAAGGGCAAGGTTGAAAGCGTGGCGGATGACTCGCTCACATCCTTCCTCAGTAAAGACAGAAGATTGGACCGCGACTTCTTTTCCAGGGCCCCGGCCTGTGAAATTGCGTCCACCGACTCCGGAATATTCGCCTTCTGTATTTTCCCGGACGAGTACCCAGTTCAATTCTTCTTTGTTCGGGTGGTTCAACTTCCCTTCAACTCCTGGTAGAAATTCGACGGGGCGGATGTTCGCCCACTGATCGAAGCCTTGACAGATGGCTAGTCGCAGTCCCCAAAGGCTGATGTGATCGGGCACTGTCGGGTATCCGACCGCTCCAAAATAAATCGCATCATGGTCTTTGATCCGCTCTAATCCGTCTTCATCCATCATTTTCCCATGTTCCAGGTAATACTCGCATCCCCACGGGAAGAAATCGCTTTCAAAAGTAAACTTATTGGAAGTTTTTGAAAGATGCTCTATTACGCGTAGTCCTTCACTGATGACTTCTTCACCGATCCCGTCTCCAGGAATGACCGCCAGACGAAAATGCTTTTTATTTTGCATGTAAGATTCCTCCTAAGAAATTGAATATGTTTGACTATTTCAAATATTAAATAATGTATACGTAAATGTCAAGTTTAGTTAGAAAAATACTATTTTTAAATTATTCTGAAGATTATATTGACTTTAATGTATACGTAACGTATGATTCGTGTATGAAAGCGTTAACAAATATCGTTGAAAGGAAGGGATATTCGAATGTATTTTCATTCTGTATGGGAGCAATTATGGCGGTGGGACCATAAACTCAGGAAAGACATTAAGGATGCGGGTAATTTTTTATTCGCAAAATCTTCAGCTAATGCTGCTGTAAGGGAGGAGGTTGACCCTTCGGCGCAGGAGAGTGAAGAAAAGCCTCCAAAGCCAGGGAACTATACGACGGCTCAAAAAATCGGATTGTTCCTGGGTCCGTTACTGTATGCATTGATCACTTTCCTTGTACAACCGGAAGGGATGAGTCCGGAAGCGGTGCAAATGCTTGGACTGATCAGCTGGATCGCTACGTGGTGGGTAACGGAAGCCCTCCCGATTCCAATCACTTCATTACTTCCGCTCCTGTTGTTTCCGATTACGGGCGTGATGGAAACCGGAGAAGTGTCTTCTTCCTACGGCGATCCTCTAATCTTTCTATTCGCAGGAAGCTTCATGATTGCGCTGACGATGGAAAAATGGAACTTGCACAGACGGATCGCTCTTGCGATTATTGCTTTCATTGGCAGCAGTCCGAATATGATCATTTTGGGTTTTATGGTGGCGACCGGATTTTTGTCCATGTGGATATCAAATACAGCGAGTACGATGATGATGGTCCCTATCAGTCTGGCAGTTACGAAGCATGTCGCAGATTCATTGAAAAATAGTGGGGCAGACGTTACGCCAGGTAACTTCCCATTTGGGACGGCGATCATGTTAGGGACAGCATATGCCGCTACTGTCGGGGGATTCGGGACGTTGATTGGAGCTCCTGCGAATACGATTTTGGCAGCTACGGTGAACAATTTGTACGGAATCGACATTTCCTTTGCACGGTGGATGTTATTCGGTGTTCCGATGGTCGTTCTAATTATTCCTCTAGTCTGGTTTTACTTAGTGAAGATCGCTTATCCAATGGATATCAAGCATATTCCAGGTGGAAGGAAGATTATTAAAGCGGAATTGAAGGAACTAGGGAAGATGAGTTATGAAGAAAAAGTCGTCTTAACGGTGTTTTCATTGACAGCGCTTGCATGGATTACAAGAAGTTTGATTCTTGAAACCTTCATCCCTGGCATTGATGATACATTGATCGCCTTATTCGGGGCGTTCGTCCTGTTTTTGATTCCTTCAAAAAATAAAAGTGGCAGCATCCTGGACTGGGATACTGTCCTCAAGCTGCCGTGGGGAATCTTGTGGCTGTTTGGTGGCGGTCTTGCGCTAGCTGCCGGGATCGTCAGTTCAGGTCTGGATACGTGGATCGGAAATCAGCTTGTCAATTTCAGTGATATTCCATTCTTTATTATGGTTGGACTGATCATTGCTGTCATTACAATGCTTACAGAATTCACATCTAATACGGCGACATCCACGATGGTTTATCCAATCGTTGCGGCAGGTGCGGCAGCATTAGGTACGGATCCGATTATTTTGATGGTAGCCGCTTGTATGGGCGCAACGTTCGCCTTCATGTTTCCTGTGGCAGCCCCGCCGAATGCGATCGTTTTTGCTACGGGTTATATTAAAATGAGCCGCATGGCATCGACAGGTGTTTGGCTGAACTTATGCAGCATCGTGTTTTCTGTTCTGATCGTCTACTTTTTCGTCCCTGTCATTTTTGGAGGGTTATTGAATTGAAGACCATTGAATAATAAGGCTCTTATCAATTTCGGAATTCGTAAACTCAGCAAAAGAAGAGGAACGTCCATGTATTTTTGGACGTTCCTCTTCTTTTGCTGAGTTATTCTTGGTTGCTACCGTTTGGGGAGATCATGAATTGAGATGTAGGTGTGTACTTAAAGGCTAGAGGTAATGATTCGCTTCCAAAAGAACGGGTGTACATGAAAAGGGGCAGTCTTATGGGGGTGATTTGCATCTATTGTTTTATAGAGGGGGAGGCTAGGAAGAATCAGTAGGCATGAATCCTCCTAGTGGGTATGGGACATAGGTTCAAGTCAAAAGGAAATAAGTATTCGTTTGCCCTGCATCATAACAGATGAGGTGTGGCCTTATGTCCATAGGGAAATACTTGATTCCTGTCGGCTGCATCTTCATAAAAAGCAAAAGCTCGTCATTGGAAGTGAAATCGGCCAGCTCACCAAACGTGTACTGGTTATGTTCATTGCTGAAACTTATCCTTGTATACCTTTCCTCCATCAGGAATTGAAGCAGTTCCATTTAACATTCCCCCTCACGTTATGCCTTCCCGTCACACATGCAGTCAAACGTCTGTTTGGGTTATTATTTATATATTAAAATAATATCTCATCAAAGGTAATTTTTTCAGAGGGTTGTATTTACTTAGATTTACCCGGTCTAATTCAGGGTAGACATTAGGGTACCTTATACTATGAAGAGAATGGTGATCATATGGGATTCTTCTATTACATACGGAAATATTTTAAAATGTCTCGTCGTCAGCGAAAAAGTGAGCTGAAATCAACGTTATGGTTCATGCCGTTCTGGTATATTCTGGGCGCGGTTGGTCTATCTGCTTTCACTTTTTATTTGGACTATGTCGTGGATATCAGCTTGTATCTGCCGGCGGCCATCGGATTCAGCGGTCAGACGCTGCAAGTGTTGCTGAGTGCGCTTGTCGGAGGGGTGCTGACATTGAGCGCTTTCACGATTAACTCCCTCCTCGTCGCCCTGACGACGTTCAGCGGTCAGTTCTCGTCGAAAATGCTCGTGAATTTCGTCAGCGACAGAGCGACTCAGCATGTGCTTGGGATTTTCAACGGAAGTTTTATTTATGTTCTTTTGAACTTCTTGTATGTAACCCATGAAGAAGAGGAATATATCGCTGCGACTCCGGTATTATCGATCCTTACAGCGATCACAGCAGCGGTAACGTTCATTTATTTCATTAATCATACGACCACTTGGATGCAGGTTCATAATATTAGTTTCAATATGAACGCCAAATCCAAGTCCGTCCATGCTTCTCTTGAAAAAGAACTCGGCCCTTTTCATCTGGATAAAGAAGTAACGCAAGATGAACTCCCCGGTGAAGCAGAAGGAAAAGTCATGACCGCTCGTCAGTCCGGCTATTTACAGGTTGCTGATTTTTCGCGGTTGGTTAAACAAGCGTGTAAGGATGATGTTCTCCTGAGGTTTGACGTCAGGATCGGTGAATTCGTGATTGAAGGGACGCCGCTCCTCACCTATTGGGAAAAAGCACACCCCGTTGATCCGGGTCGTTATTACAAATCGTTGGAAATCGGAGTCAAACAAACCGAAATTCAGGACTTGGAATACGGCCTCATCAAGCTGGCTGAAGTGGCGATCAAGGCACTCGGGCATAATGATCCTTTAACGGTCAGAAATACGCTGCATCAGATTGCCGATTTGCTGAAACGGATTGGAGCGACTACGAATTTTTCCCCTTACCTTTTCGATGAAAATCAGCAGCTGCGTATCATTTTGAACCGGAAGGATTTCCGTTATTACCTGCACCAGGGGTTTGCATCCATCCGGGAATATGCAGATCAGAATTCGAGCGTCATGTCAGAGTTGATCACCATGGTCGCCCTGCTCAGTAAGACGCTCGAGGAGAAGTTTCATGAGGATCTGTGGGAATTCGCTCGCCAGACGATCTTAGGTTTTGATCATAACAGTCTTTATGAAAATGACTGCCTGTATATCCTGGAACAACTTTCTGTGCTTGCGAAGCAAACCGGTCATCAGAAGGATTACCTGTTCCTGCTGGAATATATGCTTCAGCAGGTCAGCTCCAAGAGATGCTGCGCAGGGACTGGCAGGCAACAGTGAAGAATGATCAGCAAAGAGTGAGTCAAGATCGGAAGGGCGAAAAGAGAAGGCTAGAATTGTTCCTTGAGAAAAAATTCCATTCCCTCTTTACAAATGGGATCAGCTATTGCATAGTATAGTGAAATGAAGAACCGGCGATGAAGAGAAGAGTAGATAAGCAGAAGGCTGAACAGAGAGCTCCGTCAGCTGAAAAGGAGTGAGTCTTCCCTTATCCAAGCAAGCCTCTGAGCTTCTCATGGGACCTTTACGTGCGATCATGAGACGGGATCTCCCGTTATAGAGACAGGGTATATGTTGTACCTGATGAGCCTGAGGGTGGTGACGCACTCGGGAAAACTGGGGTGGCACCGCGACTGAAAACCGATCCTCGCCCCCAAGATGAATTCTTGGGGGTGGGGTTTTTTTATTTTTGAAAAAGGTCTCGGGGGAGGGTGCTTATGAAAATGAATAACAAGTGTCAATCAGGGACAGTCCCGGTTCTTCTGCTGTCGGCGATCGGGTTATCGAACATCGGGGACTGGATTTATTTGATTGCCCTGAATTTAATCGTACTTGATGATACAGGATCTCCGTTTGCGGTCGCTATTCTCTATTTATTGAAACCGGCGGCCGCTATCGTGACGAATGGATGGGCGGGGTCTTTTGTCGATCGTCTGAACCAGCGGAATGTAATGATCGGTCTTGATACGGCAAGGGCTTTTCTGCTCTTTGCCCTTCCTTTTGTTCCATCGCTCACGATTATGTATGGTCTTGTACTGTTTATTAACATGGCTGGAGCTGTTTTTGAACCGGCGTCGATGACGTACATGACGAAACTGATTCCAAGCGAAGATCGGAAACAGTTCAATGCTTGGAGAAGTCTGGTGGACTCCGGCGGATTTCTTATCGGGCCCGCGATCGCTGGCCTCCTGTTTATAGTCGGGGCTCCGGAATGGGCGATTTACTTTAATGCCGCTACGTTTTTGATTTCCGGATGGATGACGGCAGGACTGCCGAGTATAAAGGGGGAAGTGGTGGAAGAGCATGAAGAGTGGACGTTTGCTGTTTTGAAAAAAGACTGGTCGATCGTCCACCGGTTTACAAAGGACCATGCGCGGGTGATGATGATCTATTTCTTGTTCGGGACGATGATGGTCATGGCTGCTGCTTTGGATTCTTTGGAAGCCGCTTTTTCAAAAGAAGTGCTCGGGATGTCGGATACGTCCTATGGTTTTCTCGTCAGTATCGCAGGGGCTGGGATCGCTCTTGGGGCTGTTGTTCTCGCATGGATTGGCCGTCATATAACGGTGACGGCTCTTCTTTCCGGAGGCTCCTGCTTTGTAGCCTTGGGTTATTTGATTTATGCCATAGCGGACAGTTTCACGGGTGCGGCGTCCGGCTTTCTTCTGTTGTCGTTCGCGCTCGCTTTTGCTAACACTGGGTTTCACACCTTTTATCAAGAGCACATTCCTGTAAAAGTTATGGGGCGCGTCATGAGTGTTTTTGGTTTGTTGGAAAGTCTGCTCATCATCCTTGCCACGACAGGGATCGCAGCTGTGGCTGAGTGGATAACCATCAGGACGGCCGTCCTAGGTGGAGCGATGCTGATGCTGGTGATCACCTTGGTCCTCGGTTTCTGTACCGTGCACAGGGAGGGAACGAAAGCCCCGAGCAGAAGGCCGGATGATTTTTCCGGTGGGTTTCGTCCTCCAATAGAGAGGGGATAAGAGGATGAAAGAGAAGGTTGGAGGTTCTTATGTCAAAGACTATGAAAAGCTTGCTGTGGATCGGTTTTATCAGTTATGTTATTTTTCTCATCATTTTCATGTTTTTTCGACTTCGCGGTGGGGAATCGATGGATCTCCCTTGGCAGGAATATATGAAAAGTCATACGAATCTCATTCCGTTCAAGACGATCTCTGATTTCATTTCAGGAGTGGAAAACGGATCGATGGGGCGCTGGCCGGCGGTGAAAAATCTGCTCGGAAATATACTCGTCTTTATGCCAATGGGTATTTTCCTACCTTCATTATTTCACAAGCTCACCCGGCTCCGTAGGTTTCTGCTCGTGTTCATTCTTATCATTATGACAGCAGAAGCAGCTCAGCTGTTAACGAAAAGAGGAAGTTTCGATATTGATGATTTCATCTTGAATGTTATGGGTGCCTGGCTAGGGTTCTTGGTCTGGAAGACACAGGTGATCAGAAGACGTCTGGAGGGAGGGGATGACTAGATTCGTAGTGATGACTGAAGGCATGACTCATAGTGGGAAGTCCACATTTGCACGGCACTCCTCGCTTTTTTTAAAGGCTTTGTAAAAGTTGCTATTACTGCATAAAAAGGAAATTCCAATTTTATGGAAATTCCTTTTTTGTATTTGGCTTATTCAACGAAAGCTCCCGTTTGTGGAAGACTCAGTTTCGAGATGTTTGTGTGATTCTAGGGGCTCCGGGAAAAGGTTCGCTTTCCATGGGGCGGGCGGTGAGCCTCCTCAGGCTACGCCTTCCGGGGTCTCACCTGTCCCACACGTCCCATAGGAGTCTCACCGTTTCCCTCCGCCCCTTTCCCTTATAAGTGTCTCGAAGCCACTTTAAAAAGGGTGAGCTTGAATGGTTGAGGTTCGAACATCTTTATGGATTCGTAAGTTTCCCATTCTTCTCCCCCAGGCGGGCACATCGTGCGTAGTATCAAGTATTTGCGTATGCTAAACGTTCATGGGGTAGAGATGATATCATTCCCTTCTCTTACTCATACAAGCTGATTTGTTAAGTAGTGGTTTCGAGACACTTATATGGCAAAGGGGCGGAGGGGAATGGCGAGACTCCTATCTTAAGTGTGGAGGCGCCTCGTTCAGCGGCGTATGGACTGGACTGAGCTGGAGGAGATAAAGGAAACACGAAGAACGAAGAGATTCGATGTTGACTTATCGTACAGAAGCGAGGGAAGTCTCACTAGCCGCTAGGCGCAGAAACCGGATATCTACGAGGAAAAAAGTGCTTGGTGAGACCCCGCAGGACGTAGTCCGAGGAGGCTCATCGCGCTCCCGCGGAAAGCGAGTCATTCCCCGCAGCCCTATCCACAACACAGAAGTCTCGAAATCAAGTCTTCAACAATCCTGCCATTTAGCTAAAAACTCCGTTCCGAAATCATAATCAACAAGACTCAATGGTTACATCGTGAAAGGAGATCATCTAAAGGTTTCGATACTTGGAATGAATTCTCTTTTACCATCCTATCATTTATGGTCACTACCATCCGTTGATGCAAATATCAACATTGAACTTTAACAGAGCCTATTCAAAAAGAGCGGCTTTTCTACGATTCTTGTAAGCTTTGACCTTCCAAAAGCCTTATCGCTATCAGGAGTAGCGAGAAGAGTGAAGGATCCGTCGGTCTTAAGGTCCGCCTCTTCTTTTGAAGAAGTGCTGAAGCGCCAGATGGAAAAGGATATTCATGATCAATCTCCTTTTGGAAAGGAAGCGGATCATTTGTTCAAAGTGGAAGGAGAAAAGGAAGTGGATGAGGTAACAACGGCGATTCTTCAGGTTTTTTCCTCTTAGTATAAGAATCTAAGATTCTGGCTATGCTGATCATAGAAAGGGTGATGAGCATGCATTACATGGAAAAGACGAATCAGGTAATGGCTGATCTGGCTACAGGTAAACGCCGTAGTTTCGGCAATTATTCCTATCATCAACAAACGTTTTCCGATGGTGTGCAGGAGGTTCCGGAATGGGAAGTCCGTCAGTTTGTGCTCAATTATTTCATGGCTTTGGAAAATGTGAAAAGTCACGCGTGAATCAATCTGGGAGAGGGTGGGCCATTGTGTCTGCCTTTTTTTGTTGATCAATATTACCTGGGTACGGATTCTTTTGTCAGGGCATGTGATGATTGACGGATACAATGGAGAAGTTTGTGAAACGGAGGGGCTTCGGGCAATGACTCCCTTAACGCTGCGGGTCTTACCGGCTTGCCCATGGAAAGCAATCTCCTCCTATACAACCTATATGCATGCAAATCTCGCTGTTAAGTCCTTTTCTGGAAAGTTCACCAGCAAACGTTAATAATGCCTGTGATAGAAGGGTAGATTCCGGGAGCGGGAGGCTGCCGACAAATTGAAAACCCTTTAGAATACTGATATTATGAAAGCAAATGAACGTAAATGAGGGAAGTACATGCCAAGAGTATCCAAACGGCAAAAGATTTTAGAAGCCGCCGCACTCATCGTCCAGGAGCGGGGAAGCGATGCCCTGACGCTTGACGCTGTAGCGAAACGGGCGGAAGTGAGCAAAGGTGGATTGTTGTATCATTTCTCAACGAAAGAAGCGCTCGTTGAAGGTCTCGTACAACATATGAATGATGTCTACCGTGAGAATGTGGAAGAACTGGTCGAGAATGATGAAGTAGAAACCGGCAAATGGGCCCGATCATTCATCAACGTCATGCATGACAAAAGTACGGAAAACCGTTCGCTCAGTTCGGGGATGCTGGCCGCACAGGGAATCAACCCGGCATTGATGAAGCCGCTTCAGAATACATATGCTGACTGGCAGAATCATATAGAACATGATGGTCTCGATCCGGTCGATGCAACGATTACGCGTCTCGCGATCGACGGGTTATGGTTGTCAGAAATTTTCGGTCTGGGAACCCTTCCCCCAACGCTTAGGAAACAGGTGTTGGAGCGACTGAATGAACTCACGTATAAATCAAAGTGAAAAACCAGCTCATGAGAGCTGGTTTTTTTAATGGATTTCGGGATGGTGTGTTTTTTGAGTCCAAAATAAAGAAGAGGAACTTCCAAACAGGTGAAGTTCCTCTTCTTTTACTTGAAAGGATTAGGCATACGCATGTTCCGTTCGTTCCTGAAACACCTTGCGTGCTTGTGTGAGCGCGTTGATGACGGATGGAAATCCGACATACGGAATGAGCTGCATCATCGCTTCGATGATCTCTTTTTCTGAAAGTCCGGCATTCAGCGCGGTATTAATATGCAGTTCAAGCTGAGGCAGGCTGCCGGCCCCCTGCGTAATTAAGCAGGAAAGGACGGTCAGTGCCCGGGATGATTTATCCAGATGATCGCGATTGTAGATATCGCCATAAGCGAATTCGATGATGTATGTTCCAAGATCCGGTGCAATATCTTCCAGTGCTTTCATCAGTTCAAAATGATTGGTTCCTTTTTCTTCGTTTGTATAGGAGCGAAGAATCTCCAGTCCTTTTTCATAGCGTGTACTCATGATGAGTCTCCTTTCTTACGATGCTTTTCGGTCTTCTTGTTCCTCTTCCTTCTTGTCTTCATTGACCATCCGAATGAACGACCAACCTAGAATTGGAAGGATGATGAGCAGTGGAAAGCCCCCTACGATGCTGATCGTTTGAAGGGTCGTCAGTCCACCCATGTTCATGAAAATCATAGGCAGAATGGATAGAGCCAGAGCCCAGAATAGGCGGTTCCATTTCAGGGGCTCTCCTTCCACGTGTTTTTGTACAACTGATGCGATGACATACGAACCAGAATCATAGGTGGTCGATAGGAAGATCGTCGCAAGCAGGATGAATACGATGATAGCCAGGGTTGCGAGCGGAAGTTCCGTCAATGTTCCGATAATGGCAGCCGGCGCTCCTTGCTGGTTCAATGTTTCAATGACCGGATACTGGCCGCTCAACTCCAAGTACATGGAGTAGTTGCCTAAAATCCCGAAGAAAAGGATGGTGCCGAGACTTCCGAAAAGAACCGTACCGAAAACGACTTGACGTATCGTCCGTCCTTTGGAAATCCGTGCGATGAATAAACCGACGAATGGAGCATAGACAATCCACCATGCCCAGTAAAAGACGGTCCAGCCTTCAGGAAAACCGGTCCGTGTGAAGGTGGCCAGGTCGTTGAAAGGCTCGGACCAGAGACTCATTAGGAAAAAGTTATCCATCATCCGCCCCAGGGCTGAAGTTGTTGACTCTGTAATGAAAGTCGTTGGACCGACCGTAAAGATGAAAATCAGCAGGATGAAAGCGAGCCACAAATTAATGTCACTTAACACACGGATTCCTTTCTGCAGCCCGGAATAAGCACTGAGGCCGAAAATAAGGGTGCAGAAGAGCAAGATGATCGATTTTGTCGTCATCGTATCCGGCAGGCCGACAAGGTTATTCAGACCAGCAGAGATGATGGGAGCTGAAAGCGCGAGTCCTGTCCCACCACCGCCTAATAGGCCGAACATGAACAGGATGTCGATTAAACGTCCGATCCATCCGTCTGTATACTTTCCAAGAACGGGCCGGCAGGCTTCACTAATTTTGAAAACGTCTGTCTTTTTGACAAAAAACATATAGCCGATCGGAAGAGCAGGGATGGCGAACATTGCCCATGCGATCGGACCCCAGTGGAAGAATCCATAGGTAGAGGCCCACTGAATCGCTTCACTCGACCCTGGTTCTACACCGAACGGAGGTCCTTCATAATAGTACGCCCATTCAATGACGCCCCAATAGAGGATTCCTGTACCGATTCCGCTTGTAAAAAGCATGGCAGCCCAGGAACTCGTTTTGAACTCCGCTTTCGTGTCCGCGTCTCCAAGCTTGATATCTCCATACCGGCTTACCCCGACAAATAGAAGAAAAAGGAGCATGATGAGTCCGACGGATAAAAATAGAAATCCTAACCGTTGAGTGACGACTTCGTTTGCCGCCAATACAACTTCTTTTCCTTGTTCAGGGAAAATGAGCAGAGGCAAGGATACAAAAAGCAATAAAGCCAAGGCGCCTCCGAACGTTTTCCAATCCATGAGATGTTTCTGCATGGGTATTCCTCCTTTATTAAAATGCGTTGTTCGTTTTTGACGTTTTAAACTGTACAATCTGGACGGTTTTGTTTCAAAGAACAGACAAGGGAGCAAATGGAAGCATATCGAGGATTATTGGAGCAGTAGAGGGTTTTTTTCTTAAATGTGACCAATTATGCATAACTGTGTATGCAAGGAGGAGGAAGGTTGCTTATTATTTTTTTCAAAGCACCAAAAGGCCTTTATATAAGGGGAGCGAGTAGCTGTCCCATAAAAAAGTTAAAAAATACATTTGAAACTAAACAGTCTGGATGGTATAGTTTTAGCTGGTTGATCAAACAAACAAATTCAAAGGAGGACCTTTGGAATGAAAAATAAAGTATTGCTGACATCTGCCGTGACAGGAGCGGGAGATACCATTAAGAAAAATCCTCATGTACCTGTGACACCTAAAGAGATTGCGGATTCTGCCATCGAATCGGCAAAAGCGGGAGCGACTGTCGCTCACGTCCACGCCCGTGATCCTAAAACAGGCGGAATCAGTCATGATGTGGAGCATTATCGGGAAATCGTCGATCGCATCCGTGAATCTGAAACCGATGTGATTATCAACATAACCTCAGGAGGAGGCGGAGATTTCATCCCTAGTCTGAATACGCCTGCTGCTGGAGGGGACGGAACAGATATCCAAACGCCGGCGGAGCGTCATGAGCCGGTAGGAGAATTGCTTCCTGAAATGTGTACACTTGATTGTGGAAGCACAAACTTCGGCAACATGATTTACATGAGCCCGACGGACTGGCTCCGTGATCAGGCAAAATTGATTCAGGAAAGTGGTGTGAAGCCTGAGCTGGAATGCTTTGACACGGGTCACATCCGTTTTGCCAATCAATTGGTGAAGGAAGGATTGATTGACGGCGATCCTATGTATCAGTTCTGTCTCGGTATTCCATGGGGCGCAGCTGCTGATGCGGAGACGATGCTTTATATGAAAAATCGCATCCCCGAACAGGCACACTGGTCGGCTTTCGGAATCGGCCGTATGCAAATGCCGATGGCGTCCCAGACCGCGATGCTCGGTGGAAACGTCCGCGTCGGTCTGGAAGATAATATTTATTTATCTAAAGGCGTTATGGCGAAAAATGAGCAGCTTGTCGATAAAGCCGTTGGTATGCTGAAAGGGTTGGATTTGGAACCTATGACTCCGCAGGAAGCGCGTGAATACTTCAATCTTAGAAATCCGTACGGAGGGAAATCATCATGAATATACAAAAAGCAGCCGTTGTCGGCACAGGAGTCATTGGAAATGGCTGGATCATCCGTATGTTGGCCCGGGGCTACGATGTAGTCGCGACAGATCCAGCAGAAGGGGCAGAGGAGCGTATGCGCCGGGCGGTCGATCAAGCATGGCCGTATGTCGAAGCTCTTGGGCTTGCGGAAGGGGCTTCTAAAGAACGTCTGACGTTTGAAACTGAACTGGCTGATGCTGTAAGAGATGCGGATTTCATTCAGGAAAATGTACCGGAAATAGAAGAGTTGAAGCAGTCTGTTTTAAAGAACATTGACCAACATGCTAAACCGGACGCATTAATCGGCTCCAGCACATCCGGCATCATGCCTTCAGAGCTGCAGGCGGATCTTAAGAACCCCGAACGCTTCGTCGTTGCTCACCCGTTCCACCCGGTGTATATTCTCCCACTAGTAGAAGTGGTGGCAGGAATACAGACAACCATGGAGAACATTGAAAAGGCGAAAGGTTTTTATGAAAACTTGAATATGAGTGTTCTGCTTGTGCGTCATGAAATCGAAGGTCATATTGCTGATCGCCTGATTGAAGCCATTTGGAGAGAATCTCTTCATATCGTAAATGAAGGCATAGCTACAACCGAGGAAGTGGACAAAGCGTTCACTCACGGTGCAGGTCTCCGGTATGCACAATATGGCCCGTTTCTGACGTTCCATCTGGCCGGGGGAGAAGGCGGTATGCGCCATATGCTTAAACAATTCGGCCCGGCATTGAAGAAACCATGGACGAAACTTGAAGCTCCGGAACTGACGGATGAACTGTATGACAAGGTCGTATCCGGATGTGAAGCGCAGTCCAATGGAATGAGTATGTCAGAACTTGATCAGAATCGTAACGAATTTTTGATCCGTCTGTTTGATCTCGTCCAGGAGTACTGGCCGCAGGAGACGGAAAAACAATCCGTGTAAGGAGGGTCTAAGGAATGTCCTTTTCCTATAAGCAAACTGTTCAGAGTGAATGGGTCGATTACAACGGGCACATGAACGATGCTGAATACAACCGGGCGTTCAGCCTGGCGACAGATGCGTTCATCGACCATATCGGGCTGGATGAAAAAGGCCGTGAGCAGTTTCAGTACACAATTTTTACATTGGAGACGCATACGTGTTACTTGAAAGAGATGCATGCAGGTGACTCCTTGGATGTGACTGCCCGCATACTGGATTATGACGCGAAGCGCATTCATTTGTTTTTGGAAATGCACAATGTCGATGGGGAAGTCGTCGCAACCCTTGAAGAGATGCTGATGGGCATGGACCAGAACGAAGGACGTCCTGCACCATTTCCTGATAAAGTAGCTGGGATAGTGTTAGCAGAGCACAATAAGACATCTGGTCAAGAACCACCCAAGCAAGTCGGCCGTACGATCGGCATTCGTAAGAAGTAAATTGGTATATGGTACAATTTGTAAGACCTGGTCACCCAAGAATTGGGTGACCAGGTCTTACTTTTATTGGAAATGAAGTGCCGATGGTTCACATCTTTTGATATAATTGGTCATGATTTTTGGATGAGAGGTAGGCTTTTATTTATGATACGAAGTATGTTTACGAGTGTTTTATTAGTCTTATGTTTCTTTGTCGCAGCAGTCGCTATCTTATATCAATGGTTGATCACTTCAGATATTCCTGTGTCATTTACTGCTGCAGAAGCTTTGACCACCCATGTGATCTTCGCCTTATCCACTGTTTTGATCCTGATCGCCTCCGTGGTGTTTAACGAAAGAAAGGGTAATCTCCTGTTAGGGTTCATATTCTCCGCGATTTTCATCGCCAATATGGCCATCTTTAGGCATCATATAGGAGCAGAATATTACAATCCTTCTTTTGCTCAGCTGCAGGGAGTCAGCGTGTTGTGCTCTGGTATTGTGATGGTATTCAATTTATCTTTAGTTGCGTTAAAATTCAGGGGCAAAACGCAATCTTCTCAGCGTGTAAAAGTTAGTGAGTAGAAAATGGCTATCTACCATCCCGAATGGAAGGTTGGTCATTTTGATGATGGGATAATGTGTAGGACCAGGTCACCTAAATTTTGGGTGACCTGGTCTTACTTTTTCTTCCATGCAATACCACTTCAGAAATCATGCTATAATAAAGGGAATATTTAGAATTCTGTGACTTCGGTAGGGTGTGGGGAGTTGATAGAGGTTATTTTTCCATGATGCTGAGGACATGTTACATAAAAGGAAGAACTCATGGCAGCTTCAGTATTCCCGGGTCGTTATACAGCAGAAGCTGAGGATGATGTGATTGTGTTTTTAATTGGTATGAGAGTGAACAAGTGGCTGGCCATCCATAAATGGCTTCCGGTTTTCCTTGCGATGCCCTCCCCCCCGATGGTCCAGGAACTCTATACACAGAAAGGCAATGGTTTCTTCTCGATGGAAAATTTCTTCAATTTCCATACGACATTGATGATTCAATATTGGCGTTCAGAGCAAGAACTGTATGCTTATATCAGAGCTCCGAAGCATTTGAAGGCGTGGAGAAACTTCAGCCGAAAAGTGAAGGATAACCCGGCCGTAGGGATTTCCCATGAGACATACAAAGTGAAGGATGGAGAGCATGAAGTCATTTACGGGAATATGCCCTTATTTGGTCTTGCAAAAGTCTACCAGCATACTCCCGTCCTATCAAGCATGTATTCAGCGAAACAAAGATTAAGGAAAAAGGAAGAGGAGCAGGTTGTGGCTTCCCGTAAATAAAGAAGTAAAGACTTTTACTCTTGGAACATTCGCAGAAAGCATATTATTATGGAAGAAAATCGCCAAAAGTGAATCAGAGGATGGAGAAATGGTGGAACTAAATATATCGAGCCAACATCAGAGGGATAAAAGATCCAAACTAGAACAAACAATTGTACGAATCTTACTTGAAGCCTTTTCCCGAACACGTGGGAGGTCGGTAGTAGGAAGTCCGGTTTACGTAAACGGAAGCAGAATGAATCGCAAGAAGAAGGGAGTGCGATTTTATCAAAGTTGACACCCTAGTTTTCGGGGGTTGGTTTTTACAACAATCATGGGTATCACGAGTATGGCTGCTAGATCATGTCGGAGGGGCTTTTACGCACCACTATATAAAGAAGGAGCTCTAGGCGACTGCAAACGGCTTCTTCAGAACGGAGAGTTTGACTATGCAAACAATCACTCATACCTTTCGCATTGTCGGCATCAAGGGTCATGGTGCTTTTGAAAATTTTGCAACCGAAGTTCCTGAATTTGCAAGACAGCTTCTGCATCGGACAAGAGAAATCGAACATCATACCAATGTAGAAATCGCTCTTTTTGAGCCGAAGATGGGAGAAGGTCACGTCAAAGGTCACTATTATGTAGGGGTCCTGGTTAAAGATAAGCCAAGCTATGTACCTAAAGGGATGGAGTATCTGGAAGTTTTCGGCACATATGTTTCAGCAAGAGGGCCCATCGATCGCGTTGACCTCCTTTATAAAGAAGCATGCCAATGGAAAGCTGACTTGAAACTCACGCGGGACTGGCTCTCCTATATTGTAGAAACCTATCACCCAACAGAAAATGGAGAAGATGTCGAGGTGTTTCTGCCCATCACTAGTTCCTGAATAGATCCTGTGAGCCGATTACTTGATTGATGCAATGTATAGCCTTATGATGTATTTCGCATATTAGTTGAGAAAAGCGAATCGGAAAGAGGTGCGTCTTATGAAAGCAGTTCAAGTAACAGGTTATGGAGATGTCGATCAGTTGAAGCTGACGGACGTCCCGACGCCTGAACCAAAAGGAAATGAAGTGCTTGTTCAGGTGAAGGCCTGTGCAATCAATAATACAGAGATCTGGATGCGTGAGGGAGCTTACGGTCAGGGAGGGAAGTCCGGCTGGCGTCCTGAAGGCGTCCAATTTCCACGTACGCCAGGGTCGGACATTACCGGAAAAGTTGTGAAAATCGGTGGTGAAGTGGATGCATCGATGATGGACAAAGATGTGGTTCTTTTCCCATTCACATCAAGTGGACCTGAAGGACAGGAGCATATTTCTGAAGACATGTCGTTCATTGGTTCGGAGTATGATGGCGGTTATGCAGAGTATGTCGTGTGGCCGGCAGAGCTTTGCTTCGATATGCCGCTTGAGGATTATACAGATAGCTGTGTATTCTCTGTCAGTGGCATGACGGCCTGGCATATGGTTGAACAAGTGCAGCCGAAACCAGGTGAAACGGTCATGGTGACCGGGGCTAATGGAGGCGTGGGATCACTGAACGTGCAGATTGCTTCCCAAGTGTTCGGGGCAGACGTCATTGCCCTCGTCGGTGATCTTAGCATGGAACAGCAGATGAAGGATCTTGGCGCGACCCACGTCCTGTCCTACAAATCGGACAGCCTTGCCGAAGACATCCTGGAGGCGAACGGTGGTCCGATTGATACCGTTCTGGATGTAGTTGGGGATGCATTGTTCCAGACAGCCCTCACCGTTCTTAAAAAAGGCGGGAAATTTTGCACGTCCGGTTCATCGGGCGGGCAGAAAACAGAACTTGACTTCCGCACACTATATTTGAAACACATCACGATGTTCGGATCGGTATTAGGCACACGAGAAGAATTCAGAAGGATGTTACAAGCCATTTCTGAACAGAAAATAAAACCTGTGATCGACCGTACATTTTCGCTGGAGGAAGCGAAAGAAGCGCAGCAATATTTCAAAGAATCTGGAAAAAAAGGAAAAATCGTCCTAATTCCATAAAACTGTTTCATCAAAAAAGAAGCACCTGTTTCACTTTCATAGTGAAACAGGTGCTTCTTTTTATTTTACCCAGCCGGGAATTTGAACAGCCTTTATATCTGTTGAAAGGGGTTTTACACCGGTGGGGAAGAGGGAAAGAAACAGGGTGCCGGCTCCTGAATGTTTTCTTCGTAAAATCCCTTGATTGCTTATATTCTCTTTTCGCAGTTTTCATTCTAATTTTTTATCAAATTGTTAGTAATTTCCTTGAAAGCGTCCATCATGTGGCGGATTTATTAAAAGTTCGTGAACGATGTATGACAAAGTTGTGAACTTGTGCTTCAAATTCCGCAAAATCTGATATAATCAGTCAAGCCCTGATACGTATAACAGCTCTATGTTACCGAGTTTTATACTTATAAAATTACAGATTGATAGGAGGGGTAAGATTCATGAAACCTAAACGTCTCCGAAATAGATGGTTTGGTTTACTGCCGCTCGGCTTGATTCTTTTCTTAAGCGGGTGCGGACAGTTGGAAATGACTGTGCTCGATCCAAAAGGGCCGGTCGCTGAAAGTCAATATGACCTGATTGTTTACTCTCTATGGTTCATGCTTGGAATCATTGTTGTCGTGTTCGCACTGTTTGCTTACATGCTCATCAAGTATCGTGAAAACCGCCCGGGACGTAAAGAAAGTGACTATGACCCGAATTTGCATGGGAATACGACGATTGAAGTCATTTGGACGGTCATTCCGTTCATCATTGTCATTCTTTTATCCATCCCAACGGTTACGACGCTGTTCGACCTGGAGAAAGCTCCTGAACCTGACGCTGGGGAAGAGGAGAAGGAACCATTGGTCGTATACGCAACAACGGCGGACTGGAAATGGTTCTTCAGTTATCCAGAACAGGATATTGAAACGGTGAACTACTTACACATCCCGACCGACCGTCCGATTGAATTTAGATTGTCATCCGCAGATTCCATGTCAGCTTTATGGATCCCGGCCCTTGGCGGTCAAAAGTATAACATGGCCGGTATGATGACGACATTGTATCTGGAAGCAGATGAAGAAGGGGTTTACGATGGACGGAACTCGAACTTCAATGGAGAAGGATTCGCTGCTCAAACGTTCAAGGTCTATGCCGAGAGCGAAGAAGAATTCAATACATGGGCAGATGAAATCAAAAATGAAGCACCAGAGCTGACAGCAGAACGTTATGATGAGCTGCTGGCCCCTGGAATGACCGACGTACAGTCCTATTCCAACACTCACTTGGATTATGTGAAGCACCATACGAAAGAAGGTATGGGCTACGTCGTTGAAAAGTACCGTGAACAATTCAAAGAGAAGCTTCATTTATATGAAATTGACAAACAAGAAAGCTTCCAATAGAACGTAAAGAAAGCAGGTGAAGACATGCACATTACAGATATTCTCGTCACCGGTGAACCGATCATCTATGGTGCCATGGTATCGATGGCCTTAGTTGGAATCGCCCTCCTTTTCATTTTGACGTATTTCAAAAAATGGAAATGGCTTTGGAGCGAATGGTTGACGACCGTTGACCACAAGAAAATCGGTGTCATGTATATTTTAAGTGCCCTTCTCATGTTATTCCGTGGTGGCGTGGACGCCATGATGATGAGGGTGCAGCTGGCATTTCCTGATTTGGGATTCTTAAACTCCCAGCACTATAACGAAATTTTCACAACGCACGGAACGATTATGATCATTTTCATGGCGATGCCGTTCTTGATCGGACTCATGAACATCATCGTTCCATTGCAAATCGGAGCGCGTGACTTCGCGTTTCCATATTTGAACGCCTTAAGTTTCTGGTCTTTCTTCTTCGGAATGGCGCTCTTCAACATTTCCTTCGTTATCGGAGGATCTCCGGATGCCGGGTGGACAAGTTATACCCCGCTTTCCGGTGCGGCGATGAGCCCGGGACCTGGACAAAACTTCTACCTTATGGGACTGCAGCTATC
Source organism: Halobacillus sp. ABR2_026 (assembly GCF_056158545.1). Classification (NCBI taxonomy): domain Bacteria; kingdom Bacillati; phylum Bacillota; class Bacilli; order Caryophanales; family Bacillaceae; genus Halobacillus; species Halobacillus sp. ABR2_026. Next base: position 1,474,322 of record NZ_JBSWTM010000001.1, read on the forward strand.
AGGAATTGGTACTCTTGCTACAGGGATCAACTTGATGGTCACGATTTTGAAAATGCGTGCCCCTGGCATGAAGCTTTTCCATATGCCGATCTTCACATGGTCGACATTGGTGACCTGCTTCATCATCGTATTCGCGTTCCCGATTTTGACGGTTGCTCTTGCACTACTTACTATTGACCGTGTATTCGGTGCCCAATTCTTTACTTTGACAGGGGAAGGCCTGCCGATGATGTGGGCGAACCTGTTCTGGATGTGGGGACACCCGGAAGTGTACATCGTTATTCTTCCTGCCTTCGGTATCTTCTCTGAAGTCATCGCCACATTCGCGAAAAAACGTCTGTTCGGCTACAATGTGATGGTCTGGTCGATGATCGTCATTGCATTGCTTAGTTTCTTAGTATGGGTCCACCACTTCTTCACGATGGGTGCAGGCGCATTCGTCAACTCCGTCTTCTCTGTATCGACGATGTTGATCGCCGTACCGACAGGTGTGAAGATCTTCAACTGGCTTGCGACCTTGTATAAATCGAAAATCGAGTTCACTGTGCCGATGCTTTGGTCCCTGGCCTTCATTCCAAGTTTCATTCTTGGTGGTGTCACAGGTGTCATGCTTGGTATGGCAGCAGCGGACTATCAGTTCCACAACTCGTACTTCCTGATCGCACACTTCCACTATGTGCTGATCGCAGGTACTGTATTTGCCTGCTTCGCAGGTCTTGTGTTCTGGTATCCGAAAATGTTCGGTCACAAGATGAACGAGCGTTTGGGTAAATGGGCATTCTGGTTGTTCTTCTTCGGCTTCCATGTGTGCTTCTTCCCGCAATACTTCCTAGGCCTTGACGGCATGCCGCGTCGATTGTTCATCACGAACGTTGCCGAGTGGCTTCCATTGAACGTCATTTCAACCGTCGGTGCTTTCGGAATGGGACTTGGTTTCATCGTATTCGTTTACAACGTATACTACAGCTTCCGTTACAGTGAGCGCGAAACAACAGGCGACTCCTGGAATGGAAACGGTCGTACGCTTGAATGGGCGACCACGACACCAGTGCCTTACTACAACTTTGCAACAGTTCCATATGTGGATGAAATCGATCCATATATTCGTATGAAAGAAGAAGGCAAGACAACGTTTGAAGAAGACAAAGTGAAGCCGATCCACATGCCGAGTTACACAGGGCAGCCGTTCATCATGATGGCGCTCCTTGGACTTGCCAGTTTCGGTCTCGTTTTCGAGTGGATGTATGTCGCGGTCTTCGGATTAATCGGTGCCGTGTTCATGATGATCCGCCGCTCGTTCGATTACGATGACGGATATTATGTACCGGTAGAAGAGATTAAGGAAACAGAGAAAAAACGGAGGGGGTTATGATATGGCTGCGGAAGAACTGAAAACGGGTCCTTTAGAATATCGCACCCAAGAAGGTCAGATGGGCATCATGGGCTTTTGGATTTTCCTCGGTGCCGAAGTTGTCCTTTTCGCAACACTGTTCGCAACGTATGCAGTATTGTTCGGGCGTACGGCTGATGCTCCGCATCCGGGCGAATTGTTCGAGCCGGGCATCGTCCTTATCATGACCTTCCTGCTTCTGACGAGTAGTTTTACTTGTGGTCTCGCCATTCACGAAATGAGAAGAGGATCGGTCAAAGGGCTGATTCTCTGGATGGTCATCACGCTGGCTCTTGGTCTTGGCTTCCTGGGCTTTGAGATTTTTGAATTTGTTCACTACACGCACGAAGGAGCGACGATCCAGTCCAGTGCTTTCTGGTCAGCGTTCTTTATCCTTGCCGGAACGCACGGGCTGCACGTCACGCTGGGGATCGGCTGGGCGATTCTGCTCCTGATTCAAATCAAGCAGCGGGGACTGACGAATGTTACCAGCCGTAAGTTCTTTATTATCAGCTTGTACTGGCACTTCCTTGACGTCATTTGGATCTTCATCTTCACGAGTGTTTATTTGATTGGGATGGTGGTTTAATATGGCAGATTCTAAAAAACGCGTACCAATGAATCACGTGATTGGGTTTGTCCTATCCCTTGTCATGACGCTAGTCGCTGCATGGGCGGCGATTCAATCCGACCTGCCTGTCACATGGGTTATTATCGGTATCATGATCTTGGCGCTTCTTCAGGCCGGTGTGCAGTTGTTCATGTTTATGCACGTTACAGAGGCCTCAAGTGGGAATGGCCACGTGCCATGGAACATGATGTTCCACGGATTCGCCTTAGCTGGAATACTTGTCGCGGGTTCTCTTTTCGTTATGTCCTTTGGGCATGACCATGGAGATCACGGGGATATGGGTGACCAAGAGCAGCACGAAATGGAAGAACAGCAAGACCACAGCGGTCATTAATTACTGGAGGTTATCAGGATGGAACAAAAACGCAACATGCCGATAGAGGCTGGATGGCCATGGAAAGATTTAGTAGGCTTCATGCTTTGTATTTTGCTGACGGCTTTTTCTTTAGGCGGAGCGCTTTATTCCTCCTATGACCCGAAATTTATATTATATATCCTCACCGGTTTCAGTTTTGTACAGGCGATGATTCAGTTGTACAAACTGCAGCCAAAGGGATAAAAAAGAAACGCTTCTTTCCTGAAGATCAGGAAAGGAGCGTTTCTTTATCTTTCGTTAAGCTTTCTTGATATGCGGGACTTGTTTTAACCGTCGCTACGATGAACGTGACCCAAGCGACGTGCGCGCCGATCAATCCGAGGTAGAACATGGACCATGTGATGGAGAATACGCCGGGATCAGTGTACATCGTCACCTGGAAGAAATACAGCCACATACCGATCAGCAATATGGATTGTGCGACGGCGAAGGCCATCTTTTTCGCTTGTAAGAAAAGAAATGGAGCTACTGTAGCCAGGATTAAAAACATTACGATTGCACCCATGAAAATCATCTCCTTATTGGTGGTTCCTTGTTGAAAACGTTTTCTATAATCCTATTGTAACAAAATATTCTCACTTTGGACACAAAATGTTCATAAATTAGGCGTGCCTTTTTATCATTCACTGTTTTTCCTGATTTTAAACCGATGATTCCGGCTCCGACGGACAAATAAAACAGATAAAAATTTTTTGGACTTTCATTTTTTAGACACCTGCCACTCCTTTCCTTCGATTATAGAGTGAGACCTTTTATGGGAGTGGTAGTCAATGGATTGGAAAATGATCAGGGAACACCAGCATTTCAAAAATAAGCAAGAATTGGATCGCCATGTACGCAGTTTTCTATATAAACTAAAACCCGCCTTATCTGAAGGCACTCTCAACGTATTGACGTTCATCTGGAGACATGCCGTCAAATTCCCGGGGGTTGCCTTTCCGAAACGGGAAACGATTGTAAAAGGAACTGGATGGAGTGAAAGTACGGTCGTCCGCGCATTAAGACGCCTTGAGGACGAAAAGCTGATTGAAAAAGTTGCAACGACAAAACCAAATGGCCGGCAAGGGGGAAACCTCCTCGTCTTCCTTCCTCAGGAAGACCTTTATTTACCCTCAGATGACACCCTTCGTGACACCCCTCATGAATCCCCTCAAAAACAGGAAACACCTCGTCAGGAAAGCATTCAACAAGCAAAATCCACAGGTGAAACAGAGGAAAAACAGCGAATAGCTTCTTTTAGTAAACTTGTACCATTTGATAAGACATTTCTTCCTTCTTTCATCCCCTCTTCATTCATTGAAACCTCTCAGTCCTTCGTCGGTGTCGATCATGTACTTTCCGCTTGGAGGACTGTAGAAAGTGCATATAAACAATGGAAGATGAAAGAAACGGTCGAGTATTATATAGACGAAATTAATGGGACGTTCAAACAGGCAGTCTATGCGTATAAAAAGGGGATGGTCCGCACCGAACTGCTTCGGTATTTCTATGGCGGTTTAATGGAGATGTTCCGGCAGAAAGTGCGAAAGGAAGGGTTTGAGGCTGGAGACCGTCTTGTTTTCTATGATTGGTTGAATGGATAACGTATAGGCGTCTCCATTTTCGTTGACAGGGATTTGAGTCTGAGGTAGGATGAAGAATGTAATGATAATGAGAATCTTTATCAGTCATTGGACATTTCTATATGAGGGTATAAAGGTGAACACACTGATGAAGGATTCTACATAAATGAAACGCGTGAAAGGATGTATCGGATGAAGAAGGTTTGGTTGTTTGCGCTTATGTTTGGCCTTATCATTCTCGCTGCCTGTGGCGGTGGATCTGATGAGAGTTCAGAAGGAGAAGACTCAGAAAATCAAGAAGGCACGACTGAAGAAGAAACGCGAACTGTAACGATTGAAGATGCCAACGGAGAACAGACCATTGAAGGCACACCTGAACGAGTCGTCGTTCTTGAATGGACATATGCAGAAAACCTTCAGGCTCTGGATATGGAACCTGTCGGTGTGGCGGGACTTGATCAATACGGAGACTGGGTGAACGTCGGCATTCCATTCAGTGAAGACGTGGAAGATATAGGTACGCGTCAGGAACCGAACTTAGAAGCGATTTCCCGACTGGAACCTGATTTGATCATCGGAGTCGATTTCCGTCACAATGCGATCAAAGAAGATTTAGAAAGCATAGCTCCAACCGTCATGTTTGCCCCTTATTCAGAAGAAGCGGCTCAGGATCAGTTCCAGAACATGAAAGATGAGTTCAATACGATGGCTGAAATTGTGGATAAAAAGGACAAGGCTGAACAGGTTCTTTCCGATATGGAGGATACATTCTCTGAGCAGCAGACCCGCCTGGAAGAGGCCGGTCAAGATGGTATGAATTACGTGATCACTCAGGCATTCACCATGCAGGATACACCAACGCTCCGTTTGTTCACGGATAATTCCATGGTCGCTCAGATTATGAACAGCATGGGAATGAAAAATGATTATGAATCGGAGCAGCTGGAAATCTACGGCTATACGGAAACCACCGTTGAAGCTCTTCAAAACTACCAGGACTCCAACTTCTTCTATATCGTCCAGGAAGAAGACAACATTTTTGAAAACCAGCTGGCTGATAACCCGGTATGGGAAAACCTTGCGTTCGTAAAAGAAGGCCGGACTTATCAAATGCCGGGAGATGCCTGGACCTTCGGTGGCCCGCTTTCGGCAGAGGTTCTCGCTGAACAGGTTGTCAACGCAGCGCTTGAAGAAAAATAAAGCGAGTGGATGTTATGAATTCGACACTTAAGACCACAATGATAGCGGTTCTCACCTTTGGAGGTGGGACCGCGTTGTTGTGTCTTTTAACCTTTATACATATCAACCAGGGGAACGTACAAATCCCGCTCGGGGTCGTGGTTGAATCCATCGTGAACCCTCAGGATACCCTGCAGCATCATACGGTACGTACCTTACGTCTTCCGAGGGCTGTGATGGGAATCATCGCCGGAGGGGCCTTAGCCGTTTCAGGGGTGATTCTGCAGACAGTCACGAAGAACCCGTTATCGTCAGCAAGTACACTCGGGATTCATTCGGGCACCTATTTTGCTGTCGTTGTCACGACGATTTTCCTCCCGGCTGCTATGGTGGGGAATGGAATCCTGACCGCTTTTCTAGGGGGATCCTGACGTTCCTGTTCGTTTACGTCTTATCTGGAGGATCTGATGCAACCCCCGTACGGATGGTGCTTGCCGGTATGATCGTCACGTTCCTGTTCTCTGCCTTAACGTCCGTCCTGCAGATTTTTTATGAAAATGAAACCCAAGGGCTGTTTCTCTGGGGATCAGGAACGCTCATTCAAAACGATTGGGGGGGCGTAAACTTTTCGTTCCCTGTGATTGTCGCTGGTGTAGCAGCGGCTCTCATCTATTCGAGTAAGCTCGACACTCTCACTCTTGGGGATGATGTCGCGACTGCGCTCGGTCAAAATGTCCGTAGTGTGAAAGTGGTGACGATTATCGCTGCGGTCCTTTTGACGAGTGTGACGGTAAGTATCGTCGGTCCGATCGGATTCGTCGGCCTTGTCGCGCCCCACTTGATCAAACTGATCGGTTTTCGTTCACATCTGCCACTCATTCTCGGCTCTTTTTTATGGGGGGGTAATGTCCTGCTATTTGCCGATGTGCTTGCCCGTATCATTGATCCGTCCTTTAATGAACTGCCGGTGGGTGCAATTACAGCTCTTGTCGGTGCACCATGGCTGATCTGGCTGGTCATGCGTATGAAGCGGACAGGAAGTCAGGACAGTGGAGCCATCATGGCCGGGAAGAATTCGGCTACTCTCTCTATGAAAAAACTGCTGCCTGTATTGTTGACGCTCATCACCGTGACGATGCTCGTCAGCCTTGCTTCGGGTAACTATGGCTTTGAACCATTGATCACTTTCCAGGCTTTCTTTGGGGAAGCGAACGTCTTTCTGCAAGGGTTGATTTTGGACTTGAGGCTGCCGCGTGCCCTTGTCGCGTTGTTCAGCGGTGCCATTTTAGCCGTCAGTGGCCTTATCTTCCAAGGGGTCTTGCGGAATCCGCTGGCTGATCCTTCTGTGATCGGTATTACCTCAGGGGCCGGTGTGGGTGCCTTGATGACCATGTACTGGTTCAGCGTCTCTGCCGTCTGGATCCCGGTGGGTGCCATGGCAGGTGCGTTGCTTTTCTTCTTCGTCGTGATGATTCTTGGAGCGAAAGCGGAATTCCAGCCGACCGTGCTCGCGTTACTGGGAATCGGAATGTCGGCCTTCGGATCGGCCTTGATTCAGATCATGGTCGTCCAGGCCGATATCGGAGTAGCTTCTGCCTTGACGTGGCTCTCCGGTACGACCTATGCGAAAGGGTGGAGTGAATTACTCCAGTACTTGGTATGGCCGGTTCTCTTGTTCATTCCGCTCCTTGCCTTTTACATCAAGACATTGGACGTCCTGTCCCTCGGTGATGATACAGCCAAAGGGCTCGGACTGAGTGTTGTGAACGTGCGGTTCCAAATGGCTTTGATCGCCACCTTGCTTGCTGCATGCAGTGTGGCTGCTGTAGGTTCGATTGGTTTTGTCGGACTCATCGCCCCGCACCTTGCCCGTCTTCTCGTCGGAAGTGTCAACCAGAAGCTGCTGCCGGTCACGATGCTCATCGGTGGAGCGCTCCTTGTAGTCGCTGATTTGTTCAGCCGGACGCTCCTTGCACCGAATGAAATTCCATCAGGGATCCTTGTCGCTCTAATCGGGGCCCCTTACTTTTTATGGTTAATGAAAAAGCGTGCGGCTTAACAGTCACACGCTTCTTTTTTTACGCGTATGTATGCTATGATAATGAAAAAATGAACGCCAGGGGAGAGTTTTACTATGAGGATTCCATACATTAAATGCCACGGATCGGGAAATGATTTCATCCTGATTGACGAGATCGAACATGACTTCAAATTTTCAGAAAAAGAGCGTGAAGAGCTTTCCTTATTACTATGTGACCGTGACAAGGGCATCGGTTCAGATGGTATTTTGTTCGTAATGCCTAGTGAAAAAGCAGAAGGTCGCATGCGGATGTTCAACTCAGACGGCACGGAAGCGGAGATGTGCGGCAACGGCCTGCGCTGTGTCGCTCGCCATATGATTGAAAAATTAGGCTCAGAGGAGATTGCGATTGAAACAGAAGAAGCGGTTCTTCCAGTCTCTAAAGTCGCGGAAATCTTCCCTGAAATCGATACGTTTTCAGTCATGATCGAGCCTGTAAGTTTTGACGTAGATTCTTTGCCCATGGTCTTTAGCGGAAAAGAAGCTCTCGACGTCAAGATTCCGGAATTGTCAGCATCACGTACGTTCACAGCATTGAGTGTACCAAATCCACACATCGTTTCCATCGTCAATTCCGTGGACGAGGAGGAGCTCTTCATTATTGGGGAAAAGGCAAACGCGCTGCCGGAAGTTTTTCCGAACGGTGTGAATGTAAGCTACGTCCAGGTGCTTGAGAAAAATAAAATCTTCGTGCGCACCTATGAACGCGGGGTTGGTTTGACAAATGCCTGTGGGACAGCGATGAGCGCTTCTTCTTTAGTATCAACGATTTTAGGACCTAATGAATGGAAGACACCGATTGTTGTTATGAACAAAGGCGGGCTCGTCAACTGCGTCGTGGAGAAAGAGGAAGGACGTTTCTCCATTCAGCTGCGCGGGAATGGGACCAATGTCTATCAATCGTCCGTAAACGTCGATTGGGAAACACATACATTCGAGTCATCGGAAAAGTACTATTTCAAAGAAGAGAATGCCAGATACGAAAAACTCGAAGCGTTTGCCGCTTCAGAAATCGGAGGATGATTTCCATGTTGAAAACATTCCATGTGAAAACGAATCATCATGATCAAATGATTGATGTGACCAGCGAGGTCCAGGACTGGGTCCGTGAAGAAGGGGTGCGGGACGGTGTCATCGTCGTCCAGTCGATGCATACGACTGCAGGGCTGACAGTGAATGAGAACGCCGATCCTGATGTGAAGACCGATATGCTCCGCCGTTTCCGGGAAGTGTATCCGTGGGATCACCCGGAGGATCGTCATGCCGAAGGAAACACCGCCGCTCACATGAAAACGAGTACGGTCGGACATGCTCAGACTTTGATTGTGGAAGATGGAAAGCTGGTTCTGGGAACATGGCAGGGGCTTTATTTCTGTGAATTCGATGGACCACGTAACCGTAAGTTTGTTGCGAAGTTATTATAAGTAAAGCTCTGTTAAAGGTTATAGTTAATAGTTATAAACCGGATTCAGAGCCTTTCACATGAGGACATCATTTACAAAAGAAGCTGTGTCGAACGATTTCATATAAAGGGTGAGGTAAAAGTTGAGCCCCGTTAGGCGTAGCCTGAGGCGGATCAGCGCCTGTCTCATGGGAAGCAATCCTCTCCCCCGAGCCTCCACCTATCGGAACAACGGAAGGAAATGGTTTACAATCAGCCAGCGATTGTGGAAAGGGGATAGTCCAAAAAGACTGTCTGTAAACATGGCAGGACATGCTATAATTGGAAGTGGATGATGCGTTCGAGCCAATTGAATAGGGTGTCGGCTAACCCCACAGCAAAGGGGGTGATGCCTCTGAGTATGTATGAATCGTTGATGGTGATGATCGCGTTCAGTTCGTTCATCGTATCCGTTCTCGGCTTAGTAGTCGCGATTTTACGCATAAAAAAATAGACTCCCTATTCTGACATGAATGCGGGTGAGTCTATTTTAACAGGCTGCGCCCTTTGACTCGAGCGCTGATATCCGGGAGGACCGCAGTGCCAGCTGTGGTCCTTTTCTTATATTTATCCTTTATCTGCTTTTATCATACCACATTTTCAAAAAATAAACAGCGGACGAATGTCTATTTTCCACATTCAATCCGGAAAAAAAGCCCTCCAGCTGCATGCTGGAGGGCTTTCATTCAACAGATGGAGTCTTTAGGGTCCGGGTTTTTCATACCGAACATCGGGCGAAGAAATAAAGCGAGATAGGTCCCTGCCAGCGCCATGATCATCCACACCCAGCCATGTAGGCTGAAGGAGGCGATGCCCCCGAAATAGGCACCAATGTTACAGCCGAATGCGAGACGGGCCCCATATCCCATCAGGACACCGCCGATGATGGAAGCGGCACCGATGCCTGGTTTGATTTTTCCAGGTTTGAAGTTCCCTTGGAAACTTGCCGCTATAAAGGCACCGAGAATGATGCCAAAGTTCATGACACTCGTGGAGTCGGCAAGCACGGTTTGATGAAGCGGGGCTGGATCGTTGGACCAATACGTCCAACCTGCAACATCGACACCGAACATTTGAATGAATTTGGATCCCCATAAGGCAAAGGCGGATGTGATGCCCCAAGGGTTTCCGCGTACCGCTAGCGTAATGGCATTCAATACCCCGAGGATAACAGCTGCAAGAAGAAGCGGCCACGCTCCGCGCCACAGCTTTTTCAAGCCTGTGGTCGTCTTTAAAGGAGCCATTTTTGGTGGATTCTTTTTCTTAGCCACTTTTACGGTAATCCCGTAAATGCCGAGGAAGATCGCAAGTTGCAGGAGCCATCCTCCGAAATAGCCGAATCCTGTAGATTCTGCTAATGAGATCGCAGGGAGGGTTGGTGTTTCACGCCAGAAACCGATGTGATAAGCACCAAGAACAGAGCCGCCGATAAAACCAAGTAATGTGAGAATCATCGATGACTTACCTCCGCCTACGGTGTAAAGGGTACCTGATGCGCACCCGGAGCCGAGCTGCATGCCCATTCCGAAGATAAAGGAACCGAAAACGACACTGATTCCGACTGGGAAAACGTACCCTTGAGGAGCATTCCCTGTGAAACTGAATCCTGTGGCTAAAATGATAGCAAACAAGGTCGTCGCAACAGCGAGCATCAGCATGTGAGCCTGCAGCCCCTGCACGTTCCCGACGGACAAAAGCCGTCTAAATGCTGAAGTGAATCCAAAGCGGGCGTGCAGAAGCACAAGCCCGAAGGCAAGGCCGATCAAAAAAAGGACGCCTTGAGTAATCGTTGTAACAGATACAATGGTTATAAATAAAAGCAGAGAAGCGATCGCACCGATCCATACGAAAGGTTTCTGAACCGGATCCAACGGAGCAAGGACCGTCGAACGGTTGGTTTCCGCGGTCGGCTGCTGAACGGTTTGTTGCTGCATTCTTTCATTCCTCCTAAATCCGATTTGTTTACTTTGTATTTTGAACTTTTGCTATTGTACAAGAGACTCTTCTATTTGTAAATCTTTCTGCATACAATGGTTGTACAAAGAGAATAACGCTCAGTCTTTACGTAGAATTAACACGATTCAACGTGGACAAGTGGTAAAATAGCAGTGTAGACAGGACAATCTATAAAATTTATTGGAGGGATGTCTTATACCTGTCGTTCGCTCATATGTCACTCGCTGGTTTTTCTTTGTTTGTGGGAAAGCAAATCGAAGAACTTCTTGGCGTACATCTGGCGCACCTCCCCCTACATAAAGACTGATCGAAAGCGACGCTTATGCGTGGCTTTTTTGTTGGTGTTCTGAGAGAATCCGACCGATGAATGTCCGGTTTACAACTTTAATGGACAGGATTAATAAACCAATGGCATGAACCAATCGATTTCTTAAAACCTTCCTTTACATCCCAAGTTGGAACGTAAAGTCTATGTATGAGTTCTGATTTTGTGATTAAACTAAAAAGCAGCGGGGTAAGGTATAGTAACTTACATAAGGAAAAGGAGTGGATCGGAATGACGAAGAAGAAAGAATGGCATGTGATTTTCCTGCTGGACAGCAAAAGGGTCGTCACCCATGATCTCGAGTTGAGTGAAGAGATGGATGAGCGTGAAACATCTGAATTCATTATCAAACAGCTCGACAGAGGAACATGGTGGTTCCTGGAAGACGGTGTGGCTCTCCATACAAGTGGTGTGGAAAGTTTTTATTTGGATAAGTGTGCGAAAAAGACACGCTTCAGCAGAGATTAAAAAAAGCGCCGTTTCCTGGTAAGGAAACGGCGCTTTTATAGGCTTTAATTTAAAATTTCAACTTCTATTTGACGACGTCCATAATCGAAAGCATCCTTTTCCTGTGCCATAAATAAATCGATACGGTTTCCTTCGATGTCCCCACCGATATCTCCGGCAACAGCTGTACCATATCCAGGTACACGGACGGTAGAACCGAGCGGGATGATGTCAGGATCGACAGCAATCACTTTTTTATTCGGGTTGGCACGCAGGTCGATGCCTGTATACGTTGTGCCGCTGCATCCGTCACAAAAAGCGGTATAAGCAGTCGCTTCAACGGAAACGGTGCGTTTGACATCACTTTTTGCTGTAGAAGCCTGTACGGCTTCTTTTTCTTCTTCTGGAAAACGGTCGTGCTCTTTCTTCTTCTTATCGAGTGCTACAGATTTCGTTTCAATATTTTGAGCGGGCTTGTCCATTTCATCAGCAGCTGCTGGGAAGGTAAGTCCGAAGATGATCATAGGCAGTAGGAACAGGGAAAAAAGACGTTTTTTCATTAGGCATATCCCCTTTCAATCATTCACTTCGCCCATTGTAACAACCACCTTCCTGACATACAAAGACAATATACCTACAAAATGATTACATTCCTGTGACAAACGTCACCTTGTTGAAAAGAGCCGCATACTACTGGCGGCTCCTCCTATTTTTAACGTGACGTTCCTTTACGTTTGCGTCCGCAGCACGGTTTTGAGGGTTTTCTGTTCGGCTTGCTTTGTTCGGGTCTGTTCGACATAGGGACCCTCCTCTCGGGTTAAAGATATAACATTTTATGCGGACAAATGGGAACGGGCCGTGCGCTTATCCTGAGTGGCGGGAAATTTTTATGAAAACGGGACCTATAGGGTTTTATTAACCCTTCTTAGACATGCTATAATAGATGAGGATTCTAAGAGATTCCAGAATTATGAAGTGATAGAAAAGGGGGACGGGAACATGACCGAATGTCCTCATTGTAAACATATGGTGGATGATGGTGCCCGTTACTGCTCACAATGTGGCAGGAGCTTAGGTCGGACACTCGAAAATAATAGCACGGCTGTACGATCGTGGTTGCCGGTCATTACGCCTTTCGTCATGTTGGCCGTAATGGGGGTAGCCCTTTATTTTGTTTATGATTATCAAAAAGATGTGAACACGGAAGTTTTGGCCATGAAAGAAGAAGCGGAGAAAGTAGCACTCGACGGAGATTACCGGGAAGCAGAGCAATTGCTGGTTGGAGCGATCGACAGACGGCCGGAAGAGGAAGCTCTCCAAGAAGAACTCAGCTCTGTCCAGGAAGCCTTGTCCTGGCAGAAGGAGCTCGATACGGTGGGCGAGTGGATCGAAGAAGGATCATTAAAAAAAGCAGATGAAAAGTTGACGGCGATTCAGGAGTCCCTAAGGAAAGAGAACAGCCGCCTCCTTATCACGCTTTTTCCGATAATGAATGAAATGGATTCCAAACTGAAATTGAAAGAAGTCAATCAGGAACTTTCCAAAATTACCGATGTGGATGAGCTCGCCTCTAAGCTGAATACATTATCCGGGCTCAACCTTGAGGAAGCATCCAAAGTTCGGGACAAAATTTTTGAAAAAATTGTCAACCAGTCGACGAAGAAGGCAGAAACGGCCGCTGGTGAAAAACGTTATGCTGATGCCATTGCCCTCATTGATCAAGGATTGCAGTATGTTTCCAATGATGATCAGTTGATACAGTTGAAAGAGCGGATTCAAGAAGAGAAAACCGCCTTTGAACAAGCGGAGCAGCAACGGTTGGAAAATGCGATGCAGCAAGCAGCCAAAGATGAACTGCGCAATCAGACACAGGCACTTGAAGTCGAGGATTTGTCCATTACGAAAGATGAATTTGGTGATTATAAAGTGACAGGGTCACTGAAAAGTGTAGCGACACAAATCATTAGTACGGTGACTGTGAAGTACGAAATTCTCGATGATAATGGAGAAGCCGTCCGTACAGAATCAGTGAAAGTGTTTCCGAACTATATGAACCCCGGGGATCAGGGGACCTTTGAAAAAGTACATTATGAATTAGAAGAAGGAAATTACTCCGTCGAAATGACTGAGATGGAGTGGCTGGTAGAATAGGGGGATACAGATGAGACGTTCTTGGATCGTCAGTCTTCTCGCCACTCTTCTCATTCTCGGAGGGGGAACGGCAGGTTTGTTTTATATGATTGATGAAGTCGAAAGTGATTTCACGGTCTCTGCTGTTCTAGACGAGCCGCCTGATGAGAATGAAGATGAAGGAGAAGTGCCGAAAGAAACACAGGAAATCATATATGAATCCCAGAAACTGGTCGTCCAGATCGAGCTGGACGACGGCTCAGTGGGTTCCGGCTTTTTGTATAATGATCAAGGGGATATCATAACGAATGCTCATGTGGTGGCGAATACAGAGAGTGTCAACGTCATCACCTCTGATGGTAAAAAACTGCCGGGTGATGTGATCGGCGTCAGCAGGGATATCGATGTAGCCGTCGTTCGGGTGCCTGGATTGAAAGGAAAGGATCCACTTCCGATACGTGAAGAAGATTCAGCCGAACTTCTGGATGAAGTGCTTGCCCTTGGGAGCCCTCTCGGCCTGCAGAACACCGTGACCCGCGGTGAAATCAGCGGCTTGGAACGAACGCTCGACATCGAACCGTTCCATTATAAAAACTTGTATCAAATATCAGCCCCCATTTCCCCGGGCAACAGCGGAGGGCCGCTCCTGGACAGAGAAACAGGGGAAGTGATCGGTATCAATTCCGCTAAGATGGATGATGAGTCGATCGGCTTCAGCATCCCGGTTGCAGATGTCCTCCCGATGGTCCGCCGGTGGAGTGAGTCACCAATGCGGTCATTGCCGGAGTTCCCGGAGCTTACAGGTGAAGTTTATTCCCCGGTGACAGGGACGGATGCAGAGCAGGCAAGCTACATGGTGCAGTATTTCTATGACAGCATCAACCAGGGAGACTTCGTTACCGCCTATTCCCTGTTGAGCAGCAGCTGGCAGGAGGACATTTCCTTTGAAAAGTTCCGGTCTGGCTATAATAATACGCTCAGCGTGAAAGTCGATAACCTTGTAGCAGACCCTCAAGGAGATCATGTTGAAGTGACGGCTTTCCTTACGGCCGAAGAAACGGTGGACGGGGAAGTGCAGATGAAGAAATACAAAGTCGTCTATCCGATCAAGAAAGAGAATCAGTCCGTTAAGATTTGGAGCGGATCCGGTGAAGAACTTAGCACCGAACAGGAAGACGAAGCGCAAGAATGAGAAACCCCTATCTACGACGCTCACGTAGATAGGGGTTTTTCGTAGAGGTATTGTGAGATGGATCACAGCAAACCTGGTCCATGGACTGCTCCTTTTGGTACCAGGTACCGACAGTCGATTTCCGGTACCTGGTACCTAATGCCATGGACAAACCTTCCTATTTACCGATCATTCAGCTCTACAGCAGCCCGGATTCCGGATTCTACGGCACCTTCGATCCAGCCGTGATAGGACGAAGTCTGTTCGCCGGCAAAGTGGATCCGCCCTTCCGGCAGCGGCATGACCTCTTCAAGGTCACGGCTCTGGCCAGGGGTGAAGAGCGTGAAACAACCCGCGGAGTATGGATTCTGACTCCAGTTGAAAACGACACTCTGTTTGTATTGTTCATAGACGATGTTTCCATAGACAAGGGCGAGGTCTTCCAGGACTTGTTTGGTTGCTTCCTGATCATCCAGACTATTGAATAACAGGGCGTTCTGCCCCCATGTATAGCTTGCAAGCAGTACACCAGGTCCCTCGGTGCCTTTGTGGTGGCTTTCCTGATAAGCAAAACGGATGGGGAAATCGGTCACGATGTTGACGACCCGGTATTTTTCCCAAAAACGTGTCTTGAATTCGATTCCGATTTTTACAGCGGGAACGTTGATCACTTCCCGGATGGCCTGCCATTTTCGTGGAGAAATGCAGCCGTATGGATAGACGTGAATGAACTGAAAAGCACTGAAGGGGATGGTGGTGAGAATGTAATCCCCACTCCATTCAGAAATTTTGTTAAAACGCTGGTCTTCTGTATAAACGGTCATCCGGTCATGGTTGTGAACGATTTTTATGACTTTCTGATCGAAGTACAGGTTATCGATCAACTCCGGGAGGAAAGCTTGAGGCAGCCGGTCATTGCCCCCCTGGATTTCCACGAATTCAGTGTCCCCGTTGAAAATGGGAAATGTAATATCAGTCAGAATATCGAGAAAGGAGAATTCAGGGAAACCCTCGATTCCCAGGACGACTTTGATCATCCGGACCGCATTGTTGGACATTGATGGTCCATAGGGATTGTTTCGGAGGTACTCTCCCATCGAATAGTTGGAAAAGCGTTCCTTCAATTCTTTCTTTTCCTGCTTGTTACTATTATTGTATAAGTCAAGAAACGGTTGGACAGCGTCCAGGAACAATTGCTTGGCTGTTTTTCCTCTTTCTTCTGGAAGGAGGTTGAATCCTAACAGATCAGGATCTTTTTCGTATTGGGCACGAAATATTTTCTGGCCATTGATCATTAACAGATCATCCGGGGTCGAGTTGATGAAACGATTGGTGGACAAGCCGAATTTTCGAATGTACGTCTGGACATATTCATGGTTTTTGGGGATTCTCATTGCGCCCACGTCTATGTAATTCTCGTTTGAAAAAGGCTCTCGGATGGTGTGGACCCTTCCTCCGATGCGGTCATTTCCTTCCAGAATAATGACTTCATGCCCCGCCTCTTTCAAAAGGGAACCAGCTACAAGGCCGGCCATCCCCGCGCCCAGGATAAGAATCTTCTTCTTCGGTCCTTTTTTTGGCAAGCCATGCTCAATGTAGGATTGGTAGTCTTTCAAATATTCTTCATAGGATCGATACACATCCGTCACCCCCTCTTAGTATGTATTCAATAAATGGAAAAAAAAGTATGAGTCCTTCTCCTTATCCTGAGGGAGGACATATTTCAGATTTCTATCTCATTAAATAAAAAAGGAGGGGATGTGTGATGTACTACCCGTACCAAAGGCAGCAGGGCCGCGAAGGGGAGAGTAGACTTCTGAAAGTGAATGGTGTGGGGAAAGTCCAGGTGCGGCCGGATGTTGCCAATGTGAGCATCGGCGTTGTCACCCAGGACGAGAATTTGGAAAAGGCGCAGCAGGAAAATGCCCGCATCATGGAGGACGTCCGAAATCAACTGATGGCAGCCGGCATCCCGGAGGAAAAGATGCAGACGTCGGATTATTTCATTTACCCTGAGTATGATTATGTAGACGGAAAACAGGAGTTTCGCGGCTATCAGGTCACCCATACGCTGACAGTGATCATCGATGATATTGCAAAGACCGGTTATATCATGGATACAGCTGTTGCAAATGGAGCGAATAGAATATCGAACATATCATTCAGTGACAGTGATCCGTATCAGCAGTATCAGGAAGCTTTGAAAATAGCTCTGGCACAGGCTTCGGCAAATGCCCGGACGATAGCAGACGCTATGGGGCTCGCCCTTGATGAGAAACCGGTTCGCATCATGGAGCTTGGGACGACACCTTCAGTTCCTGTCCAAAGCTATCAGAAAGCTGAGGTGTTAGGAGCAGCATCAACGCCTGTTGAACCGGGCATGCTTGAGACGACGGCGAGAATCGAAGCACACTTTCAATATCTTCCGTAAACCGCCACTTTCCGTTCAGGAAGGTGGTTTTTTTATGGGCAAAAAAGGATAGATTATGCACGGGAGCCCATAAAAATGAATATATCATTGGTGAAGGTGTCGGCCGTATTTTATGGGCTCATAAAACATAACTGAAACTAAAAAAGTTGCTCCAAGGAAAAACCTCCGTTACAATGTGCTTAGAGAATTTGTTCGAATTGAAGGAGAGGTACAATGGAAAACTTGTTATTGGCTTTCGGCCTGACTTTATTAGCTGGATTAGCCACCGGTGTCGGAAGTTTGATCGCATTTTTTGCAAAAACAACCAATACGAAGTTTTTATCCCTTGCATTGGGATTCTCAGCGGGTGTGATGATTTATGTATCCATGATTGAAATCTTCTTTAAAGCACAAGAATCCTTAGTGGATGCCATGGGGAACGAAGCTGGGCATTGGGCGACGGTCGGTGCTTTTTTCGGCGGGATGCTCGTCATTGCTCTCATTGATAAGTTCATACCGAAATCAGGAAATCCTCATGAAGTGAAAAAAGTAGAGGATATGTCAAAGCGGCAGACGGCCGTGCAAGATCCCGACCTTTTGAAAATGGGAACGTTCACAGCGCTTGCCATCGCGATTCACAATTTCCCGGAAGGAATCGCCACATTCACGGCGGCGCTGAATGATCCCGGGCTCGGAATCGCGATAGCAGCAGCCATCGCGATCCATAACATCCCGGAAGGAATCGCGGTTTCTGTTCCAGTGTATTATGCAACGGGGGATAAGAAGAAGGCGTTCAAGCTTTCTTTCCTAAGCGGTTTATCCGAGCCTGTGGGAGCGATCCTGGCCTATCTGTTATTGATGCCGTTTCTGAATGATATGATGTTCGGAATCTTATTTGCAGGGGTGGCAGGGATTATGGTTTTCATCTCCTTAGATGAATTGCTGCCTGCCTCCAGGCGCTATGGAGAAGCACACTTGTCCATTTACGGGGTCGTTGCCGGAATGGCGGTTATGGCTTTGAGTCTATTATTATTCATATGAGAAAATCCCGGCAGGAGTGGTTCCTGCCGGGATTTTTTTGAAGGCTCTGTTAAAGTTCAGTGTTGATATTTGCATCAACGGAAATGGCAGGATTGTTGAAGACTTGATTTCGAGAGGGTTCAGGGTTCGTTATTGTGTTGAGTGCCAGGGGTGGCTGGGAAGCTGCTCGCTTTCCTGTGGGGGAGTGCCGAGCTTCCTCGGGCTTATCGCCCTGCGGGATCTCGCCGATCTCCTTTCTCCCACGGGAGTCTCGCAGCTTCCCAACCACCCCATTCGATCATGCGAGAAACGAACCCCTTAACCAACGTTGGATGGTCTTCCATTACCCCGGTTGTAGTAAGCATAAAACGCTATGTATCAAGCTTTCCGGGTTCGAGCCCCTCGGTTTGGGCGTATGATCCTTATCCTCTCACCCACTAGAATAGCTGATGATTCATGATGGGGGTTTCGAGACCCTGATCTAGCCAAGGGGCTGCGGGGGATGACTCGCTTTCCGCGGGAGCGCGGTGAGCCTCCTCGGACTATGTCCTGCGGGGTCTCACCAAGCACTCTCTTCCTCGTAGATATCCGGTTTCTGCGCCTAGCGGCTAGTGAGACTTCCCTCGCTTCTGTACGATAAGTCAACATCGAATCCCTTCGTTCTTCGTGTTTCCTTTATCTCCTCCAGCTCAGTCCAGTCCATACGCCGCTGAACGAGGCGCCCGCACACTTAAGATAGGAGTCTCGCCATTCCCCTCCGCCCCTTTGCCATATAAGTGTCTCGAAACCACTACTTAAAAAATCAGCTTGTATGGTTAAGAGAAGGGAATGATATCATCTCTACCCCATGAACGTTTAGCATACGCAAATGCTTGATACTACGTATGATCTGCCCGCCTAGGAGAGAAGAATTGGAAACTTACGAATCCATACAGATGTTCGAACCTCAACCATTCAAGCTCACCCTTTTTAAAGTGGCTTCGAGACACTTATAAGGGAAGGGGGCGGAGGGAAACGGTGAGACTCCTATGGGACGTGTGGGACAGGTGAGACCCCGGAAGGCGTAGCCTGAGGAGGCTCACCGCCCGCCCCATGGAAAGCGAACCTTTTCCCGGAGCCCCCTAGAATCACACAAACATCTCGAAGCTGAGTCTTCCACAAACGGGAGCTTTAGTAGAAGAAGCCAAATATAAAAAAGGAACTTCCATAAAATTGGAGGTTCCTTATTTGCAGTAATAGCAACACTAAATTTTAACAGAGCCTTTTTGAAAATGGAGAGTTTATAAATGACGTGCGAGACCCTCCTGTTTAAAAGGTGTACTCCAAATGAAGATGTTCAAGGGTCTCTTTTAATTTTGCTTTCGGTCTTTGAATGAGCCTCCAATTGAGTTGGATGGCCTCTGCTTCCTTGAATCCGAGGCGGCAATTGTCTTCTTCGACCTTAACCGTTCCTTCTGATAGGGTAGGGAACTTCTCGCGCGCTTTGTTATAGAGCCAACGAGCGGCTTCCTTTCGTAGCACTTCTGCCGTTTCCTCTTCCGTCCAATCACTGGGGAAGCTGAAGCGGAAGGTCCCTTGTTGAAAGGCGAAAGAAGGCGCATCAGCCTTTTCAACTTTCAAACGATAGGAACGTCCAAGGTACGTAATTTTCTCTTGCTTTGATGGTGAAAGGTGGTCGATTCCATATAAATCATCATGGGTCGCTTGCCATCGTTCAAAAATCCAATCTGCCTTTTTTTCAACGAACGCATGGACTTTCGCTGCTTCCTTTTGAGGGGAAGCGGTCACGACGATTCCATTTAAATCATCGATATAGATTTTGATGAAAGCGACGTCCTGATGGATCACCTTGTAGATGATCGTTCCATCTGAATGGTTTACAGTCGGCATTGCAACGGCATCCTTTCTGACTTACAACGTAATGTTCGTTTTTCGTTCCTGAAAATCCACACCCTCGTAGTACGTGTTCTTCACGAGTACGTTAGGGCCAAGGCATTTGACGGCCGGACAGTGACAGTTCAAACTTTTAGCCGTATCCGTAGCCATCCAGTTCTTATAGGCATCTTCCAAGTTCGTGTTCTGGATATTGCCGAGCCCTGGTTCGTCGCCGAAGTCAGTGACGATGATATCTCCAGAGAAAATGTTGACGTTCAAACGGGAACGTCCGTCCGGGTCGTTTCTTACCGTCACATTTTTTTCACGATAGAGACGCTCCAGCATGTTAAGGTCGTCCTGTGAGGAACTGCAAGGATAGTACGGCAGGGTACCGAACAGCATCCACATATCCTCATCCCGATGATCGAGCAGACGGTTGATTCCATCACGCATTTGTTCCAGGCTGAGGGTTTCCAGACTGCTGGCAAAATCCACGGGGTACATCGGGTGAATCTCATGTCGGGCACATTTCATTTCTTTGACGTGATCATGGATCGATTCAAGGTATGGGAACGTCCGTCTATTCAACATTGTCTCTGCCGATACCATCACACCCTCATCGGACAACCGCTGAGAGTTCTCCACCATCCGGTCGAAGAATTTTTTCCGGTTTTCCTCTGAAGGTTTGCGTTCCATACGCGCAAAACCGGTATGGATGAATTCCTCGATCGTTCCCCAGTTGTGGGAAATATGTAAGACATCCAAATAAGGAATGATCGGAATGTACCGCTCGTATGGAAGCGTCAAATTCGAGTTGATTTGGGTACGGACCCCACGTTCATGGGCATATTTCAATAAAGGCAGGACATAGTTTTCCACCGATTTTTTAGACATCATGGGCTCTCCACCTGTAATGCTGAGCGTCCGCAAGTGGGGAATCTCGTCCAACCGCTTTCTGATCAGGTCCATGGGGAGAGCTTCCGGGTCCTTGGCTCCTAAGGTATAGCCGACAGCACAATGTTCACATCGCATATTGCAAAGTGTCGTCGTCGTAAATTCAATATTGGATAACGTCATTTTTCCGTGTTCTTCCACATCCATATACGCTTCCCAAGGGTCATAGGACGGGGTAAGCGCCTGAAGCTTCATGTTCGTACTCATAAAATATGAAACTTCCTTTCTATAAAAAATTTGTTTCGGTCGATAACCTTTACCATTCTAACATTAATATGACAAAAACCATACATTATGTATCTTCATCAAAGGGGGGAAGGGACACGGATGCTGTCCGAAAGCAAGGATGGAGGATAATGCGGGTGTCATATCGAATGATATGGGGTAACGAATAGCACAAGGGGGATTCAAAACATGGAACAAACGGTACTTATAACAGGAGCATCAAGCGGTTTTGGCTTTCATACCGCTTTGAAGTGTGCAGAGAAAGGTTTTCATGTCATTGCAACGATGAGAAATGTGAATAAAGCTGTTGCTTTTGACAACCTGGAAGAGACTGTACGCGGCAGGATCGATGTCTGGCAGTTGGATGTGACTGATTCTGAGTCATTAACAAGTTTTTCGGAAAAGGTGAATGAACTCGAACGCTTGGATGTGCTTGTCAACAATGCAGGGTACGCCGTCGGAGGGTTCCTGGAACAAGTGCCTCTTGACACGTATCGCCATCAATTTGAGACGAATGTGTTCGGCGTCATTGCTGTTACGCAGGCCGTGCTCCCGGTGATGCGCAAACAAAGGAGCGGAAAGATCATGAATGTAAGCAGCGTCAGCGGTCTGATCGGTTTCCCTGGGCTGTCAGCCTATGTAGCCTCGAAGCATGCCTTGGAAGGATTATCAGAAAGTCTCCGTTTCGAAGTGAAGCCATTCGGCATCGACGTTGTCTTGATTGAACCCGGCTCCTATCAGACGAATATCTGGTCGACTGGACTCGAGATCCCGGAAACATTACATGACCCCGGATCTCCATACGCTGCTTACATAAAAGGGTTGTGGGATGCTCTAAACAAAGAAACACCCGGTGATCCTCAGGATGTATCCGATTTGATGGCAGGATTAATGGATAAAGAAGAACTGGTCAAACTGCGTTATCCAATCGGACCAGGGGTACGCACCAATGTATGGTTTAAACGTTTAGTGCCATGGAAGTGGCTGGAGAAGACCGTCTTGCAGAAAATTCTTGGGAAATCAGAAGCGAAAGGGGAGCGGTACAATGGTACAAGTGATGGATGGAGCAGAGGAGATGCGCTTCGAGGGGAATGAGGTAGGAATTCTTGTATGTCATGGTTTTACTGGCACGACACAGAGCATGAAACCTCTGGCAGAGACGTATGCGAGGGCTGGCTATACTGTCCATTGTCCCCGCCTTAAAGGCCACGGGACAACAGCGGAGGATATGGAATCGACCACCCATGATGACTGGGTCCAGTCGGTCGAAGCAGGATATGACTGGTTGAAGGAAAGGTGTTCGAAAATATTCGTCGTCGGTCTTTCTATGGGAGGAACCCTTGCTTTATATATGGCGAGTGAATACCGTGATGTAGCGGGAGTCATCCCGATCAACGCTGCCATCGATATTCCAGCACTGGAAAGCAGTTCAGAGTCAGAAGAGCGGTTTATCGAAGCGATCGGGTCAGATATCAAAGACCCTGAAACGGTGGAACTGGCTTATGAGCGGACACCTGTTCAGTCAATCGGTGAACTTGTTCAATTGATGGAAAAGGTGAAACCGCGATTGGATGAAGTCCATTGTCCGATCATGATTTTCGTATCTGACGAAGACCATGTCGTACCGCCTAACAACTCAGAAGTCATTTTTGAATCGGTCTTTTCTGAACACAAGGAAATCATCCATCTTGAAAACAGCTACCATGTCGCTACCCTCGATCATGATAAAGACATGATTCTGGAACGGACGATGGAGTTCTTTCAAATGTACACCAATACGAAATGATTGCCCGGGAAATAGAAAAGACTTTGTAATCTTATAGAAAATTTATTATAATAGATACAAATCAGGAAAAGTAAACGGTTTAAAGCCTTCAAGGGGAGCCTTCCGGCTGAGAGTGAATGTCATGTTCAGACCCTTCGAACCTGTCAGTTAATACTGGCGTAGGGATGGCGGCTTTTTTGATGGTGCAATGCGAAATTGGGACTCCTCCATCAGGAAGCTTCCCTCTTTGGCGTTGCTTTTTTTGTGTCTTTTTATAAGGAGGAATGTTGAAATGAGAAATCGCCGGGTATTGTTCCTCGTCGAGGTCGCGATCTTTTCAGCACTCGCGTTATTGTTGGATATTATTCCATTTTTATCATTCAAACTATGGGCGCAGGGAGGTTCTGTTTCCTTCGCAATGGTCCCCGTGTTCATCATGGCTTTCCGCTGGGGATTAAAAGGCGGTGTTACGACCGGATTGCTGCTGGGCCTTTATCAACTATTGACAGGCGCCTACATCATGACACCCGTCCAGGCTTTTCTTGACTATGTGGTAGCTTTTGCTGTCATCGGGACAGCTGGATTAGTGGCTGCACCATTATGGAAGGCGATTCAATCGAAAGAGTCCCGTCGGTTGGTCGGATGGATCGTCGTTGGATGTCTGATCGGAAGTGTTCTGCGCTTTTTCGGACACTTCTTCGCAGGAATCGTCTTCTACGGAGAATTTGCTCCGGAAGGTCAGCCCGTCTGGTTGTATTCCCTCGTTTACAACGGCGGGTATATGCTGCCAGCGTTCATCCTTAGCAGCATCATCGTAAGTCTTCTTTTTGTAAAGCGTCCCAAACTAATCACCCATTAATGATGAACAACCCCTGTCCGATCCTCGCGATCGCATAGGGGATTTTTTTATTCTGGGGGGGTTGTAGGAGTGAAGGTTCGATAGGAAAAGGGAGACGGACGAAATTGGTTATACAGGGATATGTTCAATATCGACCCTCGCATTTGATTAAATGGTGGAATCCTAATCATGTTTTTGTCGAATCGGGGTTTGAAACCTGCCATAGAAGTGAAAATAAGAGGAGCACTCTAGTTTAGGAGGCCTCTTATGAAGCGTTTAAAACGATTAGGTAAACGAAAGTGGTTTTGGATCGTTGTCTTTATTCTTATTGTTCTTAGTCTAACGATTGCCTACCACACCTCATGGAAGACCCTGCCTGATGGGATTGCCTATGAAGGCGAAGAGCACCAGATGGAAGATATTGAATTTTATCGGGATCTTACTTATGAAAATGAAGCCGGTGAAACGGTCCATGATCTTCAAATATTTGAAGAGATCAACCAGACGATTGCAGAAGCAGATGAATTCATCGTTGCGGACATGTTTTTATTTAATGGATATACCAATGGAAAAGTGGAGTTTCCTCCGATTTCAAGTGAATTGGTGGATGCTGTGTTAGAGAGGAAAGAAGAGGTCCCTGATTTGAAGGTCGTTTTCATAACCGATCAGATCAATACGGTTTACGGATCATATGAGTCGGAAACCATTAAACGTCTGGAAGAAGGCGGTGTGGAAGTTGTGTTGACGGATTTGAACCGGTTGAGAGATTCAAATCCCTTGTATTCAAGCGTATGGCGGTTGTTGTTTTCCTGGATGGGAACAGGTGATGACGGCTGGATTAGCAACCCTCTTGCAAAAGAAGCACCAAAAGTGACCCTTCGTTCCTACATGAAATTGTTGAATATTAAAGCGAACCACCGGAAATTGTTGGCCACAGAAAAAGCGGCTATCGTTTCGACGGCAAATCCTCATGATGCAAGCGGTTATCACGAGAATGTGGCCTTCAAGATGACGGGGCCGATCATCAAAGATATCCTGGAAGCGGAGGAAGCCGTCGTCCGCTATTCCGGAGGAGATGAATTCCCAGATTATGAAGATATCGAATGGGAAGAGAAGGAAGGGCCATTATCCACCCGGTTCGTCACGGAAGGAAAGATCTATCAGTCGATACTTGATGGACTATCTGACGCAGGAGAGGACGATAGGGTCTGGCTCGGCATGTATTACCTGGCTGACAAGAAAATTATGAACAGCATAGACGAAGCCGCTAACCGGGGGGCTACGGTGAATATCATCATGGATCCGAACAAGACAGCATTCGGTCATGAGAAAACCGGTATTCCGAATTTGCCTGTGGCTGCCGAATTACAGAGACTTGGAAATGAGAACATCAACTTGCGCTGGTACGATACGGATATGGAGCAGTACCATACGAAAATGCTATACATCGATCACCCGGAAGACGATCTCATAATCGCCGGTTCCGCCAATTATACACGACGAAATCTGGCCAACTTGAACCTGGAAGCGGATGTGGTCATTAAAGGAAACGGGGAAGAAGAGGTGTTCCAAGAAGTGGATGACTATTTCCAGCGGATCTGGAACAACGAAGATGGACATTATACTGCAGAGTACAACAAGTATCAGGACAATTTAACATTTATTCGTTATGCCACGTATTATCTGCAGAAATGGACATGGTTTACGACTTATTGATATGAAAAAAGGAGCACACCGTCCGGTGTGCTCCTTTTTTGTTTCTCTTATAATAATGTTTCTGCTTTCGATGGGTTCGTGACAATCAGCAGGACTTTCCCTTCATCCATATCTTCTTCGTATTCTTCAGCTTCATCTTCAGAAAGCCCAATTTCCTGAAGTTTAGTACGTAGTTCATCGCCCTGTTTACTGAAAATATTGCTGATGACATTTTTTAAATCCTGTTCGGAAAGTCCGATTGTATTCGCATTAACGTTCTTAGCGATTCGGTCGGTACGGTCATCGTCATGGGACAGGATATAGATTTCTTTGTGGTCGATACCTTCGTCCTTCAATCGTTTAACGTCTTCCATAAGCTTTTCGTCATTGGTGTATTCACGGACAGTCGGTTTCATCTAATCTCTCTCCCTTTCTCTTTATTTAATAGCTGCTACGGTATGAAATTTACCCGGACAGGCAAAGTTTAAACTATAAATTGTTCGTCTATAGAGCATCGATCGTCCAGTGGGGTGAAGGATATTGTCTCTTTTTCCCGAAATCTATGTAGACAGGGAGGGAATGAAATGAAGTCAAAAACCATTGCGACATTTTCTATTTGTGCTCATGATCCTGAAACAGGAGAATGGGGGGTCGCCGTCCAGTCGAAGTTCTTAGGTGTGGGGGCGATCGTTCCATGGGCGAAAGCGGGAGTCGGTGCCATTGCTACACAGGCCATGGGGAATCCTCAGTATGGTCCCGAGGGTTTGCGATTGCTTGAGGAAGGTTTTTCAGCAGATGAGGTGATCCGTCTGTTGACGAAAGACGATCCCCAAAAAGAAGATCGGCAAGTCGGCATCGTCGATCATCAAGGAAAAGGTGCAACGTTCACTGGAACGGACTGTTATCAGTGGGCGGGCGGTGAGGCAGGAATGTCTTACGCAGTCCAAGGCAACATTTTAGTAAATGAAGAAACTGTCACTGATATGAGGAATGCGTATGAAACAGCAGATGGCCCTCTGGCTGATCGTTTGTTGGAAGCCATAAAAGCTGCTCAGCGTGCAGGTGGCGACAGTCGTGGGAAACAATCGGCCGCCCTGCTAGTCGTCAAAGACAAAGCGGGTTACGGAGGCCTCAGTGATGTAGCGGTCGATCTCCGTGTGGATGACCACCCTGAGCCGATTGAAGAGCTCGAACGTATCTACCACCTGCATCAATTGTATTTCGCCGCATCCCATCCAGGTCAGGTCGTGAAATTGGAAGGAAAAGTGAAGCAAGAGGTGGCCACCCACTTGCTGCGCCTGGGGTATGTGCAATCGGAGGATGTGTCTGATGATGTATTTTATGAAGCTTTTACAACGTATCTCCATACAGAGAATTTTGAAAACCGGGAGCAGTCACACGGTCTTATCGATTTGGCCGTTCTTGAGTACATGAAGAATCAATGAGAACAGAGCCGGATAAACGGCACGATCTTTGTTTGACTTACGAAGATTGCGGTGAACGTTTTTTAAAAGAATTGGAGAGATCGGGTTTCTAAAACACCCGGTCTTTTTTAAGTAATTCAATAAGGAGGACAGACACAATCATGAAAGTTTCCTTATTTATCACTTGCCTGTGTGATACGTTCACCCCGGACGTCGGGAAAGATGCGGTCCAACTGCTCGAGCGTTTCGGGTGTGACGTGGATTTTCCTGAAAATCAAACCTGCTGCGGGCAACCGGCTTTCAATAGCGGGTATAAACAAGAATCCATCCGAGCCATGAAACAAATGATTAAAACCTTTGAAGCCTCCGCTTATGTTGTCGGTCCTTCCGGGTCCTGTGTGCAAATGATCAAAGAGTATCCTCATGCACTGAAAGACGAACCCGAGTGGAGAGAACGGGCAGAGACTGTGGCTGGAAAGACGTATGAACTGACCCAGTTTTTAGTAGACGTTCTACATGTGGAAGATGTGAAATCAACGTTTCAAGGGACGGCTACCTATCATCCGTCCTGTCATATGACACGTTTGTTAGGAGTGAAAGATGCCCCGAGAATTTTGCTGGAAAATGTGGAAGGTCTGGAGCTGATTGAGCTGCCGCTGAAAGAGGACTGCTGTGGATTCGGAGGAACGTTCGCGGTGAAAAATGCCGCCGTGAGTGGACAGATGGTAAAAGAAAAAGCGGAGCATGTCGAAGAGACCGGGGCGGATTACCTGATCGGCGGAGACATGGGCTGCCTGATGAACATGGGAGGCTGTATGCGCCGCAACAAACAAGACGTAACAGTGCTTCATATTGCTCAAGTGTTGAACAGCCAATAAGGAAGGGGAGGTCACATGGGAATTAAGATTGGCGATAAGCCGTATGCTGATAGGATTCAGGCCGGAATCGAAAACAATTTTATGAGGCAAGCCGTATCTTCAGCGCAGGGGCGCTTTCGAAGTGGGCGTCTGAAAGCGGCCGAAGAACTCGGGGACTGGGAAGATTGGCGGACGCTCGGGGAAGAAATCCGCCATCACACCTTGGAGAATCTGGACTATTATTTGCACCAGCTCAGCGTACAAGTCGAAAAACGCGGGGGAACCGTATTTTTTGCGGAAACGGCTGAGGAAGCGAACGCTTACGTTCAGCAAGTCGCCAAAAAAAAGCAGGCGCGCAAAGTGGTGAAATCGAAGTCAATGGTCACGGAAGAGATCGGCTTGAATGAAGCATTGGAAAAAAGCGGGTGTGAAGTCGTAGAGTCGGACTTAGGGGAGTGGATTCTGCAGCTTGATGAGGATCCCCCGTCCCATATCGTCACCCCCGCTCTTCATAAAAATAAAGAACAGATTCGGGAAACATTCGCCAATAAAAAAGGGTATACGAAAACGGATCAGCCCGAGGAGCTAGCTGCCTTTGCCCGTGAACAGCTTCGGAAAGATTTTCTGGAAGCGGATGTCGGGGTCACAGGCTGTAATTTCGCGGTCGCTGAATCCGGTGCCGTCACGCTTGTAACGAATGAAGGAAACGCCCGCATGGTAACCGCTCTTCCTGAGACCCATATTGCTGTCATGGGGATGGAGCGTGTCGTTCCTACGTGGGAAGAGCTGGAAGTTATGGTGAGTTTACTTACGAGAGCCGCTGTTGGACAGAAATTGACGAGCTACATCACGGCGCTCACAGGAACTCGTTTAGAGGGCGAAACGGATGGGCCGGAGGATTTCCATCTCGTCATTGTCGATAACGGTCGTTCAAAAATATTGGGCACAGAATTTCAGTCGACGCTGCATTGTATCCGTTGTGCCGCCTGTATCAATGCCTGCCCTGTGTATCGTCACGTCGGAGGCCACTCTTATGGTTCCATTTATCCAGGTCCGATTGGAGCCGTCTTGACCCCGCTCCTGGATGGGTATGAAGACCATAAAGATCTTCCTTACGCATCTTCCTTGTGTGCGGCGTGTACAGAGGCATGTCCTGTGAAAATTCCGCTCCATGAACACTTGATCAGACACCGTGAAATCATCGTTGAGCAGGAACAAATGGGGGCGAAGTCAGAAGAATGGATGATGAGAGGGTTTGCCCAATGGGCGTCGACGCCTGCTGCCTACAAGATGAGTACAAAAATGGCCAGGACTGCAATGAAACCGTGGACGAAAGGTGAACAGATCGAAAGGGGTCCAGGTCCGTTGAAAGGGTGGACCGACAGCAGGGATTTTCCTGCCCCCGCACGCAAGAACTTCCGGGAATGGTACAAACAGCGGGAAAAAAGGAGAGAAGAAGGATGACGATTTATAACCGGACATCCTTTTTGGATCGGGTCGCCGAAAACCTCGGCCGGGAAAGGCGTACAACCGTGGAGGCCGCTACGTATTCCGTTCAACCGCAGGACCGTGTTTTTCAAGGAGCGAGTCAGGAAGAGCTCATCGAAAAGTTGGAAGCCCAATGTGATGTGATCCATACTCACGTTGAACGGACAACAAAAGCAGATCTTGGAACCGCCTTACAAAACGTACTCGAATCCTTTAATGGTTCCAGGAAAGTCATCAGCTCCGGTGGACCCCGGTTGAAAGAATATGATTTACTCAACAATTATAAGGAACTGGGGAAGCAAGGCTATGAAATTCGTATTTGGAATGAACAGGAGGGGGATGTCAACTTTGCCGAGGAGGCCGGCGTCGGGGTCGTTTTCAGTGATATCACTCTGGCGGAATCTGGAACTGTGACCCTTTTCAATGACAAACAGAACGGAAGATCGATCAGCCTTCTTCCGGAAACCTTTATCGCCATCGTTCCGAAAAGTACGCTTGTGCCAAGAATGACACAGGTGGCGCGCGTTATTCATGAACAGGAACAGTCAGGGAATCCTGTCTCATCATGCGTAAGCTTCATTACAGGACCGAGCAATAGTGCGGATATTGAAATGAATTTGGTTGTCGGTGTACATGGGCCGGTGAATGCGACTTATATTGTAGTGGAAGATGCATAGATTGGGAAAGTAAAACAGGACTCTCACGAAAGGGGAGTCCTGTTTTCAATTTATACAAGTCTACGATATCAAATCGAGCAAATTAGACCTCCACCTTGTGATGGAATGCCGAAAAAAACACCGTTGACAACTTCATATAATTAGATTAATATTTAATTAGATAATCATTTAATTAGAGAGGTGAATGTATGCAATTAGAAAAAATGGTAGCTTTCCATAAAGCAGTCGGAGATCCGACGAGGCTTAGAATTATCGCTCTCCTTCGTCAAGGCCCTCTGCATGGGCAGGCAATTGCAGGGAAATTAGGGTTGCGTCCTCCAACGATCACCCATCATTTGAAGAAGTTGAAGGATACAGGGGCGGTCTATTCCAGAAGAGATAAAAATACGATTTACTTTTATTTGAATGAGCAGAAGTTGGAATTCATGACAACAGCTAT
This sequence comes from Halobacillus sp. ABR2_026, assembly GCF_056158545.1. NCBI lineage: Bacteria > Bacillati > Bacillota > Bacilli > Caryophanales > Bacillaceae > Halobacillus > Halobacillus sp. ABR2_026. Next base: position 1,504,677 of record NZ_JBSWTM010000001.1, read on the forward strand.
ATTACGGATAGGAGATGATGAACGAGTGGTTGCCGAAGAGTTGAAAGTTGATAGCAGAGAGCAGGCCAAAATCATTAAAAATTTCGTTACAGTTGAAGGAAAACTGAAACAGATGCCGAGCCAATTGAAAAAGAAAAATGTCATCCTTTCTTATTTTGTCCAATGGTTTGAACATGGAAAAACTTATGAGGAGAAAGAAGTCAATGAATATATCCAAACCTTCTTTGATGATTTTGCGACGGTTCGGAGGGAATGGATCATGCAGCAGTTCATGTACAGGGAAAATAACCAATATGAGCTTAACCCCGTGGAAATGTGGCCGGTTGTCGTCCGAAGGTGACGACATGGCCCTTTATTTTGCTCAGCTAATTAGATGCATATCTAATGTTAGGCGGTCGGTATGAAGATCCACAACTCCTACCGATTTCTTTTTTACTCAGGCATCGTGAATGGCATCGGGGATCGGTTCAGTCAAGTAGCGGTGCTTACCCTGCTGCTCGAATTAACCGGTTCTGGAATGGCTGTTGGAGCTGTCCTTGGGATCAGAATTATTCCCTATCTTGTTTTGTCCCCGCTTGGGGGAAGGCTTGCTGATTATTCTTCCAAAAAGGGACTTCTCATTCTGACAGATCTTTTGAGAATACCTTTTGCATGGAGTTTTCTGTTCGTGGATGCTGAAGAAGACGTTTGGATCATCTTCTTATCCATGTTTATCCTCGCTTGTGGAGAGGCTTTCTATCAGCCCGTCCGCAAGAGCTATATCGGGACCGTGACAAAACCTGAACACCTTATGAAAGTGAACGGTCTGGAACAGCTTATGACGGGAGTTGTTTTGATTGGTGGATCGATTACAGGAGGGATTGTTGCCTATGTCGCTGGACCTTCGTTTGCTTTTTGGTTGAATGGTTTTTCTTTCTTAACAGCAGCTTTTCTTCTTTTGCCTTTGCCATCGTCGCGAGACAAAGAAGTTGTGGAAAAGAAAGAGCATCGAAACCCGATGAAATGGCCGGGGTGGGTTTTCTTCATCTTGGTGATCCAGCTTGCAGGAGCAGGAATGGACGGCGTATTCAATGTTCTGATCAGCGTATACGGGGTGGAAACTTTCGCTTTGAATGAACTGGGGGTCGGATTTTTGTACGGGGCATTAGGGAGCGGGCTTGTAACAAGCTTCTTCTTTTCCAGCAAGATTAAAAATGGTTCGCTATCACTGGTCCTGATTTTGCTCATGGTGGAAGGTATTCTCCACATCATGGCCAGCCATATGCCTTCTTTTCCAGGCCTGGTAGCGACCTTTGTATGCATTGCTTTGCTCAGTGGTGTATGGGGAGCATTGCTGGACACCTTTTTAATGAGACATCTGCCAAAAAGTGATCAGGGGCGGGTGTTCGGCTGGATGGAGTCGCTTGCCAATGTTCACCTCGGAATAGTGATGTTCGGATCTGGTTGGTTATTAGACACCTTCTCCCCGCGCACGCTTGGATTGTGGGGCGGCTTGTCCGGGGTAGTGGGCGGTCTCGGATTATTTATCGGTCTGCTGGCTTATAGAAATCGGCTTTTACAGTCACTGGAACAAGGAAGAAACGAGAGAGCCGGCACCGGCAAACAGTCCGAAGAGAAGGATGAAAATAAAGACGACCCATAAAATGAACCCGCGTATTTTCTTAATGATATGAATAATGGTATTGAAAACATCCATGGCTTTGCCTCCTTTTTATTTACATTTCCTGTAAAACAATTAAGGGAACATCCTCATTAAAAAAATACCAGAGTAACCCTGAAATTCTCATATTATTTCACCCAAACACCTCCTTCATTATTCCTATGAGGGGGTGTTTGTTATGTCGAAAGAACGGGAATACCATAGGGAAGGAATGGTAAGGGGGTAAAAAATTGGGGACGAGGTCGTGGCAAATTCATAGATATCGAGAACATGAGTGGGCCTCCGTAGAAGACGAAGTAGCTGTCGAGTATCCATTGACGGTGACAGTCAACGGGGAAGAATTCGCGACAATGGTCTGTACTCCCACAGATAAAGAAGAAATGATTCTTGGTTTCCTCGCATCGGAAGGGCTCATTCGTAGTAGGAAGGAAATCAAAGATTTGACGCTGGATGATGATCGTGGGTTCGCCTATGTGGAAACGGCCGTGAGTCTTCCAAAGATGGAGAGCGGTCAAAAAAGGTGGCTCGGGTCGTGCTGTGGGAAGAGCCGGGCGTTTTATTTTCAAAGCGATGCGGCAACCGCTCGTACAGCTCTGGATGAAACGACTTTCCAACCGGAAGCCTGTTTCAGACTGATGGAGGAATTCCAGGCTCAGGCGGGTTTGTTCCAACGGACGGGCGGCGTGCACCAGGCAGCGATTGCTACTGAGAATGGAATAGTGAAAGCATATGCGGATATCGGCCGTCATAACGCCCTTGATAAATTATATGGGTTTTTGCTGAAAGAGAACGTGAGCAGAAAAGGGAAAATCGTTTTATTTACAGGCAGGATATCTTCGGAAGTCCTTCTGAAAATATCGAAGATGGGATTCGGTATCCTGTTGTCCAAGTCGGCGCCGACAGATTTAGCCCTGCAGCTTGCGGATGATTTGAACATAACGGCTGTTGGTTTCTTACGGGGGGAGCGGATGAATGTGTATACTCATCCGAGACGTATCACTGCAGCTAGTGGAGGAGGAGTAACGATTGAATGAACATACAGTAGTGACGATCAATGGAAAGGAATTTCTGGCGGAACCGGGTCAGAATTTATTGCAGCTGATGAACGAAGCGGAGGAACAGGTACCGCAAATCTGCTATAACGAATCACTTGGTCCGATCCAGACGTGTGATACGTGTATCGTACAGGTTGATGGTGAATTGACGCGGGCATGTGGGACAAGTGTGAAAGCAGGAATGAAAGTCCAAACGAAACTTCCTCATGTACATAAAGCGCAGAAGGAGTCGTTGGACCGTATCTTGGAAAAACATGAACTGTACTGTACGGTTTGTGATTACAATAATGGTTCTTGTGAAATTCACAATACGATGGCAGAATTCGGTTTGGAGCATCAGTCCCGCCCTTTTCAGCCGACGAGTTATGAGAAGGATGATTCCGGCTCTTTTTACCGCTATGATCCGGATCAGTGTATCCTCTGCGGCCGCTGTGTCGAAGTCTGTCAGGATGTTCAGGTAAATGAAACACTGACCATCGATTGGGATCGCAAAGAACCGCGTGTCATTTGGGACAATGATGTCCCAATCGACGAATCCTCCTGTGTCAATTGCGGGCAGTGTTCTACGGTCTGCCCATGTAATGCGATGATGGAAAAGGGAATGGAAGGGGACGCCGGCTTTTTGACCGATACGGAGCCAGGCCTTTTGAAGTCGATGATCAATTTGACGAAGAAAGTGGAGACAGGGTATGGTCCGCTCTTCGCTGTTTCTGATACGGAAGCGGCCATGCGCGAAGAAGTCATTCAAAAAGAAAAAACCGTCTGCACGTATTGCGGAGTCGGCTGTTCGTTCGATGTGTGGACAAAAGGAAGAGAAATCCTGAAAGTTGAACCGAGTGCGGAATCTCCGGCAAACGGCATTTCTACATGTGTGAAAGGAAAATTCGGCTGGGATTACGTTAATAGTGATGAACGTCTCCAAAAGCCGCTCGTACGTCGTGGTGAACATTTCGAGGAAGTCGACTGGGACGAGGCGATCTCATATGTTGCTGAACGTATGACCCAGATCAAGGCTGAAAAAGGGGCCGATCATCTGGCATTCATCTCTTCTTCCAAAGCCACGAATGAAGAATCCTATGTCATGCAGAAGCTGGCCCGCCAGGTCATCGGGACGAACAATATCGACAACTGCTCGCGTTACTGTCAGGCCCCAGCGACAAAAGGATTGTTCCGTACGGTCGGTTATGGAGGTGACTCCGGTTCGATTGACGATATCGCAGCGAGCAAGCTCGTTCTGACGATTGGATCAAATACAGCGGAATCCCACCCTGTGCTTGCCTCACGCGTAAAACGGTCGCAGAAGTTGTTCGGACAAAAACTGTTCGTTTTCGATTTGAGAAAACATGAGATGGCAAAACGTGCCGACCGTTTTTATCAACCGAAGTCAGGAACCGATCTCGTTTGGCTCTCAGCAGTTGCGAAGTACATTCTCGACCAGGGGTGGGAGGATCAGAACTTCCTGAAAGACTGGGTCAATGGTTTTGATGAATATCGTGAGAGTCTTGAACCATTCACGATGGAATATGCCTCTGAATTGACGGGGATACCTGAACAGGAATTGAAGGATGTGGCTAAAGAAGTCGCTTCTTCTGAATCTGTCGCCGTATGCTGGGCGATGGGCGTGACGCAGCATATGCTCGGAAGTGATACAAGTACGGCCATCAGTAACCTGCTGTTGATTACAGGGAACTACGGAAAGCCTGGAACCGGTGCTTATCCGCTCCGTGGTCACAACAACGTCCAAGGCTGCAGTGATTTCGGCAGCATGCCGAATTTCTTCCCGGGATATGAAGAAACATCCGATGATGAAGTGCGCGCCCGTTATGAAAAAGCATGGGAGGCTACGATTCCGAAAGAACAGGGAATGGACAACCATGAAATGATTGAAGCAATCCATAATGATGAACTATCGATGATGTATGTGATGGGGGAAGATACAGGAATCGTTGATGCCAACATCAATTATGTGACGGCAGCGCTTGAAAAACTCGACTTTTTCATTGTTCAGGACTTGTTCTTAACGAAGACCGCAGAATACGCGGACGTCGTTCTGCCGGCATCACCGAGCCTTGAAAAAGAAGGGACGTTTACGAATACGGAGCGTCGCATCCAGCGCCTCTATCAAAGTTTTGATCCGCTGGAAGGTACAAAACCGGATTGGGAAATCATCCAACTGATTGCTAAAGAACTTGGACGCGACTGGAATTATCAGCATCCGTCTGAAATCATGCATGAAGCTGCAGGTCTGGCACCGTTGTTTGCAGGTGTCCATTACGATCGTTTAGAAGGATACAAATCTCTGCAGTGGCCGGTCGCAGAAGATGGGACGGATCAGCCGCTCTTATTTACAGACGGGTTCCCTTTTGAAGATAAAAAGGCGAAGCTGTATCCACTGAGTTACGAACTGATGTATGATACGGATGAAGAATACGACCTCCACGTCAACAATGGCCGGTTACTTGAGCATTTCCATGAAGGAAATATGACGTATAAATCGGAAGGGATCCGACGGAAAACGCCGAATGCCTTTATAGAAGTTTCCCACGACCTGGCGAAGGAACGCGGGATCGAGGAAGGTGCCGAAGTGAAGCTGATCTCTGAATCAGGAGAAGCTACGGGTGTCGTCACGGTCACGGACCGGGTCAGCGGCAACGAAATCTTCCTGCCTCTGAACGATAACGGCAAGTCTGCGATCAACTTCCTGACGGATAACCGCGTGGATAAAGATACGGATACACCCGCTTATAAAGAAATTGCAGTAAAAATGAAAGTATTGAAGAAAAAAGGGAAATCGCCGATTCCCCATAACAACCACCGCCGAGGAAACCCTGTTCCACAGAAAGGTGTTAAAGTACAGGAAAAATGGAAGCGTGAGGACTATGTATTCCCAGGCAGTCAGGGGGGACGATAATGGCAAAAGCGATTACGAATATCAAACGATACAAAATTCCCCGTGAAGAGCAAATCGACCGGGACGTCCGGGAAGTCAAGGAAGCGGTCGCCGACAACAAGGAATCCATCCTCAAAGGCCTGGATTTGTTGAAAGCTCTCGATGAAGGCGAAACGCTTGATTCAGTGACCGCATTCGTCAAAGCAAAGGATGAAGCCTTGGCGAACGTCGTAAAGGAAATCGATAAGGATCAGTATGAGCCGCTGCTTCGTAATCTCCCGGAACTCGTATTTCTTTTGGGAGAAATCAATGTTTCCGGCATCCGTGAATTAAGTTCACGCTTGAATCACGGATTAGAAGCTATGGAAGGGGAAGGGACGACTGACAAGACGTCGTTCCTGGACCTTGCCAAAGCACTGAAAGATCCGGAAATCAATCGCAGCATCACGATGCTCCTCCACTTTTTGAAAGGGATGGGCCGTTAAATATACAAGGAGCAAGGAACCTGCCTGGTTCCTTGCTCCTTGTTTTCTATTGAATTGCCGTTGTTATCGTATGGTTTTGACATGTGTGATCTCGAAGCTGAGTCTTGAAGAATAGGGCAAGTTAGTGGAAGATACAGTTCCGAGATCATTGAAAAAATGGAGGATTATGAAACTTTAAAGTGGGCTGTTCGTAATATGTAAAGTAAGTTGGATAGTGAAAGAAGTGAAATGAATCCTTTGCAAAAATTAAATCAGAGAGAAGGGATTAAATGATTTTACATACTGAAGTTCTTGGGGATGGAGAACCCATTGTATTTCTTCATACTGGATTACAAACTGGTTTAACTGATTTTGAAAATCAGAGAGAATACTTCAAAGATAAATTTAAAGTTATTCTGCCTGATTTACGTGGGCATGGAAAATCAGTAGCCGATGACCTTACGAATTTCTTTGAAGATTCAGTAGAGGATTTACAAGAAACGCTTAATGATTTAGAAGTTGATTCTGCTCATATTGTTGGATGTTCTTTAGGGGCTTTAGTGGGATTGTCATTTGCAAAAAAATATAATGAAAAAATGAAGAGTCTGACTATATCTGGTGTGATGTCCGAAAAACCAAAGGATTGGTTAGAACTACACAAGCAGTCTATGGAACATCAAGAGCAGTTAATGATGAATGATGAAATTGTTGGTTACTTTGATCATTTACATAAATCAGATTGGAAGCAATCCCTTGAGATTGCAAAGGATGAAGAGTGGTATCCATTCGAAATTACAAAAGACTTGGAAGGCATTTCTTCACCTATTCTATATATGGTTGGCGAGGGGAATGAATCTGAAACCAAAGGTGCATTATATTACCCTTCAATAAAAGATAATGTTCACGTTTCTATCATTCCTTTCGCCTCACACTTAGTTCATGCTGAACAATCAGATATATATACGATATTATTAGAAAAGTTCATTAGCAGGTGTGATAGGTAAAATCTGTTGTTGAACAAAAAAGGGGGGGTAGTTCAAGGTAAACTCGAAGGTATCTCCCCTTGAAGACTTCAATTGAAGGGGGCTTTAGATGAATAAATCATTATTACATCGTTTACCTAAAAAGATAGGAGTATTTTCTTGAAGAAGCATGTTTTATCCCTCATTACAATAATCCTGATGTTGAGTGGATGCAGTAATGACTTGAAAAGCGGATTAGTTGAATATGAAAAAACAAAATTGAATACCGCCTTGGTGGAGGTGTCTTTCAACCCGGAGATTCCAGAGAGGCTTCCTTATAAACCCACAAAAATAAATGTGGATACAGCAAGTATAGCTGGTGAGCAGAAAAACCTTTTGTTTGTTACTTTTGTTATTCAAAATAAAGGCAAGATAACTCTTAGCGCTAAGAATAGGGAAAATGCATTTAATTCTACAGAAGAAACAGTGAAGATCAATGACAACTCTGAAGGCAGCTATGGTCAGGAGGAAGATTCCAAGATACTAATTTGGAAGAAAGGCAAGATTCATTACGAACTAGTTACAGATATAAAGGCTATTTCCAAAGAAGAATTAATCCAAGTGGCTGATAGTTTTAATGGTAAATAATGCATTCATGAAGGGGTTTCGAGACCCTGATCTAGTCAAGGGGCGGAGGGGATGGATGACGAGGGTTAATAGTAAGATTGCTATTATGAAACGGAAAAGGTTTACCTGAATTCACCTCTTCATTAACTTATTTATGTTGCAAATACAACAAAAATAAGTTAGGGTAAGTTTACAGTGATAAATGTTGCACTTGCAACAAAAACAATGGAGGTCAATATGAAGGAAATCCTACGTGAAATTGGAATGATCGCGAGGGCATTAGATTCAATAAGTAATATAGAATTCAAAGAATATGACCTCACGAGGGGACAGTATCTATATCTTGTGAGAATTTGTGAGAGTCCGGGCATTATTCAAGAGAAAGTAGCTGAGCTGATAAAAGTAGATCGTACCACGGCAGCTCGCTCAATAAAGAAGCTTGAAATGAATGGCTTTATAGTGAAAAAAGAAGACGATTATAACAAAAAGATTAAAAAGCTTTATCCAACTGATAAAGGAAGGAGGATTTTTCCTTTTATAAAAAGAGAAAATGATCATTCCAACACCGTTGCTTTGGAAGGGTTATCCGAAGAAGAAATAGAAAACCTTTTCGACCTTCTTCAAATAGTGAGGAGAAATATAGAAAAAGACTGGGAATTTGTTAAAAAGGGAAACAAGAGAAGCTATTGAATGGAGAGAGGGGTGACAGGTTTAAATGAATATTAAAATGACCAGATGTACAGTGGGCGATTCACGAATTCTTCAGGAAATCGGCTGCGAAACCTTTAAGGAGACGTTTGAGGATCAAAATTCTCCAGAAAATATGAAGGCTTATTTGGAAGCAGCTTTTAACTTACAAAAAATAGAAGAGGAGGTATCTAATCCTTTATCGCATTTCTATATTGTTTCTATTCATGATGAAGTTGCTGGATATTTAAAGGTGAATACAGGGAAGGCCCAGTCTGAAGAAATGGATGATGACTCCCTGGAAATCGAACGGATTTATATTATTCATAAATTTCAAAAGCTTGGACTTGGTAAATACCTGTTCAATAAAGCTATGGATGTTGCTATGGAACAGAATAAAAAGAAAATCTGGCTGGGCGTTTGGGAAAAAAATGAAAATGACATTTCTTTCTATAAGAAATTGGGTTTTGTTCAAACGGGAGCGCACTCTTTTTATATGGGGGACGAAGAACAAACGGACTTCATAATGGTTAAACGACTTCAATACTAATAGAAGTGAATGACCATGTATATTCCAAAGCCTATGAAAGTGACAGACCTCGTTGAAATCGAAGACTTCATTCAGAGAAAGTCTTTTGGAGCATATAAATGGACGGCTTGCTAATTCCATGTAAGACTCATACCACGGCGATGAAAGAGGAGCATGAGAACCTTGATCCATCATAAGAACAGGCTCATCGCCGAAAGTTTTCCACTGTGGATACGCATTAGCAAAATACGAAGTGATTTATTCTATATATTCTTTATAAAAGGTATTTTCATCTTGAATTCAAATCTTAAATAAACAGGGGTTTTCTGCAATAAAATTGTGTGCTTCTTTAAACAGGCTAAAACTACGTTGATCAAACAAAAACCTCAAGGTTTATACCCTGAGGTTTTATATCTGCTTTATATGTCAAAGAAAAACCAGATGATAAGGATTGCTTGAATAATGATCTTGGCGACGGTTCCACTTAGAAATCCGAACAAAGAGCCGATCGCTGCTTTGAACGCCTCTTCTGACGAGCGTTTCTGCACAAGTTCCACGACGATGACAAGAATAAAGGGCACGAGGAGGATGCCAAGCGGCGGGATAATGAATGAACCGATGATGACTCCTATGGCTGCTGAACGTTCCCCCCATTTACTCCCTCCATATTTTTTTACGAAGTAACTGTTCGCGATAATATCCGAGACGACAAGAAGAACGGTGAGCACAACAGCCCCGATCCAGAAAAACACCGACAACCCGCTGCCATCGATAAAGAAGGCGTAGGCGAGAAAACCGATCCATAGTACGAGTGGTGCGGGGATGAGTGGGAAAATGATACTGGCGAAACTGGCGATGAAGCAGGCGATGATGATGGCCCATATGAGAATATCCATGTAATGTGTACCTCCTGATTGACGGTTTATTTCTTTAATACGATTGACGAGAATAAAAGTTTCTAAACTTTTTAGGCTTTTGTAGGGGGATAATGATCCAGACATAAGAAAAGCGGACCCTGAAAGGATCGGGTCCGCCTGTGTTTTTTATTTTAGTCCCAGTTCCTGGCGATCAGGTGGGGCCATGAATTCAGGACCTACAGGATCATTGACGTGCTTCAACAAGATTTCATCAATATCTTTCATCGTTTCTTCATCAATGGTGAAGCTGTCGACTTCATCGACCGGGTTCAGCTGGTCGGGGCGGCGTCCTCCCATCAGAGCGATGCCGGATCCCGGCTGGTCCAGCACCCAGCGGATGGCAAGCTGCAGAACATTTTTTCCGAATCGGTCTTCCGCAAGCTTTTCCAGCTCGTTGACGGCGTTCAAGTACTGCTTGAATCGCGGCTGCTGGAATTTCGGGTCGTTGTTCCGGAGGTCGTCTCCTTCAAATTCACGGTTGGTGGACATTTTGCCGGAAAGCAGTCCACGACAGAGAGATCCGTAAGAAATGGTCGTGAGGTTATGGTCCTCAACATATGGCAGCGTTTTCGATTCGATGTCCCTCTCGAATAAGTTATAAGGGGGCTGCAATGTATGCAGGGGTGCGGCCTCCCGGAACGTATCCATTTGTTCAGGGGAGAAGTTGCTGACCCCGATCGCACGAATTTTCCCTTGTTTATAAAGATAGGACAGAGCTTCTGCTGTTTCATGAATCGGAGTGACCGGATCCGGCCAGTGCACTTGGTAGATATCAATGTAATCGGTTTTTAATCGCTTCAAAGAATCTTCGACTTCTTTATGGATGCGTTCCTTACTGGCGTTACGAAAAACAGCGTCATCGTTCCAGTCGATGCCGACTTTGGTCGCGAGTACCAGATCCTCGCGCCGTCCGTACTGTTCGACTGCCTTCCCGATGATTTCCTCTGATCGTCCGAATCCATAGGCGGGAGCAGTGTCGATCAGATTAATGCCTTTGTCCAGAGCCGAGTGGATGGTTTTGATGGACTGCTGTTCATCTGTACCTCCCCACATCCAGCCGCCGATCGCCCATGTTCCAAGGCCGATACGGCTCGCTTCCATAGTGGTATCGCTTATTTTGATTTTTTCCACTTTAACACCTCCAAAATCAAGCACATTCCATCCATACCCGTTTCAAAAATTTCTTAATCTATTTTCTCGAAAATGAGATATAATAGAGAAAAGTTCTGGAGGTGGGGGAATGGAGACAGCTAGGAAGCTGGATTCAGATAAAAAGACGAGGCCCCGGTGGAAGAAAGCCGCCTGGCTGACGCTAGGCAGTGTAGTATTATTCATCCTTGTGGTTGTTATTTTTGTAAACGCTTACACGTTGAGGAGTCTTCCCGACACAGAAGGGGAAAACGTCCTTTCCGGTTTGGAAGCATCCGTGACGGTTACCAGAGACGCAGAAGGTGTGCCGCACATCAAAGCAGAGAGTGAAATGGATGTGTTCCGGGCCCAAGGCTACGTACAGGCCCAGGACCGCTTATTTCAAATGGAACTTGCCCGCAGGCAGGCGTCCGGCCGGTTGAGTGCAGTCGTTGGACAGGCGACGGTCGATCAGGATCGTTACTTCCGGACACTCGGTCTGCGGAGAGCCGCTGAGAAATCTTTAGCCGTGTACTCAGAGGAAGCAGTCCAGCGGTTAGAGGCGTTTGCCGATGGTGTCAATGCGTTTATGGATCATGAGGCGTTACCACCTGAATTCACGATGATGAACATCGATCCTGAACCTTGGACGCCTGTGGATTCGTTGACGATCGGGAAATATATGGCCTTTGACCTCGGAGGACATTGGGAGCGTCAAGCCTTCAATTACTATCTTCTGCAAAACTTTTCAGAGGAAGAAGCCTATGAGCTTTTTCCGACGTATCCCGAAGAGGCCCCGACGGTTCTTGCTGAAGCTGGAGAAATCGATATCGATATGGAACAAAGCTTTTCCAATGTTTACATCCCCAATGAATTCAATGGGAGCAACAACTGGGTGGTAAGTGGAGAACGGACGGCATCCGGATCACCGATGCTCGCTGATGATCCCCATCTTGGGATGGCGACTCCGTCCATCTGGTATCAAATGCATTTGGAAGCGCCCGATTACAACGTATCGGGGGTGATCTTCGCAGGCATCCCGGGAATTATTCTCGGACATAACGACGACATCGCCTGGGGCGTCACGAATGTAGGTCCTGATGTCCAGCAGCTGTACTTGGAAAAACGGAACCCGGAGGATCCTCATCAATTTCTTTACGAAGATGAATGGGAAGAAGCGGATGTCTTTACGGAAACCATTGATGTAAAAGACGGGGATCCTGTAGATCTCGAGGTTGTCGAGACCCGGCACGGGCCGGTGATCAGTGAATATGCGGGCGACTCTGGAAAAGATGCCCTGCTTTCGTTACGATGGACAGCTTTAGATGCCACAACTGAACTGGAAGCGGTTCTGGAGATGAACAGGGCCAATGATTGGGAATCGTTTGAACGTGGCCTGGAAAAATTTCTCGCGCCTGCGCAAAATTTCGTGTTTGCAAGCAAGGATGGAACAATCGCGTATAAAGCGAATGGCCAGGTGCCCATCTACAACCAACCGGAGGATGCTCTGCTTCCGATGCGTGGATGGGAAGCAGAAGACGAATGGCAGGGGTTCATCCCGTTCGATGAACTTCCATCAGTGGTCAATCCGGAAGAAGGTTTCATTGCGACCGCCAACAACAAAATCACATCGGAGGATTATCCATACCATATCAGCCACAATTGGGCACAGCCCTATCGGTATGCAAGGATCAGCGAAATGCTGGCAGGGGAAAAAGAATTGATCCCCGACGATTTTAAAGCGATGCAGATGGATGTGAAGAATTTGCAGGCGGAAGAATTTCTTCCCCTCATGATGGAAAAGGTGGAAGCGGGGACAGCAGAGGAGAAGGAAAGGCTCGCTTTGTTGGACGAATGGAACAGGGAAGATGACCGTGAGTTAGCCCAACCGCTCATTTTTCACCGTTGGATGGCGAATATTGAAGATGAATTATACAATGTAGACCTTTCTTCTGCTATACAAAAGTTCTTTGAAGGATCAGGACAGACGACGGATGAATTATTGCGAATGGGAGACGAATCCCGGTGGGTCCAGAAAGCAGGGGGAATGGATACGATGATCACCCGTGCCTTTCAAGCAACAATGAATGAGCTTGAAGATGAGTTCGGTGAGGATGCATCCGAGTGGAAGTGGGGAGACGGCCATGCAGTTGAATTCACCCATCCCCTATCAAGTATCGGATTTTTAGAGCGATTCCTGAACCCGGGAGATCCCCATCCTGTCAGCGGGAGCCGTGTCACGGTTCGAGCGGCTGGATTCAACGGGGAAGGAATCGTCAATCACGGGGCTTCATGGCGGTTTGTGATCGATATGGAAGACCCGACGGAAGCGTATCATGTGGTCGGACCAGGCCAATCCGGGCATTTCAGAAGTGATTGGTATCATAACCAATTGGATGATTGGGTGGAGGGGGAGTATCACCTGACGTCCACGGATGAAGCCGAGGGAGATATTTTGACCCTTACCCCTTAAATGTGAACGGCCGGAAGTCAACTTCCGGCTGTTTCTCTGTTTTCTGCGAGCTTTTTCAGTTCTTCCGCACGATGCTCAATGAAGCGGCGCATGTACTTTTCCAGGAATAAACGATCCGCCACTGTGCCGAGTGGACCGAGGGGGGAGCGGTAATCAAATGTATCGACCATAACAGTTCCTTTTTGTTTTTCAAAAAATTCGTGGGTATGTGTGAACGAGTGGAAAGCTCCATCGATCATGACATCTACGAAACGGAACGGTTTGTCCATTTCCGTGATTTTCGCAGTCAGATGCTGACGGATACCTAAATGCTTCGCTTCCCATGTCACGATATCGCCTTCTTCCATACATCCGGTCTTTACACCAGCAACGGCCTTTTCCTTCGTTTTCTCCGTGGTCATCGTGTGGACGTCAACATTCCTTGCAAGATCGAAGCATACGGATGCAGGAGCCTGGATGAATGTGTGGTGAATAATCTTAGGCATATCCACTTCTCCTTTCCTGATTCATCATATCAGAAGGAATCTTCCTGTGCTTTTCAAACGAGAGCATGAGAATACAAACAGGTTTTTCGTGCCACCCTATAGCAAAGGAGTGGGTGTGATGACGGAAGATCAAATGAGAGAGGTTTTTGCAGATTTCGGGTATGACAAGATGTTTACACGGTTCCAAACGCCCCTGTATGTTTCAGGTCTGCTTGATGAAGTGGACGAAAATGTATTGGAAGATTTCTTTGCCAATATCGAGTTGAATCCTGACTTGTTCTTTGATGAATTCCGTTTCTGGTTTCAGTACTTTTCTGTCTCCCAACAGCACCCTTAGAACGAGCGTAAAAAGTCCTCCTCTGAGGGCTTTTTTTTTGGACTCGGCAAGGGGGGGCATTCGGAGATGTTTTGTAGGGACGAGGATGCTGGGAAATACCGGTATAAAGTTCGCTATTCGATCGATCCATGTCTTCTCCTCTCATCAAAGCTATCCCTTTCAAGAGGGGGGAGGTTGTGTTACGTTAGTTTCACATGGAATTTCCATAAAAAGGATGGGGAATGTGAAGGGGGAAAAGAGAGTGGAGTATAAAGAGTTGTCTTCGCAATTCAAGGGTTTTGCAGAAAGGGAATGTTCAGGATCTAGTGAACTATATGAGAGGTTGGCACGGAAGGTCGCTGAAGATGAGGAAATTTTGCAGTTGTGTCTTTCGGCAAAAACAGGACAGCCTGTGCCGAACCTGCTTTTTGCTTCGGTTCACTCCCTTCTCCTGGAAGGGTCTGATCACGAACTGGCACACTTCTACCCAAGCGTCACTAACAATCCGGAAAAGGGAGGGGACCCTTTTCCGGCGTTTCAAGATTTCGTTAACGAATATAAACCGATCATCACTAAACTTTTACAGACGAAACGTGTGCAGACGAATGAAGTTCGGCGGTGTGCTTATCTTTATCCTGTTTTTACTCTCATTCATCAACATACGCATAAGCCTCTTTCTCTGATTGAAATCGGAACGAGTGCAGGATTGCAGCTTCTGTTTGATCAGTACAGCTATTCTTATGGAGGGAAAGTATATGGGAATCCCGATTCCCATCTTCGTCTTGAGTCTTACGTAAGGAATGGGGAAGTTCCCGAGGGTATTCTGACTGTAAATCCCCCAGTCAAAAGCAGAATCGGCCTTGATTTACATATTAGTGATTTATCAAATGAAGCGGATGTCCAATGGCTGAAAGCCCTTTTATGGCCGGAGCATGAAGAGCGTAGAAAACACTTCGATGCCGCTGTCGAGCAATGGAGGCATCACCCGCCGTTATTAATAGAAGGGGATGGCGTCCACCTTTTACCAGAAGTTTCTAAAGATACCCCTCAGGATACGACGTTGTGTATCTTCCATACACATGTAGCGAATCAAATGCCTGAGAATTTGAAAGCAGATCTGCTGGAGAAGGTGGAGGAAATCGGTCAGGAGCGCGACGTTTTTCATGTTTACAACAATATGAAGGATGGAAAGTTGCATATCGATTCTTATAAGGAGGGAGCTTTCAATACGAAGGTCATTGGTCAAACGGACGGACACGGGCGCTGGTTCGATTGGGAAATCGGGAATTCTGTGCGTTGATTTTAGAACAGTGGAGTCTGACCATTTGGAAAGTAGACAGGAAAGGCGGGAAATTGCCATGCATAAAACCATGAATGTTATTGGAGTCAGTGTCATGGCAGCATCAGCAGTTGGTTTTATCCTCGACTTCTTCATTGACCAAAGCCTTCTCCTTTATTGGGGGACGGGTTTGCTGATCTATCAATTCACAGCAGGATACAGGGATTATTTTGTGGAAAACCGAAAAGTTTCAGGTGGCTTGATGATGGGAATGATCGTCATTGCTTTTCTGGTCATTGCTTTACTTCGAATCGGTTGAACGGTCAGGAAAGGTTGGTTTATAGAAGAGTGCCTGTGTTGATCCACCACGCTTATCTAAAGACCTTATGATTTTCCCAAGGTTGTGAACAAGGGCAAGCTTGAAAAATAGGGGTGGAGATTTTATTTGAGGCAGGAAAGCACCATCGAATTATAGTAGACTAAGGAATAGTGGAGAATTAAAAGAGGAGGTTGAGAGATGTCGGCAAACCAAAAGGAACTGACTGCACAGGAAAAAGAAGAGCTCATATCCCTGTTGGAGGATCGCTTCGAGAAGAACAGTCACCGCCATGAAGGGTTGACTTGGGCGGACGTCGTGTCGAAGCTTGAGAAATCTCCGGAAAAACTTTGGTCGCTTTATGAAATGGAGCGGACGGGCGGGGAACCGGATGTCGTTGGCTATGAGAAGGATCGTGATGCGTTCGTCTTTTATGATTGTTGTAAGGAAAGTCCAAAAGGGCGGAGGAGTGTCTGCTACGACAAGGCGGCTTTGGAATCACGGAAAAAATATAAGCCTGAGACGAGTGCTGCTGATCTGGCTTTATCCATGGGTGTGGACATGCTTGATGAGCACCAGTACCGTAGGCTTCAGGAGATTGAACCGGTGGACCAAAAGACGTCGAGCTGGGTGCGTACTCCGGAAGATATCCGTTCTTTAGGCGGCGCCTTATTTTGTGATCGCCGTTTCGGACACGTCTTCCTGTATCATAACGGTGCGGAATCGTATTACGCTGCCCGCGGATTCAGAAGCTTTTTGAAAGTTTAATGAGAATTATAAAAAGGCCTGGTAGAAACCAGGCCTTTTTGTTTTAGCTGTCTTTTTCTTCTTGAGGGTGTTTGATGATGTCTGAAGAATAGATGCTAACCTTCATTTGTCCCCCATATACTCTTGATCGAATCAAAAGAGGTTGTTGATAAGGGTTTTTGAACGTGAAATCAGGCCCGTACCAGCTGACCGTTGCATCCCGTCCTTCAGGGACATAAGGAACGCGTTTACTGTGCGAATACCGTTGCAGGATTTCTACACCGGCCTTGTCTACAGAATTAAACAAGGTCGAGGACACTTGGCAGATGCCTCCCCCGATTCCTTCTGACACTTCCCCTTTTACAATCACGGGGGCTTTCTTATACCCCTTTTCAACCGTCCGTTTTCCGACAACCTGATTAAAAGAAAACACCTCTCCTGGAAAGACGACGTGGCTGTCCAGGGCTTCTGAAGCCAAACGTATATTGTGTGTACGTTCAGCATTGTTCTTGTTGAAGTAGGTGATGTACTGGCCGATCTGCTTCGTGCGGATCGTTGTCAACAGTTCGCTGTCGACCTTTGAATGGACAGGAAGTTCAGGTAATTGTATGGTAGCCTCTCCTGTGCCATGGAGGTAGCGGTGAAACTGCTCGGTGAAGGTATGACGGTCAAGTTTAGCTCCGGGCTCTCCCGGGATGATTTGTTCGTTCTCTCCGATTTTAGCCGGGATGGGTTTTTCATTGATGCTTGATTCCAAGGTGATCATGAGCTGTTCAGTCTTTTCATTATCAATAAACGGACGCCCGAAAAACTCAGCTTTGTAATCATTTCGATTTACAGTGAGAAGTTTCTCTCCATCATGAGTAATCAAGAGGTCATCCTGTTGGATCAAAGGGCCGGCGACTAGGAGACATAGCGACATCAGTACTATTTTCATTCCGATTTCCTCCTGTGGTTAGTATGGGTCGGAGGCAGACGAATCATGTGAGTCACTTTTTAGCAGGGACCCTGCCTAGAAATTTTTTGCTTTGACATTTTCCTGACTTATTTCTTCTTTAGGATATAGTTGTACCACAAAAAAACACCCACAGGAGGGTCTATTCATGAAAAATGTACTATCTAAAAAAGCAATAGCAGGAGCGATGGCGCTGGCTATAGCCATTCCAGGGATCTCCTATGCCTCAAGTACCACCGACACAGAAGGGGAGACCGTAGCGAAGCAGGAAATGGTGGAATCCAAAGAGACAGAAATCCGCAGTCTCCTGCAGTCTTATAAAAATGGCGAGCTGACCGAAGATGAAGTGATGGAGAAGCTGAGAGAGGAGAGAGGTTCTTTCTCACGACATGGCGGACATCCTTTCAAGGAAATCGATGAAGAGACGAAGCAGCAGCTTGATGAAATCAAAGAACAAGTAGAAGCTGGGGAATTGACGAAGGAAGAAGCTCGTGACCAAATGGAAGAACTAGGCCTTCCCCCGCACCCTGGCAAAGGGTTCAAAAACAAGAGGATGGATGACTTGACAGATGAACAAAAAGCCGCACTTGAAGATATTCATGAACAAGTGGAAAACGGAGAATTGTCGAGAGAAGAAGCGAAAGATCAAATGGAAGAGCTGGGTTTGGATTTCTTCAAAGGACCTCGTCATGAAGGGGCAGAAGACTCCTCCGATGACGTAGAATCGGAAGATACGGCTGTATAACGAGTAAACAGAAGGGGGGCTTTTCCTTGGGAGAAGCCTTCTTTTTTCATGATTCTTTTTCTTTTGCCTCTTCAAACCTTTATAATGAAATTCAAAGGAGACGGACGTTATGAACCGAATATTAATTGTTGAGGACGAACCGACGATTTCACGAGTCCTTAAAGCATATTTAGAAAAAAATGACTGTCAGGTGGACCAGGTATTCTCAGGAGGGGAGGCGTTGGAAGCTTTCACGAAAACCCGACCGGATCTTGTACTGCTTGATGTCATGCTTCCAGACGTGGACGGCTGGTCGATCCTGGAGGATATCCGGAAGAAAAGCTCCTGTCCTGTGATCATGTTGACCGCCCTCGGTGAAATCGACCATCGATTAAAGGGCTTTGACGGGGGAGCAGATGATTACATAACGAAACCGTTTGTAGGCGAAGAAGTGGTCGCCCGGGTCAAAGCAGTGCTCCGCCGGCCGGTTCCAACCGTTGAGGATCGCACGATGCAATTGGGGGCTTTACGGATTGATCCGGCCGCACATACGGTGGCAAAAGAGGGCAGAGAGGTGGAGATGTCGCCCAAAGACCGCTCCCTTTTTCTATTTCTCGTCCAACATCCGAACCAGACGTTCTCAAGGGATCAGCTGCTTGATCAAATTTGGGGATTCGATTATGACGGCAGTGACCGGGCGGTGGACTTATCAATCAAAAGGATCCGCAAAGCGCTGAAGCTTTCCAAAAACGATCCATTTGAAATCAAAACTCTCCGGGGAGTGGGGTATCAGTGGCGTGTACAATCCAAAGAACCGTAAAACGATCTTCTATTACTGGTCAAGAAGGTATTTGACAACCCTTTTGGTCGGCCTCGTGATCATCGCCATCCTATCCGTCGTATGGATTCGGCAGACGACAGTGGACAACCGCCTCAATTTGATGCACATTGTCGCCCAGGAAATTGCCGACCGAGTCGTCAGTACAAATGGGCGAATCCTGGCCGGACCACTGTTTGAGGAAATCCTTGCGAAACGATCAGGGGAGCTTCAAGTCGACGAGCCGCCTACAGGAATCGTCGTATCGGCAGAAGGCGAAATCCTGCTTACGAATACCCGTGGCGGGACATTCAACAACCGTGGCGACTTTTTATCCGAATCGCTATACACTGAGAGGCAGTCGACCATCACTTTGCAAGGGAACGAAGAGGCTTATGTGGTCAGTGAACCAATCGAGAACGAATCTGAAACCTTGGGTTATATCGTTCTTGTGAACAAGAAATCGGTGCTCGGCAGTCTCAATCAGGAATATCGGCTGCTCGCTGCGATGCTTGGGGGGTTGGGTATTCTTGGCTGGGTGGTCATCTACTATTTGACGAAAAAAGTATCCAAGCCTCTCATAGAGACAGCTGCAGCTGCTAAACAGGTCAGTGAAGGGGACTACAGGGTACGATTATCCGGCCTGCCAAAAGAAAAAGAGTTGGCCGATCTCGTGGATTCCTTTTCGGATATGGCCGAAAAGCTGGAAAAGCTTGAACGGATGAGGAATGAGTTATTAGCAGGCGTGACCCATGATTTGAAAACACCCGTAACATCGATCAGCGGCCTGATCCAGGCAGTGAGGGATGATATCGTAGAAGGGGAAGAAGCGGACGAGTATTTGGATTTATCCTTAAAAGAAATTGAACGTCTGCAAATGATGATCCAGGATCTTCTCCGTTTCAACCGGTACGCCTCCGGGTCATTCTCCATCCATAAAGAAGAACAAAGTTTGACCGCTGTTCTTAACGAATTTAAAAAACAATGGGACTCGCATCCATCCCATACACAGCTTCAAATGAAGCCATTGGAAAAAGACGTACGGTTCCATTTCGATGCCCACCGCCTGAAGCAGATTCTCATGAACATCGTACAAAATGCAGATCATGCGGTGACATCCTCCCGGGGGACGGTCGCTCTGGCTGTTTTTGAAGAAGGGGACCGGATCGTCATCGATATTTCTGATACTGGGACGGGAATTCCGGTCGAAGAGCAAACCCTCATTTTTGAACGGTTTTACAGGGGGGAAGCGAAGAAATTGAAAGAACGCGGGCTCGGCCTGGGGCTCCCGCTCAGCCGGATGCTTGCCAGAGCACATGGAGGCGACCTCCATCTCCATCACAGTTCCAGGGAGGGAACGACATTCCGATTATTCCTGCCAGTCGAGTAAACGTTAGTAAAGTATAGAGGAGGGGACTCATGAGCTTGAGAACATGCGATCAAGGTCATTCATTCCATAAGACAAGTGATTGTCCGACCTGCCCGGTTTGCGAACAAAAGCGAAAGCCGAAAAGCGGGTTTCTTTCCACTCTTGCAGCGCCCGCAAGGAGGGCGTTAGAGAACGAAGGTATCCATTCATTAGAAATCCTTTCTACTTATAATGAAGAAGAGATTTTGAAGCTGCACGGAATTGGGAAAACATCTCTGCCCAAACTTAGGAAAGCGCTTGATCATGCAGGGCTTACATTCAAGAAATAAAAGTAGGGATAACGCTCCATCACTAATCCTTCTTTTCTATATGAAAAGGGGGATTTTTTTGTCATCGAAAAGGATGTATGAAACAAATCCGACTCTCTTTCGTATGGAAAGGCAGTACGTCCATAGTAAACCATATCTTAAAGAATAAGGCTTAGGAGGACAATCATGAGTGAAGAAAAGCTGAAAAAATTGAGAAAAGGTCTTTTATATATAGCCTTTGTATTAACAGCATTTCTTTTGTCGTATATTCTTGCATATCTTCTCGGGTATTCACCGCTGGGATATGAGGTTAAAAAGACAGACGGCCAAACGGTTTACGTTCAATCCTACAATTCATGGGGGATGACGGAAGAATCTATTCTCTACGAACCTCCGGAAGACGAGCCATGGCAGGCAGAGGCGCTCGTGGATAAAACAGATAGACTACCCATGGAATATCACCTTTTTTTTGCATCTATTATGGTGGCTGTGTTCTGGGTGGCTGTCAATAAACGGAAAGGGATTCCGTTAAGACGGGCCCTGGTCACAGGGAGTGTCATGGTTTTTTTCGCCGGGTTATCTCTCAGCGAGCAGTTAAGCGATATTCAGGAGATTTTAGAAGGTACCTATTTGATGTGAGACGATCCCATAAGCAAGAGCTTTTCTATTTTGAATGGTGATTTTATCTTTTTTCTTAGCTCTGTTAAAGTTCAGTGTTGATATTTGCAGCAACGGATGGAAGGGATAATGAATGATAGGATGGTAAAAGGGGATTTATTCCAAGTGTCGAAACCTTTAGATCATCTCCTTTCACGATGTGACCATTGAATCTTGTTGGATTATGATTTCGAAACGGAGCCTTTCGCAAAAGAGCAGGATTGTTGAAGACTTAATTTCGAGAGGGTTCGGGGTTCGTTATCGTGTTGAGGGTCAGGGGTGGCTGGGAAGCTGCTCGCTTTCCTGTGGGGGAGTGCCGAGCTTCCTCGGGCTACGCCCTGCGGGATCTCGCCGATCTCCTTTCTCCCACGGGAGTCTCCCAGCTTCCCAACCCCCCCATTCCAAGAGGGGGTAAACGAACCCCTTTACCAACGTTGGATAGTCTTACACTATCCTGGTTGTGTAGGCATAAAACGCTATGTATCAAGATTTCCGGGTTCAAGCACCTTGGCTTGGGCGTATGATCTGTCTCATTCTTTCTTTTTTCTGAGCTCCCGGTCGTACCCACTTGGCGATTCCTCCAAAAGCTGTGCCTCCAAGACCTTGTGAAGCGCCGGGGGAGAAAAGGAGCGGAGCACGATAGGCGCAAGTTTCAGGTACAAAGGTTAAAATCATCACGGTGACAGCTGTGGTTATCTTATGGGAGAGAAAGACACCAAGAAGAGTGGGGACATTTTTGCACATGCTACCATTTCAAGCAAGATCGAAAACCCTCGTCCTTGTTCGCTATCTTTCCGCTCGTTCGTGCTTTTCCATGGCTGTCTTTATGGCCTGGATATACTTACTGAACGCAGTTGTCTGATTCGCAGGGTCTTTCCGTGATGAATAACTTATATCCCCACCTTTATAAAAAGCTTTCCGCTGGCCACGGGTGATTTCCAGTTGAACACCCTCCCCTGAAATTGTCCGGTTTGTAAAGTTATCAGGATGATCCCCGTCCAGATGCTCCGGAGCCTTCTCTACGGTAAATCCTTGCCGCTCCAATTCATGTATTATCTTTTCTCCAAGCGCCTGGTCCCTGCCGCCAATCAGTGTTTTCTGTTTGTCTCCAGCTGCTCCATGAATGGCGATATGATTGTGTGCTTTCTCAACCATTTGGAGCGCATTTGGTTCATCGAAATGTGTAGAAGTAATGTGCAGGTTTCGGAAATTGTCAGAAGCCAGCCGTCCTTTGAAGGTGTAGAACGGATAAGACGTTCCGGCTATCGCCTCCACAAGGTTTGAGGTCGTTTCTTCGATCCCACCTCCATGAATCGCGCTCACAAGCCAACGATCGTCCCCTTTTTCACTTGTGACCACTTCCCAGTCTTCCCCTTCCTGATATACTTCCTTCAGTTCCTGAAAGGAACAAAAGCGATCGTCGGAGCAGCCTTCCGTTTTTTCGTCCTGTTGACTCCATAACAAAAACAGTCCCCCTGTAACGATTAATAAAATGAGTACGATCATTTTTCCCACGCAGCAACACCTCTTTCCTCTGTACTTTACCAGGGATGAAAGATTCTCTCTACGAAAACGTTTGAAAGTCTTTGAAATGATTGGAAACATGCAACCTTGGATGAAGGCTCGCCTGCTAGGGAACCAATAATAGGAAAGTAGTGCAGAGGAGGGCTTGTTTAATGAAGACAAAGCGAATGCTGGTGTGTCTGGCTTCCTTGATCGTCCTGTTCGGGGCATTTGTCTTACATAAGGAGGGGCGGGCGACAAACACGGCCACGTTCCAAGAAAAGATAGAGCAGGTGCTGAGGGATGAACGTCTGAAAGGTGCGATTACCGGCATCAGTATTCGGCATGGGGACTCAGGGGAAGTGGTGTATGAAAAAAATGCCGACCTTCGTCTTGTTCCCGCATCCAATACAAAATTGTTTACGGGTGCCGCTGCTCTCGGTGTTCTGGGGCCTGAGTATACATTTGCCACCGAGGTGTGGGTGGACGGAAACTTGAATCAGGGGCGTTTGAACGGCCACCTATATTTGAAGGGAAAAGGAGATCCTACATTACGGACAGAGGACCTCGATGAAATCGCCTGGAAGCTTAAAAAAGCTGGCGTTCATGATGTGAGCGGTGGCTTGAAGGTGGATGATACGTGGTACGATGATGTCCGTTTGTCCGAAGGCGTTCAATGGGCGGATGAATCTGCTTATTACGGTGCCCAAATCTCTGCCCTTACATTATCTCCAGATAAAGATTTCGATGCAGGAACTGTTATCGTCAAAGTATCTCCTGGCAAAGAAGTTGGTGCGTCTCCTCATATCACGATGATCCCGGAAAACACTTATGTTCAAATCACCAATGAAGCGACTTCCACATCGGGAAGCGAAGGAACGGATCTCCATATCGAGCGGAAGCACGGGACGAACGAAGTGGTCGTAAAGGGGGGATCGCTGTGGATGATCCTTTTGATCATACGTGGGTCGCGATTTCAGAGCCGGCGGGACTCGTGGCCGAACTTTTTCAACAATCTCTGGAAAAGTATGGCATTCACATGAAGCAGGAGGGGTATGCAAGGAAGGGAACACCTGAAAAGGCCGAACGGCTCGTCGTCCACCATTCGATGACGCTTGATGATCTTTTTCAACCCTTCATGAAGTTCAGCAACAACGGACATGCTGAGGTACTCGTCAAGGAGATGGGAAGAATCGTTCACGGAGAGGGAAGCTGGGAGCAAGGACTTCAAGTGGTAGAGGATGAACTGCTAAACCTGGACATAAAGGTAGATGCGATGCAGATGAGAGATGGATCAGGTCTTTCGCGGTCCAATTTAATCCCCCCTCATCAATTGACGCAGTTGATGTACAGGGTGCAGGAGGAGGAATGGTTTCCGGAATTCTTCCAATCCCTGCCGACAGCGGGCCATACCGACCGGATGACTGGCGGGACGCTCCGGTCAAGGATGAAGGGGACGGCAGCGGAAGGCAAGGTCCATGCCAAAACCGGTACGCTTGCCGATGTATCTTCATTGACGGGCTATGTAACGACAGCTGATGAAAAAACGTTGATCTTTTCCATTGTGATCAACCACGCCCTTGCTGACGATGTCAAAGAAATTGAGGACAGGATCGCCGTGCTGCTGTCCGAGCATCGATTTTAAACCCATGACTTCTTCTAAGAATGAAGGGTAGACGGACGGATTTAAGGGTAAAACTAACAAGAAGTTTCCATTTCAGGGAGGGTTTTCATGCACGGATTTCATGAAGTATTCATCCAAATATTATTGCTGCTTGCTATATCAGTTACCGTGATCGCGATTGCTAAATTATTGAAGGAACCCGATTCTGTGGCACTCGTCCTTGTGGGACTCGTTCTCGGACTGACTCAGCTGCCTTTTATCGAAGAAGCGGAGAGTTATATTACTCAATCAGAAGTTTTCCAGGCCACCGTCATATCACTGTTCCTTCCAATTCTGCTCGGGGACGCAACTTTGAAATTACCGTTCCATCATCTTTTCTCACAAAAGAGGACCGTTATGGGACTCGCTTTTTTAGGGACATTCCTATCGTCCCTCAGTATCGGCGCAGCTACCTATTTTTTACTGGATCTGCCGCTCGCTGTCGCTTTCACATTCGCCGCACTCATGAGTGCGACGGATCCCATCAGCGTCCTGTCCATTTTCAAGTCGCTCGGGGTGAAACAGAAAATGTCGACGGTCATGGAAGGGGAATCGCTTTTCAATGACGGGATCGCGGTCGTGCTTTTCAAGATTGCGAGTATCTATCTGCTGACCTATATTGAGATGGGATGGGCCGGTCTTGGCAGCGGAATTTTCATGTTCCTGAAATTCGCTGTCGGCGGAGCTTTGATCGGATTGCTGCTCGGGTACATTTTTTCACAAGTGATTCGAATTTACGACGATTATCCATTGGAAGTCGCGTTCAGTGCCTTATTATTTTTCGGCAGCTACTTCATTGCTGAACATTTTCACACATCCGGGGTCATTGCAGTTGTCGTCGGTGGATTCGTCTTTGGTGATTATGGGGCGAAGGTCGGGATGTCCAAACAGACAAAGACCAACATCAATACATTTTGGGACAGTATCACATTGATCGCCAATGCCCTGATCTTTCTTATGGTCGGTCTTGAAATCCGCAACATCGATTTTTCCGGCAACTGGGGCTATATTATCGGTGCGATTGCCATTGTGCTCATCGGACGGACGATTGCCGTTTATATCGGTACCGGCTGGGTGAAGGAAATCTCATCGAAAGAAAGAATCCTGATCAACTGGGGTGGTTTAAGAGGGAGCCTTTCCATCGCGCTTGCCTTAAGTCTGCCGATGGAATTCGAAGGAAGGGAACAAGTGCTTTTGCTCACTTTCTCCGTCGTTCTCTTTTCCCTGATCGTTCAAGGCCTCACCCTGAAACCACTCATCAAAAAACTCGGGCTTGCATAATTTCCAGTTACTGGTGTACCAGGTCATACAGAAAATGGAAAAACGCCTCCTTCACGAAAGGAGGCGTTTTTTTATAGGTTTTCTTTTAGTTTAGTCAGGAACGTCGTCAAGTCTTCGTGAACCACATAGTCGAAGAGATGATCTTTTTCGGTCGCTTCATTATTGATCATAATCGATGTCGTGTTCTCCTGCTCAAAGGCAAGATACGGCAGCAAGTTGAAAGGGGTCACAAAAAGGGAGGTCCCCATTACAATCACAAGGTCGGACTCCTGAATTATCTTTTCTGCTTCCTCATGTGCCGTAATCATGTCACCGAACAACAGGACATCCGGCTTGAGCACGGACCCACAGTCATCACAAATCGGTACGGGCACTTTCATAACATCATCCAGAGAATAGGATGTGCCGCATTGTGGGCAGCTGGAACGGTTCAAGGTCCCGTGGTATTCAAGAACATTTGAACTTCCAGCCAGGGAATGGAGCCCATCGACGTTCTGGGTGATGATGGATACGTCCCGGTCCTCTGTTTCCAAATCCTTGATGAATTGGTGAACCGGATTCGGCTGATAATCTTTCAACAGTTTCATCCGGAAGATCGCTTTGTACTTTTTCCAGAAATCCTCAGGATTGTAGAAGAAATAATCGGTGGACATGTAAAACTCACGGTCATGGTCTTCCGTCCACAGGCCTTCACTGGAACGGAAATCCGGAATGCCGCTAGCCGTCGATACACCAGCGCCGGTCAACACTGTAATCCGGCGGGCGCTTTTAATATGAAGGGCGATCGTTTCATGCATATAGAGTCCCTCGCTTACTGTTTATTGAAGCCTTTTTTCTTCACGACACTCGTCACATCCATCCGCATCGGATTGGTGAAGCGCCGAAGCATCTGGTCCGTCCATGAATCGTTTCTTGTGTTGGTCTTGCGCGCTTTGTAGTAGGCGGCGATTTTTTCATCGAACGCTTCCAGTTCCTGTTTGTGTTCTCGGTTGTATTCATTTTCGAAATAAACCGCCGGCTTCGGAAGCCTTGGTTTGCGTTCCGGCTCATGATCGGGCTCACCAAGTACCATGCCGAAAAGGGGGAGGACGTGCTTCGGAAGTCCGAGTATTTCATCCACTTTGTCCAGCTGGTTGCGGATACTTCCGATGTAGCAGATGCCAAGCCCCATTGACTCCGCAGCAATGGCAGCATTTTGAGCAGCAAGTGCCGCATCGATAGCCGAGACGAGAAAGTGTTCACTGTTTTCCAAATTGGCGAGCATTTTTTCATAATCTTCGGAGGAAGCATGGAGCGTATGACGGTGCAGGTCGGCACAGAAAATTAACAAGTGGCCATTATCTTT
This sequence comes from Halobacillus sp. ABR2_026, assembly GCF_056158545.1. Taxonomy (NCBI): domain Bacteria; kingdom Bacillati; phylum Bacillota; class Bacilli; order Caryophanales; family Bacillaceae; genus Halobacillus; species Halobacillus sp. ABR2_026. The sequence continues at coordinate 1,531,834 of NZ_JBSWTM010000001.1, forward strand.
CACATAAGCCTGACCTGAGATCTCAGATAGCTGTGCTTTCTTTTGTTCATCGGTGACGCCGATAATCGTATAAGCCATCATATAGCTTGAGGTTGAAGCCTGCTGCGCGGCAGAAAGGATCGTGTCCAGCTGCTCCTCGGTAATGGGTTTGTTTTTGAATTTACGGATCGAACGATGGTTCAATATCGTTTCTATCGTCTCGTTCATGAATCGGCCCTCCTATTTATAGATCCATTGTGTACGGACAAGCTCTTTGCTTTCGATGTCCGTTGGATCGTCACTGGTGATTTGAATTCGTTCTCCATCCATAAAAGTAACAGAATGAATGCCATATTGATATTGATTCGGTTTTGCAAGCAGGTGTTCTCCGCCTGGTTCAAGCTCTGCCGGTTCTAGTGTATCAAGGTTCATGACTACGAGCTGATGTTTGGAAGCTCCTTCATAGTTCCGCTCGAAAAGGAAGGCGGTGTACTGCCGGTCGGGAGACATCTGTTGCCCCACGAGTTCACTAAGATCGCTCATGAGGAACGAATGTTTTTGTTCGAAATCAATCATCAAGTGGGAACATCTTTTTTTATGGCAGGCGAACTCCACCAAGTATTGGTGTTCGTTTATTTTTGAAAAAGGAAGAGCATTCAACAGCTTCTCCGGTTGTTGATCACTTTGTATGTAACGGGAGAGGATCGGGTAATCCTTGGTTGTAAACGGGTAGGAGGCGCCGGTAAGCGTCAGCTGCATATCGTCCGTTTGTTTCTCTTCTTTATCCCCTTTCGTGAACAGCCCGGCTTCCTCCACAACGTCCGCCTCGGCAGTATCTTCAGCGCCAGCTTGGGAGCTGCACCCTGCAGCAGCCAGCAGCAGAAGGATCATCCACCTATTGGTTATCTTCATCATGTCGTTATCTCTCCCTTGATCTCCTCTTTTCTAAAGGATACCATAACAGTTTCCTATCTATGAGCATAAAAAAGTTTTACAAAGTTTATCCTTGTTTTTGAAGGATTAACGATTCCGTGAAAAGAAATATAAATTTATAGAAAAAAGTGAGGTGGGGGTAATGGGAGAAGTCTACAGCTTCAAAGGTTTTCAAGAAAAGAAAACGAATGGGAAAAATAAAGAGGACGCCCAAAGGACCGTAGCGATCTACCGCAGCGTTGTTTATTATGTCCATCACTTTATGGAAGGGACGTATGACCATCCAATGGAGCATTTAACGACCAATTGTGAATTGGCTGTTGTGTTTGAAGGGAACCGGACGAAATTCCTGGAAGCATATGCGGCTCTCCTTCAGCATTGGGGAATTGCGGATACGTCGGATCAGGAATGGGTGAGACACAGGGAACTGGAGAAATTCACGACGTTGGGAGATTTGTGTATGTATATTGAAAAAAGGGTGAAGAGCCTGTAAGACAATGATCACTCATGTCTCACGGCTTTCACCCTTTTCATGTTAACGATTCCTACATATAGTTGGGTTAACCCGAGTCCGAACAATAGAGGAGCAACACTTGTTACAAGCATCGTACTGATACATGTCTGTACGATTCCGATAGCCATTAACATCAAATACTTTTCTGTTTTGAAGCTTACATAAGAGCCGATAAGTGTGCCGATACTGATGATCAGAAGGGCAGGCATCAACCAGGGATACAACTGCGTAAGTTCCATGGGATTCACCTCCTGTTTATATTCTGAAAATTCTTATTTTAATGATCTTATCATGCTGGGAAAGCATGAATCAACCGTGAAAACCGTCTAGTTTTGACTGGTTTTCTGTGGGGGCAAAGTGAAAGATACCCCGTGTGTAATACTTTGAAACCTTTCTGCCAAAGAAATTAGGATTAGAAATTTTGTTCGCCTGATTGCTTTTCCCATGACCTCGTGAGATGAAGAGGGTCAGGATATAGTAAAGGTATGAGACTGGAGGAATGTTCATGAATGGAAAAATTGTGGTGGATCAACTATCCAAAACGTTTAAAAAAGGGCATGTCGAAGCTGTGAAGAATGTTTCATTCCAAGTAGAGGAAGGAGAGTTCTTCGCTTTTCTCGGACCGAACGGTGCTGGGAAATCGACGACTGTGCAAATTCTGACCACTCTCATAAATGCGACAGGTGGGAAGGCGGAAGTAGCCGGTCATGACGTTTGCAAAAATCCTGAAAAAGTCAGACGTCACATAGGGGTGGCTCTCCAGGAAACAGGAGTTGATCCTGACCTTACGGGAAGAGAGATGCTTGAACTGCAAGCTTTCATTTTTGGCTTTCGAAAGGAAGAAGGCAAAAAACGTGCGCAGCAGCTTTTGGAGATTGTCCAGCTGACCGAAGCAGCAGGTCGCCGCATTGGCAATTATTCAGGAGGGATGCGCAGACGTCTCGATCTAGCATTGACACTCGTCAATGAACCGAAAATTCTTTTCCTGGATGAACCGACGACAGGACTCGACCCTTCTAACCGGATGGCCATTTGGGAAGAGCTGCGGCGACTGAATGAAGAAGTGGGGACAACGATTTTCTTGACGACTCAGTATTTGGAGGAAGCAGATGCCCTCGCGCATCGAATCAGCATCATCAATGATGGAGAAATCGTAGCGACCGGGACCCCGAAAGAATTGAAAGCACAAATCGGCAGTGACTTGATCACCCTGACCTTGAAAGAATCTGACAGACTGGACGAAGCTTTGGGTCTATTGCGTTCGACCATGAATGACGTCGATGTGATCAGCCGTCAGGAGAAAGTGCTCATCTACGTGGAAGAAGGAACAAAGCAGCTGCTTGAAGTCATCCGTCTTTTCGATCAGGAAGCTATTGGAATTGAGGATATCCAACTCTCATCCCCGACATTGGATGATATATTCCTTAAAATAACGAGTGAAAAGAAAGGAGGGGAATGAACGATGGGAAACCCTCTATGGAAAGATACGTGGATTATGACGGTAAGAAACATTAAAACAACTGTAAGGAACCCCTTTTCGTTCATCCCCAATTTGATTATATCGGCTTTCTTTCTCCTCGTTTATGAAGGTGGGTTAAGCGGAATTTCCCAGCTTCCGACTTTTGAAGGTGCGAATTACCTGGCTTTCATCCTGCCGGTTTCCATCGTATCTGCAGCGATCGGCGGGGCCGGTGGAGCGGGACAGAGTATCGTCAAGGATATTGAAAATGGCTTTTTCTCACGACTGCTGCTGACGCCGGCTTCGAGGCTCGCGATCGTACTCGGACCGATTATTGCCGGCATGCTGCAGCTGGTCGTGCAGACGCTTTTGATCATTGGCATAGCCTTTTTACTCGGTCTGGAAGTGGTGACCGGGGTTGGTGGTCTCTTGTTTGTGCTGCTCATTGCTGTCGGATGGGGACTTGCATTCGCCGGTTACTCGGCAGGCGTCGCGCTCCGAACAGGCAATGCCCAGGCCGCTCAGGCGGGGACGTTCATCTTTTTTCCGCTCATTTTTCTCAGTACGACGTTCGTGCCGTATGAGCTGATCGATGCGCAGTGGTTGAAGATCGCAGCTACTATCAATCCTACGACCTATATTTTTGAAAGTATGCGGACAGCTCTCATCGATGGCTGGTTATTCTGGGATTTGATGCAAGGGGTATTCGCCATCCTCATCGTATGTACCATTACTATAACTTTTGCTGCCGTTTCTGCGAAAAAAGCGGTTTCCCGCGGATAAATATGAGTCAAAAGTGGGGTTTTCTGATATAATAGGTACCATCAAAAAGTTAGGAGTGATGTTTTATGGCAAATGTAACGAACCAATCTTACAAGCAACCCATCAATCACGGAGGACATCACTCGTAACGTCCTCCCAAAATCAGGAGGAATTTAATGAAACGGAACGATTTATCAGATTTTTTCAAACAGCAGTTGAATGAAGAAGAACAGGTCGGGAGAGTGACACGTCTGACCCACGGACTTTATACTGTCGTCGGTGACGATCAGGAGCGGAACGGAGAAGTTTCGGGCAAATTTCACCACCACGTTCAGCGAGACGCAGACTATCCGGCCGTCGGGGACTGGGTCGTATTTGAACCTTATGATGCAGGTGAGCGTGCGAAAATCCATCGCGTGCTCAATCGGCGGACAGCTCTGTCCCGAAAAAAAGCGGGAGGGAGTCACCAGGAGCAGATCATTGCGGCGAACGTCGATCGCGTGTTTATCGTCACCGCCTTGACCCAGGAATTCAATGTGCGACGAATCGAGCGGTATGTACAACAGATTTATGAGAGCGGGGCAAGTCCTGTCGTTGTATTAACCAAAAGGGACTTGTGCGAAACGGTGGATGAACAAACAGCTGAAGTTGAAAGTGTTGCCCCAGGTGTTCCCATTTATGCTGTCGATAGTTTGACAGGCGCAGGTATTGATGAACTTTCAACTGAACTCCGAGTGGACGAGACGATCTCCCTCGTCGGCTCTTCAGGTGTCGGAAAGTCAACACTCATCAATCATCTCCTGGGTATGGAGAAACAATCCACCCAAGGCGTACGCGAAGAAGACCAGCGCGGACGCCATACGACGACACATAGAGAACTGTTTGAACTGCCGAACGGAACATATATGATTGACACGCCAGGCATGCGTGAATTGCAGCTTTGGGGTGGCGCTCTAGAAGAAGTCGACCAGACGTTTGCGGATATCGACAGGTTGAGTGCTTCCTGTAAGTTCAGAGACTGCAAGCATGAGCAAGAGCCGGGATGTGCGGTGAAGCAAGCCATCGAAGAAGGCGGGCTCGAGGACGGTCGGCTGAAAAGCTACAATAAGTTGAAACGGGAGCTGAAGCGTCTTGAGTTGAAAGACCGGTACGGGACGCATCGCACAAACCGGATGCTGCACGGACCGAATGCGATCAAGTAGGAAAAAGAGGGGCCGGTTTCGGTTCCTCTTTTTTTTCTATATTCTCTCAATGGGGGGGATGGCATGTTGTATGCACCTTTTACACGGCGGATGTATGCTTTTCTTTTGGATTACCTTCTCATCCTTGCCTATGGCGTGTTCGGCGTAGGTACTCTTGCCTTCGTTTTTCAACCTTATGTTTTTCCACTGTTTACGAGTCATCCATTCATCGCTGAATCCACAGGTTTTTTAATGATGACCCTACCTGTATCCCTCTATTTTATTCTCTGTGAACAATCTAAATGGCAGGGAACTTGGGGAAAGAAGAAAGCGGGACTACTTGTAGTGGACGATCGCGGGAATCCCATAAGCATCTTTCGTTCCACCTGCCGTACAGGAATGAAGTTTCTTCCTTGGGAGGTGGCTCATTTTTCCATATGGCAGGTGAGGATGCCTGGCTACGTATCAGAGGTGGTTCTATATGTGCTGTTCATCCTTGTTAATCTAACCATTTTAATTTTTTTAACGTATCCATTTCTAAACACTGAGAAGAAAAATGTGTATGACCGCTTGGCAGGTACAGGCGTAGTCCGAAGATTATAGAAGCAAAGGAAGATTGTATGCCAGATTGGTCTTATCATGTTATGTTCAAGCCTTGGCTTTCAAAAATATCCCCTGTAACTTCAAGGGAATTTATCCATAAAACTATGAACCGGATCGCTACTTTTCCGGGGGGAAGTAAACTCATTCATCTTCTGGGAAGGGAAGAGTTTTCGGAAAAACTCGTAACTTCTATAGGCGGCGAGTCTTTCCCCGGTCCCGTCGGATTGTCCGGGAAAATTGATCCAAGGTTAACCGGTACAAAAGCATTCAGTAATCTGGGCTTCAGCATGATTGAAGTGGGACCTGTAACAATGGAACCACAGCATACAGCTGTTCCTGAAAGGAAAGAAGGGTGTCTTTTTATTCCTGACCACGGAGAAGCGATCGGTCTCGAGGCAACGGTTCGCCGTCTGAAAAAGATGGATGCATCCATCCCTTATCTCTTTCATTTGCATGGATCCGGTGAGGAAATCATAAAAATGGCACAGACTCTTCAGCCTTTTCATGGGATGTTCAGTGTTTCCTATCATGATTGGGACATTCAGCTCGTAGATTCCCTTTCTAAATGGAAACCGGTTTTTATTAGAGTGCCCAGTAGCCACGTCTCTGAAATCGAACATGTTCAAGGGGCTGCAGGAATTGTATTAGAAGAATCCGGGAAGGGCCGAGATCAGGATCTGCATCTCCATAAAGAGGCATTGAACCTGCTGCAGGACGATGATGTCATCACAGTCGGTGGAGTGGAGGAACCTGACGATGCGCTTGCTTTGTACGAGTCGGGAGCAAAGATGGTGCTGCTATCTTCTGGTTACGTGGAAGCAGGGCCGGGCTTGCCGAAACGGATCCACGAAGCCCTGCTTGATGAAGGGTCCGAAGAACACGAAGGAGAAACAGGATGGATGTGGTATTTCCTGTTCGGGCTCGCGGTTTTTCTGGGAGGTTTCCTTGCTTTGCTGTTCAGCTTGACCTCAGTGATTCTCCCTTACGATGAAGCCTTTCTCGGTATATCCAGGCAGGAGTTGCTGCTGTTCAATGAACGTATTCTCTGGTTTATGGCCCACGATCGCATGACCTTGGCGGGGACCATGATTTCCGGCGGACTGCTTTACATGTGGCTGGCTAGGTTTGCTGTTTCAAAGGGAGAGAGATGGGGGAAGCAGGCCATTGATTTTGCCGCCATCGCAGGATTTTTAGGCATTCTCTTTTTTATCGGATACGGCTATTTCGACTGGCTGCATCTGTTATTCTGGATCATCCTACTGCCTCTTTATATCACAGGGTGGGTCAAATCCCGTGGCTTGTCTGGAAAGCCCTCATCGACTAACCGGAAAAATGATCGTACATGGCTTCTCGGCGTCTATGGCCAATTTTGTTTCGTTGCCCTTGGTTTTTCCTTCGTGCTTGGCGGTATAATCATATCCTATATTGGAGTCACAGGGGTCTTTATTCCGACGGATGTCGAGTATTTGTGCATGCCGCCTGAATTGATTGAACGCTTCAATGACCGATTGATTCCTGTCATCGCTCACGATCGCGCTGGGTTCGGAAGCGCCCTATTCAGTGTCGGTTCGCTGGTCCTAATGAGCGCGTTGTGGGGATATCATCAGGGAAAGCGCTGGTTTTGGTGGATGTTTCTCATTGGTGGAATCCCCGCCTTCGCCGCTGGGATTTTTGTTCATATCATGATCGGCTATACAACATTCATTCACCTGCTGCCCGCTTATATTGCCCTGTTCTTTTATATCGCAGGCTTGATTCTTTCCTATCGTTATCTTATGAGAAGGCTCAGTTAAAGTTTAGTGTTGATATTACTGAAAAAAAGGAACTTCCAATTTTATGGAACTTCCTCGTTTTATAGTTGGCTTATTCAACTAAAGCTCCCTTTTCTTGAAGACTCAGCTTCGAGATGTTTGTGTGGGAGTTAGGGGGCTGCGGGGGATGACTCGCTTTCCGCGGGAGCGCGGTGAGCCTCCTCAGGCTTACGCCTTGCGGGGTCTGACCCAGCACTCTTTTCCTTATAGATATCCGGTTTCTGCGCCTAGCGGCTAGTGAGACTTCCCTCGCTTCTGTACGATAAGTCAACATCGAATCCCTTCGTTCTTCGTGTTTCCTTTATCTCCTCCAGCTCAGTCCATACGCCGCTGAACGAGGCGCCTGGACACTTAAGATAGGAGTCTCGCCATCCCCCTCCGCCCCTTGGCTAGATCAGGGTCTCGAAACCCTTTCATGAATCATCAGCTATTCTATTTGGTGAGATACTAAGGATCATACGCCCAAGCCAAGGTGCTTGAACCCGGAAATCTTGATACATAGCGTTTTATGCCTACAAACCAGGATAGTGTAAGACTATCCAACGTTGGTAAAGGGCTTCGTTTCTCGCATGATCGAATGGGGTGGGTGGGAAGCTGCGAGACTCCCGTGGGAGAAAGGAGATCGGCGAGATCCCGCAGGGCGTAGCCCGAGGAAGCTCGGCACTCCCCCACCGGAAAGCGAGTAGCTTCCCAGCCGCCCCTGGCACTCAACACGATAACGAACCCCGAACCCTCTCGAAACGGAGTCTTCAACAATCCTGCCATTTAGCGAAAGGCTCCGTTTCGAAATAATAATCCAACAAGAGGAGAGTATCTAAAGGTTTCAACGCTTGGAAATGAATTCCTTTTTATTATCCTATCATTCATTGTCACTTCCATCCGTTGCTGCAAATATTAACACTGAACTTTAACAGAGCCTATGAAAAAATAAAAAAGGTCGTCCTCATGCAGGGTGACCTTTTGGGTGGAAAAGAGAGACTCGCGCCAGAACGACAGACGCACAAAAAAGCAGCGCCCCTTAATGGAGCGCTGCTTTTTTTTCATTCTTACTTGTTCATATATTTATCGATTTCCCACTTGCTGACTTGCAAGGAGTACTGAGTCCACTCATCTTCTTTGTCTTCGATATACGCATTGGCTGTGTGGTCGCCAAGTGCATTCAGAAGAACTTCGTCTTTCTTAAGAGCAGAAAGAGCTTCTTTCAGGTTTGTAGGAAGTGTTGGTACACTGTCGTCCTCAACTTCGTACAAGTTACGGCTCTCAGCTTCACCAGCATCATAGCCGTTACGGATACCTTCAAGACCAGCCTGGATCAATACCGCAAGTGTCAGGTAAGGGTTCGCTGTCGGGTCCGGGTTACGGACTTCGAAACGAGTACCTTGACCACGTGTTGTTGGTACACGGACCATACAGCTACGGTTGGAGTGAGACCATGCGATACTTACAGGTGCTTCATAACCAGGAACGAGGCGCTTATAAGAGTTCACGTTCGGGTTCGTGATCGCTGCAATCGCGCGAGCGTGGTGAAGGATTCCTGCGATGAACTGTTTCATTGTTTTAGAAACGCCATCTGCGGCATCTTCATCGTAGAATGCACTGTCGCCATCTTTGAATAAAGAAAGGTGCGCGTGCATGCCGGATCCGTTTTCGCCTGCGATCGGTTTCGGCATGAATGTTGCATGGTAGTCATGGTTGGTTGCAATATCCTTCACGACATTTTTGAATGTTTGGATATTATCTGCTGTTTTCAGCATGTTATCGAAACGGAAGTTGATTTCGTGCTGCCCCATTGCAACTTCGTGGTGGGAAGCTTCCATTTCGAATCCGAATTTTTTCAGTGTACGTACGATGTCACGACGTACTTTATCACCTTTGTCCTTAGGTGAAGCGTCGAAGTATCCGCCGCGGTCGTTCATTTCGCGAATCGGGTACCCATCTTTGTCCAGTTTAAATAGGAAGAATTCTGGTTCTGGACCTACGTTTACGGTATAGCCCATGTCTTCTGCTTCTTTCATTGCACGTTTCAGGATGTAACGAGGGTCTCCTTCGAATGGAGTGCCATCCGGCTTGTAGATATCACAAATGAAGCGCGCGCTGCGATCTTCATCGACCAAAGAAGGAAGTAGTAGGAATGTATCTAAGTCTGGGAAGAGATACATATCACTTTCTTGGATATCAGAGAAACCGGAGATGGAAGAACTGTCGAACATCGCCTCATTTTCAAGGACCATATCCAATTCTTCAGCCGGTAGTTCTACATTTTTCGTATCTCCATACATATCAGTGAATTCTAGTAGTAGGAATTCTACATTATTTTGTTCAACTTCCTGCTTAATTTGCTCTTTTGTGTAAGTCATACATTACCCTCTCTTTAACTATTTTTTATGAGATTTGTATCCGGAATCTTGCTTGGATATGTACCTCACTTTTTCTTATGTAAGGAATTCTAACACATAGTGTAGACAAATCTCAAATGTCTTTTAAATAATTTCCCTGATTTTTAATACGTAAACCTCCAATTCTGCAAAAATATCAGTTTCCTTACATAAGGTAGAAGAGAGGGGAGGCGTTCGCTTAATGTTTGAGAAAAAACTAGCATTCATGCAGGCTGGAGCCATATTCGGCTATTTGATACTTCTATCATTTGTTACCGTCAAGGTGCAGGCAAATCTCTATGTGACGGAAAATTTTTATTTTTATATTATTTTCTCACAATTCGCTTATGTTCCAGTTGGATTGTGTCTTTCGTTTCCAGGCTTCTTCAGTAATCGGCGTAATGAAGGGACCTGGAAGTGGAAGAAGCGGTATTTCTTCTTATTCCTGATTCCTTCTTTCTATATCCTTTCGGTGCCTTACCTTATCCCATTGGGGTCGCTGTTTCCTTATCCGATGATTACCAATCCATCCGTAAGTGCGGTCCTCCAGGTGATCTTTGGATACTACTTGTTAAAAGGGTTTGAAAAAGGATAATTTCTTTTCCATATGAAGGGAATGGCAGGAGAAGATGGACTCTGACTGCAATCTATTTTATAATCGAGACGGATAAGAGATCCTACATACCCTTGATAAAGAAAGGAAGATTTTTGTGAGCAAAACATTGATTTTCGGGCACAAGAACCCGGATACGGATACGATTACTTCTGCTCTTGTTTATGCAGACTTGAAGAAGGCCCTCGGTGAGGAAGTAGAGGCTGTCCGCCTTGGAGAGGTGAATGGGGAAACGCAATTTGCATTGGATCATTTTAATGTCGATGCCCCTCGCCTAGTGGAACGCGTATCGGATGAAGTGGAACAAGTCATCCTCGTCGACCATAACGAACGCCAGCAGAGTGCGGAAGATATTGATGAGGTACAAGTGCTAGAGGTCATCGACCACCACCGCATTGCCAACTTCGAAACGAAGGGACCTCTTTACTACCGTGCGGAGCCGGTAGGATGTACAGCTACGATCTTAAATAAATTGTATAAGGAAAAAGGACAGAGCATTTCCAAGCCGATGGCGGGGTTGATGCTGTCCGCAATCATTTCTGATTCCTTGTTGTTCAAATCCCCGACATGCACGGATGAAGATCGTCAAGCAGCAGAAGAGTTGGCTGAAATTGCAGGGATAGACGCTCAAGAGTATGGATTGAACATGTTGAAGGCTGGCGCTGACATTAGTGACAAGACGGCAGAAGAATTGATTACGCTTGATGCGAAAGGCTTTAATATGGGAGATAAGAAAGTAGAGATCGCTCAGGTGAACACGGTCGATACGGATGATGTACTTTCCCGCAAGGCTGAGCTTGAATCTGCGATTGAAAAAACGGTGGCTGAAAAAGATTTGGATTTGTTCCTTCTTGTCGTTACAGACATTCTGGAAAGTGACTCCACTGTTGTTGCGGTAGGTAACGATACAGCAGCGGTTGCGGAAGCCTTTGAAACAGACCTTGATGGGAATCAGGCTGTTCTAAAGGGTGTTGTTTCCCGTAAGAAACAAATCGTCCCGCCATTGAACACGTATTTTGCATAAAAGAAAAGCGAACCCTCATGAGGGTTCGCTTTTTTATGTGTTCAATTTTAGGAAAGGTATTTCTTGTTGAAGTTGGAGAGGGCCTTTGTCAAAGCACGCATCTTTTGTTGGTCAGCGACTGAAAAAGACTCGTGATCTACAATGGATCGTACGTTTGCCTTTAATTTTTTCAATTCAGCAGCCATTTCCTCCGGCGGGACCGGTCCTTCGTTCTCAAAAGAAGTCTCTGTCAAAATCGAGCGGAGTGTGAACAATTCGTTCGTGTAATCACGGAACCAGCCTTTTTCCAGTTCACTAGATCGTTCAGCTGCGTGCAGCAGACGCTGATTGCCCGTCAACTGTTGAAGACTGCGTGTGAGAAGGCGCGGGGTGTATTTGTTCTCAGCTTCTGATTCTATATGGAAGGATTCGAAAGACAGGGTCACATCTTCGAGGCGAAAGGGAAGTTCAGCTACAGCAGAGGTGGCGGCTTTCGTCGTGAATGTGTCAATCTCCGTTGTCCTGGAAGCTTCATACCAAAGGGAAGCGAAGAAAAGGCTGGTCAGAAGTAGGACGCTTGTCAATATTTTGTACATGGCGAGATCTCCTTTTCTACATATCTTTGAAAATATCGTAACAGATGGATCAAGAAGAAGGACAGGAGTTTTCCGGTCGTTCACTGAATTGTCCTCTTTACCGTCTGGCATTCACCCGCGGCCTCTGCTATAAATGAAAGGGGGAGTGAACCATTACTCCTTTGCATTCGTAAACATAGTAAATAGGAAAAGGAGTCGAGCAATGAAATATATAAGCATGTTCTGTTTGCTAATCGTACTGGGGCTGCCATTTTCGGTAGAGGCCCACACCCATCTTGAGGGTTCACAACCGGAAGCAGGTAGTGAATTGACATCCGAAAATCCTGAAGTCACGCTTACGTTTGATTCAAACGTGCAGGAGCCTACTGCACTAACGGTAACAGGCGAAAATGGTGAAGAATTTTCCGTCGAAGAATATACCCATTCTCCTGAAAATGTTATAGCGTTCAGTATCCCTGAAGCAGTGGAAAGCGGTCGTATTGAAGTCTTTTACAGCATCATCGGTGAAGATGGTCACATGATGGAAAATGAATGGACATACGACTATCAAGTCATGGGAAAAGCAGAGGACACCCCGGAAGAAACGGAAACAAATTCAGATCAAAACGAGAACAACGATGAACCAGAAAAAGAAAAAACGGCAGATACGAAGAATTCAACATCAAGTGTCTGGATTGTCCCAGTTCTTGGCTTCGGAATTTTAGTAACAGCAGGGCTTGTGTTTATGGGGATTAGGAAAAAATCATGATGGATGCTGTGACGAATGGAGGGCTCTATGCTTGTCTCTCTATTCTAATCGGAGCAAACCTGTTAGGGTTTATTAATAAAAGACAACCTGAAAAGCTTGGTCCGCGTAAAGGAACAGGGGTGCTGATCACCCTTTGCATCCCTGCTTTAGCGCTCGTTCCCATCCTGGAACTGGTACAAATGCTCCAGCCTTACCGAGAAGGAGGCTTTTTATCGACGTTCCTTCATGTACTGACCCGCTTAAATGGGGGACAGGCTTGGTCGCTCTTGTTTTTGCTGGCGGTGCTTCATACCGTAATTGTACGCATGACGAAGAAAACCAAAGCCATGTACGCCGTTCGCTTCCTTTTGGTCGTCGGGATGATTTTAACGCAAAGCCTGACCGGGCATTCTGCAGGAGCAGAATCGTTTGAAGGCGCCCTGTTTCACACCATCCACTTTCTAGCGGTCGGGGTATGGTCAGGGGTTCTCCTGGTCGTGAGCTTTTCATCGATCTATGAGCAGCGATGGGACACATTTGTCTCCTGGTTTACAAAATTAGCGATCGGCTGTATGGTTTGGATCACGATCACCGGAGTGGCTATGAGTCTTACTCTGACGGAACGACTGGTAGACTCCTGGATGCTTCCTTATGGCCAGGCTCTTCTCGTCAAACATCTTCTGTTCATTTTGCTGCTCTTATTCGCTTTCGTCAATGGTTTCCTCGTGAAGCGTCTCGTTGCAGAAAATGCCAGTTTCTCTCCTCGACGATGGTGGAGAGCCGAGAGTCTCTTGGTTCTTTTCATCTATACAATTACAGGTTATATGACCGAACAGGAAACCCCTCAGAATATCAGCCGGACGCTTGAGGAACAGGAGCCTGCTGCGCTGTTTCGTATATTTACAACGGTGGATGGAATTGGTCCGCTATCTCTTGCGCCAAACGTCATCAGTTTTACTTCTTTCGCGCTGGCACTCGTCTTTTTATTATTCGCTGGAATGATGATCGCTCGTAACTCTCTCTCCGGTGCATTTTTCATCAGTATTTTAGTAGTCTGGAGTTTGTATTTGGGACTTATGAGCAGTGTCGCTATCAGCTGATGTGTTTAGGGATTATAAAAGTCATCGGGTTTTAAAAGCTTCCCGTTTGGTGTATTATTACACCAAACGGGAAGCTTTTTATTGTGAATGGGGGGGTTGTATGGAATGGATATCCATGCCGCCTTGGTTTTGGGTGGGCTATTATTTGTTTTTATTAATGACGCTTGGGCTTTCGGTATCTAATCTGCGAAAAAACGACTATATGGGGATGAGTTTGATAGCGATAGGAATGTCATTCGTCGTTCCGTTCTGTCATTTCATAAATAGTATGGGAAGATCTGTGGGTGTGAATGAATTTGAACATTTGTTTTTGGAATGTCAGCAAGGCGCCCTTTGGGCTGTTTTTGCTAGTTTAGGTTATCTGTTTTTAGTCGTTTGGTGGGTTTTCTTCCTATACAAAAGGAGAAGGGGCAACGAGTGACTTTCTTCAAATACAAGCCGTATTAGGGCGGCTACATTAATTTTGCATGTCTCCATAGAAAAACGCACAGCTATTCGTAGGATGCTGTGCGTTTTTCTATGGAGATCGCCCTCGATGCGATGGTCATATCAGGCACGTTTCATCCATTCCTCCCGGAGCACGCCCATCCTGATGGAATCGTAGTACTGTCCTTCATAGATGCGGCATTTTCTCAATCTGCCCTCGATCTTCATGCCCAGTTTATGGCCCACTCGCATCATTCGCTCATTTTTGGACCAGGTCGTCAAACCGACTCTTGCGAGAGGGAGAGTCCGGAACAGATAATCCACCCATATCTCTAACGCTTCTGATCCGTAGCCACCATTCCAATAGGAAGGATCGTAAATGCCGATGCCGACTTCGAGCCAGAGAGAGGCTTTATGTTCCCAGTAGTACGTCACCGTCCCGATAATACGGCCATCAACCTCAATGATAAGCCTTGAGTCGGGTTCGTTGGGCCCGAGTCTATCTCTTCGAGCCGTTTCATGGCTGTGATAGCTTTCAAGTGTATGGGGCTCGAGTGTGTAATAAGGGGCATCCCATTTCTTCCATTCCGGATCATTTCCATTGTAGATCAATCGGTATAAAACGGGAATGTCCTCGTCGGTGATGACTCTCAAAATCACTCGTTGTCCTTTCAGCTGTTGGTCATTCTTTAGTCGCTGCAGCATCTGCCTGCCCCCGATCCCTCTTTTCTTTCATCGTACCATAAGATAGAATGGTTGTTTGAATAAATTCTATTAAGGTTATAAAAGAATAAGACATACATAGGCAGGTGATATGAATGATTGAAGTTTTGGCTTACAGTAAAGAAACCGGTCTCCAGGAGAATCTGTCGATCGATGAACTTTCCAGCGGTCAATGGGACTGGTACTGGGTCGATTTCAACGAACCGTCGGAAGGGGAAGTGACCCTTTTGGAAAAGACGTTCGAATTCCACCCGCTCGCAGTTGAAGACTGTCTGCACGGTCTCCAGCGTCCAAAGCTCGACTATTATGATGATCACAGTTTCATTGTTGTTCATTCTGTGAATCCAGACACGTTGGAGCGGGAGGAGATCAACGTTTTCCTCGGAGAGTGTTCGATCGTCACTTTTCATAAACAAAGGAATGAACCGTTGGAACAGGCGAAAAAAATCGTCAAGCATAATAAAAAGCACACCGATGTAGATGAGTATTATGTATTCCATCAGATTTTGGATAAAGTGGTCGATCATTATTTTCCGATTATTTATAAAATTGAGGACCACATCAATGACATAGAAGATAACACGAGGGACTTGTCGATGGAAAAGCTGCTGGAGGAATTGTTTGACCGGCGGAGTGAGCTTCTGACATTGAGGCAGACGGTCCACCCGATGAGGGATCTGTTGTATCGGATTTTGAATACGAGGCACTTGGATGGCGTGTTCGAACGGAAGGAGTACTTTGCTGATATTCATGACCACTTGATCAAGGTGGCGGATATGGTTGCTTCGAACCGGGAGATGACCCAGGATATCCGGGACAGCTACCTTTCCTTGAACTCGCATGAAACGAACCGGACGATGCAGGTGCTGACGGTAATTAGCGTTATCTTCATGCCATTGACATTCATTGTCGGCGTCTACGGCATGAACTTCGCGAACATGCCGGAATTGCAGACGGAACATGGCTACTTCGTGGTTTGGGCGGTCATGATTGCAGTTGCTGTCGCTATGTTTATCTGGTTCAAAAATAAAGGTTGGTTCGATTGATGAACGAAAAGGAGGACGGAAGCTGGCCGTGTGGTCGACTTCCGTCTTTTTTCAGTCCCGGGGAGGAGGCAGGGTCACTCTTTGGGACGTTAGAAAGAGAATGGAGGCGGTATATACTTGAGGTATCCATAGAGCAAAGGAGATGATCGTAATGGTCAACATCTTTGAACTTTCTATCGATATCCAGGATCGCCGTACAAAATGAAGGAAAAATAATCAGTGCTCGTGACTTCGGTCACGGGCGTTTTTTTGGAAGCAAGGAAATCAGAGTATAAGGTTAAGCATGTTCAGCCGTTTATTAGCGAATTTAATACTTTTATTAGCGACTATTGATCGTATATGTGCAGCTTTTGCAATTATATTCGCACTTTTCCTTATTAAATTAGCATTTTGCCCTCCTGCTGATGAGATGAAACAGAAGAGGAGGGAGGTGGCGCCTCCGTCTTTTATCAGTCTCAGGGAGGATAGGAAATCACTTCGTCGGCCGTTAGAAAGAAAAGGAGAGCGCTCTATACTTAAGATAACAACGAAACGAAGGAGATGATCGGAATGATCAACATCTTGGAAATTTCCATCGATATCCTCGATCGCCGACCGCGCTAAATAAAAACGCTCGTGACATTAGTCACGAGCGTTTTTGATCGTTATTTAGATTCCTCTTCCTCCTGGTCGAACCAAAGAAGTTCCTGCTCATCAACAAAACCATTGTAGTTGATGTACACTTCCTCATCCGCCTTGATGTCTCTGTAGGCGTAAAAGTCAAAGGTATGGGTTTCGAAATTGATCACATAGTTGGCATTAGGCTCGTAGGAATGGTTGAACATCATGCCATACCCAAGGACAAAAGCCGTGTGATTTTCCCCGTATTCAAAGGCATAGTCAGCCAGCCGGGTTTTTTCAATATGAACATGCTCTGCATTCGGATATGGAATCACAGGTGCCTGGTGAATCAGTTCGTTTTTGGCGATATCCCGTTGAGCAAAAATGCCTCGGTTTAATTCTTCATTTTCAAGTGTAGACGTGCGTACTTCAATCATGTCGTCACCTCCGTATTTTTATCAGCTTTGGAAAAGTTTGATAGGAATGATGGTACTTTATAGGATCGTTTCCAATGGAGTCAGCTTTTAAATTTTCATAAAGAACAGAGTCTTTGTGCGGTTCTTTAGTCACTTAACCTATTCAAGTCTGACAGGTATAAGGAAGGAAAGCAACTTTCTTACTTTTCAGTTTTTCTCATAAAGAATAGGAAAATGGGTTGGAAAGATACTATTCCTACTACTCATTTTGGGAAGGGATCATGTACTGATGAAGAAATTCAACACCGTATTCAAAATGTCTGCTGGAATAATGCTTGTTCTCGTCCTGATCGGTGTCATCTGGCCGGATGGGTTGGAGCAGGTGACGACCAACGTCAAAAATTTCATCGCCAATAAACTTGGCTGGTATTATCTGATTGTCGTTACGCTTTTTACACTCGTCTGCCTCACATTTCTGTTCACACCGCTCGGCAGGATCAAGTTGGGGAAAAGAGGCGAGAAACCTGAATTTTCCCGTCCGACATGGATTGCTATGCTCTTTAGTGCCGGGATGGGGATCGGACTTGTATTCTGGGGGACTGCTGAACCGATCGGTCATTATGCCCTCAGCTCACCGACAGGAGAAACAGGTACAGATCAAGCGATCAAAGATGCCATGCGCTACACGTTTTTCCACTGGGGCATCCATGCCTGGGCGATCTATGGCATCGTGGCCCTCGTTCTCGCTTATTTTAATTTTCGTCACGGCCAGGCAGGGTTGATCAGTGCTACGTTGAAACCGTTAATCGGAGAAAAGGCAGCAGAAGGATCAATTGGAAAAGTCATCGATATTCTTGCTGTGATCGCAACGGTCATCGGGGTCGCGACCACATTAGGCTTTGGCGCCGTCCAAATCAATGGCGGGCTTTCGTACCTATTCGATATTCCGACCGGTATCGTCGTCCAATTTATCATCGTCGCGGTCGTCACGGTTTTATTCATGATATCTGCCTGGTCCGGATTAGGGAAAGGGATCAAAATTTTAAGTAATGTCAATATGGCACTTGCTGCCTTTCTTTTTCTGCTCGCATTCATCGTTGGACCGACGATGTTCATTCTCAACTTATTCACGAGTTCGATCGGTGCTTATTTGCAGTATTTGCCTACCATGAGCTTCCGGATTGCACCATTTGATCAGGACACAAGGGACTGGATTAATGCTTGGACCATCTTTTACTGGGCATGGTGGATTGCCTGGTCTCCGTTTGTCGGTGTTTTTATTGCCCGTGTATCCAGAGGGAGGAGCATTCGTGAATTTGTGTTCACGGTGCTTGTCGTTCCTTCCATTATCGGATTTCTATGGTTTTCTGTTTTTGGCGGAACGGCGATTCACCTCGAGCGTAATGCCATTGATGCCATTTCTTCGCTCGCTACTGAGGAATCGTTATTCGGCGTATTCTCAAATGTTCCTCTCGGATGGATCGCCTCCATTACTGCGATGACGCTGATTGCCACGTTTTTCATCACTTCTGCGGACTCAGGTACCTTTGTGCTTGGGATGATGACGACCGGCGGTTCGGAAACCCCAGGGTCATTTATAAAATTGACGTGGGGAGGCCTGCTTGCTGCAACGGCTTTGGCCCTTCTTTACACGGGAGGGCTGCAGGCCCTGCAAAATACGATGATCATTGCGGCTCTGCCGTTTTCCATCATCATGTTGATGATGGTGATCAGTTTTGTGAAGGCGATTTATAAAGAGGGGAAAGAGCTTGGCATAGGGAAAATTCAGCCGCCAAAAGAGGATAAATCATAAAACAATCCCCCGGTCCATTAGACCGGGGGATTGTTGTGGGGAGCGGAGTTATTTCCCCAGGACATCGTGATCGACATATCGTTTCCCGTCCAATTCACTAATTACATTAATCGCAACTTTCGCACCGTCACCGGAAGTGACGATCGTATGGACGCTGACTCCGGCTACCGTACCTGCTGCCCACACTTTCGGCTTCGACGTACGGCCATGTGGGTCGGTTTGGATGATTTTTGCTACTCTTGGCTCGGTACCCTCGGTAGTCTCCAAACCGAAAACTTCAGCAGCTTTTACAGACATCCCGGTAGCGAAAATGATGTGGGAGGCTTCAAAAAGTCCATCAGCCGTCTGAATGACGTATAGCCCGCCTTTTTCTTCAAAAGATACGACTTCGTCTTTGACGATTTCAGCACCGAAACTCTCTGCCTGTTTCTGACCTTGTTCAAGCAGCTTTGGACCTTCAATGGGGTCAACACCGTAGTGGTTTTCGACCCAGGCTTTTGAGGTGATGCTTTTTCCGCTATCAAAGATTACTGTCTTTTTCCCGGCTTTAGCAGTGAAAAGTCCTGCGCTTGCACCGGCTGGTCCTGCTCCGATAATGGCAACATCGTACATCCAATCACTCCTTTTGAAGTTTCACTTTTATTATATCTGAATTTTCTGTCCGTTTAAAATTTGGTGGCTACCTCGGAAGTTTCCTGGAAATCCTTGAAGCTTCAGAAAGTGGAGGGGCTGTTATGAGAGTTCCAATCATTCGACTTCTAAAATGAATGAAGCGGGGACAGAAATAGGAAGCTCAAGCAAAGGTTTTTATTTTAGGCTTTGTTAAGTTCAGTGTTGATATTTGCACCAACGGATGGAAGGGACTATAAATGATAGGGTGGTAAAAGAGGATTTATTTCCAAGTGTCGAAACCTTTAGATGATCTTCTTTCACGATGTAACCATTGAATCTTGTCGGATTATGATTTCGAAACGGAGCCTTTCGCTAAATGGCAGGATTGTTGAAGACTCCGTTTCGAGAGGGTTCGGGGTTCGTTATCGTATTGAGTGCCAGGGATGGCTGGGAAACTACTCGCTCGTATAATATAGTTACCAGATCATTTTTGGTGGACCTCACTACCTTCTTCCGAGGTATAATGAGGGCAATCAGATGGAGGTGTCGACGCCTCGCTTGAAGCCATGTCTTCGTAGGAAAGAATGACACCTCCCTCTTTACAGGATAATCCGTATAAGCTGGATGACACGTCGTTGTCGTATATCTAACGAGCCTGGATACTTGTAAAGATTCGGAGGAACCCTCCCATCTGGTAATTATTACAGGGCAGGTGGATTTTTTTGTATTATCTCGGCATTGATATTGGGAAACAGAACCATGAGGCTGGTTTAATTGATGAACATGGCCAACCGATAGGTAAAACCGTACGTTTCTCTAATTCCAAATCAGGGAGCGACAAACTTCTAAATTTTTTAAATCAACACGAGATTACACCAGATAATTGCGCATGTGGACTTGAGGCCACAGGTCATTACTGGCTATCCGTCTTTTCATTTCTACATAAGCTTGGATTTAAAGTAACCTCGTTCAATCCTCTACAATCCGATGCCTTACGGAATTTTTATATTCGTAAGACGAAAACAGATGAACGAGATGCGTACCTCATCGCTCAGGTTATCCGGATTGATAACCCGGAGGCTACCCCATTTATTGAAGATGACCTCCTTCAGTTAAAGAACTTGGAGCGACTTCGCTATTCTTTAGTGGACCAAAGTTCAGATATCAAACGAAAGATTATTTCTCTTCTCGATCAAGTGTTTCCGGAATATGAACGTTTGTTTTCCGATACTTTTGGTGTATCTTCTACCGAAGTTCTCCTTCATTATCCTTTGCCTGAAGACCTTCTATCTATTGATACAAAAAAACTGGCTGAGCTCCTAAATCAAGCTAGTAAAGGGAGATACGGCGAGCGGCGTGCTCAGGAAAAGGCAGATCAATTGAAAGAAAAAGCACAGGAAAGCTTCGGCATATCCATAGGAGGAGAAGCATTTCGGGTGCAGATTCACATTCTCCTTGAACAACTATCCCTCTTGGACCGACAAATTAGCGAGATAGAAGCATCGCTCATAGAGCTTTCAAATCGCCAGGAGCACTACTTAACTACAATTATCGGTATTAGCGATGTTCTTGCGGCAGCCATATTAGGGGAGATCGGTTCCATCGACCGTTTTGAACGTCCTGAACAACTCGTTGCCTTCGCAGGATTAGATGCTTCTGTACACCAATCAGGCAACTTCCAAGGAAACAGGATGAAGATGTCGAAGAGAGGGTCTCCTTACCTCCGTCGTGCCATATGGCAAGCCGCTTTTGTCGCTAGCTTTCAAGATCCAGCTTTGTCTCAGCACTATAAAAAGCTAAGAAAACGAGGGAAAGCCCACGGAACAGCCGTGGGAGCTGTAGCCCGTAAGCTGACCCACATTACCTTTGCGATATTAAGGGATAAGAAGCCTTACGAGTCTCGCCCGAAATAAAGTCATAACAGAATTAAGCTAAAAGCTTTTAAATGCCTCTTCCAAGAGGTTTATTTGGCATGGAGACAAAAATGCTTCATAAAGGATAATGAAATTTCACTTTACAACCTTGACTTTTTATAGCTGGTCTTTCCTGTGGGGGAGTGCCGAGCTTCCTCGGGCTTATCGCCCTGCGGGATCTCACCGATCTCCTTTCTCCCACGGGAGACTCGCAGCTTCCCAGCCACCCCATTCGATCATGCGAGAAACGAACCCCTTTACCAACGTTGGATGGTCTTCCATTACCCCGGTTGTTGTAAGCATAAAACGCTAGGTATCAAGCTTTCCGGGTTCGAGCATCTCGGTTTGGGAATATGATCCTTATCCTCTCACCAACTAGAATAGCTGATGATTCATGAAGGGGGTTCGAGACCCTGATCTAGCCAAGGGGCGGAGGGGGATGGCGAGACTCCTATCTTAAGTGTGCAGGCGCCTCGTTCAGCGGCGTATGGACTGGACTGAGCTGGAGGAGATAAAGGAAACACGAAGAACGAAGGGATTCGATGTTGACTTATCGTACAGAAGCGAGGGAAGTCTCACTAGCCGCTAGGCGCAGAAACCGGATATCTACGAGGAAAAGAGTGCTGGGTGAGACCCCGCAAGGCGTAAGCCTGAGGAGGCTCACCGCGCTCCCGCGGAAAGCGAGTCATCCCCCGCAGCCCCTAACTCCCACACAAACATCTCGAAGCTGAGTCTTCCACAAACGGGAGCTTTCGTTTAATAATCCTAAGATAAAAATGAGGAACTTCCATGAAATTGGAAGTTCCTCATTTGCAGTCATATCAACACTAAACTTTAACAGAGCCTTATTTTAAGATTTGATCGTTGCTTTATTCGTAGAGGTCATGTAGAATCATTTCGGGTAACGAAATATTAAAGGGGAGATTCTGCATGAATGAAGAACAGCAAGTCCGTAACCCTAAGGGATTATTAATCTCCCTTTGTGCCGTTATGATGATGTCAGTGATGAATGGAACGATGTTCAACATCGCTGTCCCTGATATAGCAAAAACATATGATTTAATGCCTTCAGAAGTGAGCTGGGTCATGACCGGTTATATAATGGTCTACGCTATAGGAGCCCTCACTTATGGAAAGCTTGCAGATTATTATCCGTACCGAACCTTAATCACCTTCGGGCTGACCATTTTCAGTATCGGTTCATTGTTCGGATTTTTCGCGCAAAACTATGGGATGGTTCTCCTTGCCCGGGTCATCCAGGCCGTCGGAGGAGCGATGATTCCAGCCTTGGTCTTTTTAGCTCCGATCCGTTATTTTCCCAATGAACGAGGGAAAGTTCTTGGTATCGTTTCCTCAGTCATGGCGTTCGCCTCCGGGATTGGACCGATTGCCGGAGGATTCATCGCAGGCTTTTTGGATTGGCGCTATTTGTTTTTAACCTCTGCCTTGATCATTATCACCCTTCCATTTTTACGTAAAAACTTACCGCAGGAAGCGGCGAAGAAGGGTTACATTGATTATGTAGGGGCGGCTCTTATAGCTGGGGTGATTGCTACACTTATGCTCGGCATCACGTTAGGCGTGACATGGCTGTTCATTTTGACCGTTCTGTTTTTCGGCCTCAATCTGTGGCGGATGAAGACGGTCGATGAACCGTTTATTCCGTCCCATCTATTCAAAGATCATCAGTACAGAGCGACGATAATTACCAGTTTTCTCGGAGTTGTCTGTTTGTTCGGAATGATGTTCATGCTTCCGATCATGTTCCGCGATGCTTATGGTCTTGGAACCATGATGATCGGCCTCGTCCTATTCCCGGGCGCGCTGAGTGCAGCCTTGATGGGGCAGAAAGGCGGGACCCTCGTCGATTCCAGGGGGAACACGTTCGTGCTCAATTTGGCGCTTGTCCTGCTTGGGTCCGGTTTCATTGTCCTTTCCACTCTCGTAGGCGCGCATCCGTACGTCGTCAGTGCAGCCATCATCCTTGCTTATATGAGTTTTCCTCTTGTCCAGGCGTCATCGGCTGACATTCTTGCGAATATTCTGCACAAAAATGAGACGGGTGTCGGGATGGGTGTGTTCAATCTGCTCAATTTTGTCTCAGGCGCACTAAGTGGGGCGTTCATCGGTAAAGCCTTGGATGTTTTCGACCCGGACCAGCCGCTCAATTGGTTTGGAGTGCAAGGATCGACAGCTGTATACAGCAACATCTTCCTCGCATTCGCCTTGATCATCGCTTTAGGGTTTGTTCAGTTCCGGATCAATTTCTATAAAAAAGACGAGGCTTATGCACGAAAAAAACCCGCTTCCTTGTAGTAGGAGCGGGTTTTCTCGTACGTATGGATACAAAACTTATACCGATATGGAGGTTTCACTCTCCACCATGGCTTCGCTGTATTTTCTGCGACAGGCACTCTCTGCAATCTGCTCGTTCCATTCGCCCTCAATTTCCTGATAGACATCATCTACACATTCTCCGTCGAGGATCATGACAAACGGTTGGTCCATATCCATGAAAAGAAAGAAAGATAATAATTTCGGAAGATGACCGGCATCGGCAATCAGTTGGTTTTGATGTAAGTATAAATCGCACTCATTTTTCGCTATCGCTTTGTACACCTTCATAATCTGGTTCGTTTTTAACGGGCGGTCTAGTGTAATCTGGTAAGAAGACAGCTCATTCACTGTCGTCACCTCCGTAATGATTTGTTGCTATATCCCTACCCGTACAAAACTTTCACTAAACATTTCTACATGTTTAATGCTCATAAATCATCTTTCGACTCATTCCCCCATCGATGACGAGATTTTCTCCATTAACAAAAGTATTCGCCTCATCCGTCAGATAAAAACATGCGTTAGCAACATCATGGACGCTTCCGACCCGATTGGATAGATGTTGGCGATGGTCGATGGGCCTTAATTTTTCCGGGTGGCCTGTATGGATCCACCCGGGGCTAATACTGTTCACTCGGATGTTGAAGGGTGACAAAGAAGCCGCCATCGCATGCGTAAGAGCGACGATGCCGCCTTTACTGGCCGCGTAAGCTTCGGAATCAGGCTCAGACATAAAAGCTCTTGTCGAAGCTAAATGGACGATGCGTCCAGCCGTTTTTTCATGTTTCCACCTTTCAGCTGCGTATTTGGAAAAAAGGAAGCAGCTTCTTAAGTTGGTGTTGATGATGTCATCCCATTCCTCCACTTCCATTTCAAACATGGACTTGAAGCGGCTGACACCGGCATTATTGATCAGGATGGAGAACATTGTATCGAGGCCCTCGAATAATTCGCGGATCTCACCTGGCTTTTTCACATCACAAGGGATGAAGCGGCCGTTGATCTCTTCCATTACCTTCCGTCCTTTTTCTTGAACATCACACCCGATCACTTCGTACCCTCTCTCGGCATATGCTGTCCGATACCTTCTGCTATACCGGTGATCAACACGGTCTCTTTTTTTCGTTCCATGATCGTTCCTCCTTCTTTCGTTTCCACTCTTTATTATAGCGGATTGTTCGGATGCCAAGCACGAGTACGACTAGGTGTAGATTGTCCGTAGATGTTAAACATGGTATGATTTGTTTTAAAAATCGGAGGTGATCGTATGAATAGAGTGACACTCGTTGATGTATTCAAACATAGAATTACTCAGAAATACTTACAGCGTTCAGGCATCCACCACGCGGTCACCGTTGCTGGATATGCATATGAAATGGCGTTGAAGTGGGGCGTGGATCCGGATCTCGCCACCAAATCAGCGCTGCTTCATGATATGGGCCATTATGAATGGTATCGCGATGGGAAGTGGGACTATGATGAATATCGGAAGTCGGATATCCATGCCATCAAAGGAGCGGAGCGTGCCCATAAGCTTTTGATCCGCCTTGGAGAGGAGCGTCTTGTCGCGAAGGAAGTATCTGTGGCCGTCCTCCTCCACACAGATAGTTATCTTCCGTTCGGTCTTGAAGAGAAAAGAACGCCGCTTCAACATGTGGTCGCTAAAGCCGATGAAAAGGATGAGCAGCCAATGGGACTCCATCATTATAAACAGATGGATCGCAGTGAAGCGTTGAAGCTGCTGCATGCGCTGGATTTGAAAATCGAAAAATATTTAGAAGAAGATGATGAACTCGCATAAAGGCATGTTTAAGAACATACAATGATTCATTAGCAGGGGCGTCTCAAACCTGGGGTGGGAAATCGAATTTCCTGCCCTTTTGGAAAAAGTCAAGAATATTTTGAATTCGGGGTTTACTTTCCGTGAAACGTTCTATATAATTTCCAGTGTAAGAAAAAATTCTCAGAAAGCGAGGTCGAAAAAATGAAAACAATGTGGACTCTAAAACTAAACAACTTCATACGTTCGACCTGCGCAGAACGAAGATTCTGAGACTCCCGACTATTTTAAACAAAAGCACTCATATGAGCCGCAGGTGATGCATATTGTATTCCTGTGGCTTTTTTAATGGATTTTTCTAAGCCGCAGTTCATCTCCTGCGGCTTTTTCTTGTGTTATCAAAGGGTATTATTACTCTTTAGATATAAAATTACATGATAAGGAGGTGGTATTCATGACCATTCAATTCTTCATTTTTACAATCACCGTATCTAAAAAACCTGCGAACCGCTGCCAGCCGTTACCCGGTTACCGTCCAACCGCTGAAGATCAGTGGCTTGACCGGAAGTCTGCATTCAGTCGATTTATGTAAGGTTCTAAAAAATTCGAAGGAGGAGAGGACAATGGAAAAACTCGTAAGGATGGCATTCATGGATTGGTTGAACGTGGAGAAAGATACAGCTTAGCTAAAATGTGAAAAGGAGGTATTCCAATGAGAATCCATATGATTCTTTTCACCATCTTGATTGTACGGCCGGACGTTGTGGAGATTGAAAAATCGAAACGCCGCAGCCGGCAGATCCAAGAAAAAATCAAGGATGGGAAAAGCAGATATTCATTCCTATAACCTTGAGGGCATCTGTGTTATAAAACCTTTCTTCTACGGGATAATAAGAAGGAGGGGAGGGAATACACATGGCCTCAGGCAATAAGAAAATTACAAAACGTAATGAAAAGAAACAGGCACGTAGAGATAAGAAGCGTGGCAGCAAGCAGGAGGAAACCGCCCTCAACCATGTCGTCAACGTTTACGACCCTATTTAATGGAATCCAGATCCCGGAGCTCTAACTCCGGGATTTTTTATGTCTTCCCGACATATTTCGTGTTTATTTTCTGTCATAATCGGGAATATGGAACTATTACCCAATAGACAATCTTTGAAATGATTCGACGATTCCTATATGTTCAAAAGGAAGACGATTGCAGAAGGAAGGATGACCATGAACTTACATAGAAAACCGATCCCTGTCACAGAGGCAATGGACAGGGTCATGAACGATACAAAAAAGGGAAGGATCGAGAAGGTACCCCTGGAATCATGTGATGGACGAAGTCTGGCGGAAGACCTTCTGGCTACCCACCCTGTGCCTCCTTTTCATAAATCCCCCTACGATGGTTTTGCTCTGAGGTCCGAAGATACGAAGGAGCTCTCGAGCGAAAAACCGGGGCGGTTCCGGGTGACTGAAACGATCGGTGCTGGGCAGCTGGCGTCGAAACCATTGGAAAAAGGGGAAGCTGTCAGAATTATGACAGGCGCTGAAATTCCCGCAGGTGCAGACTGTGTGGCCATGTTTGAGATTTGCCAGACCTTTGAGGCAGAAGGTGTTTCTTACATGACCTTAAAACGAAGGATGAACAGGGATCAGAATATTATCCAAATGGGATCCGAGACTGCTGAAGGAACGGTGCTCGTCCAGGCAGGGACCAGGATCAATCCGGGGATTAAAGCTCTTCTTGCTACGTTTGGTTATCCGAAAGTTTCTGTCTACGAAAAACCTAGAATCGGTGTCTTTGCTACAGGGACAGAGCTCCTGGAAGTTGATGAACCATTGCAACCCGGCAAAATCCGC
Organism: Halobacillus sp. ABR2_026; assembly: GCF_056158545.1. Lineage (NCBI taxonomy): Bacteria > Bacillati > Bacillota > Bacilli > Caryophanales > Bacillaceae > Halobacillus > Halobacillus sp. ABR2_026. The sequence continues at coordinate 1,559,007 of NZ_JBSWTM010000001.1, forward strand.
AATTCCAATGCTCCGATGATTCTCTCTCAAATACAACGAGCGGGGGCAGAAGGTCATTGGCTCGGTAAACTTGACGATGATTTTGACGCCTGCTATCACGCCATATCCACAGCTTTGGAAGAGTTCGATCTTCTGATTACGACGGGAGGCGTATCTGTCGGGGATTTCGATTTAATGCCGGATATTTATGAAAAACTTGACGCCTCCGTGCTTTTCAATAAAGTCGCGATGAGACCGGGGAGTGTCACGACTGTGGCAGAACGATCCGGCCAAATGCTTTATGGGTTGAGTGGGAACCCTTCGGCCTGCTATGTAGGTTTTGAATTGTTCGTCTTTCCGGTCATCCAGGAACTGCTCGGCAATCCCTTGCCCTTCCATAAGCGGATTCAGGCCAGCCTTGGTGAAGATTTCGGAAAGCCGAATCCTTTTACGCGCTTCGTACGGGGGAAGATTCTTTATGAAGAAGGGTACGTGCGCGTGTCCCCGGCAGGGATGGATAAGTCCAATGTTGTAACCTCACTTGCCGGCACGGATGCATTCATTATACTCCCTGGGGGCACCAGAGGGTATGAGCAAGGGGATACGGTCGAAGCGATTCTTTTAGAATCTAATGATGGACAACACTATTTTGAGAAGGGGTGATCTTATCGACTCACACATCAAGGATCAACTGGGTCGTCCCATCAAAGACTTAAGAATATCAGTGATTGATCAGTGTAATTTTCGTTGTACGTACTGTATGCCAGCCGAAATATTCGGTCCGGATTACGCGTTTCTTCCGAAAGAGGAATTGTTGAGCTTTGAGGAGATCATCAGACTGACGAAGATTTTCGCACAATTCGGAGTGGAGAAGATACGTTTGACTGGTGGAGAACCGCTTTTACGCAAAGATTTAGCAGAACTCGTCCGTCATTTGAAGGAAATTGAGGGCATCAAAGATATAGCTGTAACGACGAATGCGGTGTTTCTCGTCCGTCAGGCGCAGAAACTGAAGGACGCAGGTCTGGATCGGGTGAACATCAGTCTGGACGCGATTGAAGATCACGTATTTCAGGAAACGAACGGCCGGGGGATTAAAACCAAACCTGTACTCAAAGGAATTGAAGCTGCCCGAAAAGCAGGCTTGAAAATCAAAATCAACATGGTCGTCAAAAAAGGGATGAATGAAGATCAGATTCTGCCGATGGCCCGTTACTTCAAAGAAACGGGGGACACCTTAAGGTTTATCGAATTTATGGAAGTCGGAAACCATAATGGCTGGAATATGGATGCTGTCGTTTCAAAGAAATGGATCATTGAACAGATCAATAAAGAGATGCCGCTTGTACCGGTGGAACCGAATTATTATGGAGAGGTTGCCTCCCGCTACGGCTATGAGGATGGGGCAGGAGAAATCGGTGTTATTTCATCGGTAACGGAAGCCTTTTGCTCCAGTTGTACGAGAGCACGCTTATCAGCGGATGGGAGCTTGTTCACCTGTCTGTTCGCTTCCTCGGGTTACGATTTAAAAACAAAGCTCCGTAGTGGCCAAACGGATGCTGAACTTACGGATTATCTGCTCGCCGTCTGGACGGGAAGAACGGACCAATATTCTGTAGACCGGGCGCAAGGAAAGCCGATGAAAGAGAATAAAATTGAAATGTCGTACATCGGTGGATAAAAAAAGGTCGAAATCAGTCTTTGCTCGAGTCCTATCTGTGTTCTATAATGGAGATAATTATCATTCCCGGAGGTCATTCGAATGAAAACCTTTAAATTGATTTCATTGGATATCGTAGAGGAGAAACACGATGATATCACACAGAGACGGATTAAGCTCGAAGATGGTTTGATCATCAACAGGGAAGACGACCACGGCCGTTGGGTGATTGAAGCCTATGTTGATGAAAGCTATCGGGACTTTTTTGAAACGATGAAAGAGAACGAAGACGAAATCATTATTCAAGTTAAGATTACGAAGAAAAGCAACCGTCCGGCTACATTCCTTGTTCAGCCGATTGATGTCAATATGATCGGTGACCGGATGAATGTCATTTTTATGGGTACGATTATTGACCGTCAGCAGGAACAAGTGGAGCGGGTATTGAAACAATTGATGGATGAAGGTTTTCAAGGGGAAGACCTTTTGGAAGAATTTAAAAAACGTGGCCAGGAATCAAAAGCATAAAAAAGGCTAATGGAGGCGTCTGATATTCAGACGCCTCCGACGTGTGTATTAGTTCAAATGTCTTATATTTTTTCAAAATAACAAGTAAATTGTCGATAATCCTGCTATACTATTAGTGGTGATAGACATCGATTCTACCTGGATACATCAAAGGAGTTTTACTATATGTGGGTGAGAAGAAAGAGCCTGCGATGGCTGAATGACTTATCGCCATTCCAACTTATCGCACTATACTATATGGTTGCCGTAACCATATCATCAATACTGATTGCATTACCTGTCGCTCATCGGGAAGGAACAGATCTTGCATTCATCGATATTCTATTTACCGCGGTCAGTGCGGTCAGCGTCACAGGTTTGACGACTTTACCTACGGCTGAAACTTTCAGTACGACAGGGTATTTTATCCTGGCCATTGTCCTTCAATTCGGAGGGATTGGAGTCATGACCCTGGGGACACTGGTCTGGTTGATGCTCGGTAAGAAAATCGGGCTTAAAGAACGCCGGTTGATTATGACGGACCAAAACCAGACATCGTTCTCCGGTATGGTCCGGTTGGTCAAACAAATTGTCCTCGTGGTATTAATGATCGAATTGATCGGTTTTCTTGTGCTTGGCACCTATTTTTTACAGTATTACGAACCGGGAGAAGCTTATCTCCAAGGGTTCTTTGGGACGATCAGTGCCATGACCAACGGTGGATTCGATATCACCGGGCAGTCTCTGATTCCTTTTCGCGATGATTATTTTGTGCAGTTCATCAATATCATCCTGATCATTGCTGGAGCGATCGGGTTTCCGGTGCTCATCGAGGTTAAGCAGTATTTGATGCAGAATCAGGAAGAGAAGACGATCCGTTTTTCTCTTTTCGCCAAATTGACGACCTTCACATTCTTTGCTCTTGTCGTACTTGGCACCATTATGATTATCATCCTTGAGAGTGGTCACTTCTTTTCGGATAAATCCTGGCATGAGATTTTCTTCTATGCTCTATTTCAATCCGTTACAACGAGAAGCGGCGGTTTATCAACGATGGATATCAATCAGTTTACCGAACAAACGCAGTTGTTCATGTCTTCGCTTATGTTCATTGGTGCCTCTCCAAGTAGTGTAGGAGGAGGAATCCGAACCACGACATTCGCTCTTGTGGTCATCTTCGTACTGACATTCGCAAGGGGTGGGAACAACATCCGCCTTTTCCGCAGAGAAGTACACCCTGAGGATTTAAACAAAGCGGTTGTTGTCACAATCGTCGCTCTTTTCGTCTGTTTCAGTGCCGTTGTGACTCTTACTGTCACGGAGCCATTTACCATGAACGAAATTGTATTTGAAGTCTGTTCAGCGTTCGGAACCGTTGGTTTGTCGCTCGGGATCACGCCGGGGCTGTCTTCTTTCGGTAAAGTCGTACTCATGCTTCTCATGTTTTTAGGTCGAATCGGCCTGTTGACGTTTCTATTCTCTTTCAAGAAGCATGATAAAGCTCAAGGTAAGTTCCATTATCCTAGAGAGAGAATCATTATTGGTTAGAACTTTGCTGTGCAGGGGGTACTCATATGTCGGATTCGTTGCGGGAGATTGCCATACCTTTGGATCATTGGTTTCTGGAACAGATGAGCGATGCACTTCTTATTTTGGACGCTGATGAGAATCTGCTTACATTCACTCCAAGAGTGGAGGAACTGTTCGGTCCAGATGTCCAATCTCTGGTCTCTTTCCTTGATTTTAACCAGTTGAAAAAAATAGACTCAGCGACCCTTGTGGATCTTCCTCCCGGGGAAGGGCGCCTGTATAAAGTCCGGTGCCGCCCTCTGGATACACACGAGGGCGTTTACGCTGTTTTTCTTTATCCGGTCTCGATGATCGATCAAACGACTGTTGTGGAGCAGAAGATGAATCAGCTGCTCGCCGTTCCATCTGAAGGGATGGTCATCCATGAAGATGGGAATTTTATTGAATGTAACGACACACTCGCAGCCATGTTCGGCTATGAGAAAGAGGAGATCCTGAAACAGGATGCTTTTCAACTTACGGAAGAAGAAGAACATGACAAGCTGAAACGATTGTTCCTGGCTTATCCGGAACAGCCCTATGTATTGAAAGCCCTCAAAAAGGATGGCAGCCTTTTTTATATTGAAGTCCTCGCTCACCCTTACCCACGGGAAGGTCGTATTCTAAGGGTGGCGATTGTTCGGGATATTACCGATCAAATACATAACGAGAAGAAAATTGAATTTATGTCCTATTATGATGAAATGACGGATTTGCCCAACCGTTATTACTTCATGAATATGGTGAAAGAAGCTGCAAAGGAAGAGGAAGGACTTGCCGTCCATTTTCTGGACCTTGATTATTTCAAGCAGATCAATGATACACTCGGCTATTCTTTCGGAGACGAACTCTTGAAGGCGTGTGCCGACCGGTTGAAATCATTTCAGAATCCGGATACGTTCATTGCTAGAATGGGAGGCGATGAGTTCCTTGTGCTTCAGAGACATGTCCATCAAAAGGAAGAGGCCGAACGTCTTGCGAAACGAATGATTGAGGCTTTTCGGAAACCTGTGGTCATCGATGGGTATGAACTTTATACTTCAGTGAGTATCGGAATCAGCCTCTATCCGGAACACGGAAAAACCGCCGGCGATTTGATCAAGCAGGCAGACAGCGCCATGTATACGGTTAAAGAAAAGCAACGCAACGACTATCTTTGTTATAACCGATCCATCAGTGCTGAATTTGAAAAGATGCTTTCCTTAGATTCAGAATTACGGAAAGCTTTGAAATTAAATCAATTGGAACTCCATTATCAACCACAGAAAAGTATGGGGACCGGGAAGATTGTTGGGTTGGAAGCTTTGATTCGCTGGAACCATCCAGAGAAAGGCAGCATATCACCTGCGACTTTTATCCCGATTGCAGAGAAGAACGGCTTGATCTTTGAAATCGGAGACTGGGTCATAAAAGAAGCCTGCCGCCAAAATAAACAATGGCAAGAGGAAGGGTACCCACCAGTGATCGTCGGCGTCAACTTGTCCGCCCTTCAATTTTTGCAAAAAGACCTGGTTCAGCGTGTGAAACAGATCCTAGAGGAAACAGGACTGGATCCGATGTATTTGGAGCTTGAGATTACAGAATCAATGGCGATGACGAATGAAGAATACATCATCCAAATGTTGAATGATTTGAGGGATCTTGGCGTCCATGTCTCCATTGATGATTTCGGAACCGGCTATTCTTCGTTGAAGTATTTAAGCCGCTTCCCGGTCAGTAAACTGAAAATCGATAAAGTATTTATCAGTGAGAATCAGGAACAGAATAAAAAAATCGTCAAATCCATCATCCATATGTCTCACTCGCTGAATATGAAAGTCATTGCTGAAGGCGTAGAAACTGCTGAACAATGGGATTTTCTGAAGAATGAAAAATGTGATGAAATCCAAGGATATTACTATAGCAAACCCCTCCCGCCCGAGCAATTGAATCAAATATTCGGAAGTAAATGGGTCCATTAAAAGACACAGCCTGATCAGGCTGTGTCTTTTTGGATAAAGGTATCAAGATGAGTCTGCCGGAGCGCGACTCTTCTTATTTCATAATCAGCAGTAGAATGTAGCACCAACGATGATCAATAGGATGAACAATACGACGATCAAGGCGAAGTTGTTTCCATAACCGCGTCGTGGTCGGTAGCACTGTCTACCTCCGTAAGGATAGCCTCCGTACATAAGCTCACCTCCTGTTATTACATTCGTAGCCTATGCACGAAGGTACAGCTCTGTATAGTCATACACCCAGCTCCATTAATTCATGAATGTTGGGGGCTGGAGTTTCGAGATTTTGCTTTTTTGGTGCATATTGTCCGCCTGCTGTTCTTGATGATGGTCACACTGATCCAGCTCTTCACACCAATGGTTCAACTGTTCGTTGCTATATTGGTTGTGGGGGGGATGCTGGGTTGAATGGGAAGGGTAATAAGGTCCGGAAATCCGTTGGTTTGAATACATATCCATGCCTCCTTCGCCCATATTATCCCCTCATCTGCCTGAATTATCCTTTCCATCTGCCGCGAAAAAAAGGCTCTGTTAAAGTTTAGTGTTGATATTACTGCAAAAAAGGAACTTCCAATTTTATGGAAGTTCCTTTTTTATATTTGGCTTATTCAACTAAATCTCCCTTTTCTTAAAGACTCAGCTTCGAGATGTTTGTGTGATTCTAGGGGCTCCGGGAAAAGGTTCGCTTTCCATGGGGCGGGCGGTGAGCCTCCTCAGGCTACGCCTTCCGGGGTCTCACCGCGCTCACGTGGAAAGCGAGTCATTCCCCGCAGCCCCATCCACTCAACAAAAGTCTCGAAATCAAGCATTCAACAATCTTGCCCTTTAGCTAAAGACTCCGTTTCAAAATATTAATCCAACAAGATTCAATGGTTGGATCGTGAAAGTAAACCATTTAAAGGAGCCAAAAAATAAAAGGAGAATAATAAGTGGGGGGCGAAATGGTTCCTTTAGAATGGTAAAGGGTTATAACATTCACCAGAAGGGTACATCATGAGTATAAAGGAATAGAGAAGAAGTCAGAGCACATTGATGAATACCCATGAATGGCTGGCTTTGTACATATTTTGTATAATGATTGCACAAGAGTAGTTTGGAGAGTAGGTGGATGGTTATGAAAAAAATAGCGATTATCGGAGCAGGGCCAGGAGGCTTGGCATCCGCGATGATTCTTGCGTCCAAAGGTTTTGATGTCCATGTGTATGAAAAACAATCCTATGTAGGTGGAAGAAATGGTCATTTTAAACTGGGAGATTATACATTCGATATCGGTCCCACATTTTTGAGCATGCCTCAAATCATGGAAGAGATCTTTGAAATGTCTGGCAGGAATGTCCATGATTACATGGATATGAAGGAGCTTTCTCCCATGTATGAGCTTCAGTTTGATGGGAAGAGAGTGCCTATGTACCGTGAACGGGAGCGAATGCTTGATGTGATCTCCGAGCATTTCCCGGGTAATGAAAGAGGCTACGATGGCTTTATGAAAGATACACGCGAAAAAATGCGGGCCCTTATGCCTCTTTTACAAACGAGACATAACAAGCTGAGCGATTATATGAGCAAACGTGCATTAAAAGCCCTGCCTAAACTTTCCCTCGGGAAATCCGTGTATGATGTCCTATCCGATTACTTTACGGACGAACGTTTGAAAATAGCTTTCACGTTCCAGGCGAAATATTTAGGAATGTCCCCATGGGAATGCCCAGGCGCATTCTCCATCCTTTCCTATATGGAGCACGAATGGGGAGTGTTCCATCCCATCGGTGGAGTCAATCAGTTGTCAAAAGCGATGGCGAAAGTGACAGAAGAGCACGGAGGCGCGATTCATTTAAATCAGGGGATCCAAAAAATCAATGTGTCAGGCACTGAGGTGACCGGCCTTGTTCTGGACTCCGGAGAAACGGTGACAGCGGATGAATATATTATCAACGCGGACTTTGCTGAAGCGATGACGCGACTCGTTGACGATGGTGTATTGCGCCGTCATTCTAAAGAAAAGCTTGAGAAGAAAAAATTCTCCTGCTCAACGTTTATGATTTATGTAGGTCTGGATAAAATTTATGATATGCCTCATCACACCATCCTCTTTGCCGACGATTATAAGAAGAACGTTGAGGAGATGACGAAGGACCTCGTGTTATCTGAAGAGCCGTCCATTTATATCCATAATGCCAGTGTGACCGATCCGACGCTTGCCCCTGAAGGTCATTCCGCTGTATACATTCTGGCACCCGTCCCAAATAATTATTCTGAGGTCGATTGGGATGACAAACAGTCCTCATTCAAATCCTTGATCTATGATGAAATCGAGAAGAAGACAGGTTTTACAGATATCAGACAGCACGTTGTGGAAGAGAAGGTCCTTACACCGAAACAGTGGCAGACCGATCATTTTGTTCATCAGGGGGCTACGTTTAGCCTTGGTCATCAACTCTCGCAAATGATGTACTTCCGGCCCCATAACCGTTTCCAGGAACTTGATCGCTGCTGGCTCGTCGGGGGAGGCACACATCCAGGGAGTGGCCTGCCGACGATCCTTGAATCGGCGAGAATTACAACTGGATGGATCTTGGAAGAGGAGGTGCAGCCGATATGAAAAAGACTGCCATTGTCGGTGGGGGGATCGGCGGGCTTGTTACAGCCCTCCTCCTGTCGAGAGACCCGGAACAAAACGTCACCATCTATGAAAAGAAGAACAGCCTTGGCGGGCGGCTTACTTACGAACGTCACGGCGAGTTTAAAATCGATCAGGGTCCGACCATTGTGCTTCTTCCGGATATGCTCCTCAGTATTTTGGAAGAAGGCGGCCTTTCAAAAGAACGTATCCCGTTAATTCCCTGTGATCCCCTTTACACCATCCATTTTCCGGATGGGAAGAGTTTCAGCAAGTACTCTGACACCGATCAACAGAAAAAGGAGCTGGAAAAGAAGTTTCCGGGTAATGAAAAGCATTTTGACCGGTTCCTGAAAGATATGCGCACCCGGTTTTTACAAGGGAAAGCGCAATTTCTTGAAAAATCGTTCGTTGAGAAGCGCACGTTCTTTTCGCGGAAAAATCTAAAGACGCTCATGCATTTGAAAGCTTATCAAAATGTCAAAAAGATGATGCGGAGTTATTTCGATGATGAACGGCTGGTCGAGGCATATACTCTACAAACATTGTACATCGGTGGTCATCCCGAGCAGTCCCCGGCTATGTACTCTCTCGTGTCCTACAGTGAGCATGAACACGGGATTTGGTATTTGCAAGGAGGATATGCTCATCTTGTCGAAATCATCGAAGAGGAACTAAGAAACCGAGGGGTTGAGATTTATACAGGGACCCCTGTCGATCACGTTCGAACCAAAGCGGGGCGGGCAACCTCTATGGTAGCCGGGGGAGAGTCGGTTGTTTTTGATGATCTGGTGCTGAACGGTGATTTTCCCCTTATGGATAAAATCATGCCCGAAGATCACAAACTGAAGCGGAAATATACGCCATCATCAGGTTGCCTTCTTCTTTACATGGGGCTTGACCGCAAATATGACAACGATGCTATCCATCAGTTTTTTATGTCACGGGATTTTGACCGTCATATGAGACAGGTGTTTGCAGAAAAACAGCTGCCTGAGGATCCATCATTTTACACCTTCCACCCTTCTCTTGTTGATGAATCGCTCGCCCCTGAAGGGAAAAGTGTCCTTTATACACTGATTCCAGTCCCGGCTGGAGAAGACGTGGATTGGAGTGGAAAAGATCATTTGGTGTCATCCGTCATGGATGAAATGGAAGCTCGTGGATTCCCTGACTTGCGAAAGCACATTGAATGGATGCATGTACGGACTCCGGAAGATGCTGCTCAGGAAGGATTGTATGCAGGGGGTAGCTTTGGAATCGCCCCGACGCTTTTCCAGTCCGGTGTCTTCCGACCACAGCTTCAGCCTTATTCAATAGAGAATGTGTATGCAGTCGGTGCTTCTATCCATCCCGGAGGCGGAGTTCCAATCGTCATGCAGGGAGCGAAACTCTTGGCCGATTATTTGCAATTTGATACGAAAGCAAGGCATAATTACAAGCGAGGTGTTTAGTGATGACGGACTTGAACCAAGCATACGATCATTGTCGCAAAATAATCGAGCAACATTCGAAAACGTTCTCTAAAGCATTCGCTATGCTTCCCAAACAACAGAAACGGGCGGTTTGGGCCATTTATGCTTTTTGCCGGCGTGTCGATGATATCGTAGATGAAGGAATGAACCCAAAAGCAGAATTGGAAATTTTCTCACATGATTTCGACCGGTTCATGGAAGGGAAGCTTGAACTCGAAGACCCCTGCTGGGTCGCGCTTGATGATGTATTCAGGAATTTTTCCATCGATTCAACACCTTACTATGACATGATTAAAGGTCAGCGAATGGACCTTTACCCGACAATCATTCGAACGAAAGAAGATTTACTGGATTATTGCTATCATGTAGCAAGTACCGTTGGGCTGATGCTGCTGCCTGTCATCGCACCTGGCAAAGTTGGCGCTCTCAGGCAAGGGGCGATTGAACTCGGATATGCTATGCAGCTTACGAACATTCTGAGGGATGTTGGAGAAGATATGGAGATCGATCGTATTTACTTACCACAGGAAGTGATGGTGGACCACAGCTATTCATATTCAGATCTGAAAGAGAAGCGGGTCAATCAGGCGTTCATTGAGATGTGGGAGGATCTGGCTGCCGATGCCGAGCGTTATTATGACCGTGCGATGGCAACGCTGCCGGATTATCCTTTGTATTCGCGTTTGCCCGTAGGAGGTGCTGCAAAAATGTACCGCGCCATCCTTCCTGCTGTCAGGAAGAATCAATACCAGGTGTTCACTCATCGAAATTATGTAACCGACCAGGAAAAGAAGCAGATCATTGCAGAGATGCAGTGAGGCTGCTTTTTTTCCGTGTAAGAGTCGTGTATATTCTTATGAAAATACGTAGATACTTGTACATATCAATGAAAAGAGAGGTCCAGAAGAATGGCGGAAAAATATTTAATATACTATCAGGCCAAGTCAGGTGTGGTGAAACAAGTGCCTGTCTATGCTTCTCACAAAGAAAAGGCCAGAGAAAGTCATCTGAAAGATAACCCGCAGGCGAAAATCACCCATATACGACTCTTGTGAGAGGATTCCTATCCAAACCAAAGGCAGCGACCATCCGGTCGCTGCCTTTTCATGATCCTGTCTCTCGTTTCGTAAGGAGGGATGAACTCTTTTTATAAACGGAAAACGCAGAGACTGAGAAAATCTCTGCCTGGAAAGAAACCAGAAGAGGAAAGCATAGAGACGACTATGCTTTCCTCTTCTTATTACCGGTCGTGAAGTCGGTCTTCCTCTTCTGTTTCCAGCATGCCGTAATCACCGTTCATCGCCTGTTCGTCCTGGTCCACACCGAGATCAGGGGCTTCAACCAACGTTGGGCGCTGCTGTCCTTTGCGTGGAACAGGTCGTTTTTTCTTATCCATTCTGAACACCTCCATGTTTAGCTTGGCTGAATAATGGAGGTGTATACAGATTCATTCGATATGGACGATTCTCCCGAGTATTTCGTTAGCTACGTTTTGACCGCTCAGGACGACGAGGGGGGAGCCTCCGCCAGGATGCGTGCTTCCTCCGCAGAACCAGAGGCCGGCTAGGTCCTGTGATTTATTGAATGGCCTCATGAATGCTTGAGCACGGCTGTTTGAAGAAGGACCATACAAAGACCCCCGGTAAGCTCCGAACTCATCTTCAATGTCCTCAGGGTCCCAGACGCGCTCGAACTGAATGTGTTCTCTGATTGGAATACCTGCTTCCTGAAGCCGGTCGTAAATATGAGCTTTATATGCAAGTTTATTATAGGAGCCCTTTCCATGGAGGGGAGGGGCATTGACGAGGATGAAACAATTATCCCCGTGCATGGAAACAGATGGATCCGATTTGGAGGACGTACAAATGTAGATCGTCGGATCATCGGCATATTTTCCATTCTTTAAGGCGTTGAATTCTTTTTTATAGTCCTTCGAGAAAAATAAATGATGATGCTTAAGCCGGTTGATTTTTGTATCAAGTCCCGCCGTAATGACAAAAGCAGAAATGGATGGATCATAGCCTGCGATTTTTTTATTGGAAAGAGAGGGCCTCGCCTCAGGCTCAATCAAATCCGGAACTGCTTGGAGCAGGTCTCCGTTCACGATAATATGGTCCGCTTCAAAATGGTCCCCTTCATCTGTTTCAACACCGGTCACCTGTTGATTTTGATGCGTGATTTTTGTTACTTTCGTTCCGCTGTACAACCTTACACCTACATTCTCGGCCGCTTTTACGAAACGGTCGGCGATTGTTGTATTGCCGCCCCTTACGAAATAAACTCCATCGTTCCATTCGAGGTGGGCGATCATACTGAATGTCGCCGGAGCGCGGTATGGATCGGACCCGATATACGTGGAATAACGGCTTAATGCCTGAAGAATGTTCGGGTTGGAAAAATATTTACGGAAAAAATGATCCATGGATTCCAAGGGACGGACTTGGACGATGTTTTTGCCCAATGAGGGAGATAGATAATCTCTCCAGCTTTTAAACGTCCTATGTAAAAAATGTTTGTGGGATAAACGGTAGAGCCGTTCAATTTCCATCAGGAAATCCCGGTACATGACGTGCCCTTTAGGATCGAGCTTCCCGAGCTGCTGCTTCATTTTTTCCTGATCGGTAGAAAAATCAAACGTCGTTCCATCTTTGAATTCGTTTCTCGTATGAGTGGTAATTTTTGCAAATGGCAGTTCTTCACGGGGATTGAGCCCACCCTGCCTGATGACATCCTGGAAGACTTCAGGCATCGTGATCGTATTCGGGCCAAAATCAAAATGGAAACCTGCTTCATCGACGCTCATCATTTTACCGCCGAAATGATTGTTTTTTTCAAAAAGCCGGACATCGGCTCCGTGCTTCGCAAGGGTAATAGCCGCTGATAAACCACCAAGCCCTCCGCCGATTATCGCAATCTTCATTGATAGGACCTTCCTTTCCATTGATATTTTTCTCCTCGTTTATGGACGGACCGGGAAGCCCATAAAATGGCGATCAGACATAGCACAGAAACGGGCAGAAGGAAGGACAGCCAGAGGGGATGACCGGTCCTTGTGTCTACATACATTTTGAAAGCGACTGTCAACAGGTAGGGAAGGAACAGCGCATAACTACCTGAAAATAACCCGGCGACTGCGTATCCTGCTGGAACGACAAACAAGAGTATGTAAAAAAGCGTCAGGAACACGACCATACCCGTAGAACGGCCGATGCCTGTATAGGTATTCTTTTTAAAGCCTTCCCACGTTTCTCTGCTGCTGTTATACATGTAGGAAACAACAGATTCCGTAATGTTTGCGAGAATCATTCGGTAGCCATGTTTCTTCACTTCCCTGGCAAGGTGAACGTCTTCCACCAATATTCTTGAACAGCTGCGTGACCGCCTATTTTCTCGTAGACATTTTTTTCAATCATGATGAAAATCCCACAAGCTGCCGTGAACATCGGTTTTGTGGTCCGGTTCGCAATGAATAAAGGCAAGTGGAGAAGGACAACCATATGCTGCAGAGGCACGAGCATATGACTGAGAAAGTTTGAATTCGGATAGTTCGGAAATCCACTGAGCATGTCGGCCTTTTTTTGCTGCATCGTTCCCAAGGTTTGCTGGACGATTCCGGGAGCGACACGGGCGTCAGCATCCAGAAACAGGAGATACTCTCCGCTTGCTTCCTGCGAAAGTTGATGGCAGGCGTGGACTTTTCCGTTCCAGCCTTCAGGCAGTTCTTTTCCTCGCAGCATAGTGAAACGGCCGTCGTCAGCCGTCTCCGTCAAAAGCCTGTCCCACGTGTAATCTTCTGAATGATCATCCAGCAAGATTACCTCAAGTTCAGGGTATGTAAGGGCGCGCAGGGAAGTAACCAATTCTTTAACATTTCCCTGCTCGTTCCTTAAAGGCACGAGCAGGGAAACAGAGGGGGGATCTTCCTGATGGCTCTTCCTTGTCAATGGGTAGAGGAATAGACTGTTGAACATGGTCCATCCATTCAAAAAAATAACCATGATCAGAAGGATGAAGAACATCATCATAACCGCTCTCCCTTTCGCTTTAAATTCTTAAACTCTTGATGGTTCTCATCGATGACATCCCTGCGTAATTGATCAAGCTGCAGGGTGGCTTCCTGTTCAAAGTACCGGGTCATTTCCTTCCGGTTAAAGGAACGGTAATGGTGAGGTGGAAGTGGTGAGCCGATTTTTATGTAGGCGTTGGGCTTTTTTTTATGCTCCAATGCATAATACAAAGACACTGGTACCACATGGGCATCCGGGCACTGTTCAGCAAGATAACCGATGCCGGAAAAGAATCCGAGCGGACGCTTTTCCAGGGGTTGTTCATCACCTTGAGGGAAAATCCATACGGTATTCCCTTCATGAAGCAGATCTCTGCTGTAGTGTAAGGACTGGATCAAATGCCGCCGGTCATGCTTGTTCACGGAAAAGGCACCGATCCTACGGAAAAAAGGAAACCGGCGGATTCCGTCTTCATGCATCATCCCATAACCGTCTGAACCTACTACCTGATCATTGATGTAAAAGATTAGGAGCGGATCCCACCATGTGGAATGATTGATAAGGAATAAAGTCTTTCCAGCAGGCAGCTCCTCAGGCAGTTGAATCATGATGTTATGAAAATGGTGGTGCAAAAAGGATCGGTTGAAGCGGGTGAATCCCCATTCGATCCACGAAGTTTTACGTGCGGGCAGAAACATAGGATCTCCTCCAAAAATATAAGCCATACCATAAAATGGTCAAGGCACTGACGAATAAAACCGCTCCATACAACTTGCCGGTGAATGCGATGCAAAGAAATAAAAAGATGATCAAACCGAACATGAGGGCCATCCGGTTCGGCCATGGGTGAAGACCTTTTCTCGTTCTTTGAGGTTCCATCAATAGGAAAATCAAATGGAAAAGCGCAGCAAGGACGAACCATCCGAAAAAGTTTGAAAAGGGAATATCGTAATAAAAGCCACTGTCTTCCCAAATCCAATATTCTTTTACCTTATAGGAGACGGGATCGAGGATGAGGTCCATCGTAACAGCAGCCCATGCACCTGTCAGGATAAATAAAATGTTCTTCGTCCATTTCTTTAAACCATGGGTCAACACACGGGCCAGTTCATGGGAACAGCCGATGACCAGCAGCCACGCAAAACCGATCGTAATTGGAGTGTCTGCTATTTTAAGACCGAAGTTTTCGGTATAATGATACGCTCCGAATAAAAAGTTATGGCTGACGCCCAAGTGTTCCACATAAATACTCACCACGATAATAATGAGACTGTAGCCGATCCCACGTGCCCATCCGTACATCTTGATGAAATATACACCGGCCACTCCTCCGGCCGTCAGGAGAAAGACGCTGTTCGCCCACTCCAGCCATGGCGGCAGTAGATCGAAGGTGACTAAAACCACGCCGCATATGTACCAGAAAATAAAAAATCTGTAAAAATAAGTGGACATAAAGCACCTCAAATAATATTGTATAAAATCATCATACCTCATCAGGAAGTAAAATAAACGAAAAAAGCCCTATGCGATAACATAGGGCTGAACGGGTTAGGGATGTACGAGCTTTCCGATCGGGCGTTTGTTTACCTGCTTTCTGAGAAGTGGCAGCACCCATCGATCCAGTCCGTATCGTCCGGCATTTGCGCCTGCAACAAGGATGAAGAAGGTGAGCAGAACCATCTGTGGATTCGTGCTGGTGGTGCCGCTGAACAAAAAGGCGAAGTTCATGAGAATGGCTCCCCATGCCGCTACATGAGTGAATAATCCTAATAGAAGAGCAAGCCCGGCAAAAACTTCCCCCCACATCACAAGAAAGGCGAACCATCCATGGTTCGGGAGGGCGACTTGTTCAAGGAAGACCGCCCACCACGTTTGGACCGCCGGGTGCGCTCCTTCCGCTTTAGCAATCGCCCCGTTCAGAAAACCGCTGACATCAAAGCCCCCGGTGATTTTTCCGAAACCTGCGCTCAACCACGCATATCCTAAGTATACTCGGAAAACAGTCAAGATCACAGCCGCCGTTTTGTTGTTACGTAACGTTTCAAATAACATGGTATTTCCTCCTTTTTTATTGTTCAGTATTTCACAAGATGGATTAATCCTTTCTTTCAATTCAAGTATAGCCGGGGAGTTCACAAAAAAATATTGTTTGTGCATTAATTCACAAAGTAGCCATACCTGTATGGCAGAATTGTGAAAAATATCGATTGGGAGTTTCTTTTTCAGGGAAGGATAAAAATAGTAAAGAATTTGGAAAGGCAAAGCGGAAGTTTCGAATTTTTGCTATGATAGAAGGGAAAGAGGGGTGGAACAAAGATGGAGATGGTCATGTTTTTTATCAGCATCATCGTCATGCTGGGACTTATAGGGTTAACAATATTTGATAATGGTTGATACTTACTTAACGTAAGCGTCCGGGAAAGGTGCCTCATCAGCACCTTTCCCGGACGCTTTTTTTCTATCAGCTTTTGCTCTTACCCTTTATCGTTTGGATTATGTTCGATTTCTTACATAATAAACGTTGCCTTAAAAGAGAAGGCAGACCGATCTTTTCACTGTTTCCATAAAATTAAAAAAACGACCGGTGTGACACTTTTTCTGCTGATCCTTCGATTATAGAAGGGAGAGGAGGTGAAGCCAATGGCCGTGAACACATTGAAAGTAGACAGTCGTTTGCAGCTTGTCTTTTCAACAGGGACCGATGAGGATGGGGATATGATTCTGAAACGTAAATCATTCAATTCCATCAAAACCGATGCAACAGACGAACAGCTCCATGAAGTTTCCGTTGCGTTATCTCCATTGCAACAGCATATCCTGATCGATATCGCCCGTGACGATCGTTCTGTATTGACTGAATCTTAATAAATGAAAAAGGAGGAGAATGAATTGAAAAAGTTAGAACTTAAGTTCCTGAATGAAGAAGGGAAAACAGTAACGCTCAGTCTGGATGACCCTGTAGAGCCAGTCGATCCGGTCCAAGTGGATGCAGCTATGGATGCGATTCTTACTCAAGGATGTTTCTATTCCACAGGCGGTGACCTTGTGGAGAAGAAGGAAGCAAGAATCGTCGAGCGCAATATTTATGATATTGAGTTTTAATTGAAAGAAGGGCCGCTAGCCATGGTTAGCGGCCTTTTTTTAGAACAGAAAAGAAAGAGGTGAAAGAATGGGGATGGAGGCATGGATTTCAATTTTAGCGGATGTTGGATTCCCGGTGGCGGTGACGTTTTATTTGCTTCATCGTGTCGAGGGGAAACTTGATCAACTGATTGAAACTCTTCATGAGCTGCCCGATAAGGTTTCCACCACAAAATAATGGACGGGAAAAGAGCAACAGAGGTTTAAGAAATGTGCTGGAGGACCCAACACTCTTCGAGGGAAGTTGTTCAGATTTAATTGAAACTTGGTCCCCCTTGAAAGAGATCATGAAAAACGACCCGTTTGTCGACGGGTCGTTTTTCATGGCTATTTTGTCAGGCCCCACTCGTTGAAGGGGTAGATGATTAATTCGGTCCGTCCGATGATTTCTTCTTCTTTAACGAAGCCGAGGCCGTTACGGCTGTCTTTACTTATAGAGCGGTTATCGCCCATGACGAAGTATTTGCCTTCAGGAACTTCAACAGGACCGAAATCTCTTGTGGCAGAGGCTGCCTCTTCTGTCAGATATTCTTGAGTTTGCTGTTCGCCGTTCACGTACAGCTCATGATCCCGGATTTCAATCGTATCTCCGGGTTGACCGATGACTCGTTTTACGTAGCTTTTTACTGGCCTTTCGATGATGACGATATCTCCCCGGTCCGGTTCATCGACATAATATATAATCTTATTAAACATGACTCTTTCCCCGTTTTTAAGCGTCGGGTCCATGCTGGCCCCTTCGACGATGGAAGTGGCAAAGAAAAAGGTTCGTAATATAAATGCGAGGGTAATAGCTACGGCAATGGCTTTCAACCATTCCAGCCATTCTTTTTTGGATTGCTCAGACAATCTCATCTTCCTTTCTAGATGAACATATAATCTTTCACCCTTGATTTTACCATATCAGACCGGAAAGAAAAGACAGGCCGGTCGAGTTTTACGAAATTGTAAACTGTGAGGCTCCAATTCGGGCGAGGATGTCGAAATATTAGAACCTTTACCGATTTCCTTTACAAAGGTATAGAAAATTGAGATAATTTTTCTCGTGCAAGACCGGTATACGAACACACATTCTTTCAAGATGAATGAACATGTGTTTCCACCTTAACTAAATCCGCCCTCGACATCCAGGTTTCAGGAAAAGAGGAGAGGAATCAGTCCTAAGGTTTTTTATAACTCTGATTCACACAGAGTCTTACAATATATCGGGCCATGAATAGAAAGATGATCAAGTCAGGAGGTAGTCGATCCATGCAAGTAGCCGGCAGAGATCCTCGCATCGCAGAAGTGGAATCGTTACGTAATAAGATGACGAAAGTAGCCCTTGAGAAAGGACTGTCCAGCAAAGAATGTGTAGAAATCAGTCAGCAGCTCGATGCGCTATTGAATGAAGTACAAAAGAATAAAAGCAATTAAAAGAACTCATGGACATTGAACCATGAGTTCTTTTTGTTTCTTGTTATTTTTCTTTTTGGATCTGTTGAAGTTTAGTGTTGATATGACTGCAAAAAGGAAATTCCAATTTTATATTTGGCTTATTCAACTTAAGCTCCCTTTTCTTGAAGACTCAGCTTCGAGATGTTTGTGTGATTCTAGGGGCTCCGGGAAAAGGTTCGCTTTCCATGGGGCGGGCGGTGAGCCTCCTCAGGCTACGCCTTCCGGGGTCTCACCTGTCCCACACGTCCCATAGGAGTCTCACCGTTTCCCTCCGCCCCCTTTCCCTTATAAGTGTCTCGAAGCCACTTTAAAAAGGGTGAGCTTGAATGGTTGAGGTTCGAACATCTGTATGGATTCGTAAGTTTCCAATTCTTCTCCCCTAGACGGGCAGATCATACGTAGTATCAAGCATTTGCGTATGCAAACGTTCATGGGGTAGAGATGATATCATTCCCTTCTCTTACCCATACAAGCTGATTTTTCAAGTAGTGGTTCCGAGACACTTATATGGCAAAGGGGCGGAGGGGAATGGCGAGACTCCAATCTTAAGTGTGCAGGCGCCTCGTTCAGCGGCGTATGGATTGGACTGAGCTGGAGGAGACAAAGGAAACACGAAGAACGAAGGGATTCGATGTTGACTTATCGTACAGAAGCGAGGGAAGTCTCACTAGCCGCTAGGCGCAGAAACCGGATATCTATGAGGAAGAGAGTGCTTGGTGAGACCCCGCAGGACGTAGTCCGAGGAGTCTCACCGCGCTCCCGCGGAAAGCGAGCTATTCCCCATAGCCCCCATCCACTCAACAAAAGTCTCGAAATCAAGTCTTCTACAATCCTGCCGTTTAGCGGAAGACTCCGTTTCGAGATAATAATCTAACAAGATTCAATGGTTACATCGTGAAAGAAGATCATCTAAAGGTTTCGACACTTGGAAATTAATTCTCGTTTACCATCCTGTCATTCATTGTCCCTTCCATCCGTTGCTGCCAATATCAACCCTGACCTTTAACAGAGCTTTTTTTTTCAGCGGAGAGGAAATTTTCCAGACGGTCCAGTCCTTTTTTCAGTGTCTCCATGCTGTAGGCATAGGAAAGACGCATATAGCCTTCCCCATGGGTCGAAAAGGCATCCCCTGGAACGAGAGCGACACCTGCTTCGTCTACAAGTTGAACAGCGCGGTCAAACGTTGTACGGCCATTCAAAGGGAACTTTATGAATACGTAAAAGGCTCCATCAGGTTCTGCGAAGGAAAGCCCTATGTCTCTAAGACGGCGTACCACGAACGTTCTTCTCTCTTTATAAGCTTCCCGCATCTTCAATGCAGCCTCTCTCTCATGAGTCAGTGCCTGTTGGGCGGCATGCTGACTGATCGATGTTGCACACGATACATTATATTGATGCACTTTTAGTAAGTGCCGGCATAACCAGGCCGGGGCTAGAAGGTATCCGATTCTCCAGCCGGTCATGCTGTGGGATTTTGAAACCCCGTTGATGACGATCACCTGATTACGGACGTCAGGGAAGCTCGCAATCGATGTATGTGGGCGGTCATAAACCAATTCACTGTAAATTTCATCAGCCACAAGGAACAACTTGTGTTTTTTTATAACTTTTGCAAGTTCACTTAGCTCTTCTTCTGACAACGATACACCGGTCGGATTGGACGGGTAGGGAAGGATGACGGACTTCGTTTTTGAAGTCACTTTGTCTTCGATTAAGTCACCCGTCAATTTGAATCCATGGTGCCTCGTATCGATGAACACCGGGGTGGCCCCGGCCAGGCGGATCAATGGTTCATAACCAGGATAGACCGGGCCCGGGAGAAGCACTTCATCTCCAGGCTGTAGTATTGTACGTAATGTAATATCCAGCGCCTGCGAGGCACCGACCGTAACGATGATTTCGTCCTCTGCTTCATAATGGAGGCCGTATGTATGGGCGGCATGCTGCTGGATGGCTTTTCTTACGGAAAGCATCCCTGCATTATGGGTGTAGTTGGTCTGGTCGTTTCGGATGGCCTGTATCCCTGCTTCCTTCACCCGGGGAGGAGTGGGGAAATCAGGCTGGCCGATCGTCAAAGAGACAACATCTTCATAGTGGGAAACCATATTGAAAAATCGACGGATCCCTGAGATTTCTATTTGCTTTACGAGGGGGTTAATGTTTTGTTCCAATGGACCTTCACCTTCTTTTCATAAAGTTAACAAAATGTTCAAACAATTATCGTGCGAATTTTGTTATCATTCAGATAAGCCTGAGAAAGGAGTTGTAAAATGAGAAGTCAAAAACGAATTTCCTTTGAAGACTTAGTCGATCGTAACAAGCAGCAGCTGTTGAACGATCAGGAAGCAATCGAAAAAATAGAACGTCAAATAGATGAAAAACACACAGGTAAAAATGATTCCGATGCTTATGTAAGCTGATGATATCACACCAAAAAGCAACCGCATAGAAGGGGTTGCTTTTTTTACTTTTTCCACAGAACATGGCAGTATAGAAATAGAGAAACCATTTGGGAAAAGGAAGGTGTTCCGGACTTATGGATGATGTCGGTTTGGTTCTGGAAGGTGGAGGAATGAGAGGAGCCTATACGGCCGGTGTCCTGGATTTCTTCCTTGATGAGGAAATTCATATCCCTTATGTCGTCGGTGCTTCAGCAGGAGCATGCAATGGCAGTTCATATGTAGCCAGACAGCGGGGAAGGAATTATGAAGTGATCGTCGAATATGGGGCTCACCCTGAATACATATCGTACAAACGGATGATCACAAAACGGCAGTTGTTCGGAATGGATTTCATTTTCGATAAACTCCCGAATCAGCTTGTTCCCTTTGATTATGAAGCGTTCCGAAGACAGAAGACTCGTTTCGTCGTAGGAACGACAGACATGAACACAGGAAATCCTGTCTTTTATGATCGATTTCCGGACAGGGAAAGCCTTTTGAAGGTCATCCGTGCTTCAAGTTCCCTTCCAATGGTAGCTCCAAGCATCCGTTATGATGGCAGGGAATTGATGGATGGAGGGATTGCTGATCCTATTCCGCTGGCTGCCTCGGAAAAGGACGGAAACCGTAAACATATCGTCGTCCTTACACGGAATGATGGGTATATCAAAGGCAGGATGAAAGGCGGCTGGTATTTCAATAGGAAGTACAAGCAGTTCCCTTTATTTGCTAAAGCTCTGCTTGAGAGGCACTTGCGTTATAACGAGCAGCTTCAGAAGGTGAAAGCGGCGGAAGACAGAGGCGAAGCGTTCGTCATTCGCCCATTAAGACCTTTGAAGGTAAGTCGGATTGAGCGAAACCGGGACCGCCTGCACAATTTGTATGCCCAAGGTTACGAAGAAGCGGAAGCACACGCCGGGCGTATGGAAAAGTTTCTTCAACAGAATGGGTGATAGAGGGCTTGCCCTGCATCCCCCTTTCTCTAAGTAAAGGAGGAATAGTCATGAGCCGGGCTATGGAAATATGTGAAGAAGTGACGGCTGCTTTAGAATCCCATCGAAATGATGAACAGCGGGTAGCCATGGAAAATTATATGAAAAATCATTTCCCTTTTTTCGGGATCAAAAGTCCTGAACGGAAACGGATTCTTGCTCCATTGATGAAAACGTACAAGTCGATTTCTGAGGATGTGCGTTTGGAAGCAGCGGTTCTCCTGTTCGATCAGCCTGAGAGAGAGTGCCATTATGCAGGGCTTGCCCTGCTTGAAAAAGGAATGAAAAAAGCACCCCGCGACAGTATCCGTACATACAAACAACTATTAATGACAAAATCATGGTGGGATACGGTCGATATGATCGCTTCTCAGCTTTGCGGTCGTTATCTCCTCCGCTTCGAAGAAGAGCTGCGGCCGATTACAGAAAACTGGCGGGAGTCCGACAACTTGTGGGTCCGGCGGTCGAGTGTCCTTCATCAACTGAAGTACAAAGAAAAAACGGACGCCCCTTTGCTCTTCGATACGGTCGATGTTTTGAAACACGAAAAAGAGTTTTTTATTGAAAAAGCGATTGGCTGGGCGCTTCGAGAATATAGTAAAACCGATCCAGACGCTGTGATCTCATACCTTGAGCGTGGGCAAGTGCGTCCATTGAGTTACAGGGAAGGGTTGAAGTGGTTAAAAAACAAGCATCCTGAATGGATAAAAGCGTAAAGTTTATCTTCCCCTTTCCTTGCCCATAATGGAAGAAAAGGGGAAGAGGAGCGGTAGAAGATGAATATTTTTCAATGGTTCGATCCTGCATTCTTAGAAGAGACGATCCAATGGCTGGATGATGATTTACTTGAAGTATTCGGTCTCAAGTCCGAATACGTACAATTCGGGCTCGTTTTTCTGTTTATGACAGCTCTTATGTGGGTAGTAAGACCAGTGATCGAATGGATGATTTTGAACGATTGGAAGACCTTGTCAAGCTATGTGACCAGCGCACTTCTTGCTATTGTGTTTTTACAGCTGGTCGACAGGTATGCGATGTCAGATGAAGCTTCTACGCTGCCTGCCTCCTACTGGTCGATGTGTTTGCTCGCGATCAGCAGTTATGGGCTTGCTTATGTGACGGTCCTATGGATGAAGAAGCTGTTAAACAAAATATCGAAGCGGAGCAAAAGAAAAGCTGCCTGATCTGAAACCTTCTTCCTTTCTTATCCGTAAAACGAGTAGAGAGAAGAAAAAGGGGGAAGTTCATGGAAGTCGGCATTTTTTTTCTAACCCTCCTGTTTTTCGGGGTGGGGTTGCTGGTTTTGAATATTGTTACGAGTGTTTGGGCCTACAGAGATTCCATCCGCAAAGGGAAAAGCTCCGCTTATAGTCTCATCGTTCTGATCGGGACGCTGTTTTTTCCGCTGGTTGGACTGATAGTCTATTTCATTATAAGAAACGATTGAAAGAGCGATTGATTTCGCTCTTTTTTTGATGGATAAAACAATAAGATATCCTATTTCATCATCATTAAATTCTGTGACTTTATCTGGTCCAGCATATTTCTTCTCCCTATCATCGTTCCAACCTTCACATTCCTGTGTGGACAGACGATATAAAGAGTGGATTCTATCATAGGAAGGACGATGCTTCATGAAGCAAGATCAAGGCATATTACTGGAAAGTGGAACAAACGAACTGGAAATCGTGGAATTCGGAATCGGAATCAACCGTTTCGGCATCAATGTCATCAAAGTGAAGGAGATTCTGAACCCTCACCCTGTTACGAAAATTCCTCATTCCCATCCATCAGTGGAGGGCATCATTGAAATTCGCGGGGAAGTCGTTCCAGTGGTGGATGTCGCTCATGCTCTTGGGTTTTCACCATCAGAAAATCCGAAGCAGGATAAATTCATTCTGTCGGAATTCAATCAAACGAAAATTGTGTTCCATGTACATACCGTTACACAGATCCACAGGATATCCTGGGAACAGATTGAAAAGCCGAATAAGATGTACCAGGGCCTGGAGACGCAGATCACAGGAGTTATAAAAATGGAAGAAGAGATGCTCCTGCTTCTTGATTTTGAAAAAGTCGTCGCAGATATTAATCCTGAATCGAGCATCCACTCAGAACAGCTTCGGGAGCTTGGAGAAAGGGATCGTTCTCAAAAGAAAATCCTGATTGCCGAAGATTCCGGAATGCTCCGCGCGATGCTACAGGAAACGCTGAGTGAAGCAGGCTATGAAAATACGGTCAGCTTTGAAGATGGTAAAGAAGCCTATGAGCATTTGGAGGAATTGTTAACGGAAGGCAAAGTGATCGAAGAAGAATATCAGCTGGTCATAACAGATATCGAAATGCCACGTATGGATGGTCATCATTTCACACGGTTATTGAAAGAGCATAATGATTTGAATCAGCTGCCTGTCGTCATTTTCTCATCTCTCATTACGGATGACCTTCGTCATAAAGGAGAAATGGTAGGAGCGGACGCCCAGGTATCCAAGCCGGAGATCGTCGAGCTTGTGAAAATCATCGATCATCATATTCTATAGTTAGGCTCTGTTAAAGCTCAGGGTTGATATTTGCATCAACGGATGGAAGGGACAATGAATGATAGGATGGCAAAAGGGGATTTATTCCAAATGCCGAAACCTTTAGATAATCTACTTTCACGATCCAACCATTGAATCTTGTTGGATTATGATTTCGAAACGGAGCCTTAAGCTAAATGGCAGGATTGTTGAAGACTTGATTTCGAGACTTCTGTGTAGTGGATAGGGGCGGAGGGGAATGACTCGCTTTCCGCGGGAGCGCGGTGAGCCTCCTCAGGCTAACGCCTTGCGGGGTCTCACCCTGCACTTTTTTCCCGCAGGAGTCTCGCCATTCCCCTCCGCCCCTTTGCCATGGCAGATTCTCTAAATCACTACTGGAACAAACAGCTTGAATGACTGAGGAAAGTAGATCATATAACCTCTCCACAGCAGGCATTCAAAATTTATAAGCTTGATACAGAGCACTTTATGCCTGCCTAAATATGGGGATGAGGGAACAATTCCTCTAGGTATAGGGGGCGTTTCTCCTTACTATGAAAGGGGTGGTTGGGAAGCTGCGAGACTCCCGCGGGAATGGATGGGCTGGCGAGACCCCACAGGACGAAGTCCGAGGAGGCTTGCCGCCATCCCCGCAGGAAAGCGAGTGGCTTCCCAGCCGCCCCTAACGCTCAACCAGGCAATGAACCCCCCGGAACATCTCGAAGCTGAGTCTTCAAGAAAAGGGAGCTTTCGTTGAATAAGCTAAATATAAAAAAAGGAACTTTCGTAAAATGGAAGTTCCTTTTTTGCAGTCATATCAACACTAAACTTTAACAGAGCCTATAGTTAAAGCCGCGCGCCCACAAGAAGAAGTGCAGGCAGTAAAAAAATCCGCCCTTGAGCGGATTTTTTTATATTTCATCCTTTAATCGTTCAAATAATTCATCATGCCACTCGTAGGCATGTTTGGATAACGTCTCAGGACCTTGTTTCGTTGGTGATGCATCTAACACAATTTTCTTATGGTGTTCGGAAAGGTGTTCATAACTTGCGCGCATTTCAGTGGTGTATTCCATGTGCTTTTTCAAATGATACAAAAAGTCTTGAACTTCACTCGCTGGCATTCTATCATCCTCCTCTAAGGTTCCATTCCTTAATTGAACAAGTATGAAACCTCAAAAAAGGTTTACGGACGCTTTCGTCTGCGTTGGTTCCACGGAGTGCCCGTTGGCTGACCGAGCATGCTCGGCTGTGAAGTGGTTTGAAAGGAATAGGCAGGCTTTTTCGGCTGCTTCCAATTCAAATAGTGGTATAACGTTCGTTTGGCTCTCGACAGGGACAATTTGGGTTTGGGGTTCCGGTAGGTCTGGTCGACTTTTCCTAAATGCTCCAACTTTTGAAAGTCCTGCTTCGTTGCTGGAACGTGGAAATAGTAACCACCAATTTCAATGAGGAGGGTCGAGTGCTGCTGGCTGAATTTCGGATGGTCGGAAAAATGGAGTCCGACCTTTTTGGCGCGGTTTTCATTCAGAAGTTTGTCGATCGTATGCTTTTTAAGATCATAAAGGTGTCTCGGCTCAGGTGCAGTTTTTGCATGCCGGTTGACGATGAATAAGGATTCGGCTAGTTCACGATTGGATATTTGATTGTCTTTCATCTATGATCTCCTTTCCATCCAAGTATAGCTCTCTTTCTATTATTTTACAACATTTTACAATCCGATCATCCGTTTCTATATTCTTTTAAATCCTGGATGATGTTTTGGACGGATTCTGCTTTCGTCCCACTGTATTTTTCGACAATATTCCCATTAGGATCAACAAGGTAAAAACTTGTGCCATGAGCCATTTGATCGGAACCTTCCATTTTTTTGACCGGGGACTGGAAGGACTTGATTGACCATTCTTTCACTTCCTGGAATGAGTAACCGGTAAGGAAATCCCAATGCTCATAGTCTGGTTGATAGTTCTCTGAGAAGGAGAGCAGCTTCTCCTTTGTATCATTTTCAGGATCGACACTGACTGAGACGAGTTGAAGATCGATTTCTTCGTTCTGCAATTGCTGCTGCAGCCTGGACATGTTCCCGGTCATCGGTGGGCACACCGTTTCGCAGTTGGTAAAGATGAAATCCGCAATCCAATAATCACCGGAATAGGCTTCAGGAACGGATATTTCTTCACCATGCTGATTCACAGCAGATAACTCATTCACGTCTTTAGAACTACAGGCTACTGTAAAGGTCAGGATTAATAGGATGCTGAACAAATTTCTTAACTTCATGAGATCCTCCAACTTTCTAAATTATCTTTAGTGTACCACTACGAGAGTGAACGAGTAGACGTATCCATCATCTGTCACAAAAATGTAAGAGAGTAAACCATCAATTCGACTTCATTGTGAAGACGGAAAACTCCGGACGGCAGAGGAAGCGGTAAGGCAGCCGTGTGGTGCCAAGGCCCCGGCTGACAAACAGTTGGCTTTCGTTCTCCAGCAGATAATGACCTTCGATGAAATGTTCAGCGAATGGTGGTGTGACCATGGGACCGAACAATGGCAGCTGGATCTGGCCCCCATGGCTGTGTCCGGATAGCTGGACATCAATCGGATGGTATTGGTACTCAAGGGCCACATCTGGTTCATGGACCATCACTAAAGTAAAAACCTCTTCAGGGATGTTTGCAAGCGTACGATCGATGTCCGGTTTTCCGAGCATCACATCATCGACACCAGCAAGTGCGAAGGAGGCAGAGCCGTTTTTAACCAACGTATGTTCATTCTGCAACAGTTGGAAGCCGCTCCTGTCCATCACTTTCCGGATTTTTTCAGTCCCATACCCCCCATGGTCGTGATTGCCATAAATCCAATACTTTCCGAGTGGAGCTTCTAATTGTTTGAGCAAATCTATCAGACGATCAGGGAAGGAGTAAAGGTGTGGCTCGTCCACTAAATCTCCTGTGAACAACAGCAGGTCGGCTTTTTCATCATTGATTCTTTCCACGAGCTCCTCCAGGTCTTCCATATCATAATGGAAACCGATGTGAGTGTCGGAAAACTGAAGCACTTTGAAGTTGTGGAACTGTCGCGGAATCTTACGGTTTGCTATATCGTAACGCCGTACATCGAGCATGTAGGGTTCTATGAAACGGGCATACGAATACCCGAACACATGGAGTCCGGCCAGGGCGGCTGCACTTATTAATGTTCGTTTGATGAACGTTCTCCTCGTCATTTTCATAGCGTCTCTCCTCTGAATTCTTTCGCCATTATAACATGGGTCGATCGAAGATCTCGTCGAAATTTTATACTATATTTAAAAATGAACAGGTATTCAGTCCATGCTTGTTGAAATAGAAACATAGATAGGAAGAGGAGGGTATGATTTATGAAAAATGAAGTTGTGATTGTAACAGGTGGTTCCAGTGGAATGGGACTGCACATGGCCGAAAGATTTGTGAAGGAAGGGGCGCAGGTAGCTATCACCGGACGTAATGAAGAACGTCTGGAGGAAGCGAAGAAACAGATTGCCGGGGGCAGAGAAGAACAAGTGCTCACGATCCAAATGGATGTCCGTAAAGTAGAGGATGCGAAACGTATGGTCGAGGAAACTGTCGAGGCTTTCGGAAAGGTCGACCACCTCGTGAATAATGCAGCTGGTAATTTCATCGCCCCTGCCGAAGAGCTTTCTCCGAATGGGTGGAACTCTGTCATTGATATCGTTTTGAATGGAACATTCTATTGCAGTCAGGCCGTCGGTAAGTATTGGATTGAAAATGGCATCAAAGGATCCATATTAAATATTGTAGCCACCTATGCTTGGAATGCGGGAGCAGGAGTGATCCATTCCGCATCTGCTAAGTCAGGCGTACTTACGATGACTCGGACGCTTGCTGTGGAATGGGGGACGAAATATGGCATTCGTGCAAACGCCATCGCTCCGGGACCGATCGAACGTACGGGAGGGGCGGAAAAATTGTTCCAATCTGAAAAAGCGGCACAGCGGACACTCGCCTCTGTGCCTCTGGGTCGTCTCGGTACTCCGGAGGAGATTGCAGGTCTTGCCCGTTTCATTCTTTCAGAAGACGGGGCTTATATGAATGGGGAAGTCGTTACTCTGGATGGCGGGCAATGGCTGAACAAGTTTCCTTTCTAAGAGAGGAGGGATTGAGATGAAGAAAGCTTGTTTTTTTTGTAAAAAATTTTACACCTTAGACCGCTCGGATCCTCAATACATGAAAATCTCAAAAAATCCGCAAGCCTCTTATGTCTGTTCGTCCTGTAACCGGTCCATGCAAAAAGACGCCCAGACGAGTACGGGGCTCCATCCCGATATGATCGATGGGCATGAGAAGTTCCTCCGGTAGAAAGGTAATCGTATACGTCCATCAATAGGGATTGCTAAAGCCATTTGCTAACATGTTCTTCACTGGGGGCGTTCGTTTGTTATAGGAGAAAAAGGGTGGGGGATGGCGCG
The DNA here is from genome assembly GCF_056158545.1 of Halobacillus sp. ABR2_026. NCBI lineage: Bacteria > Bacillati > Bacillota > Bacilli > Caryophanales > Bacillaceae > Halobacillus > Halobacillus sp. ABR2_026. Next base: position 1,587,822 of record NZ_JBSWTM010000001.1, read on the forward strand.
AATCCTGTGAATCCAGGTCCATTGTGAGGCGCCGGAAGCAGATCTAATGGAGACACACGGTTCCCCAAGGAAAGCGTGGGATTCCCCACCCGCCTTATACAAAATGGTGATGATAGCCATAGAAGATTAACAAGCCAAACTGTAAAAACCTGCCCAGTCAATAAGTATTCTAGGGGACTGGGAAGAGTTATGATTTTTTGTTTACTTCATTTGCTGCCCGGACGGCAGACTCGATAGCACCTTCTACCCAGCCATGGAAAGTGGAGGTGTGTTCGCCTGCGAAGTGGATGCGGCCTTCCGGTAAATAAAGCCGGTCTGAAAAGTCACTCGCCTGGTTCGGGGCAAACAAAGTGAAGCATCCAGCGGAAAACTCATTTTGACTCCAGCTATAAGAAGCCCCCGTTGTGAATTCCTCGTACACTTTCCTTCCAAATATCTTCGACAACCCATAAAGCGCTTCATTGATCCGCTCATTCTCCGGAAGACTGTTCCATAAATTCGCGTTTGATCCCCAGCTGTAACTTCCCAGCATTACCTTACGTCCAGGACTTGGAGTATACGTATAGCGCAGAGGAATGTCCGTCAAAACGTTACCAATTTTGAACTCTTCCCAGAAACGGGATTTGAATTCAAGTCCGATTTTCACAGAAGATACATAGGTCAGCTCTTTGATGGCTTTCCATTTTTCAAAGGAGACAGAATTGTAGGGGAAAATATCAACAAACTGCATGACAGAGTAGGGAATCGTCATGATGACATAATCGCCCTTGAACGTTTCATATTCGTAAGTCTCGCGGTTGATGGCGACGACTCTTACTCCATCGTCATCCTGAAAGACTTGCTGGACTTTTCTTTTAAACAGTATGTTCGACTCCAATTGAGGCAGAAAGGAAAGAGGAAGTTGGTCATTTCCCCCCTTAATTTCATAAAACTTTAAATCTGGATTGAAAACAGTTCGGACGATATCGAGAAGAATATCGACAAAAGACAGTTCCGGGAATCCCTCTATGCCGAGAAGGACCTTCACCGCTCGGATCGCTCCTTCGGATAAGGAAACCCCCAGAGGGTTATAACGGAGAAAACCTTCAAAAGAATAACGGTCGAATTTCCTCCTAAGCCGCTCCTGCTCTTCAGGTGAGGCATTTTCATATAAGTCCAGATAAGGCTGGACAGCAAGGGAGAGCAGTTGTTTAGCTGTCTTCCCTTCTTCTTCAGGGCGCAGAGGGAAATTCAAAACGTTAGGGTTTTCTGTATATTGAGAATAGGTGGTTTGGACACCATTTACGAAATACACATCATTCGTATTATTGAACAGGTTGAGCGGTAAATCGAATTTGCGGAGGTAGGCAAACGTTAACTTATGGATATTCGGAAACCGCATCGCTCCGACATCCAAGTATTGCCCTTCTGAAAAGGGCTCTCTTAATGTATACACTCTTCCTCCGACCCGGTCACTCCCCTCTATGATTTTTACAGAGTGGCCAGCATTCTTCAGTAAGGAAGCTGATACCAGCCCGGCCATCCCCGCTCCGATGATGATCACATTTTTAGATGGGCCATTCAAAACAGGTAATCCGTTCTTTACGATGGAAAGCATGTCTGTCGGATAACTCAACTCTCCGTAACTATGAAGATCGACTCGAAGACTCATCAAACCTCCCCCTTATCGTAATAACATACGAAACTTTATCCAATTCAATGCCAATAGAACGGATTCCGACGAGGAGGATAAGAAAAAGGGTACAAACGGATGAGACATGAAACATGCATCCGTTTGTACCCTTTTTTGTTTCTCACATTTCCTCTTTAATCCCTTTTCTCACCAATAACCAGTTCGCAGGATAACTGGTGAGAAAACCAAGGAACATGGCAATCTGCATCATGAACCAATAGACTGGGTCGGCAGGCTTCGGTGGTTCCTGGAAGAGGATAAAATGAACGATAGCCATCCAACCGAACATACCAACTTCAAATGCGATTAGTGATAGAGAGTCTGCTTTAATGGCGGCCCAGACCGCCTTTTTTTTGCCAAGTTCCTGGTTCATCGGATAAATGGCATAATACTGGAAGAGGATCCCGAAAGCATACGCCAAAAGGAATTCCACGATATAGTGAGTGAATAATACGGATCCTGCAATCGTCACCCCTGTGAATGCTACGATGGGGACCCCGACAGCATCACCTACTGTACATCCTGCAGAGCAGTGACTTGTGGAAACGAAAACCTTCGCAGGTCTTCCGCGTTTGTCTTCTTTTTCATTATCCATGCTTTTTAAACGGCCCCATTTGAAATAGGTCCATAAAGCGAGAGGCCCCATGAACCAGCCGTTGATCGGCCATACGATGTTCATGATTTTCATCATTTGCGGATGCCTTATTACGTCTAAAGTAATAATAAGAGAACTTATCAGCCCACCCCCAAGGGCAAAGATTGAAACGGTTGCCAGCATCTTTAACACCTCTTTAATTATTTCGTTATTTTCCTTTATACCCTAGGGTGGTAAAAATATAAACAACTAAAAATATGTTGATTTACAGTTTTATAATTTGACTATTATACCTATACCGGGTATATAATGAAAGAAAAGGAGGCGGTTGGTATGTCGGAATGCCATCTTCCGGAGAATAGCGGGAAAGAACCGGTGAAACCGAGGTCTGATGAAGAAAAAGCAGCGGTTTTGAATCGTTTGAAGCGGATTGAAGGACAAGTGAGGGGCATCCAGAAAATGGTGGAAGCCGATCGATACTGCGTGGACATCCTTGTCCAAATTTCAGCGATCAACAACGCATTGAATAAAGTCGGCTACAATTTGCTCGAGCGTCACACTCATCATTGTGTGACAGACGCGATCCAAAACGGAAATGGTGAGGAAGCGATCGATGAATTGATGAAAGTCGTCCAGCAGTTCTCCAAATAAGGAGGGTAACGTATGACTGAGAAAAAGCAAATGAACGTAGGCATAACCGGGATGACGTGTTCGGCCTGCTCCTCCAGGATTGAAAAAGTCCTGAACAAAATGGATGGGGTTGACGCGAACGTCAACCTTGCGATGGAAAGTGCAAGGATTACTTATGACGGGAATCAGGCCCAACCCGAGGATATCCAGGCGAAAATCGAAAAACTTGGATACGGAGTGAAAAAAGACCGTGTAGAACTTGATATTCAGGGAATGACATGCTCGGCCTGTTCATCACGAATACAAAAAGTGTTATCAAAAACGGATGGAGTTAGTGATGCGAACATCAATTTAGCTACGGAAGCGGGAGTTGTTGAATATGACCCAGGGGTGATGAGTGTTGAAGATATCATTACCCGCATAGAAAAGCTTGGGTACCATGCCGTTACGAAGCAGAGCCGGGAACACCAGAGAGAACAGAAGGAAGAGGAAATCCGTGAAAAGAAACGGAAACTGTGGATCTCTGCTTTGCTATCTTTTCCTCTTCTTTATACGATGGTTGGTCATTTGCCATGGGACATGGGTCTGCCGGTGCCAGGGTGGCTGATGAACCCGTGGTTCCAATTCCTACTCGCAACACCTGTTCAGTTTTTCATTGGAGCGTCGTTTTATAAAGGAGCTTACCGTGCTCTATCGAACAAGAGCGCAAATATGGATGTTCTTGTCGCCCTGGGGACATCAGCCGCCTATTTTTACAGCCTTTTCGAAGCGGTGCGATGGCAACTAAATACTGACATCACCCCCGAACTATATTTTGAAACGAGTGCTGTTCTGATCACCCTCATCCTCGTAGGGAAGCTTATTGAAGCGTTAGCGAAGGGCCGGACGACCCAGGCTTTAACCAAGCTGTTGAACCTGCAGGCAAAAGAAGCAACGGTCCTTCACGGAGAGAAAGAAGAGAAAGTACCGGTCGATGAAGTGACGGTCGGGGATGAACTCCTTGTGAAACCAGGAGAAAAAATACCCGTGGACGGAACGGTTCTAAGTGGATTCACTTCTGTGGATGAATCCATGATTACGGGTGAATCGATTCCTGTAGATAAACAAGCGGGGGAACCAGTGATTGGTTCGACGATCAATAACAATGGCACCATTCGTATGAAAGCAGAAAAAGTGGGACGGGATACAGCCTTAGCTGGAATCGTTAAAATTGTGGAAGAGGCCCAAGGGTCGAAGGCACCGATTCAAAGAACGGCAGATCGGATTTCCGGAATTTTCGTACCGATTGTCGTAGGTATTGCTTTAGTAACATTTCTTGTCTGGTTTATTTTTGTAGTACCCGGAGAGTGGCCGCCTGCTTTGGAAGCATCCATAGCGGTACTCGTCATCGCCTGTCCTTGTGCACTCGGTCTTGCCACTCCGACATCCATCATGGTCGGTACAGGGAAAGGAGCCGAGCAGGGCATCCTTTTCAAAGGTGGGGAGTACTTGGAGAGTACGCAGCACTTAACGACTCTTCTGTTGGATAAAACAGGTACAGTTACGAAAGGGAAGCCTGAAGTGACGGATTTTGTACGGGTTGACAATGAAGAGGAGCTTCTTTCACTCGTGGTCGCTGCTGAAAAAGCTTCTGAACATCCCCTGGCAGAAGCCGTTGTTCGTTATGGGAAAGCGGAAGGGGTACAGCCGTCAGCTGCCGAGCAATTTTCAGCGATACCGGGGCATGGGATCCATGCGAGTGTCGCTGGGAAGGACGTCTCCATCGGTACAAGGAAATTGATGGAGCGTGACAATATTTCCTATACGTCTTATGAAAAAGAGTTGACCGTTTTGGAAGCACAGGGAAAAACCGCCATGTTCATAGCGGTCGAAGGAGAGTTGAAAGGGTATATGGCGGTCGCTGATACCGTCAAAGAATCTTCCAAACAAGCCATTGCCGATTTGACTGCCATGGGACTACAAGTCCATATGGTTACTGGCGATAATGAAAGAACGGCGCTTGCAATCGCTGAAGAGGTCGGGATTCAGGAAGTTTATGCAGAAGTACTGCCGGAAGAAAAAGCAGACATAGTCAAAGAACTGCAGCAGCAGGGAGAAAGAGTCGGTATGGTGGGAGATGGAATCAACGATGCGCCATCTCTTGCGACTGCTGATATCGGCATCGCAATTGGAACAGGGTCCGATGTAGCAATTGAAACAGCTGACATTACGCTGGTCGGTGGAGATCTCACCCATTTAAGCCAGGCGATCCGGTTGAGTGGGAAAACGATGCGAAATATCCGTCAAAACCTGTTTTGGGCGCTCGCCTATAATTCCGCAGGTATCCCGGTTGCAGCCATAGGTCTGCTCGCTCCCTGGGTAGCAGGGGCTGCCATGGCGTTCAGTTCAGTAAGCGTCGTGACGAATGCCTTGCGTTTGAAACGCATTAACTTGTAGTCAATGCAGCAAGGATCCACCATTTGTTATACTCATATTGGAAAGGATGATGACGATGATCACAACATTAAATGTAGAAGGTATGACATGCGCGCACTGTAAAAAAGCAGTAGAAGGTGCCCTTCAGGAAGTCAACGGTGTACAACATGTTGACGTCGATCTGGATACAGGGAAAGTGAAAGTAACCCACACCGAAGAAGCTGCAAAGTCTCAAATGAACGAAGCGGTTGAAGACCAAGGGTACGACATCGTCTAACCCAAAAACTCCCCAGGGAATCTTCTTCAGGGTGATTTATTGGCTGAATGATAGCTCTATGGCTTCCTAGGTTACAAATCTATTATGGTTAGAATGAACTAAACCCCGCAGCGAACAGCTGCGGGGTGATTTGTTTAACCGATAATATAAAAGAAAATCGAGAAAAAGTGGAGGATGGACCCACCGAGAACGAACAAATGCCAGACCATATGGTGGTATTTGAAACTCCGCCAGACGTAAAAGATCGATCCGATCGAATACATGACGCCTCCGACAACAAGGTAAGTGATCCCTGCAGCAGGTACTTCAGCCGTGAGTGGCCCCCAGGCAAGGACAATCAGCCATCCCATCAATACGTAGAAAATCGTGGACAGGACGACGAATCTTTTTACAAAAAACACTTTGAAAATGACACCGAGCACAGCCATTCCCCAGACGATTCCGAACAATGTCCATCCAAGAGTGCTTCTTAACGGAACGAGCATAATCGGCGTGTAGGTGCCGGCGATGAACAGATAGATAGCGGAATGGTCAAAGATTTCAAAAAGATCTTTAGCTTTGCCGGGCGGAAAACTGTGAACGAGTGTCGATGAGACATATAACAGGAGCATGGTAATTCCATAAATCGTCACACTCGTAATGTGCCAGGCATTTCCTCCAAAGCTTGCGAACACAATCAATAGGACGAGCATCGCGATACTTAAAATAACACCGATGCCGTGTGTGATGGCATTGGCAATCTCTTCACGTTTCGTAAAAGTATGGGTGACCACATGTTTCAACTCCAATATAATGTACTGTCTTCATTATACGCACGATTCCCCGATTAATAAAGAATGGAGTATTTTACAGGTTTAACCATCTTAAAAAAAGGGGTAAATGGTAGTCGGAGATAAGCAAGAGAGAGAGAATGTCGGAAATTGCGTTCGTGATTAGGAAGAAACTGTGTTAGAATATGTAGTGGTCTTAAGAGCGTCTCTTTCTGCTCCTTCAATGTTCATGAGAAAAGAGGAGTGAATAAGAACATGGTAAGTTTAGAAAAAGAAGCATTGAGAATCCCGCTCGTTTCAGAACTTATGATTTCTTCTGAGAAAGTAGCCCATGTACAAATCGGGAACCCGTTAGAGCATGCCCTGCTTGTGTTAGTGAAATCAGGTTATTCGGCAGTTCCTGTACTGGATCCTACCTATAAGTTTCAAGGAGTTATCAGTAAAACGAAAATTTTAGAAGAAACGCTGGGGATTGAAGAATTTGAATTGAACCACCTGTCTGAAATGATGGTCAGTGAAGTGATGGATGATGAAGTCCCTTGTCTTGAGCTCGATGACAACATGATCGACGCCCTGCATAAACTCATCGATTATCCTTTTGTCTGTGTCACCAATAAAGAAGGGGAATTTGACGGGATTGTCACACGAAGGACGATTCTTAAGCAGTTCAGCAAGCATTATCATGAAACGTTTAAACATACAATGATAGAAGCAAGTGAATAAAGAGATTATGATAGAATAGATGGCATCGATGATGTCATCTATTTTTTGTATTGAAGGTGAAATTACATATGAAGAAAATGCAGCAAAAACGGGGGCTTGTGCTGGCTTCCATCATGCTTGCCATGTTTTTGGCAGCTATTGAAGCGACAATTGTGTCTACGGCAATGCCGAGCATCGTCGCAGACCTCGGAGGTTTCAGCTTGTACAGCTGGGTGTTCTCAGCTTATCTCCTGACCAATGCAGCGACGGTTCTTCTCTTTGGACGGTTGTCTGATGTGTTCGGAAGGAAACCGATCTTCATGTTCGGCATCAGCTTTTTCTTGATCGGTGCGATCCTATGCGCTCTGGCACCGTCGATGAACGTCTTGATCGGTGCGAGACTGGTGCAGGGACTTGGTGCCGGTGCTCTGATGCCGATTGCAACGACGATTGTCGGGGATATTTATACAAAAGAAGAGCGGGCTAAAATTCAAGGGTACTTGGCCAGCGTCTGGGGAATTTCTGCGGTTACCGGTCCTGCGCTGGGTGGTTTTTTCGTTGATCTTCTTTCCTGGCCGTATGTGTTCTGGATGAATGTACCTCTTGGTCTGCTTGCTCTGCTCGGCATCCTTTTATTCTTCAATGAGGATGTATCCAAGGAAGAAAGGAAAGTGGACGTAGCAGGATCCGTCTGGGTCGTCCTTACGATCACTACGGTGATGATTATTCTTGTGGAAGGCGGGGTGGGAATAGCATGGAAATCCTGGCCGATGGCAGTCATGATCGGATTTGCGTTGAGCAGCGGAGCGGCTTTTTTCTTTCATGAACGACAAACGGCCGAGCCGATGATGCCGATGGATTTATGGCACATCCGTTCCATTCGCTATGCAAATCTAACTTCGCTCACCACGGGGATGATCCTTATTGGCGTAAGCAGTTATCTGCCCGCTTTCGTTCAGGGGGTCATGGAGCAATCGGCAACGGTCGCCGGGTTTACCTTGACGACGATGTCAATCGGGTGGCCGATAGCTTCGACGGCAGCAGGGCGCCTGATTCTCAAAATCGGTTTCCGACCGACGTCCATGTTAGGCGGTTTATCGCTCATGGTGGGAGGCATCCTCTTCTTTATGTTAAGTCCTGACAAAGGTCCATGGTTTGCAGCGATGGGCTCATTATTTATTGGAATCGGGATGGGGTTATCTTCGACTTCCTTCATCGTATCGATTCAAAACAGTGTGAATTGGCAGAAGCGGGGCATAGCCACTGCGACCAATATGTTCATGCGCACGATCGGGAGCGCTATAGGAGCCGCTCTGCTCGGGGGGATTTTGAACAGCAGGGTGGCCGCAGCCATTGAGCGTTCGGATCTCCCAGCTTCCTTTACCGTTGATTCTGCAAACGCTCTGCTCAGGAAAGAAACGAGGGAGGGGTTAAGTCCAGCGTCTCTCACTGTCCTGCAAGATGGATTGACCTCTGGTTTGCACCTTGTGTATTTAGGATTATTGATTCTCGCAGTCGTCAGTTTTCTACTAATTCTGCGAATTCCAAAAAAAGAAGATTGAAAAAGTTATGGTCACTTTGATAAAGTAAAGGATGAAAGATACATAAAGGAGGACGTTGCAATGAAACAAATGGACGCAAATGAAATCATTTCATTTATATCAAATAGTGAAAAATCCACTCCTGTGAAGGTTTACTTGAAAGGTGAGAATTTAGAAACCATCGACTTCGGGGAGCGGGTACAGGATTTTATCACCGGCAGCACTGGAGTCATCTTCGGGGAATGGAAAGTCATCCAGCCCCTTCTTCAGAAGCATGAACAGGATATCGAGGATTATGTGCTGGAGAACGACCGCCGCAACTCTGCGATCCCTCTTCTTGATTTGAAAAAAGTGAACGCACGCATCGAGCCAGGCGCTGTCATCCGCGATCAGGTGGAAATCGGTGATGGTGCCGTCATCATGCTTGGCGCCATGATCAATATCGGTTCTGTCGTCGGTGAAGGCACGATGATCGATATGAATGTCGTCCTCGGTGGCCGTGCGACAGTCGGGAAGAACTGCCACATCGGAGCAGGAGCCGTTCTTGCTGGAGTCATCGAGCCTCCATCTGCAAAACCGGTGGTCATTGAAGATGGTGTTGTCATCGGTGCCAACGCCGTTGTCCTTGAAGGTGTAACGGTAGGAGAAGGAGCTGTCGTAGCAGCGGGCGCCATTGTAACCGAAGACGTACCAGCGAATACACTGGTTGCAGGTACACCAGCAAAAGTGATAAAAAACATTGATGACCAGACAAAATCCAAAACTGAGATCATGCAGGCACTTCGTAAGCTGGACAATTAATCATTCCATTTCCGGTTGGATCAAGCAACCCGGAAATGCGAGTGAGCATAAACATCGCGTATTCAATTATGGAAAGGCCTTGCTGGAAAAGCAGGGCCTTTCGTGCAGGGAGGAACCTTACGTGGAACTAGAACAACTCATTCATATAAGAAGAGATCTTCATCAAATCCCTGAACTTGGTTTCCAGGAGTTTAAAACACAGCAGTATTTATTGGATTATATTCAGACGCTCCCTCAGCAGTCATTGACGGTGGAAACGTGGCGAACGGGTCTCATCGTCCGTGTCAGAGGGACGGAGGGTAAGAAAGCCATCGGCTACCGTGCCGACATCGATGGCCTGCCATTACCAGAAGAAACAGACTATGACTTCCGGTCAATACATGAAGAACGAATGCATGCCTGCGGCCATGATTTTCATATGACGATTGCGCTTGGGGCTCTGACAAGACTTGCCCACAAGCCTTCTGCGGAAGATGCCGTTTTCATTTTCCAGCCGGCAGAAGAAGGACCGGGGGGAGCTGAGCCTATGCTGCAGTCGGAGGTCATGCAGAAACACAGGCCCGATATGATTTTTGGACTGCACGTGGCTCCTGAGCTTCCGGTAGGAACCGTCGCTTCGAAACCTGGTTTGTTGTTTGCCAACACGAGCGAATTATTTATCGATTTCCAAGGTGTCGGCGGACATGCCGCTTTTCCTCATTTGACCCATGACATGGTCGTCGCAGCAAGTGGCTTTGTCGGACATCTGCAGCAGATCGTTGCCCGCAGGGTGGATCCACTGGACAGTGCCGTAATTACCATCGGAAAAATAAATGCTGGCACCGTGCAGAATATAATCGCTCAAGCAGCTCGGCTGGAAGGGACGATCCGAACATTATCACCGGAGGCTATGGACAAAGTGAAAGCCGAAATCGAGAAGGTCGCCCGGGGATATGAAATAGCCAATGACTGCACCATCCAGATCGATTACGGGTCCAATTATCATCAAGTGTATAATGATGCTGAACAGGTCCAACGGTTTGAACAGATCGTGAAAAAGACGGACGTTACGTATCAGGAAGCAAAAATGGCGATGACGGGCGAAGATTTCGGGTATATGATAAAAGAGATCCCAGGATTTATGTTCTGGTTGGGTGTTGACTCTGACGCAGGTCTTCACCAGTCGACCTTGAAGCCGAAGGAAGAGGCGCTGTCTGTAGGCGTCGATCTCGTGGAACAGACGCTGCGCGAATGGTGATTAGCGCATAGGTTGCCAACGGCAGGTAAACAATAGAAGGTAGTGAAGAGAAGGAGGTGACCCCCTCCTTCTCTTTTTAAAAGGAGGGCCTTGATGGAAGCAACGATTAAATTGACAGCTGTAGCGGTATTGATCTTACTTACAGCTTTTTTTGTCGCGAGTGAATTTTCCATAGTGAAGGTTAGAAAAACAAGGTTGGAATCAAAAGCAGCCGAAGGAGATAAAAAAGCGGAGAACGCATTGCGTGTGGTTCAGGATCTTGATTATTACCTCAGCGCCTGTCAATTAGGGATTACGATTACCGCACTCGGACTTGGCTGGCTGGGGGAACCGACGCTTGAAATTTTGTTGAGGCCGCTTTTCGACCAAATCGCCCTTCCAGAAGGGGTGACCCATACGCTTTCGTTTGCTATCGCTTTTTTTGTAATCACCTTCTTACATGTCGTTCTCGGAGAGCTTGCTCCAAAGACAATGGCGATCCAAAAAGCGGAAAGTATCACATTGTGGCTTTCCCGGCCACTCATTTTGTACAGTAAACTTATGTATCCGCTCATTTGGCTTCTGAACGGTTCTGCAAATGTCATCGTGCGAATGCTTGGATTTCATACAGCAGGGGAATCGGACGAAGTGCATTCAGAGGAAGAACTGCGGCATATTTTGACGAAAAGCTATCAAAAAGGGGAAATCAACCGATCGGAATATACGTACGTGGACCGGATCTTTGAATTCGATAACCGGACGGCAAAAGAAATCATGATTCCGAGAACAGAAATGGCGGTTCTTGATGTCCGCCAGTCCGTGAAAAACGCAGTCCGGGAAGTGAAACATAACCGGTATACCCGTTACCCGGTCATTGAGGGAAACAAAGATGAAGTAATCGGGATTATTCATATGAAGGAACTCCTCTATGATGACGCGGAAAACCAGACGACTCTCCGTCCGTTCCTTCGTCCAGTCATGAAAGTGTTTGAAAATATACCGATCCATGATCTGCTCGTGAAAATGCAGAAAGACCATACACACATGGCCGTGCTTATCGATGAGTACGGAGGAACGGCAGGAATTGTGACGGTCGAAGATATTCTCGAAGAAATCGTCGGGGAAATCCGTGATGAATTTGATGCCGAGGAAGAGCGGGATATCAAAAGGTTGAAAAACGGCCACTTTTTACTAGAGGGCAAGACTGCTATCCAGGATATCAACGATTTCTTTGACATCCAGCTGGACCACAGGGATGTGGACACCATCTCCGGTTGGATATACACGGAAGACTTTGAAGCAAAAGAAGGAACGATCGTAGAAGGGGAAGGCTATCGATTTAAAATTGTGGATTTAGTGAAAGGGCAGATCAAAAAAGTGGAAATGTGGAAAGAAGATACAAAATAACCCGGCCTGGAGCAGGCCGGGTTGTTTTTCATTACGCTTCTTTTTGAACGTATACTTGGTGAGGGAATGGAATTTCGATATCCGCTGCATCCAAGGCTTCTTTCATAGCTTTTCTCAAGTCGCGTTCAACGCCCCATTGTTCCATGTTCGCTGTCTTCCCTAGGATGCGGATGACGACATCTGAAGAACCTAGGCTTTGGACGCCAAGGACATTCGGTCCATCAACAAAACGCTCGTCCTCCTGGAACTGATCAGCGACTTTCTGCAGGACAGCCATCGCTTCATCGATGTTCTCATCATAACCGATGCCGATATCCACAAGCGCACGCATGTTACCGCGGGAGTGATTGGCGACGCCTACGATATTCCGGTTTGGAACAAAGTTCAAGGTTCCGTCAAAGCTGCGAATTTTTGTTGTGCGGATACCCACTTCTTCAACGATTCCGTCATATCCACCGGCGGTTACATAATCATCGACTTCAATTTGACGCTCAATCAATAAGAAGAATCCGGTAACGATATCAGAAACAAGACCCTGAGCTCCAAATCCGATGGCAAGACCAATGATACCTGCACCTGCAAGCAACGGCCCGATCTGGATGTTAACAGCACTCAATAGCATCATAATGAGGACAAATAGCAAAACATAGGAAAACAAATTCACAGAAACTTTCTGCAACGTTTGGTTTCTTCCTTCAGAAATGTTTCGCTGCTGGCTCATACGATTGATGGAAGATTCAATCGCTTTCGTACCTAAAGGTTTGATGATCGCAAAGGCGATCAAAATGACAACTATTTTCAGTCCTCCGGTAATCATCCATTCAAGAAGGACATCAAAGTTGAAACTTAATCCATCTTCAAATAAATTCATCAAGAAACTCCTTTCCATCTTACGTTCTCCTTTATTAGAATAGCGGAATTCGACAGGAAAATTCAATGTTTAGACTCAAAAGAATGAATTTTTTGGATGAAGGGTACCTAAAGGCCCATCGTTTTTACAATCAAGATCCTTAAAAATAGGACAGCCATCGTATCCAATTTCATCTACAACTTTTGGATGAGAGTCGTTCGTTCTCTAGATCGAAAATTTGAAAAATTATAGCAAATGGGTAGATATTTATTTCGATACCCGATATATTTAGTATTACGTTAAAAAGTTAGAAGGAGGGGAATCAATTGGAGACGTTTAAAAAATTGAAGCAGTTTTACTGGCCATTTCGCAAGTTTTTTTATTGGTCTATTCTATCCTTATTATTCGTGACGCTCATTACGGTCGTCTATCCCATCGTACTGAAAGTGACGATCGATGATGTCGTCTTAGCTGAGCAATACAATCTTATTCCTTATTTATGTACCGGATTTATCGGGCTTATGATCCTTAAGGGCTTCGCTACATATTTTCACCAGTATTTAGGGGACTTCTTCGGGATCCGCTCTGTTTATACGCTGCGTGACGCTTTGTATAAGAAGCTGCAGCGGCTGCCATTCCGCTATTACGATAACGCCAAAACGGGAGATTTGATGTCAAGACTGACAGCGGATGTTGAAGGCTTCCGTTTTTTCCTTTCCGTCGGATTTTCGGAACTGATCCGGATCGTGCTGCTGATTGTCATCAGCTTGAGCGTTATGTTTTATTTTTCTGTGCCTCTAGCGCTTGTCACCATGGCTGCTATGCCGTTTCTTGGCCTCGTCGTCTACCGGTTCGACCGTAAAGTCCACCCTGCCTTCCGTAAAATCCGTAAATCCTTCGGTAAGCTGAATACACGGGTTCAGGAGAACATCAGCGGGATGAATACAGTTAAGTCCCTTTCCAGGGAAAACTTCGAAATCGGACGTTTTTCTGACAGGAGCGATGATTACAGGACAAAGTTCATTACAACCTCCAATATTTGGTCCAAATATTTTCCGCTGATGGAGTTTATCGGCAACGTATCTGTGGTTGCTCTCTTAGCCTACGGCGGGTATATGGTCGTAAATGGCGGGATGCAGCTTGGGGAATTGGTCGCCTTTTTCAGCCTTGTCTGGTACATTCTCGGGCCGTTGATGAACCTCGGCTTCGTCATTAACCTTTTCTCCCAGGCGAAAGCTTCTGGAGAGCGACTGCTCGAAATCTTAGAAGCGCCCGAAGAAATCACGGAAGAAGAAGGGGCTGTCCATCCGGATCGTCTGAAAGGACATGTGACGTTTAACGATGTCACTCTCACATACGTGGAAGATGACGACTCGGCTCTTAAAAACATAAGTTTCGACGCACCTCCAGGCAAGACCATCGGACTGATTGGTGCGACTGGGTCCGGAAAGACGAGTATCACACAATTAATCACCCGTTTTTATGAGCCTGAAAAAGGGGAGGTGCTTGTGGATGGACGTCCCGTTCAGGCCTACGGTTTGAAGAGCCTGCGGAAGAATATTGGCTTTGTTTTACAAGAATCGTTTCTATTTTCGACGACCATTAAAGAAAATATTGCTTATGGAAATCCGGATGCATCCCTTGAAGATGTAATCGCTGCCGCCAAACGCGCCCAGGCCCATGATTTTATCGTGGATATGCCGGATGGTTACGACACCCTACTAGGAGAGCGTGGGATGGGGCTGTCCGGTGGTCAGAAACAGCGGATTGCCATTGCCCGTTCCATTCTCATCGATCCAGCCATTCTCGTGTTGGATGATGCCACGTCTGCGGTGGATATGGAAACGGAATTCAAGATCCAAAAAGCGCTGCAGGAAGTAATGAAAGGAAGAACCACGTTCATTATCGCCCATCGAATTTCTTCATTGAAACATGCGGATGAAATCATCGTGCTCGAAGATGGTGCTGTCAAAGAGCGTGGTGTGCATGAAGAGCTCCTTACGAACGGCGGCCCTTATCAACGAATTTATGATATTCAATATCAGGATAAAGAAAAAATAGTAAAAGCATCTGGAATTTCATAAAAAGGAGGGAGAACATGGCACCTAAACCTAAACATACATCGGAAACCAGTACGCATTTAAACCGTTTCAAATATTCTCAGGACCAGGCGATTGAAAAGCCGTTCAACTGGGCACAAATGTGGCGGCTCCTTAAGTATTTGAAGCCTTATGCCAAAACATTACTTCCTGTAGCGATCATCGCTATGCTCGTTTCTACCATTGTCAGGCTCGTCGTACCGATTCTGATTGGTAAAGTGGCGATCAATGTGGCCATTGCTGACGGAGATACCAATCTCTTGACCCAACTTGTCGTCGGAATCGCAATAATGTATCTGCTCAGTTATATCGGGAACGCCCTCCGGATCAAATATGTCAACATCCTTGGACAGAATGTGATTTATGATTTACGACAACATTTGTTTTCACACGTCCAAAGGCTTTCACATAAGTTTTTTGACTCGCGGTCGGCTGGATCCATCCTGGTTAGGATCATGAATGATATCAACTCGCTTCAGGAACTGTTTACGAACGGAATCATCAATTTGTTGATGGATGTCGTCATGTTGACAGGTATCGTGGTCATTCTGCTGGTCTTCAGCCCGAAATTAGCACTCGCGATCCTTGTGATCATGCCCCTTATGTTCTACATTTCAACGAAGCTCAGACGCAACATCCGCCGTTCGTGGCAGGATGTCCGCATCCAGCAGTCCAAATTGAACTCCCACTTAAATGAGAGTCTTCAAGGTATACGGATCACACAATCTTTTTCACAAGAGAAAGAAAACACGGAATACTTTGATGGTGTAAATACGGATAACTTCCAAGCGTGGAACAAAGCTTCAAGAAAAAGTGCGATGTTCCGTCCTTTTGTAGAGATGAGCAATGCTGGTGGTACGGTCATCCTTATCGCGTATGGTTCGTTTCTGATTTTGAACGGAAGTATCGAAATTGGGGACTTTGTTACATTTGCTTTCTTCCTCGGTATGTTCTGGGAACCGATTTCCCGTCTTGGAATGATGTATAACCAACTTCTGATGGCCATGGCAGCTTCTGAGAGAATCTTTGAATTTCTCGATGAGGAACCGAATGTGGAAGAGAAGGATGATGCCGTGGAACTTACCGATATGCGTGGGCATATCGCCTTTGAAAATGTTCAATTTGCGTACGATTCCAAAAGAATCGCGCTGCATAATATTAACCTCGAAATGAAAGAAGGGGAAACCGTCGCGCTTGTCGGTCATACCGGATCAGGAAAATCGACGATCGCAAACTTAATCAGCCGCTTCTACGATCCGACCGAGGGCTCTGTCAAAATCGATGGGGTGGACCTTCAGGAGGCAACGATCGACAGCGTCCGTCAGCAAATCAGTGTCGTCCTTCAGGATACGTTCATCTTTTCAGGGACAATCATGGAAAATATCCGCTTTGGACGCCCGGATGCCAATGATGAAGAAGTCATCGAAGCTGCAAAGGTCGTCGGGGCCGATGATTTTATCCAGCGGTTGAACAACGGCTACGAAACGGAAGTGGAGGAACGGGGAAATATTCTTTCTGCAGGGGAACGCCAGCTGCTATCATTTGCTCGTGCTCTACTTGCTAATCCAAGAATCCTCATCTTAGATGAAGCGACAGCAAGTATTGATACAGAGACGGAATTGAAGATTCAAAAGGCACTACAGACGCTTCTGAAAGGGCGTACAGCGATCATGATCGCTCACAGGCTGTCTACAATCCGTGAGGCTGACAACATATTCGTTCTCGAACATGGACGAATCCTTGAACAAGGATCACATGATGAGTTGATGGATCAGGAGGGCGAGTACTACGACCTCGTTAAAGCCCAGTTCCAGATGCTCGATGCGATATAAACAAAGCGAAAGACACCGGATGCTGGTGTCTTTTTTATTGAAACTTTTAATGGAACGTCATACTTACGATTTCGAGTTGAAAATACCTTTAAAGTTTATCAACACTCTCTACTTGACAGGTAGTCATTTCGATGGGTACCCGTGGATGACATTCCTCACCATCTATGGATACGGTCACTTTATAAATCGACTGGATGTTCTGGCAGATCGTAAGGTCAAACTTCAAACACCAGCAATTCTCGAATTGTTGAATGGAACAAAATCTGCAGTCGAAATCCTGGGCTGAACATGTAATTGAAGTCCCTGGAGGAGCACATAGTAAAACCTTTTCAATTTTTTTGAAAGCGATCACGCAGATACACTTCCGGCCTTTTAACTGAATACCCAGGAACCCTTTTTTTAAGATCGTCAGTTGATAGAGGTCAATCCAGTTCCCATCGGGGAGCTGAACAGGCACTAGCCTCCGTTCACCTGCTTCTTCACAAATCAACGACTCCAAAGGGACTTCATTACCGTAACAGTCGGATAAAAAACATCTTTCTACTTCAGGTTTTTCCACTTCCTGTTTGCGCATGTAATTCAACGTTAAACAAAATCTCCCTTTCAGCGTTGATGGACCTGAAAGGCTCCGTATCTCCAATGAGTAGAGTTCATCAAATGTACCTGTGTATGTTTTACGATCCGTTCCTATATTGATGGGGGCGCCATTCACTGCAATTTCCAAGTCATCAAGTGAACCTTCTGTCATGCAGACAGTGACCGTGCCTTTTAGATTTACAGATAGCCGGGATTGCCAGAGTTTATCAAAAGTGCTGGTCGGGTTTGAGAAGCAACCGCATACTTCTTCACGAACAGGCCGGCTTTCTATCGGAATGGAAGCAGCTACGGAAAAAGTTTGACCGAAGGAGATCCAATCGTAAACTTTATCCGTCTTAATACAATAAGGGGGGGATGGCATAGTCTGGCATCTCCTTTCTTTTCAGGATATCCGTTTATACATTGTAATGAAAAACTAGTGAATAAACACCCTGGCATACGTCTGCTCCTGGTCCGGGGCATTCAACGGACAACTCTACGATATCTGTAATAGTCAAGTTATAGCTGTTGCCTGGATTGATATTGATGGTTTCCGTCACACCACTAGAGTCCTCAAGGTTCAGGGTCAGGAAAGCAGAGCACCCGGTTTCATAATAGATTCCGAACGTTCCATCTACCGGTAAGGACGATTCATAGAGGACGAAAGTGTCCCCGCAATCCACTGTGAAACTTTCAAGAGCATCATCATTCGCCAATAACGTTTCATCTTTCCCACAGCAAAAATTTTTCGGAGTCGCATGGCTGGAACTGGATTGACTGGTTTGTTCACAACCGGTGATCCGGAGGTTGTCGAGAAACGCTGCACTGTTATAAAAGCGGTCGAATACATCGGCCACTCTGATTTGTAAGGTCACAATTTCACAACCGAGACAGGAGAGATCATATTCAGCCGTATAAATTTCAGTCGTTACAGCATTATATGTCACATCGTTCGGAGTGGGATACGGAGGTAAAGGGGCGATGGAAGTTCCTAAAGGTGCATTGGAAAAAGGAGCGGCATTCGCAACAGTTACAGGAGTTCCATCCGGGAGGAGCGCAATGTTTTCAGAGCCCTGAGATGTGATAATGTCTGCACGGAAATAATCGGCGACCTGCAGGATGAACTCAGGATTTTCTTCTGTTCCGAATTTCCAGTCAAAAGTTAATATGCCAGGGTTCTTTGGTAACAGGAAATCCAATTGGACGGTCACCACATCAAACGAGGCATCCCCATCCGGAGAACCGAAAGGATCTCCGGCTGGTAGAGTGGGACCTGCTGTATCATTGGATACGAAAGTCGGAGCAACCCCTGGAGTGAGGGAAGCATCTCCATTACTCAATACGACATAATCTGGACCTGCTGTAGGGAATCCTTGCAGGGGAGTCGATAAAATTTCACTCTGCACACCTGGTCCCGTCATAACAGCATCTACTAAACATAATTTTGTCAACGGGGTTACCAGAGCATCTACAACCTCATCAATCGTCGCCATTCACCATTCTCCTTTCTTTAATAAGAGTTTTCGTTTGTGAATCACCACCTTGGTTTCCATGCGTTATGTAAATAAAGAATGGAAAATCCATTCTTTATCCACCACTTACAAGAAGTAATTTGCAGAAATACAATATTTTCCTCTACAAGTTCCTGTTCCTTCTCCAGTACAGTTGATGACAACTGTATCGAAGTTCTGAACAGTAATAGATCGTGTATTCCCGTTTGGTCCACTTGTAGCAAGGGGTACATCAAATGAATCTACCAATGTACCTCCAGCACCTCCAGTGAAAATAGAAACTGTAAGGGAATCGCACACCCCGTATCGTAGAATACACTGATCGTTCCAGCATCGATTGTAAAGTTTGATTCCCAGACTGTTGCATCCGTACCAGGGTCTGCAGCACAGTCAATTGTAAAATTCCCGCAGAACTCATCACTTACAAAGCTTGCCGACGAATCAGGACAACAGCAATTTGCCATACCATTTCCTCCTATTTGTTTATTACATTACATCCTATGTATGAGAAGAAGATTGGACTAGGTCTATGTCCAACTTCCGCATAGATTTATAGTAATTGGGCAGGACGTATACTTTCTGACGGCCGTAGTTTTTTCAATGAAAGTATATAAATGGGTGGAAAGAACCGTGGGAAAAAAGAGTATAAAGTATAGGTAGCGACGATTTCTCAGTTATTGTTGCTCTAAAATAGGGAATAAGGTAGATCAGCACTCACATTCGTTTCTCTTATTATTTAGAAGAAAGTTGAATTTGTGAAGGATGTCACAAAATCGTCAACAACCATCTGACCATGAACGGTTTATACGTTTTATACTAGCGATAGATAGGTTACAGATTAGTTAGGGGGAACTTGAGATGTTCGGATTTGAAACTGTTGAAGTGAGCCGGGCCCTGACAGCTATGACGCTGCTCTTCCATGCGATCTTTGCGACGCTTGGTGTAGGTGTGCCCGTCCTTGTTTCGACCGCCGAGTTCATCGGTATTAAGAAAAAAGATCCACACTATACACTGCTTGCCCGCCGCTGGACGCGGGGGTACACCATTACGGTTGCTGTAGGCGTTGTGACTGGTACGGCGATCGGCCTGCAGTTGTCATTGATTTGGCCAAGCTTCATGCAGCTTGCCGGAAATGTCATTGCCCTGCCACTCTTTATGGAAACGTTCGCGTTTTTCTTTGAAG
Organism: Halobacillus sp. ABR2_026; assembly: GCF_056158545.1. Classification (NCBI taxonomy): domain Bacteria; kingdom Bacillati; phylum Bacillota; class Bacilli; order Caryophanales; family Bacillaceae; genus Halobacillus; species Halobacillus sp. ABR2_026. Next base: position 1,607,899 of record NZ_JBSWTM010000001.1, read on the forward strand.
CGATTTTTCTGGGTATTTATTTATATACATGGGACCGGTTCAAGAAGCCGATTTACCACTGGCTTTTATCCATACCGGTCGTTATCGGAGGCACGCTATCAGCCTTCTTTATTACAACCGTCAACTCATTTATGAACACACCTCAGGGATTTGAGATGGAAGAGGGACGCTTCACAGCTGTCGATCCGCTGGCAGCGATGTTCAACCCTGCTACACCGACAAAAGTTTTTCACGTCATTTCCTCATCGTATTTGACGGCTGCCGCTGTACTGGCTGGAATCGCCGCCTTTATCATTCTAATGAAGAAAGGGTCGCTTTATCATAAGAAGGCCTTGAAATTGACCGTGGTGATGACGTTCCTTTTTGCAATCTTAACTGCTCTTGCCGGGGATTTATCAGCTAAGTTTCTTGCTGAACATCAGCCAGAAAAACTAGCAGCTGGGGAATGGCATTTTGAAACAGAAGAGGGAGCGGACCTCGTCGTCTTTGGAAGTTTAAATGAAAACAATGAAGTGGAAAACGCCATCCGTATCCCAAACGCGCTGAGTTTTCTTGCTCACGGCGACTTTAATGCAGAAGTGGAAGGGTTGGAAGAAACACCGGAGGATGAACGTCCCCCGTTATGGATCCACTATATGTTCGATCTCATGGTCAGCATCGGTTTCTATACGTTGGGTATCTCCCTCTTATTTATGGTTTTCTGGAAAATGAAAAAATGGAACGAATTTCATCCGCTTCTATTGTGGGGGATAGCGGCTTCTGGACCATTGACGATGCTTGCTATCGAATTTGGCTGGATTTATGCCGAGGTCGGCCGTCAGCCATGGATTCTGCGTGGATTTATGACAGTCGCCGAAGGTTCCACAACATCCCCTTATGTATTTTCAATGTTCATCCTGTTCGCAGCGGTGTATCTCGTACTTGGCATTGGCTGTCTCCTTACCTTAAGGAAAATCTTCAAAGGAAAGCCGGCCGAGCTGGAACTGGAACATCTTTATCCGCACACAGCCGCTGCAAGTAAGGAGGGGGACGCATGAGTTATGAATACATCGGGATTTCCGTACTGTGGATTTTTCTATATGGCTACTTGATCGTCGCCAGCGTAGACTTCGGGGCTGGTTTTTTCGCCTATTACGCCAGGATGACAAAAAAGGATCATCTGATCAATCAACTGATTTCGCGGTATCTATCACCCGTATGGGAAGTCACGAACGTATTTTTCGTTTTCTTCTTCGTAGGACTTGTAGGATTCTTCCCGGATATGGCTTACTATTTCGGACAAACCCTGCTTATTCCAGGAAGCATAGCCATTGTTTTGATTGCGATCAGGGGGTCTTTCTATGCGTTTGAGAATTATGGATCGAAAGACAATTCCCTGTATATGTTCTTATATGGAGCAACCGGTCTTTTGATTCCGGCATCGCTATCAACGGCTTTGACGATCTCAGAAGGAGGATATATTGAAGAAACGGCTGATGGAGTCCAGTTGTTATACGGAAAATTACTTTCAAGTCCGTACTCCTGGAGTGTCGTGTTCCTGGCGATCGTCAGCGTGCTTTATATCAGTGCTATGTTCCTTACGTATTATGCGCACAGGGCGGGGGACCAGCCGGCTCTTGAGATTGTCAGGAAATACGCCTTGTTTTGGAGCTCACCGACAATCATCGCAAGCTTGACGACATTCATCGCGCTCAGCCAACAGAACCTGGCTCACTATGAGAGAGCGATTGACCTCTGGTGGGTCTTTGGTATTTCGGTCGGGTTCTTTATGATCGCTGTCTTCCTTGTCTATCAAGGTAAGTATTACGGCTGGGCTTTCATAGCGGTCATGATCCAGTTTTTCATTGCCTTTTTCGGTTATGGGGCTTCCCATCTGCCGTACCTGCTCCACCCTTATGTGACAATTACAAGCGGTGTGACCAATGAATCGATGGCGATCGCGCTCGTGATCGTTTTCATCGCAGGTCTTCTGCTGTTGATCCCGTCGCTTATTCTATTGATGCGTCTCTTCTTATTTGACGCAGATTATGTGAAAGGCAAAAAATAAAGGTACAACAGGAAGCATAGGGTCCCAGGCTCTATGCTTCCTTTTCCTTTTCCGTCCCTGTTCTCCCTATAATCTAGCTCTGTTAAATTTCAATGTTGATATTTGCATCAACGGATGGAAGTGACAATGTGAATGATAGAACGGTAAAAAGGAATTCATTCCCAAGCGTCTAACCCTTTAGATGATCTACTTTCACGATTCAACCATTGAACCTTGTTGGATTATTATTTCGAAACGGAGTCTTTAACTAAATGGCAGGATTGTTGAAGACTTGATTTCGAGACTTCTGTGTTGTGAATAGGGGCTTCGGGGAATGACTCGCTTTCCGCGGGAGCGCGGTGAGCCTCCTCGGACTACGTCCTGCGGGGTCTCACCAAGCACTCTCTTCCCGCAGGAGTCTTGCCATTCCCCGGAGCCCCTAGAATCACACAAACATCTCGAAGCTGAGTCTTCAAGAAAAGGGAGCTTTCGTTGAATAAGCCAAATATAATAATGAGTAACTTTTATAAAATTGGAAGTTCCTTTTTGCAGTAATATCAACACTAGACTTTAACAGAGCCATAATCTGAGAATACAATAGGTAATGAAGGGTGTTCTATGATAGAATAAGCATAGATTTTTCGAGACACATGGGGGTAGACGTATGAAAAAAGAATTCGCAGTCATCGGTCTCGGCCGTTTCGGTGGCAGTATCTGCCGTGAATTGAGCCGTGAGGGGATGGAGGTACTCGCTCTGGACCTTGATGAGGACAAAGTAAATGAATACAGGGATATTGCCTCACATGCCGTCATCGCTGATTCGACGGATGAAAATGTGCTGAAAGAGCTCGGCTTCCGGAACATCGATCATGTCATCGTTGCGATTGGTGACAATATCCAGGCAAGTATGCTGACGACCTTGATTCTGAAAGAAATGGGCATCAAGATGATTACCGTCAAAGCTCAAAATGATTATCACGAAAAGATTTTAAACAAAATCGGAGCGGACCAGGTTGTCCACCCTGAACGTGACATGGGAAAGCGGATTGCTCACAACATCATTTCGAACAACATCCTGGACTATATCGAACTATCGGATGACCATAGTGTCGTAGAAGTGAAGGCCGGCAGTAAAATGGGCGGTCAGACGCTTGTCGATCTTGATATCCGTGCAGAATATGGGTGTAACGTTGTCGCCATTAAACGCGAAAAAGATGTCATCGTTTCTCCGATGGCTACAGAAGAAATCAGAGAAAGTGATGTATTGATCGTCATTGGAGCGGATAAAGACATTAGCCGGTTTGAGAAAAATCTCGTCCTGGAGGATTAAAAGAATCCACGGTCACTTACATTCATGATCACGATAAAAAGGAAGAAGACTCCTGCGCGCCGGAGTCTTCTTCTTTTTTATTATTTCTATCTGTTATATATGAAGAAAGGTCAACAGACCATTTTGTTATTGAACATATGATCGAATCAAGGGTAGTAAAAAAAGAGTCGTTTCAGATGAAAACCATAGACGATAAGAACGCACATTTCTCTCATTCGGAGGTGAGTGAATCAGGTTCTCTTTTTACCACAACAGCCGCCCCGTCTGACTGGACGTGGACTGTTACTTGACGTTGTGTTGATGACGATGGGCTGGCTGGAAGGCTTGAAATTCTGTTGGTATTGAACTTGTCTTTTCACATTTCTAGCTTTCACTTTTACCTCTCCTTATCCTTGATATTGTATTATAGTCAGAATTCCAGAAAAGGACAGGGCACATGCATTATTCTATGAAAAAAGGGTGTTCGTCATAAGTATGCGAAGAAACGGTATAACATTTAACAGATGGAGGGGTTGATTTGAAGGAAATGATGATCATCTTGACCTCATCGTCCGCATGATTAGCGAGATCATAAGAAGAAGGGATCGGTGCTGTGGTTGGGTGAGAGTGATAGATACCCAGCACCTTGTGATCCATGAGAGAAATATTTTTTAATGCCTCGGAGACTACCTTTTTGCTGACGAAAAACTTTCGGGGGGATTGCCATTCATTCTTTAATGGCCATAGGCGCTGAATGGAATGGTTATCGCTCCCAGTGACAAATCCACAAGCCTCATAGGGAAGTGCCTCAGCTGCAAACCGAACGAGTTGCTCATAAAGAGCTCTTGTTATTTTCATGTTCAGCTGTACCACCTTTGAAACATAGAAAGGAGGGAACGATCTTTTTTATCTCTCATCTCTTTATTATGATCAGCTTGTGGAAGTGAAGCATTCGTAACCTGCTCCGATTGATGGGGAGCTTTCGAATCTGATGGTCTCTTTTTATGCTTTATTTCTTTCTCTGCGTGTTGAACGGATAACTCGCCGGATTCGGGTCTCTTCAACTGAAAACGAGGGCCTTTCTCGGCTGTGTTTTCCTTATTTTTCATATTCTCTTGGGCGGTTTTTTCAACGTTTTTTTTTGAATTCTGGTGAACAGTCGCTTGCTGGTTGAAATCGAATTGAGGATTTACATACGTTTTCGATCTTCCAGCTTTTGCTCTTGCTGTTTTAGGCATCGGATGTTGAGGTAGAGACGGATAACCTTGCATTTGTTGTTCAGGATAATAATGTTGGTACGCGGAGTACGGTTGCTGTTGCCCCATTGGTGGAAGTTGATCATTTCGTTGTGGTGTAATCCTTGTCGATTGTAGCATGTTTTGAAGTTTGCGGTATTCAGAAGTGCGGACCTTATTCTGCGTAGGTGATGATTCAGCAGGTGTTTCTGCTATTGGTTGCTGTGTTTGCTTCATTTCCTGTCTTAATTGTTGAATTTCTTGATTCAAACGGTCGACTTCGTTTTTCTTATCCAATTTCTCCGTACTATGTTGCTGATCCATGAATCTATTCATTTTTTCCATCAGTTCATGGACCTGTATCCGATCCATCTTCTCTTTGATAGCCTCCATATCTCGCTTCAGTCCGTTAACGGTTTCCGTCACGGATTGTAATTGAGCAGCAAGCTGGTGAGCTCTTTGCTCGGCACTGTAATGATATTCTTCCATTTTTTTCATAACTCCTTCAGTCTTTTTCTTTGAATCATGTGATTCTTGTTTTAAAAGAAGGTAGTCATCGGTGACATTTGTTTGTTTCATGGAATGAAGTAAAATTTTGTAAAATGTTAACTTTTCGATTTTGGATTCAAGTTCTGCTGAGGCATTCGAACGTTTTTGATCCATCACTCATCACCCTTTTCAAGCACAGTAATATACTATTTTTGTGTTGCCAATACGTGACATATGTTCCGATTATTTCAAGGGAATCGACCTTCTATTCTTATATTACTCATTGTATGCCTTGGAAATTGAATTATTTAGAGATTTTATCGCAGGAATTCATTCACACATGCGGCTGTCCCTGAATGTACTATAGGTGTTCGCACAAAATGCCAAATCGGACGAAATCTCAGCTATTGTACTAGACCCAACGGTACATCTGTTCATATGCTACGAATGAAAGAAAAATCTTATTCGGAGGTGTTTGCAGATTATGCAAGCAAAAAATCTAACTGGGGGCCAGGAGCTCCTATGTATCAACACGGAAAAAGTTTATGACTGGATTCTGAATGAAGGGACGTTCAATCTTGGCGTGGATGGACTTGAACTGCCACTTGGGCCGGATGGAACTCAATTGTCATGTGACGATATTGTTCTAGATACCGTAACATGTGCAGTAGAACCAATTGATGTTGAGGTTTTGGGAAGAGTAGATCAAGAGCTAGTAGTAGATGGAACTTTGTTGACGCTTCAACTAGTGAATATCCGTAAAATTTTTGGTGTAAGGGTGTTTGTTGACCTTTCTCCAGAATTGGGCGGAGGGACCATTGAAGTTGGCGATCCAACGAGCCCTGTAGAATTCACTCGATGTGAGCAGTTCCTTCTCTGTGCCCCAGAAGGTACAGATATTGAAGTCGATTATAATGACTTGAACTGTTTCGTATGTACAGCATCATGTGTAGAAAATGGTACAGAAGTCGATGAACTTGATGTAGATGTAACTGTCCGTTTATGTCAGAGCATTCAATCCACATATGACGTAACTCTTGAGATTATTGCTGAATTTTGTCAACCGCGTGATATTATTTCTATCCCGCCTTGCCCGACACCAACTTTACCTCCACAATGCCCTGTTCTATTCCCGAATGTAGCCGATGACAACGGTGATGATGCTTAAGAAGTCCGCATATATTGTAAGAGAGGATATTTACTCCTCTCTTTTTGTTTTGGTTTGATTTTGAAATGAAGGAGAGATGAATGTAGGCGGTGGAACTTGAGTTGTAGGAGGTGATGGAAATGAATGAGGAAATGGTTGCATGGAAGAAAAAATATGAACAGTATACCCAGGAAATAAAAAGTAAAATCGAGAAAATGATGCAGTTTAAGACCTCCAATGTTTATAGCTATTTTACATACTCCATGCATTTCTCTCACAATCCAGCAATGGAAAGCATGATTATTGGAAATTATCATTTGGAAAACATGGGAAAGGAACCATTCCATAATCCCTATATCTGTTTAAAAATGAAGGGAAATTCGATTCTTCACTTTTCTGGAAAGTACCTCTACAAGGACCCATCAAGAAAAATCAATAGACCCGGCGCCTGGGAAAGGTTGAATGAAAGTACGGTAAAGGATGAATTTTGGCTGAGACCAGTAGGAACAACGGTCCTGGAGCCAGGGCAATCGATGTCTTTTTCGAATTTTCAATTAAAGTGGTCGCCGCAAAAGGATTATGCAGAGACGTTCAAGGGGTTCACCTATGGCGATGGTTTTGAAACAGGCATCCCTTCCTTAAATCAGATCAGTTTTAGCGGAATGAATATAGCCGGGGAGGAGGACCAAGGTGGCTGATCAAGAACTTCAAATCCTAATGAAAAAGTATATCAAACAATGGATGGAGCGGCAGTTGGCAGGGACGAAAGCAGGGAAAGACACTCAAAGTTTCGTATGTTTAGAAGGGGACACTTTGCAAATGTTACTGATGATCCTGCTCATGCATAAAGATGAATCTGGAAGATCGGCAGCAGATGTTCAAACGGATGATGAAGACTGGAAAGCTTTAATGGAGGACCATGAAAGAGAGATGAAGGAAATCCTTGATTTGCTGGGGAACTAGAACAGATGGGAGGAATGAATATGGAGAAAGATACAATTGTTCTTCAACAAAAAATCATTCATTTTAAGTCTGAACTTGCTAAGTATAAAGAGAAGGTAAAGGACTATCAGGAGAATTACCACTATGCCTTACTCACTAAATTAAAAAAAGAGAACGCCGAGCTTTTAGAAGAAAAAGAGGAATTGATGAAAGGGAAAGGAGCAGCGACAGAAGAAGCCCACCGAAGGGTCCAGGGGTTGGAAACACAGCTGACGAGCAGCCGGAAGCGTCAGGAAGCTCTTCAGGAAGAAGCCGCGGTGTGGAAGGAGAAAGCCGAACGCTATCAAATGAATGTGAGTGATCTGACTCAGCATCTTGCTTCCGCAAAAAAAGAAGGGGCGAATGCTGAATACCGGCTTCAGAAAAAGGAGAAGGAATGCAATGACTTGAAGATCCAGTTTAATTCTTCTGTCCAGGATTACGAGGAAAAGGCCTCAGCGAATGCTGCCCGTATTGCAGATTTATCCAACCAAAATGATGTACTCATAAAGGAAAGACAACAAATGAGAAGTGAGAGGGACGATTGGAAACGGAAATTTGAGGAAGCCGATGCCTTGCGGTCGAAAAAAGAAAAGGAATGCGGGACTTATATAGAGTCGTTGGAACAAGCTGAACAAACATGCCGGGAGTTAAAGAGTCAGCAAGAGGATGGGGAACAAAAAGTCCGCGCCCTGGAGCAGCTTTTAAATGAAAAAGAAAGAGAAGAAAATAAACTTCGTTCTAAAAATGAATCCCAGGCTTCTCGTTTAAAGAACTCGCTTGGGGAAAAAGCTCAGCTGCAAAAAGAAATGAAATGTATGAAGGAAGAGTTGGAAAAACGAACAGCCACAAGCGTTGAAATGGGAGAAAAATTGCCGGTTCTCCAGGAAACCGTCCAAAAATTGCAGGCTGAGAAAAGCAGACTGGTCGAGCAGGAAAAAGCAAACGTGCAGATGCTTACCCGATTGAAAGCTGAAAAAGAACAGGTCCTTGCAAACATTAAGGCTTATGAACAGGAACACGAACGATGGCAGACCCTAAAGACCGATTGGGAAGAACAAAAGAAGAAGTTGGAGAGTGAAAAAGCAGCTTTGGTGAAGCAAAATGCGAAGTACAAGGAAGCATTTTCTGAAGAGTCAGAAGGTTCCTCCCGCGACATGTCAGTCCTTCTCGATGAACAAATGAAGAACATCCTTGGCCAGACGTTTGAATATGAAGAGGAGCTCGATTCAAAGATTGTTTTCATGAAATCCCTTGAACAGAAAATAGAACAATTAGGTAACGAAATCCTCGACTTGGAAGCTAAACAAGAGGATGAATGATACAGAAAGCCTTTCGATATTCCGTCGGAGGGCTTTTTCTGTTTTTCTTCCTTTGATGGGTTGTTTAAGAAAAGCCTTAAAAGGAAATAAGAAAGGTTATAGACGATCATTTAAGCAGCACGAAAGGATGAGGAAGATGTTCAGTAAACGAACAGGAGAGGTTATGACACAACAATTGATTCAATGGGGTGTCGATCACATATACGGAATGCCGGGAGATTCAATCAACGAATTCATTGATGATCTGAGAAAACGGCAGGAAGAGATTGAATTCGTTCAAGTCCGCCATGAGGAAACCGGCGCGCTATCAGCAGCAGCTTACGCGAAATTGACAGGGAAAATCGGTGTAACGACAGCGATTGCCGGGCCGGGAGCCGTGCATTTATTGAACGGATTGTATGATGCGAAAGCAGACAGCGCCCCAGTACTTGCGATTGTAGGACAAGTGCATAGTGAAGAAGTGGGAACGGGGGCTTTCCAGGAAATCAACTTGGAAAGAATGTTCGATGATGTCTCGGTTTTCAACCGGCGGGCAGAGTCTGCAGCGCAGCTTCCTGATCTTCTTGATCAAGCCATCAAAGAGGCGTACGCCCATAAAGGGGTCTCCGTCTTGATCGTACCTGATGATTTATTTGCAACGAAACAGACGGATGACATCCGGCTGACATCAGGAGATTATTACAGGCCGGAAATATTCCCTTCGCAGGATCAATTGAATAAAGCAAGACAGCTGATTGAGAAAGCTGAGAAGCCGATCATTCTTGCCGGACAGGGAACGAGAAATGCCCCGAATGAACTGATCGATTTTGCAGAGGCGATTAAAGCTCCGATCATTTTAAGTCTGCTTGCAAAAGGGGTCATTCCGGATAACCATCCGTATTGCCTTGGACAGCATGGTCAAATCGGAACGAAGCCTGCTTACCATGCGATGAAGGAAACGGATCTATTGATTTTAGTAGGAACCCAGTTTCCATACCGTGATTTCCTACCTGAAGATGTTGTCGCCATTCAAATCGACAATAAACCTGAAAACCTTGGCAAGTATTATCCTATTGAAGTCGGACTGGCTGGGGATAGTAAAGAGACGCTTGCCGCTTTGACGAAGCTCACTGCTCCGGTCGAAAAGCGAGAGTACCTTGAGTATTATCAGGAAAAAATGAATGACTGGAGAATTGCTCTGCAGGAAGAGAAACGATCTGCGGAGAATCCGTTACACGCACCACAAGTGATGTATGAACTTGAAAAACATATGGAGCCAGGAGCCATTATTTCTGGAGATGTGGGGAACGTAACCGTCTGGCTTTCCCGCTTTTTACACCTGGTGAACCAGAAGTTTGTTTTATCCGGGTGGCTTGCAACAATGGGAAGTGGCCTGCCTGGTGCGATTGCAGCGAAAAAAGCATATCCGGATCAACAAGTCATTGGAGTTTCAGGGGACGGTGGATTCTCCATGGTGATGCATGATTTTGTGACCGCCGTCAAAAATGACCTGCCTATCAAGATGATAGTGCTGAACAATAGTAAAATCGGAATGATTAAGTACGAACAAGAACAGATGGGGCATTTGAATTATGCTACGAACTTAGGGGAAGTGGACTTCGCTAAGTTTGCGGAAGCTTGTGGAGGAGAAGGTTATCGTATAGAGTCGTATGAGGAACTCTCTACAAAAATGAAACAGGCCTTTGTTTCTGAAAAACCTGTGTTGATTGATGTCGTCATTGAAGATCAGGCGCCACTCCCTGGGAAAATTGATTATCAGTCTGCTGTGAATTTTTCCAAGTATATCGTGAAAGAATTTTTCGAGTCAGGAAACCTGGACTTACCTGACATGAAAAAAGCATTGAAACGACTGACATAAAAAAGAAATCCCCGCTGGAATTCCAGCGGGGATTATTTATGCTCACACTTCCATAATGATTGGCAAAATCATCGGACGACGTTTTGTCTTTTCAAACAAGAATGGAGCAATGGTATCTGTAATTTCATTTTTGATCTCAGACCATTGAGTTGTTCGACGCTCCATCACTTTTTCAACGTGGGAGCTGACGAGATTTTGAGCTTCTTTGATCAAGTCTTCAGATTCTCTCATATAAACGAAACCGCGGGAGATGATATCTGGACCTGATGCGATTTTGAATTCTTTCATGTTGATGCTTACGACGACGATGACTAGACCTTCTTCGGAAAGAATACGACGATCGCGAAGCACGATGTTTCCGATATCTCCGATTCCACTTCCGTCCACATAGACAGAACCTGAAGGGATTTTGCCGGCAACGCTTGCCTCGTCCTTGCCAAGAGCCAATACGTCGCCATTATCCATGACGAAGCAGTTCTCAGGTTCGACGCCACAATCATGGCTTAGCTTCGTATGCTCTTTCAGCATACGGTATTCCCCGTGAATCGGCATGAAGAATTTCGGCTGGATTAAACGAAGCATCAGCTTCATTTCTTCCTGGCTACCGTGTCCAGATGTGTGGATGTCATTCAATGGGCCGTGGATGACATCGGCACCGGCGCGGTAGAGTTTATTAATGGTACGGCTGACACTGATTGTGTTTCCAGGGATTGGGGAAGAAGAGAACACGACGGTGTCGCCTGGTTGAATTTGGATTTGACGGTGAGTACCGTTGGCAATACGTGACAGGGCAGCCATAGGTTCACCTTGTGATCCCGTACAAAGGATGACGACTTCATTAGCTGGAAGTCGATTGATTTGCTGGGCATCAATGAACGTATCCTTAGGGGCACGGATATATCCAAGTTCCTGACCGATTCGAATGGAAGATTCCATACTGCGGCCGAATACAGCCACTTTACGACCGTTCTTAACAGCAGATTCCACCACTTGTTGAAGCCGGTGAATGTTAGAGGCGAACGTAGCAAAGATCAATCGACCATCATCCATACGCGTGAAGATGTCATCGATGCTTTGTCCTACGACACGTTCTGATTTCGTGAAACCAGGAACTTCCGCATTCGTACTATCAGATAAAAGGGCAAGTACACCTTCTTTACCGATTTCAGCCATTTTAGCAAGATCAGCTGGCTCTCCTACAGGGGTAAAGTCGAATTTGAAGTCCCCTGTATGTACGACATTACCTGGAGGAGTCTTAACGACGACTCCGTAGGAATCAGGGATACTGTGTGTCGTACGGAAGAAGGATACAGATGTTTTACGGAACTTGATTACATCGTCCTCCTGAATCGGGTTCAGTTTCGCATTCCGCAGAAGGCCGTGCTCATCCAACTTGTTACGGATGAGGCCGAGCGCCAATTTACCCGCATAAATCGGAATGTTGATTTCACGCAGCAGGTATGGGATGCCTCCGATGTGGTCTTCGTGGCCGTGCGTAATGAACAGGCCTTTGATTTTGTCTTGATTTTGGACGAGGTACGTATAATCCGGAATAACATAGTCGATACCGAGCAGCTCGTCTTCCGGGAATTTGATACCAGCGTCAATGAGGATGATTTCGTCTTGGAATTGTACTCCGTACGTGTTTTTACCGATTTCACCGAGTCCGCCCAGGGCGAATACGGCTGTCTGGTCATTTTTCACGAATTTCATCGGTTAAAAATTCTCCACGTTGAAATCTTCGGATTGCTTTTCATATTCCAGATGATCCTCATCAAGCACCTGGATATATTCAATGTTGAATCCTTCATTTTTTAATTTTTCACGAACTTGTCGTTCTGTCTCCGCTTCCACGTACATGCTGTCTGTACGTTCACGGACAGGAACTTCACTCGCAAGTTCCTGATAAAGTACTTTAAATATCATTACTCTATCGCTCCTAACTAGATATAATTTCCACATTCTTGTCCTGTCATCATCATAGCACGTTTGTTTCATGTATGGGAATGATAATGGTGGTGCGGGTGCTCGGTACACCCATTAAACAATGGTTTACGCGTATGTTTTTCGTTTCATGAAATCTTTCCAACGTTTTCTAAGCTTCCTTCGTAGACGCTTCATCATGTGCATCTATCCCCTTTCGTACTGATGAAGAAAACATAAAAACGTTAAACCGCCCAATCCCTGTTATCTCTAGTATAATACGGTTTGTGGAAGAATGAAACATTTACATATTAGATTTTGTATATATCGTGTGTTTTTCTTCTCAAACCTATCCACTCATGCTACAGTATAGCCAAAGAATAGGGTAAGATATGATACATAATGAAAATTGGACGATCATGCCGAGGAGGATCAGTACTATGACTAAGAAAATAGCCTTTTTTGATATTGATGGAACACTGTTGGATCACGATAAGAATCTCCCCGAACCAACGAAAGCCGTCATAAAGAAACTTCAGGAGGAAGGTGTCTATTGTGCAATTGCTACGGGACGCGCACCTTTTATGTATAAGAAATTGAGAGAAGAGCTTGGAATCGATTCCTTTGTCAGTTTCAACGGTCAGTATGTTGTTTTTGAAGGAGAGGAGATTTACACGAATCCTTTATCTGAACCGGATTTAGAACGACTACACAAACACGCAGAACAGAATAATCATCCTATGGTTTTCATGAATCATGAAGAAATGAAAGCTTCAGTTCCTGATCATGATCACATCGAGGAAAGCCTCGGCACTCTCTATATCGATCACCCGAGAGCAGATGCCTCCTTTTTCAAGGGAAGGAAAATTTATCAGTCGCTGCTTTTCTGTGAAGGAGATGAAATCGAAGAATATCGGGAAGGTTACGATTCTTTCGATTACATCCGCTGGCACCCGGTTTCATGCGATGTTCTTCCTAAAGGAGGTTCAAAAGCAGAGGGGATCAAGAAATTAATCGAAGCTGCCGGTTTAAAAATGGAAGATACGTATGCGTTTGGTGATGGGTTGAACGATATTGAGATGATTAGGGAAGTAGGCACAGGAGTGGCTATGGGCAATGCTGTTCCTGAAACAAAGGCAGTCAGTGATTTCGTAACCAAAGATGTAGGTGAAGACGGCCTCTCCCATGCGGTTTATGAACTTGGCTTGTTGAAGTAATAGGAAGGATAGTACAATGGTGATTTCAAGTGGTTGCGATGAATGTGTCGGAACTGCTTGAAATGACCTGCTTTCCGTGGGAGCGGGGGGAGCCAGCTCAAACTTACGCCCTCTGAGGTCACGTCACTCGCTGACGTTTTGATCCTTTATCTCTTACGATTTGGCTCTGTTAAAGTTTAGTGTTGATATCACTGCAAATAAGAAACTTCCATTTTAAGGAAGTTTCTTATTTTATAGTTGGCTCATTCAACGAAAACTTCCTTTTCTTGAAGACTCAGCTTCGAGATGTTTGTGTGGGAGTTAGGGGCTGCGGGGGATGACTCGCTTTCCGGGGAGCGCGGTGAGTCTCCTCAGGCTTACGCCTTGCGGGGTCTCACCCAGCACTCTTTTCCTCGTAGATATCCGGTTTCTGCGCCTAGCGGCTAGTGAGACTTCTCTCGCTTCTGTACGATAAGTCAACATCGAATCCCTTCGTTCTTCGTGTTTCCTTTATCTCCTCCAGCTCAGTCCAGTCCATACGCCGCTGAACGAGGCGCCTGCACACTTTAGATAGGAGTCTCGCCATCCCCCTCCGCCCCTTAAGTCTCAAACCCCTTCATGAATCATCAGCTATTCTAGTTGGTGAGATAATAAGGATCATACGCCCAATCCGAGGGGCTTGAACCCGGAAAACTTGATACATAGCGTTTTATGCTTACAACAACCGGGGGAATGGAAGACCATCCAACGTTGGTAAAGGGGTTCGTTTCTCGCATGATCGAATGGGGTGGTTGGGAAGCTGGGAGACTCCCGTGGGAGAAAGGAGATCGGCGAGATCCCGCAGGGCGTAGCCCGAGGAAGCTCGGCACTCCCCCACCGGAAAGCGAGTAGCTTCCCAGCCACCCCTGGCACTCAACACGATAACGAACCCCGAACCATCTCGAAACGGAGCCTTCAACAATCCTGCCATTCAGATTAAGACTCCGTTTCGAAATCATAATCCAACAAGATTCAATGGTTGGATCCTGAAAGTAGATCATTTAAAGGTTTCGACACTTGGAAATAAATTCCCTTTTACCATCCTATCATTCATGGTCCCTTCCATCCGTTGATGCAAATATCAACTCTGAACTTTAACAGAGCCTACGATTTAAAAACTTCGTCTAATTAAAAAAGCTCCACCGTTTGATGACGGTGGAGCTTTTTTGGGTTTTATCGGTCGGCAGGGGTGGCGTTTTCAGGTTCTTTGAAAGGATTCTCCTGGTCGATATGATCATAAAACATGACCCCGTTAAGGTGATCAATTTCATGTTGGAAGACAATAGCCGCATAGTCACGCAGGCGCAGTTTCACCTCATTGCCTTCGAGATCGGTCCCTTTTACTGTTATACGACGATAACGCGGAACATAGCCCGGCACTTCGCGATCTACAGACAGGCAGCCTTCGCCTGTCGTAAGATAAGTCTTTTCTACAGAATGGCTGACGATCCGGGGATTGAACAACCCATAACTGTACAACTTATCCTTCATATCCGTGAAATGTACAGCCAGCATCCGCTTGTTAACGTTGATCTGCGGTGCAGCCAAACCTACGCCCGGACGAAGTCCATAACGATTGCACACCAGTTCATCCTGGCTGTTCTTCAAATACTGCACCATCGCTTCTAAGGTCTCTTTGTCTTCCTTAGAAGGGGGAAGAGAGACTTCCTCTGTCACTTCACGTAAGGCGGGGTGGCCTTCGCGAACAATATCTTCCATTGTAATCATAAAAAACAACATCCTTTCAGACTATACATTTTCAAAATAAGCTCTATTCATTATAGGTTTGTTTTTATAAAAATACGGTAAAAGAGCTCTATCATCCGGGATCTTACCGGCTGTGTTTATGGTAACATATGTGAAAAAGAACCTTTCAATTTGATACCATTTATTATACTATTGTAGATACGTTTAGATTACAATAAGGTTTCAAGGAATTCGAGGGGGAAAAGGTGTGCGAGTACATAAGCTAATAGTGCTCCTGGCCGTCGCAGTATTTTTGTCTGCCTGCACAGGTCAGTCAGCAGAAGAACAGATTTATGATCATCTTGAAAAAGCGGTCACATTAGAAGATGCTTTCCGTGAACAACAGCAGCCGATGGTGGATCTTGAGACAGAGGAACAAAAACTATATGAAGAAATCATCAACTTGAACATGGATCAATTCGATGAAATCAAAGAAAAATCCCAGCAGGCGGCTTCTATTGTAGAAGATCGCAGAGAAAAGCTCGAACTTGAAAAAGAGAGCATTGATGCAGCGAAAGAAGAGTTCGATAAGGTTGAGCCATTAGTAGAAGATCTTGATGAAGAAAATGCGGATGCTGCCGAAAAAGCTGGCCAATTGATCGAGACTATGAACGCTCGTTACGATACGTATCAGAATTTGTACAAAGCTTACGATGAAGCTTTGACGCTCGATGCGGAATTGTATGAAATGATGCAGAACGAGGATTTGACGGAAGAACAACTTCAAGAACAAATTGATCAGATTAATGAAAAATATAATGAAGTGATCGAACATAATGATACGTTCAATAAACATACGGAAGAATACAACGCGTTAAAGAAAGAACTTTACGAGGCGTTGGAACTTGATGTGACTTACGAGGAACAATCAGAATCCTCCACATCAGAAGAATAAAGGAAAAGCCGCGGGCGATGATTACGCCGCGGCTTTTTTATATGAAAACGATGAGGCATGTGTGGACAATGGAAGGTTGTGAAGTCTGTCCAGGTGCAATCCATTCATTTGATTGTTAAGCCGAAAAAACGTAAAATTAATACAGGCTTAATTTTGTAATGATACAGTGTTGGGCTTGCGAATGACAAAATAAGTCATTTTTCGACTGCTGCCAGAAGCCTCTATGACTATGTGTAGATATTATGTAGCGAAGTGATTGACGAATGATGACGATTTGAGCTAAACTACATAATGGATTGACATTGTACCATTGAATCTTGTTTTGAGAATGTAACAGTTTCTATACAAGCCCTTGAATGATTAATCCAGAAGTGTTCAGGGTAAAACGTAAAGAGCAAATCGGTACAGTTTTTTTTCATAATTGGGAAAGCTACTCACAGCATCCATTTTAAAATACGAAAGGAAAGGGTGAATGACTTTGAAACGAACTCTTGAGAACATTGAAAATCAGTTCGAAACGTTTCAAATCCTTAACGAAGAAGGCGAAATCGTAAACGAAGATTTTATGCCTGACCTATCTGATGAAGATCTTAAAGAAATTATGCGCCGTATGGTTTATACGCGTATTCTTGACCAGCGTTCCATCGCGCTTAACCGCCAGGGACGTCTTGGTTTCTACGCTCCAACTGCAGGACAGGAAGCATCTCAGCTTGGAAGCCAATTTGCATTGGAGAAAGCTGACTTTATTCTTCCGGGATACCGTGATGTACCACAGTTGATCTGGCACGGTCTTCCACTTTACCAAGCATTCCTGTTCTCCCGTGGACACCATAAAGGAAACCAAATGCCTGAAGGTGTTAACGCAGTGAGCCCACAAATCATCATCGGTGCGCAGATCACGCAAACAGCCGGTGTTGGTCTTGGATATAAAAAACGCGGTGAAAATGCTGTAGCCATCACATACACTGGTGACGGCGGAGCATCCCAAGGTGACTTCTACGAAGGAATTAACTTTGCTGGTGCATTCGGCGCACAAGCGATTTTCGTTGTACAAAACAACCGTTTTGCGATTTCTGTACCTGTAGAAAAGCAGTCTGCAGCGCAAACCATCGCTCAAAAAGCAGTAGCTGCCGGAATTGAAGGCATCCAGGTTGATGGTATGGACGTTCTAGCTGTTTACGCGGCAACAAAAGATGCACGTGAGCGCGCCGTAAGCGGTGAAGGTCCGACATTGATCGAGACACTTACTTATCGTTATGGCCCACACACAATGGCCGGAGACGATCCGACTCGTTACCGTACGGAAGATGAAGACAACGAGTGGGAGAAAAAAGATCCGATCGTTCGTTTCCGTAAGTTCCTTGAAGCGAAAGGGCTTTGGTCTGAAGAGGAAGAAAACGAATTGATCGAAAAAACAAAAGAAGAAATTAAAGCAGCAGTGAAAGAAGCTGACAATACTCCAAAACAAAGTGTTACTGATCTGATCGGTATCATGCATGAGGAACTTCCTTCTAACTTGAAAGAGCAGATGGAAGAATACAAGGAAAAGGAGTCGAAGTAAATCATGGCACAAATGACAATGATCCAAGCCATCACAGACGCGATGCGCACAGAACTTAAAAATGATGAAAACGTGCTGGTATTTGGTGAAGACGTTGGTCAGAACGGCGGAGTTTTCCGTGCGACTGAAGGTCTTCAAAAAGAATTCGGCGAAGATCGTGTTTTCGATACACCACTAGCTGAATCCGGAATCGGCGGAATGTCCATCGGACTTGCCCTTACAGGATTCCGCCCAGTACCAGAAATCCAGTTCTTCGGTTTCGTATACGAAGTTATGGACGCCATCAGTGGCCAAATGGCTCGTTACCGTTACCGTTCAGGTGGTACCCGTCCGATGCCGATTACTGTTCGTTCTCCATTCGGTGGCGGTGTCCACACACCAGAACTTCACGCGGACAGCCTTGAAGGTCTAATGGCTCAACAGCCTGGTCTTCGTGTCGTCATTCCATCTAACCCATATGATGCGAAAGGTCTATTGATCTCTTCCATCCGTAATAATGATCCTGTTATTTTCCTTGAACACATGAAGCTTTACCGTTCATTCCGTGACGAAGTGCCTGAAGAGGAATATACTGTGGATCTTGATAAAGCAGCTGTTAAGCGTGAAGGTACAGATGTAACCCTAATCGCTTATGGTGCAATGGTACATTCTTCTCTTAAAGCTGCAGAAGAGCTTGAAAAAGACGGAATCAGTGCTGAAGTCATCGACCTTCGTACTGTATCTCCAGTCGATTATGAAACCATTCTTGAATCCGTTAAGAAAACAAACCGTGCGGTCGTAGTCCAGGAAGCTCAAAAGCAGGCTGGGATTGCAGCGAACGTTGTTTCTGAAATTCAAGAAAAAGCCATCCTTCACCTTGAAGCACCAGTATTGCGTGTAAATGCACCTGACACGGTCTATGCATTCACTCAAGCAGAAGAAGTATGGTTGCCAAATCACAACACGATCGTTGAAAAAGTCAACGACGTTATGAACTTTTAATCATCTCTAATACTAGGAGGGAATAACCGTGGCATTCGAATTTAAATTGCCTGATATCGGTGAAGGTATCCACGAAGGTGAAATTGCGAAGTGGTTCGTCAAGCCTGGCGACGAAGTTAAAGAAGACGATGTACTTTGTGAAGTGCAAAACGATAAAGCTGTAGTAGAAATCCCTTCCCAAGTGGATGGAACGGTCAAAGACATCCACGTAGATGAAGGTGAAACGACGACAGTAGGTACCGTCATTATCACCATTGATGATGGATCTGAAGATGCTCCTGCTTCTGAAGAGCCGAAAGAAGAGCCGAAAGAAGAAAAAGAGGAAGCACCTAAAGAAGAAAGTAAAGAAGAAAAAGCTGAACAACCTGCTGCATCTGCAAACGATGGTGACGTTGACGAAGACCGCCGTGTTGTAGCGATGCCTTCTGTGCGTAAATTCGCTCGTGATAACGATGTCGACATCCGTAAAGTTCAAGGATCCGGTAAAAACGGCCGTGTTCTTAAAGAAGATATTGAAAGCTTCATGAACGGCGGACAAGCGGAAGCAGCGACAGAAGCTCCGGCTGAAGAGAAGCAGGAGGAAGCAGCTTCTACACAACAGGCAGCTCCAGCTGCAGGTGAAGCTTACCCAGAAACTCGTGAGAAGATGAGCGGAATCCGTAAAGCGATCTCCAAAGCTATGGTGAACTCCAAACACACAGCTCCTCACGTAACGTTGATGGACGAAGTGGATGTATCTGAACTAGTGGCTCACCGTAAGAAGTTCAAAGCTGTTGCAGCTGAGCAGGACATCAAGTTGACTTACCTTCCATATGTTGTGAAGTCTCTTGTATCTACTCTGAAGAAATATCCTGTTCTTAATACGTCAATTGACGACAATACGGATGAAATTATTCAGAAACACTATTATAATATTGGTATCGCTGCTGATACTGAGAAAGGCCTAATGGTTCCAGTCGTTAAAGACGCAGACCGCAAGTCTGTCTTCTCAATCTCAAGCGAAATCAACGAACTAGCTGTGAAAGCTCGTGACGGTAAACTATCATCTGAAGAAATGAAAGGTGCTTCCACTACAATTACGAATATCGGATCTGCTGGTGGCCAGTGGTTCACACCGGTCATCAACCACCCAGAAGTGGCGATCCTTGGTATCGGACGTATTGCAGATAAGCCAATCGTACGCGATGGTGAAGTTGTAGTAGCTCCAGTTCTAGCGATTTCCCTAAGCTTCGACCACCGTATTATCGACGGTGCAACAGCTCAGCATGCAATGAACAACATCAAGCGTTTACTGAACGATCCACAACTAATCATGATGGAGGCGTAAAGTATGGTAGTAGGAGATTTCCCAATTGAACTAGATACGTTAGTTGTCGGTGCGGGTCCTGGCGGTTATGTTGCCGCCATCCGTGCTGCACAATCCGGTCAAAATGTAACCATTGTCGACAAAGGCAACCTTGGTGGCGTTTGTTTGAACGTCGGCTGTGTTCCTTCCAAAGCATTAATCCAGGCAGGTCACCGTTACGAACACGCTCAAGGCGCTGAAGACATGGGAATCAAGTCAGAAAACACAACCGTCGACTTTTCTAAAGTACAAGAGTGGAAAGGCGGCGTCGTCAACAAACTGACTGGCGGTGTTGAAGGTCTTCTTAAAGGAAACAAAGTAGACATCGTCAAAGGCGAAGTTTACTTCGTAGATAAAAACACAGTCCGTGTCATGGATGAGAAAAACTCTCAAACATACACGTTCAACAACTGTATCATAGCTACAGGTTCCCGTCCGATTGAGATTCCATCCTTCAAATTCTCTGATCGTGTTCTTGACTCCACAGGAGCCCTGAACCTAGAGGAGATTCCTGAAAAAATGGTTGTCATCGGTGGCGGTTACATTGGAACTGAACTTGGTACAGCCTATGCTAACTTCGGAACAGAAGTAACGATTCTTGAAGGAACAAAAGACATTCTTGGCGGCTTTGAGAAGCAAATGTCTTCCATCGTTAAGAAGCGTCTGAAGAAAAAAGGCGTTGAGATCGTAACAGAAGCAATGGCACAAGGTGTTGAAGAGACAGAAAATGGCGTTACCGTTAAGTATGAATCAAAAGGTGAAGAGAAATCCATCGATGCTGATTACGTACTAGTAACGGTTGGTCGTCGTCCGAACACTGACGAACTTGGCCTTGAAGATCTAGGAATCAAGATGACAGATAAAGGAATCATCGAAATTGATAAACAGTGCCGTACAAGCATTGATAACATTTATGCAATCGGTGATATCGTCGAAGGACCTCCACTTGCTCACAAAGCTTCTTATGAAGGTAAAATCGCTGCTGAAGCGATTTCTGGTGAGAAATCTGAGATCGACTATCTAGGAATTCCAGCTGTAGTCTTCTCTGATCCAGAATTAGCCTCTGTCGGTTACACAGAGCAGGAAGCAAAAGATGCTGGTTATGATGTGAAAGCTTCTAAATTCCCGTTTGCAGCAAACGGCCGTGCGCTTTCCCTTAACGAAAACGAAGGCTTCCTGAAACTTGTGACACGTAAAGAAGACGGACTGGTGATTGGTGCCCAGATCGCTGGTGCAAATGCTAGTGACATGATCGCTGAGCTAGGCTTGGCTATCGAGTCCGGCATGACAGCGGAGGACTTGGCGCTTACCATCCACGCTCACCCTACACTTGGTGAGATTACAATGGAAGCAGCTGAAGTTGCTATTGATCAACCTATCCACATTGTTAAGTAAACGAATGAAAAAGCCTGACAGTCTCTTAGAGAGTCTGTCAGGCTTTTTTTATCTTCTATCTATATCATGGGTTCTTTTGTATAAGGGGAGCTTTCAAAAGGCATAAAAACCTCCCGTGATAGGAAAGGGAAATCCTATTATTTTGCCATGGCGATGTTATTTTCAAGGGTTAGCAATATTTTCTCTTGTGGGTTATCTCCTGATATGGTGGTAACTGTTCTTCCTTTTTCCTTTACAACTAGGACGGGGAGTTCTTCCTCAGGAAGATTGAGTTCGCTTATGTCTTTTTCAGTTTGCTCGAATTGCAATTCCGCACCGTCATGGTGGTTTAATTTCCAATCAAGTAATGCACTGAGGTAATCCTGTGCCGATGATTCCTGATCGGCTTCAGAGTATAAGTATAAATCATAATCTGCAGGTGAAGCTGTGAGAACTTGGATGGTTTCACCTTTTTGAATACACCCTGCAAGGAGGATGATGGCGAAGAAAGGTAGGATGTTACGAGTTAACATGATCAGGCCCACTCCCTTGTGTATTTATCCTTTTTCAGTGTATCAGGGAATAGATGACCGTTTGCAGATGTTATCGTTTTGTCATTGAAATGATAGGCTAGTGTTGTATTGTGTTATTTTGTGTAAAACAGCTCAGGGAGAGTGTAAATAGAGGAGAAAGACCAACGTTCCTTAACTTCATACCGTGATAAAAAGCCCCCAGCGTGTTTGGAGTGACACAGTTAAATAAGACTCAATAAAACACCTAGGCTGCCATTACTCTGAATTCAATTGGAGTTTGGCAGTTTAGTTTTTTAAATGGTCGACAATAATTGTAGTAATACATGTACGTTTCTACTTTTTCACGTACTGTATGGTTATCTAACTTCCCTCGATCTAGAGGGTTGAATTCTTCCGATTTTAATATGGAGTGGAAGGATTCGATGACGGCATTATCAAAGCAGTTTCCCCGCCGGGACATGCTTGTGATAATGCCTCTTTTTTTAGTCTCTTCCTGAAATTCATAAGACGTGTACTGTGACCCTTGATCACTATTAAGGATCACTTCATACACATCACGTCCTTCGCAAGCTTTCTTCAACGTATCCAATACTAATGATTTCTCTTGATTGTCACTAATGGAATAAGCGAGAATTTCATTATTGTACAAGTCCATAATCGTTGATAAATATAACATCTTCTCTCCATAAGGAAGGTAGGTAATATCTGTCACCCACTTTTCATTAGGTTTAGTAGCATCAAAATTTCGTTCTAAATAATTGGGTACAACAATCTTGCTTTCCCCGGCAATATAAGACTGTCTCTTCGGTTTCACACGACATTGAACATGATATTTCTGCATAATTCTTTGAACCGTGTTTCGATTCACCTTTATTTGATGTTCTTTACGTAAAAGATCTCGGACCATACGGTGACCTATTCGAAACTTTAAACCTTCACAAGTCTCAATGATCTTTTTCTCTAACACCGTTGGTCCCCATTCCTTTCCCCGCCAACGATAATAGGTGGCTTTAGCTACACCGAAACACTCGCAAATAGCTTTGATCTTGTACTTATGCTTAAAAGCTTCTACGACTTGGATGAATACTTCTGGAACCACTTCCTTTCGATTTCCTGATATTTTCCCAACAATTCCTCTCTCATTTCATAATAAGCAACTTTCTTCTTCAACAACGTAACTTCATTCTCATCTTTCGGACCTAACCCATTCGAATATTGTTTTCCTATAGGTTGAGCGAAACGGTGGTTCTCCCCGTTTCTAAACCATTTCATCCAAGTTTTAATTTGAGACTTATTCTTAATTCCAAACATATCCATCAACTCCTGGTTTGAATGGTTTCCCTCTAACTTTAATTGAACAACTTTCTTCTTAACTTCTTTTGGATAATGAATTTTTTTACCCATAAGAAAAACACCTCCAAGTGTAAGTAGTATTACAACTTTGAAGGTGTTTTATTAAGTCTCATTTTATTAGGTCACTCTAGTTTGCTGGGGGCTTTTAACGTTCATTATTTCGATTTCTTCTTCAAATCAACTTTTTTGGCTTCATCCTGGAAGGTCTTTAACAAGGAGAAGCAGATCAGAATCATGATAAAGGTGAACGGGAAAGCAGCAATAATGGCTGCTGTCTGAAGGGCACCTAAACCACCCTGCCACAATAATACAGCGGCAGCACCGGCTTGGATGATCCCCCATGTGAATTTCACCTGGTTTCTAGGATTCAAGCTGCCGTTTGTCGTCTGCATACCTAGAACGAATGTAGCCGAATCGGCAGATGTTACGAAGAACGTACTGATCAGTAGCAGTCCGATGACAGACATGATCGCACCCATCGGGATGTTTTCCATCATGGAGAACAAGGCTACTTCTGTTCCTAATTCACTGACATCAGAATAAATGTCAACACCGTCGAAATACTCAAGAGATATGGCAGTTCCACCGAACACGGAGAACCATAGGGCACCGAATATAGTCGGCACGAGAAGGACACCGAGAATAAACTCACGGATTGTACGGCCACGGGAGACGCGGGCGATAAATGTCCCTACGAATGGAGCCCAGGAAATCCACCATGCCCAGTAGAAAATCGTCCATCCCTGTACCCAGGAATTGTCTTCAGCAAATGGTGTCAGACGGAAGCTCATGTAAGGAAGATCACGTACATAAGACCCGAATGTCGTTGTGAAATAATCCATGATGAAGTTGGTTGGACCGGCAAACAGCATGAATACCATCAAAACGATCGCAAGAACTACGTTCGTATTACTCAAATATTTGATTCCCTTGTTCAGTCCAGTCATTGCTGAAACCATAAACAACACGGTTACGACCGCAATAATTACTAATTGCAGCGTGAATGTATCTTCCAACCCGTCTATAGTGAAAGCAAGTCCACTAGAGATTTGCAGGGCACCAAGACCAAGGGAAGTGGCAACACCGAAAATCGTTGCAAAGACAGCGATGAAATCGATCAGCGTACCTAGAGGGCCTTTGACCCTTTTCTCACCAAGTACAGGCGTAAGAGCGGCACTGATGACCCCTGGTGCATCTTTTCTGAACTTGAAGTAAGCAAGTGCAAGAGCCAACACAGCGTAGATCGCCCACGGGTGAAGACCCCAGTGGAAGAACGTATACTTCATAGCTGACTGAGCGGCTTCCTCACTCATGGATTCCTGACCTGGAATTGGCGGCGTGTGGAAGTGGGACAATGGTTCTGCTGCGCCCCAGAAGACAAGTCCGATTCCCATACCTGCACTGAAGAGCATAGCAAACCAAGTGATGTAAGGGTACTCCGGTTCGTCATCCGGTTTCCCGAGCTTCAATTTTCCATATTTAGAGAAAACCAAGAAGATAGCAAAAATTAAGAATCCAGTAGCTGACAATAAGTAGAACCATCCGAATTTATCGGTTAGGAAACCTTGAATGGTTGAAGTTACATTAGATAAGTTCCAAGTTGGTAATGTCGATTCAGGGATGATTCCCCATGCAATGAATAAAAGTGCAACGACAACTGAAATGTAGAATACTTTCGTTACTTGTTTCATTACTGACTTCCCTCCTAAGTATGATTTTGTTTTACCGCTAACACTGATCGGGCAAATAGCATTTTTTCACCAGCTGCTCCTGTTTTTTTGACAAATTTTGCAATTCTTCCAACACGTCGTGAAAACATAGCAACTCATAGATCAGGATCGTCTGCGGCGGTAGATGGTGCCTGTAACCGGTCTGCTTAATGACATGGTCCTCTTTCCATTTCCAAAAGGCATCATCCAGTTTATTCACCATCTCAAATTGAGTTTCATTGATGGTATGCGTAGGGTCACTCAATACATTGGAGAATTCCTCTGTTAGGGCCAGCAGAAGCTCTTTTTCCTCATCCGTATAATCTGAGGATTTCGTCTGGACATACTGCAGGTTCCCGAGATGATAGGCGATTTGTTGGAAAGCTGCCAGTTTCCGCTGGGAAAGCTGGAAAGCGACCATCTCTTCCTGCGAGTGGCGATGGTACTTCCACTCTTCCCGTTGATATTGAGAGAGTTGATGCGTTTTTTCAAGATGTGCTGTCAATTGCCGGTAAGACCTCTGAATAGCACGAGTTTTCTCTTTAGAATCTGCCATACCCTCAAGAATTATTCGTTTTAAAAGCAGACCAGCATGATTATACAAACCGTTAATGTTTTTGTAAATCATAGGCGAATAATTCGGTGGCAAAAGGAAAAAATTCACAAAAGTTGAGATGATGATCCCAATGGAGGTTGTACCCAACCTCGTGAGAAATGAAACCACATATTGATCTTGGAAATCTGGAATCATGGCTGTAGCCGTTATGGTAGCGACCAGAATTCCATCATCCAGTTTCAACTTATGACAAACGGCGATCGTCACCATGGCTACGAGTGCAAAGGTCAAAGCTCCTTTGCCCAACAGCCCATAGAACGTTGTAGCAAGCAAAGCCCCGATGGCTGAAGCTGGGAAACGGACGGCTGCTTTTTTTATCGAATCTGCAGCCGTGTGTTCAATCGTAACGATGGCTGTGATGACCGCAAAAATGATGGGTAAATTAAAAAAACCGCAAATCAATGCAGTCAAAAAGACAGAAATCCCCGTTTTTAGAGTCCGGCCACCTAAAAATTTGAATTTTTTCAAAGAATGTAGCATTTTAATCACCCATATGTAGAAAGTCATGAGACCACGATAAAACATTATATAATATTTTACCCGAAAACGATAGATAAAATGTAGAATAATCTTTTATAATGAAGAAAGTGGAAATACATAACAGTGGAGGGGTCATCTTGAAAAAATGGACATTTCTATGGATTATTCTCATTGGTCTGCTTTCAGCTTGCGGAGGAGCAGACAGTGAAGAAGTAGAGAACAATAACGCAGAAGAGGTCGAGAGTGAGCAGACAGACGATGTGAAGGATGAGCAGGACAAAGAAGGAGAGGATGTTGAGGAACAGGAAAAAACAGAGACTGTAACACCTGAAGAATCAGAAGAGGCAGCAAAAAATTTGGATCCTCAATATGAATTAACGGCTAATTGGTCTTTCCAGCCAATTGCAGATGCGAATCCAAAAGTCGCGCTCATTACGATTGACGATGCTCCAGATCAGCATGGAGTGGAAATGGCAAAAACCTTAAAAGAAAAAGAAGCACCAGCCATCTTTTTTGTTAATGCCCATTTTATTGATACGCCGGAGGAACAAGAACGTTTGAAAGAAATTCATGATATGGGCTTTCCCATCGGGAATCATACACAGTCACATGCAGATTTAACAAGTATCAGTGAAGATGAGCAGCGAGAAGAAATCGTAGGATTAAATGATAAGATCGAAGAAATTATTGGTGAACGCCCCGTCTTCTTCCGAGCACCATTCGGACAAAACACCGACTATTCCAGGCAGCTGGCTGAAGAAGAAGGGATGCTCGTTATGAATTGGACTTACGGCTATGATTGGGAAAGTGATTATCAGAATGCTGACGCATTGGCAGATATAATGGTAAACACACCCTTATTAAATAACGGGGCGAACTTACTTATGCATGATCGCGAATGGACCAATGATGCATTGGGTTCGATTGTCGATGGGCTGCGAGATAAAGGGTATGAACTATTGGACCCAGCTTTGATTCAAACGCCCTGACATAAAAAATCACTCCTTAAAGGGGTGATTTTTTTGTACTGAAAAAGAAAAGAAGGTCATACCCTAGTAGGAAGGTAATTTATTAGTATGACATAATTTTAAAAAAGTTATACTTTTGGGCTTGATTTTTGGATTGTGCCATATTAGAATAAAATTACGTTGAAAACGATTACAAAACAGGGAGTGGATGTAGATGGGTACAATCGTATGTCAAGACTGTCAAAAGGTAATTGAGCACTACGAAAATGAGAAGGTTTCTACTCTTTACAGCACGTGTCCTACATGCAATAAACCGAAAGATAAATAAATAGAACGCTCTGTTAAACGGGGGCATCCTTCCTGTGAAGGAAGCATAAAGAAAAAGAACCAGGTCAATGACCTGGTTCTTTTTTTTGGGGTGAGGATTTCCGGTCCGAGGAAATCCTCACGCGCCAATAGAGGAGAGACTCGCAAAAAATGAAGCCCGGACAAGGCTTCTTTTTATTTGAATGCACGTTGTTCACGTATGACTTGAATCGTTTCTAGTGTATCATCTTCCGGGCCCTGAACAGGGAGACCGGCTTCGACGTTATCGTGTATATAATCAATGTTTTCCTGTGTGATGATCTCTCCTGGTATGAAAATAGGGATGCCAGGAGGATATACCATCACGAATTCGGCGCTGATCCTTCCGACCGCTTCATTCAGCATAATCGTTTCTGTCGATGAGTAGAAGGCTTCTCTCGGAGAAAGAGCGAGTACCGGAATATCGGGAACCTTTACTCGAATGTTTGCTTTTTCTTGTCTGTCTGTGTGCTCTTCGGAAAGTTTCTCTAAAGCTGTGATCAGCTTATCGATATCTTCTTCCCGATCGCCAGGGGTGACGATACATAAAATGTTATACAAATCAGATAGTTCCACTTCGATGTTTGCTTGTTCTCTTAACCAAACTTCCACGTCATATCCGGACAAACCCAGTTTTTTAACGGAAATGATCAATTTTGTCGGGTCGAAATCCACAGTGGCATCACTCGTTAAGATTTCGCTTCCGGGGCAGTAGATGCAAGGAACGTCATTCAATCTTCGTCTGGCCTGGTCGGCAAGAAGGAGCGTTCTTTCCATTAATTCTCTACCATGGATGGCCAGATGCCTGCGTGCAGCATCCAGACTAGCTAACAGAAGGTAGGAGGTGGATGTTGTGTGAAGCATAGATAATATTGCCTGAACCCTCTCATGGGAAACGAGACCTTCGCGTAAATTCAGAACGGAGCTTTGGGTCAGGGACCCTCCCAGTTTATGGACACTTGTAGCAGCCAAGTCGGCACCTGCTTCCATCGCGGAGATAGGCAGGCGCTCATGGAAATGGATATGAACTCCATGGGCTTCGTCAACGAGAACAGGAATCTCGTAGCTGTGTGCAATGTCTACGATTTTTTTCAAGTCGGCTGAAACACCAAAATAGGTTGGATTGATGACGAGCAACCCTTTGGCATCGGGATGAGCATCGCAAGCTTTTTGGACGGCATCTGATGTTATGCCGTGGGAAATGCCGAACCGGTCATCCAGCTCCGGATGGATGAACACAGGTTTCGCTCCGGAAAAAATAATCGCTGTCGTAACGGATTTATGGACATTTCTTGGTACGATGATTTTATCTCCTGGATGGCAGACACTCATGATCATCGTCATGATTGCCCCTGAAGTACCCTGTACGGAGAAAAAAGTATAATCAGCCCCAAATGCTTCTGCTGCTAAGTCCTGTGCCTGTTTGATCATCCCTTGTGGATGATGCAGGTCATCCAATGGCTCAATATTGATCAAATCGATGGAAAGGGCCTGCTCACCTATGAAGGAACGAAATTCTTCATCCATCCCTTTCCCGCCTTTATGTCCTGGAATATGGAATTGGGTCGGTTTACGGTTTCTATGTTTTTTTAACCCTGTAAACAGGGGAGTTTCTTGTTGATTCATTATGTGTTTCCACCTCTTTATTTTAGAAAAGCAAATGAATTATAGCAGGTTCACCGCTCGCTTTCTAGTCTTTTGTGTATCCTTTTTCCAATCATGCTAAAATGAAACATAGGGAGGGATTCAAGTGGAATGGAAAACTCGGATTACAGAAGCACTGGATATTACATACCCGATTATTCAAGGAGGACTTGCCCACCTCGCTTATTCAGATTTGGCAGCCGCAGTTTCTGAAGCGGGAGGTCTTGGGCAATTGACGGCCATGAGTATGGAAAACGCCGAGGAATTGAAAGAAGAGATTAGAAAAGTAAGGAGTCGGACCGCCCGCCCGTTTGGTGTGAACTTCGCGATCGGCCAGCACGGCAGACCATTTAGAGATATGGTTCAGGTGGCCGTGAATGAACAAGTCCCTGTAGTATCCGTTACAGGAGGCAACCCCGCTCCAGTCTTGGAACAATTGAAAGGGAGCGGCATTAAAACACTCGTCCTTGTTGCTGCACGGAGGCAGGCAGTGAAAGCGGAACAGCTGGGAGCTGACGCTGTTATGGTCGTTGGTCATGAAGGGGGCGGCCATCTCGGCCGGGATGACGTCGGGACCTTCGTGCTTACTCCTCAGGTCGTTGATGCTGTCAATATTCCTGTCATAGCTTCCGGAGGGATCGGCGACGGTCGAGGTTTGATGGCTGCTCTTGCTTTAGGAGCGGAAGGCGTGGAAATGGGGACACGCTTTATAGCGACGAAAGAGTGTGTCCATGCCCATCCTGCTTATTTACAAGCATTGATTCAGGCAGACGAAACTTCAACGACAGTCATAAAGAGGAGCCTGAAAGCCCCTGCGCGTGCCTTGAAAAACGATTGGACAACGCGTATTTTGGAATTGGAAGAAGCTCAAGTCGGTTATGAAGGGTTGAAAGACTATATTAATGGGCATGCGAATAAAACGTTCATTTATGAAGGACAACAGAAAAGCGGATTCGGGTGGGCTGGTCAAGTCGCATCCAGAATTACAGATGTTCCAACCGTTGACGGATTATTCAAGCGAATGATTTCTGAGGCAGAAGCCATACGCAACCGGTGGAAAGGATAAGGAGGAAAACAAATGAGTTATACGTACCCGATCGATGAAATTTATTGGTCCAAAGAAGAGATCATCGACGTCGTGAATTTTTACAGTCTGGTAGAACAGGCTTATGAAAAAGGGGTCAATCAAGATGAATTAATGCTTGCTTATACTCGATTCAAACAGATTGTGCCTTCTAAGAGTGAAGAGAAGACCCTTTGTGGACAATTTGAAAAAGAATCCGGCTATTCATGCTATCGAACAATTAAACAAGCGAAAAGCCTCAGTAAAGGTGACAAAGTGAAGATGTAAGAGCTTCACTTTCTGACACATAGGAAAGGCGCCTCTAAAGGCGCCTTTTTTTAATCTAACTGTTTAGTGAGACGGTAGAGGGGTTCTAATGTTTGGTAAGTCTCCAAGCACAGGTTCAGGAAGGCTTCGGGATCCTTCAGACGCTTGTCACCACGCTCGATGTTTCTGCCGCACAGGATTTCAGCTTTTTTTACAGTTTTTAGTCTCTCAGTCATACTGAGGAATTTGTCTTCATCGACATCGGACTGAGGAATACTGTCCGGTTTTGTATGATCAACTGACCATACATATTCATCTGGAATCTGTTTGAGAATATCATCTTTGTTCTGTTCAAGCTTATAGGCAAAGTCCTGCTTGATCGGACTTTCATAAATGACAGCGAACCAGATAAACACGTGAGATTCCCACAGACCGATTTGGAAGTGGGGGAGCTTTTTGTACCCTCGTTTATTAGAAGCGAGTGCTGCCCACGTATCGTTCGGTGGATTTGTTTTCCGACGGGCGTGTCTAGCAACGTGTACGAACATCTCATCGCCGGTCATCGCTGTAACGTCTGTTGCCAATTCTGTAGCAATGGCTTCAAGTTTGGGGGAAACCCGTTCTTTCAAAGCTTCCATTCTATTCTCTAATCCAGGAATGGAAAAAACGTCAAAGTCTTCTTGTTTGAATCCATTAAATGTAGTCATTCGATCAACTCCTCCAATTACTCGCCCCTTATTTTACCACAAGCGTTCAACCATACTAAGTGATGTGTTCGGCTGGTTTGAATCCTGTAAAAATGGGTTACATATAAGTAATCTAATTGAAACTTCTGTCGTCAAAGTCACATATATATAAAGTAAGGATTTGAAAGGGAGGGGTTAGCAGTGAAACATGTCATGGAAGCATTGCGTAAAAGAGAAGCTGAAGAGAAGCTCCCGGTAATCCGTATGGAGATTGATTACGAATTGGTGACATTGCATGACGCCATGGTCGCCGGGGATGTCGATCAGATGACTAAAACAAAAAGAAGACTCTCTGAACTTCGTAAGCAATTGATTGAATGGTCCCTATAAGAGCGAGCAACACTAAAGTTGCTCGTCTTTTTTATTTCTTTAAATGATCTAAGCTCTATTGAAGATAATGGCAGGATTGTTGAAGGCTCCGTTTCGAGAAGGTTCGGGGTTCGTTATCGTGTTGAGTGCCAGGGGTGGCTGGGAAGCTACTCACTTTCTTGTGAGGGAGTGCCGAGCTTCCTCGGGCTACGCCCTGCGGGAAAAGAGGGCTTGGTGAGACCACGCAAGGCGTAAGCCTGAGGAGGCTCACCGCGCTCCCGCGGAAAGCGAGTCATCCCCCGCAGCCCCTAACTACCACACAAGCATCTCGAGACTGAATCTTCAGGAAAAGGGAGCTTTAGTTGGACAGGGGGGCAGATTTGATGCAATGTTTGGTTGGATTTGGTACGATAAAGGTTGATACTTATAAAAGGGGTACGATGTTATGGATCAACAGAAAAAGAACGAGATTTTTGAATATGCAAAAGCTTGGGTCTTGGAAGCTGGAGAAAGAATCAGATCTAATATTGATTCACCTCGATCCATTGAAACAAAATCCAACCCAAACGACCTTGTCACAGAGATGGACCAGCAAACGGAACAATTTTTTGCCAGGAAAATCAACGAGACGTATCCAGACCACTATCTTTTGGGAGAAGAAGGGTTCGGGGATGAAATCGAAGACCTCGGGGGGACCGTCTGGATTGTCGATCCTATTGATGGGACGATGAATTTCGTCCACCAAAAGCGGAACTTCGCGATTTCAGTTGGCGTTTACTATGAAGGAGTCGGGGAAATCGGTTTAATTTACAACGTCATGGACGATGTTCTTTATTCAGCGATGCGTAACGAAGGGGCTTTTAAGAATGAGGCCAGGCTTCCTCAACTGAACGATCATCGCCCACTGGATCAATCGATTCTTGCTCTCAATACATCGTGGTTGATTCCAGAGAACCCTCATGTTGAGCACAAAGGGATGGAGGCGCTTGTGAAAAAATTGCGCAGCACCAGATCTTACGGTTCTGCAGCTTTGGAATTCGCATTCGTAGCTGAAGGAATCCTGGATGGCTATTTAACGATGACCCTCATGCCGTGGGATTATGCAGCGGGAAATGTAATTGTAAGAGAAGTGGGTGGAATCGTTACCCGTGCAGACAAAGAGGATCTCGACATGTTGAACAAAACGACAGTTCTTGCCTCCAGACCTAATATCCATGATGAAATATCTTCAGATTTTGTACAATTGAAGAAATAAAAAAAGCGGCCTTGAAAAAGGCCGCTTTCTGCATGAGTAACGAATTTCATGAGGTCTGCTGCTGTTTTCTTTTTCTTCTAAGACCCACACTCATCAATGCGAAACCTGAGAAGAAAAGGAGTCCAGCAAGCCAGAAAATCTCTTGTCCAATAGCAAATCCTACGGCAACGAAGGATAGAATGACAAGGAAGGCTAGCAGTGCTGTGTTCAAATGAAAGTTTTTCAATGGGCTCACCTCTATTCAATGTCTATTATATAGGATTTGCTGACATAATGAAAATGGTTTCACGGGTGGTAAATGCCAGGTCTTTCTAGTATGATAGAGAACAGAATAGGGTTTCCATGAGGAGGAACATCATGAAGGATATGTCCACGCTCCCTGTCCCGACGGATCTTTGGCCTGTAGCCGATTTCTTTTTCAGAGGGTTCGGGAATGAAGTGAACTTAAATGATGAAAGCGAAGTGAGCATGCTCTTTCGTTCTTTCATGCTACTATATTTGACGACGGTCATTCTTGCTATTATTACCTTTAAACTGGGGTTTGCAAGGAAGCTGCCGTTGATGAAGACCATCGTCGTTTATTCCGTACTTATCATCGGGACGTTCATATTAACATTGATCCTTGGTTTGAATTTACCGCTGCCTGAGAGTTTGGTTGTAGCAGCATTAATCTTAGGGATTTACCGGCTCAGGCTTCACCGCGAGCGCGGTTCCCGACAGCAGAATGAATCTTCTTAAAAAAACATCCCCGTCCAAGGGGATGTTTTTTTGTTGCGTTTGATTCTATAGGAGAGCAATAAATATAGACCTACCAGCCCTTTTCTATCAATATAAATAGAATATAGACAAGGACACACTCGCTAAAAGCAAGGAACTAATAGAATATTACATGCTTGATAATAGATGAGCATGGTTTGTAACCACCACTTGTCTATGGACAGGTGAATCAGGAAGGAGGAAATACTTTTGTCATCCTATGGAAAACCATGTGAAGGGTGCAATGAGTACCCTTGTAAGCACTATTCTCCGTTCTTTAAAGAAAAGTGCAGCAAAGCGAAACAAAAAGGGCCTAAGTTTGATCAGGAGTTGGAACAGCATAGTATCCAAGAAGGATCAAAACAAGGAACCGACCAAGAGCAGCTGGCTGTACAAGTGCCAATTTCAGAAGGTCCTGAACTTGACAGCAGTCAGGATCAAAGCGGCAATATCATGGGCCCGGAACAATCGAATGAACAAGAGCAGTTCACCGGTCAAATCCCAATCCAGGATGGATCAGAAATCGATAACGACCAAGAGCAGATCGTTGCTCAGGTTCCGATTCAAGAAGGTTCTACTTTGGATAACTCGCAGAATACGAGTCAAATGCCATCCCAGGAGGGTCCCGATTTATCGCAGACCCAAATGCAGGAGCAGAATCAGGAAGATGATCAGTTTCAGATCATGGGGGATCAATCCCAGGATCAGGGCAGGCAGGAGATTGAAGGCCACACCAATATGTCTCCGCTTGATAATAATCAGATGATTGATACGTCCGTAAGTGGCGTTACGGTCAATAATACGACGAATGTTAAATGCGGGTGCTCCATTGATAAGGACAAACATCATGACCGTCATAAAGGAAGATGCAATGAAGACTGCTGTGTAAAAGACATGGCGTCTCTTCTGAATAAAGTTCGTATCGCACAAAGTGGCATTGAAGATCCAACAGATCAGGGAGTAGAGATCTATCACGATGGGAACCTTCCGTTACCGAACCCGATACCAGGTCAAGTAATTACAGTAGTCAGCGATTGCGACACTGTAACTTTCCGCCCGGCGGATCCGCCAACTTCCCCAACTACTACCCTTCGCATAGAAAATATAACAGGAATCGGAGCGACGGATGACCCAGATACTGAAGAGGACATCTTTGACTTTTTACTAACCCTTGGTACTACTTGTTCTCTAGATGATGCTGATTGTAAGAAGAAGCTTTGTTGTGAAGGGGATATTTTGAATAACCTTAGAGCAGCTCAAACGTTTGGATTGGAAATTGATCTGTTTGTATCTGGTCTGGATACGGAGATCCCTGGTGTGTTCGTGTATAACATTTGTGACTGCATCGGTTATTTCGTCAATGATTTAGTTGAGCCTGGAACGATTTATGCTTTTTCAATCTGTGACATCAGCGGGTACACCTTATCTACGCCAGAATAAATAGGAAAAGGAGGAGGAATGTTGGAAAAACAAAACAATAATCATTCATACACGTACTCTTCGAACGTGTCCAATAATAATTCCGAAAAAAATGTGACCGTTAATAATGAAGAGCTGAATGAAGAAGTATCAGAAGCGGTAAAAGCGTCTATGGATGAATTGAAAGGTCAATTGATCCAGCAAAAAGAAGACTTGAAAGCGTTGTTGAAGCAAAGTATGTTAAACCAGAAAGAAATGATTAAAAAAGCTTCAAAGACGATGAGTGAGTCGATTGAACAAGCGAATATTGAAGTGAATCAGAAAATCGAGGAATCCCGTGAGGAACGGGAAGAAAATCCGGAGTGATATAAATTCCATCAGATTGACATAGAGGGGAGCAGGTGTTTCTGCTTCTTTCTATTTTTTGAAAATCTCTTCTCAAATGAAATGAGAGAGGCGGAACCTCTCTCATGTGAATTAACTCAAATGCTTCTCTTTTTTGCGTTCCCTGTTAAAACGAAAATTGCCTGTATCGAGACGCTTTTTTGTATTTTTTTCTATACGATCGTGGCAGGATTGACACATGTACGTGTGAATCCGGCGATTTCTAAGGCGCTTTGCCTGCAGGCAATAGCTGTCAATCTTTTCAATCTCATCGCAAATGACGCATTGTACACGCATCTTTTTCACCTCTATTTTCCATTCGATTACATATAGTTTAACATAGGATGAATTTTATAAATAGATGAGATTTCCATGTTTGACATCTCCAAACTCTGGGAATTGTAAAATTAGAAGTTGAGGAAAGGATGATTTTGTGAGAAAGCGTTGGATTTTTACAGCAATCGGAGCAACACTTGGAGGGACACTGGCCTATTTTCTGAAAGATGAAGACAAACGCCAGCAGGTCAAAGATAAAGCCAGATCCATTCAGGGTAGCTTAGGAAAAACGGAAGATCTGCCAGTAGAAGAAGCAGGTAAACCGGAAACAGCATCTTTAGATAATGCGGATATGGTAGCAGAAGGATCTCAGTTCGGTGTCCAATACTATAATGAATTGACAGAAAAAGAAAGAGAAATCCTTGAGAAAAGCAACAGCTAAATCCCACGAGGATTTAGCTGTTTTTCTTTGCACCTATTCTTGTTTGGATTGTTCCTTTTCTATTTTATCCAGTTCTTTTTTGTCTTTTTCCGGTACGGAATCCTGATTGGAATTCGACTGTGGTTGATCTTCCACAGACCCACTTGGCATATAGCGTCCGACAATTTGACTCAGTTCATCCGTCACTGCTTCAATGGGGTGTCCTTCCGACATCTTCTGTCCAAGGCCACGCAAACGCTCAACACCATCGGCATCGGCTATTACTGCCGCCTGTTTTCCGTAGGGATCATGCTTTAAAGCTTCAGCTACAGAATACTTTATGACACCTACACGGGAACGATCCAAGTCTTTGTCAACATCGATTCCCACGACTACATAGTTCCCGAGGACAAGGGCGGTGGCATCATGGACATCAGGAACTTGGACAGCTAATTTAGCCAGATGTCTGGCTGCTTCCTGGCTGTTCATATTTTCCTTTTCCACCGGGTCGGAATCGGTGACATATTTCAATTCAGGGTCATTCTGCCGTTCTTGAAGCAGGGACTCTTCGCCTCCGTTCTGCTGACAGGCGGCCAGGGCGATAAGTGCGGTTAACCAGATTAATCTCTTCAAAAGGAATCACCACTTTTTTTATTTATAGCCTGTGTCAGCAAGCAGATAATATACAAAAAGGACAGCTTAGTAGCTGTCCCTGCATTTATTGTAATATGATTTTTTTAATTCCTTTGATTGGTTCCGCACGGTTGGAACCGTCTTGGAAGTAGAGGTGGACAGGTCCTTTTTCTTTCAGCGGCTTACCTTCTTCTGCGAAAAGTAACAGCGAGTCTGCCAAAACATCGGCATCGATGATTTCCTCTCCGTCATCCGTAACGAGAGCCGCCGATTTAACATCAGTGGCTGGTTCGCTCGTATGTAGGAAAGGTTTCAGGGGCATGAGGAAGGTCCCTTTCAAAATCCGCTGCTTTTCATATCGGTTGATGCTTTTATTCACCGGCGGATTGATCTTCTGTTGATAAACTTCCCGGTCAAACCGGGTGGATTGACGTTTAAGTTCGTCTTCTTTTGTAGGTTCTTCAGGCGCTTCTTCGCCTTCGAATACTTCCGGGAACGTTTTTTTACGATCGTCGAAAATCCATACGGTAGGATCTAGTGTAATTGGATATTTAACATTGCCTGCTATTTGAACAATCATGGCTGTGGCCACCTTTCGATTAATAAAAAATCATCCACCCCAAATCATAGCAAAAAATGAATTCGATTTCATTAAAGGAGGCAGGAAACAATGATGAAAGATATTACAGAAAGCGTACTGGAAGACTGGCTGGATAATGTAAGGCCTTATGCATACGATGGGCAGGTCGCGAATTACATCCCGGCTTTATCGAGAAGCAACCCGGAAGACCTGGCTGTGGCGATCCATTTTCTTGATGGCCACGCGGTTGAAGCGGGTGAAACAGAAGTAAGGTTCACCCTGCAGAGTATTTCAAAAGTCATCTCTCTTGCGCTTGCCTTGATGGATAACGGGGAAACATATGTTTTTGACCGTGTGGGCATGGAGCCGACCGGAGACCCTTTCCATTCGATCTACCGGCTGGAGCAGATCCCGTCCAAGCCGCTGAATCCAATGATCAATGCCGGAGCGCTTGCTGTGACCAACATGATTCACGGCGACACCCCTGATGAGAAGGTGGGGCGTTTGTTAAGTTTTATTCACGAGTTGACGGATGATCATTCTATTGGATACAACCAAGAGGTAGCGAGCTCAGAATTTGAGTCTGCCTTTCTAAACAGATCCCTGCTTTTCTACATGAAACAACATCAGATCGTCACGGGAAGTGTGGAGGAGACGCTTGATGCGTATACGAAGCAATGTGCCATAGAAGTGAATGTCTGTCAGCTTGCCCGGATTGGAGCTTTATTTGCAAATGGAGGAAAAGACATTCAATCGGGACGGCGGATCATTCCGAAGCACCTTGCAAGAATCTGTAAAACGTTTATGGTCACATGCGGCATGTATGACGCCTCAGGGTCTTTCGCTATTAAAGTAGGAATTCCGGCGAAAAGTGGGGTTTCCGGTTCTGTAGTGGCCTCACTGAATACCTTCGGCGGGATTGCTGTCTATGGCCCGAGTCTTGATGAAAAGGGGAACAGTGTCGTCGGTTTGAAGCTATTGGAAATTCTGTCCAATCGCTATGATCTCTCCATATTCTAATTCTTCATTCCTATCTTGCAATTTATCCTGTTAAACGATAAGATGATTAGAAGAAAGACATGTACATTGGAGGGGATTTTTGATGTTGTCTGATGTGGCTGTGGATCATCGTGAAAAAGCCTATGCCCTTCTAAAAGCTGACGCTGATAAGATACTAAGGTTGATAAAGGTACAGATGGACAACTTGACGATGCCTCAGTGTCCACTTTACGAAGAGGTTTTAGATACACAGATGTTTGGATTATCCCGCGAAATTCATTTTGCGGTCCGTTTGAATTTGATCACCAATGAAGAAGGTAAAGCCTTACTGGATAACCTTGAGAAACAGCTGAACGTATTGCATGAGGCTGCTCAGAAGTCATAAATAGAAACTCAAATTGCGACAGGAAATGTTGTGATTTGAGTTTTTTTGTTCTCAAATAAGCTCCCTTCCTGCCAGATAATAAGTTGCGCGGGTGTGTTTTCGGACGAAAATTGTCTGATTTGAAGGAATATTCAAACGTTAAGTAGAATGCTAATAGACAGAACGTTCAAATTCCTATAACAAAGACAAACAGGGAGTGGAATCATGGCTAATACGAACAAAATTAATAAGGTTTTAGTCGCAAATCGTGGCGAAATTGCCATTAGGGTTTTTCGTGCATGTACAGAATTAAACATCCGTACGGTGGCCGTTTATTCTCAGGAGGATACAGGGTCCTACCACCGTTACAAGGCTGATGAAGCCTATTTGGTCGGAGAAGGAAAAAAACCGATTGATGCGTATTTGGACATCGAAGGAATTATTGAAATTGCTAAAAGCGTCGATGTTGACGCCATCCACCCGGGGTACGGATTTTTATCAGAAAATATTGAGTTCGCCAGAAGGTGTGAGGAAGAAGGACTCATCTTTATCGGTCCGACAAGTGAACACTTGAATATGTTCGGAGACAAGGTAAAAGCGAGAGATCAGGCGGTTCAAGCAGATATTCCGGTCATCCCCGGGAGTGATGGACCGGTTAGTGGCCTGAGTGAAATCCAGGATTTCGGGGAGAAACATGGCTATCCATTGATGATAAAAGCTGCCATGGGCGGAGGCGGACGCGGCATGCGTGTCGTTAGAAGTGCAGCTACACTTGAGGAATCTTACGATAGAGCACGGTCGGAAGCACGTGCTGCTTTCGGCAGTGATGAAGTTTATGTGGAGAAGCTGATTGAGGAACCGAAGCATATTGAAGTACAGATCATTGGAGATCGTGATGGAAATATCGTTCACCTGTACGAAAGGGATTGTTCCGTGCAAAGGAGGCACCAGAAAGTCGTGGAGATCGCCCCTAGTGTTTCTTTAAAAGAGGGGGTGCGGGAGGCAATCTGTGAAGCAGCGGTCAAGCTCATGGATAATGTGAAATACATCAATGCTGGTACCGTAGAATTTCTGGTGACTGGGGAGGAATTTTATTTCATAGAAGTGAATCCGCGTGTTCAGGTGGAGCACACGATCACCGAAATGATCACAGGCGTGGATATTGTCCAAACGCAGATCCTGGTCGCAGAAGGGTATGGTTTACATAGTGATCGGATTTCCATACCGAAGCAGGAAGACATCCGCACCCATGGCTATGCCATACAATCCCGTGTTACGACAGAAGATCCTTTAAACAACTTTATGCCTGATACAGGAAAAATCATGGCCTATCGATCCGGTGGAGGATTCGGGGTAAGGCTGGATGCTGGTAACGGGTTTCAAGGAGCAGTCATTTCCCCCTATTACGACTCATTGCTTGTGAAATTATCGACCTGGGCCCTCAGTTTTGATCAGGCGGCCCATAAAATGGTCCGAAATTTGAAGGAGTTCCGAATCCGCGGCATTAAAACCAACATTCCGTTTTTAGAAAATGTCGTTCAGCATAAGCAGTTTCTCTCAGGCGAATATGATACGACATTTATTGACCGCTCTCCTGAACTGTTCGTCTTCCCTAAACGAAGAGACCGGGGGACGAAAATGCTCTCCTATATCGCTGACCGGACGATCAACGGTTTTGAAGGGTATGGAAACCGTAAGAAACCCAGCTATTCCAGGCCGAGAGTACCGGTCGTCAAACATTCCTCACCGATGCCGGAGGGAACGAAGCAGATCCTTGACCAGAAGGGCCCGGAGGGTTTGGCAGCATGGCTTATGGAAAGGAAAGAAGTCCTTCTCACAGATACGACGTTCAGGGATGCCCACCAGTCGCTTTTGGCTACACGGGTGCGTACGAGAGACCTTGAAAATATTGCCGAACCTACAGCAAGGCTTCTTCCAGACTTGTTCTCTATGGAAATGTGGGGGGGAGCTACGTTTGATGTTTCCTACCGCTTTTTGAATGAGGACCCATGGGAACGTTTGCTGAAGCTGAGGGCGAAAGCTCCAAATGTCCTTTTCCAAATGCTATTAAGAGCTTCCAACGCTGTCGGTTACAAAAACTATCCAGATAACCTGATCCGGGAATTCGTTGATAAAAGTGCCAGTGCCGGTATAGATGTCTTCCGAATTTTCGACAGTTTGAACTGGGTGGAAGGAATGAAGCTTGCGATCGATTCTGTCCGGGAAAGCGGGAAAGTGGCTGAGGCGGCTATGTGTTATACCGGTGATATTTTGGACAGCAGCCGTCCGAAATATGATCTAGCTTATTATAAAAAGTTAGCCTTGGAACTTCAGGATTCCGGCGCACACATTCTTGGGATTAAAGATATGGCCGGACTTATGAAACCCGAAGCGGCTTATCAATTGATCAGCACTTTAAAAGAAACCCTCGACATTCCGATTCACCTGCATACGCATGATACAAGTGGAAATGGTTTGTTCACCTATGCTAAAGCGATCGAAGCCGGTGTGGATGTTGTGGATGTTGCCACAGGTTCAATGGCAGGGTTGACATCCCAGCCTAGTGCCAACAGCCTTTATTATGCATTAGAAGGCAGTGCACGAAAGCCGAATGTCGATATTACCGCCTATGAGGAATTGGGGCATTTTTGGGAGGATACGAGAAAATACTATCAGGACTTTGAAAGTGGAATGGTGTCCCCACATACAGAAGTATACGAACATGAAATGCCTGGAGGTCAGTACAGTAACCTTAAACAGCAGGCTAAGGCCGTTGGTCTCGGACACCGATGGGATGAAGTCAAAACGATGTACCGCCGGGTGAATGATATGTTCGGGGATATCGTCAAAGTTACACCATCTTCAAAAATTGTCGGGGATATGGCTTTATATATGGTGCAGAATGATTTGAATGAAGACGATGTCTACGAAAAAGGGGAGACGCTCGATTTCCCAGACAGTGTGGTTGAATTTTTCCAAGGCTATTTAGGACAGCCATATGGAGGGTTCCCTGCAGAACTGCAGCGCATTATATTGAAAGGCCGCGAACCGATTACTGTAAGACCGGGAGAATTGTTGGAGCCTGTAGACTTCAATAATCTAAAAGAGACGTTGTACCATTCTCTGGACCGGCAGGTGACAAGCTTCGACATGATAAGTTATGCCCTCTATCCGAAAGTATTCATGGATCACCATAAATTCAGAGAACAATATGGAGATATGTCAGTCCTTGACACCCCGACCTTCTTCTATGGGATGAGACTTGGGGAAGAAATTGAAGTTGATATTGAACAAGGGAAAACCTTGATTGTTAAATTGGTTTCTGTCGGGGAGCCCCAAATTGATGGAACCCGGACGGTGTACTTCGAATTGAATGGCCAGCCACGAGAAGTAGTTGTGAAGGATGAGAACGTGAAGGCAGCTGTTCAACAACGACCGAAAGCAGATAAATCTGATCCGAAACATATCGGTGCCAGTATGCCGGGCACGGTGATAAAAGTATTGTCCAATAAAGGGGAAGAAGTGAAAAAAGGCGACCATTTGATGATTACGGAAGCAATGAAAATGGAGACGACGGTTCAGGCACCTTTTGACGGTGTTATCAAGGATATTTACGTCGATAACAATGAAGCGATTCACGTCGGTGACCTACTTATAGAGTTTGAATAAGAGAGAGCGGGAGCCAATGAGGTTCCCGCTTTTTTTGAGCAGAATGGAAGACCAATGATCCGCACCACAGCATAGGTGATGAAAACTTTTCCCCTTTCATGCTTACATACAATTTTGGGTTTTAGTAGTACATATAGGGAATAACCACTAAACACAATGGTTGTATGGTCAAAAAATGCGAAAAAACTTGCAAAGTTTGACAGGGTTTGCTAGAAATATAAAGGTATGCTTTTTGAAACATTTATGACTTTCACTCGAGGAACCCCGAGGGGTTGCGTTAAAATCTTGAAGAATGGTAGATAATAAGAGGGAGTGCCGTTTCACAAAGTTGTCACAAATAAATAAAATTCTCTTGTTTAAATAGATAG
Source organism: Halobacillus sp. ABR2_026 (assembly GCF_056158545.1). Classification (NCBI taxonomy): domain Bacteria; kingdom Bacillati; phylum Bacillota; class Bacilli; order Caryophanales; family Bacillaceae; genus Halobacillus; species Halobacillus sp. ABR2_026. The sequence continues at coordinate 1,650,483 of NZ_JBSWTM010000001.1, forward strand.
AACTTTAATTACATGATACAATTATTTTGATGTTTCTTGTCATCCTTTAGGATGCAGGACGGGAATTAGCCCTCGTCGAATCTGCCTATGAACAAGGGGAACAAGGTTCGAGCAGAGGTGGGTAGAAGGAGGAAGATAATACGATGGACAATCCAAGAACAGTCGAGTCTGCTTCTACAGAAATGATCCAAACGAAGACCAATGACCAATCTTTGTTAGCTGATATAAAGAGCTTGATCAAAGTCGGTATCATTAACTCAAATTTGATTACTACATTCGCAGGATTTTGGCTGGCTCTCCATTATACAGGAACGTCCTTTTTTGATCAGTGGGGCACTTTCCTGCTGACGATGCTCGGAACCGCTTTCGTTATTGCAGGCGGTTGTATTATTAACAATTGGTATGACAGGGACATTGACCCGATCATGTCGCGGACGAGCAACCGTCCGACCGTGACAGGAACGATGTCTTTATCATTTATAAAAACATTGGGGATCAGCGTATCCATCCTCGGATTCGTCACACTGCTCCTCACCACTTGGCAGGCAGCCCTGTGGGGGGCCTTCGGGTGGTTCGTCTACGTCGTTCTTTACACGATGTGGTCGAAAAGGAAATATACGATCAACACTGTAATCGGAAGCTTCTCAGGAGCCGTTCCGCCGTTGATCGGCTGGGCTGCTATTGATCCAGGTCTTCAGCTTGAAGCGCTGATCCTGTTTCTTATTATGTTTATTTGGCAGACCCCTCACTTCCTGGCCTTAGCCATGAAGAAAAAGGATGAGTACAAAGCGGCTGGAATACCAATGCTGCCTGTTGTGCATGGGTTCCAGATGACAAAGCGTCAAATCGTAGTATATGTCGCTTGTCTGCTCCCATTACCGATTTATTTAGCTTCTCTCGGCACCGTCTTCTTAATTACAGCATACGTGCTCTCGATCGGCTGGCTGGCCCTTGGGATCGCAGGCTTCTTTATGAAAGACGACTATAAGTGGGCGACATGGATGTTCATTTTTTCTTTGAACTATCTGACAGTCATGTTCTTCATGATGGTCATCGTCACGTTGCCATTCCCATTTTAAAGGACTGACCTCCTTTCTGGAGGTCAGTTTCTAAATAAAAAATGCACTATAAGAGAAAGAGAGGTATGACGCATGAGAGGTTGGATGGGAAAATTTCGTTCCCTATTCTTATTTGGTGCTTTGACCATGCTCCTTACCGGCTGCGGTATTGAAAACATCAGTGCACTGAAACCAAAAGGATATGGCTCGGAATTATTATTTGATCTTATGTTGATCAGTATTGCGATAATGATTTTCGTTTTCGTAATCGTTATGGCCATTTATGCTTTTGTCCTTCTCCGTTATCGTGAGAAAAAGGGACAGGAACACATCGTTCCGAAACAAACAGAAGGGAATAAAGCATTGGAAGTGATTTGGACAGTCATTCCGATTATTTTGCTTTTGGTATTAGCCATCCCTACTGTACAGGCGACTTTCGATCTAGCCGACCAATCGACGCAAGGAGATGAAGGCGTTTTAACGATCGATGTCACAGGAAATCAATACTGGTGGCAATTTGACTACGCAGATCAAGAGGTCTCAACGAGTCAAGAAATCTACATCCCTACAAATGAAAGGGTATACTTAAACATGAAATCCAGTGATGTCATCCACTCCTTCTGGGTACCTGCTATTTCAGGTAAGATGGATACCAACCCTGGTGAGAACATGAACACTATGTACTTAGAAGCTTATGAAGAAGGGGTATACGAAGGTTTTTGTGCTGAACTTTGTGGACCTTCCCACTCCTTGATGTACTTCAAAGTAGTCGCTGTAAGCCCTGATAAGTTTGATCAATGGGTGGAAGATATGCAGAACATCGATCCTGAAGCGACTCCTGAGACTGAAACAGCTCAGACAGGACAAGAGTTGTTCAGCGAAAACTGCATGAGTTGTCACGCAATTGGTGGCGCGTCAGCTGGTGTAGGACCGAACCTTGGTAATTTCGGTAACCGTGAGAAGATTGCGGGAATTTTACAGCCGACGAAAGAAAATCTCGTCGATTGGATCGTCCACCCGGATGAAATCAAACCGGGTAACCAGATGCCGGCTGGAATTGTGGAAGAACCTGAAGCTGAGAAGATCGCTGAATATCTTCTACAGTTGCAGCATTCTGATATTGGACAAGATCTTCCGACCCATAGCGTCGAAGAGTAAGCATTACTAGAAAGAGGTTGAAAAAGGGAGGTTAAAGCGTGAGTACTGCAGTAGCACAAAAACGTGGGCTCGGCGCTGTGATCTGGGATTATTTGACAACCGTTGACCATAAGAAGATCGCTCATCTTTATTTGGTCTCCGGCGGGTTGTTTTTCCTGATCGGTGGGCTCGAAGCCATGATAATTCGTATCCAGTTGATGAAGCCTGACAATGATTTCATCTCGGCTGGATTGTACAATGAAATGATTACGATGCACGGTACTACGATGATTTTCTTAGCGGCTATGCCGCTTATCTTCGCCATTATGAACGCCGTTGTCCCCTTACAGATGGGGCAAGGGACGTAGCTTTTCCATTCTTGAACTCCTTAGGTTTCTGGTTGTTCTTGTTTGGAGGACTTATGTTGAACGTATCCTGGTTTACCGGGGGAGCACCGGATGCAGGATGGACGAACTATGCTCCGTTATCGACCACCTCGCCGGGTCATGGAGTGGACTACTATGTAATGGGTCTGCAGATTTCCGGGGCCGGGACATTAATCGGTGGTATTAACTTCCTCGTCACGATCGTGAATATGAGGGCACCTGGTATGACATACATGCGAATGCCTTTGTTTACATGGTCTGTATTCGTTACGAGTACATTGATTTTATTTGCGTTTCCAGCGTTGACTGTAGGACTTTTCCTTATGATGTTTGACCGTATGTTCGGCTCCGCATTCTTTGATGTAGGTCTCGGCGGTAATGCTATCATCTGGGAGCACTTGTTCTGGATTTTCGGTCACCCTGAAGTTTACATACTGATTCTCCCGCTGTTCGGAGCTTTCAGTGATATCTTTTCTACATTCTCCAAGAAACGACTATTCGGTTATTCTGCCATGGTATTTGCAACCGTTTTAATCGGTTTCTTAGGATTTATGGTATGGGCCCACCACATGTTCACGGTTGGTATGGGGCCAATTGCTAACTCGATTTTCGCTGTTGCGACTATGGCGATTGCCGTACCAACAGGGATCAAAATTTTCAACTGGCTGTTCACGATGTGGGGAGGCCAGATCAGAATGACGGCCGCGATGCTTTGGTCGATCGCCTTTATTCCTTCCTTTACCATCGGTGGAATGACAGGGGTCATGCTTGCAGCAGCTGCAGCGGACTACCAGTACCATGATACGTATTTCGTAGTCGGGCACTTCCACTACGTCATTGTCGGCGGGGTAGCTTTTGGATTATTCGCATCCCTTCATTACTGGTGGCCGAAGATGTTCGGTAAAATTCTTAACGAAAAACTTGGTAAATTGGCGTTTTGGCCGTTCTTTATCGGATTCCACTTGACGTTCTTCATCCAGCATTTCCTCGGTCTTATGGGAATGCCGCGTCGTTACTGGGTTTTCATGGAAGGACAAGGACTTGCTACTGGAAACATGATCAGTACAATTGGAGCCTTCTTAATGGCTGTGGGTACGATTATCTTCTTGATTAACGTCGTTTATACGGCTGCCAAAGGGAAGAAAGTAAGTGGAGACGCTTGGGAGAATGGGCGTACACTGGAATGGTCCATTCCTTCTCCGCCGCCACATTACAACTTTGTTCAAACTCCATTAGTACGTGGGCTGGATCCATTGTGGGTAGAAAAAATGGATGGGAAAGAAGGTATGACCCCTGCGGAACCACTGGGTGATATTCACATGCCGAATGCTTCCATTCTTCCTTTCACCATTTCCCTTGGAACGTTCATCGCTGGTTTCGGATTCATCTACCAAAGCGATGACCCGATCTGGCTGATCGCCGTATTTGCGGGTATGGGAATTACACTAGGGTCTATGTTGACTCGATCCTTGAAAGATGATTTGGGTCACCATATTCATAAAGAAGAGTTAGAAGAAGATATTAAGAAGGGGGTTGGCAAATCATGAGTTCAGAAGATGTACTGAATCCGAAGCGAATGCCGCATGATCCGGAAAAAGCCACCCTTGAAGGTAGAAATAAATTTCTAGGCTTCTGGTTTTTCCTTGGCGGAGAAACCGTACTGTTTGCAAGTCTATTTGGTACGTACCTTGCATTGAATGGCTCAACGCAAGGAGAAAACACACCGGAGCACTTGTTCGGTTTGGAGCTTGTCTTCATAATGACGATGCTTCTTCTGACAAGCTCGTTGACGAGTGTATATGCGATGTACCATATGAAGAACCATGATTTCCAAAAAATGCAGAGATGGCTCGCTGTTACCGTAGTGTTAGGGCTGGGTTTCCTGGGAATGGAGCTGTATGAGTTTTACCACTATATCCATGAATATGGATTTACATTCCGTTCCTCTGCATTTGGATCAGCGTTCTATACGCTTGTCGGTTTCCACGGGGGGCACGTATTGTTCGGTCTAAGCTGGATCGTAGCTCTCATGATTCGTAACCAGAAGCGTGGATTGAACTTGTACAACGCTCCGAAGTTTTATATTGCAAGTCTTTACTGGCACTTCATTGACGTTGTATGGGTATTCATCTTTACAGTTGTTTATCTTATGGGAAAGGTGGGTTAATTCATGGCAGATCAATCGCAATCGAAACCCATTCACCACCAGGAATATGAGAAAAAGCAGCACCGTGAAGAAATGAAGCAGCAGGTGCTGACCTTCGCGATGATGATCCTGTTCACCTTGATCGCCTTCGGTATGGTTATTATGGAAGTGAATTCCTACTTTATCATTCCGACGCTGATCATTTTGGCTGTCGTTCAGGTCGCTTTTCAGCTCTATTATTTCATGCACATGAAGAACAAAGGCCATGACATGGTCGCTCTTATGATGTATGGGGGAGCAGCAGTGGCAGGTTTGACGATCATTACGTTTACATCCATCATCTGGTGGTAAGCCTATACGCTTCACTCTTTAGAAAAAGACCGGATCCCCCGGTCTTTTTCTTTATTTCGGAGAGAGATATGACCAAATTATGAACAATCCAAGAATTCCTTATGTCGCCTCGTTTTTTTGGTGATAATTAGGTAAAATGGAGAGGTACAAGTAAAACAATCTGAGGTGAGACACCAATGTGGTTAGAACTTCAAATATTTGGCTTCCGCGCTTTGTGGAGTCCCTATTATTTCTTATTCGTTTTGTTATTATCCGGTCTTTATTTTTACCTGACAGGACCTGGTCGGAAGAAGGGAACCGAACGTCCGAGTGCATCTCAACAGCTCATGTTCTATTCCGGAATGCTGTTATTGTATATCGTCAAAGGTTCTCCAGTAGATTTGCTTGGGCATATTATGTTCACTGCTCACATGACGCAGATGGCGATCTATTATCTTTTATTCCCGATTTTAGTCATCAAGGGTCTTCCGGTATGGATATGGGAAAAAGTTTTTGGAACAAAAGGAGTGAAATCCGTTCTTCATCTTCTCACAAGACCGTTGATCTCCCTGCTGCTTTTCAATGGTTTGTTTTCCATGTACCATATGCCGGTCATCTTCGATTATGCTAAATCGAGTGAGACAGCCCACGCTGTTATTACCACCATCATCTTGTTCGTCGCGTTTTGTATGTGGATATCCGTGTTCCCACCTTTGGAGCGTTTGGACAGGTTAAGCCCAATATTGAAAATCGGCTTTATATTCGCCAACGGTGTTTTGATTACACCAGCCTGTGGTTTGATTATTTTTGCAGGAGCACCGCTTTATGATACTTATTCAGAAGCTGGAGCATGGATGCAGGCGATGAGTCTTTGTGTACCCGCTGATGTCCTGAACGGCCTTGCTTCTAACTTTAACGGCCCGAGTTACTTCACACCGATGCCTTTGATTGAAGATCAGCAGCTGGGCGGCATCATTATGAAAATTACACAGGAAGTTATCTTCGGAGCTATTATCGCTTATATTTTCTTCAGCTGGTTTAACAAGGAAAGGGATACCATTGATCCGATCCCTAACCATATACAGACAGAATCTTAGAAAGTTGCTATAGAGGGGAAGAGGTGGAAGTATGCCGTTACTGCCGACTTTGAGCACATTTTTCATTGTTTTGAGCGCTGTGCTCGTCGCGATCGGTTGGATACTGATTGTTAAGAATAAAAGAGACGCTCATCGCAAAGTTATGATTGCCGCTGCCATCAGCGCGTTAACTTTTTTCATCATTTATTTGAGCCGGACCATATTTGTCGGCAACACGAGTTTCGGAGGCCCGGATGATGTGAAAATCTATTATACCATTTTCCTGATTTTTCACATTTTACTTGCTACAGTCGGAGCCGTTTTTGGGATCGTTACCTTGACGTTTGCTTATAAACGTAAAATTAAGAAACACCGCAAAATTGGGCCGGTTACCAGTATTATTTGGTTTTGTACAGCGATCACGGGCGTAGCTGTCTACATGCTGTTATACATCATTTATGATGGGGGAACGACTACGAGTATGATCAAAGCCATTTTAGGAACATAAAGAAAAACAACGAACCGAACAGGGTTCGTTGTTTTTTTGGTTTAGGGCAGGGTGGTAGAGGGAATGAGTGTACGGATGCATATATTTCCATATACATAAAGGAAAGGGATGACCTAGAATGGAATTGAAGACAGAGAGGCTGCAGCTATTTCCAATCACATTGGATCTTGCTCAGACACTCATGAAGAACTCGCTCGCCTTTTATTACAAATTTCAGCTTCCCTGGAACAAGAATTGGCCGCATGACGGACTGAAAGCTCTACTGCCGATGTATGCGGAACGGCTGGAAAACGATTCGGATGAGCTTGGATTCGGGCCATGGGTGATCATCGACTCTTCTGGTGAGCATGTGATCGGAGATATCGGTTTCAAAGGAAAGCCTGATGATGAAGGTATCATAGAAATTGGGTATCATGTCGTAGCGTCGGAACGAAATTTCGGTTATGCTTCAGAAGCTGTCCAAACGTTGTGTGAATGGGCGTTTACACAAGCGGGGGTCGAGGGAGTCGAAGCCCAGTGTGATAAAGATAACATTCCTTCTCAAAAAGTTTTGATCAACAATGGATTCAATCATACAGATAGAAGTATGGATATTCTCGTCTTTAAAAAAGAGAAGAAAATCCATCAAAGTAAAAATACGATGAATGAGGAATTATAAAAACCTGAAGCGCTGCTTCAGGTTTTTCTCATGGGAAGGGAGAACAAAAGTTCATTCTCCCATTCTCATCAAATGTTTGGTGGTAGCTGACTTATAACTTGTAATTCCAACGGATGATGCCAGCTTCCTTAGCGGAATTGAAGGCAATCACTACGAGCGGGCCAAGGATGAAACCGAGAAGTCCGATCAACTGCAGTCCAAGGTACATAGCAATCAACGTGGCCAGCGGAGACAATCCGATATGGCGTCCCATCACTTTCGGTTCTACGGTTCGGCGGATGGCCAGCAGGACGATTGCAAGGAGGCCGAGTTTCGTTCCCATTGCGATATCACCTATGATCAGCATATAGATGGACCATGGTCCGAGGATGACGATGGAGCCGATGATCGGTACGAAATCGATCGCCCATATAATGAGGGACATGATCAACGCTACGTCTGGAGCGATCCATAATAAACCAATCAGCGACACGACAAAAATGATAATGCTCACAAGAAATTGAGCTTTTAGGAACCCGAAGACGACATAGGATAAGCGGGCATTCATGAACTTCACTTTTTCTGATGTCGCTTCAGTGAATTGATCATGCATCTTATCTCTCAGACGAGGAAGTTCAAGCATGAACAAAAATAAAGCAATCAAATAGACGAGAAAACTGACGAGCAGCTCGGGAATTTTAGCGGCTGCCGCGGCAATGTTGGACAGTTGAAGTTTCTCAGTGATGGCTGTCGTTGTCCGGTCGATGGCGTTCATCATTTCGGATGTGACTTTATCGACGAACTCCTTTGGCATAGTCTGAGAGAAACTAGCCATATGATCTTCCCAGTCCAAAAGGACGTTATTGATTTGGTTGATGTACTGAGGCGCATTATCCGCAAGCTGTACGATTTGAGTGACAGCTCTTGTCACCGCGAAGGTTCCAAGCAGTCCAAGGAATACAAGGAACAGTAAAAAGACGATCGTAACAGACATCTTCCGGTTAATCCGGAACTTGAACTGAATCAGCCTGACAGCGGGATTCAGGAACAAGGCTGTAACGAAAGCCAGGATCAATGGAATAGAGACAGGTAATATGAAATAGCCTGCGATGATGAGTAGAGCGGATATCAATAAAAGGATCCACTGCTTTTTTGTTAGATATCGGAACAATTTATGTAAGAGTCTCCTTTCCTCCCGTAAACCGGACGAGTGTCCAATCTTTACTTCCTTTTAAAAAAGTCGCTCACCATACAATGATGTGCGACTGTGATTCACCCTGACTAAAGGGTGAACGAATATATTCAGCGGTCGGAGTCCGTAGATAATTCTTCGACTTTTCTCAAGACTTCCTCGTTTTCGTTCTCTTCCGCCCATTTTTTCAGTTTGTCCAATACCACATGCTCAGGAACCTGGCTGTGATACTTCTTAGCAGGTGTTTGAACCTTTGAAACCAATGACTTGGCTTTTGAAATGATGCTGTCCGTAAATCCTTCCTGGTGGCCGTATTCCACACCATGAGGATAATAATGACGACCAAGAAGCGGCTTCATCAGACGGACGACGGCATCTCCTTTATCGACATCACCTTCAAGGGCGAATCCTTGGATGCGAATGTAGTACGTGATGTTTTTTTCTGGAGCCGGTAGTTTGTAATCGTAAGTAACACGCTCATAATCCCAGGACCCACCGAGGATGAATCCATTACTTTCCATGATTTCTGTCAATGGTTTGTAGTCAACGACGAGACCTTCAATCCCAGTGCCTTCTAATTTCATTTGTTCCACCTCGCAATAGTTATGTATCTTACCTTATTTTAGTATGAAAAGGTAATGGTTGCAATTTTGGCACGATGTTGTCGTGCCGATACGTTTAATATCTGTGATTCCTATCTCATTATACTATAAAAGGAAAGCGGATGCATGTAATAAATTTGGTGAAAAGGGGACAATAAACAGTGATCTTGATTAATGAGGAGGATCTTTCATGAAAACCGTAAAAGATATCATGACCAGCGATGTCTCCATCTGTCATACCAATGACCAGTTGAGTGACGCAGCTTCTATGATGAAAGAAAAGAACGTCGGAGCTATTCCTGTATGCGATGACCAAGGGAACGTCATGGGTATGGTTACTGACCGTGACCTTGTTATTCGTGGGTATGCAGCGAAGAAGCCGGATACAACACCTATCCAACAAGTGATGAGTGACAGAATGTACAGCTGTACCCCTGATTGCTCACTGGAAGAAGCAAGCAGGATTATGGCCGAACATCAAGTTCGTCGTCTGCCTGTCGTTGAGAGCGGGAAACTTTCCGGCATCCTCTCGTTGGGCGACTTATCCACAGAAGAAATGTCTGATCATGCCGCAGGGGTTGCCTTGCAGGATATTTCTGAACGTCCTGAGCTTCACTAATCACCGAGCCTGCTTTTTGAAGCAGGCTCTTTTCTTTGACCTGTAGACGTTCATCTCTTCCTAATCATAGCCGCCTGTGGTAAAGCTTATACATAGTATAAACGGGTCATTGATGAAGGGATGATCTTTATGAAGAAAACGATGATATTATATACAGTCCTTTTTTGTTGTATAGGTGTTGTCCTGTGGATTGTATATTCTCCTGAAGAACCGATAGTGGATCAAAAATCGTCCTTCCCTGCTATGGAAGCGAGTGGGGAAAAGCAAGAGGAACAGGCGAGAGAATTTTTTTCTTTTCGTGAGATGTCTGCTGCAGAATTGGTGGAGACCCTCGGAGCCCCGGTGAGGAAAGACCCTAGTGAGTACGGATATGAATGGTGGGTCTATGGTTCAGGAGAAGGTGTTGACAAACAGTTCGGAATTATGGATGGGCTGGTGGTCACAGGGGTTTTATTCCAGGAAGAAGAAGGGATGATCCGCATTCATGATTCTTATGATCAGGTAGAAGATGATTTTGCATTTCAATCCTCTTACCGTCTCGATAGTGAAGGAGCTTACACATTGAAACTCAGTGAAAAAGACATCACTGAACGACCGGTCATTTCCATAGATGAAAGATGGTCCGCCCAGCTGTATTTTGATAACGTGGATCAAGAAATTTTCGCTGTCCGAATGTTGAGGAACGACATCCTTCTCAAGCACCAACCCTATAAAGTGATCTACCGTGGTTCGCTCCCTTTAAAAGAAAATTGGAAAGAAACGGCGTGGAGGGAAATTGAAGATGGGATGGAAGCTCAGGTTTTTTCAATAACCAATGAAGTCCGGAAACTACATTTCAAAGGTTCACTTTCGGAACATGAAGGTGCGGCTCTAGTTGCTTATGACCACAGCCGGGACATGGACCAAAACAATTATTTTTCCCACTATTCCCGGAATGGAGACGGGTTAAAAGAGCGTCTGGGTAGCCTTACATATGTAAGAGCTGGTGAAAATATAGCGACACAATATGTTGATGCAACTGCAGCTGTTCACGGGTGGTTGAACAGCCCGGGACATCGAAAAGCTCTTCTGGATCCCCACTATACACATCTTGGAGTCGGTGTATACCACCGGTACTATACCCAGAATTTCCTTACGGTACCATGAACGCCTACCCTCCTTCTGCATAGGCTATATTGTAGTTCTTACAGTGAGGTGTAAAGGTATGAGTACAAATGAATTGCACCCGAGCGTCCAGCAGTTCAAAGCCTTTGTCCAAAAACACCCGAAAGTGAAGGGGCAGTTGAGAAAGAATCATAAGTTGATTCAAAGCTATTACGAGAAATACATGATTCTCGGAGAAGACGATCCTTTTTGGGATTCCCTTCCATCGGTGAAAAAAGACAGTTCGCAAGCGAAGATGGACTGGATCAAGCAACTGGGTGTCATGATGGAGGATATCAACTGGGAAGAAGTTTCAAGGCAGATTGATGAACTGAACGGCGCCATCGGTCAATTTCAACAACTGATCTCAAACGCCAGGAAAGATTCCGGGAAAAATCAAAAGGAAATGGAATACCCTTATTATTAAGGAATGTGGCAGGTGGAAAAGATCCCTCATTTCCATCTGCTTTCCTATTTGATATGATAGAGGTTGGAGGTGGACATGTACTATGCTAGCTACAATGGAAATTGTCGATCTGCTGGACAGTTCTGAGTCAATCGGTCAAATGGTTATGCAGTCCGAGACTATGCGAGATTATCGAGAGGCTAAAGAAGCTCTTGAAAATGATAAAGAGGCGCAAAGACTCATTAAAAGCTTTGCAGATATAAAAGAGCATTATGAAGATGTTCAGAGGTTCGGCCGCTATCACCCGGATTATAATACCATCATGAAGAAAGTCCGCTCCGTAAAAAGAGAGATGGATATGCATGAAACGGTAGCTCAGTTCAAGAAAGCAGAACGGAGCATTCAGAATCTTCTGGATGAGATTAGTGAAAGTGTCGCATTCAGTGTAAGTGAACAAATCAAAGTGCCGAAAAATGGTATGGCCCTCACCGATACGGGGTGCAGTGGCGGTTGCGGCAGTGGAGGAAGCTGTGGTTGTGCTTCTTAAGGTTCAGTAAACCGGATACAGTCGTCGCACAAGTTCCCACAGCAGAACATTTTCCGCTGTGGAACGAGAAAGCGGACACGATAGACATAGATCGCCTGATTCCTGCGGACAAAACTCATCGCAAGGGTCAGGCGTTTTCCTTTCATAGCTTTTGATGCACACCATTTCAATGTATCCTCGACTTCACTTTTCGTCGTTTCTTTTTCAAGATGTAAATAGACAAATGGGATACCGGCGATCTTTTTAAAGTGGACGTGCCGGATCTTATCTGATTTTTGCAGGAGTTCTTCGAATATAAGGTTGGCGCGTTCGTGATCTGTGAACATACAGCCTCAGCCTCCTCATTGCCGTGGACAAAGATCTTTGGTAAACTGACGGTAATCTATAATGTTCGACGGGGAGTAGTGGAAACAATGATGCGAACAAAAAGACAAGGAATGATCGTCTATTTTCAACATATGAAAAATATAAGACAAATTAAAAAGCACGGTCATTTGATTCACGCTTCGAAAAAAATGAAATACGCCTTAGTATATGTCAATGTGGAAGAACTCGAGCATAAAATGGAGAAACTCGAGCGTTTACCTTTCGTTTCCCGTGTCGTCCCCTCTTATAAACCTGAGGTACGGACAGAGTACGAAGGAACGAAGCCTGATAAAGCTAAACAGTATGACTATAAAATGGGAATATAAGTGTACGAAAAAAAGCGTCCGTTTAAAGAGCGGACGCTTTTTTCTGACGTGATTCAGCTTAAGGGGGCAATGAATTTATTCATACGGAGAATGCCGATCAAATGCTGATAAAACAGTTCTGTTTCTGGAAACAGTTGGGAAGGCTTGATTGTGAATTCTGCGACTTCTTTTCCTGCCTGTTCGACCATTTTTTGGAACATATCAAAACGTTGATTCGGTTTTTCGTGCGGGTTCGGTATTCCTTCTCTGCAAATATAGATCGGTTGGAATTTATCATGGTGAGCTGGCTTCATCACTAACGCAAGGGAGGTGACGGGCTCCCCGTTTTTTTCACAATAAAAGGCGATGGCATGCTGGATCCGGTCAGGCATACGGGCCCCAAGATCGACCAGCTCATAAATATCCGCATACCCTTCGCCAAGTTCGATAAATTTTTGTATCATAGTTGTGTACGCCCTTTCTATTAAACAATCATGATAAACGTAGCACGAAACCTCATGCATGTAAATTGGGAAAGGAGGGGGCTTTGTGAGCCGATTATGGATCCCACTCTTTTTGCTTGCCAGTATATCGACGCTGATCCTCCTGTACCAATGGGATCAAGCGGAACAAGCGCAAAAGAACGGAAGTCCGTCTTCCCGGTTGGATGTAACGATGACGGTAAAAGAAGAAGAGTTGAAGTTTGAATATACATATGAAGAATTGAACGCAGGAATATATGTCATAAAAGCCCCAGATCAGGCAGATAATTTTGAATGTACTATAAAGGATCGACCGTGCCGCGTGGTACAAAAAGACACCCCTGAAATGATTTTGGAGCAGGGGGGAGAGGTGCTTGTTGAATATACAATACCTGCTTTACCTGGGGGAGCTAACCTCACCGATTGGATGATGGAACTGAAAAAGGAGGCATGGATCGATCAGACACCTTTCTCCCTAACGATTAAGGATTACGCCACTATGGAAGATCCTTGGTTGGTTCCCACAGCCAAGTCTGATGATATCCGACTGGACAATCTACGTTATTACAAATTCCCATCATTGGAGCGTTCACTTCCACTAGTTCGAAAAGGAGAAAGTTCTATCTGGGCAAAGGGAGAGAGCGTGATCACTTACATGGGAGCAGAAGAGCTCTCCGACGGAGTTAAACAGGCAATCAGTCGTCTTCTAAACGACACTGGTCCTGTCATGATCCGTCTTGATCAGTCCGAAACGTCCGTAAACGGAAAGCTCCTGCAAGCGGAAGGAAGAAATGTTAAAGAACTTCAAGGCGCGTATGTACTGAAGCATTTAAAAAAAGTTACAAAAGAAGAACAGCCTTGGGAGTACCGGATTATAAAAGACATATGGACCGGTCCAGAAACGACGATGGGACAAGAGGTAACGGCCGCTTTAACTGCTGATGAATTGGAGAAGTGGAAGGAATACCTGCTCCAGGCCGATCGTATTGAAGATTTAGGGAGGTTCCTGGATGATAAGCTGGCTTTGGTGTATGGAATGAACACTGTCTATTTTCAAAACCATGAAAAAGCGACCAGCGCTAAGCTTTACTTCCGTGAAGAGAAAACAGTTTCGCTGGAAGACAGGGGCGTAACCGATCACGTCATCTCTTATCAAAGGTCTTCTTATTTATCATTAAAAGACATTAGCCGGATCATGAAGTATGAACTTGAAACGATAGAGGAGGGCGTTTCCTATCGTGTAGGAATCCCTGGAAAAGACTATCGCTTCTATATCAGCGAGCCAACTTTTATCGTTGATCAAGAACAGTTCGGGATCGGGGATGGCTTGTTGATCATGGTCAAAGATACCCCATATATTCGGATCCAGGATTTACGGGACTTATTTGAAGTTTCAATCACCGTGGAAGAAACGTAATGTCATAGCGCTGTCAAATGTAGGTCTTGATATGTCAGCTGACATATCAAGACCTTTCATTTTTTTATGCTGGTATTATCCGACCGATGCTGTAGAGAGATAAAACTTCAGTCCAGGTACGTTTGTAGTGGGGGCAGAAATACAAAGATATCCTAATCGCAAAAGTTTTACACCTGCCCAGCAGCACAAAAAATAGGGCCGTCCATTACGGGCGGCCCCGCTTTTTTGGATCATCCGAGATGAAACAAAAAAGTAAAGGGAGAGGAGAAACCGGAGGAAGAGCTTATGGGGATGTAAGCCTTCTCCGTTTTCAGAAGCAGTATCATCCGCTTCAAATGCTAGTATGGTCTTTGCTCCTCGTGATTATTCACAGATTCAGAAAATATTTAGCCGGAGAACCTCATTTATGATCTAAGGGAGTCACATTTCTCCGATACTTCCCTGACGCGTCTGTTTTATGGTAGGATTATGGGGAATGCTGACAAGTGAGGTGTACACGATGCGAGTGATTGCTGGTGAATATAAGGGACGAGCGTTGAAATCTGTCCCTACACATAAAACCAGACCGACGACAGACAAGGTCAAAGAAGCCGTTTTTCATGGAATTGGTCCTTTCTTCGAAGGAGGAAATGCACTGGATCTTTTCGCTGGAAGCGGGGGTCTCGGAATTGAATCTCTGAGCCGCGGCGTTGATTCTTGTGTCTTCGTTGATCAACAACAAAAAGCGATACAGACTATTCATGAAAATATTAAACTGCTCGAACTTGAAGAACGGACGGAAGTTTTCAAGACGGATGCTCTCCGCGCAATCAAAGCAGCAGGGAAGCGGGGCTTGAAGTTCCACTATATCTTTCTTGATCCTCCCTATAAAAAGTTTTCCTATAATGACTTGATGGAAGCGCTTTTAGAGCATGATTTGGTAGCCGAGAACGCCATCATCGTCTGCGAACATGATGCTTCAGAGAAAATACCTGAAGAGGTCGGGCCATTGAAACGAGTAAAAACCGATCTTTATGGGAGTAATATCGGTGTATCGATTTTTGAGTAAGGAGAGAAGGGTATGACACGTATAGCAATTTGTCCGGGAAGTTTTGATCCGGTTACATATGGTCATCTGGATATCATCCGGAGGGGAGCTAAAGTCTTTGATCATGTGATTGTAGCGGTTTTCAATAATCAAAGCAAAGCTCCTTTGTTCGATGTCAATGAACGTACGAAACTGCTGGAGGAAGTGACGAAAGACATGGACAATGTCTCCGTTGATGCCTGCAGCGGACTACTAATGGATTATGCTGAAGAAAAAGGGGCTCATGCCATCATTCGCGGGTTGAGAGCCGTCAGTGATTTCGAATATGAAATGCAGATCACTTCGATGAACCGTAAGCTGAACGAAGATATTGAAACGTTTTTTGTCATGACGAACAACCAATATTCATTCTTAAGTTCGAGTATTGTCAAAGAAGTAGCAAAATACCGGGCGAATATCAGCGATTTAGTACCACCGCCGGTAGAAAAAGCACTGTCCGAAAAATTTTAACAGATAAAAAAACGATTCCTGGTTATCCAGGAATCGTTTTTTTATGCTTTCTTATGACTTTTAAAGTCTTTGAATGATTACAGGTTATCTAGTCCAGGGGGACTCCGCCTTCGTTCTTTGCCGTTCACTGTTCCACTTAACGGCAATCATCAGCATGATCATGACCAGCGTGATTGGGGGACCGTATACATTGAAAAATTCGAGGATGGGCAAGGTGAAACTTTCATTCGGATTCCAAATCGGCATACTCTGCTGTTGAAAAGGCCGGTAGACGTAATATAGCAGGTACATGAGAGCGGCTGCGATAATCCCATGCGCAATCCTTGCGACTGCATAAGGTTTGAAGCGGATGTCCGTTTCTGCAAGAATACTTGCGATCTGAGCTTGGATCGAGAACCCGTGAAAACCCAAGATGAAGCTGACCACCAGCAATTGGGCAAGCAAAGGCTCGTGGGTTTCGGTAATCGCGCCGATCCCTGTCGTTAATTCCAGCATACCTGCCGTTAAAGGGACGTGGAAGCTGTTTGGTAAGCCTGTATACGATAATATATGCGAAAAGATGTGAATCGCACCCGTTTGTTTCAAAAGCTCAGTGAGTACAGAAAAGAGCATGATGAAGCCTCCAACCATGAGGAGGGTGTCCACAGATTTTGTTACGGCATCACCCATTAGCTTTCCCATCGTGCGGCCGTCCTCCAGGCGTGAATGATGCATTTTTAAGAAGGCATCCTTCCAGGAAGCAGATGCTCTATCCATCGTCGCCTCCTGATCATTCTTTTTATAGTAACGCATCCCGATCCCTACGAGGAAATTCCCGCCATAGTGGGAAATAGCTATAAGGATTCCGAGGCTGGGATCGTGAAAGAACCCTACAGCGATCGCTCCGAAAATGAACAGAGGACTGGAAGCATTCGTAAAAGCCACAAGCCTCTCCGCCTCCACCCTAGTGACTTGTCCTTTTTTTCTTAAATCAGCGGTCCATTTTGCACCAGAAGGATACCCGCTGGCCATTCCCATCATCCATACGAATCCACCGCAGCCGGGAACATTGAACAGTGGTCTCATGAAGCGCTCGCTGAGCGATCCGAGACCATGGACGACGCCGAACCCGATCAAAAATTCAGCCGTAATGAAGAAAGGTAGAAGGGAAGGGAATACAATTTCCCACCATAGATCAAGTCCTCGTAAACTGGCGGATAGAGCATCCCGGGGATAGAGGATCAAGGAAACCGCAAGCGCTGATGCGAGCAGCGTCAATACGGCTGTTTTCAATTTTGAAATGTACAACGCCCCCTTACAAATGGCTGTTTTCTGTACTTCTCATTATGGGAATAGTAGAATAGGGATAGATTTCGACGCGTGCTCAAAGGTTGTCTCTATTCCATGTGTACGCTCATAAGGGAACGGTTTATTCCATAAAATAAACCACATGGATGAAGGAGGGATGACAAGTGGGCAGACCGAAAATCGGGTTGGCATTAGGTTCTGGCGGGGCACGAGGCTTTGCGCACTTGGGGGTTCTGAAGGTCCTTCGCGAACATGATATTCCCGTCGATTTCATTGCTGGAAGCAGTATGGGAGCGCTCGTCGGCGCTTTTTTTGCTGCCGGACAGAGAATCGAAGATATGTATAAACTCGCCTTTACATTCAAGCGTAAATATTATTTGGACTTCACCGTTCCTAAGATGGGGTTTGTACAAGGGAAGAGGATCAAGGAATATATCCGCCTCTTTACGTTTGGAAAAAATATCGAGGACTTTCAAACACCGATGTCCATAGTGGCCACAGATTTATATGCAGGTGAGAAAAAAATCTTCACGTCAGGATCAGCAAGCGAAGCTGTCAGGGCTAGTATCGCTATCCCTGGAATATTCGTTCCTGAGAAAATTGGTGACCGGCTCTACATAGACGGAGGAGTCATTGATCGTGTGCCTGTTTCTGTCGTGAAAGAGATGGGCGCTGCGTTTATCATTGCCGTTGATTGCGCTCATTTCGATTCCGATCCAAACATCAATTCCATTTATGATGTCATTACCCAAAGCATCGACATTATGCAGGATGAACTTGTAACAGCCATCGGTGTCTCCTCCGATACGGACGTGATGATCAAACCTGATGTTTCAAAGTACAGCTCACGTGCATTTACAAACATACAGGAAATTGTAGGGGCGGGGGAGAAAGCAGCGGAAGAAGCAATCCAAGAGATCAAGAGAAAACTCGCTGCGTGGAAGGAGTCAATGGACGAATGAAAGCAAATCGAAGACTGATTATTACTGGAATTATTACCGTACTTATTGTGGCATTTCTGGGGGCATTCCGCCTTCCCTATTATATTTATAAGCCAGGAACAGCTGATGCATTGAATGATATTGTGCAAGTGGATGGTGGGTTTGCAAGTGATGGAGATATGCATCTTGTGACCGTACGTGGAGGACAAGCGACGCCTATTCAATGGCTGCTGGCAAAAATCCGTCCTTTCCATCAGATTTACCCGCTTGAAGATATCCGGCCGGAAGGGGTTACCGAAGAAGAGTATTTCCATGCTCAGCTGCAAATGATGGAATCCTCTCAGGAAGCTTCCAAAGTCGTATCTTATCAAGCGGCAGGCAAGGACATTACGATTAATTATGAAGGGGTCTATGTCATGAATGTAATGGAAGGCATGCCCGCTGAAAAACTATTAAAAACCGGTGATCAAATTGTAAAAGTGGATGGTAAGGAAATTAATGAAACGAGCGATTTGATTGACTATGTAAGTGATAAAAGTGATGGGGAATCCGTAACCCTTACCCTCACCAGGGATGAAGAGACGATTCAAAGGGACGTGGAGCTCGCTCCTTTTCCTGACAATCCTGATAAAGTGGGGGTAGGCATCTCGCTCGTTACAGACCGGACGGTTGATGTAAGTCCGGAAGTGAAGGTGAAAAGCGGTGAGATCGGCGGTCCGAGTGCCGGGCTAATGTTCTCCCTTGAAATTTACGATCAATTAACAGAACCAGATCTTACTAGAGGTTATGATATTGCCGGTACGGGCGAAATCAACTATGAAGGTCAGGTAGGCAGAATCGGTGGTATCGATAAAAAAGTGGTGGCTGCCTCTGACCACGGCGCTGATGTTTTCTTTGCTCCAAATGAAGAAGGAAGGGACGGTTCGAATTACCAGGTGGCAAAAGAGACCGCAGAAGAAATCGAAACGGATATGAAAATCGTTCCGGTCGACACGTTCCAGGATGCGCTCGAATATTTGGAGAACCTTGAACCAAAGCAGGAATCATAATAGAAAAGCCGCTCCTAATGGGAAGCGGCTTTTTTTATGTCAGAATGATCGGTGGGCCGTATTCCCTTTTTAACAACTCTACCCTCTTTTCCGGACTGAGTACACTGTAATAGGCAGCAGCGGCTCTTGCTTCCATGTCCAACATTTCATGTGTCAGCTGCTGGGGCTGTGTGATGAGAGGAATGGCTGCCGTTTTTTTGAGGGATCGCAAATATGTTTTTCCCGCGGCGGACATCCCTAGAATACGGGCATATGGAGGCGGCGTTTCCCTTAGAAGGATGCGAGCTTCCTGTTTATCCGTACCCGCAAGGATGTGCGTAAGTGTCCGCTGAAGCCGTGTCCACGTATATCTCTTCGTTTTTAAGGTTGAAAGGAATTGATGGAAGCTTGTAGCTTTCTTCATGGTCCGTTTTAATCGATATTCCAGTCCTTCATCCACTCCATGAAAACAACGGAGCGTGCTTTCCTCCATCGTCAATATTTTGTACTGGAGCAGATGGAAGTAAGCCTCCCAGTTGTGCCAAAGCCCGATATGGTCTTTATACTTCTCAAGGATTTCGACGGTGGATGAAGGAAGGGAGTCTTTGGATTTTCTGGTCATGTCACCTATATGGAACAATTCCTTGCGGATACTTGTTGCACTGGCGATCGTTCCATTGATCTCTTCATCATGGTAGTGATTATTCTTTCTTAGCACCGTCAGAGGTTCGACATCAGGAGCATAGGTTAGAAGCTGCTTCACATAACTGTACCCAAGGATGTTATTCGGCTGAGTGAGGTCGATGGATCCTGAAGGAAGAGCGACAGATTCGTACCCCAGTCGTGAAGCTTCTGGGAAAGAATATCCCTCGTTCAGATACTTCTTCACCGTCTGGTCATATTCTTCCTGGTGTTTGTTCATATGGTCAAAGGCACGAGTGAATGCCTGGATATCCCCGCTCTCACTACCGAAGCATAGGCTGTCCATGCCGAGTTCAGCTAACGTTTGGACGGCTCCCTGGCTGAAGTAATCGCTATGTTGGACTGCATAGAGGAAGGGAAGCTCTATTACGAGGTCCGCTCCTCCGTGCAGAGCCGCTTCCGTCCTATGCCATTTATCAATGAGAGCAGGTTCCCCACGCTGTAAAAAATTCCCGCTCATAATGGCGATCATGCAATCAGCTTGTGCATGTTTTTTTGATTCCTCCAAATGATAAAGATGTCCATTGTGAAAAGGGTTATATTCCACGACGATCCCACACGATTTCAATTGAAATCCTCCTATCTCATTCTTATCTATTGAACAAGTGTTTGGTTTATTTTATCATGATACTATGGAAAATTCGCTTTCCTTACCACAAATATTATGAACGGCATGAGAATAAGGTTGAGCTGTAAAGAAAAAATATTGACAAATCGGCAAAATCCTTTTACAATAACTCTTGTTGCCATGAGGTGATAACTATGAAATTTCCTCTACAAAAACTCAAACAGACAGGCGATGAGCCGTTCTATTTTGAGGATGACGTAGATATTCGCGAATTAGAACAACTGAACAATGACATTCGCAGGATTTCCCCTGTTCATGTCAAAGGTCAAGCAATGACTCGAGGAAATGATATAACGGTAACTTTTTCGATTGATGGAGAAATGGTGTTGCCTTGTGCCCGAACGTTAGTTGATGTGACTTATCCATTTCACATTGATGCTCTGGAGGCATTTAATCTGTCACCTTACCATACAGAAGAAGATGACTCTGAAGTTCATACCGTGAATGGAGAAGTGCTTGACTTAACGCCTTATATCAAGGAAAATGTACAGTTGGAGATTCCGACTCGCGTTTTTTCCAATGATGATGAGGCTCATGAAGCAGCCCCCCAGGAAGGGAAAGGCTGGCAGGTGGTTACAGAGGAACCAGAGGAAAAGAAAGTGATGCTCGAATGGCTAAACTGCAATCATTATTAAATGAAAAAGAGAACGAGTAAACATTTCGTTATGGTTCTCAGAAATCCCTTAAAGGAGGTGTACAACATGGCAGTACCTAAGCGTAAAACGTCTAAAAAAGTCAAAAACCAACGTCGTACTCACAAGAAACTTCACGCACCAGGAATGGTTCAGTGTGATAACTGTGGCGAGTACTCCAAACCACACCATGTTTGCAAATCTTGTGGACAATATAATGGAAAACAAGTGGTGAACGACTAAGTTCATTAAAGAAAGGCCTGACATCCGTCAGGTCTTTTTTTATGTTCACAAACTCTTCCACTAAAGCTCCCTATACTTGAAGACTCAGTTTCGAGACTTTTGTTGAGTAGATGGGGCTGCGGGGAATAGCTCGCTTTCCGCGGGAGCGCGGTGAGCCTCCTCGGACTTCGTCCTGTGGGGTCTCACCCTGCACTTTTTTCCCGCAGGAGTCTCCCCATTCCCCTCCGCCCTTCGCCATATAAGTATCTCGAAACCACTTATGGAATAAGCTGCTTTTGCACGTTGTCATTCGAACGGAATGGACTTCTAAGGACGCTATCCAGCATACTGTAAGCTTGTGATAGAGCGCTTTATACTAATCACACCAGGATAGTGGGAGACCTTTCAACTTGGTGCAGGGGTTCGTTTCTCACTTACATCGAAAGGGGTGGTAGGGAAGCTGCGAGACTCCCGCGGGAATGGATGGACTGGCAAGACCCCACAGTGCGAAGCACGAGGAGGCTTGCCGTCATCCCCGCAGGAAAGCGAGTAGCTTCCCAGCCCCCCTGGCACTCAACACGATAACGAACCCCGAACCATCTCGAAACTGAGTTTTCAACATCCTGCCATATAGTTGAACAAATTTTATAGATTTCTGGTACATTAATATAGGAAGGGGTGAAGGTAGTGTCACAACTAATTTTAGTAGAGAAAAAAGAAGGGTATGCGGTTTTAACCTTAAACCGGCCGGGAAAGATGAATGCCATTTCTAAACAAATGACGAAAGAATTTTATCAAGCAATTATAGAGTTGAAGAAAGCAAACCTGAAGTTCCTTGTCGTCACGGGTGCTGGTGATCGTGCTTTTTGTGCAGGGGGAGACTTGCATGAACTTCACGGGGAGATGAGTGCAGACCAAGCGTTCGCCAAGCTGCAACCGATGAAAGAAGTTCTGTATGAATTGGCTACTTTTCCTGTCCCGACGATTGCTGTATTAAACGGACAGGCAAGGGGAGGTGGTTGTGAAATTGCTACGGCCTGTGATTTCAGATATGGAACCGAGAACGCTTCCTTTGGGTTCGTCCAGGCGAATTTAGGTATAATCCCGGGCTGGGGAGGAGGCACTCTTTTATATCAGCGGGTAAGAAGTGACGTAGCTGCCCACTGGTTAATGGATGCTGACATGTACACTGCAGACCAAGTCTATCGAATCGGGTGGTTACATAAGATGATTACAGTAAACTGGGGAAAAGAAATTTTCTTATCCTTTCTTAACAAAACTCCTGAACAAATGAAAATTTTTAAGCGGCAGTATTTGGATCACTTGAATCTTGATTCGCTTTCGGAACGCATGGAGCGCGAAGTCAGGCAATGTTCCCTGTTATGGGAATCAAACGAGCATAAAGAGGCAGTTCGAAACTTTGAAGAGTCAAGAAAAAGATAAGAAATACGATTCTATCAATCCTCCCTCCCGCATAACTATAAGCAAACGATAGAGGAGGGATGCTATGGATGCCCCGAGACAAGACGCCTGGAAGGAAGAGGAAGATCTTCTGCTCGCTACAACTGTTTTGAAGCACATCCGTGAAGGGAAAACTCAGTTGGAAGCCTTCCAGGAAGTGGCTGAACAATTGCACAGAACTCCGGCGGCCTGCGGTTTCCGGTGGAACGCGACCGTTCGGAAAGAATACCAGAAAGAGATCCAGGAAGCGAAAAACAGCCGTAAAGCCACACGGACGATATATTCACCCTCTAAGTCTTCTGATGATCCACCGATGTCTTTGGATGCGGCCATCTCGTTTCTTAAAGAAATGAGATCGAAGCAGTTCGAAGAACAGGGGAAAGAATATTTAGAGACCCAGTTAAAAAAACTGAATGAGGATAATGAAAAGTTGAGACAGGAATTGAAGCAATGGGAACAAGCGTGGAACGAGATGGATAAACTGGTCCATTGGGTGAAAGAAAAACGAAAAAGTGAGAGTGGTGTTTGAGCGATCGTTTCCTCTGCCATTCATATCATTTTCCATTATAAAAAAAGGCCCCTACAACTTTGTGTAGCGGCCTCATTCATATTTAAGCGTTTATTTCTCTTTCCTCGACACCTGTTGGCATCCAAATCAATGGGTTTTCCCCAAGATCCCTCGCGACATCGTAGTGGGCTTTCTGAAAGCCCATTTTCTCCCAAAAGCCATGAGAATTGATTCTAGGGTTCGTTTTGATGGGCAGTTCAAAGCTCTTGGCGAATTCCACCAACGCTTTTCCATACCCAAGTCCCCGGTAGTCCGGGAGTACTTCCAGTTTCCACAACTCAAGATAGTCCTGTGCAGGGTCGAAATAGTGATCGTACTTGGCTTTTACCCGGTAAAGGCTCATACGTGCAACTAAAGCGCTTCCATAATACACTCCGTAAAAAGGAGACTCGCTATCGTTTTCAACGATATTGCTTTCCAAATCCTCAAGCATCGTAAGCTCCTGATTTCCGTACTCTTTAAACCTTTTAAACTCCTCGAGCGTCTTATAATTGACCAATAAAGGTTGAACTCTTGTTTTCGTCATCATTAAAAGAATCCCCTTTCAAGTATCTGTCTATATTCTCATTATAATATAAAAATATTCAGAATGAAATGAATAATAATGCATCGGACAAATATCGACTGCAATATTGCAAGTGAATCTGCTACAATAGGGAGGCAGATTAGTACGAAATGAGGAGAGCTTAATGAAAATCGGGATCATCGGGGCAGGGGCTATAGGATTATTGACAGGGGCCTATTTAGGGAGAACCCATGAAGTTCATATGTTTGTGAAAAAAGAAGATCAAAGGAAGGTTCTCTCCGATGAGGGAATCTTTTGCGAACCTCTCGCAGGTCCGGTGGCTGTCCATGCGCATTTAGTGACAGATATGTGCGAAGGGTTTGATTTATGGATCGTGGCGGTTAAGCAGCTGGCTATGGACGCATTTTTAGAAAGGCACCTTCCATCTGACGCTCCTTACCTATTTATCCAGAATGGTATGGGGCACCTGGAGAAAGTAGCGTCGACAGCACTCAATAGCTGTGTAGGTGTGATGGAACACGGGGCCATCGCGAAGGGTGCGAACATAGTGGAACATAGAGGAAAAGGAAATATGCAAATGGCTGCCTTTGAAGGGATTGAAGATGACCGTGTAGAATATCTCTCCAGGGCGTTACATACAACAGATTTTCCGGTCATCTTCCAATCACATTATGAAGCCATGCTAAAGAAAAAACTGATCATCAATGCAGTGATCAATCCTCTCACGGCACTATTCTCTCAGCCGAATCATTCCATCGTAACAAATCCATCCATTAATGAACTTGCCCGAGCTTTATGCAGAGAGGCCTGCTTTGCTTTAGAGCTTGATTTCGAAGAAGAATGGGAGCGAGTGAAGGTCATTGCGGATCGGACGGGTGAAAATCACTCCTCTATGTTGAAGGACCTTTCGGAAGGTAAAAAGACAGAAGTGGACAGCATCAATGGCTACATCCTTAGAAGTTTCCAACAATCGCTTCCCTATCATCACTTCGTAATGAATGCCATTCGCGCACTTGAGTACGAGAGGGGGATTGGAAAAAATGAGTGATGTGATTGTCTACACGGTGGCTTTTCTTATTACCTTGCCTCTCCCTTTTTTAGTGATTTTCTATTTGTTCGCAAGAAAATGGAGCCGTCATAAATTGAAGGCTCTTCATCGGACGGCGAACTATACAGCCCCGGTTTTTATTTTGTCGGTACACGTCCTTTTGATTGTTTTGTTCGAACGCAGTTTCCTGCCGTTTATCATCGTTTTTTTATTGTTCCTGCTCGGTTTATCGATGGTCGCCCAATATAAAATAAACGATGAAGTTCGCCTTTTCCGGGCACTCAAGGGGTTTTGGCGGGTCAGTTTCCTTTTGTTTATTCTATTTTACATGGGACTTAGCACTTATGGACTTGTCGCCCGGGTGTTTTTTATATAAGTATTAGAGGAACTTTACTACGAGGTTTGGCATGATATTTTGACCCTGACATAAGATAATGAAAGACGAGCACAGCCTCACGAAGGCTGTGCTTTTCCATCGAATAAAAGTCATTTATGGCAGGTCCTGCTCCCTTGAGGCAAATGTTTCGTAAATCTTTCAAACAGATAATGTGAACTATGGAGCGGTTTTTTGTACAATACAATAGGATACATACTAAAACATGTAACTTTTGCCTATAAAGGAGTCGTAAAAGATATGCGTATCGATCCGATGGAACTACAACCGAAGCAGACGCTGTTTCGTGATTATAAAAATGATTATAAAAAAATAGCAGACCGGTTTAACTACGCCCCATTCGAAGATTCAACCTGGGAGCGCCGGTTATCAGAATTGAAGAACCATACCTATCAGCGGATAGAACTTTCGAATATCCTCAGCAGGATGAACAGACGGTGGGGAGCACCGGAGGGTACGCTTGATAACATTGAAAGATTGAAAGAGGAAGATAGTGTCGTAGTCATTGCCGGTCAGCAGGCGGGATTGCTTACAGGCCCGCTATATTCTGTCCATAAAATTATTTCCGTCCTGCAGCTTGCGAAAAATAAAGAAAAAGAACTCGGCCGGCCTGTGATTCCGGTCTTCTGGATTGCAGGAGAAGATCATGATTTTGATGAGATCCATCACATCCTGATGAAAAAGGGAAATGGCATGGAAAAACTGACCATCGATCATACTCCTGAAACTAAAGCTTCTGTATCGGATATTACGATCGATCAAAATAAGGCTTCCAATTGGCTGAAGGAAGTATTCAGTGCCGTCAAAGAAACAGAGCATACCCGGGACTTTTATAAGTCGATGGACACCCTCTTGAAAGAGTCCGTGACTTACAGCGACTTTTTTGCGAAAGTCGTTCACCATCTGTTTCCCGAAGAAGGTCTGGTCATGATTGATGCTCATGACCCGGAAGTACGCCGGCTTGAGACTCCGTATTTCAGGACGATGATTGATAAAAACAAGGAAATCGCAAGTGGAGTGTATGCGGTCTTACAGAAAAACCGTCAGGAAGGGTATGAAACCTTACTGGATAGTGAGATAGAGGATGCGCATCTTTTCTATAATATGGGAGGAGAAAGGGTGCTTCTGGTCCGGGATGAAGAAGGAAATTTCAGAGGGAAAAACAATGAGGTGGCTATGTCTGAGGAAGAATTGTTGAGAGTTAGTATGGAGACGCCTGAACGGCTCAGCAATAATGTAGTCACACGCCCTCTTATGCAGGAAGCCCTTTTTCCTGTACTCGGATTTATCGGAGGCCCCGGGGAAATCAATTACTGGTCTGTATTGAAACCTGCATTCGAGGCCGCTGGTCTGGATATGCCTCCTGTGCTGCCGCGCTTATCGTTCACGATGGTCGATCGTAAGACACGCCAGGAACTGAATAAATTCCAAATCACAGCTGAGGATGCTGTCCAGTCCGGTGTGCGCAAGAAAAAGATGAATTGGATCGCCTCTCAAAGTACACCCAAGATCCAGCAATTGGCGCAGCACGTGAAAAAAGAAATCGACAGCGTCCATGCTCCTTTGCGTGAAAAGTCAAGGGAGCTGGGTGCGGACCTCGGGCAACTTGCCGACAAGAACTTGGCCTATATAATGGAAAACATCGACTTTTTAGAAAAGCGTCTTCAACATTCCATAGAAATACGTCATCAACATGAAATGGAACAGTTTGAAAACATGGAATGGACTTTGCATCCTGGTGGTGGATTGCAGGAAAGAATGTGGAGCATCGTCCCATGGATCAATGAGTACGGAACAACAGTCTTTCAGCAGATGAACAGACACCATATGAGCTTTAACAACGATCATTATGTCGTATATTTGTAGGGAAGTTCCTCCACCATCCCCCACCACATAAAATTCAGGAAAAACCCATTAAAATCTTGCCTTCAGGGGCAGGATTTTTTTCTTGGAAAGAGAATGATAAAAAAGTAAGTGGAGAAAAGTGGGGCGATGTGGTAAGGTGAAATTAGAAGGTGGGGGAACTCTATGTTCATGGGTGAATTTCAGCACAACATTGATACAAAAGGACGGATCATCGTACCCTCGAAATTCCGCCCGGACCTCGGGGACACTTTTGTGCTCACGAGAGGTTTAGATCAGTGTCTGTTTGCTTATCCTATGGACGAATGGAAACTCCTTGAAGAGAAACTGAAAAAACTTCCCCTTACTAAGAAAGATGCAAGGGCCTTCACCCGCTTTTTCTTCTCTGGTGCTGTCGAGTGTGAAGTAGACAAGCAGGGAAGGATCAACATTCCGCAGCCGTTGAGAAAATATGCTGCGCTTGAAAAAGAATGTGTCGTCATCGGTGTGTCCAACAGGATTGAGTTTTGGAGTCATGACGAGTGGGAGAACTATTTTGAAGCTTCGGAAGAATCCTTCTCTGAGATTGCAGAAAATATGTTAGATTTTGATATCTGATGGATAGAAACGAGTGAAACCATGTTTGAGCATTACAGCGTATTAAAAAATGAAACCATACAACAATTAGATTTAGACCCGGAAGGTACCTATGTCGACTGTACATTGGGCGGCGGAGGGCATTCGGAAGCGATTGCTAGAGCCCTGAAGGGAAAAGGACGATTGATTTCCTTCGACCAGGATGAGACGGCTCTCCAGGCGGCGAAAGAGCGTCTGAAGGACTATGAGCACCGAATTACTTTCGTTAAGGCGAACTTCCGTCAATTGGAAGAGAAATTGTCAGAGCTTCAGGTAACGGATGTCGATGGTGTGATTTATGATCTGGGTGTATCCAGTCCACAATTAGATGTGGAAGAACGAGGGTTCAGTTATCACCAGGATGCTCCTTTGGATATGCGCATGAACCAGGACGCTGCACTTAGTGCCAAGGAAGTCGTCAATGAATGGCCGTACCAGGATCTTGTACGCATCTTCTTCAAATATGGAGAGGAGAAATTCTCCAAGCAAATTGCCAGGAAAATTGAAGCAGCAAGACAAGAAAAGCCTATTGAAACGACGGGGGAATTAGTAGAGTTGATTAAAGAAGGAATTCCTGCTCCAGCAAGAAGGAAGGGAGGACACCCGGGGAAAAGGGTGTTCCAAGCGATCCGTATAGCTGTCAATGATGAGCTTGGTGCCTTTCAGGACAGTCTGCATCAGGCCGCGCGAGTCGTCGGAATTGGTGGACGTATCGCCGTTATTACTTTCCACTCTCTAGAAGACCGTCTATGTAAGCAGGCGTTCAAAAAGTGGAGCTCCAACCCTCCGTTGCCGAAGAATATCCCGGTCATTCCGGAGGACAAACAGCCACCTTTTCGATTGGTCAGCCGAAAGCCTATTGTAGCCGATGAGTCGGAACTTGAGGAAAATCGCCGTTCACGTTCTGCTAAGTTGAGGATTATCGAGAAAGTCAAACCTTGGAATAAGGAATTTGAATTTAATGAAGGGTGGAAACAAACATGAGTGCTGAACAGATAAGAAAACAGCAGCCTTTACAGCAGCCTGACAGACAGAAACAGGTTAAAGTAAAGGTACATAAAAAGAAATGGATCAGTACAGGGGAGAAGTTCCTCTATTCGTTTGCTACGGCCGCCGTCCTTGCAGCATCTGTGTTTTTAGTACAGACTTCTGCCCAGACGGATGAGATCAACCGCGATATCCGTGGGTTGGAACAGGACATCCTGCAGAAGCAGTCGCAAAATGAAAATCTTGCTTATCAAGTAAAAGAACTCAGCAATCCTGACCGGATTTTGAGTATCGCTAAAGAGAATGGATTGAATATCCAAAATGCACAAGTGAAGCAAGCCGGTAAAATCAATAACGAGTAACGGCTGGTGATTTCATCATGAAAAGTCGAAATAATAAGAGCTCCGCATTTTTGATGATCGCTTTTGCGATTGTATTCTTCATCATTGCGGGGCGTTTCATTTACATTGAGACGGCCGACACGGTCGAAGGGGTCGATTTGAAAGAATGGGCGGAGGATATCCGTACCACCTCTTATGAAATCGATGCAGACAGAGGAAAAATTTATGACAAAAATGGCATGGTCCTTGCCTATGATCGACCAACCTATAGAATTTATGCGATTGTAGACCCTGACTATTCTGCTAATCTTGATCCACCGAGACACGTGGACGAACCAGCTGAAACAGCTCAAAAACTTGCGCCCATTTTGGATATGGAAGCAAGTGAGATCCGTGAAACGATTGAAGAGGGGCAGGAAGATGGGCGTTTTCAAGTAGAATTCGGTTCCAAAGGACGTTCCATTACACAAGAGAAGAGGGACGAAATTGAAAAACTCGAACTGAATGGAATCGAGTTCAAACAGGAATCGAAACGATACTATCCGAACGGAAAGTTCGCCTCTCATGTCATCGGCTTCGCACGCAGCCAGGATGGAAACATCAATGGTGTGACAGGAGTCGAGAAACAGATGGAAGAACATCTTCAGGAGGAAAAAGGGAAAATAAGTTATGAACGGGATAAGTACGGGACAAAACTGCTTGATCCGAATGAAGTCATGACAGAACCGGAGAATGGAAATGATGTACATTTGACCATCGACCAGAAAATACAGACGTTCCTGGAAGACGCCCTCACACAAGTGGATGACCAATACAGCCCTGAGAAAATTATGGCGGCTGTCATGGATCCGGATACTGGGGAAATCCTAGCGATGAGCAATCGTCCCAGTTATAATCCGAACGATATTGGTGATGTTGAGAACTGGTACAATGACATTGTCTCCCATACGTTTGAACCTGGGTCGACTATGAAAATTTTCACATGGGCAGCAGCGATTGAAGAAGGCGTCTATAATGGAAGTGATATGTTCAAATCTGGGACCTATAAAGTTCCGGGCCACACAATTGGAGATCATAACAATGGCCAGGGATGGGGACCGATTTCCTATAATGAAGGGTTTCAGCGTTCTTCGAATGTCGCTTCATCCAAAATTGCCCTTGAAGTTTTAGGACCTTCGAAACTACGGGAATATTTGACCGATTTTCGCTTTGATGAAAAGACAGGGATCGACCTTCCTAATGAAAAGAATGGGCGTTTCGTCTTCAATAAGCCGTCCGAACAGGCGACTACATCATTCGGTCAGGGTTCTACTTTCACGGCCATCCAGTTGATGACAGCGGCGACATCAGTCGCTAACGATGGGAAAATGATGCGTCCATATATGCTTTCGCAAATCACCTCGAGTGAGACAGGAGAAGTGCTAAAGGAAAACAGTCCAGAAGAAATCGGGCAGCCCATCTCGAAAAGCACAGCGGATCAGGTCCGCGAGCTCATGGGGACGGTCATCACTTCCGAGCAGGGGACAGGACAATCCTTCAAATTGGACGATTATACGCTGGCCGGCAAAACTGGAACCGCTCAAATGATTGAGAACGGCAGTTATTTGACGGGACGGAATAACTACGTATTCTCGTTTATGGGGATGGCACCGAAAGAAGATCCGGAACTTCTCATTTATGTAGCCGTCCAGCAGCCAGATCTTGAAGTAACAGAGCTTGGTTCTGAACCTGTTTCCTATATCACACGGACAGTGCTTGAGAACAGTCTGCATTATATGGACGTGCAGCCTGATAAGGAAGTGGATCAGTCCGTTTCTCCAATTACCATTCCGGATGTAGTTGGGAAGCGTACGTCCGAGGCTGAAGAAGAGCTGAAAGAAACGTTTGCTAATGTGGAAGTCCTGGGGAAAGGCGGGAAAGTGACGGCCATCCTTCCGCAACCGGGGGAAGAAGTCGTTAAGAATCAGCGAATCATGGTCGTTACCGATAAACCGACGATGCCGGATCTGACTGGCTATTCCGCTCGTGACGTACACAGGATCGTAAAGCATTTCCAATTGAACCTTGAGACGATGGGGAACGGGTTTGTTGAGAAACAAAGCATCCCCGCAGGATCAGCGATTAAAGAAGATGGCTATTTAGTAGTAGAATTGGCTCCTCCAGCTGAGGAGTAACACCATTCCAGGCAGTGTTCTAATCGTTTCCAGATTGCATATAGTGATACAAGCTGACTCTATTGACTTCAAAAAGGAGTTATTAAGATGAGACGAGTATCACAAGTAATCGTAAAGAAACGGTTAGTCGCTGTCTTTCTTGTTGGAATGGTTATTTTTTTTGTCATTGCAGGCAGGCTCGGGTATGTACAGTTTTTCCTAAGCGATTTCCTCATTGCAAAAGCGGAGGAATCGTGGAGCAGAGACATTACCTTCGAGCCGGAACGTGGGAAGATTCTTGATACGAATGGAGAAATCCTCGTAGGAAACCAATCGGCTCCAACGGTCATGGTTGTACCTAGGCAGGTGAAGGACGCCGAAGGGACGGCTCAAAACCTTGCCAAAATTTTGGATATGAGTGTGGATAAAGCTTACTCTCACGTGACGAAAGTGACCTCCATCGAGCGTATTCACCCGGAAGGGCGTAAGATCAGTGAAGAGCAGGCCGAAGCGATCCAGTCTCTTCAAATGCCAGGGGTTTACATAGCGGAAGATTCTGAAAGGTACTATCCTCATGGATCTTTCCTTTCTCATGTGCTCGGTTTCAGCGGAATCGATAATCAGGGACTGCTCGGTCTGGAAGCCTATTATGATGAAGAATTGAAAGGGGAAAAAGGGGCCTTGTCCTTTTTTTCTGATGCCAAAGGGAAGCGAATGCCGGATATGGCCGATATTTACGATCCACCCGTCGACGGAAAAGATTTGCAATTAACGATTGATTATAAAGTTCAGTCCATTATGGAACGTGAACTTGATATTGCTCAGGCAAAATATAACCCGGATGGAGCCGTGGCTCTTGCCGTTGACCCAGACACTGGAAAAGTGGTTGGAATGGCGACGCGTCCTAATTTCGATCCCGCCAATTATCAAGAAGTAGAACCGGAAGTCTATAACAGGAATTTACCGGTATGGAGTACGTACGAGCCTGGTTCCACGTTCAAAATTATTACGCTCGCAGCGGCACTGGAAGAAGATCTCGTCGATCTGGATGATGAACACTTCCATGACTCGGGTGCAATCAAAGTGGATGGAGCGACCCTCCATTGCTGGAAACGGGGCGGTCATGGGGATCAGACTTTTTTAGAAGTGGTCCAGAATTCCTGCAACCCCGGATTTGTCACTCTCGGACAGAGGCTTGGAAAGGAAAAGCTGTTCGAATATATTGATCGGTTCGGGTTCGGGGAGAAAACGGGGATCGACCTTGAAGGGGAAGGGAAAGGAATTCTATTCAAACCTGAGAACGTAGGGCCGGTCGAACAGGCGACCACTGCTTTCGGCCAGGGGGTTTCGGTAACTCCGATCCAGCAGGTTATGGCAGTTGCCGCAGCAGTGAATGGCGGTTATTATTATGAACCGTATATTCAGGAAGCCTGGCTAGATCCTATCACCGGAGAAACCGTAGAGAAAAATGAACCTAAATTAAAAGAAAGAGTTATATCAGAAGAGACATCTGCGGAAATTCGTCGCGCCCTTGAAAGTGTCGTTGCCAAAGGGACAGGAAGAGGGGCTTATGTGGAAGGGTACCGTGTCGGAGGTAAAACCGGAACGGCTCAAAAAGTCGGCCCTGATGGACGTTACATGGAAAATAACCACATCGTATCCTTTATCGGGTTCGCTCCTGCGGATGACCCTGAACTCGTTGTATACCTTGCTATTGACAATCCGAAGAACACCGTCCAGTTCGGAGGGGTCGTAGCCGCTCCAATCGTAGGAAATATTATGGGGGACAGCCTGAGAGCGTTGGGGGTGGAAGCTCGGAAAGATGGTCTGGAAAAGGAATATTCCTGGCCTGATGAACCCCTTGTCGAAGTCCCGGATGTGACAGGTATGGAGAAAAAGGAATTGAGTCAAATGCTTCTGAATTTAGAAGTTGAAGTCAGTGGAAGCGGGTCCAAAGTGGTGACGCAGGCGCCTGAAGCCGGAGTGAAAGTGCCAAGCGGATCGACCATCCGAGTGTATTTAGGGAACTGACCATCTGTTTGGTATAATAAAACTGTAAACAGGTAAGGGTGACATTAATGAAAATGAAGAAACTCTTGCGGTATATCCCTTTTTATAAAGTGACGTCTTGTGTGTCTGACCTTCAGATCACCGGCCTATCCATGGACTCAAGGACGACAGAGCCAGGGGATGTCTTCGTCTGCATTCGTGGAGTTGATGTGGATGGTCATCGGTTTGCTAAGGCTGCAGTTGAGAAGGGGGCAGCAGCTATCATCGCAGAGGAAAAGGTGGATGTGTCAGTCCCCGTCGTTCTCGTAAATGATACTGCAAGAGCCCTTGCCATGACAGCTGCCGCCTTCTACTACTGTCCTTCAGAATCACTTCATGTTATCGGTGTGACAGGGACCAACGGCAAAACATCCATCACCTATTTACTGGATGAAATTTTTCAACATCACAAAAAAACGACCGGTATCATCGGAACCATCCAAGTCAACATTGCTGGGGAGACGTTCCCGGTGAAAAACACCACGCCTGATGCTTTAACCTTACAGCGCTATTTCCATAAAATGCGCAAAGCGGACATCGATCAGGCCATCATGGAAGTATCATCCCATGCGCTCGATCAAGGTAGAGTTTATGGATGCGATTTCGATATTGCCATCTTTACGAATTTAACGCAGGACCATTTAGATTATCATGAAAATTTTGATGATTATCTTCGTGCAAAGTCCCTATTGTTCGCACAATTAGGGAATGGGTATAATAAAGAACGTGAGAAATTCGCTGTTGTGAATTTGGATTCTCCACTTGCGAAAAAAATCATCCGTTCCACCTCTCAAGGTTTAATGACTTATGGAATCCATGAACATGCCGATGTGAGAGCGGATGAGTATAATCTGTCTGAAACGGGTACGTCATTCCTGATGACCACACCGATTGGAACGATTACCATAACCAGCCCCCTAATGGGTTTATTCAGCATTTATAACATGCTGGCAGCTGCTTGTGCCGCCATCTTAGCGGGAGTGCCCCTGAAGACGATTCAGCACTCTTTTCAACAGACTCGCGGAGTCAAGGGGCGGTTTGAACCTGTAAGGGAAGGGCAGGGATTTGGAGTTGTCGTGGATTATGCCCATACACCTGATTCTTTGAAAAACGTATTAGAGACTCTGCGTGAAATTAGCAAGGGAGCAATCACCCTCGTGGTCGGATGCGGCGGGGATCGGGACCGCAGCAAACGCCCGCTCATGGCAAAAGTCAGTGCCGATTATGCTGACCGTGTGATTTTCACGAATGACAACCCGCGTACGGAAGATCCGAAGCAGATCTTCAGAGACATGACCGCCCATGTGAAAGGGCGTTACCATTTAATCGAAGATCGTAAAGAAGCTATTCGATATGCACTTGAAAAGGCGGAGTCAGGAGATGTCGTCCTGATTGCCGGCAAAGGTCATGAAACCTATCAGGAAATTCAAGGGACCCGTCATCATTTTGATGACTGTGAGGTGGCCCGTACGATATTAAGAGAAATGAAGGAGCATCCATCATGATTTTAGAAGTAAATGAACTTTCGCAAATCTTTCCGAATAAAAAAGGAGCGGCAACGGATCAGATTCGTTTGAAATCTGTCATGACCGACACTCGGAAGACGGCCAAGCAAAGTTTGTTCGTCCCGATTGTTGGGGAGAACTTTAATGCACACGATTTCCTGAGCGAAGCGATCAAGCAGGGGGCAGTCGCTGCTTTGTGGCAGGAAGACCAACCTCTTCCGAAACTCGTACCGACAGATTTTCCTGTCTTTTTCGTGAAAGACACAACGGAAGCCCTCCAACAGCTGGCCGCTTATTATCTTCAAAAAGTCGATCCGATC
This sequence comes from Halobacillus sp. ABR2_026, assembly GCF_056158545.1. Lineage (NCBI taxonomy): Bacteria > Bacillati > Bacillota > Bacilli > Caryophanales > Bacillaceae > Halobacillus > Halobacillus sp. ABR2_026. The sequence goes on from NZ_JBSWTM010000001.1 coordinate 1,685,647, forward strand.
ATTGTCGGGGTTACGGGATCCAATGGTAAGACGACGACTAAAGATTTAACGGCAGCTGTCCTGCAAGTGAAATATAAAACACACAAAACTGCCGGCAATTTTAATAACCACATCGGTCTCCCTCTCACTGTGCTTTCCATGGATCCAGAGACAGAAGCTGTCGTCCTGGAGATGGGAATGGATCGTGCGGGGGAAATTTCCGTTTTATCAAAGCTTGCTAAACCCGACTATGCCATCATTACGAATATCGGAGAATCCCATATCGAAAATTTTGGTTCCAGGGAAGGGATTGCAAACGCAAAGCTTGAAATTACAGAAGGTCTTTCTGGACAGGGGGCGTTGATCCTCGATGGAGACGAATCACTGCTTGAAGATAAAAAGAAAGAGAAGTGGACGGTAAGTTGTGGTTTTGGCAGTGGCCTTGATTATCGCGCTGAAAATCTTCAGTTGACAGATGAAACCAGCCGGTTTACAGTCAGTGGGCGGTCTTTTGAATTGCCTATGGCCGGGAAACATAATGTGAAAAATGCCACATATGTCATCGCACTTGCCGACCTTCTTGAGATCAGCGATGAAGATATCCAAGCAGGCTTTCAGCACATCGAAATGTCAGGTATGCGTTTTGAGAAGCATTCAGGACCGAATGGCTCTCTGATTATCAATGATGCCTACAATGCTTCTCCGACATCAATGAAAGCCATTATTGAAGTTGTCAGTCAATTGACATCAAAAAGCAGGAAAGTGTTAATATTAGGTGATATGTTCGAACTTGGTGATCAATCAGAAGCTCTTCATGCAAGCGTAGCTGAAGTCATTGCTGATAACATCCACGCTGTTTTTACGATCGGAGATCATTCCAGAAACATATCGGACGCCGCAGGAAAATTACATCCACACATGGAAACTATGCATTTTCAAGATAAACAATTGTTAAGTCATCATGTCCGTCAAACATTAACAGCGGACACCGTCGTACTCATTAAAGCTTCCAGAGGTATGAAGTTAGAAAGTATTCTCGATCATCTCATGGATTGATCGGATGGCGATGATGATGGATAAGGAGGAAAACAACACATGAACGACTACATACTACTAATCACTATGGCAGTATCATTTGCAATCACTGTTGCAATCTCGCCCCTGATCATCCCTTTTTTGAGAAGGTTGAAATTCGGCCAGGCGATCAGGGATGAAGGCCCAGAATCCCATCAGAAAAAATCCGGAACTCCCACCATGGGAGGCGTAATGATCATCCTGGCTGTGGTCATCACAACACTCCTCGCATCCTATTGGTTCACACCTGACTCGGGAAATACACAGATGTTCTTAGTACTGTTTGTCCTTATAGGATACGGACTATTAGGTTTTTTGGATGATTATATTAAAGTCGCGTTGAAGAGGAACCTTGGCCTAACATCTAAGCAAAAAATGCTTGGACAAGTCGTCATTGCCCTTGTCGTTTATTTCATTTTAAGAAATTCTGACTTCCCGACGTACATCAGTATTCCTGGGACGTCGTTGGAGTTTGACCTTGGCTGGGGCTATGCGCTCCTCATTCTGTTCATGCTTGTTGGTGCGTCGAATGCCGTTAATTTGACGGATGGATTGGATGGCCTACTTGCTGGTACTGCTGCCATCGCCTTTGGAGCCTTTGCTATTCTAGCCTGGACAGGCCAAATGAATGTGGAAATTACGATCTTTTCTTTAGCCATTGTTGGAGCGCTGCTCGGTTTCCTTGTCTTCAACGCTCATCCGGCTAAAGTTTTCATGGGTGATACCGGCTCACTCGCTCTGGGCGGGGCGATTGCCATTATCGCTATACTGACAAAGCTAGAACTGGTTCTCGTTGTAATCGGTGGGGTATTCGTCCTGGAAACGTTATCTGTTATTATTCAGGTCATTTCTTTTAAAACGACAGGTAAACGGGTGTTCAAGATGAGTCCCCTTCATCACCATTATGAATTGAAAGGCTGGTCCGAATGGCGTGTCGTAACGACTTTTTGGGCTGTAGGACTCATTTTCGCAGTAATCGGCATCTATATTGAGGTGATGTTCGGATGAGAAATTTAATGCATTTTCCATATCAGCACGTATTAGTCCTAGGTCTTGCCAAGAGTGGAACAGCAGCGGCGGAATTGCTGCTCGACAGCGGTGTTCAAGTGAGGATCAATGACCTGAAAGCCGACCAGAAAAATCCATCCGTACAAAAGCTCACGTTAAAAGGGGCGGAGGTCATTACAGGGGGGCACCCATTGTCTGTGCTGGATGATGTAGATTACGTCGTGAAGAATCCAGGCATTCCTTATGAAAACCCTGTGATCTCAGAAGCGGTGAAGCGGAACATTCCAGTGGTTACTGAAGTTGAATTAGCGAGCCTGCTCCATGAAGGACCTCTCGTAGCGGTAACCGGGTCAAACGGGAAGACTACAACGACCACGTTGATTCATGAAATGGTCCGTGCTGATCAACAGAAAGTATCACTTGCTGGAAACATCGGACATGTTTCGTGTGAGGTTGCAAGAAAAACAGATGCTGATGAAACGATGGTTACGGAGCTTTCTTCTTTCCAACTGCTCGGGACGGATGCTTTCCATCCCGAGATTGCTGTTTGGCTTAATCTGTACGAGGCGCACCTGGATTATCATCACACGCTTGAGAACTATCATGAGGCGAAAGCTAAAATCACGGCGAACCAAACGGCTGCTGATACACTGGTCTATAATGCAGATGATCAACAAATAGCTCGCTTTCTACCACGAGTCAAAGCCAAACTTGTCCCTTTTTCCATTAAAGAAAAAGGGAAAGGGGCTTGGGCGGATGATACGTTCATTTATTTCGAAGACGAACCCCTCATGAAGAAAGAAGACATCCTGTTGGTAGGGGAGCAGAACCTGCAGAACATTCTTGCCGCTGTGGCTGCTGTTAAGGTGAATGGCATTCGCAATGAGGCGATCATTCAAGTTCTGACGACTTTTGCAGGGGTGGAACATCGGTTGCAATTTGTAACGAATAAAAACGGACGGCTGTTTTATAATGATTCCAAAGCCACGAACATCCTTGCGACCTCTTATGCCTTGAAGTCATTTGAAAATCCAGTGATTCTTCTTGCGGGGGGACTTGACCGTGGCACAAACTTTGACCCTCTCATCCCTCACATGTCCGGTGTGAAAGCCATGGTCGTATTCGGAGAAACCGCTGATCTCCTTGCTGAAACCGCACATAAAGCCGGGATTGAAGAAGTGATGAAAGTGGAAAAGATGAAGGATGCGGTTGATAAGGCTTATCGTTTATCAGAAGAAGAGGACGTCATACTGCTTTCTCCTGCGTGTGCGAGCTGGGATCAGTATCGTACGTTTGAAGAAAGAGGCAACATGTTTATCCAAGCTGTGCATAAGCTCTAATAAGGGCTTATGGTGACAAGCTTAAGCCCTGGTTTCCACATAGATGGGAGGTAGGGCTTTTTTATGGAAGAAAAAAAGCCGGATTTGTGGTTGGTCGCTGCTATTCTAGGGATTTTAATCATTGGAATCGTCATGGTCTACAGTTCGTCCAGCATCTGGTCAGAGTATAAATTCGATGACCCGTGGTTTTACGCCAAACGGCAGATTCTCTTCGCGACAGCCGGATTGATTGCCATGGTCGTTTTATCAAGAATTCCGTACTATGTATGGCATGCGCATTCAAAGATGATCATGATTATATGCCTTGTTTTTCTTGCCCTTGTATTAGTGCCAGGGGTAGGAATGGTGCGTGGAGGAGCAAGGAGTTGGATTGGGGTAGGGATGTTCAGCATACAGCCATCCGAATTTATGAAACTCGGACTCATTCTATTTTTGGCCAGATTTCTATCCGAACGTCAGAAACGTATGAATTCCTTCCAACAAGGGTTTTTACCTGCCCTTGCTTTAATATTGTTTCCTTTTGCTATCATTATGTTACAGCCTGATTTAGGGACTGGTGTCGTTATGGTCGGGACTTGTCTTGTGATGATGTTCACCGCTGGTGCGAGAATCAGCCATTTTATGTGGATTGCGGGTGCAGGTGCAGCTGGCATGGTGGGACTGATTGCATCCGCGCCTTATCGGATCAAACGAATCACAGCCTTCCTCCACCCATGGGAAGATCCTCTTGGTGCAGGCTTCCAAATTATCCAGTCCTTGTACGCAATCGGACCCGGCGGCCTGATGGGGTTGGGTCTTGGGAACAGTATGCAGAAATTCTTCTATCTGCCGGAACCGCAGACCGATTTCATATTCGCTGTCCTTGCAGAAGAACTTGGTTTCCTTGGAGGACTACTCGTTCTCAGTCTTTTTTTCATTTTGTTATGGCGGGGGATCCGGGCAAGTTTACTTGCCCCTGACTTATTCGGTTCTCTCCTTGCTCTTGGCATCGTTGGGATGATCAGTATCCAGGTGATGATAAATATCAGTGTGGTAACCGGATTGATCCCAGTCACTGGGATCACCCTCCCTCTCGTCAGTTACGGCGGTTCCTCTTTGACCCTTACGCTTGCATCGCTTGGGCTTCTTCTAAGTGTCAGTCGTTTTTCTACCAGATAAAAGGCCGGGATCTTCCCGGTCTTTTTTGTTTTCGCTTCTTTCTTACGTATGGCGGGTGGGGATTTCAGGTAAATTATATGTATAAGTTTAATGGACCTGGAGAATGGGTAAACGATTTTAGCGAAATCACATGAGCCCCCTCGAAATGCGGTTTTTCCTGTAAGAAAATTGATGAGAAACTAGTAAAAGTCTATCAATCTATCCGTCTATATTTGTGGTATAATGGGAAACGTATAGATGCAGAGTACAGCTCGTCATCTTTTAGAGGAACATTATTCTTTCAAACAGCTAGAACGAACAGCGAAAAGGGTGTCTAGCAAGTAAGGAGAAATGCCCGTTATGGAAGAGAGAAAAGTGGTTTCCATAGAAGATCGCATTCCAAAATTGAAACAGACGAGACGCAAAAAAGCGAATCGTCGCTTGATTCTGTATTTGACTATTCTATTTTTGCTGATTGCGACGGTCATCTATCTCCAATCGCCGCTCAGTAATGTTCGTCATATAGTTGTAGAAGGGGAGTACCACGTTTCGGAAGAGGAAATTGTGGAACTTGCCGGAATCACGACATCTACGAATTATTGGAGAGTCGATGAAGAGGAGATGAAGCAACAGATCGAGTCGCATCAAGAAGTCACCTTTGCTTCCATCGACAGGTCCTTCCCGAATAAAGTTCAAATTGAAGTGACGGAAGCGGAACGAATCGGGTACGTCAAGCAGGATGGCGCTTTTCATGCCATCCTTGAAGATGGCTCCCGTCTGGAGGGGCAGACGGCCTTGCCGGGTGGAGACGCCCCGACACTTGTTGGTTTTACGAAGGAAACGTATTTGAAGGAAATTTCCCAAGAGTTGAAAGAGCTTCCGGCAAGTGTAGGAAGCCTTATTTCAGAGATTCATTGGGACCCCAGGGACGGCAATCCGTATCAAATTCTTCTGTACATGAATGACGGGTATCAGGTACAGGCTTCCATCCGAAGCTTCGCCGAAAAGATGCCGGCATACCCTTCCATCGTTGCCCAGCTCGATGAAGGAGCTGAAGGGATTATACATATCGATGTAGGGGCCTATTTTGAGGAATACCCGGAGTCAGAGGCAGAAGGGGAAACAGACGAAGCGGCATCAGAGGAGCCAGGGACTGAAGAGGAAGAGGAGAGTACGGATGAAGAAGCTTAAAGGGAAATCCATCATCCTGTCCCTGGTCCTTCTTGTCTCTGGTTTTCTCGTGAGTTACAGTTATCAATTGACGAAAAGCTCCCCGGAGATGGTTCAACTGAACGATTCCCAGTGGGAGAAAGAATACTTTTATCAGCAACAGCTCCTGGACATGGAGAAAAAGAACAAGAACTTACGCGCCGAGCTGAAAGAAAAACGCCAGAAAGTCCAGGATTTTGAAAATGATATGGCTGATCGTGAACAAATCGTCGCAGACTTCGTGCATAGGAAAAAGAAGCTTCAGATGTTGAATGGAGAAGTTCCAATCAAGGGAGAAGGGGTTCAAGTCGTCCTGCGCGATGCAGAATATATACCGGATGAGGATCAAGTCAATCAGTATATTGTCCATGAAAGTCATGTCCACAGCGTAATTAACGAACTTCTCAGCGCTGGAGCGAAGGCTGTCGCCATCAACGGGCAGCGATTTATGAAAGACAGCTATATCGCTTGTACAGGACCGGTCATTACGGTGGACGGCATCCAACATCCTGCACCATTCGTTATTACGGCAATCGGGGATTCTGAAGTGCTTTATTCGAGCCTTCATTTAACCCGAGGGGTCGTCGATCAGCTTCTTAATGAAAATGTCGACGTGCAAATGACGAAAGAGAGTCATTTGGAAATGAAAGCCAGGCTGTCTGCTGAAGGGTGATCAACATGAAGAAAAGAACACAATGGCTTCTATCCATCGTATTTTTATTGATTGGATTCATGGTGGCGGTCCAGTTCCAAACGACATCCCATGAAACAGTGATCAGAGATTCCAGGGATGTGTGGGAAGTACGCGAGGATCTGAAAAATCAACAGGATCATCAGCAGGATCTTTTAGAGAAAATTGCGGTCGTCGATCAAATGATCGACGATTATGAGCAACAATCTTCCAGGCAACAGGTAGAGACGCTGAAAGAATCGATCGAAGTACTGGAGAAGAAGATCGGGCTCCAGAAAAAAGAGGGGACAGGTCTTCTCCTGATGATTCGTCCGATTTTCAATGAGGACGCTGGAGGTCAGTCATTTCCTGTTGTATCTCCACATCTTCTCAGTAGACTGGTCAATGAATTGAACACCTATGGGGCTGATGATATAAGTATAGGGAGTGAACGGTTTACCAACCTTTCTCCCATCAGAGATGTGAATGGATCGACCTATGTGAATAACCGTCCCATCGGTTCGCTGCCATTGGAGATTAAAGTTCTGACAGATGATCCCGGGAAGCTTGAGGATCATATGAGAGCCAGTTCCACTCAGGACATTTTTAATATCGACAATATGGAAATTACTTTTGAAGAGCAGAAAAGCCTAACGCTTCCAAAGTATGAGGATCCTCTTCATTTAGAAAAATTAGAAGAAGCTGGTGGTTAATTTGTGGTTACCCCTACTATTCCTTATTATCGGTGTGACCCTCGGCATTTTGACGGATATCCGTATCCCCGATGCCTATTCCGATTATTTATCCATTGCTGTACTGGCCGCTTTCGATACGATTCTTGGCGGGGTCCGGGCACAGCTTGAGAAATCTTTTGATGACACGGTCTTCCTGACAGGTTTCTTTTTCAACGTCACGCTCGCTGCATTATTGGCTTTCCTAGGGGTCCAATTAGGTGTGGATCTCTATCTGGCCGCTGTGTTTGCGTTCGGTGTCCGGTTGTTCCGAAACCTTGCGATCATAAGAAGGCTGGTCATTGACCAAAAATTGCTAACGAAATTTCGAAAAAAATAAACGTAAATAAGAGGAAATTAACGAAACCCTGTGGAAAACAAACATAGGAGCGTGTTTTTTTCTCGCTTTTCGAGAAGGGGGCTACCCCGACACAATATATCAATTCATTTACGTTTGTATTTCAAAGATTGTATTTTAAGCGTGAATTCGATATGCTTTGAACTACTTATATGGCTTGCTACAGGAGGTGCGTCACTGGTGAATCAAAATGAAATATTAGTAAGTTTAGATATAGGAACAAGTAGAATTAAGGTGATCATTGGAGAAATCATGAATGATAGCCTCAATATAATTGGCGTAGGTACCGCCAAATCAAATGGTATGAAAAAAGGTGCCATTGTAGATATTGATCAAACGGTACACTCTATTCGATCCGCGGTCGAACAGGCAGAACGTATGGTGGATATGAAAATTGACCGGGTGGTTGTAGGTGTCAATGGTAATCATATTCAACTGCAGCCATGTCATGGAGTGGTAGCTGTCTCAAGCGAAAGCAGAGAAATAGGCAACGAAGATATTACGAGAGTGATCGATGCTGCCCAAGTCGTATCTGTACCCCCTGAAAGAGAAATCATTGATGTGATTCCACGGCAGTTCATCGTTGACGGACAGGATGAAATTACAGATCCACGCGGTATGATCGGCGTTCGTCTTGAAATGGAAGGGATGATCATTACCTGTGCGAAAACCGTTTTACATAATACTCTAAAATGTGTAGAACGAGCAGGATTGGAAGTATTGGATGTTTGCTTACAGCCGTTAGCTTCTGGCACTGTCTCGTTATCCGGTGATGAAACCAATCTAGGCGTTGCTCTTATCGATGTCGGTGGTGGTTCTACAACCATTTCCGTATTTGAAGAAGGACACCTTAAAGGAACCAGCATGATTCCTTTCGGAGGGGACAATCTTACAAAAGACTTATCGATCGGGTTGAGAACGTCTACAGAAGAAGCGGAGCAGATCAAACTCGAACATGGACATGCATTTTTTGATGATGCCAACGAAGAGGAAAGTTTTTCTGTAACGATTATCGGAAGTAATCGTCAACAGGCATTCAATCAATTGCAAATCTCTGATATGATTGAAGCTAGACTAGAAGAAATTTTTGTCTTTGCTGCCCAGGAAATCCAACGCATGGGCGTACGTGAACTTCCCGGTGGGTTTGTACTCACTGGAGGCACGATGAACATGCCGGGCGTCCTTGAGTTAGCGCAGGATGTTTTCCATGCTAATGTAAGACTTGCCATTCCGGATTATATTGGTGTAAGAGAACCACAGTTTACAAGCGGAGTCGGTATCTTGCAATTCGCCTATCGTAATGCGAAAATACAAGGAAAAGAGATTTTCCCATCTGTGACTGAGGATTTTCAGGAAAAACCTCAACCGAAAAAACAAAAACGAGCAACAAAGCAGCAGCCGAAAGAGGAAAAAGAGAAACCAGAGAAGAAAAAAGAATCAGGCTTCAGTAATCTCTTGAAGTATTTCTTTGATTAATGAACAAGTTTGAGTCGGTCAAGGGACGGACGAACCAATAAATCTTGTAATCTCGTGTATTAGGAGGAACGTAGGATGTTAGATTTTGATACAAGCATGGACCAACTGGCAACGATTAAAGTAATCGGAGTAGGTGGCGGTGGTAGTAACGCCGTAAACCGTATGATTGAGCACGGAGTCCAAGGCGTTGAATTCATCGCTGTAAATACGGATGCCCAGGCTCTTAACCTTTCAAAAGCAGAAGTGAAAATGCAGATCGGTGGAAAATTGACTCGTGGACTTGGAGCAGGTGCAAATCCGGAAGTCGGTCGTAAAGCGGCAGAAGAAAGCAAAGAACAGATCGAAGAAGCTCTCCAAGGTGCCGACATGGTCTTTGTTACAGCTGGTATGGGAGGCGGAACCGGTACAGGTGCTGCCCCTGTCATCGCTCAGGTAGCAAAAGAACTTGGAGCATTGACGGTTGGTGTCGTTACACGTCCATTTACGTTTGAAGGCCGTAAGCGTTCTACACAAGCGAGTGGCGGTACAGAAAGCCTTAAAGGCGCGGTTGACACATTGATTGTCATTCCTAACGACCGTTTGCTTGAAATTGTAGATAAAAATACACCAATGCTTGAAGCGTTCCGCGAAGCGGATAACGTCCTTCGTCAAGGTGTACAAGGTATTTCCGATTTGATTGCCGTACCAGGATTGATTAACGTCGACTTTGCCGATGTGAAAACGATCATGGTCGACAAAGGATCCGCCCTAATGGGAATTGGTATTGCTACAGGAGAAAGTCGCGCAGCTGAAGCAGCTAAGAAAGCGATCTCCTCACCATTACTAGAAACGTCCATCGACGGTGCACACGGTGTCCTTATGAACATCAGTGGAGGTGCGAACTTAAGCCTTTATGAAGTTCAAGAAGCGGCTGATATCGTAACTTCTGCAGCAGATCAGGAAGTAAACGTCATTTTCGGTTCTGTGATTAACGAAAACCTGAAAGACGAAATTGTTGTTACTGTCATAGCAACAGGTTTCGATGAAGCGCAAATTGCCCAAGGTCAACAGAAGAAGCGCCCAACTATGAACCCTGTAAACCAGCAAAAGCAGGTAGAACAGCAACAGCCGGAGCGTAACGTACGAGAAGAACAACCTCCTCGTCGTCAAACGCCGCCACAACCACAAAACAAACCGAATCAAGAAGAAGATACTCTTGATATCCCGACGTTCCTGCGTAACCGCAACCGTCGCCGATAATAACTATCCAAAACCGTCACACATTCCCGTGTGGCGGTTTTTTTATTTCCTTTCAACATCAACCACCTAATAAACATTATGGCAGGAATGTTTAAGACTCAGTTTCGAGATGTTTCGGGGCTCGTTATCATGTTGAGATCCAGGGGGGGGGGAAGCTACTCGCTTTCCTGTGGGACAGTGCCGGGCTTCCTCGGGCTACGCCCTGCGGGATCTCGCCGATCTCCTATCTCCCACGGGAGCCTCCCAGCTTCCACCCCATTTCAAGAAGGGGTAAACGAACCCCTTTACCAACGTTGGAAGGTCTTCCACTATCGCGATTGTTGTAGGCATAAAACGCTAGGTATCAAGCTTTTCGTGTTAAAGTACCTCAGCTTGGGAATATGATCCCCTAATCATCTCATCAACTAGAATAGCTGATGATTTATGAAGGGGTGCTAGACCCTGATCTAGCCAAGGGGCGGAGGGGAATGGCGAGACTCCTACTTAAGTGTGCAGGCGCCTCGTTCAGTGGCGTATGGACTGGACTGAGCTGGAGGAGATAAAGGAAAAACGGAGAACGAAGGGATTCGATGTTGACTTATCGTACAGAAGCGAGGGAAGTCTCACTAGCCGCTAGGCGCAGAAACCGGATATCTACGAGGAAAGAGGGCTTGGTGAGTCCCCGCAAGGCGTAAGCCTGAGGAGGCTCACCAAGCTCCCGCGGAGAGCGAGTCATCCCTCGCAGCCCCTAGCTACCACACAAACATTACGAAACAGAGCTTTCAAGAGAAGGGAACGTTTATGGATGAAGTAAGTCTTTCCACCCTTCTACAAAACTTGCTAGCGAGTGAATCAGATTGTGACAGACTTTTCAACGGGACGGGCTTATACTTTTCATTACAGCAGATAAAAAGGAGGGGAGAGAGGATTATTTATCTTGATGCTGTCTGGCTGCTCAACCTTTTGATGGATGGTATGATTTTATCGCTTACGCAGGGGGTCACGAGAGCGAAATCATCGAGGGTACGAATAATGACCGGAGCTTTTATCGCCTCGACGATTGTACCGATCACTATTTACATGCCGGACTTCTTTCTGGTTGGCAGTTTCGGGAAAATCATTTTTTCACTGTTCATCATTTCCGTGACTTTTTCCTATACCTCTCTCCGTGCGTTTTTCGTCCAGTGGATCAGTTTTTATTTTATTACTTTTGCCATCGGTGGAAGCATGATGGGAGTCCACTACTTCCTGGCAACTGAAGTCAGTATCCAGGGAGGTTCTGTCGTCACGTTCAGTGGGGGGTATGGTGATCCGGTCAGTTGGCTGTTCGTCGTCATCGGCTTTCCTTGTTCCTTTGTTTTTACGAAATGGCGTTTGAACCAGGTCAGTGTTCATCGAATGAAGCTTGAAGATATTTACGATGTTACGGTGGAGTGGAATGGGAAGTCCGTACAATGTAAAGGTTTGGTGGATAGTGGCAACCAGCTTGTGGATCCCATCAGCCGGAAGATGGTTTTTCTTGCCGACTCCTTTTTGTGGGAACAGTTCTTTTCCAAGGACCAACTTCTGCAGCTGGAAGTGGATCATGTCGTGTCAGCGTTGCATGAATTGCCCGATGATATTCAATCAGCCGTCCGCCTCGTCCCTTATCAAGCGGCAGGTGTCTCAGGCAAATTGCTGGTGACGCTGATGGTAGATAAGATAATCGTGCATACAGAGGCGGGAAATTTGGAAATGAAAGCCCCATTGCTTGGGGTCCAGCAGAAAGATTTAACACACGACCGGCTTTATCAGATGCTCATCCATCCACATCTAATGGTCAAAGGGAAATCCGCGTGAATCAGGAGGGGGATTATATGTTTAAATGGTTCTTTAAGGCACGACTATGGTATTATCGATTACTTATGAAGCTCGGAATTAAACAAGATGAAATTTATTATATTGGTGGAAGTGAAGCTCTTCCTCCACCGTTATCAAGAGAAGAAGAGAGAGAACTGCTGGAACTGCTTCCAAAAGGGGATAAAGCTGCGCGCGCGATGCTCATCGAGCGTAATTTGCGTCTCGTCGTTTATATCGCCAGGAAGTTCGAAAACACGGGGTTGAACATAGAGGATTTAATCAGTATCGGGACGATCGGATTGATCAAAGCGGTCAACACGTTCGATCCTGAAAAGAAAATAAAACTGGCAACCTATGCGTCGCGGTGTATAGAAAATGAAATTCTCATGCACCTCAGAAAAAGCAACAAGCTGAAAACTGAAGTGTCCTTTGACGAGCCATTGAATGTCGATTGGGATGGGAATGAGCTTCTCTTATCAGATATTTTAGGGACAGATGAAGATCTGATTACGAAAGGCATCGAAAAGAAAATTGATAAGAAACTTCTCAAATCAGCACTCGAGCAGCTGAATGACAGGGAAAAACAAATCATGGAACTCAGGTTCGGTTTGATTGGAAAAAAAGAAAAAACACAAAAAGATGTGGCGGACATGATGGGCATCTCACAGTCTTACATATCAAGGCTTGAGAAGAAGATCATCCGCCGGTTACAGCGTGAGTTCGACAAGATGGTGTAAATGATTGCGACCCTCTGATGCATAATTTTCCCACCCAGGGAGATACTGAGAACTGATTACAGCTTCCTGGGAGGGTCTTACATTGACACGACATAAAGTAGAGATATGCGGCGTAGATACATCAAAACTTCCGGTACTGAAAAATGCAGAAATGCGAGACCTGTTTGAACGCTTGCAAAGTGGAGAGATTGAGGCCAGGGAACAGCTGGTGAATGGAAACCTCCGTTTAGTCTTATCCGTCATCCAGCGTTTTAACAATCGTGGAGAGTATGGCGATGATTTGTTCCAAGTCGGTTGCATCGGCCTTATGAAGTCCATCGATAATTTTGATTTAAGTCACAATGTTAAATTTTCTACTTACGCTGTACCTATGATCATTGGAGAAATTCGCAGGTATCTGAGAGATAACAACCCGATCCGAGTTTCAAGATCGTTAAGAGACACGGCATACAAGGCTTTGCAGATGCGGGAGAAAATGATTGGTGAAACGAGTAAAGATCCAGCTCCTCATGAAATTGCAGAAAGAATGGGAGTCCCTCATGAAGATGTGGTTTTCGCGATGGATGCCATCCAGGATCCCGTTTCCCTTTTTGAACCGATATACAATGATGGGGGCGACCCAATTTTCGTCGTTGATCAACTCAAAGATGACCGTGAGAAAGATTCCGTCTGGTTGGATGAATTATCCCTTAGAGAAGGGATGAAAAAATTGAACGACAGGGAAAAGATGATTCTCACCAAACGCTTCTTCCAAGGAAAAACCCAAATGGAAGTAGCTGAGGAAATCGGGATTTCTCAAGCACAGGTATCACGTTTGGAAAAAGCGGCCATTAAAGAAATGAACTCTTCCATGTTCCAATGATCGAAGAAGCTTCTCCCTCTAAAGGGAAGAAGCTTTTTTATGTGCTTGATTTGTCAGGATAGGATCGAAGCTCAGCAGTCCAGTCCTTCCATCAGTGATTCGCGCTATCTGCAGGTTACACCCCTTGAAATAAGACAGTCCCAGTCATCCCTTTCTCTGTTTTCTATTTTATTGCTTCTATGCATATAGTGGGAATAAGGAGTGTGAGGAGAAATGAAAATCACAGAGCTGCAAATGAAGGATGTTATTGCAATGGAAACTGGAGAGCGGCTGGGTTATATCAGTGACCTTGATATTGATACACAAAGGGGTCGCCTTAAGGGGCTGGTGCTTACACTGAAGGGGAAAGCGATGGGGCTTTTCGGCAAAGAAGAAGAACTCACCATCCCATGGGATCAAATCGTCAACATCGGTGCAGATGTTATCCTAGTGAAAAAAAATGCATACAAAAGTATTTCCAGTGTGCAAAAGACAGAATCAGACGAATAAGAGAAGAAATTGGATGAATAATGTGTTAAAATGGAATGAAATTGAGGTGGTATTCAAATGGAACCTTTCCAATCGCATTCCATAAGACAGTTGAAGTGTTTTCACTCCTACGCGAATGTGACAGCAGGACTGACGACACGCAAGGGCGGACACAGTGCAGCCCCTTTCGATTCACTCAACATGGGGCTCCATGTTTCCGATGAAAAGGAGACAGTACTTGCTAATAGAGAGTCTCTCGCAGAGGAAATCGGTCTCCCACTATCAGAATGGGTGATTGGGGAACAGGTGCACGGCACCAGGGTCGCTGTTGTAGATAAGAGTCATGCGGGAAATGGCGCAAATTCCTTACAATCAGCCGTCCGTGGAGTAGATGGATTAATAACGAATGAACAAAATCTGGTTCTCGGAGCTTTTTATGCGGATTGTGTGCCATTATATTTCCTCGATCCTGTATCAGAATGGGTGGGCATTGCTCATGCCGGATGGAAGGGTACCGTAAAAGGGATGGCCCGTGAGATGATACAAGCTCTTCAAACACAAGGATGTCAGCTTGAAAACATACAAGCTGTGATCGGCCCATCCATCAGTAAAAAACATTACGAAGTCGATGACTATGTGATCAGCCATATCCCTGAAGCTTATAAAAATGAATGTATGACCCATAAAGGAAAAGGGAAATATCAGTTGGATCTGAAAGCTCTTCACCGGAAACTGATGGTGGAGGAAGGTTTGAAGACAGGGAACATTACAATGACAGATTATTGTACATACGAGGAAGAAGAGAAGTTTTATTCCCACCGGCGCGATCAGGGAAGTACGGGGCGTATGCTCGGTTTCATCACGCTTCGAACTTGATGAGCGGGAAGGAGTTCTACCATGTCTGTAGAAGACAACTTAGCCAAAATAGAGAAAAATATACACCATGCATGTAAAAACAGCGGAAGGGATGCAAATGAAATCACCCTGATTGCTGTAACGAAATACGTATCTGTTAAACGTGCCAAAGAGGCGCTGGAAGCCGGCATTCGGCATCTTGGTGAAAACCGTAAAGAAGGACTTCTGGAGAAGTATGAAGAAATCGGAGAAGAAGCGGCGTGGCATTTCATCGGTACCCTGCAGTCCAGAAAAGTGAAGGAAGTCATTGGACAAGTGTCGATGATCCATTCTCTTGACCGGAAGTCTTTAGCAAAAGAAATTAATAAACGCGCAGACCGCCCGGTTCCGTGTTTTATTCAAGTCAATATAAGTGAAGAAGAAAGTAAGCATGGCCTAAAAGCATCTGAAGTGGAATCATTCGTTAACGGGTTAAACTCATTCGAAAATGTTAAAGTGGTCGGCCTGATGACGATGGCTCCCCATACAGAAGATGAAGAAAAGCTGCGCGGTGTTTTTCGGCAGTTAAGAGCACTGAGGGATCGGATCAGGGACAAAGGGTATCCACATGCACCGTGTGAATACTTATCGATGGGAATGAGCAATGATTATGCTCTGGCGATTGAAGAAGGAGCCACCCATATCCGTTTAGGCTCGAGCCTTGTAGGTGAATAAATAATAATCAGAGGTGATGAAAATGAGCATGAAAAATAAATTCCGTTCGTTTTTCACGTTGGATGATGAATATGAGTACATTGAAGAAGAAATGGACGACGAGTATGAGGAGGAGCCTTCCCAGCGACAACGTTCCTCTAAAAAACAAGAGCCTGGGAATGTCGTTAGTTTAAAGAGTGCGAAAAGTTCATCCAAAATGGTGTTGAGTGAGCCGAGCAGTTATAATGAAGCACAGGATATCGCTGATCAGCTCGTTAATCGCCGAGCGGTTGTTATCAATCTTCAGCGCGTTGACCATCATCAGGCGAAAAGGATTGTAGATTTTTTAAGTGGAACCGTTTATGCTATAGGTGGAGATATTCAAAAGCTTGGGACTCAAACATTTCTCTGCACCCCTGATAACGTTGAAATCTCAGGTTCTATTTCAGAAATGATTGCTCAAGAAGACGACGATATGAACAGAAGGTGGTAAGACATGGCGTTTTTGTTTCAGATCTTAATGACAGCACTACAAATTTACAGTTGGATTCTCATTATCTACATTCTGATGTCCTGGTTCCCAGGAGCCCGGGAATCCAGTTTCGGAGAAATCCTTTCCCGATTGGCTGAACCATTCCTGGAGCCTTTCCGTAAAATCATTCCGCCGCTTGGTATGATTGATATTTCGCCGATTGTGGCTATTTTAGTTCTTAACTTTGCTCGTGCCGGGTTAAGAGAGTTGTATTTTATGATAATGGGATTATAAGCGGAGGAACAGAGCAGAGAACCTATTCGTTCTCCCATCTGTTCCTTTTAGTAGTTATGGAGGTATATAGGTGGAGATCTATCAGCATTTTCGTAAGGAAGAAAAACCATTCATCGATCAAGTCCTTTCCTTTCGTGAAGACGTTGCTCTCAAATATCAAAGGAAGCTGATGGATTTCCTCGATCCGAGAGAGCAATCGATCTTGAAAGCAATTATGGGAAATGATGCAGATCTTATCTATGGCATGGAAGGCGGTGCAGACGGTAGCGAACGGAAGCGGGCTATCATAGCTCCCGACTATGAAGGGATCGATAAGGAAGACTTTCAGCTGACTTTATTAGAAGCGTCCTATCCTCAAAAGTTTGTTACACTTGAGCATCGGGATGTGCTGGGTGCTTTTATGTCACTTGGAATCCGGCGGGAGAAGATGGGGGATCTTGTCGTCCAGGAAGGTATTATACAAATCACTGTGGCTTCTGAAATCAGCGATTATATTAAAATGAATCTTACTGGTATTAAACGCTCGAGTGTACAATTCGAGGAAAAGCCTCTAGCGTCCCGGATCAAAAGCAACGAGAAGTGGACTGAAAAACAGTCGACCGTTTCTTCACTGAGACTGGATGTCATGGTGAAAGAGATCTATGGGATGTCCAGGAAAAAAGCATCCATGTTTATTGAAGCGGGTCAGGTGAAAGTCAATTATCGTATAGTCGAAGACTCTTCTTTTTCGTTGGAAGAAGGCGATCTTATTTCACTGAGAGGTAAAGGGAGAAGCCGTCTTGACGAAATTCTCGGGGAAACGAAAAAGGACAAGTATAAAGTGATGACAGCAAAATTAAATTAATCTATCAGTAAAGAAGGTTTACGTAATTTCCTGTCGAATAAATAAATCATATAGACGTTTATGGGAGGTGGATGGTGTGCCTTTAACACCACTTGATATTCATAATAAAGAATTTACGCGCGGTTTCAGAGGTTACGATGAAGATGAAGTCAATGAATTCCTTGACCAGGTCATCAAAGATTATGAAATCGTCATACGTCAGAAGAAAGAGCTTGAACGCGAAGTCAGTCAGCTGAACGAACGTCTTGGCCATTTCAACGATATTGAAACAACTCTCAATAAATCCATTCTGGTAGCGCAGGAAACGGCAGAAGACGTAAAGAGCAGTGCAAACAAAGAGTCGAAGTTAATCATTAAAGAAGCGGAGAAAAACGCAGATCGAATTATTAATGAAGCTCTGGAAAAATCACGCCGTATTAATATCGAGGTCGAAGATATGAAAAAGCAGGCGAAAGTATTTAAGACGAGGCTCCGGATGCTTGTAGAAGCACAAATCGATATGATCGATAATAATGATTGGGACCATTTGTTTGATACGGAGCTTGATGATGAAAAAGAGGTTGAGCGCAAGATGGAAGAAGAATACAGCTCCCATCCATAATATCTACCCGTACATACGGAAATCATTCTCTCATACAAACCAAGGTGCCGTTCTTAAAGAACGGCACCTTTTTTCTACTTTTCTTAATCAATCGAAACGTAGATTTCGAAATGGCTGCGGGCAATTGAAATAAAAGTAGATAACGACCTGACTGTCCTATAGCCATCTTTTTTATTGTCAGAGTTCTACCAGGAAATTAAAAGATACACTCTTTCATCTGCACGTTGATGGAAAATCTCTTCCCTTTTTTTAAGATGGTTCGAGAGGATTGTATTGAAAGATGCAGTAGGGACTTCCACAGAAACGAGTCATCCCCACTGCATCCTATGCTTGTGAAGCTTAGTTTCGATTTGATGCGGGTAGTAGAAGATGTTCTTTGCAGAGGGGTTTTTGTGGTACAATATGCTAGGAATAAGAAACTTGGAGGAAGCTTATGTTTTTGTATTATATTATTGCTGTTGGTCTCATCATTCTTGACCAATGGACGAAGTGGCTTGTCGTCACTAAAATGGATATCGGTCAGAGTATACCGGTCATCGATAACTTTTTTTATTTGACCTCCCACAGGAATCAGGGGGCTGCCTGGGGAATCCTGCAGGGCCAGATGTGGTTCTTTTACATCATAACGGTGGTCGTCATTGGATTTGTCATTTATTATTTACATCAGTTCGGGAAAGAAAGTCGCTTTGTTGGAATTGCACTTGCCTTCATTCTTGCTGGTGCGATCGGCAATTTTATTGACCGCATCTTCCGGAAAGAAGTCGTCGACTTTGCGAATACTTACATCTTCACTTACAACTTTCCGATATTCAACGTGGCGGACTCTGCGCTTGTTGTCGGAGTGATTTTGGTTATGATCGCGACCTTCGTAGATGAACGTAGAAAGAAAGGAAGTTTGAAATCTTGAGTGAACAATATAAAGTAACAGAACAAGATCAATCCAAACGTATTGATAAATTATTAACAGAAGTCATCGAGGATGCTTCCAGGTCTCAAATTCAAGGCTGGCTCAAGGACGATGTCGTCCTTGTAGACGGTAAAGACGTAAAAAGCAATTATAAAGTACAGGAAGGGGAGGTTATCACCTGGGAGGTCCCTGAACCGGAACCCATGGATATTCTGCCTGAAAATATACCGATCGACATTGTGTATGAAGATGAAGATGTCATTGTTGTGAATAAACCGTCGGGGATGGTCATCCACCCGTCAGCTGGGCATTCTTCTGGTACACTCGTCAATGCCCTCCTGTATCATGTGAAGGATTTGTCAGGAATTAATGGAGTAGAGAGACCGGGAATTGTCCATCGAATTGATAAAGACACGAGTGGACTTCTTATGGTGGCTAAGAACGATCGTGCCCATCAATCGCTAGCAGAGCAGTTGTCCAAAAAAACGGTAGAACGTAAATATGAAGCGATCGTCCACGGAGAGATTCCGCATGAATATGGAACGATTGATGCGCCGATCGGTCGTGATACGAAAGACCGTCAAAAAATGGCGGTCGTCGATGGTGGCAGAGATGCGGTCACTCACTTCCGCGTCCTGCGTCATTTTACCGACTTTACACTGGTGGAGTGTAAACTGGAAACGGGGAGGACTCACCAGATCCGCGTTCATATGCGTTACATCGATCATCCGCTTGCCGGTGACCCGAAGTATGGTCCTCGTAAAACACTGGACCTTGACGGCCAAGCGCTGCATGCTAAATCCCTAGGTTTCGAACATCCACGTACCGGTGAATGGAAGAAGTTCGAAGTTGAACCTCCTGAGGATTTCAATGAGACGCTGAAGTACTTGGAGACTAAAGAGGTTTGATTTCCTGTTGACAAACGTGATGGGGAGTGTCATACTTCCATATAGAATATAAAGACCTTTAATAACAGTCCCGTGAGGCTGGAAAGGTGACGGTTATACACAGGATACGTGTATCGAGACCCCTTTTCTGCCTCCATGCGGATAAGGGGTTTTTTGTAAGCATTGGAACGAGGAGGACGCTTTCATGAATGCCAAAGCTACTGTACTGGATGATGCCGCTATCCGCCGGGCGTTAACCCGAATCTCTCATGAAATCATTGAAAAGAACAAAGGGATTGAAGACCTGGTTCTTGTCGGGATTAAAACCCGTGGAGTACCGATTGCTCAACGGATCAAGGAAAAAATCCAGGAAATCGAGGGTGCGGATTGCCTGATGGAGAATTGGATATCACCCTTTATCGTGACGACTTAACTCCTCAAGGGAACGCGGCTGAACCGCAATTGAAAGAAACGAATATAAAGGCTGATATTGATGGGAAAAAGGTCATTCTTGTCGATGATGTCCTGTATACTGGACGAACAGTGCGTGCCGCAATGGATGCGCTGATTGACCACGGAAGACCGCAGGAAATTCAGTTGGCGGTTTTAGTTGACCGGGGGCACCGTGAACTTCCGATCCGGGCGGATTATGTCGGAAAGAATGTTCCGACTTCCCAGGAAGAAATCATTACCGTCACTTTATCCGAAACGGACGAAGCAGATGAAGTGAAAATTTATGAAAAATGAATGAAGGAAAACCTTTAAAGGAAGTCCTGAGAGGCTTAAAAGGTTCGTAAGGATACGTGTAAGTGTACACGTCTACCTCTTTGCGTGCTTTTTGAGCGCAAAGAGGTTTTTTTATGGGAAATTATCCTTTCATACTTTGGAAATCGAGGAGGAATACACAATGAAGCAACATCAGGCAGCACTTGACATCAACGAAGTACCACCCATGAATAAATGGCTCGTTTTAAGTCTTCAACATCTATTCGCCATGTTCGGAGCAACGATCCTCGTTCCGTTCCTAACCGGCCTGCCTCCATCTGTCGCCCTGGTTTCAAGCGGGTTTGGGACCCTCGCATATCTCCTGATTACACGGGGGAAGGTACCTGCTTATCTTGGTTCCAGTTTTGCCTTTATAGCGCCGATTATTGAAGTGTCCAAATCAAGTGGAGTGGCTGGCGCAATGGTCGGCAGCTTTCTCGCAGGTCTTGTGTACGGACTTGTAGCCCTCCTAATTTCCATATTTGGGATCAAATGGCTTATGAACCTTCTCCCTCCGATTGTTGTTGGACCGGTGATCATAGTCATCGGCCTTGGACTTGCGTCAACGGCTGTTGAAATGGCCATGTATGTACCCGGCCAGGAAGAAAATATCTACAGCGGGACACATTTTATGGTTGCCCTTGTAACGCTCGCCATCACGATCATTGCTTCCATCTATTTCAAAGGATTCTTTTCGCTGCTTCCCATCCTGTTTGGGATCGTTGGCGGATACCTTTTCGGACTGAGCCAAGGGATCGTGGATACGAGCGGGATTCAGGAAGAGTGGACGGCAATCACATCGGCGGGTTCCTTTACCGGAGTTCTATCCGCTCTCATTCAAGTTCCGGACTTTGTCGTACCATTTGTGGACTTTTCCCCGCTGAAAGTCATCAGCTGGGAAATCGCCTTTTTGATGGTCCCATTCGCACTAGTTACCATTACCGAACACACCGGAGATCAGATGGTGTTATCAAAAGTTGTAGGGAGAAACTTTTTGAAAAATCCCGGGCTAGATAAGTCCATACTTGGTGATGGGGTAGCAACTTTCATTGCCTCCTGTCTAGGCGGGCCTCCGAATACGACTTACGGGGAAAACATCGGAGTTCTGGCCATCACCCGGGTTTACAGTGTATTTGTCATCGGAGGAGCCGCTGTGATCGCCATCTGTTTCGGCTTCATTGGAATGGTAACGGCTGTCATCGGATCGATTCCGAGTGCTGTCATGGGTGGAGTATCCATTCTACTTTTCGGTATCATCGCCTCAAGCGGACTACGTATGCTGATCGATAATCAAATCGATTTCGGTGAGAAAAGAAACCTTATCATCGCGTCGGTCATTCTTGTGATCGGGGTGGGTGGCGCATTCGTTCAACTCACAGAAGAAGTACAAATCGCAGGAATGGCACTGGCCGCCATCATCGGGATTGCTCTCAATCTCATTCTCCCAGGAAAGGAAGTCGGGCAGGGCAATGGTCAGATGTTTGAAGCACCTGATTCAGATCAAATGGAAGACAAGCATCACGTAGCATAACCACTACTAGCTTCACGTTTTAATCGAGTCCAGAGAGGCTCGGAAAGGTGTACTAGGGAAGGGCTCGTTTGTCGTGCAACGAGTTCAGCACCCCCAGACACCTGGGGGTGCTTTTTTTCTCCTTAGTCCCGATTATAAACAGGAATGGAGAGATGAACATGACAACGATCCATACGAAAAGAAATTTACTCTCGATCCAACAAATGAGCAACGAAAGGATTTTAAACCTCCTTCACTCCGCAAAGAAGTTGGAAAATAAGGAAGCCCGACCGTCTTATTCCGGTCAGTACGCGGCAAACCTTTTTGTAGAACCCAGCACAAGGACGAGAACAAGTTTTCACATCGCTGAAAGGAATTTAGGGTTTGATGTCGTTGAATTGTCCGGTATGGAAACGAGTTTAACGAAAGGAGAAACCTTATACGATACGCTAAAGACGCTTGAGGCGCTGGGGGTGGATCTTGCTGTCGTACGCCAATCCGAGGTCGGAGGCCTTGGTAAATGTACAGAGGGGTTGGAAATGAATGTGATTAACGCTGGAGATGGATGTGGAGAACATCCGACGCAAACTCTACTGGACTTGTATACGATCCATGAACATTTTCATAGTTTCAAAGGATTGCATGTCTGTATAGCGGGTGATTTGAAGCACAGTCGTGTAGCAAGATCCAACGCCTACGCGCTTAAGCAGCTTGGAGCCAAAGTTTCCTTTGTCAGTAAACGAGAATGGCAGGACTCAACGATGGGAGATGAGTATATGACCATGGATGAAGCTGTCCGGGTCTGCGATGTATTGATGCTCCTCAGGATACAGCATGAACGCCATGCAGAGTCCGGGGACTCCGTGGGTTATCTAGAACAGTATGGATTGACGGTTGAAAGAGAGGCAAACATGATGAACAGCAGTATTGTTCTTCACCCTGCTCCGGTTAACAGAGGTGTAGAGATTGATGGGAATCTCGTAGAGGGTGAAAAATCACGGATCTTCAGACAAATGTCTAACGGCGTAACGATTCGGATGGCTATTATTGATGCACTTATGAAAGGGGATCTGTAAATGAGGAAGAAAATCGTCAACGGTCAGGTTTATACCAATGGAAGCTTTGCAGCCCACGAAATAATGGTTCAGGATGGGAAGGTTATCGAAATAGCTTCTTCTGTAGGAGAAGCGGATGAGGTGATTGATGCAGGAGGAGGACTCGTTCTTCCAGGATTGGTCGATGTTCATATCCACTTGCGTGAACCTGGAGGTGAAGAGAAAGAAACGATCCGGACAGGAACACAAGCAGCCGCGCGGGGGGGATTCACCACTGTGAGTGCAATGCCTAATACCAACCCCGTACCTGATTCTCTGGATCAGATGACCCGTTTACAAACGAAAATTGAACAGGATGCAGTTGTCAGGGTCCTGCCTTATGCCTCGATCACGACACGCCAGCTTGGAAAAGAACTTGTAGACATGCAGAGCTTAACAGAAGCAGGAGCGTTTGCGTTTACCGATGACGGTGTAGGTGTACAATCCGCGGGGATCATGTTTAAAGCCATGAAAGTGGCCGGTCGACTCAGAAAGGCGATTGTGGCCCACTGTGAGGACAATTCATTAGCAGGGCGGGGAGTCGCTCATGAAGGAGAAGTCAGTGAAAGGCTCACTCTTCCTGGAATACCGAACATAGCGGAATCAGTGCAAATAGCCAGAGACGTACTGCTCGCAGAAGCAGCCGGCTGTCACTATCATGTATGTCATGTTTCTACAAAGGAGTCGGTGCGTGTCATCCGAGATGCGAAGCGAGCCGGGATTCAAGTGACAGCTGAAGTAACGCCACATCACCTGTTGTTGAACGAGACGGACATTCCACGGGATGATGCATGTTTCAAAATGAACCCTCCTCTCCGCTCGAAGGAAGATCAAAGCGCCCTGATTGAAGGCTTGCTGGATGGAACGATTGATTTCATAGCGACGGACCATGCTCCGCATACAGACGAAGATAAAAAAGGTGGTTTTTTGGACGCTCCATTCGGCATCACGGGTTTGGAAACAGCTTTTCCACTCTTGTTCAGTCATTTCATCACCCGTCATGAACTTGCCTTGGAACGTCTCATTGAGTGGTTGACTTCAAAGCCAGCTGAGGTGTTTGGCCTTCCTTCCGGGCATCTTGCACCAGGTGGACCGGCAGATCTGACGATTGTCGACATAAAACAGGAGCAGGTGATCAACCGAAATCAATTTGCTTCCAAGGGTAAGAATACCCCATTTGATGGATGGCGTGCGAAAGGTTGGCCGACACTTACTATGGTTTCTGGAAATATCGTATGGGAGGGCAAATCACATGAAACAACTCGTACTTGAAGACGGTACCGTATTTATCGGAGAAGGTTTTGGTAGTGATCGCGATTCGGTCGGAGAAGTGGTTTTTAATACAGGGATGAGCGGCTACCAGGAAGTAATCACAGACCCTTCCTATTATGGTCAGATGATTACTTTCACTTATCCTCTCATAGGGAATTATGGAATGAACCGGGATGATTTTGAAACCGTAAATCCAGGAGCTTTCGGTGTCATTGTTAAAGAACACTGTGATTATCCATCTAATTTCAGGAATGAAGAGAGCCTTGATGAATTTCTGAGAGTGAAAAATATCCCTGGGATCAGTGGGATCGACACGAGAAAGCTGACCAAGATCATCCGGAAGCACGGAACGATGAAGGCTTTGCTCACGTCATCAGAGCGTTCACTGACAGAAGCGCTCCGCATCCTTGAAACGACCCCGTTATTAAAGAACCAGGTCAAACAGGTCTCTACAGTGAAACCTTATGTCGTTCCTGGCCGAAAAGAACGGATTGTTCTTGTGGATTTTGGAATGAAGCACGGGATACTGCGAGAGTTCACGAAACGGCATTGTCATGTCACAGTCGTCCCTTACCATACTTCTGCAGAAGAAATCTTAAGAATGAAGCCGGATGGAGTGATGTTGTCCAACGGTCCTGGGGATCCGAAAGATGTACCAGAATCAATCCAGACAATCCGGGGACTAATCGGAAAAGTGCCGATGTTCGGCATTTGTCTTGGCCACCAGCTCATCGCCCTTGCATCAGGAGCTGACACGTCCAAGATGAAGTTCGGTCACCGGGGGATCAATCAGCCAGTGAAAGATTTGGATAACGAAAGGACATATATCACCTCTCAGAATCATGGCTATGCCGTCGACGCACATTCGCTTGGGAGAACTGACCTGCGATTATCCCAAATCTCGTTAAATGACCATACCGTTGAAGGGTTGAAACATACCCTGCATCCCGTCTTCTCGGTCCAATACCACCCCGAAAGTTCACCAGGACCAGAGGATACCGCTCACTTGTTCGATGAATTTCTGGAAATGATCAAGCGCTCCCAACAAACCATGAAGGAGGACTCTACATGCCAAAGCGTACAGATTTAAAGAAAATTCTCGTCATCGGATCAGGTCCGATCGTAATCGGGCAGGCCGCAGAATTCGATTATTCCGGGACACAAGCGTGTCAATCGTTGAAAGAGGAAGGGTATGAAGTCATCTTGGCGAATTCCAACCCTGCAACGATTATGACGGACCATACGTTTGCTGATCAAGTATATATGGAGCCGTTGACGCTTGAATTTATGCAGAAAATCATCCGCAAAGAAACTCCGGATGCGATTCTTCCTACGCTTGGAGGACAGACTGGATTGAACATGGCCGTGGAGCTGAGTGATTCCGGAATCTTAGAGGAATTTGAAGTGGAATTGTTAGGGACACCGCTGGATGCCATCCAACGAGCCGAAGACCGGGAGAAGTTCCGAGCGCTCATGCATGAAATGAACCAGCCGGTACCTGAAAGCGAAATCGTCAGCACCGTTGATGAAGCGTTGAACTTTGCAGAAAAGATCGGATATCCAGTCATCGTACGACCTGCTTATACTATGGGCGGGGCAGGCGGTGGAATGTGTGATGACCCTGCACAGCTGAGAGAGACGGCAAGAAACGGACTGTCCGCTTCACCGGTCAGCCAGTGTTTAATCGAAAAGAACATCGCCGGTTTTAAAGAGGTGGAGTACGAAGTAATGCGTGACGGCGCTGATAATAAAATTGTTGTCTGTAACATGGAAAATTTTGATCCCGTCGGTATTCATACCGGCGATTCCATAGTCGTAGCACCCTCTCAAACCCTTAGTGATCGAGAATATCAAATGTTGAGAAATGCATCTCTTGAGATTATCCAGGCGCTAAAGATTGAAGGAGGGTGTAATGTCCAGCTCGCTCTTGATCCTGACAGTTTTCAATATTACATCATCGAGGTAAATCCGCGAGTTAGCCGTTCGTCAGCACTCGCTTCCAAGGCGACTGGCTATCCAATTGCCAAGCTTGCCGCTAAAATTGCCATAGGTATGACATTGGATGAAATTAAGAATCCGATTACAGGTACGACATATGCTTGCTTTGAGCCAGCCCTGGATTATGTTGTAACGAAGATCCCTCGCTGGCCGTTCGATAAATTCGCAAAAGGGAACCGTGTCCTCGGCACGCAAATGAAAGCTACAGGTGAAGTCATGAGTATCGGCAGGAGTTTTGAAGAATCCCTGTTAAAAGGAGTCCGTTCACTGGAAGGTGATACAGGAGAGCTTTATCTTACTTACGCAGAGAAACTGAATGAAGAAGAGCTGACAAAAAGGTTGAAGAAAGCAGATGACGAACGGATCTTCTTAATTGCGGAAGCATTAAGGAGGGGCTATACCATCGAGCATCTCCATGATATCACCGGTGGTATTGATCTGTTTTTCCTATATAAAATTCAACGAATTATCGAACTCGAAAAAGTCTTAACAAAACAGGAACTGGATTCCTTTATGCTGGAAAAAGTGAAGAAGATCGGGTTTTCAGACCAGCAGATTGCTCGGCTGACCGAACGGGAGGAAAGTGAAATACGGGAATGGAGAAGAAGTCACGGTATCCGTCCGGTTTATAAAATGGTGGACACGTGCGCGGGAGAATTCGAGTCGGAAACTCCTTATTTCTACAGCAGTTATGAAGATGAGAATGAAGCCATTCCGAGTGGGAAAAAGAAAGTCCTTGTCATCGGTTCTGGACCGATCAGGATCGGTCAGGGCGTGGAATTTGATTATGCTACCGTTCATTCTGTGCTCGCGCTAAAAGATATGGGCTATGAAGCAATCATTATGAACAACAACCCGGAAACAGTTTCCACAGATTTCAGTGTGTCAGACAAATTGTATTTTGAACCATTGTCGCTTGAGGATGTGATGAATGTCATTGATCTGGAGCAGCCGGAAGGTGTCATAGTTCAATTCGGCGGGCAGACAGCCATCAACCTTGTGGATGGATTGACAAAGGAAGGGGTTCAGATCCTGGGGACAACGATGGAGTCCATCAATAAGACGGAGGATCGAGACCTTTTTGAACAGCTTCTCAACGACTTGAACATTTCGAAGCCCGGTGGAGTAAGTGTAACCAGCCCGGGGGAGGCGTTTCACGCCGCTGAACAAATAGGGTATCCGTTAGTGGTCAGGCCTTCCTATGTGTTGGGAGGCCGCGCTATGGCAATCGTCTATTCATCCGAGGAACTGGAATCTTACTTGGAATCCAATGCAGGTGCTTACAATGGTCATCCGATATTAATCGATAAATATATGACAGGAATGGAAATTGAAGTGGACGCCATATCTGATGGAGAGGATGTCTTCATTCCAGGCATTATGGAACATATAGAGCGGGCAGGAGTCCATTCAGGAGACTCCATGGCGGTTTATCCGACACAGAGACTGACGCATCAACTGGAGCAACAGTGTATCGATGCAACGGTTAAAATCGCAAGGGAATTGAATATGAAAGGGTTGATCAATATTCAATTCGTCGTTTATAAAGGCACGGCCTATGTTCTTGAAGTCAACCCGCGGGCCAGTCGGACGGTGCCTTTCTTGAGTAAGATTACAGGTGTTCCGATGGCGAGGCTTGCCACGAAGGTTCTGCTGGGAAGAACCTTGAAAGAGGAAGGCTATTCTACCGGTGTCGCTGCAAAGCCGAAGGGAGTATATGTGAAAGTTCCTGTGTTCTCTTTCGAAAAATTACGGAGCGTCGATACGACCCTTGGTCCAGAGATGAAGTCGACAGGGGAAGTAATCGGGTATGACCAAACGCTGGAAAAAGCTTTATATAAAGGAATGACATCCGCAGGGTTAAAGATTCCGACTCAGGGATCTGTTTTATTGACAGTAGCTGATAAAGATAAAAAAGAAATGCTGCAGATTGCCCGGACATTTTTCGAACTCGGGTTCCGCCTCTTCGCAACGGAAGGGACAGCTTCTGTCATAGAAGAAGCCGACCTCCCAGTTGAAGCAGTCGGAAAGGTCGGATCTGAACAACGGGATGTTATTGATTTGATTCAGCAGGGAGAAGTCCAATTCGTTATAAATACTCTCAATAAGGGGATGAGAGCAAGGTCCGATGGCTTTAGAATCCGCAGAGAAGCAGTCGAACATGGACTTGCTTGCTTAACAAGCCTGGATACGGCAAAAACAATCGTGGACGTCATCAATGCGATGTCCTTCTCCGCACGAGCGATTACGCCTATGGAAGGGGTAGAAGGATGAAAAAAGAAAGGATGAAGATCGTCAAACACGAGCAAGTTGCGTTAGACACCCATCTTCTCGTGCTCGAGGGAAAACTTGTACACGATATCGCCGACCCCGGTCAATTCCTCCACCTTAAAATCGAGGGCTTTTACCTACGTCGACCGATTTCTATCGCTGATTTCAATAAGGAAGATGAGACGATCACTGTCATATATAAAGTGATGGGGGACGGCACGAAAGCGTTGACGAAGCAGAGGGTCGGCGAGATCCTGGATGTACTCGGTCCCGGGGGACAAGGTTTTCCGGTAGAAGATATCCATGGGGATCATGCTCTTGTCATCGGTGGTGGAATTGGTGTACCTCCTTTGTACTGTACAGCGAAGTGGCTGAAAGAGAAAGGAATGTCCGTCACGAGCATACTTGGTTTCAGGTCTAAAGAGGATGCCTTTCTAATGGGAGAATTCCAAGAGATTGGAGACGTACTCATTACGACGGAAGATGGGTCCCTGGGAATGGAAGGACGAGTCACGGACGCTTTAGCTCACGTGAACAAAGCTTACCAAGTCTATTTATCCTGTGGTCCCTCCGTCATGTTAAAAGCAGTTGAAGAACGGTTGCCGGACACGAAAGGATACTTGTCTATGGAAGAACGCATGGGTTGTGGCATTGGGGCTTGTTTTGCCTGTGTGATCAAATCTAATGATGAAAAAGGATATAAAAGAATTTGTTGTGATGGCCCTGTATTTAAGTCAGGGGAGGTTGTCTTGTCATGAAATTATCAGTGAAACTTCCAGGACTTGAAATGAGAAATCCAGTGATGCCAGCTTCAGGATGCTTTGCTTTCGGGAAGGAATTTGCTCAATTGTATGATCTGTCCATACTGGGAGCTGTGATTATGAAAGCGGCAACGAAAGAAAGCCGTTTTGGGAACGGAACCCCTCGAGTAGCGGAAACGACAGGGGGGATGCTGAATGCGATCGGTTTGCAAAATCCCGGGGTGGAGAGCATTGTTTCGAATGAAATTCCATTTTTACAAACTCAATCTGTCCCAATCATAGCGAATGTAGCAGGCAGCACAGTAGAGGAATATGGAGAAGTTACAGAACAGATTTCTCCTCATGTCGATGCCATTGAATTGAACATTTCCTGTCCGAATGTGAAAGAAGGAGGTGTGCAATTCGGTACAGACCCTGAGTCAGCTAAAGAAGTGACGGCTCATGTCGTAAAACGGAGCAAGGTCCCGGTTTATGTAAAGCTATCACCGAATGTAACAGATATCACACAAATAGCCAAAGCAGCAGAAGAAGCGGGTGCTTCCGGCCTATCTATGATTAACACACTTACGGGTATGCGGATCGATCCCGGAACCCGACGGCCTGTGATTGCCAATGGAACCGGAGGACTGTCCGGTGCAGCTATTAAACCTGTCAGCATCCGGATGGTCCATCAAGTATATCAAGTTGTAGACATTCCCATCATCGGGATGGGGGGGATTGAATCGGCAGAGGATGTGCTGGAATATTTATTAGCAGGGGCCAGCGCTGCGGCGATCGGAAGTGCGAATTTCAAAAACCCTTATATTTGTGAAGAAATCATTAAAGATTTACCACGCATTCTTTCACGCTACGGGTTCTCCAGTGTGGAGGAGGCGATCGGAGGTGCTCATCATGAAAAAGTTAAAACCCCTATACTTCGCTCTTGATTTTCCGACGGGGGAATCAGCATTCGATTTCCTCGAGAAGAATGAGCTGACAGGGATACCTGTGAAAGTGGGCATGGAACTGTTCTACAAAGAAGGATCATCCATCATCAGCCGCTTAAAAGAGAAAGGGCACGATATTTTTCTCGATTTGAAGCTCCATGATATTCCGGAAACGGTCCGGCGAACCATGCGAAACCTCGCTTCTATGGACGTAGATGTCGTGAATGTCCATGCTCAAGGAGGGAGTAAAATGATGCGGATGGCTAAAACGGGGTTGCAGGAGGGAGCACCTGGAGAGGTTCCTGTTCTTCTTGCTGTAACGATTCTCACGTCGTCTGATCAACAAATGTTGAAAGATGAGATGATGGTCTCCCCAACGTTAACAGAAGCTGTCGGTCATCTTGCTGGTCTTGCTGACAAAAGTGGCCTTGATGGAGTCGTTTGTTCCGTTGAAGAAGCTGATAGCATTAAGCGGAGAACTTCTCTTGCCGTCCTTACACCGGGTATTCGTCTTCAGGGAGAAGACCATCATGATCAGATACGTGTGGCTACTCCGGAAACGGCACGGATTAAAGGTTCAGACGCCATTGTCGTAGGACGGGCAATTCGAGAGGCATCCAATCCAAAAAGCACCTATCTAAAAATAATGGAGGTTTTCCACAATGAGTCAACTCACACTTGTTCGTGATCTGCTTGAAATAGGCGCGGTCAAAATTGAGACCGAAAATCTTTTTACATGGACGTCAGGCCTGAAGTCTCCGATTTATTGTGACAACCGGCTGACGTTGTCTTATCCCCGTTTACGCAAAAGAATCGCTGAAGCATTCGTAAGTAAAATCGACAGTTATAGCACGGTCGATGTGATTGCTGGATGTGCAACGGCAGGGATTCCTCATGCAGCATGGGTGGCGGACCTGATGGATCTTCCTATGGTTTATGTAAGGTCTTCAGCAAAGAAACATGGGAAGGGAAATCAAATTGAAGGGAAAATTTCACCTGGCCAAAAAGCTATCGTCATTGAAGATTTAATTTCCACAGGAAAATCATCGATTCAAGCGGCACAGGCCCTTCAAAATGAAGGGGTGGAAGTAATCGGAGTTCTGTCCATTTTCACGTATGATCTTATGATTGCTAAGGAAGCGTTTCGTGAACAAACATACCACTGCCAGGCGCTTACAAGCTATGATGAGCTCATTCAATTGTTGGTAGATGAGAATCAAATCGATTCGTCTCAGGAAGAACTGTTGCGAATGTGGAAACAGGAGCCGCAAATTTTTACGAATTCTTAAACAACCGAACAGTTGCTATTTCTCTACTCTCCTAGTACGATGATATCATCAAAGCGTATTGGTGATGGAAATGAAATCAAAAAAACATTCGTTCTTCATACTCATGAATGCCTCCCTCGGTTTATTGACTTGTTTTGTCTATTTATATACGTGGGTTGCCTTTGCATTTATGGAGTCTATGTGGTCGCTTGAACCTGTATTGAGTTTATTCGCTTCTCTGTCCTTATTTCTATTATGGAATGTTTATATGTTGAAGCGTGAAAGCAAAAGGTACTGGGCCCAAGCTATTTTTTCTTATTTAGCATCCATAGCGGTATTCGCTTATTTTCTGACCTGAAACCACGATTTAAATCGTGGTTTTTTCATTTTTTCAATAGCCTCTGTTAATGGTGGCTGTTTAAGACGGATGACGGAATCTTCATGAACAGGACACCCTGTTGAACGTTTTATTTCGATATGTCTGTTGAACATCTTTCTTGGGGACTATTAAAAAGATGAATGATAATCTTTTCGGTTGTGGAAGAAGACCTGCCTTTTGACAGATGTTGGAGGGGACCCTATAATTTATTTTTATACTCATAGGATCTTACATGAAATCCAGACACGATTTTGGAGCAGGTATGGCTGGGAGGCGTGCTGGATTATAGGAAGAGGAAACACAGGAAAGGAGGGATGGAAATGGTAGAGATCGGACGACGTTCGTATTGGTTCAAGCGGATGCTTGCATCAGATCCGGGTCATAAACGATTGCAGCAGGCAGGGAAAGCGACACTCAGTGTCATTTCTGCTGTATTTACAACGTTGTTCATTTTGGAACTTCTCGGTCATGAACCTCTTCTGCCATCGATCATATCCGGCGTATGTGGATTGCTTGGAATTATGGCAGTGATGGATGAAACAAAAGCTGAAAAAAAAGTGACGACGACCCTGCTTCCTTTAACAGCTATTATTGGTGTAACCTGCGGATCACTGTTATCTTTTAGCGCTGTACTCGTATCTGCATTGATGATTACAGCGATTTTCTGCAGTTTCTATTTTTCCAAATTCGGAACTCGTTACTTTTCATTAGGTATGATCGGTTTTATTACGGTTTATTTCTCCTCATTTTTGAAGCTTCCTCCCGTCCAATTTCCGTGGTTTTACGGGGCAATTTGTATAGGCATCGGGTACGCTTACCTTTATAACTTCATTATATTTAGAGATAATGCCCAGCAACTCAAACGAAGTGTTCAGTCCTTTCATCGACAGGCGAATCTTACGCTTGAGATGCTCGCTGAAGTCATCCAGGATCCTTTATTAAACACCGGTCGTTCAAAGCAACTGAGAGCGAATTCAAAAAAGCTTAGGGACTATGCCAACCACGTCTCAACAGATTTAAATGCGCAAAACATCAGAGAAATTTGGCCGAAAGTCCGCACAGATCAAATGAGGTTGTATGTATTTGATACGGCCATGTTTGTGATGACCTTATCAGAAAGTTTGGAGAAGTTGAAAGAGAAGGGGGCCTTCGAGTCAGACGAGCTTCGGTTCCTTCTCCTGCAGCTACTGCGAACTTTGCAAAAAGCGGATGTTCTCAAGGTGCAACAGACAGAGGACCATCTCGCTGAAGCTGAACGGGTGGTAGGAGCGTTACGAAAGATGATTGATAGGGAGTTTGGTGATCATGAAACGAAACCTCAAGGGTGGATGTACTTGCTTCGGAGAATTGAAGCGATGGCTACACATGTTACAGAAGGTGCCCTCTCGATAAAATACAGTACGGGCCATTTGGATGAGGAGAGAGAAGAGGCTGAAAACGATTCTGAGCCTGAAGAGGCGGAGTCTAATGACATGGAACCTACAACAAAAAAAGCCATCCAGTCTTTAATTGCCGGAACGGCTGCTGTCTTTGCAGGTCACTTATTTTCACCAATTCAGCCCTACTGGGTTCTGTTGACCGTTTTTATCGTTCTGCTTGGGACGCCTACTGTCGGTCGGACCTATTTGAAAGGCGTTGAAAGGTCGATTGGAACAGTGGCGGGGGCAGTGATTGGGTTCTTCCTTGCAAAAGCCGTATCCGGCCAATCGGAGGTTGAAGTGACGTTGATTTTTGTCGTCATTTTTTTGGCTTTTTATATTCTGCCGGTTTCCTATACGATCATGAGTCTATTTATCACAATGCTTATTGCTTTCATGTACGATCTTATTTTAGGTGGAATCAGTTATCCGCTGCTTCTTGCACGAGTGATTGACACCATAGTAGGGGCAGCGATAGCCTTCACAGCTGCTGCCTTCATCTATCCTACTCCTACATTAGGCAAAGTGAAGGAACAGGCTGTTGATTATTTGGAGCATCTGCAGGGATATGTTCTTTTGTATTTACAAAATATTCGTCGTTCAGAAAGTATGAAGGGTCTCGCCGATAAGGCCTTCGAACTGGATGGGATGATCCAGGGAATGGAGGAGGAAACGAAACCAGCGCTGCAACGCCCGGGTGCAAATAGGTACTCTGGTATACCTCGGCTGCTGATGTCCTTTACGGCCATCAACTTCTATGCAAAGCAGCTGGTCGCTTCTACTTATCAAAAGGATTTTAAACCTTCAAGCGAAATCATAAGTTCGCTCGACAGGGTTGAAAAAATCGTTCACCATAACATTCGCGTTTTAATGGATTCTCTTACAGAGGAACACTATGCTGCCCCGTTACACAGCTTGAAGAACGAGCGGGAGATTATTGAGAGGCATGCCCCTGCGCACCATTCGGAAGAAGGAGACCTCATCCACCACCTTTATTACGTGTGGAAAATCAATCAGGCGCTGCTTCTTATCGGAGAGAGGATGGGGCTTGAATCCTCGGAAACGTGGGAAGAGTAAAAAGGAGCAGATGCGACTTCGCATCTGCTTTTTCTATTATCGGTTTCTGAATTCAGATTGATCCTGTGCTTTAGCAATCGTGATTCGATCTTCGCCGGTAGCCGGTTGAACCGCGTCTCTGCTTTTTTTCGGATTTCTTTTTGACTTTGAATTCTTCGGCAAGACAATAACCTCCTCAATGTAAGGGAACTGCTTTTTTATTGTTCCTCTACCGCAGTTGGTTATGTTAAAAAAACCCCCCATCCATTTTAAGGATAGGGGGTTTCGTCAATCTTCCTTTTTTAAACGCTTGATGAAGCTTGCATCAGGGGTAACGAATAACGTCTGTTGTTGGTCGTATGTGACAAATCCAGGCTTTGCTCCGGAAGGCTTTTTCACATGACGAATACGAGTATAGTCGACAGGGACCGAAGAGGACTTGCTCGACTTGCTGAAGTTTGCAGCAAGCTGTGCTGCTTCAAACAGAGTATCCTCACTTGGCTCTTCATCCCGGATGACTACGTGTGATCCGGGTATATCCTTCGCGTGCAGCCAAATATCCATTTTATTAGCCATACGGTTGGTTAAATACTCATTCTGTTTATTGTTTCTTCCTACGTAGATCAACGTTCCATCAGAAGATTGGAAACTCTCGGGCTTTGGTTTTTGGGGTTTGTTTTTGCGGTTCCCTTTGGAAGCGGGTTTCTTTTTCAGATACCCTTGTTCGCGCAGTTCTTCCCGGATTTCTTCAATATCTTCTTCTCTGGCCGTCTCGACTTGTTGAAGGAGACGGTCAAAATAAAGGATTTCGTCTTCTGCTTTTTTGATTTCTTTTTGGACGACTTCTTTCGATTTTTTCAACTTGCCGTACGTTTGGAAATAACTTTGGGCATTTTCACTCGGCGTCTTTTGAGGGTTGAGTTCAATCGTCATTTCTGCCTGATCGGGATCATAGTAATCGATGACGGTCACGGATTCATCGCCGGTTTTAACCATATGCATGTGGGCTGTCAAAAGCTCGCCGAGTTTTTGATACTCATCGGCTGACTCCGATTTTTTCATCGTCATTTCGTGCTTTTTAATTTTTCTGATGTTTTTATCCCGCTCGTTTTTTAGAAAGCGGTGGAGGTCACCGGCCTGTTGTTTGACCCGGTCCCGTTCGGCCTTACCGGAGTAGTAGTCATCCAGCATAGCACTTACGCTCGGGAAGCTTTCTACATCACCGGAGAATGCATGCAGTGGTATGACATAAAACTGTTCTTTTTCCGACCGGTGGATTTGAGGGTTGTATTGATGATTCAAAATGAGTTCACGGATCGTGCGGTAGGCTTCTTTAAGACCTTCTGCACCACCTAGACCTGCTCTGTGAACGATTTCCTTTGTCATCATTGGTGAAAAACCCATCACAATATTCAATATCTGTTTATCCATCTTACCGGCGTTAAAGTCCAGCTTTTTTATAAACGATTCCGGATCAAGATCGACTGGATTTATTTTTCCTTGTTCCGGTGGCAGTTTGTAGGGCTGTCCAGGCATGATTGTACGGTGACGATTCTGGGAAGGTGGCAGGTGTTTAATACTGTCGAGCATATGGCCCTCTTCCTCATCGACGAGAAGAATATTGGAGTGTTTTCCCATAACTTCGATGATCAAAGTCTTCATGGTTTCATCACCGACTTCGTTTCGGGTGCGGATATGGAACTTTACAATCCGTTCCATATCCACCTGTTCT
Source organism: Halobacillus sp. ABR2_026 (assembly GCF_056158545.1). NCBI lineage: Bacteria > Bacillati > Bacillota > Bacilli > Caryophanales > Bacillaceae > Halobacillus > Halobacillus sp. ABR2_026. The sequence goes on from NZ_JBSWTM010000001.1 coordinate 1,721,756, forward strand.
ACCCTTTCAATAAAACCACCGATCAAATGTTTTCTTAACAGCATACAAAGCATTGGAGGTTCTTTAGGGTTATGATATTGGTCGTCCGTCAGGTGGAATCTTGCATAGCTCGGATGGGCGGACAACAATAGCGTATGTTTAATCCGATTGGAGCGCACGGTAAATACCAGTTCTGTTTCTGTTGGTTGATAAATTTTCATAATTCGGCCGGACTGGATCGTTTCATTCAGTTCATTCGTGATCGCCCGGGTTACAATTCCGTCAAAAGACATCGTCTTCACCTCTCTACTCTAAAAAGTATAGCATGAGTAAAGGTTGATATTCTAAGATTTTTCATCTCCTGCTGGCAAAGATTCGCCTTATCGTTCCCCTTTTTGCTAAAATGGATGTTGAATTTATTTTACATACAGGTGATGATGCCATGATGAAAAGTATGACGGGATATGGGAAACAAACCATTAACTTTGACGACACGGTCATTCATGTAGAAGTCCGATCTGTGAACCATCGATTTCTTGACCTATCCACGAAGATTCCAGGGAATCTGCTGTTTTTGGAAGAGGAGATAAAAAATGTGGTGAAAGACCGATTGGATAGGGGCCGCGTCGATCTTTTTGTAACAATCGAAGGGGAGGAACTTTCAGCCAAGGAAATTGATGTGAATTGGGGAATTGTCGATCAATACATGACCCGCCTTCGTGATATTAAAAGCCGTTACCATTTGACTGGGGAAATTTCTATTGATATGGTAACCAGGTTAGACCATGTTTTTTCAGAGAAAGAAACGAAAAACGAGTCGGATGAAGTGAAAACGTCTCTCGTGAAAGCTGTGAATGAGGCTGTCGACCAGCTGACTGAGATGCGGCTGAATGAAGGAAGGAAATTGTACGAGGACCTTATGAAGCGCGTAGGGAATATTCGTACATGGCTCGATAGCCTTGAAGACCGAAGGCCCATCGTGGTTGAGGAATATAAAGAACGGGTCAAGGCCCGGGTGGAGGAGTATACGAAAACTCACATCCAACCCGATGAGAGCAGAATTCTTCAGGAAGTTGCTCTGCTTGCAGAAAAAGGGGACGTAACGGAGGAATTGACCCGTCTAGAGTCCCATACCGATCAATTTAAGAGAACATTGACCATGAATGAACCTATAGGCAGAAAACTCGATTTCATTATTCAGGAAATGCACCGTGAAGTGAACACCATCGGTTCAAAATCCACCGACGGACAAATGACAGAGATGGTTGTCCATGTGAAAAGCGAGATTGAAAAGGTTAAAGAACAAGTACAAAATATCGAATAACAATTGTGTTTATGCTTAGTTTTTTCATATAATAGAGATAGTCATAGTCATGGAAGTGATTGGTCAGAAGAAGGAGGAGTCAGTTTTGAGCTTGAAATTAATCAATATCGGTTTTGGAAACGTTGTATCAGCGAATCGCATCATATCCATTGTTTCGCCTGAATCCGCTCCGATCAAACGTATCATCACGGTTGCCCGTGACAATAATAAATTAGTAGATGCTACATATGGCCGCCGTACGCGTGCGGTCATTATTACAGATAGTGATCATGTCGTCCTTTCTGCCGTCCAGCCGGAAACGGTCGGCCAGCGTGTAATCAGTAACGACGAGATATCAGATGAAAATTAGGAGGACGTTTTGCAGTGATTGATCAGAAAGGTATTTTATTTATCCTATCCGGCCCTTCAGGTGTCGGTAAGGGAACGGTACGTAAAGCATTGTTTGAACAATCGACGGATTTGCGCTACTCCATATCGATGACTACACGTGATCCTCGTGAAGGTGAAGTGGATGGAATCGATTATTTCTTCAAGTCAAGAGATGAATTTGAGAAATTGATCAGCGAAGGTCAATTGATTGAACATGCTGAATATGTGGGAAACTATTATGGAACGCCCCGCCAATACGTTGAAAAGACGTTGAACGAAGGCAAGGATGTCTTTTTGGAAATTGAAGTGCAGGGAGCACTTAAAGTGAGGGAAAACTTTCCTGAAGGTGTTTTCGTATTCTTAATCCCACCATCCCTGGAAGAGTTGAAAGACAGAATTGTAAACCGCGGGACGGAGACGGAAGAAAAAGTCAAGAACCGCCTGAAAGCAGCAAAAGAAGAAATAGATATGATGGATGCGTATGATTATGTCGTCGTGAACGATCAGATTGACAACGCTGTAACGAAAGTGAAATCAATCGTTGCCAGTGAACACTGTAAACGTGAACGTGTCGCCCATCAATACAAAAAAGCATTGGAGGATGAATAATCATGATGTTAGAACCGTCCATTGATTCCCTACAGAAACAAATCAAATCCAAGTACACTCTTGTTACGCTATCTGCGCGAAGAGCGCGTGAATTAAAACAGGGGAGTGCACCGATGATCGATCACCCGACATCCCATCAACAAGTCGGCGTGGCGCTTGAGGAAATCCGTGATGGGAAATTGAATTTCATTGAAGCAGATGAAATCCAGGAACGAACAGAAACCACATAAAAGTACCAAAACGACGTAGGAAAAGCCGCGCTTCTTCATTGAATCAGCGCGGCTTTTCCTACGTGTTTTAGGGACAACATTTTTCAGTAAAGGGGTCTCTCAGATGTTGAATGGAAAAAAGATTGTCTTAGGAGTATCAGGTGGAATCGCCGCCTATAAAGCAGCGGCCTTGACCAGTAAGCTTGTGCAGGCAGGAGCTGTTGTGAAAGTCATCATGACAGAGAGTGCTCAACAATTCGTAGCACCAACGACCTTTCAGGCTTTGTCCAGACAGCCTGTTTATACCGATACCTTTGATGAACAAGATGCCACCCAAATTCAGCACATCGATGTTGCTGACTGGGCGGATCTCTTCTTAATTGCCCCAGCAACTGCTAATGTAATTGGAAAACTGGCAAATGGGCTGGCTGATGATATGCTTTCGACGACTTTACTTGCGACCGAAGCGCCTGTGTACATTGCACCGGCCATGAATGTCCATATGTACAGCCATCCTGCTGTTATGAAAAATTTAAAGCAGCTTGACGCCTGGGGGTTCCGTTTTATTGAACCTGGAGAAGGCTACCTTGCCTGTGGGTATGTAGGAAAAGGCCGTCTGGAGGAACCTGAATCCATAGTTGAAGTCCTTCGAAATGATAATCAGCGTCCACAACCGCTTAAGGGGAAAAATGTTCTCATAACGGCAGGCCCGACACGTGAGCAGATCGATCCTGTCCGATATTTCACAAATCCTTCGACCGGGAAAATGGGATATGCTTTAGCTGAAAAAGCTAAACAATTGGGAGCTAAGGTCACACTCATCTCAGGCCGGGTAGCTCTCGATCCTCCATCTGGAGTGACTGTCATATCCATTACGACGGCCCAGGAGATGTATGACGAGGTTCTGAAACTATATTCTGAACAGGACCTGGTTATCAAGTCTGCGGCAGTCGCTGATTATCGTCCGAAGATTACGTACCATCAAAAAATGAAGAAGAAGCCAGGGGACTATGTCGTGGAGATGGAGCGGACGGAAGATATCCTTATGGAGCTTGGAGAACGGAAAGAACATCAATACTTAGTTGGTTTTGCTGCAGAAACGACCGATGTGGAACGGTATGGCAGGCAGAAGCTGAACAAAAAGAATCTTGATGCCATCGTCATCAACAATGTATCCGAAGAAGGATCAGGATTCGGAACGGATACGAACGCTTCTCTCTTTATAACTAGAAAAGGGAAAGAAGTGACGTATCCTCTGATGGGCAAAGACGAGCTTGCTGAAAACATTCTCATGGAGGCCAGTAGTGAGATGGAGAGTGAATTCTCTTGATAGCAAACGTTATTGTCGATGTACCCTCCCAAAATACGAATCGTCCTTTCGATTATGAAATACCTGAAAAATTCGAAGGAATCGTTCAGCCCGGGGTCCGTGTCATTGTTCCGTTCGGCCCACGCAAAATCCTAGGGTATGTCGTTGCTCTATCAGAAACTAGTTCGTTTAGTTCCGTCAAAAAAATCACAGATGTTCTGGATGTGATACCGACATTGACTGAAGAACTGCTGCAGTTAGGGAAATGGTTATCGAAAAATACCTTGAGCTATTATATATCCTGTCTCCAAGTCATGTTGCCGCAAGTGATGAAGGCAAAATACCGGAAAGAACTGTGGAAGCTGACGGACGAACCCGTGAATCCTGAGCTTGATCGATTGTTCGATGGGCGAGCGGTCGTAGACTTTGAAGAATTCGAACAGTCAGGGATTGGCTATCATACATTGAGAAAGCACATGGATGATGGAGAAGTGGATGTCCATTATGAAGTGAAGAGTCGGGAAACGAAGAAAACGAGAGCGATGATCGCACCATCTTTAACTCCGATCGAGCTCGAAGAAAAGCTCGAAGACCTTTCTCCTCAAGCAAAAAAACAGAAGACCATCATCGAATTTTTTTTGGAGCAGCCGGAACCGGTGGAGAAAAAGAGACTTTTGGCAGCATTATCGACGACAGCCGCTTCTTTGAAGCCGCTTCTTGATCAGGGATTACTCCGTGAATTCAAACAGGAGGTGTTCCGGGATCCATACGGCGACAGGGACTTCGAACGGACACAACCATTTCCGTTGACGGAAGAACAGGATACAGCCATCCGGCCGATTTTAAAAACGATTGAAGGTAAAGCCCATGAGGTGTTCCTTCTTCATGGCGTGACTGGAAGCGGGAAGACGGAAGTCTATCTGCAATCCATCCAGGAAGTGATTGGAAAAGGTGAAGAAGCTATTATGCTCGTGCCGGAAATCGCGCTGACACCTCAAATGGTCGAGAGGTTCAAAGGAAGGTTCGGTTCAAAAGTGGCTGTCCTGCACAGTGCTTTATCCGCTGGGGAAAAATATGATGAGTGGAGAAAAATCCAACGCCGGGAAGTCCAAGTTGTTGTAGGGGCAAGGTCGGCGATTTTTGCCCCGTTTACCAATATCGGTTTAATCATCATTGATGAAGAACATGAGACGAGCTATAAACAAGAAGACCGGACACGTTACCATGCAAGGGATGTGGCCATTGAACGTGGGAAGACCCATCAATGCCCGGTCGTTTTAGGCAGTGCGACCCCGGCTCTTGAGAGTTATGCACGGGCAGTCAAGGGCAATTATCATTTGTTGACCATGAAAAAACGAATGAATGAATCGGTGATGCCGGCTGTTGACTTGATTGATATGCGGGATGAACTTCACAGTGGAAACCGTTCGATGTTCTCGATTGCGTTGAAAGAAAAAATAGAAGAGCGCATATCCCGGGGAGAGCAGGTTGTTCTATTCCTGAACAGGAGAGGATATTCGACCTTTGTCATGTGCAGGGACTGCGGTCATGTCAGCGAGTGTCCGCATTGTGACATTGCCCTTACGTATCATAAAAAGCAGAATCGTTTGAAGTGTCATTACTGTTCTCACGAAGAGCCTATGCCAGCGGAGTGTCCAGAGTGTGAAAGCAAGACGATCCGGTATTTCGGGACAGGCACTCAAAAAGTAGAAGAAGCACTTCAGGACTTGATCCCTGAAGCAAGGGTCATTCGTATGGACGTCGATACGACAAGAAGAAAAGGCGCCCATGAACGGTTGCTAAAAAAATTCGGGGACGGGCAGGCGGATATCTTATTAGGGACACAGATGATTGCCAAAGGATTGGATTTTGGTAATGTAACGCTCGTTGGGGTGCTGGCGGCAGACGCCTTATTGAATCTTCCGGATTTCCGTGCTTCTGAAAAAACGTTCCAATTGCTCACCCAAGTAAGTGGCCGAGCCGGACGGCACGAAAAAGAAGGAGAAGTTGTCGTTCAAACGTATACACCGGAGCATTATAGCATCGAGCTTGCCAGCCAGTACGATTACGAGCAGTTTTTCCAGGAGGAAATGAAGTTGAGGAAAGCGTTCCGCTATCCTCCTTATTTCTTTTTGACCTTATTTACCATTTCCCATCCGAACCAGCTGAAAGTTCAGGAAGTGACTCAGAAAATTACGATGTTCATGGAGCAGAAGCTCTCGGAGCAATCCTATGTTCTTGGTCCTACTCCTTCTGCGCTCACCAGGATCAATAATAGATATCGGTATCAATGCATGATAAAATACAAGAAGGAACCTGAGCAGCGAAAGTTCGTTGAGCGGATATTGCATTATTATGAAGATGAAATGAAACAAGAAAATGGTTTGCAGATTACGGTGGATTTCCAACCGTATCAGTTGATGTAAGCAAGAAGGGAGCAACAAAGTCATGACACGAATCGCATTTATGGGGACACCGGATTTCGCCGTACCTGTCCTTGACCGCATCATTGAAGAGGGGTATGAGGTGGTCCTCGTGATCACACAACCGGACCGTCCGAAAGGGAGAAAGAAAACGATGACGGCTCCCCCTGTTAAAGTAGCGGCGGAAAAACACGGGATTCCAGTATTCCAACCAGAAAAAATCAAAGAACAATATGAGGAAGTCCTTGCTTACGAACCTGATTTGATTATCACAGCTGCTTTTGGGCAGATTTTACCAGAATCTCTCCTGAAGGTCCCGGAACATGGATGTATTAATGTCCATGCCTCCTTACTGCCCGAGTACCGAGGCGGGGCACCGATTCACTATAGCATCCTTGATGGAAAGAAAGAAACAGGAGTAACCATCATGTACATGGTCAAACGACTAGACGCGGGAGATATGCTTTCAAAAGTTACCGTCCCGATCGAAGACAGCGATCATGTGGGGACCCTCCACGATAAACTATCCGTGGCCGGAGCGGATCTGCTCGCAGACACTCTTCCTAAATTATTGAAGGGAGAAATCAATCCTGAAGAGCAGGATGAATCTAAAGTCACGTTCGCTTCAAACATCAAACGGGAACAAGAGCTGATCGAATGGACCAGGGATCAGCAGACCGTTTACAATCACGTGCGCGGTCTACATCCATGGCCTGTGGCTTATACTTACTGGAAAGGGAAGCCGATGAAAATCTGGTGGATTGAGAAAGTGGATGCGACATTTGAAGAAACAGCTGGAACCGTCGTCCAACTGGATGAAGACGGGTTTCTTGTCACGACAGGTGATCAAAAAGCGGTTAAGGTCGTTTCCCTTCAACCATCTGGTAAGAAGAAAATGGACGGGCAGGCGTTCATTAATGGCGCTGGTCAATCTCTCAAAGTCGGCGATCGTCTAGGTGAAAACCATGAGTAAATATGTTTTAAGGGAGACCGCCCTTGATCTTCTCACCCGGATCGGGGAACAGGGCGGGTTCAGCCATGTCTTATTAGACAGGGAAATATCAAAACAAACCCTTTCCCGTCAGGATGGGGCACTTCTTACGGAAATCGTTTATGGAACTCTTCAACGCCGAGACTATATTCACTATTCGATAGAGCCTTACATTGCAAAGCAAAAGAAAATAAAGCCATGGGTACGGTGGCTGTTGTATATGTCTGTGTATCAAATGATTTTTCTTGAGCGGGTACCGGATCATGCGATCATTCATGAAGCAGTGGAAATATCGAAGAAACGCGGGCACAAAGGAATTTCATCCTTCATGAACGGTGTGCTGCGAAATGTCCAGCGCAAAGGAGTACAGAGTCTGGACAAGATTGAAGTCCCTGTAGATAAACTTGCCATCGAAACAAGCCATCCACGGTGGCTGGTCAATCGCTGGGTCGACCAGTATGGGGTTGAAACAACCAGAGCGATGTGTACAGCAAATAACCAGCATCTTCCAATGTCTTTGCGTGTCCAGCCGATCAGGATATCACGAATGGAAGCCATGGAAGAGCTTCGGCAGGATGGTTTCAAAGTGGAGGAAAGTATCTTCTCTCCACAGGGTTTTATCGTGCTTGAAGGCGCCATCCTTTCCCACCGACTATTTACAGAGGGGTACGTAACGGTCCAGGACCAGAGTTCCATGCTCGTAGCGGAAATGATGGATCTTGAAAAAGGGTTTACTGTCTTAGACGCCTGCAGTGCCCCGGGAGGAAAAACGACGCATATTGCCGAGAAGATGGAAGACCAGGGTGACATCATTGCATACGATCTGCATGAGAAAAAAGCCAAGCTTGTAAGCAGGAAGGCTGAGCAGTTGAAGCTTACATCAATATCAGCGTTTCAGGCAGATTCACGGGATTTAGGAGAAAAGCATACCCCGGGAACTTTTGACCGTATTCTCTTGGATGCTCCATGTTCAGGTCTAGGAGTATTGAGAGGCAAACCGGATATTAAATATCATAAAAACGAAGCTGATATTTATTCCCTGCGAAAAATCCAGGATGACCTTTTGAAAGAGGTTGCTCCATTATTAAAACCAGGTGGAAAGCTTGTTTATAGTACGTGTACGGTCGACCGCCATGAGAATGAGGAAGCCGTCCAACAGTTTTTAGTAGAAAATCCGGACTTTGAAGTGGACGCTGAGTTTTTTGAAGAACTGCCGGAGCATCTTCAAAACTCCAGGGGTAACTCAGAAACAGGCCTCCAGATTTTCCCGCAGGAATGGGATACAGATGGATTTTTCTTAACGCGTTTGAAGAAAAAATAAAGAGTGTCGGCTAAATAAAGAGTGAGGCAGGGATCAAAAGACTCTTGATTCCTGCAGGCATTCTTTGACATACAAACCCAAGTATGGACTATGGGATAACGATGAGGCAGGTGAGACCATGATAGGTTATTTTGAGACAGATCAGGGGAAAGTCAGGATCCATAATGAAGATTCCGGAGGGGTTTTCAGAAACGAATCAGGCCAGTTACTCGCCATCGTCGCCGACGGAATGGGAGGTCATCAGGCAGGAGATGTAGCCAGTCAGATGACCACTTCCCATTTACATAAAAAGTGGACCGAATCCAAGTTTATCGAGACGCCTGATGAAGCAGAAAAATGGATCAAAGAAGCCGTTCGGTCAGCGAATGATGAAATCAAAACCTATTCCAATGAACATGAAGAATGTGCAGGGATGGGGACGACAGTCGTTGTTGCACTCTGTACAGAGGAATTTGCAAGCATCGGTCATATTGGAGACAGTCGCTGCTATTTCGCAAACTCTTACGGGTTCAAAGTTGTCACGGAAGATCATTCTCTCGTCAACGAACTCGTACGCTCTGGACAGATTACGGAAGAACAGGCCGAACATCATCCACGGAAAAATGTATTGTTGAAAGCTCTCGGTACAGAATTTGATTTGACGGCTGATGTTAAGACGATGGAGTTTGAAGAAAATGACCGCCTTCTTCTTTGTACAGATGGTTTAACCAATAAAATCAATGATGAAGAATTGAGCGAGCTGGAATCGTTTGATGGAGAGTGGTCTTCTTTTGCTAAACAGATGATTGCTCTTGCCAATGAACGCGGAGGGGAAGATAATATCACCCTGGCCATTGTGCATCATCGTCCTTCTTCTAATGAGAAAGAAGGTGCGGAATAATGTTGAATAACCGTCTCCTTAATGACCGTTATCGTGTACAAGAGATGATCGGCGGTGGCGGTATGGCGAATGTTTATCTGGCTCATGACACGATTCTGGACAGAGACGTCGCCATTAAGGTTCTGCGGCTGGAACATGGAAATGATGAAGAATTCATTGCCAGATTCCATAGGGAAGCTCAATCGGCAACCAGCCTGTCCCACCCCAATATCGTAAATATTTACGATGTTGGAGAAGAGGAAGAGATTTATTTTATGGTCATGGAATACGTTGATGGCATGACCTTGAAGCAGTATATTCAACAGCACAGTCCCATCGATGTATCTGAAGCCGTGGATATCATGAAGCAGGTCGCCTCGGCCATAGCCCATGCCCATGATAATGGAATCGTCCATAGAGATATTAAACCGCAAAATATTTTGATCGATCATTATGGTCACGTGAAAGTGACTGATTTCGGGATTGCTATGGCGCTTAGTGCGACCGCCTTAACCCAGACGAATTCTGTCCTTGGTTCTGTTCATTACTTATCTCCCGAGCAAGCCCGCGGCGGGATGGCTACTAAGAAATCTGATGTTTATTCTCTGGGGATCGTTTTTTTCGAGTTACTTACAGGCAGACTCCCTTTTTCTGGGGAATCTCCGGTTTCGATAGCTTTGAAACATCTCCAGCATGACACACCCTCTTTGAAGAGATGGAACGCTGACCTCCCTCAAAGTGTAGAAAATATCGTATTGAAGTCAACAGCAAAAGATCCGTTTCATCGATACGAATCCGTATTGGAAATGGAGCAGGATATTGAAACTTCGCTGGAACCTTATCGTGCGGATGAACCGGCTTTCACTTTGCCTGATGATGGTGATGATGAAAAAACAAAAGCGATTCCTGTCATCACCAATGATGCGTATGGCGATTCTCCGAATGAAGATACGATCATTAATACGAGTGACCATAAACCTGTAAACACAATCCCTGCTTCTTCAACAAAAGAAGTGACCACCCCGGAAGAAGGGGTAAAGGCGGAGAAGAAAAAAACGAAGAAAAAACGAAAGAAATGGCCGTGGATTCTCACCATCCTTCTTCTATTATTAATTGGAGCGGCTGTTGCCCTGTTTACGATTCCTGGCATTATCCAGCCGGCAGATGTGGAAATCCCTGATCTTGCTGGTGAAGAGTATGAAACAGCCTATAGTGAACTCAGTGATTTGAACCTTGCAGTAAAAAGAGAAACACGTTTCTCTGAGGACGTGGAAGAAGGTGATGTCATTGAAACGGATCCTGAAGCTGGTATGACGGTTAAAGAAGAATCAGAAGTAACCGTCTATATAAGCAATGGTAAAGAACGGATGGATTTTCCGGATTATACAGGTCAGGATTTTGAACGTGTTCAGAAGGAATTGGAAAGTAAAGGGTATAGTGAGGTTGATTCGATCACCCAGACAAGTGAAGAGCACCCTGAAGGGGAGATCATCGCTCATGTCAGCCCAAGTCCGGGTACAAGTGTGATTCCCGATGAAACGACCGTCACCTTTCGTGTCAGTTCCGGCGTCCCTACTGTCGATTTGGCTAGTCTCGTCGATGCGAGTGAAGAATTTGCCGTGACCTACCTCGAGAGAAACAATTTGAACGTTGAAGTGGCCCGTCAACATTCGGAGGATGTAAGAGAAGGCTATGTGATCAGTCAGGACCCTGATTCTTCAACAGAAGTCGAACAGGGATCCACGGTGAATTTAATCATTTCCGAAGGACCAGAGCCAAAGCCTCCAAGGGATGAATCAATTCAGGTTGAGGTGCCGTATGAGCCATCGGAAGAAAGTGGCGAAGGCGAGGAACAGGCACCCGAAGGGCAAGAGGTATTAATTTTTGTGAGTGATGCCAACCGGGATGGAAATACCCCGGTCATCAGTGAAACGATTACGGAGACGAAGACTTATGATCTTACTCTCACCATTGAGCCTGGAGAGACAGCTACGTATAGGGTGCAAAGGGCCGGTGAAATTATTGATGAAGGTGAAGTATCGTATTAAGAGGTGAAAAAATGGCAGTAGGAAAAATAATTAAATCATTGAGCGGCTTTTATTACGTTCTTTGTGATGGAGAGGTTTATCAGTGCCGGGGACGGGGAAACTTCCGGAAGAAGAAAGTGACCCCTCTGGTGGGTGATATTGTAGAATTCAAAGCTGAAAATAAAGATGAAGGCTACATTTTATCCATTGATAACAGGAAAAATGAATTGGTCAGACCGCCGATTGCCAATGTTGATCAGGCATTAATCGTAACCTCTGCCGTTCATCCGGATTTTAATGCTTTATTGCTGGATCGTTTCCTCGTCCTCGTGGAAGAAAAGCGAATTGAGCCTTTCATCGTCATTTCCAAGGTTGATCAATTGGACGAAGAACAAATGAAGGTGATGGAGAGTTACAAGACATTATATGAGAAGATAGGCTATCCAGTTATTCTTTCTGCTGTCGATGATACAGAATCCATGGATCAAATCCAATCCCACCTTGCCGGCCGTACAACAGTAATCGCCGGCCAATCCGGGGTTGGTAAGTCATCCCTGTTGAATTCCATCGATCCACGACTCGCGATCGATACCGATGAAATCAGTGAGAGTCTGGGCAGAGGCAAACATACAACCCGACACGTTGAACTTTACGAAATCGCAAACGGTCTGGTTGCTGATACTCCGGGCTTCAGTTCACTAGAGTTCGGAGAATTGGAACTTGATCAACTGCCTGAATGTTTTCCTGAGTTCGTAGACGTACAAAATGGATGCAAATTCAGAGGTTGTCTACACAATAAAGAACCTAAATGTGCCGTTAAATCAGCGGTTGATGCTGGAGAAATATCCAGCAAGCGTCATGAACATTACTTGCAGTTCTTACAAGAAATACAGAATAGAAAGCCGAGGTATTAGTTATGACTAAAATTGCACCATCCATACTAGCTTCCGATTTCTCTAAATTAGGAGAAGAGATCAAGGATGTAGAACGTGGAGGAGCGGACTATATTCATGTCGATGTTATGGACGGTCATTTTGTCCCTAACCTTACAATCGGTCCCTTGATCGTCGACCATATCCGTCCCGTGACGGAACTAACGCTGGACGTTCATTTGATGATTGAAAACCCGGACCAGTATATAGAAGCCTTTGCAAAAGCGGGTGCCGATATTATTACTGTCCATCAGGAAGCTTGTCCTCATCTCCACCGGACGATTCAGTTGATCAAAAGCCATGGTGTGAAAGCTGGTGTTGTAATCAACCCCGCTACGCCTGCTTCAACAATTCGCCCCATTCTTCAGGATATCGACCTTGTTTTGTTAATGACGGTAAACCCAGGTTTCGGTGGTCAGTCATTTATTCAATCTGTCGTCCCTAAAATAGAGCAGATCTCCCAATGGCGGGAGGAAGAAGGATTGTCCTTTGAAATTGAGATTGATGGAGGGGTGAATACGGAAACGGGACCAATCTGTACGGCAGCAGGAGCGGATGTCCTCGTAGCCGGAAGTGCCGTCTTCGGTCAAGAAGACCGGAAAAAAGCTATTGAAGCCATTAGACATTCATCATCATGAGAAAAAGCTCAAAGGATTTCTTAGAGTGACCTAATAAAATGAGACTTAATAAAACACCTTCAAAGTTGTAATACTACTTACACTTGGAGGTGTTTTTCTTATGGGTAAAAAAATTCATTATCCAAAAGAAGTTAAGAAGAAAGTTGTTCAATTAAAGTTAGAGGGAAACCATTCAAACCAGGAGTTGATGGATATGTTTGGAATTAAGAATAAGTCTCAAATTAAAACTTGGATGAAATGGTTTAGAAACGGGGAGAACCACCGTTTCGCTCAACCTATAGGAAAACAATATTCGAATGGGTTAGGTCCGAAAGATGAGAATGAAGTTACGTTGTTGAAGAAGAAAGTTGCTTATTATGAAATGAGAGAGGAATTGTTGGGAAAATATCAGGAAATCGAAAGGAAGTGGTTCCAGAAGTATTCATCCAAGTCGTAGAAGCTTTTAAGCATAAGTACAAGATCAAAGCTATTTGCGAGTGTTTCGGTGTAGCTAAAGCCACCTATTATCGTTGGCGGGGAAAGGAATGGGGACCAACGGTGTTAGAGAAAAAGATCATTGAGACTTGTGAAGGTTTAAAGTTTCGAATAGGTCACCGTATGGTCCGAGATCTTTTACGTAAAGAACATCAAATAAAGGTGAATCGAAACACGGTTCAAAGAATTATGCAGAAATATCATGTTCAATGTCGTGTGAAACCGAAGAGACAGTCTTATATTGCCGGGGAAAGCAAGATTGTTGTACCCAATTATTTAGAACGAAATTTTGATGCTACTAAACCTAATGAAAAGTGGGTGACAGATATTACCTACCTTCCTTATGGAGAGAAGATGTTATATTTATCAACGATTATGGACTTGTACAATAATGAAATTCTCGCTTATTCCATTAGTGACAATCAAGAGAAATCATTAGTATTGGATACGTTGAAGAAAGCTTGCGAAGGACGTGATGTGTATGAAGTGATCCTTCATAGTGATCAAGGGTCACAGTACACGTCTTATGAATTTCAGGAAGAGACTAAAAAAAGAGGCATTATCACAAGCATGTCCCGGCGGGGAAACTGCTTTGATAATGCCGTCATCGAATCCTTCCACTCCATATTAAAATCGGAAGAATTCAACCCTCTAGATCGAGGGAAGTTAGATAACCATACAGTACGTGAAAAAGTAGAAACGTACATGTATTACTACAATTATTGTCGACCATTTAAAAAACTAAACTGCCAAACTCCAATTGAATTCAGAGTAATGGCAGCCTAGGTGTTTTATTGAGTCTTATTTAACTGTGTCACTCCATTCTATTCCTTTGAGCTTTTTTTGCATGGGTTGAGTTTACGATAGAACATAAAGCTAAGTACATTGCATCATGTAAAGCGTGACAAAAGGAAGGGTGTGGTATTAATGAGGAAAGTGATTGTGGTCGGCGGCGGGCCGAAAGAGTATATTCCGGATTTAAAGGCATATGCGGGTAAAGAGTGCCTTTGGATTGGAGCGGATCAAGGCGCGGAAATCCTCATCGAGCATGGTTTGAGTCCGGATCTGGCTGTAGGAGATTTTGATTCTGTGTCTGAACAGTCTCTCTCTGAAATCAAAAAAATGTCCAGACACGTAAAGGTTTATCCGGATGAGAAGGATGAGACTGACTTGGAGTTAGCTATCAATGAAGCACTGCTTTTGAATCCGGAGCATATCCTATTGTTCGGTGTGACAGGCGGACGGATAGATCATTCTCAGGCGAACATGCAGCTTTTGTATCCACTAATGCATAAAAACGTAAAAAGTACGATCATCGATCGACAGAATCAGGTGGAATTAGTAACTGCTGGTCATCATAAGATGGAGAGAGATGAACACTATCCTTATATTTCTTTTCTGCCTGTAACGCTTGAAGTGAAGGAATTGACGCTGAATGGATTTTATTATCCATTGGACCATGCCTATCTTCCTTTCGGTTCCACCTTGTGCATATCGAACCGACTGATTGAAGATACCGGTACTTTTTCATTTGAGTCAGGCATACTCTTAGTAATAAGAAGTACAGACTTGCCTAATGGGTGAAAAGGGAGTTCGCATTAGTTCATATAGGAGGAGGGGGCTCTTTTGAAATTTTATACGATCAAACTCCCACGGTTCGTCGGGGGTTTAGTGCGCGCAGTCATAAGTACTTTTAAAAAAGATTAGGACTGAAACGGAATGGCTCCGGGGTATACATGGGCTGAGCTCCGGAGAGGGAAGCATAAAACGCCCGTTTACTTATTGGACCACGTAGGACGAATCAAATAAAAAAAAGCACCCCTCAAGGGTGCTTTTTTTGTGAGCTGTTCAGCTCTCTTTAGCAATTATACACGTTGTACTTTGCCGGACTTAAGCTCACGTGCTGTCACGTAAACTTTTTGAGGTTTGCCATCCACAAGGATACGAACTTTTTGTACATTTGCTTTAAATTTACGTTTATTAGCGTTCATCGCGTGTGAACGGTGGTTACCTGAACGTGTACCTTTACCAGATAGAACACTTCTGCGTGCCATGAAAATCCCTCCTGTTACATACATAAATCATCAGATACTTAGTAACTTTATCATATAGAAAAAATGTTTGCAATAATCTCGTGGCAATTATATCAAGAATTTTTTCTTGACAGAACGAATGAATTGTTACACAGTATAATAGGGATATCCAGGTCATTTTCTTCCTATTGAACAGAAATTCATTTCCCGCTTTTGTGTTATAATAGGGGAGGATTGATGAGGATTAAAAAGGAGGATCTATTATGTCTGTTGATTTAAATAACCAATATGGTCATATTACTATTAGCAATGAAGTCATTTCAACGATTGCTGGGGGAGCTGCTGTCGAGTGCTACGGAATCGTCGGCATGGCCTCTAAAAATCAAATCCGCGACGGCTTATCGGAAATGCTCCGAAAAGAGAACTTTTCCAGAGGAGTCGTTGTCAGACAGGATGAAGATCGCCTCCATATCGACATGTACATTATCGTGAGCTACGGGACGAAGATTTCTGAAGTCGCTCACAATGTTCAATCACAAGTAAAATATACACTAAACAAAACAGTTGGTTTGTCCGTGGATAACGTGAATATTTTCATTCAAGGTGTCCGCGTGACAACTGAATAGATTGCAGTTGTAGTCAAAGGAGGAAGTAAGTGTGACGTTACAAAAGTTAGATGGCAAAACGCTTGCCGAAATGATCTTGCAAGGGGCGCATCATTTGAAGCAGAAGTCTCAAATGATTGATGCTTTGAACGTTTTCCCTGTGCCGGATGGAGATACGGGGACGAATATGAATCTGTCCATGACTTCAGGAGCTGAAGAAGTGCGTAATGTGGACCAGAATCATGCCGGAGCAGTCGCTCAGTCCTTATCCAAGGGTCTGTTAATGGGGGCGCGTGGTAACTCTGGAGTAATTCTTTCTCAAATTTTCCGTGGCTTTTCAAAAGCAGTGGAAGATAAAGAAGTCATTACGACTAAAGACTTTTCGGACGCTTTGCAGGGCGGTGTGACGACGGCTTATAAAGCGGTTATGAAACCTGTGGAAGGAACGATTCTTACAGTGGCGAGAGAAGCTGCTGAAGCATCTGTAGGAATTGCTGAAAAAGAAGAAGAGTTCATTCCTTTCATCGAGGAAGTCGTTCAAGCAGCGAAAAAATCGTTAAAGCGGACGCCTGAGCTGCTTCCGGTTTTAAAAGAAGTGGGAGTCGTAGATAGTGGGGGCCAAGGGTTGGTCACGATTTATGAGGGTTTTCTTGCCAACTTGAAAGGCGAGGAGCTTCCTGACATAGAGGAGACCGTCTCTATGGATGATATGGTAAACGCTGAACACCATAAACTGAATCAGGATTTTATGAACACGGAGGATATTGAATTTGGTTACTGCACAGAATTCATGGTCAAATTCGAGGAAGACAAGCTTGCGGAACATCCCTATGATGAGGAAACTTTCCGCAATGAACTGAGTGAGATGGGTGACTCCCTGCTTGTCGTTTCTGATGAAGAGTTGATCAAAGTCCATGTCCACGTAGAGTACCCTGGTGAAGCGATGACACTCGGACAAAGATACGGGAGTCTCGTGAATATGAAGATTGAGAATATGCGTGAACAGCATACCTCGATCGTTGGTGACAAAAAGCCTGCCAAACCTAAGACAGAGGAAAAAGCAGAGTACGGAATCGTGACGGTCAGCATGGGAGACGGCATTAAGAAGCTTTTTGAAAGTCTGGGAGCTACTGTTGTGATCCAGGGCGGCCAAACGATGAATCCAAGTACCCAGGATCTTTCGGAAGCGATCAAAGAAGCACATGCGAAGCGTGTGATTCTTCTGCCGAACAACAAAAATATCGTCATGGCTGCTGAACAAGCTGCTGAATTGGCGGACATTGAAGTGGCCGTCATTCCTTCCAAGACGATCCCTCAAGGGATGAGCGCGTTGTTAGGTTTCAATCCTGAGGCAGACCTTGAGAGCAATAAAGAAGAAATGATCAGCCTTATGGCAGAGGTGAAAACAGGTCAAATTACGTATGCTGTCAGGGATACACAAATCGATGGGCTTAATATATCCAAAGACCATTTCATGGGAATAGCGGATGGCAAGATTTCAGCAACGGATGCTGATGCTCTTATAACCGCTAAAACATTGTTGAATCAAATGATTGATGAAGATGAAGATGAGATTTTGACGATCCTTACTGGTGAGGAAGTTGATGAGAAAGACGTGGCTGAACTTGAATCCTTTATTGAAGAAACCTATGAGGATTTAGAAGTGGAAGTACACAAAGGCGGCCAGCCGATTTACTCTTATATTTTTTCAATTGAATAAAAGCAGGACAAGCACGCAGCCCCGCAGAGGGCTGCTTTTTTTTATGCTTGTTCCTGGATCATCTTAACTTTAAGATGGTTTCTAATGGAATAGATCACAAGGTACAGGTAGCCGCAGACAAGGGATATGTAGATGATGGACATCGTAACGTTGCTCATTTGGATTGGAGTGAGCAACGTTCTCAAATTCGTTAAGATGATGAAGCCTCCAGCCATTACCCCGAGTATCGTGGAGGGAAGATTTTTTACGAGCCAGGCAGCTAAAGGGGCTGCGATTACTCCACCAACGATGAAGGCAAGGACAAGCATCCAACTGAAATGTTTACCACCCAAGAAGATTAAAAAACCAGCTGTAGCTGATATCGTTACCAGAAATTCACTCGTATCTACCGTACCTATGACTTTTCTCGGGACAATCCCTGAACGAGTCAGAAGAACTGGAGTATTGACAGGTCCCCATCCTCCTCCGCCTACACTATCGAGGAAACCACCGACGAAACCGAGCGGAAAGAGGAAGCGTTTATTTAAGGGTGTTTGGGAGGGTTTCTTTGGTTCTTTATGACTAAGGAAAAGAAAACGGATGACGATATAAATTCCTAAAGCGAGAAGCAAGAATGATAAGTACGGACGCACATGCTCACCTGAAATATACGTTAACGCCGCCGCACCGAGAAAGGCACTTACTGCACCTGGAACAGCGATTGTGAGCACAAGGGACCTGTCGATATTACCGAATTTATAATGCGAAAACCCTGAGGCGGCCGTTGTGGCAATTTGTGACATATGGATCGATGCTGATGCGACGGCAGGAGCCAGCCCGTATGAAAGTAGAATAGTCGATGAGCTGAGGCCGAAGCCCATCCCCAATGCCCCATCCATCAATTGAGCAAAGAATCCAATCAATGAGAACGCGGTTAATTTTTGCAAGCGAGTCACTCCTTTATTTTTACACAAAACTTGTTTCACTAACTATAGGTACTTATGCTTATCTGATTACTTGGTTTTAGGCAAAAAAAGAAAACCCCTTCCCAAAGAAGAGGTTTTGTCCTCTCCTTATCTTTCAGGCCCATGCCTGTTGGATTGAGCACCTTTACCAGGTTGCTGCGGGATCATGAGACCAAATTCCTCCCCCGACTCTTCATAAGGATATCGTTTATCGTTTTCAGAATACTTACAAAAGTAACGGACGTATTTTTGTTTGTCAATAGATCTTGAATAAATAAACTGAAAAATAATAATTTTTTAAAAAGGCATTGACATAGAATGAAAAGGAGCATAAGATTTGTATCAACTTGTTTTTCAAAAAACTTCATAATTTTCTCTTATCTAGAGAGGTGGAGGGACTGGCCCTTTGAAGCCTCGGCAACGGGTCTGGACATTTGTTCAGACGCTGTGCCAACTCCAGCGGGTGTATGAACACTTGAAAAGATAAGAAGAGTGGTGCTTATTTCATTATGGATGCCTTTCTTCTTGTCGAGAAGAACAGGCATTTTTTGTTTTGGTTGGAAAGGAGGAAAAGATGAAAGATTATAACGTGACGTATGAACATTTCTCAGGCGATCCTTTTTTTTCAGACATACAGCCTCGTGATGAGCAGAAAGGAGCTTTGGAGGTTATTCAATGGGCTTATGACCAATTTGAAAATATTGTCTATGCATGCAGTCTGGGTGCAGAAGGAGTTGTTCTCCTTGATTTAATTTCCAAAGTTAAAGGGGATGCTGAAATCGTCTTTCTGGATACGGGTCTTCATTTCCAAGAAACATATGAACTGCTTGGCAAGGTGAGGGAGAGGTACCCAGAGATGAAGATTAGGGCCAAAACTCCAGAACTCGATGTAGAAGAGCAGTCCGAACAGTACGGACCTGCTTTGTGGAATCGAAATCCTGACCAATGCTGCTATATCAGAAAAATCAAACCATTGGAAGAAGCATTAGATGGAAAAGAGGCTTGGTTGTCCGGGTTAAGACGAGAGCAGTCCCCAAGCAGGAGCCGTACGAATTTCGTCAACAAAGATGAACGTTTTAAAAACATTAAAGTATGTCCCTTAATTCATTGGACATGGGAAGACATATGGCATTATATCCGAGTAAATAGCTTGGATTACAATGAATTGCATGATCGGAATTATCCAAGTGTCGGCTGTATTCCGTGTACCTCCAAGGCAGCAGGTGATGGAAGATCAGGAAGGTGGCAAGGGTTTAACAAGACGGAGTGTGGCTTACATACCACAGCTCCTGAGCATAAAGATCAATCGTAGAGGAGGAATTATGCATGTCTATTATATCTCCGCATGGAGGAGAGCTTGTAAACAGGTGGAGCAGAAAACCAGATGAACTTCCACAGGATAAGATTGAACTGGATGCCATGGCATTAAGTGACATAGGATTGATTGCGAATGGTGCCTACAGTCCTTTGAAGGGATTTATGAACAAAGAGGATTATGAAGCGGTCCTCGAGCGGATGAGGCTGAATGATGGGACTCCTTGGAGCATTCCAATTACTCTCCCTGTTCCGGAAGAGCAGGCTGCAACGCTCGGGGATTCAGCGCAGCTCGTGTATAACCAAACTGTATACGGAACCATTGCAATATCAGAAGTTTATAAACCTCATAAAATCCAGGAGGCTGAAGCCGTATACTTAACAACAGAGGAAGCTCATCCTGGGGTCAAAAAATTATTGGACCGACCGTCCTGGTACGTGGCAGGTGAGATTGAAGTATACCAAAAGCCCCCATATGAACATGGACGACAGTTTTACTTAGATCCAGCCGAGTCTAGAGAGCTGTTTCAACAACTTGGCTGGCAGAAGGTTGTTGGTTTTCAAACACGCAATCCGGTCCACCGGGCTCATGAATATATTCAAAAAGCGGCTTTGGAGACGGTAGACGGTTTGTTTTTGAATCCGCTTGTCGGAGAAACGAAGAGTGATGATATTCCGAGTGATGTTCGGATGAAGAGTTATCAAGTCCTTTTGGAAAATTATTATCCGGAAAACCGGGTGACTCTAGCTGTATTTAATGCTGCCATGCGGTATGCGGGCCCGCGTGAGGCGGTCTTTCATGCCATTGCCCGGAAAAACTTCGGTTGTTCTCACTTCATCGTTGGTAGAGATCATGCGGGGGTTGGTGATTATTATGGGACTTATGATGCCCAAAAGATTTTCAGCCATTTTGGAAAAGAAGAGCTTGGAATCACCCCGCTCTTTTTCGAGCACAGTTTTTATTGCCGGGCGTGTGAAGCCATGGCTTCCAGTAAAACTTGTCCACACGGAAAAGAACATCATATGATTTTATCCGGAACGAAGGTCAGGGAGCTCCTTAGGAAAGGCGAAAAGCCCCCTAGAACATTTAGCCGACCTGAGGTGGTGGACATTCTAATCGACGGAATGAAAGAGAAAAGTTTTCAAGGGAAAGGGTGATAGAGATGTCCAATATTACATGGCATGAAACGAGCATCGGACTAGAAGATTACCGCAGGAAAAATGGGCACCACAGCGGGGTGGTTTGGCTGACAGGATTGTCCGGTTCCGGTAAATCCAGCATCGTCAATCAATTGAATGAAAAGCTGTTTGCTGAAGGGTTCCAATCATATGTGCTGGATGGTGACAACATCAGGCATGGGCTCAACGCAGATCTTGGATTTTCTGAATCGGATCGTACAGAGAATATAAGGCGGATTGGAGAAGTCGCCAAATTGTTCGCTCAAAGTGGAACGATTGTTCTGACGGCTTTCATCTCCCCCTACCAGGCGGACCGTGACCGGATCAAGGAAACATTACCGGATGGGGATTTTCTTGAAATTCATGTCGATTGCCCATTGGAAGAATGTGAGGCCCGTGACCCGAAAGGTCTGTACAAGAAAGCGCGGAAAGGTGAAATCAAAGGTTTCACAGGTGTCGATGCTCCTTATGAGCGCCCGGTACAACCTGCGCTTGTCCTGAATACGCAAAGGACTAGCGTAAAGGAAGCAGCAGAACAAGTGTATAAACTCTTGTTATCTGAAAAATGGTTCCATAAAGGAGAATGAACATGTCTTATGTATATATCGTTGGTGCCGGTCCGGGTGACCTGGAATTGATTACAGTGAAAGGGTTGAAAGCGATTAGGAGAGCAGATGTCATTCTTTATGACCGTTTGATTAATCAGGAACTTCTGGACGAAGCAGGGGAAAATGCCGAGCTTGTCTATTGTGGGAAGCGTCCGGATCATCATGCGCTCAGCCAGACGACCATCAATCAGCTTCTTTGTAAATATGCCCTTCAAGGGAAGGTGGTCGTCCGGTTGAAGGGCGGTGATCCTTTCGTATTTGGACGTGGTGGAGAAGAAGCTGAAGCCCTTGCGAGGCGGAAGGTCCCGTTTGAGATTGTGCCTGGGATCACTTCCGGAATCGCTGCACCTGCATATGCCGGGATCCCTGTCACTCATCGGGAATACAGTTCGTCTGTTGCATTTATATCCGGAGTGAGTAAGCAAGGGGAGGATGATGAAGCCTATTGGGAAAAAGTCATAAGAAGTATGGACACCCTATGTATTTATATGGGAGTTAGAAAACTTCCTGAAATTTGTGAGCGGCTTCATAAGTATGGAAAACCTCTCACAACCCCTATTGCTCTCGTACAATGGGGAACGACAAGCGATCAGAAGACGGTGACGGGGACAATAGAGAACATAGTAGAAAAGTCAAAAATGGTAGAGAATCCAGCGATGATCGTAGTTGGTGAAGTGGTTCACTTAAGTGAACAGCTCCAATGGTTTGAACAAATGCAAGGTGATGAATGGAAGCCATTAGCTTCAAGTGCTGGATGAGGGAGGTGCCCAGATGAAAGGTGTGCTCTATGTCAGCCATGGAAGTAGAAGGAAGAAAACGAAACAAGAAGCGATTGCTTTTTTAAATCGAGTACAAAGACAGGTGCAATTGGATGCATTTGAAATATGCTTTTTGGAACTTTCCGACCCCGACGTATTGGAAGGAATTCGTCTTCTTATAAAACAGGGGGTCGATAAAATTATCATCCAGCCAGTACTGCTTCTTGGAGCGGGGCATTTCTTCAAGGATATACCGGGTGAAATTGATAAAGCGAAACGTCTTTATCCAAGGGTATCTTTCTATTATAGCAAGCCTTTAGGTGTACAGGAAAGATTGACAGATGTCCTGGTGGATCGTTTAGAGGAACAGTGCATAGTAGCTGAGAAGGAGACAGACTTTTTACTCGTTGGGAGAGGGAGCAAGTATCCCGAAATAAAAAAAGAAATCGAAACCATTGCCGAACAACTGAGAGGAAGAGGAATCCATCATGTGACCACCTGTTATTTGGCAGCTCTCTCCCCTACTTTCGAGGAAGCGTTCGAAACTTCCCTCTGTAACGGCCGGCAGACAGTCGTTATCCCGTATTTATGGTTTTACGGGCGCTTGTTTGAAACGCTGCACGATCGTGTGTGTTCAGCTTTTGAAAAGGGTCATGAAGTCATTCTTTCTTCTTATATGCACGATCATCCCAATATGGTTCTCGCTTTAGCTGATAGAGTTCATGAAGTTCAGATGGACGAGGAGGAAGCATTGTGATCTCATTATCTATTGATCTGGCAGAGAAGAGCGTGACGATTATCGGTGGTGGGGAAGTCGCTGCAAGAAGAGTGGAAGTCTTAGTGAAAGAAAAAGCTCGGATAACAATCATCAGTCCCTTTATAACAGAAGAATTGAACGAGTTGGTCGAAAGGGGTGAAGTTCACTGGAAGGCACGGAACTTTATCCCTAATGATATAGAACAGTCCGATTTATTAGTGGCTGCTACAAACAATGTCAGTGTGAACGATCATATTGTAAGCCATTCCAGGCATGTTCCATTAGTGAATCGAGTGGACGGCGGGAGTGGAGGAAATATTCATTTTCCAGCCCAGCTTTCGAGAGGGAAAATGATGTTGTCGGTCACCACCCAAGGAGCAAGCCCGAAATTAGCTGCACGAATACGTGAAGAGTGGAAAGAAAAATTCCCGCCTTCTTTTGAGAACTATATCAATTTTCTAGATGAGTGCAGACAATATCTTAAGGGGTCCGTCCTAAGAGACAAGGAGAAGAAGATTTACCTGGATCGAATGTTGGATTCTGAATTCCTTGAGGAAGTGAACCAGCAGAGCATTATGGAGGAGATACATAAAAAGGAGGAACAAGCGATTGGATGCACTATTCGAAAGAAAGATTGGGATTGCGGCTGACCGCAGGTCTGATGCCATTGCAGCCTTGGTCCATAACATGGGCGGTCATCCATTCCCTTTTCCATTACAGGGGAAACAGCAGCTGAATGATGAAGCAGCGATCACCCATGTCGAAAAATATCTTGCATCACCTTTTTCCTGGGTCATCCTGACGACCGGGATAGGTGCCCGGACCCTTGCAGGAGCAGCAGAGGGAAATGGACTCATCGCCCCTTTTCTCCACAAAATCCATTCAGAATCACTCGCTATCCGAGGTTCTAAAACGATGGATTGGGTAAAAGAGAAGGGACTGTATCCTCAGATTACCGCTGAGGACGGGACGATGGAGAGCTTGCTTAATGACATTCCTGAGGCTGATCCAAAGGAAAACAGTTCCGTATTATTGCAAACGTATAACGAGGATGAAAAGCGTTTGATCCACGTATTGGAAACAAAAGGTTATGCCGTATATAAAGCAAATCCTTATACATTCCTGCCCCCGGATCCGTTTACCATCCAGGAATTGAGCCTGAAGACGATGGAAGGAAAATTGGATGCCGTTGTATTTACAAGTAAAACGCAAGTGAAGAATCTATTGGAGGAGAATGAAAGGAGCTTGGAAGTGATTGCTGCTTTTAATCGGCACGTGCAAGCTGTGGCGGTGGGCAAAGTGACCGCTCGAGCCCTTCACTCCTACGGAATAGAGAAAGTCGTCCAACCAAAACGACCGAAAATCGGAGCGATGGTGGTTGAACTTGGCCGCTTCTTTCAACAAGAAGGATTGAGAAAAGGGGGGGTAAGCTATGAAGCTTGAGGTAGAGAACAGCCCTTTTAATAAAGAGCAGGTGGAGCTGCTGAACCGTCTTCTACCCACCTTGGACGAACGTCAGCTGGTATGGTTGAGCGGTTATATAACAGGTGCTCAGACGCAAACTTCAGAGAGTGTGCCTAATACAAGCACCGCACCTGGTCGTAAAGTCACCCTCTTATATGGCTCTCATACAGGGAATTGTCAGAGTCTTGCAGAGGATTTTGAAAATCGTTTGAAAGAGAAGGGGTTCGCAGCGCAGTGTCTGGATATGGACGAATACAAACCGAAGAAATTGAAGGAAGAGGAGGATCTTCTTCTCCTGACAAGCACACACGGAGATGGGGATCCACCTGATAACGCCCTTTCTTTTTATGAATTTCTGTACAGTAAGCGTGCGCCAAAATTGGATGGACTGCGGTTTGCTGTTCTTTCGCTCGGGGACAGCTCGTATGAGTTCTTCTGTCAAACAGGGAAGGATTTCGACAAGAAACTGGAGGATCTAGGAGCGCAGCGTCTCCACCCGCGTGTGGACTGTGATTTGGATTACGAAGAAGATGCAGAAAAGTGGTGGAGCGGTGTCCTTGCACAATTGGGTGATGGACAACAGAAGGGGGGTTCTTCCTCAGAGCAGGAGCCATCTGTTGAAAAGGTACCTGTCTATTCAAAAAAACATCCGTTCAGGGCCGAAGTATTGGAAAATATTAATCTTAATGGGAGAGGTTCCAATAAAGAAACGCGTCATGTAGAGATTGATTTGGAAGGCTCAAATCTGGATTACGAACCTGGGGACAGTCTAGGGATCTATCCGGAAAATGATGAGCGGCTGGTCGATGAGTTGATTGAATATATGGAATGGGATCCAGAGTATGTTCTTGCTGATCATCCAGACGGGAAGAAGTGTACAGTAAGGGAATCGCTTCGAACTGATTTTGAGATTACGGCATTGACGGGACCTTTAATGAAGAGTTTGGCTTTACACACCTCAGATCGAGAGCTTGAGAAAATCGTGGATTCCAAGGAAAACCTTCAATTATATATGTATGGAAAGGATCTGCTTGATGTTGTCAGGGATTTTGGTCCCTGGGAAGTCGGAGTAGATGAATTTGTAGGAATGCTAAGGAAAATACCACCTAGGCTCTATTCCATCGCCAGCAGTTCAAAAGCGAATCCTGATGAAGTCCACTTGACCATTGCTACCGTCCGTTACGATTCAAATAACCGTAAGCGCACCGGTGTATGTTCAGGACAATGCGCAGAGCGTACAGAAGCAGGAGATTATTTGCCTGTGTACGTACAAAAAAACAAAAATTTCAATCTACCTGAAAATCCAGAAACACCGATTATTATGATCGGTGCTGGGACGGGGGCTGCACCTTACCGAGCGTTTCTCGAAGAAAGAGAAGAGGAGGGGCACTCTGGCCAATCCTGGCTTTTCTTCGGTGATCAACATTTTGTCACTGACTTTTTATATCAAGTCGAATGGCAGCGGTGGCTGAAAGAGGGTGTATTGACGAAGATGGATGTTGCCTTTTCGAGAGATGCTTCTGAAAAGATTTATGTCCAACACCGTCTTTACGAAAAGAGGAAGGAAATTTATCAGTGGCTGGAGGAAGGAGCTCACATATATGTGTGTGGCGATGAGAAACAAATGGCGAAAGATGTTCATGCCACAATCCAACAAATTTTGTTAGAGGAAGGAGGGACGACGGAAGAGGAAGCGGAAGATTATTTGAAGGAAATGAGAAAAAACAAACGATACCAAAGAGATGTGTATTGAGTGGGAAGGGAGCGAATAATATTGTCTGATGAGCATTTAACAAACGTTTCGGGGCCCCCGGACGAGATGGAAAGGATCAAAGAAAAAAGCCGTTTCTTACGGGGCTCGATCGAAGAGAGCTTTCAGGAAACCATCAGTGCGTCGATTCCTGAAGAGGATACTAAAATACTAAAATTCCATGGGAGTTATATGCAGGATGACCGGGACCTTCGGCATGAACGGAAAAAACAGAAGTTGGAGCCTGCTTATCAATTTATGATCCGTGTCCGTCTTCCGGGTGGCATTGCGACACCAGATCAATGGCTCACAATGGATGAGTTGGCGGATACCTACGGTAATCATACGATGAAACTTACAACGAGGCAGACGTTCCAGCTGCACGGACTGTTGAAGTGGAATATGAAACCTACAATAAAAAAGATGGATGAAGTTTTATTGGATTCCATCGCCGCTTGTGGAGATGTCAATCGTAATGTGATGGCTAATGTGAATCCAGACCAATCATCCTTCCACGAGGATGTATATACCTTTGCCAGCCACGTTAGTGAACACTTGCTTCCTAAAACAAAAGCCTACCATGAGATATGGTTGGATGAAGAAAAAGTCATTGATGGGAAAAACGAAGAAGAACCTATTTATGGGAGTCACTACCTGCCTCGAAAGTTTAAAATAGGCGTTGCTGTTCCCCCTTCCAATGATGTAGATGTGTTCTCCCAGGATCTTGGATTTATTGCGATTGAAAAACATGGTGAGTTAATAGGTTTTAACATTGTGGTCGGTGGCGGTATGGGAATGACTCATGGGGAGGAGAACACATATCCTCAGCTCGGCCGCGTCCTCGGATTTTGTTTCCCGGAACAGGGAGCAGAAGTTGCAGAAAAGATCGTAACGATTCAAAGGGACTACGGGAATCGTTCCAATCGGAAAAACGCCCGGTTCAAGTATACGGTTGACAGACTTGGTCTGGACACAATCCGTGAAGAATTGGAACGAAGACTAGGGTGGCAGATTGGAGAAGCGGCCCCTTATCAATTCAATCATAACGGTGATCACTATGGTTGGGTACAAGATGAAGGTGGAGATTGGCATCATACCTTCTTCATTCAAAACGGTCGAATAAAGAATGATGACTCCTATCTATTAAAAGAAGGCTTGCGCAAAATTGCGGAGCTTAGGCATGGAGAATTCAGGTTGACTCCCAATCAAAACGTGACGATCGCAAAGGTGAATGACCAGTATAAACAGGAAATTGAAGAAATCATTGAATCGTATGGTTTAAATGACGGGAAATGGAATTCTGCTTTGAGAAGAAATTCCATGGCTTGTGTGGCCATGCCGACGTGCGGTCTCGCCATGGCTGAATCAGAAAGGTACCTGCCTTACTTGATAGATCGGATCGAGGAGATGTTGGATGAAGCGGGCTTGAGGGATGAAGAAATTGTCATTCGTATGTCGGGGTGTCCAAATGGGTGTTCACGTCCAGCCCTCGGTGAAATCGGTTTTATTGGTAAAGCTCCGGGAAAATACAATCTATATTTAGGTGCGGGTTTTGCGGGGGATCGTTTGAATAAATTGTATCGTGAAAATATAGGAGAAGATGAAATACTACAAGAATTGAGGCCAATCATAAAGGCTTACGCCAAAGAGCGCATGGAAAATGAAAGGTTCGGAGATTTTGTTATACGCAAGGACTATGTTAAAGCCGTGAAGTCCGGCCAAGACTTCCACACTTGATTGTGTCACCAATCCAGGCCCAATGCATAAGGTGTAGTGGAGACTTTATGCTAAAGAGGTGCAGAACCATGGATGATAAACATAAACAATTGCCGGATTTATTTGACAAAAGCTTCAGGGATATTGTGAAAGCCTTTGATTCATTTTTTGATGAATCCATCAAACATGTTCATGATTTTTTCCAACAGTCCACCATTCCAGTAGAAGTTTTTGAAACCGAACGTGATGTAACCATTGAAGCCTACCTGCCGAATGTTTCGAGAGATCGGATCCGGATCGATCGATCGGGCAGCCAACTGAGGATACGGGTGGATGAGCAGAAGATCAGGGAAGTGATCGATGAAGATTCAGCTTACCTCAACCGGACACATGCATTCAGTCAAAAGGAAAGGATCGTAACGCTGCCTTTTGAAGTGGCGGATGCTGCCAGCCGTGCATCTTTTAAGAACCATGTGCTTACTATTGTATTTCCAAAACAGAATTCTACGATCAAAGTCATAGATGTGGATGCTGAATAAGAAGGTCAAAAAACGCCCGGTGTTCCCGGGCGTTTTTTTGTGATCTTTTAAGGGGTGCTTTCGCAAGCGTGGGCTTGTATCCTATAACGTTCGCTGAAAAAGTTATCAGGATCTCTATTGAGGTCTTCTGATTTAAGGAGGAGTACATATATTAAATAAGGATTCATAAAAGATGGGAAATTCAGGATATGTCGGGGAGGTTATTGTATGTATGTCATATGGGTTCCCTGTTATGTGCCAGTTGTTTATCCATTTTCCCCCCTCCTTATCATCCATCTGTCAGGGATCTCCGCTTGTTTCCTGAAGTCGATGAAGGACTTTTTGTTAAATCCGCTTCTACGATGGAAAGATTGATGGCAGATGCAGAAAAGGTCGTAAGCAAAATCAGTGAATCTCGTGATTTTGCCAACGAGGTCATGGGTGCCGCTCAGGAGTCTGACCAATCCAAAGTGGATACTTTGATCCGTGGTACTGGGGTCGATGCACCCTTCCGTGCCGAATACAATCCTGACCAGCTGAAGATCAATCTTTCAGGGAAGAACCAGCAGGTCGAATGCTGTAAATTGACCCTTGTCTTAAGATGGCGAGCATAATAAAAACCGGGCAGCTAGAGCTGTCCGGTTTTTGTATAGGCTCTGCATTGATCTGTGATGCTTTAATGACCAAGCGAGCGCATGATAAATTCAATGAGAAAGACCATGGCGATGAGTACGACAGGCGTTGAAAGTTCTCGTTGTTTTCCTATGGCGAACTTGACAATCGGATAGGCAATGAAACCAAAGGCCATTCCGTCCGCAATGGAGTAAGTGAATGGGATCATAACAATGATCAGGAAAGCTGGCATGGCTTCTGACAATTGATCCAGTGGAATTTCCTTAATGTTTTGTACCATCAGGGCCCCGACGATAATTAGAATCGGTGCCACAGCTGTGGATGGTACCATTGAAATCCAAGGGATCAAAAAGATGGTGCCGATAAATAAAACAGCCATCGTCAAAGCCGCCCGCCCTGACTTTCCTCCCGATGCGATGACAGCTGCGCTTTCCGCTGAAGAAACCGTCGGTGATGTTCCGAGGAATCCTGTACTTAGAGCTGAAAAAGCTGTCGCCTGATAAGAGCGTTTGAATTTGCTCTGTTGATCAAGCATACCCAACTGTCCGTGGATCAGTCCCATGTTCTCGAAAATGAGAACGATGGCCAGCGGGAATACCGCCATCCAAAATCCGAAGTCCGTCATACTGGAGAAATCAGGCATGAAAATCCAGGATTGTTCACTGAGGGCGAGGGCTTCCCCGCGTTCTCCCAATACTCCCGTAAAGTGGGCAATGACCGTACCTGCAATCATCGTTACCAGGAAGTTACCTGGAACATTTCTTGTGAACAGAAAGATCCCGATAAACAATGTCAGAATACTGGTAATGACGATGGCGGAGGAGGGGTTACCTAGTGTAATCAAAGAGTGTTCCCCTTTGACTACGAGCCCCCCTTTTTCAAGCCCTATCAAGGTCAAAAACAATCCAAGACCAACAGTAATCGCATGCTTCAGTGAAGATGGGATCGCATGTTTTAACCAATCTCCGAGTTTCGTGAAAGCTGTAATCAGGAACAAAAAAGAGGCAACAGCTACGACAGCTAAGCCTTCTTGAAAGTCCATTCCTGAACCTTCGACGATGGAGTAGGCGAAAAGTGCGTTAACACCCATCCCTGGAATGAGAACCATAGGTGCATTGGCGTACATGGCCATGATCAAACAGCCTAGTGCACTGGCAAGAATTGTCGCAATCATGCCGCTTTCCAGCGGAAGTCCTGCGCTGTTAAGGATTTGACTATTGACCGCTACGATGTAGACAGTGGTGAAATAACCGATCAATCCGGCCAGTCCTTCCTTCTTCCAGCTCACTTCTTGATGATGCTGATTGAGCATGTGTATCTCCTCTATGAAATTTATCCCTCTCCCGCCCGGTTACCGAGTAACCCACAAACGTTTATTTTACTCGCAAATTCGTAATCTAGCAACCAAATATGTTCTTTTTTTGTAAACGATGAGGTGTAGAACAACAGTTTGTGTTAAGATGTAAAAGGATTATAATGTAGTAGAAAGCGTTTTCTTTGTTGATATATAGATGAAAAAGGGAAGGTGATCTTATGAAATATCGTTCCGTATTCGATATTATCGGTCCTGTCATGATCGGACCATCCAGCTCACATACAGCAGGAGCTGCCAGAATCGGTCGTGCAGCACGCCACCTGTTCGGAAGGGAACCGAAGTTTGCACATATTCATTTGTATGGATCTTTTGCTAAGACTTATAAAGGTCATGGAACAGACGTAGCCATCATCGGGGGACTTCTCGATTACGACACATATGATGAGCGAATCAGCCAGTCGCTCGTCACCGCTCGAAAGAATGGAATGAAGATTAGATTTCATGAAGAAGATGCCCATACAGATCATCCGAATACAGCCAAAGTAAAAATCGGAGATGATGATGGAGAACTCGAATTGGTCGGAATCTCCATTGGGGGAGGAAAAGCAGAAATCACGGAATTGAATGGCTTTGAACTCCGATTATCAGGAAGCCATCCGGCAATTCTGCTTATCCATAATGACCGTTATGGAGCCATCGCGTCTGCAACGACCATATTAGCGAAGAACCAGATCAATATTGGACGTATGGAAGTTTCTCGTAAAGCCCAAGGGGAGCAGGCATTGATGGTCATTGAAGTCGATCAGAACATTGATGATGCAGTTCTTGATGAACTCGAAAGGGCCGATCACATCACCCAAGTGGCTAAGATATCAGATTAATACGAAAGGAGAGGTCACATGTTTCGAAATGTAGCTGAACTCGTAGAACTGGCAGAAAGTGAAAATATCCAGATTTCTGAAGTGATGATTCGTCAGGAGATGGAAGTGAAACAACTATCGAGAGAGCAAGTGTTCTCTCAAATGGAACGAAACCTCGATGTTATGGAAAAAGCAATCGAAGATGGATTAAAAGGGGTCAAGTCCCATAGTGGATTAACCGGGGGAGACGCTGTGCTCATCCAAAACTATATGAAAAACCATACGCCTTTATCCGGGCATCTGTTGATGGACGCCGTCAGTAAAGCTGTAGCGACGAACGAAGTGAACGCAGCTATGGGGACGATATGTGCGACACCTACAGCTGGGAGTGCCGGTTGTGTACCGGGAACGCTTTTTGCTGTGAAGAATCAATTGAACCCGACGCGTGAGCAGATGGTACGTTATTTGTTCACCTCAGGAGCGTTCGGTTTTGTAGTAGCCAATAATGCATCGATTTCAGGTGCAGCAGGTGGATGTCAGGCGGAAGTTGGATCCGCTGCAGGAATGGCGTCTGCTGCGATTGTAGAAATGGCAGGGGGCAGTCCTTCGCAATCTGCGGAAGCTATGGCCATCACACTGAAAAATATGCTGGGCCTTATATGCGATCCTGTGGCAGGTCTTGTGGAAGTTCCGTGTGTAAAACGAAACGCGATGGGGTCCTCCAACGCAGTCGTAGCTGCGGATATGGCTCTTGCAGGTGTGACCAGCCGGATTCCATGTGATGAAGTGATCGACGCGATGTATAAAGTAGGACAGCGCATGCCTTCAGCATTTCGCGAAACGGCTCAAGGCGGACTCGCAGCCACCCCGACCGGTCGTGAACTTGAAGCTAAAGTATATGGAATTTCTTTGAAGAAAGAGTGAATGATTTGTTGCAGCAATCGATCAGTGAAATCAAAGGAGTCGGAGATAAATTACAAACCCAATTAAATGAGCTTGGGCTCTTTACGGTGGAAGATCTATTGTTCTACTTCCCTCACCGATATGATTCCTATGAAGTAAAGCCACTTACCGAACTGACGCATAATGAAAAAGCGACCATTGAAGGGGAGATCGTTTCTGAGCCTGCCTTGAGTTATTTTGGGAGAAAGAAGTCCAGGCTGACGTTCACTCTCCAGGTGGAGCAATTTGCAGTCAAAGCGGTCATGTTTAACAGGGCGTTTGCTAAAAAGCAGCTGAATCAGGGGGACACCGTGACAGTCACCGGGAAATGGGATCAGCAAAGGCTCCAGATCACTGTCAGTCAGTTCAAGAAGGGTGAGTCCAAGAGTCAGGAACCGATCCAGCCTGTCTATACGTTGAAGGATGGGGTGAATTTGACCACTTTAAAGAAGGTGATCAAAAACGCCCTGGATGAGTATCGTGCAGATATACCTGAGATTCTCCCAAAAGATATAGCGCTTGCTTATAAGCTCCCGGACCGGACTTCAGCCCTCCAACAAATGCATTATCCTGAAACAAGGGTAGCGCTGAAACACGCAAAACGACGTTTCATTTATGAAGAGTTTCTGATTTTTCAACTGAAGATGCAGTTGTTACGGAAGCACAATAGGGAAGCGACCAGCGGAAAGGAGCAGACGTATGACAATGAGCGGTTGACTTCATTCGTACAGTCTCTTCCCTTTGAGCTCACTTCTGCTCAAAAGAAGTCTCTCGCGGAAATTTTAAATGATATGAAAAGTCCTCACCGAATGAACCGTCTTCTACAAGGGGATGTCGGTTCAGGGAAAACAGCCGTTGCTGCAATCGCTCTTTATGCCTCTATTACAGCCGGCCACCAGGGAGCTTTAATGGTTCCGACTGAAATTCTTGCCGAACAACATTTCCATTCCCTAAAGAAAATGTTTGAGGGGCGGGCAAACGTTGCTTTACTTACAGGTTCCATAAAAGGTAAACGAAGGAGAGAAATTCTCGAATCTGTTGAAAACGAAAAAATTGATATCCTGGTCGGAACTCATGCATTGATCCAGGATGAAGTGGTTTTCAAAAACCTCGGTTTCGTTATCGTGGATGAGCAGCATCGTTTTGGAGTAGAACAGCGTCGGTCATTAAGAGATAAGGGGCTGGCTCCGGATGTGCTGTTCATGACAGCAACCCCGATTCCAAGAACTCTTGCCATCACAGCTTTTGGAGATATGGATGTCAGTGTCATTGACGAAATGCCAGCAGGCAGGAAACCGGTGGATACGTATTGGGTCAAGGGTGAAATGACCAACCGTGTGCTGAGTTTCATCAAGAAGGAAATTGATCAAGGGCATCAAGCGTATGTGATTTGTCCTTTAATAGAGGAATCCGATCAGTTAGACATCCAGAATGCCATAGAACTCTATGATCAATTAAGTTCAGTTTTTGAGCCGGATATATCTGTGGGGCTGATGCATGGGCGTCTCCATAACGAAGAAAAAGAGAGTGTCATGCAGCAATTCGCCTCGAATGACATGAATATTCTCGTTTCCACAACAGTGGTTGAGGTAGGGGTGAACGTACCGAATGCCACAGTCATGGTCATATACGATGCTCAAAGATTCGGCTTGTCCCAGCTGCACCAGCTCAGAGGGCGTGTAGGTAGAGGTGCTGACCAGAGTTATTGTATCCTACTCGCGGATCCTAAGGGAGACGTTGGAAAAGAACGGATGAGAATCATGACAGAGACAAATGATGGATTTGAATTGTCCGAGCAGGATTTGAAATTGAGGGGACCTGGTGATTTCTTCGGGAAGAAACAGAGTGGTCTTCCTGAATTTAAAGTCGGCGACATGGTCCACGATTACCGCGCGCTTGAAACTGCAAGAAAAGACGCGGCAGAAATGATCATGGAAAACCGTCTGGATGAAGATGAAGCGTATGAGGTGTTAAGAGAAAACGTTTATAGTGACCGGCATTTGCTCGGAAATGTCCTGGACTAACAAACACTCGGCTCAGCAGCCGGGTGTTTTTAATTTCTGAAATGAATTATTCGTTTGATTTATAGGGGGAAAGGGAAGGCGATGAAGAGTGTTTCCAAGGAATTTGCTCCCCAAAAAAACACGCGTCCATTTCTCTCCGGTTTCGAATCGATGGTCGTGACATACTATGAGCAGAGAAAAGGAATCATCATCAAATCCTTGCGAAATTGAACGTGGTATTATATATTACTATTAGTACCTAGTCATAAAGGATTGAAATATGACTAAATGAACGGTGGCATCAGTATGAAGAAGTCTAAAAAAGTACGTCAGGAAGAATTGAAAAGTAAAATAGACCATACCCCCTTCATTACAGACGATGAATTGGCGAAGACGTTCGGAGTCAGTATTCAGACCATCAGGTTGGACCGGATGGAACTGGGTATACCGGAACTGAGAGAACGTATAAAATCCGTCGCCACCCATGAATGGAACGAAACAGTAAGGGCGCTTCCAGTGGAAGAGATCATTGGTGAAGTGATAGATCTGGAATTGGACGATCGTGCTTTGTCGATATTGGATATCCGTCCGGATCATGTTTTTTCAAGAAACCATATTGCAAGAGGACACCATTTATTTGCACAGGCTAACTCATTAGCGGTCGCTCTTATCAATGACGAATTGGCCTTGACGGCCCATTCGGAGATTTCGTTTACCCGGCCTGTAAAACTAGGTGAACGAGTCGTTGCTAAAGCGACGGTTAAAGGAGCGGATGAAAAGGGCCGTACCCTTATTAACGTGCATAGTTATGTCGGAAACGAAGAAGTTTTTGCAGGAACGTTCGAAATGTTTCGTTCGAACCAGCAGAAGGAGATGGATCAAGAATGAAGCTAGCCATTGATGCTATGGGCGGTGACAATGCTCCGGAAGCAATCGTTAAAGGAGCGGTACAGGCCGCAGAAACAATCGAAGGTTTGGATATCACTCTTGTCGGTGATGAATCACAGATCAAGCCCCATCTGTCAGGGCAGTCGAATGTTTCCATTATACATACGACAGAAATGATTACGTCAGAAGATGAACCGGTAAGGGCCGTCAGGAAGAAGAAACAGGCCTCTATGGTATTAGCGGCTACAGAGGTTAAAGAAGGCCGGGCTGATGGATGTATATCTGCAGGGAACACAGGTGCTCTGATGAGTGCCGGGTTGTTTGTGGTTGGCCGGATGAAAGGTGTGGACAGGCCAGCGCTTAGCCCTACACTGCCGACATCTGATGGTAAAGGTTTTCTCATGCTTGATGTTGGGGCCAACGTTGATGCAAAACCCGACCATTTATTGCAATACGCAGTAATCGGAAGCATTTATGCTGAGAATGTAAGAAACATCAAACAGCCACGAGTAGGACTTTTGAATGTTGGAACAGAAGATGGCAAAGGCAGTGAATTGACGAAAAAAGCTTTTAACCTGCTCAAAGATGCACCGATCCATTTTGTCGGTAACGTAGAAGCGCGTGACCTATTGGAAGGTGTTGCTGATGTAGTAGTAACCGACGGCTTCACAGGAAACGTGACCTTGAAGACGATAGAAGGAACAGCTATGACGATGTTTACCATGATGAAACAGACGTTTATGAGCAATTTCAAAACGAAAATTGCGGCTGGCCTTGCTAAGAACGATCTCCGCAAATTAAAGTCACAGCTGGACTATAGTGAATATGGTGGTGCCGGATTGTTTGGTCTTGCAGCTCCGGTTATCAAGGCTCATGGGTCTTCCAATGACCGTGCTGTCCTCAATGCGATTCGCCAGGCCTGTCAGATGGTTGAACTTGATGTAACCAACACTATATCGGCAACACTTGCTGAAATGAATAAAGAGGAGGAAGATTCATGAAGCGATTGGCTTTTGTATTCCCTGGGCAAGGGTCTCAGGAAATTGGAATGGGAAAAGCGATGTATGATGCTTATCCTGTTGTAAAAGAATTATTTGATCAGGCTGATGAAGCCTTGGGCTATTCTCTCACTCAATTAATGTTTGAAGGGCCCTCCGATGAGTTGACGAAAACGGAAAACGCGCAGCCTGCGTTGTTGTTGAACAGTATGGCGATTCAAAAAGTCCTTCATCAGGAAGGCGTTGTACCTGCTATGACAGCCGGGCACAGTCTCGGTGAATATAGTGCATTAGTAGCAGCAGGCGCACTAGAGCCGATGGAAGCCTTGAAACTGGTCCATGTCCGTGGGAAGTTGATGGAAGAAGCTTATCCGACAGGGATGGGCACGATGGCAGCTGTTCTCGGCCTTTCCCAAGAGCAGATTGAGGAAGTCCTCCGTGAATTTGACGGAGATACGGCTGTGGATTTCGCGAACATTAACTGTCCTGGTCAAATTGTCATTTCGGGTACGAAAGCTGGTGTCGAGCAAGCTTCTGAGCAGCTGTCTGAAGCTGGAGCGAAGCGTGTGCTTCCATTGAATGTCAGCGGACCTTTCCATTCCCGTCTTATGAAGCCGGCCAGTGATGACTTCGCTGATTACCTGGCAGATACCACCATTCACGATGCGGAAGTACCTGTTTTTGCAAATGTAACTGCATCTCCTGTAACGAGTGCAGAAGAGATTGAGAAACTTCTCGTTGAACAACTTTACTCGCCAGTGAAGTTCCAGCAGATTCTTGAAGCATTTGTCGAAGAAGATGTAGATGCGATCATAGAAGTTGGACAGGGGAAAGTGTTAAGTGGACTTGTCCGTAAAGTGAAACGCCGGATGAAGACATTCAGCGTACAGGACCCGGAAACGCTCGAGACATTCTTGGATTGGTATAAGGAGGAATCATAATGCTACAGGATCAAGTGGCTCTTGTTACAGGAGCTTCCCGAGGAATTGGAAGAGCTATTGCCCTTGAACTCGCTTCTCAAGGGGCAAAAGTCGCTGTGAATTACGCCGGAAGCGAAGATAAAGCACAGGCAGTCGTCCAGGAAATTCAGGATCAGGGTGGAGTGGCTGTGAAAATCCAGGCAAATGTCTCTGACGATGACGACGTTAAACGGATGGTGAAAACGGTCGTGGATGAGTTCGGACGATTGGACATTCTGGTGAACAATGCAGGAATTACGAAAGATAATCTTCTGATGAGAATGAAAGAGGAAGAGTTTGATTCTGTCATCGATACGAATCTGAAAGGTGTATTCCTTTGTACAAAAGGAGTTACGCGTCAAATGATGAAACAGAAATATGGCCGCATCATTAATGTAGCATCAATTGTAGGTGTATCCGGTAACCCTGGACAGGCGAACTATGTGGCTGCTAAAGCAGGTGTCATTGGAATGACCAAATCGAATGCCAAAGAATTAGCCGCTCGGAATATTCAGGTGAATGCCGTTGCGCCAGGGTACATTGCAACGGATATGACAGATGCGCTGACAGACGATCAGCGGGAACAGATGTTGAACTTGATTCCGCTTAAGCGTCTTGGAGAAGGGAAAGATGTAGCGCGTGTTGTGCGCTTCCTTGCTTCAGAGGATGCTGCTTACATGACTGGTCAAACCCTCCATGTGGATGGCGGCATGGTCATGTAGCTTGAATCAGGGTGGAAGATTCATGGTGCCATCTATCTTGTTGGCGCATGATGAATCAGACTTTTATTGAGGAGTCGAAGATTTCTATCTGACAATCCTCTTGCGCTTTTCATAACACATTACTATAATTACTGAAGGGAGGTGAGGTTCCAATGGCAGAAACATTTGATCGTGTAAAACAAATCATCATTGATCGTCTTGATGTTGATGAGTCTAAAGTGACTATGGAAGCTTCCTTCAAAGAAGATCTAGAAGCAGACTCTCTTGATGTCGTTGAGCTTGTAATGGAGCTTGAAGACGAGTTTGATATGGAAATTTCTGATGAAGAAGCTGAGAAAATCAATACAGTCGGCGACGCTGTGAATTACATAAGCAGCCAGTCGTAAAAAGGATCGCTGTCCGTACCCTACGGGCAGCCTTTCCTGTATTTAAAAGAATTTCATAGCAAAGGACAAGGTGATTTATGGATGATTTCTCCAGTTTCCAGAAAAAGATAAACATACAATTTGATAATATCTCGTTACTGGAACAGGCTTTTACACATTCATCATATGTGAATGAGCATCGGAAAACCGATCGAGAGGATAATGAACGACTGGAATTCCTGGGGGATGCAGTTCTTGAGCTGGGAGTTTCTCAGTATTTGTACCGTGAGTTTCCGGATATGGCTGAAGGGGAGCTTACAAAGTTCAGAGCCTCGATTGTGTGTGAAGTCTCATTAGTAGAATTTGCGAATGAGTTGAACTTCCAGGACCTTATATTGCTTGGTAAAGGAGAAGAGCTCACAGGAGGTCGCAATAGACCTGCCCTGCTTGCCGATGTTTTTGAAGCATTCATCGGTGCTCTATACTTAGATCAGGGATACGAATCAGTCATACAGTTCCTGAGAACGTATGTATATCCGAAAGTGAAAAAAGGTGCTTTTTCTCATGCGATGGATTTCAAAAGTCAGTTACAAGAGTTCATTCAACGGGATAAAAACAGTAAGATTGAATACGAAATTGTTGAAGAACGTGGCCCTGCACACAGCAGAGAGTTCATAGCCCATGTCCGAATTCAGGATGACATCGGCGGTATTGGTGTAGGCCGTACGAAGAAGGAAGCTGAACAAAAGGCAGCTCAACAAGCGTTGGAAAATCAGGGTGCCCATTCTTGATGTTCCTTCTTTTATGGAAAAGAGAGACCGTTTCCCGGCAGATGTATCGGGGAAACGGTCTCTTTTTTGTGAAACTTTATTTTCTATACTGGCCAAGCTCCTGCACGAAAGCCTGGATTTCTGATACACTCAATTGCCCTTTCATTTCGATGATATCATGAAGGGATTTGATTTCCTCATATTTGTCGAGGTCGTAATCTTCCGGGTCCATAAGGGAACGGTTCACGACCTGTAGTTTTTTTGCCATGTCGTTGATGATGACTTCTAAGTTTTCTTGGTTCGGTTCTTGTAAACTCAAAAATGAATCCTCCTTAAAGGCTCGTAATATAGGCTATTACATATGATAAAGGACTTTAACTAATTTTGAAACCCTTCATTACTATTATGACTCATGAAAGTAAATGGCTGGATTGTTGAAGACTCAGTCTCGAGATTTTTACGGGTTCGTTATCGTGTTGGGGGCCAGGGGTGGCTGGGAAGCTACTCGCTTTCCTGTGGGGAGTGCCGAGCTTCTTCGGGCTACGCCCTGCGGGATCTCGCCGATCTCCTATCTCCCACGGGAGTCTCCCAGCTTCCCAACCCCCCCTATTCCAAGAGGGGGTGAACGAACCCCTTTACTAACGTTGGGCCTTCCACTATCCCGGGTTTGAAGGCATAAACGCTATGCAGGCTTACCGGGTACAAGCACCTCGGCTTGGAATATGATCCTTATCATCTCATCAAAGAGAATAGCTGATGATTCATGAAGGGGTTTCGAGACACTGATATAGCCAAGGGACAGAGGGGAATGTGTACCACTCGCCCGCGAAAGCGAGTCCTCCCCCGCAGCCCCAAACTACCGCGCAAACATTTCGAAACTGATTATTGAAGAAAAGGGAGCGTATGCTGAGCGATGTGGTTTTACCAAGGTGGGATAAAAGAAGCTTTAGGTTCCTACCGTAGGGAAGTGCTTTATGATAAAATATATAAGTTGAGTGAATGAAAGATTTGTGAAAAAACAGGAGGATGAATATGTTCCTCAAACAATTGGATACGATAGGATTTAAATCATTTGCCGACCGGGTGACGGTCGATTTTGTATCAGGCGTCACATCAGTCGTCGGCCCGAATGGTAGTGGCAAAAGTAATATTACGGATGCAATCCGCTGGGTTTTAGGTGAACAGTCTGCCCGATCGCTCCGGGGAAGTAAAATGGAAGATATCATCTTTGCAGGTAGTGAAAGCAGGTCTCCTCTAAACAGGGCAGAAGTGACGCTGACCCTTGATAATACCGATCAGACCCTACCGTTGGATTATCAGGAAGTAAGCGTCACAAGACGGGTCTACCGATCTGGAGAAAGTGAATTTTATATAAACAATCAGACGTGCAGGCTGAAAGATATCGTAGATTTATTTATGGATTCCGGACTTGGGAGGGAAGCATTCTCCATCATCAGCCAGGGAAAAGTCGAAGAAATCTTGAGTTCGAAAGCAGAAGACCGCCGGTCCATATTCGAAGAAGCAGCAGGCGTCCTCAAGTATAAGCAGCGTAAGAAAAAAGCAGAGTACAAGCTATCGGAAACACAGGAGAATCTGAACCGTGTGGAAGATATCATATATGAAATTGATGGTCAGCTTGAACCATTGAAGGAACAGGCGGCTGTTGCCAAAGATTACTTAGAGAAAAAAGATGAATTGAAAAATGTAGAAATCTCACTGCTTATCACCCAAATCGAAAAGGTGCATGGAGAGTGGGAGAAGCTTCTAAATGAATTGGAAGAGGTCAAAGGTCAGGAAACGGAGCTCAGGGGGAAAATTGAGGCGAATGAATCCACTCTTGCTGAGCAACGAAACCAAATTGAAACATTGGATGCCTCCATCGAGACTATGCAGTCAAAGCTGCTGGAACTTACGAGGAGTCTCGAAAATTTAGAAGGTAAGAAGCAGTTGATGAAAGAACGTCACAAGCATTTTGAAGAAAACAAAACCAAATTGGAAGAAGCTTATCAAGATCTTTCGGATAAACTTGTGAATGTGAAAGCGATAGCCGAAGAGGAAACGGAAAAGTTCCAGGCGACTAAACAGAAGAAAGAGCAGACGAAGCATTCGTTGAATGAGACAACAAATGCTTTGAATCAGGATCTTCATATCATCGAAGAAGAAATCGAGGATTTGAAAAGTGAATATATCGAATTATTAAACAAACAGGCAGCTAAACGTAATGAGAAACAGCTGTTGGAGAAACAGCTCGACCAAATCCATTCCAAAAAAGGCCATCAAATTGATAAATTCAAAGATTTGAGAGGGGAACGGAAGGAGCTGGAAGGTCAACTTCACGCATTATCTCAGCAATTGTCCGATCTTTCGACGAAGCGAAAAGACACAGAGGCCAAAGTGCAGCAGTTGAATGAAGCTTACGAAAAGAATAAACAGACGTACCAGGAGTGGCAGGAAAAGCTATACAAAGGGTACCAATATTTAGAGAAAATGCGTTCGAAGAAGGAAATGCTGGAAGAGCTGAAAGAAGACTTTTCAGGATATTTCCATGGCGTACGTGAAGTGCTGA
The DNA here is from genome assembly GCF_056158545.1 of Halobacillus sp. ABR2_026. NCBI lineage: Bacteria > Bacillati > Bacillota > Bacilli > Caryophanales > Bacillaceae > Halobacillus > Halobacillus sp. ABR2_026. Next base: position 1,763,607 of record NZ_JBSWTM010000001.1, read on the forward strand.
AAGCATCGCAAAAAGGGCAGGTGAAAGGTATCCATGGAGCTGTTCTGGAATTGATTGATATCCCTTCCCATCTCCTGACAGCGATTGAAACAGCACTCGGCGCCCAAGCTCAGCACATTGTCGTCAATGACGAACAGACAGGGAGGCAGGCTATACAGTGGTTGAAGGCAAACAATAAAGGGAGAGCAACCTTCCTTCCACTTACCTCCATACAGCCTCGATCCGTACATGGAAGTGCATCTCTTTCAGATCAGGAAGGTTTTGTTGGTGTTGCGGCCGATCTTATTCAATATGATGTGGCTCACGCCAAACCGATCCAGCACCTGCTCGGGCATATTGTCATTGCGGAACGGCTGGAACATGCCAACCATATTGCAAGAGTGTTGAACCGTAAATACAGAATTGTAACGCTCGATGGTGATGTGGTGAATCCAGGCGGTTCGATGTCCGGTGGGGCGAAGAAACAATCGAAGCAATCCTTATTTACGAGAGAAAAGGAACTGCAGGAATTGAGTGAAAAGATTGTCTCTTATGATGCAAAAGCTTTGGATGTAGAAAACAAAGTGAAACAGTTGAAAGAGACATTAACGCAACAGGAGCAGGAGAAAGAACAGTGGAGCCATGAACTATCCGAATTAAGAAATGCAGAATATGAAATGCAATCTGATCATCGAGAAGTTCAGGTTAAGCTTGATCATTTGAATGGACAGCTTCAGTTATTCGACCAGGATCAGGCACAATACGACCAGGACTCCCATTCTGCCGACAATCAACTGAAAGAACTGGATGAAACGTTACGCTCCCTCGAAGGGCAGCTTGCATCTATTAACGAAAAGATTGAAGAACTTACGAACACGAAAGATCGGCAAAAAGAAGATGAAGCCAATCTTCAGGAGCGAAAGCAGCACCTCCAAATTCAACTGGCGGAGCAGGAATCCGCAGTTCAGAATCAAAAAGAAAAAGCGGACCGCTACAAACAGGAAAAAGAAATGATCGAACAGGAACTTCGTGGAAATCGCGCTTCCTATGAACAACTGATGGAAGTGAAGGACTCCAATCAGACAGAGGATGAAATTCAGGCTCAAATTGAAAGTACACGAGCAGATAAAGAGAATACCACTTTGTCTATTGAAGATAGGAGAAAAGAGCGTCAGACCGTAGCAGCTGCGATTCAAAAATATGAACAGATGCTAAAAGAAATGAAACGAAGACATCAAAACTTTTTACAAGATTTGCAGCAAAAGGAAGTCAAAGCGAACCGCCTTGATGTAGAGCTAGAAAATATGCTGCAATACTTGCAGGAAGAATATGTGATGACATTCGAAAAGGCAAAAAGGGATTATCCTGGTGTGGAGAATATTGACGAAGCATCCACACGTGTGAAGCTCATCAAACGATCCATTGATGAACTGGGCACCGTCAATTTAGGAGCCATTGAAGAGTACGATCGAATCAAGGAACGATATGAGTTTCTAAAAGGTCAGCAGGATGATCTGCTGGAAGCCAAGCAAACCCTTCATACAGTTATCAATGAAATGGATGGAGAAATGAAACGGAAATTTGAAGATACATTTACCAAGATTCAGGCTGAATTCAGCGAAGTTTTCCGTACCTTGTTTGGTGGAGGAAAGGCAGACTTGCAGCTGACCGATCCGGAAGATATGCTGGAAACGGGAGTGGAGATTGTCGCTCAGCCTCCCGGCAAGAAACTGCAAAATATGAGTCTCCTTTCCGGGGGAGAAAGAGCATTGACGGCTATTGCTCTCTTATTCTCCATTCTCCGGGTCCGCCCGGTCCCATTCTGTGTACTGGATGAAGTAGAGGCTGCCCTTGATGAAGCGAACGTGGATCGCTTTGCGAGGTTCTTAAAAGAGTTCAGTGAGAAAACGCAGTTTATCGTTATAACCCACAGAAAAGGTACGATGGAAGAGTCTGATGTCCTTTACGGGGTCACGATGCAGGAATCAGGAGTCTCTAAACTGGTTTCTGTCAGACTAGAAGAAACACCGGAATTAATGGAAGCATAGGAGTGAAGAGTCGATGAGTTTTTTCAAGAAACTTAAAGAGAAATTTGTAAAAGATGAGGCGGAAGAAGAAAAGCAGGAGCGAACGGTGGAGGATTCTGAAGCAAACGATGAGGAAGAATCCCGCCATGAAGTGGATCCTGCCCATCAAGAAGAATCTGTTGAAACTGAGCTTGACGGCGAAACGGAAGCACCTGATGTGGAAAACGAAGGTGTGGAAGAAGAGGACGAGGAAGCCTCCCAGGTGTCTTCTGAGGAGAACATTGACACTGATCCTGTTGAGCCGCTTGCAGAAGAAGAATCAGAGAATGTGGAAGAAGATGACAAAGTGTCCATTGCTTCTAAGTTTAAGATGGGACTTGCTAAAACGAGAAACTCCTTCTCCAGCAAAATCAATGACTTAGTCGCCCGTTACCGTACGGTGGATGAGGACTTTTTTGAAGAGTTGGAAGAGGTCTTGATTTCTGCCGATGTCGGCGTCACGACTGTGATGGAAATGATTGAAGAGCTCGAAATGGAAGTGAAGCGCCGAAATGTTCAGGATACTCAAAAGGTCAAAGAAATCATCTCAGAAAAACTCGTAGAGATTTATTACGGGGATGATGATGCGGATGAAATTGAAGGGTTGAATGAGAACCCGGATGGTCTCACGATTTATTTGTTCGTCGGTGTCAATGGGGTAGGAAAAACGACCACCATTGGTAAACTGGCTCACCGTCTCAAAGGGGAAGGTAAAAATGTGACACTTGCTGCGGGAGACACCTTCAGGGCTGGAGCTATTGAACAACTGGAAGAATGGGGGAAACGTGTAGGGGTGAATGTAACTAAACATAGTGAAGGTAGTGACCCTGCAGCCGTGATTTACGATGGTATTCAATCCGCTAAATCCAAGAATGCTGATGTACTGATTTGTGATACGGCTGGACGTCTTCAAAATAAAGTGAACCTGATGAATGAACTTTCCAAAGTGAAAAGAGTAATTGAACGTGAAGTTCCGGGAGCTCCTCATGAAGTGCTGCTTGTCCTTGATGCCACAACAGGGCAAAATGCAATGAGCCAGGCCAAGACATTCGCAGAATCTACAGACGTGTCAGGAATTGTCCTGTCCAAACTTGACGGAACAGCTAAAGGAGGGATCGTTCTTGCCATTCGTAATGAATTGGACATCCCGGTAAAACTCGTTGGACTTGGAGAAAAAATGACGGACCTTGAGACATTCGATGCCCACGCTTTCGTTTACGGATTGTTTGCAGATATGATCGATGAATACGAAGATGAAGAAGAGCTTTCGTAAGCCTTGACATGGAGGTACATGTTCCTTTAGTATTTATGTGTAAAGGCATTTCACTTAACAAGGAGTGCTTCAAGCATGCTTGAAAAAACGACACGGATTAATTATCTATTTGATTTCTATCAATCGTTGTTGACTCCAAAGCAAAGAAATTATATGGAGTTGTATTATCTCGAAGATTACTCTCTCGGTGAAATATCCGAAACCTTTGACGTCTCACGGCAAGCGGTTTATGATAATATCCGCCGAACAGAGAAAATGCTTGAAGAATATGAGAAAAAGCTTCATTTATATGAGAAGTTTCAAAAACGTCAGCAAGTGATCAGGGATATGGAAGAAGCATGTAAGAAAGATGACCTTCCATCATCTTATGAATCCTGGCTGCATGAATTGCAAGAATTAGAATAGGAGGGGATCTTCGATGGCATTTGAGGGTTTATCCGACCGTTTGCAGGAAACGATCAAGAAAATCAAAGGCAAAGGGAAGGTAAACGAACAAGACGTAAAAGAGATGACCAGGGAGGTCCGTCTCGCCCTCCTCGAGGCCGATGTAAACTTTAAAGTCGTAAAAGATTTTGTGAAGCGTGTGCGCGAACGCGCCGTCGGTCAGGAGGTCATGGAAAGCCTAACCCCAGGACAGCAAGTCATCAAAGTGGTTAAAGAAGAGCTTACGGAATTGATGGGTGGCGATGAAAGTAAAATCGCTGTTGCCAAGCGTCCACCAACAGTCATCATGATGGTCGGTCTGCAGGGTGCAGGTAAAACGACGACCACCGGGAAGCTTGCCAATCTGCTCCGTAAAAGTTACAACAGAAAACCTTTACTTGTTGGAGCCGATGTTTACCGTCCTGCAGCCATTCAGCAGCTGCAGACTCTCGGGAAACAGCTGGACATGCCTGTTCATGAGGAAGGGACGGAAGCAAGCCCTGTAGATATCGCCAAAAATGCGATCGAAAAAGCGAAAGAAGAGCACCATGATTATGTGCTGATCGATACCGCCGGTCGATTGCATATCGATGGCGATCTCATGGGAGAGTTGCAGGAAATCAAGGAAGCCGTCAATCCGGATGAAATCTTCCTTGTTGTGGATGCTATGACAGGTCAGGATGCCGTGAATGTTGCAGAGAGTTTTGATGAGCAGCTCGACGTCTCAGGAGTTCTTCTCACCAAGCTTGATGGTGATACACGCGGTGGTGCGGCATTATCCATCAAAGCTGTAACTGGTAAACCGATCAAATTCGCGGGTACAGGTGAAAAACTTGACCAATTGGAAACGTTCCACCCTGAGCGTATGGCATCACGAATTCTCGGTATGGGCGACATGCTCACATTAATTGAAAAAGCGCAAACTCAAGTCGATGAAAAGCAGGCGAAAGAGCTGGAGTCGAAAATGCGCAATGCTTCCTTTACTTTCGAGGATTTTCTTGATCAAATGGAGCAAGTGAAGAGCATGGGGCCACTGGATGAAATCCTGAACATGATTCCAGGGGCGAACAAAATGAAAGGTCTTCAAAATGTGTCATTTGATGATAAACAGATCGTTCATGTGGAGGCTATCATTCAATCGATGACTAAACATGAACGTCAGGATCCTTCTTTGATGAATGCAAGCCGTAAAAAACGGATTGCCAAGGGGTCAGGGACTTCTGTATCAGAAGTCAACAGGCTGTTAAAACAGTTTGAAGAAATGAAGAAAATGATGAAACAAATGAGCAATACTAAAGGGAAAAAAGGTAAAGGAATGAAATTTCCGTTTATGTAATGGAAAAAACCTTTACACACTCTTGAAGTTCTGCTAAAATCTAAATCTGTGTGAAACATTAAAGAAATTTGGAGGTTGTTAAAAATGGCAGTAAAAATTCGCCTAAAACGTATGGGATCTAAGCGTAACCCATTTTATCGTGTAGTAGTTGCTGATTCTCGTTCTCCACGTGATGGACGTATCATCGAGCAAATCGGAACATATAACCCAGTTGCTAACCCTGTAGAGGTTAAGCTTGATGCTGAAAAAGCTATGGATTGGATGGCTAACGGTGCGAAGCCGAGCGACACTGTCCGTAACCTTTTCTCTAACGAAGGCATCATGAAGCAGTTCCACGATAAGAAAAACCAATAAATTATAAAGTAGTGGTGATCTCATGAAAACCTTAATCGAAACGATCGTGACTCCGCTTGTCGATCATCCTGATGACATCGCGGTGGAGGAGAAAGAGGAAGATCACAAAGTGGTTTATCATCTCACTGTCCATCCGGATGACGTAGGGAAAGTGATCGGGAAGAACGGGCGGATAGCGAAAGCGATTCGGACTGTCGTTTATGCGGCAGGTTCAGATTCTGAGAAACGAATCTATTTGGATATCATGTAAGAGAACTAATTTTATTGGTGCAAGAAGGGAGAAGGGAAACCTTTTCCCTTTTTTACTATTCATATGGAATGATGCAGAGGGGCGGGCGAAAGATGCAGATCATCCGTACAGTTCCAGTCAAACAGGTCTTGACAGAGAAAAGTCGTTCAGATATTAAAAAGAAGTTCGATGAACGCTCTCAACGTCTGGACCGGGAATGCAGACAGCTTTCATTTGAACAGAAGAAATTAGAACGTAAGCCAGGTGTCTCCAGGCAAGAAGTGGAGCAACGGTTTTCCAAAGAAATTGGGCGTCGCAAAGATCAATTGAAATGGTTGGAATACCAATCCAGACAATTGGATATCCTGCCTGATGGTAGTGAACTTGAAACCGATGAGGTACAGGCGCTGATTGAAGTGAATGAAGGCGATCAGTGGGACGATGTGATAAGGGATCGTCAAATCATCGTGGAAGACGGAAAAGTCATACGAGCGAGGTAATTGCACTCATGAATAAACAATTATTTAACGTTGGAAAAATTATAAATACTCATGGCATTAAAGGGGAAGTTAAAGTTCATCGCGTCACAGACTTTGAAGAACGCTTTGAACCAGGTCGGCTTTTGTATTGGGTGAATGATAAAAATGAATCAAAGCCGCTTGTGATTCGAACACACCGTGTGCATAAAGGATTTGATCTACTGAGTTTTGAAGATCACTCTTCAATCAACGATGTGGAAGGTTATAAAAACGGAAAACTGATGGTTTCAGAAGAGGATCAGGAAGAGCTGGAAGATCACGAATTTTATTTTCATGAAATTATCGGGTGTAAGGTATTTCTGCAATCAGGTGAAGAGTTAGGTGAGGTTAAAGAAATCCTGACGCCTGGTGCGAATGACGTATGGGTGGTTAAACGGAAACAAGAGCCGGATGCCCTCATTCCGTATATCGAGCCTGTGGTCAAAGAGATAGACACGAATCAGAAGACGATCATCATCGATCCAATAGAGGGGCTGCTAGACTGATGCATATTGATATTTTGACGCTTTTCCCGGAAATGTTCGAAGGTGTCCTAAACCATTCCATTATGAAGCGCGGTCGGGAGCAAGGAGCTTTTTCCTACCAGTATATCAATTTCAGGGACTTTACAGAGAGCAAGCACAATAAAGTGGATGATTATCCTTACGGGGGAGGGGCAGGTCTTGTCCTTTCTCCTCAGCCGATTTTCGACAGCATTCAATCCATCAAAGAAAACACAGAGAAGTGTCCTCGTGTCGTGCTTCTTTGTCCGCAAGGGGAGCCCTATAACCAGCAAAAAGCGGAAGAACTCTCTGAAGAGGAGCACCTTGTCTTCATCTGTGGACATTATGAAGGGTATGATGAGCGGATCCGACAAGAGTTGGTGACGGATGAAATATCCATTGGGGATTATGTCCTCACAGGTGGAGAGTTAGGGGCAATGGTCGTCATTGATTCCGTTGTGCGCCTCCTTCCTGGAGTTCTTGGGAACGAGCAGTCGGCCCCAATGGATTCTTTCTCCAACGGGTTACTGGAGCATCCGCATTACACGAGACCCGCCGATTACCGTGGTCATAAAGTTCCTGATGTCCTGTTGTCAGGCAACCATGCAAAAATCGATGAGTGGAGGCATTACCAGTCTCTGAAGCGTACCTTCGAAAGACGACCGGATCTTTTAGAAGGCCGGGAGTTGTCCACTAAAGAACAAGCTTGGATCGAAGAGTGGAAAAATAGCTGACCACCTGTTGATGTTTATTAGCAGATATGGTATATTAATCTTTGTGCTTAAACGTTCGGTTTAAGCTGAAAACGATGTTCCGCTGCCTCTTAGAAGATATGAGCATTAGTTAAAAAGGAGTGAAAAATCATGCAACAATTGATTCATGACATTACAAAAGAACAACTTCGTTCGGATCACCCTGATTTCCGTCCTGGTGATACTGTAAAAGTACACGTGAAAGTTGTCGAAGGCACACGTGAGCGTATCCAGGTATTCGAAGGTGTTGTTATCAAGCGTCAGAACGGCGGAATCAGCGAAACTTTCACTGTTCGTAAGATTACTTACGGTACAGGCGTTGAGCGTACATTCCCAGTTCATTCTCCACGAATCGCCAAGATTGAGCGTACTCGTCGTGGTAAAGTACGTCGTGCGAAACTTTACTATCTGCGTAACCTTCGCGGAAAAGCTGCACGTATTAAAGAAATCATCTAATTTCAGTGGAAAGGAGCTTGCAATGTCAAGCTCCTTTTTTCTACTTAAAGATAGGTTTATTTAAGATCATTCATGCAGAAATGATGGAAATATTCTGCCTTGTAAGATTTGCTTGCAGAGTGTTTGTATGGGATAAGAGTGTCCGGTCGAGGGTACCTTTCCGAGGGTTGAGGCTGAACCTCTCTGCGGAGCTGCTCTTCCACTTCCGCAACGATCTAACTTATACAAAGACTCGAAAAGTTGCCTCCTGCATCGGATCCTTCCTTTAAAAGCATTCGAAATAATGCATGTTATGATATGATTTGTATGAGATTATAGTGAAAAAAGTGAGCCGTTCAGCAGCAACCATGTATGATGGGGTGGGTAGGACTACAGCCTGCATATGATGGCTTTGCCGCTTCAGACTCCTTCAGTCAAGGAAGAAGGGATATTGATGAAACAACAGTGGTTGGACTGGTTGAAAGCATTCTTGATTGCAGGTTTGTTAGCAGTGATTGTCAGGGTTTTCTTATTTGCGCCAGTCGTGGTTGAAGGTCCTTCCATGCTGACAACCTTACATAGCGGAGATCATTTGATCGTAAGCAAACTCAATTATAAAATGGGGAGTCCCGAACGTTTTGATGTCGTTGTATTTCACGCTACAGAACGCAAAGACTACATCAAACGGGTCATCGGTCTTCCAGGTGATCACGTAGCTTATGAGGATGATCAATTGTACGTTAATGGAGAACCGGTGAACGAACCATTCCTGGAGGGACGAAAACAACAGTTATCTGGAAACAGGCCTTTGACCGAAGATTTTACAATGGAGAACTTGCCAGGAGAATATGAAGTTGTACCGGAAGGGCAATTGTTCGTCCTCGGGGATAATCGAAACAACTCGACAGACAGCCGGATGCTCGGCATGATTGATCAAGATCAGATGGTGGGAGAAGCAGTTGTTTCCTACTGGCCGTTAAATCGCATCCAGCTTGTAAACTAGGAGGATTGACATGACCATACAATGGTTCCCCGGCCACATGGCCAAAGCGAAAAGGGAAGTAGCTGAGAAACTAAAACTCGTGGATTTTGTTATTGAGCTTGTAGATGCACGTGCACCTCTTTCTTCCCAAAACCCTATGCTTCATAATATTTTACAAGAAAAACCCAAAATGGTCGTCATGATGAAGAAGGACCTGGCCGATCCGGAGATAACAAGCCAGTGGGTGGAACACTTCAAAAAGATGGGCATTAAAGCGGTAGCTATTGAAGCGAATCAAAAACAGGATATCCAAAAAGTTATTCATCTCGCTAAAGAAGTCGGTAAAGAAAAAATAGAAAAACTCAAAGCCAAAGGTATCCGCCCACGAGCGTCCCGGGCAATGATCATTGGTATTCCGAACGTAGGGAAATCGACATTGATCAACCGTCTAGTCAATAAAAAAATGGCGAAAACAGGGGATAAACCTGGAGTGACGACCAAACAGCAGTGGATTAAAGTGAAGAAGGAGTTTGAATTGCTGGATACTCCTGGTATCCTGTGGCCGAAGTTTGAGGAAGAAGAAGTAGGCTACCGGTTAGCTTCTATAGGGACGATTAAAGATCAAATTCTCCCTAAGGAAGATGTAGCCGCCTATGTCCTTCAAAAATTGGCCGGGTATTATCCTGAACTTCTAGAAGCAAGGTTCGGACTTGAAGAAGTGGAGGATATGATGGAAGTGTTTGAACATATCGGCAAAAAACGCGGGTGTTTGGAAAGTGGGGGACATATCAATTTTGAAAAAGTATCCGATATTATCTTACAGGACTTGAGATCAGGTAAAATCGGAAGAATCACCCTCGAGAGCCCGGACACGTAAACAAGAGCGCAAAGCGGCCTTTTAGCCCCTTGCGCTTTCTTTATGCGGTCAGGAACTAGAGATCGGCATCTTTGCGTTGTTTTCCTGTCGCTTGAAAAAGAAATTATAAATGATCGAACGAGATCCGATATAAAAGAATGGAGCGTACAATTTTATGACCCGGTTAACAATAGCCCAAATAAGGAACAGATTGAATGAATGTCACATAAGTACGGAGGAGCTGGCGACTTTTAAAGAGGATGAACGAAAAGGTGTCCAGCAGCTTATGAAGCGCTACGATAAGGAAAAGAAGAAAGCTGAAGAATTGAAGAGGAAGTATAAAGAAATGCAGGTGTTTGAAGAAGATCTTTATAATAACAGCATCACACAAATTGCAGGTATAGATGAAGCGGGACGAGGACCTATTGCAGGCCCGGTAGTTGCAGGAGCTGTTGTATTGCCCCATGGTTATATCTTGGAGGGATTGGATGATTCTAAGCAGCTTCCTTTAAAGAAGCGGGAAGAATTTTTTGAACAGATCAGACAAGATGCAGATTGTGGAGTGGGAATCGTTACAAATGAGGAAATCGATGAGTTTAATATCTATCAGGCTACTAAGCTGGCGATGAAACGAGCGGTACAAGACCTCACGAACCACCCGGATCATTTACTTATCGATGCTATGGAATTAAACAGTGTTACCATTCCACAGACGAAACTCATCAAAGGGGATGAGCGAAGTGTTTCCATTGCTGCAGCCAGTGTCATCGCTAAAGTCACTAGGGATCGGATGATGGCGGAATTAGATGAACAGTACCCAATGTACGGTTTTCGCAGCAACCAAGGATATGGTACGAAACCTCACATAGAAGCATTGCGTATACATGGGACTTCCCCTGTCCATAGAAAAACGTTTGCTCCGGTGAAAAACATGCTTTAGAGAAAGGGATGGAAAATAGATGGACCATTTGATCAATAGTCTTACTCGCTTATCTACGAACAACACACGCACTAATAATCCAGTGCCGGGGCAGCTGTTCCGAGCGAAAGTCCTTCAAATTCTGCCTGAACAAAGGGTTCTCATCAAAGTTGGACAGAAAAAAATGGAGGTAAACGTTAATCAATCATTGATCAAAGGGTCCTCATACCTTTTCCAGGTTGAACAAGCCAACCCATCCGTAAAGGTGAAAGTCCTTTCGCAACAAACCTCTCTTCCGGATCGAATGAACCTTGGCGCATTGTTAGAGCAATTCGGGGGAGAGCAGAACAAAGAAAATCGTGCATGGTTGAAAGCCATCATGGATTTAAAAGCTCCCCTACATAAAAAAGACCTTGTTCAAGCGTTCAATCTGATCAAGGAGTCAACTCATAAAAATCTTGCACGGGATGTCTTGATGCAAATGTTCAATCGAAAAATGCCGGTACGCTCCTCCATATTTTCTGCACTCACCTCAAAATACACGACCGAGTACTCGCAAACTCTTGCCGAGGTGCAAAATCAATTAGGTGACAAACCGTTAAGTGCTACGGACGATAAAATAAAAACGATGATCCGGACCATCCAGGGCAACCACACTTCAGAGGGAGAAACCTCGTTTATTAGGAAATTGAGCGTCGATATTGCCAACAGAGAAAAGACGGTAACAGATCTGTTAAAAAAAGCAGGGATCAGTGATGGAAAGCAGTCCCTTTCCACACCAATAAGAAATAGTCAGGGAGAGAGCGTAACCCTTACCCCTGCAGGGAAAGAACACTTGGCATCGTCTCTACGCGGACTGATGCAAGAGCAGATCTCATTGTCCTCTTCCGAAAAGCAAATCATATCCAAGTGGCTCTACACATCAGAGAAATTTCTCAACCAGATGAATGTCCAGGGGGCTCTTACAGATGACTCCATAGTGCTCAATTCAAAGGAGAAACAATGGCAGGAAGTATTGGCAAAATTGCTGGATTCTAAACTTTTAGACAAGATATCCCCACATATACAAAAATCCTCCGTAGAATTTTTGGCACAACTTGATGCTCAAGCCAATTCAGGCAGAGGAGCTGAGTCATTCATAAAGAAGTCTGATTTTAAAGCGCTTTTCACGGATATACAAAGATTAATGGGGCGACAAGTTACAACCGAGCAACAACAACTGCTCGTCCAAACTCTTCATACGCTGGGTAGAACCACCGGAGAATCCAATAAAGATCAAATGTGGCTGCAACTGAAAGCCATGATGAACGGGATGGGGTTTGAGGATGAGCAACTTCTTGCGAAAGCGGTAAAGGGGGAGGGGGAGCGAATGCCAGTGGGAAATTCTCTTAAATCGCTTCTCTTAAGAGGATTGCAGGAAGGGTCGGATATAAAAGCAGAGACAGCAAACCGCCTGATTCATCTGATCAATGGGACACAGCTTGCTGCCTATGCGGATCATTCTCAAACCCTACAACTTTCCCTCCAATTCCCGGGGAACTTTCTCGGAGCCCTGAACGATGTGCACTTGAACATGGAAGGACGGAAAAAAGAAGAAGGGAAAATCGATTCCGACTATTGTCATATGATGTTTTATTTGCATCTTTCGCAACTTGAGGAGACTATTATAGATTTAAATATTGTCGAACGTCGGGTTTCTGTGGTCGTGTATAATGAGAACCCGCACATGGAAAAGCTTTTCAAACCTTATATAAGTAGTATTGAGGAAGGATTGGAGAAGGCAGGCTATCAATTATTATCCCTTAAAGGAAGAGTCACAAGCGACGTTCAACCAGAACCTGGACCTATAACATGGAAGATTTCAGAAGAAGGAGTGGATTTTAAAATATGAAGGATAAACGAAAAGAAGCCATAGCCTTATCCTATCAATCCGAAAAAGTCTCTGCTCCGGAAGTGGTCGCAAAGGGGAAGGGAATCATTGCAGAGAATATATTAAAAGCAGCTGAGGACCATCAAATACCTGTCCAGGAAGATTCTTCACTCGTAGAACTGCTTTCTGAATTGAATATTAATGAGCAGATTCCCGAGGATTTGTATCATGTGGTGGCTGAAGTATTTGCATTTATTTACAATGTGGATCAGCAGCAAAGAAAATCATAGGACAGCAAAGTTTTTCTTAACCATATTCTGACACTCAAGTAGTATGGTTTAGGGTGAGAATACCAGTTATTCCAAGTTTTGCGTCTGATGCCGAAAGGGTCTCAAAACCCTATGGATACACTGGAATGCTGTTTATCGATTGGTCAGAAGTCTGTCTGATACGAACTTGTTTACATAATAATATACCTGTGAATCTATTGAATTTTTCGACAGAAATCTAGCTTAGTATGGACAATTGATAGCGTTTTTTTATACAATGTACATGCAGTGAAATTTGATGGGAGGATGAAACATGAACATTCACGAGTATCAAGGAAAAGAAATCATGCGTGATTTTGGCGTATCTGTGCCAAATGGACACGTCGCATATACCGTAGAAGAAGCTGTTGAAGCAGCTGAGAAACTAGATAGCGGTGTAACAGTTGTCAAAGCTCATATCCACGCAGGTGGCCGCGGGAAAGCAGGCGGTGTCAAAATTGCAAAGAATCTTGACGAAGTGCGTACATACGCTGACGAAATACTAGGAAAAACACTTGTAACCCATCAGACTGGACCAGAAGGCAAAGAAGTAAAGCGCTTACTTATCGAGGAAGGCTGCGATATTAAAAGCGAATATTATGTAGGTCTGGTTCTAGATCGCGCAACTAGCCGTGTGACAATGATGGCGTCAGAAGAAGGCGGTACGGAAATCGAGGAAGTTGCAGAGAAGACTCCTGAGAAGATTTTTAAAGAAGTCATTGATCCAGTTACAGGTCTGACACCATTCCAGGCGCGTCGACTTGCATTCAACATCAATATTCCAAAAGAATCATTAGGTAAAGCTGTTAAATTCATGCTTGGCCTTTATGACGTTTTTGTACAAAAGGACTGCTCTGTAGCAGAAATCAATCCACTCGTTACTACTGGAGATGGAGAAGTCTTGGCTCTTGACTCCAAATTGAACTTTGATGATAATGCTCTATTCCGTCAAAAAGACATTGGAGAGCTTCGTGATCTTGAGGAAGAAGATCCAAAAGAAGTGGAAGCATCCAAGTATGACCTCAGCTATATTGCTCTTGATGGAAACATCGGCTGTATGGTTAATGGAGCAGGTCTTGCGATGGCAACAATGGATACGATCAAACACTATAATGGCGATCCGGCCAACTTCCTTGATGTAGGGGGCGGCGCTACTACTGAAAAAGTTACAGAAGCTTTCAAAATCATCCTGTCTGATGAGAATGTAAAGGGGATTTTCGTCAATATTTTCGGTGGAATCATGAAATGTGATGTAATTGCTGAAGGTGTTGTGGAAGCGACTAAACAAATCGGACTTACACTTCCGCTTGTCGTACGTTTGGAAGGAACGAACGTTGATGACGGGAAGAAGATTCTGGATGAGTCAGGCTTGAACATCACTTCTGCAGATTCCATGGCAGAAGGTGCACAAAAAATTGTTGAGCTAGTCAAGTAAGAAAGGCGGGGAATCAGATGAGTGTATATATTGATAAGAACACAAAAGTTATTGTTCAAGGTATAACAGGTTCGACAGCACTTTTCCATACAAAACAAATGGTTGAGTATGGTACACAGATCGTTGGCGGTGTAACGCCTGGTAAAGGCGGTACAGAAGTAGAAGGCATTCCCGTTTTCAATACAGTTTCGGAAGCAGTTGAGAAGACAGGCGCAAATGCTTCTGTCATTTATGTTCCTGCACCATTTGCAGCAGATGCGATTATGGAAGCGACGGATGCTGACATGGATCTTGCTATCTGTATCACAGAACACATTCCTGTTCTTGATATGATTAAAGTGAAACGTTACATGGAAGGGAAGAAAACACGCCTTGTTGGTCCGAACTGCCCAGGTGTCATCACTCCTGATGAATGTAAAATCGGTATCATGCCAGGATATATTCATAAAAAAGGTCACGTAGGTGTCGTTTCACGTTCTGGTACTTTGACATATGAAGCTGTTCACCAGTTGTCAGAAGCTGGACTTGGTCAGTCTACAGCGGTAGGAATCGGGGGAGATCCTGTAAATGGGACCGATTTCATCGATGTACTGAAGGCTTTTAATGAAGACCCAGATACTGAAGCAGTCATTATGATCGGTGAAATCGGAGGAACAGCTGAAGAGGAAGCCGCTGAGTGGGTGAAAGCCAATATGAGCAAACCTGTGGTAGGCTTTATCGGTGGGCGTACAGCCCCTCCTGGGAAGCGCATGGGTCATGCTGGAGCTATCATTTCAGGTGGTAAAGGTACGGCAGATGAAAAAATCCGTGTCATGAATGAGTGTGGCATTCAAGTGGCAGAAACGCCTTCTGTCATGGGAGAAACGCTTATTCAGGTTCTTAGAGACCAAAATCTATTTGAAAAATGTAAAACCCATTAATGGATAGATCATTAGAGGCCGTATCGAACGAGATACGGCCTCTGAATTATGAAATGAGGTGCCTGATGGAAGACCGTAGAAAACGTTTAATCCTTCTTCACCATTCTCCCCAAATAACTAGACCTCAGATAATGAAACTACTGAAAATCGACCCTTCCCTGTCCCATGCTTTTACCTGCACCCCGGCACAACTTTCGACAGACTTATCAATCCCCAAATCCAGAGCATTCTTAATCATCCGTCACATTAAGGACCATAATATAATGAAGAAACTCGACAAATATGGTCAGAAATATTCAATTTTAACGATATTCGACCGTGATTTCCCCGCCCAACTTAAAGAAATTCCCGACCCGCCTTTCGTCCTTTATACAATTGGTGATTCCTCTCTTTTGAACGCCCCTTTATCCATGAGCGTCATCGGGACAAGAAACCCTTCACCCTACGCCTATCCAGCCATGAAAACCATACTTGTTCCATTAATCAAGTCCGGTTTCATCATAGTAAGCGGCATGGCCCGGGGGATTGATCAATATGCCCACACCCTCGCTAGTGGCTATCACGGAAAAACCATCGCAGTTCTTGGTTCTGGTTTTGAGCATATTTATCCTAAAAACAATCCTGATTTATATCACACATTGGCAAAGAACCATGTGGTTGTAAGTGAGTATCCTCCTGAATGTCCACCAAGAAGATATCAATTTCCTGAGCGTAATCGAGTGATTGCAGGTTTGACATCATCCACCTTTGTCATAGAGGCACGCTTGAAGAGCGGAACGATGATTACAGTAGATCAGGCCCTGGAGCAGGGGAAGGATGTATACGCCCTCCCAGGGCCGGCAGGTAAAGAGACTAGTGAAGGTTGCCATAAACTTATTAATGATGGTGCAAAATTGGTTCATTCCTATCACGACATCCTCGAAGATTGGTTAGAAAAATTTGAATAATACGTTACAAAGGTGTTACATTCTAGGGTAAGATTGGGTAGATTTGAGACTTTTTTGAAAAATATATGTTTGACAAACGGTTTCATTGTATTTAATAATAGGGAAGATTTATTTTATAAAAAGGCTGACGGGGATCATGTGATCATTGAAAACATCCAATTGTACAGAAGGAGAACGCCTGACGACTCCTAATGATGCCCCTCACACATTCCAGCTAAGAGATAAATCCTATACGAATGAATAAAAAAGAGCGTATGACACGTAAAGAGAAAACACCTCTATGGGAGGAACATATATGGCAGATTATCTGGTAATTGTAGAATCACCCGCAAAAGCAAAAACCATCGAACGTTATCTTGGAAAAAAATACAAGGTGAAAGCTTCACTGGGCCACATCCGTGACTTGCCAAAAAGTCAAATGGGTGTGGATGTGGATAATGAATTCAACCCAAAATATATAACGATTCGTGGGAAAGGACCCGTTTTAAAAGAATTGAAAACTGCGGCGAAAAAAGCAAAGAAAGTCTATCTTGCTGCCGACCCCGACCGTGAAGGGGAGGCCATTGCCTGGCATTTGGCCCACAGTTTGGATATAGATGACACCTCTGATTGCCGGGTCGTATTCAATGAAATCACGAAAGAAGCGATCAAAGACTCTTTCAAACAACCAAGGTCCATCGATTCAGATTTGGTGGATGCCCAACAGGCACGGCGAATTCTTGACCGTCTCGTCGGGTATAATATCAGCCCGATTCTTTGGAAGAAAGTCAAGAAAGGGTTGAGCGCGGGCCGAGTCCAATCCGTAGCTGTTAAAATCATCATTGATCGTGAAAACGAAATCAAAAATTTCGAACCAGAAGAATACTGGACGATCGAAGGGGATTTTCTGAAAGATAAAGAAAGCTTTGAAGGGTCATTTTACGGAGTGGATGGGAAGAAGAAGGATTTGAAAACGCAGGAAGATGTAGATCAAATTCAGAAGAGAATGAAAGGGAAGGACTTCTCTGTTGATAAAGTAAACAAACGAGAAAGAAAGAGAAATCCGTCCCTTCCATTTACAACTTCTTCCTTACAACAGGAAGCTGCACGTAAATTGAACTTCAGAGCAAAGAAAACGATGATGATTGCTCAGCAATTATATGAAGGAATAGACCTTGGAGGTAAACAGGGAACAACTGGTCTGATTACCTATATGCGTACAGATTCTACGAGACTCTCCAATTCCGCCAAAGAGGACGCAAAGCAATACATCGAAGGTAATTTCGGTAAGGAGTACCTCAGAAACAGTAAAGGATCCAAAAAGCAGGAAGGTGCTCAGGATGCTCACGAAGCTATTAGGCCTACGGGAGCAGACAGGGACCCTAAAGCCATGAAGAGCATTTTATCTAGAGATCAGTATCGTCTTTATAAGCTGATTTGGGACCGTTTCATCTCCAGTCAAATGGCTCCAGCCATTCTCGATACCATGACCGTCCACCTCTATAATGAAGGGGTAGAATTCAGAGCCACTGGTTCAGAAGTGAAGTTCAAAGGTTTCATGAAAGTCTATATCGAAGGCCGTGATGATAACAAGAAGGAAAAAGACAAACTACTTCCTCACCTGGAAGAAGGAATGACAGTGAAAGCGGAGGAAATTAAACCCAACCAGCATTTCACTCAGCCTCCCCCAAGATATACAGAGGCGCGTCTTGTGAAGACGCTGGAAGAACTCGGGATCGGGCGTCCTTCAACTTACGCTCCTACTCTTGATACCATCCAGCGACGTGGTTATGTAGCCTTGGATAATAAGCGGTTTGTCCCTACAGAGCTAGGGGAAATCGTTCTCGAACAATTGAGAGATTACTTCCCGGAAATTATTGATGTCGATTTTACAAAAGGTATGGAAGATGACCTTGATGCGATTGAAGCTGGTAAAGAAGACTGGGTAAGTATCATTAGTCAATTTTATCAAGGTTTTCAGCCCCGCTTGGAAAAAGCTGAAAAAGAAATGGAAGAAATTGAAATCAAAGATGAACCTGCCGGCATCGATTGCGAGAAATGTGGGCATGAAATGGTTTATAAAATGGGAAGATACGGTAAGTTTTTAGCCTGCTCCAATTTCCCGGAATGCAGAAATACAAAACCGATCCTTAAGAAAGTCGGTGTCACATGTCCGAAATGTAAGGATGGGGAAGTCGTAGAACGAAAAAGTAAGAAAAACCGTAAATTCTTCGGTTGTGAAAACTATCCTGAATGTGATTTCATTTCCTGGGATAAACCGATCAGCCGGCCATGTCCAAAGTGCGAATCCTTATTGGTCGAGAAAAAATCGAAAAAAGGAACGCAAATACAATGTACGGAATGTGATTATAAAGAAGAGCCGCAATCTTGATCAGGTTATAAATAAAGGAGTCTATGACTATGCTTTTAGTTATAGACTCTTTTTGTATGATGGCAAGTTTCCCGCTTAAGGGGTTACGAAAATAGTCTTTACATTTCCCATATTCTTCATTTAAAGGGTCAGTGGGTGGCGTGGGGGAAGAGTCCCATTACTTTTTTTATTCTTAGGGCTCTGTTAAAGTTTAGTGTTGATATTACTGCAAAAAAGGAACTCCCAAGTTTATAGAGGTTCCTCATTTTTATATTTGGCTTACTCAACTCAGGCTCCCCTTCCTTGAAGACTCTATTTCGAGATGTTACGGGGGGTTCATTGCCTGGTTGAGCGTCAGGGGTGGGCTGGGAAGCCACTCGCTTTCTTGTGGGGGAGTGGCGAGCTTCCTCGGGCTACCGCCCTGCGGGATCTCGCCGATCTCCTTTCTCCCACGGGAGTCTCGCAGCTTCCCAACCACCCCATTCGATCATGCGAGAAATGAACCCCTACACCAAGAAGGAGCACCTTCCACTATTACTACCTATAGTAAGAAAGTGCTCTATGACAAGCGGTTATGAGCTCCTTCCATACGATAGAGATAAGTAATACAGCTCTCTATTCATATAGTGAGCGCCTACTTCTGAAAGTGGTTTCGAGTCACTTATATGGCAAAGGGGCGGAGGGGAATGGCGAGACTCCTATCTTAAGTGTGCAGGCGCCTCGTTCAGCGGCGTATGGACTGGACTGAGCTGGAGGAGATAAAGGAAAAACGGAGAACGATGAGATTCGATGTTGACATATCGTACAGAAGCGAGGGAAGTCTCACTAGCCGCTAGGCGCAGAAACCGGATATCTATGAGGAAGAGAGTGCTTGGTGAGACCCCGCAGGACGGAGTCCGAGGAGGCTCACCGCGCTCCCGCGGAAAGCGAGTCATTCCCCGCAGCCCCTATCCACTCAACAAAAGTCTCGAAACGGAGTCTTCCACAATCCTGCCGTTTAGTGAAAGGCTCCGTTTCGAAATAATAATACAACAAGGTTCAATGGTTACATCGTGAAAGAGCGTCATCTAAAGGTTTCGACACTTGGGAATAAGTTCCTTTTTACCATTCTACCATTCACATTGTCACTTCTATCCGTTGATGCAAATAACAACACTGAACTCTAACAGAGCCTATGCTTAAATAAACCAGTGAAACTTCCATGTGAAGATGGGAAGGACTATATACATGGGATAGAGGAGATTCAGTCGTCCTCTACTTAAAAAGTCATTGGACAGCACCTCATGGGACGGTGGTTGACATAGTTGGAGGATATTGGAATGACCCTTGATTTTTTTAATTGACAGGCTAGTTTCAGAACGCTATAATTACGCTTTGGTAAGTCTACATACTTGACACACTATAAGGCAAATGTAGGAAATTTGATGTGTAAAAATGATTTCAGTTGGAAACAATTCAGAATTTTGTTACATTTTTATTAAATCCATTGTTATAATTAAGAATGTTGTGATAGAATTTAGACGCCTTTGAGAGGTGGGGAATCATGATGCCATACAAAGAGCTCTTTATGGAATACCTCCAGATTGAAAAAAACGCTTCTCCTCTTACCTTGAAACATTATGGAAGGGACTTGGATGAGTTCTTTTCATTTCTGGATTCAGAGGGTTTGACGATCAAGGAGTGTGAGTATCCTGCCATACGCATTTTTTTGTCAAGACAATATGAGGCGGAATACTCCAGAAGGACGGTTTCCAGGAAGATTTCAAGCTTGAGAAGCTTCTTCCGTTTCCTGGAAAGGGAAGGAATCGTAGATAAAAACCCGTTTTTGAATGTGGTATTGCCAAAGCAGGAAAAACCGATCCCCAACTTTTTTTATGGGGAAGAGATTGAGAAACTTTTCACAGTGAGCGATTTGCAGACACCCTTGGGTCAGCGAAACCAAGCCATTATCGAACTTCTTTACGGAACCGGCATGCGTGTCAATGAATGTGTCCGCATGAAAACCGACGATCTCGACTTTTCTTTGAATACAGCTCTAGTACATGGAAAAGGTAGCAAGGATCGGTATGTTCCGTATGGACAGTTTGCTTCTAAAGCTCTTCAGGTCTATATCAATGATGGCAGGAACCAACTGGCTTCAAAGAAGGCTGAGAAAAGCAGACAATTGTTTTTGAATGCCAAAGGTGGACCGCTTACCGCTGATGGAATCAGACTCATTCTAAAGAAAATGGTAGAGAAGGCAGCATTGACCGTGGATATACACCCGCACAAACTACGCCATTCATTTGCCACTCATCTATTGGATGAAGGTGCTGATGTTCGTGCGGTTCAAGAATTACTGGGCCATGAAAGGCTCTCATCTACTCAAATTTATACTCATGTTTCGAAAGATCGATTGAAAAATGTATATATGAACAGCCATCCCCGAGCGAATAAGAGGTGAATTTAGATGGATCAGCAATTTCATGCAACAACAATCTTCGCCGTCCAGCACAATGGTGAGTGCGCCATGAGTGGAGACGGGCAAGTCACGCTTGGTAATCAAGTCGTTATGAAACATAAAGCAAAGAAGGTAAGAAGGCTTTTCAACGATCAAGTACTCGCAGGTTTCGCAGGTTCTGTAGCCGATGCGTTCACTCTTTTTGAAAAGTTCGAAGGTAAACTGGAGAGTTATGACGGTAATTTAGCCAGAGCTTCCGTAGAACTTGCTAAAGAATGGCGCAGTGACCGTGTGTTAAGGAAATTGGAAGCTATGTTAATTGTAATGGACAAAGAAAATATGTTTCTTGTTTCAGGTACCGGGGAAGTAATAGAACCGGATGATGGTATTCTCGCCATCGGTTCAGGCGGAAATTTTGCCCTCAGTGCAGGAAGAGCCTTGAAAAGATATTCACCGGAGCAGTCGGCTTCGCAAATAGCTAAAGCAGCCCTTGAAATTGCTGGTGAGATCTGCGTCTTCACGAACGATCAAATAATTTTGGAAGTTCTCGATTAAGGGGGACCTTGAATGTCAATGAATTTGACGCCAAGACAAATAGTTGAAAAACTTGATCAATATATTATCGGTCAGGAGAGTGCGAAACGTTCCGTGGCTATCGCTCTTCGCAACAGGTACCGGCGCATGCAATTGAATGATGATATAAAAGATGAGATTGTACCGAAAAATATTTTGATGATGGGACCGACAGGCGTAGGGAAAACTGAAATCGCGCGCAGACTTGCGAAGCTGGTAGGCGCACCTTTTGTTAAGGTGGAGGCAACGAAGTTCACAGAAGTAGGGTACGTAGGACGCGATGTCGAATCAATGGTCCGTGACTTAGTAGAAATGGCTGTACGCATGGTGAAAGAGGAAAAAATGGAGGCTGTCAAAGATCGAGCAGAAGAGCAGGCCAATAAACGGCTGGTCAAACTGCTGGTGCCTTCTAAGAAAAAGCAGAGCAATAACTTTAAGAACCCATTTGAAATGATTTTTAACCAAGGGGACCAGCAAGAACAAGATTCACAGGAGAAGGACGAAGAAGCAGAAATTGAAACAAAAAGAAGCCGCATTCGTCACCAGTTGGATCTTGGGGAGTTGGAAGACCGGATGGTCACTATTGAAGTAGAAGAATCACAGTCGTCAATGTTTGATATGCTCCAAGGGTCCGGCATGGAACAGATGGGAATGAACATGCAGGATGCTTTCAGCCAATTTATGCCGAAAAAGAAAAAGAAGCGAAAGCTCCCGGTGTCAGAAGCACGTAAAGTTCTGACGCAGGAAGAGGCGGGCAAATTGGTGGATATGGATGAGGTTGGACAAGAAGCTGTGTCCAAAGTGGAGCAGGCGGGGATGATCTTTATTGATGAGATCGATAAAGTGGCGGCGAAGGGTGACAACCAGGCGAATGTTTCCCGTGAAGGTGTACAAAGAGATATCCTTCCAATCGTCGAAGGCTCTACGGTCGTCACTAAATACGGACCTGTAGCTACAGATCATATTCTATTTGTTGCAGCTGGAGCGTTTCATATGGCAAAGCCTTCCGATTTGATTCCAGAACTGCAAGGTAGGTTTCCGATTCGTGTTGAGCTGAATAAATTGAGTGTCTCTGACTTCAAGAATATTTTGACCGAACCTTCCAATGCACTTTTGAAACAATATAAAGCATTACTTGAAATTGAAGGTATAAAGGTTGAATTTTCTGACGATGCTATTACTAGACTCGCAGAAATCGCTCATGAAGTGAATCAGGAAACAGATAACATCGGAGCGCGGAGGTTGCATACGATTTTAGAAAAACTGCTTGAGGATTTATCATTTGAAGCTCCAGACGTAACGATGGAAACGATTGAAATCACACCACAGTATGTAGACAGTAAACTATCATCGATTGTAAAAAACAAAGATTTAAGTCGATTCATTTTATAGGGTGAACAACAAGGAGGAAATGAACATGAAACTATTAGACCGTGCACGTAAAATTAACGCAATGCTGCAAAAAACAACAGGGAAATCCGTGGACTTCAATGATATGTCCGCAACGCTCAGAGACGTAATCGAAGCGAACACATTCGTTCTAAGTCGTCGTGGGAAATTGTTAGGATTCGCCATCAACCAGGAGATTGAAAACGAGCGTATGAAAGCGATGCTCTCCGAGCGTCAATTCCCGCAGGAATATACGCAGAACCTCTTCAACATCGAAGAAACGACTCCGGATATTGATATCAATAGTGAATATACGGCTTTTCCTGTAGAAAACCGTGAACTGTTTGAAAATGGTTTGACAACGATCGTTCCTATTATTGGCGGTGGTCAGCGTCTAGGAACACTTATCCTGAGCCGACTGAACAGTAATTTTAATGAAGATGATCTACTCCTTGCTGAGTACGGAGCAACCGTAGTAGGAATGGAGATTCTTCACGAGAAGACAGAAGAAATTGAACAGGAAGCACGCAGCAAAGCCGTCGTTCAAATGGCGATCAGCTCCCTTTCCTATAGTGAATTGGAAGCCATTGAACACATTTTCGAAGAGCTTGAAGGAAATGAAGGATTACTCGTAGCCAGTAAGATTGCGGATCGTGTCGGAATTACCAGATCCGTTATTGTAAATGCGCTTAGAAAATTGGAAAGTGCTGGTGTTATCGAGTCTCGTTCTCTTGGTATGAAAGGGACATACATCAAAGTGTTGAACAATAACTTCCTGTTAGAACTTCAAAAACTACGTACGAACTAAAAGTTATTCCCTGAGAATGGATAAACAAAAGGCCGCCACGACTCGTGGGGGCCTTTTTCCATTTCTATTCATAAGGAACCGCAAAAACTTTGTAATGAATAAAACTGGATACGCCTTCATATTAGAACTTAATTGTTGAAAGTTTTATTTCTGAGTTTGTTTTGGGAAAGGGGATTATTCGTGTTCCGCGGGTCGCGCATGAAGGGGTTGTTCGATGTTTGGGAAAGCCTGGGAGGATCTAATCGATCCTCCCAGGCCTTCTTCTTGTGGGGGTATAACGAGCATTCTGTTCTCGCAGGAGTCTCGCGATCCACTCCGCCCTTTTGCCATATATACCCCCGAAATTCGATGCTATCCAGAGGAAAGATTAAAAAGACCTCTTTATTAAAAGGAGAGATTTCTAACATAAGAAGTCGTTGCGTGACACTGATTATGCGAAGGGCGTTTAGAATCATTGTGAAGACAGAACAAGGAGGAGCTCTTCAAATTGCTCTTGCAGCTAAATAGAGTCATTCATAAAGGAGGCCTTTATTTTTAACAGAATTAACCTATTTTCACTATCTTAAGTCGTGTTTTGAAAATCTTTCTGATATCTTTACTATTCGACAAAAAGTTATGTAATAATGTTCATTATGGGAAAGATTTCGACAGATGGAAAGAAGAACCAAAAAGTGAGGAAATTGTCCCTGGGGCTTTCGGTCTGTTTGTAAGGGTCACGTAAAAATGTGGGTTTTTGTATAGACATGGATACGTGAATTTTTTTACAATTGTTTTTGTTAGTATGGAAAAATGTCGAATAGAGGTGTAGGTTATGACTCTTTTCAATAGTACTTTTACTAGTTTGGAGAATGCACTGGATGTTTCCTCTGCGAAAAATAGAGCGATTTCTAATAACATTGCCAATGTGGACACACCTGGATATAAAGCGAAGGGTGTAGCTTTTAAAGATGTTTTACGTGAAGAGCGGTCGTTCCTCCAAGCGAAGAGAACAGATCAGCGTCATATGAATTTCAGTACGGACAGTAATGAGGTTTATCGTACGTTTACGAAAACAGGGACGACTTATAATCATAATGGAAACAATGTGGATATTGATAAAGAGATGAATGATCTCGCTCAGAATCAGATCCAGTATCAGGCACTGGTCGATCGGATGAGTGGGAAGTTCCGTAGTCTTGAATCCGTCATTAGAGGAGGAAATTAATCGATGAGTATATTTCATGCTATGAACAATAGCGCGAGTGCGTTGACCGCTCAACGATTGAGGATGGATGTGGCTTCTTCGAATATGGCAAACGCTAATACGACGAGAGCAACCATGGATGAAAATGGTGATTGGCAGCCGTATCGCAGGAAAATGGTGGTTTTTGAACCGAGTGAAAATAATTTTAAAAGCTTTTTACATCAAGCATCTGCCGACACTTCTCAAGGCAGTGGAGTAAAAGCTACTGAAATTGCAGAAGACGAAGAACCATTCAAACTTGTATTTAATCCGAACCATCCGGATGCCAATGAAGAAGGTTATGTACAATTACCTAATGTAGACCCATTAAAGGAAATGGTAGATATGATGGGGGCCACTCGCTCTTATGAAGCCAATGTTACAGCCGTCAATGCCTCTAAAAGTATGTTAATGAAAGCTTTGGAAATCGGAAGATAAGGTAAGGTGAATACAATATGTCAACCCATATCATAAACACAATCCCCTCCAGCCAACCTTCTCAAACTCAATGGAAAAAAAACATTTCTCCAGGTGAAGCTCAGGCAACATTCGCCAATCAATTGAAACAAGCGATTTCAGGGGTCAATGAAGCACAAGTGGAGTCCAATGCTAAAACAAAAGCTTTGGCAAAGGGAGAAATTAATGATCTGCATGATGTGATGATTTCTTCTCAGAAAGCAAGTATTACAATGAAAACGGCTGTAGAAATGCAAAGCAAAGTCGTAGAAGCATATAAAGAAGTCATGCGTATGCAGGTGTGACTCTACTATACTTATTTCGCACTAAACCATTCGCTTAGGTTGTGCTTTTTTTGGGGGCAACTATGAAAGAAATAATAAAAAAATATCAAGAGAGACTGACAACCTTTTGGAAGGGAAGAAAAAAATCGCAAAAAGGATGGATGATAGGCGGTGCCGTTGCCTTTCTGTTCATTCTTATTCTGACAAGCGTCTTCGCTTCCAGTACTAAGATGGTGCCGTTGTATAGAGACTTAACGCTTCAGGAAATCGGGCAGATCAAAACGGAATTGGATACACGAGGAGTCGCTTATGAATTGGACCAAGGTGGATCTACGATTCTCGTTCCTGACACAGAAGCAGAAGGGCTGCTTGTAGACCTGGCAGCTGCGGGTCTGCCCAATAGTGGGTCGATCGATTACGGTTTCTTCAGTGGGAATACATCCTGGGGAATGACAGACAACGAATTTGATGTCATCAAGTTGGATGCCATGCAGACAGAACTGGCTAATTTAATGAAAGGTATAACGGGTATACAGGATGCTCAAGTGATGATCAACATGCCGGAGGAACAGGTGTTTGTTTCGGAATCCGCACAGCCGGCATCCGCTTCCATCGTTCTTAACATCCAACCGGGACATCAAATAGAAAACGGGCAAATCGAAGCTTTATACAATTTGGCTTCCAAGTCTGTGCCCAACCTGTCTAAAGATAATATCGTCATCATGGATCAGAATTTCAACTATTTTGACACAAAGAATTCACAAATGGCCGGATCTGAAAATGCTTATACATATCAGCAAAGCGTAAAGCAGGATATAGAAAAGGACATAAAGCAACGGCTTCAGCGAATGCTCGGAATGATGATTGGACAGCAAAAAGTGATGGCAACGGTCACAGCAGACATTGATTTCACAAAGGAAAACCGTGTCGAGGAATTAGTAGAACCGGTGGATCCTGAAACGATGGAAGGGCTGCCTGTCAGCGTGGAAAGAATCGAAGAGACATACGAAGGTGGCGTACCTGAAGGAGGTATCCCTGGGACTGAGGAAGGCGATGTACCTAATTATCCTGCCGGCACGGAGGGTGCGGGTGGCGATTACGAAATGAATCGTGAAACCATCAATAATGAATTCAATCGCATTAAAAAAAATATAGAAGAAAGCCCATATAAAGTCAGGAATTTAGGTGTTCAAGTTGCTATTGATAACACGAAAGGTGTAGGCGCCGAAGGTGAAGTGGAATATTTGACCGCTGCGGAACAGCAGACGGTTGAAGAAAGTGTCCAATCCATCGTTGATTCCATAATTACGACATCCATTAATGGAGAGTATGGGGAAGTTGATACCGAGGATAAGGTTTCGATTGTATTTCAGGAATTTAATGGTCAACCAGACGTCCCTGAGCCGGGACAAGGAATTCCGCTTTGGGCTTACATTGTTGGAGGGTTGCTCATCTTTACAATCATTGTACTGCTCTTCGTGTTAATTCGTAAGAAGCAATCGAAGAATGAAGAAGAAGAGTATATGTTCTTCGAAGAGGAAGTCCAGGAACCCTATCCACAAGAAGTGCCGCCTATCGAAGAAAGAGAAGATGAGAGCACACAAAAACGTAAGCAGTTGGAAAAGATGGCTAAAGAAAAACCAGAAGAATTTGCGAAATTATTGCGATCATGGATTGCGGAAGATTAAGGGGGTCTTTTTATGGCCTTTAGAAAATCGGATTTAACAGGAAAGCAGAAAGCTGCGGCCCTGTTGATTTCCCTTGGGCCTGATGTAGCCGCTCAAGTTTATCAACATTTAGACGAAGAAGAAATTGAACAATTGACGTTGGAAATTTCTTCTGTACAAAAAGTGGACAGCAAAGAAAAAGAGGATATCCTTGAACAGTTTCATCAGATTGCACTGGCTCAGGACTACATTTCTCAAGGAGGTATTGGATATGCAAAAACCATCCTTGAAAAAGCACTCGGAGCGGAAGAAGCATCGAATATTATTGGTCGGCTCACTTCTTCTCTACAAGTGAAGCCGTTCGATTTTGCCAGAAAAGCAGATGCGCACCAAATACTCAATTTCATCCAAAACGAACATCCTCAAACGATGGCCCTGGTTCTGTCTTATCTAGAACCGGAACAATCCGGACAGATTTTGTCCTCGCTCCCACAGGAATTGCAGGCAGATGTAGCTAGAAGAATCGCCACGATGGAATCGACTTCTCCTGAGGTGATCAATCAGGTTGAGCAAATCCTTGAGAAAAAACTTTCCACAACAGTAACACAGGATTATACAGAGACGGGCGGCATCCAAGCTGTTGTAGAAGTGTTAAATGGGGTAGATCGCAGTACAGAACGGACGATTCTGGACTCTCTGGAAATTCAAGATCCTGAACTTGCAGAAGAGATCAAAAAACGGATGTTTGTCTTCGAAGATATCGTGGCATTGGATAACCGTGCTATTCAGAGAATCATCCGGGATGTCGATAATGATGACCTGCAACTGTCGCTTAAGGTGTCCAGTGAAGAGGTGAAAGATATCGTTTTCTCTAATATGTCCGAGCGGATGGCGGCGACGTTCAAGGACGAGATGGAATTTATGGGTCCTGTACGATTGCGAGACGTAGAAGAGGCTCAAACAAGAGTGGTATCGACAATTCGTCGTCTGGAAGATGTAGGTGAAATCGTCATAGCAAGAGGTGGAGGAGATGACATCATTGTCTAAGAGCAACCTTTCATCGAATGGCAGAGTCATCGGCATAAGACCGGTCCAGGTTCAAGCGCCGACAGGTCAGGAAAATGACTACGAACAAAAAGCGGTGCAAGTAAAGAAAGAGATGGAACAGGCGAAATTGGATCTAGAAGCTGCAAAACATGAAAAAGAAAACCTTCTTCGCTCGACAGAAGAAGAAATCGCAGCGATGAGATCCACTTGGGAAGAGGAAAGAAAAGTTATTGAGAATGAAGCTTATCAAAAAGGAATGGATCTTGGCTTTCAACAAGGGCGGAGAGAAGGATTTGAGGCTTTACGAAGCAAAATGGAAGAAGCCAATGAAATGACAAAACTGGCTAAATCTTCTCATGACAAGAGAGTGACAAGCAGTGAAAAGACAATTGTAGAAGTAGCTATGAAAACCGCTGAAAAGATTCTGGACACTAAAATCAATGAGGATCCTTCTTTATTTCTGCCTGTTGTCCGGAAAGTGATTCAAGAAGTCAAAGGACAACCTGAAGTTGCCTTGTATGTCCATCCGGATAAGTATGTATTCGTTCATAAACAGGCGGAAGAATTGGAACGACTGGTCACCCCCGCCTCGCATTTAAGCATTTATGCAGAAGAGGAACTATCTCCTGATGCTTGTATCGTAGAGTCACAATTCGGAAGGCTCGACGGCAGTATCGATACACAATTGTCAGAACTGCGACAACATCTCCTTTCCGTCGCACATGAGGAGATGGGCCATGAATAGTCAACGATATTTAGAGGCGATCTCAAATACGGATGCTATGAAAAGGTATGGAAAAATCCACAGGGTGGTCGGACTCATGATTGAATCCAAAGGTCCGGAAGCGTCTGTCGGAGACTTGTGTTACATCCACACAGGGGATCGCAAAGGGAAAATTGCTGCCGAGGTTGTCGGTTTTAATCATGAAAATATTCTCCTGATGCCGTTTCGTGAGGTTAAAGAAGTGCGCCCAGGCAGCATTGTAGAAGCTACCGGGGAACCTATGCGGATAAAAGTCGGGATGGGGCTCATCGGCAAGGTGCTTGATGCGACTGGCACCCCTTTGGACGGTGCAGCGATGCCGCTTGGTCTGAAAGGGTATCCGACAGATCAGGGTCCTCCTAACCCTTTATTGAGACCTCCTATCCATGAACCGATCCAGGTCGGTGTTCGTGCTGTCGACACGATGTTGACAGTAGGAAAGGGTCAAAGAGTCGGTATTTTTGCAGGGAGCGGGGTTGGCAAGAGTACATTGATGGGGATGATTGCCAGAAACAGTTCGGCAGATTTGAATGTGATCGCTTTAATAGGAGAAAGAGGTCGTGAGGTAAGGGAATTCATAGAGAATGATCTTGGTGAAGAAGGATTGCAGAACTCAATCATCATTGTCGCTACTTCAGACCAACCAGCCCTCATGAGGGTGAAGGGAGCCTATACGGCGACAGCCATCAGCGAGTATTTCCGCGACCAAGGGTACAATGTCAACTTAATGATGGATTCTGTTACCCGGTTCGCCATGGCTCAACGAGAAATCGGACTCGCTACGGGTGAGCCGCCTACGACGAAAGGTTATACGCCTTCCGTATTCGCCCTGCTACCGAAGCTGCTTGAAAGAACGGGCACGAGTGCAACGGGAACGATTACAGCCTTTTATACGGTGCTTGTAGATGGAGATGACTTCAATGAACCGATCTCGGATACAGTAAGAGGGATTCTTGACGGACATTTTGTTCTCGATCGTAAATTGGCAGAGCAGGGACACTTTCCAGCGATTAATGTTCTAAAGTCGATCAGCAGAGTGATGAAACAAATCGCTTCCACTCACCATAAAACATCAGCGGACAGGCTGAGGTCATTATTGGCTACTTATGAAGAGAACAGCGAACTGATTCAGATTGGCGCTTATAAGAAAGGTTCCAGCAAGGAGATCGATCAAGCTATTTCCTACCATTCATCCATTGTCCAATTTTTAAAGCAGGGCATTCATGAACCATCCAGTTTTGAAAAGTCAGAGGAAGATTTGAGAAGTCTGTTTGATTAGGAGGATCGAGGCCTATGGCGGATATCCAAACATTCCAGAGAATCAGGGATTTAAGGGATCGGGAAAAACAAGAGACGCAGCGAATTTATCAGGAAGCTGTCCATCATTTTGAAAAGCAGGCCCAGGAACTTTACGAATCTCTTAAAAAAAAGGAAGCTGCAGAAGAAAGCTTCCATGAAGAAATGAAAACATCAAGAGTTAAAGTCGATGAAATCGTTAGGCATCAACGATACATTCAACGATTGGAGCAGACGATTGCTTCTCTCCAGCCTGCTGTGCAACAAGCCCGTCTGAATATGCATCAAAAACAATCCAAACTTTCTGCTGCCCATGTGGAAGTGAAAAAGTTCGAAAAAATAGTAGAGCAGAAGCGTGAGGAAGAATGGAGCTTCATGAAAAGTGAAGAGAAAAAAAGAATGGACGAGCTTTCGATGCAACAGTATTTAAACTATCAGAATAGGTGATGGAATGGCAAAAAGTGGACCAAAGCAAACCAACAAGAAATCATGGTCAAAAATTCTGGCTGCCATCTTCGTACCTCTAATCTTTATTCTTACCCTATCATTGATCGTTCTAACATTAAGTGGCATCAATGTTTTTGAACAAGCTGAAAAATTGACCTCACGTATCCCTGGTCTTTCAGACACCGCTTCATCAGAATCCGGGGAGCCGGCGGATGAGGATATGGACCGAATACAAGCGGTTCTTGCAAATAAAGAAGCTGAGATCCAGGAATTGCAGGCTGAAGCGAGCAGTAAACAAGAAGCAATCACTCAGATGGAGCAGCAAATTTTGCAATTGGAAGCAGATTTGGAGGACGCCCGCGCAGAAGAAGAGGGTGACGAAGGTGAGAAATCGAAGGAAATGGCAATGGCATTCCAGGAAATGGATGCAGAACAGGCGGCTCCCATCCTTGAGAACATGGACCAGGTTTTAGCTGTTCAAGTTCTAAACAAGGTCGCCAGTAAAGAAAGAGGCGAAATACTGGGAGAGATGAACCCTGAAACTGCAGCCAGTATGGCAAGTCTCCTTGTACAAGAGTAGCATTCACATGGAAAGGGGGTGTATGAACAATGAACGCAGCTTTAACAGGTTTTTTGGGAACCACTCAAAAAATGACGCATATAAGCGGTAAGCCGCAGAATGTTCCGGAAGAGACAGGAGTGTTTTTTGGCACCCTTCTTTCAAACATACAAGGTGGATCTTTACTTCAAACAAGTGAAAAAGTAGAAACGGAGAAAGCGCATGACAAGCTGATGGAACTGCTTGGTAAGCTCGAATCTTTACTTTCCGGACTTTTAGAAGAAGGGGGGATCGTGCGGAGCATTCCTGGCACTTGCCTCTGGAGGAAGCAAAAGGCGCAGTATCTGATGGGCGCTTCATGAAACTTGCGGCTACCTTAAAAAAAATAGAACAGCTCATGAGCACAGAAGAATCCATAACCTTATCTGCTTCACAACGGCAAGATGTGAACGAATGGTTTCATGAGATGTCATCATTGATCCAGGCCACCCACTTGCAAGATAACCATCCAAATCATATTGGAACCGGGTTGGTGCCATCTGTTATCGACAGTAATGTCACGCTGTCTGCACCTACATCTAAAGACTTACATAAAGTATGGCAGGATATTAGCGTTCTTTTACAAACATTCAAAAGGGATCACACATCCGAACAAACTCTTCAAAAAGCTGGGAAAGATTTAAGAGAAGGCATGCAAAAATTCATGCAAATTCTTCAATCGGTATCCGGCGGGGATAAAGATCAGTGGAAAGCAATTCTTGATCGGGTTCTGAAAGATGCGACATCAAACGAAAAACAGGCGTTCCAGAAGCTAACCCAGGTATTTCAAAACCGTATGGATGTCCCGAAGTCCTATCACCAACAAGCACAGGTGACAGGTAAGGAAATGGTCAAATGGGTACAGCAAGCGATGGGAGGAGAAAAGAAAGACTTGCTCTCCCAGCCTTCTGTAAGCCAGGGGGTATCCCATGGGGCGGCGATGCCGATGACTAAAGTGGAGCAGCATGTGATTCATTTGAGTCAATCACAAGATCCTTCATCGCATCAAAAACAGTTGATTCAGGAGTTTGAGAGAATTATTCATTCCAGCCGTATGTTCACGAACCCTAAAGGCAACATGGAGATGTTGATTCGGTTGAAACCAGGAAATCTTGGAGACCTCACGGTGAAATTTGCCCAGCTTAATGGCGAAATGGCCGTGAAAATACTGGTAACAAGCCAGGCCGCTAAAGAAATGCTGGAAGGAAATAGAAGCCAACTGAGGCATATGTTCTCTCCTCAGCAAGTGATGATTGAAAAAGTGGAAGCTTCAGCCGTTCAGCAGCACATGCAGGGACAGCTGGATAATAGTGACAAAGATAGAGAGCAACAGCAGCCACGGCAGGAGTTCGAACTGGAACGAGAGGATGCTCAAGATGACGAAGACCTCTCTTTTCATGAAATATTAATGAATGAGAAAGTATAGGTGATGGTATGACAAGTATTGATTCGTCTCTTTATCTGACAAGTACACATACTCGTCGTTCTGGTGACAGTACCCTTGGCAAAGATGATTTTTTAAGAATTCTCATGGCTCAAATACAAAACCAAAACCCTTTGGACCCCATGAAGGATAAAGAGTTTATATCACAGATGACGCAATTTTCAAGCTTGGAACAGATGACCAATATGTCCCAGTCTTTTCAAAGATTCATGGACACCCAGAGTCTCCCGCCGCTTATTCAGTACAGTGGATTGATAGGGAAGGAAGTCTCCTACCCCGTTTACGATCAGGAAACAGGTTTGCTGGACAGGACTGAGACTGATGTTGTTCAGGCTGTAAACCAAAGAGGAGGCCAAACTTATTTGGAACTGACATCGGGTGATGAAATTTCAGTAGGAGCGATTACTAAAGTAAGTGAATGGGCCGAAGCAGCAGAAGCCGGATCAGAAGAGGAATAATATGGACCCTCGAATCCAACCTTTGCACAGGCCGTTGACCCCTTCGCCTAACCGCACCGTAAATAAACAGACAGGCTCCGCTTTTGAACAGTACCTGCAGGAAGCAAAAGAACTGAAATTGAGTAAACATGCTGTCCAGCGTCTCCATGAACGCAAAATAGAAATCAGTGATAAGACCTGGCTGAAAATCGGGGACAAGATGGCTGAAGCAGACAAGAAAGGGGTCGACCAATCCTTGGTTGTATTGAATGAAGCCACGCTTGTCGTCAGCTCAAAAAATCGAACAGTCGTAACGGCTATGGACCGTAAAGAAACAAATGCTCATATTTTTACGAATATCAATGGAACGATCTTTATTAACGAATAGGCTGGACCCGGAAAGGGAGGCCTTGCCATCCGCTGAATGAAGGATGCGGATGAATCTACTGGAGAAGGGAAAATCGACTATGCTACGTTCAATGTATTCAGGGATTTCTGGTATGAAAGGTTTTCAAACGAAACTTGATACGATTGGGAACAATATTGCAAACGTCAATACGTATGGTTACAAAAAGGGAAGGGTCACATTTCAGGACATGATGAGCCAGACGATGTCCAATGCACAGGGACCGATTGCAGGTGCCGGTGGAAACGTGCGAGGTGGACTGAACCCATCCCAGGTCGGTCTTGGGTCTCAGGTTGGTTCTATCGATACGATCCATACACAGGGAAATCGGCAAACGACGAATCGTCCGCTTGACCTTTCTCTTGAAGGAGACGGGATGTTCGTACTTGCCGAAGCAGGAACGGATTTGATTGATACAAATGCAAAAACGATTGACCTAGGTAATGTGAATACAACTTTCTCTCGTGCCGGCAACTTTTATCTTGATTCTGATGGCGCAATTGTCAGTAATGATGGGAAATATTTAGTTGGACAACCGTATAATGCCGGTCAACCCATTACAGATGGTAGTGGAAGTAATGCACCGGGAATCATCACCATACCTGATACAGCCCAAAGTTTCAGCATACAAACAGATGGGACTGTCAATTATGTCGATGAAGACGGTAACCCGCAAATAGCAGGACAAGTCATGCTGGCCAATTTCTCCAACCCAAGTGGGTTAGAAAAGGTCGGTGGAAATTCCTTCCGCTACACTGAAAATGCCGGAACACCTATTACGGGAATCAACAACCTCCTCGTCGCAGGTCAGGATGGCACGGGGCAGATGGTATCAGGGGCACTTGAGATGTCAAATGTGGACCTTGCCGAATCCTTCACTGAAATGATCACGGCCCAGCGCGGGTTCCAGGCGAATACGAGAATCATTACGACATCTGATGAAATCCTTCAAGAACTCGTCAATCTGAAACGATAAGAGGGGGTGGAGGGGCGGATGGTCGCCCCTCCCTGCTATTATGATTACTTTAACTAAATGGAATGGCCAGACGTTCACGTTCAATGCCATTTATATTGAGCAGATCCAATCAAACCCTGATACGACAGTGATGACGACGAGGGGACGAACCTTTCTGGTTAAGGAGAGTGAAGAGGAAGTAGTGGAGAAAATCACTCGCTTTTACAAAGAAATCGGGCTGGCCCGTGCGTCAAATAAGGATGGTGAAAATCATTGAAGGGATTCAGAGTGATGGTGATAACGTTGAGTACTCTGACGGTCATCGGTGTCATCGCCCTGGTCTTCGTGATGAACTTAAACAGTGAAAGTGAAGCGAGCGGGGAACGATCAATAGACGAAATTCGGGAAGCTTCCATACTGACAGAAGAAATTACTACAGACCTGCAAAATGGAGATTATGTGAGGATCAGTTTCCGGATCGTAACGGATGGTAAAGATTCGGTTGAAGAACTTGAGAAACGAGACTTCCAGATGCAGAATGTGCTCATCAAAGAATTATCCAACATGGATTCCGAGACTTTCAAATCAGGATTGTCAGACCTTGAATCCAAGGTCAAATTAAAACTAAACGAGTTCATGTCAGAAGGTGAAGTGACAGAAGTCTATACTGTCAATAAAGTTCTGCAGTAAACAAAAAAGTAGTAAGAAAGGGGGATGAGGTTTTGGCAGAAGACGTTCTCTCGCAGAATGAGATCGACTCTCTGCTTTCAGCCCTCTCAACGGGAGAAATGAATGCAGAAGAGCTGAAGAATGAAAAGAAGGAAAAAAAGGTAAGAGTCTATGATTTTAAACGGGCGCTCCGTTTTTCCAAAGATCAGATAAGAAGTTTAACGAGGATCCATGAGAATTTTTCCAGGTTGTTGACCACATATTTTTCTGCACAGCTGAGGACGTATGTAAACATCGAAGTCGCATCTGTAGATCAACTGCCTTATGAAGAGTTCATTCGATCAATTCCTACGATGACGATCCTGAACATTTTCAGCGTACCTCCCCTTGAAGGCCGGATACTATTGGAGGCTAACCCCAATGTATCATATGCCATGATGGACCGTGTATTGGGAGGAAGAGGGAGCGGTGTCAATAAGGTGGAGAATCTGACGGAAATTGAAACGACAATCATGTCCCACCTATTTGAGCGATCCTTGGAAAATTATCAGGAAGCCTGGGGGTCTATTGTCGATATCGATCCCCTTTTGGAAGAATTTGAAGTGAATCCACAATTTCTGCAGATGGTTTCACCAAATGAGACGGTAGTTGTAGTTTCGTTGAATACGACGATCGGGGAGACAAGCGGAATGATAAATATCTGCATTCCGCACGTAGTCCTTGAACCGATTATTCCGAGATTATCCGTGCATTACTGGATGCAGAAAGAGAAACCGAAAGAGCGAGACCCTGATGAATATCAGGCGATCAGCCACACAATCAAAGAGGCGGAGTTAGATGTTAGGGCACTGCTTGGTGAAGCTGATATCAGTATCGAACAATTCCTCGGTTTGGACGAGAACGATGTTATTCGTTTGGATCAATCCATCGAGGAACCGTTGAAGATGAAAGTGGATGACGAAGTGAAGTTTTATATACAGCCAGGCAAATCTAAAAATAAACTGGCCGTTCAAGTTTTAGAGGAATATGAAGGGGGTGCCGGAGAAAATGAGTGATGATATGTTATCCCAGGATGAAATTGACGCACTATTGAACGGTGGGGGTGACAGCGACAACGATGACGGGCCCTCCGCATCGACAGAAGAAGATTTATCTTCTCTAGAAGAGGATGCTTTAGGTGAAATCGGAAACATTTCATTTGGAAGTTCGGCAACAGCATTGTCGTCATTATTGAACCAAAAGGTTGATATTACGACTCCACAAATTTCAGTGCTGGAAAGAAAAGATCTACCGAATGAATTTCCAAAGCCTCATGTAGCGATAGGTGTTACATATACTCATGGTTTTTCAGGTGAGAATGTACTCGTCATTCGTACGATGGATGCGGCGATTATCGCTGATTTAATGCTCGGTGGGGACGGTTCGGATCCAGACGAGCAGTTGAATGAGATTGCATTAAGTGCGGTACAGGAAGCGATGAACCAGATGATGGGGTCAGCCGCCACGAGTATGTCGACGATTTTCAATAAAAAGGTGGATATCTCCCCACCGGCCATCGATGTGCTCGACTTAGAAGAAGAAGCAGGGAAGAGCACAATTCCGGACGAGGGTGTCCTTGTAAAGGTATCCTTCCAGCTTCGAATCGGAGAATTGATCGATTCTAACATCATGCAGCTCATCCCGGTGAGTTTCGCTAAAGAACTTGTCGAGGAATTAATGAACCCTCCTCAGGAAAGTGGAGAAGAAAGTGAACCTCCAAAAGCAGAAACGTCACAACAGGAGACTCAGAATTCTGCTCTTCCTCAGGATGAAACCTCCGTGAGGAAGAAAGAGGGAGCGGATCCTCAAACGCCCCCTTCCAAGAGCACTGAGTCCCGCTCTCCGCAATACGTAGGTGGACCTGCTGGTCAGTCCGCTGATGATGCCGATGTCCAGACCGCAGAATTTCAAAGTTTCAGCCCCATCCAATTGAATGGGACAGAACAAAAAAATCTGGATATGTTGATGGACATCCCTTTGAAAGTGACCGTAGAACTTGGACGGACAAAGCGTTCCGTCAAAGAAATATTGGAAATTTCATCAGGTTCCGTGCTTGAACTGGATAAGCTTGCTGGAGAACCTGTAGATATCCATGTCAATGAAAAATTGATGGCGAAGGGTGAAGTAGTTGTCATCGATGAAAACTTTGGGGTACGCGTGACGGATATATTGAGTCCCAAAGAACGTTTGACCAAATTAAGATAAATTTAAGTGTAAATAGGGAGGAATTAAAATGGCAGAAAGAATATTAATTGTAGATGACGCGGCATTCATGAGAATGATGGTGAAAGACATTTTGACTAAAAATGGTTATGAAATTGCAGGGGAAGCAGAAGACGGGAGAAAAGCGGTAGAACTTTATAAAGAGGAAAAACCGGACTTGGTTACGATGGATATTACAATGCCTGAGATGGATGGAATTACAGCTTTGAAAGAAATCAAGGCTGAGTATCCGGACGCTAAAGTTATTATGTGTTCGGCTATGGGACAGCAGGCTATGGTAGTAGATGCCATTCAAGCGGGAGCTAAAGATTTCATCGTTAAACCATTCCAGGCTGACCGAGTAATCGAGGCTATCCAAAAAGCGTTAAGTTAAAGCAGGGGATGTTTATGTCTTCAACAACAAGAGTGACAATTGCGGCCGTGATGTTCTTAATAATGGTCAGTTTTTACCCTTCGGAAACATTTGCACAGCCTTCTGCCTATGAATGTTTGGAGAACCCTCAGCTCGAGGGTTGTCCTTCACCTGAAGGTGAAGGCAGTAATGAAGAACAGCCGACAGAGAACACTACGGTTGAAATGAATGCAGGGGGAAGCCTCATATGGAATGTCGTCAAACTCGTATTCGCTTTAATTTTTGTGGTGGCTCTGATCTATGGTCTGTTGAAGTTTTTCAATCAAAGAAATAAATTGTTTCATCAGAATCGAACGATGGAAAACCTGGGAGGGATGAATCTCGGTCCCAGCCGCTCTATACAAGCTGTCCGGATCGGAGAGCAGGTATTCATCCTGGGTGTTGGTGAAAATGTACAGATTATTACAGAAATTACAGAAGAAAAAACGAAAGAAACATTTATGAATCAAGAAACGAAGTCAGGACAGACTCCATCTTTTGATTTGAAAAAATGGACGGGAAAGTGGAATGAAAAGCAGAAAAGGGAGAGTCAATCCTCTGTTCAATTTCAACAGTTATTTGAAAATCAATTGAAAGATATGAAAGAAAAACGGAAGAAAGTGATGGATGAGAAGAGGAGGGATTCGGGGCATGAATGAATTCATTGATATCTTCTCAAGTTCCGACCCGGAAAGTGTAGCGACTTCTGTCAAATTATTATTGTTACTCACGGTCCTTTCGCTAGCCCCGGGAATTTTAATTCTGATGACGAGTTTTACAAGGATATTGATTGTTTTGTCCTTTGTAAGGACTTCACTGGCTACTCAACAGATGCCGCCTAACCAGGTGCTCGTTGGTATTGCGTTATTCCTTACATTTTTTATCATGGCTCCTACTTTTCAAGAAGTGAACGAACAAGCATTAACCCCGTTGTTTAATGAAGAAATCACGCTTGATGAAGCTTATGATGAAGCCAGTGAGCCGATGAAAGAGTTCATGGGGAAACATACCAGACAGAAAATCTGGCTTTATTTATGAATTATTCAGGAATGGAAGCCCCCAGCAGTATTCAGGATGTGCCATTAACGACTCTGGTCCCTGCATTTGCCATAAGTGAATTGAAAACGGCCTTTCAAATGGGATTCATGATTTTTGTCCCATTTCTCGTCATCGATATGGCTGTTGCCAGCGTTCTTATGTCGATGGGGATGATGATGCTGCCGCCTGTCATGATTTCTCTGCCTTTTAAAATTCTTTTATTTGTATTAGTAGATGGCTGGTATTTAATTTCAAAATCTTTATTAGAAGGCTTTTAGATCGGAGGTTAGAGCATGAACAGTAATATGGTCATATCGTTTGCCAAAGAAGGTATTTATACCGTCCTCCTTATATCTGGCCCGTTATTGATTTTGGCCCTGGCGATTGGTTTACTCGTCAGCATATTCCAGGCGACGACTCAAATTCAGGAACAGACACTTGCTTTCATACCGAAAATTGTGGCGGTAATGATCGGCTTAATTGTTTTCGGACCTTGGATGCTGACGCACATGGTCGAATTCACCGCTAATATCTTTAACAATCTGAATATACTGGTGGGATAACATGCTGGACACTATAAACCTGGCTAACCTACCAGCGTTTCTCCTGATATTTGTCAGGGTGACTTCCTTTTTCGTAACGCTGCCTTTGTTTTCATATCGGACAGTTCCAACCAAACATAAAGTTGCCTTTAGTTTTTTTCTGGCAGCAATCATGTACTTTACAGTCTCTAAGCCGGAATTGATCATTGATGCCGAGTATTTTCTACTTTTATTCAAGGAGATGGCTGTCGGAATCGGGGTTGGACTATTAGCCTATATCATTCTTGCAGCGATTCAAATAGCCGGGGGGTTCATTGATTTTCAGATGGGGTTTGCCATTGCCAATGTCATTGATCCTCAGACAGGGGCGCAAAGTCCGTTGATTGGACAATACCTCTATATTATTACGCTGCTATTCATATTAGCAGTTGATGGACATCATTTGATGATCGACGGTATCTTTTACAGTTATGAAATGATCGCCATGGACCAGTTCCTCCCTTTAAAAGAAGAAGGCTGGATTCTTTATGTCATACAGTCGTTTAATCAGATGTTCGTCATTGCTTTTTTAATGGCGACCCCAATAGTCGGGTGTTTATTCTTAGTGGATATTGCGCTTGGTATTATTGCGAGAACCGTCCCTCAACTGAACGTATTTGTTGTCGGCCTTCCATTGAAAATTTTTGTAGCGCTTTCTGTACTTGTGATCGCCATGACATTCTATGTGATGTTGATCGGGAATCTGTTTGACACGATGCTCCACACGATGCGGGGACTTATGCAGGTATTCGGAGGTTGAGAACTATGGTGATGTTAAAACTTAATCTTCAGTATTTTGCAGCAGATGAAAAAACGGAGAAAGCTACACCGAAAAAGCGTGAGGATACAAGGAAGAAAGGGCAGGTGCCGAAAAGCCAGGATGTAAACACTGGATTCCTCTTAATTCTCATCTTCGGCATGCTCTTCATATTTGGAGGAAACATGGGGGAAACAATGACAGGGATGTATGAAGTTGCCTTCAATGAGTATATACATAAAGATTTATCACAGGAACAGACCCATTCCCTGTTTGTAGAGATGACAGTTGAGATCTCCAAAGTCATCGCTCCGATCATGGGTGTCGCTATTGTTGCTGGAATTGCCTCCAACCTCATGCAGGTGGGCGTTATGTTTACGGGAGAGCCTTTGAAAATGGATTTAAAAAAACTGGATCCCATCAAAGGTGCTAAGCGGATATTCGCTGCTCGTGCATTAGTAGAACTTCTGAAGTCTCTATTGAAAATCAGTATGGTGGGTGTGATTACGTTCAGC
Organism: Halobacillus sp. ABR2_026; assembly: GCF_056158545.1. Taxonomy (NCBI): domain Bacteria; kingdom Bacillati; phylum Bacillota; class Bacilli; order Caryophanales; family Bacillaceae; genus Halobacillus; species Halobacillus sp. ABR2_026. The sequence continues at coordinate 1,804,507 of NZ_JBSWTM010000001.1, forward strand.
ATCATCTGGGTGAACAAAGACCAAATGATGATGATGTCGCAAAAATCAGTAGAAGATGCTCTGGCTTTCTTCGGGACAATTACGACAATCATGGGTCTCGCTTCTGCTTTGGCTTTGTTGCTATTATCTGTTCTGGATTATACATATCAGAAATACGACCATGAGAAAAACATCCGCATGTCTAAAAAGGATATTAAGGATGAACACAAAAACATGGAGGGGGATCCCCAAATAAAAGCCAAAATCAAAGAAAAGCAGCGACAAATGTCTGCGGCTAGAATGATGAGTGAGGTGCCGGATGCCGATGTCGTCATTACCAACCCTACCCATTATGCGATTGCAATAAAATATGACGATGCAAAGTCCGATGCTCCCTATGTTGTTGCCATGGGCGTCGACTTCATCGCTTTGAAGATCAAGGAAGTGGCCAAGTCAAACGATGTGGTTACTGTGGAAAACCGTCCGCTTGCAAGGGCTTTATACCAGCATTCTGAAGTCGACCAGCCGATTGATGAGCAGTTTTATAAAGCGGTCGCTGAAGTGCTGGCTTATGTTTATCAACTGGAAAGAAAAATGTAAGAAAGGAGTATAACCCATATGTCAGCAAGAGATTTATCTGTACTCATCGGCGTGATCCTCATAATAGTCATGCTTGTTATACCATTGCCGGGGTGGCTCCTTAGTTTTTTTATACTCGTGAACATTACCCTCGCCCTGATCGTCATTCTTGTGTCCATGAATATGGACGAAGCTCTCCAGTTCGCCGTCTTTCCGACATTGCTATTATTGCTTACTTTATTCCGGCTCGGGTTGAATGTCTCAACCACCCGTTCCATTCTTTCTGAAGCGGAAGCTGGGGGAGTCATTGCGACATTTGGAACATTTGTTATCGGTGGTAATCCGCTCGTCGGGTTTGTCGTATTCGTAATCTTGGTTATTATCCAATTCCTTGTCATAACGAAAGGGGCAGAAAGAGTATCTGAAGTGGCAGCACGTTTCACTTTGGATGCGATGCCCGGAAAACAGATGAGTATCGACGCTGACTTGAATGCTGGAATGATCAACGAGCATCAGGCGAAAGAACGAAGAGAAAAAATTGAAAATGAATCGGACTTTTATGGGGCGATGGATGGTGCGAGTAAATTTGTGAAAGGAGATGCCATTGCAGGGATCATCATTGTATTGATCAACATCATCTTTGGATTGATTATTGGTATGGTTCAAATGGGCATGTCATTCACAGAAGCGATCGACACATACATGCGTCTGACAGTAGGGGACGGGCTCGTCAGCCAAATTCCTGCCCTTCTCATATCGACCGCTACAGGTATTGTCGTCACCAGAGTTGCTTCAGAAGGGAATTTGAGTACGGATGTTACGAGTCAGCTGCTCCGATACCCGAAACTTCTTTACATCGCAGCAGCGACCATTTTCCTTCTTGGGCTTACGCCGATCCCGATTTTTCTCACCAGTTTGATTGCAGGTGTTCTTGCCTTCGGGGGATATTGGCTATCCAGGCAGGAAGCAGAACCGGAATATGATGAACCTGAAGAACTGGACGAGGCAGAGAGTGATCAAATGAAGTCGCCGGAAAGTGTAGTGAATCTAATCAGTATGGATCCTATTGAGTTTGAATTTGGATACGCGCTCATCCCGATTGCCGATACGAACCAGGGAGGCGATCTCCTTGACCGTATAGTCATGATTAGAAGGCAGCTGGCGATTGAACTCGGAATCGTCATCCCTGTTGTTAGAATCAGAGACAACATCCAGCTCAACCCAAACGAATATCGACTGAAAGTGAAAGGGAACGTCGTAGCTGGAGGAGAACTTTTACTGGATCACTATTTAGCAATGAGCCCTGGGGATGATGATGATGGAATCGATGGAATCGATACACAGGAACCCGCCTTTGGACTTCCTGCGAAGTGGATTTCAGAGGAAATGAAAGATGAAGCGGAGTTGTCCGGGTATACGGTCGTTGATCCACCATCTGTCGTGTCCACTCATATAACAGAGGTCATCAAACAACAGGCTCATTCGCTGCTTGGAAGGCAGGAGACTCAGCAGTTGATAGACCACTTGAAAGAATCTTATCCGATTCTGGTCGAAGAAGTTACTCCTGACCCGCTGCGCATTGGGGATGTCCAAAAAGTCCTCGCTAAGCTTTTACGGGAAAATGTATCTGTAAAAAACCTGCCAGTCATTTTCGAAACTTTGGCTGACTTTGCCAAAATGACAAACGATACAGAACTTCTCGCCGAATATGCGAGACAGTCTCTGGCTTCTCAAATAACAAACCAGTATAAGAAAGAGGAACAGCTGATTCGTGTCATAACCGTCTCGGGAAAAGTCGAGAAAATCATCGCCGATCATATTCAACAAACGGAACATGGCAGCTATTTGGCCCTTGATCCCGAAAGTCAGCAAAGTATCATCACAGCAGTAGCTGAACAAGTAGAGCAGGTTTCTTTGCAGGAAGAGACAGCGATCTTGCTCTGTTCACCAGCTGTCAGAATGTATATCAAACAACTGTTGGATCGTTTTCTTCCGCAGGTCGTGGTTTTATCCTTTAATGAGTTGGATCCGACGGTCGAAGTACAGAGTGTAGGGGTGGTGAATGTAGCATGAGAGTGAAGAAGTTCCAGGCTCCTACAATGCCTGAAGCTATGAAAAAAGTGAGAAGCGAGTGGGGCAAAGACGCCGTAATTTTAAATTCAAAAGTGAAGAAATCAGGTGGTTTCCTCGGGATGTTTAAAAAAGAGGTCACAGAAGTCATTGCAGCCATGGATCCTGAGGATGAGCACCCACTCGGAAATGATAAATTTGAACCTGGGAAGGCGGATGGAACTGAAGTTTCCAATGATTCGAACCGCGAAATTATGGATGAGCTGAAACAATTGAGGTCTTTGATCGAGGATCATAATCATAGGGAAATCTTACCTGAACCCCTCGAGAAGGCTTACCAGTTTTTAATAGATCAAGAGGTCACAGAGGATGTGGCTAAGGAACTGATGGAAAGTGTGATGGCTGAGGCAGGGAATGATTCATCCCTTTCGTATATTGCCGACCGTCTTAAAATGCTAATCTATGACTCTTTGAAAGAAAAGAAATTTGGTGCTCCAACTTTCGAAAAAAAATTCATTCATCTAGTAGGACCTACAGGGGTGGGGAAGACGACGACACTGGCAAAGCTGGCTGCCGATGCGGCGTTGAACCATCAGCTTAAAGTAGGATTCATCACAACCGATACCTATCGGATTGCAGCAATCGATCAGTTGAAAACTTATGCGAAAATCTTGGATGTTCCTTTAGAAGTGGCTTACACGCTGGAAGATTATAAGAAGGCGAAAGAACGCTTCGTTGATTTTGATCTGGTTCTTGTGGATACGGCGGGTAGGAATTTCAGGGATGCTGCTTTCATCCGTGAACTGCAAAAAATGGTTGATTTTGACGAGGATTCGAAGAATTTCTTAGTCCTGGCGCTTACCAGTAAATACCCGGATATGACCGAGATTTTTAAACAATTTCAAGCGATCCCCATCCATCAATTGATTTTTACGAAGACCGACGAAACCTCCCGAAAAGGGAACGCTCTCAATATGGTTCTCGACCATGACATTGGTGTTGCTTTCATGACGGATGGTCAGGATGTCCCTGATGATATTAGAGAGGCATCGGCTATGGGTCTTGCCCGGGAAGTTATGGAGGGATTCATAGATGACTGATCAGGCTGAAATTCTTCGACGCCGGGTGACCGGGCAGAGAAAACCTTCTCAAGCAAGGACCATTGCTGTAGCCAGTGGAAAAGGTGGGGTCGGAAAGTCCAATTTCTGTATCAACTTTGCTATAAAACTTCAGCAATGTGGAAAAAAAGTTTTGATTTTTGACTTGGATATAGGAATGGGAAATATCGATATTCTATTGGGGATCTCCCCAAAACGTACGTTTGTCGACTTGTTCCAAGAAGATGCTTCTGTCCATGACATCATTGAACAAGGACCGGGCTCCCTGTCTGTTATAGCAGGAGGGTCAGGACTCTCAAAAATATTCAAACTTGATCGTGGTAAATTTTCTTATTTCCAAAAAGAATTCGAAAAGTTAACTCATCACTTTGACTATATCCTGTTTGATATGGGAGCGGGAGCAACTGAGGACAGCCTTCGCTTCATCCGCTCGGCTGATGAAGCGATTGTTGTAACGACCCCGGAACCGACGTCTATTACGGATGGTTACGCAATGATTAAGCATCTTATTCAGAAAGATAAAACCCTTCCTGTAAAAGTGCTTATCAACCGATCACTCCATGAGAAGTATGGGAAATCTACGTTTGATCGCCTGGCGCATGTTGTCAAAAGATTTCTTCAGTCTGAGGTTCATCTGCTCGGCATTCTTCCTGATGACCGATCTGTTCTTGAAGCTGTGAACCATCAGAATCCTTTTGTTTTGGAGCACCCTAAAAGTAAGGTGAGCCGTGCTCTTGAACAGGTGGTGCGTGAATACCTGAATGAAGATATTTTTCAGCAGACCGATACTGGGACCTTTGTAGATAAATTGAAAAGATTCGTTTTTGAGAGGTAGAAAAATGAAGAAAATCAGAGTGTTAATCGTCGATGATTCGGCTTTTATGAGGCGTATTTTAACAGATATATTAACAAAAGATCCGCGGATACATGTAGTAGGAACAGCAAGAAATGGCAAGGATTGTATGAAAAAACTGGGTACCCTCCAACCTGATGTGGTGACGATGGATATTGAAATGCCCATGATGGATGGATTGGAAGCATTAAAAGAAATCATGCAGATTTCCCCTCTGCCTGTAGTGATGGTGTCGAGCCTGACGAAGCAAGGTGCTGAAAGTACGATGAAAGCGATCAGTCTCGGGGCTGTTGACTTCATTCAAAAGCCTTCCGGTTCCATCTCATTGGACATGGAGGTTGTTGAAAAGGAAGTCATCCGTAAAGTTCTTATTGCTGGGGATGCCAGCGTAAAGGGGCCATTTGAACATAAGAGGGAACGTATTCAAGTCCCTGAAAAAGAGAAGGTACGGAAAGATCATTTGATTGCCATCGGTACCTCGACAGGTGGTCCGAGGGCGTTGCAGGAAGTCTTAACTTCTTTGCCTGCTCAACTGCCCGCACCCGTCTTGATTGTTCAACACATGCCCAAAGGATTTACAAAGTCATTAGCTGCACGACTTGACCGTCTTTCAGAAATTAATGTGAAAGAAGCGGAGCATCTGGAGGAAATACATAACGGGACCGCTTACATTGCCCCGGGTGGTGTTCACATGATCGTGACAGAACAGAATGGACGTCTGGTTATTGAACTGGATGAATCGAGTCCTGTGAATAGTCACAGACCTTCTGTCAATGTCATGCTTTCGTCCGTGGCAAACCTTTCGTCTGTTTCTGTTACCTCTGTCATTATGACTGGGATGGGAGCCGACGGTCTGGAGGGTGTACTTGCATTGAAGGAACAATTAGGGACCAACAATTTTACCATCGCAGAAGATGAAAGCAGTTGCATCATATACGGCATGCCTAAAGCCATTATTAAATCAGGGCTGGCCGATGATGTAAAAGCATTGAACGAAATCAGTAAAGGTATCGTTGAATCTCTGCAAATTACAAGGAGGTAGTTCTATGGAAACCAATCAGTACTTGGAAGTGTTTATCGATGAGAGTAAAGAGCATTTGCAATCCATCAACGACCAACTGTTACATTTGGAAAAGAATCCTCAGGATCTAACCATAGTCAATGAAATATTCAGGTCTGCCCACACATTGAAAGGGATGTCAGCTACGATGGGGTACCAGGATCTTTCCAATTTGACGCATAAAATGGAAAATGTCCTGGATGCCGTCCGAAACGAAAAGGTGAAGGTGGATGAAGGGATTCTCGATATCGTATTCGATTCTGTGGATGACCTGGAAGCAATGGTCATCGATATCGCAGAGGGCGGGTCTGGGGAGAGAAACGTCGATCGAGTAGTACAACTTCTAAAAACGATTGAAGAAGGCGGTGGCATAGCGGATGCTGCTGTGAAAGAGAATACTTATGATAAATCCCAAACGGACTACTTTCTGACAGTCGATGAATACACAAAAACAGCCTTGCAACAATCTATGGAACTTGGAAAAAACAATTTCCAAATTGAAGTTGTATTAAGAGAAGATTGTCTTCTGAAAGCTGCCCGTGTTTATATGGTTTTTGAAATTTTGGAACAGTCCGGCGATGTCGTTAAATCCTCTCCTCCTGTAGAAGAATTGGAAAATGAAGAATTTGAACAATCCTTTCATGTTCTTCTCATTTCAGAAGACTCTCCGGAAGACTTGGAAAATAAAATCAAAAAAGTTTCTGAGATTGAAGAAGTCTACGTACAAACGTATGAGTTACCTGAAGACGTGCAGGAAGAACAAGTACCTGCACCGACCAGGGGAGAAGCAGACGCTGAAGAAAAAAAACCAGAGCCAAAAGCGGACAAAGACGGTAAGCAGGTTGGGAATAAGACGATAAGGATCAATATTGACCGGTTGGACGCTCTTATGAACTTGTTTGAAGAGCTTGTCATCGACCGCGGACGTCTAGAACAAATCTCTAACGACATGAAACACACTGAACTCCAGGAAACCGTTGAACGGATGACCAGAATTTCCGGAGATCTCCAAAGTATCATCCTGAATATGCGCATGGTCCCTGTTGAACAAGTGTTTAATCGATTCCCGCGGATGGTTCGTCAACTCTCCAAGGATTTGAACAAAAAAATCGATCTGAATGTCGTTGGTGCGGAAACAGAATTGGACCGGACAGTCATCGATGAAATTGGAGACCCGCTTGTCCATCTGATTCGGAATGCGATTGACCATGGGATCGAGGGACCGGCAGAAAGAAAAGCCAAAGGGAAGTCTTCGACAGGGAAATTAGAGCTGAAAGCTTACCATAGTGGAAACCACGTTTTCATAGAAATATCAGATGACGGTGGAGGAATTAATCGGGATAAAGTGGTTCGAAAAGCTGTGAAAAATCGAGTGGTCACTGAAGATCAGGCGTCCACTATGACGAATTCTCAAGTCTTCGACTTGATCATGGAAAGCGGCTTTTCTACGGCAGACACCATATCAGATGTATCGGGACGAGGGGTAGGGCTTGATGTTGTGAAAAACACAATTGAGTCCCTTGGGGGAAGCATTTCCGTAGACTCAGTGCCGGACCAGGGAAGCATCTTTTCCATTCAACTTCCTCTTACGTTGTCCATCATCTCTGTCATGCTTGTGGAAGTACAGAAAGAAAAGTATGCCATTCCTCTTTCCTCCATCATTGAAACTGCAATTGTGAAAAAAGAAGAGATTCTGCATGCTCATAATAAAAAAGTCATCGACTTTAGAGGAAAAGTCGTTCCTCTCATCTTTTTGAAAGACGTATTGAATGTCCCGGAAACGTTAGAGGAGGATGACTACTACTCTGTCGTTATGGTAAGGAAAGGCGAAAAAATGGCTGCCCTCGTCGTTAATTCTTTCATTGGCCAGCAGGAAGTTGTCTTGAAATCTCTGGGCGACTATTTATCCGGTGCATTCGCTCTTTCCGGAGCAACCATTCTGGGAGATGGCCAAGTCGCATTAATCCTAGATAGTAATGCATTAATCAAATAAAGGGGAGGCAGTAAAATGACGAAAGAAAACAGCCATTTGAAAGTGATCGTGTTTCAAATCAATGATGAAGAATATACCGTACCGGTGGAACTTGTCGGTTCTATTGAGCGGATGATGCCGATTACGCGCGTCCCGGGGACGAAACCATTTGTAAAAGGCGTGTTAAATCTAAGAGGTGTGGTTACTCCTGTCATCGACCTGAGAGAAAGGTTCGGGATCGAAGAAGTAGAGGAAACCGAAGCGACAAGAATTATAACTGTGAAAATCAATGAAATGAATGTCGGTCTCATTGTGGATGCGGCAAATGATGTGCTGGACCTGGCGGAAGAAAGCATCGAACCCCCACCTGAAGTCATCGGTACAGTGGAAGCCGACTATATACAAGGAGTAGCTAAAATGGACAGACGTTTGTTCATATTATTAGATTTAGAAAAAGTCCTTTCTAAAGAGGATGTACATGAATTGAATAATCTCTATGTCTGATTCCGAGGCGATCAATGAAGCATTTGGCCCCATCCAGTTGGATGTTTTGAAAGAGATCGGAAATATAGGTTCAGGTCATGCAGCCACCTCATTATCCAAACTGCTCGATAAGAAAATAGAAATGCATGTACCGGGTGTTGAAATCGTGGACTATAACCAAGTGATGGACCTTGCTGGAGGCGCTGATAAAGAAGTGATCGGCATTCTCCAACGAATGGAAGGGGAAGCTCCTGGAACGATGTTTTTTATTATGAGTCCTTCGCAAGCTCACCATTTTGTTGAGCTGATGACTCACTCCTCCGGGAAGATGGAAGAAGATCCTGCCTTTGCCTTTTCAGCTCTGCAGGAGCTTGGGAATATTTTAACAGGCGCTTATTTGACAGCCCTTTGTGATTTGACACACCTGGATCTGCAATCATCCGTTCCTTCGGTTTCGCAGGACATGGCTGGCGCGTTATTGAGTGTGGGGTTATTGGAACTATCACAGGTCAGTGATCAAGCGATTGTCATTCAGACATCATTAACAGATGGTGATGGAGGAGAAAATGAAGTGATGGAAGGGCATTTTTTCCTCTTTCCAGATCCACCTTCTTACAAAAAAATTTTTTCTTCCTTAGGAGTCCAGGAAGATGATTAAGGAAGGAATGATCATGAAAATAGGGATCGGAGATTTGGGGGTTGTCCACTCCCCTAATGTGATCAAGACCACCGGGCTCGGCTCATGCGTCGGAATAGTCCTTTATGATGAATGGAAGAAAATGGCGGGTATGGCTCATATTATGTTACCGGATGCTTCAATGGCGAAAAAACAGGGGCTGAAAAGAGCAAAGTATGCCGATACAGCGATAGAAGACCTGCTCGAAGGACTTAGAGAGGCTGGGGCTTCCCGTCATTGTCTGAAAGCGAAAATGGCAGGCGGCGCACAAATGTTTCAATTTGCATCAACCAACGACATGATGCGGATTGGACCAAGAAATGTAGAAGCGGTAAAGGAGAATCTGCAAACATACAAAATCCCGATTTTGGGGGAGGATGTAGGCGGAAGAAATGGTCGTACGATCGAATTCGATCCTGCCACGGGCGTTCTTAATGTCAGGACCGTGAATCAGGGGGAGCGTGTGATTTAATGAAAGGATCTCTTCTTTGGAATTTATCAGCGGCTGTTTTCGGTTTTTTTCTTGTATTTTTCATCAGTGTCCAAGTGACGACACTGGAAACAGCTGTACTCCGGGGAGCTGTAGTATTCTTCATTTTTTTCGGTCTATCCTATGCGTTTCGTGGAGTTGTCAGTTTTATAACAAGACCTGAAGGGAAGCTTCACGTAAAAGGAACCTCAAGCATGAGCCAAAATCAGAAGCAGTCAAACTCCTTTGAAGGTATCAGCGCTGAGGAAACATCGAAAATGGTTCGAGAACTATTGAATGAAAATGGATGAGCTTTTTAGAATTGGAAGGAAATCAAAAGAACGGGGAGGATTGTAATGGCCAGCTGTTTATCTCCTCAAGAACAACAGTGGTGGGATCTATGGGCAAACGAACAGGATAGTGAAGCCGCCAATCAACTGGTGCAGCAATATGATTACTTGGTCAGCTACCATGTGCAACGGATATCTGCTCATTTGCCTAAAAGTGTCAGTAAAGATGATGTGAGAAGTTTAGGGATGCTGGGCCTTTATGACGCCCTGAAAAAATTTGACCGCACAAGGGACTTGAAATTCGATACGTACGCTTCTTTCCGGATCAGGGGGTCGATCATGGATGGCTTGCGAAAGGAAGATTGGCTCCCCAGGTCTGTGAGGGACAGGTCTAAGAAAATTGAACAGATGACGGAAAGACTGGAACAGCAATTACAACGTCCGGTTACAGCCGGTGAAATTGCAGAAGCTCTTCATATAACACCAGAGGAAGTCGAAGAGACCGTGAAAGACTCTTTGTTTGCCAATGTATTATCAATGGAAGAAAAGCCGAACGACGGGAAAGAGGACCATAAGGAGGGGATCGGGTATTCCATTCCTGACGACCATACAACCACTCCATCCGAATCCGTCATTAAGAACGAGAATTATCAGGAGTTGGCCAGGGAGATTGAACGTTTGAATGAGAAAGAGCAACTGGTGATCAGCCTGTTTTATCACGAAGAGCTGACTCTGACTGAAATCGGACAGGTCCTGGAATTAACGACATCAAGAATCTCTCAAATCCACGCAAAAGCGATTTATAAGTTAAAAAGTGCCCTGCAGGAAATCGTCAGCCAATGAGAAGCCTGAACGGATTATTGAATAATAATGAGGGAAAGAAATGACTGTATACTTATTAATTTTAAGCTTTATCATAGATGGAATCATTATTTTTGGAATAACCATCATGATGAAGAAAATCCGCAGAACGGAAGAAATCGAATTAAGACAGGAGCAGGTGGCTGCTGAAATTGAAGACCTGTTCACTTCTTATCTCTATGAGCTTAAAGAAGAGAACAAGCGGTGGGAAAGAATGGTTATGGAAGGAAGTCCAGAAGAGCGGGGACAGTATAAGGAAAGGGGGAACCCTTTCGAGAGGAATTCAGCAGTTGAATCTCACTCGGAGCAGGATACCACCCCCGCCTATTCCCCGCCCATCATGGAGGATGAAGAAAGCTATGAACCCTCCTTTCAATCACATGTGCTGAAATGGAAAGAAAAAGGGTATAGCATAGAAGAAATCGCGAAAAAAACCGACAAAGGGAAGACAGAGATCGAATTACTACTTAAATTCCATCAAAAACATGAGAAAAAAACTTGAATGGACACGTGTGTTATGATATATTTACTGACGGTGTCAATACGCACGCCTTTGGATTTTCAAGTGAGGTTGCTCTTCTAAAAGAGTTCACTAGAGAAGATGAAAAGGGCGGAGGATACTAAAAAAACCAAACAGGAGGAACTATCATGTCTGTAATTTCTATGAAACAGCTACTTGAAGCTGGTGTTCACTTTGGACACCAAACCCGCCGCTGGAACCCGAAAATGAAGAAGTATATCTTCACGGAGCGTAACGGGATCTACATCATCGACCTGCAAAAAACTGTGAAGAAGGTTGATGAAGCATTTAACTACGTGAAAGAGGTCGCTGCTGACGGCGGTAACATCCTTTTCGTAGGTACAAAAAAACAAGCTCAGGATACAGTCCGTGACGAAGCAACTCGTTGTGGCATGTATTACATCAACCAACGTTGGTTGGGTGGTACCCTGACAAACTTTGAAACCATCCGCAAGCGTATCAACCGTCTTAAAGACATTGAGCGCATGGAAGAAGACGGTACATTCGATGTACTTCCTAAAAAAGAAGTCGTCGATATGCTGAAAGAAAAAGATCGTCTTGTTAAATTCCTAGGCGGTATTAAAGAAATGAAGAGCCTTCCGGACGCAATGTTCGTTATCGATCCTCGTAAAGAGCGTATCGCTATCGCTGAAGCTCACAAACTGAATATTCCAGTTGTAGGTATCGTTGATACAAACTGTGACCCAGACGAAATCGATTACGTCATCCCAGCGAACGATGACGCAATCCGTGCCGTTAAATTGTTGACTTCCAAGATGGCTGACGCTGTCCTTGAAGCTAAACAAGGGGAAGAAACAGAAACAACGGAAGAAACTGAAGCTGCAGTAGAAGCTGCTCAAGAGTAAAAAGGGTCAAAAGGTGATAAGGGGGTATACCTTTATCACCTTTTTTAAAGAAATCCGCAAACACTCTTGCTTCCAAGGGATGTAAGAGTGATACTTATATGCAATCAATAAGGAGGCTTTACAATGGCAGTAAACGCTAAAATGGTAAAAGAACTTCGTGAAAAAACAGGTGCTGGAATGATGGATTGTAAAAAAGCACTTACTGAAACAGATGGTGACATGGACAAAGCAATGGAATGGTTGCGCGAGAAAGGAATTTCCAAGGCAGCTAAAAAAGCTGATCGTATCGCTGCAGAAGGTTCTGCTGCAATCGAAGTATCCGGTAACACAGCTGTACTTTTCGAAGTGAACTGTGAAACGGACTTCGTTACAAAGAACGATCAATTTAAAGAACTGCTTAAAGATCTTGGACAGCACCTGCTATCTCAGAAGCCTGCAACCGTAGAGGAAGCACTCGAGCAGAAGCTTCACGGCGATGGTGAAGTTCTTAGCAGCTATATTACAGAGCGCGTAGCGAAAATCGGCGAGAAGATTTCTCTTCGTCGTTTCGTCATCAAAGAAAAGACAGATAACGATGCATTCGGTGCTTACCTTCACATGGGTGGGAACATTGGTGTATTGACTGTTCTTGAAGGTTCTACGGACGAAGCAGCTGCTAAAGATGTAGCGATGCACGTAGCGGCTGTAAACCCTCGTTATGTATCCCGTGATGAAATCCCTCAAGAGGAAGCTGAAAAAGAGCGTGAAATGCTTAAAACTCAAGCGATGAACGAAGGTAAGCCTGAAAACATCGTTGAGAAAATGGTAGAAGGACGCTTGAACAAGTTCTTCGAAGAAATCTGCCTGCTTGATCAAAGCTTCGTAAAAGATCCTGACCAGAAGGTGAAGCAGTTCGTTGCTTCAGCCGGCGGCCAGATTACTGGATTCGACCGCTTCGAAGTTGGAGAAGGTATGGAAAAACGCGAAGAAAACTTCGCTGATGAAGTTATGAATCAAGTTAAAAAATAATGACTATGAAACATAGGGGACACTGCCAGTGTTCCCTATTTTCAAACAGGCTACATATTTGCCGGTTTATGAGTCAGATCATGTAGAGGAATAAGCAAACACGGGAGGTTACTATGACTACTGCTCGCTATCGTCGTATCGTATTAAAACTAAGTGGAGAGGCTTTGAGTGGAGATGCCGGATTCGGATTGGAACCGAGCATCATCAAATCCGTCTCTCGTCAGGTCAAAGAAGTGGCCGAACTCGGTGTAGAAGTCGCTGTTGTCGTCGGAGGCGGGAACATTTGGCGCGGAAAAGTAGGCGCCGAGATGGGAATGGATCGTGCAAACGCTGATTACATGGGGATGCTTGCCACGGTCATGAATTCACTGGCCCTTCAGGATAGTCTGGAAAACTTAGGGATTCCGACCCGTGTCCAAACATCCATAGAAATGAGGCAAGTGGCAGAGCCTTACATCCGCAGAAAGGCGATTCGTCACCTGGAGAAGAAACGTGTGGTCATTTTTGCTGCAGGGACGGGTAACCCATATTTCTCCACGGATACTACTGCTGCATTGAGAGCTGCCGAAGTAGAGGCTGATGTCATCCTAATGGCTAAGAACAATGTAGATGGCGTATACACGGATGACCCTAAAGTAAATGAGGATGCTGTGAAATATGATCAGCTGTCTTACATGGACGTTCTGAATGAGGGTCTTGGTGTAATGGATTCTACTGCTTCTTCATTATGTATGGACAACGATATCGATTTACTGGTATTCTCGATAACAGAAGACGGAAACATTAAAAAAGCCGTAATGGGCGAAAATATTGGAACAATTGTGAGGGGGAAATAATCATGTCTGAAGCTGTGATTAATGAAACAAAACAACAAATGGAACAAGCGACTCAAGCATTCTCGCGTCAGCTGGCAACCGTTCGCGCCGGCCGCGCAAACCCAACGATCCTGGATAATGTGTATGTTGATTATTATGGTGCAGCTACTCCGCTTAACCAATTAGCACAAGTGTCTGCTCCTGAACCACGCCTTCTTGTCATCACGCCATATGATAAGAGTGCCATTGCAGAAATCGAAAAAGCGATCCAGAAAGCAGATCTTGGTTTGTCTCCGTCCAGTGACGGAAACGTTGTACGAATCAATATTCCAGCGTTGACGGAAGAGCGTCGTAAAGACCTTGCTAAAGTAGTGGGCAAATATTCTGAAGAAGCGAAAGTACAGGTTCGTAACATTCGTAGGGATTCCAACGACCGCCTGAAGAAACTTGAAAAAGATGGCGAGCTTACAGAGGACGACCTTCGCTCTTATCAGGATGACGTTCAAAAGGTCACTGACCAGCATGTCGACAAAATCGATCAGCTGGCTAAAACAAAAGAAGAGGAAATCATGGAAGTGTGATTCTCCAATTCTATATGCCTTAAGGTGAAACAAGCCGCGCTGTAGATGTTTGGCAGCGCGGCTTTTCTTTTGTACACTGTCTTTATAGGCCAACGGCATGAATAAAAGATTTAGTATATAATAAATAGATGGAACAATTGGACTGGAGGATTGAACATGCCTATCAAGTTTCCATTCAAAAAAGAAAAAAAGCAGCCTCTAACCGAACCATTAGGCCTTGAGGAAAGCCACCTTCCAAGACACGTGGCCATCATCATGGACGGAAATGGACGATGGGCGAAGAACAGGGGAATGCCAAGGATTGCTGGACATAAAGAGGGTATGGGCGTTGTGAAAAGAATCGTCCGTTATGCTTCTGATGTCGGCGTCAAGGTCCTTACTCTCTATGCTTTTTCTACGGAAAATTGGAAACGCCCGAAAAACGAGGTAGAGTTCCTAATGAAACTTCCCGTCGATTTTTTAAGTACATATTTGCCTGAATTGATTGAGAGAAATGTACAGGTCCAGACGATTGGTGATTTCAACGTACTCCCGCCTCATACCCAAAAGGCAGTCAGAGAGGCGATTGAAAAAACCAAGCACAATGATGGTCTCATTCTCAACTTTGCACTAAATTATGGCAGTCGGTTTGAGATGGTGCATGCAGTCAAGCAAATTGCTTCCAAAGTACAGGGTGGGGAGATCGACATCACCGATATTGATGAATCCATGTTCTCCAAGGAGCTGTACACGTCCGACTTAATTGAACCCGATCTTCTGATTCGGACGAGTGGTGAACAGAGGTTGAGCAACTTCTTGCTGTGGCAGCTCGCATATGCGGAGTTCTGGTTTACAGAAGTTTATTGGCCTGACTTTGACGAAAGTCATTTTGAAAAAGCTCTGTATGACTTCCAAAATCGTAAACGTCGTTTCGGCGGAGTATAAGGTGTGAAAAAGACTTATGAAACAAAGAACAATTACAGCTATCGTCGCAGCCCTCATATTTATACCAATCGTTATGTTGGGTGGATGGCCTTTTAAAGCATTTGTTTATATCATCGCGAGCATCGCTTTACTCGAGCTTGTTCGAATGAAAAAAATCGCCCGCTACTCTGTAGCGTCGGGGCTTGGTTTGCTCCTCATGTGGGCGCTCATGTTTCCTTATGAAGTTTTTGATGAATCGATTACTTCCGATGACATTATTACCAAGTCGGAGATCACTCTTCTTGCAGTACTTGTGCTTCTCAGTTATACGGTACTCGTGAAAAACCGTTTTACATTTGATGATGCAGGATTTTTGTTACTTTCGGCAATTTATATCGGAATGGGATTCAACTACTTGATGGAGACGCGGGAAGAAGGGCTTGAATATATATTCTTTGCCTTATTTATTGTTTGGGCAACAGATACCGGTGCTTATCTTTTCGGCCGTTCTCTCGGAAAACACAAGCTCTGGCCGCAAATCAGCCCTAAAAAAACGATCGAAGGTTCTGTCGGGGGCATCATTCTTGCTTGTGTTGTAGCTTTGATCTTCCAAATTGTGTATCCTCTGGAGCATTCCATGATCATCGTATTGTTAGTGACAGTTCTCGTATCTATAGCCGGACAAATCGGCGATCTCGTCGAGTCTGCTTTCAAGCGCCATTACGCGGTGAAAGATTCAGGGAAGATTCTTCCTGGACACGGTGGAGTTTTGGATCGTTTTGACAGTTTGATCTTCATCTTACCGATTCTTCATTTGATTAATTTCATTTCTTAAGGGGGCGATCGAATTATGAAGCAAATAACACTGCTAGGGGCAACAGGCTCGATTGGAATTCAGACGCTTGAAGTCCTGCGTCTGCATCCAGATCAGTTTTCACTATACGCCATGGGCTTTGGCCGAAACGTGGAAAAGGCATTGCCGCTCATTCATGAATTCAAGCCGTCCATGATTGTCGTGCAAGACGAAGAAACAAAAAAGAAATTAGAAAAAGATACGGAGCTGCAGATTCTTTGTGGCGGAGAAGGTTTAATCGAAGCCAGTGTAGCCGAACCTGTAGATGTAGTCGTCAACGCTGTCATGGGCAGCATAGGGTTACCTGCGACGCTTAAAG
Organism: Halobacillus sp. ABR2_026; assembly: GCF_056158545.1. Taxonomy (NCBI): domain Bacteria; kingdom Bacillati; phylum Bacillota; class Bacilli; order Caryophanales; family Bacillaceae; genus Halobacillus; species Halobacillus sp. ABR2_026. Next base: position 1,820,782 of record NZ_JBSWTM010000001.1, read on the forward strand.
CGATTGAAGCAAAAAAACAAATAGCCATCGCTAATAAAGAGACGCTCGTAACCGCCGGCCACTTAGTGATGGATGCAGCTAAGGAACATGGCGTCAATCTTCTCCCCGTGGATAGTGAACATTCTGCTATTTTCCAAGCGTTGAACGGAGAACAGCGGAAAGACATCAATAAATTGATCATCACTGCATCCGGAGGCAGTTTCCGTGACCAGACAAGAGAAGAGCTTGCCGGGGTCACCGTCGACGACGCATTGAATCATCCGAATTGGAGCATGGGGGCGAAAATTACCATCGATTCCGCTTCCATGATGAATAAAGGGCTGGAGGTTATCGAGGCTCATTGGCTTTTCGATGTACCTTATGACCAGATTCATGTTATTCTTCATAGAGAAAGTGTTATTCATTCCATGGTGGAATATGTAGACCGAAATGTCATCGCTCAATTAGGGACACCTGACATGAAGGTACCTATTCAATATGCGCTCACATATCCGGAGCGGAAAGAGCTTCCGATTACGAAGCATTTAAATTTAGAGGAAATTGCTACATTGAATTTTCAAAAGATGGACATGAAGCGTTTCCCTTGTTTGAGGATGGCTTTTGATGCAGGAAAGTCCGGTGGTTCCATGCCGGCTGTATTGAATGCAGCTAATGAGGAAGCCGTTCAGCAGTTCCTCCAAGGTAAAATTTCTTTCCTGGACATAGAAAAATACATTGAACGGGCTTTGGAAAATCATGACAGGATTCATAACCCGGACTTGTCTACCATAATTTCTATTGATAAGGAAACTAGGGCAAGAGTGCGTTTCCAAATAAATTAACAGCTCTGGATGATTGGATGGAATAGGATGTGCGACCGTCCTGCATTTTGAACGACAACCGCTATTCTCAAGACATCTGAAGGAAAGAAACAGAGCATAAAAAGGAAGGTGCTTCATTTGACTACAGTGGTTGCATTTATTCTGATGTTCGGACTTTTGGTGTTCGTGCATGAGTGGGGGCATCTCATATTTGCTAAACGGGCAGGAATGCTCGCAAGGGAATTTGCGATAGGATTTGGTCCTAAGATTTTTGCATTCACCCGCAATGAAACTCTCTATACCATCCGCCTTCTACCCATAGGAGGTTATGTGAGAGTTGCGGGCGAAGATCCTGAAATCGTAGAATTGAAGGCAGGACACCATATCGGTCTTGAATTCAATGAAGCAGGAAAAGTCAATAAAATCATTGTTAACAATAAAGACAAACATCCATATGCACGTGTCATTGAAGTGGAACGCGCAGACTTGGATCATCGTCTCCTCATTGAAGGTTACGAGCTTGATGAGGATGAGAGACTTTCCTTTGAAGTGGATAACAAAGCGATGTTCGTCATGGATGAAAAAGAGACCCAGATCGCTCCGTATGACCGTCAGTTCGCTTCCAAATCTGTACCACAGCGTGCAATGCAGTTATTTGCCGGACCTATGATGAACTTTGTCCTGGCGATTGTGTTATTTATGATTCTAGGCTTCATTCAAGGGGTACCCTCAAATGAAGCGAAACTCGGAGAAATCCAAGGAAATACACCAGCTTCCGAGGCCGGCCTGATGGCTGGGGATGAAGTTGTAGCTGTTGATGGAGAATCAGTCAGTACTTGGGAAGAATTCACCACGATCATCCGGGATCATCCAGAGGAAGAAGTGACCCTTACCATTAATCGGGAGGGCATGACCCAGCAGCTGGCTGTGACACCTGCTGCTATTGAGAATAATGGGGCGACGATTGGTCAAGTCGGTGTCGCGAGAGCGTTCGAAGAGTCGTTTACTAAAAAGCTGACCTTCGGATTTACACAAACATATGAGTGGTCGGCTTTAATTTTAACGAACCTTGGAAAATTGGTAACCGGCCAATTTTCATTGGATATGCTTTCCGGCCCGGTGGGGATTTATGACGCCACGGATCAAGTTGTCCGCACAGGATTTACGAATTTCGTCATGTGGACTTCGATTCTCAGCATTAACCTTGGCATAGTGAATCTTCTTCCTCTTCCGGCACTTGATGGAGGCCGACTTCTATTCGTAGGTCTAGAAGGTGTAAGAGGAAAACCCATTGACCCGCAAAAAGAAGGGATCGTCCACTTTATTGGGTTCGCCCTGCTTATGTTATTAATGCTTGTTGTGACGTGGAACGATATCCAACGCTTATTCTTGTGATCTTTATAAAGCTGGAAGTCCTGAGGTGATCGGCGTTTCCTTGGCTTCCAGCTTCTTTCGTTGAATGTAGACACCGGAGGGTGCCACACACCCTCCATTTAAACTTCGATAAATTAGAACTGAGGTGCATGTTATGAGACAAAGTCAAATGCTAATACCTACCCTTAAAGAGAACCCGGCAGATGCTGAAATTAAGAGTCATCAGCTCCTTGTCCGTGCGGGTTACATACGCCAGATTGCATCAGGAATCTACAGTTTCCTGCCGATTGGCCGCCGTGTATTGAGTAAAGTTGAAAATATCGTTCGGGAAGAAATGGAAAAAATCGGAGCTCATGAGATGGCCATGCCAGCACTCGAACCGTCGGAACTATGGAAGGAAACGGGGCGTTGGACATCATTCGGTTCTGAGCTCATGCGTTTGAATGACCGTCACAACCGGGAATTCGCCCTTGGCGCTACCCATGAGGAAGTGATCACCAGCCTCGTACGCCATGAGGTGAAAAGTTATAAACAGCTTCCTTTGACTGTTTTTCAGATTCAGAATAAATTCAGGGATGAAGCACGTCCACGGTTCGGTCTTCTGCGTGGACGCGAATTTCTAATGAAGGATGCGTACTCTTTTAATGAGTCGTATGAGAGCCTCGATGAAACCTACGATAAAATGTTTGAAGCTTATTCCAATGTATTCAGACGCTGTGGGTTGAACTTCCGTGCCGTTATCGCTGATTCTGGAGCGATGGGTGGAAAAGACACTCATGAATTCATGGTTTTATCGGAAGTTGGGGAAGATGTCATCGCTTATTCTGATACGTCCCGTTATGCAGCAAACATAGAAATGGCGCCAGTGAAGGCTGCCTATGAGAAATCAACAGAATCTCCAGAGCCTATAGAAAAAGTGGAAACGCCTGGCCAGAAGACGATGAAAGATGTTGCTGATTATTTAGGGCATGAACTAGCGGAAGGTCTTAAATCAATCCTGTTCCAGGTCGATGATCAATTTGTCCTTACACTTACACGCGGCGACCATGAAGTGAATGATGTCAAACTGAAGAATCTATTTGATGCAGATATTGTCGAACTTGCTTCAGAAGAAGATACGAAACGTCTTCTGGGTTCAGGATTCGGCTCCTTAGGTCCAATCGGAGTATCTGAAGATGTTCATGTCGTCGCCGATCACGCCGTTTCGGCAATGGTAAACGTGTCCTGCGGTGCGAATGAGGAAGGCTACCATTACAAGAATGCTACCCCTGGAGAAGATTTTGAGGTCAAAGAATATACGGATCTCCGGTTTATCGAAGAAGGCGATCCTTCCCCGGATGGAGAAGGCATCATCAAATTCGCAAGGGGAATAGAAGTCGGTCATGTCTTTAAGCTTGGGGAATTCTATTCCGAACGCATGAATGCTACTTTCCTTAATGATCAGGGAAAAGCTACGACTATGATCATGGGTTCTTACGGGATCGGGGTTTCACGGACACTTGCTGCAATTGTAGAGCAGTATCATGATGATCGAGGCATTACGTGGCCGAAAAATATCGCTCCGTATCAGGTCCACCTGCTCTCGTTGAACCCTAAAAAGGACGAGCAGAAAGAATTGGCAGATGAGTTGTATGAAATGCTGCTTGATGCAGGTGTAGAAGTTTTATATGATGATCGTAAAGAACGGGCGGGCGTTAAATTTGCGGACAGCGATCTTTTTGGTGTACCTGTGAGAATCACAGTCGGAAAGCGTGGCGGAGAAGGGGTCGTAGAAGTGAAAGAACGTGCCACCGGTGAGCAACAGGACTTGGAAACGAGTCAAGTGTTGGATTTTATAAAGAATTGGTACAAAGCCTAATACCTCATTGGAAAAACATACCCTTGCTGTAGGAAAGAGAGCAAGGGTTTTTCCATGTCAGGTGTGGGTTCAGGAATGAGGAGGAATCCCGATTGAGTGTGAGCAATCAAGAAAAAATGCACTATTTGCTGGAACAAATCCAGTTCCCGCATGAATTGATAGAACCTCACTTTAAAGATAGCAGTATGCAGAAGCTGGTGGTTTACCGTGAACAGAAATTGTGGCATTTTCATTTTCTTATGCCGAAACCGCTGCCGCCCTCTGTTTATGAACTGTTTACAACGAAGTTGACATCCACTTTCCGTCCTATAGCAGATGTGACCTGGACGATCGAAACGACAGGGAAAGACCTTTCTGATGGAGACGTGCTTGAATATTGGCAGAGTTTCATTAAGACGTTAACGAACCTGACCCCAAGCTATAAAGATTTATTGATGGAACAGCAACCTGAAGTTAACGGCAATAAAGTTATGTTAACCTGCCGGAATCTTGCGGAAAGTCATGCCATTCAGAAAAAGTTGGAAGAACCTTTGAAAGGGTTTTGTCTACAGTGCGGACTTCCTTCCCTCATGGTCGCTACCCGGGTGAAAGAAGAGACCGATCAAATCAAACGGTTCCAGGAAGAACGGCAGAAAGAAGACAAAATTCTTGTGCAACAGGCTGTAAAAGAGCAGGAAGAACGATCCAAAGATAAAGATGATTCCAAACCGAAAGGCCCGGTTGAAATAGGCTACAAAATTCAGGATGACATCGTGCCAATGGAACAAATTCAGGAAGAAGAAAAGAAGATTGCGGTTCAAGGATATGTGTTCGATGTGGAAATCAAAGAACTTCGTTCCGGCCGCCATTTGCTGCTTTTGAAAGTGACCGATTATACAGATTCTTTCTCCATCAAAATGTTCTCACGCGGGGATGACCATGCAGAAATGTTCAAGCATATCCAACAAGGGATGTGGATCAAAGCCCGTGGGGGGATCCAAACGGATAATTTCACGAATGAATTGACGATGATGGCTAATGACATTAATGAAGTGAAACCGAAACGAAGAGAAGATGACGCTCCCGAAGGTGAAAAACGGGTGGAGCTGCACGCCCATACGACAATGAGTGCCATGGATGCTCCGGTCTCTCCTTCCAGATTGATTAAACAAGCTGCGGACTGGGGGCATGAAGCGATTGCTATCACGGACCACGCCGTCGTTCAAGCTTATCCTGATGCCCATGCTGCCGGTCAGAAAAATGGTGTGAAAATCATTTATGGAGTGGAAGCGAATCTCGTGGACGATGGAGTTCCCATTGCTTACGAAGAACAGGATCGCGATTTGGAAGATGCGGTCTATGTTGTTTTTGACGTGGAAACGACGGGACTATCAGCTGTCTATGACAAAATCATCGAGCTTGCAGCCGTCAAAATCAAGGGTGGGGAAATCATCGACCGTTTCGAATCTTTTGCTAACCCTCACCAACCTTTATCTCAAACAACGATCGATCTAACCGGTATTACGGATGACATGGTCAAAGATGCACCTGAGATCGAACAAGTGCTGAAAGATTTCCACGAATGGACGGCAGATGACATCCTGGTTGCTCACAATGCAAGTTTCGATATGGGCTTTCTGAATGCCGGGTATCAAAGGATTGAGCTTGGCAAATCTACAAACCCGGTAATCGATACTTTAGAACTTGCCCGTTTTCTTGTGCCTGAATTGAAGAACCATCGATTGAATACGCTTTGTAAAAAATTCGATATTGAATTGACCCAGCACCACCGGGCAATCTATGATGCTGAAGCTACAGGATATCTGCTTTGGAAACTTGTGAAAAGAGCGATGGAAAAAGATATTACCAACCATAAAAATTTGAATGATTATATGGGAGAAGGGAAAGCTTATCAGCGCTCACGCCCGTCGCACTGTACACTCCTTGCTGCCGATAGTACAGGATTGAAAAACATTTATCGTCTTGTCTCTGAATCGCATGTAAATTACTTCTATCGAGTCCCTCGTGTCCCGAGGTCGCTGCTGGCGAAAAATAGGGAAGGGATACTCATTGGCTCCGGATGTGACAAAGGGGAAGTTTTTGAAACGATGATGCAGAAGTCTGAAGAGGAAGCAGAAAAGGTCGCTGAATTCTACGATTATATTGAAATACAGCCTCCTGGTAACTATTATCACTTGCTTGAAAAAGACCTTGTACAGACAGAGGCTCAGATTCTCGATATTCTGAAACGCCTGGTAGCTATGGCGGAACGTATGGGTAAAACGATTGTCGCTACAGGGAATACGCACTACGTCGATCCGCACGAAAAACAGTATCGTCAAATTCTCATCTCATCGCAGAACGGGAACCCGTTGAACAGACAGACTCTGCCTGACGTCCATTTCAAGACAACAAATGAAATGGTTGAACAGCTTTCCTTCCTCGGCAAAGATAAAGCGAAAGAACTCGTCGTGACGAATACACACAAAATCACCGAGCAAATCGGAGAAGTGTCTCCGGTGAAAGATGATCTTTATACGCCTAACATTGAAGGGGCAGACCAGGAAATCCGCGAAATGTCTTATAACAAAGCAAGAAGTATTTATGGAGATCCGATTCCAGATTTAATCGTCAAGCGTTTGGAAAAAGAGCTCGACAGTATCATCGGAAACGGGTTCGCCGTCATCTATCTCATTTCACAAAAGCTCGTAACTAAATCCCTGGAAGATGGTTACCTTGTCGGGTCCCGTGGTTCTGTCGGTTCATCCTTTGTTGCAACGATGACTGATATAACAGAAGTGAACCCTCTGCCGCCTCATTATGTTTGTCCGTCGTGTCAGTATAATGAATTTTTCACAGACGGTTCCGTCGGGAGCGGCTTTGACCTTGAAGAGAAAGCCTGTCCGGAATGCGGGGCGTCTTTGACTAAAGATGGTCAGGATATTCCCTTTGAAACGTTCCTTGGCTTCAAAGGGGATAAAGTTCCCGATATCGATCTGAACTTTTCCGGTGAATATCAGCCGCATGCCCACAACTATACGAAAGAATTATTCGGGGAAGATAGTGTGTTCCGAGCGGGGACTATTGGTACGATTGCCGAAAAAACCGCCTATGGCTATGTGAAGGGTTATGCTGGGGATCATCAGTTGGTTTATAAAAATGCTGAAATTGACCGGCTTGTACAGGGGTGTACGGGCGTCAAGAGGACCAGTGGTCAGCACCCAGGCGGGATTATCGTTGTTCCGGATGATATGGAAATTTACGACTTTTCGCCGATCCAGTTTCCGGCGGATGATACGAAAGCAGAGTGGAAGACGACTCACTTTGATTTCCACTCCATTCATGACAACCTATTGAAGCTGGATATACTCGGACACGATGACCCGACCGTCATCCGTATGTTGCAGGATCTCAGTGGAATCGACCAGAAGGAAATTCCTGTCGATGATCCGGAGGTTATGAAAATTTTCAGTGGTCCTGAAGCACTTGGAGTAACAGCAGATCAAATCATGTGTAAAACCGGGACGCTTGGTGTCCCTGAATTTGGGACAAGGTTCGTAAGGCAGATGCTTGAAGATACTAAACCGAAGACATTTGCAGAACTCGTCATCATTTCTGGGTTGTCACACGGAACGGACGTGTGGCTTGGGAATGCTGAGCAGCTGATCAACGATGGCATCTGTACCTTGCCTGAGGTTATCGGGTGTCGTGACGATATTATGGTGTATCTCATGCATAAAGGTCTCGATCCGTCTTTAGCTTTTAAAATCATGGAATTCGTCCGTAAAGGTCGTGGTCTTGAAGATGAATGGATCGAAGAAATGAAAAAGCACGGCGTACCGGACTGGTATATCGATTCGTGTAAAAAAATCAAGTATATGTTCCCGAAAGCCCACGCAGCCGCCTATGTGTTGATGGCGGTAAGAATTGCTTATTTCAAGGTTCATTATCCAATCTATTTTTATGCCGCCTATTTCACTGTAAGAGCAAGTGATTTTGAATTGGAGACGATGATGAAAGGTTCCGATGCCATCCGTAAACGGATGAAGGAGATCCAGGAAAAAGGCTTTGATGCCACTCCGAAAGAAAAAAGTCTAATGACCGTTTTGGAACTATCCCTCGAAATGTGCGAAAGAGGGTATGGATTCAAGAATGTGGATTTGTACGAATCAAGTGCCACAGACTTCCTAGTGGATGGAAATGAATTGATCCCACCATTCAATGCGGTCGACGGACTAGGAACCAACGCAGCGATCAATATCGTCAATGCAAGAAAAGAGGGCGAATTCTTATCCAAACAGGACTTGAGAGAACGCAGCCGTATTTCCAAAACAGTTCTTGAGTACCTCGATAACTTCGGATGTTTAGAAGGAATGCCAGACGAAAACCAACTCTCTCTCTTCTAAATAAGATCTCAATGAATAGAGATGCTTAATCAAATCACCCTCACTATGGAAATGGAAGTGCTTTTTACAAAACGGATTCCGAGCAGCTTTTTCTGGTATGGGCTGCGGGGGAGATGGTTAGACTCCTGTATATATAGAGGGCTTGCGGACGAAAAGCCCGGGGCGGCACTCCGCAAGCCTTCGGAAAACGAATCCTCTCCCCGGGTCCGAATCCACTTGCAACATGGCTTGGAAGCAGGTGTTAGTCACTGCTTGTTTATCGCTGTTGATTTCTTCCTTTGTTGCATAGATTACGCATGTGTGATATATTTTTTATGGTGAGAAGCGCGATATGAACGGCGAAAGAGTGGGGAAACCCACTCTTTCGTCATATTCTAGCCTCTTGCTTTGCAGAGAAACTTCGAAGCATGAGGGGTTTTGTACCCGCGAGATGAACCGCTATGATCTATGTCATAGCGGTTTCTCATGGTACTTGCAGGAATGGACCCCTGATACTTAATGAAACGAGCGAATACATCCCATACTAATAAGTAATAAACCATTACATTGTGTTCGAAGGAGGGAAGAGCATGAGCAATCATGTTACATCCGTTACAGAACGTCTTGTCCAGCCCATCCTTGAGGAAATGAGCCTTGAGCTTGTGGATATTGAGTACAAGAAAGAAGGTCAGAACTGGTATCTTCGTGTGTTCATCGATAAAGAAGGCGGTGTGGACATTGAAGAATGCGGACAAGTTTCTGAAAAACTAAGTGAAAAATTAGATGAAGAAGATCCGATTGAAATTCCTTATTTTCTTGAAGTGGCATCACCAGGTGCCGAGCGTCCGCTGAAGACAGAAGCAGACTTTGAAAAGTTTGTCGGGGAGTATGTGTATATGAAACTATACGAACCGATTGATGGAGAAAAAGAATTCGAAGGGACCCTGAAGTCCTTCGAGAATTCTACAGCACTTGTGGAGATCCGCATCAAGACCCGGAAAAAACAATTGGAAGTTCCATATCAAAAAATAGCTAAAGCCAACTTAGCTGTCACGTTTAATTAAGGGGGAGAAAAACGTTGAGTAGTGAACTATTTGATGCCATGAATTATTTAGAGAAGGACAAAGGCATCGACAAAAACCTTTTATTGGAAGCTCTTGAGGCAGCATTGATTTCTGCTTATAAGAAAAACTTCAATTCGGCAACAAATGTACGCGTCGATATTAATGAAGAGGAAAGCGCCATGAAAGTACTGGCCCGTAAGGAAATCGTCGAAGAGGTTATGGATCCTCAACAGGAGATTTCATTAGAAGAAGCGAAGGGCCTTGATCCGAACTATGAAGTTGAAGATGTTATCGAAGTTGAAGTGACACCGATGGATTTCGGGCGTATTGCTGCGCAGGCAGCCAAACAAGTGGTGACTCAGCGTGTCCGTGAAGCGGAACGAGGCATCATATACGGGGAGTATGTAGACCGTGAAGAAGATGTTATGACGGGGATCATCCAAAGGAAAGACCCTCGTTTCGTCTACGTGAACCTTGGTAAAATTGAAGCACGTCTTCCAGAAGGGGAGCAAATGCCGACAGAGACGTATGAAGTGCATGACCGACTTAAAGTTTTCGTCACAAAAGTTGAAAACAGCAACAAAGGCCCCCATATCTACGTTTCCCGTACACATCCAGGACTCCTTAAACGTCTTTTTGAGATGGAAGTTCCTGAAATCTACGATGGAACAGTAGAAGTCATGTCAGTCGCCCGCGAAGCGGGAGACCGTTCAAAAATCTCTGTTTATGCAGAAGATCAGGATATCGACCCAGTAGGTTCTTGTGTTGGTCAGAGAGGTCAGCGCGTACAAGCGATTGTGAATGAATTGAAAGGTGAAAAGATTGATATCGTTCAATGGTCGGAAGACCCTGTCGCTTACGTTTCGAATGCCCTCAGCCCTTCCAAGGTCGTAGAGGTACTCGTAGATGAAGAGGATAAGGCGACAACGGTAATTGTCCCTGACTATCAATTGTCACTGGCTATTGGTAAGCGTGGACAGAATGCCCGCCTGGCAGCTAAATTGACGGGATGGAAGATTGATATCAAGAGTGAAAGTGAAGCTCGTGAGCAGGGTCTTCTATCTCAAGAAGCTGATGAAGTTGAAGATGAAGACATTTTTGATGAAGAAATGTCTGAAGATTAAGGAGGGGGAGTCCGATGACCCGTTCCAAAAAACAACCGTTGAGAAAGTGTGTCGTTACACAGGAAATGGTGCCCAAACAGCAGTTGATCCGTGTGGTCCGCAGCAAAGAGGGAGAGGTATCTGTTGACGATACGGGTAAGAAGAATGGGCGTGGAGCCTACCTTATGAAAGACCTTGATGTCATTGAGCAGGCTGAAAAACAGCAGGTGTTGAACCGTCACCTCAAAACGAAGGTAGACGAAGAGATTTACACTGAACTGAAAAATAAAGTGAAGAGCGACGACTCATGAGCGGAAGTTATTTGAACTTACTGGGGCTCGCAGTGAGAGCCGGTAAATGTACGCTCGGTGAAGAACCGATTGTACGTGACATCCAGAAAAAGAGGGCCAAGGTCGTTCTCATTGCCAATGATACAGGGAATCACACAAAGAAGAAGCTGACTGATAAATGCAGTTTCTATGAAATACCTTGCTATGTAGTTGATGATGATCGAGAAACGTTATCAAAAGCTATCGGAAAGGCAGGGAGAGTCGCGATCGCAGTTCTTGACCAAGGATTTGCGAAAAAGTTGCAATCGCTGCTCGATGAATCTATTCGGGGGTGAAGATTTTATGAGTAAAATGCGTGTATATGAATATGCGAAAAAAAATGAACTATCCAGTAAGCAAGTCATTCAAAAGCTACAAAATCTGAATATCGAAGTGAACAACCATATGTCCACTTTGGAAGAGGATGCAGCGAAGAAGTTGGACCAGGCATTCGGCAAAGGCCAAGGCTCCAAAGCCCAAAATCAGGATAAAGCGAAGCCAAAGCCGAAGAACAATTCCAAGAAGCCGGCCAATAAGAAACAAAAGAATAACAATCAGAAAAATCATAGGGCTGCACCGCAACAAGCACCTAAAAAGTCCAAAAAGCAAACACCTGAAAAAATTACGTATTCCGGCAGCCTGACCGTCGGCGAGCTTGCTGAGAAATTGAACAAGGATTCCTCTGAAATTATTAAGAAACTTATGTTCCTTGGCGTAATGGCTACAATCAATCAGGAGCTGGAAACAGAAACGATCGAATTGATCTGTGAAGAGTTCGGCGTTGAGGTTGAAGAAGAAGTGATTATTGATGAAACGGATATCGAGAACATGACCTTCGATGATGCACCGGAAGATCTTACTGAACGTCCTGCAGTAGTTACGATTATGGGGCACGTTGACCATGGTAAAACGACGCTTCTTGACCAGATTCGTAATACGAAAGTGACAGAAGGTGAAGCAGGCGGGATTACTCAGCACATCGGTGCCTACCAAATTGAAGATAAAGGAAAGAAAATCACTTTCCTCGATACACCAGGTCACGCGGCGTTCACGAGCATGCGTTCACGTGGAGCTCAGGTGACAGACATCGCCATCCTCGTTGTTGCAGCTGATGACGGTGTCATGCCTCAAACGAAAGAAGCCATCAGCCATGCTAAAGCAGCGGAAGTACCAATCATCGTAGCTGTCAATAAGATGGATAAAGAAGGAGCGAACCCTGACCGCGTCATGCAGGAATTGATGGAGTATGAATTGATTTCTGAAGAATACGGCGGGGAAACCATTTTCGTTAAACTTTCAGCTGTCAACGGGGAAGGTATAGACGAACTTGTTGAAATGATCGGTCTTGTGTCTGAAATGGAAGAACTGAAAGCGAACCCTGACCGTGTCGCTTATGGTACGGTTATTGAAGCAGAGCTTGACAAAGGACGCGGACCTGTTGCGACATTGCTCGTACAGAACGGAACCCTTAATGTAAGTGATGCTATCGTTGTAGGGAATACATGGGGACGTGTACGCGCCATGGTCAACGATATCGGTCGACGTGTGAAAGAGGCCGGGCCTTCTACTCCAGTTGAAATCACAGGATTGAACAACGTTCCTCAAGCCGGCGATCGTTTCCTTGTCTTTGATGACGAGAAGAAAGCACGCTCTGTCGGTGAAGCACGTGCCCAGAAACAACTTGAAGAGAACCGTGGTTCCACAGCGAAAGTAAGTCTTGATGATCTGTTCGATCAAATCAAGCAGGGAGATGTAAAAGAAATCAACTTGATTGTAAAAGGTGATGTGCAAGGTTCTGTCGAAGCTCTTGCCGGCTCCCTTGAAAAAATCGAAGTGGAAGGCGTCAAAGTTAAAATCATCCACACGGGTGTTGGAGCCATCACGGAATCTGACATCACTCTAGCTTCTGCATCCAATGCGATTGTCATTGGTTTCAATGTCCGCCCAGACGGGAATGCTAGAAAAGCCGCTGAATCAGAGGATGTAGAGATCCGTCTTCATAACATCATCTATAAGGTGATGGAAGAGATCGAGTCCGCAATGAAGGGGATGCTCGATCCAGAATATGAAGAGAAAATCATTGGACAGGTGGAAGTTCGTGAAATTTTCAAAGTATCCAAGATCGGTACGATTGCCGGATCTTACGTGACAGATGGTAAAATCGGCCGTAACTCCGGAATTCGTGTCATCCGCGATGGTGTTGTCATCTATGAAGGAGAAGTAGATGCTCTCAAACGTTATAAAGACGATGCCAAAGAAGTGGCGCAAGGATACGAATGTGGAATTACCATCAAGAACTTTAACGATATTAAAGTGGGCGACATCATTGAACCATTCGAAATGCAGGAAATCGAACGTACATGATCGTAAGCGCAGAAGTGGATTGTATCATCTATGATGCGCAGTCGTTGAAAAACAAACGTGCTGTTTTGAAGCGGATTACTACAAGGCTTAAGAATGAGTTCAATGTAGCGGTAAGTGAACTGGAATTTCAGGACTTATGGCAGAGGACTCGTATCGGCCTCGTCACTATTTCCAGTGATAAGGTAATTGCAGAACAAACAATGCAGCAAGCCATGGATTTCATCGATTCTTTTCCTGAAATTGAACGGACGGAAACCCACTTGGAATGGTTATGATGTCTGGTTAGAAGAGGTGAAAAAATATGAACGATTTAAGAGCGAACCGCGTCGGGGAACAGATGAAAAAAGAGATGAGTGACATCATCAGTAAGAAAATCAAAGACCCGCGCGTAGGTTTCGTCACAGTTACCGAAGTGAAGGTGACCGGCGACCTGCAGCAGGCAAAAGTTTACATTTCTGTACTTGGGGATGATAAACAGAAGCATGATACTCTTGTAGGTCTTGCGAAAGCAAAAGGGTTCATCCGGTCTGAGATCGGACAGAGAATCCGTCTTCGGAAGACTCCTGAGATTATGTTTGAATTTGATGAAGCCATCGAACGCGGAAATCGCATAGAAACGATTCTTCGTGATTTAAATGATACGGAAGAATGAATGAAAAATCCGTGCTGATTCAGCACGGATTTTATATAGGATGTAAAAAGTTTTGAGGTGAGCGATTCATGGACGGAATACTCCCATTGTGGAAACCTAAAGGTTTTACATCCCATGATTGTGTAAGTAAAGCCCGCGGGATGTTGAGAACAAAAAAAGTAGGGCATACAGGAACGCTGGACCCTGATGTGGAAGGTGTCCTGCCCCTTTGTGTGGGGAAGGCGACGAAGATTGTCCCATTTTTGACGGATACAGATAAAGTATATGAAGCTTTCGTTACGATCGGTTATGCTACAGATACAGAAGATGCGACAGGTACGACCGTGGAATCCAAACCTGTAACGGAGCCGATCCCATCAGAAACGATTCAGGATGTACTTGGTTCTTTCGAAGGATACCTCACTCAAACCCCGCCGATGTACTCCGCGGTTAAAGTGGACGGGAAGAGGTTATACGAATACGCGAGGGAAGGGATCGAAGTAGAGAGGCCTTCTCGTGAAGTGCAGATCAAAAGTATCAGCTTGATGGACCTTCAACCCGGACTGGAAGAAGATACATTTACTTTTTCTTTTCGCGTCATCTGCTCGAAAGGCACTTATGTCCGGACACTGTGTGTGGATATAGGGAAAGCCTTAGGCTATCCTGCGCATATGCACTCCCTGATACGTACGATGACAGCGGATATATCAAAAGATGATTGCTATACGTTTGATGACGTACAGCAGGCAGTGGATGAAGAGAAGGGATCAGAGCTACTCCTGCCGTTGGCCAGAGGACTCGTTCATATGGAAGCGTGGGAAGTGGAAGAGGCTCTGGTGGATAAAATTAAACATGGCCAGGTTTTCCAGACGCCGTCTCATCTAAAAGCCGAGCAATTCACGGTTAAGTATGAAGGTGAGGTTTTAGCTGTTTATCAACAGCATCCGGAGAAATCCGGACTGATTAAACCGGTCCGTGTATTCTAATGTTCGGTGTGAAAGGGATTTGGTTCAGGAGGCGAATGAGTTTTTTTGTATAGATTATGGCTTTCTCTTGCATTTCGAGCGAAAAAATTGTACCCTTTAATATGGAACCTTCGCTTGGCGGAACGTAACTCCGACGTCCGCTCGGGGAATGGGAATTTTAAATTTTACCAGGAGGTGTAGCTATAATGGCTATCACACAAGAACGTAAACAAGAACTAATCAATGAGTACAAAACTCATGACAACGACACAGGATCTCCAGAAGTACAAATCGCTGTCCTTACTGAGCAGATCACTACTTTGAACGAGCACCTTCGTTCTCATAAGCAAGACCACCACTCTCGTCGTGGATTGCTTAAAATGGTAGGTAAGCGTCGTAACCTATTGAACTACCTTCGTAATAAGGACATTACACGTTACCGTGAGCTAATCAAGAGCCTTGGCCTGCGTCGCTAATGTATGGGAAAAAGCGGGAGTTATTCCCGCTTTTTCTGTATGTTTACATACAGAAGGGTGTAAACTGACACTAAACCCTTATCATGAAATAAGAAGAGTTATCGAGAGGAGTTAAGTTCTTTATGGCAGAAGAAAAACAAGTGTTTTCCATTGATGTTGCCGGTCGCACGTTTTCAGTAGAAATCGGCGAGTTGGCCAAACAGGCAAATGGTGCAGCACTCATCCATTACGGAGATACGACAGTCCTATCCACAGCTACTGGAAGTAAGGAGCCGAAGGACCTGCCGTTTTTCCCATTAACCGTAAATTATGAGGAGCGTTTATACGCAGTAGGTAAGATTCCAGGAGGTTTCATTAAACGTGAAGGTCGTCCGAGTGACAAAGCTGTCCTTGCTTCCCGTTTGATTGACCGTCCGATCCGCCCGTTGTTCCCGGACGGTTTCCGTAACGATGTTCAAGTCATCAGTTCCGTTATGAGTGTCGATCAGGACTGTTCATCAGAAATGGCAGCGATGCTTGGATCATCTATTTCCCTAAGCATTTCCGATATTCCATTCGGAGGACCGATCGCTGGAGTAATCGTCGGACGTGTGGATGGCGAATTCGTCATCAACCCAACCATTGAACAGCAGGAGAAGAGTGATATTGATCTGACTGTTGCTGGAACAAAAGATGCGATCAATATGGTTGAAGCAGGTGCGGATGAGGTTTCGGAAGAGGACATGCTTGAAGCGATCATGTTCGGACATGAAGAAATCAAGCGGTTGGTTGTCTTCCAGGAAGAGATCATTGAAGCTGTAGGTCGTGAGAAGATGGAAGTGCAGTTGTTCGATCTGGATGCTGAACTGAAAGAAAAAGTCGAAGCAGAAGCAACAGACGCTATTGTTCAAGCGATCAAGACGGAAGAGAAGAAAGCCCGTGAAGAAGCTATTGCCCAAGTAAAAGCTGACGTTGTCGCCTCTTACGAAGAGCAGGAAGCTGATGAAGAGACCATCAAACAAGTAGGCTCCATTTTAGAAGATATGGTGAAAACGGAAGTGCGCCGTCTCATTACGAAAGATAAAATTCGTCCAGATGGCCGTGGGGTTGACGTTATTCGTTCATTGACTTCCCGTGTAGGGTTGCTTCCACGAACACACGGTTCCGGTTTGTTCACGCGTGGTCAGACCCAGGCTCTTAGTGTATGTACTCTCGGAGCTCTTGGAGATGTGCAGATCCTTGATGGTCTTGATCTTGAAGAGTCCAAACGTTTCATGCACCATTACAATTTCCCTAAATTCTCTGTTGGAGAAACAGGACCGATCCGTGGGCCAGGTCGTCGTGAAATCGGACACGGGGCGCTGGGTGAGCGTGCACTTGAAGTCGTTATACCTTCGGAGAAAGAGTTCCCATATACCATCCGTCTTGTATCTGAGGTTCTAGAATCCAATGGTTCAACATCTCAGGCAAGTATTTGTGCAAGTACACTTGCGATGATGGATGCCGGTGTGCCAATCAAAGCACCTGTAGCCGGAATTGCTATGGGACTTGTGAAATCAGGGGATGATTATACGATCCTTACTGATATTCAAGGGATGGAAGATGCTTTAGGAGACATGGACTTCAAAGTAGCAGGAACAGAACAAGGGGTAACTGCACTTCAGATGGACATTAAGATCGATGGCCTTTCCAGAGAGATCCTTGAAGAAGCCCTGTCTCAAGCCAAAAAAGGCCGCATGGAAATTCTTGGACATATGCTGGAGACGATTCCAGAAACACGTGAAGAATTGTCCGCTCATGCTCCTAAGATCATGACGATGAAGATCAATCCGGATAAAATCCGTGATGTGATTGGACCGAGTGGTAAACAGATCAACCAAATCATCGATGATACAGGTGTTAAAATCGATATAGAGCAGGATGGAACGGTATTCATTTCATCTACAGACGCAAGCATGAATGCGAGTGCTCAAAAAATCATTGAAGACATCGTTCGTGAAGTCGAAGTCGGTGAAGTGTATGATGGAAAAGTTAAGCGAATTGAGAAGTTTGGCGCATTTGTTGAGTTATTCAAAGGAAAAGAAGGTCTTGTGCATATTTCTGAAATGGCTGAAGAGCGTATTGGGAAAGTGGAAGACATCGTTTCTCTTGGAGATACCATCAAAGTGAAAGTTAAGGAAATCGATAATCAGGGGAGAATCAACCTTTCCCGCAAAGCGATTCTTCTGGATGAGAAAAAGAAAGAAGAAAACGTGGAACAATCTTAATAGGTGTATGTAAAGAAGAGACACTGGCTTGCCAGTCTCTTTTTTTATGGCTGAATTTAGGCCAGTAAAGCATGAAGACGCTTTTCTTTAAAGAGTTAGCTCTGATAAAGTTTGTTAGAAATATCCACCCTTAAGCATTATCAGAGCCAAAGGTTGTAGGAGAGACTTATCTACATTTAATCCCGCCACTTATGGTCTAGAGGGAGGACATGCCCCATAGGATAAGGGTAGGGGTGAGTGTCTATGAGCTTTCGATTAATCGTTCTATTCTGTGTGAATCTTTGTTTCTTTATCGGATTCGGTTTGGCTTTTTTGATCGTTGATCAAGAAGTGAATATCAATACGACAGATACCCTGTATCAGAAAATCCTATCAGAAAAACAAGCATATGAATGGGAAGCGGAAGATGCAAAAATCGATTCGGTCTGGAAAAAGACGCCTGGAATTGTCGGCCGTAAAGTGGATGTAGAAGCCTCCTATAAAAAAATGAAAAAACAGGGCGGCTACGATCCGGAGTTGTATGTCTATCAAATGCTAAAACCTAAAGTCTCCCTGAACGACCTTCCTGCTTCTCCTATATATAGAGGACATCCGGATAAAGACGCGGTATCGTTGCTGGTGAATGTCTCATGGGGAGAGGAATATATTCCTGAAATGATTGAAGTTTTGAATGATCAACAAGTAAGGGCCACATTTTTCATTGACGGAGCTTTTGCGAATGACTTTACCCATCTCGTTCAAATGATTGAAGAAGAAGGCCATGTCATTGGAAGTCATGGCTACAGACATAAGGATATGGGTCAGATGTCGAAGGAGCAGGCGAAACAAAATCTCGAACAGGCAGATGAGCTTCTTTTCGCTCTTACGAAAGAAAAAGTGAAATACTTCGCCCCTCCATCTGGCAGTTTCAATTCAGCGACCGTCCAGGCTGCAGATGAAATGGATATGGAGACGATTTTATGGACAGTGGATACAATTGATTGGAAAAAACCGACGAGCGATGTGCTGATCACCCGGGTCATGGGAAAAATCCACAAGGGGGCAACCATTCTTATGCATCCTACTCAAGTAACGGTGGACAGCCTTCCCGTCCTCATTGAGAAAATTAAACAAGAAGGGTATAGGCTGGTTACCATTGAGAAGTTATTGAGTGAAGAACGTTAAGAAATGGGGGATGTATAGTGAGGATGAAATCACTCGCTCAAAAAGAGGTCATTGACGTGGAGAATGGAGAGAAATTAGGGATCCTCGGGAAAGCGGATTTGATCATAGACCCTGACTCAGGAATGATTAAGTCGCTTGTGATTATGAATCAAGGCTTCATCGGTTTTGGATCATCGAAAAGGGAAATGCAGATTGATTGGAGCCAGATTGAAACGATCGGAGAGGAAACGATTCTGCTTAGAAAACGTTGAGCACTGCAGGTATACCTGCAGTGTTTTTTCTTTGTGGAACGAAATCACTAACTACGCATTCCGGCATAGGATACAAGGAGATAAGATACTAGATAAAGGAGACATCCGGGATGCTAACAGGATATCATATAGCGGTCATAGGGGGCGATGCCCGGCAGATTGAACTTATTCGAAGATTGAATGAGTGGGATGCCACCGTATACTTGGCTGGTTTCGACCAATTGAATGAAAGCTTTAGAGAAGCCATCGACCTTGATTTCGATAGTGGTCAAGTCGAGAAGCTGGATGCTGTCATCCTTCCAGTTCCAGGGACGGATGCGGATGGAAAGATTGAGGGGATCTTTTCCAATCAATTGATCCATTTGACAGAAGAATGGCTGAAAAGAACGCCCGAACATTGCCAGTTGTTTTCTGGAATCGCGAATGACCATCTTAAAGATCTGGCTAAAAAAACGAATCGAAAGCTCATCCCTTTAATGGACCGGGATGATGTCGCTATTTATAATTCCATACCTACCGTTGAAGGAACATTGATGCTGATCATTCAACATACGGATTTTACCATACATGGTTCAAAGATCATCGTCCTTGGGCTCGGCAGGGTAGGGATGAGTCTTGCACGTACGTTCGACCACCTTGGTGCGAACGTTTCTGTAGGGGTACGTTCTTCAAAAGCAGCAGCGAGGGTGTATGAAATGGGGCTTACACCGATCAATATGAGTGAGATTGAAAAAGAAGATATGTCGTGTGATATCTTGCTCAATACAGTTCCGCATATGGTTGTAGATGCATCTGTCATTAAACAATTACCCTCACATGCGATGATTTTGGATCTTGCATCCAAACCAGGGGGCACAGATTTCCGTTATGCAGATAAGAGGGGGATTAAAGCTCTGCTGGCTCCTGGGCTTCCAGGAATCGTAGCTCCCAAAACTGCCGGAAGAATCATTGCTGATGTCGTTTCACGCCTCGTTCAAGAAGGTTCACGAAAGGAGAACAATTGATGTCTAATATAAAAGGCAAGGTAATTGGATTCGGGTTGACCGGATCACATTGTACGTATCATGAAGTTTTCCCTGTTATGCAGGAGCTTGTCGATTTCGGAGCCACTGTGATTCCTATTTTGTCCTATACGGTTCAAAATACAAATACGCGTTTCGGAGATGCTTCAGACCATTTGAAAAAAATCAAAGAGATTACGGGGGAAGAGCCGATATTGACCATCCCTGATGCGGAGCCTCTAGGGCCTAAACGTCCATTGGATTGCATGCTGATTGCACCTCTCACCGGAAACTCTACAAGCAAATTTGCAAATGCTCTAACTGATTCCCCTGTTTTGATGGCAGCTAAAGCGACATTAAGAAATGAAAGTCCTGTTGTAATCGCGGTTTCGACAAATGATGCCCTTGGATTAAATGGTGTGAACATCATGCGGCTGATGGCAACAAAAAACATATACTTTGTTCCTCTTGGGCAGGACCATCCTTTTAAAAAGCCAAATTCACTCGTAGCGGATATGACTCTGATTCCGGAAACGATTGAAGCGGCCCTTGAAGGAAAACAGCGCCAGCCTGTTTTAATTGAAAGGTATCCAAATTAATTCATTTTTTTCATACCAGGTGTTCTTGTAAATATGATAAAATAACAAAAATAGTGACATGTCTTACTATTCTTACAAATGATACAGAAGAAAGGATGCCGAATATGAGTGAGCAAAAAAAATATAATGTAGCGGTCGTGGGGGCCACTGGAGCCGTCGGACAGAAAATGTTAGAGACCTTGAAAGATCGGAATTTTCCTGTAAACACATTGAAGCTGCTTTCTTCAAGCCGTTCTGCAGGTTCAAAAATGATGTTTAATGGAGAAGAGTATACGCTCGAAGAAGCCGTCCCAGAAAGTTTCGAAGGCGTAGATATCGCTCTGTTTTCCGCTGGAGGTTCTGTATCGAAAAAACTGGCGCCTGAAGCTGTCAAACGTGGGGCTGTCGTTATCGATAACACGAGTGCCTACCGGATGACGGATGGAGTCCCTCTGGTCGTACCAGAAGTAAATGAAGAGGACATAAAAGAACATAAAGGCATCATCGCTAATCCTAACTGCTCGACGATCCAAATGGTAGCGGCATTAGAACCGATCCGCAAGACGCTTGGCATGAATCGTGTCATTGTCTCTACGTATCAGGCTGTATCAGGAGCAGGAAATGAAGCTGCAGAAGAGCTTAGAGAACAGTCACAGGCATTTTTGAACGGGGAAGAGATGAACGCAGACATACTTCCTGTCAAAGGGGATCAAAAACATTATCCTATCGCATTCAATGCTTTGCCACAAATTGATGTGTTCCAGGAAAATGGCTACACATTCGAAGAAATGAAGATGATCAATGAAACGAAAAAAATCATGCACGCGCCTGATTTATCCGTTGCAGCCACTTGCGTGCGCTTGCCTTTCTTCACATCCCATGCAGAAAGTGTATATATTGAAGTAGAGAAAGCCGGTGTAACGGTGGATGAAGTGAAGAAGTTAATGGTAGAAGCACCTGGAATCGTTCTCGAAGACGATCCTGCTACGCAAACATATCCGACACCTTTGAGTGCAGCGGAGAAAAGAGATGTGTTTGTCGGAAGAATCCGTAAAGATCCTGATTATGAGAAAGGCTTCCACATTTGGGTGGTTTCGGATAACCTGCTGAAAGGTGCAGCGTGGAATTCAGTGCAGATAGCAGAACGTCTCATTGCGAATGAATGGCTGTAAACTTTTTTTGAGTTGAGGTGGCCAAATGAAGCTACTTGTACAAAAATTCGGTGGTACATCCGTCCGGGATCAGGAAAGTAGATCCCGGGCCATCCACCATGTCAAAAATGGTTTGAATGAAGGCTATAAAGTGGTTGTGACTGTGTCGGCAATGGGGAGAAAAGGAAGTCCCTATGCGACCGACACCCTCCTTGGACTTATCGATTTTCCTAAAACGAATGTGTCAGCTCGAGAACAGGATTTGATGATGTCCTGCGGGGAGACGATTTCCTCCATTGTTTTTGCTCATGAGTTGAACAAAGCTGGGGTTCGAGCGGTTTCGCTGACAGGAGCTCAGGCTGGAATCACCACGAATGAAGATTTTACAAAAGCTAAAATCACTCAAGTAAATCCATCAAGAATATTAGAGGAATTGCAAACATCCGATGTTGTTGTCGTGGCCGGGTTCCAAGGGAAGACTTTACGTGGGGAGACTACTACAATCGGACGCGGGGGTAGTGATACGACAGCTGCTGCTTTAGGAGCAGCCCTGCAATCTCATTATATCGATATCTTTACGGACGTAGAAGGGATTATGACCGCTGACCCGAGACTTGTGCAGGAAGCACGGCCGTTAAATACCATCACGTATAATGAAATCTGCAATCTTGCCTATCAGGGAGCAAAAGTCATTCATCCCAGAGCTGTGGAAATTGCAATGTATGCTAAAGTTCCCATCCGTGTGAGATCCACGTATTCAGACCTTCCCGGAACACTGGTGACTGGTACGAAAGAGGATAGAACCGGTCGGGATATCACCGAGCGCACAGTCACAGGCATTGCTCATATGGATGGCCTTACACAAATAAAAGTACAATCCAAAGAAGATCCTTCTAAACTCCAATCCGATGTCTTCAAATCAATGGCCTCCGCCAACATATCTGTTGACTTCATCAATATATCTCCAAGCGGTGTCCTGTACACCATCAACCACATCTATACTGAAAAAGCCATAAAAATTTTAGAAGCCCTTGGTTACGAACCGGAAGTGAGAGAAGGCTGTGCAAAAGTTTCTACAGTAGGGGCCGGGATCACGGGGATCCCTGGTGTGACTGCTGAAATCGTTCAAACATTGACCGATCGAGGAATTCAAATTCTGCAATCTGCTGATTCTCATACGACCATCTGGGTACTGGTCAAAGAAAGGGACCTTATTAAAGCAGTGAACGCTCTCCATAAAACTTTCCGATTGAATAAAGCACCTGAGAAAGGGGAACAACTCACATGAAATTCGGGAAGGTTTTGACGGCTATGGTGACTCCTTTCGACCGCCATGGTGAAATTGATTTTGATAAGACGACAGAGCTGATTGAGCATCTGTTGACAAACGGTACGGACGGTCTAGTCATTGCAGGAACAACTGGAGAATCACCGACGCTTACAGCGGATGAAAAAGTTGCTCTATGGAAACATGCTGTTAAAATATCGGCAGGACGCGTTCCTGTTATCGCAGGGACGGGAAGCAATAGTACGGAGTCTTCTATAAAGTTGTCTAAAAGAGCTGAAGCCGTCGGTGTTGACGCAGTCATGCTTGTGACACCTTACTATAACAAACCAAACCAGGAGGGCATTTATCAGCATTTCAAGACTGTGGCTGAGGCTGTAAGACTGCCGGTAATGATCTATAACGTCCCCGGCCGGTCGGTGGTAAGAATTGAACCGGAAACAATAGCCGCGCTTTCCAAAATTGACAATATCGTATCCTTAAAGGAAGCGACCGGTGATTTGGAAGGCATAGCCAAGATCAAGACGCTTACCGATGGGGAGTTTTCCATATACAGTGGGGATGATCATTTGACACTGCCTGCTTACGCGGTCGGAGCAGATGGTATTGTGTCCGTTTCTTCCCATGTGGCGGGTAACCAGATGCAAAAGATGTTAGCTCTTTTTGAAGATGGCCAGTGGAAAGAGGCTGCGGAACTTCATCGAACATTGTTGCCGATTTTTAACGGAATGTTCTCAGCTCCTTCCCCTGCTCCTGTGAAAGCGGCCCTTCATATAATAGGAATTGATACCGGTGGAGTGAGGCTGCCGTTAATCCCATTGACAAAAACGGAAGAACAGGAAATTGCCTTGCTCATGAAGCATCCGACTTGAGGAAAAACCAGGGATTTCCCTGGTTTTTTTGTTGAGGTTACGCAAGCGATCGTTTTTCATCCGGATGCCACGGGTGTTTAAAGTATGTTTCAAATGGATTGTGTCATACTACGGAAAAGAGCGAAAGGAGATCGATCCATGAAAGACGATTCCAAAGAAAAAGATCAATCCAAATCGCAATCCTCTCTCGTTGACAAGATTCAGCAGCTCGGGCAAAGCAATGTCCCTCAACCTGCTGATTCCAATATTCATGTCCTGCCAATTATCGGCCAGGTGGAAGGTCATGTTCAGTTACCTTCGCAGAATAAGACGACAAAATATGAACATTTGATCCCGCAGCTGATTGCCATCGAACAAAACCCGAAAATTGAGGGTTTAGTTGTACTTTTGAATACGGTTGGCGGGGATGTGGAAGCAGGTCTTGCTATATCCGAAATGATATCTTCCCTTTCCAAACCTACGGTGTCGATCGTTCTTGGTGGCGGCCATTCCATCGGTGTTCCGATTGCGGTATCTGCTGATTATTCATTTATCGTAGAAACAGCGACCATGACCATTCATCCGATACGGATGACGGGGCTCGTCATCGGTGTTCCGCAGACTTTCGAGTATATGGACAAAATGCAGGATCGAGTGATCAGTTTTGTAACCAGGCATTCAAACGTTGCGGAAGATAAGTTCAAAGAGCTTATGTTCGATAAAGGAAACTTGACCCGTGATATCGGAACGAACGTCGTCGGTCAACAAGCTGTGGATCACGGCTTAATTGATGCGGTCGGTGGCGTAAAAGAAGCGATGTCTAAATTGAATGAACTGATCGAACAAAGTAGAGAACCTGGAAAGCAGGTAGTCCAATGACGCTTCTATACACCCCTTTGAGCGAACACGATATTTTCCCTTCGGAAGAGGAGATGGCCGTCGTTTACCATGAACATAACCATTGCCCATTAATGTGCCGCAAATCACTGGATGGAAAAAAACAAGTCATGCAGGTTCTGTCCACGGACCCTTCCCACTACATGGATCCTGAGCTCCAACCAGGTACATGGTTGGACTCGTAACATCAATGTAGGCTGTGGTATAATAAAGAGAAACGAGTGATTGGATGCCGGTGTTGTATTTCTTCATGATTGTTGAAGGAACCATCGGCATTTTCTCTTTTAAGTTTTGAAGTGGGGAGGAAAAACCATGGCTGGAAAAAGAAAAAAGAAGAAAAAGCAATCGAACATGAAGAGCCACCTGAAATTT
This sequence comes from Halobacillus sp. ABR2_026, assembly GCF_056158545.1. Classification (NCBI taxonomy): domain Bacteria; kingdom Bacillati; phylum Bacillota; class Bacilli; order Caryophanales; family Bacillaceae; genus Halobacillus; species Halobacillus sp. ABR2_026. The sequence continues at coordinate 1,845,906 of NZ_JBSWTM010000001.1, forward strand.
GAACTATTAGGTCTGTTCTTCCTCTTCATTGCAGTGATCGGTAGTGGAGCGTCGGCTATCAGTGATGGAGCAGTCCCAGGAGGATTGGAGAGATTCTGGCAGTTCCTGTTCGGCGTTTGGTATTTTATCGCCTCCGTGTTTTTCTCCATTGTAGGGATCTATTTGATGGTAAAACGAAAGTGGCCTGCTTTTTTACATAAACGTCTGCTTGGTGTCTACACCATCCTTACAGCATTGCTCTTGTTTACCCACCTTGAAACCTTGTCTGCAGAGCTCGGTACAGGGGAAGGTTCCATCTTTGCCATGACCTGGGACAGGATTACCGGAATGATGAGAGGGGAACTACCGTTCTATAGCATTGGCGGCGGCCTTACAGGGGCAGTTCTTCTGTCGATTACTTATTATCTTTTTGCTAAAGCGGGAGCGGCGATATTATCGTTCTTCCTGTTTATTATCGGAATTCTGTTCGTCAGCGAAAAATCCATCGGTGAACTGTTTGCTAAGCTTGGAAGCAAAGTGAAAGAAATGGGAACAGAGCAGTTGCAGAGGATGAAGGATCAAAAAGGTCAAAAAGCGCAAAAGAAAAATCAGCCGTTACAGGAACCTGATGAAGATTCCGTGGTTTATGAATTGAGCGAGGAAAGGGAACAGCAGGAAGAAAGCGGAGACCATGAGCCGATCATACAGGATTTCACGGATACCGCTTATGCATCCACACCTAAGAATCAGTCGGCAGAAGAAGAACCGGCCGAGCAGCAGGATGCGGATGAGGTGAATATAGAGAAATCCATGCCAACCGCTGAACTTGAGAATATGGATTATCAATTGCCCGGTTTCGAACTGTTGGATGAACCGACTTCCACACCACAAAGTCAAGGGCGCTCGCATATCCAGGCTACCGTTAGAAAGCTTGAGAAGACTTTTCAAAGCTTCGGTGTAAAAGCGAAAGTAACCAAAGTCCATGTCGGTCCTTCGGTTACGAAATATGAAGTGTATCCGGATGTAGGCGTCAAAGTGAGTAAAATCGTAAACTTGAACGATGATCTCGCTTTAGCACTCGCTGCAAAAGATATCCGGATTGAGGCGCCGATTCCTGGAAAATCAGCCGTTGGTATTGAAGTGCCGAACCAGGAAGTGTCCATGGTGTCACTTAGAGAAGTATTGGAAACAGGCAAATCAAACCCTGATTCGAAATTGAGTTTCGCACTTGGCCGAGATATATCAGGGGAAGCGGTCATGTCTGAGCTGAATAAAATGCCTCACCTGCTTGTTGCAGGGGCTACCGGAAGCGGTAAAAGTGTTTGCATAAACGGGATCATTACAAGTATTCTGATGAGAGCAAAACCGCATGAAGTGAAAATGATGATGATCGACCCGAAAAAAGTTGAGCTGAATGTCTATAACGGGATTCCTCATCTTCTGGCACCGGTTGTCACTGATCCTAAGAAAGCTTCAAGAGCTTTGAAAAAGGTCGTTTCAGAGATGGAGCGCAGATATGACCTGTTTTCAGATACGGGAACGAGAAACATTGAGAGTTATAATGAATACATCAAAAAGTACAATATGGAAAATGAAGAAGAGCAGCCGCAGCTCCCTTACATCGTTGTCCTCGTCGATGAACTTGCGGACCTGATGATGGTGGCGTCAAATGAGGTGGAAGATGCGATTACTCGTCTTGCTCAAATGGCACGTGCCGCGGGCATCCACTTGATTATCGCCACTCAGCGTCCATCAGTGGATGTTATTACAGGGGTGATCAAAGCGAACATTCCATCACGAATAGCATTCAGCGTATCGTCTCAAACCGATTCACGGACCATTCTGGACTCGGGCGGGGCAGAGAAACTGCTTGGACGAGGGGATATGCTCTTCACACCGGTTGGCTCCAACAAGCCGACGAGGGTGCAGGGCGCATTCTTATCGGATGATGAGGTGGAAAGAATCGTAGGCTTCTGTGTGGAACAGCAGAAAGCACAATATCAAGAAGAAATGATTCCTGAAGAAGAAAGTGAAGTGAAACAGGAAGTCGATGATGATCTATATCCTGAAGCGGTCCAAATGGTCATTGAAATGCAGAGTGCCAGCGTTTCGATGATCCAAAGACGTTTCCGAGTTGGCTACACGCGTGCTGCCCGTCTGATCGATGCCATGGAAGACAATGGGGTCGTCGGGCCATATGAAGGCAGTAAGCCACGTGCCGTACTTGTTTCGCACCAGGAAGAAGAACAGCATACCTCTTAATGGAAGGACGTGCATAAAGTAAATAGTAAATAAGTCCACCTGATAGGTGGGCTTTTTTTATGACCTGCTCAAGAAGGAGAAGAATATTTGGACTAGGAAGGTAAAGAGAACCGGATATTTCATAGGTAATTAGACGGATGCACTTTCCCCTTTTTGAAGGATTCTGTACATTGAGATGAAAAATGAAGCAAAATTCATAAAAATGTCCTAATTCTATTTATTTATCGGTCGAATAGTGTTATATTATTGTCAAAATGTGATGTGTCGAACGTCAGAGGTCCGATCTCTTGGTCGTTCGTTCAATAGACTTGGGGTGAAAGTAATGTCCATTAGACAAGACACTCGACATCTATATCTACAGGTGATCGAGCAGATTAAACGTGATATTGAAAACGGTATCTTTTTAGAAAAGCAAAAACTACCATCTGAATTCCAACTCTCAAAATCCCTTGGTGTTTCAAGGGCTACATTGAGGGAAGCGTTAAGGATTCTAGAAGAGGAAGGTGTTGTGACAAGACGGCATGGAGTAGGAACATTCGTGAACCCTAAACCATTGTTTACTTCCGGCATCGAAGAACTGGACAGTGTCACAGGCATGATCGCAAAATCAGGCATGACCCCAGGGTCTCAATATTTATCAGCAGAGCTTATGGAAACGACAGAAGAAGACAGGAAACGTTTTTCACCACTGGAAGTACATAACATTGCCAAGGTCGAACGTGTTCGAACAGCAGATGAGCAGCCAGTGGTCTATTGCACGGATAAGATTCCTGAGGGTCTACTTCCGATCGATCAAATAAGAGAAGCAGACTCTCTATTCAATGTTCTGGAACGCTATACCGGAAAAAAAATCGGTTACGCTGTTACACACATTGAACCGATCGGATTTCATGAAAGAATATCGCCAATATTGAACTGCGAACCGGACCAGGCTCTTCTACTATTAAGGCAGATGCACTATTCGCAGGACGATGTACCAATGCTTTTGTCTTCCAACTATTTCAGGGCTGACAAGTTCAGTTTCCATGTTTTAAGAAAAAGAGTGTAAGCGGTTACAAAATACTCCGGAATTATTTAGGGAGGTGAGGCCGGTAATAGAAATGAGCGAGGTTCTATATGTTGAACAACGTCAGATTTAACAAATTATAGGGGGTAATGGTTTTGTTGAAAAGTCGTTTTCTTATGGTTCTAGTATTTCTATTAACTTTCGGTGTATTTTTGGCAGCTTGCGGATATTCGGATGGAGAAGAAGAAACGAACGGAAACAGCAATGACGATTCTGGCAGTGAAGATAGTGCTAGTGAGGAAAGCAGTGATTTCTCTGTAGCAATGGTTACAGACGTCGGTGGAGTAGATGATAAGTCTTTCAACCAATCTGCGTGGGAAGGTCTACAGGCGTTCGGTGAAGAGAATGGGATGGAAAAAGGCGAAAGCTTTGATTATGCCCAATCGGAAAGTGATGCCGACTATGCAACGAACCTTAACCGTCTAGTTCGTCAAGATTATGACCTGATTTATGGAATTGGCTATTTACTGCAACCGGCAATCGCTGAAGTGGCTGAACAGTATCCGGAAACGAACTTTGCTCTTGTGGATTCCGTCCAGGAAGGGGATAACGTGGCAAGTATCGTCTTTAAGGAACACCAGGGATCTTTCCTTGCAGGTGTTGCTGCAGCTAACAAGACAAACACGGATAAAGTCGGTTTCATCGGTGGTGTTGATGGGAGCCTGATCAACAAATTTGAAGCAGGATTTGTTGCAGGTGTTAAATCTGTCAATCCTGATATTGAAGTAGAAATTGATTATGCAGAAAGCTTTAACGATTCCCAAAAAGGACAAGCGATCGCATCCAACATGTATTCCCAGGATGTTGATGTCATCTACCATGCTTCTGGTGGTACAGGGAATGGTGTATTTGCACAAGCGAAAGACATTAAGAACAGCAACCCTGATGAAAGTGTATGGGTCATCGGTGTAGACCGTGACCAGCATGAAGAAGGTCAGATTGGTGATTCTAACGTAACCTTAACTTCTATGGTCAAACGTGTGGATATTGCCGTTCAGGATGTTGCCAACAAAGCGATGAACGGAGAATTCCCAGGAGGGGAAGTTCTTGAATTTGGACTTGCTGATGATGCAATCAGCATCGCACGTACCAATGAAGAAGCGATGACAGATGAAATTGTATCAGCTGTTGAAGAGTGGAAACAGAAAATCGTTGACGGCGAAGTCGAAGTGCCGAGCACTCGCGAAGATCTGCAGACATTCTTGGATTCTATGTAATATTCATTTGGGAAGGGCTGGTGAGAGCCGGCCTTTTCTTCTGTAAAAAGAAAGTCATCAAATGAAAAGATTGTTCCGGCCCTTTTCCTTTGGTGATTTTTAAGGTGAACGGGGGAGGGAGAGAGACGAATGGATTACGTAATAGAAATGTTGAACATTAGAAAAGAGTTTCCGGGGATCGTAGCGAATGACAATATCAACCTTCAGGTGAAAAAAGGAGAGATCCACGCTCTTCTTGGAGAGAATGGAGCAGGGAAGTCTACATTAATGAACGTCCTGTTTGGCCTCTATCAGCCGGAAAGAGGAGAAATCAGGGTTCGCGGGGAGAAGGTCAATATCACAGATCCGAATGTAGCCAATGCCCAGGGAATAGGGATGGTCCACCAGCACTTCATGCTCGTGGATACATTTACCGTTACTGAAAATATCGTATTAGGTAGTGAACCGAAAAAAGCAGGAACCGTAAACTTAAAACATGCGGAGGGGCAAGTCAGAGAGCTCTCGGAGAGATATGGTCTCAATGTGGATCCGAAAGCGAAAATAAGGGACATTTCCGTTGGTATGCAGCAACGGGTTGAAATTTTGAAAACGCTCTATAGAGGGGCGGATATCCTCATATTTGATGAACCTACCGCTGTTCTAACCCCTCAGGAGATTAAAGAGTTGATCGACATTATGCAAAATCTTGTCAAAGAAGGCAAGTCGATCATTCTTATCACCCATAAACTTAAGGAAATTATGGAAGTTTGTGATCGTTGTACCGTCATAAGGAAAGGGCAGGGAATCGGGACGGTGGATGTTTCAGAAACCAACCCTACTGAACTAGCCTCCTTAATGGTAGGTCGTGACGTAAACTTTTCTACAGAAAAAACAAAAGCTGAACCGAAGGAAGCCTACCTTACTGTAAAGGATCTCCGGGTGAAGGATGTCCGCGGAATAGAGATGGTAAAAGGACTTAACCTTGAAGTGAGAGCCGGTGAAATTGTCGGTATTGCTGGTGTGGACGGGAATGGGCAATCAGAACTGATCGAAGCGATCACAGGATTAAGAAAAAGTGATGCTGGGGCTATCCGGTTGCATGAGAAGGACATTACAAACCTGACACCTAGAAAAGTCACCCAGTCAGGAGTTTCCCATATCCCTCAAGATCGCCATAAATTCGGGCTTGTTCTGGATTTTCCGATAGGGGAGAATATGGTTTTGCAGAGCTATCACCAGCAGCCTTATTCAAACAAAGGTGTCATGAATTTCAAAAACATTTATAAAAAAGCGAAAGCCTTAATCTCAGAATATGATGTCCGAACTCCTGATGCCTATACTTCAGCACGAGCGTTATCAGGGGGGAACCAGCAAAAGGCAATTATAGGTCGTGAAGTGGACCGGTCTCCTGATTTGATCATCGCTGCTCAGCCCACACGAGGGCTCGATGTAGGGGCGATTGAATTCATTCATAAAAAATTGATTGAAGAAAGGGACAAAGGAAGAGCCATACTCCTTCTTTCTTTTGAACTGGATGAAATCATGAATCTTAGCGATCGAATCGCTGTCATGTTTGACGGCAAGATTATAGCGGATGTCCTGCCGGAAGAAACGGACGAGCAGAAGCTTGGATTGCTCATGGCTGGTAATTCAACAGAGAAGGCAGGTGGGCAATGATGTTTTCCAATCGTCTATTCAATATTCTTGTACCGGTCATATCAGTCGTGCTTGGTTTGATCTCAGGAGCCATCATCATGCTGATTTTTGGTTACAATCCTATTGCCGGTTTTGCTGCTTTATGGAATGGGGCATTTGGCGATGCGTACTTCTTCGGTGAAACTATAAGACAGGTAACGCCATATATTCTTTCAGGGCTCGCGGTTGCCTTCGCTTTAAGATCCGGTCTTTTGAATATCGGAGTAGAAGGTCAGGTCTTCATGGGCTGGATCGCATCGGTATGGATTGGAATTTCCTTCGATCTTCCGATGGCTGTTCATCTGCCGCTTGCCATATTAGCAGCAGCAGCTGCTGGGGCACTCTGGGGATTCATTCCCGGCCTATTAAAAGCTAAATTGGGTGTCCACGAAGTTATTGTTACGATCATGATGAACTATATTGCTCTGTATTTGAGCAACTCTATCGTACGTAACCTCTTGAGTGATGGGGCTGACAGGACGGAAGAAGTGGCAGAAACAGCTTCCCTCCAGTCGACATGGCTTGCTGAGATGACGTTTTATTCCCGGATTCACTATGGATTCGTCGTGGCTATACTCATGGCGTTCATCATGTGGTTCATCATCAACCGTACGACTATGGGTTTTGAGCTGCGGTCAGTCGGTTTTAACCAGCATGCTTCAAAGTATGCAGGAATGAATGTGAGCAAAAATATCATCTTAGCCATGGTCGTCTCAGGTGCATTTGCCGGTCTTGCGGGCGCTATGGAAGGTCTCGGCACGTTCGGGTTCATGTCGATCAAAGCTGGCTTTACGAATATCGGTTTCGATGGAATTGCTGTCGCTCTGCTGGGTGCCAACACCGCCTTCGGAGTAGTTCTTGCCGCTTTCTTATTTGGCGTGTTGAAAATTGGTGCACTGAATATGCCGACAGCTGCTGGTGTCCCTACAGAACTTGTAGAAATTATCATTGCATTAATTATTTTCTTCGTAGCTTCGAGCTACATGATCCGTTGGGTCATCCTTCGGTTTAAAAAGGAGGGGAAATAAATGGAGATATTTGAACTGATCAGCCGAATTCTCGGCGCATCCGTCGTGTTCGCGACCCCTCTGATTTTTACCGCTTTGGGAGGAGTTTTCAGTGAACGTTCCGGTGTAATCAATATTGGCCTAGAAGGTTTGATGATTATGGGAGCATTCGTTGCAATCGTATCAAACCTGGCTTTTCACAGCGTATTCGGACCTGCCACCCCTGTCATCTCTCTGATCACGGCTATGGTCGTTTCAGCTGTATTCGCACTTGTCCACGCCGTAGCTTCCATCACATTCAGGGCGGACCAGGTCGTAAGTGGTGTGGCTATAAACTTCCTGGCTTTAGGGATTGGTCTTTTCCTTACTAAACAGTGGTATGATAAAGGTCAGACGGACTTTATTGAGAGCCCGATGTACTCGTCCAATGTGCCTCTCCTTAACAAAATCCCACTCATCGGGGACATGTTTTTCACGGGTTGGTATTGGACGTCCTACTTAGCAATCGCTCTTGCTTTTCTCGTCTGGTTCGTTATTTATAAAACACCGTTCGGTCTACGTCTCCGGTCAGTTGGCGAACATCCGATGGCAGCAGATACGAATGGAATCAATGTATATAAGATGAGGTACATTGGAGTTATGCTTTCAGGTGCATTAGGTGGCCTTGGGGGAGCTGTATACGCTTTGACTGTCACTCACAACTTTTCTCACGGGACAATTGTCGGCCAGGGCTTCATTGCCCTAGCTGCCGTCATCTTCGGAAAGTGGCACCCGCTCGGTGCGCTCGGGGCTGCTATCTTTTTCGGCTTCGCCCAGAGTTTAAGTATTGTCTCATCTGACATTGCCTTTTTGGAAAATGTCCCATCAGTCTTTATGCTTATTGCTCCTTATGTCCTGACAATCCTTGCCCTGGCAGGATTCATAGGACGTGCTGAAGCGCCTAAGTCATTAGGGGAAGCCTACGTAAAAGGCAGTCGATGATTAGATTTAAGCCCGGTACGGATGTGCCGGGCTAAATTTTTTTACTTTTTCCCACATATACCTTAGCATAGGACTTAGTTCGAATGGATGAATATGGACATATAGGTCTATAATAGAAGAGACTGATAAGGAGGATGAATATGAAAATTACCGAAGAAACGTTACTCGAAAAAGAAGGGTATCGTCTACATATTTTACCAAGTAAAAAATACAAAACCATTACAATTGTGGCTAAGTTTAAAGCGCCGTTGAAAAGAGACGGCATTACAGAGCGTGCTCTCCTTCCACATGTACTCCAGAAGGCTACGAATAAGCATCCCAATGTGCGGTCCCTGCAGTCTGCCTTCGAGAATCTGTACGGAACAGCGTTGTCTAGTGATGGGTCGAAGAAAGGGGAAAACCATGTCATCAGTTTTCGCATGGAAGTGGTCAACGAAGCTTATCTGAACGATCAGGAGCCGATTCTTGAAGAGGCTGTGCAGTTGTTCCATGACGTGTTGTTTGATCCGAAAACCGAGGGCGAAGGGTTTGATTCTTCCATCGTCTCCAGGGAAAAGCAAACACTTGAACAAAAGATCACAAGCATTAAGGACGATAAAATGAGCTATGCGAACATGAGGCTCATGGATCATATGTGCAAAGATGAGCCTTACGCTCTGCATGTACACGGGTATTTGGAAGATCTTTCCGAAATTACTGCCGAGACACTTTATAGTTATTACAAGGAAATGATTATGAAAGATATGCTCGATGTATATGTGATTGGAGATATGGAACAAAAAGAGGTGGAAGAGCTTACCGATCGATATTTTTCCAGAAAAGGAAGTACGAATGAAGATGAAGATCAAATCGCGGTCACTAAAGATGTCACTGAGGCCAATGAAGTTATCGAAAAAGAAGATGTGAATCAGGGTAAACTCCACCTCGGTTACCGGACATATACCAAGTTTGGGGATGATGATTACTATGCTCTGCAGATCTTCAATGGTATATTCGGAGGTTTTCCGAGCTCTAAATTGTTCATGAATGTTCGGGAGAAACACAGCCTTGCTTATTATGCCGCCTCAAGGTTTGAAAGTCATAAAGGACTTCTTTTAGTCTTCAGCGGAGTGGATCCTAAAGATTTCGATCAGGCAAAATCCATTATCTTAGAACAGATGGAGGCCATGAAAAAAGGGGAATTCACCGAAGAGCAAGTGGAAGAGTCGAAAGAACAGGTCATCCACCAGCTGCAGGAAACGATGGACAATGCGAATGGGATGATCGAAGTTCTTTATCATCAAATGTTATCCGGGGCTGAAATGCCTGCCAATGAGTTGATCGATAACATCCGCAAAGTCACGAAGGACCAGGTTGTCCAGATGGCTCAGAAAATAGAATTGGATACGATTTACTTTTTGACGAGTAAAGAGGGAGGGGAATCCTAATGGAAGAACTAGTATACGATCAACTGAACGAGACCGTTTACCAAGAAACGATGGATAATGGTTTGAAGGTATTCCTTCTTTCCAAACCCGAAATGGCTAAAACTTTTGGAATTTTCACGACCAACTATGGATCCATTGATCAAACATTCACACCCATTGGCAAAAGCCAGAAGGTGACGGTACCTGAAGGGATCGCTCATTTTCTTGAACATAAGCTTTTTGAAAAAGAAGATCGTGATGTTTTTCAGGACTTTACGAAGCTCGGAGCTTCTGCCAATGCATTCACGTCTTTCACAAAAACCGCTTACCTATTTTCAGCTACTAGTCAGATCGATAAGAATGTCAAAACGCTGCTTGACTTTGTTCAGGACCCATACTTCTCCGAGGAATCTGTAGAGAAAGAGAAAGGCATCATTGCTCAGGAGATCCGTATGTATGATGATCAGCCGGATTGGCGGTCATTTTTTGGAACCATTCAAAGCCTTTATCATAATCATCCGGTGAAGGTGGATATTGCAGGCACGGTTGACAGTATCCAGGAGATTACGAAGGACGACCTTTATACATGTTACGAAACGTTCTACCATCCTTCGAACATGGTCTTATTTGTTGCAGGAAACATTGACCCGCAGACGATGATGAATTTGGTCAGGGAGAATCAGGCCGGGAAGGAATTTCCGGAAGCACCTGAAATCAACAGGTCCTACCCAGAAGAACCGGCAGGCGTTGCTAAGAAAGAGCACTCCATCACTATGCCTGTGACGACTGCGAAGGCAATGGTTGGTGTGAAGGAAAACGTTCAGGATTTATCCGGTAAAGATTTAGTGAGAGGAGAACTGTTGTCAGGTATGATCCTTGATTTTTACTTCTCAAGGAGCGGTGTTTTTTATGAAGAACTTTATAAAAACGACCTGATTGATGACAGTTTCCAGTTTGAAACAGAACTGGATCGTCAATTTGGCTTTACGATTCTTGGCGGAGATTCAAGGAAACCGGATGAAATGGCTGCCCGTATTAAAGAAATGCTCCATGAATTGAAGGATCAGCGGATTTCCGAGGAAGATTTCACAAGGATGAAGCGGAAGAAAATCGGTCAGTTTATGAGAGCTATGAATTCCCTGGAATTTATAGCCAATCAGTTCACCCACTACCACACGCTCGGAACAGATTTATTTGAAGTGCTGCCACTCATCGAATCGTTGACCGCTGACGATGCGGAAGAATACCTGCAGCACTGGCTGAAAGAAGATAACATTACCGTATTCCAGATTAAACCTCAGCAGAATGACTAAAGAATGTCTAATTATAGGTGCAAGTGGAGGGATTGGAGAGGCCGTTGTGAGGAAAATGACCGAAGATGGTTTTTCCGTCGGTCTTCATTATAATAGAAGTAAAGCTGTTATCCGTGCCTTGGAAAAGGAAATCCCACCGACCCAATTCTCAGGTTCCTTTCAGGCCGACCTCTCCTCTTTAGCAGGCATACAATCGTTTTTAGAGCAGATCGGGAAGGATTGGGATTCGGTTATTTTTGCAGGGGGTCATATGTATAGTGGCTTGTTCCAGGATATGACTTTTGAGGACATGGATGCTTTACATCATGCCCATGTCCAATCTTTATGGATGATCACTCACAAACTTCTTCCCGGGATGATTCAAAGGAAAGCCGGAAACCTTGTGGTAATCAGCTCTATTTTTGGTTTGGAAGGAGCGAGTATGGAAGTTGTATACAGCTCCGTTAAAGGTGCTCAAAACAGCTTTGTCAAAGGCCTCGCCAAAGAAGTCGCTCCCAGTGGAATCAGAGTCAACAGCATTGCTCCCGGATTGATAGCGACTAAAATGAATGACAAGCTTGATCATACGGAATTTGCTTCATTAGAAGATGATATTCCGCTTGGAAGAGCCGGCACACCAGAAGAGGTTGCAGAGACAGTAAGTTTCTTACTAAGCGATGCTTCAAGCTACATCACAGGACAAGTGATTCAAGTGGATGGTGGCTGGTATTAAATCAGCTGAATAAGATCAGTGTTTCCTTCTCATACTAAGCATGAAAAAAAATAGAGGAGGTTATATCATGTCTGTTCTCGATAATTTCGATTCTTGGAAAGATTTCTTAGGAGATCGTCTTCATCAGGCTAAGGGCCAAGGCATGCAGGAGCACGCCGTTTCTGATTTAGCTTATGAAATCGGTGGTTACCTGGCAAATTCAGTGGATGCGAAAAACGACCAGGAAGCTGTTTTACGTGATCTTTGGAACGTTGCTGATGAAAAAGAGCAGCACGCCATCGCTAATATGATGGTGAAACTTGTACAAAACGAAGGAAATCAGGCTTAACCTCGTCAAAAATCCGCACAGATGTCTGTGCGGATTTTTTATCTGGGAGGGTGGAGCATTTTCAATTTTTGTATGTTTATGTAGGATCGAACCTTTCCTATTTAGGAAAAATCCTTTATGATAGATAGAGAGTGAAAAATTCCATAAATCACTCGACTTTGACAAATAACGACAATTTTTCAGAGGAGTTGTATTATGGAAAAGAAAGAATGGTATTTAGAATATGAAATTCAATATAACCGCCCAGGACTGCTTGGGGACATCTCCTCACTGTTAGGGATGATGGCGATCAATATCGTCACCATCAATGGAGTGGAAAATTCACATCGTGGGATGCTGCTGTTATGTAAAGATGAAGAGCAGATCACACGCCTGAGATCGATTTTGAATACAATGGATACAATCAAAGTGACAAAGCTTCGCCGTCCGAAATTACGGGACCGGCTGGCTGTAAGGCATGGCCGATATATACATAGTGATGTAGATGATCGTAAAACATTCAGGTTCAACAGGGAAGATCTGGGTCTGCTTGTCGATTTCATGGCCGAATTATTCATGAAAGGTGGACACAAATTGATCGGGATCCGGGGGATGCCGCGCGTCGGTAAAACAGAGTCTGTCGTAGCAGCGAGTGTATGTGCCAATAAGCGCTGGTTGTTTGTTTCAAGCACTTTACTTAAACAGACGGTCCGCAATCAATTGATTGATGAAGAATACAGTGAAGACAATCTTTATATCATTGATGGAATCGTTTCTGCAAAGCGGGCCAATGAGCAGCACTGGCAGCTCGTTCGGGAAATTATGAGGCTCCCTGCAACGAAAGTGATCGAACATCCGGATATATTTGTTCAGGAAACAGAATACACGATGGATGATTTTGATTACATTATTGAACTTCGAAATAACGAAGATGAAGAAATTACTTATGAACCTGTGGAAAAACAAGAAATGTCAATGAATGAAGGTTTTTCCATGTTCGATTTTTAGAAATTGGATGGTGTTAACATGGAGATTGGAGAAAGACTGAAGGAAGCCCGGGAATCGAAGGGTTTGTCTTTAGAATCATTGCAGGAAACGACCAAAATACAAAAACGTTACCTCCAGGCAATCGAAAAGAATGAATTTCAAGTGCTGCCGGGTAAATTCTACACCCGTGCGTTCATCAGGGAATATGCATCGGCTGTCGGACTTAATCCTGAAGAGGTGATGGAAGAGCACAAAAGTGAACTTCCGACCTTTGATGATGAGAGTACGGTTCAGTACAGCCGGGTGCAGCGGACGAAAAAGGAAGTTTCTCAAAAAAGCAGCCGTTCTTCACGGGTACTGCCAACAATTTTGACGGTTGGCTTGATCGTCGGCCTGATTTTAGTGGTCTGGCTGGTGTTGCAGAATATGAGTGGATCCGATGATGGAAATGCTGATCCGAATAATGATTCCAACAATGAAATCAGTGTCCCGGAAACTTCTCAAGATGAAGAATCAGACGGAGAAGAAGCTCAGACTGATGAAGACAAAAGTGATGAAACGCAAGAGACCTCATCTGATGAAGAATCTGCCAATGAAGAGAAAGCAGAAAACCCTGAAGAGGATACCGGAAAAACAGAGGTTCAACTTACCCAAGAAGGGACCGGATCGTTCCCTGAGCATGTGTATGAAATTAGTGGCGTGACGGAGCGTTCGGTGACGATTGAATTGACCGGGAGAGCCTATATGGAAGTGAAAGCTCCTAAAAATGGTGAAGATTTAGTAACGGCGAAAGAGTATGCGCCCGCTGATTCTCCCCTTACACTTGATCTTGGCGATAAAACTGAACTGTACGTGAAGACTGGGAATGCACCAGGAACAGTCGTTAAAATAGGCGGAGAAGAAATTCCTTTCCCTAAACCGGGAGTGTCTACTCAGAAATTATTGTTGCAGATCAACTAGGAAATTAAATATAATCATGAACAGGCTGCTCCGGCGAATCATAGAAAGTGTGCAAAGCGCATTTCTTGGACGGGCAGCCTTTCATTTATTGATATGACTGTTAGGAGAGTGGCCAAATGAATTTACCGAATAAAATTACATTATCAAGAATTTTTCTAATCCCCATTTTCATCTTCCTCATGAGCTATCCATTTGAGTGGGGAGTATTTCAAATGGAAGACCGTGAACTTCCGGTCTCACACTTAGCTGGGGCTGTATTGTTTATCATTGCTTCTACAACAGACTGGATCGATGGCTACATTGCTAGAAAGTATAACTTAGTGACGAACTTGGGTAAATTTTTAGACCCTCTTGCTGATAAACTGCTGGTCAGTGCGGCGTTGATTCTACTTGTTGAAATTGGTCTCGCTCCAGCGTGGATCGTCATATTAATTATCAGCCGTGAATTCGCAGTAACCGGTCTTCGTTTAGTGGCAGCCGGGGAAGGCAGCGTACTCGCAGCTAGCCAGATGGGCAAGTTGAAAACTTGGATCCAAATCATTGCTATTTCTCTTCTTCTTTTACACAACTGGCCTTTTGCATTTATCGGATTTCCGTTAGGTATGATAGCGCTATACTTGGCACTGATCATCACTGTGTATTCAGGGTATGATTATTTCAAGAAAAATTGGCATGTGATGAGAGATTCGAAATGAGGACAGAAGTTATAGCTGTCGGAACTGAATTGCTTTTAGGACAAATTGCCAATACGAATGCGCAATGGATTTCCAGCCGCCTTGCCGGGCTTGGAATTTCTGTTTATCATCATACGGTTGTCGGCGATAACCTCCAAAGGGTGAGAGACTCCTTTGCAGCGGCTCAAAAGAGATCTGATCTTGTCATCGTTACAGGTGGGCTCGGCCCTACAGAGGACGACTTAACCCGTGATGCCGGTGGAATGATCTTACAACAGCAGTTAGTGGAACATAGCGAATCGATGGATAAAATTAAAGCGTATTATCAACGGAATCAAAAACCGATGGCAGAAAACAACCGAAAGCAGGCCCTAGTGTTCGAACAGTCCACGGTCTTTTCTAATCCTGAAGGGATGGCACCTGGACAAATGGTCAATCATGAAGGGACATTGTGGGTCTTCCTCCCCGGTGTGCCGAGGGAAATGAAGTATATTACACAACATGATGTCATCCCTTATCTTAAGAAAAATTATCATTTAGAGTCAGAGATCGTCTCGGAAATGATGCGTTTCATAGGAATTGGGGAGTCTGATTTAGAGACCGAACTCCAGTCTTTCATAAGTACCCAGACGAATCCGACCATTGCCCCTCTCGCATCAGAAGGAGAAGTGGGTTTAAGGTTGACAGCGACAGGGGAAACAACGGAAGAAGCTAAAGCGAAAATTCTTCACTTGAAAACATCCATCTTGGAGCATGTCGGAAAGTACTACTATGGCAGTGACTCGATTACAATTGAAGAAAAAGTGCGAGATCTCTTAAAGGAAAGAGGGTATACCATCGGTTCTGCAGAAAGCTTCACTGGTGGTAAGTTCTTGGAACGGCTCATCGCTCTTCCAGGAGCGTCTTCTGTTTGTGAGGGCGGGCTTACCGTCTACACTCCTGAGATGAAAGAGAAGATTCTCGAGGTTCCTAAGTTTCTGATAAAAAAATACGGAACCATCAGCCCTGAGTGTGCAGAAATGATGGCTTTAAATGCACAGGCTATTTTAAATGTTGACATTGCAGTAAGCTTCACAGGGGTCGCTGGACCAGATGATAGCGAAGGCCATAAACCAGGTACAGTGTTTATCGGACTGCAGGTGGGTGAACGCAAACCCGAAGTGCAGAAATTCCATTTTCAAGGTGGACGGGACCAAATTAGGGAGCGATCCGTAAAGAAAGCCTTTGAAATTATTTTCCACAAACTAAAAAAATAACTTCTATTATTAAAAGAGGTGCGATTTTTAAGATTTCAACAGAAGAAATAGAAAAATCGCACCTTTTATGCACATTAAAAAAATGGGAACATTTATTCGCTTTTTAGTTGGCAAACGACCAAAAACAAGTTATGATAAGGATAGAAATTTTGAAAGGCGGTATAGAATGAGCGATCGTAAACAAGCATTAGATATGGCATTGCGTCAAATAGAGAAACAATTCGGAAAAGGTTCAATCATGAAGATGGGGGAAGGCGCAGAGCAGAAAATAAACACGGTTCCTAGTGGCTCTCTAGCTCTTGACGTTGCTTTGGGAGTAGGCGGCTACCCAAGAGGTAGAATTGTAGAAATTTATGGACCGGAATCTTCAGGTAAAACCACAGTCGCCCTTCATGCGATTGCTGAAGCTCAAAGAAAAGGCGGCCAGGCAGCTTTCATTGATGCAGAGCATGCGTTGGACCCTGTTTATGCAAGAGCGCTGGGTGTAGATATTGAAGAACTTCTACTTTCCCAGCCTGATACAGGCGAACAGGCATTGGAAATCGCTGAAGCACTTGTGCGTAGTGGAGCAGTAGATATGGTCGTCATTGACTCTGTAGCTGCTCTTGTTCCAAAAGCTGAGATTGAAGGGGAGATGGGAGACTCTCACGTTGGACTCCAGGCTCGTTTGATGTCTCAGGCGTTGCGTAAACTATCAGGCGCAATCAATAAGTCGAAGACAACAGCGATCTTCATTAACCAGATTCGTGAAAAAGTGGGGGTTATGTTTGGTAATCCTGAAACAACTCCTGGTGGCCGCGCGCTGAAATTCTATTCTTCCGTTCGGCTGGAAGTTCGCCGTGCAGAGACATTGAAGCAGGGAAATGAAATGGTCGGTAACAAAACCCGCCTGAAAGTAGTCAAAAACAAAGTGGCACCTCCGTTCAGGCAGGCTGAAGTCGATATTATGTACGGAGAAGGAATTTCCCGTGAAGGAGAACTCCTTGATATCGGTACAGATCTTGACCTTATACAGAAGAGCGGATCGTGGTACTCCTATAATGATGACAGACTTGGTCAGGGTAGGGAAAATGCAAAGCAATACCTTAAAGAAAATGTAGAAGTTTATGAAGAAGTGAAGAAACTTATTCGCGACCATTACGGGATGGAAGCTGATGAAGAAAATTCAGACGCAGCTGCTAAAGAAGGTCAGGAAACATTGGACGTTTAATCCAAATAGTGAAGACAACAAAATCGAGTATGAAACAAACGTTTCATACTCGATTTTTTTACGAATGATTAGTTTTGGTAGAGATTAGCAGTCTATTTGAAGGGATTAAAAGACTGACATTTTGGAATATTTGAATATGTTAGCAGATACATAGGGCGTTTCCTTGACATTCCTTGCAGTCAAGCATAAAATGAATGTGTATCATTTTCATCTTTATACCCTTATCTTAAACAAATGAAACTGAAAATGAAACGTTTGTAATTGCCGACAAACGGACCAAGTTCATAGCAAGAGGAGGTGAAATTATGGATATAATATCCTCGCTCATCTTCATTTTGCTTGCCCTTATCATCGGTTCTGTTGTTGGTTATCTTATTCGGAAATCGATTGCGGAAGCGAAAATTTCCAGCGCTGAGGACCTTGCGAAACAGATTGTGGAAGAAGGTCATCGCAATGCAGAATCAGCGAAAAAGGAAGCTCTTCTTGAAGCGAAAGAAGAGAACCAGAAGTTTCGCCAGGAAGCGGAGAATGAAATCCGCGAACGCCGCATGGAACTGCAGAAAACTGAAAATCGTTTAACTCAGAAAGAAGAGAATCTTGATCGTAAGAGTGGAACGCTTGACCAACGTGATCTTTCACTCGAAAAGAAAGAAGGGACTCTTGCCGAGAGACAACAACAAATTGAAGAAATGGAAAGCAAAGTGAAAGCTATGCTTCAAGAACAGCAAACAGAGCTTGAACATATTTCGAGCTTAACATCAGACCAGGCGAAGCAGATGATTTTAGAACGCGTCGAACAAGAGGTTTCGCACGAATCAGCTCTCATGATCAAAGAAGCTGAAAACCGTGCGAAGGAAGAAGCTGATAAAAAGGCTAAAAGCATCCTTTCCCTTGCCCTGCAGCGTTGTGCAGCCGACCACGTGGCTGAGACGACTGTTTCCGTCGTCAACCTTCCAAATGATGAGATGAAAGGCCGTATCATTGGACGTGAAGGCCGTAACATCCGTACGTTGGAAACGTTGACTGGGATAGACTTAATCATTGATGATACACCGGAAGCTGTCATCCTTTCAGGCTTTGATCCAATCCGACGGGAGACAGCAAGAATGGCCCTTGAAAAACTGGTTCAGGATGGTCGTATTCACCCGGCTCGTATTGAAGAGATGGTGGACAAGTCTAGAAGAGAAGTTGATGACTATATCCGCGAAGTTGGGGAGCAGACGACTTTTGAGGTTGGCGTACATGGATTGCACCCGGATCTGATTAAGATTCTGGGTCGTCTGAAGTACCGTACAAGTTATGGACAAAATGTCTTGAAACACTCCATGGAAGTCGCTTATCTTTCCGGTCTGCTAGCTGCTGAACTAGGTGAAGACGAAACCCTGGCCCGTCGTGCCGGACTACTTCATGACATCGGTAAAGCCATTGATCATGAAGTAGAGGGAAGTCACGTAGAAATAGGTAAAGAGCTTGCGATGAAATACAAGGAAAATGAAACAGTTATTAATGCTGTTGCTTCACACCATGGTGATGAAGAGCCGACTTCTATCATTTCCGTTTTAGTCGCAGCTGCTGATGCCCTTTCTGCCGCACGTCCTGGAGCTAGAAGTGAAACCTTAGAAAATTACATCAAACGTCTTGAAAAACTGGAAGAGATTTCAGAGTCTTACGATGGCGTAGAGAAATCATTCGCAATCCAAGCTGGACGTGAAGTCCGCATCATGGTTCGTCCTGATGAAATTGATGATCTTGAAGCAACAAGATTAGCACGAGATATCCGAAATCGAATCGAGGGAGAACTCGATTATCCAGGTCATATTAAAGTTACTGTTATTCGCGAAACACGTTCGGTGGAGTATGCGAAATAAAATGAATGAAGCGGCCTTCCCGGCCGCTTCATTTCTGTTTTACCGGGAATAATATAGAAACATTTGCTAAAGGATGGTTGAATTATATGAGAATTTTATTTATTGGTGATGTTGTTGGTTCACCTGGGCGTGAAATGGTCGATGAGTATCTGCCAAAGCTCAAACAGAAGTATCAACCAGCGGTGACCATTGTCAACGGTGAAAATGCAGCATCAGGAAAAGGAATTACAGAGAAGATCTATCGGCGTTTCCTTGAAAAAGGGGCGCAGGCGGTTACGCTTGGGAATCATGCCTGGGACAAAAAAGAAATCTTCGAATTTATTGATGATGCCAAATACTTAATCCGTCCGGCAAACTTCCCCGAGGGCACACCTGGAAAAGGAATCACTTATGTGAAAACACCAAAAGGGGAAGTCGCAGTCATCAATTTACAAGGGCGTACATTCTTATCCCCGAATGATGATCCTTTCAGGAAAGTCGATGAGTTAATTGAAGAAGCCAAAAAGCGCACGTCTGTGATCTTCCTCGATTTTCATGCGGAAGCAACCAGCGAAAAACAAGCGATGGGCTGGTACGTAGATGGTAGAGTGAGTGTAAACGTCGGGACCCACACGCATATTCAGACAGCTGATGAAAGGATTCTTCCTGGAGGGACTGGGTATATTTCCGATGTGGGCATGACAGGTCCTTATGATGGCATTCTCGGAATGGAAAGGGAAGCGGTCTTGAAGCGTTTCCTTACAAACTTACCTGTACGTTTTGAAGTTCCAAAAAAGGGAAGAGCACAATTAAGTGCTTTCTTGGTGGATGTAGATGACAAAACAGGAAAATCAAAGAAAGTCCAACGTATATTGATCAACGATGACCATCCATTCTTTGAGTGATTATTTGAATTTTGCGACAAATTCATTCATAATGAAAAGGTAATATCCTACATCTCCAAGAATATAGTAGTTATGGAACAACTATAGTGATTGAAGGAGGAGCTAGTAATGGAAGTCTTAAAAGTATCAGCCAAATCCGTACCTAATTCAGTAGCAGGAGCCTTGGCAAACGTAGTAAGAGAGCGTGGGACGGCCGAAATTCAAGCAATCGGAGCCGGGGCCTTGAACCAAGCAGTGAAAGCTGTAGCGATAGCGAGAGGTTTTGTAGCCCCAAGCGGCATGGACTTGATTTGCATTCCGGCATTTACCGATATACTCATTGACGAGGAGGAGCGGACAGCGATCAAATTGATCGTCGAACCTCGTTAAATGGAGGAATAGAGAACAGTGAAAATGTCTGGATGTATGATTCTGCTAGCACATACCTAATCCTTATGGATGAAAGCAAATAGAATGGAAGGTAAAAAGCGTACCCGGGTTTGGGTGCGCTTTTTTATGGTGGTGAAACATGGTAAAGGCGGGTGGATAAATTTGTTAGATAGGCACAACTTCTGTTTTATGAACTCCACGGGCTCCGTAAACCTATAGGGTGAGGCCATATTCATTTACATGATCATCTGTTCTTTTCCAGTGGACATAGTTATTTGCGTTTTTTGTAATACATGTTACTATTATGAATATAAAAGGTTTGATACCGAATGAATGAGGTTGGGAGTGTTCACTGTGAATGGAACGATGAAAGCTATCGTCAAACATCACAGAGGTCCCGGGGCGCAAATGCAGGAAGTTGCGATTCCGGAGATCCGTGATGACGAAGTATTGATCCGTGTAAAAGCGACATCTATTTGTGGGACGGATGTCCACATATATAATTGGGATGAGTGGTCTGAAAGCCGGGTTAAGCCCCCTTACGTTTTCGGACATGAATTCTCTGGAGAAATCGTCGAGGTCGGAAGCAAAGTGCATAAATTTCAAACGGGTGATTACGTCAGTGCGGAAACCCACTTAGTATGTGGGCATTGCCCACAATGTCTAACGGGTAAATTTCATATTTGTGAAAACACTAAAATCATTGGTGTGGATACACAGGGGTGTTTCGCTGAGTATGTGGCTTTACCAGCCGATAATCTTTGGAGAAACCCTGATGAAATGCCAACAGATATCGCCTCTATCCAGGAACCGATGGGGAATGCGGTACATACGGTTCTCAATGGAGACGTTGCTGGGAAGTCAGTAGCTATCATCGGCTGTGGTCCTATTGGTTTAATGGCTGTTGGAGTAGCTAAAGCCGCTGGTGCTTCACAAGTTCTTGCTTTTGATTTGAATCCCTATCGGCTTGAGTTAGCTGAAAAAATGGGAGCGACTACCATCATCCATTCGGGTGAAATCGATCCTGTGGAGAAAGCTCGGGAATTGACAGAAGGGCATGGAGTAGATGTCGTTTGTGAGATGAGCGGGCACCCTGTGGCGATGGACCAAGGGTTTAAGATGATTACCAATGGCGGTCGTGTCTCCATTCTAAGTCTGCCTACAAAACGTGTAAGTCTGGATGTTACAAATGATATCGTGTTCAAAGGCGTAGAGGTCCAGGGAATCACCGGAAGAAAAATGTATGAAACCTGGCAGCAAGTCTCCCGTCTCCTTCAATCAGGGCAAGTGGATGTCGCTCCTCTGATCACCCACCATTTGAAGCTGGAGGAATTTGAGCAGGGCTTTGACTTGATGAATCAAGGACAATGTGGAAAAGTAGTTTTACACCCATAAAAGGTAAGGAGGATGTTTTATGAAAGGTTTTGAATACTTACAAAGAGAATTGGATGAAATGCAGGAACAAGGGACATTCCGTACGTTGATCCCGTTGGAGTCTGCCCAGGGATCGAAGGTGACCATCAAAGGGAAAGAAGTGATCCAGCTTTCTTCCAATAACTATTTAGGCCTCACTTCTCATCCGAAAATGAAAAAAGCGGCTGAATCAGCAAATGAGGAATATGGAGTAGGGACCGGTTCTGTCCGTACAATTGCTGGAACGTTGACAATGCACGAAGAATTTGAAAAGAAATTAGCTGAATTTAAGCATACAGAAGCGGCCCTCGTCTTCCAGTCCGGCTTCACGACGAACCAAGGGGTTTTGTCGTCCATTCTAGGGAAAGAAGATGTTGTGATTTCTGACGAGCTGAACCACGCATCCATCATTGATGGGATTCGTTTGACGAAAGCGGACCGCAAAATTTATAAACACGTGGATATGGAGTCATTGGAATCTGCTTTGAAAGAAAGTAGCGATTACCGTACACGCCTTGTCGTGACGGATGGTGTATTTTCCATGGATGGAAACATCGCTCCTTTACCGGAGATCGTCGAACTGGCTGAGAAATACAATGCGTTGATCATGGTTGATGATGCACACGCAAGTGGTGTTCTCGGAGATAATGGTCGTGGAACTGTAAACCATTTCAATTTAGATGGACGCGTACACATCCAAGTCGGTACATTAAGTAAGGCCATCGGTGTTCTTGGCGGCTATGTTGCAAGTACGAAAACGCTTAGGGATTATCTGATTCATAAAGGACGTCCGTTCTTGTTCAGTACGTCTCACCCACCTGCAGTTACGGCAGCGAATGATGCAGCGATCGATGTGTTACTTGAAGAGCCGGAACTCATTGAAAAGCTTTGGGACAATACGAAGTTCTTCAAGGATGGTCTGAATGCCCTTGGTTTTGATACCGGCATCAGTGAAACACCGGTCACACCGGTTATGGTAGGAGATGATGCTCTTACGCATAAATTATCAGATGAACTGTTTGAGGAAGGGGTCTTTGCCCAAGGAATCGTCTTCCCCACTGTCCAACGAGGAAAAGGAAGAGTGCGTACCATCGTCACGGCGGAGCATTCCAAAGAAGAATTACAGGAAGCTCTTGATGCTTTTGAGCGTGCCGGCAAAAAATTAGGTATCATCTAACCTATTGTAAAACCAGCTATCGTTTGAATAGCTGGTTTTTTCATGACATCTTTTTGATGAACCTCTTTAAATAAGAAATGGCAAGTCATTCCTTATTTAAAGAGTCATGGGAGAAGGGTGTCTGTAGGGAAATGTAGCTGGGGCACTGATGGAAAAATGGTGGAATTCATGTTTACGCTTAATTTATCATGTGAAACTTGATATAATGGTAAAGTTAGAATGTTCGGATTGAAAGGAGATCATTATGAACGAACAGCAGCGTAGAGAAGTGAACCAAATTCGTCAGCCTTCCGAAGGTGATGATCAGGCGTCACAAGAAAATCTCAATCGATTAAAACAAAAAACAAGTGAAGATTTTGTCAAATATTTTGAAACCACCTATCAACCCCCGAATATGCGGGATGCACAGCGGAGAAAGCGGAAAGAGACAGATGTGCATTATGACTTTGAAATTCCGGAAGATATGGATCAGGCAGGAAGAGGAAAAAAATATATGATCCGTACATACGGCTGCCAAATGAATGAACATGATACTGAAGTAATGGCTGGAATTTTTGAAGAAATGGGTTACGAAGCTACTAAAGATACAAAAGAAGCGGATATCATTCTTTTGAATACTTGTGCGATCCGTGAGAATGCAGAAAATAAAGTATTCGGGGAAATCGGACATTTGAAGCCTCTTAAGATGGAGAATCCGAATTTGATCATCGGTATTTGCGGATGTATGTCCCAGGAAGAATCTGTGGTGAATCGCATTCTGAAGAAGCATCCGTTTATCGATCTTATATTTGGTACACATAATATCCATAGAATCCCTCAACTTGTGAAAGAAGCGATGTTCGGGAAAGAAATGGTTATTGATGTCTGGTCTAAAGAAGGAGACATCATCGAGAATCTACCAAGGTCCCGAAAAGGAAAGATCAAAGCATGGGTGAACATCATGTATGGCTGTGATAAATTCTGTACCTACTGTATCGTTCCTTATACACGTGGGAAGGAAAGAAGCCGCCTTCCAAAGGATATTATCCAGGAAGTCCGTCACCTTGCAGCACAAGGGTATAAAGAAATCACACTTCTCGGGCAAAATGTCAATGCGTACGGTAAAGACCTTGATATGGAGTATGGCCTTGGAGATCTCATGGATGAGCTTCGTGGAATTGATATTCCAAGGGTCCGTTTCACAACATCGCATCCACGTGACTTTGATGATCGTCTGATTGAAGTGCTTGCAACAGGCGGAAACATGCTCGATCACATCCATCTCCCTGTTCAATCGGGGAATACGGAAATCCTGAAAATCATGGGCCGGAAGTATTCAAGAGAAGAATATTTAGAGCTTGTGCGGAAAATACGGGAAGCGATGCCGGAAGCTACTTTGACGACAGATATCATCGTCGGTTTCCCGAATGAAACGGAAGAACAGTTCCAGGATACGTTATCACTTGTAGAGGAAGTCGGCTTTGAAGCCGCCTATACGTTCATCTATTCTCCGAGGGACAACACCCCTGCAGCCAAAATGAAAGATAACGTATCAATGGAAGAGAAAAAAGATCGATTGCAGCGATTGAACAAAATTGTGAATCAACAATCGGCTGATGCTATGAAAACCTATGAAGGTGAAGTCGTAGACGTATTGGTCGAAGGTGAAAGTAAAAATAATCCGGACGTTCTTGCTGGGTATACCAAACGGAACAAGCTGGTCAATTTCCGTGCACCAGAGTCGACGATTGGACAAATTGTACCAGTCAGAGTGACAAAAGCAAAAACCTGGTCCCTTGATGGTGAACTAGTAGAAATCAACGCAGAGGTGAAGTAAATGGGACAATATACGAGACAACAAGTGGTAGAAGAAGCGAAAAAATTGGCGAAAATGATGGCTGATATCGAGGAAATCGATCGATTCAAGCAATTAGAAGCAAAGTTGAATGAAAATCAGAAAGTGCAGTCCCACATTAAGAAAATTAAAGCGTTGCAAAAGCAGGCGGTCAATTTCCAGGCCTATGGAAAAACAGAAGCTTTGCAGCGCATTGAAAAAGAAATTGATCGTCTCCAGGATGAGCTGGACGAGATTCCTGTGGTGGCAGAATTTAAAGACTCGCAAACGATCATAAATGATATTCTGCAAATGGTATCTAACACAATTTCCCGTGAAGTTACGAATGAGGTCATCCGCTCTACAGGTGGAGATGTACTGCAGGGAGAAACGGGTTCTAATAAACAAAGTCATGGTTGCGGTCATTGATGCATACACTTCCGTCAGAGGGTTTTCCCCTCTGGCGGATTTTTTTCGTACAATTTTATGGGCTAGTGCATAGAATGAATTAAACACGTCCTTAGGCCATTTTCCCGTTAGTCACCATTCGCCCAACCCAAGCATAGGATGGGTGGTAGAATAAGGAGGAGTGAAACCCTATGTCTTTTTTTGAACGAGATTACAGAGAAATTATTACGAAAGCTGTAATCGGCAAAGGAAAAAAGTTTACAGAATCCACACACACCATCAGCCCTTCGCACCGTCCGACTAGCATCCTAGGTTGCTGGGTCATCAATCACATCTACAATGCCAAGAAGAAAGGAGATCACGTTGAAATATCTGGAAGTTATGATGTGAACGTCTGGTATTCTTATAATGATAATACAAAGACAGAAGTCGTAACTGAACGAGTCAGCTATTGTGATTATGTCAAGTTGGCAGTAAAAGATGATAATTGTGTACATGATGACTTTGAGGTAATTGCTAAGGTCGTCCAACAGCCGAACTGTTTGGAAGCAAACATTTCAGGTAACGGACAGAAAATTGTTGTAGAAGTAGAAAGAGAGTTTTGTGTAGACGTCATCGGTGAGACGAAGTTGTGCGTGAAAGTGGATCCTCATGGCTGTGACAAAGACGATGACTATGATTACGACTTATCGTCTGATGATTTTTCTGCGATTGAAACGGACTTCCTACCATCCTCTTCAGACAGAGATCACGATAAACACGATTGATTATGAAATCCTTGCT
The DNA here is from genome assembly GCF_056158545.1 of Halobacillus sp. ABR2_026. Lineage (NCBI taxonomy): Bacteria > Bacillati > Bacillota > Bacilli > Caryophanales > Bacillaceae > Halobacillus > Halobacillus sp. ABR2_026. Next base: position 1,871,632 of record NZ_JBSWTM010000001.1, read on the forward strand.
GCCTCAGCGAGGATTTCTTTTTTCTCTTCGTATGGAAATTATATAGGAGCTCCTGATCGAAGTACTGGATTTTGTGGAGGGGGAGTCCCCTCCGCGCTCCCGCGGAAAGCAGGGCATTCCCCGCAGACCCTACACAAAAAATCTCAAAACAAATACTTTGGTATTCATGCCATAACCTTTCATAATGTCATGTTCTTTCGTGTAAGATTATTTGCCTCGTATGCTATAATGGGTGGAGAATCTTATGCACGTTTTGGAGGTTTACCCTATGGCACAATACACACCCATGATGCAGCAATATTTAAAAATTAAAGCAGACCAAAAAGATGCCTTTCTGTTTTTCCGGTTAGGCGATTTTTATGAGTTATTCTTCGAAGATGCTCAAAAGGCATCCCAGGAACTGGAGATTACACTCACAAGTAGGGACGGAGGAGAAAACGGCCGAATCCCAATGTGCGGAGTGCCTTACCATTCCGCAGATAATTACATAAAGCAGTTGATCGAGAAAGGCTACAAGGTGGCCATTTGTGAACAAGTGGAGGACCCTAAAACGACAAAGGGAGTCGTGAAGCGGGAAGTCGTCCAGCTTATTACTCCAGGTACGGTCATGGAAGGCAATATGCTCGATGAAAAAGAAAACAACTACCTGGCGTCATTGAGCGCATTCGACGATGGTTCTTATGTGGTCAGTTACAATGATCTGACCACAGGAGAGAATAGTGTGGCTTTAATTCCAGGCGGATTTGATGCAGCGTTAAGCGAATTGTACAGCCGTCCGGTCAAAGAGGTTGTCGTATCCCATGATTTTGATGTTGAACATAAGCAGATGTTGATCGATCGACTGGACTATACGGTGTCGCATCAGGGAGAGACAGAGATTTCTTCGGAATTCCACTCTCTTGTCAAAGATGTACACCAGGACAAGCTTCTGACCGGATTCGGGAGGCTGTTGAACTATATCCAGCATACACAGAAACGTTCGCTGGATCATCTGCAGCCTGTCACCGTCATTGAGTTGAAACAGTACATGACCCTCGATATGTATTCCAAGCGAAACCTGGAATTGCTGGAGACCATCAGAAAAAAAGGTAAGGCCGGCAGTCTCCTGTCCGTCATCGATAAAACCGTTACATCCATGGGGGCACGTATGCTCAAAAAGTGGATGGAGCGTCCATTATTGTCAGCTGATGCCATTGCTACAAGGCATGACCAGGTGGAAGGCTTCCTGGATCAGTTTTTCGAGCGGGAAACTTTAAGAGAAAACCTGTCGAACGTCTATGATTTGGAACGCCTGGCCGGTAGAGTAGCCTTTGGCAATGTCAATGCAAGAGATATGATTCAATTGAAGAACTCTTTAAATCATATCCCTGAGATCTTGTCGACGCTTTCGAATTTCTCTCACCCTTCTATCGGTAGACTTTATGAGGACATCGATCCTTTAGAAGAGTTGAAAGAACTCCTTGAGGAAAGTATCGCTAATGACCCTCCGATCACCATTAAGGAAGGTGGACTGATCCAGGATGGTTTTCATCAACAGCTCGATGATTATCGATATGCTTCTAAGAATGGAAAGCAATGGATCGCAGAACTTGAGCAAAAAGAAAGAGCAGATACAGGGATCAAATCATTGAAAATTGGTTATAACCGTGTGTTCGGTTACTATATTGAAGTGACGAAAGCGAATTTAAGACATCTTCCTGAAGGACGTTATGAACGAAAGCAGACCCTTACAAATGCAGAGCGCTTCATTACACCGGAATTGAAAGAGAAAGAAAGTATGATTCTTGAAGCACAGGACAAAAGTGTGGAACTTGAATATGAACTTTTCTTAGAGGTCAGGGAAAAAGTGAAAACCTATGTGAAGAGGCTGCAGCAGCTTGCCGAGCAATCAGCCGTATTGATGTTCTTCAAGGTTTTGCCCAGGCCGCGGAATCCAATCAATATGTAAGGCCGGAGTATCAGGGACAGCGGGTCGTTGACATCCGTCAGGGACGCCACCCTGTCGTCGAAAAGGTAATGCAGGAAGGGACGTTTGTACCGAACGATATCTATATGAACGAAGAAACAGATATGCTGCTGATTACCGGGCCGAACATGTCTGGTAAAAGTACGTATATGCGCCAACTGGCATTAACGGCTGTGTTAGGTCAAATGGGGTCCTTTGTTCCATGTCAATCTGCCAATCTTCCGGTGTTTGATCAAATTTTCACTAGGATTGGAGCTGCTGATGACCTTGTTTCTGGTCATAGTACATTCATGGTGGAGATGCTTGAAGCAAACCACGCGTTGAGCCATGCTACTGAAAACAGCCTGATCCTTTTAGATGAAATCGGCAGAGGGACGAGCACATATGACGGAATGGCACTGGCTCAAGCGATCGTTGAATACATTCACGGAGAAATCAATGCGAAAACATTGTTTTCCACTCATTATCATGAGTTGACATCATTGGAGGATCAACTCCAGCGGTTGAAGAACGTTCATGTACGTGCGGAAGAATATGAAGGGAATGTCGTATTCCTTCATCAGATCAAAGAGGGACCTGCCGATGAAAGTTACGGGATTCATGTGGCGAAGCTTGCTCAACTACCGGACGCTCTTATCAATCGAGCAACGGCTCTTCTTAATCAACTGGAGAATGCGGGATCAGATCATGGCAAGCAACCGTCTGTCCAGGCAGAACCTGAGGAACAGCTCAGTTTATTCATAGAGGAGAAAAAACCTGAGAAGACAGGGTCACATAAGAAGCGGGCCTCTATTGAAAAGCACTTGGAGTCACTTGATCTTATGGAGATGACACCAATGGATGCCATGAACGAATTGTACAAACTTCAAAAACGGTTGAAATCATAAAGGAGGAAACAGAGATGGCGCGTATCCGTCTGATGCCAGACCACTTAGCCAATAAAATAGCCGCCGGAGAAGTTGTTGAACGCCCAGCCTCTGTCGTCAAAGAACTGGTAGAAAACAGTATTGATGCAGGTGCCAAATGGGTGAAGGTTGAACTAATGGAAGCGGGTTTGCAGCGGATCCGGATCATTGATGATGGGGAGGGTATGGACGAAGAGGATTGCGAGCATGCTTTTCACAGACATGCGACGAGTAAAATTCTTGATGAGAACGACCTCTTTCATGTGCGCTCCCTTGGTTTTCGTGGAGAAGCACTGGCGAGTATAGCCGCTGTCAGCCGCTTAAGTATTCAAACATCTACCGGTGCGGAGGCAGGTACCAAAATGAACCTTGAAGGTGGGCACCTCGTCTCAAAAGGGAAAAGTGATGCAAGACAGGGGACGGATATTACGGTTGAGGAATTGTTCTTCAATACACCTGCCCGTCTAAAATATATGAAGACCATCCACACCGAGCTTGGTCATGTGACAGATGTATTGAACCGGATCGCTTTAGCGCATCCGGAAGTACAGTTTCTTTGCACTCATAATGAAAAGCAAATTTTCAAAACAAATGGTCGGGGAGATGTTCTTCAGGTCATCGCCCACATATACGGAATGAATGTTGCGAAAAAAATGATTCCCATACAAGTAGAAACCGCCGATTTTAAAATTGATGGTTACATCGCGAAACCTGAAGTCTACCGGGCATCACGAAACTATATGTCGACGATTATAAACGGACGCTTTATCCGTAGCATCCCTTTGAACAAAGCTGTGCTCCAGGGGTATCATACCCTTTTGCCGATTGGTAAAAGCCCGATTGTCGTATTGAATATCGATATGGATCCCATTCTCGTCGATGTAAACGTACACCCGTCCAAAATGGAAGTGCGTTTCAGTAAAGAAAAAGAATTATATGAATTATTGGAAGAAACCGTTCGGGCATCTTTCCGTAAACAGACGCTCATTCCTGACGTCTCGGAGACAAAACCGAAACCAGCAAAGGAAAGAACAGCTCAGGAGTCATTCGACCTTTATCAGTCGAGGCAGGAGGACGCTCACCGCGAGCGGGCATCTACGGTGGAGCACCTCGTGGAAAAAGGGGAAGAGCCCCCGCGGCAGGCGGATGAATTTCAGCACCATCAAAACCAATTGATCCGCGAAATGGTCCCGTCTGCAGAAGAAAAATTCGATGATCAGGATTCTTTTGTTCCTGAAGAGGAAAAGGGGCATAGGAACACAACGAAAGACCAGCCTCGCAGAGTGCCAACAATGCATCCGATCGGTCAGCTGCATGGAACGTATATTCTTGCCCAAAATGAAGATGGTATGTATATCGTTGATCAGCACGCTGCACAGGAAAGAATAAAATATGAGTTTTTCCGTGATAAACTTTCTGAAGTGCACCATGAAGTGCAGGAGCTTCTCGTTCCGATGACTTTTGAATTTTCGAAAGCTGAAGCGTTGAGGGTTGAAGAATATAAGGATTCTCTGGAAGAAGTGGGACTCTTCTTTGAGCCTTTCGGTGATACGACTTATATCGTGCGGAGTCATCCCCAGTGGTTTCCTGCCGGATTTGAAGAAGAAGTCATTCATGAGATGATCCAACAGCTGATGGAGAATGACCGAATCGATATTCTTAAACTGAGAGAAGAAGCTGCGATATTAATGTCCTGTAAACGATCGATCAAAGCAAATCATTATTTGAATCAGACCGATATGTTCCAGCTCCTTGAGGATTTACGAGAATCGACTGATCCATTCACTTGTCCCCACGGGAGACCCATCATTGTTTTCTTTTCCGAGTATGAGATGGAAAAAATGTTTAAACGAGTAATGTAAAAAGAGAGGCACCGATTTTACGGTGCCTCTCTTACTTTTTAATATGGGTTTACATAATATAATTATAATCACCTTATTATAAATGAGTGCAAAGGTTGGGTAGGGGGCTGTTCAAGAAATGTTTTTTTGCTGGAGAAGAAAGCGGAAATAGTTATCAATTTGTTTGATATCTTCCGGCTGGATTCCAAACCATGCTTTTTTATCGAAAAAAACAGGCTTTGAATATCCCTTCGTTTCCAGGAGTTGTTTAATTTCACGCATTTCATCTTCCTGTTGATCGCTTAAACCGAGGAGATAATCAGCGGTGGTATGAAGGGCGTTCGCGATCTTCGTAAGATCTTCAAGATCTGGAGAAGTATAGCTTCGCTCCCAATTCGATACGACTTGTGGGGACACACCGACTTTTTCAGCCAACATCGATTGTGTTAAACGTCTCTCTTTTCGAAGTGAACGAATTCTTTCATGGACCACTTAAGACGCCTCCTTTTCTATACTATAACACATACTAACGAAATGCGATAGTCAAACTAACGAATATTTTGAATATTACTAACGCAATCCGTTAGCGGGTATAACGGATTGCGTTAGTATATGGTCTGAGGTATGATTGTAGAGCCATTCATGTATAATAGAGACGTGTAAAGGGGGTGGGATAATGAAACCAGTGGTAGTTTCTGTTGTTGGTCCTACAGCTGTAGGGAAATCTAATTTGGGAATTCGATTGGCCAGTCGATTTGATGGGGAAGTGATCAGTGGAGATTCCATGCAGATTTACCGGAAGATGGATATCGGAACAGCGAAGGTTACGAAAGATGAGATGCAGGGAATCCCTCATCACATGATTGATTTCAAGAATCCTGATGAACCGTTCTCAGTAGCAGAGTTCCAACGTAAAGTGCAGGATTTGATTTGGGACATTCACAAACGGGGGAAACTTCCGGTCCTTGTAGGAGGCACGGGTCTGTACATACAAGCGACGCTTTTTGACTTTCAATTCTCTGAGCAGAAAAAGGACCCGGCAAAGATGGAGAAACTTGAAAAACAGCTGGAAGATAAGGGCAGGGACTATATGTACCGTCGTTTGATGGAAGTAGACCCTGATCAGGCAGCGAGAATTCATCCGAACAATGAGAGGCGGGTTCTCCGTGCCCTTGAAGTTTATGAAACGACAGGTCAGGCAATGAGTGACCGTCATCATCTACAACAAAAGGAATCCCCTTTCTCTCCTCATCTGATCGGTTTGGAAATGGACAGGGAATTATTGTATGAACGAATCAATGAGCGAGTCGACAAAATGATGGAGGAAGGCCTCCTGGAAGAAGTTCGTAATTTACTGGAAAGCGGCTTAAAAGGTGCTCAATCGATGCAGGCCATTGGTTATAAGGAATTGATTCCTTATTTTGAAGGATCCTGTACACTTGAAGAAGCGGTCGAGCTCTTGAAAAGGAACTCCAGGAGATATGCGAAGCGTCAGTATACCTATTTTAAGAACAAAATGGACATCACTTGGTATGAGATTGACCCTTCGAATTATGAGGAGAAATTTGAAACAATTTTAGACGATTTAGCAGGAAAGATCGGCTAATACGTAGAAACGTATATTTACAGATAGAATAGAGGAGGAAGATCCATGGCCCAATCAGTTAATATTCAGGACAATTATTTGAATCAATTAAGGAAAGAACGCATGCAGGTAACCGTCTTTCTGCTCAATGGTTTTCAATTGAGAGGCATTGTTAAAGCCTTTGACAATTTTACTGTTTTGCTGGAGACAGAAGGGAAGCAGCAATTGATCTTTAAACATGCAATTTCCACTTTTGCTCCTATTAAAAATGTTACATTGGATAAAGAATAGGTAGAAATGGTCTGAAAATGTTCCAGAAGCGGGTGCCTTGTAAAGGTGCCCGCTTCTTTCATTTTTACTTGAGATGAGCGAATAAAGCATGTTCGGCCTTGGGCGTTTGTCACAGGTGGACTTCCATATGCGTATGATGAAGAAGTATGAGGAGGGATCGATGTGCAACCCCAGGCAAATATAGCGAGACCCGGCACGATCAACATTGTGTTAAGTGATTCCAAACAAAAAGCTGCGCCTGCATCCACTAATGGAGCACTCGAACAGACAGCCGCCCCTTTTGTGGAAATTGATGAGTGCTTTCGTTCCATAGTTGGGATGGAAGAATTGAAGGTAAGGTTGAAGGAGATCTACGCACAAGTCCTCGTGTCTAAGAAAAGACAGGAAGTGGGTCTTAAATCGAACCAACAAGTTCTTCACATGGTGTTCCACGGAAACCCTGGCACGGGGAAGACGACGGTGGCCCGAATGGCGGCCGCTTTATTTCGGGATGTAGGTGTCCTTGAAAAGGGGCAGTTCATTGAAGCGGATCGGAGTGATCTGGTTGGTGAATACATCGGTCACACCGCTCAGAAGACTAAAGACTTGATTCATAAAGCACTCGGTGGTGTTCTCTTTATCGATGAAGCGTACTCCTTAGCAAGAGGCGGGGAGAAAGATTTCGGCAAGGAAGCGATTGATACCATGGTTAAATGCATGGAAGACCATCATAATGAGTTTATTATCATACTTGCTGGTTACCCCGAAGAAATGGAAGATTTTCTAACACTAAACCCAGGGCTTGCTTCGCGCTTCCCCATTCAGCTCTCCTTCAAGGACTACACGGCAAAAGAACTTACTCAGATTGCTTTTGGAATGATTAGTGAGAGGGAATATTGTTTAACGAAAGAGGCGGAGCGAAAGCTTTTTCAACATTTGCATATCGTCTATACAAGGCGTGAGGAGAATTTTTCAAATGCTCGTTATGTAAGGAATCTCATTGAAGAAGCCATCCGCAAACATGCTTGGAGAGTGGTCGTAAGCCCCCATCCGAAAAAGAGGACGTTAATGACCTTGGAGGCGGAGGATTTCAGTTTTTAGCTTCCTGGCTCGCAGGAAGTGTGTCTATATTCATGCCGCTCCGTTTTCTGTTATGATGAGAAGGAGACAGGCAGATGGAAAAGTAGGTGAAGATTTATGTCAAAAGAGTTGGTAGTATTAGTAGCGAGAAAGGATCCACAGGAACAGGAGGAGCGGTTTCAATCTTCCTTGGAAGAACTGCAGTCCTTAACGGAAACCGCTGACGGAGAAGTGTGTAAAATTATTACTCAAAAGCGTGACCGGGTTCACCCGGCTACATATTTAGGTGACGGGAAATTAGAAGAGATCAGAGAAGCTGCCGAAGATGTGGAAGCAGAACTCGTCATATTCAACGATGAACTGTCCCCTGGTCAGTTAAGGAACATTGCTGACAGGGTAGGTGTGCGTGTCATAGACAGAAGTCAGCTGATATTGGATATATTCGCAGGCCGGGCGCGTACGAAAGAAGGTAAGCTTCAAGTTGAGCTTGCTCAGCTGCAATATTTGCTGCCTCGTCTATCTGGACAGGGAACAGCTCTCTCCCGTTTAGGTGGGGGATCGGTACCCGTGGTCCCGGTGAAACTAAATTGGAAACGGATCGCCGCCATATTCAAAGAAGAATTGATGACATCAAAAAACGTCTGGATGCCGTCGTGAAACAGCGTGAGCAGTATCGAAAACGGCGTAAAGAAAATCGGGCGTTTCAAGTCGCTATCGTGGGCTATACGAATGCCGGGAAATCGACTTTCTTCAATAGAGTAACAGATAGCCAATCTTTCGAGGAAGACTTGTTATTCGCGACACTCGACCCGTTGACAAGGCAAATGAGCCTCCCGTCAGGATTTTTGGCACTTTTATCTGATACAGTAGGATTTATACAGGATTTGCCGACCACGTTGATTGCAGCTTTCAGATCAACGCTTGAAGAGGTGACAGAAGCTGATTTTGTCATTCACATGGTGGATGCTTCTCACCCTGACCACATTCAACAGGAGAAGACGGTTCTTCGGCTATTGGAAGATCTCGGTGCAGGCCAGCTCCCTATATTAACGGTTTACAATAAAAAAGACTTGCTGCAAGGCGACTTTATTCCTCATTCCTTTCCTTCATTGACGGTCAGTGTCCATGATCCAATCGATCGTAAACGCGTCCTTCACAAAATGGAAGAAGTTTTGAAAGAGGAATGGGATGAATATGATGTTTTCATTCCAGCTGAAGAAGGGAAGCGGCTTCAGCAGTTCAAAACCTACAGTATGGTAACAAGCATCCATTTTTATGAGGAAAAAGAAGGGTATGCGCTGCATGGATTCATTCATCCTGAACACCCTTTGAAACATCAGATCCTTTAGATGGAAAATTACAAACATAAATGAAATTACGCAAGATAGGAAGAGGTTACATCATGAATATTCAAGAATTAAAAAACCGAGTGGAAAAAGAAATCAAGGCTCCGCACGCAATTGTCGATGAAATCGTTGAATACAACCAAGCGAAAGTGTTGAGAGCCTTTCACAAATTAAGAGTCAGCGACTCCCATTTTAATCCGACGACAGGGTACGGTTACGACGATTTTGGACGGGATACCCTCGAGGCCCTTTATGCGGAGATCTTTAAAGGAGAAGACGCTCTCGTTCGCCCACAGCTCATATCAGGGACTCATGCCATCACAACCGCCTTGTTCGGGGTGCTCCGTCCTGGTGATGAGCTTCTATACATATCGGGGGAACCTTATGACACATTGAGAGACGTCATCGGTTCTGAAGACGAACGTGATACAGGGTCGCTTTCAGATTTCGGTGTGGGGTATCAGTCGGTCTCGTTGAAGGAGGACGGGGACTTCTCCCGATCTACTATCTGCGCAGCTATGAATGATCAAACGAAAGTCGTTGCCATCCAGCGATCGAAAGGCTATGAGGACCGCCCTTCCTTTACGCTTGATGCTTTGGAGTCCATCATTCGATTCGTACGTGAGATCAATGAAGAGGTCATTATTTTTGTAGATAATTGTTATGGTGAATTCGTGGAGATGAAAGAACCTTTGGAAGTAGGAGCGGATTTGATTGCTGGTTCATTGATCAAAAACCCTGGCGGAGGGATTGCAAGAGTTGGAGGATACATCGCAGGGCGGAGCGACCTCATTGAAAAATGCAGCTACCGTTTGACTGCTCCTGGTTTAGGGAAAGAAACTGGCCCGAGCTTAAACACCCTTCAGGAAATGTATCAGGGGATTTTCCTTGCACCACACGTCGTAGGAGAAGCGCTGAAAGGAGCGATCTTCACTTCCAAATACCTGAGTGAATGGGGCTTTGATACAAATCCTGGTTTTAATGCCAAGCGGACTGACTTGATTCAATCGGTTAATTTTCAAACCGCCGATCAAATGATCAAGTTCTGTCAATCCATCCAGCAAGCTTCGCCTGTGAACTCCCACTTCAAGCCAGAGCCAAGTGCAATGCCGGGATATGATGATGAAGTCATCATGGCAGCGGGTACGTTCATCCAAGGGGCGAGTCTCGAGTTGACGGCGGATGGTCCTATCCGACCTCCCTATACAGCTTTCGTTCAAGGGGGACTGACGTATGCACATGTTAAGCTTGCTGTCGTCCAGGCTGTAGCACAGATGGTAGATGAGGGAATGGTCAAAGCTTGAAGAGAAAGGTATGATACCCCTTTCATAAATTGTGTGAACATTCCTCACATATGTTGACATATCCCTTGCGTGACGTATAATTAAAGTATCATTCTTATGGGGAGGAGGCACATCGATGAGTGATGAAATTCGTCGTTCTATGCCGTTGTTCCCGATGGGGATTGTTCAATCTTTGACAGACCTTACTGCACGCCAAATTCGGTATTATGAACAGCATGAGCTTGTTCAGCCGGCGCGTTCAGAAGGGAACCGCCGCATGTTTTCATTCAATGATGTCGATCGACTGTTGGAAATTAAAGATCTGATCGATCAGGGAGTCAACATGGCCGGAATTAAAAAAGTTCTGAAGATGCACAGCGATTCAGAAAATGAAGCGTATGATGAAAAGCAAGTGAAAGAAGTGCACAATGAACTTACTGAAAAAGAGCTTCGTCGGATGTTACAACGAGAACTATTCACAGCGGGAAGACAAGGTAAATTAGCAATTAGACAGGGAGAAATGTCCAGGTTCTTCCATTAATCTTGTGTCGAGAGGGGAAATTCAATGGGTTTAACTAAAGAAGAAATTTACAAGAAAATCGATGAAGAAAACGTCAAGTTCATCCGCCTGCAGTTTACGGATATGCTTGGCACAATCAAAAATGTGGAAATTCCACTAAGCCAGTTGGATAAAGCAATTGATGGCATGATGATGTTTGACGGATCCTCCATCGAAGGATTCGTACGAATAGAGGAGTCCGATATGTATCTGGTACCGGATTTGGATACGTTCGTCGTCTTCCCTTGGACGTCCGAGAAAGGGAAAGTCGCACGCTTCATCTGTGACATTTACAACCCAGACCAGACTCCATTTGAAGGATGCCCACGCTACAATTTGAAGCGTAACATCAAGAAAATGGAGAAACTAGGTTTTTCCGCTTTCAATATCGGTACGGAACCTGAGTTTTTCCTATTCAAATTAGATGAAAAAGGCGATCCGACGATGGAATTGAATGATAAAGGCGGGTATTTCGACTTGGCCCCAACCGATCTTGGGGAAAACTGCCGACGTGATATCGTTTTGGAGCTTGAGGAAATGGGCTTTGAAATTGAAGCTTCCCACCATGAAGTAGCTCCTGGGCAGCATGAGATTGACTTTAAATATGCAGATGCTGTCAAACACTGTGATGATATCCAGACTTTCAAACTAGTGGTCAAAACGATTGCGCGTCAACATGGTTTGCATGCGACATTTATGCCTAAACCGTTGTTCGGTGTCAACGGATCAGGAATGCATGCCAATATGTCTCTTTTCAACGAAAAAGGTAATGCTTTCTTCGACGAAAAAGGAAAAGAGCAGCTTTCTGAAGTCGCCTATCAATTCACAGCGGGTATTATTAAACATGCCACCAATTTTACAGCGGTCACAAACCCTACAGTCAACTCTTACAAGCGTCTCGTTCCGGGTTATGAGGCACCATGTTATGTAGCCTGGTCGGGTCAAAACCGGAGCCCTCTCGTACGTGTACCCACTTCCCGTGGGTTAAGCACCCGAATCGAGGTGCGCAGCGTGGACCCATCAGCCAACCCTTATATGGCGATGGCAGTTCTTCTTGCTGCAGGACTTGATGGTGTTGAAAATAAATTGGAAGCTCCGGCACCTGTAGACCGGAATATCTATGTTATGGATAAGAAAGAACGGGAAGCCCATGGAGTAAAAGACCTTCCTGCCACGCTTTATGACGCGCTGGAAGAGCTGCACAAAGATTCAATCATGGTAGAAGCTCTCGGTGAACACCTATTTGAACACTTCATTGAAGCGAAGGAAATTGAATGGGATATGTTCCGTACACAGGTTCATCCGTGGGAGAGAGAACAATACTTGCAAACCTATTAAGTACCAAAGCCTTGAAGCATACCATGCTTCAAGGCTTTTTTGTTCAGGGAAATTTCATAATTTTGGTCGTATACTTTTGGCTGCGAAATACATATAATAAAAACAAGAACAAATGTTCGTTTAGGGGGTGTGTTGCGAATGGACTCCTTATTCAATCGGTCAAAAATGGAAAAGATAAAACTTGAACTGATCTATATGAACAAAGAGGGGGCGGTGTCTCAACGGACAGTCAGGATCGTCGGTATACAGGATTTATATGTAACGGCATACTGCTATGAGCGAAAGCAGGTAAGGACATTTATGAAAGAAAACATCCTGTCTGTCCTGCCCAAGTCCTACCTAGGAAATAGATACGGCGCATAAAAAAGAGAGACGAGTGCTGACTCGTCTCTCTTTTTTAGTGTACGGTCCGATAAAGACCAACGACTTTCCCTAAAATGGCCACATCTTGTAATAAAATCGGCTCCATTGTGGCGTTTTCCGGTTGGAGGCGGACATGGTTTCTCTCTTTAAAGAAACGTTTTACGGTTGCTTCTTCGTCCTCTGTCATAGCAACGACGATATCGCCATTCTGTGCGGTCTGTTGCTGTCTGACGATAACCATATCTCCATCAAGAATACCAGCTTCGATCATACTCTCTCCCTGGACGATGAGAACGAACGTATTGTCATCCGAACCTGCGAGCGTATCTGGAAGCGGAACATATTCTTCAATATTCTCTACTGCGGTAATCGGAGACCCGGCTGTAACTTTACCAATAACTGGAGCGTAGGACGCTTCACTCCTTGGAATGCTGTGATCTTCTTCCAATTCAATCACTTCAATGGCACGAGGCTTTGTAGGGTCGCGTCTGATATACCCTTTTTTCTCCAGCCTGGACAAGTGCCCATGGACTGTTGAACTGGATGCGAGGCCGACGGATTGTCCGATCTCTCTAACAGATGGCGGATAACCTTTCAATAAAACTTGTTCTTTAATGAAATCTAGTATTTCCTGCTGCCGTTTTGAAAGTTTACTCATAGATTAGCACCTCGTACATAGGATTATAGTAACCACATTGTACCACCTATGTTTCAGAAATACAAACACGCGTTCGAAAAAAAGCCATTGACAAGAACCTGTGTTCGTATATAATAAAAGTAACAAACGCGAACACAGGTTCTTAGGAACGTTCGTTCTACAATATCGGAGGAGGATTTTCTTATGTTCAACAAACTATCTAAGCTCGATTACACGTATATTATTCTTTTTATTGTTAGTTTCATCATTCTCTATTATTCTATGGTAACGACCGTATAAATAGAGAGAAGAGAGGATCGTCCAGGTGAAGGTAATCATATATTGCAGAGTAAGTACTGAAAAAGAGGTGCAGGTAACTTCATTGAACCGGCAGAAGTCTGAATTGACAAGTATGGCTGAGGCCCATGGTTATGAAGTGGTTGAATGTATCGAAGAACAGGCAAGTGGCTATGAAATCGAACGGGAAGGGGTCTTCCGGATGTTGGAATTCTTTTCTTCTGGACAAGCGGATGCCCTTTTGGTTCAGGATGAAACTCGCTTGGGACGCGGGAATACGAAGATTGCTCTTTTTCATCAATTGAACCGGCTGGGAATTAAAGTTCTATCCTTATCCAATAACGGGGAACTGGAGTTGTCAGAATCGGACTCAATGGTATTGCAGATCGTAGGAATCGTCGAGGAATACCAAAGAAAAATACATAACATGAAGATACGGCGTGGAATGAGAAAAGCCGTAGCGGGTGGTTATGATCCATCCGCGAATTTATCCAACAGGGATCAGGCACCGGGCCGTGAGAGGATCGATTTCCCGATTGAGGAAGTCATGAGGTTAAGGAAGAACGATCTGACGTTTAAGGATATAGCCGCTACTCTTCGTGGTCTCGGATATGATGTTTCGAAAGCAACCGTCCACAGGAGATACAAAGAGTACCTATCCCTTGAAAAAGGTGAGGAATCAAGGTAATATAATGATTGAAGACAAGAGTCCCTAGATTTCTTGTCTTTTTCGTATGTATATGATCCAGACTACAAGCAAAGGAGAAGGATCTATGTTATCTAAAGAAAAAATTAATCGTATAAATGAATTGGCTAATAAATCCAAAGAGCAGGAGCTTACGAAGAATGAAAAAGCAGAGCAGCAGAAACTCCGCCAGGAATATTTGAAAAATGCCCGTCAATCCTTTAAAAACCAACTGAAAGGCGTAACAGTCGTTGATCCTAAAGGAAATGACGTTACCCCTGAAAAGCTTCGCCAAATGCAGAAGAATGAAAAAAAGAATTGATAGTTAATGATCCGTATTCGTTTTTTCGAATACGGATTTTTTGTTTATTTCCCTCGATCAAGGGGAAATTAGGTGGGAGGTTGTGCAAAGATTGCGCACAACGCTTGTCTCAAAGCGAATTTCATTATAGGATAATACATGGTACATATACCTGAATAGAAAGGGGAATGTTCAACATGGCAAACAGCCTTGAACAAACATCAATCAATACGATCAGAACATTAACAATCGATGCAGTAGAGAAAGCAAACTCCGGCCACCCTGGAATGCCGATGGGTGCAGCACCGATGGCATATACATTATGGACCCAGTTCATGGATCATAATCCGAAGAACTCGAACTGGTTTGACCGTGACCGTTTCGTCTTATCTGCTGGCCACGGATCCATGCTATTGTATAGTCTGCTTCACTTATCCGGTTATAACGTGACCATGGACGATTTGAAATCCTTCCGTCAGTGGGATTCTAAAACACCGGGGCACCCGGAATTTGGTCACACCGATGGAGTAGAGGCGACAACAGGTCCCCTTGGGCAAGGAATCGCGATGGCTACAGGCATGGCCATGGCGGAAGCACACCTTGCAGGGAAATACAACCGTGAAGGTTATAACGTAGTCGATCACTATACGTACACGATTTGTGGAGATGGAGACCTTATGGAAGGTGTATCTCAGGAATCTGCTTCACTTGCTGGTCACCTTGGCCTTGGCAAATTAATCGTCCTTTATGATTCCAATGATATTTCTCTTGATGGTGATCTTGACCGCTCGTTCAGTGAGAGTGTGGAAAAACGCTACGAAGCTTACGGCTGGCAAGTCATCCGTGTCGAAGATGGAACGAGTACAGAGGAAGTAGCTAAAGCTCTGGAACAGGCAAGAGCGAATACCGAACAGCCGACAATGATCGAAGTGAAGACGGTGATCGGCTATGGTTCTCCGAACAAATCTGGTAAATCAGCTTCCCACGGAGCTCCTCTAGGGGAAGATGAAGTGACTGCAGCCAAGCAGTTCTATGAATGGGAACACGAGCCTTTCCACGTACCAGAGGAAGTTTATCAGGACTTCAAAGCTAAAGTACAACAGAACGGTCAGGATAAGGAAGAGTCCTGGAACAGCTTGATGGCTCAATATAAAGAAGCTTATCCAGAGCTTGCAGAAGAACTTGAACGTGCGATTCGTGGAGAACTGCCAGAAGGTTGGGCGGATAATCTTCCAACATATAAAGTGGGAGAAGACGGCCCGGCAACACGCGCAGCTTCCGGCGATGCGATCAATGCTCTTTCACAGGCGATTCCGAACTTCTTCGGAGGCAGCGCCGACCTAGCAGGATCTAATAAAACCGCTGTTAAAGGAGAAGAAGACTTCTCCCGAAACAACTATGCAGGACGCAACATTTGGTTCGGTGTACGTGAATTCGCAATGGCTTCTGCATTGAACGGTATGGGTCTTCATGGCGGTCTTGAAGTATATGCGGGCACTTTCTTCGTGTTCAGTGATTACCTCCGTCCGGCCGTCCGCCTTTCCGCGCTGCAGAATCTTCCAGTAAACTATGTGTTTACACATGATTCAGTGGCTGTCGGTGAAGACGGGCCGACACACGAACCAGTTGAACAACTTGCTTCACTACGCGCAATGCCGAATCTTTCCGTGCTTCGTCCTGCAGATGGGAACGAAACCAACGCAGCATGGAGACTTGCGCTTGAGTCCGAAACGACACCTACAGCGCTCGTATTGACGCGTCAGGGTCTGCCGACATTGGAAGGCACAGCTGAGCATGCTTATGAAGGCATGAAAAAAGGTGCTTACATCCTGAGTGATTCTGATAAAGAGGAGCCGGATGCTATTCTACTTGCTTCAGGTTCTGAAGTGCAGTTGATTGTAGAAGCTCAAACAGAACTTAAGAAGAATGGTTATGATGTACGTGTAGTAAGCGTACCTTCATTTGACCGCTTTGAAGCACAGTCGAAAGAATATAAAGAACAGGTACTACCTTCTTCTGTCCGCCAGCGTCTGGCAGTCGAAATGGGAGCATCGTTCGGTTGGGAACGATATGTAGGCTTAGATGGCTCTGTGATCGGAATTGACAAATTCGGAGCATCAGCCCCGGGTAACACGGTCATTGAGAACTATGGTTTCACTGTTGAAAATGTCGTAAAACATGCTGAAAACTTGATGAAATAATAGAAGGGGAAGCTGCCTTTGAACAAGGCAGCTTCTTTACTTGAGAGAGTAATGATCTTATTTAAAGGTAAGAATTCCACACAAGGAAACCCTTTTCTGATCCATTGCTCTATGTGATATAATAGACATAAGAATGATTGTTGTCTCTGTTACAGTCAACTCCCACGGTGATGGAAAATTTGTTTTTTTCGTTGAGTTTCATTTTCTTGACATGAACGGTTGAAACCGTATTGAAGCGGACGGACAGGCTGATAAAACGACTATTGTATTCTATGGAACGTTTTACTATACTGTTATGGGAGACAACACGAAGGAGGAAGACGAAGTCATGACATTGGGGATCGTTTGGGTCATCATCATTGCCTTATTGACTCTTGTCGGTGGTGCAGCTCTAGGCTTCTTCATCGCGAGAAAGTACATGATGAATTATTTAAAAAAGAACCCGCCAATTAACGAACAAATGTTACGCACATTGATGATGCAGATGGGACAGAAACCGTCACAGAAGAAAATCAATCAGATGATGCGTTCAATGAACAATCAAATGAAATAATGAAAAAAAGCCTTCTTTCGTTATGAAAGGAGGCTTTATCTATGTAATTTTCAGGGGATGTTCACAACCTATCCGTCGTTTTCCGCGGAAGGCTCTGGTACAATAGGAGTCGACTATAAATGGTAAGGTGTGATGTTTGAATGGATGTGAATCTATTCCTTGCTTTTGGAGCAGGGTTTTTATCTTTTATATCTCCATGTGTATTTCCATTATATCCTGCTTTTTTGTCCTACATTACCGGGATGAGTGTTCAGGAGTTAAAAGAGGACAATGGAATGTTGAGAAAAGCGAGCTTGATCCATACGGTATTATTTTTATTAGGTTTCACGACCATCTTTTTGATTCTCGGGTTTTCCGGTTCTCTATTTGCCCAATTCTTTATACAGTATGAATCCATCATCCGCCGTCTAGGTTCCATTCTGATCATTTTCTTCGGATTCGTCATCATCGGGGTTTTCAATTTTGATTTCCTTATGAAAGACAGGAAGATATCCTTCAAGAATAGACCATCCGGCTACATAGGAACCTTTCTCATTGGGCTGACATTTTCATTGGGCTGGACGCCTTGTACAGGACCGATCCTTGCATCTGTGCTTTCGTTGGCTGCTGATTCACCCGAGCTTTTTATGGTGATGATGTTGTTCTATTCTTTAGGGTTTTCCATTCCTTTTCTGACCTTGTCCTTCTTTATAGGTAAATTGAGCTGGTTCAGAAACCACAGTGGACGTATCGTGAAGATCGGCGGCTATGTTATGATACTGGTCGGGATCGCTCTTTATTTCAATTGGATGACGATGCTTACATCCTATCTTGCGGGCCTCTTTAATTTCCAAGGGTTTTGAGGCGTGGATTTTCCAATGAATTTATATTAAGATGATACTAGAGAAAAGCAAAGGAGCCGTTTGAATGAGACAGACCAACGATATTATCCTAAGAACAACGACAACACTCATAGCCTTTATCCTGCTTGGATTTTCGGTTTATTTGTTTTTTGCGGGACACAATGCTCCAGGGGGAGGATTCATTGGTGGTTTGATGACTGCTGCAGCTATCATACTCATGTATATGGCATATGGCATCAAAGCGATGGAGAAAATTCTACCGATCAACTTCCGCTATATGATCCCTGTAGGGCTGCTCGTAGCAGCGGCAACTGGTATTGGTGGAATGGTCTTTGATGCACCGTTCCTTACTCAAGCGTTCGCTTACTTCCAGCTTCCTGTCCTTGGAAAGACAGAGCTTGCAACAGCTTTACTGTTTGATCTGGGCGTTTACCTTGCTGTCGTAGGGGTAACGATGACAATCATTTTGACAATTGCTAATGACAGAGGAGAACAGGAAAGCGCATCCTGATCCTACCTTAGAAGGAAACATATGATCAGGCGGAAAGAATTCCGTTTTCCTGTGTTCCAAATTTTCATGATGAGTCATCCCAGGCTGAACATGAAAGTCAGAGTAGAAAGAGTGAATAGGTATGTTTTGGTTAATTGCAAGTACGATTGTAGCTGCTGGAATGGCGACGGCGATGATTTTCGTGCGTCTGAGGGCAGCGAAAAAACCAGCCAGTGTAAAAAAGATTATTCTGCCTCCGATTATGATGAGTACAGGAGCGCTTATGTTCGTATTACCCGTGTTTCGAGTCGAATGGACGCAGGTGATGGAAGCAGTCCTCATTGGTGTGATATTTTCAATTTTTCTCATCCGCACTTCCAAATTCGAGGTGAAAGAGGGAGACATTTATTTAAAGCCATCGAGGGCTTTTATCCTGATCCTTTTCGGTCTTTTGATATTGAGGGTGGTCTTCAAACTGATCATCGGACAGCATGTTTCATTCGGTGAAACGAGCGGCATGTTCTTCCTGCTCGCTTTCGGTATGATTATGACTTGGAGAATCGCTATGTTAAGGCAGTACTTAAAACTGGAAAAGAAATTGGAATTGAAAAAGGACCTAGCATAAGCCTGGTCCTTTTTAGCGTTCAATCAATGGGTCGTAGGGGGTAATGTCTATTTTCTTCTCTTCCAGCTTTTTCACCAGGAATTTATGATCTCTCTTTGGCGTCGCCCGTATGTAGCCTTCAATTAATATTTCCTGTGTGATTTTCTTTTTTTTCTTATCGAGGGCCAATTCTCCGATGCGTCCGGCAATTTTCTGCCTGGCTACATCCCGGAATAATTCAGGGACGGGAGAGATCAGTTCTTCGAGTAAATCTTTTTGTTCGGCCGACCACATGTGTTTCGTCTTGTCCACATAATATTCTTCCCAATCAATGATGGACTTTCCGTCTTCTTTCGGGAGGCGCTTCAGGAACTTGCGGAACATGAAGAACCCCCCGATGCTCATCAATCCGATCATGATGACAATCCACCCAACGATAAAGAGGGCAAATCCTCCTGACATACTATCACCTGTTTCATTATCTTATACTTTCCTACCTTCATTATAAAAGGTCGGGCATTCAAATACAAGCACATCAATTTGTAGATTTTTGTATAAAATTTATCGAATTCAGAAAAATTTGTGGTCATTTATTTTACTTATAAATCGTTTTCATTTACAATAAGGGTTGCAGATTTGTGAACTTGTTGTGATTACAAGGAACAAATGTACAAGAATTGGGGAATAGTGGCACCTATAAAACAGGGCCGCTGTTGAATATTGATGAGGGGGTAAAAGGAATATGGCTAGCAATGCTTTTAATGCTCGCAAACAATTTGAACTCAATGGCCAAACGTATAACTATTACGATTTGAAAGCCTTAGAAGATGCGGGACATGGTAAGATTTCCCGTCTACCTTTCTCCATCCGGATCCTACTGGAATCTCTATTACGTCAGCATGACGGTCGTGTCATCAGTGATGATCATGTCGAGAGTCTAGCAAACTGGGGAACAGAAAAATCTAAAGGGGAAGATGTTCCATTCAAACCTTCCCGTGTCATCCTGCAGGACTTCACAGGCGTACCTGCCGTGGTCGATCTTGCTTCACTAAGAAAGGCAATGGTGGATATGGGAGGAAGCCCTGACAAAATCAACCCTGAAGTTCCAGTTGATCTTGTTATTGACCACTCTGTACAGGTGGACAAGTACGGAACTCCTGATGCATTAAATGTGAACATGGAGCTTGAATTTGAACGAAATGAAGAACGTTATGAATTTCTGCACTGGGCTCAAAAAGCGTTCGATAATTATCGCGCCGTCCCACCAGCAACAGGAATTGTACACCAGGTAAACCTTGAATACATCGCGAATGTCGTTCATGCAAAAGAAAATGAGAACGGCTCTTATGATACTTACCCTGATACACTAGTCGGTACCGACTCACATACGACGATGATCAATGGTCTTGGTGTCCTCGGATGGGGCGTTGGTGGTATTGAAGCGGAAGCTGGAATGCTAGGGCAGCCATCTTACTTCCCAGCTCCAGAAGTTATTGGAGTGAAGCTGAATGGAAGCTTCCCGCAAGGAACGACAGCTACCGACCTGGCTCTGAAAGTCACTCAGAAATTACGTGAACAGAACGTTGTTGGTAAATTCGTCGAATTCTTCGGTCCAGGCCTCCAGGAGATGCCTCTTGCTGACCGTGCAACGATTTCCAACATGGCGCCTGAGTATGGTGCAACTTGTGGATTCTTCCCAGTAGATGGAGAGTCACTTGAATATCTTCGTCTCACAGGACGCAGCGAAGAGCAAATTGAGCTTGTCGAAGAATACTGCAAGAAGAACAACCTTTGGTACGATCCGTCCTTTGAAGATCCGGAATTCACTTCATTGGTTGAAATCGATCTCGGGGAATTGGAACCTAACTTGTCAGGACCAAAACGTCCTCAGGACTTGATTCCACTTTCTCAAATGAAGGAATCGTTTGAAAAAGCGATTACTGGTCCTGCAGGGAACCATGGTTTCGGTTTGGATGCATCTGAATTCGATAAAGAAGTAGAAGTTAAATTCAATACCGGCGATAAAGCAGTCATGAAAACGGGTGCTTTGGCAATTGCAGCGATCACTTCTTGTACGAACACGTCCAACCCCCATGTAATGCTGGGTGCAGGTCTCGTAGCTAAGAAAGCGATCGAAAAAGGCTTGCAAGTGCCTGAATATGTGAAGACATCGTTGGCACCGGGATCTAAGGTTGTTACTCGCTATCTTGAAGATTCAGGTTTGATGACTTATTTGAACGACTTAGGTTTCAATCTTGTCGGTTATGGATGTACGACATGTATCGGTAACTCCGGTCCGCTTCTTCCTGAAATCGAGAAGGCAATTGCTGATAGTGATTTGACAGCATCTTCTGTCTTGTCCGGTAACCGTAACTTCGAAGGACGTATCCACCCGCTTGTGAAAGCGAATTATCTGGCTTCTCCACCATTAGTTGTGGCTTATGCACTTGCCGGAACTGTGGATATCGATCTTAAGAATGACCCAGTCGGAAAAGATAAAGAAGGAAACCATGTATACTTCAATGACATCTGGCCTTCTCAGGAAGAAATTAAATCCGAAATCTCCCGAGTCGTTACACCGGAAATTTTCCGTAAAGAATATGAAAATGTATTCAATTCGAACGAAAAATGGAACGAAATCGAAACAACGGATGAACCATTGTATGATTGGAACGACAAATCCACATACATTCAGAACCCTCCGTTCTTCGAAGGTCTTTCCAGTGATCCGGAAGAGGTTAAGCCGCTTGAAGGCATGCGTGTAATCGGTAAATTCGGTGATTCCGTAACTACAGACCACATTTCTCCAGCAGGCGCGATTCCGAAAGATATGCCTGCAGGTGAATATTTGCAGGATAATGGAGTAAGCCCTCGCAACTTCAACTCTTACGGTTCCCGTCGTGGTAACCACGAAGTGATGATGCGTGGTACGTTTGCAAATATTCGTATTCGAAACCAGTTGGCTCCAGGTACAGAAGGTGGTTTCACTACGTATTGGCCGACTGAAGAAGTAATGCCGATTTATACAGCAGCTATGAAATATCAGAAGGATCAAACCCCTTTGATGGTCATTGCTGGTAATGACTACGGTATGGGAAGCTCACGTGACTGGGCTGCCAAGGGTACGGATCTACTTGGTATTAAGACTGTCATCGCTGAAAGCTTCGAACGGATCCACCGTTCAAATCTTGTGATGATGGGTGTTCTTCCGTTGCAATTCAAGCCGGAAGACAGCATCGAGTCCCTTGGTTTGACAGGGCGTGAAACGTTTGATGTAGAAGTCGGTGAGAACGTGAAGCCGAGAGACCATGTCAAAGTGACGGCGACAGATGAAGATGGCAACAAGAAAGAATTTGATGTCATCGCCCGCTTCGACAGTGAAGTGGAAGTGGATTACTACCGTCATGGTGGTATTCTGCAAATGGTTCTTCGTAACAAATTGAACTAAATGACTTTTAAAAGATCGCCCTTAAATGTGGGCGATCTTTTTATGCCTTTGCTACATTTAAGTGAGATATATAAAAGGAAAGGGAAAAATGGTAATTAAGCCTTTTAACAACATAAAATAGGCAGCATTTACACGTTCATATGATAAACGACCCTAAGGAAAATCTTTCATTCCCAGATAATTTTTATATCTGATCTCTATTCGAACTTAGTAGCAACTCCGAATACAGTAAAAAAAACTCATCAAGTTAAAATGAAACATTTTGCAAGGGGCTTTACAAGCATAATGGCTCTTATTTATCCTTATACATAGTACAGGGACGTTAACATGGATGGAGGATCTTAACATGAAACAGTGGATGGCCTCAATTTTTTTAGCCACCCTTTTTGGCATTGTCATTTATACATCCTTCACAGGAGAGGAAGAAGCTACAAAAGATCCTGCATCAAGTTCAGAGACAGGTATGATTGCTCCGAATGCTCCTGATGGTTTGAAAGTGGGAGAGAAGGCCCCTGATTTCACGTTGGAAACATTAAGCGGGGAACAAGTGAAGCTTTCTGATTTCCTGGGGAAAAAGGTCTTTCTCAATTACTGGGCCACCTGGTGTCCCCCATGCCGTGAGGAAATGCCCGAAATGCAGCAATTCCATGAAGAATTTGGAGATGAAGTGGTCATTTTAGCAGTAAACGGAACAGGGACAGAACAAAATTTAAAAGATGTTGAGCAGTACATAAGGGATGGAGGGTACACCTTTCCAGTACTTATGGACAAAGAGCTTGAAATCAACGAAACATATCAGATTCTATCCATTCCAACTACTTATTTCATTGGAACGGATGGAACCATTCAAACCCCCAGAGTTGTAGGTCCAATGACTTATGAAATGATGAAATCCAAGAAAAATGCGCTAAAATAGGAATACTTTCATCAAAACATGGAAATCCTACCTATAAAAGGAGAGATATCCATGAGAAAACATAAAAGCATATCTTTTGAAGACCGTGTGAAAGAAAACATCCGCTCTATTAAAGCCGATCAGAAACTGCTGGATCAGATCGATGAACGGATTGAAAAACGACATAAGGATCGTATGAAGCAGATTCCATCGTAAGTCATAAGGTTTTGCACATAACAGAAAGGGAAGGAGACGACTCCTTCTTTTTTTCTTTTCATAAATCGACTTCTACAAGGGAAACGTAAACAATGACTCCTACGGGTCGAATGAATTGTAGAAGGAGAGAACTTCCATGTCTCATAAACAACAGCATATGGCTAATCAGAAACCAAATCCGGATCATCGTGCCGATAACGTTGATCGTATTCAAGAGAAAGTGACAAACACGATAGAGAATATTGAAGCTTCGCATGACGCAATGGCCTTTGCATCGGAAGAAGAAAAAAGAAATATCGAGAAGAAAAACAAACGAAGGAATCAATCGTTGGAAGCTATGCGGGAAGAAATCAAAGATGAGGCACGTCATCAGCAGTATTGACGTACAGTACAACCGCTTCTCATGAGAGGAGCGGTTTTTTATCTCTTCCTTTTTCTATTCAGGCGTCTTCATCTACATCAAAACATGACTATGATAAAATGGAAGACGGTGAAAGAAAAGGAAGTGATGTAGATGTTAGCCGAATTAAAGCAATGGAACAGTTTAGACCAGCAGCCTCCTATTTCAGAAGTAGAGGCCTTAAGATATATGAATCAGACGGACGAAGTGCAGGATAAAGAGATAAAAGCTCTGCTATACGTCACGCTCGCCTATCACCGTATCAAAAGACACCCTGGTGACGACCCTCTGGCAGAACAATTCATAGATGAGGCGCGTGTTCTTTTTCCGTCACATCCACTTGTTACCGAGTTATATGAGTCGCAGCAATTGATGCAGGCATACACGCTGTTAAAAAACACTCCACTGGATCAATGGATTCTTCATGAAACAGATCACGATTCTGCGAAAGCAAAAAAAGCGAAGGCCATTTATTCTGATGTTTGTGAATTGAAAAAAGAATGGGATCATGACCTTGCTGAAAAGACAATCATTGATGCATCAAGCAGGTTGACGTTGTATCAGGATGTTTTCTCTGAATTGACTGATTTGGAAGAGATGCTGGAAGACGCCATCAATTCCATTGAAAACAGACGGATACGGATTCCTGTTAAAGAGATCAATGAAAGGACAAGACGTCTTTCCGATAATCAGGACGAAATACACAAGCGTTTGCCAGGCTTCTTGACAGATCAATCGTTTCATAATCCATTGGAAGCATTCGATCAAATGGTCGGCCTGCATGATGTGAAAACGTATATCCGCCGGTATTACCATTTCTTGAGGTATCAGCAGCAAAGAAAGAACTATGGCTTTTCAATGGTGGATGAACCGGGATTACATATGATTATTACTGGTAATCCAGGAACAGGCAAGACAACGATTGCGAGGTTATTGGCGAACATTTACCATGAACTCGGTATTCTGGATACGAAGGAAGTTGTGGAAGTGAACCGGTCGCACCTGGTAGGCTCGTATCTTGGACAAAGTGAAGAGAATACGATGAATTATGTGAAGCAGGCCATCGGAGGGGTATTGTTTATCGATGAAGCCTACAGCTTGAAGCGAGAGGGCCAGACAGGCAATGATTATGGTCAGGCTGTTATTGATACCCTTGTTTCTGCCATGACGAGTAAAGAATATGGCGGGAAATTTGCCGTTATCCTGGCTGGATATCCTGAAGAGATGAGACAGTTCCTATGGTCAAACCCCGGCCTCCGCAGCCGTTTTCCAGAACAGAATCATATTGAACTTCCTGATTACTACATGGAAGAGCTATTGACGATCGCTGAACAAACAGCTATTGATAACGACTTCTTTTTTACCGAGTCTGCACTGAATGAATTTTCCACCCTCATCGACCGCGAGCGTGTTGATGATTCCTTCGGTAACGCCCGGACGGTAAAAAATCTCGTCTTAAAAACTGTATTTCAAAAAGGGGCGAAAGAAGCAGAACAGGATAAACACCATTGGCTCGATCATATGCGGATAGCTGTAGAAGACCTGGCTTGGGACCGGGAAACAGACAAGGAGGAGCGGTCTCCTATGGATCGGCTGGAGGAGCTTATTGGTTTATCCAATGTTAAAGAAGAAGTGAAAAAGTTATCGTCATTTGTTCAGGCTCAGCAGAAACGAAAAGAAAAAGGGTTCCCTCTTGTTCCAATCCAGCTGCATTCGGTTTTCTCAGGTAATCCCGGTACAGGAAAAACTACGGTAGCTGAAATTTATGCCGATGTCTTGAAAGAATGTGGATTATTAAAACGCGGGCATACCGTCGTGGTGTCACGAAGTGATCTTGTTGCAGGCTATGTAGGCCAGACGGCTATCAAAACCAAGAGGAAAATTCGTGAAGCCCTGGGCGGAGTTCTGTTCATCGACGAAGCATACTCCCTCTATAATGGCGGCCGTGATGATTTTGGAAAAGAAGCCATTGAAACCCTCGTGGATGAAATGACGAAACACAATGAGAACCTTGTCGTTGTACTAGCTGGTTATCAACATGAGATGGAGCAGTTGGTAGAGAGTAACCCGGGACTATCTTCGAGGTTTAAGAAGTATTTTCATTTTCCGGATTATACGGAGGAAGAATTGATTGCGATGACCCATTATCAAGCAGGTATGTACGGGTACCATTTCAATGAATGGGCAGAGTCCTTTCTTTTAGAGAAATATACCGATCACAACGTTCGGGGAAATGGGCGCTTTATTAATAATCTAGTGAACGAAGCGATACAATTCCAGGCCATTCGAATTTTGGAAGACGAGTGGGAGGATATGAACGAACTGGAACTCGTTGATCTGGAAAAAGCGTGGCATACAGTACGAAGGGAGTCATCATGATGAAAGTGGTAGAAACACCGATTCAGGTGAGGTATCAGGAAACAGATATGATGGGGGTCGTTTATCATGCTAATTATCTCGTTTGGTTTGAAATCGGACGGACCGCATTTATAGAAGACCTCGGTTTTATGTATTCAGAAATTGAAAAACAAGGCGTAGTATCTCCAGTCATTGATGCCAAGGTGAGTTTCAAGAAACCTGTAAGGTACGGGGATGACGTTCAAGTCCGGACGTGGGTGGAGAATTATAATGGACTCCGTGTTTCCTACGGTTATGAAGTTGCCTTCGCAAATGGTGAATCAGCAGTTACTGGCGTTACGGAACACGTCATTGTAAAGAAAGACACCTTCAAACCTGTTTCCATCCGTAGAAGCTTTCCAGAATGGCATGAAGCGTATCTTGCTGCAATGGAGAAGGAAAGATAATGGCATTTGGTGTGAAGAAAGATGAATTAAAAAAATGGAAAGCGAGCGTCCAGCGGGGCGACATTGCCTTTCTGACCCATTTTTGGCTGGATGATCGATTTCCTGGGTGTGATACCGTTACTAAAGTCGGTTGTTCTGATCTTCAAAAATTAAAAAAATGGGGAGCCCAGTATGGTCTATCTCCAGAATGGATCCATCAGGACCCCCGATTTCCTCATTTTGATTTATTTGGTGATCGCCAATTGCGTATTTTACAGGAAGAAGGATATTGGGAACATATCGACCGCTTCCAACTGCATAAAAAATAAGACGCCTTCGCGGCGTCTTATTTTTTATATTCAAATGATGGCTCCTGCCATTTTGGATCTAAGGATACTTCAAGAGAATGATCATCAAAATACCATTCATCATCCGATTCAATAAAAAAGCGGATGTTTCCGGTTTTGGTTTCAGCGATTGGTTCAGCAGGTACTTCCAACTTAATGGCAAGAGAGAAACCAGGCTGAAGGCCTCCAACGCCACCGTACCGGACATAGAATCTTAAATCGGCGTTTTCTTTAATATCAAGTTCTTCTTCGTACCATTGTGCGGCTTCTTCCGTTACTTTCAAGTTCATTCGATCAACTCCTGTAAGGGGTGCGTCTGTTAGTCTGTTTCCTCTGAAGACGATCCATAAACCTATTTCTCATGATTAACATCTTCAGATTTATGCTTCGATTGCTTCACGGGCACAGGATCGAACCCTCCTGGATGAAAAGGGTGGCATTTGAGAATGCGTTTCACGGTCAGATAACTGCCCTTGAAAAAACCAAATCTTCGAAAGGCCTCCAATCCATAGGCAGAACAAGTGGGCTGGAACCGGCAGGATGGAGGGAAAAAAGGGCTGATGCCTTTTCGATAAAATTGGATCAGAGCAATCATGATGTGTTTCATGAGCCCATTACTCTGCTTCTTGCTTTTTATCGTAACTGAGGGTCGCGACGGCATCATGAAGGTGGATGGATTCTTCGTTTCGGCAATTGACGGTAAAAGATTCAACGAAGGAATATTCGTAAAGATCCGCAGCTACAAGACGAACGATGTCTTCAACAAACCGTGGGTTTTCGTAAGCCTGTTCGGTGACCATTTTTTCATCCGGGCGCTTTAACACAGGGTGGATGCGGGCACTGGCATTGCTTTCAGCCGCTTCTAACAATGCGGCTTTCCAATCGGTGTCCTGTTCATTGAAATCATCTGTCAATTTAACGCTCATCGTCACGTTTCCGCGTTGATTATGAGCGCTATATTCACTGATCTCCTTCGAACAAGGGCAAAGTGTCGTTATTTTTCCAGTAAGGGTGACGGTTACATCATGACCTGTGTCCTGATCGTATTCCACACGAATGGTCGCATCTGCATGATTCATACCCCGCAAACCAGAATACGGACCTTTTCTTTCAAAGAACCATGGAAAAGTAACTTCTACTTCGGCATCTGACTGCTTGAGTCGACCGGCAAGTTCTTCTGTGAACTGTTTTAGTGTCGCTATATCAATGGCAAATCCTTCGTTATGGTATTTGTCGAGTTGTTCGGTGAAGCGGCTCATATTTGTGCCTTTGCTTCCTTGAGCAATCGAGGATCCAAACGAAAAGGAACCAATGGTCGTCTGAATTTCTGGTGTCATGGAACTTGGGATGGTGATCGGGTGTTTAACACGCGATATGCCAACCATATCAATATTAAATAGGAAATCCTTTTTCGAATTTTGCAGATCCGCCATCTGGTCTTTTTCAGACGGCTTGGTGCGTGGTCCCGGCTCCACAGAACCGAATAATTTATGACGTTCTTTTTTTGATGGTAGCTGTTTGTTTTGGTTCAATTCAGTCTTATTCATAACAAAGACTCCTTTCAGGCCTTCTTTCTATGTCAAAGTATACAATATGTATTTCTGAATATACAATGGATTGCTTGAGGATTGTATTTATAGAGTACACCATAAAAGAAAGCCTATCCTATTTCGGATAGACTATCTCTGCAATCATTGCGACGGTAGAGTGTGTTTACATCCATGTGATCTTCGGCTCTGTCTTATTTGCAATCCTTTTTATGTTGGAGCGATGTCTATAAATAACGAAGAGGGTAAACAGCGAAATGATAATCGTCAGCCCAAAGTCCTTGACGACTACCGT
Source organism: Halobacillus sp. ABR2_026 (assembly GCF_056158545.1). Lineage (NCBI taxonomy): Bacteria > Bacillati > Bacillota > Bacilli > Caryophanales > Bacillaceae > Halobacillus > Halobacillus sp. ABR2_026. The sequence continues at coordinate 1,900,709 of NZ_JBSWTM010000001.1, forward strand.
TGCTATGATCCCGATAAGTCCACTTATCATAGAAGATAAGGAAACATATTTGCTGACATACAGGACGATGAAAAAGGATAGTAATAAAACGGCAAAAATGATCGGATTCACACCAAGGATGACTCCTCCTGACGTGGCGACAGCTTTTCCACCCTTAAAGCCTGCAAATATGGGGTACATATGTCCGACCACAGCGAAAATACCAACAATAAGAGGGATGACCTCCGCTCCCATGAAATAAGGAAGAGCTGCTGCAAGCGTCCCTTTCAATATATCAGCGGTGGTTACGATCAGCCCGGCTTTGATTCCCAATACCCTGAATGTGTTGGTCCCTCCGAGGTTTCCACTTCCGTGTTCACGTATGTCCGTATCATAACCAATTTTACCTACAATTAATCCTGAAGGAATAGACCCGAGGAGATAGGCAATGAGGATATAAATTACATATTCCAAATCGTTCAACTCCTTCTCTGCTTTCTACTATTTTATCATGCGTTTCATAGTTAAAGAACTGTATTTTCTTAAGGCAGCTCTTCTATTATATCAATTTAGTACCAGGTATCAAGGTATTTTCAGGAACAAATAGCTGGATATCATGGTATCAGAGCGGTCTGAAAGGGTATGAATAAAAAAGCAGAAATATTGCAATATGTTTTGAATTGTGGAAATGTGGAATAGATAGAAGGCTTTAATTTTTGATTAGGGGGAAAACGATGATCACGTTCAATGATGTAACGAAAACATATCCAGATGGGACAACAGCGTTGAAAAATATCAATCTGGTGGTACAAGAAGGAGAGCTTCTTGCTCTGATTGGACCAAGTGGCTGTGGAAAAACAACGACAATGAAGATGGTCAACCGATTGATCCAACCAACAGAAGGAACGATCACTATACATAATAAAGATATCAGAGAATATAACATTCATGAACTGCGCTGGAATATCGGATACGTCCTCCAGGAAATTGCTCTTTTCCCTCACATGACTGTAGAAGAGAACATTTCAGTTGTTCCAGAGATGAAGAAATGGAAGAAAAAAGATATGTCTGCCCGCATCGATGAGTTGATGAACATGGTCGGCTTGGATCCAGAAAAGCATCGCAAAAGGAAACCGGCAGAACTTTCCGGTGGTCAGCAGCAACGGGTGGGCGTCCTCAGAGCTCTTGCAGCTGATCCTGATATCATTTTGATGGACGAGCCATTCAGTGCACTTGACCCAATCAGCAGGGAACAGCTTCAGAAAGATATCCGTCAATTACAAAAAGAGATAAAAAAGACGATTGTCTTCGTCACGCATGATATGGATGAAGCCCTTGCGCTCGGGGATCGTGTCTGCCTTATGAAAGCAGGGGAAATCGTTCAGCTTGACACCCCGCAGAATTTGATTTTGAACCCTGCTGATGATTTCGTAAAAAACTTTATAGGAAGCAGAAAAACACCGTGGGAGACGGCTGTGGATGTGATTATGAACCACTCTGAAAAGCGGGTAATGACCGAAAAAGAGTACAAAGAAGGGCGTATGGTAATGGATGGACCATTCGCATTGAAAGATGAGGATGGAACATATCGCGGCATGATCGATGATGGAAAGCAGATCCAGGCCCCGCCTTTGGCCAATGACATGATTCTAAAAGAAGCAGTACAAGTTTTCGAAGAAGGTCATCCTTCCATTTTACCTGTTGTTAAAGGAGACCGGTTGATCGGTACGTTAACCTATCGGGACATCGTTCTCTATTTGAAAGATCAGTCACGTGAGAAAGAAGTGGAGGTGGCTGATCAATGAGTGAGTTTATCAATGTATTCAATCAGCGACAAGGTATTTTACTGGAAAAAATTTGGGAACACCTGCAAATCTCCATCATTGCCTTGGTCATCGCTACTTTGATTTCTGTTCCGCTCGGCCTCTGGCTGACAAGGAAGGAGAAAATCGCTGAACCGATCATAGGTGTAACAGCGGTCCTTCAGACGATACCAAGCCTGGCTGTCCTTGCCTTTCTCATCCCGTTCTTCGGAATCGGTCAGACGCCGGCCATTATCGCCCTTGCTTTATATGGTCTACTTCCGATCCTGAGGAACACCTATACTGGCATCAAAGAAGTTGATCCTGCTTTGAAGGAAGCAGCCACTGGAATGGGGATGAAGTCCTTCAGACGCCTAGCTAAAATCGAGCTGCCGATTGCGATGCCTGTTATCATGGCCGGCATCCGGACTTCTATGGTTTTGATTGTGGGTACAACTACTATTGCAGCCCTTATCGGTGCTGGAGGACTGGGAGATTTAATACTACTTGGACTTGACCGTGGTGGAGAGGCAAATTTGATTTTACTCGGAGCTATCCCTGCAGCTTTACTAGCCATCATCCTTGACCTTATTCTACGAATGTTCGAGAGGACATCAGCAAAATCTGGTTTCCGTTCACTCGTCAGTCTGTTAGTGATTGCAGCCTTGATTGCTGTTGGCCCTCTTGCATTCGGGGGAAAAGTGAAAAATGATCTGACCTTAGGCGCAAAACTGGGTTCTGAGCCTGCGATTCTTATCAATATGTATAAGATCCTTATTGAAGAGGAGACAGATTTAAGCGTCGGACTTGAAGCCAACTTAGGGAAAACAGATCTTGTATTCAGCGCTCTTGAGGAAGGCAGTATTGATATTTATCCGGAATTCACAGGGACGGCCATTGTTACTCATTTAGGAGAGGACGCAGAAAGCAATGAGCCTGGAGAAGTATATGAACAGGCCAGAGAAGGAATGTCTGAATCTTACGATATGGCCTTTTTACAACCGATGCAGTTCAATAATACCTACGCTGTGGCGACAACTCAGGAATTGGCCGAGCAATACGATTTAGAAACGATTGGAGATTTGAAGACAGTGGAAGATCAAATCACCGCTGGATTCACGCTCGAGTTCAATGACCGGCAGGATGGGTACCAGGGGATGAAGCAGGTGTATGGTCTTGATCTTGGTGAAGTCCGCACGATGGACCCTGGTTTGAGACAACCCGCCATTGAAAAAGGAGAAGTTGACATTATTGATGCCTACGCCACAGAAGGTTATATGGTCGACTTAAACCTGAAAGTACTGGATGACCCTGAAAACTTATTTCCTCCTTATCAGGGTGCACCATTAATGAGACAGGAAACTTTGGACGAATACCCTGAAATTGAAGAACCTCTTAATAAATTGGGAGGAAAGATTACAGGAGATAAAATGAGGGAAATGAATTACCAGGTGGATTATGAAGATCGCTCACCAGAAGAAGTGGCTCGAGAATATTTAATTGAAGAAGGACTAATCGAGGAATAGGAGGCTATCACATGCGTTTTCAAAACCCATCCAATGAAGAGATCCGAGATTTGCTTGCACAATCAAAAACGATTGCAGTCGTCGGTCTTTCAGATAAACCGCATCGTACCTCATACCAGGTAAGTAAAGCGATGCAGAAGGCTGGTTACAAAATCATTCCCGTCAATCCGCAAATAACCGAGTCGTTAGGCGAAAATGCGGTGTCAAGTCTGGAAGAAATTCAGGAACCTGTCGATATCATCAATGTTTTCAGGCGTTCAGAATTTTTGCCGGAAATTGCTGAAGCTTCCAAAAAAATTGATGCCAAAGCTTTTTGGGCTCAACAAGGGGTCTATTCAGAAGAGGCTTACCGAGTGCTGAAAGATGATGATAAGCTTGTCATCATGGACTCCTGCATCAAAGTCGCTCAGGCCATTTATCGTTAATTGAATCGGTTTTATTTTGAAAAAATCCCTGTCTTCCAGGGGTTTTTTCATGTTTTTTGGAAGAATTATGTTTGCGAAACCTTATAAAATCGCTACAATATAACAAGCGGCATTTTTGTTAGGATCAGTGTTAAAGGCATTCAACACCTTGGAGACTCGCCTTGTTAAAAAGATAATTGCTAAAATACAGGTGGAAGGGTTTAACAGATCGGTCGTTTAAGAAAGAATGTAATGTAAGCGAAAACAGAACGTGTGGGTCGATGATAAAGGAGACTTCATGATTTTTGTACATAAGCCAATCAATGGAGTGGAATAACATCCACACCATTGATTGACTTATGGCCGAAGTGCCTGACTGTCGATGATCGCACTTATCGTTTACATAATCGAACGTTTGTTCTATTATTGATGTAGCAACGTTGTTAGAGAAAGGAGCCGATGGTAAATTGTCGAGTCAAAATCAAACGTATTCAGATGATTCTATTCAAGTACTGGAGGGATTGGAGGCCGTACGGAAGCGACCGGGGATGTATATCGGATCCACGGATCACAGAGGCCTGCACCATCTCGTTCACGAGATTGTAGATAACGCAATCGATGAAGCGTTATCTGGATTCGGCGAAAAAATGACTGTCACGCTCCATAAAGATGGTAGTGTATCGGTACAGGACGAAGCCCGCGGGATGCCGACGGGTATGCATAAAACAGGAAAGCCTACGCCTGAAGTAATCTTGACGGTCCTTCACGCTGGAGGGAAGTTCGGACAAGGCGGTTATAAATCCTCAGGTGGCCTACACGGGGTCGGCGCCTCTGTCGTCAATGCTCTGTCTGAGTGGTTGGAGGTTCATATCTGCCGGGATGGAGAGAAGTTTTACCAAAGGTTTGAAAATGGAGGAATCCCTGTTACTTCCCTTGAGAACAAAGGGTCTACCCGTAAAACAGGAACCACCATCCGGTTCAAGCCGGATGCTTCTATATTTTCTATCACTAAGTTCAACTTTGAAACATTATCCGAACGGTTAAGAGAAGCTGCCTTTCTACTGAAAGGCTTCCGGATCATCTTGGTTGATGAGCGAAAAGAAACCATCAAAGAAGAATATCAGTATGATGATGGCCTCGTTTCTTTTGTGAATTATTTAAATGAGGAGAAAGACGCCCTGCATTCTGTCGTTTCCTTTGAAGGAACCCACAGTGGAATTGAAGCTGATTTCGCGTTTCAGTTCAATGACGGTTTTGCAGAGAACATTCTTTCTTTTGTTAACAATGTCCGAACGAAAGACGGGGGCACGCACGAATCTGGTGCGAAAACCGCCATTACAAGAGTATTCAATGATTATGCAAGAAGAGCGCAGCTTCTGAAGGATAAAGATAAAAACCTGGAAGGAAACGATATCAGAGAAGGATTTACAGCCGTGATTTCTGTGCGGATCCCTGAAGAACTCCTTCAGTTTGAAGGGCAGACGAAGAGTAAACTCGGTACATCTGAGGCGAGGTCTTCCGTCGACGGGATCGTTGCAGAACAATTATCCTATTTCCTTGAGGAGAACCCGGATGTCGCTTCTATGCTGATCAAAAAAGCGATCAAAGCGAAAGAAGCGAGGGAAGCTGCGAGAAAAGCAAGAGAAGACGCCCGCTCCGGCAAGAAAAAGAAGCGGAAAGATACGCTGTTAAGCGGGAAACTAACTCCGGCCCAATCCAAAAATGCTAAAAAGAATGAGTTGTATCTCGTCGAGGGTGATTCAGCAGGTGGTTCTGCCAAACAAGGACGGGACCGGAAATTCCAGGCTGTGCTGCCACTTCGGGGAAAAGTAATCAACACAGAAAAAGCCAAAATCGCAGACATTTTCAAAAACGAAGAAATATCGACAATCATTCATACGATCGGCGCAGGAGTCGGCGGTGACTTCACACTTGAAGACTGCAATTATGACAAAATTGTGATCATGACAGACGCAGATACAGACGGAGCTCATATTCAAGTCCTGTTACTTACCTTCTTTTACCGTTACATGCGACCGCTGGTGGAAGCAGGAAAAATATTTATCGCTCTTCCTCCTTTATATAAAGTATCCAAAGGAAAAGGGAAGAAGGAGAAAGTTGAATACGCATGGGATGAAGACGGAATGCAGAAGATTTTAAAAGAATTCAAGAACGGTTATTCGATCCAACGTTACAAAGGTTTGGGTGAAATGAATGCTGATCAGCTTTGGGAAACGACGATGAACCCTGAATCTCGTACATTGATCCGTGTAACGATTGACGATATCGCCCGTGCAGAGCGTCGGGTGACTACGTTGATGGGAGATAAAGTCGAACCTCGCCGAAAATGGATTGAATCCCACGTCGCTTTTGGTCTTGAAGATGAAGCGAACATTTTGGAAAACGATAAAATACAGACGTAAAAGGGGGACCTTCTGTTGGCAGAGGCAGAGAAGTTTTTAGATTTACCATTAGAAGAAGTTCTCGGAGACCGCTTCGGGAGATACAGTAAATATATCATTCAAGAACGTGCCCTCCCTGATGCCAGGGACGGGCTTAAGCCTGTACAAAGACGAATCCTTTATGCAATGCATCAGGAAAAAAACACTCACGATAAAGCCTACAGGAAGTCAGCGAAAACCGTAGGTACTGTAATCGGGAACTATCACCCCCACGGGGATACTTCCGTTTATGATGCGATGGTGCGATTGAGTCAGACGTGGAAAGTGAGAAAGTCTCTCGTCGAAATGCACGGGAACAACGGAAGTGTCGATGGCGATCCTCCTGCAGCTATGCGTTACACGGAAGCCAGGCTTTCCGCTATTTCCTCTGAACTTCTTAGGGATATAGAAAAACAGACGGTCGAATTTATACCGAACTTTGATGATACAATCGATGAACCGACCGTACTGCCAGCGAAGTTCCCGAATCTCCTAGTCAATGGGTCTACGGGAATCTCGGCAGGATACGCGACAGAGATCCCCTCTCATAATCTAGGGGAAGTTATTGACGCCGTTATAATGAAAATTGACAAACCACAGGCTGGAGTACCGGAGCTTATGACCAAGTTGAAAGGTCCTGATTTTCCGACAGGAGGCATTATTCAGGGAGTCGACGGTATTCAAAAAGCTTATGAAACCGGGAAAGGAAAGATCGTACTGCGCGGCCGTGCCAAGATTGAAGAGCAGCGGGGCGGGCGTGAGCAGATCGTCATCGATGAGATTCCTTTTGAAGTAAACAAAGCCAGCATGGTTAAGCGGATGGATGAACTCAGGATCGATAAGAAAGTGGAAGGGATCGCGGAAGTGCGCGATGAGACCGACCGGACGGGACTGCGTGTCGTGATCGATCTTAAAAAGGATGCGAATAGTGAGGGTGTACTCAATTACCTTTATAAGCATACGGACCTCCAAATATCTTATAACTTCAATATGGTAGCAATCCATGAACGGACGCCAAGTCTTATGAGTCTTCCAATGATGCTAGATGCTTATATTAAGCACCAGAAAGAAGTTGTGACTCGGCAGTCCATATATGACTTGAACAAGGCAAAGTCACGGGCGCATATCGTGGAAGGTCTGATCAAGGCGATTTCCATTTTGGATGAGGTTATTGCGACGATTAGAGGTTCCAAAGATAAAGCGGACGCAAAGAAACAGCTGATGGTCGCCTACGATTTCACGGAAGAACAGGCAGAAGCAATTGTCACCCTTCAGTTGTATCGTTTAACAAATACAGATATTACAGCATTGCAGAAAGAAGCGGCTGAGCTTCAGAAGCAAATCGAATATTTAGAAAAACTTTTATCGAGCGAACATGAGATGATGAAGGTTATCAAGGCGGACCTTCGTTCCATGAAAAAACAATACAACGATGATCGCATGACCAAAATTGAAGAAAAAGTGGAAGAGTTGAAAGTGGATCTCGAGGTAACCGTTGCCAGTGAAGATGTGCTCGTATCGGTTACGAAAGATGGGTATATAAAACGGACAAGTCTCAGGTCATATGCTGCTTCGAATGGAGCAGATTTCGCTCTGAAAGATGGTGACCATCTGCTAGGACTATTTGAAATCAATACGACGGATACAATTCTGCTCTTTACGAATCTCGGGAAATATTTATTCCTGCCGGTTCACAAACTTCCGGATATCCGTTGGAAGGACCTCGGACAGTTCATTTCCAATATCGTACAGGTGGACAAGGGAGAATACATTGTGGAAGCCATCCCGGTTAGGGATTTCACTTCAAACGAATACCTGCTCTTTTTCACGAAGAACGGCATGGTGAAGAAGAGTGAGCTTCAGCTCTATCAAGCTCAGCGTCATTCGAAAGCGCTCGTCGCTATTAATTTAAAGAATGACGATGAAGTCGTCGATGTCCATAAAACGAACGGACAATCGGATTTATTTCTTGCTACGAAGAAGAACTACGGCCTTTGGTATCATGAAGATGAAGTAAATACGGTTGGTCAACGAGCAGCAGGTGTGAAAGCGATCAATTTAAAAGAAGATGATGTTGTTGTTTCCGGTCAAGTGTTCAACGCTTCAGATGAACCGTCCATTCTTCTTACGACTCACCGGGCGGCTGTGAAGCGGATGCGCTTGAAAGAGTTTGAACAAACGTCCCGGGCGAAACGTGGAGTGCTCATGTTAAGAGAGTTGAAAAAGGACCCTCATCAATTGATTGATGTTCACCTCGTGACCAGAGACGATCAAGTTGTGATTATGACCGAAAAGCAGGAGAACATCACCGTCAACCCGATGGACTTCAAGGTCAATGACCGTTACAGCAATGGTTCCTATGTTTTGGATACAGAAGAAACAGGCCAAGCGGAAGAAGCGTGGATCAAAACCGTATATCAAGTTCCATTTGAAACTCATACGGATCAAACATAAAGGCCAAGCCCTCTGGAAAACAGAGGGCTTTTTTCTGTTACGCTCCACTGTTTTTCCTATACATGGAAGTGCTCCATAAGACCGTTGTATTTTCAGAAAAATATGATAAAATGAATATATATTCAGCAGATGGGAGATGATGTATGAGCGAATTGAAGGAAAAGATTATCCAAACTTCCCTGGAACTGTTCGATCGACATGGATTCCATGGGGTTACCGTCAAACAGATCGTCCAGGCATCCAATACATCCAAAGGCGGCTTTTACCATCACTTTCAGTCGAAAGATGAACTCTTATTCGTCATTCACGATACGTTTATTACATATGTATTGAAAGAAGCACAGGCTGCCAATGTCACTCATTCCTCCCCAATTCCCAAAGTGCAGGCGATCATCCAGTCGTTCGTCCAAGTCTTCGACCTTTATAAACCACATATATCCGTCTTTTATCAGGAAAGTCTCTATTTGAAACCTGAGTATGAGGAAGAGATTAAAGGAAAACGTGATGAGTTTAAGCGTATGGTCTTCAATGTCATTGATGAGGGTCAGAAAACCGGACACTTCCGGAAAGAACTGCCGCTTGAGATTACAGGCATGGCTGTCTTAGGCATGGTTAATTGGATTTATAAATGGTACCGGCGGGATGGGACGTATACGATCGATCAAATCGCTGAGGTTTTCACAGATCTCGTTTTGCATTTCCTGCTTCCGGGCAGGAAGGAAGATTATATCCATCATATGTTGAAAGTTCCTTTTTTTTACGAAAGCGGGTAAACGCTTTCATATTTTTATTTTATCAACAGACCAACCAGTCGGTCTTTATTTTAAGGAGGAATCGTATGAATTTTGATTTAACGAAAGAACAGGAAATGACAAGGAAAATGGTGCGGGACTTTGCAGAGAACGTCATTGCTCCGCGTGCGGTGGACATTGATATACACAGTGATTTCCCTAAAGATATTTTCGATGAGATGGGCAAACTTGGCTTGCTGGGTATCCCTTTTCCAGAGGAGTACGGAGGTTCCGGGGGCGATACGATCACATATGCTCTTGCAGTGGAAGAAATCGGCCGAGTCTGTGGATCGACGGGGCTCAGTTATGCGGCTGCCGTATCTCTTGGTGCGAGTCCAATTTATTATTTTGGAACAGAAGAACAGAAACAGGAGTATTTGAAACCGCTTGCTAAAGGAGAAGGATTGGCATCTTTCGGTTTGACAGAGCCGAATGCCGGATCTGATGCGGGTGGGACGAAAACTCGTGCTGAATTAAAAGGGGACCATTATGTCATTAATGGGGAGAAGTGCTGGATCACTAATGCTGAATATGCGAGGTCCATCACAGTCACAGCTGTATCAGGAAAGCGCGAGGATGGCAAAAATATTATATCTGCTTTCATCATTCCAAAAGATACTCCTGGCATGACGATCACAAGCCCCTACGACAAAATGGGTGTTCGCGGTTCAAATACCTCTGAAATCATTTTGGAGGACGTGAAAGTACCAAAAGAGAATATACTTGGCGATCCTAAAAAAGGTTTCAAACAATTTCTTCACACGTTAGATGGGGGAAGGATTTCCATTGCAGCTCTTGCGGTAGGGATTGCTCAAGCATCGTTGGACAAAGCTTTAGCCTATGCAAAAGAACGGAAGCAGTTCGGACAGCCGATCACCAAGTTCCAGGCGATTCAATTTAAGTTGGCCGACATGGCGATGGAAGTAGAACTGGCGCGTAATATGGTGTTAAAAGCAGCCTGGCTGAAAGATGAAGGTCGCAATTTCACAAAAGAATCAGCTTATGCAAAATTGTTCGCCTCGGAAACTGCCTTCCGCTCCGCGAACCAGGCGATTCAAATACACGGAGGCTACGGGTACATGAGAGAATACGAAGTCGAACGTTATTTACGCGATGCGAAGCTTTTGGAAATTGGAGAAGGAACCTCTGAAATCCAGCGTTTAGTCATTGCCCGTCAATTAGGCTGCTAAAATACCCGAAGGAGGAGATGGAATGTCTCTATTAGAACAAACCGTTGGTGAACTATTGGAAAAGCAGGCCAAAGCCTATCCGGACCATGAAGCTTTCGTTTATCCAGAGCGAGGACTTAAAAAGACCTATGCAGAATTCAATGACATGACAGATGAAGTAGCCAAAGCTTTTATGGCACTTGGCTTAGAAAAAGGTGAACATGTAGCGATTTGGTCTGACAATAAGCCAGAGTGGCTGCAGTCACAATTCGCTTCCGGAAAAATGGGCGGTGTCCTTGTCACCGTTAATACCAATTACCGTGCTCAGGAACTTGAGTATTTGCTCAAACAGTCCGATGCCTCCACCTTGATCCTTGCTGAGGATTTCAAAGGCACGTCTTATATCGATATTTTAAAAGAAATATGCCCAGAGCTTGAAATGTCGGAAAAAGGCGATCTTCAAAGTGACCGTCTGCCTTTTTTGAAAAACATCGTCGTCTTGAGCGAAAAATCCCACAAAGGATGCTATTCATGGCAGGATATTTTGGATATGGCGATGACGGTGAGCGATGAGGAATTGAAGGAAAGAAAAGCCTCTCTTCATCATCGTGATGTCATAAACATGCAGTACACCTCAGGCACAACAGGTTTTCCAAAAGGTGTGATGCTCAGTCATTACAACATCGTGAATAACGGCAATCAGGTGGCGAACTGCATGAAACTGACAGAGGAAGACAGGCTCTGTATTCCTGTTCCGTTCTTCCATTGTTTCGGTTGCGTGCTGGGCACACTAGCCGCAGTATCCAAAGCGACGACTATGGTTGTTCTTGAGCAGTTCGACCCCAAAAAGGTGCTTCAAGCGGTTAAAGAGGAAAATTGTACAGCGCTTCATGGGGTTCCGACCATGTTTATTGCTGAATTGAATCATCCCGAATATGAAGAGTTAAAACCGACAACCCTCCGGACAGGAATAATGGCTGGCTCCACATGCCCGATGGAAGTGATGAAAAGCGTCATTGAGGATATGGGCGCTGAAGAGATCACTATCGCCTATGGACAGACGGAATCATCCCCCGTCATTACCCAGACTAAAGCAGATGATCCGATCAACTTGAGAGTAAGCAGTGTGGGACAGAAACATCCGAATGTGGAAGTGAAAATAATCGAACCTGCTACCGGTGAGGAAGTAGAACCTGGTATACCAGGAGAACTCTGTACACGAGGATATCTTGTTATGGAAGGGTACTACAAAAACGAAGAAGCGACTTCGACAGCGATCGATCCAGACGGGTGGCTTCACACCGGAGATATTGCGGTTATAGATGAAAGCGGATACATCGAAATTACGGGCAGGATCAAGGATATGATCATCCGCGGGGGTGAAAATGTCTATCCCCGGGAAATCGAGGAATTTTTGTACCAGCATCCTGACGTCCTCGATGTTCAGGTGGTTGGAGTTCCAGATGAGAAGTATGGAGAAGAGATCATGGCTTGGATTATCCCGAAAGACGGCAAATCATTAAATGAAAGCGATATCAGGGGTTTTAGCGAGGGTAAAATATCCAAGCATAAAATTCCACGGTATATCCGTTTTACCGAGGAATATCCGATGACAGCAAGTGGAAAGATTCAGAAGTTCAGGCTGCGTGAAGATGCACTAGAGATGATGAATTTGAAATCCTAAACCGAGGTGATTCATGATGTTTAAAAAAATTCTGATTGCAAACCGGGGTGAGATTGCCTCCCGGATTATTAATACCTGTCAAAAGCTGAACATCAAGACAGTAGCTGTCTATTCTGAAGCGGATCAGTACGCTCCATACGTAAAGAAAGCGGATGAAAGTCATTTGATCGGGAAACCACGAGTCAATGAATCTTATTTGAATATGGATAAGATTTTGCAGGTCGCTTTAGATACAGGAGCAGAAGCCATACATCCTGGCTATGGACTGCTTAGTGAAAATGCTGAATTCGCAAGGAGAACGGCAGAGGCAGGGATAACTTTCATAGGGCCTGATGCAGATGTGATAGCGAAAATGGGAGATAAAATTGCAGCAAGAGCGGAAATGAAGGAAGCGGGTGTTCCGATCATTCCTGGCACAGAAGATGCTGTAGCGAATACAGAAGAAGCAAAAACCATTGCCTCAACTTTTGGCTATCCTGTCATGCTGAAAGCAGCGGCAGGTGGTGGTGGAATTGGTATGCAGGCCGTCTATGACGATGCCGAGCTTGAAAAAGCGTTTGAAGGAAACTCCAAACGTGCCCAGGCTTTTTTTGGAGACGGGAAAATGTTCATTGAAAAATTGATTGAACATCCTCGTCATATTGAAATCCAAGTGCTTGCAGACAAACATGGAAATGCCGTTCATCTGTTTGAAAGGGAATGTTCGATACAAAGGCGTCATCAGAAAGTCGTTGAAGAAGCTCCGTCGCCAGTCCTTTCTGAAAAGACGAGAGAAAAGATGGGAGAAAGTGCGCTAAAAGCAGTGGCTTCACTCGGCTATTCCAATGCCGGTACGATCGAATTTCTTGTGGATGATCAAGAAAACTTCTATTTTCTTGAAATGAATACCCGACTACAGGTAGAACACCCGGTGACCGAACAGATTACAGGGGTCGATTTAGTAGAGCAACAGCTGAAAGTTGCCTACGGGGAAACTCTCGGGATCAAGCAGGAAGACTTGTTCATTCAGGGCCACGCCATAGAGGTGAGGGTTTATGCAGAAGATCCTAATACGTTCTATCCATCCCCTGGGAAGCTGACGAAAATGGTTCTTCCAGAAGGCGCGGGTGTCCGGCATGAATTAGCCGTGGAAGGTGATTCAGAAGTCACTCCTTTCTACGACCCGATGATCGCTAAACTTGTGATTCATGGGGATGATCGAGAGGATGCGATAGCAAAATTGACCAAAGCCCTTCACGAATATGAAATCGAAGGCATTAAATGCAATTTGACGATGCTCAAAAGAGTGATCACCCATGACAAATTCAAAGAAGGCGAAACGAAGACAACATTTGTAGAAAACTATTATCTACCAACATTGACGAACCACTAAGGAGGAAACAATGATGACAGAAATTAAAGCATCCATGGCAGGAAGTGTATGGAAATTAGTAGCAAACGAAGGCGATCAAATCAATGATGGAGATGACATCGTTATTTTGGAATCTATGAAAATGGAAATACCGATTCCAGCAGAATCTAGCGGCACAGTTAAAGAGATGAAAGTCAATGAAGGCGATTTTGTAAATGAGGGAGACGTTATCGCGATCATCGAATAAAGGGAGGTTCTTATGTTTCAATGGCCTGAAAAAGTCACCATAAAAGAAGTAGGTCCACGGGATGGATTGCAAAATGAAACAGCCGAGGTGCCGACCGATGACAAGGTCGCATGGATCAATCTCCTTTCCGAAGCGGGCTACTCGTATATTGAATTCAGTTCCTTCGTTCATCCAAAGTGGATTCCTCAGTTGAAAGATGCAAAAGAAGTGGCTGGCCGGATGGCACGAAAAAAAGGCATCACTTATGCAGCGCTCGTACCGAACCGCAAAGGACTCGAGGCGTCAATCGATACGAATGTGGATGAGGTGGCTGTGTTCATGTCCGCTTCCGAATCCCATAACAAAAAGAACATTAACAAATCGATAGAGGAAACCTATCCCGTCCTGAAGGAAGTCATCCAGGAGGCTAAGTTGGAAGGAAAAAGCGTCCGAGGTTATGTATCAACGGTGTTCGGCTGTCCCTATGAAGGAAATGTCGCGATCGATCAAGCGGCCCGGGTGAGTGAACGTCTCTTGGAGATGGGTATTGATGAGTTATCACTCGGAGACACAATCGGAGTAGCGGACCCGAAACAAGTCGATCACACGCTTCATGAATGGAAAAAGTGGCTCCCATTCGATAAATTGGCGATGCATTTCCACAATACAAGAGGCATGGCGCTTTCAAATGTCCTTGTTTCGATGCAGCATGGAATTACGACGTTCGATGCTGCTCTAGGAGGACTCGGCGGTTGCCCTTATGCGAAGGGAGCTTCAGGGAATTTAGCAACGGATGACCTCGTCCACATGCTTCATCAGATGGGTATTCAAACAGGGATTGATGAGAAAAAAATGATGGAGGCTGCGGTCTATATCCAGCGCGTCCTTCAGAAAACACTGCCGAGCCATCAAATGCAGGTGTTGAATAAAGAAAGGGTGTAATCCATGGAGGAGCTTGTCGTATTGGAAGAGCTTTCCCCACACGTGTATCAATTGAAATTAAACAGGTCTGAGGCTGCCAATGCGTTGTCCTCTGACTTGTTGGATCAACTTAAGGAAAAAGCGCACGAAATTAACCGTCGTCATGACATCCGGGTGGTGCTCGTCACGGGTGCTGGTAATAAAGCGTTTTGTGCAGGGGCTGACCTTAAAGAACGACGGGGGATGAGTGACGAAGATGTGATCAAGACGGTCCGTAAAATCGGAGATGCGGTACGGACAATCGAAGAGATCCATGTACCAACCATTGCTGTCTTGAACGGCGTAGCCTTCGGGGGAGGATTGGAGCTTGCTCTCGCTTGTGATTTACGGATGATGAGTACCCAGGCAAAGGTTGGTTTGACGGAGACGTCGCTTGCGATTATCCCGGGTGCAGGGGGGACCCAGCGTTTATCCAGACTTATTGGAATTGGTCAGGCGAAAGCGATGATTTACTCTGCGAAACCGGTGGAAGCTGACCGTGCTCATGCCCTTGGTCTTGTAGAATACATGTATGAACCACAGTTCCTGTTAGAAGAAGCGAAAGACCTCGCCGCCTGTATCGCCCGGAATGGTCCGATTGCTATGAAACAGGCGAAGAAAGCCATCAATCAGGGGTATGACACCGATTTAGCCTCTGGTCTTGAGATTGAGAGATCGTGTTATGAAGTGACGATTCCTACGCGTGATCGTACAGAAGGTCTTGAAGCCTTTAAGGAAAAAAGAAAACCTGAATACAAAGGAGAATGAAGGTGGAAAAAACAATGCCCACAAATGAAACGTTAGAAGAAAGAGCGAAAAAGATAGCCGCTGGAGGTGCGGAAAAATACCACTCCAAAAATGCTGAAAAAGGGAAAATGTTCGTCCGGGAACGGCTGCAACTATTATTTGATGAGGATATCGACATGGAAGATGCGTTTTTCGCCAACTGTCAGGATGGTTCTCTGCCGGCGGATGGGGTAGTCACAGGAATCGGTAAAATCAATGGTGAAAAAGTGTGCATCATGGCCAATGATTCTACAGTGAAAGCTGGCTCATGGGGCGCACGCACTGTAGAGAAAATCATCCGTATTCAGGAAACAGCCTTAAAGCTCAATATTCCTATGCTTTATCTCGTAGATTCAGCTGGTGCCAGAATCACAGATCAAGTGGAGATGTTTCCAAACCGGCGTGGGGCCGGACGTATTTTCCACAATCAAATAAAACTTTCCGGCCGTGTGCCTCAAATCTGCCTTCTTTTTGGACCATCAGCAGCAGGTGGGGCTTACATACCTGCTTTTTGCGATATTGTAGTCATGGTAGATGGTAATGCTTCCATGTACTTAGGCTCTCCACGTATGGCGGAAAAGGTCATCGGAGAGAAAGTGACGTTAGAAGAAATGGGTGGAGCAAACATGCATTGCTCTGTATCCGGGTGCGGAGATGTTCTTGCTAAGGATGAAAGTGATGCCATTGCTTATGCCAGAAAGTATTTATCCTATTTCCCACAATCCTATCGTGAACTTCCTAAGAAATCAGATACGAGGGAACCTGCGGTGTTTGATAAGACGATTGAAGAGTTGATTCCGAAAAACCAGAATGCACCTTTTGATATGTACCAATTGATTGATCGCCTTATTGATGACGATTCGTTCTGTGAAATTAAGAAAAAGTTCGCGCCTGAACTTATTACGGGTCTTTCAAGAATCGAAGGAAGACCTGTTGGGGTTATCGCTAACCAGCCTCGTGCCAAAGGAGGCGTGCTGTTCCCTGATTCAGCGGATAAAGCAGCGAAATTCATCCAGCTCTGTGATGCGTTTAACATTCCGCTTCTTTTCCTTGCTGATATTCCAGGGTTCATGATCGGCACTAAAGTAGAGAGGGCGGGAATCATCCGGCACGGGGCTAAAATGCTGTCTGCTATGAGTGAGGCTACTGTTCCGAAAATATCTGTCGTCGTTCGAAAAGCATATGGAGCCGGCCTGTACGCGATGGCTGGACCTGCTTTCGAACCGGATGCTTGTCTCGCTCTGCCTACCGCTCAAATTGCTGTCATGGGGCCTGAAGCGGCTGTGAATGCGGTCTATGCTAATAAGATTGCCGCTTTACCTGAAGAAGACCGCGCAGCTTTCATTAAAGAGAAGCATGAAGAATATAAGGAAAACATCGATATTTACCGCTTGGCTTCAGAGATGGTTATTGATGATATCGTTCAGCCGAATAAACTTCGCGGAGAGTTATCTACACGTTATGATGCATATGAAACGAAAGATGTTCTGTTTACGGAAAGAAAACATGGCGTCTATCCGGTGTAAACCAAAAAGGTTCCTGACCCTTGAGGCCAGGAACCTTTTTTTTATGAACGAGAAGGGAGATTCTTTCCTATGCTGCGGATCTGATGGACCGTTTCCGGATTCTCCAATGCACTCAAATCACCCGCAGGAGTATTTAAGAAGGCGGATTTAATGGCTCGCCTCATTACTTTTGCATTCCTTGTTTTCGGAAGGTCATCGACGATGTATATTTTTTTCGGGGCAAGGGCTTTTCCAAGTTTCTGAATGACGTGCAGCTGCAATTCTTCAAGAACTTCATCTTTATTCTGAGGATTTTTCAAGACGACAAAAGCGATGGGTTCTTCTCCCTTTACTTCGTGAGGGATACCGATCACCCCTGATTCAACGACAGATGCATGTTCAACGAGAACCGATTCCACTTCTGCAGGACCCAGCCGTTTGCCAGCGACGTTAAGAACATCATCCGACCGTCCTGTGATCGTATAATAACCATCCCTATCTTTTATGACCCAGTCTCCGTGGACCCATGTATCCTTGAAGCGGTTCCAGTAGGTCTGCTCATACCTTTCATCATCTTTATAAAAACTGTTGGTCATTCCAACCCATGGTGTTTTTATGACAAGTTCCCCGACTTCATTGATGCAGGAGCGTCCATGATCGTCAAAAACATCCGCATCCATACCAGGAAGAGCTGCATTGAACGTGACGGGTTGAATCGGTTTAACTAGAACATTCCCTAAGATCCCTCCAGAGATTTCTGTGCCGCCGGAATAGTTGAATATTGGAGTTTTGGAATGCCCAATATTTTTAAACAACCAGTTCCATGGTTCCGGGTTCCACGGTTCGCCTGTAGAACCAATCACACGTAACGAATGTAGGTTGTGGTTTTCGACCCATTGTTCCCCATGCTTCATCATGGAACGCACAAGTGTAGGCGAAATACCCAGGTGGGTCACGTTATATTTCTCAACAAGCTTCCATAAGCGATCAGGTGCCGGATAGTCCGGGGTTCCCTCAAACATAACAATGGTAGACCCGTTGATGAGACCCCCATATACGAGGAAAGGTCCCATCATCCATCCCATATCCGTATACCAGAATAGAGTGTCTCTTTTAGTAACATCCATACAGATCCCGGCATCAAAAGCGGCTTTAATCGGAAATCCTTCATGTGTATGGACTGCCCCTTTTGGTGACCCAGTCGTCCCAGAAGTATAGATGAGCATAAAAGGGGAGCCTGCTTGTTTTTTCTTCGCATGGTAAACAGTTTCATTTCCGCACAGATTCGACCAGCGTACATCACGTGCAGACTCCCAATGGACGTCTTTTCCTGTCCGTTCTACTACAAAGGTGTATTCCAGTGAAGGACAGCGTTCAGCGGCGAGATCAGCTTCTTCTTTAAGGGCTATGGTTTTCCCTCTTCTGTAAAAGCCGTCTGCTGTAATGAGGGCTTTGGATTTGCTCGCGTTGATCCTTGTAGCAACAGCGTCTGCTTTAAAACCAGAAAAGGCAGGTGAAAAAACGGCTCCTATCTTTGAAATGGCAAGCATACTGATGAGCGTCTCCGGGATCATCGGCAGATATAAGGTTACAATATCTCCTTCGCCTATGCCATAGGACTCAAGGCCGTGAGCTACAGCATCGACTTTCTTTTGTAATTCTGAAAACGTGTAAGTGACTGCCTGCCCATCATCGCCTTCCCAGAACAGTGCAACCTCATCTTTCATGGAATGATCCTCCGCCCATCGATCGAGAGCAAGATGGGAAGCATTGATCTCACTACCTTCAAACCACCGTGGATACATAGGGCCGCGTGTTTGATCAAGAACCCTCGTATAGGGTGTGTACCACTCAATTCCAAGCTCTTTTAGCGCTTCTTCCCAGAACCACTCTGGGTCTTGAACTGATTTCTGATGAAAGTCATCATAGTCCCGGAAACCGAGCTTCACCATCCATTGATATAGTCGTGTTTGCTCTATTTGCTCCTGGGTGGGGGTCCATGCGGCATTGGTGTTCATTTAAATCCTCCTTTTATCAGAATGTTCCTACATTTATTATAAAGGAAGGAAGCATGGGATTGAATGCCTGCGAAGCTACCATCTTAGGAAAAAAGTGTCGAACATTGCAAATTTCTTGAAACTTTACTACAGTGTAATTCGTTATGACATATAACCCCTTTTGTTACATAAACAGGGAAAACAGAGAAGGAGGAATCGTATTGTTTGAAGGTGCACTATTTTTGTTAATCTTAGGGATCATCGGTGCCGTTGTCGTCGTCGGAGGTATCGTTACATTCATTATCTTCCGCATGCGTTACAAGACAGCGAGCTCCAATGAAGCCTTAATCGTCACAGGACCGAAGCTCGGCGACCCAGAAAAAGAAAAGAATGTGTTTGAGGATGATAACGGGCGATCCGTCAAAATTATCCGTGGTGGAGGTTACCGTCTGCGGATGTTCCAGACAGCGACTCCGATTGATTTGACGTCGTTCCAACTCGGGGTCAATTCGGATAAAGCATATACCAAAGAAGGAATACCTGTCAGAGTCGCCAGTACAGCAGTCATCAGTATCGGTAGTGAGTTGGAAATTATGGCAAACTTCGCGGAGAAGTTTTTAGGGAAAAAGCAAAAAGAACGTGAAGCTGAACTGAAAGATGTACTGAACGGGCATTTGCGTTCAATCATTGCTTCGCTTCCGATTGAGAAAATTTATAACGACTTTAAAGAAGTCAACACGCAAGTGAAGAAAATTGCAGAGTCTGACTTGAAAGGCATGGGTTTTGAAATTACTTCCTTCGCCTTGAATGATGTGGAAGATGTAGATGTAGAAAATGGCTACATCGATGCGCTCGGGCGACCTCACATTGCTGAAGTTCAAAAGAAAGCGAATATGGCAGAATCCGATGCAACGAAAGAAACACGGATCTACCAGGCAAAAAACGACCAGGAAGCCCAGGACGAAGAAAATCGCCGTTTAACAGCCGTTGCGTCTTCCACTAAAGAAAAAGACATTAAAGAAGCAGAATTCCAAACAGAAACCAATCGAGCCAAGGCAAATGCGGATCAGGCGGGAGAACTCGAAAGACAAAAGCTTGCGCAGCAGATTAAAGAAGAAGAACTCAAAGTCCAATACATTGAAAAGCAGAGAGCAGTTGAATTGGAAGAAGAAGAAAACAAACGTCGTCGCTCCATAGCAGATGCAGAGGCTTATGAGGTCACTAAACGTGCGCAGGCAGAAGCGGATAATGAGCGCATCAAAGGTGAATCAGAAGCGGAAGTCATTCGTCAGCGTGGAATTGCAGAAGCAGAATCCAAAGAACGTATGGCAAAAGCGATGGAACATTATGGTGAAGCGGCAATCATGGAAATGTTGATCAACGTCCTGCCTGATTATGCAGAGAAAGTGTCTGCGCCAATTAGTCAAATCAAAGACATGAAAGTCATAGACATGGGTGGAGGCGACTCCCGCGGAGGTTCTGCCAAAGTAGCCAACAGTGTTACTTCAACGATGCTAGGCATCCAGGAATCCCTGAAAGAGACGACAGGGATGGACTTGAAAGCTATGCTCGAAAGTTATGTATCAAGAGGAGCTGTTCATAATTTCGACAGCGAAGAAACAGAAAAATGGAAAGAAGCGGCTGCTACCAATGAAGAGATGGAGGCACAACAAACAGCCCTTACCGAAACTCAGGAAACAAAAAAAGAAGAAGATCAATGAGGATGAAGCCTGCAGAACACCCAATTCTGCAGGCTTTTTTTAAAAAGAGGTTTGAACGATTATTGTGGAAGGGAATATACGATTCAGGTCTCTCGCGCATATTTCTACATAGAATCGACGGTTTAACAAAGAATTAATTGTTTCAAAATTAAATTAATGGTAAAGTCAAAAACGTAGAGACCTTGACCTTACTCTGTCCGATCCAGCATCGGAAGCAATTAGATAGGGGAAGAGTCATTCTATTATGGAATACGAGTATGCATGACGTAACTAGGAGGTAGATTATGAGAATTATTGTAGCAGGGGGAGACGGTTTTTGCGGTTGGCCAACAGCATTATACCTATCCAAACAAGGACATGATGTAACCATCGTAGATAATTTAGTACGCAGAAAGTATGATGATGAACTGCATTCAAATTCAGTTACACCGATCGCATCTTTGGAAGATCGCGTAGCTAAATGGAAAGAGGTTTCAGGTAAAGAAATTAAAACGTTCATCGGAGACCTTAACCATTATGATTTTCTTCGGGAAGTTTTCCGCCAAACGGAACCTGAAGCATTCGTTCACTTCGCTGAACAACGTTCAGCTCCATATTCAATGATAGATCGCGAACATGCTGTATATACACAAACGAACAATGTTATGGGGAACTTAAATGTCCTTTACGCAATCAAAGAATTCGCACCTGAATGTCATTTGATCAAACTGGGTACAATGGGCGAATACGGGACTCCGAATATTGATATTGAAGAAGGATATATTGAAATTGAACATAAAGGACGTAAAGATACACTTCCGTATCCAAAACAGCCGGGTTCTTTCTATCACCTGTCTAAAGTGCATGACAGCCACAATATCATGTTTGCATGCAAAATCTGGGGCATCCGCGCCACGGACTTGAATCAGGGGATCGTGTACGGTTTACATACCGAAGAGACACGAATGGATCCAATGTTAGTAAACCGCGTGGACTATGACGGCGTGTTTGGTACGGCCCTGAACCGTTTCATCAACCAGGCAGCCATCGGTCATGATATTACGGTTTATGGTTCTGGTGGACAAACGCGTGCCTTCCTAAACATTGAAGATACCGTCCGCTGTGTGGAAATCGCAGCTGAGAACCCAGCGGATAAAGGCGAATTCCGTGTCTTCAACCAATTCACTGAATGGTTCTCTGTTCAGGATCTTGCCGATCGCGTCCAAAAGATTGCAAAAGAAGAAGGCCTTGATACACAAGTGAAGAAAATCGAAAATCCGCGAATTGAAAATGAAGACCATTATTACAACGCGGTAAATACCAAGCTCAGGGACCTTGGACTGGAGCCTCACCTGTTGACTGATGATGTCATCCGTGACATTCTGAAGACGGCTGTAGAGAATAAGGGTCGGATCATCGAAGAAAACGTATTGCCGTCAATCACTTGGAAGTAAGGAGTTTTCCGCTTTGAAAATCGCCATCATTACAGAAACATTCCTACCATCAACGGATGGAGTCGTAACTCGATTAAAAGAATCCATCAAACACTTACGCAACCAAGAACATGAGGTCGTCGTCATTGCTCCAGACTTTGGTGTGACGGAATACGAAGGGGCGATCGTTGAAGGGGTCAAAACGACTAAAATGCCTTTTTACAGGTCCAGAGAATTCAGCTTACCACAACGGCGGGTGAAGGATCTGCTTTTAAAGCATGATCCGGACCTCGTTCATGTGGTCAATCCTGCACTTGTAGGAGTGTCTGGGGTTTATTATGCGGATAAGTTGAATTATCCGCTGATTGCATCCTATCACACCCACGTTCCTAAATATTTGGATTATTATCGTTTGTATCCTTTCAAACCTTTGGTCTGGTGGTACTTTAGGAAGCTGCACAATTATGCAGAAGTAAACCTTTGTACTTCACGAGCCATCAAGAAAGAATTGGATGAAAAAAACTTTCAAAATGTTCATGTATGGGATCGTGGTGTCGCTGTAGACCACTACCACCCTCGTCATAAGTCAAAAGAAATGAGAGAACGGTTATCTGGTGGCAAAGAAGGGAATAAATTGCTTGTCTTCGTAGGCAGGCTGGCCCCGGAAAAAGAGATTCATAAAATTAAACCTTTACTGGAAGAGCGAGATGACATCTCCTTGGCGATTGTTGGCGATGGCCCGGTAAAAGATCAGTTAGAAGAGACTTTTAAAGGGACCAACACCGTCTTCACCGGACTTTTACACGGGGATGAGCTGGCACAAGCTTTTGCATCATCCGATGCATTGATCTTCCCATCAGTTACAGAAACTCTGGGACTCGTTATACTTGAATCCATGGCCTCGGGACTACCTGTCATTGCAGCAAAAAGCGGTCCTACCATGGAACAGGTAGAGGATGGAAGAACAGGCTTGTTATTCGAAAATGAAAACACGGATAGTATGATCCAGGCGATTCAAAGACTTGAAGACCAAGGGCTTTATGAAGAGTTGTGCATGAACGCAAGGCTGGAAGCAGAAAAGTTCAGTTGGCAGAAACCTTCCGAGCAGATCCTGGAATACTATTACAAAACGTTGAAAGTATATGAAGAACAAGCAGCAACAACTTCAAAAAAATCAAAGGTTAAAGTCACAGAGTAAATCTCTGTGACTTTCTTTACGTGCAACAGAAAAAAGCGTGAGAATGAAGATGAATCACAAAACGAACACACGTTCCAACCCGCGTAAATGGAGCATTTTTAATCTTAAAAGTACTTAGTAGCAACTCCGAGAATATTCAGAAAACAATATCAATAAACAAAATAGAGATCCAAAAGTAATAAAACCAATGATCCTTACGAATTCCATAAATTCAGGGGTGTGGAAATACTTAGAAGAGATTGTTGGTTTAATAAAGCTGTAAAGATTGTGAAGGTGAAAAATTATAGTTATGGAATTAACCAATGATCAGCAGTGGCAGTGATGCTGGTAAATCTTACGGCACATATTGAAACATAAACGACAACTGACTGAAGATAATATCATCATTCAAATGACATAAATGATTATAATTTGAATGATGATATTATCTGTTGTCTCATTATCATGAGTATACTTATCAATTGAGACAAGTAAAGTTATTTATTAATGACTCCGTATAATAAATATTATGTAAACTAAGAAAAGAAATACAAATGAGCAGAATCATATCACTCCTATGCTCTTCCACCTCTTTACTTATTCATTGGTTTGCTAATGTAACGTGTTGTAAGCCATATAATAAACAGACATAACTATTCCGTGCAGACGTTTTAAAATACCTGGTGAAAGTTGTTTTCACCATAAATAAAAAATGCAGCTCCTGTGTTTACTCAGGTCGCTGCTTTTTCAAAACGTTTCAATTGTTCAGAAGTTGCAAAAACAATCAACAAATCATTCTCGTGAAACGTTTCGTTACCTTCTGGGTTACTTATTATTCTGTTCTCCCGTTTAATTGCAACGATATTCACACCATATATTCGCCTTATATCTGATTCTTCTAATGATTGATCTAATAAAAAGGATTTTTTAGGTATCTGAATTTCTTCAATATTGTAATCATTTAATGGATCATGGAGAATCGTTTCAACATATTCAACGCTAACGGGTTTTGTAATGGCAGTTGCCATACGTTTTCCTCCTATATTGGAGGTGTTAATCACTTTATCGGCCCCTGCTCGATAAAGCTTTTCTTCAGAAAAATCTCTTTCTGCTCTAACGACTGTATAAAGAGCAGGATTCATCCCTTTTACCGTCAATGTTATAAAAACATTATCTGCATCATCAGGGAGAGTGACTACTATCCCCTTTGCTCTGTTAACTCCCGCCTGAAGCAATACGCGATCCTCGGTGGCATTTCCTTTAACGTATAAAGTATTTTCAGGCAACTGGGCTATCACAGACTCATCACTTTCAATAACGACCAATGGCTGTTTCTCATTCCGTAATTGCTGAAAAACCTGCTGACCAACCCGGCCGTAACCACACAATATAATGTGCTGGTGAAGATCGTGTATCTTTAATGACATTCTTTTTTTCCTCACTTCGCTTGAGAGTTTACCGCCTATAATGGCACTTGCCAATTGAGCTAACATATAAGTCGTCAGACCAATAGCACTAGGAATTAAGACTAAGGTAAGGAGCTTTCCACTAGTTGACTCAGGGGAAATATCTCCATAACCAATCGTTAAAACGGATACAATGGTCAGCCATAAAGAATCAAAAAATGACAAATCTTCAAATACCATGTACCCGAAAATCCCTAGAAATATTATAATATGTAAGAGAATAATCGACACAACAATTTTTCGGTATTCCATGTTCCCACCTCTTCATATTCCCTGATAATTGCCCACCCTCCCTTATCATATCAATATTTGTACATGGAATTCTACTAGACATATAACCTGAAGCAGTGACTTACTCGTAAGGGTCTACTCAGAATAAATCACTTCCCTACCTCTCTCAATTTTTTAAAAAACGAACATACGTTCTTGGCGGTTGATTTTAGCACTTCCTCTTTGTTTTTTCGTATAAATTTAGCTAGGATAAAGGTATATGAAGGCAAAGGAAGATGTTTGTGAAAAAGTGGTTGCTTATTGTAATTACAATATTTTTTGCATTAATTATTAAGTCCAAAAAAGTTTCTGCACCAGTAATTCAAGAACATGACCATCTATATCCAGGTACAAATCTGTGTATTGCACCAGGGGATTTGCTTTTTTCTCCAATAGGAAAAAAAGAATCGCGTTATATAGGTCATGTTGGAATTGTAACGAAAAATAATAATGTCATTCATTCCATTCCTTCAGGAGTCATACAAGATCAAATGGAAGCTTATTTCAACAAATTCAGCAATATCCGCATCTATTCAGCCCTTGATTCGAAATGTGGAGAGGCTGCTGCTGATTATGCGGTAAAGATTCAAAAAGAGCACCCTGAGGCCACCTATAAAATATGGACACCTATAGGGACGAACAACGAGGAGCAATATTGTACAAAAATCGTGTGGCAATCTTACTATTTAGGTGCAGGTATCAATTTAGGGAAGATTTCTCCTCATGCAAAATCAGTCCATCCTGAACGATTAAAAAATCGCAGATATCTTTCTAAGAAATAAAACACGCTCATCCTTATCTATTGGACGAGCGTGTTAAATATTGATGGAAATCGGATTCTGAAATAATTTCAATTGGATATCCTTGGCTTAACAATGTTTCTGCTCTTTCAAGTTTACTCGTTTTTTTGCCATTTTTATATCCTTCGAACGTTTGTTCGCCAACCACTACAAAATTTGTATTGGATTCAATTGAGGTGTGGAGTTGCGCCCCTAAATCAACGACTTTTTGACTAGCTTCTTCCCTTTTCATCACTTTTAACTTTCCAGTAAATACAATAGCTGCGTTATAAAAAGGATGGTTAGGATCAAATTCTTTGGTTGCTGCTACATAGGAAGACGGATGTGCTTTTTGTGCCCGTTTCTTCTTATTGATTCTGGCTGGTTCATAACCCCTCTCAAACATCATCCCATTCGTTGTCCCTGTTTTGTCTATAAGGTCCTTAGCATCAGTCGCTCCAAGCTCTTCTTTCGCTGACATAAGGATATGAGCAGAAGCTTTCGCATCTTCCAATGCATGGTGGTGACTGAATGTAAAACCAAGGTGACTGGAGACAACATTTAACTTGTATTTCGGCAGTTCCCACGTTTTCTTGGATATATTAACCGTGCAGTTATAGGCAAGCATGGGGTAGTTGAGGTTGTATTGATCTAAAACTGCACGCAACACCCCCATATCGAACTGAGCATTATGTGCAACGACAAACTTCCCTTCCAGCCACGACCTGATCTCGCGCTCCCATAGCACATCAAACTCCTCAGCATCCTGAACGTCGCTTTTAGTTATTCCGTGTACACGGATATTGATGGGAGCAAAATAGTTTTTCTGTGGTTTCACTAACCGGTAATATTCTCTTTTTATCCGGCCCTGTTCATATTCCACCATACCAATGGAACATACAGAACCTCTTGAAGCATTTGCTGTCTCAAAATCAAGAGCTACAAAATTCATGTCGATCTCCTTTATCTATAGTCTTATCTTAATAATAAATGGGCAACCATAGCCTCGTCTATTGTAAAGGCTTACCATTCAAAATTAGTCAAATGACGGTATATTCCTCGTGTGAAAAACAAAAGATAAAATCCAAGGAGGCGTTTGAAGATGGCTTTTGATTATGCAGAGCTGCCGAAAGAAAAGCTGCAAAGGGTAAAAGAGCTTGAAAATCAACTGAATGTTGTTTTAATCGCCTACGATTCCCAGTATAAAGAGTAAATAAAAGACGCCGATTTCGGCGTCTTTTTAAATCTTATCGTATAAATATCACATGTCATTAATTTTTATAGATCGTTAATTTTTCTTCGATAGGTGTCCGTTTTTTTTGTTTTGGCTGCTGATCAAAGAATCCCATATGGATAAAACCTACAATTTTTTCCCCAGGTTGTACGCCTAAAAGTTCACGTACTTTCGGTTCGTGGATTTGTGGGTTTGTTTTCCAGCAAACACCTAGTTCACGTTCCCAGGCTAGTAGTTGGAAGTTTTGAAGCATGCTGCTAATCGCTCCGAAATTCTCTTCCCACTGTTTCTGTCGTGGATCTTCATCCATGATAGCTATAAGAAAAGCTGCCGGTTGACTGAAATAGTTCCTACGATTTTCCTGCATATCTTTTGGGAAAGTCTGTACAAGCTTTTCTACGAACTCTTCTTTTTCTTGAGATGGAATGAAAATGAATCTCCAAGGTTCACGTAACCCATGGGTCGGTGCCCAGCTAGCATCATCCAGCAGATCACTTATCAGTTCAGTGGGAACTTCTTTATCCAAATAGCCACTTTTTACGGAGCGACGTTCTCTAATAAGATTTGCCAATTCTGTTTTTGTTTGTTCCATACCTCTCACCTACGCATCTATTTATATTATATGGTAATGATAATCGTTCTCAACCATATTGTCAAGGTTTACTCCTTTATAATTTTACGGGCCTTCGGAAATAACAAAAAAGCTGCCATGAATGACAGCTTTTCTAACGTTACTTAAGATGTTCGGCAATTTCTTCAGCAAAACGCTCTGCAGATAAAGGTCCAGCAAACGTACCCATATCGCCTGGCAATTTGTAAGTGCGGTCTTCTTCAACAAAATTCAGGTTCGTCCAAGCCGGATTTCCTTCAAGATTATCAAAGATCGGATCATCATCCTGAACTAAATAAAAGAAATGTGAATCCTGATAATTTTGAAGGGATTCAACATCAGAATCAATAAAACCGTAAATTTCAGGCTGTTCCGTTTCGACTGCGTTATTTATGCCCATTTGATCCAAAACGCCACCAATGACCGAAGTGTCAGTAAACAGCCTTAACATCGGAGTGTTTTGGGAAGTGAAAGCCTGTGTCACGACAGCGTTTACTTGGCCCTCCGTCTCAATTTCTTCGCCAAGAGAAGAAATTTTCTTATCCATATCCTTTACATATTGATCAGCTTCTTCCTCTTTTTTAAAGATTTTCCCCATCGTTTTAAATTCATCTTTTAAGTGCTGATATTGATCACTTGCCCCTTCTTCAGAATAAGGAGAAAACAAAACAGTTGGAGCAATATCATTTAGTTGACCTTCAAAAGACTCATGACGATACTTCGCACCAATGATCAAATCAGGATCTAGACGTGAGATAGCCTCAAAGTTAGGCTCAGATCGCGTACCGACATCTACAACTTCCTCTGTCAGTGGTTCGCCCACATTCACCCATTTCTGATAACCTTCCTTATCCGCCACTCCGACAGGCTGGATACCTAATGGAAGCAAGTGCTCGACATAAGACCATTCCAATACAACGACCTTCTCAGGTACTCCTTCAAGTTCCACTTCTCCCGTAGCAGTCTCAATTACACGAGTTTCCTCTTCACCTGATGATTCAGAAGATGTTTGATTGTTAGAATTTTCACTTGCCCCTTCCCCACTGCATGCGGTTAACAGTAATAAAAGTGTGACAAATATGCCGAAGTGCCCTTTTTTCATATGTAACTTCCTTCCTTTTATTTATTGATAAAGATTCTCATTATCAATAAATAGTGTAAGGGAAGAAATCATTCCCGTCAATTCATATTTGATTTTAATAAAAGGCTCTGTTAAAGTTCAGTGTTAATATTTGCATCAACGGATGGAAGGGACAATGAATGATAGGATGGTATAAGGGGATTTATTTCCAAGTGTCGAAACCTTTAGATGATCTCCTTTCACGATCCAACCATTGAATCTTGTTGGATTATGATTTCGAAACGGAGCTTTTCGCTAAATGGCAGGATTGTTTAAGGATTGATTTCGAGACTTTTGTGTTGGGCATAGGGGCTGCGGGGGATAGGTCGCTTTCCGCGGGAGCGCGGTGAGCCTCCTCGGACTCCGTCCTGCGGGGTCTCACCAATCACTCTTTTCCTCGTAGATATCCGGTTTCTGTGCCTACCGGCTAGTGAGACTTCCCTCGCTTCTGTACGATAAGTCAACATCGAATCTCTTCGTTCTTCGTGTTTCCTTTATCTCCTCCAGCTCAGTCCAGTCCATACGCCGCTGAACGAGGCGCCTGCACACTTAAGATAGGAGTCTCGCTATTCCCCTTCGCCCCTTTTGCCATATAAGTGTCTCGAAACCACTTTCAGAAGTAGGCGCTCACTATACGAATGGAGAGCTGTACTATTGGTAGTTTTGTGGGTGGTGCTCCTTCTTGGTGTAGGGGTTCGTTTCTCACATGATTGAATGGGGTAGGTTGGGAAGCCACTCCCCCACAAGAAAGCGAGTGGCTTCCCAACCACCCCTGACGTTCAACCAGGCAATGCCCCCCGAAACATCTCGAAGCTGAGTCTTCAAGAAAAGGGAGCTTTAGTTGAATAAGCCAACTATAAAAATGGAAGTTCCTTTTTTGCAGTAATATCAATACTAAACTTTAACAGAGCCTAATAAAAAAAGAAGGGTACATTACCCTTCTTCTTCATCAAAAAGATCTAAATATTCTTCATATCCGCGTCTCTCCATGTCTTGCTTTGGTATAAATTCCATGGCTGCACTATTCATGCAGTATCGTAATCCAGTTGGATCTGGCCCATCGTTAAATACATGACCAAGATGGTTATCCCCGAAGCTGCTCCTTACTTCTGTTCTCATACCAAAGATGCCCGGATCCTCTTTCGTAACCATGTATTTTTCATTCAGTGGTTTTGTGAAGCTGGGCCACCCTGTACCCGATTCGTATTTGTCTGTGGAACTGAACAGAGGCTCTCCGGATAGTAGGTCTACATATATTCCTTCCTTTTTATTATCCCAATAAGTATTGTTAAAAGCTTCTTCTGTGCCGTCCTTCTGAGTGATTTCATATTGGAGATCGGTCAGTCTATCCTTGATTTGTTGATCCGTTAGGTCTATCGATTCCCCGTTGTATATTCTTATTTTTTTCCCATCCTCTGTCTGACTATTAGTGGAAGCTCCCGATTGATGATTGAAAAGGAAAAAGGCTCCGACACTTAACAGGACAAGAAGACTGAAGATTATCGTTATCATTTTTTTCATTCTTTCTCCTCCCTGATAAACAAGTCTTTTCATCCATCTTATCATTTACGAAGGTTTTTAAATATTATGATGCTTGCAATCACTAGTTGGGGTTATGAAATATATATTTTTCGACCATCCTAGAAGCAGGATAGAAAAGGAGGATGAACGTAATGAAAGTAAAATCGATGATCATGGCCGTGTTGTTCGTGTTTTTGACAGGCTGCTCAGCAAGCCAGCAAGATATGAAATCCATGGATGATGAATTTCAGCCTCTCTCAACGAATCCACCTGCAAATTCCGTGGAGGAGCTGGATGCAGGAAAGAAGGAAAAGGTGGTTCATGCTAAGAAAGCACTTCCTTTTCAAACGTTTGAGTTGGAAGTGGACTATGTAGACACTTTATCTTATGAAGTTTTTTATGAAACGAGTGAAAGTCGCACACTTGCTGTTATAGAGGAAATCGGTAAAGAACGAATCGTTGGAGAAAAAGCACTTGACCAATTAACCCCCTTGTTCATGGAACTCAGCTTTGACGAAAATTCTTCTGAACAGGAAGTAATCGATGATATTATTGGCGTTTTCGGTCTGGATGAAACGTATAAGGAATTTAAATTGAAGGTCATTTTTAAAAACGGATCAGAAGTTGAATACAAAGATTGATCGTAAAAAACCAAACGCCTGTGAATATCACTTAAACGTTTGGTTTTTTTATTACCTTTCGGAGTTACTACTAAGTTTTAAGTACGATCATGATTGATGACTGTTTGCCCATCTTTTTGTGTGACTTTTCTTTCTTTCATTAGTTGTCCAATGGCACGCTTGAACGCAGCTTTACTGATCTTAAATGTTGAACGAATCTCTTCCGGATCACTTTTATCATTCAAAGGCATGATTCCATCATTTTCCTGAAGATATTCGAAAATGACTTCTGCATCTTCTTTCATCCCTTCCTGTTTAAGCGGACGAAGAGAAAGATTGATGGTCCCATCTTCTTTGACATCGATGACGCGAGCCGTTACCGTTTGCCCGAGCCTTGGTTCATCTTTTCTTTCACTTGGATGTATGAAACCTCTGTAACCTTCTCCCGTCAAAACAGTTGTGCCTGCTTTCGTAGCCCTATAGACACGTGCTGTTACTTCTTGACCTAACAATTCATTTGGTGCTGCTTCGAGATCATCCAGTACTTCCTGTTCTGATATAGGCTCGGCCAAAAGGCGCCCCTTTTTGTCCAGTTCAAGACTGACAAATAAATGATCCTGTTCCTTTGGCCAAACCGACTTGACAAGAGGGAGATGATCAGAAGAAACGAGAATATCCTTATTGGATAAACCAATATCCACGAAAACACCCATGTTTGGAACAACTTCTACAACTTCGGCCCATCCATAAGTATCTTTCGTAACTTCAGGAATATCCATTGTCGCTGAGGCTCTGCCCTTCTTATCTTCATAAATAAAGACATCCCGGCTTTCTTCCAATTCGATTTCCTCAGTGACGTCTTCATCGGGAAGGACGTATTCTTCGTTAGAGATTTGAAGTACGAAACCTTCCGTAATTTTCTTTTTAATCTTGCCCCTCTGGACAGTTCCTAATATATTGACATCTTTCATGTAAATTCATCCTTTTTCGTAACGTAATGGTACTTATTATAGCTTACATCGTTTCATTTTAAAACGATGATTTTAATAAATAAAAAAAGCGCGGCGTATGCCGCGCTTTGGAGTCCTTAATACCACCAGGAAGCTCCTACGATTATTAGGAGAATAAACAAAACTACGATCAGCGCAAAGCCTCCACCATATCCTTTACTCATTCCAATTCCCCCCTTTCCTTCTTTATATGAAAGGAACCGGCAAATGGTATGGGTGAATAGCGGAAATCCCTTGTGATTAGGCTTTTCCCCGTAGGAGTCAGTTCAAAGGAGATGTTTGAACCGGATATATTTGACCATATACATAGCAATAATAAAACGTTGGGAAACAACACCTTCAACATTCAACTAACTGAAAATTCGGGCAATCCTCTGATATGATTTTTTCTTCTCTTCAAAATCAAAAATATTAGTAATGATCAAAAACTCGTCGGTTCCATAATCATTCGCAAGCTTTACTAAACGATCTTTCACCTGTTCCGGTGAACCAACGACACAACGGAGCCGGTTTTTATTAATTTTCCTGATTTCTTCTTCTGTATAGGAATAATTTCTGGCTTCTTCGATGGATGGAACCCTGGTATCCAATCCTTTTTCCACGTTCAGAAGCCACAGGTCCTGACTTAAAGCATGTTCTTCTGCTGCTGCTTCTGTTTCCCCGCAGACGACAAAAAGACAGACGTTTATTTCTGGTGCTTCACTGGTGCTCCTTTTGAAACGATCCTTGTAGGTGGATATAGCCGCCTGTCCATGTTCAGGATTAATGAAATGTCCGAAAGTAAACCCTGTTCCGTTCACCGCCGCATGTTTCGCTCCTCTTTCTGTCAACCCTAAAACCCATAGTTTTGGTTGTTGAGGGGTATCAGGCTTTGCTTTAACCCCATAGAATCGATCGCCTTTAGGAACAGTGTCATGAAGAAACTGCTTCAGTTCTTTTACTTGTCGTGAAAACGAACTGAGAGGCTTTTCGAACCCATCGGTCAGCGCCAGCCGGGTTTTTGAACCACCTCCCGGTGAACGCCCCAGTCCTACATC
Source organism: Halobacillus sp. ABR2_026 (assembly GCF_056158545.1). NCBI lineage: Bacteria > Bacillati > Bacillota > Bacilli > Caryophanales > Bacillaceae > Halobacillus > Halobacillus sp. ABR2_026. The sequence continues at coordinate 1,933,761 of NZ_JBSWTM010000001.1, forward strand.
AATTCTTCCTGGATTAAAAGACTCCAGCATTCTAAAGTTTTCAGCTACTTTCAATGGACTATATTGTGGAAGCAGAACGCCGCCGGAACCAACTCGAATGCATTTCGTGCGTTGAGCAATCATCGAAATAAGAATTTCCGGCGATGTACCTGCCAGTCCGTTTGTGTTGTGATGCTCTGCCACCCAATATCTATAAAAACCGAGGTTTTCTGTAAATTGAGCGAGCTCAATCGTTTGATATAAGGCTTCTTGAGCTGACTGTCCTTTGGAAATAGGACTTTGATCCAGCACACTTAATTTCAATTTAAGCTCACCTCTTGTTATTTGTACACTTCATCCATAATCTGCTTCAATATCTGCATCTGTTCTTCAAATAATATTTTGTAACGTTTCTTCAAAACATCAAATTCTTCTTTTCCTTCATCCGTAAGGGAGTACCAATAAACCTTCTGTCTTTTTTTATCATAGGACTTATAATCTTCTTTGCGATATAATAAACCCTGTTCTGTCATTTCATGCAGGGTGTCCAGCAGCGTAGAAGGTGCTGGAATCCAATTCTTCGTCAATTTTTTAAACTCTGTTTTAAAATGTTCACTGATCATCGGCTGGTGGAGTTGCAGCTGGTGCATGATATAAAACTTGGTAAACTGAGCAGCACTCATATTCAGTGCGAATCTTTTCGGATTATTTTTATGAGACAAAATCATCCACCCCTTGTCATAAAATGGTCTTTCTATCATTCTACAACAAAAGATGGATGAATTGTCCAATTATACGCACATTCGTTCGGTTATTGTTTGTTTATACAAATCATTCGGAGTTGCTACTAAGTATGAATCGGAATTTATTAAATGGTGATCGCTATCTTTCCAAAGTTTTTTGAGTCCTTTATATAAAGAAAAGCTTCCTTATATTGTTCCAACGAAAAAATTTTATCCAACTGAGGTTTGATTCTATGCTCTTCAATAAAAGACAGCATCTCTCGGAACTCTTCGGTACTGCCCATGGTAGAACCGAGGAGATTATACTGACCATAAAAGAATTGACGGATGTTTAAGGTCACTTCATCTTCCGTCGTTGAGCCAAAGGTTACAATCGTTCCTCCTTTGCGGACAATAGTGAGCGATTTATTAATCGTTGCCTTTCCGATGCTTTCAATGACTAGATCCACGACCTCATCTGCCAGCATTTCATTCCAATTATCATGCGTAGACACAGCGCAATCAGCACCAAGCTCCAATGCTTCCTCTTGCTTTTGCTGTGATCTTGAAGTTACGATCACTCTCGCACCTGCTGCTTTAGCGAATTTCAGACAGAAAGTTAGCACCCCGCTCCCTATCCCTGGTAAAAGGACCGTTTGTCCTGCTTTCAAATTCCCTCTCGTAAACAACGCACGATAAGCTGTAAGAGCAGCAAGAGAAAGCACCCCAGCTTCCTCGAAAGAAAGATGCTCTGGCTTCAACTCCACATGATCTTCTGTACACACGTAATATTCACCGAATGTTCCATGATCGGGAAGACCGACAATTTCAAAACCCTCCGGCGGGGCATCGCTATTCTTTGCCCACCCGAGTCCTGGATTTACGATTACTTCATCGCCAGGTTTGAATCTGCTGACTTTTTTGCCTACGGCTACTATCGTTCCGGATGCGTCTGAACCAGGGATTAAAGCAGGATCTTCAGCTTTGTGTCGTTTTGTAACAACGGCGAGGTCTCTTCTGTTCATTCCTGCTGTATGTACACTCACCTTCACTTCATAATCGCTGATTTGACGTTCTTCCATCTCTTTTACTTTTAAGCCATCCAGTCCTTCTTTGCCCTCATGTACGATTGCTTTCATAATGAATGGTTCCCCTTTCTTCTACAGATGTCTTTAGTCTATCAATAAGTGGAGGCAACTTAAAACAAAGCGCACAAAAAAACTCCTTCCTAGTGGATAAGGAAGGAGTTTTACAACGATTAGTCAGCCAACACTTGAACTTTGACGGACTTTCTACCAAATGCCAGCGCATCTTCACGGGAAGGCATGAACACATCAATACGATTGCCGTTAATATTGCCGCCTGTATCGCCGGCAATAGCCGTACCATAACCTTCTACATAAACTTTCGATCCGAGCGGGATGACGTTTGGATCAACAGCAATGACCTTTTGATCCGGATTTGAGCGAAGATCAATACCTGTAGCCGTCACTCCACTGCATCCTGTGCAATAAGCTGTATAAGCTGTGGCTTCAGCTGTGAATTCTTTTACTACGTTGTTGCTCGTGCTCTGACTCGTATTCGTTTGCGTGGCTGTTGAATTACTGCTTGAGCTGCTATTTGAACTGCTTGGAGTTGTCGTCTGCACAGCTTGTCCATCAACTTTGAATTGGTCGCCAGGATAGATGAGGGTGGAAGACAGGTTGTTCCAAGCCATCAGCTGATCGACTGAAATATTGAATTTTTGAGAAATGGCAAACAACGTGTCTCCAGACTTCACAGTATACGTGGATGTGTTAGAAGACGTATTTGCTGAAGGTGTGCTGGATTCATTTACATGAGCTACTTTTAATGTTTGATTCGGATAAATGATATTGGAAGATAAATTGTTCCAAGATTTCAGGTTCTGAACGCTTACGTCATATTTTTGAGAGATTCCCCATAGAGTATCCCCTTGATTGATTTTGTATTCTGATTCATGAGCACTAGCCGTTGTGGCAAAAGCCCCTGTTAGTGCTACGGTTGCTACAACAGAAAATACAGTTTTTTTCATGAAATTCTGCCTCCTCTTGATTGATCGATCCCTATGTATTTAGGTGATCCATTCACATTTACAAGATTAACAGAATTCCAGAATAAATGAAGAACAAACAAGCAACAGTTTGTTTGCAAACATAACATCCATATTTCACAACTATTACAAAAGAAGGATAGGGTACGTCAAAGTGACATAATTCTCAACCTTTCTCCCTCATTCGATAATCTTCTGCACTGGACCAACCTGTCTTTTCCTTGGTTTTCTTATATAATCCTGAATAAAAGGAACCGATCCTGACGAAAAAAGCACAGACCCGACTGGATCTGTGCCTGTTGATCTTTAATTAGCTGCTACTTGTTTCTGTACGTCTGGATCGTTCAAGAACTCATCATATGTCATTTCCTTATTCACGATTTTACCATTAGGAGTGATTTCAATGATACGATTGGCAATCGTTTGAATAAATTCATGGTCATGGGAAGCGAAAATGACGGATCCCTTGAAGTTGATCAAACCTTTGTTTAGAGAAGTAATCGATTCAAGGTCCAGGTGGTTTGTTGGTTCATCAAGTAGAAGAACGTTCGCACCGGACAACATCATCTTAGAAAGCATACAACGGACTTTTTCTCCACCTGAGAGAACATTGGCTTTCTTAAGTGCTTCTTCACCAGAGAACAACATACGACCCAGGAAACTGCGCAGGAATGTTTCCGTTTCGTCTTCCGGCGAATATTGACGGAGCCATTCCACAAGGTTTAAATTGGATCCTTCAAAGAAATCGGAGTTATCTTTAGGGAAATAACTTTGAGAAGTAGTAACTCCCCATTTGTATGTTCCTTCATCCGGTTCAACTTCTCCCATCAGGATTTGGAATAGCGTAGTTTTAGCCACTTCATTAGAACCGACAAGGGCAACCTTATCATCCTTGTTAAGTGTAAAGCTTACATTATCCAGTACCTTTTCTCCATCCACTGTTTTAGAAAGGTTTTCAACTGTAAGCAGATCATTACCGATTTCACGGTCAGCGTTGAACGCGATATACGGATACTTTCGAGAAGATGGTTGAATATCATCCAAAGTAATTTTATCGAGCAGTTTTTTCCTTGATGTCGCCTGTTTGGACTTCGAGGCGTTGGCACTGAAACGTGCAATGAACTCTTTTAAGTCGTTGATTTTTTCTTCTTTTTTCTTATTTTGTTCCGCTGCCATCTTCTGAGCCAATTGACTGGATTCATACCAGAAGTCATAGTTACCTACATAAATCTGAATTTTTCCGAAGTCAAGGTCTGCAATATGCGTACAGACATTGTTCAGGAAGTGACGGTCGTGAGAAACAACAATGACTGTGTTTTCGAAATCGATTAAGAAATCTTCGAGCCACTGGATTGCTTTAATGTCCAAGTGGTTGGTAGGTTCGTCAAGAAGAAGAACATCCGGGTTACCGAACAACGCTTGGGCCAAAAGGACTTTCACCTTCTCGGAACCCTGCAGTTCACTCATTTGTTTCTCATGCAGGTCTTCGCCGATGCCCAGTCCTTTCAATAATCGAGCAGCATCAGAATCCGCTTCCCAACCGTTCATTTCTGCAAACTCACCTTCTAGTTCAGCAGCACGCATCCCATCTTCTTCAGAAAAGTCACCTTTCATGTAGATGGCGTCCTTCTCCTGCATAACTTCATATAGGCGGGTATGGCCCATAATGACCGTTTCTAAGACTTTGTATTCATCATATTCAAAGTGATTCTGTTTCAAGACCGCTAGACGCTGGTCTTTCTTAAGGCTGACATCGCCTGTCTGTGCTTCGATTTCACCGCTCAAAATTTTTAAAAATGTTGACTTTCCTGCGCCGTTCGCACCGATCAAGCCATAGCAGTTTCCAGGTGTGAATTTTATATTTACGTCTTCGAACAGCTTCTGGTCGCCGAAACGAAGACTAACATTGTTTACTGTTAACATGTGATAATCCTCCAGTACTTTCGTTTCTATAACAAAGAAATTATATCATTCTTGAGCGTTGTATGATAGCGGAAGTCGAGATTAAAAATATCCGTGCTTTGTTCCCCATTCGATGAACAGCTTGTAATCCTCCTGTACTTTCTTCTCATAATGCTCTGCCCAAAGGCTCAGCTGATGACGAAACCTCTTTTTTTCAGTTCCGATCGCTTCCATGATGGCATCTTCACTATGATAATCAAGGATACCCTCGTTGATGTCCGCATCGGCACGGGCATGAATTTTAGCGCTGACCTTAGCCATCGTCTTGATTGTCTGTTTGAACGGTTTGAGATCAACAAGATGTTTTTCTTTCAAATCTTTTGAGAATGGGGACCGTTCACGAACATAAAAGTCTTTGCCATCCATCGTAAAATAACCGAGAAATGGATCCGAAAGATGATGCATCGCCTGCTGGGTATGGATCACTCTTCTCCCTTGATGCTTATGATCGGTCCAAAATGCTTCATCATATGGGAAAAAGTAAGCCGGGATCGGAGGCCGGGCTTCTTTTGCTTCAAGTATGATGTCGTCATCATGGTCATTTTCCCTTGAACCTTCAATAAGAAGGTAATACCTTTTCAAACCTGTCGAACCAATCCCCGCTCCGGATTTTTTAACAACATCCTTGATCCGGTAATATTCTTTTGCTTTTCTTTGGTCTTGACCAAGGCTATCATAATACCCTTCCCATGCTTTTTCCAACAGTCTTCTTTCATGCTTAGGGACAGAAGACAGCTTGTCCTTGCCTATATCGAAGGAGCGGATGGAATCATGGTTAAGAATCGTCTGCTTTTCGAGTTCGTGCGAATTACTTCTTTGTTCAGCCTTATGAATGGATTTTTTCACAGCACCTTTTGTGTTTTCTCTAGTGAATTGTACGTTTTCGGGACTGGATTCACGCTTATGGTAACTTTCCATCTGCTTCACATATGTTTTTAAATAACGATGAACCATATCTTCCTTTTCCGCTTCATCATAGTCAAGTGACCCCATCATTAAACGTATACTGACAACCATTCGCAGTACGTCATAAAGATAAGAGCCTAAAAAGCCCTCGTCAAAATCATCCACATCAAATACAATCTGTTTGTTTTCATTTTGGAAAACACTGAAATTGTTAAAATGCAAATCACCCATAATCCAAGTAGGTTTGTCCTCAGGCGTGTGGAAGGTAAAAGGCAGATCCGTGGTGTCATGGAAAAACAAATAAGCGCTTCCTCTAAAAAAACTGTAAGGATCTTCTTTCATTTTTCCGTATTTATTTTTCCGCTCCTTTTCAGATAAACCCATTAAATCCCCATCGAATGTATCCAAAACGGTTGACAGTGTATGCATTCTTAATGCCTGTTTCGTTTCAAGCATCTGTTTCACTTTTTGGTCCATAGGCTCTCCTCCCTTGGAAATAAGAAAAAGCGATTGCCGTAACAGCAACCGCTCTTTCATTATGAATCTGATTTATAGTATAGGCTATTGTTCTCTACGACTTGAAGCACCTTGTTTTCTTCTTCCATATCGCTACCGCACATTGGACACTTCTTATCATCATTTGTTCTGAAGTTGTCTCTCATCCAACAATTACAGTCATCGGATGTACAAACCCAAATCTTTGTATCTTCCTCTTTGATTTCAGCCTGATTTTTCTTTCCGAAAGCCATCGGTAAAGCCCCCCTTTAGACGATCCATGATATAAAAGAGACTGACCTTCAAAGCCAGTCTCTTTCTATTTTTAATTATAGTTTCGTGACGTTTGCAGCTTGTGGTCCGCGATTTCCTTCAGTCACTTCAAACTCTACAGCTTGACCTTCTTCTAGAGACTTGAAGCCTTCTTCGTTGATAGCGCTGAAGTGAACGAATACATCGTCTTCACCTTCAACTTCGATAAAACCAAAACCTTTTTCCGCGTTAAACCACTTCACTGTACCTGTTTTCATAGGGATGGATCCTCCAATGTTTCAAAAATTAATATGCGTTTTGCAATAAAGAAAAAATCACATATTATAAAAAGTACCAATAATGATTGATCACTCTTTATAATAGGTGATTGGAAGTACGAACTTCAGAATATTGGTAAACTTTATATCTTTTATAATAATATACTATGCCTCACCGGTGAAGTCAAGCAGAGCGTGCTTTCATCCTTACACTAACAGTATATACAAAGGCAAGGAGAAATATTCCACTCCATCAAGTTCTTTCTATAATTGCACATGCCATCCGTTTTCCTGCATCCCCGCTGGGCTGGGACTTATAGTCATCTGGACCTTCATGAATAATTACGGAACGGCCGATGATATCACGAACATTAAAACGGTCGCTGAAGAAGATCATTCGCGCTCTTCCTTGATTGGAGAACAATACAGGGAAGTCCCCTGCGTGATTGCCGTGGGGCTGCTGGTCTGGATTCCAATGCCCGCCCGCTGTTGAAAATGGTTCTTTTCCATCACCTATTTCACAGACTCCTTTTTCATGGATGTGAAAGGCATGCGGACCGATTTGCTTTCCAATTTTAGATTTTTTGAAAGCTGGAAGACCTTCCACTTGAACGAACACCTCAACCCCATATGGCATTTGATAAAAATAGACGGTCCCGCTTAATTGAGGAGCGAGAGGACTACTTAGAAATTTTGCTTGAGCGGTCTCCTGTGCATACGCCTGTCGATATGGTCCCTGTGGGTGATCCAACGTTCAACCCCCTCCTTTCTTTGAGTATGTATATGATGGACGATTCAAGGATAGACCTCCGGTAACCTTCCCAAATAAATCCCGCGGTCTGAAGAGAAAATTGTCTCCAGACCGCGGGATGCTCTTAAGTTCAAATATGAATAATTTTGTTCCATTAGACCTGCGGAAGCTTCTTAAGGATACTTTCGAGCTCTTCTGTACCCTCTGGTTTTTCCAAATGGGAATGAAGTTGATTGTAAAGATCATAAACATCTTCCTTCCAAACATCTTTACACTCCACATATTGACTGTTCCAAACCTCTTTGTAGTGTACCTGAATAACTTCCGCGAGCGATTGTAATTCTATTTTAAGATTTTCGTCCACTTTATGGGCCATCGTCTGTTTCATATCTTCTTTTTCATTCTTTTCAAAGAAGGCTTTTGGATTACGAAACATCTTTCGTAACAAGGCTTTTTCTTTTTCCTCCATTTCCACACGCCCTACCAGCTGTGGCATAGGGGAATTTCCCAGCTCCATTTGGGATAATTGGATAGAAGGACGGACTGTATGAAGGTCCCTTTCCATTCTTTCTTTCGTCTGGACCATCAACTGTTCGATGAAATGCTCGATCCTTACACATACTGCTTTTACTTCTTGAAGCATTTCAAAACTCAATTCATCAAGCAGTTGGTTTTGGGCTGTTTTCAATGATTCCTTAAGATCCCCGTCCCTTTGGATGGTCGCTGGATTGTAATGGCGTTTGAACAGGTCGTTAAAGTTTAACATCATCCGCTCTTGCACAAAGTGAATTTGTTTAATCACTTTATTATGAACCACATCAATCATTCCAATGTCAAAATCCTTTGCAAGAATAGCTGTAATGTTTTGTTTTTCCTGCTCCACCATTTCAATTTCCTTCTGGCGTTCCTTCTCACTCAGTCTGCTTGTGGCTATGAAATCCTCAAGAACCTGACGGATCCCGCTAATATCTTCATCGATGGCATGAATCATCATCTGAGCAAGATCTTCCTCCAGAAAGGCACGGAAACTTTTTTCGAAAGCTTGAATACCAGATCCTTTATCGACATCCTCTGTTTTTTCTTCCAAGGCGTGAAGACTCGAAACGGAAAAAATCTTCGGAGACCGAATTTGGAACTCATTTAACTGCCCTCTAACATATTGTTCGACATAAATGCGCTCTTCCTCTGTTGAAGCCAGGTCAGCTGCATTGATCAGGAAGAACATTTTATCAAGACTGAAACTATCTTTCACCCGGCCGAGCTGCTTAAGGAATGTCTGGTCGGCATGTGAAAAGGGGTGGTTGTAATACGTGACAAATAACACAGCATCAGAATCTTTAATATACTCGAAGCTGACGTTCGTATGCCGAGCATTGACTGAATCCGCTCCTGGCGTATCTACTAACGTGACACCTGCTTCGGTCCATGGGCAGTCGTAGAAAAGCTCCATCGATTCAATGAAGCAGGATTTTTCTTCCAAGGAGACATATGAAGAAAAATCACTCCATGCCACATCGAGGCGTTTTCCTAAATTGGACTTCATCATTGGATATCCATCGATGAAAGCCTGCAGGAATGAATGTTTCTTTTGGTCCAGTGGCTCCCACTGTTCTCTTTCCATGTTTACGACAAATTTGTACACGTCGTCTAAATGGAGAGCCTCATATCCGAGATCTTCCACCACAGGGTTGAGGTCTTCCAACATTTCGTTTTCCGTTTTCACATAAGCATCAATGGACCGGTTCGGCTTTTTATCATTAGATGGAGAAATTTTATTGATGGTTGCTGTCGTTGGATTGGGCGACACCGGCAATACTAAATCACCAAGGAGAGCATTGGCAAAGCTCGACTTACCTGCACTGAACGCGCCGAACAGGGCGACCGTGTAATGTCTGTCCTCTAAACGATCTCTTTTGTTCTTCAACTGGTGATAAAGTCGTTTGGTGCCTTTCATGGAAGAAATGGAAGTGAGCGCTGCATCCGCGCGCTCCAGTCCTTGCTCGATGGAAGACCGCTCTTTTTTAGGAAGGACTTCCTCCTTCTCCTCTGAATCCTCATCTGTCATTTCCTTCTTTTTTGGAAGGTTGTCAGCATCTCTGTACACGATCGAAGCGGTTCGTTCTTCTGAAGCCTTCTTCATTCGTAAGGTTTCTTCGTTAGAATTGGGCTTTTGTAAACGTTGGTTCAACTCTGATTGGAATTCTTTGATCTGCAGATTTAATTCTTCCATTTTATTCTCCAAATGGTCCACTTGTTCAACCGCTTCAAACACTTCCTTATGCTGATCGATCATAAGCTGGCGGTTTTCTGAGATAGCCTGAAGAAACATCTGCTTCCAATCTTGAACAAAGCTTCTTGCTTCTTTTTGAATATCCTTAGCGACTTCGTCCGTATAGCGGAGTACATAGGCGCCAGTGACAGATGCTCCTTTTTCTACGAGAGAAGCTAATCTTTCTTTCGGATAGTGGAAGGGTTCGTTTTGGACATGTTCCACCAATTGCCGATCATTTACAGAATAGTGATCCATAAGCTGGACCATTCTTTCACGCATCGGCCAGTACAAATTCTTTTCTACGGAATCCATAAGTCTATCGTAAAATTCTTTTTCTCTTAACCGCCGTTCCTCTTCTGTTTTCTTTTGAGAAAATAAAAGCCCCACCTTGAAATTCGGCTGCACGGACTCTAAATAAGACTCTGCGTATTCCCGTAGAGAACTGGGCATCAAATAAGCATTTGAAATGAAGGTACGAATCCTTTCCTGAAAATCCGATTCTGCATGCCCCTGCACCAACTGATGACTTTCCAAGTCTTTTATGTGGAATGGACTATCTTCGATGATACCGTCCCACTTTTCTTTTTCCTCACGAAGGGGTGTCAGCTTCTCCTCCATGTCATCTGAGAAATGGTGAACCGCTTCTTCAGCAATCGAACGAACCTTATAATCAGCCCCATCCTCTAGTTGTTTCTCTGATGGTTGGAATAGACCACGGAAGTCCCCTCTTAGCTTTTGAAAATCATTGAAGGAGAGAGAAAAATTTCTCATGGATGTATAGTAAATATTCTCAGGTTCAATTCCCCATTTAGCAAAGGCGGAGTTTACTGTTTCCTGGTAGGTTTCAAATGACAGCTCTCTGTCCATATGTTTATCGACTTGGTTAATGACAACTGAGAAAGAGGTTTTTCTCCGCTGCATTTCAGATAGAAACATAAGATTCACTTCAGACTGGACATGATTATAGTCCATCACATAATACATGTAATCCATGAGGTGAAGGGAAGATTCGGTAATCAATCGATCAGCATCATTCGTAGAATCTACACCTGGCGTATCCACGATGGATACACGAGGGGGAAGGTCATCATGATGCTGAGATATTTCCAACCCCGTAATTTTCTCTCCGTCTTTACACAGCTCCTGTATCGTATCCAGATCGATTTCTGCGTCATATTGAACAACGCCACCATCCTGAAAATGAGCAATCGTATAAGGGGCACCTGACTTTAATTGAACAATGTTGGCACTCGTCGGTATGGGGCTTGATGGAAGAATATCTTTATCCAACAGCGCATTGATCAATGTCGACTTTCCTGCAGAGAAATGACCGGCGAACCCGATCACCATTTCCTTCCGGATCGATTTCTCATACAAATCCAACACCTTTTCCTTAAGTTCCTCATTCTTATAATCATCTAAAAAAGCATATAGATTCTCAATCTTTCTCGTGCTTGTATCTGTCGTATGGCTCATCTGTCTGGTCTCCTTTTACTCACAATCTCCATCCTCATTCTACTCTTAAAGCTTGCCTCCCCTCAAGGGGCAGATGGCGAGATGAACGTTATCCCTCCATATATGGAATGTGTTCCTCCGTTTCAAGTTCACCAAAGATTTTCCCTTGGAGATTTGCTTCACGATCCAGCCACTGACCGAATGGAAGGATCACAGGCTCCACATCACCGCCCAGTCCGAAATGGAGGTTTAACGTGTCAGGGCTGTAGCAAGCTGTATGAATCGTTCCAGACCATCGGTTATAATCATGAGAAAAAATAGGTCCATAGGCGTCATTCATTAGGGCATACGCCTCTTCAGCATCAAGAATATATGCTTGACGGATTTTTAAATCGTCAAGTCTTTCTTCGGAATCAGATAAATGCTTCCGATTTTCCGATGGAAGTTCTGTAAAGTGGTTGGTACAGACACGCCCGTCTTTTACAATGACTCCACGGGGAGATCCTTCGACGATCTTTGTCGTTCCCGCTGCATCGTAAACGACGTAATTAAAAGCATGTCTATGGGGGAGTTTCTTAAGCAGCTTTACCGCATCATCCGTTGTCCGACATGATTCCAAGACCATCCGCGTCAACAAACAACAAATGAATCCGTCATCAGGATGAATTCTATTGACGAAATTATAACCGATACATAACCCATATTCATTCATTCCATCCGTCCTACCGATCATCCGTTGAGACGGCCCTATCGTTGCCGTACCTTGTGAAGGCTGGAACAGAACCATCCGTCCCTCATAGGTTTTTGGCTGATAATCATAATTCCTTGCGAAAAAACCGTTTCCTGTCAGGATCGAGCAGCCCGACCCTTCCCAATCCTGCTGGTATCCACTATACTCATGAACAACTTCCTCCAGGTTCCATTGCAATCCTTCAGCAAGACCTTTGACTTCTTCAAATAAGCCATTCGAGTAAGTGTCCATCAGCTGTTTGACTTTGTTGATGTTAACATCATATCGGAGAAGGGAACGTTTCCTTCTCCTCTTATGTTCGTGAAATAACTTTGAGTGCTTCAACCGCTTCCCTTGTTCATACCCAAAATCATCTGGACGCCCTCTGAAAGTAATCACATCAGTATAAACTTTTTTCATTAACCCTGCCATCCTTGAAACAGAGCCGGATGATGAAGGATATGATTGTGATCCATCCCCTCGATCACGTTCACATTCATTCCCCATTCTTCAGCCATATAGGTCTTAAAACGTTCAGCCTTAAGAACTTCATCATCGCGACCTACATAGATATAAGTTCGGTCTTTGATGGGATGGAATAGAGAAGCGGGGATTTTCTCTAAAAATCTAGAAGCAAGCAGACGGAAGCTAAGATTCAGCTCTCCTCTGTCGTTAAACTCATCTGGAATAACAGCAGCTGTCACCTTATTGAACTGGTTAATATTCATCTTATAAAGCGTCATAAGAAACATCACACGTTTATCATATACTGTGTAATCTACATCGGTTCGATCTTTGGATTGTTCTGTCGCATCCTTATGATAAACCGGAAGTGCAGGATGAAAGAAAGGAGCGATGAATATGTATTCATCAGCGGCCTGCTTATTTTTATGAATCAGTCTCAAAATATTAGCACATCCCATAGAATGACCGATAAGTGTAATCTTTTCATATCCTTTTTTTCGAATAAAATGAAGGAAATCAAACAGGTCATCATCGTACTGGCCGATATAATGAAGATCCCCTTTTCCTGTGCTGGGATGATAGCCTCTTAGAACAGGAAAAAAGATGTCCGCTTCGCTGGATGTTTGTTCAGCAAGCGCTATATGATGATGGAACTCTGCCGTAATCCCATGGATAATAATGACAGCTTCTTTGTAACCCCCGTTTTGTTTGAGAATAGCAAAAGGAAGTCGGTTGAAATCTCGCGCTGTATAACTGAACCAGTCCGTCTTCCTCATTTCACCCACCCATTTCTCTGAAGATACGTTTCAAAATCAGGCACTTTCCATTCTTCCGTAAATCGCTTCTCGATGGTCTTCCGATAACTATCAGAAAGAAATTTAGATCCCCCGCGATGGATCTCTTCTGCGTAATGAAAAGGAGGAGCAATTTCTGCTTTCTTTTCGATAACAGTGAAAGTTAGGGCCTCGGTATTCCTATCATTAACGGAAAGATTGACAATTGTTGGCCGGTATACGTTTGCATCTACTCCTTCTCTTAGATATAAATAGTTCAATGCTTCACGACCCACTTCATAAACAATCCCCTCTACATGAGCCCCCGCTTCTTCGGTAATATCTGCTCTAGAACCGTCTTCAAAATGACAGGAAAACGTCAACCTGTAATCTTTAAGATCACCTTTCCCTTTCACATGAGTGAACAGATGATTCACTCCATGCTGACACAGCCGGCTATTATCCATACACGATCCGTACGCTAAATAGTAAAATGATTCACGCTGGATGTACCGGTGAACTTTCCAATCATGGTTGAGTACCTCTTCCCCTTGGGGTTCACGGGGCCAATAATAAATAAATGCATCCGTTGTACCTTGAGGGGTGGAAACTTCGTCCTGCACTCTTATGAAATATGAGTCCGGATCAGAGACTGAATATCCTTCCAATTCATCCAATTCATCCAACAAGGGCTCAGAAATTTCATACAGTTCCCCGTAAGCGACCGTCTGCTCATTTTTTATAAGCATCGGATAATATGAGGGACCTGTATACAAAGCCCCCTTGACAAATGCCTGTTCTGAAAGACATTCAGCATTTTCTAACAGATGATGATTCTCCTGATTCTTACACAAAGATCCGTAAACGAACACTTTCATTCCATTATTCCTCCCTGCATATCTTTAGCTGCTATATGAGTCTCTGTGGATTCTGCGTAGCTAACCCCACGAAAGACTGCGTTCTCTACAGCCTTAACTGCCATAACACCCAAACGATTACCATCACACGACGCTCTCCCTGAGCCCATAAAATACATCGTATCTCCATCGACGAAAGTATGGGAGGGACGAATCGTACGGGCTAGACCATTATGGGAAATAGAAGCGAGTTTATTGGCTGCAGGTTTATCGATGATGGCATTGGTTACAACAACCCCGATGGTTGTATTCCCTGAAAATTGACCCTTGCTTGTGTTAAACTGATCCATAAGCATTTTCTCACTATTCAGGAACTGGCCCTCTTTGTGTAATCCAGCGATAATTTTTCCCGTATCTGGATGGACGACATCTCCGAAACAATTGACAGCGACAATCGCACCCACTTGCACCTCCCCTATTTGAAACGCATAATGACCAAGACCGCCCTTCATACTCGATGATGAACCCTGTAATTTACCTACTGAGCATCCTGCTCCTGCCCCGAAGTTCCCCTGTTTTAATCTTGATTCCATAAAGGATGAACGGGCAGCCGCATAACCCATGGCGGCATCGGGCCGCACGGATGCATACCCTTCTTTCAAATCAAACAGAATAGCACCTGGAACGATTGGGACCTTTGTTATTCCAACATCGAACCCAATCCCTTTTTCTTCAAGAAACTTCGCTACACCTGAACCGACATCCAAGCCGAATGCACTTCCTCCAGCTAAAAAAAGGCCGTGAACCTTCTGTATGATGTTTTCAGATTCTAAAGCATCTGTCTCCCTAGTTCCAGGAGCCCCTCCACGTACATCGACACCGGCTACAGCTCCATCTTCACTAATAACGACTGTACAACCGGACTGCTGATATTTATTTTCTTTATTTCCATAAACGAAACCTTCGATTTCACTGATATCAATCTCTTTCATAAGGAACAACTCCTTCTAAAGGTTTGCCATATCGCTCGAACGGGGAATGGTGAAGATAGATGAGGAGGTGGAAGAATGGAAAACAACCAGATAATCGTACACGGTCGTGTGCAAGGAGTAGGCTTCCGTGCCGCAACGAAACAACTCGCTGAACAGGTAGGCATCACAGGTTGGGTTAAAAACCAGCCGGATGGCACCGTTCTTATAGAAGCAGAAGGAGAACATAGCAACCTCCAGGCCTTCATTAAAAAAGTCGATCAAGGACCTACGCCATTCAGTAGGGTAGAGGCTCTTGATATTAGAGACAATGAAGAACTCAGTCATTATGAAAAATTTAAAGTTGTACAATAAAGATGGCCGCTTCCTGCGGCCATCTTTTATTATTTCTGATGCATGGGGCGGACGATTACTTCATTCACATTAACATAAGTGGGCTGGGTCACTGCATATGTGACGGCACGTGCAATATCGTCCGCTTCCAAGGGATCCATGCTACGGTTTTTAAACATATCAACGACATCTCCATCGGTAATATGATCCGTCAATTCTGTATCTACAGCTCCTGGTGAAACATTTGTAACACGGACACCGGATTTGGAGAGCTCTTTTTCCATCCCCATAGAGAGAGCTTTCACCGCGTATTTTGTAGCACTATATACCGTACTGGACGGAAAGACTTCATGCCCGGCGACGGATGAAACATTCACAATATGTCCTGATTCCTGCTCCAGCATCGAAGGCAAGCTGGCGTGAATTCCATAAAGGACCCCCTTAATATTCACATCAACCATCTGCTCCCATTCGTCTACATGGTCGTTCTTTAGGAATGAGAGCAGCATGACGCCAGCATTATTGATGAAAATATCTACAGATCCAAAATCTGCTTTTGTTTGGGAAACTAAATGTTCCACGTCTTCCCGTTTTGTCACATCTGTTTCAATGACTTTTGCTTCTACATTATATTGTTCAGTGATTTCCTCTGCTAGTTCATTCAATTTCTCCGCGCGCCGAGCTGCTAAAACGACGTGCGCTCCTTCGTTGGCCAGGTGGTGGGCGATGGCTTTACCGATCCCACTGCTGGCTCCAGTTATAATAGCTGTCTGGTTTCTTAAATTCGTCAATTTGCAGTCCTCCCTTATCATCTTCTTTTTCTATCTACCCTGCATAGAGAAATTGTATGCATACGGATGCTGTCACTGGGTGTACTGGCAGATATCATGCGCTTGAAATAGAGAAAGAAAAAACCGCCTCTTCATGAGAGACGGTTTTGTTATGATACTTATTGTTCTTCAAAGAACTTGCGGTTAATCTCGATGTATGGAGTTTCTTCTTCTGGTACCTCGTCTTCGATGTAAATAGCTTCAACTGGACAAACAGCTTCACACGCACCACAATCTATGCAAATCGCAGGGTCGATATAGAACATATCTTTCCCTTCTTCGATACAATCAACCGGGCACACATCCACACATTCTCCAGCTTTCTCATCTTTACAAGGGGATGTGATTACAAATGCCATATCTATTTCTCCTCCTTCTCAAGTAGTTTCGGGTGCTTATATAATACTATTCACCCTTACCGGTTAAGATAAACACCAATCTATACTATAACGATTTTGAGCAAAAATCGCAATTCCCGTAATTCTTCGACCATTTTCGCACGGTATGGAAAAAAAAGGGTAAGAACGCTCCCTAGAGCTATTCTTCCCAAATTCGCTCGACTGTATATTCTCCTCCCTGTTTCTGCACAAGGAACACATCTGGGCGGGAAAGGCGCTTCCAATCAGAAAAACCGATTTCTCGGTTATATTTTTGCAGAAGCAGTGCAAGTAAATTGCCATGAGTAACAAGGAGAACGTTCCCACTTTCATCATTTTCAAGTTCATCGATCAGGGAAAGGACACGTTCTTTTGCCTCGGAAGATGATTCGCCTCCTGTTAATTTCAAATCAGGATCTACGAATGTATCATGAAGAACCTCTTCCCAGTCATCCAAAGGCTCTCTGCTGAGCACGCGTTCTTCCAGACGATCATCCATTTCAATCGTCACATTGTTCTTTCTGGCAAAAGGTTTGATCGTTTCAATCGCCCGCAGAAAAGGACTTGAGAGAATCCGATCGATTTTATGTCCATAATTCTCTAAAAACGTCGCAAGCATTTGTGCTTGTCTGATACCTGTTTTCGTTAGTGGGGAATCTTCATGCTGACCTTCAGTTTCGCTGTGCCGCACTAAAAATAATTTCTCCATTGCTACTCAACCTCCCCTTTCCATCACTTATGTCCATTATGGCTGATGGATCGAGTGTTGACAAGGAAAGTTAGTAAAGACATCACTTTCGATAGACACACGTTCCTCTATGCCATGTTTCCACCACTTCAATATCCTTCAGGTTTTCCGGTGCCACTTCTTCAGGATGTTTTTCGGTCAGTATAAAGTCAGCTTGATAACCAGGCTCTATTTTACCCTTGTCTTCTTCCCTGTATTCAAGTTCTGCAGGGGTTTTTGTGAAGTTTAAAAAGGAATCCTCCACGGTCAACTTCTCCTGGGGCATCCACCCACCTTCCGGGTTTCCTTCCAGGTCCGTCCGATTGACGGCTGCAAACATAGTAATAAACGGATTGATGGTACCAATGGGCAAATCAGAACTTAAGGTAAAAGGAATCACATCCTTTCTGAGGCTTTCATAAGCATCACAGAAAGGCAGGAGGCTCTCTGGGGTCCATTTTCCTTTTTCACTCCATTCATCCAATAGGAAAGATGGTTGTGTTTCAATGTAAGGTTTTAACTCTCTCAAACGGTCGATTAAATCCGGCGCAAGCGTCTGCGCATGAATAATCCGGTGTCTTAGCTTCTTCGTCGCCTCCCGATTCTTTTCCAATGCCACGAGGGCCTGCTCCACCGCCCGGTCTCCAATGGCGTGCATGGCTACCTGCATGTCGTGTTCACTTGCATATTGAACCATGTCGTTTAACTGATCCTGGGAATAAATCAAACGCCCATGGGCCTCGGAATTCTCAGGGTAAGGGTTTCTCATCGCAGCCGTGTACAAGCGCTGAGTTCCATCCAGGAAAATTTTAAAAGAGCCGACTTTCACCTGGGGCGTCCCTTCATTGGTGCGAAGCTCATTTTCCTGGCAATACGCTTTCATATCATCGATATTAAAAACATAATGATGCAATTGAACATCGATCGGAAGTGAACCTTCATTCTCCATCTGTGTATACGCCTGCCATAACCGCTTATAAGAGCCGATGAAATTGATATCATCTGTGTGAACAGATGTGATCCCTTTTTCACTTAAACGCGGAACCGCCTTCTCCAGGGCTTCTTTTGCATCTTCTGCAGATCTGCCCCAAAAGTGATGCTTGATATAATGGACAGCCGTATCTTTGAAGCGTCCATTCCAGTTCCCATTTTCGTCTGTTTCTTTAAACTCCTCGGGCTCTTTATTGAAATCTTCCTCTTTCTTTAATAATTCCATCGCCTTTTTACTAATCACACATTCATGGCCATCCTGATGCATGAAGTACATATAGGCATTCACTTGAATCTCATCAAGATCATCAGCAGTCAAGAGATGGTCGATATCTTCGAAGTTTCCGTCATTGAATCCCTTTCCAAAAATCCAATCATATTGTTGAAGTTTATCGTAATGATTTTCCACCAGATCCTTCATCTCCTGCCAACTCGATACTTCTGTGAGGTCTAACTCCTTTTTCAATAGCCCATAGCGAAGGAGGTGCATGTGACTATCATTGAACGCAGGGGAAACTACTTTGCCCTTTCCGTCTATAACTTCTTCATCTTTAAAGAGGGGGGATTCCATAATAGTTTCGATACGTCCATTCTTCACTTCAATAGCATACATATCGTTTTTCTTGTAAGTAGAGTAGGGTTGGTAGATCCTTATATTATCCAAAATCATGGCATGCTTCTTCCTTTCCTAAACGTTTGTAGTACCCTTACCCCAATTGAACTTTTATATAAACGTAAGAATATATACCTATGTAAAATGGAAGGATCCATAAAGAAAACCAGGGGATCAATCCCCTGGTTTTCCGGTCATACCTCTTTAAAATAATCCTTGTAAAATCCGCCCATGCGGCCGGAATTATCAATGACAAAATAAAACTCTTCACTTTCATTTTTGACATCGTATACCTTACC
Source organism: Halobacillus sp. ABR2_026 (assembly GCF_056158545.1). Taxonomy (NCBI): domain Bacteria; kingdom Bacillati; phylum Bacillota; class Bacilli; order Caryophanales; family Bacillaceae; genus Halobacillus; species Halobacillus sp. ABR2_026. Next base: position 1,952,887 of record NZ_JBSWTM010000001.1, read on the forward strand.
TGGTGTCAAAACATTGTTCACTACGAACTTTTCAGCATCATTATGAACACATTCGATTTTTTTGATGGTATCATTGTTCTCCCAATTTTTATGAATCATAGAACACCCTCCTTTTCTCCTGTGTTCTATCATACAATGAACGTTAGGATGACTCAATAAATGAACGGGTTAAAATTGCCCTTTATACCAATCTGCGGCCGTTTTCACTTCATTTTCCGTCAATTGATGTCCCATTCGCTCCCAATGGACAGATACATCCGCGCCTGCTGAAGTTAACAACTCCTCAAGATCCCTCGTTTCCTGAGCCGGGCAGATCGGATCATTCTCTCCAGCACCGATAAATACGGGGAGGTTTGATTGATCAGGCAGATCAATTCCTCTTCTTGGTACCATCGGATGGAACAGGAGTGCTCCAAGCAGACTGTCTTCGTAATGAAAAAGGAGGCTGCCTGCAATATTCGCGCCATTTGAATATCCTGCTGCTATGACCTTGTTACGGTCGAAGCCATATTCCCGGCTTGCTTCTTCAAGGAATTCATTCAATTCCTCTGTTCTCATTTTCAAGTCCTCAAGATCGAAAACCCCTTCTCTCAATCGTTTAAAGAAACGGGGCATGCCGTTTTCAGAGACATTCCCTCTGACAGAAAGCACGGATGCATCAGGATCGATCATTTCAGCAATCGGAAGAAGGTCCTGTTCTGTCCCCCCTGTTCCGTGCAGCAATAGCAATGTCCGGTCTGAATTTCCTTTTTGAAAGATGTGCTTCATCTTCATCGCTTGTCCCTCCTCATACCGTATAAATAGGTGAAATCTCCATCTTCTCCATGATTATTTTATCTTCAATTCGAGATATTGTCAAAAATCACGATCTTATTCGTTTGAACAACCAAGGAAGAAAAAGGACAATGATGAGTAGCCGGATAGATTGCAAAGAACTTACGATCGCAGGGTCAGCTCCCGTTTGCTTCGCCGTAATTGCCATTTCCACGAGGCCACCTGGTGCAAGTGCGAGCACAGCTGTACTATGGTTCATCGAAGTCCATATGCTTAAAAGATAAGCGAGACCAATTCCTACTCCGATCATCGATAAGGCTAGAAGAAAGAACGCAACGCACGTCTTACCCGCTGATATGATTTCTCGCAACGAAATAGTATGACCGAGATAAGTACCTATTAAAAACTGCGCCCCCGTAAACATGAACTCCGGGATCGGGTAGAAACTTAAACCAATGGTCTGTAACGACCCGACGAACAGCATGGGCACGATGACAAGTGCTGCAGGAATCCAATCCTTCATCTTCCACGCCAATAGCGCCCCAATAATGTATAAAGGGATGGTCATTAAATCGGCACTCTGCCCTGTACTTTTCGTTACGGTGTCAGCCATCGTTTGCGAGGCGGCCCATTCTCCATGAGTCACATAAAATGGGAGAATGAATAGAACACTGATCAATCGAAGTGTATGAAAGATGGTGACGAGAGCGCTATTGCCTTCCATTGATTCACTGACAGCAATCATAGCGGACAATCCGCCAGGTGAACTTCCAATCAAGGCAGTCGTGGCGTCCAAAGAGCCAAATTTAGCTATAAAGATTCCTGAAACGAGGCTCAACGCTATCATAGAAGAGGATAGAATAGTATATGGAATCAGGTAAGGTCCGATAGAACTAAAGGTTTCCGAATGGAATGTCAGTCCTATTTGAGCACCGAGGAGCAAAAAAGCAGCAGTTTTTGTCCATGGTGCCGTGTCGGTTTCTAAACCGTAGAAGAACTTGAATACGACCACAAATACAACTGGACCAAGAATCCACGGGATAGGGATCTGCAGCCAATCAAATAAGACCCCGCCAGGAAAAGCTGTTATATACGTCTTCCATTTCGGACTGGAAGTGATAAACCATCCCTCCTTATAAAACCAAGTTTGGGAAAAGTGATTGCCAAAACAGAAAGAACCGCTCCCCACTGGAAGCGGTAGATTAACCTTTTTTCACACCATGTTCGATCAGGGAAAAAAGCTGGTCCGTCATTTCCTTGACGCCGTGTTTCTGTCTTGCAGGAAATAGAATGGCATGGAAGATCAGATCTGCGATCATTTCACTTTCGATATGTTCACTCCATATTCCACCTGACTTTGCTTCATTGATCCAGTTCAGCATCTGATCATAAGTCTGCATCAGTTCCTTGTGGATTTCCGTTCGATAAAACAAAGCCAGTGACTGATCACTACTCTGTAATTCACGGATCATCTGATCGATATGGTGCGTTTCTGCATGATCAAGGAGAATATATAATAGCTGATAAAGTTTAACATCAGGTGTCGATTCTTTCGGAATGGATGCTACTTGTTCTTTCATATCCTCCATCATTTTCCTCATAAAAGATAGAATTAGATCATCTTTATTTTTAAAGTATTCATAAAGGGTACTTCTACTCACTTCGAGTTCAGCAGCAAGCATTTTAAAATGAAGGCCGTGAATTCCTTCTTTCCTGAGCAGCACCCCTGTTTCATGTAAAATTTCTTCTTTGGTGAGTATTCGTTTTCTCCCCATTCCGTCCCTCCTCAAACACTTTTATTATAGCATGTCCGAGGAAGATGAAGCTTCTTTAGTCAAAGATCACCGAAAGAGATGCATCAAATAGCCGTACCCTTTATCCTCCATTTCATCAACAGGAATGAATGCTAAAGCAGCTGAATTGATGCAGTACCTCAGCCCCCCGCTATCCTTAGGGCCATCTTCGAACACATGACCAAGGTGGGAATCCGCCCGATCACTTCTCACTTCCGTCCGGAACATTCCGTGGGATCGATCGACTTCTTCCTTCACTTGCTGTTTTTCAATCGGTTGGGTAAAGCTTGGCCAGCCGCATCCCGCATCATATTTGTCAGTGGAACTGAACAGAGGTTCTCCTGAAACTATATCGACATAAACCCCTTGTTCTTCGTGATCATGGTATTCATTTTGAAACGGCCGTTCCGTTGCATTTTCCTGTGTGACTTTATACTGGATATCAGTCAACTTCTGTTTCAGCTCGTCCTGATTTTTTTTATAGTGCCAATGATCTTTTATGAAATCAACACGTCCGGACCCTTTTTTATAGCGTTTGTAATGAAAGCTGTTTTTCTTATGATAATCCTGATGTTTTTCTTCCGCCGGGTAAAACTTCGCTGCCGGCAGAATTTCGGTTACAATCGGGTCTTTAAATTTCCCAGAAGATTCCATGTATTTTTTACTTTCTTCCGCTACTTTCTTCTGTTGGTCATTATGATAATAAATAGCCGTTGTATACGAATGACCGCGGTCAGCAAATTGTCCTCCAGCATCCGTCGGATCAATTTGCTGCCAGAACAGCTCCACTAGTCGTTCATAAGGAAAAACATCTGGATCGAAAGTAATTTGGACGGCTTCCCTGTGACCGGTCGTCTCTGAAACTACCTTCATATACGTCGGATTATCGGTATGACCCCCGGTATAACCTGACACGATGGATTCGATTCCAGGACGTTCATCGAAAGGTTCCACCATACACCAGAAGCACCCTCCTGCGAAAGTCGCTCTTTCTAATCGTTGATTCATAAATAAACCTCCTAAGGCATTGCTCGCTTTTCAAAAATTGGATATGTCCTTATTTTTGCTAACTCCAGAAAAAAAATCAAGCTACATGCACAGCCTAAATATATAATTTAGGCTGCGATGCACCTTGAGACTTTTTCTTTTCCTGCTGATCAAGCATACTCGTGGATTCCCACTTTTGAGAAACAGAGATACTCTCCCTGCTGCTTTCACTTGCCGACACTTGATCTTGTTCATCTTCTTCATCGGGCTCATTCATGATTTTCATCATATTGATCATGGCTGGAATATTTTTTAACATTGGACCATATTGCTGCATCATTGGAGCTGCTGTCTGCATGGCTTTCAGGGCTGTCTGCATATGTCCAAGCCACCCTGCACCGCCTGTTTTTGCAGCGGCACCTGCAGCACCTAAAGCATTTGCCCCAAAACCAGTACCTCCACCGCCCCCGAGAATCCCCGGGAGACCTGAGCCAAAACCTGTATTTCCTAAAATGCCGGGTACCCCAAAGCCACCAAATCCTCGGCTGCCTGCGTTAATAAATGGAGCCATCGAGCGCATCATTTGAGGTGCTGCTTGTTGAAAACCTGGAAATTGACCCATAGGAGGGAAAGGTGGTTGACCTGTCGGAAACATAAAAACCCCTCCGAAACGTTAGAATACTCTAGCATATGCCCCATTTTCCAACTGGTTTGGGCTCATTGCCTACCATTCTTCAGAGGCAGAGACCAATCCACTGGTTCTATGCGATTTTCCTCTAAGAAAGCATTCGCCTGAGAAAATGGACGGCTTCCAAAAAAACCACGATGGGCAGCCAATGGACTCGGGTGTGGCGAAGTAATCACTAAATGTTTCCCGCGGTCGATCATATCCCCTTTTTTTTGAGCATGCCGGCCCCATAAAAAGAAAACAAGTGGGGTCTCTCTCTCATTCAATGCGTGTACGGCCGCATCAGTGAATCTCTCCCACCCAAGGCCTCGATGGGAATTCGCTTCCCCTTCCCTGACTGTTAGCACATCATTTAGTAGGAGAACCCCCTGCGCTGCCCAGGAACGAAGATCCCCGTGACCCGGAGATCCGATGCCCAGGTCTTCTTCTAGCTCCTTGTAAATATTACGCAGTGACGGCGGAAGAGCTTTATCAGGTCGGACTGAAAAACTGAAACCATGGGCTTGATCATGTCCATGATAAGGATCCTGGCCTAATATGACCACCTTCGCTTCTGCATATGGAGTAGACTCAAAGGCTGCGAAAATATCATCATACGAAGGATGAATGGAATATTGGTGATATTCTGAACGAATTTTATCCTCCAAGATTTTGAAATAAGATTTCGTAAATTCCGGTTCCAATATATCGGACCAATCACTTTTGAGTTGGTGCATACTCTCTCCTTCCCCTTTCCTTGTCCTCTTTAAATTCAGGGCAATATTTCCCGGGTAAGCGCATAATATGACAATCCTCTTTCATCGGACCTTGAACCCTTCCTCTTAATTTGTTGATTCCTGTTGACGTTTGTCTATTCTGCATGATCATTGAAATACAAACTCTACTTGCGACCCTTGTGGGCCGGATTGTATTTGCAGCTTCGCAGGTATTTCCTCTTTCAACTGCTGGACATGTGAAATGATACCGAGCATCCGGTTTCCATCTTGAAGACTCCTGAGACACCCGATCGCTTGCTCCAGTGATAGATCGTCTAATGTTCCAAAACCTTCATCAATGAACAGGGTATCCAATTGGACTCCTCCTGCATGGGCCTGCACGACATCAGCCATGCCCAAAGCAAGACTCAATGAAGTCTTGAATCCTTCTCCTCCAGAGAGTGTTCGTACTGAACGCTGCAGCCCTGTATGATGATCGACTACTTCTAGGTCCAATCCGCTTTGTGCTCCCCGTTTAGCTACAGAATCGCTTCTGACCAGCTGATAGCGGTGGTCAGTCATTTGATCCAGGCGGAGGTTGGCCTGAATGAGTATTTCATCCAAATAGGAAGCAAGTACATATCTTTCCAATGAAAGCCGAAGGTGGTTATCCCCCGTGGCAATTTGAGCTAACTCAGCGATATCATAATATCTGGAGGCGAGTTCCCCCTGCTCCTCCATCAGTTTCTGAATATTGTCCAGGACCGTTACATTTTGATTCAGGGAATATTGGAGATGGTTTACGACTTCCCGTTGTTCCTCCCATTGCTTTTGAACCTCTTCCAATTGTTCATGGAGCGTAGAAAGGTCAGGCTTCTCTTTTGATTCCAATCTTTGAGCCAATTCTTTCAGGCGCTCCTCAACAATATGGACTCTTTGCTGGTGCTGTTGAATGTCCGACTCCATGTTGGCCAGCTGCTGAGATTCTCTCAGTGCTGATTCATACTCTTGAACAGAATCAAAAGAATATTGAACAAGCGTTTGATCAAATTTTATTTTCCTCTGTTCCACGTTTTGTTCCGTTTGTTTCAAGTACTGCTCGCCCTCTTCTAAGGCTGTTTTTATTTTCTGCCACTCATCGCGCTTCGCTTGATACGAGGTTTGAATCTCTCTCCAGTTCTGTTGGGCCTCTTTATATTGACGCTCCAACTGCTCAGCTTCCTGAACCAATGTATTGGAGTCAACCGTCTGGGAAGGAAGGTTTTCTTCAAGGGCAGCTATTTCTGTTTTTCTTTTCATCTGCTCCTGCTGACTTTCTGCAATCTTCTGCTGAAGGGTTTCCTTTTCTTCCGCTACCGATGCAAGTCTTTGATCCATATCCTCCAGTTTATTCTCAATGGACTGGATTTCCTCAATCTTGACTTCAAGCTCACTATATATATCATAAACTTTCTCTATCTCGCTTTTGGTATGTTTCTCTGCTGAGTGTAGTGCATCTTCAGACAACTTCTCTTCTGAATCTAAGCTGTTCCAAATGCTTTCAATCCACTGCCGTTGTGCTTCGCCTTCTGATTTCACTTGAAGGATTCGGTCCTGTTCTTTCTCCATTTGCTGTTCTGTATATTTAAAATGTTCTTTTAACCGCTCCACTTCTTCTCCACTTTTCACTCCGGCCGGCTGTTCTGCCACATCAGGATGCTCAGAGGATCCACACACCGGACAGGACTCGCCTTCATTTAAATGCAGAGAAAGGGTATAGGCGTGGTGTTTCCTGATCTCTTCCAGGGCGTTTTCATAAGCATTCCTGGTCGACTCAAACTTTAGCTTTTTTTCCTGATACTGCTTGGAAACAGAATGGTACCGAGTACGGAGATCCTCCAGTTTGGACCATTCCTGCCTAACCCTGTCCAGCTGTTCTTTCTTTGCTTTTAGAGATTGGTAAGTTTGCTTGTTTTCAAATGCTGCTTCCCTCAGAGATCTTTCCTCTTTCAATTTTTCCTTCATCCAGGAAGTATCTTTACGGATGTTCTGTTCAGCTTCCTGCAGTTTTGAGAACGAACGGTGATGGGCTTCAATCTTTTTTTCCAGCACCTGAAGTTCCTTATTCTTTTTCAAATAATCCTCTAAATGCTCCTTTTCTTTCAGCTTCTGCTGCCAGGATTCCTTTAATCGGCTTCGAAATTCTTCCTTCTCCGATTCTTTATGGTAGTCTTTCTCTATTTTCTTAAAATCAGCTTTTATACGTTCATAGGTTTCCTGTCTATCTTTTTGACGTTCCAGAAGATTTTTCAGCTCAGCTTTTCTCTCCTTGTACTGAGTTTGAACGGGGCGTACTTCAGCCGCATTTTTAGCCTCCTCGAACTCTTTCCTAAGTGCCTGGATCTTTGAGGACTGCTTTTCAAGACGCTTGTTTTCTTCTGCCAACTGATCTCTTTCTTCAAAAAGGTCTAGGAGCTGTTTAGCATTGAAATATTGATTGTTCAATTGTTCTGTTGTTTGCTGCAGTTGCTTCTCATATTTCTTTTCCTCTGAAGCCATCTGTGTTTGATGATTGATCCGTTCCTTCAATCGTTCCACAAACTTGGATACATCACAGTTTTCTATATCTTCGTCCGCATCCTCTCCCCAGGCAATCCGTTCTTTTTCCTGAGAGATTTTCCATTCGAATTGATGAATTTCTGCTTCCAATTCTTTTGACTGTTTTCTAAAGTGGTCGGTAAGCTTTGCGAAGAATTCAGTTTTGAAGATCCGCTGCAGGATTTCTTCCCTCTCCTTACTATTCTCGGAAATCAACCTACGAAATTCTCCTTGTGGAATCATAATCATCTTTCGAAATTGCTCATAATCCAGTCCAAGTATTTCTTCAATGTGATCATTCACTTCCATGATTTTGGAAGCGACCAATTTTTCTTCGCCACCTTGGACGATATAAAATTCAGCACGGGCAGGATCTTCCTTCCATCCTTCTCCGCGTTCCTTTTTTCTATATTGTTTAGGCATACGTACAACGCGATAGGTTTTCCCACGCAATTCAAACGCGAATTCAACAAACGTAGGTTCTCCAGCCTCTGCAAAATGGCTTCGCATTGAGTCCTGGTCCCGGTCACTTCCGCTTGCCCGTCCATAGAGGGCAAAACACATGGCATCAAAAATGGTCGTTTTCCCTGCCCCTGTAGGTCCCGTAATCAAAAAAATCGATTCTTCGCCTAACGTTGTGAAATCGACCGTTTGACGATCACGATAAGGACCGAAAGCTGTCATTGTAAGAGTTAGAGCCTTCATTATTATTGCCCCCTGTCCGATTGTTTCAGTTGATCAATCGCCTGATCGATCATTTCTTTCCGTTCCTTTGAGATGGGCTCTCCTTTAATGTCTTCATAGAAGGAGGAGAATAGGTCTGCATGCGAAAGTTTCTGTCGTTTTTTCACTTCCTGCAGCTCTTCCATTTGCAGGTTCGTTTTTGAGCGTTGTCTCTCCAGGTGAAGAATATTCGGATACACTTTCCTGAGTTTCCCCATAGGATCGACAAGCTGACCGTCATCTAGGAGCCGCACGTGTAAATAGTTTTCAGCCTTAGCAGCAGCCTCCCCTGTTAATAAATCTTCAAAATAGCCTTCTATGACTTGGAAATCCCTCAATGGGGACAAGGGCAGCTTGTCCCAACCGCTCATCCCTTCTTTGTCCAATGTGAGGGATGTAACCGATTTTGCATGATTAGCTTCAGAAAATGAATACTTCAAAATGGATCCACTATATCTGATATGATCGGCGGTTACACGCTGAGGCTGGTGAAGGTGCCCAAGGGCGACATAAGAGAATTCATTGAACAGATGCGCGTCTACATAAGGACTCCCGCCAATCATCGACAGGCGTTCTTCTGATTCAGATTCCATCCCGCCTGCAAGAAAGGAATGACCGATCCAAACGTGACGTTCATCCATATTAAACCGAGTTTTGATATCCTCTATCAAAACTTCTGCTGCCTGTTGATGCGTTTTGATTTCTTCGTCTTCGAAGACAAGGGCAACTTCTGCCGGTTCCAAATAAGGAATTAAATGAAAGTGAACAGGTCCATCTTTGTCGTATAATGTGATGGGTTCCCTATTTTTTTGTAACTTCGTATCCAGAAACAGCCCTTGTTTCCTAAACATTTGACTTCCAAATTCTAAGCGATCCGGACTATCATGGTTCCCTGATATTGCAAGAACTGGAATGTGGTAATCATTAATCAGTGTTGTCAAGGTATCGTTCAATAGTTCTACCGCCTGCTTAGGTGGAATAGATCGATCATATAGATCCCCTGCAATAATAATGACATCAGGTTCCTCTTTTTCCACGATTTCAAGAAATTGCTGCAAAATATAGCGCTGATCTTCCGTCATATGTACATAGTTCACAATCTTCCCCAAGTGCCAATCGGCCGTGTGAAGTATTTTCATGCCATCACCTTTCTATTATTCTTCTTCAATTTTGTATTGTTCGTACAATTGATCAAAAATGGACAAAGCTGAAGGAAAAGGGGCGTTCCACTCCAGATAAGAGCTGATTTCATCATAGGATTTCGCTTGCTTCGGGAAACTATGGTCATCAAACATCCACTCCGCCAACTGCTTTTCTTCATCATTCTTTTTATTGCCTCTGTATCTCATCATATAATGGTAAAAAGACCTCATGAGTAATGTTCCTCCTCGTATATTCCTACATTATTTTTATCATGTTCCAGCCCCAACAGCAAAAGATAGTTATGGAAGAGCAGAATTGTAATGGCCGCCTCAAAAATAGAGAGGCAAATAAAAGGTCCAGAGATACGCATCTCTGGACCTTTTATTTCAATTATTCATCTGACTCCATGAATTCCTTGTGATTATCCAGTTTTTTGCGATAGACAATTCTTGATAATACGATACTTACTTCATATAAGATGATCAATGGAACCGCAACCACCAATTGAAGAATAAAATCCGGTGGTGAAATGATTGTACCGATAATGATCAAAATGAAATAGGCATATTTTCGAACTTTGACTAGAAAAACAGGGTTGACAATTCCAAGGCTCGTCAAAAACATGATGATGATCGGTATTTCGAATAAGACTGCAAATGGAATGGTCACCCGGAACAGAAATCTAAAATACCTTTCGACTGTATAAATCTCATTGAACATTCCATTGTTTAAGGATAGTAGGAAAGGCAGAATCAGCTGTACAAAAACAATATATCCAAAAGTAAGACCAGCCAGAAACAGCAGAAAGATCGCAGGTACATAGGAAAGAGATACCCGACGTTCCTTTTTAGTTAATGCCGGTTTAACGAACAACCAGATCTGCAGCGATAAAATCGGGAGCGTTCCTACCACTGCAACAAGGCTTGCAATTGTAAAAATAATCCATATGATTTCTCCTGGACTCGTCATATTCAACTCAAAAGGGAGGTCCTTGATAAAAAACAACTGAATTTTTTCCACATAAATAAAGCCTACGATAAAAAATGTAATGAAAAAGGCTAATGTCCATAATACCCTTTTCCGTAATTCACTCAAATGGTCGGTGACATTCATTTCAATATCTTGTGTCATGTTCTGCTGTGTCATTATTTTCACCTCCAGGCTGTTAAGAGCCTGACAAAAAGAAGATGTAAGGGTTTCTCCCTTACACCTTCTTTATTCATTTTATTCTTTGGTTTTCTTTTCCGTCTTACTGCTTTCGTCATCAGACATGATGTCTCCTGTAGCTTTCTTGAATTCTTTAAGGGAACTACCGAATGCTTTCCCGATTTCAGGAAGTTTCGAAGGTCCGAAAACGACAAGTGCGATGATTAAGATCAGAATGAGACCGGGTACACCGATACTTGATAACATGGTCGATCACTCCATTAGGTATGTCTTAGTAAACGCGTATGTTATTTATTCGTTTTTTCTTCATTGGAATCGCTCGTAAGATCACGGGCCGAGTTTTTAAATTCTTTCAACGTTTCTCCGGCAGCCTTCCCAATTTCGGGCAATTTTTTCGGTCCGAAAATGACTAACGCAATGGTCAGAATCAAAATCAGTCCAGGTATTCCGATACTTGACAGCATGTCCATTCACCGCCTTCAATACGTACTTTATGTTTATTTTACAAGAGGTTAAGAAGAAAAGAAACAACTACGCAAAAATTTTTCACAATAAAGTCTCATTTAAAGCCATTTATGCTATTATTTCTCACCTTTCCACTTTTTAAACCATTCCTCCGCTTGCTCATATTCTTCAGGCGTATTCATATTAAAAAAATGCATAGAAAGATCTTTTTTCGAAAAACCCGGGTAATCTGTAACCACTTTCACACGAATCTCATCGAAGAAACGGCTGACCTTTCTGCCACCTTGGGAAAGGTAGGTATCCAGCGCTTCATAAATTCTTCCATGATAGATTCCTGAAACCGGCTGATACCGCCCTTCATACATAGGGATGACTGCATCAATCGATTCTTCCACATGCAGGAGCAGATGCTCATAAACGGAAGCATTTACAAATGGTGTATCACATGCGGAGAGGATGAACCAATCGGAGGAACATTCTTGCACAACGGCGTGCAGCCCTGCAAGAGGTCCTGCATCTTTATAAATATCCTGGATGATACGGTAGGTCCCATGCCCTCGGTGCTCCTGATTCACCACAACTTCATCACTTATCTGTTCCAATGTAGAAGCCACAAGATCGATTGACGTGGTAGGACCAAATGGTAAGGTTGACTTCGGCCTTCCCATCCTCGTCGAACCTCCCCCGTTCAAAATCACCCCGCATGTGTTTTTCGGGGGCATTATTTTTTCACCCGATCATAAATACGGAAATAATAATCGTACGGGTTCTTCTCATCTTTTAAACCTTTCGTTTCCGAATGCAAGGTCCACATGCTCTCATCATAAGCAGGGAAATATGTATCCCCTTCAAAGCTTGCATCAATGTAGGTTAAATACATGCGATCTGCGTATGGAAGCATTTTTTCAAATAGAACACTTCCACCGATCACAAACCATTCGTTCTCGGGGTAATCCTTCTCCATTTGAAGAATGTCATCTATGGAGTGGATCACTTCACAACCTTTACGATCATAATTTTCATTGCTGGTAATGACAATATGTTTTCTCTCAGGTAACGGTTTTTCAAATGATTCAAATGTCTTTCTTCCCATAATGATCGTCTTACCCCAAGTCGTGTCTTTAAAGAACTTAAAATCGTTCGGGATATGCCACGGCAAATCATTGTCTTTTCCAATCAATCTGTTTTTATCCATTGCAAAAATAAAAGAAATCATCGTTGATTCACCTCTCCATATGTTTTCTTCTGTTTAAGATAAAAGCCACATTCTACGTTCCGTACTCTATTTGAATCTGTCCATAAGCTAAAGGGAGCCCCACTAAACAGCTACAGGTGCTTTGATACTTGGATGTGGGTCATACCCTTCGATCGTGATATCCTCCATATTAAAATCGAATATGCTCTCTTTGTTTCGATTTAGAACAAGGGTTGGCAGCTCTTTTGGCTCTCTCGACAATTGTTCTTTTATTTGGTTCATGTGATTGTTGTAAATGTGGGCATCTCCGAAAGTGTGAATGAATTCTCCGACTTCAAGTCCACATTCATGAGCGATGAGATGGGTCAAAAGGGCATAACTGGCAATATTGAACGGAACTCCTAGGAAAATATCCCCACTCCTTTGGTAAAGCTGGCAGGACAATTTTCCATCGGTCACGTAAAATTGGAAAAGGGCATGGCAAGGCGGAAGTGCCATATTCGAGGGTACGTCTTCAGGATTCCATGCGGTTACGATATGTCGCCTTGAGTCAGGGTTTTTCTTAAGGTTCTCAATCACCAGCTGAAGCTGGTCGATGGTCTGGCCTCTGCTAGTCTTCCATTCTCTCCACTGCTTTCCATACACAGCCCCAAGATCCCCAAATTTTCCGGCAAAAGCATCGTCGTTTAAAATTTTCTCCTTGAAGCGGTTCATCTGTTCTTTGTACTGATCTTTAAACGTTTCATCCTTCTGGCTGCGGAGGCCAAAGTCAGTCATGTCCGGACCATCGTAATCTTCACTTTCCACCCATTTCTGAAAAGCCCACTCATTCCAAATATTATTGTTATGCTGTAATAAAAAACGAATATTCGTGTCACCTTTCAAAAACCATAACAGTTCGCTTGCAATCAGCTTGAAAGGTACACGCTTCGTAGTCATGAGCGGGAATCCCTCTTTCAAGTCAAACCTCATCTGATAACCAAATATAGATTTCGTTCCTGTTCCTGTCCGATCTTCTTTCTTATTCCCTTCTTTTAAAACATGTTCACATAAGTTCAAGTACGTTTGTTCATTTTGTGACATCTCTGATCTCCTTCCCGCATTCTCGTTGAAACTCCTCTAGATATTTAACCATAAATTTATGACGTCTTTCTGCTTCTTTCTTTCCAGTGACTGTATTCATCAAAGCCTGGATCTTCAACAGCTTCTCATGAAAATGGTTGATCGAACCTCCGCCATCCCTTGAATAGATTGGCTGCTGGATCGTTCCACCGTAAGCAAAGGTTCTTGCAATACCTACCGCTCCGATAGCATCCAACCTGTCGGCGTCCTGAATAATTTCACCTAATTTCGAGCGAGGGACAACCTTTTTTGAAAAAGATACAGTGTAAATGGCCTCGTCGATGAGTTGAACTTCCGTATCGGAAAGTCCTAAGCTCACTAGAAGATCGTCTCTTTCACGGAGCATGTCTTCAGGATTTTCAAATAATTTGTGATCTCCTATATCGTGCAAGAGTGCTGCTACTTCCGCGAAAAAAGGGTCTTCCCCTTCAGAAATAGCGATGGCTTTCGCCGATCGAGCCACACGATCCATGTGCAAATCATCATGACCGCCAGCATCACCCTTGAACACCTTATGGACATACCCTTTGATTTCCTCCAGTGCTTGTTCTTTTCTCATAGTATCCTCCTAAAAATTAAACAGGTCCATTTGACGAGGGTTGAGATCTTCATACTTGATATCCAGCAGCTCCTGCATTTGTTTGGCGTTGTCTGCGGCATCCCCGCCTGAATTGTTGTTGAACAGAAGCGTGACTTCAGGTGTTTGTTGTTCAAGCTTCAGTGCCTGGTCCTTCCATTCCTGTAGTTCCTCTTCGTTGTATCTGTAAAGAAACCGGACTTTCCGCCAGTCTTCTCGTCCATTTTTATTCCACCCATGTACATTACGCCCGTGAAACCGGACGAGTGTTTTTTCAGGGTGAGTAGGTACCAGCACTCGCGGTACAGAACCTTCACCTGCTTGAGGTTCGTCACAAATGCTATGGATCCATTGCTGGTCTTTCATAAAAGAGAGGGTTTGATCATAATATCCCTTTTGGAACCAAGTCCTGTTCCTGAACTCAAGAGCAAGAGGATACTTCTCCATCCACTCACGGATGTAACGAAGCTTTCGAATATTCTCTTTACGTACATCAAACCAGGGTGGAAACTGAAAGAGCAATGCGTTCACTTGCCCCCTTTCCCAAACGGGTTGAATGGATTCTTCATATCTCTTCATCAAATCCTTCGCTTCCTGCACACTTCTTGACTCCCGATCATGTCCCGTCAGTTGTGAAAAGGCTTTGATAACAAATGAAAAGGTATCAGGAGTCTCTTTCAACCATTTCTCATAACGCGATACAGGTTGAATAGCATAAAAAGCTGTATCCACTTCAACAACAGGAAAGTGGGAGGCGTATGCTGCCAGTTTCCCTTCTGATTTCGTCTGATCAGAATATAAGGAAGGATGGTCCCCCCACCCTGTCAAACCTATACGAATGGACACGGTTAAACCTCCTTGCAATTGTCAAATAAATAATTGTGTTCCATTACCGACCTCAAGTGAAAGGATAACGGAGAACGGATATCAGCCTAAAACAAACCCTTGATAGTTCCTTTTTCATCGACATCCATGCGTAAAGCAGCCGGTTTCTTTGGTAGCCCCGGCATCGTCATTACGTCCCCTGTAAGAGCTACGATAAACCCTGCTCCTACCGAAGGGTAGACTTCCCTTACAGTGATTCTGAAGTTTTCCGGGCGTCCTCTTTCCGCTGGGTCATCAGACAAGGAGTATTGAGTCTTCGCCATACATACAGGCATTTGACTATACCCAAGATCGGCCATGTTCTTCATTTGTTTCCTCGCACGTGATGAAAAATCAACCCCATCAGCTCCATACACTTTACTGGCAATGGAATTGATTTTTTCTTCGAGTGAGTCTTCCAGATTATAAATATAAGTCATAGGAGCGGTTTTCTCTTCACACAATTCGATGACTTTTCGTGCAAGATCTACACCCCCGTCACCACCTTCAGCATGTACATTCGTCAGTGAAACGTCCGTCCCCTGACTCTCGCACCATTGAGTCAAGGCCTTTATCTCCCTGTCTGTATCCGACGGGAATCGGTTAATGGCCACAGAAAAGGGAACGCCATAATGCTGGATCGTTTCCATATGTTTTTTTAAGTTCCCCATGCCTGCGACCAAGGCATCGACATTTTCATGTTCCAACTGGTCCTTATGAACTCCACCGTGCATCTTTAAGGCTCTGACCGTTGCAACGATAACGACAGCATCAGGTTCCAGATCACCCGCCCTTGTTTTAATATCTAAAAACTTCTCGGCTCCAAGATCCGCACCGAATCCTGCCTCTGTCACGACATAATCGCCTAGTTTGGCTGCAAGATTTGTGGCCATAACACTATTGCAGCCATGTGCGATATTCGCAAAAGGCCCTCCATGAATGAGTGCAGGTGTATTTTCAATCGTCTGGACCAGATTCGGCTTGATGGCATCTTTCAATAGAAGTGTAAGTGCCCCTTCCACTCCTAATTGTTTAACATAAATCGGCTTCTTATCATATGTATAACCGATCAAAATATCTGCCAGCCGCTTCTTCATATCTGCAAGGTCTTTAGCCAGACAAAGAATGGCCATGATTTCAGAAGCTACGGTGATATTGAATCCATCTTCCCGCGGGATCCCTTTAACTGGACCGCCAAGACCTACAATCACTTCACGAAGGGCCCGGTCATTCAAATCCATGACACGTTTCCAAGCAATTCTTCGCGGATCAAAATTCAATTCATTCCCATGATGGATATGGTTATCAATAAAAGCAGACAGCGCATTATTGGCAGATGTAATCGCATGGATATCTCCTGTAAAGTGTAAATTGATATCCTGCATAGGGACAACCTGTGAGTATCCACCGCCGGCAGCTCCTCCTTTGATTCCCATTGTAGGTCCAAGGGAAGGTTCTCGAAGAGCGATAACGGCCCGCTGCCCAATTTTGTTAAGAGCTTGTCCTAATCCCACTGTAACCGTTGATTTCCCCTCGCCGGCAGGAGTTGGATTAATCGATGTGGTAAGGATGATTTTGCCTTTTGGGCGGTCTGCGAGCTTATTAAGCAATTGGTCCGACAACTTTGCTTTATAATGACCATAAGGTTCCCAGTCTTCTTCAGAGAGGCCCATCTTTTCAGCAATATCACGGATCGGTTTTAATTCAGCATCCAAAGCGATTTCAATATCTGATTTCATAGCAGATCGTTCCTTTCCATATGTATCTTCTAACATTGTACCTGACTCTCCCTAAGAGTTATAGTATTCCATCTGATGAAGCGGTTACAAATTCATAAAAACGATTGCCTTCAAGTTGTTGACGCATATTTTTTCATACGATATATTGGGAATAAGCAAATAAGAAGATCGGAAACATAAATGACAGGTAACTCCTCATAGAAGTGCTTCGGAATTTATTGTTCCGTGCTTCTATGAGGTTTTTTTCGGTCTGCTGTTTGTAATTTCCACGTGTTACGTGCAAGATTTAGGAGGAACAAATCATGCAAAATGGTACAGTAAAATGGTTTAACGCTGAAAAGGGCTATGGTTTCATTCAAGTTGAGGGTGGAAACGATGTATTCGTACACTTCTCTGCTATCCAAGAAGAAGGCTTCAAGTCCCTTGAAGAAGGTCAAGCCGTTACATTCGAAATCGTAGAAGGCGACCGTGGCCCACAAGCTGCGAACGTTGTGAAAGAATAAATGATTAATCAAAAGCAATCTCTCCGGAGATTGCTTTTTCTTTTTCCACTAAAGACAAACAAGCCTTCTAAGACGCCGTTTCGATACTTTTGATGTGTGGGGGGGCTGCGGGGAATCACTCGCTTTCGGGTGAAAGCGTTGTGCAGGGTTTCATTCTTAAACTTTTTCTTATCATGATTTATTAAAAATTTTTATATTCGGCAAGGTGTCATTTCATACGTATATCGAATGGAATGATTGGGAAGCTGCGAGACTCCCTTAGGAGAAAGAGATTGGCGATATTCCGCAGGAAATAGTCCGAGGAAGCATACCACTGACGCGCCAGAATGCGAGTAATTTCCCGACCACCCGTAACGTCAATTAAGGCAACGAATCCCAATAACATCTGGGAATTGTGTCTTCCCCAATCCTGCCACATTATTGAATAAGAGAAGTCATTCTTGTCAAATGGCTCGTACCATCGTATAATGGATCGCTGTTGGTTCTATTTACCCGCGGTTCGTAAACTCCCGCGATATCAAAACTAAGGAGGAAATACGATGAGTAACGAACTATTATGGATTATATTTGCACTAATCAATTTCGGTTTGATCCTTGTCATCTATCGGATGTTTGGAAAAGCAGGTTTATTCGTATGGATCGGAATGTCTACCGTTCTTGCGAACATTCAAGTGGTCAAAACTGTAGAGATGTTCGGGTTGAATGCGACCTTAGGTAATATCATGTATGGGACAGCGTTCTTAGCCACTGACATCCTTAATGAGAAATATGGAAAAAAAGATGCTCGGAAAGCTGTTTGGATGGGATTTTCAACATTAATCATCATGACGGTCATCATGCAGTTTGCTATCGTTTTTCAATCAGGTGAAAACGATATCGCCCAGCCGGCACTCCAAACGTTATTTGGGTTAGTGCCAAGAATTGCTGTCGGCAGTATGCTAGCCTATATTATCAGTCAGTATTTTGATGTTTGGCTTTATACCAAATTAAAGGGTCTTTTCCCTTCTGATGGTGCCCTGTGGATCAGGAATAATGGAAGTACAATGATCAGTCAGCTGTTGGATACTACCATCTTTTGCTCGATCGCCTTCTTCGGTGTTTATCCTTTTGATGTTTGGGTTGAAATTTTCATGACGACCTATATAATCAAATTCATCGTCGCGGCATTAGATACACCATTCTTTTATCTAGCCAAAAAAATGCCGAAATCAGATTGAGGGGGTTCATGATCCATGTTGGAAGTATACACAGATGCAGCTTGCAGCGGGGATCCAGGTCCAAGCGCAGCAGGTATTGTCATTAAAAAAAACCAGCAAGCAGAGGAATATCAATATTATTTAGGCACATGGTCAAACCATGAAGCAGAATTTCTCGCGATCATACGTGCACTGGAAATTTGCAGAGACAATCACCCAGGTGAAATTATCTCGATTCGATCGGATTCAAAAATAGCCGTCGATACTATGGATAAGCGTTATACGAAAAATCTAAAGTTCCGTCCGTTGTACGAACAGATCCTGCAGTTGGAAGAAAGCTTTTCCTATGTATTTTACAAATGGATCCCGGATAAAAAGAATAAAAATGCAGACCGGCTAGCAAGAGAGATGCCTGCAGGCAGAAACAAACCCAGATCAATGATGATCTGGGTTTTCTCATTTCCCTGTAGCTTTCGCGATCGAAAGCTGCTCTTCAATGGTTTCATATGCTTTTCTTTTACTGGTGATAGATGGAGAGGATATGAGTTCCAATATACTTATATAAAAACTCGGATCAAACGTTTGTTGGATTTTCAATGTCATATTGACGGCGATGATCGTTTTCCATTCCGGCGCATTGGAAGAGTTCTTGCCAAAATAGATGAATTGCACATCTTCATCGCTCAATTTGAATCCTTTACTCCACAGGTCCTCCAAAAAATAGGCCAATGCATTTCTATCCATAAAACTCCCCTAACTCCCCCCGTACAAAGGTATGTATTTCAGACATTTTTCTCTATCATAACAAATAAACAACCCCCTCGGGAATTTGTTATGGTATTGTTCTTGAAGGAATAGTATTCTTATTCATAAAAAAACCAGGTGGATTCACCTGGCTGAGATGGTTTTCTCATAACGTTTTTTATGTTGAAAATGAGAACCCTGGTCTTTCAATCTGAATACATTCATAACGGTTTGGGCAGGTGCACTTCCAATTTTGGCTAAAAGGTAAATCATCAAACTACTGTAAACAGCGACCGTCAGTAGGATGAACAGGACCATATCGCTCTCACCTTTCTAATTGAAAATGAATTTCATTTCTAATTAGAATATTATCAGACATTTTCATATCCCGCAATGGTTTTATAGACCTTAGGTACGTTCCTGAAGAGCCCTTTCTTCAGCGGGAAGGCGTACAGTGAGGACAAGTAGGTGCAGAAAAGGAAAGACCAAAGCCGTCAAATAAGCATGAAATAGGATGGGAATGATCATTAACTCCAAAAACACGATCACGTAATTCGGATGTTTGACATACCGATAAATCCCTTTTCGGATTGGCTGCTCATCCGGCAGTACGAGAATTCTTGTATTCCACCTCTTCCCAAGCGTCCGAATACAGACGATTCTCAGGACTTGTAGGACGATGAACGCACTAAAAGCTCCGTAAAAGAATGACTCTTGGATAAAGGGCGTCCACATGAATTCGATGATAATGCTTATAAAAAAGAAACTGTGCAGGAGAATGAACAGGAAATAGTGTCCCTGTCCCCACTCTTTAGCCCCATTTTCAATCATCCACTTCCGGTTTTTATCCGCGAGAGCAAGTTCTCCTAACCTTTGTAATACGATCAATGCGAGGATCATCCATAATAATACTTCCATTTCACTTCCACTCCAAACTGACAATTTCTGAACTGAAACCAGGACCTAGAGAAGTCATGAATGATTTTGTCCCTTTATCATGTGTTGTTTTTAATACTTCGTGCAGGACAAACTGGACGGTTGGGGAAGACATATTTCCGTGTTCCCTCAAGACTTGCCGGGAGAGTTTCAACGCATCTTCTGCCAGGTCAAATACTTCTTCATAGGCTTCTATAACCTTCCTCCCTCCAGGATGGGCGACTATAAAGGGTAACTCTTTTACCTGCCATCCATTTTCGAGGGTGACCTCCTGGACATGGTCTTTCCAAAAATTCTTCACCAGACGTGGAATGCTCTTATTAAAAATTACTTCAAAGCCTGAATCCACAACTCTCCATCCCATCACATCCGTACTATCTTTTTTTGTCTTTGTATAGGCATTTAAGATAGCAGGAAGCGGTTGGGACTTTCGCTCTAATAAAGGCGAACGGTCACCCGCTACAAGGACGGCAGATGCTCCATCACCGAACAGAGCCGTACCTACGAAATTACTTACGCTGGTATCATTCATTTGAAAAGTTAGGCTGCAGAGTTCCACACAGACGACGAGAACATTTTGATCCGGGTGACCGATGAGCCACTCATAAGCCTTGGCGATTCCACTCGTACCTCCAGCGCAACCCAGGCCAAACAATGGCATTCTTCGGGTTTCTTCTTTGCATCCCAGTTCATTCATCAAATAGGCGTCAAGCGTCGGTGTCGAAATCCCCGTGGAGGAAACAAAAATGATGTGATCAATGCTTTCTATTGGGATCGAATCTCCAATAAGAGGTTCCCTCAGACATGTCCTCACCGCTTGTAAACTATAGGAAAGTGCTTTTTTATGATATAGATTATTTCTCTCTTCCAGACCGTGCTCTATCTGGAACCAATCCAGAGGCGCAGCAAACTGTCTTCTGTCAATAGTCGCGTGTTCGAAGATAGGAAAAAGTCTCTTCTTTTCATGTTCCTGCATAGGAAATAAATCATAAACATGGGATTGGACATCTTTTTGGCTATAAGCGAATTCAGCACATTGAGTGCCAGAAGAAAGTATGTAGGGCATATTCATCCTCCTTTTTCTTACTATGCTCAGAAAAAGAAGAAAGTATGACAAACGGTGACGAAATATATGGTATGATAGACCTAAATCTCAAAGAACATTCAAGGAGGACTCAAGGTGTCTCTAAATCAGTCCATTACAGCCGTTTTAAACGGAAGTATTCATACCGTAAATCGCATTCTGCCATTTGAAATGATCACAGAAAAACCATCCCTTCTCCATGAGTCCTACGTAAACAGCGAACGAGGAGTGTTGATCGGGATGACCGGTGACCTCTCGGGGAAGTTGTTAATTGAAGGAAGCGAGGCGAGTTTCAGTCTGGCAGGAGAAAGAATGTACGGTCTTCCACTGGAAGGTGACATGTTGACCTCTTTCACAGGGGAGTTAGGCAACATGATTGCAGGCAATTTGGCTACCTTCGTTTCTGAACAGGAAGTAAATATTGATATCACTCCACCGACGATTATTGAGGAGGAAGAGCATACAACAAAACATACGCATGCCTTTCACGTTTCACTCCACATGGAAGAAAACCTTCACTTCTCTCTCATTCTAATGGTCGATGATCAAAAAATGACCGTATAAAAGCGCCATCCCTCCATGGCGCTTCCCTTTCATCCCTACTTGAATCAGTGGTTTACGTTCACCTTTTAAAAGCCGTAAATGGTCATACCACCGTCTACGAACAATGTTTGTCCTGTCATATAATTACCAGCTTCCGAAGCTAAGAATACAGCTGCCCCGCTTAATTCTTCTAATTTTCCGATTCTGTTCAACGGCGTACGGGATAGGATCTCTTGAACATATGTTTCATCCTGGAGGAGTGTTTCTGTCAATGCTGTAGGAAAATACCATGGACCGATGGCGTTGACATTAATATTATGCTTTCCCCATTCAAGCGCGAGATTCTTCGTCATTTGAATGAGCGCACTTTTGGTCATCGCGTAAACGACACCTGTCCTTAATGCTGTATGACCACCCACGGATGATATATTGATAATTTTCCCTTGCTTGGCTGCTTGCATGACTTGACCTGCATATTGAGAAAGAAAAAAAGCACTCCGCATATTTGTAGAAATGATGCGATCCCACTCCTCCTCTGTCACTTTCTCCGCCTTATTTCTTATATTTAATCCAGCATTGTTTACCCATATGTCTAAAGTTCGACCATCAAGAACAGCGTCAACCTGTTCTATAATCGCCCTGTAATTTGTAATATCATTGCATATAGTGAAAGCCTTTTGCCCTAACCTCTCTACTTCCATTTTCGTATGCTCAAGGTCTTCTTTATTTCTTGCAATAATGATTACATCTGCCCCAGATTCCGCATAAGCAAGCGTAATGGCCTTTCCGATCCCTTTCGTACCACCAGTAATGACTGCAAGTTTTCCTTCTAATCTGAAATCTGGTAAATACATATGCACCCTCCGTTAACAACTTTGAATTTTCAGTATATTATAACATTTTTGCAATTTATTTACATTCACCAAGACCTGCCATAAAATGAATAGCATGAATAAACAAAGGGGGTTGTCTGTATGAAAAAATGGCTATTGGCTTTTGGTCTCTGTGCTGCTATTGTTTTAGCAGGTTGTAACAGTGACACCGAAGACACAGAAACAGACACAGAAAATCAGACGGAAGACACATCTGAAAACAAAGAAAACGACGAACAGCAATTGAAAAAAGAAGTGCTCAGTGCACAAATGAATCTGACGAATACGTTCAAACCTTATCAACAAAAAATTTCTGCCTATCAAACAGCTGTATCCGCTGAAGAACCGGATACTGAAGCAATCAAATCAGCTGGAGAAGAAGCAAAAACAGCTGCAGGTGAAGCTGCTTCCATGGTGGACGAGTATACAATTGAAGCAGAACTTCCAGACGATATCATGAAAAAAATGGAAGAGTCCCTTCCTTCTTTAAAAGCATATTATGAAGGGGTAGAAAAAGCTTTGAATGAGAACTTGGAAAACGCTGATTTCACAGAAGCTGAAGAAAAGTTCACTGAATTCAACGACCAGTTCAATGAAATCATCGAACAGGCTGGATTCCCGGCTAGTCCGAATTTGATGGAAGAAATGTCATAATAAGTAAAGCCCGGCTTTAGCAGCCGGGCTTTTTGATTATTCAATCAAAATTTATTCCTTTTAGAAGCTTTTGTTAAATGGGCTTTATCTAACGTGTTAAAACTGGTAAATCTTTTGGTATTTATCCGTAAGATAATGAATAAGGTTCTCAGGATTCAATCCTTCACCTGTTGTCTCTTGTAGGATCTCCAAAGGTTTTTTCATTTTTCCATGCTTATGGACGTTCTCCGTCAACCATTCCTTAATCATATGGAAATCTCCTGCTTCAATGAGACCATCGACATCAATCTCTTTCCTCATGGCTGAATTCAACTGTGCCGCATACATATAACCTAAAGCATAAGAAGGGAAATAACCGAAGTCGCCTCCAGACCAGTGAATATCCTGCAGGACCCCATCTGAATGATGATCCGGGGAAACACCAAGGTAATCTTCCATTTTCTGATTCCATAATTCCGGTAAGTGTTTCACCTCAATTTCTCCGCCAATCAAAGCTTTTTCCAGCTCATAGCGAACCATAATGTGAAGGCAGTAAGTCAGCTCATCTGCTTCAATTCTGATCAAGGAAGGTTTCACTTCATTTACAGCAGGATAAAAT
Source organism: Halobacillus sp. ABR2_026 (assembly GCF_056158545.1). Taxonomy (NCBI): domain Bacteria; kingdom Bacillati; phylum Bacillota; class Bacilli; order Caryophanales; family Bacillaceae; genus Halobacillus; species Halobacillus sp. ABR2_026. The sequence goes on from NZ_JBSWTM010000001.1 coordinate 1,976,526, forward strand.
TTTTCGAGGGGAAGCTTATGGAAATGATCCGGGGCAAAGGATTGGAACATCTCATAATGATTTTTCCAGAAGCCTTCACTGCGTGCCACGAAATTTTCCCAGAACAGTGATTGTGACTCGTGAATCCCCATGCTTGTACCATCTGCAAGTGGTGTAAAAGCCAGCTCAGGATCAATGTTTTGTTCATAGAGAGCGTGTCCGCCTTCATGGATCGTTCCGAAAACCGCTGTTCTAAAATCACTTTCATCGTACTTCGTCGTGACCCTGACATCATTTGTATTTAAGCCGATGGCAAATGGATGGACGGTTTCATCAAGACGCCCCGCATCAAAATCGTATCCCATACGCGCCAAAATGGCTTCACTGAACTTTTCCTGGCGTTCTTTAGGGAAATGGCCTTGAAGAACAGATGGATCCGGTTTAACTGAAGAATTCTGGATTTTTTTCAACAGCCCCGTTAATGCTTCCCTTACTTTTGGGAAAACTTGATCCAGAACTTCAACCGTCACTCCAGGCTCATAATTGTTCAACAAGGCATCGTAACGATGATTTTCGTAACCCCAATAATCCGCAAACCTGCGATTATACTCGACCAATTGTTCCAAATAAGGACGGAAGCTCTCAAAGTCATTGTTTTTCTTAGCTTCTCCCCATACTGATTCAGCTTTGGTCTGAAGCGTCACATAAGCTCTGTATTCATCCACTGGTATTTTAGCTGTTTTATCATAAGTTTCTTCCGCTTCCTCTACCGCCCGTTGGATGACCGGATCGCTCGTATTCCCTTTCAGTTCTCCAATATATTGACGCATTCTTTTTCGAGGTTTGGATTTCGTGAACCTTTTGGGACATTACACCAATGACTTCAGAGCGACCTTCCATACCTTTACGAGGCGCTTTTGTCCTCATATCCCAGGCCATTAACCCGATGGCCTCTCCATAAGCCGATTGTTCTTTCAGAAGCTCGAGGAATTTCTGTTCTGTCGTTTTCTCCATTTCAACCACTCCCCTGCATGTAATTAACCGTCTTTATCCAACTTATTAAAACCCAAAACCTTTGCCGTTGCCCGGTTTCGCTTTCGGTTTTCGTCCGAAATATTGATAATAATCTGTTTTGATAAAGCCGTTGAAGAGTTTACGCTTTTTCGTGGCCGGTTTACCGTATAACTTTTCGAATCCTTCATGCGAAGTAAGGATATAAACGCTCCAGGATGGATGATCACGCATAATGGTTCCCAGATCACGATACATTTGCTCAACTTCCGGCCGGTCTCCCATACGCTCTCCATAAGGAGGATTAGACACAAGGTAACCATTTTCCTGCTTAGGTTTGAAATCGCTCATCTGCATCTGTTTCCACGAAATTAAATCACCGAGGCCCGCTTCCATCGCATTTCTTTTCGCGATGTCAATTAAACCGGGGTCAAGATCAGATCCCACAATTTGCAGCGGCTGATCATAATTTGCCGAATTTTCCGCTTCCTGAAAAGCGTCTTCCCATACTTGATCAGGGATAAGTCCCCATTTTTCCGAGGCGAATTCCCGATTGAAGCCAGGCGCTATATTTTGTCCGATCAACGCAGCTTCAATGGCGATTGTACCAGAGCCACAAAAAGGGTCGACGAAAGGCTGATCCGGTGTCCAATTGGTAATCTGTACAAGGGCAGCAGCCAAGGTCTCTTTCAGAGGAGCTTCCCCTTGTCCTACTCGATATCCACGCTTATGCAGACCACTTCCGGAAGTATCGATCGTTAATAAAGCTTCATCCTTATGCAGCGCTACTTCTACGCGGTAAAAGGCCCCCGTTTCCTTCAGCCAGGAAGAAATTCCGTGTTTGGCCTTTAACCGTTCCACAATCGCCTTTTTCACAATGGATTGACAATCGGGCACACTATATAATTTGGATTTGACAGATTTACCTACAACCGGAAACTCTCCATCTTCTTCAATAAAACTTTCCCATGGCAATGCTTTGGTCTCTTCAAATAGTTGATCAAATGAGGTGGCTTTGAATTTACCTACCAGCAATTTGACGCGATCCGCTGTGCGGAGCCAAAGGTTGGCTCTTGGAATGGCCGACACATCAGCTTCAAATACAACCCTTCCATTTTCAATCTGGATATCTTCATATCCTAAATCTTTAACTTCTTTTCCAACGATCGATTCCAATCCCATCGCTGCCGTTGCAATCAAGGTTACTTTTTTCGGCATAATGAACCTCCTTCATATGTATCGTAAGCTTATGTTCTCTACACTAACTCTATAAAAACAAAGAAAAAACCCTTCTAAAAAGCATGAGGCTTTCCAGAAGGGATCATCTGTATCATTAACGACCATTGAATACTCTGTAAGCCATGTTCTGTCCCATTGTACTGCAAACGGTGGTCAACCTCGTACTCCGGTGGCAATCATCTATCTGCCGAATAAATCGGCCTCTTCTCTGGTTCATTTCCCATTGAAAAGTGCCCCTACCTATATTTGGGTTGCTCGCTCGTGGGGTTTACCTCGTTCCACCCGAAGTATTTCTACTCCGGCTCCGTCACTGTGGCACTTTCAAGGTAGTCATTCCTTATCAAAGACTTAGGAACTTTCCCTGCCGTAAGTTCTAAAGAACTCCCTTGACTTATGGTTTCGTCAAGCACGAACACTACAAACATCTCAGCCTGTGCGAGCATGGACTTTCCTCTGTACAGCATACTGTACAGCGATTACCCGAGTATTCAAATGAGTTTTAATTTTTGTCGTTACGCCCTAACAGACGTGCCTAGTCATTATAGCAGACGGTAGATCATTTGTCATTGGAAAAAAATGAGATCAGTCGGCGTATTTATTGCCGAAGACGGCTTTTTCCAAATTTGACACCCTTTTCAAAATGTCATAATTCACTTGATGGTTGTTGTTCGTCGGCGTTTGTCTTTGTCTTTGTGTTGTTTCTCTTGAGGACATTTTTTTCAAGCGTTCATTTTCCTGATGCAAGCGCTCAATTTCCTGTTGAAAACGGTCATAATCCTGAATAATCAAGTCCAGATACTCATCTACTTCTTCCTGGTTATATCCTCTCATAGACGTTTTAAAGTCTTTTTCCAGGATATCCTTCCCGCTTAAATGATACTCTTCTTCGTTCATTTATTTCACCTCTGTTTCACACATTATCTTCATTTTTTCAGAAGGGCACGGAAATGTCAATTTCAAATCAGAAACAATTACTGACTCCAGTAATCGGGGTCGGACATCCTGAGCTCTTCTACGGTTTCTTCAAGATCTAAAGGGGTAATATATAAGATTTCATAATCTCCTTGCTCCTTTGCATCTTTAGCTGCTCGCAGGAAGTATTGGGGACTTCCTTCTGTATCCTCATCAAAAAGAACCAGGCAGCCGTCTGAATGATTGACAAGGAACTGATCCTTCGCTTTAAATTGATAGGGTCCTTCGTATCCTTTGTTATAAATCGGCTGATAAAAATCCGCACTCATTGTCACTTCTTCATAGGTAAGCTTCAAATCCTCCGGCCATCTTGCTTCCTGATCTTCAAAAGGTGGCAACATACCCAACTTCACCTCATAGACTTCTTTCAGATCGAGAACGATTTCAGCTGCCCATAGTTCAACACCCATCTGACCCGAGATAAGAACCCATTCCAAACCTTCTTCTATGTATGTTGTTAATCTTCTCTTTATTGTCTCTTTCACGAATTCGATTTTAGGGTCATCATTTTTGAATATGCCCATTTCCATCGGCTTGTAGCCTGTAACGAACATGGTTTTCAATGGAGTCCCCCCTTTTCTTCCATTCATTTTAATATGTTTTGCCAAAAAAAGAAAATAAGCCACAACAGTGGCTTACTTCTACTAACTATTGGATCCAGAACCCATCATCGGCATTTGACCCTGACCCATGCCAGGCATCTGGCCTTGGCCCATCATCGGCATTTGGCCCTGACCCATGCCGGGCATCTGGCCTTGGCCCATCATCGGCATTTGGCCCTGACCCATGCCGGGCATCTGGCCTTGGCCCATCATCGGCATTTGACCCTGACCCATGCCGGGCATCTGGCCTTGGCCCATCATCGGCATTTGACCCTGACTCATTTCTTCTTCATTCATTGGCATTTGACCTTGGCCATTCGGCATTTGACCCATTTCTTGAGGGTTCATATAATCCATCCAATTGTAGTCTGGAGAAGCCCCTTGAGGAAAAGCAAAATCTTGCGTCTGGAAGTTGTTTTGCTCAGAGACCATATAAGGGAAATAGTGGTTATTATTTAACGTATGGTTATTTCTGACGAGAATATGGGTGGGGTGAATATAATCCTGATTTTCACAGAAGTAATTATCGACTACACAGTTTTGTACCGGGCATACGATTGGTCTGCGGTTTCCGGCTGGCGACATCGGCCCACAGCCACAAGAATCCTGCATAGAATTGTGATGCATCGTGCTTTCACTCCTTGTTCTTTTATTCCTTATCAGCGTATGTCACAAAGAGTGGGAACGTACTGGGCGATATCATCATATCCTATACTTTCTTATCGGTTATCGTCGCCCCTTTAACCCTGGATTATGTAAATTTGTCTGCTCTATCCACTTGGTCAATAGGTTGTTTACAGGGCATGAACCCCATGAATAAGGCTCTGATAAAATTTAGTGTTCATATTTCCAACAAAAAATTTTATTTCGTAATGTTTGTATAGGTAGTAAGGGCCGGGGAAAATGTGCGGCTTACCCCATTCTCCAGATACTCTCGTAATTAGCCGAGTGTTTGGAGTTCCTCATTTGGTCACTTACAATGGGCTCTGCAGAGACTCTTCGCAGAACCCATACATAATTTGGAAACATCAACAACAAACTTTAACAGAGCCTTTAATAAAGAGATTTACAAAAAAAAAGGATGAGAGACTCATCCTTTTTTCATCGTTTAAGCTTGTTCTTCTGGAAATCTGAAGATGCAAAAGAAAACGGAAGAATTTCTTCCATCGTAAACGTTTTTGTATCGCCCTGCAGATTTGTAGTATGAATTTTCACATCTGATTGGAAAAATTCACTCATGACCTGACGGCACGAACCACAAGGAGGTACGGGTCTTTTTGTGTCCGCTGCGACCGCTAGTTCCTTGAATGTAAAGTGTCCATCCGCTACCGCTTTGAAAATAGCCACACGTTCAGCACAGCATGTCACAGGATAGGCGGCATTTTCGATATTGCAACCTGTATAAAGGGTTCCGTCTTCGGTTAGTAATGCGGCTCCTACAGGGAATTTCGAATAAGGGACATAAGCTTTTTCCCTCATTAACTTAGCTTCATCTATTAACTGTTTGTTTTCCATCATAATCCCTCCCTACTAATGGGAAGGTAATTATATATGATATCCACCCATATGTAAAGCGGTTTCACGATCTATGTCCTTCCAGCACATTGGAGAACATTTAATTGACACATGTGTCGAAAAAAAGTTTATACTTGAAAACATAAATATTTTATTGGTAAGGAGGAAAAACATGAAGTCGATTTTACAATACAACAAAATCATTTGGGTTTTCATATTATTATTGATCTTTACTGGAATATTCACTTATCTTCAGCTCCCAAAACGGGAAATCCCTGAGATTAATGTGAATGTGTCCGCCATTTCCACGGTTTATCCAGGAGCAACCCCGCAGGAAGTGGAACGTACGATCATTAACCCGCTTGAAGAAAAGCTTATGGATACAGAGGGAGTCGATAAAGTTACTTCGGCATCCACTTCTGGTTTTGGCACCGTAACCGCTACTTTATCCGGAGACAATATTGATACAGTGAATGCGAAAATACGACAGGCTGTATCTGATGTATCAAGCTCTTTTCCTGAAGAGGTTCAGACACCATCTGTAAACACTGATACCACCATGTCCGCTGTAGCCTCCTATCACCTTATGAGTAATCAAAGGGAAGATTTATATCAATTGAGAGAAGAAATTCAGAATTGGGAAACGGAGCTCACGCAAATATCTGGTGTTGATTCTTTATTAGTGAAGGGTTTACCTGAACAAAAAGTTACCGTAAGTCTAGACCATACACGTCTGCAGGAGTTTCAACTCTCTCCTACCTCAATTATCAGTACATTGGATAATGAGCTCAGTCCCTCTCCTATAGGTACAGAACAAAAGGATGGGATGATCCAACAACTGATTTTTGATCAATACTCAGAAATTGAGGAACTAAAAGAACTATATGTAGGAAATAACGCTGAAGGAGCTCCCATCACGCTTAGCGATGTCGGCTCCATTGAAATTAAAAATAAACCGGTAGAAGATTTGATTTCATATAAAGATAAACCCGCACTCTCGATTACCGTCCTAACAGAGGAAGGCGTGAATATAAGCGCTGTTCAAGAAAGCTTGACTGAGCAAGTGGATGCTCTAACGAATGAACTGCCATCAGGTATCGATGTGGCTCAGTTCTACACACAAAGTACGATCATTGATGAGGTCTTCACAAATTTGATTACATCTTTTGCGATCTCTTTCTTTGCCGTCATTATCATTATGATCTTAGGACTTCCGCTTTCGTCAGCAATTCTTGTAGCTTTATCCATCCCGATTTCAATTCTGATTGGACTAACCCCACTCCCTTACGTCGGTGTGGATTTAAATCAGATATCCATTATAGGAATGATTATTGCTATTGGAATACTGGTGGATGACGCAATAGTGGTCAATGATAATATCCAAAGAAGGTTCCAACTGGGCGATGGTGCTTTAGATGGAACGATCAGAGGGGTTAAAGAAGTCGGTAAATCGATCATAACTTCCACGTTGATGATCATTTTCAGCTTCTTGCCATTAACTTTCTTATCCGGTTCTAATGGTGATTTCATAAGAGCGCTTCCCTCTGTATTAATTTTCACAGTGCTGGCCTCTACCATCATTGCATTGACGTTCATACCTACTGTTCAATATGCAAGAAAAAGAAGAAAAGGGCGGACAGGAAACACAAAATCAGGCCTATTGGGTGGATGGTTTGGCTGGTTAGAACGCATCTATGCTGATCGGATCCTCCCACGTACAACCAAAAAACCATGGGCTACTTCCCTCATCGGTCTATTGATTTGCGTTCTTCTGGCAACCCTGGTTATTCGAATTCCATTTGAATTCTTCCCGGCTGCCGATCGTCCAGAGGTAACAATCTCTGTAGAAAACCCTCAAGGTACGACAATTGAAGATACAGAAGAAAAACTGAAAGAATTAGCAGAGTTCCTCGAAAGCTCAGATGAAAATATCAGCGAAACAGCTGTTTTTGCCGGTACAGGTCTGCCAAGTTTATTTAGTTCCGGTTTAGAACGTTCAGGGGAAAATACCGGGCAAGTGCTCGTCCGAGTGGACAGAAATCAGACAAGTGCCAGCAAGTTTATCGAAAAGTGGGAAGAACCATTACGCGAGGAGTATCCGGATAGTGATATATTCTTGGAGACAATCGTTTCTGGTCCTCCTCCATCACCACCGGTCCAGATTCAGATGCAGGGTCCTGAGCTTGAGACATTGATCACAGAAGCTGAAAACGCCCAAAAGCGCTTCAGTGAATTGAATAGTTCTGAAATAGCTACGATCAATGCAGACAGCCAGCCTTTTACAGAATACAGCATCGACCGGGCACTGCTCGCTGAAAATAATATTCCAATCAATCAAGTGACTTCGCAAATGTCACTGGCTAATGTAGGTATACCATTAGGGACGTTCGATATCGGAATCAACCGCCTGCCAATGGAAGTTATCGTTGATGACGGTAAAGAAGATGGGGTCGCCCTCTCAGAACTCGAAGTCACTAGTCAGTCTACCCGGGGGGCTGGTCCACCTGCTTCGTTTACCCTTGATGAAATCGTTACAGTCAATGAATCCACCCGTTTAGGTGTTATTCCTCACTTGGATGGAAAAAGGACCATCACGATAGAAGCTTATCCAGAAGAAGTTATGGAAAGCGAATTTTCAGAAGAAACATCTGAGATTATTGATGAATTGAAGGAAAACCTCCCTGGTGGGTACACCATAGTAGAAAGTGGAGAATCGGATGCCCGCTCTGATTTCTTTGTGGAGGTCACTAAGCTTTTCGTCATTGTGTTATTTCTGATTTATTTAACAATCGCTATTCAATTCAATTCCCTGCTTATGCCTCTTTTGATTACGGGCACGGTGTTCTTAGCCGTTACTGGAGCCATTATAGGATTGTTCGTCTCGGGTGAACCGCTCAGCTTTCTGGCTGTTCTCGGGATTGTATCGCTATCTGGAATTGTCGTCAGGAACTCCGTCATCCTTGTGGAATTTATTGAACAGAATCAACAGCATTTCAATAGTCGTGTGGAAGCTGTTATCGAAGCTGGAAGAGCAGGATTCGTCCAATTGTACTGACTTCTTTGACGTCAATAGCAGCTCTTGCACCGATCATTTATACAGGGGACGTCCTGTTCAAGCCATTGGCTGTATCCATCGTATCAGGACTTGCTTTTTCTACAGTACTCACACTTTTGCTTGTCCCATCCTTTTATTTGATCCTAACTAAAAACAAGCAAAAATAGTCGAGAGTGTTGTCCTCTCACCGATTCTACTAAAAAAACGTGTGTAGAAGCACTAAAAAAAGCTCCCCATTAATGGGAGCTTTTTTTAATCTTATTCAAATCGTCCAGCACCATGTCTAAGACATAGTGTACAGACTGATACAATTCCTTGAATCTTTTCCGATGTACATCAAGATAATAACTGTGGAGAATGATCATTTCTATATTTTCGTGTGTAGATTTCACTTGATTGGGGTGAACATTCGTTTTCCTGTCTTTAACAAAGGATTCAGCTGCCTCCAACCATTCGTTAGCCAGTTGAAACATCGGTGTCGTCTCTTCTTTTACCTGATTAAAAAAATCATAATTCTTCTTATCTACTGGCCCTTCTGTATTCAAAAAGCGCTGATGCCGTTCGTCTATTAAGCGCTTCAATTCATTGGTATTGCTTTTCAAACTCATCTGTTCCCACACCTTTCCTCACTTATCATATCATGTGAGAACCTTGAGCATCAAAATCAACCGACGGAACGACGTCTCGCTTGCTGAGCGACCTTACCCAAATATTCAAAACGTTTTTCCCGCTTCATTTTTCTAAGCTCATCACGAAGTTCAAATACTTCATTTTTTAAATCATCCATTTCTTTTCGGTGGGAGACGGCCATATTAAACACGATTTCGTCAGCTTTCATCGACAATCTCTTCTCAAGCATCGAGAATTTTTCCTGTAGATGTGAAAGCTGAACCTCAAATTCATCCGTTGTAATGACACTATTCTTTTTCATAACAATACTCCCCCTTTTAGTGGTGTTATAAAAATTCTCGATTCCGTGCATATCTCCTTTATGGTTGACAAGACTAGAACTAAAGCAACAAAACAAGTCAATACAATTTCGAATCTTCGACATAAAAGGAGAAATACACCATGGCCAACAAAAAAGAAAAGAAAGACAAAAAACCGACTCCAGCAAAAACGGATAATCCGAAATTGACTGGAGAAAACCGTCCATCTACGTAACTTACACGAGAAGCTGCTGCTATTGTTTATAGCAGCGGCTTTTTTTTACCTTTGCTCTAAATACTTGGTCTACCTATTCCCACGATAAAAAGTTGAGATAGAAACAGCGTGTCCTTTAGTTGGAGAACATAGAATATATTTTCCCCTCACCCCGTACAAATTAAAAAGTCGTGACTGAATAGAATTGTGAAAGATGGTGCAAATAAAAGTCAAAAAACACAAATGTTAATCGAAATAATATAAACGGGGTTTTGACTAATGCTTCACAGGGTAATACTCATGACGGTTCCACACTATGTGTCAATCCTGTGAACGACTGAAACTTTTCTTCCCTCTGTACGTCTATATAAATGGAGCCTAATGTGTATATTCTTGGCGATTAAAATCTGGTATGATACTCTCATGGCTATAGGGAGGGATGAGTCTTGAATTATCCCAATGGGAGGAAAAGTTCCAAAATGAACGCAGCTCCCAAAGGAAAAATGAAACCGGATTTCAGTAACAGAGGGATGTCGCTGGAAGAAGACATCAATATGACCAATGAGTATTATCTGCAGGCCGACATTGCGGTGGTCCATAAAAAACCTACACCTGTACAAATTGTTCAAGTGGATTATCCGAAAAGAAGTGCAGCGGTCATCAAGGAAGCTTACTTCAAGCAAGCTTCCACAACAGATTACAACGGGGTTTATCGAGGGAAATACATCGATTTTGAGGCAAAAGAAACAAAAAATAAAACTTCTTTTCCATTAAGTAATGTCCACCAGCATCAGGTCGATCATATGAGGAGTATCCAAAATCATGGAGGAATCAGTTTTATGATCATCAGATTCACTCCATTGGATGAGACATACCTCCTCCCATCCCCATCCATTTTTTCTTTTTGGGAAGATCAATGGAACGGAGGAAGGAAATCGATTCCTTATACTTATATTAAAGAGGAAGGAATCAAAGTTCCTTTTCATTATCAGGCAAGGGTTCATTACACCACTGCCATCGATCAGCTTTATTTCTGAATGGAGGAAATGTAAATGGCCAATGACAGCCAGTCACGTACAGCAAGAAGAAAGCAGATGAAAACATCGCAAAAAGGAAAAAAGAGTTCTAAATTCAAAAGAATCTTTATGACGCTGCTAACCATCGGTATCGTTTTGATGCTTGGGGTAGGAGCATTATTCACTTACTATGTAGCCACAGCACCTAGTATTGATGAATCGAAATTATCTGATCCTTTTTCTTCGAAAGTTTATGATAAAAATGGGGACTTGTTTGCCGATCTTGCAGGGGATGAACGACGAACCAAAATTACGTACAATGACATCCCCCCTATTCTTGAAGATGCAGTCCTTGCGACAGAAGATGTCCGTTTCTACGATCACATAGGAATCGACTTCCGGAGGATCGGTGGAGCAATTTTAGCCAACATTACCGGTGGATTCGGAGCTGAAGGAGCGAGTACGATTACTCAACAGGTTGTGAAGGAATCGTTCCTGACGAAAGATAAAACCATCAAACGTAAAGTTCAAGAACAATATTTAGCGATTAAGCTGGACCAGGAATATTCTAAAGAAAAAATCCTGGAGATGTACTTGAATAAAATTTATTATGGCGCTGGTTCTTATGGGGTTGCTGAAGCTGCGGAAACGTATTTCGGTAAAAAAGAGCTCAGTGAGCTTACATTGCCTGAAGCTGCTTTACTGGCAGGACTTCCCCAACGACCTAGCGGCTATATGCCTTTTGAAAATCCGGATTTAGCGAAAGACCGGATGAATACGGTTCTCAGCCTTATGGTCCAGCACGGAAAAATTACAGAAGCTGAAGCCGATGAAGCCAGACAAGTTGAAGTGGAAGACATGCTTGTAGAAAGGCAAGCCGATGAAGAAACACCTTATCAAGCATTTCTTGACGAAGTGGAACGGGAAATTAAAGAAAAAATGGACGGGTCGGATATCTATAAAGACGGCCTGAAAATTTACACGACACTCGACCCTGATGCTCAAAAACAAGTCCAACAACTGCTCAGTAATGAAGGTCCGGTTCAATGGCCGGATGATGAACTATGGGCAGGTGTCGCTGTAACGGATACACAGACAGGAGCGATCCGAGCAATCGGAGGCGGCCGCAATTATCAAAAAGGCCAATTTAATTCCGCTACACAAATTAATCGTCAGCCAGGTTCGACGTTCAAACCAATTACAGCATATGGACCAGCAATTCAATACAATAAAATGTCCACCTATCATCAAATTAAAGATGAACCTTATGAAGTGAATGGAAAATCTGTAAATAACTTCGACAATAATTTCAGAGGATGGGTTTCTGCACGATATGCCCTCAGCCGTTCATTAAATATTCCTGCGTTGAAAACAATCGAAGAGGTTGGTTTGGATAAAGCACAGGAATTTGCAGAAGGCTTAGGTTTCTCTTTCCGAGATGATACCATTTACCAGATGGACGCGATCGGCGGAGGATCAGGAACGAACCCTAAAGAGATGGCAGCTGCTTATGCAGCCTTCGGAAATGAAGGTGTCTATAATGAACCTCATACAGTAACTAAAGTCGAAGTTCCTGGCGAAGGAACCATAGAACTGACACCTGAACCGGAATCGGCCATGAACAGTTACACGGCGTACATGATTTCCAACATGCTTCAAACAACAATGAGTGAAGGTACAGGAACAGCAGCCAATGTCCCTGGGGTCATGGACGCAGGAAAAACAGGAACGACGAACCGCGGAGACTATGCATCAGATTCCTGGTTCAATGGTTATACGACGAAGTATTCGATTTCCATATGGTCAGGTTATGAGACAGAGGATGCCATGTCACAAGCAGCTAAAGATGTTCCTAAACAAATCTATAAGCCATTAATGACTCAACTATCCCAGGGTGTGGACACTCCAGACTTTACAAAACCGGATTCGGTCGCTTGGGTAGATGTAGAGAAAGGTTCGAGACCTGCGAGACTTCCGAGTGAGTATACTCCATCAGACCGCATTGTCACAGAACTGTTTCATGTCGATAATCAACCGTCCAAAGTTTCTGAAACCTATCAGAAACTCGACCCAGTTCAATCACTTTCTGGAAACTTCAATGAAGATACCTCAAGTATTGACCTGTCCTGGTCATATGGAGATACCGACGGGGTAAGTTTCCGGGTCGCTGCCTCGATTGATGGCGGTGAAATGAGAGAACTTACGACAACTAAGGATACGAGTGTTGAAATCACTAATGTCGATCCAGGAGCTTCCTATGAATTTGCTGTCGTTGTCGTAAGCGACGATGACAATACTGCAAATAGCGATCCTGCATCCGTCACCGTGCAAGCACCAGGTTCACTCGAAGAGGAACCTCCAGAAGAATCTGAAGATGAAGAAGATCAAGAGAATGAAGAAGAAAATCCTGAAGGAGACGATTCTTCTGAAGGCAATAATGAAAACGAAGGAAACGATGGTGAAAATAACAACAACAATAATCGTAATGATCAAAATAACGGGGAAGGCAATGGTTCTGATGATGGTCAATCCGATCAGAACGATGACCAAAACCAAGGTGGCAATTCCGGTTCTGGTGGAAACGGTGGTTCTGATGAAGAACCACCTCCTGCCGATGACAATCAGGACGATCAACAGGATGCAGCTTAAATAAAATCTCTGTTAAAGTTTAGTGTTGATATTACTTCAAAAAGGAACTTCCATTTTTATGGAAGTTCCTTTTTTATATTTGGCTTATTCAATTAAAGCTCCCGTTTGTGGAAGACTCAGTTTCGAGATGTTCCGGGGGTTCATTGCCTTGTTGAGCGTTAGGGGTGGCTGCGAAGCCACTCGCTTTCCTGCGGGGATGGCGGCATGCCTCCTCGGACTTCGTCCTGTGGGGTCTCGCCAGCCCATCCATTCCCGCGGGAGTCTCGCAGCTTCCCAACCACCCCTTTCATAGTAAGGAGAAACGACCCCTATACCTAGAGGAATTGTTCCCTCTTCCCCATATTAAGGCAGGCATAAAGTGCTCTGTATCAAGCTTATAAATTCTGAATGCCTGCTGTGGAGAGGTTATATCCTCTAATTTCCACAGTCATTCAAGCTGATTGTTCCAGTAGTGATTTAGAGAATCTGCCATGGCTAAGGGGCGGAAGGAAATGGCGAGACTCCTATCTTAAGTGTGCAGGCGCCTCGTTCAGCGGCGTATGGACTGGACTGAGCTGGAGGAGATAAAGGAAACACGAAGAACGAAGAGATTCGATGTTGACTTATCGTACAGAAGTGAGGGAAGTCTCACTAGCCGCTAGGCGCAGAAACCGGATATCTACGAGGAAAAAAGTGCAGGGTGAGACCCCGCACGGCGTTAGCCTGAGGAGGCTCACCGCGCTCCCGCGGAAAGCGAGCTATTCCCCGTAGCCCTATTCACTCAAAAAACATCTCGAAATCAAGTCTTCAACAATCGTGCCATTTAGCGAAAGGCTCCGTTTCGAAATCATAATCCAGCAAGATTCAATGGTTGGATCGTGAACAGAGCCTAAATAAAAGAGACCCTCTCGACTGAACTGTAACCTCAAAAATGGACAGTTTAATAAAAAGTGCTAGGCTGCTAGTAGGTGACCTCGGTATTGTACCGGGGTCATTTTTTGTAAGGACCACTGATATCGACCTTCATTGTAATACTCCATGTATTCTTCAATCGCTTGCTTGACTTCAAAAACAGAAGTGCATGTTTTAAAATCTATCCCATCTTTCATGTGCCCGAAGAAGGACTCCACCGGGGCATTATCCCAACAGTTACCGCGACGGGACATCGACTGATCCAAACCTAGATTACTGACTTTCTTTTGGAATTCCGGATGCGTATAGTGCACGCCCTGGTCGGAATGGATAAGACAGTCTGGGTGGGGAATAAAGTCTTCGCGTTCCATTAAGTTATCAAGCGTCGTGTACACAATGTCCATCTTTAAGGATGTTGAAAGATGATAAGCTAGTATTTCTCTTGTTGCGCCATCTTTAATTACGGATAAATAAGCTTTCTTCCCTTTCGCATAGTAGATATAGGTAATATCTGTTAGAAGGACTTTGTGTGGTTCTTGTTGATCGAATTGACGCTCCAATTTATTCTCGCACGTCTTATGCTCTTGTGTTGCTTGAGCGATTTGCTTATAAGGGTTTGATCTCCGAATACGGCACACCAGACTGTACTTCTTCATAATACGGCGGATACGCTTATGGTTCATCACAACGTTCTCTTCGTTCTCTAAAATCATTTTGATTTGGAGGGCTCCCACTTTTCCATTTTTCCGGATATACACGTTCTTAATCAGCTTGTAATCCGCCTCATCTTTCTGCTCTCTTTTTGCGCGGGTACCTTCTGATTTTAACCAATTATAATAACCAGAGCGACTGACGCCCGCTAACTCACAAAAATATTGGACCAACTCTGGGAAATTATGATCTCTTACCATTTGTTCAATAAGCTGAAATTTTTCTGATGTCGTTACTTGTTCTTCTTCGCCTGCCTTTCGAGTTCGTCGAGCTTTTTTACGAAGTCCAGCTCCGCCTCTAGATACGCAATGCGCGCTTCTGCTTTCTTCAGCTTATCTTCAGAGGAAAGCTCTTTTGATGAGGGGCGCCCTGTCGCACTTTTCCCTCGGCGTTCGGTGTAAAACCCATCTTCTCCGTACTTCTGAAACGTTTCTCGCCAGCGCTTTATACATTGTTTTGGCTTTTTAACACCAATAATAGAGAGATCGAATCCATGTTCGACAAAGATTTGGTGAGGTCCTTTCCCTTTCTCGTTTTCCTTCACAGCTTTCACTTTGAAATCAGGAGAATAGGTGATGGATCGATCTGAAACTCTTAAGATGTTTGGGTTGGACTCAAGTTCTCTTCTTTGTGATTCAGTAAAAATAATCTTAGGCATGTTTATCCCTCGCTCGCATTAGTTAATTCGATTATAAATGGACAATCGAGGTCATGAAACACAAAAAACCCCGAATAAGGGCACTTTTTTATCAGTGTCCATTATTCGGGGTATAGTTCAGACAGTCATCTAGAGGGTCTCTTTTATTTGGATTTCTCTAATTTCCTCATCCTCTTCTGCCCTTCTCTACACAAGTATAATAAAGGACATTCTTCGCAACTGGGACGTTGAGCTTTGCAGTGGTATCGTCCAAAAAAAATCATCCGATGATGAGTCAAGCTCCACTCTTCCATGGGGATTTTCTTCATTAATGTTTTTTCGACTTCCAACACAGAATCTTTCCAACGGCAGATACCCAGTCGTTTGGAAACACGCTCGACGTGCGTATCTACAGCAATGGCAGGTTCATCGAACGCGACGGAAGCTACCACATTAGCGGTCTTCCTCCCCACTCCTGCTAAACTTTCAAGTTCTTTCTTCGTAGGTGGAACTTCTCCGTTGAATTGATCGACAAGCGTTTGGGATAATTTTTTTATGTTTTTTGCTTTGTTTCTATATAAACCAATCCGTTTGATATCCTCTTGAAGCTCCTCTAAAGAAACGGATATATAGTCTTCCGGTTTCTTATATTTTTCGAATAATTGAGGAGTGACTTTATTCACTAAGGCATCTGTTGCTTGGGCAGACAACACGACAGCCACCAGAAGTTCAAAAGGGTTGCTGTGCGTCAGTTCGCACTCTGCTTCCGGAAACATTTCTTCGAACGTATCTAAACATTGTTTGATTTGTTGTCTATTCAACATTGTGTATGTTATGAATCCTCCTCCAGCCAATTATAATAAAGAGAAATATCCCGCTTTTTACTCTCCTGTTTTTGAGGCTTTGTTGTTTGCTGTCCCTGTCTGAACTGTTTTCCTTGTTCACGGGCTTGTTCGACTGTTTTCACACCTTTACGCTTCCATTCTCTCAAAATGCGATCAATGTATTTAAAATTCAACTTACTCATCAATACAGCTTCTCTTAAAGCTGCTTTGATTAGTGCCGGAGATTGTTCTTCCTCATCAAGCCAGATGTTGATGTTTTCAATCTCAAATGGAGATAGCGGCCTGCCGAATTCTTGTTCAAATAATGGAAAGATATGCTCTTCATAAGAACGATCGCTGCCTTGAGGTTTAGAGGCTGCTGTGAAAAGTTTTTCCCACAAGGGTTCCAGCGAATAAAATTCGTTCAGGACACGATGTTCATTTTGATTCTGTTCGATGGTCATCATTCTTTTTTGGATCAGGCTCCTAAGAACACGCGAGCATTCCTGAGACGAAATAGATAAGTGCGCAGCCAGCTGCTCTGGCGTAGGAAACCCATTTCCTTCCGTACGGAACCGGTGAATTTGTAAAAGAACGACCAGTTCTGTTTCGTTCAATTTCAGCTGATGATAATTTTCCAATAGTTTTGCTGGAACGACCATTTGGTTATCCATGATGTTTTGAAAGCTTTGGTATTTAGCCAAATCAATCCCTCCATTCTCCTGCTTCATGGAATGAAAAACACCGACACGCCCGGAGGGGCGAAAAATCGGTGTTCCTACATGATGTCATTCAATAATTTGTAATCATGGGTATAGACGATTTAAAAGACGTGGGAATGGAATCGTTTCACGGACGTGCTCTACTCCGGATATCCAAGCCACCGTACGTTCAAGTCCCAAACCAAAGCCGGAGTGTGGTACGCTGCCATATTCACGTAATTGTAAATACCATTTGTAGGCATCGCCCGTTAAATCGTGTTCTTCATATCTTTGCTTCATCAATTCCAGGTCATCGATTCTTTGAAATCCACCAATGATTTCTCCATAACCTTCGGGTGCGATCAAATCTGCGCACATGACGACTTCCGGACGTTCTGGATCCGGCTTCATGTAAAATGCTTTAATTTCAGCCGGGTAGTTCGTAATGAATACAGGTTTATCATAACTTTCTGCAATGGCTGTCTCATGTGGAGCTCCGAAGTCTTCGCCCCACTCGATATCATCAAATCCTTTATCCTTCAGGAGTTGAATCGCGTCATCATAACTGATGCGTGGGAAAGGTGCTTTGATGTTTTGAAGCTTCTCTGTATCACGGCCAAGGGCATCAAGTTCAATTTTGCAATTTTCCAGTACGGATTGAACGACGTGAGCCACATACTGCTCCTGCACTTCTAGACTATCTTCGTGATCCATAAACGCCATCTCAGGCTCGATCATCCAAAATTCTATCAAGTGACGACGAGTTTTGGATTTCTCAGCGCGGAAGGTAGGACCGAAACTGAACACACGTCCAAATGCCATGGCAGCTGCTTCCATGTACAATTGGCCACTTTGGGACAAATAAGCGTCCTCTTCAAAATACTTCGTATGGAAGAGTTCTGTCGTTCCTTCTGCTGAGGATCCAGTAAGAATAGGAGGATCGATTTTAACATAACCGTTATCATTAAAAAATTCATACGTCGCGCGTATAATTTCATTACGCACTTTCATAACAGCATGTTGACGCTTGGAACGAAGCCAAAGGTGACGGTGATCCATCAAAAATTCAGGGCCATGCTCCTTCGGTGTGATCGGATAATCCACCGCTTCATGAATGATTTCGAAATCTTTCACCTGCATTTCAAATCCGAGCGGTGAGCGTGTATCTTCTACAATAACACCCGTCACAAAAAGAGAGGATTCCTGTGTTAATGCTTTCGCCTCTTGGAATTTCTCTTCACCGATCTCTGCTTTTACAACAATCCCCTGCATGAAGCCTGTTCCATCCCGAAGCTGCAGGAACGCAATTTTCCCGCTGGATCGTTTATTGCTCAACCATGCTCCAATTGTCACTTCTTCTCCAACGTGTTTTGACACTTCTGTAATCGTTGTTTTCACTCTAAAAACCTCCAAAAGCTTATGATTGATGTTTGTTTACAAAATGTTCAATACGATCCGCTGCTTTTTCAAGCTGATCGAGAGATGTGGCATAGGACAACCGGACGTTATCAGGGCTGCCAAACCCAGACCCGGGAACGAGGGCTACTTTTTCTTCGTCCAGCAAAGCTTTGACCCAGGAATCCACATTTTCAAAGCCGCCTTGTTCCGCCGCCTGCTTCACATTCGGGAACAGATAGAATGCTCCTGATGGTTTCGCACAGCTCACTCCTGGTATTTCGATCAGTTTCTGGTGGAGTACATCAAGACGCTCCTTGAATGCCTGTTTCATTTTAAATACTTCGTCTTCCGATGCTGTATAGGCAGCAAGCGCAGCGTACTGAGCGATTGTAGTCGGATTGGACGTCGAATGGGAAGCCATGTTGGACATTGCTTTAATAATGGTTTTATTACCAGCTGCAAAGCCGATCCTCCAACCTGTCATCGAATGGGATTTGGAGACACCATTAATAATAATCGTCTGATCATAAAGTTCTTCCGACAATTGAGCAATGGAAACATGTTCTTCTTCTGTATAAACCAATTTTTCATAGATTTCATCTGATACGATCATAATGCCATGTTCAAGACAGACGTCACCGAGAGCCTTCAATTCTGACTCTGAATACATCATACCCGTCGGGTTACTCGGTGAATTGATGATGACCGCTTTAGTTTTAGAAGTGATCGACTGCTTCAATTGTTCCGGGGTCAATTTGAAATGATTCGCTTCGTCCGCCGAAACGATGACTGGCTTTCCTTCAGCTAATTTGATCTGTTCTGGATAGCTTACCCAATAGGGAGCAGGAACTATGACTTCGTCGCCTTCATTCAATAGCACTTGGAATAAAGTGAATAACGCGTGCTTAGCTCCTGTTGTAACGATAATTTGTTCGTTCGTATACGTTAATCCCTGGTCCCGTTTCAGTTTAGCAGTAATGCTGTTCTTAAGTTCAGGGACTCCACCTGAAGGTGTATATTTGGTCTTTCCTTCGTCCATCGCACGTTTGGCAGCGTCCAGAATATAAGCCGGGGTATTGAAATCAGGCTCCCCAGCGCCGAGACCGATGACATCATGCCCCTCAGCCTTAAGTGCTTTCGCTTTCGCTGTGATGGCCAATGTTGTTGAAGGTGTCAAAGATTGAACACGTTGTGCTAATTCCATAAACGTCCGCTCCTTTTAATCATTCTGTCTGAAGGCAAAGCGCTGATCGAAGGCTTCACCTTTTAAAGTAAAATAATCCATAACGTAACGATTCTGGTCATCAATATAGGTCAATTGATAAACAGGTTTGTTTTCTTCAAAGCCGTACTGAATATCTTTGAACGTACAGTTGGAGCAATTAGTCTCCCATTTTTGCTGCATTTCTTCGGTAGTTACCATCTGATCCATAGAAACTTCATCCAGGATGGTGTTTTCTTTTAAATCGATGACCATCAATGTTTCTTTGGATTTTCTTACGCCTTGAACAATGTAATACTCTTGAGTCCCATTATAGGTGGAAACATGGTCGATGCTGCTTAAATTCCCTTGTTCCATAGCTATTGCTTCCGCTTCAGGGTGTCCAGCTTTTCTATCCTGATTCACATCAATATAGATCCAAAGGAACAGAATAAAGGCGGCTGTCATGACAATTCCTGTTATAGCCAGCGTCCATTTCAACCAACTAGGTACGGTAAATGGTGAAGACTGCGGTCTCAGCATCGTCATCATCCAGTGCCAATCCAAACATTAGATTATTTTCTTTCAATGTACGGTTCAATGTATCAACAATTTTATACAAGTCATCCGTTTTTTGTATGCGTACCGTAGATAATGTTTCAATCTTATTTTCCATCGGCAAAAACCTCCATATACGTAATCCGACTATTATTATAACAGGTTCTACACAATCATTTTCATCAGATTTATAACCATTCCTCGATCTTATTGATTAATCGACGAGTGGATTCATAGGTTACAGGAACATCAGGTAGCGAATGGAGGAAGTATTCCCCGTAGCGTGCTTCCATTATGCGCTGGTCACAAACGAAAACCACTCCGCGATCTGAACTGCTGCGGATCAATCTTCCAAATCCCTGTTTGAAACGGATGATGGCGTGCGGAAGTGATTTTTCCATAAACGAATTTTTTCCTTCTTGTTTCATACGGTCGTTCCGTACCGCCTGCACAGGCTGATCCGGAGGCTGGAAAGGTAACCGGACTACCATCAGGCAGGAAAGGTCATCTCCAGGGATATCCACGCCTTCCCAGAAGGAACTTGTACCAAGTAAGATGGCCTGATCGAACGCCTGGAAATTCTTTTTCAGACGGTCTCTGCTGCCACTTGAAACGCCCTGAGCGAAAACCATGAACTCTTCCGGGTCAATAAACTCTTTAAGGAGAGTGTATGTTTTTCTCAACATCTCATAAGAAGTGAATAATACAAGCATTCTTCCCTTCGTCACTTCTGCTACAGAGTAAATCGCTTCACTAAGTGCCTCCACAAAAGCTTCAGGATCATTTTTCACATTTGGAAAATCGTTGGGGACCATCAATTGGACTTGTTCCTTAAAATGATAAGGAGAAGGTATGATGGTTTCAAGGGTATCCTTGATATCCTTTAGTCCGAGCGATTTCCGAATATAAGCAAACGAATCATTTGTAGATAGTGTAGCACTGGTTAGCACCGCGCTGCTCTTTCTGCTGAATAAACGCTGTTCGAGAAGCGATGCGACATCATAAGGTTCACTGAATAAGTAAATAGCGTTGACAGCGCCCTCTCCTTCGATTTCTATCCATTTCACTTCATCCTGTCTTGTAAAGTCAAAATAATGGATGAGCTGGGACCGGATCTCGTGACAGACGTCGATTTGATTATTCAAGCGTGATAGAAGAATAGGAATGCTGTAATCTTCATTGACTGCCAGCTGCCCCCTCAACTGCTCTTCCATCCGTTGCATATGCACAATCAATTTTTTGATGACAGCTAAAAAACGATGGGACATCTCTTTCGCCGTATCTATGAACCTTGGGAATTCACCAGGCTTCAATAGGAGCTGAGTACGACCTACATCACTCTTGCCTTTTCCTGACTTCTTTTGTTTTTTGACGCTTTGATACATATATCTTGAGAAATGGCTCAATTCTTCCTTGGCTTCGTCGATCGACTGCTGACCTCTGGCTAGATTCGTATAAAAATCCGCCTGGAAAGACCATTCTTTGTACAGCCTTTTATGGAAGACCTCTCCGAACAGAGTCAATTGCCGCTGTAATTCCCGGTAATTCATCCGCACCCCAAAATAGCGGCTCGCCACAGCCTCCAAATGGTGAGCTTCATCGATGATGATCCGGTCGTAATCAGGCAGGACGTTTTCCTCTTTCATAATATCCATACAAAAAAGGGCGTGATTCGTTATGATCAGGTCTGCCTGGGCGGCTTTTACCTGAGCCCATTCAAAGAAGCTGTCATCGGTATAACCGAGTTTAACCGTTTTACTGGATTGTTCGGAAGATACTTTATGCCAGAATTGCCTTCCATTGGATGGAAGTTGGATTTCATCCACATCCCCTGTACGTGTCTGTGTCAACCATACAAGAATCATGGCTTTGGTCAGCGCAATATCATAATTATCCTGGTGGGAGCGTTCCAATTCATAATGAAAGTGAATCAAACTAATATAATGAGCTTTCCCCTTATAGAGTACAGCTTTGATCGGCCTCGGAAACATCCGTTCAATTTTTGGTATTTCATCTTCAAGCAATTGTTTTTGTAAACTCGTCGTATGAGTGGAAATGACGACCCTTTCCCCACTCTCCATCGCCTGAAATGCAGCAGAGAGTAAGTAGGCAACCGATTTCCCTGTACCGGCACCTGCTTCAATAACCGCATGCCGACCTTCGACAAACGCCTGTTTAACGGCAGTCGTCATTCGCTGCTGGCCTTCTCGCTTTTCATAAGTAGGCATTAAACTGCCAAGTCCATTTTCCCCCTCGAAAACTTGTGCTTTCCAATTGCTGAACGGTGGTAGCTGCACCCTAGGAGACAAAGCCTCACGGACCTGTTTCCTTACAGCGACTCCGTGTTTGATCATGATATCGGATTCTATAGAATTCCCATAACGCTTCTCTTCCAAATACTTTATAAAAAAGGCTCTGAAGTCACTTTTCAACTTCCCTTCAATGATAAGCAGATGGTGAAGCGTCCGTTCTGGAAGTCCCTGCAATTCTTTTAATAGGTGCAGTAGAAGGTCCGCAGTTACCTGGGCATCTGATAACGCACGGTGGGGACTGTCATGCCCCATTTCCAACCGTTCTGCCAGCTGCCCGAGTTTGAAAGTAGGGGAAGTTGGCATGAGAATGCGTGCAAATTCTACGGTATCTATTATAGGATTATGTAGTGGTTGATAGCCACATCGTTCCAATTCACCATTCAGAAACCCAAGATCGAATTCAATATTATGAGCGACGATATAGGCATGTTGAAAAAGAGGATAGACATCCTCTACAATTTCAGAAAAAAGCGGGGCATCCAGGACATCGTCATTGTCAATGCCGGTCAATGACCGGATAAATGGCGGAATATCCTTCTCTGGATAAACTAGAGATGAGAACTCTTCCAATACCGTCCCGTCTTCCTCCATAACCACCACACCGATTTCGATAATGCGGTCTCCTTTTGATGGTGCATTTCCAGTTGTCTCCAAATCCACGATTGCAAATCTCTTCATGATATCCCTACTTTCACAACAAAAAGGAAGGACCTTGCCTTCAAACGTGGCACAGATCCTTTCTTTACTCGCTAGTCAGTGCTATAGCGGCAGCGCTTTTAATGGTGGTTCTTCTTCAATGATCCGCTCGACGGAATTACTTTCGTCCATCAAAGCGATTTTAGGACGGAAATCTTCCAACTCTGATTCATCTACCATGGCATAAGAGACAATAATCACGATATCATCAGGTTGAACACGCCTTGCCGCTGCTCCATTCAAACAAACTACTCCACTGCCCCGTTCGCCGGCGATAACATAGGTTTCCAGACGCTCACCGTTATTATTATTTACAATTTGGACTTTTTCGTGTGGCAGAATGCCGACTTGATCCAACAGATCTTCATCGATGGTCACACTTCCTACATAGTTCAGGTTCGCCTCGGTGACGCGGGCACGGTGTATTTTAGCTTTCATCATTGTTCGCAACATGTGAATAGGCCTCCTTCTCGATCACCCGTAAAGAACATGTCCGTCTTTATCGAACACAACATTGTCAATCAACCTTGCTTGATCGTAAAAAACAGCTGCAGCAAGAATGACCGGACGATCGATCTCCTCTATGAATTCTAACTCAGGATATGATAATAATTCAATATAGTCTATCTTACCACGAGTTTTCTTTTCAAGAAACTTCTCTGTTGCGCTTAAGACCGATTCTGTAAACTTTTGTCCTCCGCTCACCAGACTTCTTCCATATTGGAGCGCTTCCTGTAAAGAAGGAGCTTCCTCCCGCTCACCGTATGAGAGACGAACGTTCCTGCTGCTTTTAGCCAGGCCGTCTTCCTCTCGGACTGTCGGTACAGGAACCAGTGTGATTGGAAAGTTATAATCATCAATCAAGGCATCAACAACGGCCACTTGCTGGGCATCTTTCATACCGAAGTAAACTTTGTCGGGACGTGTCATATTAAAAAGTTTCGCAAGCACTGTAACGACACCGTCAAAATGTCCCGGGCGGCTTTTACCACACAAAACATTGGTCCGTTTGACTACCGCCATTTGTACAGACATAGGTCCGGGATACATCGTTTCTTTGGACGGTAGAAAAACAAGGTCCACTCCATTTTCCTCAGCGATCGTCCGATCCCGTTGTTCATCACGCGGATATGTATCCAAATCTTCGTTTTCTCCAAACTGTAAAGGGTTGACGAAAATGCTGAGAATAACTTTATCATTCTCTTTCCTTGCTTCCTGGATCAAGCGGATGTGCCCTTCATGTAAATATCCCATAGTAGGAACAAATCCGATTTTCTTGCCTGCCTTCGTCCATTCAGAAACCAGTTGTTGGACATGATCAATATCGTTCGTAAATTCCATAATCTTCCACCTTATTTCTCTGGCATTTCACTTGGATCCATCGTAAACGTATGAGCTTCTTCCGGAAACGCCTTGGTCTTCACTTCATTCACATAAGTGCGCACAGCTTCTCCTAAAAGATGATTGCTATCTATATAAGTTTTGACGAACTTTGGTAAACGATCAACACCATAGTTCAAGATATCGTGATAGACGAGCACTTGGCCATCACAAGCAGCGCCTGCGCCAATTCCAATGGTAGGAATCGACAACCTTTCTGTGATTCTCTCGGCCAGCTGGCGTGGGACGCATTCAAGAACAATTGCCATTGCACCAGTTTCTTGAATTTCCAGGGCTTGCTCAAGGAGCCGTTCTGCCGAGCTCTGATCTTTTCCTTGCACTTTGTATCCTCCCAAAACGTTGACTGATTGAGGAGTCAAACCGATATGACCGACCACAGGAATTCCAGCTTCGACAAGTCGTCTCATATAAACGGCAACGTCTCCGCTCCCCTCAAGCTTAAGAGCTTGAGCTCCTGTTTCCTGGAAAAGCCTTCGCGCATTCCTCAACGTATCTTCTTCTGATATATGATAAGACATGAAAGGCATGTCAATAACTTTGAACGTATCCGGTGCCCCGCGGCGGACGGCTTTCCCGTGATGAATCATATCATCCATGGTTACCGGAATTGTAGAATCATATCCAAGTACCGTCATTCCGAGGCTGTCTCCGATAAGAATCATATCCACTTCTGCTTGCTCCGACATCTTAGCTGATGGATAATCATAACTCGTGATCATGACGATTTTTTCTTGGTCATACTTCATACGCAAAAACTGCCCTTTATTACGCATGGTATCCTCCCTCTCCCCAATGGATTTCTGCTGAATACAATTTTTCTTCCTGACCATCCCTGCTTCTCGCCCGCAGAGCGCCATCTGGTTCTATTCCTACAAGCGTAGCCTCCCAGGTATTCTTCATCGTAGAGATCGTAACTTCCTCTCCGATTTTGTAGCCGAAATGTTCCCATTCTTTCTTTACAGGTCCGAATCCTTCAGCTTCAAACTGCTCATACGTTTCTTCAAATAGACGAAGAATGTGCTGCACAGTCTGTTGTATATCCCAGCTTTCATTTGATTCGATGTTTAGGGAAGATGCTTTATACTGAATATCTCCAGGGATTTCCAGACTCTCCTGATTCACATTCATCCCCATCCCAAGGACAATATATTGAATCGTATCCTGCTCTGCCTGCATTTCAGTAAGGATTCCTGATACTTTCTTATGATTGATCAGAAGGTCATTTGGCCATTTGATTTGGGGGGTAAGCGAAGATCTCTCCGCAATCATTCTTGCCAATACAGTAGCCGCAAGGAGTGTGATTTGTGGAGCCTGGACAGGAGGTAAGTTAGGTCGAAGAAGGATGCTCATCCAGATTCCTTTCCCCTTTGGAGAGTCCCAGTTTCTGGACATTCTCCCTTTCCCTTTCACCTGTTCATCCGCGATGACGACTGTCCCGTGCGGTTTCCCATGTTTGGCAAGTTGGTGGACGAGTTCCTGGGTGGACTCCACCTGATCATAATGGTAAAGTTCATGACCCATCCACTTAGTATCCAGTCCCCACCTTAGTGTATTTTCACTGATTTTATCAGGGGAAGAGACGATTTTATACCCTTTACGCTGAACGGCTTCGATAACATAACCGTCCTTTTTCAATTCGTTCATATGCTTCCATACGGCTGTCCTGGATATACCAAGCTTTTCAGACAGCTCTTGTCCTGAAATATGCCCTTTTTCTTTATGAAGGAACTCGATCAGTTCCTTGCGGGTGGATTCCATTTCCTCACCCACTCCTTTATTATTTCGTAGTCATTATCCACTCTGCCTGATACGACACCCTCTTCTATTTGTTCCATCCATTCACCGATCCAACGTCCTTTGGGTCGCTCCGGGTGCAATGCCATGAGATCTTCTGCTTGAAAAGCAAGCTCCTTTTTATTATGGATAGGCAGGGAAGCATAGGCCTTCCTCATCCCATCTTCCCCTCCATCATCTTCTCCTGAAACTGCCAACAATAGTCTGGAAAAGGAGGAAAACAATGAAGGTTCCAGATGGTAGACGAGCATTGGGGTTACTGCTTTTGTTACTGTAAATCTCTGATAAGCTAGCAGAAGCTGCTCCGCTTTTCTCTTTGTATCTTTTGAAAGTCTCCAAGCTTTCATGAAATCTTCAACCGTCCATTGGTTACCTTGGAGGACATAGAAAGAAATGATTTCATGCCAATGGTGTAATGAGACAGAAGGTAAATAATTCAAAATGTCACCATTGTTTAAGAGCGGCAGATGTTGGGACAGCTTAGAAGATTCCAGCAGTTTCAAACCTGAGACATAGTCAGTGCCTTGAAAGATTTTTTCTGTTTCTACCGAGATCCTCTCAATGGATATGTGCTCAAGCAAATGGGAGAACCTGTATAAAGCTTCCTCGGTTTTCTTTTCTAAACCAAAGGCTAGTTGGCTCGCGAATCTAACTGCTCGCAACATTCGTAAAGGATCCTCCTGAAAGCGCTCAGCTGCTTCTCCTACCGCTTCGATGATTTTGCACCTGATAGCCTCCTGGCCATTAAAGGGGTCCACAAGCTTTCCATCTCGACTCATAGCCATTGCATTCATTGTGAAATCCCTCCGGGCAAGATCATCCGTGATGCTGCTCACGAATATCACTTCATCAGGATGTCGAAAATCTTCATAGCCTCTCTCCACTCGGTAGGTCGTCACCTCATAAGAGATGGAATGATAACGAACGATCACAGTCCCGTGCTCAATCCCTACAGGAATTACCTTTTCAAAAATATCCTGTATCTTATGGGGGGGCTCGGAGGTTGCTATATCAATGTCATTTACTTTTCTGCCGCTTAAATAATCACGGACAGCTCCCCCGACAACATAGGCTTCCCCACCAGTTTCTTCAATTTTCCTGATCACTTCGAAAGCAGGTTTGAATATTTCTTCAATACTCATCGTTCAACACCTGTCTATATAATGACTCATACTGGCTGAGAATCGTACGGGTCGCGAACTTATCGTGGACGATATTCCGTGCCTGCTCGGCCATGGTAGCATGAATGTCTCTGTCCTGTAGTATTCTTTTAGCGAAATGTGAAATCTGCTCAATGTTACCAAGCTCTGCAATGAAACCAGTCTCCCCATGATCAATGACTTCAGGTATACCTCCAATGTTTGTACCGATACATGGAACACCACAAGCCATTGCTTCTAACAAAACAAGTCCGAAACTCTCTTTTTCGGACAACAGGAGTTTCAAGTCGGATATAGAGAGCAATTCACTGACGTTTTCCTGTTTTCCTAAAAAGAGGACCCGTTCTTCCAACCCCAGCTGCTGAACCAACTGATGACATTCGGAATATTCCGGACCATCGCCGACCAGGAGCAATTTAGCCGGCATTTCCTGTGCAACTTCAGCAAATGTATGGATGACATCCTGCACTCTTTTCACTTTGCGGAAGTTGGAAATATGGATGAGGACGGCGTCTTCCTCTCTGATTCCATAATGCTCCTTTAATCTTTCATCTTCCTTCCGATGATATTCCCTCTCGTCCACGAAATTATAGATCACGTCAATCTCTCTGTCTGTATGTAGCATTTCTTTTGTCTGATCTACAAGACTTTGGGAAACGGCTGTAACTCGATCGGATTGTTCAATACCGAAACGTATCATTTGTTTCAGACTGGAATCTATACCGAGTACCGTTATATCGGTCCCATGAAGCGTCGTGATAATTTTTACGTCGCGGTTACACATCTGCTTGGCTAAAATGGCGCAAATGGCGTGCGGCATCGCATAATGGACATGAAGGACATCCAATTCTTCCCTATTTATGACATCTGCCATTTTAGCGGCCAAGGCTAAATCATAGGGGGGATGCTGGAAGACCGGATAGTTGCTGACCTCCACCTCATGATAATAAATATTCGGATATACTCGGTTCAACCGGAAAGGAACCTGGGAAGCCACAAAATGGATTTCATGCCCCTTCTCTGCCAGCAGTTTTCCGAGTTCTGTTGCGATGACACCCGACCCTCCGACGGTCGGGTAACACGTGATCCCTATTTTAGCCATAAATCGTTCACTCCTGTTATCTGTTCTGTTCAATGATACCTTTCCAATCAAAATCTCCGTGGTCAAGAGCCTGGATCATTATATCAGCCATAGCCTGGTTCGTCGCTACAGGAATTTGATGAACGTCGCATAGCCTCAGTAGTGCACTGATATCTGGTTCATGGGGTTGTGCAGTCAACGGATCACGGAAAAAAACGACCATATGCATTTCTTCACTTGCAATCTTGGCACCGATTTGCTGGTCGCCTCCAAGAGGGCCTGATAAGAATCGTGTCACAGTTAAACCAGCTTCATCTGAAATTCTCATCCCTGTTGTTCCTGTAGCAAAAAGTTCATGCTTAGATAAGATGGAATGATACTTTTCTGCAAAACGGATGATATCTTCTTTTTTCTTATCATGCGCAATTAATGCAATCTTCATAGTTTCTTATCTCCTTATTAGTCAAGTAAGTGTTCAAGACCATAGACGAGGACATCTAGATCCATTACGCGCTCCGCTGCCAGTTTCACACCACTCATAAAAGATTCACGGTGTATGGAGTCATGTTTGACGGTAAGGGTTTCCCCGTGACCACCAAAAACAACCTCCTGGTGCGCCACCAGTCCCGGTAGCCTCATGCTATGTATTTTCATACCGTCTACATCAGCACCTCTAGCACCTTGGATGGTCTCTGTTTCTTCCCCATGGCCTTGTATATGAGGTTCGCGGGACTCTCTGATCAATTCAGCCGTTTTGATAGCCGTCCCTGAAGGTGCGTCCAGCTTTTGGTCATGATGTTTTTCAATGATTTCAACATCAGGAAAGTGTTTAGCCGCCCATTTTGAAAACTGCATCATAAGGACAGCACCTATTGCAAAATTCGGAGCAATAACAGCCCCCACGCCCTTTTCAGATGCCAGGTCTTTTAATTCCGAGAGTTCTGCTTCAGAAAAGCCTGTCGTTCCAACCACCGGTCGTATCCCATTTTCAATCGCGATTTTCGTATGTTTATACCCGTTTTCAGGGGTTGTCAAATCAATCAGCACATCCGCTTCCATTTCACTAAGACATTTTTCTGCATCCTCAAAAATGAGGGCTTCCAGATCAGGGAGCCCTTCCACTTGAGCCACGGCCTTCCCATCATTCTTCCGATCAATACAAGCCACTAATGTAAGACTTGATTGGTTCTGGATCATACGTAATGCCTCACTGCCCATTTTACCACGCGGTCCTGCTACAATCACTTTAATGCTGTTCATTCTCCGTTCCTCCTTACTTTCTTGTCCAACGGTCTTTATCCCGTGTTTCGATTTTACTCATTGATTGGTTAAACGCATCCGAGAGATCAATGTCCAGGGAATTCGCAAAACAGGTGAGAACAAAAATCACATCGCCAAGCTCTTCCTCAAGTGCTTTATCCTTTTCTGAACTTTTCTTCGGCTTTTCCCCGTAACGATGGTTGATTTCACGTGCCATTTCTCCTACTTCTTCAGTCAGCCGTGCTTGAAGACTAAGGGGGGAGAAATAGCCTTCTTTAAATTGTGATATGTAATCATCCACTCTTTGTTGGATTTCATTTGTCGTATAGTTCATATAAAAACCTCGCTTCTGCTAAAAGACTCTCTCTAAATGTTAGCCAAAAGGCGGCCATTTGACAAATTTTTTAGTTCAGACGGGTGAAAAAACTTTCCTCGTTCATGACTTTCCAATTTTATTTCCATTCGGTGTAAGTCTTAAGGACTTTTAATTTAGGAGGCTCTGTTAAAGTTCAGTGTTGATATTTGCATCAAGATGGAAGTGACAACGAATGATAGAATGGTAAAAGAGAATTTATGTCCAAATGTCGAAACCTTTAGATGATCTCCTTTCACGATCCAACTATTGAATCTTGTTGGATTATGATTTCGAAACGGAGTCTTTCGATAAATGGCAGGATTGTTGAAGACTTGATTTCGAGATGTTTTTTGAGTGGATGGGGCTGCGCGGAATAGCTCGCTCACCGCCCGCCCCATGGAAAGCGAACCTTTTCCCGAAGCCCCTAGAATCACACAAACATCTCGAAGCTGAGTATTCCACAAACGGGAGCCTTAGTTGAATAAGCCAAATATAAAAAAAGGAACCCCCATAAAAATGGAAGTTCCTTTTCGCAATAATATCAACACTAAACTTTAACAGAGCCAATTAGAAAGAAGCGATAAAAGTCCTTTCGCCCTTTGAAAGAATTTGTGGAAGGAGGGGAATTGGAGGACTCCTTTTTCAGGTTGGAAGAGCTTCTTAAAGGAGCGAGGGAAGTCTCTCTAGCCGATAGGGATTCTAAGAAGCTTGGGGAGACTCCATTGGACCGACGACAAGGAGTCTCATGAGGAAGTTCGATTATGTCCTGCACACCCTGTGCCAACATTGAACACCCCTACTTCATGTGGAGTTCCATGGAAGCGATGATCCCCCGCAGCCCAGTCCTGATCCTTTTAAAGGATGGGACTAGAGACAAGAAGCATATTGCCGTCAACCTTCTAATTATCTATAATTGAAGGCGTGTGATCAAATACTGGAGGTGTACATATGAAAATCTTTGGCTTGAAATTGAAAAACATAGTATGGATCTTAATTGGATCCGCGATTTTTTCATTCGGGCTCGTCCATTTCAACATTCAAAACGAATTAGGAGAAGGTGGTTTTACGGGGATCACCCTATTACTCTTGTACTTATTTGAATGGGACCCTGCCATTATGAACATCGTGCTCAATATTCCTGTCCTTATCATAGGTTGGAAAATTCTTGGACGGACAACATTCTTTTATTCATTAATTGGAATTCTGGCAGTATCCGTATTCATATCCATATCCCAGCATTATATGATCGAATTTAACCTGACTGATGATCTGACGCTTGCCTCCTTATTCGCCGGTGTGTTTATCGGTGTCGGGCTAGGAATCATCTTCAGATATGGCGGTACGACCGGAGGTGTCGATATTATTGCCCGTCTCATGAACAAGTACCTTGGATGGAGCATGGGACGAGCCATGTTTATTTTTGATGCTGTGGTCATTTTCGTATCCATTATTACTTACCTCGAATATACGAGAGGCATGTACACATTGGTGGCCGTTTTTGTGGGTGCAAGAGTCATTGATTTTATTCAGGAAGGAGCCTATGCTGCAAGAGGCACGACCATCATATCCGAAAAAAGCGAAGAGATATCCCAGCGCGTCATGGAAGAAATGGATCGAGGAGTGACTGTTTTAGAAGGCAGAGGTTCTTTCTCCGGGGCGAAAAGAGATGTTCTCTACTGTGTCATTGGGAAAAATGAAATTGTGAGACTGAAATCCATCATCGACCATATTGACCCGCACGCATTCGTTGCCGTTAGTCATGTCCATGATGTCATGGGTGAAGGTTTCACACTTGATGAGAACAAGAATCCACTCGATTAATTTTGAACCGAAGTAAAAAGAAGCCGATCCTACATATAGGATCGGCTTCTTCTCATTATTCTTCATTCATACCCATGAACATGAACACGAAACGCAATAATTCCGCTAACGCTACCAGAGCACCAGCGACATAAGTCATCGCAGCCGCATTCAACACTTTCTTCGTTTTCCGCTCTTCATCATTGCGGATGACGCCAGTGGAAACCAACTGTGACATAGCCCGGTTCGATGCATCAAACTCAACCGGTAATGTCACTAACTGGAAGAGGACAGCTGCAGCAAAAAAGACGATACCAACCAGGGCTAAGCCCGTCATCTGTAAAAGGAATCCGCCGATGATCAGGAAGATTGAAATGTTGGACCCAAAACTGGCGACAGGCACTAATGCACTACGGAAACGCAGAAACGCATAATCCTGAGCATCCTGAATCGCGTGACCAACCTCGTGTGCAGCAACAGCAGCTCCTGCAGTTGATCTTCCGTGATAAATGTCTGTTGAAAGACGTATCACTTTTGAACGAGGGTCATAATGGTCCGTGAGATGTCCACGCACCTCTTCTACCACGACATTATATAATCCATTGTCATCCAGTATTTTTCTAGCTACTTCAGCTCCTGACATTGATGAAGATGTCGGGACTTTTGAATATTTTTTATAGGTGCTTTTCACCTTTGATTGAGCCCAGATCGGGATAATCATGATGAGCAAGATATAAATGATGAAATCCATCTTTTCATTCCTCCACTTTGGATGTGAGTATATAGGTCAATTTTAGTCAAAAGTCTGCGAAAAATCAACTATGAGAACTCTTCATCGTGTGTCCATTTTTCGAACTTTTCCTATAATTGATGGACCCTACATACAACAATGTGATGAAAACCGACCCGCCTACTAACAATACTACGGTGAAAAAAGCCTTCCATTCCTGTTTGGACTCCCACTTTAACAGGTCGGAAAACTGTTGGCTTACGGTCTCTCTGCCTGTCATTGAATCGACTACAGTCAACTCATACATGGATTCATCCATTTTCTTCATTTTTTCTTCATCCACATACTCGGCTGCAACGGGACGAATCAGATTCCAATCCCTCTCTAGGTCTTCTATAGATGTAGAAGAAACGGCGCGTGTGGAGATACTCGCAAGTCTGTTTGCAAGAATAAATGAAGGATTTTCTGCTGATGTAACTTCAAGAAACGTAAGCATTCCCTCTATTTGATGGGGATGATAACTGCTGCTCTGCCAATCCTTGGCGACGAAATCATTCCATATTAGCTGTTTTGAGTCAGAAAGGGTTTGAATGTATTGTTCCATTTCCTGAGTTTTACTATACCAGAGCTTCTCGGCGAGCTCATATTTACCATCCGCATGTAATCGACGGTATTGAGAGGCAAGAGATTCCCAATCCGGAGGGTCCTCCGACCATGCCGACACCTGGACAAATAGTACGAGTGTGAAGATAAGGGAACATATAATGACAATAAAAGCACGTCCCATTACACTTCTCCCCTCTCACATGTATTGTTTCATTATACGGAGAGGAAAAGTAATTTAGACCAGGGATTTCCGATCATTCGTTGCGATATATGCACATAGAATGCAGGCGACACTCAACCAAAATGTAAAGTATCCAATTTCATTCATATAAGGCATAATAGCTGGATAGACCGGCATCTGCCCAAAAACATAGTCGATCACATCATTGTGAAGCGTCCATAAAGCTGCAACAAGAATATGTTTCTTTCCAATTTTATAGAAAGGAGCATACAATAATCCTTGTATAGCCATGGCTCCATGAGAAACGATTAACATATAACCTGTCCAAGGAAGTGAGCCGTACTCGAGGAAGGTCAAACCATTCATGACAACCGCCCAAACCCCATACTTTAACAATGTAACGAGTGCAAGAGCTTCTATGTAGGGAACATTTCTCCCCCAAATATAGAACCCAAGAAAAATGGTAAAAAACAAACTTGCGGTCGGACTATCTGGAACAAATAACAGAAATTTAGGGGACGTGACTGAAAGTTGTGGTTCATACCATATGTAACCGTAAATCGTTCCCAATAAATTGATGACGAAAAGCAGCATCATGAAAGACCGATTGGACAATATGTAATGGACCCACTGCTTCATGGGGAATACACCTCCTATACAAATGTAGCCGCGCTTTTATGAAAAGCGCGGCTACATGAATAAAGTCATTTACTTCATGATTATTCTTCAGAACCGGTTCCTTCTGAGTCAGAATCTTCTCCAGATGATCCTTCTTCAGATCCCTCTCCGGAACCTTCATTAGATGAACCCTCTTCGGATCCCTCTCCGGAACCTTCACTGGATGAACCCTCTTCAGATCCTTCGCTGGAACCTTCATCAGAAGATCCTTCTTCGGATCCTTCGCCGGAACCTTCTCCGCCGCCAGCCTGTACAACGAATTCAGCGAGCTGCTGAAGTTCTTCATCAGAGCCACCAAAGATACCTGAAGGCATCTCACCGACACCATTTACTGCGATATCCTTGACCTGATCTACGGTTAATTCAGCTTCAATCAAAGAAGGGTAATTCCCCTGTCCCTGTAATGCATCGCCATGACAGCTCAAACAGTTGGCTTCATAGACAGCATATCCAGGGTGATCTTTGTTTATGGTCGATTCGACCGCTTCTACATTAACACCATACTTCTCTGCACGCATTTCGTAATCCGCATGCGAAACAGATTCATACGTCAACCAGAATGTAGCGATGAAACCAAGAAGCATCAACCCGACAGCAATTGGACGCTTATGAGGGCGACGCTCTGGTCCGCGATCCAAAAATGGTGCAAGTAATAAAGCTCCGAAAGCTAAGCCTGGCATGACAATAGCACCAAGCACAATATAATCTCCACCAGCAAATTGGTATTTCAGGAATTGATACAAGAACAAGAAATACCAGTCCGGCAGTGGAATGTAGCCTGCGTTGTTCGGATCTGCCTGTTGCTCAAGCGGTGATGGGTGAGCAGCAGTCAGAATTAAGAAACCAATCAGGAAGACAGACCCTACCAGCCACTCTTTCAATAAGAAGTTCGGCCAGAAGGCTTCTGTACGTCCCGGGTATTCAGAATAGTCTTTTGGTAAGTTGGCTTTTCGTTCGGCAGTAATACGTGAATCACCGACGAACTTCATTCCTTTTCCCCTATGCACAGCTTTCCCTCCTTTTTAACGATACGTTTTATAGTGGTCCGGAAATTCCTTGTTTACGGATCAAGACGAAGTGGAACGCCATCAACCCGAACAATGCTGCCGGCAGGAAGAATACGTGAATTGCAAAGAAACGTGTAAGCGTTTGAGCACCAACGATCGATGGATCCCCTGCAAGGAGTGTTCGTATTTGATCGCCGATAAACGGTGTAGCTGCTGCAATTTCAAGACCAACCTGAGTTGCAAAGTAAGCCTTGTTATCCCAAGGTAGCAGGTATCCCGTGAAGCCTAGTCCCAGCATGACGAAGAACAAGAGTACACCAATCACCCAGTTCAACTCACGAGGTTTCTTATAAGCTCCCTGGAAGAATACCCGCAGCGTATGTAAGAATAACATGACGATGACGAGACTCGCTCCCCAGTGGTGCATACCACGGACGATTTGACCATATGCAACTTCCCGCTGCAAGTAATAAACAGATTTCCATGCGTTTTCAATATCCGGCACATAGTACATGGTCAGGAACATACCAGATAAAATTTGAATGACCGTTACAAAGAAAGTCAATCCTCCAAAACAATAAACAAATGCGGAAAAATGGTGTGCTGGGTTTACGTGTTCAGGAACTTCGTGATCTGCGATATCACGCCATAGCGGGGTGACATCTACACGCTCGTCCACCCAGTCGTAAATTTTCTGAAGCATGTATTATACCCCCCCTCCTGAATCTTTCGCTTCACCTAGATAAAGCATACCTTCTTCTACTTTGAACTCAAACTTTGGCAGAGGTGCCGTAGGCGGAGTTCCAGGTACGTTGGTACCGTCTTTTTCATACCGTCCAGCGTGACAAGGACAGAAGAATTGATTCGGGTACTCCTCATTAGAGGCCCAGTCGACTGTACAGCCTAAGTGTGTACAGATCGGTGATAATGCTACAACTTCATCATTCTCATTTTTGTACACCCACGCCGTTTTCTGAACTTCTGATTCGTACCAGGCATCCACCTGGTCGATCGTCCACTCAAAACGCTGCGGTTCATTCGTAAGTTCGTCAACGGAAGCGACGGAGATGAAATCTCCACTCTCTTTCGTTTTCAATACTGGATCAATTGCAAAACGAACCATCGGCGCAAGCATTCCGGCTGCCATGAAACCGCCTACACCAGTGAGCGTGTAGTTCAGAAATTGGCGACGGGATACTCGTTTTTTATCGCTCATTCTTTTCCCCCCTCTATGCTGTAATCCACGCGACATGGATTGATTACACACAGTTTACTAGGACATTACCATGATAGCGCAATCTCAAGGCTCGGTCAATAAATTATCAAACCTTGTCGGAACTTTTATCCAATTACCAGTAGGCTTGAATCAGTTCGCTGATCTGATGGGCCTGTTCCCGGACAAACGACTGTGTTTCTGTCGACTGAATATCACCGGAACCCATGCCCGGAACCCATAACACATGACCTTCAAGCTCTCCTTCGTATTTTTTCCATTTGCTGTCGAATGTAAAGAGAAAGATATGCTGGAAGGGTTGTTGTTTGAATTTCTGAATCCAGTCATTGATCCTCTTTTTTTCAGCGTCGTAGGAACCATCAAGATAATGATAATCAGGAGAGAGGAAGATTCTCCCTCGATATTCCTTTTCGATCAAATTGGTGAAAACCTGGTTAAGTTCCCGCTGGAACGCCTGCTTTACCATGTGCTGGTCGCTTCCTGGATCAAATGGAATTAAAGGAATGATAACGGTGTCAATATATTGTTTTTCAGGTATGTACTGGGTAGTATCTGCTTTCGTCCATTTCATAATTCAAATCATCCTTCTTCTATGTATTATTTTTTCTTCATTCTACTATATTTATTCAAAAATAAAAGCCTGGACCTTCCAAATTGAAGGTCCAGGCTTTCTTTTTTATAAGATTGCATTCAAATCCTGTTTGACTTTTTCAAGCTTACTACATAACACTTTGAATTCGTCTCGTTCACCGTTGACCAAAGCTACATCAATTTTGTTCTCTATGCTCTTTTGTCGATATTGCAATAAGCTGACAGACAGGAGGCGCTCCGCTTCATTTTTATCTCTATCGTTCAAATAATAGTCTTTCGGAAGGTAAGGGTTCTCTTCGAGAACGAGAGCATATTTCGAGCATTGCTGCGCATTCTCAAAATTCATTTGAATGTAAACAGGCTCGCCCTGGTTCATTCTTAGATCATGAAACGATTTCTCAGCATCATTGGTCATCACCTGCCCCTTATAAAAACGGAAAGGTGGGTCAGAAACACCCTGAGCACTGATTTCCATGCCTCGCGGGCAGAACTTTACTTCCTGGACAAAATGGACACTGGACAACAGAGATTCGTGGTTCATCAAATAGTTAAGAATCCAAACACTCTCTCGCTTTTTCAACTGAAAGTGATTCAAAAACCAGCGGACAAAGTCTTTTTTCTCATCCACAGAGATTGGTGTTTGCATATGGCGCCCCTCCTGCGCTTTATTAATCAGCTTATTGTTCTTTCAGCCGCCCGACGAAGTCCTCTATTTCTGTATCTGCAGGATCAATTGTCAGATATTCTTCGAATATTTTCCGTGCTTCTTCCATTCTTCCTTCTTCTACAAGGAAGTAGCCATAGGATTTCAGGAAATCTGTATCTTCCTTCAAGGATGGATATGCTTGCTGATACTGCTCATACGCTTCAGGGAATCTCTCTTCTTCTTCATATGCAAGAGCGAGTTCCCAATAATAGTTCGGATTTCTTCCCCGAGTGCCATTAATTCATTGACGAGATCAATAATCTTATCATTCATACCATCAGCTTTATAATTCTCAATCAGGAACAAAATAGCTTCTTTGTATCCTGGGTCCAAGGCGACAGCTTCTCTCATCCACCTATATCCTTCTTCTTTATTCCCTTGTTTATGGGACAAGGTACCTGCGAGGTGGTAAAGTTCCTTATTGAATTCATCTTTCGCAAGTCCTTTTTTAGCCATTTCCAATGCTTCGTTAGGCATTCCTTCTGAATCATAGGCCTGTGCCAGGTGAGGGTAGACAGATTGGAAATATGGATCTTTTTCTATCAGTTCCTCCCACACATGGATGGCGATATCATTCCGGTTCGCCTGAAAGGCTACAAAGCCATAGCGGAACATTACATCAGGATTGTCTTCTTCAACTTTTTGGAAATAATCGAGGGCTTGTTCAAATTCTCCATTAGCTGCATAAGCTTCGGCTAACCGTGTGGCGACTTCGATATCTCCAATTACGGGCTGGTGATGCATGGCGTTCTCGTAGTATGGGGCACTTTTGGCGTATTCCCCATTGGAAAACGCAAGTTCCCCCAGTGCGAAATCAATGATGGCTGAATTCGGCTCCACCTGCTTAGCCATCAACAATTTTTGTTCGGCTACTTCGAATAGCCCTTGAGCCTGATAGAGATCCGCCAGCTGTACAAGTGCCTGTAAGTAATCTTCATCTTCCGGCCCAAACTGATCCAACAGCTCAATCGCTTCGTCATCTTCATCTAAATCAATGTGGATCTCGGCCATCATCACTTTCAGTTCTTGTTCTTTAGGATAGCGCTGAATCAACTCCTGAAGCACCAATTTCGCTTCCTCGAGCATTCCCCATTGCATGTATAACTCTGCAATCGTGAACTTCTCTTCTTCATCCGCTTCCGGCAAATATTGTGTGAGAGTCTTTATTGCGTCTTCCGTCTGATGGGCTTCCATTTGACGGATAGCTTTTTGTATTTCCTCCATGATGACACCCTTTCCCGTTAAACAAAATGCTTGTGAACCTTCACTTTTATGTGGTTTCCAGGCTCTTCACAAATGACCTTTTGGTTCACTTGCTTTACCTGTCCATTCATAACCGTTACATTCGGAACAGGATTATGATATCTAAAATCTTTATACTCTTCAAACGTTCTGTCTTCAGATAACAGATAAAGATTATAATCCGCATGCCCTCCGGGAAGAATCCCCCCTTTGTGAGGGAAAATCCCACTGTCTTTCAAGTTTTTCAAGGAGAGCAATTCATCATCCTGTAAGTCTGTTAACTTAATGATACCATACTGTTCGCAAAGTGAAGACCACATTTCTGCATAGTTGTTCGACGTATTCTTTGTATCTTTGACGAACATTGTCAACGGCATTCGTTTATATCCCTGCGCCTGCGCCAGCCATTCCCAGCAAACATCTGATAGATCATGGACGGATTGGACTTCTACACATAAAAAGGGGCTCCCTTTCCTTGCAAAGTACCGGACCATTTCAGGTCGCAGCAACTTTGCCGGAACGACCGGTATAACCATGTAATCAAGTGGCAGTGATCTGCACCGATTTAAAAACTGGTCATATTGATCGCGGTAGTGACGTAAACTAGTCACTAGGTGTTGTGTGAGTAACAAGGTGCACCCTCTTTTTATGTAGTAAGATCCTGTAACCGTTGCAGAGGGTGAAGAAGATAGCGGCTCTATCAAATCCAACATCACATGACCTGGACTGACGTGGAAACCTCCCACATCCATTAACGTGTAAGGATGTTTCCCAGTCCGGTCTCTCACAAATCTCTCATCCTTGATCGTACACTCCGTAAAACAGGGGCCTTCATCATTTTCGACATATCCCTGAAACCAATAAGCTCCCATACGATGAAACCTCCAAGTAGGCTTTTTATATCGTATGAGAGCTTTACAGAAACTATGAAGTTATTTTAGTTTAGAACACGATTTAAATCGTTGAAAAAGGCAGGATAGGAAATGTTGATGCATTCTTTATCCTCTATGGTCACCCGATCTTCGCAAATCAAGGAAGCAACAGCGCCCATCATTCCAATACGATGGTCACCGAACGAATCGATACCGGCTCCTTTCAATGCTGATCCCCCCTGAATCACCATCCCATCTGGCCGTGCTTCTATATCGGCACCCAGAGCCTTCAATGTTTCTACAACAGCTCGGATACGGTCCGTCTCCTTGAATCTTAATTCCTCGGCATCTTTAATGACTGTCTCCCCTTCTGCCTGCGTTGCTGCAAGTGCGAGAATCGGAATTTCATCAATGACATTCGGGATAAGTTCACCTTCAAGGACCATTCCCTTCAAACGGCTGTAGCGAATGACAATGTCCCCGACAGGTTCACTTCCAATGTGTGTATGTACATCCACCTCGATGTCTGCCCCCATTGCTTTTAAGGCCTTTACGATTCCATCACGTGTCGGGTTCAATCCAACGTCACGGATGGTGAGTTGACTCCCCGGGACGATAGATGCTGCAACAAGGAAAAAAGCAGCGGATGAAATATCTCCAGGGACCTTAAGGTCTGAAGACACGGGCTGTTGTCCCCCACGAATCGTAATGGATCTGTCTTCTACCTGAACATCTACACCAAATTCCGGGAGCAGCATTTCAGTATGGTTTCTCGTCTCGCCTAGCTCTATCACTTCAGTTTCCCCTTCAGCGAGCATCCCCGCCAGAAGCAAGGCTGATTTAACCTGAGCACTTTTCACGGTCAATTCATGACGTGTACCATTCAGCTTTTTTCCGTTGAATGCGAGAGGGAGCAGCGAATCTTGTTCCCGTCCTATGATTTCAGCTCCCATATCTCCTAATGGCTTTACAACACGGTCCATCGGGCGTTTGGAAAGTGATTCGTCACCGAATGCGGTCGAGAATAACGGCAGCCCTGCAAGAACACCACTCATTAACCGAGCGGTCGTACCCGAATTTCCGAAGTTGATGGGCTGCGAAGGTTCTTTCAAATGAGAAATCCCTCTCCCATGAACCGTTATTTTATCCCCTTCTTGTTCAATATTCACACCCATAAGTCGAAAGGCTTCAACCGTTCGCAAACAATCTTCACCTGTCAGAAAGTTTGTAATCACTGAAGTTCCTTCCGCCAGTGCTGAAAAGATGACAGAACGATGGGAAATCGATTTGTCACCAGGTACTGACAACTCCCCGGTCACCCTTTTGGTAGTAGGTAATAATTCGATCGATGACATAAGACCCCTCCTTTACTCCTGGATCATCACTTCATATTGATAGCTATTCAATACTTGTTTACTCTTCCATTGCTCCGAACTTGTAGCGAAGCTAATCCTCAAAACACCTGTAATCCCCTCACGGATTTCCAGTATCTGTATGTTTTTAATGCTGATTGCCTCTTCCGCTAATATTCCGATCACGTCCCGGATCGCTCCCGGCTGGTCATGAATATCTACGTATACATCATAGAACGATGGGATGGCTCCTTTATCTTTGGAAGGAAGACCATCTCTGTAAAGCTTAGCATCCACCAGATATTTGTATGTTTTTTCTTTCTCACCTTGAGACAGATAATTTCTAATCCGCCCCATTTCTTCCATCCAATCATCGAGCATGGAAATGAGGAGTGTTTTATTCTGGAAGAAAATATCCTGCCAAAGTTTCGGGTTGCTTGAAGCAATCCTTGTGATATCTTTGAACCCTCCAGCGGCAAGCTGTTTGATATACGGATGCGTATCCTCCCATTCTTTCGCCTGGTGAACGAGAGAAGAAGCGATCAAATGCGGAAAATGAGAAATAACCGCAGTCATTTCATCATGTTCCTTCGTTGTAAATGTCACAAAACGAGCGTTTGTTTCCGATAACAACTCTTTAAGGAGATCCGCTTCTTCTTCACCCGCATGGACCGAAGGAGTCAATACGTAAATCGCATTCTCAAATAAATGAGGTTTAGCCGCCGTATACCCATGCTTATGAGAGCCCGCCATCGGGTGTCCTCCGACGAACGAAAGGTATGGGTGTGAAAGTTGATTCGCTGCCTCAAGTACCTGGTTCTTTACGGAAGATACATCGGTCACTACTAAAGGTTTGCTCAAATCAAGCGACTGAAGCTGTTGGATGTATTCGATGGTTATAGAAATCGGGGTAGCTAGAATACAGACATCTGCTTCTTTCGCTGCCTCTTTAAAATTAAAGGCCGCCTGATCGATCACTCCTTGTTTCAAAGCCATGTTAAGCGTCTCTTCATTACCATCCATTCCGACGATGAAGACTTCTTCTTTTTTAGAGACGTTCATAGCTATTGACCCACCAATGAGTCCTAAACCTACAATTAATATGTTCTTCCTCATTGTTCATCGACAGAAGCGAGTTTTTGTTTCATAGCTTCCTGAATTTCCTTCATGTCTTCTTCTTTACCGATCGTCAGTCGAATGGTATTCGGAAGACCTAATGCTTCTCCGGATCGGACGATGAACCCTTTTGTCAAAAGGTATTCGAACATTTCATCACCGCTGCAAGGCAGATGTATGAGCAGGAAGTTCGCCTGTGTATCGTAATAGTCCAAGCCTTGATCTTTACAAAACTCCATTAATGCTTGTTTATTTTTACGGTTTTCCTCAACCGTTTCATGGATAAATTCCTGATCATCCAGAGCAAGCAAAGCAGCTGCCTGAGCAACTGTGGATGTATTGAATGGCTCTCGTGATGGTTCTAGGACTTGAATGATATCAGGGTGTCCAACTCCATAACCGATTCGTAGGCCCGCAAGTCCGTAGGCTTTCGAGAAAGTTCTAAGCACCATTAGATTAGGATAATGATTCAACGCCTTGATCGCATCGAACGCATCGCCTGCTTCTAAATATTCATAGTACGCTTCATCAAGAACAACGAGAACATGTTCAGGAGTCCGTTCAAGAACGGACTGCAGAGTTGAATGATCAATGTGAACACCTGTAGGGTTATTTGGTGTACAAATCCATAAAACCCTTGTGTGCTCATCTATTTTTTGGAGCATTGTTTCCAAATCATGATGTCCATCAATCAAGGGAACTTCCCGGACTTCTGCTCCTTCAATCAATGCATTGTGTTTATATTGAGGAAAGGTTGGTGCAGCCATGACTGTATTCGCTCCAGGTTCAAGGAAGGTACGGCATATGATTTGGACAACTTCATCGGATCCATTCCCAAAGATCAGATGGTCTTCTTCCACCCCGAGAAAACCAGCGACTCTTTTCCTGATCTCTGCTCCATATCCATCCGGATAAATTTCCAAATTTGAAATTAACTTTGGCAGTTCTTTTTCTACTACGGGAGAGAAACCATACGGATTTTCATTGGAAGCAAGCTTCACAATCCGATCCAGTCCAAATTCCTTCTTCACTTCTTCTATACCTTTCCCCGGTTTATAGGGTTTCATATTTTTTAGGATGTCTTTTGCTTTCATTGGGAATACTCCTCTCAACTCTTTAAATCAGGTCTAAGTCGTACAGCATCATTATGGTAAATATGCTGAATTTCCTTTTGTTTGAGGTCTGTATGAGTGGTCACCATGACCCTGATACACTTTTCGAGACTTCCAGGGACAGGAATCTCCCTCATGCACATGACAGGGACATAGGTCCAACCTTTCATTTTCCTCAAAGACTTCGCAGGAAAAGCATCATTAAGATCTTCTGTTACCGTAAAGTAAACGGAAACGACATCCTCCGCGTCAATATGGTTGGAGGCAATGAGATCCTGCAGTAATTGATAGGATTGGTCAATAATTTCATCATGATCATTCTCATTAACTGTCGTTGCTCCTCGAATCCCACGAATCCTCATTCTCCGCTCACCTCATTTATTAACAGGGTCAACTGTTCCACAATCTGTTTTTTATCGATTTCTACAACGGAAGGTTGACTCAGCTCTTGAAGAAGAACAAAATTGATCTTCCTTCCAAGGGTTTTCTTATCCAGCAGCATCTTTTCCACTATCTGTTCGGGTTGGATCCTGTTTAGGATGGAAATTGGATACCCGTTGCTTACGAGCCATTGTTTGTATTCTCTGATCGGCAGTTGGGCACCTAACTGGGTACTGCTCAATTTCATCATGAACAACAGTCCTACAGCTACTGCTTCCCCATGAGTAATTTCACCATAACCTAAATCAGCCTCTATAGCGTGAGCAAGGGTATGGCCTAAATTTAAATGTTTCCTGAGCCCGGATTCTCTTTCATCTTTTTGGACAATAGCAGCTTTCACTCGGATCCCTTTTGTCAGATCCCGTTCCAACTGCTGAGCAGATAGGTCATGTAAAGAATCATTCAATAAATGATACGTCCATTCTTGATCACTTAAAAAGGCGTGCTTGATAACTTCTCCGTACCCCGAGCGCACTTCACGATCAGGCAGGGTTTCCATCGTTTCCAAGTCATAGATCACTTTTTTCGGATGGTAGAAAGATCCAATTAAATTCTTGCCTTTTAGATGATTGATTCCGACTTTTCCTCCTACACTGCTGTCGTGGGCGAGGATTGTCGTAGGAACCTGTATGAAATCTACTCCTCGGAGGTAAGTAGATGCAGTAAACCCAGCCAAATCGCCAATCATGCCGCCACCGAGGGCGACAACGAGGGATTTACGATCGAGTTTCCGATCCACACATTGATCAAGAAGCTCTGAGTACCTTTCCATACTTTTTGAAGATTCACCCGCAGACACAACCGCTGTGTAGACGGGGGCCGCTCCTTTTAAACTCTCTGTTACATCCTGCAAGTAATAGTCGCAAATAATACTATCGGTGATCACCAGAATGGATGTGTACCCATCTTCAATAAATTCACCAAGTTT
Source organism: Halobacillus sp. ABR2_026 (assembly GCF_056158545.1). Classification (NCBI taxonomy): domain Bacteria; kingdom Bacillati; phylum Bacillota; class Bacilli; order Caryophanales; family Bacillaceae; genus Halobacillus; species Halobacillus sp. ABR2_026. The sequence goes on from NZ_JBSWTM010000001.1 coordinate 2,021,283, forward strand.
ATGCCTGAGTCCTTGAGCAATGAGAACTTCGTATGTGTGACTGCTTGCTTGAATCGTAACAGATTCCATTAAAATTCCCTGATTTCCTTACGGTAGTCATCCACCGCTTTTTTCAACCGTGGGAAGTAATCGGATGGAAACTCTTCAGTAATGGCTTTCGCTAATTCGAAAGCTACAATGTGTTCCATGACAACAGAAGCCGCCGGAACTGCACAAGAATCAGAACGTTCGATACTGGCATTGAACGGTTCTTTTGTTTCGATATCTACACTTTGTAGAGGCTTGTACAACGTAGGGATCGGTTTCATAACACCTTTCACGACAATCGGCATTCCAGTAGTCATACCGCCCTCAAAACCACCGAGTCGGTTTGTCCGGCGAGAATATCCACTTTCCTCATCCCATAAAATTTCATCGTGGACCTGGCTTCCGTTTCTTCTTGCTGCTTCGAAACCAATACCGAATTCCACCCCTTTATAAGCGTTAATACTCATAACAGCCTGGGCGATTTTCGCATCCAATTTCCGGTCATATTGGACATATGAACCAAGTCCAGCCGGCATCCCTTCCACGTAAACTTCTGTGACTCCACCGATAGAATCGCCTTCTTTTTTTGCTTCATCAATGGCGTTCATCATTTTTCCTGCAGCTTCTTCATCGAATGTACGAACAGGAGACGCTTCAGAAATTTCTCTCCGCTGCTGGAGCGTTAGATTTTCGTCAACATCTGAAACGATGCCAGCGATTTCACGTACATAGCCTGCGACTTCAATACCAAGCTCCTTCAGGAGGACTTTAGCAACAGCTCCTGCCCCCACCCTTGCAGCCGTTTCTCTGGCTGAAGAACGCTCCAATACGTTACGCATATCTCTATGCCCATATTTCATCCCACCATTAAGATCAGCATGACCTGGGCGAGGTTTCGTTACCGTACGCCGGATTTTCTGTGTCTCTTCCGGCAGAGGGTCTTCTCCCATAATGTCTGTCCAATGTTTGAAATCATCATTGTTTACGACTAATGTAATCGGGGAACCGAGGGTGTACCCATGCCGGACCCCGCTTGTAATTTCAACAAGATCTTTTTCGATCTGCATACGTTTTCCACGCCCATATCCGCCTTGGCGTCTAATAAGGGATTCGTTTATTTGTTCTCTCAATAGAGGGAGATGAGAAGGAATTCCCTCTATAATTGTAGTTAGTTGCTTTCCATGTGATTCACCAGCGGTCAAGTAGCGCATGTTACGTACCTCCTATGTAATCCACCCTTTTGAAGGGGGGTGTTCTAAATTTTAGATACTACTATATCATATGGATTTCAATTTGTGGTATCTAATTATCGGAAATTTTATAAAAAAAGACCGGAAAACGCTTCCGACCTCTTAATTGTGGGGCTTTTTGTAAAAGAACGTATCAAAAATCTCAAATCCATGATTTTGTGGAGAAAAGATCTGCTCCGTACTACCCACAAAGAAAATACCACCTTCTACCAGAGATTGATTAAAATTCCTATACATTCCCGTTTTTGCTTCCTCCGTAAAATAGATCATGACATTTCGACAGACGATGAGATCGAATCCGCTTGGATAACGATCAGCCAGTAAGTTATGTTTTTTGAACGTCACACTTTTTTTTATGTCGTCGACGACTCTGTAGGATCCCCCTTCTTTTCTAAAGTATTTCTGCAGGATAACCGGTGAAACTTCCTTAAGGGAGCGTTCATGATACACCCCCTCTTCAGCCTTCCTTAATGCAGCGGGGTCCAGATCTGTCGCAAGAATTTCCACTTGATGCAGCGGCATGTGCCTATGAAGGATCATCGCCAGCGTGTAAGGTTCCTCTCCGGTAGAACAAGCCGCACTCCAAATTCTCAACTTTTTCTTTCGCTGTAGAAGATATGGAATCACTTGATCTTCAAGTATTTCAAAGCGCTTTCGGTTTCTGTAAAATTCAGACACATTGATCGTCATCCGATCTAATAATTCATCCAGTAATCCAGAATCTTTATTTAATGCCCTGTAATAGGTGCCAAAATCCATATACCCTCTTTTTTCTCTTAAGGAAGTCAGCCTTCTTTTCATTTGGGCTTCTTTATATTGTGATAAATCGATACCTGTGATTCGGTGTATATTCTCCGTAAATTGTATGTAATCCTGACTCATCCCCTGAACTCCTTCCACTTCTTCCCTATAAGCGTACTTCAGCATCGTTCTGTTGTAAACGTGAGAATTGAATTTCTTTGCCCCCTCATTGAAAGGATACAGGCGGAAGGGATTACTCCATCAATGGACATCCTGGTTCGGTTTCTTGGGCCAATGATGATGACTAGTATTAAGCGGTACATATAAAAAGGCCACCTTTTAAAAGGTGGCCTTCTCTTATTAATAGATCCAGTTCATAGCGTCTTTTTCGTATTGAACAAGTTCTTTCGTATCAAAGAACAAGCCAATTTCACGTTCAGCACTTTCTTGTGAATCTGAGCCATGGATGACGTTTTTCCCTACAGTTACCCCGTAATCCCCACGAATCGTTCCAGGAGCAGCCTCCGAAGGTTTCGTAGCCCCCATCATCGTACGTGCAGTGGCGATTACATTTTCGCCTTCCCATACCATGGCGAAGACAGGACCTGATGTAATGAAATCGACCAGCTCACCGAAGAAAGGTTTATCTTTGTGCTCTCCATAATGTTCTTCTGCAAGTTCTGTAGGAATGGCCATCAGTTTAGCCCCTGCCAGTTTAAACCCTTTGTGTTCAAATCTTGCTGTAATGTCACCGATCAAATTGCGTTGTACACCGTCTGGTTTAACCATTAAAAATGTCTTTTCCATGACAAACACCTCATCTTATGTATAGTGTGAAAGCGCTTTTAATAAGTGCCATAAAAAAGTCTATCAAACAAAGGGAAGAAAGGCAATAGATTTATGCCCTTCTTTTACCAATATACTTTGCGATGCCTTTCAACGTCTGCTTCGCTCGGTTGGCTGGTAATCTGCCCAAAGATTGATAGGCCTTCTTCAAATAACGATCACTGATCTCAAGCGACCGTTCAATCGAACCATTGGTTTGAATTTGTCGGATTAATTCTTCCAGCTGATCTGAAGATAGTTCTTCTTTCTCCTGAAAGGCGACTTCGAGCTGCTGCCTGAAATCTGGATCCTCCATGGAAAGCAGGACAGGGAGTGTGATGTTCCCCTGGAGAAGGTCACTTCCTGCAGGCTTCCCCAACTCCTCCTCTGACGCAGTAAAATCCAGCACATCATCGATGATTTGATAGGACATTCCGACATAGTACCCGTACTGATATAGAGCGTGTTCATGTCTTTCGTCAGCATCTGCTGCAATTGCACCCAGTCTACAGCTTGCAGCAATAAGCAGCGCTGTTTTTCGTTTGATTCTTCGCAAATAGGTTCTAACATTTTGTTCTGTATTGAATTTATCCTTAATCTGCTCGATTTCACCTAAGCATAATTCCACCATTGTCCCGGCAAGGATCTGATGGGCACGGGGATTTTCGAGAACGGATAAATTCTCAAGTGAGCGTGCAAAAATATAATCGCCGGTATACATGGCTATCCGGTTGTCCCAACGGGATTTAATCGTAGGTTCACCACGACGCAACTCCGCTTCGTCGATGACATCATCATGCACGAGCGATGCAGTATGTATAAGTTCCAGTGAGACAGCAACAGCTTTCATACGCTCAATATCGTAAGTACCGAACTTCCCGCCGAGCAGGACAAAGACAGGACGGATCCTTTTACCTCCTGCTTGCAGCAATTGGCTCGAAGCTTCTCGCAAAACCGGGTTATCCGACTTGATTGTATCGTTTACAGCTTCTTCAATGACCGCTAAATCATTTTTAAGAAAAGAATAGATCATAGCTAATTTCATGGCATTTCATCCTTAGTTATTGCTTTTCACCCATATGCATGGCTGCAACGCCGCCCGTATAGGATTTCATTGTCACTTTTTTAAACCCGACATCTTCAAACATCCGCTTCAATTCCTTTTTGCCGGGGAAATCTTTGGCTGATTCATGAAGCCAGCTGTATTCCTGATAACTTTTTGCAAAAAGCTTACCGAATAAAGGCATGATTTTCCCAAAGTAGAAATAATAGAGCCTTTTGAAAAGCGGATTGGTAGGTTGAGACGTTTCCAGACAAACGACTTTCCCCCCCGGCTTAACCACCCGGTACATTTCCTTCAACACTTGGTGATAATCTGGTACGTTTCTTAATCCAAAGCCGATCGTAACGTGATCGAATTCGTTATCTTTATAGGGAAGAGCCATCGCATTCCCATGCTGGAATTCGACTTGCTTCACTTTCCCGGAGATTTTCTTTTTAATCCCGACAGATAACATGTTTTCACTGAAATCGAGCCCGATAACTTTCCCCTCTGTACCTACGGCTTCTGCAAGGGTCATCGTCCAGTCCCCTGTTCCGCAGCATACATCAAGCGCATAATCACCCTTCTGAACATTCATCCGTTTCATGACATCCCGGCGCCATAAACGGTGTTGCTGGAAAGAGATGATTGAATTCATACTGTCATATCGCTCGTAAATTTTTTCAAATACGTGATGAACTCTTTCTTCTTTTGATTGTGGTTCCATATTCACCCTTCTTCCGCTATCTGTCTATGGTTGAATTGATGATGGATCGCTGAATGCATATACGATTTGAGCCAGTTGAAATGAACAGGGAGCTGAGTAATCGTTGTTTCCAACCGGTGCACATGTGTCTGCAGCATCTGCTCTATATTGACGAGTACCTGCCCACTGTTTCCGAGAAGTGCCGGACGCTTGATCAGGACATCAATGAGGGGAGAGAATTTGCCCTCCTGATAACTGCGCTTCTCTTCAAGCAGCTTCTTAGCAAGCAGCCAGTCTCCCGCCATATCATTGATGGCTGTCTTTTGTACATAGGAAGCGACCCGTTGAATGAGAAGAGATTCGATTTTCTTCAACCCATCCAAAAATTCCTGGAACGAATCAACATCTTTATAATACAGTTCCATCTTCAACTCATTGATTTCCTTAATGGCACCGGCAAGCGTATGAATCATCGGAATGTCATCAAGTTGAGACAGAAGATAATAATACAATCCACTGTAATAATCACCGGCCAACACTGTCAGCTGTCTGCTCCGCACAACATCACGGTCATCGTCCACATCGGACAAAGTCACAAGGTCATGCGTATCGAGCGCAATTTGTACAAGCATCGTCGTAATAATGTATTGTTCCTTTTTCTTATCAGATAAGTTGGTATGATCCATTATAGAAGAAAGGATCACAAGCTTGTCTTCATCGATCGTCGGCTCAGGGATAAAGCGTACCAAATAAGGGTGGCGAACTTTTGAAGCTATTTTCCGTTTGAGTTGTTTGATGTCATTATCTGCAGAATTCAACTTGATCACCTTGTCCCTTCCTGAACACTATTAAACCAAACCCATTATAGCATATCTACCCATATACTGTTTACTATGTATGCGTTCGCAGAGCAGGGTTTACTCTTCTTCGTTCTCCATCTCACCGTGGGCTGTTTGAATAACTGCTTTTCCCCGGACTTTGACGGCGGAAGTGTGTTCTGTAAACTGAGCGATCATCACTTCCCCTTTATCCAGTTTCTCGGAATGATGAAATCTTGTATCCGTTCCACGTGTGAGACCGATGACATTGACACCATCTTCAAGTGCTTTGATTACGAAAAAATCATTATTTGATGTAGTCAAAAAGACCGCCTCCTTCTAGTATCATTACTATCTCTTACAAGGGGGAGTTTTGTCAAAGCATCCACCTCGTTCCTAAATGTAATTCCATCGTCTTTCACCATTATGGCCTTCTTACAATGTTTTCATAAACAAAAAAAGAAAAAGGGTGCACATGCACCCTTTTTCGAAGCCCTATGTAGCTGATTATTTAACCGCATCTTTAAGGGCTTTACCAGGTTTGAACGCTGGTACTTTGCTTGCGGAGATTTCGATTTCTTCTCCAGTTTGTGGGTTACGACCTTTACGAGCCGCACGCTCACGTACTTCGAAGTTACCGAATCCAATAAGCTGGACTTTATCACCGTCTTTAAGTGAATCCATGATAGATTCGAATACAGAATCTACAGCTTGTGTTGCATCTTTCTTAGAAAGATCAGCTTTTTCAGATACCGCATTGATTAGATCTGTTTTGTTCATGCCATTCACCTCCTCCCAAGAAGGTTTAACTCATTCAAGTGGATTCAACCACTCCAAATGTTTATTTAGGTGCCATCATTTGATGACAAGCCTTATAATAAACGAGTTTAAAGCGAAATTCAATAGACAATCCTGTAAAAATCGCGTAACAACGCGACTTTCAGGCTGAATTACGCTTCATTTCAGGTGTAGCTTACCATAATCTTCATGAAGGTGCAAACTCTCAGAAACGTTGCCATGACGGGATTTTTGATAATTTTAGAGATCTTCACTAAGGTAATTACGACATCCAGCTGATAAAACCCTCTATAATCCGTAATTTTTTTCATAAAATCAAGAAAAAACAGGTGTTTCCCTCGTTTCCAAGCAATAATAGAAGCTCTTCCCCTCTAAATATGCGAAGGGTGTTTGGTCTCTTTTCTTCCAGGGCTTCCTGTTATTTTTCTGGTGTAGAGGGATACTTTTTCTTGCTCATTATCTTCACTGACGATGGATCATAAGAAACCAGCCCTTTTAAACGACTAGGTCAGCAAGGGAACTGTTACACCCTCTCTCTGACTTAAAAAAATTGATACGGTGTGAAAAATCAACTTCAAAAAGCCTGAGACAAAATTAAAAACGGCTCACACAGAGCCGTTATAAAATGATCGCGATCATACCACCAGATCCTTCATTGATGATACGTTCAAGCGTTTCTTTTAATTTATACCTGGCGTTCTCAGGCATGAGGGCGAGCTTCGCCTGGATTCCTTCGCGTACGATGGAGCTTAACGAACGACCGAAGATATCGGAATTCCAAATCGATAATGGATCTTCCTCAAAATCCTGCATAAGGTATCTCACGAGTTCTTCGCTTTGTTTCTCTGTTCCGATAATCGGAGAGAACTCGGATTGTACATCCACTTTCACCATATGGATGGAAGGAGCTACGGCTTTCAATCTTACGCCGAACCTAGAACCTTGGCGAATGATTTCGGGTTCATCTAAAGTCATATCTTCCAATGTAGGGGCTGCAATGCCGTATCCTGTCTGTTTAACCATCTGCATCGCATCCGCTACCTGGTCATATTCCCGCTTAGCATGAGCGAAATCCTGCATAATTTCCAAAAGATGATCTTTTCCTCTTATTTCTTCTCCGACAATTTCTTTTAAAACGTGATCATACAAGTATTCAGGGGCCTGAAGGTCAATTTCAGCAATTCCTTCACCCAGATCCATACCAGAGATGTGAGCCCCTGTAATGTACTCATATTGATCGAAATTTCCGACTACTGTATCTACATCTCTCAGGCGCTTAATGTCTTTAACCGTATCTTCTATAGCCTCCTGGAGGTTATTTCTTAACCAGTGCCGGGAATCCAGTACCATTACCCAGCTCGGAAGATTAACATTAACTTCGAGTACCGGGAACTCAAACAAAGCTTCTCTCAAAACGCTTTGCACATCAGCTTCGCGCATGCTTTCAACCGACAGCGCAAGAACCGGGATATCGTATTTCTCAGAAAGGTTTGCTCTAAGCTTTTCCGTATTCGGATGATGAGGTTGTGCGGAGTTTACGATCATGATAAACGGCTTTCCGACTTCCCTCAATTCCTCTACAATTTTTTCTTCTGCCTCGACATAATCTCCCCGGGCGATTTCACCGATTGTGCCGTCTGTCGTTACAACAATCCCGATCGTTGAGTGTTCCTGAATGACCTTCTGTGTACCTATTTCAGCAGCTTCATGAAAAGGAATGGCCTCTTCATACCATGGCGTGTGGATCATCCTTGGTCCATGCTCATCTTCGTACCCGACAGCTCCATTAACCGCATACCCAACACAGTCCACCATCCGCACGCGGATATCAAGGTGGTCATCGATATTGATATTGGCTGCCTGGTTAGGGACGAACTTAGGTTCTGTCGTCATGATCGTCTTTCCAGCCGCACTTTGTGGAAGTTCATCCAATGCACGCTCTCGTTCGGATTCTTCCTCCATATTTGGTAACACAACAAGTTCCATGAATTTTTTTATGAATGTAGATTTTCCAGTCCGGACAGCCCCGACAACTCCCAAATAAATATCTCCATTTGTCCGTTTGGAAATATCACTGAAGATATCAACCTTTTCCAAAGGATCCCCTCCCAAATAAAATTTCACCTTCATACAAGCCTAGACAATCTAATTCTATGACGTTGTCCTAGTGGAATATGCAAGAAATTATAAGTTCAGTAACCCACCCTAAGGCACAGTCATAGATTTTCGCATAAACAAGAGTGGAGGATTACGGGATCGGTAAGGTTCCATTACGTATTCGTTTATGCTCACTAAGAATCTATGAAAAAAACCGCTCCTCTATGCAGGAACGGTTTGCTTTCATGATGCGGGCTTCGCTTTTAAGAAAACTGGCTCGCCTTCTTCTATTGTATAGGATGTTGAGTAGGCAGGAACGAATGGTGTATGATCCGTCAGCAAATAACGAATATCCTCGCCTGGCGTATAACTATGATCTTCATTCCTTAAGTACGTATACAAATCTTTCCGGTAATCGATATGGACTTTCCCCTGTTCATTTAAAAACACTGGGAGATCCTGATCAGAATAAGGACTGTCCACCATGGCAGGCTCATCCAGTCCGATTTTTTCATAATCGAGTTCATACACGCCTGGGGCCACGAAGTCTCCCAATGGAGGATACTTGTTATTTTCTCTGTAAAAACTAACCTTCACCTGAAGGGAACGTACTTCCTCTGTCGTCCGAAGATCCAGAACCTTCACGGTAGGGTCTGTTTCAGGATGAATGATCACATACTGATAATGACCTCCGTTTTCAAAGGATGTTCCCGGCAAATCATTGATCAAGTTCAATTCTTTAAGTTTACTAAAATCAATCGGGTATTTTTGAAAGATCGGTGTATCCTGCTCTTTCGTTTTTATGGGCAGCAGGCCGTTCTTTTCTTTCTGATAGCTGTCTACAGCCTCCTGAACCCTTTCGAGTTGTTGGTCGTTCGGTACCTGGTTCTTAGCCAGCTTGTTCTGCGGATAAAGACACCCAGTAAGCAACAAGGCAGTCATTGGAAGAATCAGGATAAGTAAGCGTTTCATGTAGAGTCCTCCTTAGTCAGGCTGTCGGTCCGCTCAGGACGATATAAAGGATGATGAGACCGCCGAAAATCATGAAAAGATAAGCGAATACCGCAATCAGACCTGATAAAAATCCTTTCATTTTATATCTGCTGAGATAGATCAAACCAACAGAAAGGAACAATGAGATAATTCCTGCGAAGGATATGTACATTTTAAGCATCGATTCAGACACAGATTTTCCTCCTTCAAGCACACTTTGCTTTTGGTATTATACCACAAGTCCATTCAATCAGACAGATAAGAAATAGAGTCTAGCAGTCTTTCACAACTATTGGTAAGTACACCTTTATCCAAACTCGTTCGTTAAAAATGAATATGTCCGTTTTGTTTCAAAACCATCACAGATGAACTTACATACGGTTCAAAGAACACGGTGGTGAGAAGTTTGGCTGACAACACCATGCAGAGCATAAAAATTCGAGTAAGTAAGCCGCCATCCATGCACAAAAATGAGTGACTCCACCAACAAGAGGCGAAGATTCATCTCTTCTATATATGGATCTAGTCATGACAATCTTTGAAAGCAAGGACGTCCCTCACCACCCATTTGAAAACGACCGTTCCCCGAACCGTCCAGTTCCGCCCAAACATCTTCAAACCCAATATTATCGCGTGAATTAGCGGCTTTACATCCATTCACGATTGAAAAAAGGCATAAAAAAATCCGGGGCAAACCGATTGCCCCGGTTGACTAAACAATTCCCTGACCAGCTCATGTGTAATGATTGCTGCGTAATATCTTATGCATACGAATGAAGGACTGCCTCCTCAGGCGCCTATTGGTTCGTAATCATTTTAGAAACTTGCCTAACGTATTCATATCAAGCGGCATGTTTTGCTTCGTGATAGCCTCGACGATTTTATCTTCCTTAGACTTTGATACGTTCTTATTTGCAACCTTTGCAAGCTGACGCACAAGACGTCTAACAGTCTTTTCATCACTGAAATCAGCATTTTGGACGGAGTTTGCCACTTTAAAAACGTCCTCTGGATCGATGTTAGCTTTTTTCTTCAGATGATCAAAAATATTCTTCTGAAAATCATTCATGAACAATTGACCTCCTCGTGCATTAGGTTCTGTGTAGTATATGCACATGGGTCAATATGTGTCAGTCATTCAGCTTTTCATCAAGAATATTTGTCAAATCTTCCATTTCATGGCGGCGGATTCTTGTCATCAACTGATCGACAACATCTCTAGGGTCTGCCGATTCAAATAATATTCTGTAGATTCCTGAAGTGATCGGCATCTCCACTCCCTGTTCTTCTGCTAGTTGGTAAGCAGCTTTCGTCGTCCTTACACCCTCGACGACCATCCCCATCTGATCAAGCACCTCATCCAGAGGATATCCTTTACCTAGCTTGTTTCCGGCTCTCCAGTTGCGGCTGTGAGAACTTGTACATGTAACAATAAGATCCCCGATTCCGGTCAATCCTGAAAATGTGAGCGGGTTCGCCCCCTTGGAGGTTCCAAGACGTGCTATTTCAGCAAGGCCTCTGGTAATGAGAGCGGCTTTTGCATTGTCCCCATACCCAAGCCCATCGGATATACCAGCGCCAAGGGCGATGATGTTTTTCAAAGCCCCTCCAAGCTCTACGCCAATGAGGTCTGGCGACGTATATACTCGGAACTGACGGTTTATGAACAGGTCCTGGACTTTTTCTGCAACCTCGAGATTTTTGGACGATACGGTCACAGTCGTCGGCTGTCTTCTGCTCACTTCTTCAGCATGACTCGGGCCGGAAAGTACGACGATATCCTCATACTGATCCGCATTGATCTCTTCAGCAATCACTTCCGATACCCGTTTATAAGAGCCAGGTTCAATCCCTTTGGATGCGTGCGTAAGGATCACTTGATCGTGTAGGACTTCTTTCAATTGAGTGCAGACTTCCCTCATGGCTTTCGTAGGAACGACTAATAGGACATGTCCAGCCTGCTTTACTGCCGTTCCGAGGTTATGAGTCGCGGTGATGGATGAAGGAAGGTCGACCCCTTCCAAGTATTTTTCATTGCGATGGTGTTGATTGATTTCTTCAGCTAAAGACTCTCTGTGTGTCCATAAAGAGACTTCATGCCCGTTATCAGCGAGAACGAGGGCAAGAGCTGTCCCCCAGCTCCCCGCCCCGAGTACCGCTACTTTTTCCATACTACCTGCTCCCTTCCTCGAATTCAGCTGCGTTTCCTTGCGAAGATTTTGATCGGTGTTCCTTCAAATCCAAACGCTTCCCGGATTCTGTTCTCCAGAAATCTCTCATATGTGAAGTGCATCAACTCAGGTTCATTGACAAAAACGACGAAGCTCGGTGGTTTGACAGATACTTGCGTCGCATAAAAGATTTTCAGTTTCTGCCCTTTGATAGAAGGTGACGGGTTCATCGCAAGAGCGTCCATGATCACTTCATTCAGGAGATTGGTCTGCACGCGTTTCGCGTGGTTTTCACTTGCCTCCAGCACTTTCGGGATCAACGTGTGGATACGTTTCTTCGTTTTTGCTGATAAAAAGACAATGGGTGCATAATCGAGAAAACGGAATTGATCGCGTACTTTATCTTCAAACTCTTTCATCGTTTTCTCTTCTTTTTCAATCGTATCCCATTTGTTAACAACGATAATGACAGCTTTTCCCGCTTCATGAGCATAGCCGGCAATCTTTTTATCCTGCTCTTGAATACCAGAATCGGCATCAATTAAGGTCAGGACTACGTCGGAGCGTTCAATGGCCTTTAAGGCCCTCATTATGCTGTATTTTTCTGTCGTCTCATAGACTTTGCCTCGTTTTCTCATTCCAGCTGTATCGATAATGACATAATCACGATCATCTTTTGAGAAAGGCGAATCGATTGCATCCCTGGTCGTTCCAGCGATGTCACTGACGATAACACGCTCCTGACCAAGAAGGCTGTTAACGAGGGAGGATTTCCCTACATTCGGCCGTCCAATCAAGCTGAAACGAATCGTCTCATCATCGATTTCCTCCTGGATTTTCTCAGGAAAATGCTTGACTACTTCATCCAGCATATCCCCAAGTCCAAGACCGTGAGTTCCTGAAATCGGGAAAGGTTCACCGAATCCTAAGGAGTAGAACTCGTAGATATTTTCCCTCATTTCCGGGTTGTCAACCTTGTTCACGGCAAGGACCACTGGTTTGTTCGATTTGAACAATAATTTGGCGACTTCTTCATCCGCCCCTGTAATACCATCGCGTCCATTGACCATGAACACAATTACATCCGCTTCATCAATGGCCACCTGAGCCTGGGCCCTCATCTGAACGAGCAACGGCTCGTCCCCAAGCTCAATGCCACCTGTATCGATGACATTGAAGCGAGTTGTCAGCCATTCAGCTTCAGCGTAAATACGGTCCCGTGTGACACCGGGTGTGTCTTCTACGATAGAGATTCTTTCACCGACAAGTCGGTTGAAAATCGTTGATTTACCTACGTTTGGTCTTCCTACAATAGCGATTACTGATTTTCTCATGAAAGGATCATCCTTTCTTTATTTCTATTTTCATTATTCCATGTTTCCTCAGTAGTTAAAAGCAAAAAAATACTGCTCTCCTACGGGCGATGGTTTAACAGCCCATCTTCCGAAGAACAGCAGGAAGCCATTAACTTTACTATCTTAGCAAACTTTAGAAAAAGAAACAATTCCTTCTCCGAACTCAATGTTTGACAATAATGTAAAGCTGATCACTCAAGGCATGGGCAATCCCGTCGAGAATAGCTTCCAGATTGGCTGCAATGGCTTCCATCTCCTCTTTAGTATCACATTTAAAAACTGCTGCACTTCCATGGACCCGGTCTTCCTCTGTAGTCACAGATGCCAAAATAGCTTTTTCCATTTTCATGGATGATCCCTCCTACCTTTTCTTTGAAGGCATTTGTATTGCATTTTCTAAAACAGGTACATGTTCGATAATTTCTTTCGCACGTTCCGGATCCTGTTCCTGAGGCAGAATGAAGACCCCAATTCTTCCATCATTTAAATCTCTCTTAATCAATGGAACGAGTGCAGGTGTACCAGAGTCCCGGAATACCCCCAGTGTAACGGAAACATCATGCAGAATCGCCTGTCTCTGTCCAAGATTGGCAATCGTCGAACGGACACTGAACTCCCTCGGAGTCAACACAAACCCCATGCCATATTTTAATATTTCGTCCTGGCGTTCCGGTAGTCCGATGTTCATAATATAGATATTATCGACATATAAACCAGCACCATCAAAGGTTATCGGCTTCTCTTCAACCGTCACAATATCTGAAAGCTTCGAGCCGCTCATCAGCATACCGGATAGAATAAAACAAACGACAGCCGCTGCTACGGCCACCCATATATTTAAAGCCAGGTAACAAAGGGTAACGACAAAAGAAGAAAAAATCACCAAGTAGTTCCGACTCTCGAAAGCAACGGCAATTCCTTCAATATAGGTGTTCCCGCGTGGGACGAGTTCATAGGAATCCATTTCAGCCAATGTATTCCTTTCCATATTACGCACCTCACGAAATTGAGAAGCAGCTAAGGTCAAGAAGGTTACCGCCGTAAATTCCTTTTCCATGATCGAAGGAATAGCTATCGTTCCAAGGGCCGCAGCAATGAACCCTAAAGATAAATGGATGATTTTCCCATGAAGGTAAGTTGGATACTGCCTGTAATCGGTTCGCAGCATATAAACACGAAGGGCGGTACCGACCAGAATGCCAAAGATAATCGGATAAGTGTATTCATTCACACGTAAGCAGCTCCTTTAGCGGTTGTTTTACGTTTTTTGAAGATGGATTTCTTCAAGCGGTCAAACCCATATAGGATGACTAGGACAAGCATCCCTTTAACGGTCATGGAAAGCATCACATGACTATCGATGAGTCCTTCATTTTGATAAATAGCAAAAGTAAGGAAAACAAACAGGGAACCCCCTGCATTTGTGATCATCCATAATCCGAGCAGACCTTCGATGTCTCTTAAAAACAGACGTAGAGCCGCTACGATGATGAAAGGAAAGAGGGAGACGCCCGGAAAGTTCGTCCATACTGGGTGTATGATAAGAAACATCCATACTGAAGCGTACCCTACACTGAAAATGAACGGCCAAAAATAATCGTAAAGACTCCTGGACTTCGATACGAATAGATAAGTCCCCAATAATAGAAGAAGTATTACATGAAGATATAGCTGAGAATCTCCCATGGAAAAAAGATCATATGTACACATTAAAATGCCCAGAATCCATAAAAGGTCATTTCTCAACTTCTGACGATGCAGAAAGAAGACACATAAGATTGTTAAAAACCAAGAAAACCAATAAAAGCTTGCTTCCATGCCACCACCTCACCTCCCTTTCTACACTTTTTATTATGCGTGCATCTATTAAGCTTTAAACATGAACAAATAAAAAAGCCTATGACAGCTGCGTCATAGGCTTTTTAGAACCTTTGGTCGTACCACTCTTTTGTATAACCGAATTTAACATGAGGCTTTCCTCTCAATTCATGAGGAGAAGGAGCGTTCAGCAACATCATGGCGATTTTGAATTCTTTTAGTACATGTTCGATTTCAGCCACTAAGGCTTCCCTGCCTTCATTCACGAGGACATTTAACAAGGACCCCGCCATACCGAAGGCACGTGCACCAAGAACCATCGCTTTTGCTCCGTCAAGTCCGTTACGTATACCTCCAGAGGCAAAAACATGAAGACCTTCCCATCCCCCCGTTTCCAGCACAGAAACTGGGGTAGGAATGCCCCAATTGTTGAAGGAGGTATAGGCCCGTTCTCTCCTCATATTTTCAACCCTGGAGAAATTAGTGCCGCCCCTTCCTCCAACATCGAGGTAACGAACTCCCATTTTTTGAAGTGTACTTGCCGTTTCTTTCGACATGCCATACCCAACTTCTTTTACTATGACAGGTACATCGATATAATCAATCATATCTTGGATTCGATGCATTCGATCCGTGAAATCACGGTCTCCTTCTGGCATAATCATCTCCTGGAGGGTATTAATATGGATTTGCAAGGCATCCCCTTGCAGCATTCGAACGGCTTCTTTTGCCTGAATCAAAGTAGCTTCACTACCTACATTGGCAAAAATAACCCCATCAGGGTTCTCTTTCCTCACAACTTCATAGGTTACTCTTTCCTCTGGATTCTTCAGGGCAGACATTTGAGAACCGACAGCCATCCCTATGCCTGTTTCTCTTGCTGCTGAAGCTAAATTCTGATTGATTGCCATCGTTTCTTCCCCGCCGCCACCAGTCATCGCATTAACAAAAAGAGGGGAACTTAATGAAAGTTCCCCTACTTCAGTATCTAACTTTAGGTCTTTAAAATTCATACGGGCTAAACTTTGATGAACGATCTCAATATCATCAAAGTGATTATGCGTTTCCCTTTCGTGACTAAGCGCATGGCGGATATGATCAATCTTTCGTTCAGACCTTTTCATAACCATCCCTACTTTTCAAAAAAATCATCACTCTTTACCGAGTATTGATTGCAAATGTACAGCTAAACCTGAATTTCAGTTTTACCCAAGTAAAGGCTGCAACCAATATTTCAGCGTGAATTCATGAATTATTTTTTATATTTATCCAGTTTGTCACCAATCATATCGCTAAGTGAGAAGCCGGAACTATCCTCTTCTTTTTCATACTGTTGGATCTCAGCACGCGTTTCGTCGCGTTCCAACTCCTTCATGCTTAGTGATAGACGTTTTGCATTTTCATCTACATCAAGGACTTTAACCTCAACGGTCTGTCCTTCTTCCAGTACTTCATCAGGTGTCCCGATGTGACGGTTGGAAATTTGAGAAATATGGACAAGCCCTTCAACACCAGGGAACACTTCTACGAAAGCACCGAAGCTTACTAGACGACGGACAGTTCCTTCTAAAGTTTCACCAGCGGACACTTTTGACGTGATTTCATGCCATGGTCCTGGTTGTGTAGCTTTCAATGAAAGAGAGATTCTCTCATTGTCACGATCTACTGAAAGTACTTTGACCTTAACTTCCTGGCCTTCTTCTACAACATCTGATGCTTTTTCCACGTGCTGATGTGAAAGCTGGGAGATATGTACAAGACCATCAATACCTCCAAGATTCACAAAAGCACCGAAGTCAGTCAGACGCTGTACTGTACCTTCGATTACTTGTCCTTCTTCAAGAGATTGTAGCACCTCATGCTTTTTCGCTGATTCTTCTTCTTCAACGACAGCACGGTGGGAAAGGATTACACGATTTTGCTCACGATCCAATTCCACGACTTTAAGGGAAAGAGTTTTTCCTTTATAGTCTTCAAAATCTTCAACGTAATACGTTTCAACCAAAGAAGCTGGAATGAATCCGCGCAGGCCGATATCCACAACAAGTCCGCCTTTAACGACATCCTTAACTTCTGCTTCAAAGATTTCTCCGCTTTCGAACTTCGCTTCAAGATCTTCCCATGCCTGATCAGCATCGACTGCACGCTTGGAAAGTACGATTTCATCATCTTCAACTTTCTTCACCTGCAGCGTAAGTTCGTCTCCTTCACTTACGGCATCTGAAGCTTTTTCTACATGAAGGCTGGATAATTCACTGATAGGTACAATACCTTCGACTTTATATCCAACATCTACGAGGACCTGTTTTTCTTCAATCTTTACGACTTTACCAGTCACGATGTCCCCTGCAGAGAATTCTTTCATACCAGATACTTCTTGATTCATTTCATCCATACCAAGCTACCTCCTTCAATTTCCGACACAACCTAATAATACAGAAATGCCCTTTTGTCTAACTTCTAATATTTAGAGCATTTTGTCAAGTGATTACGCCTTATGATTGATGAATTTTATGCAATTGTCTGATTTCTTCCATGATCCGATCCGTGACGACCTGGGCAGAAGCCTTCTGTTCCCTGTAGTCGGTCATATCAATCGGTTCTCCATAAACGACCTTCAACTTTTGGAACTTCTTGTACGGTCCGATGATGGCACAAGGCACGATGGAAGCTTCAGATCTTAAGGCAAAGAAGCCGGCTCCAGCCAGACCTTTTCCTATTTCACCTGATTTCTGCCTCGTCCCTTCAGGAAACAGCCCGAGAGCGTTGCCTTCTTTAAGGATATCGAGTCCTTTTCTCAACGCGTTTCTATCCCGCATGCCACGTTTGATTGGAAAAGCATGGACTTTTTTCAATATACCCCCAATGACAGGGTTCTTAAACAACTCTTCTTTTGCAAGAAAGTAGATGTTACGACTGCTTGTAATACCGACAACCGGCGGGTCGACATTTGAAATATGATTGGCACAAATGATGACAGGCCCTTCTGCAGGGATGTTCTCTTTACCGACCACTTGAATTCTGTACATCGGATAAAAGATGATACTACAGAGAGCTTTCCCCAGTTTATATAAACTCATCGTTACTCCCCTTTCTTCCCTCGGTCCTTAACAATCTTCAAAATGGCTGTTACAACTTCATCGATATCCATGGATGTCGTATCGATCTCTACAGCATCCTCAGCTTTTACGAGTGGTGCAATTTCACGGTTAGAGTCAATCTCATCCCGTTTACGGATTTCCTCTTTCAATTGCTCCAAGTCAGATGGGAAGCCTTTTTCAAGATTCTCTTTATGACGTCTTTCGGCTCTTTCCTCAACAGACGCAATCATAAAAATCTTAACTTCGGCATCCGGGAGAACATGGGTGCCGATATCACGTCCATCCATGACTACACCTTTGTCCTTAACGAGTTGTTGTTGTCTACGTACCATTTCCCTGCGTACATCCTTATGTTTCGCTGCAATGGACACTTGGTTCGTAACTTCAGCGGTCCTGATTTCTTCAGATACATCCTTTTGATCTAGAATGACCCTCTGCCCCTGTTCGCTTTGGACCAGATTCAAATCAGATTGGCTCAGAAGTTCGGCAAGCCCCGCCTCGTCTTCAAGCGCCACCCCTTTTTTGATGGCTTTCCAAGTCAATGCTCGATACATCGCTCCTGTATCTACATAAATAAACGATAATTTCTCTGCGACTTTTTTTGCTACAGTACTTTTACCGGCTGCCGCTGGGCCGTCAATGGCAATTGTCATTGTGTTCATACGATCCATTTCCTCCATCTGTCTTATCAAAGAAAAACGCACTTCGTGAGCGCGTTTTCTCAAAAAATTTTACTTAATGATCAAAGTTAAGAATAACATAATTCGACTTTGAAAATCCATTTTATTTCAACGCGCGTTTTCTCGACTGCATTTGTTGTTCAAAACAATATTTGATAATCAATTGACGATCCTTTTCATGAATATTTATATATTCAATGGATACTCTCTCGGGCAGGAGGTTCTTTGCAGGTATGACCCGAATGACTTGGCCTCTTGCTGTTACGTAGTGGGTTTCCCCTGTATTCATAGGAAGAACGAGCGTTAAAGAGATTTCCTCTTTTTCTCCGAGCTTATCTTCAGGCATCTGCAACACCCGTAGCCCTCCTCCGCTAATATTGTTCGTAATCGTCGGGAAACTTCCTGCCTCCCTTTCAACAGCTACATCGATAGTAGCATCCACCCGGACATATTTCCGCCGTTGGATTCTATTCAATTCTTCAAGCCCCGGAAATGACAAGGCGATGACAGGGATGTTCCGTTTTTCCCTTGTAACTACCTCTGTCTTAAACCAATACACGGACTGGTCAGGTCCAACGAAACTGGCCTGAAATTCAGTGCCATCCAGAAAAAAACCTGTCTTCCCCGTTGCTGTATGTACAGGATAATCGATATAAATTCGATGTTCCTCAAAATCGACCAATTTACATTTGTATTGGTCAACATCCTCTCCATTTGACTTTCGGATTTCTAATGTGAGTATTGTCCCCACCTTTAAATTCTCCATCCTGATCCCCCTGCAAGCTCTTTTCTATTATCTCATGACCATGAAAAAAAAGGAAGAAAATAGGTATAAAGACAGATATAAAAAAAGGAACCCTTCAAGTAAAGGGTTCCTATCGTCATACATCCTGATTAAATTTCATTTCTGCTTTTTTCAGGGTTTCCACCTTTTCTTCCTGTCCATTGGCCGCATTGATGAAAATCCGGTACGTGGTGTTTTCCATCGTCGTCAGAAATTCATAACAGAGGACTTGTTCATTGACATCATTTTCAATGACAGAAAGATGATGATCCTGGATTTTAACATTAGGATTGACTTTTTCCCGTGCTTCTTCAAGCGTGATTTCCGGTTCGTTCAGCTCCCGGTTATTGTGGTAATTGTAATACTCACGGGCACTCATTCCAAGAACTTCTCCGTTATCAAGCGCCACTTTCACAACTACTGAATCCGGGAAATAACGGATATCATTTTCCGTATACAGAAAACGGAAGACTCCCATTTTGTCATACTGATTGCTCTCGACAAGTTCAAGATCGGATATTTTCAACCCTTGCACATATTCTTTAGCCTTTTCTGAAGCTTCGTACAGGGAAATTTCAGGATCGTCCACTTTCCGGCTGATCATTATCGTAAGTGGGTGCCCCCCTTTTTCTGTCAAATCAATATATCCGTTTTTGTCCCCATCCTGGAAGGAAGCGGTGTACGTCGGAACGTCGGCTCCTTTTCCTGATTTTGTTACAGTGAGCTTATCAACCGCTACTTTTTCAAGCCATTGACTGGCGATCTTCTTCGCCTGCTGCTCGTCGACTTTTTCACCTTCAAGATAGCGATAGCTTTTTGCAGGACCAGAGGAACCGAGTCCTGTCTGGGTCACAGAGTCTTCAAAACCATCCATCGATTTTTCGACGGTTTTAAATCCATTGACAATGGTATTATCCCCGACTTCGTCATTGGTCGCCAGTGCCAGCTCTACATCCATCCACCTCAGGTTATCACTCAACACGACGTTCTGTACTTTTCTTAGCTCTCCTTCAATTTCACCAGACTTCTTATGAAGCTCCTCAAGCATTTTCACTTCTTCTTCACTCAAAGGTTTCTTTTCCAAATCACGGACAGCTGTACGATAAGCAAATTCCCCGACATCGTACAAAAATTCCTCTGTCTTATTGAAAGGAAGAAGCGTCAACGGGAGCTGACCCACATCCGAGCTCGCTTCTGATGAAATCTTCCAGATTTCAGCAAGCTGCGGAGATAGACGGTTCCTGGAATTCATTGCTAAACTTGAGCCGATCTTATCATGTAGAAGGTCTACATTATAGGTCAATTCATGAAATGCGCGTTGATAACTGTTTTCTGCCTGTATGAGGACAGCATTTTTATCCTGATTCTCTTTGTACCCCCAGACGCCTGCGCCGACAGCCGCTATGCTTAATACTATGATGGCGATCCATTTACCCATACGCCCACCTCCTATTTACAGAAAATATGTTTCCCGATTTGTTTGATTTGCGGCCTTGACCAAATCCAGTCAGAGGTTGCAGTACTCGGGTTAAAATAATAAAGGGCCTGACCAGATGGGTCCCATCCATTGATGGCATCCATGACGGCTTCTTTCGCCTGATCATTAGGTTCGAGCCATATTTGCCCATCAGCAACAGCTGTAAAAGCACGAGGCTCAAATATTACGCCTGAAGCATTATTCGGAAACGAAGCGCTCTTTATTCTGTTAAGGATGACAGCGGCTACGGCTACTTGACCGACATAAGGCTCTCCTCTCGCTTCTCCGTAAACTGCATTGGCCATCAATTGGATATCATTTTGAGAATATCCACTTGGTACATTGACAGCTGTTGGCTGCTCAGGTGTTGTTTCTTTTTGCTGCTGCGTTTGTTGTTTTTGTTCCTGACTTCCTTGTTTCGTTTGCTGAGATTTTGGCGTTCCTCCGTAATGGGTGAAGTCGTTCCCTTTACGAATCTGTTCCTTTACATATCCTTCATCATAGTTGCTCGCTTTCTTTAATTTGTTTTTTACTTCTGTACCCACAAGCCCATCAATCTCAAGTCCAAATTCATACTGGAAGTTTCGGACCGCCCAGTAAGTACCCCAGCCGAATACTCCATCGATGGCTCCGTTGTAAAATCCTAAGTACTGTAACCTGGATTGAAGTTCAATGACATCGTCCCCCGTAGCTCCCTGTTGTATAATTTGATTCGAGAAACCGTTAACTGGTTTGACATAGCTCCACTCAGATAAAGGGAACACCAACAAGGACAGGCCCAAAAAAACGACCATCGTCTTTTTCCATAACATCCAACATACACCCCTGACCCAATAGTTTAGTTATAGGGGTAGTTTTTAACAGAAACCGCAGATTATTCATGGGGACCTTGTACACTTTATCCATTACATCGACTTTGATTCAGCACAATCCAGTCCAGCTTAGACAGTCCTATCAAAGCTCATAAAAAAAGAACAGCCTGGAGGCTGTTCTTCAATGTTTGAGCATTTTTTCGTGATGTTGATTCGCGATTTTGATCTTCCTGATTCCGATGAACCACAACACAATCATGAATGGAGTGATCCAAAACATCCAGGTCATCTCTTTCACGGTTATAATATAGTCATACAGCACGTGCAACAAAACAGGTACGAGCAGCCCCCAGGCTAAACATAAGTTCGAACGGTTCGTCCGGAACTTCGCTTTCCCCATATAATAGCCCATAATAATACCGAATAATGCATGAGATGATACTGGGAAAACGGCTCTTAGTATGGCAATTTCAATTCCATTTTGAAAAAGGTAAATGATATTTTCAATCGTCGCAAAACCTAAACTGACAGCCACACCGTAGATGATTCCATCATAGTGGTGATCAAAATCAGAATGTCGGTAAGCGACAAATAATAAAAAGAACCATTTAAAAAACTCTTCAAGTAATCCAGCTAAGAAAAAAGATTTCAAAAAAGATGAATGAAAGACATTTTCTGTTTCGAAAGCATACTGGATAAACATGATTGGAAAAACCATGATGACTCCTATGATAAACATGCGGATGATCAAGGGCAGCGGCTCAAGTTCGATTCTCTTGCTTAAATATATAAATGTCATGATGGCCACAGCAGGAGATATTGCAGCAGTCAAAATGGCCATAATTCTCAACCCTCTCTCTTTCTTTCACCTACGTTTCATCGTATCATGAAGGTATGAGAAAAGGAACATTTGAATGGAAGATGGTGTAAATATGAAACGAATATTAGTCATTCACACAGGTGGCACGATATCAATGAAAGAAAACAAGGAAACAGGTGAAGTGAATACTTCATCCAAACACCCTTTGGATGAAATCTCAACGATGCTCAAAGGAAAGACATTGATCGAAGATGAGATATTATTCTACCTTCCTTCCCCCCACATTAGACCTGATCACATGCTGAAGTTAGGAAGATCTATCCACGAGAA
Source organism: Halobacillus sp. ABR2_026 (assembly GCF_056158545.1). NCBI lineage: Bacteria > Bacillati > Bacillota > Bacilli > Caryophanales > Bacillaceae > Halobacillus > Halobacillus sp. ABR2_026. The sequence goes on from NZ_JBSWTM010000001.1 coordinate 2,043,928, forward strand.
AATGGCAAGAAAGAATTATGATGGAATCGTCATCACTCATGGGACAGATACATTAGAAGAAACCGCCTATTTCCTCGATTTGTTTTTGCAGACCCGAAAACCAGTGGTCGTTACCGGCGCCATGCGTTCCAGTAATGAAATCGGCGCCGATGGGTTATACAACCTTCTCAGTGCAATAAGAGTTGCGACTTGTGATGAGGCCCAGGACAAAGGGGTATTAGTGGTCATGAACGATGAAATTCATACGGCAAAGAATGTGACGAAGACGAGTACAAGCAATGTAGCAACGTTTCAAAGCCCTCAATATGGCCCCGTCGGTATTACCACGAAGACGGAAGTTTTCTTTCATCATAAAATGACCCGGCGTGATTCGTACCCTATACAAAGCATAAGCAAGCATGTCGCACTTATCAAAGCCTATGCCGGCATGGATGGCTCCTTGATCGACGCGGTCAGAGAAAGCCAGGCAGACGGCCTCGTCATTGAAGCCTTAGGGCAAGGAAATTTACCTCCAGAAACTGTTGATGCTTTAAAGCGGATGATTGATGACCAAATTCCAATCGTCCTAGTGTCGCGATGTTATCAAGGCATCGTTCAGGATACATATGGATATCCAGGAGGCGGGCGGCAGCTGAAAGATATGGGCATCATTTTCGCGAACGGCCTCACTGGACCGAAAGCTCGCATTAAACTCATGGTGGCACTGGAACTGACGGCGAATTTAACCGAACTCGAGCATATGTTCAGTTAAGTAACTCCCATTCCCATAGAAAAAGCCTGGAGCATAGAAACTCCAGGCTTTTTCATTTACTCGTCCTTCATTGCATTGGCAATTCTACCACCGTGGTGGCGTCCGTTTTCAATGAATATTTCATTATTGTTATACCCGGCTGCAATGACCCCGGCGATGAATATTCCCGGGATATTCGTTTCCATCGTGTCTTCATTAAAGGAAGGACGTCCAGTCTCATCATCCATCTCCACACCCATTTTTGTAAGGAAGCTGTGGTCCGGTCGATATCCGGTCATAGCAAAAACGAAATCATTATCGATTCGTTTTTCCTCTCCTTTACATTCGTAGATGACTTCATCTTCAGTGATTTCCTTTATATCTGCACAAAATTCCATGTCGATGATTTCTTTTCTGACTAATGCTTCAAATTGTGGTAAAATCCAGGGCTTAATGCTCTTAGAATAATCTTCTCCACGATAAAGCACTGTGATATTGGCTCCTGATTTCTCCAATTCCAGCGCAGCATCTGCAGCTGAATTTTTCCCACCGACAATCACGACGTTTTTCTTATAATAAGGGTGACCTTCTTTGAAATAATGCATGACTTTCGGCAGTTCTTCGCCTTTAACATTCATATAATTCGGTTGGTCATAATATCCGGTAGCAACTACGATCTTTTCTGCACGGTAAGCCTTCGCTTCCCCACCTTCTGGTTGAGTGCGTACAACAAAACCGCCTTTTTCCTGTTCTACTTCCATTACCCGCTCAAACGTGTTTACACGAAGGTCTTCCCTCCCTGCGACAGCTCGGTAATAAGCAAGAGCCTCATTCCGAACAGGCTTTTGACGTTCGGTGATAAAAGGTATATTGCCTATTTCCAATTTTTCACTCGAACTGAAAAACGTCTGGTGAGTCGGATAATGGTATATTGAATTCACAATGTTCCCTTTTTCAATGATCAGGGGTTCCATTCCTTCTTTTTGCAATTCGATGGCGGCACTCATTCCGCAAGGTCCGCCACCGATGATGATGACTTTTTCTTCTTGCACGACCAACACTCCTCTTTCCCTTTACATTAAACCTTTACTTTTTATGTTCGATGATGTGGTATGGTTTCCATATTCATGCATGTGATGTAGGGAATCACCTACGTTCTTTATTTCATCAACTTCTTAAACCCCAATGGATGTTATAAACGTTAAAGGGATAAAACATCACAGGATTGAAAAATCCTAACAAAAAATGAATCTCCTACCATAACCATGATAGGAGATTGCATTCTTATAATCAAGTTGATATCCATCCACGGAATCTTGAGGCTTCCGCCATTTTTCTTACACCGACCATATATGCGGCAAGACGCATATCTACACGACGTGTTTCTGCGGTCCGATAAACATTGTCAAATCCTTTGATAATAACTTTATGAAGTTTCTCCTCTACTTCTTCCTCGGTCCAATAGTACCCTTGGTTGTTTTGGACCCATTCGAAGTAGGAAACCGTCACTCCACCAGAGGATGCAAGCACATCAGGAACAAGAAGAATTCCACGTTCCGAGAGAATTCTTGTTGCGTCTAATGTTGTCGGTCCATTTGCTGCTTCTACGACGATGGATGCCTTTATGTTATACGCATTATCTTCTGTAATCTGGTTCTCAATCGCTGCCGGTACAAGGATATCACAATCAAGTTCCAACAGCTCTTCATTGGTAATCGTCGTTTTGAATAAATTCGTCACCGTGCCGAAGCTGTCACGGCGGTCCAGTAAGTAATCGATATCAAGTCCGTCCGGATCGTGCAGCCCGCCGTAGGCATCTGAAATTCCGATAACCTTAGCACCGCGATCATGCATAAATTTGGCAAGAAAACTTCCGGCATTACCGAATCCCTGCACGACGACTCTGGCGCCTTCGACGTTGATTCCTTTTTTCTTAGCCGCTTCTTCAATACAGATGGTAACACCTTTGGCTGTGGCCGTTTCACGACCATGAGAGCCACCGAGCACAATAGGCTTTCCTGTAATGAATCCTGGATTGTTGAATTCGTCAATCCGGCTGTATTCATCCATCATCCAGGCCATGATCTGTGAGTTAGTGAAGACATCCGGTGCCGGAATATCTTTTGTAGGGCCAACGATTTGACTGATTGCGCGGACATAACCACGGCTGACTCCTTCTAGCTCACGGAAAGACATTTCACGGGGATCACAGATAATACCGCCTTTACCTCCACCGTATGGAAGATCGACAATCCCTGCTTTCAAACTCATCCAAATCGACAAGGCCTTCACTTCTTTTTCCGAAACGTTGGGGTGAAAACGCACGCCCCCTTTGGTGGGACCAACGGCATCATTATGCTGGGCACGATAGCCGGTAAAAATTTTGATCTGATCGTTATCCATACGAACAGGAATTCTTACGGTCATCATTCTTACAGGTTCTTTCATCAGTTCATAGACTTCATTGGGGTATCCTAATTTATCAAGTGCTTTCTTGACCACCGTCTGAGTGGACTTCAACACGTCAAGTTTTTCGTTGTTTTGGTTTGCAGAATCTGTTGGCTTATCGGCTACCATCCATTTACCTCCTATATCAATCCATTCGATTAGGGCTCGTTCTTCAGTGAATAGTATACACGTTCACTACCAATTAGGAAAGCTGAAACCGGCTTTTTCTAACCGTTTTCAAAGAAAAAATGTAAACGTTTACACCTGTGTGTCCATATCCAGTGATGAAAGCTCTACGAATCGTCCGATCAAGTCATCGTAACTCAACCCGATCGCCTGAGCAGAATCCGGGAACAGACTGGTCGGGGTCATCCCCGGCAATGTATTCACTTCCAGAATGACCGGCTCATCGTTTTCATTGATTATGAAGTCTACGCGAGAATATACATCGCATCCCAAAAGCTGATGAGCCAATACAGCAGATTGCTGCAACTGTTCAGTCAGTTGATCGCTCACTTTGGCAGGTACGATATGTTCACTGCCTCCAGGTTTATATTTTGAGTCAAAATCATAATAATCATTCTTAGGAATGATCTCGATGACTGGGAGGGCCATTTCTTCGCCTTTGCGCCCCATAACAGGCACTGTCACTTCCCGGCCTTTAACATAGTCTTCGACTAGAATCATAGAATCAGAACCTGCAGCCGTCTGAATCGCCTGTGGGATGTCCTTTGCATCTTTTACAATCGTCAGACCTAAAGTAGAACCTTCCTGATTCGGTTTAATGACGAACGGTACTGAGAATTTCTTGTTAATTTCTTCTTCAATGACAGAAAATTGTTCTTGATGGGTCACATCAAACACTTCACTTTTCGCTGTATGAAGCCCATTCAACGAGAAGATATGCTTGGATTTCGCTTTGTCCATAGCAAGAGCTGAGGACAGGACGCCGGAACCTACATATGGAATACTGAGCATATCAAGAAGGCCTTGGATTTTGCCATCTTCACCGAAGCGGCCATGCAGTCCGATAAACACAAGATCCACATCCAAATTCAGCACTTCTTCTATTTTTTCAGGAGAAAAGTCGATAGATGTGACATCATGGCCTCTATTCTCCAATGCTTTTATGATTCCCTTACCGGTAGAAAGAGAAACTTCCCGCTCCCCGGATGTTCCACCATATAAAACCGCAATCTTCATTCGTTACACTCCATTTCATAGAACACTCTATAATTTACTAACACCAACTCTTATCTTAACATGTTCCCTTTCATGCATCTATTCAAAAATCAAGCGGAAAACGATTGATCTATCACAAGTTTAGAAGGAATACAGCTCCCCCATCAAAAAGACGCCTAATAAGGCAACGAGACCTGAGAAGTGTTTATAAACCTGACCTTAGGAAATGAATTTCTTACAACAAACGTACCAGCGCCCAATAAAAAAAGAACGACTCTTAATGAAGTGTCGCTCTTTCAGTTTATGAGAAGTGTTTATAGATGGTTCGACATGCCTCTTTGTCCATGATTTGTTTTCCATATTCCAATAATCGATGGGACGTTGCTGCTGTAGCAGAAGCATATTCAGATAATAAAGCAATCACTTGATCTTGATCGAGATGAGAGATGTCCTCATCCTCAAGAAGCATATAGTAAGATCCTTCGTAAAGGAAAACACGCCCTCCGAATACATCAAGTTGATTCAATTGAAGCCCCGCTTGAATGACGTGTTCAAAATCATCAAAGAAGAACATCATTTCTTTACTTTCATCCAACGTGACTTTCATTTCAATATAGTCTTCATCTTCTTCAATATCTGCAGGCTCCGTCTTTGTTACGACGACCAGCATTCCTTGGGCCTGAAGAAGATACACCTGCACTAATAGAACACCTGACAGTTCTACACCAAGTTCAATTCCAGCATCATACATCATATCGCTGAAAATCCGGTGGACCCTGGGCAAGTCACTCCACAGTTCTTCCCGGGATAATCCCCGATCCATCAAATCATCAAACGTTAGGAAAATTTTAAATTTCTCATTGGTCATTCTTTCCACTCGCACATGATCGCCCCCTGTCACGATGTGTTATCTATATCTTATGATGACCGATGCGATTATGGCACCTTTTTTCAAATTATATCGGACGATTTGGACGTGGGCAAACATTTTTCAACTCCTGCCTAACTTTGTTTACAGTCCAACCTCTTTTTTCTTTGTCTCTGGTAAATTTTATTTTTGATGTTTCTACTAATACATGAATTTCAAAATGTTTGAATAGGTTCAGGCCTTAGGGAAAGGGTTCGCTGTCCACGGGGCTCAATCGGTCTCTCGAAACGAATGCTTTTGCAAGGAACCCTTCACCTTGGTAAACGGTTAATTCTTGAATCATACAACCCAAGGGCACTGAGGACATAAAAAAGAACGGCTCCGATATGAAGGGTCCGTTCCGGTAAGGTTCGATCATCCAGTATTCATTTTAAGAGATCAACTCATCTCCAGCCAGCGTTCCCACGCTTTTTTAGAATTCCCAACAATGAAGGGTTGGATCCGTTTTTTATCAAGCTCAGATAAGCGATCATAGGCATAGCCGCCAAGTCCAATTTTCAAATCCGGATATTGACTCTGCAAGGACTCCGCAAGCCTCAGTGTAATCGGAATATTCTTCTTCAGGGTACAGGACATAAACATATACGTCGGTTCGATTTCATCAATTACAATATCGATATCTCCACCTGCAATGCTCTGACCAAGATAAATGACATCGTACCCTTTCCGTTTTAAAAACAAGGCAAAAATAAGCAGTCCTAATTCATGACGCTCGTTAGGTCCACAAACAAGAAGGGCTTTCGGAAGCATCCCGTCCGTGGGAATAGACAAGAGCATCATCCCGATCCGAGAACGGATGAATTGACTGGCGAAGTGTTCGTGAGCACTCGTAATACGGTTTTCTTCCCATAAGTCACCAACTTTAACAAGAATCGGACCGATGATGTCAATCGCGACCGTTTCTGGTGTAAATAAGCTGAACGCATGATCCAAATGGCGCTGAGCATCATTTTCATTGAAAGAAAGCAGGCTGTTCAACAGCTCATCCCCGATTTTGTCCAGTTGGGACTTATGTTCCGTATGGTCTGTATTCGTGACAGCCCCCTCGCTGTTTTCCAATAAGGATACCGCCTGAGATATGGTAAACCCTTTATTTACTTTTTCCATCAACCATTTCAAAATTCGCACATGCTCATCCGTATAAAGACGGTGGCCAGCTTCATTCCTGGAAGGGCGGATCATTTTATACCTTCGTTCCCAGGCACGGAGCGTACCCGGCTGAATACCCAGCAGCTGTGATACAGCTTTAATATTGTATTTTGCTTTCGTCGTAGCCATACGTCTGCCACCACCTGTCTATTTTTTTCTATTATATAAGATGCTTTGAATGCGTGTAAAATTTCTATATGCTATAATGTTCTCCTTCTTTTGGGACCAACTCTATCCAATGACATTCTGCTCTCGTTCCGAGACGAAGGGGCAGCAACGATGTACCATATCCTTCACTGACTAGAAAGGATTGTTCATTTGAAAATTCCCAACCGCCTCGTTTATAGGGGCCGAAACCTAGGATACGGATTTGTCCACCGTGGGTGTGGCCGCTCAGAACGAGGTCGAACCTCTTTTTTGCACCTGCATTCATCTTTTGAAAGACATAAGGATCATGGACACAAAGAATCTGAAGACATTGGGAATCTTCCGGATGGGATGCGTTCCGGTTCGGCTTCATAAAATACGGATCAAGAGCACTTACTACGAAGGATGTCCCTTTTCCATGCTCAATATAAGTATCCTCATTCGAGAGGGGAAGGACGCATTCTTTTTCCAAATCCTCAAGGAACGAGCCATATTTCCATTCATGGTCGTTGTTACCGGGTATGAAGTAAATAGGAGCCCCCCATTGTTTTAATATAGAAAGGTTCTGTTTCAGCCGTTTTTCAGATGTGCGTTTATCTACCAGATCCCCGCCAATGATAACGATATCCACCTCGCGGATTTCCTCGAACGTACTTTCCTTTAGACGACGGTTATGTATGTCGCTGATGAATAAAAGCTGAATGTTGTCTCTCCCAGATAGCCGCGCACATGGAAGAGACGTTATCCGAAGGTGGTCCTTTTCTGATAAAGAATACATATAAAAAAAGATAATAGCACCTGTAATAAAGACCGTTAATAATAGCCAGATCATGTCGGTTCACCTCCGCTTCAGTAATCAAATCATTATATTACCACAAAATAACCAGTCACGAAAAAATATTTATACGAGAGTGCTTTTTATAGAGAACGATGAAGGTATTGGTGTAAGACAATTGATTGTTGGATAGCCATGCAAAAAACCGCTCAGGGTAGTCCCTGAGCGGTTTTTATAAAATCCGTATTTACACATGTTTAACGCTTAGTATTCGGAATCCGGACTTTTCCAGTTTTTTCGTGAAAGCATCGATATGATCGTTGTCTTCGATCTTAAGCACAATTCTCCTGGCAAGCTTATCGGTTTCATCAAACGTAGCAAGCGAAATGACATTTCCCTGGTAGTTTTTAATGATATCCCCGAGCCTTTCGATCCTTCCGACGGATTCTTCAGAGGTAAAGGCGATTCTTACCCCTTTTTTCCTTACACCGAAGGCACTTTCAAACTGCTCGATGACATCAAACCTTGTAACTAATCCAAGGAATTTTTTCGTATCGTCGACAACAGCAAGTACGGAGAAACCTTTAAACATCGGAAGCGTACGTTCGAACACTTCTTCATCATGAATATAGAAATCTTCATGGCCAGCGACTTCCCCCACCGTGGTTTCTTTCAAAAATGTCGTGCGGTCGATTCCTTTTTCTGAATTGAAAAAGGCCTGGTAGATCATTTCCTTAGAAACCATCCCTCTGAACCGACCGTCTTCTAAAACCGGTACAGCTTCAATGTCCTTATCATTAAGCACGGTTAGCACTTCAGATAAGGATGCTGATGCTTCAGCCGTAAAAGATTTGTGGACGGGTTTCATAATCCCTTTAACAAACATACACTCACCTCTTCCATTGATTTGCACTCGTATTATTTCGCCAAACAGCTTTGGATATCCTGCCTGAATCGAATAGGACGAGCAAACGACACATAAAATTCCATGAAAAAGGATGTGATCTTAAGATGTATACACCGATAAAATGCTACAAACCTTACCACGGTCCCTTTGATCCATGCCCGCCAAGGGGAGCGGCCTGTTATCAGACGCCGCCGAACCTTTATTTAGGTTTTCAGCCGCCCAACATGCAGCAGTTTCCGATTCAGGAGGCTTTATACAAAGGGACCCTTTGGCCAGTGTTATACGATCCCTATCCGACCCCGATGGAGAAAGGAGCAAAACGATGAAACAAGGGGCCGATCCGGTAAAAGAACGGTATGCATTGATGGAGAAAATTCAGATGGTTGATTTTGCTCTGGTGGAACTGACGCTTTACCTGGACACTCACCCACAGGACACACAGGCGATCCAGCAGTTCAATCAGCTGGCTGTAGAAAGCCGTGATCTCAAATCAACGTATGAACAACAGTTTGGCCCTTTACGACAGTACGGAGGAAGTTTTTCAGGGTATCCATGGAATTGGGCGGACAGTCCCTGGCCCTGGCAGTTTTAAAGCCTTGCAAATGAAAAAAACGGGAGGGCGCGTATGTGGTATTATGAGAAAAAATTACAATATCCTGTAAAAGTAACGGAATGCAACCCGAGACTTGCCAAATATTTAATTGAACAATATGGAGGAGCCGACGGAGAACTGTCAGCGGCCCTTCGTTATTTGAATCAACGGTATACTATTCCTGACAAAGTGATCGGTCTGTTAACCGATATTGGAACAGAAGAGTTCGCCCATCTGGAAATGATCGCGACGATGATTTATAAATTGACCAAAGATGCGACCCCGGAACAAATGAAAGAAGCAGGGCTTGGAGCTCATTATGCCAACCATGATCACGCCCTGTATTACAATAATGCTGCGGGCAGCCCATGGACAGCTACTTACATCCAGGCGAAAGGAGATCCGATTGCAGACTTGTACGAAGATATAGCTGCTGAAGAAAAAGCAAGGGCAACCTACCAATGGATTATAAACATGTCGGATGACCCTTGCTTGAATGATAGTCTGAAATTTTTAAGGGAAAGAGAGATCATACACTCCCAAAGGTTTAGAGAAGCTGTTGAAATCCTTAAGTTTGAGAAAGACCGCAAGCAGTTCTTCTAATTATCACCGCTCTACTGTGACTTGCTCATGGTAGGGCGATTCTTCTAAATACGTCGGTTCAGGGAACGTTCCACCAAACCAATCATCCCAGTAAGGATAGGAGAGAATGACGACGATTAAAACGAGGAGGATGATGAAGAGGAACCTCATCCATATCGCATGGAACTTCCATTTTGACTTTTGATTTTTTGTTTCGTGCACGTCCCTGCGTGGAGGCAGGTCAAGAACATCGAATTCTTTTCCAAAACCGCCTTCTTCTGTGTATCCTCTTAATTTCCCCGCCTGGTCTTCGGTTTGATGTTGGTGATCATGTTCACTCATTGCCTTCCTCCCATTTTCCAAATCGTATCCAAAAAGCGAGCACAACATCGATAAGAAAATGTGCCAGGATAGTGACAAGTAAATTTCCGGTCAGCTCATACATATAGCCGATAAAAAAGCTGACGAACAGTACAGATACCAATAGAACAATTTTTGTTAAATAACGGATGTGCATGATGGCAAATAGAACGCTTGCCACCACATACCCGAATTCTGCATGCAGTACGCCGCGAAATAAAAGTTCTTCACTACACGCCACCAGCAGCGTCAGGCCGATGATTCCTTTAATGGAGCGGTTTTCAAAAACTTTTTGGTTAATGCCGCCATCATCATACATCCTATGTGGTAAACGATACACGAGGAAAAGGTCAATGAGAAGCACCATAAGTCCCGGAATGAATCCATAAACGAACAGTTCACCACTGTTAAAAGCGAACTGGCTGCGCCAATCGGACCAAAATTCATCAAAGAGGAAAACACTGCCGATGAGAGCTATGAAAAAAATACTTAATTGGGTGAGCACTAATTGTAAGGTAATTTCCCGATCATTCATTTGCATGATTAATTCGGTTTGAGATTTACGGGTCATGAATGACTCCCTCTTCCGAAAACCATTTTCAGCCTTTCTTCCCATCCAGCCTTTTCCATATGATAATGCTCCTCCTGCAGTGCCAAAGCATCAATGTTGAAGTCACACAGGTCACAGCACGGGACAGAAGGTGGCCTGACGATCGCCTGGAAAGGACGATACAGCGTTTCTCTCCGGCAGTCGGAGGTATGGATCCACTTCATCATCTCATTCAATTTGTTATGTTTATACACCCACCGCTCTTCTAAATGCCGGCTGATGGTCCATTGCTGTTCCACCTCGACCTTCTTTAAGATCCCAGCACTGGTGATTGCTTCTTCCTCCAATTGGAACTTGATGAAGTTCCATTGGGATTCCGATAATTCAAACCGGTCGATCATGACCTCATCTTCCGGTATGGCTTTCCCTTCTTTTTGTGTTAAAAAGGAGAAGACCCGGTTCAAATCCTTCTTATCCGGAAGTTCACTTTCAATCAGCCTTTGGGGAAGATAATGGTCCTTTCTTGTATAGAGAAGCAGGCTTACCGCATGTCCCCCGTCTCTTCCTGCCCTTCCGACCTCCTGGATGAATGATTCCAATTGGGGCGGCAGGTGGAAATGGATGATGATGCGAATGTCCTTTTTATCGACTCCCATCCCGAATGCACTGGTACAGCAAATGATATCCAACTGGTTGTTCATGAATTGCTGCTGCACGAGCATCCGGTCCGTCTGCTCCATGCCACCGTGATAGAAGGCCACCCGTTTATCAAGCTTTTCCCTCAAGGCAAAACTGACTTTTTCCGCCCATTGCCTGCTGGAAAAGTAAATCATGGTAGGAGCATCGTTTCTTTTAAGTACTTGCACCATTCGATCCGTTTTTTCTTCAGGGCTCCCACACTCTTCCACAGCAAAACTGATGTTCTGTTTGTCCATGGGGTAGACTCTTTTTTTCATAAGGGGGCGCTTCAGTTTTTCCATAATATCCTGCTGGACTTCAGGGGTAGCAGTTGCGCTGAGAGCAAGAACCGTCGGATCTCCCATATTCTCAATGGATTGATGAAGCTTCAAGTAATCCGTCCGGAATTCATGGCCCCACTGGGAAATGCAGTGAGCTTCATCAATGACGAACAAACGGACATCCAAGCGGTCCAAACCACGTTGAAACCACTCATTCTGCAACATTTCAGGAGATATGTAGATGAGGGAATAGTGTTCGAGGTTCTTCATGACCGTTTTTCTTTCGAACTGATCCATGAAGCTGTTCAAAGCGGTCACGGATTTGTATCCGGTAGCTTTCAACTGCTTTACCTGGTCCACCATCAACGAAATGAGAGGGGATACCACAATCGTCGTTCCATCGATCATTCTGGCCGGCAGCTGATAGCACAGTGATTTTCCTGTCCCGGTGGGTAAAATCCCGAGAACATCCTGTCCATTCAATACATCTGTGATGACTACTTCCTGGCCTTCCCGGAATTGATCGAATCCAAAATGTTTTTTTAGTACCGATCTTAAATCATACTTCATCCTGTGTAAAACCTTCCTTTGTTCGATGTTGGCCTTTCGCCAGGGCAAGGCGCAATTCAAAATAGTCGTACTTTCCATGCAAAGCTTCATGGATTTGCTTTAGCTTCTTCGTATCAAGACGAGCCGCTACATGATTGATCGCTTCTACATCTTCCCTTTCCAAAAAAGGATCAATAGGAAAATCCGGGATGATCAATGCTGATTCGACGATGTGATCCTGAATCGTACTCTTTTTCAACCGGCGGACCCGGATGATTTCCTGTAACCCCAGCCCTTGCTGTAAATAATGGTACGTCTTTCTGGCTGATCGCGTAATCAAATGGCTCGCATCGAGCCCTTTTGTACACAAGTGGAGCACAGGGAACCGGACATTGTCTTTTTTCGCTTCCAAAAATAAATAATAGGCCGTATGTTGGAGCAGAAGATGGATATTTTCCGGTTCTTCATCAAATTCCCTCGCCAACTGATCCAGCGTCATCCCGATGACAGAACCTCCGGTCAGCCGGTGTACGAATATATCCGCTTCTTTACGATTGTGGGAGCACATGAGTGCCTGGATCTCTGTATATAATGACTCGATGATCTTGGGTATTTTATTTTGAAATTGTACATAGACAGCACGCGCCCACTTCTGTGTTTGAAAATCTTCAACGATCGGGACATAATGATAAATGCCTGATTGATGATTTGTAATCATTTGAATCAAGAGGGTCATTCGCCGGACAAAAACCGGGATGACCTCATGCCAGACCATTCCTTTAAAGAAATGAAGCTCCTGATCTGGAAAGGTGTAAAGGTGATCCACTCCTTGATCCGTGAGAAAAGGAAAAGATTTTTCATTCAGTCGGATGAGGTTCCGTTTCTCGAGGGAGTGAATCATCCGTTCCAATGGTTCCCTTTCAAGAGAGGGGTAAATCCCGAAATAATCATCCAGTTCATATCCTTTGGCGTCCTGCATCGTCTGAGATGACCTTTTGCCGGTCAATAAATGATAGATGCCTGAAACGGTGCGTTCTCCACCCAGCCTGTCCAGACACACGAGAATCAAATGCTCGAACATTTCACCCCCTCCTTTCCGTCTTGGTCAGCCTCATTCAGTTGAAAACAGAGAAGCTGAGATTTACAATAAATGTTGTACTTCTATATCGATTGTACCGAGTTTTTACATCGCTTCATTGAAGGAGGTCGAATTTATGGCCAAATATACAATCGTCGACAAAGAGACATGCATAGCCTGCGGGGCCTGTGGCGCTGCTGCACCTGATATCTATGACTACGACGACGAAGGGATTGCTTACGTAGTCCTTGATGATAATGAAGGAACAGAAGAAGTTCCTGAACTGTATGAGGAAGACATGGAAGACGCTTATGATGGATGCCCCACCGATTCAATCAAAATTTCCACGGATCCTTTTCACGGAGATCCATTGAAATTCGAAGAATAATCGTCACCCGGAGAAAAGCCCCTAAATACTAGGGGCTTTTTTACTTGACCAGTCCTTCAAACCGAATTTCAGCTTCTTCCCGGTCCATGGTCGAAAATATCCGGTAATCCTCTGAATTGATAATGCGATAGTGTTGACTGATCACATTCTGCTGGAGGATGTATTTTTCTCCTTCGGCAATGTTCTGCCACCACACTTTCCCGCCGAGCGTTTTCGTTCCTTGCGGTTCCACGTGTTTATGAGCGATCGTCTCGACAATTTCGACGGGTGAATCACCCAAAACCCCTTTTAACACATCACTCTCTTGAAACAAGGCACAAACAGCAACAGCCGTCGTCCAGCCTGCCATCGTTCGTTGCTTTTCTATTTGGACGAGTGTTTTTTTGGATAGTCCCAGGATTTCCGCCATCCGATCCTGTGTATATCCATGCTCGACGCGTATCAATTTCATCTTTTCCGATAATAACTTTCGAACTTCATTTTGATCCATACCCTATCGACCCCTTTTCTACGTTCCTTTATTTTAACATGAGGGGAAGGGTCAATCCTATCAAAAAGACCCCCCTGCTATTTCTTACAGGGAGATCTCCACCAATCATTTTTGTATTGGATTTACCTTTTCCGGGACTGGGATCGGTTTGTCAAGGTCGTACGTGGAAAACGTCTGAACATCGATGCCGTTGAATTGAACTTCTTCAAACCCAAATTGTCCGGCAGAAGCCATGACCGCTTCCATCATCATGAGAAGCTGTTGTTCACTTTCCCAGGCTCCATGTTGCAGGTTGATCTGCACACTTCCCCCCTCCGATGTCACCGAGGTGAACTGTACATGCTCAGGGACAGCAGGAGTCAAATGGAGCCCTCTGCCTTTCTCTTTCATCATAGAAAGAGCCTCTTGGAAGGTAGGGGAACCATTGAGTGGAACGGGTGCCAGCAGCTGGTTAGACGAATCTTCCGTTTGATAGAGGTGGTATACGTATTCCCCTGATTGGATGACTGGTAGATCTGTCATTTCTCCATAATTCCCGAGAGGAACTGGGTCACCGGATGTCGTTTGTAAAGTGATTTTATCCAAAGGGAATCCTTCTAAATCCCACCGGATGGATTCAACAATCATTTGAACCATAGCTGTGCCGCTTGCATTAAATTCATCAGGAAAAATGGCGACCGCTGTTCGTTCATTCTCATCAACTTCATACTCGAGTTCTTCAACCAATCTTTCCGTCAAACCATACGTTGCAGGATCAAAAGTTTGGGTCTCATCATCACGTTGATAAGTGGGAATGACGACTTCTGCATTCTTCCCCGGATAACTGAGCGTCGTGTGATGATCTAACGTTTCCGCAACAACATACGAGTCCAGATCCGTTCCCTGATCCTCTTTAAGTTCAGCAGGTTCTGCCCCGGATTCATCTGTATCCTTTTCCGTTCCAGATTCTAAAGAAGGTGGCTCTTCTTCAGTCGTTGATTCGGCCTGATCGATCTCCTTCGATTCTTCTCCATCGTCAGCCGTTGACGATTCAGATGATGGGTCACTTTCTTCAGATGACGCTGAAGATTCCGCCATTTCTTCCTGGGTACTGTCCGCTGACTCTTCGGTCGTCGACATCCATCCATTGTTCGTAAAAAAGACCGGGATGAATACAGCGAGAACAAGCAGCACGGCAATAGTAGCCATTCCGGGAAACAACCAAGGAGCCACTTTCTTTTTCGAAGGTTGAATACGTGCTGAGACCCTTTGATAGAGCTGTTCTTTAGACTGACGGTCTTCCATTGCAGGCAGTTTCTCCAACCGTTTTTGGATGTCTTCTTCATTAGGCTTCTTCATGGTGTCCCCTCCCTTCTTCCATCTCTTCCAGAATCGTTTTCAAGGCTTTCATGGCCCTGTGTTGGGTCGTTTTCACTTTACTCTCACTCCAACTAAGAATTTCTGCTGTTTCTTTGATCGACATTCCCTGGATGAACCGGAAAATCAACACACTGCGCTGATCCACCGTGCATTGGTCCAGGGCTTTATAGACGGCACGGATTTCATCATTCTGGACAGCAATCTCTTCCGGCATTTGGTTTTGATCTTTAAGTTGTTCGCCCTTTTCTGTCCAATCGAAGAATTCCATGATCCGGTTTCTCTTTCTTTTCTGTTTGCGGAAATAATCGATGGCCACGTGTCTCGCTATAGAAAACAGCCATGTCTTCTCTGAGCTATTTCCATGGAATGAATCATATGATTTCATGACTCTCACATACACATCCTGGACGAGATCTTCAGCAAGACCGCGGTCCTTGACCATGTAGATGAGGAATTGAAAAAGGTCATGATGGTAATTGTCGTATAGTTCATCAAAGAACGTTCGCAATGGGTGTACCTCCTGGGTCATTATAGTAGTCGTTTTATGTAGAGTAAAAGTTACACCTTCTATCTTAATATGCAAAAAAAGAAAAAGGAACCGCGTTTAGAAAAGAATCCGCTTACCTTCGCTTTCACCTGAATATTTCCTATGTAGTAAAACGCCAAAGAAAAAAACTGCCCACTGGATGGGCAGCTAAGATGCATTCATTATTGCGTTCCTTTTAACATAACGTTGGAATAGTTTTCCGAGTACTGGTGAAAGAACAAGGATAAACACCGTGTTGGAGATGGCGTGATTCATATCCATCGGCAGTCCGGCCAGATAATAAGCCCAAAACGGTTGTCCGACAGCCCTCATCGTCAAGGAAAGAATCAAGCCGAACAGCAGCCCGCTGAAGAACCCATAAACGGATAAAAGCCAAACCGGCATGTTAGCCCAATACTTTCCCAAAATCCCGGCAAAAACACCAATGATGGACCATGCAATGATCTGCCAGATCGTCCAAATCCCCATGCCCAAGAGAACATTGGAAACGAACGTAGTGAGCAGGGCGATAAGAATTCCTGCAACGGGGCCGAGCCAAAAGCCTGCAATGATGATGATAGCAGTCACCGGCTGGATATTCGGCAAATGAGCAAGCGCCATCCTTCCGGCAACAGCGAGTGATGCCAGCATCGCGATCAGCGTAAGTTTATACGTGTTCATCTCGATTATTCCCAGGAACTGTAATCAAAAACGATTTCGTCTCCATCCTCAATTTCGTATTCATTCGCACCAACCATCGCTTCTTCCCCGTTAATGGTGTACATCCATGCCATTTTCTCTTCCTGATCCCCGGCAATCCCTTCGATACTGTTGATGAATCCGTCCGATTGTTCGACCTCATAATTGTTTTCCATCACTTCCATGAGTGTCGTTCCTTCTTCGACAGTGAATTCATCTTCTGCAATTATTTCTTCCCCATTGTTTTTAGACAATTGCATATCTACGGTAACTTCCTGTACTTCTTCTTCTTGTGTTGCCGTTGACTCACTGCTTCCCTCAGATCCGCACCCAACAAGGACACCTGCTGAGAGAATCAAAGCCACCAATACGGAATACCATTTTTTCATAAGAACCTCTCCTTTACTATTCGTGTTTCAGGCTTCGCGGAGAGGAGATTGAGGACCACAATCGGTTGGTTCCTTCAGTAAGGTTTACGACGATCACGAAAAAAAGCCTGCCCCTCTAAAGGGCAGGCTTAAAGACAATCGAAAGGATAAGAAGCATCAACCACGTTCTACCGATCGGTTGTCTCAAACGCTCAATCCCCGAAGCTTTGAAACAATGGATCAGGCAGGTCTACTGACTTGTGCGTCATCCTAATCAGGATCCTTCCCATGTCTACAGACACAGTGGATGTTCCCTTTCGTCTACACATACAGTTGCGAGGACAGTTCTGGTTTTGCACCAGATTCCCTATCAAGTCTTTTCAGACACCTGAATCCTCTTCATATGAAGTTTCCATAGATAAGATTACAACAATTTTTTGAATATAGCAACATTATTTGTGAGAGAATGGAATTCGGAATGTAAAGGTAGTTCCTTCCCTCAATTTACTATGAACGCTGATCGTTCCTTCGTGGGCATCCACGATATTTTTCGCAATCGCCAAGCCTAGACCTGTGCCTTTTTTGTAATTTTTATTTTCCCGTTTCCTGGATTTATCGGCTTTATAAAAACGTTCGAATACAAAAGGAAGATCTTCTTCTGCGATGCCAAAGCCGGAATCTTTTACACTTGCGACCCAGTCATGATCATCTTTTTCAAGAATCACACGTACTTCACTGCCAGGATCCGAATGACGGATCGCATTATCAATCAGATTCGTAAATACCTGTTCGATACGGTCAGGATCGAAGGTTAGATTGCCAAACTCCGCAAGTACCTCCAAATGAAGCTCCACTTCTTTTTCTTTAGCGATACCACTGAATTTCCGGACAATTCTATTCAAGAACGCCTCCACATCAACAGACTCTTCATTCAATTGGATATGCCCTGCTTCCATACGGGCAAGATCCAACAGTTCATTAACGAGCCGGCCGATTCTCAAAGATTCATCGTGAATGATCTGGGCCAGTTCGTTTTTGTCTTCCTTCGATTCCGCAATATCATCCACAATCGCCTCACTGTATCCTTGAAGCATGGAAATAGGCGTACGAAGTTCATGTGACACGTTGGCAATAAAATCCTTGCGCAATTTGTTCAACCGTCTTTCTTCTGTCATGTCCCTCAACACAGCGACAGCGCCGCGGACTTTTTCTTTATCATATAAAGGGGTCATGATGATAACCCATGATCTTCCTTGGAGAGACATCTCGACCATCGATTCATCTTCATCTGTGATGACCTTTCCAAACAACTCCCGAAGCGGCTCGGGCAGCGATGCCTGGTTTTCAGAATCCTGAGAAACATTCTGATCGAACATATACGCCTCTAAGAACTGTTGCGCTGGAGGGTTAGAAATCAGCACATGTCCTTTCCGGTTAAACGTAATGACACCGTCCGCCATCGACCGCAAAATCCCGGATAGTTGTTCTTTTTCCTGATTTAACGCATTGATGTGGAATTTTAACTCCCGGCCCATTCGGTTGAAGGCCATGGCAAGCTCTCCGATTTCATCATGGGTCCGAATCGGAATTTTCGTATTGAACTCCCCTTTAGCAAGTTCAAGCGCTCCTTCTCTCATTTTTATCAGAGGAGCCGTAATTCTAGTGGAAAGGAAAAAAGCGAAGATCGTCGTCAATACAATGGCAATACCCGCTCCCAAGAATATGATCTTGGTCGTTTGTTCAGACGTTTCTTCGATTGTATCCAGGGATTGATAGACATAAACAGCTCCATCTTTATTGTTTAATGGGGTCCCGACAACCATGATCCCTGTTTCCCCATCCCCTAAGTCTGCGACTTTTTTTACATCGGCTCCTTCACTAACGACCGTCGCCAAATCTTGATCGTTTTCAAACCAAGACTGGTCGAGCACCGGAAGCGCATCTGAATCACTCTCTGATACAAGTGGCTCCCCTTCCCCTTTCACGATGACCGCTCGACTGGCCGGGTCTTTCACGAGAGCTGTCGTCGACAGCAGCAGCTCCTCTTCCTTTTCATAACGGTCCACCACATCCGAAATCCTGTCTGCCGTCTGGAGCAAGTGCCTTTCCGCTTCCAGCACATGATAATTTTGAAAGAACTCCAACAGGAGAACCGTCAAAATGAACAGCACAAAACAGACTAATAGCAGAATAGTGAACCATAATTTCCCAACAACACTACGCCAGAACATCAGTCACCTGATACCTCAAACTTGTAACCGATGCCCCATACCGTAACAATCATCCCTGCAGCTTCCGCTGATACTTTACTCAGCTTTTCACGGAGACGTTTGACATGGGTATCCACCGTCCGGAGGTCACCGAAGAATTCATACTGCCATACTTCTTTCAATAACTGTTCCCGGTCGAAAACTTTGTCCGGGGATTGTGCCATATAGTGAAGAAGTTCGTATTCTTTCGGTGTCAAGGCCACTTCTTTACCATCCGCTGTTACACGGTGGGCATCGTTGTCGATGGTCATATGTGGGAAAACGATGACATTCCGAGCCGAGGTTTCCGTTTCCAGAAACTTTGTAGATGAAGAGCGACGCAGGAGCGCTTTCACACGCAGAACCACTTCTCTTGGACTGAAAGGTTTGACGATATAGTCATCGGTTCCGACTTCGAACCCTTGTACACGATTCGCTTCCTCCCCTTTTGCCGTCAGCATGATGACAGGGGTGGCTTTCTTCTCACGAAGTTCCTTGCATACCTCAATCCCGTCTTTACCCGGCAGCATTAAATCAAGCAGGATCACATCATAATCGTTCTGAATCGCTTTATCTAAAGCTTCTTCGCCATCTTCCGCCTCGTCGATAACGTAATCTTCTCTCTCTAAATACATGCGGATAAGCCTGCGGATTCGTTCTTCATCATCCACTACGAGCACCTTTGCTTCTTGATCCATATAAAACCCTCCATATCAATAAAAATTGAACGCTTTCAATTGATTTCTAAACAAAGGGCAGGCCGAGTCATGAGTCCCGCCTGCCTGTTGTGTCTTATGCATAAGAGTGTAAACCTGAAATGATCAAGTTGACAGCGATCAAGTTGAACATGATGATTCCGAAGCCACCAACCGCCAGCCAGGCGGACTTCAACCCCTGCCATCCTCTGGAAAGGCGCAGGTGAAGATAAGCAGCATAAAAGAAAAAGGTAATCAAAGCCCATACTTCTTTCGGGTCCCAACCCCAGAATCTATCCCACGCCTGCTGTGCCCAAATCATAGCGAAAATAAGGGCTCCAAGCGTAAACACAGGGAATCCGATGGCAACCGCACGGTAGGAAACTTCATCGACAAGTTCAGGATTCACCTTTTTATTAAGGAGCGGTTGCAAAGCAGCCGCGACCCTTTTTCTTAAGATCAACCGCGTTCCACCATAAAGAACTGCTCCACCTAACAGAGCCCATAAGAATGTATTGAATTTCTTCGCGGCATCCTGTCCACGCATCCATTCTGGTGCCTCAAAAAGAGGGGCCATCGCTTCTTCATTCATCATCACACCATCATACGGACCTGCAATGGCCGGCATTTCGTACGTGATCTCCGCTTGTTGTCCTTCCACTGGTGCATCAAATGTCGCCTCATAATTCATAGCGCTGAACGTTGAAGAAACGATGATGAACGCTAAAGTAGCTGCGATGATATAGATGACAAACTCAAGCCAAATGGTATGTTTGGAACGACGGCTTTGATCCACTTGACTGATCAGGAAAATCAAACCTGCCACAAAACTGACAGATAATATCCCTTGTCCAAGGGATGCAGTCGTTACATGGATGTAGAGCCAATGAGACTGCAGCGATGGAACAAGAGGGGATATTTCAGTCGGGAACATGCTGGCGAAAGCGATCAGCAGCAAAGCGATCGGCAAAGCGAACAATCCCAACAGATCAACCCTGTAAATAAAGTAAAGAACAATGAATGCAAAGACCAGCATCATCCCGAAAAATGTCGTGTATTCAAATAAATTACTTATCGGTGCATGACCGCTGGCAAACCATCTTGTAATAAAATAACCGACTTGTGTAAGGAACCCTACGATTGTGATCGTAATTCCGATATTCCCTGCCAAACGGCTCTTTCCCTTCTTCTTATCACGAATGGTTCCTCCGAAAAAGAAGGTTGCAATTAAATAAGTAAAAAAAGCAATGTAGAGCAGATTGCCACTAATGGCTGTCCAATCCATCCTTCATCCTCCTGACTCTATGATTTCATTTCATACTGATCCTGAGGGGCATCGATATGAGTGCCTTCAATGGATTTTTCAATATCCATTCTCAAGGCATACCAGTTTTTATTGGTGTGTCCGGCAATCCAGGCTCCATCCGGTCTTGGCTGCAGCCAGATTCTGCGGTGGTTCCAGTACATTCCCTGAATGACACCAATCATGAAGATAGCTCCACCGAGCGATATGATCCACAAGGTGTGATCCTTCTTGACCGTGAGACCCGTCACGTCCCGGGTGTCAAAACCTGTCAGGCCTATTTTGTACTGATTCGAATCCCCGGCATCTATATTCGCTCCAATCCCTAGGAAACTCGTTTCAGCTGTGTCTTCTCCAGGTGGGTAAACGTTAAATACAAACGCCGGGTTTTTCGGAAATTTAGAAACTGAAGCCGGTTCCCCGTCCTGCATTTCGTATTCAGGGAAGTAGTTGACGATTTCCACTCGGAACCCACCATCGAGCTCATATGTAGATTGAGGATCAGTCAAATCAACGGTGAACGCTCCATAGTTCGTATCCTCATCTTCCTTATCATGGATTTTAAAGGACATCTCTTTGAATTCATCCAGCTGGTAGCTCGCCTGATACAAGGCAAAGTCGTCAAACTTCAAAGGATTGTTCAATGTGGAGGCTCCCTCTTTGATCGGCTCGAGCTCCGCTTCAGCACCAGCAACATCCGGGTTCGTGCGCTGATAAATCACTGCATCCGTCCGGAATGTTTTCGGAATGGCCCCTTCCTGGTTTTCGATGGCTTCTTTGAATTTGGCATCCTCAGGATCATCTTTGTCATAGGTTTCTAGAGTAAATGCCTCGTTCTTGATATAGTATTCCCCTTCAGTGCCGGGGATCAGTGTCGTCTCGCCTTCCCTCACCCATACGTGTTCATCGACATGGAACGCAGGGAGAAACCTTAATAGAGTACCGAGAAGGAATATAATGAGACCGATATGGTTCACATAAGGCCCCCACCGGGCAAATCGGTTCTTTTCCGCCAACACATGTCCCTCTTGTTCGTGGACCTTGAAGCGCCTCTTTTTTAAATTGGCTTTGAATTTCTCGTAATCAATGGCTTCTGCTTTTGTTTCCCCGAATACACGCTGCTTTTTCATGAAAAGTTCATGGCGCTTCGGCTTCTGCCGTTTCAATGTTTTGTAAAGGGGAAAGAAACGGTCAATGGATGCAATGACGATGGATACACCAATGAGAGCAAGTAAAAGCATGTACCACCATGAACTGAACAGATCGTGAAATCCTAGTTGATAATAGATCTGCCCTGCCAGACCATACTGATCTTCATAATGAATGGCAGGATCCGCTCCCCTGATAAATTCTTCCTGTGGAAAAATCGTCCCGATGGCTGATGCCACGACCGTAATGAATATGAGGGTGACCCCCACTTTTACTGAAGAAAAGAAATTCCAGATTTTATCCACGATCGTTCGGTTATAGGTTTGTGACCGGCGGGCACTTCCATCATAACGCATATTCAGGAGTTGTTTGCCATCATTGCCATCAATATGCTGGTTTTGATCCACCGGCTTTCCACAGGCTTCACAAAGGACCGTACCTTCCGGGTTCACATGACCACATTCACAGGTAATCTCTTTCATAGTAAAACCTCACAATGTCAAGTAGACTCTATTCCTCGGGTGAAATATCCTGCAGGTGGCCTTCAAGCTTATCCAACGTAAGCGGGCCAATGACCTGTTCTTCAATTTCACCTTCCGGATTGATGAAAAGCGTAGAAGGAATCGGACCGATGTTATAAAGATCCATCACCTGTCCATTCTTATCCTGAAGAATAGGGAAAGAGAGATTGTATTCGTTCACAAAATTCTCGACAACAAGTTCCGTAGAATCCAAGTTGACAGCAAGAATTTCGACCCCTTTTTCTTTATACTCCGGATACAATTCTTCCATATAAGGCATTTCATCTTTACACGGCTTACAATACGTAGCCCAAAAGTTGACCATGACACCCTTTCCTCTAAGATCGCTCAATTGGACGGTTTCTTCCGTTCCGAATTTCTTCAATTGGAAGTCAGGTGCCTTTTCTCCTTTAGCGATGACTGATTGCTCATCCTTGTTGTTAGCGACTAGAGCGAACACGACCAGCCCGACCATGACGGCAAGCATAGCGGTTCGGAAAACCAGGCGCTTTCTTTTTTTCTTCAAGGTGTTTTCCTTCATATTGACTCACTCCCAAACCATTATAACATTGATCGAAGTGGATAAATTTGAACGTTATTCAACAGTTTTTTCAGCAAGGGCACGCAATTGTTTCACTTCGAAAGGTTTCAAAGGACGAGAATCACCTGCATTCATCCCATGCAGATCGAGAGAGCCGTAACGTTCACGCTTCAATTTATCGACAGGATAGCCAAGAGATTCAAACATGCGTCGGACTTGACGGTTCTTTCCTTCGTGCAGAATGATCTGTACAATCGCTGTATTTTTCTTCGAATCCGTAGAATTGATCTTTGCATGGACAGCCTTCAAATATTCTCCATCCACCGTCATTCCCTTCTTCAACTGTTTCAATTGTTCCTGAGAAGGAATGCCTTTCGTCTTGGCAATGTACACTTTGTCCACTTCATGGCTCGGGTGCATCAATAAGTTCGCGAACTCCCCGTCATTCGTCAACAAGATCAAACCGGACGTATCATAGTCCAAACGGCCGATCGGAAAGATCCGTTCCTGGACTTCCGGAAGAAAGTCTGTGACAACTTTACGACCTTTATCATCGCTCACACTTGAAATGACTCCGCGTGGTTTATATAACAAATAGTAGACAGGGGCTTCTTTATCAATCGGTACACCTTCTACTTCGACATCATCATTTTTACCTACTTTCGTTCCGAGCTCTGTAACGACCTTTCCATTCACGGTCACTTTACCATCCACGATCATTTTTTCTGCTTTTCTTCGTGATGCAACACCTGCGTGGGCGATCACTTTTTGTAGTCGTTCCATATCTGCCATACGACCGTCACCAACTTTCTTTAAAATCACTCATTTTTTCATGAAACGGAGCCACGCTCACAAAGCGCGGCTCGTCAGTTCATCTACATTATACACATTCTATAAAGATTTGAACAAAAAAACCATCCTATTAACCAAATAGGATGATTACAATAACAATTGAGGCAATTATACCAACAAGGTCCGCCATCAGTCCAACTTTCAAAGCATCCCCCATCCTCTTAATCCCCACAGCTCCGAAATAGACCGTTATGATGTAGAGCGTCGTATCCGTACTCCCCTGCATGACTGAGGCGAGATGACCGATGAAAGAGTCCGGTCCAAATGTCCGAATCAACTCTGTGGTCATACTGAGTGCTGCTGTTCCTGAGATCGGCCGGATGAAGGCGAGAGGAAGTATATCCGCCGGAGCACCGACAAGGGACAGGAGTGGCTCGAACACTTTCACGACAGCCCCCATAGCCCCGGAGGCCTGAAATACGGCAATCGAAACCATCATCCCTAACAAGAACGGAAGAAGACTGATGGCAATTTGGATTCCTTCTTTGCTTCCTTCTACAAATGTTTCATAGGATGGAACTTTTTTGAGAGTGGCTGTCACCAGAACGAGCAGAATGATGGATGGAATGAGCCAGATGCTGATCATAAACGCATCGCCCTTTCCCTCTTGTAATGGAAGTAACGGTCAATCAATAATGCAGCAATGGTAGAAATGATCGTCGCTAGAATCGTCGCCCCTACAATGGACGTCGGCTCTTCAGAACCATATTTCATTCTAATCGCGATAACAGTAGTCGGAATAAGGGTAAGAGAGGATGTATTGATCGCTAACAAAGTAATCATCGACCGGCTCGCTTTATCTGACCCTGACAATTCCTTCAATTCTTTCATCGCCTTCAAGCCCATAGGTGTCGCCGCATTTCCTAACCCGAACATGTTTGCAGTCATATTAGAAAGGATATAGCCAAGCGCTGGATGATCGTCAGGAACTTCGGGGAAAATTCGCTTCACGATCGGTCTGAATAATTTGGCAAGACCAGCAAGCAGTCCGGCCTCTTCTGCAATTTTCATAAGACCGAGCCAGAAGATGAGAACACCTGCTAGGCTCAATGTAATCATGACCGCCTCATCCAAAGTCGAAAATATCGCTTTGTTTACATCCTCCATCGTCCCATTGAAGGCGGCATAAACGATGCCTGTAATGGCGAGGAACGCCCAGATCAGGTTGACCATGGCTGAACCCCCGCCATCCGGTTCAAGAAAGCTTTCACTTCAGTGAAAAAAGAACGGGTAGGACGCTCATTCCAAACTGGCGCTTCTACGAGAGGCTCGTTTCCGACCATGAAATACGTGACTCCTGCCAAATTCGTATCCGCTCCTTGATCATATCGATAAAAGGATGCGTGAAGGTCTTCCTTTTCAGACAGAGTAAGAGGAAAATAGATATCCCTTGGAATATACAGGGTACGCCCATTCACTTCGACACTTCCTTCGCTTTGCAGCTTCACTGTCTCAAAATGATCAAATCCCCATTCGAACATATTCGTGTGGTCATTCCAATCATCAGGAGCATTTAAAGTGACAGCAATGAGCTCCATCCCGTCTTTTTCAGCACTCGTCACCAGCGTCCTTCCTGCCGCCTTGGTAAATCCTGTCTTCCCGCCATTTGTCGGTTCATAATACTGAGTGAGCATCTTATTTTTGTTCTTCCAGGAATACTCACGATTTTCAGAACGATACATTTCACTGCCTGTCACTTCACGGAATGTATCATTTTTCATCGAATAGGCCATCAACAATCCAAGATCATAGGCACTGGAGTAATGGGTTTCCCCATCCAATCCATGCGGGTTTTCAAAATGGCTGTTATTCATTCCGAGCCAGGCCGCTTTTTCATTCATCATCTGTACGAATCCTTCGACACTCCCGCCGACATGTTCGGCAATTGCGACGGCAGAATCATTGCCTGATCTTAGCATCAAACCATACACCAAATCCTTCAAAGGGATTTTTTCTTTTTCGGTTAAATAAATGGAAGACCCCTCGGTATAGACAGCCCTTTTACTTACCTTCACTTTTTCTTCCATCATTCCGGATTCAATAGCGATGATGGCTGTCATGATCTTTGTCGTGCTTGCAATCAACGTGGGATTATAGGCGTTCTTTTCATATAAAACCCGCCCGGATTCCGCATCCATTAAAACGGCCCGCTCTGCAGAAACCGATAGATTAGGATTCGCTTGTACGGGGTCCACCATAAAAATTGGAAGTAGTAAAGTCATGGCCACTGCCACATAAAAGAACCTTCTCAAGAGGACTTCCTCCTATTCACATCATTTGCTTCAACTTATGCAAAAGCGTACAAGCTTATGAGTAAGGCTCTTTTAAAGTTCAGCATCAATACTCCCAACAGGAAAGCCTTTACTGGGAGACTCCTGCGATAAGAGATCATTAACAGGACAACAGTTTGCGGAGGCCAAACACCCACTCAACCCAAAGAGATGGAATGTGGAATTTCTCCAGGAAACCAACAACTTTTTTTCAGAATGGCTCTGTTAAAGTTTAGTGTTGATATTCCTGCAAAAAGGAACTTCCAATTTTATAGAAGTTCCTTTTTTTATATTTGGCTTATTCAACGAAAGCTCCCTTTCTTGAGGATTCAGTTTCGGGATTTTTGTGGTAGTTAGGAGCTGCGAGGGATGACTCGCTTTCCGCGGGAGCGCGGTGAGCCTCCTCAGGCTTACGCTTTGCGGGGTCTCACCAAGCACTCTTTTCCTCGTAGATATCCGGTTTCTGCGCCTAGCGAGACTTCCCTCGCTTCTGTACGATAAATCAACATCGAATCCCTTCGTTCTTCGTGTTTCCTTTATCTCCTCCAGTCCAGTCCATACGCCGCTGAACGAGGCGCCTGCACACTTAAGATAGGAGTCTCGCCATCCCCCTCCGCCCCTTGGCTAGATCACGGTCTCGAAACCCCTTCATGAATCATTAACTATTCTAGTTGATGAGATGATAAGGATCCTATTTCAAGCCGAGGTACTTGCACACAGAAAGCTTGATACATAGCGTTTCTTGCGTAGAACAATCACGTTAGTAGAAGACCATCCAACGTTGGTAAAGGGGTTTGTTCCCCCCTCTTGGAATAGGGGGGGTGGGAAGCTGGGAGACTCCCGTGGCAGAAAGGAGATCGGCGAAATCCCGCAGGGCGTAGCCCGAGGAAGCTCGGCACTCCCCCACAGGAAAGTGAGTAGCTTCCCAGCCGCTCCTGGCACTCAACACGATAACGAACCCCAAACCATCTCGAATCGGAGTCTTCAACAATCCTGCCTTTATGCTCTTTAGTGAAAGGCTCCGTTTCGAAATAATAATCCAACAAGATTCAATGGTTGAATCGTGAAAGGACATCTAAAGGTTTCGACACTTAGAAATATATTCCCTTTTACCAGCCTACCGTTCATTGTCACTTCCATCCGTTGATGCAAATATCAATATTGAACATTAACAGAGCCACAGAATAAAAAAGCTGTTCCCCGGAAGAGGAACAGCTTTTTTATTCATCACTGAATGGATCTTCATCATCATTGAATTTTTCAAAGAAAAGGTCCGGATCTCCTTCTTCGCCCTCTCCCTGCTTGAGCTCGGATAAAGGCGGAAGTTCTTCGATTGAGGTCAAACCAAAATAAATAAGAAAATCTTTGGTCGTTCCATACAATATTGGCCGGCCGATGGCGTCTTTCCGTCCTTTTTCTTCGATCAACCCTCTATTAACCAGGGTCTGGATGGCACGGTCACTTTTAACACCGCGCAGATCATCGACCTCAATTCTTGTGATCGGCTGCTGATAGGCGATGATGGCCAGCGTCTCTAGAGCAGCCTGGGAGAGCCTTGTAGACCCTGGTGAATCCAGGAGCCGCTTATAGTAGGAAGCGTGCTCAGGTTTGGTCGTCAAATGCAGTGTCCCTTGCGACTCCATAATTGTCAAACCTCTATGTGTTGATTCATATTCGGTCATCATCTCTGTAAGCAATGCTTTTACGGTCTTTGTATCCAGTTCCAGTAAATCCGTCAGCTTCTTTTTTGTGATTCCTTCTTCCCCCGCAGCAAAAAGCAGGCCTTCGGTAATGGCTTTATATTCTTCTAACTCCATGGTGCATCCTCCGTCTTGTATACGATTAGTTCATCAAAATGTTGTTGTTGGACACACACGATGTCGTTGCTTTTCATCAACTCCAGCAAGGCGATGAAAGTAACGACGATATGCGGGCGTGTACGTTGCTCAAATAACCGATGAAAAGGAGTACCACCTGATCCGACTTCGATTTTCCCGAGGATTTCTTCCATCCTCATCTGAATCGGAATTTCATCTTTCCGGACTTTCGCTTCCTGTGGCTTTTCGGTTTTGGCCCTTTTCAGCAAGTTCCCCATCGCCTGGATCATATCATAAACGGATGCTTCCCCCGGGCGGACTTCCGGCATTTCGTCTTCCCAGCCTTCCATATTCAATGGAGGGCGTGTGTAAATGCGATTGGCATCGAGTTCCTTTTCTTTCAATCCCTCAGCTGCCTGTTTATATTTGCGGTACTCAATCAGTCGTCTCATTAAGTCCTCTCGAGGGTCCTCTTCCATGCCCTCTTCATCAAATTCATCTTCAATATTCTGGTTCGGGAGGAGCATCTGACTTTTCATAGCGAGCAGAGTAGCAGCCATGACGAGATACTCACTGGCAAGGTCCAGTTCAAGTTCCTGCATCGTATGGATATAATTCATGTATTGATCTGTTATTTGAGAGACAGGAATATTATAAATGTCTATTTCATATCGGTTGATCAAATGTAAAAGAAGATCAAGAGGCCCTTCGAAACCTTCCACTTTCACTTGGTAACTTTTTTTCATAACAATCTTCCTTTACGTTCCATTGGTCTTTTCTTATGGTATCAAAAATCGTTCCGCTCGGACAGCACGTATTTCAGCCGAGGGAGCTGTTTTTTCGATCTCAGGCATACATTGAGGTATAATTGAGATATCATGGAGTACATCAACAACCACAGGAGCAGTGGTTGTACCAAAGGAATGGATCTAATATGTATCCTAAAGCTTATATTGAGTTCCTCGCCCATTTTCACGGAACGAGGGATTATTTCGAGTGCCACGAAGTTCTCGAAGACTATTGGAAAGACACAGAGCCCCGGAACCGCTCTTCCATATGGGTTTGGCTCATCCAAATCGCTGTAGCCATGTATCATGACCGGAGAGGTAACCAAAATGGTGCCAAGACCCTAGTGAAGCGGTGTTTGAGAAATTTCCCCGATCCTAACGATCTGGATGAGATCGGTTTGGACGGAGAACGTCTCGAGAGTCAGCTTCAAGCCTTCCAAAAACGTCTGGACATAGGGGCAGCTTATCGAAGCTGGAACCTCCCGATTACCGATCAAGAACTGTCCGGGGAAGTGCATCATTTGTGTCAGCAATGGGGCGTCGCTTACGGATCCCCGAGCAATATGGACGATGAATACCTGGTTTTCAAGCATAAATTGAGAAGAAGCTGATTTTTTCCTTAAACGTAACAAAGGAGGTGTCGATCCACGACACCTCCTTTTTCTTTATAACTGTGAAGAGGCACTTTCTTCATCGCATTTCTCAATGAATGATTCTGTGGCAACGTCCGCACACACGTGGCATTCCTCTTTGAAATGGTCACGGACGCGGTGGATCATCTGCCTGCCTATCCCAGTATTCCGATGGGAAGGGTTGACGGATACATGCTGGATGACAGCTTTCCCGTCTTCCAAGCGAACACCGACCGCTCCGAGAATATCTTCCTCTTTCCACAAAAATAGATTCCAATCCGGATTGGAATCGTATTCCTTTATGATGTCCTGAAGAGTTCTCACATCGGAAACCTCAGGCATGAAAGAAAGCAAACCCATCGCAATCTTTTCAAATGATTTTTTATATCGAATTAACATATTAACCCCTCAATTATGAAAATAACTTTCCTAGATTTCCAGATGATCGCCAGACCTACCGAAAAAGAAATTGGTTACTTTCAATCATTGTCTATTTATTTCTGCCTGTCAAGTTTACATGACGATGACGAACCAATAGTATAAACCCCAGCCGATGCTGAACAACGATAAAAACGTCAGCAGCATCCAGTTTTTCTTTCTCATTATACGTTGCCCCCGGTGTTTCGTGATTTGCCCCGTTCTATAGAATATAGCATAGCGGGGGATTATTCAAGCCTGTCCAAGCGCCTTTTCACCATGGACCAGAGATGATACCCGTCAGATCCCTTTCCTCTGATCGTAAACGGAATGAGGTTGATGACGGCAAGATACGTATTGAAAAGAAAGGATAGCCGCAGAAGATCACCACCGGTGTCCTTATACCATACGTACAGCAAAGCGGCTGTCAACCCATTGAATACAGGGCCGCCGATACTGATCCATACTTTTTCAAAATCATTGAAAGGAGGCTTCCGTTCGTTCAGAGAATAAGCTCCTTGAAAGAAAAGCAGATGAATATATACATAAACTCTCGCGACTTTCCATCTTCCGATCACCTTCCCCCTGCCCAGGTGCAGCACGCTTTGATCCGCACGGAAGAAACGGCCAGGGATAAGGTGACCAGCCTCATGGATGAGTAAGCTTAAGGGTGCCACGAATAAAACCAGCTCGATCAGTGTGACAATCATGAAGGGTCTAACGATTATTTATCTTCGACACGAACCTTTTGCATGACGTCCCCGACACGAACCCGGTCTACCGTATCCACACCTTCGATCACTTTACCGAACACGGTGTGGCGTCCGTCCAAATGCGGTTGAGGGGAGTGGCAGACGAAGAACTGGCTGCCGCCTGTATCTTTACCAGCATGGGCCATGGAAAGAGTTCCACGCTCGTGTTTATGAGGGTTACCCTCTGTCTCACACTTGATGGTGTATCCAGGACCGCCTGTCCCACGGCCATCCGGACAACCGCCCTGGATGACGAAGTCAGGGATGACACGGTGGAAAGTCAAACCATCATAAAATTCATCATTGGCCAGTTTCTCAAAGTTTTCTACTGTATTCGGAGCGGCTTCATCGTAAAGTTCGATCACCATTTTTTCTCCATTTTCAAATTCAATTGTACCTTGTTTCATTTCTCATACCCCTCTCATTTTTCATAAGATAAATCGTGCCGAGTCATCTCCTGATAACTCTCTCTGCGTACGACAAGCTGATGCTTTCCATTTTCGACGAAAACCACGGCCGCTTTTTGAAAGCGGTTATAATTGTTTGCCATAGCATAACCATACGCTCCCGTGCTGAAAACTGCAAGTCTGTCTCCATGTTCCACTTGAGGAAGCGCCACATCCCATATTAGCATATCTCCTGATTCACAGCACTTTCCAGCTATGGAATATTCATTTTCTTCCTTTTGATCCATCTTTTCCGTAAGGGCCGCTTCGTATTTCGCCTGATAAAGGGCCGGCCGGATGTTATCGGTCATCCCCCCATCGACAGACACATAGGTCCTTACACCTGGAACTTCCTTGATCGAGCCTATAGTATAAATGGTCGTACCCGCTTCGCCGACAATCGAGCGCCCGGGTTCAATCCAAATTTCAGGCATTGGGTATTCATGCTGTGAGGAAAGTTCCTTCACTTCACGGATAAGCGCGCGGGCATAATGATCCAGTTCAAGAGGAGCATCATCTTCCGTATATTGGATACCGAAACCGCCCCCTAAATTGAGAACCTCCGCTTCATAGGCATACCGGTCACGCCAATCAATCAATGTTGTAAAAAGTTTCCTCGTTGCCATTTCAAAACCATTTGTCTCAAAGATTTGGGAGCCGATATGGCAATGAAGACCGGCCATCTGTATATTTTCATCATCCTTCACTTTCAGGAACGCCTCTTCTGCCTGGCCGCTGCTCAAATCAAAGCCAAATTTAGAATCTTCCTGCCCTGTCAAAATATAATCATGGGTATGAGCTTCAATACCCGGTGTAACACGGAGCAGCACGTCCATCGTTTTCTTTTGCTCAGCAAGAATAGCCTGAAGGAGTTCGATTTCATAAAAGTTGTCGACAACGATACAGCCGATTTCATATTCTACAGCCATCTCCAGCTCCCGGATGCTCTTATTATTGCCGTGCATGTGTATGTTCTCTACGGGAAAGCCTGCTTCAAGAGCCGTATGTAATTCCCCTTCTGAAACGACATCAAGACTCAACCCTTCCTGTTTAGCCACTTGCAGCATAGCTACGGAAGAAAAAGCTTTGCTTGCATAAGCGACTTGAGCCTGCACATCATTTTCCTGGAAAGTCTTCACGAAAGCTCGGGCTTTTTGCCTGATTTGATCCACATCATATACATAAAGAGGGGTCCCATATTGATCGGCCAGTTCTGCCGCCGGCACCTGCCCAATCATTAACTGCCCTTGTTCATTGATCGTATGATTCATCGTAACCCACCTTTTTTAAACGAAGAAATGATAAAAAGAAAATGCCCCTTGGCAAACAAAGGACATTCAAGATTTATTTTAATTTATCACATTGCTAAAGAACGGGCAATACGATTATTTCTGGCGATGATTGTTCTGAGGGTGAACGACACTCGGCCGTACTTTTAGAGAGGGCATGCTGAGCCTGAGAATGATTTGCACCGCTGCTTTCGCATTAAATGGAAGAAACGGCCACAAATAAGGCGTGTTCAATGATTTCGTATTCGCCAATAGAAGAACGTAAGCTAAGAAACCTAGCATCAACCCTTTAATCCCGAACAACGCGACTAGAATTACAAACAGAACACGTGCCATTTTATTGGCCACAGACAATTCATAACTCGGCGTGGAGTACGAACCAATGGCTGCAACGGCGACATAAAGAATAACTTCCGGGACGAACATGCCGACATCGATGGCAATCTGCCCAATCAGGACGGCGGCGATCAGCCCCATTGCAGTGGATAACGGGGTCGGCGTGTGGATGGCTGCGATTCTGAGCATCTCCAGCCCTAAATCCGCAATCAGGATTTGAAAAATGATCGGTATACTGCTCTCTTCGTTCGGCCCGATAAAAGCTAATGGTTCAGGCAGAAGATCCGGCTGCGTGACAAACAGCATCCATAGCGGGAGTAGAAAAACGGAGGCGAAAATCCCGAAAAACCTTACCCAACGCACAAATGTTCCTACTGGTGGAGATTGACGGAATTCTTCAGCATGCTGGACATGATGGAAGTATGTCGTCGGCGTAATGATCGTACTTGGTGATGTATCCGTCATAATGACGACATGACCTTCAAACAAATGAGAGGCTACAACATCTGGGCGCTCGGTATAACGGACAAGCGGGAACGGATTTCTTCCTTGATTGACAATGTATTCTTCAAGACTTTTATCCGCCATCGACAAACCATCAATATCTATGTCCTGAATTTCTTTTTTCAGACGTTCGACAAGACCCGGGTCCGCCACATCTTTGATATAGGAAATACACACATCCGTTTTGGACCGGTTCCCTACCTGCATAATTTCATTTCTCAACCGTTCATCACGAATCCTGCGCCTCGTAAGAGCTGTATTCTCAATGATATTCTCGGTGTATCCATCCCTTGAACCTCGAATGACCTTTTCCGTATCCGGCTCTTCAGGCGTTCTTCCCGGATAGGTCCTCACATCGACGATGAACGCTTCTGTTTCCCCGTCGACGAAAATGACCATCAACCCTGATAGCATCTGAGTGATACAGTCCTCAAGATTAGCCGTTGTTTCAACCTGTTGGTGAGGAATTTCATCTTTGATCTGTTTGAATACAGAATTGACGTGTTCTTCATTGTCATTCATTTCCATTAACTGACGCATTACTTCAACGACAATCGGGGTTTCCACCAAACCGGTGACATAATAGAAGTTCACTTCCACTCCAAGCAGCGTCAGTGTTCGGAAACCAGCATCAAATGACTGGTCTACGCCGATCCGTTCGTTCATCGTCCTGCGATTTTGGTCAAGCTTCATGACGATGGGCGTTTCTTTTTTCTGCACAGGCATAAACCAACACTCCTTGATTGCTTTTTATCCTTTCGGCTTAAAGAAGACAGCTACAATAAAACCGAACAAAATAGCCGAGGCGATCCCTGCTGATGTAAGCTCGAAGATTCCGATGGCGATTCCGATAATTCCGTGCTCCTCCGCCTGCTCCATAGCCCCATGCAAGAGGGAATGGCCGAAGCTTGTAATCGGAACAGTCGCTCCTGCACCCGCGAATTCTATCAGGTTATCGTAAAGGTCGAACGCATCGAGCAAAGCTCCCGCTACAACGAAAGACGACATGACATGAGCAGGGGTAAGTTTAAAGACATCCAACAAAATCTGGCCGATGACGCAAATGGCACCGCCTACGATAAAGGCCCACAAAAAGGTCATGACATCCCTTCTCCTTTCGTCAGAACGACAGCATGAGCGATTCCTGGAATCGATTCCTTCTGCTGAAGCATCATCGGGCTCATGAGAGCTCCGGTCGCTACAATCAAAACCCTTTTGTATTTTCCTTTCTTCAAATCCTGAACGATTTTTCCGTAAGTGACGACTGCAGAACATGCGCAACCGCTTCCCCCCGCAAAAACTGGCTGATCACTGTGATAAACAAGCAATCCGCAATCTTTATGCACATCACTAATGTCATACCCATCCTGCTTCATTAAATCCCTGAGAATCGGTGTGCCTACAGCGGATAAATCGCCAGTGGCGATAACATCGTAATCTCCTGGAACACGTCCCATATCTTCGAGATGCGTTTTTATCGTACCCCATGCAGCAGGTGCCATCGCTGAACCCATGTCGAAAGGGTCTTTGATGCTGTAATCCATCACTTTTCCAATCGTTGCTGCTTCTACCTGGATATCAGAAGGTGTCTTTGAAAGAAGAGCTGCTCCACTGCCTGTGACCGTATAGGTGGCTGTTTTCGGTTTTTGACCGCCATATTCCGTGGGATAGCGGAACTGACGCTCAGCTGTACAATTATGGGAACTTACAGCTACGAGTGCCTGCTTTGCGTATCCGGAGGAAACGAGAGCTGCACCGGTAGCGAGCGTCTCCATACTTGTTGAGCAAGCGCCAAACATTCCAAGGACAGGCATACCGAGCTGTCTTGCCACATAGTTCCCCGTTACATTTTGATTCAACAAATCGCCAGCGAGAAACAAATCAATGTTGGATTTATCTGTGCCAGCTTTCTGCAGGCAGCTGTTTACCGCGTCTGTCATCAACTTCCGTTCGGCCAGTTCCCAGTTGGATTCTCCGCAATGAAGTTCTTTATGAACAATGTCATAGGTCTCTTTCAGCGGTCCTTCACCTTCCATAGGCCCAACAGCTGTCCCGGTCGATTGCAAATATACTGGATCTGTAAATGTCCAGGATTGAGTTCCAGTTTTAGCCATTTCATTTTCCTCCTAAAAGATCAGTGACCACGTATATCGTATGATTCCGAAAACGTATGCAGCTACGACACCAAATACAATGACAGAGCCTGCCAGCTTGAACAGGTTGGTGGCCACCCCAAGTACCAGCCCTTCGGATTTGTGCTCAAGCGCTGCAGATGTGATCGAATTTGCAAAACCCGTCACCGGGACCGCGGACCCTGCACCTGCAAACTGTCCGAGCTTATCATACACACCAAAACCTGTCGCCAGGGCGGACAGAAGAATCAACGTCGCAACCGTTGGATTGGTGGCGTTTTTTTCACTAAAATCAAACCAGTGGATATACATTTGAGTGAGCAGTTCACCGAAAACACATATGAGCCCACCTACGATGAACGCTTTGACACAATTCATGACGTAAGGCGGTTTCGGCTGATAATCTTTCCTCGCCTTATCAAAATTCTTTTGCGTCAGTTTCTGTTTAGCCATCATCCATCCTCCTTAACGTACAAATATCAACCATTGAAACAGTGATCCAGCAATTTTCCCAAGAACGAGAGCCATTAATAGAGTAAAAAGAAATCCATCTACGCCGATCCTTTTAAATAACAAGGGGAATACATTCAGCACTTCCGTCAGAGCTGCAGCTAGCATACCGATGAAGACCCCATGAAAAAGCCCCCAAATCATGAGACCAACTACTGTCATCTTGATCGGAACGTCTCCGAAAGAAAGATAAATCCCAGCAAAAACACCTAAGATAACTGCCCACTCATAACTTCTCAATTTAGATTCGGAATGGCTCAGCTGCATGAGGCGGGGAACGATTCCAAGCACAGTTAAAAACGCGACGAACCCTGTCCCAACAGCAATTCCTGAGGCTAATCCTATGAGAGCTTCAACGATCCACATCCTGTTTTTCCACCTTATTTTCTTTGATCGCTACGTAATGATCCAGGTCTTCCTGATAATTAAAAATTTCCACTTCCATGGGGCTCGGCTCTTCATTGAAACGTTTCTGGAACCAATGATTGAAAAACAGGATCATACCGATGCCGAGCCCGATGGAATAGGGAACCTGAATCCACAGCGGGTGTTCCACCTCTTCGCCTGTCAGCATGAAGTGAAGCTTCTGCTGGACCTGCTGCATGCTCACATCATAATGGAAGTTCATGATCGCCATGGCCGCTCCTATGAAAAGCAAAATCCATATCCCACTGATCAATAGCGGGGACGGCTGTTTTTGATGCTTTTCAACGTGCACCACACATTGATTGGGACCGATCATTTCTACATCGAGATCCGGGAATTTCCCGATCACTTGCTCGACGATCATGAAGGAGTCGATGACTACGATGTTCCGGTCCTGCTCTGTAACTTGATGCAGTATCATTTGTTCCATCGATGGTTTATACTCTTCGTGACCGGTGATCCGCGCTACATCCTTAAGCCGGATCTCGGTCAGGGGCTGGACATAAATCGATTGCTTAGTACGTATATAGACAGGAGTCGCCATCCTTTCCGCCTCCCCTGTGTAGATTTTCTTAGACTTATTATGCGACTCAAAAGAAAAATCATACGGATTCTCCTTGTATATTCCAATTCCATTAAAAATCGACGTCTTATTATAGATAGGGGTGGTTGGGAAGGAGGAGACTCGCATGGAAGACGGGAGCAGGCCAGTCCCTACATGGCAGAGCCAGAGGAGGCCCTGGCGGTAAGCGAGCCCTTCCTGCCCTGTGTATGACTATGTATCAAAACACATCTCTTTTCGTCACCTTTTACCGAAGCAACAAAAAAGCTGTACCTCCTCAGGTACAGCTGTCAGCTTGTATCATTCATCGTTTCTTTCATATCAGCAAGGATTTTCTTTTCCAATCGGGAGACTTGGACTTGGGAGATACCCAGACGTTCGGCGACTTCCGTTTGTGTCTGATCCTTGTAATAGCGGAGATAAATAATCAGCCGCTCCCGTTTATCCAATTTACTCATCACATCCTGAAGGGTCAGATGATCGAACCAATTGTTGTCTTCCTCCGCAATTTGATCGACGAGAGTAATCGGATCCCCTTCATTCTCATAAACGGTCTCATAAATTGACTGCGGCGTCCGTCCCACTTCCTCCGCCTGGACGATTTCTTCAGTCGTAAGGTCCAGTGCTTCCGCCAACTCATTGACCGTCGGTGAACGTCCATACTCCTTCAATAATTCTTCTTTCTTAGCACGGACTTTATGATTCAATTCCTTCAGACTCCGGCTCACTTTCACACTGCCGTCATCCCTGATGAAGCGCTGGATTTCACCAATGATCATCGGAACCGCATAGGTCGAGAAACGCACATCGTAACTCAGATCGAATTTATCGATGGATTTCAATAATCCGATACATCCGATTTGATACAGATCATCCTGATCGTAACCACGCCTGAGATATCGCTGGACGACCGACCATACGAGACGAGTGTTCCGTTCAACCAGATAGTCTCTAGCTTTCTGATCACCCGCCTGGCTCCTTTTGATCAGATCTTTGACATCTTTATCCGACAGACGTTCTTTCGTCGTATCGCTCATAAGCGCGGCCTCAATTGCACAAAGCGCGGGTCGACGTCAGCTGCTTCGTCATTCGGATCGTCGTTCCGACCCCGGGCTCCGAAGTAATGTCTACGCGATCCATGAAGTTCTCCATAATCGTAAAGCCCATTCCTGAACGTTCCCATTCAGGTTTTGACGTATACAAAGGTTCTTTGGCGATTTCAATGTTTTCGATTCCGTGCCCTCGGTCCTGGATGATCAATTCGATTTCACCGTCATCGATGGCACACGTAAGCCTTACCTTTTCATCCGCCTTCTCTTCGTATCCGTGAATAATTGCATTCGTAACAGCTTCCGATACGACGGTTTTGATATCGGTCAGTTCTTCCATCGTCGGATTGATCTGACTGACGAAAGCGGCTACTGACACCCTTGCCAGCGATTCATTCTCACTCACACTCGTAAATTCCAAGGTCATTTCATTTCGCATGATGCCACCCCCAACATCTCAAGCGCGGATGCCTCATCATCCACAAGCTTCATGATTTTGAACATGCCCGACATATCGAACAGCCTCCGGACTTCTGGAGAAATTGAACAAATCACCATTTCATTGCCTCTCGCCTGTACCTCTTTATAACGACCGAGCATCACACCAAGGCCTGAACTATCCATGAAGGACAGCTTTTGTAAATTGACAATCACGTGATCCACTGCATGATTGGAAAGCTCTTTCTGCCATGCCTCCCGAAGGCTGGTGGCTTCATGATGATCAAGCTCTCCATTTAGACGAACGAGCAGAACGTTTTCTCTGACAGCAAAATTAACTTGAAGACTCAAGTGAATTACCTCCTCTGACTTTATAAGAGTCACTATGTCTTTTCGGACTTTCTGCTGTCATATCCTTCTGAGAAACAG
Organism: Halobacillus sp. ABR2_026; assembly: GCF_056158545.1. NCBI lineage: Bacteria > Bacillati > Bacillota > Bacilli > Caryophanales > Bacillaceae > Halobacillus > Halobacillus sp. ABR2_026. The sequence continues at coordinate 2,082,801 of NZ_JBSWTM010000001.1, forward strand.
AACTAGTGGCAAAATGCTAAAACCTCTGAAAGCTCGTCAAATTCTTCCAAGACTGTTCCCATAAAGCCGGGAATCCTGCCTTCTCTACCGGTTCAGACGTTTCCAGCCGGACTTTAGCCACTTCCTGATCCCCATTCTTCACGATTACCCACCCCATGTGGGCCCCTTTTTCCAATGGAAGGTTCGATTTTTTCGCAACTTTCACTTCTGTTTGGTACTCACTCTTCTTGTCATTCTTCTTCTTCAAAACGACGACATCCTTTTCCGGAGAGAGGTTCAATTGAAGAGGTTTCCCTCTCGTCATCTTCAGGGATTTCAACGTGTCATCCTTAGAGTACAGCTTCACTCCTTCATACTGACTGAATCCATAATCCAGAAGGCTGGTTACATCCGCATTACGCATTTTCGGATTTTCTGCTCCCATGACGACAGCGATCATATGCATGTCCTCCCGTTTTGCAGAAGCTGTAAGGCAGTATTTCGCTTCACTTGTGTAGCCCGTCTTCAGACCGTCCATCCCCGGATAATTTTTTATCAACTTGTTCGTGTTGACGAGCCAGAATTCATTTTCCTGGCCTTTCCGGAGATAGTCATCATAGATTTTCGTATAATTCGTTACTTCATCGTGAAGGAGCAGTTCTCTGGCCATGACAGCCATATCATGAGCAGTACTGTAATGCCCTTCTGCCGGGAGACCGGTAGGGTTTTGGAACTGCGTATTCTTCAACCCCAAATCCTTGGCTTTCTGATTCATTTGGGAAACAAATTCTTTTTCACTTCCTGCGATCCTTTCAGCCATAGCGACACTTGCATCGTTTCCGGATGCTACTGCAATACCTTTGAGCAGGTCTTCGACAGTCATTTCTTCTCCTGCTTCAAGAAAAATCTGTGACCCTCCCATAGATGCAGCATGTTCGCTGATCCGTACTTTTTCATCAAGCTTGATGCCGCCTTTATCAAGCTCTTCCATGATCAATAACAGGGTCATAACTTTTGTCATGCTCGCTGGAGGGAGCTTTTTGTTTGAATCTTTATCAAAAAGCGTCATCCCGCTGTTTTTTTCCATCAATACCGCGGATTTCGCTGAATTTACGATTTCCGTCGATTCTTTTTCTTCTGCAAAACTTATATTCACTGGTAAGAGTGAAAAGACTAAACAAAGAGCGAGAGTCGCACTTATCAATTTTTTCATAACCTGAACCTCCCATTGCTTTAAGTGACCCTAGCTTTCCCTTACCATCATCTTCTATACATAACCCACTGTGCTCTATATAAAAGTCAAATTAGTTCTCCAAAACCCATAAAAACCGCCGGTTCATCAAACCAAGACTTTTTCTCTACATAAAGGCCTCTGCTATCCGTAACGTATGTTGAATCATTCTAATAAAAAGGCTCTGTTAAAGTTCAGTGTTGATATTTGCATCAACGGATGGAAGTAACAATGAATGATAGGATGGTAAAAGGGGATTTATTCCAAGTGTCGAAACCGAGCCTTTCGCTAAAGCGCAGGATTGTTGACGACTCCGTTTCGAGACTTTTGTTGAGTGGATGGGGGCTACGGGGAATAGTCGCTTTGCCATATAAGTGTCTCGAAACCATTACTTGAAAAATCAGCTTGTATGGGTAAGAGAAGTGAATGATATGATATCATCTCTACCCCATTAACGTTTAGCATACGTAAATGCTTGATACTACGCACGATTGCCCGCCTGGGGGAGAAGAATTGGAAACTTGCTAATCCATACAGATGTTCGAACCTCAACCATTCAAGCTACCCTTTTTAAAGTGGATTCGAGACACTTATAAGGTCAAAGGGGCGGAGGGAAACGGTGAGACTCCTAAGGGACGTGTGGGACAGGTGAGACCCCGGAAGGCGTAGCCTGAGGAGGCTCACCGCCCGCCCCATGGAAAGAGAACCTTTTCCCGGAGCCCCTAGAATCACCCAAACATCTCGAAGCTGAGTCTTCCACAAACGGGAGCTTTCGTTGAATAAGCCAACTATAAAAAAAGAGGAACACCATAAAAATGGTGTTCCTCTAGTGTGGATAAAAATTTAAACCCTGCGTATTTTTTTCATAGAAACAGCACCTGAATGGGGAGGTTAGATGTAGCGTTTATTTTCTTCCTGCTTGAGCCAGTGACGGATTCCCTTGCCTGCATGCGGTTCGTCCTGGAAGCGTGGGATGATGTGCAGATGGGCATGAAAAATGTGCTGCCCACCGGTTTCATAACAGTTGTAACCGATGTTGTAGCCATCTGGTTTCATCGTCTCATCCAGCCAGCTTTTAACCTGATGGATCATTTTCTGGGTATCCAGCCATTCATCCTCAGACAGATCGAAAACAGTTGTTTTATGTGATTTCGGAACAATCAGGCCGGACCCCTTTAGAATGCGCTGATCTTTTTGGACGAAATAACAATGATCATTCTCAAAAACGACGCGCTGATTCTCGTCCTTTTCCGGTGAACACAGAACACATGAATCCATGGGGTTCCCTCCTATGTAATCGGTATGATGCTTTCCAGGGATACGAAAGCTAAGAAAGAAGCGAGGATGAGAAGAAAACTTCCTCTTAAGAGGCGGTCATCTTTCAAATATAGAAATCCTTGAAAAAAGTACATGAATGCCAACACGAAAGCGACATTTATAAAACTGACGTCCATCGGGGATAACCAGATAAATATCAGAGCGAACAATGATCCCCAAGCCACGGTTATTTCCAGGCGGCGTAACATGACGTACCTCCTTTTATCAGCATCATATCATGAACATTGGTGGATGAACATGTAAAGGAGAAGCGATTTTCAGAAAATATCAGAAAAAACGAGCCGCCTGACAGTACAGGCGGCTCGACTATTCACTCTTATTTGATGATGTTGTGAATTAACGTAGGTTTTTCAACTTTTTCACCAGAGATGGTGTACGCTTCTTTCACTTTATTGATGGAATCTTCCGGCTGTTCATCATCACTGATCAGCACGACAAGGGCTTCTCCTGCTTTAACAGGATCACCGATTTTCTTCTTCAGGCTGATTCCGACACCGTGATTGATTTGATCTTCTTTTGTTGCACGGCCGGCACCTAGATACATCGCTGCAATTCCAATGGATTCAGCATCGATCGCTGAAACGTATCCGTCTTTATCAGCGGTTACTTCAATTTCGTGGGCCGCTTTTGGAAGCTTGTCCAGATCGTCAATCATGGACACATCTCCGCCTTGAGACTCGATAAGTGTTCTAAGGGATTGGAATGCTTTTCCATTTTCGATGTTCGCTTCGATCGCTTCGTAAGCTTCCTCGTAAGTGGAGAACTTCTCAGCAAGGACAGCCATATGGGAAGCAATCTCAAGGGAAAGCTTGCGCAATCTTCTACGTTCTTGCCTTTAAGAATTTCAGCAGCTTCTTTGATTTCGTTGGCATTCCCGACTTCGAACCCTAGCGGCTGGTTCATGTCACTGATGACAGCTACCGTGTTACGGCCAAGGTTGTTTCCGATGTTCACCATTTCACGGGCCAGCGCTTCTGAATCTTCCAGCGTCTTCATGAAGGCACCGGATCCTGTTTTCACGTCAAGGACGATACTATCAGCACCGGACGCGATTTTCTTACTCATGATTGATCCTGCAATAAGAGGAAGGGAGTTTACTGTACCCGTCACATCTCTTAAGGCATAAAGCTTTTTATCTGCAGGAGCAAGGTTACCTGTTTGACCGGCTACGGCCAGCTTGTGCGTGTTGACATTCTCAATGAATTTCTCTTTGGACATTTCGATTTCAAGTCCTTTGACCGATTCAAGTTTATCAAGCGTACCGCCTGTGTGACCCAGGCCGCGGCCGGACATCTTGGCTACCGGGATCCCGACAGATGCCACCAATGGACCTACGATGAACGTAACTTTGTCCCCTACTCCGCCGGTAGAGTGTTTGTCGACTTTCTTCCCTTCAATCGCTGACAGGTCGATCGTTTCCCCGGAGTCTACCATTGCCTGTGTCAATGTCGCCGTTTCTTCAGGTGTCATGCCCTGGAAGTAGATGGCCATGGTGAAAGCTGAAGCCTGGTAATCAGGAATCTCCCCTTTGGTATAACCTTCCACGAAAAATTCGATTTCTTCTTTCGTCAATTCTCCGCCATCGCGTTTCTTGACAATAATGTCGTACATTCTCATCTCGATCACCCTTTACTGTAGATTAAGTAGGAAAGCGTCTCTAAGAGACGCTTCTATTATTAAGCTGGTAGAGTTTTCAAAAGCTCTTTGACAAATCCGAGGAAGTCCTCGCGTACTTGAGCTGTCGTTTCAATTACTTCGTCGTGGGTAAGCGGCTGGTCAAGGATCCCTGCAGCCATATTGGAAATACAAGAAATTCCGAGAACACGCATGCCTGCGTGGTTGGCTACCATGACTTCCGGAACCGTGGACATGCCGACAGCATCTCCTCCAAGAGTACGGAGCATGCGGATCTCAGCACCAGTTTCATAAGCCGGCCCTGTATTCCCTACATAAACCCCTTCCTGCACTTGAAGATCAAGACGTTCAGCGGACTTTTTCGCATGTTCAACAAGATCACGGTCATAAGCTTCGGACATGTCAGGGAAACGAGGTCCCAAATCTTCGTCGTTTGGTCCGATCAACGGGCTGTCCCCCATATTGTTGATATGATCATTGATGATCATCAAGTTGCCCGGCTTGAAGCTTTCATTGATTCCACCGGCTGCGTTGGTAACAAACAACGTCTCAACGCCCAGAGATTTCATAACGCGGACAGGGAACGTCACCTGCTTCATATCATATCCTTCATAGTAGTGGAAACGCCCTTGCATCGCGATTACCTGGCGCCCTTCCAATTCCCCTACGACCAACTGACCTTTATGACCGGAAACCGTAGATTCAGGAAAATGGGGCACCTCAGAATAAGAAATCGTCGTCGGGTTTTGAATTTCATCTGCAAGGACACCCAAACCGGACCCGAGGATCAAGCCGACGGTCGGTTCATTCGATAGTTTCCCCTGGATAAATTGTGCTGCTTCTTGGACTTGTGTCTGGTTCATAGTTTTTCTCCTCCCCTTATTGAATATCTTTCAAAAAGCTTTTGCCGTGTTCCGGCATTTTAATGGAAAAGTTCTCAGAAACGGTCGCCCCGATATCTGCGAATGTCTGGCGCTGATCGATTTCCTGACCTTCTTTGATGCCATTATGATAGACGATCAATGGCACAAGCTCCCTCGTATGATCCGTCCCGTGGTGGACTGGGTCATTGCCGTGGTCGGCTGTAATGATCAAAAGATCATCATCGCGCATGTTTTCCAACACTTCAGGAAGACGAGCATCATATTCCTCGAGCGCTTCTCCGTATCCTTGAGGGTCACGACGGTGGCCGAATTTGGCATCGAAATCAACAAGGTTGAGGAAGCTCATGCCTGTGAAGTCTTTATCCAGGGTTTTCACAAGCTGATCCATTCCATCCATGTTGTCCTTCGTACGGATCGCTTCCGTCACACCTTCTCCGTCATAGATATCTGAGATTTTTCCGATAGCTACGACATCAAGGCCTTCGTCGGCCATCTCATTCATGACGGTACGGCCGAATGGCTTCAACGCATAGTCATGACGATTGGAAGTACGTTCAAACGCTCCCGGCTCTCCGACAAACGGGCGGGCGATCACTCGGCCGACCATGTACTTTTCATCTTTCGTAATTTCCCGGCAGAACTCACAGATTTCATATAGCTCCTCAGGAGGAATGACATCTTCGTGAGCAGCAATCTGCAATACAGAATCGGCAGACGTGTATACGATCAAATCACCGGTGTTCATATGGTGTTCACCAAGCTCCACGAGGATTTCTGTCCCGGATGCCGGTTTATTCCCTACAATACCGCGGCCGGTTTTCTCTTTAATTTGATCCAGCAGTTCATCTGGAAATCCATCCGGGAATGTACGGAACGGCTGGTCGATATAAAGACCCATGATTTCCCAGTGTCCGGTCATCGTATCTTTTCCGTTTGAAGCTTCCACCATTGTCGTATAGTGGGCTTTCGGCGTTTCTGCCTGTTCGACCCCCTGGATCTTGTGGATGTTGCTCAAACCAAGGCTTCCCATGTTCGGCATGTTCAAACCGTTCATGTGCTCGGCAATATGGCCGAGGGTATGGGCTCCTTTGTCATTGAATTTCTCTGCATCTGGAGCTTCTCCAATACCTACAGAGTCCATGACTACTAAAAATACACGTTTGAATGAATTCATCAAAAATCCCTCCTAAAGTTTAATTTCCCAAATTCGTGAAAAACTACCCCACATTCTTAAGATGTAGGATGTCAGACAACTAAAAACACAAAAGGGTTTATGCCCGTGGGTGATACGAGCGATAAACATCTTTCAACCTTGTTTTGGAGACGTGGGTATAAATCTGCGTCGTCGAGATGTCTGCATGTCCAAGCATTTCCTGGACAGCTCTCAAATCCGCTCCATTTTCAAGCAGATGGGTAGCGAACGAATGCCTTAATGTATGGGGCGTCAACTCCTTATGAACACCCATTTCCTTAGCAACCGCTTTCAACACCTTCCAAAAGCCTTGGCGCGACAAAGCATTTCCATGGTGGTTCACAAACAGTTCTTCTGTCTGCTTCTGCTTGACCAATGCACCACGCCCCACCTCCAGGTAATTCTCCACAGCGGCTTTGGCCATATCCCCAAGAGGTATGATCCTCTCTTTCGACCCTTTACCGAGACATCGGACAAAACCCATCGTGAGGTGCAGATCGGTCACTTTCAGCGAAACGAGCTCCGTCACCCTGAGTCCTGTCGCATAAAGCATTTCGAACATCGCTTTATTCCGGGCTGAAAGAGGATCCTTTGCATGAATATTCAACAGCTTGTCTACATCGTCTGAAGAGAGCACTTTCGGAAGCTTCCGTTCTTTCTTCGGTGTCTCTATATGTAAGCTTGGGTCATGCTCAGTCACCTTTTCACGGATCAGAAACTGATGAAAAAGACGGATGGACGACAACAATCGTGCAACGGTCGATGAGGAACGCCCCTGATCATTCAAGTGGTGAAGGTATTGCATGATGTGGGACCGGCTCATCTCATCCCAGGTCTTGATCGCCAGCTGTTCCTGCAGGAAATGCTGATATTGGACCAGATCCCTTTTATAGGAATGAATCGTGTTCGGAGACAAGCCACGCTCCACGGTCAAATAGTGAAAAAAATCTTCCAGCGCATGCTGCATCACCATCTACTCTCCTAATCGAAAAAATATCGACAGACGATCCGTCCATGTCTGTTCGAGCGGTTGATAGACTTTGACCGCTGTACCACCAGGCGGATCATATCGATGTTGGCGCTCGTATTCTCCATGCACCATTCGTAAAGCCATATAGAAAACACATGTACAAACAGTGAAGACAATCAGGACTTTGATTAAATCTCTCAAACTGGTCCTCAAACGGATCATATCGATCCCTCGCTTCCGTGTCTTTTGTAAAGGATATGCCTAAATTCCTTACAAATATACGTAGAAAGCAGACAGAATCATTGAATGATGTTGTCTGAAACCAGCACAAGTCCCATCTAGCATTAACGTACACGATTTTCATTCATTTGTAAATAAAAATACAAGAGTCAGAGATTTTAAAAAATGGCGCGATTAAGGTTTCGCCCTGCTGCTTCAGTAAGTTGGACTACAAGAGGAGTTTCCATCCCTTGCCTTAGCCATCACTCTCTTAAGAAAACTCCGTTTAAGTTAATGGTTGATACTTATAATCCGAATCCGGTGCCTGAATCTTAGGACCCAACAGTTGAAAGTCGTATTTCGAGCAGTTTGTTGACGGTGGGAAAGGAAGATACTCCTTTGGGACGCCCCCCATGGAAAGCGAACCTTTTCCCAGACCTCTCCGTCTATCAAACACTTTGCAATAGAGGCTTCTTTTTATATGTAATCAACGCATAACTTTAACAGAGCATATGAAAAATAAAAAGCCACTATGAACTCATAGCGGCGGCTTTAATTGTTCTCATTTGATTTTGCAGAGGTTGTCCCAACCGCCTGTTTCTGACAAACACGGCAGATTCCATGGAACGTCAGACGGTGGTCTTTCACTTCAAAGCCCCACTGTCCTTCCACAATTTTTTCTACATCCCCTAAGAGATCTTCATCAATTTCTTCCACAGATCCACACTCAATGCATACGAGATGATGGTGAAAGTGTTCGGCACCTTCTTTTCTCAAGTCATACCGGGAGACGCCATCTCCGAAGTTGATTTTATCGACAACTTTCAATTCTGATAAAAGTTCCAATGTACGATAGACGGTTGCTAGACCAATTTCTGGTGCTTTCTCTTTTACGAGGAGGTAAACATCTTCCGCACTTAAGTGGTCTTCTTCATTTTCCAAAAGTACCCGGACTGTGGCTTCACGCTGCGGCGTAAGCTTGTAGCTCTGGGAATGCAGCTGCTTTTTAATTTTATCTATACGGTGTTCCATATCGTTCGTCCCTCCCTCGTAATACCAACTTCATTATAATCAGAGACAGAACGAGTGTCAAATTATAATTATTTTAATCTGTTAACGATAATCATTATTAAATAATACCCACTACTTATAAATCCATTTTAACACATACTCTAAAAATGTATTGCTGAGAAAGACTTCTACCAAAGACGATACCATTAAGATGGCGATCAGGATACCGAATAAAGCACTGTACCGTACAAATCCCTTCATGATCGGCTGATGCACCCGTCGGATGAACAGCTGCTTGCACAAGGTCAGGGAAAAAATCAGCGCAAGGGAACCTGCAATAAGATAGACAGGAATGATGATCACATTCTGAGGCGCAATGGATACAGAAGAGATCAATAAACCATACCACCCCATCTGGTTGACGAGGAAACCGACGGAAAACCCAATCACCAGTCCTTTGATGAAGAGCAGCACGGTAATAATCGGCATGCCGATCACAGAAATCCCCAACAGGAATAATAACAGCATGTATTTTAAATGATACATGACGCTGTCTTTCCAGAGGGTCGCCTTTCCTGTTCCTCCAACCGTCTGCTGTTCAAAGAATTGTTTTAAATAGAAGAAAAGATCCTGCTTCTGGACGAAGTTCATACTATTCACGATGACTGCTCCGAAGATCATCCCCATGATGAAAAGCACGAAGATGAACACAAAAATATTCATATGGGTTTGGACGTCATTTTTTACCATTCGCATGCCCTGCTGCATCTTATATCCACCTTTCTCTTCACCGGTCTATGACCAATCTATGAGAGAGGTGGAAAAAGTAGACCAAATCCAGCTCAGTTTCTATTGAATCCTTCCATACCTTCCGCCCCCACCTGCTTGGATGGAAAGGCTGCCTGTTCTCATGGCCATGATCCGTTCAGCGAGATGGGCAGGAATGACAGCCGTCAGCTCCTCTACTGAGGCTTCATGAATGATCGCCATTTCTGTTCCGAAGGCGTCTATCAATTTTTCATAGGTTCGTGGCCCTATTCCTGGAAGGGAAGATAGAGGCACTTGATAGACATAAGGAGGACGTTCTTTCATCTGGGAGATCGACGATAATTCTTCGATGCGGTCTTTCACCCCTTTGACGATTTTTTTGGCCCCACAGGCTTCACACCGCGAGGCTGAACTCTCAGCAGGAGTGAGGCATTTGGCACAAACCGTCTCATGATATTTCCCCATGGCAGGACTCATTCCATAATTAGTGAGCACTCTTCTTCCCTTCTCCTGGTGCAAAGCAAGTCTTAATTCTTCAAAATTCAATGCTTCCATAGCCACCTGCTGGTATTCCCGGGCGAGTTTCCCCAATGAATGGGCATCCGAATTGGTTACATACGTATAGAGCTCAAGCTCCTTAATCGAATCCGCCATAGAAGTGTCAGCACTCAGTCCAAGTTCGACGGCATCGATGTTGGAAGGATCCAGCACTTCGCGCAATGTCTCTTTCACTCCTTTACCATACAGGCTCTTAAATGGAGTGAAAATATGCGCGGGAATGAAAAGACCATCATTTTCTTTTACATACTGCTGAAGTTCCCGGGCGGTTCCATAAAAACGTTGCGAACTCAAATTCACATTTTTCATCTTTAAGCCAAGCCAGGTAGTGAACGCCTTCATTTTATCCAAGCTCGGAAAATAGCAAAGCACATGAATGGGTCCAGAACAGGCAGCATCATACACTTCGACCTCAGAACCAAGAAGGAGGACGGTATCTTTATACCGGACGCCTCCCTCCTTTAATTCAACAGCTTTCCCCCGGTTGATCAAATCGAGCATTTCTTCCTGCACTGCTGGGGCTTGGGCATCGATGACCCCGACCATATCCAAGCCTTTTCGTTCCGATGCTTCTTCGAAGATCTCAGAAAGAGTCAAAGACTTGGACCCTGTAATTTTGACAGGCTTTCCGTTCCAATCTCTGCCGATGTGTATATGTAGATCGATGAAAAATGAATCCATCATCCCGCATTTCTCAACTTCATATATAGGATGGCATACGCTGTTTTTGCATCATGGATCCGCTCCTCCTTCTGCAAAGCTTCAGCCTCTTCCACCGTAAGCTCCATCTGTTCAACAAATTCATCCTCGTCCCCATCCGGCTGTTCTTCCAAGGATTGGATCTGATCAGTGAAATAGAGGTGAACAATTTCATCGGCAAAGCCCGGGGATGTATAAAAAGACGTAATGAATTCAAGATTTTCCGATGTGTATCCGGTCTCCTCTTCGAGCTCTCTTAAGGCACATGTTTTCGGATCTTCTCCAGGCTCCAGCTTCCCGGCAGGTATTTCGATAATGCTTTTCTCCATCGGCTTCCGGTACTGTTCGACACAAACGAGTTTCCCCTCATCCGTAAGAGCAATGACAGCTACAGCCCCCGGGTGGCGGATGAGCTCTCGTTTAGATGTGTTCCCATCGGGTAAAGTAACACTATCGATATCTAATTGGACAATTTTACCTTTATAAATGGTTTTTGTTTCATAGGTTTTCTCTTCAAATTTTTTCATTCGATACACCCTCTCTGGTTACTACCGCCATTTTATCACAGGAGTAGCCTTGAACCGGAGGAATCCGCTACACTTATATTGGAAAGGATGATTACATGAACAAACGACAATTAGGATCTTCAGATTTATACGTATCGGAAATCAGCCTGGGGTGTATGTCCCTCGGCACCGACCCAAACAAAGCGAAAGACATCGTCGACCAGGCCGTTGAGGCTGGTATCAATTACTTAGATACAGCAGATCTCTATGATTTCGGTGCCAATGAAAAAATCGTCGGTGAAGCGATCAAAGGCAGACGCGATGACCTGTTGATCGGTACGAAAGTTGGTAATAACTTCTCGAAAGACAAGGAAGATTGGTTTTGGGACCCTTCCAAAAAGCACATCAAAGAGGGTGTGAAAGCAAGTTTGCAGCGGTTAGGACTCGACTATATTGACCTTTACCAACTCCATGGAGGAACGATTGATGACCCGATTGAAGAAAGCATCGAAGCCTTCGACGATCTCAAGCAGGAAGGCTTGATCAGAGAATATGGGATATCATCCATCCGACCGAATGTCATAAAAGAATACATCGAAAAATCCAGTATCGTCAGTGTAATGATGCAATACAATGCACTCGACCGGAGACCTGAAGAGGAGATCCTGAACCTGCTCGGCGACCATGAAATCAGCGTACTGGCGAGAGGTCCGCTGGCGAAAGGGATGCTATCCTCCAAGGGCCGTGAAAAAGCCCATGATAAAGCGGCTGACGGTTTTCTCGAATACAGCCGGGATGAAGTTTCGGAAATCGCTGAAAAATGGCAGGCGTTTACAGACAGAGATCGTACCGCCGAAGTTCTGGCGCTTCAGTATGTCCTGAAACATCCGACCGTTGCGACAGCCGTCTTCGGTGCAAGCTCTGTGGAACAGCTGGAAGACAACCTTCGTTATATGGACTCCCCAGCCTTGAACGACCATACGTACAAAGAAATGCAGGCACTTACGAAAGAAATCACCTACCAAAAACATCGATCGAAATAATTAAGAATACGCGCTGCGAAGTCATGAGTGATATCCCTTCACGCGAAGGGCATAGTTGCTTTAGAAGCTTCGTCCGTATTCAATAAACATCCTCACCAAAACCCAAAAAGAAGAAGGCGGATCTTTCCGCCTTCTTCTTTTTCTTACCTTATGAAAACTCACCAAGTAGCCTCTAATACACGCATCCAGTTTTTGTAAGCGATTTTTTCAAGATCGTCTTCTTCCCATCCGTCTTTTTTCAAGAGGTCGAAAATTTTAGGGACACCGGTTACATCTTTAAGAGCTAACGGCACACGAGTACCGTCGAAATCTGATCCTAAGGCGACATGATCGATCCCAATCCGATCCGCAATATAGTCGATATGCTGGATGATATCCACTAGAGAAGCTCCTTCATTATTGGCTCCATCAGCTGTCACCATATTCGGGTTGATGCTGTATGTGACACCGATCAGCCCATTCGACGCTCCGATCGCATCGATTTGCGCATCGGTCAAATTGCGGGTGACCGGACAGATACGGTGGGCATTGGAATGTGTTGCGACCAGTGGAGCATCACTGATGGAGGCGACATCCCAGAACCCTTTCTCATTCAAATGCGAGAGGTCGATCATGATGCCGAGATGGTTGCATGCCTTCACTAAGTTTTTTCCATCATCTGTAAGACCTGGTCCCGTATCTGGAGTCGAAGGGAAACGATAAGGGACCCCCTCTCCGAATGCGTTCGCTCTGCTCCATACGGGACCTATCGAACGCAAGCCTGCTTCATATAAGACAGGGAGAGCATGCAGATCTTCGTCGATCCCTTCAGCCCCCTCCATATGAAGAATCCCCGCCATGAATTCTCCATTCAACGCGCGGTCCAGATCAGCTACCGAACGTGCCATTCGGAATTTTCCACCGGACGCTTTTTGCAATTGGAGAAAGCGGACCATCATTTTGTCCGCATACTTTCGAGCATATTCATAAGTTAAGGGACGAGGGAGAGGCTTTTCATACCCGTTTTCCGTTTTGTAAGAGACGGGAAGCGGGTCACTCGCTGGATTAGGGGAAAAAACGGCGAAAAATCCTGCCGCAAATCCTGATCGGTTTCCTCTCGGCCAGTCAATGTGACCTTCATTCGTTCCCTCAAAGAATGGCTGTACCCCGTGCTCAAATTTCATCAATGTATCATTATGCCCATCAATAAACGGCATTTTCATTACAACATTCCTCCCTATCACATGTAAAAAAATAACAGATCCCCGCCTCTGGACGGATGAATATTTTTCCAAAATCTATTACACTTATACTATCAAAAACACAGGAGGGATCATACGTGAAGAAAACACAATCGAAAAACTGGGAACTGGATCGACTTTTTCCAAATGGTTTAGATGGTGTACATAAGCAAAAACAAGAAGAAATCGAACAGCTGTCATCCAGACTGAAAGCAGCTGGCAAAACGGAAACGCTCGAGGAATTCCTCTTCATCACAGAAAGCGTGCAAAAGCTTTATTCAGATGTGTACGAGATTGAAGAATACGCCATATGCGTCTCTTCCGAAGATGTACAGGACCCGGAAGGCCAACGGGTTATGGACCAAAGCCAGCGTCTGAAAGCAGACTTGGATGCCGTAATGCTCGCTTACAAACAATACCTTGCTGGCATCGATAAAGCTTCATGGAAGGTTTGGATCGATGCTGAGGAACTGACCGGCATCCGCAACTTTCTTTTGGAACTACGGAAAAAAGCAGAAGATCTCTCCCTCCCTGAAGTGGAACATGCCATCCAAACACTGTCTAAGAACGGATTTGATGGCTGGGAAGACTTGTTTGAGTATGAATTCACCCAATTGCGTGTCCCAGTCGATTTGGATGGAAAATCCCATGAATGGACGTTTGATCATGCTTTCATGAAAGCTATGCTAACGCCCGACCGTAACGTCCGTACCTCCATTGCCGCATCACTTATGGATGTATGTAGAAAGAACAAGGACCGTTTTGCCCTGATTCTCAATCATTTTGCGGGTTTCCGGAACGATCGCTATGCCTTGAAAGGGTGGAAAAACCCACTGGAGGAAATGTATACTCAAAACCGCATCTCAGAAGCGTCCGTCAGCCAGATGATGGATGTTTTGCACGACCGTAAACGCCTGCTTTACCGGTTTCTTGAAAGGAAAGCGGAGATCGATCAGCTTCCGAAACTGAACTGGTATGATTTATATGCCCCTTCCTTTACCTCTAAGACTTCCCTTACATATGAGCAGGCGACAGAAATCATTACCAAGCAGTTTTCCGAGTACAGTCGAAGGCTCGGCGATTTTGCCCAGCAAGCGTTCAATAAAGGCTGGGTGGATGCGGAACCCCATGAATCCAAGCGTCCAGGCGGGTTTTGTGCCTCTCTTCCGAATGCTAAAGAAAGCCGCGTACTCTTTTCTTTTCAGGGCAGTTACCAGGATGTCGTCACCCTTGCCCATGAACTTGGCCACGCCTACCATAATACACATCTTCACGAACAACCCGGGTTTGCCCAGCATGCGGGAACAGGCCTGGCAGAGACCGCTTCCACTTTCGCAGAGAATCTCGTCCTGGATGCTGCGATCGATCACGCTGAACGTAAGGAGGACGCCCTCTCTCTACTCGAAATGAAGATTATCAATGGACTGAAGTATACGACTTTCATTCCGTCCAAATTTGAATTCGAAAAAGAATTTTACGTGGAACGTATAAACGGGAAACTCTCATCGACTAAAATCACTGAAATGATGGAAGCGAAAGAAAGAGAGTGGTTCGGCGATCATCTGGAACAAGTGAACGGCTATCACTGGATGACCATCCCTCATTTCTATGATACCGAGAAGGCCTTTTACAACCTTCCTTACACCATCGGCTACTTGTTCAGCAACGGCATCTATGCTCAATACAAAGCGAATCCAGAAGGTTTCCCTGAAAAATATGATGAGCTGCTGCGTCATTCAGGGGACATGCCCATGGACAGGCTATGTGCGGATTTCCTTGGCCAGGACCTTACCCGAGAGACGTTCTGGAAAGATGCATTCCGCCCTTTGGAAGAAGCGATTGAAGAATATTTGGCGCTGACTGAAAAATACACGATGGTGTGAAGATCTCCCACACCTCTATGCTATGGAAAAAAGAACCGACGCAGAGGTCGGTTCTTTTCTATTGTCATTTTTCAGAAGTCATGACCATGATCGAGCGGCTCACACCCTGCTCTTCTGCTTTTGGGCACGAATCATCGAACGGATCTGGCCCCGGTGATTGATCTCATCCTCCATGACATGGAACCATAGATAATAAGGGTTATATCCCACCCCGTTTGGCCAGGAACGTTCTTCATATAACCACTCATCGCTCTCATCTTTCATCATTTCAAGAGTGGTATCCCGTGTACTTTCCAAAAGATCCAAATAATCGTCCACAGAAAGGGAACGGTATTTCTGACGGGCAGGGTCGCCGAGCTCGAGCGCCACTTCCCATTCTTTCTTCTCCTCTTCATTCAGATCCCGCTGTTCAAAACATATGACCTGATGGACAAATTCGATGGCCGCCATATGGGAAAGAAGCATCCCGATAGAGTTTCCGCCGGTTTCGCACTCATCAAGTTCTTCCTGTGTGAGATCCGCTACTTCCTGGATCGTCACCGCACGTACGTGCTCAAGCATGCATACGAGTTCCCCGATTTTCTCCGAAAAACCTTTTTCTGATAGAACTTGATAAGAAATCATGATCCCTTCCTCCGTTTCTTTTTTTACATTTGCTTGGATGATGAGTTTAAATCCAAGGTTTTCCTACACGTTCAATGAACATATTCGACACATCTCTCCGCAAACCTTCCTGGAAGGGAGCACACCCGCGAATATTGTAGATATTTTTGTTGTTTAAATTGGCTGAAATGACGGTATATGCTAAGTATGAACAAAGCGGTGATGTCTGTTCGTCAAAAATTTGCTTGCCCTATAACATTTAGAGGAGGAAAAAACGATGAACATTAAAGTGGGCATTTGGAACAAGTTGACAAACCAAGACAAGATGACTCTATTAAAAGCCGTAAGTCAACACGCTCTTGCAAAAAAATCTGCGTAATTATACACAGTCTTCCACGATCTTCTCTTCCTACCACCACTATACCTTCCATCCTGCTAAACGGCCGCGCCTTCATATTCTTCTGACAAAACCTGCATAGGCAGGTTTTTTTGTCGTTCCCATCTTTTTTATTGTCAAGCGTATGTAAATTTACGTCCCATTCCCCTCTCCCCCTGCATAAACACTATTTTCACCGAATAGATAAGTAGCGAAGGACAGGACCGGAGGATACCTGAGAGCAGACAGGGAGGAATGGAAGATGAAGGTTGCCATCTTTTCAGATACTTATGCCCCACAGGTCAATGGAGTTGCCCGGACACTACAGCGATGGGCCGCTTACCTTGAAACAAATCGCATTTCCTACCGCGTGTTCGCACCTGCGATGAAATCCAGGAAAGAATACGTCGATGCCTCCATCCAGCGGTTCAGCAGTTTTCCGTTCTGGCTGTACCCAGAATGTAGGCTAGCAATGCCGAATCTAATCAGAATCAGGAAAGAGCTCGACGATTTCCAGCCGGACATCATTCATATCGCCACCCCCTTCAACATTGGACTTGCGGGCCATTATTTCGGAAAAAAGATGGACATTCCACTGGTGGGTTCTTATCATACGCACTTCGATCAGTATTTAGACTATTACAAACTCTCTTTCCTCTCCCCTTTCATCTGGAAATTCATGCAGTGGTTTCATGAACCATTTAAAAAAACACTGGTCCCCTCTCTCCATACGAAACGCGAACTGGAACTCCACGGCCTCCGTAACATCGGTTTATGGCAAAGAGGCGTCGATCATCAGCTCTTTTCCCCCGGACAGATCGATCATGACTTAAAAAAGCGGTACGCGATTAAAACTCGTTATCTATTAACCTATGTCGGTAGGCTCGCACCTGAAAAAGGGCTGCACACATTGATGAATACAGCCCAGAGCCTCCCCCCTTCTCTTCAGAAGGAGGTTCACTGGCTTATCGTCGGGGACGGGCCTTTGCGAAACGACCTGGAAAGTAGGGCTCCTGCGAATATGACCTTTACAGGATATAAAGAAGGCATCGACCTTGCAGCCGTTTACGCCACTTCCACGTTATTCATTTTCCCTTCTGCGACAGAAACATTCGGAAACGTCGTACTCGAGTCCTTATCTTCAGGTACTCCTGTAGTAGCAGCTAATGCAGGAGGCGTGAAAGAAATCGTGACACATGGAAAAACAGGCGTGTTATGTAATCCCCATGATCATCATTCTTTCGCAAAAAACATTACAGATCTACTGACGGACACAGCGAAACGTGAAGAGATGAGAATGCAGGCCAGGGAGGAAGCACTCCAGAGGTCCTGGGAGGCTATCTTTGAACAGCTCCTCCAAGATTATAAAGAAGCGATCGGTGAACTTGAATTCGCCTCCTTCGCTTAGGGACGGGAGAGAATATATATGAAAAAAATCGCAATTATCGGCACAGGGTATGTCGGTCTTGTCACTGGCACTTGCCTTTCCGATATTGGTCATGAAGTCACATGTGTTGATATCAATGAAAAAAGAATCTCCCTACTGCAGGATGGACACTGCCCTCTCCATGAGCCTGGACTTTCAGCCATCATCGAATCCAATATGGAGGAAAAGAGGCTGCGATTCACGTCAGACGTAAAAGAAGCGGTCCGGACGGCTGATGCCATCTTCATCGCGGTCGGTACTCCAGAAAAAAATGACGGTTCCGCAGATCTCACCTATTTGAAAGCAGCTGTCATAAGCCTTTCAGAATCGATCAAAGATGGAGCGTTGGTCATTATTAAAAGTACCGTTCCTCCAGGCACGAACCGGAAAGTGCGGGAATGGCTATTGTCAGAAACGGAGTCTTCTTTCCATGTGTTATCCAATCCGGAATTCCTGAGAGAAGGATCGGCCGTCAATGATTTCTTTTATGGCGACCGAATTGTGATTGGCGGGACACATGCAGAAGCCTCGCAGAAGCTTGAACAGATATACAGCAGCCTTCACGTCCCCGTCCTCCACACCGATCCAGTCAGTGCAGAAATGATCAAATACGCATCCAATGCCTTTCTGGCGACCAAGATCAGTTTCATCAATGAAATCGCAGGTGTATGTGAAAGGTTAGGTGCAGACATCACTCAAGTCTCTCAAGGGATGGGGATGGATAAACGGATCGGAGAACAATTTCTTCGCGCAGGTATGGGATTTGGCGGGTCCTGTTTCCCGAAAGATTCGAAAGCATTGATCCAAGTTGCCACCGACGCGGGATTACCCTTCCCCCTTGTTTCAACGGTCCTGGATGTGAATGAAAGGCAAAAACGAATGCTTGTGGAAAAGGCTAAGCAGCGTTTCGGAACGTTGGAAGGAAAAAAGGTGGCGGTGCTCGGGCTCGCCTTCAAGCCGAATACCGATGATATCCGGGAATCACCGGCGGTCGCCGTCATCCAACAGCTCTTACAGGAAGGGGCTGTGCCGGTCGCCTATGACCCCGTCATCAAGCATTCGCCGTTCGGTCCGGTTACCGATTCAATCCGTGATGCGTTGTCTGGTGCAGATGCAGCGATGATCTGTACCGAATGGCCCTCGATCAGTGAGCTGCCTCTCGATGTTTACGCCACATGGATGAAAGAACCGATCGTTTTCGATGGACGGAATTGTTACAGCAGGAATGATTGGGAAGGGAAAAAACTCGAATACCATTCGATCGGTCGGGAGACCTACCGGGGATGTCTTTAGAAAGCAGGAGGTGATGAACCCATCACCTCCTGTTTTTGGCAATGGTAACGTTTGTTGTTGATTTTAAAACGAGACAAGTGCCTTTTATTTATTGGCTCTGTTAAAGTTTAGTGTTGATATTTGCATCAACGGATGGAAGGGACAATGAATGATAGGTTGGTAAAAAGGGATATATTCCCAAGTGATGAAACCTTTAGATACTCTACTTTCACGATCCAACCCTTGAATCTTGTTGAATTATGATTTCGAAACGGAATTTTTAGCTAAATGGCAGGATGTTGAAGACTTGATTTCGAGATGTTTTTTGAGTGGATGGGGCTGCGCGGAATCGCTCGCTTTCCGCGGAAGCGCGGTGAGACTCCTATGGGAGGAGGCTCACCGCCCGCCCCATGGAAAGCGAACCTTTTCCTGGAGCCCCCAGAATCACACAAACATCTCGAAGCTGAGTCTTCAAAAAAAGGGAGTTTTAGTGAAACTGCTATTTCGGAATGTGTCTTTGTTGTTCCAACAACGACAGTTTGAGTTTACATAATATATTTATAGATAACTGAGTTGGATGAGTTGTCCTCTATTGAAAAGGAAGCGTATAATATGAAATTAGTTGATTCATAGGAGGACGAAGACGTGACATCCCAAGTTCCAAACAAAGTTTTAATTGCCGCCCTGCTCCTTGCCGGTTCTTTTATTACGATTTTGAATCAGACACTGATGATCACCGCGATTCCTCCGATTATGGATGAGATGAATGTGACAGCCAATTCAGCTCAGTGGCTGACCACTGTATTCATGCTCGTCAACGGTGTCATGATCCCGATCAGTGCGTTTTTGATTGAACGATTTACGACGCGTCAACTCTTCATCTCTGCGATGAGCATCTTCGCTGTAGGGACTGTCATCGGAGGCCTTGCCCTCAACTTCCCCCTTCTATTATTAGGCAGGGTCGTTCAGTCGGCCGGCGCCGGAGTGATGCTCCCATTGATGCAGACGGTGTTCCTGATGATTTTTCCTGTCAACAAACGGGGGGCCGCCATGGGCTATATCGGTTTGGTCATTTCCTTCGCTCCAGCCATCGGCCCGGCGCTCAGCGGATATATTACTTCCGCCTTTTCGTGGAGATACTTATTCTGGATGATTCTTCCATTGGCGATTATGATCATCATTCTTGCTTCCTTCATCCTGAAAAATGTGACCGAACTCTCCTATCCGAAAGTGGATCCGGTATCCATCATCTTATCTTCCATCGGATTTGGCGGCCTGCTGTACGGCTTCACCTTAGCCGGGAATGAAGGATGGACAAGCATAGACACGATAACCGTCCTTTCGATCGGTGCGATCACTCTCACCTTGTTCATTTTGAGGCAGTTACGGATGCGCCATCCGATGCTCGAATTCCGCGTTTTCAAATATCCTGTGTTTGCCATTACGACCGTCATCGCCATGATCACTTTTCTCGGGTTGATTGGTGCGGAAACGCTCATTCCTTTATACATGCAGGATATGAGGGAATTCACCGCTTTTGAATCAGGGCTTGCGCTCCTCCCAGGGGCTGTGATTACAGCGTTCATGTCCCCGATTACCGGAAGGATTTTTGATAAAATCGGTGCCCGGCTGCTCGCCATCACCGGGCTTTCTATTATCACGGGGGCATCGCTCGCCTTTTCCTTTTTGGATATTGAAACGACATTTACGACCATCACTGTTCTTTATGCCATCCGGATGTTCGGCTTATCCATGGTCATGATGCCGGTGACGACGGCCGGTCTGAACCAATTGCCGAAGAAACTCATCCCACATGGAGCGGCTATGAGCAATACGATGAGGATGGTTGCTGCATCTGTTGGAACTGCGATCCTCGTTACTGTGATGACGACGACGGCTCAAACCGCTCAAAACGATCCATCGGTCGATTATCCTTCCATTCATGGAGTGAACATCGCCTTCTTCATCGTCACAGCATTATCACTGGCCGGCCTTTTCCTCGCCTTCTTCGTCAAGCGGACGTATCCGCCGGATGAAGTGGCTGAAGACTCGGAGGAACCTTGGGAGCAGCAACAAGCGGAAAACCAATAATGATAGAGCTAAACGAAAAAGCGTCCCTCACACCGATGGTGAGGGACGCTTTTTCTTTTGTTTTAGATCGTATTCCCTGCTACATCCCTGTTAAGGTTTGTTACATACGGAATAAAGGGTCGGCTTTATAATTCGAAAAGTCCAGTTCGGTTTCCTGTCCCAGCAATTCATTGGCAAGCTGCGCGCCTACGTATGGACCGCTCGTCAATCCAGAGGCACCTAATCCATTGGCAACCACTACATGATCCATCCCGGGGACGGAGCCGATGACCGGTGTGCCGCCCGGAGTGAAGGGGCGAAAGCCTACGTTTGTCTTTACATAAGTAGCATCCGAGAGCCCGGGAGCTACACGGAGAGCCTTGTCCATCAATTGATGAACAGATCCTATCGTCACCCTGGCATCTGGTTGTTTCTCTTTAGTGGCGCCAATGACGATGCGTCCGTTTCCGAAGGTGAGGATGTAGTGATTGAAAGGCGGAAGCATGACCGGCCAGCGATCCGTATCGTAGTTCTTCATATCTACGTGGATGATTTGGGCTTTTTCGAAAGTGATGTCCGGTTTCATTCCGATCTTTTGGAACAACGGCTTCGTCCATGCTCCGTTCGCAACGACGACCCGATCCGCATACAGCTTTTCTCCATTTACCCAGACCCCTTCTACCTTTCCGTTCTCATATAAAAGTTCTGCGTCTCCACCGATGAAAGCCGCCCCGTACTTTTCGGCCGCACGGAGGAGAGATGAAGTCACATCCCTCCCCTTCACGCGGGCACCGCCTGCTATATGAAGCGCACGGTAATGGTCGGCTACCGGGGGAAAGAGCTTCTTCGTCTCCTGTGGAGTAAGACTTGAGATTTCTCCCATTTCGGGAGCGTGCTGTTTCCTTTCAAGAGCGACTTTCCGTTTCTTCTCCAATTTTTCTTCCGTGTCGAAAATATTGATGGCCCCCACCCGTTTGTAGCCGGTTTCTTTTTCTCCCAAATCCGCCAGCTCTTCCATCAGCTGCGGATAGTATTTGGCACCACCTGTCACTAATGGATACCAGATCTTATTGGTCCGATTCGTCAACCAGGGACAGATAATCCCTGCTGCATTCCTCGTCGCCTGACCAGGGTCATTCCTGTCAATGATGACGACTTCCCCGCCTTTTTTGGCAAGATGGTAGGCTGTTGAAGTTCCTAAGATTCCCGCTCCGATTACGATCGTTTTCATATGAACACCTGCATTTCCTGTCATTTCTACTGTTGTCATTGTACACGATTGCAGGTAGTGGGTATACGGTCCCTACTGTTTTTTCGACAAGCGTACGTTCCATCCGTGTTTCATCCGAAGGGTAATCAATGGGTTCGGGACCACTGGTGAAGGATAAGGAACGTTTTTAATCCTGAAATTTTTAATGATGGAAGAAAGGATGACGAGCATCTCCAGCATCGCGAAATGCTGCCCGATGCAAACGCGGGACCCGCCGCCGAAAGGCAGATACAAGTAGTCCGGGGCTCCGATTAACCGTCCATCTTCGAACCGCTCCGGAAGAAACTCTTCTGGAAAATCAATGTACCTGCGGTGCCGGTGCATGACATATGGACTGATTAAAACCGTGGATCCTTTTTTGATGAACGTCGAACCTAGGTTTACGTCTTCACTGGCCCGGCGCCCGAACATCCATGCGGGCGGATAGAGACGCATACTCTCAAGGATGACCTTTTTTGTGTACGACAAATATCCGCTTTCTTCCAGAGATGGCGTATCACTTGTAAGAACCTGTTCCACTTCACTTTCTACTTTTTGATAACAATCAGGATGGGAGATCAGCAAATAGAGGGTCCACAAAAGCGCGGCTGCAGTTGTTTCATGACCGGCCAGAAAGATAGTCATCACTTCATCTCGAAGCTGACGGTGGTCCATTTTCCTGCCAGAGGCATCTTCGGCATCGTTCAGGACGCCGAGAAGATGGTCGCCTCCTTGCTGTTGTTCGATGATGGAATAGACGACCTCATCAAGTTTTGTGACCGCATCATCAAACAGCCGATTCCGGACGGTTTTCAGGGACCGGGGCGATTTTGCGAAACTGCGGATTCTTTGGGTTGCGATTTCCATAGCCGTATCCAACTGTTGGCCGACCACATCATGATCACTCTGCCGTTCTGTACCGAACATTGTTTCTGTAATGATATGGAGCGTCAAACTCCTCAGATCCTCTGTAAAAAGACGTTCGCCATCCTTCCATTGATCCTGGTGGTGCCTGACGACCGATCTCATCGTCTCACAATAGCGGTTGATGTGTGATGGTGTGAAGAACGGCTGAATGTTCTTCCGCTGCTGTTTATGAAAGTCTCCTTCACTTAATAACAACCCTTTACCGAGAAGCGGCGACAACTCTTGAAAAGGCTTGGATTTATAAAAAGAATCCGCTTTACGTACGAGTGCTTCCTGGATCAAAGCGGGATGCATGAGCAGATAAACAGGCTTATGGGCAAACCTGAACTTCGTGACTGGTTTTTGTGTCGCTTCCATTTCCATGAGAAATGCGAGTGGATCCTTTTTGAATGCCGGTAACTGTCCCAGCGGTGAATGACTCTTCCATTTTTGCATAAGGTACCCCCTTCCCTTTCTATTAGAGGGTACTAGTTTCAAGAAGAATTTATTCGTTCGATCTTATATAGAAGGCTCTGTTGAGGTGTCGCATTGATCTTTGTCACATAAAACTCATTTCGAGATGTTTGAAGCTCCACGTCAGGATTCGCTTCCCACGGGCCAGGCCCTGACCCTCTTCGGGATCCACCTTCCAGGGTGTCCCCTTTTTCCTCTGCCCTTCACTATACTGGACCCTTGAAAACGACTGCTTTTGTATGGAAGACTTCATCTTGATTAGCGGGGAAGAATGAATCTCTATGCCAAGTGTAACTGCCTACTAAAAACACTGTTTTTAGAACGGGGCCATCTACGAAAATTCCTCTTGCGGGGTCACGCAGAAGCAGGTGATGCACAGCCCTAAACCTTTCGAACTAACACTTGTACAACTTTGTCTTTGGCTCTGTTAAAGTTTAATGTTAATAGTACTGCAAAAAAGGAACTTCGAATTTTATGGAGGTTCTTCATTTTAATAATTATCTTATTCAACTAAAGCTCCCATTTCTTGAAGACTCAGCTTCGAGATGTTTGTGTGGGAGTTAGGGGCTGCGGGCGATGACTCGCTTTCCGCGGGAGCGCGGTGAGCCTCCTCAGGCTTACGCCTTGCGGGGTCTCACCCAACACTCTTTTCCTCGTAGATATCCGGTTTCTGCGCCTAGCGGCTAGTGAGACTTCCCTCGCTTCTGTACTAGGCGCCTGCACACTTAAGATAGGAGTCTCGCCATCCCCCTCCGCCCCTTGACTAGATCAGGTTCTCGAAGCCCCTTCATGAATCATCAGCTATTCTAGTTGGTGAGAGGATAAGGATTATACGCCCAAACCGAGATGATCGAACCTTGAAATCTTGATACATAGCGTTTTATGCTTACAACAACCGGGGTAATGGAAGACCATCCAACGTTGGTAAAGGGGTTCGTTTTTCGCATGATCGAATGGGGTGGTTGGGAAGCTGCGAGACTCCCGTGGGAGAAAGGAGATCGGCGAGATCCCGCAGGGCGATAAGCCCGAGGAAGCTCGCCACTCCCCCACAGGAAAGCGAGTAGCTTCCCAGTCACCCCTGGCACTCAACACAATAACGAACCCCGAATCCTCTCGAAACGGAGTCTTAAACAATCCTGCCATGTAGCGAAAGGCTCCGTTTCGAAATCATAATCCAACAAGATTCTAATGGTTACATCGTGAAAGGAGATCATCTAAAGGTTTTGATACTTTGAAATTAATCCACTTTCACCTTTCCTATCATTCATTGTCCCTTCCATCCGTTGATGCAAATATCAACACCGAACTTTAACAGAGCCTTGTCTTTAATAAGACAAGCTCAGGATTCCGTTTGAAAATCAACAACATACGTTAACAAAGGTTTATAGACATCCATAGCTCTTCTATGGATCAAAAGGAAGAGCGTTTCATCATCCCCCGCTCCCCCCTTAGTACATGAACGTATGACGGGTAGTGTGTTAGTCTAGTAGAGATAGAAAAGGAGGTCTTTGATATGAATGAAGAAATGAAGACAGGCATAGCCTTGATCGGAAGTTTTATCATCCTGATGGTCGGATGTTTCCGGTTGTTTACAGCACAGCTCGAAGATATCCCTCTCATCGTCGCTTACATACTGGCTGCTTCAGGGTTGGTGGGAGTCATTACGAACGGCTGGAAATGGAAAAAACGGGAAAACAGATAATTCCTTTATTCCCCCTTAAAATCAGACGAAAAAAGAACCTGTTAAGAAACAGGTTCATGCAAGAATGTCAGTTTTCATAACTTCTTCTTTTTTCTGCTGTACATGCTGGACCAGGTCTTTGTCGGAATCAAAAGGGTGATGATAGGTCTGCTGATAGGATTCATGGCCTTTGCCGGTAATGACGACCCAGTCTCCCGGTCCGCTTCGTTCGATAGCTTCTGTGATGGCAAGGGTACGATCGGGGATGATCGTGCCTGATCGTGCGCCATACGACTCCTGAAGCGTTCCGAGATCATCGACCATGGTTTCATACGGAACGGAGTTCAAATCATCAAGCGTCAAAATATAGGCATCCGTACGCCTGGCGGAAGCAGCCAACATTTCTGCCCGCTTCGACTCATCACGATCTCCCCGGAAACCGAACACGTGGGTCAAGGATACCGCCCCCTGCTGTCTGGCGGTATCGAGAACGTGTCCGATGCTGTCTGCCGTATGCGCATAATCAATGACCACCTGTGGGCCATTCGGAATGGCTAATCTTTCAAAACGACCGCGAATGCCGGACAGATTCTGGATGGAATCAATCATATTCGAAAAAGTCAATCCGATTTTCCTGCCCACGAGGAACGCCTGCATCGTGTTATACACATTGTGAGTCCCTTGAAGTGGAGAAGAAATATTCCACGCTTCTCCCTCATAATAAAGGCTCCCGGTAAAGTTGCGGGTATCAATATCCTGAATTTCCCCATCATTTCTTTTGTGCTTCCCAATATTGGTAACAGGGATGCTTTTTTCTTTCAACAAACAGGAAAGTTTCTCCCCCCACGCATCGTCCGTATTGACAATCGCTTCTCCTCCAGGTTTTAGCATATGGAATAACTTGGCTTTCGCTTGAAAGTAGGACTCCATGGAATCATGGTAGTCCAAATGATCTTTATATAAGTTCGTGAAGACGGCATAGTCAAACGTCACTCCTTCAAGACGGTACTGATCGAGGCCATGGGAGGATACTTCCATGACGATGACCTTATCAGAGCTTTCCGATAGGAGTTTTTGCAGCATTGGGGCACCTGGAGTCGTCTGAGTTCCAGGAACAGCGGTGCCGTTCACACTATAATCGATGGTGCCTAATAGGCCGCATGACCAGCCGTTTTCCTCACACAAATGCTTAATCATATGAGTCGTCGTCGTTTTTCCGTTCGTTCCTGTTACGCCGATGACGATTTTATCTGCAGAGGGGTGTCCATAAAAAGCACTGGCAATCTGGCCAAGCGCCCGGCGGGTATTCTCCGTCTGAAGAAAGACCACTCCCTCGTAGTCCCCGGCCTCTTCAGATACAATGACGGATGCTCCCTTGCTGATGGCTTCCTGGATGAATTCATGGCCGTCCGCATGATAACCTTTCACAGCAACGAATACGTTCCCCTCCTCCACTTGGCGGGAATCGTCGGTGACACCGGTGATAAGTTGATGGTGATCGATGTGTGTTTTCTGATCTTGTTGAAGTAGTTGTATGAGCTGTTGTACATTCATCGTCAGGCTCTCCTTTGAGATAGGTTACACGTTTCACGACCTATTCTAATAGAAAAGACCGTGGACTTGGCGGAATGTCGATGAGATGTAAATGAATTTTAATACTACAGCCATTTACTTGGAAATCTCCTCCTATTTCTCTTTCCTCTTATTCTCCTGCCAGCACCAGCTGCAAATCAATATCTTCCGCTTTCTCTGTTTGAAGAAGCAACGTATAGCTTCCTTTTTTCATCGTCATACGCAGCTCACTCTCTTCGTTTCCACCTAAACGATGTTCTTTGAACGTCCCCCCCGTTTTTTTCAATAATCAATGTGACATCTCCTTCTCCAATTTCAGAAGCATAGGGAACAGCCACTTCCTTCTCTTCATCCATCGTATATGTATCTATTTCATAACGGCCTTTTAAGGAACGGATGTTGAGAGATAATTCTCCGTCCTTATAAACCCGACTGGTTCCAACGGCTGCATTCCCTTCTTTCAAAATGAAAGCAAACGCGCCACCGATGATAAAGATAGACAGGAGAATGCCGCTCCACATCCATTTTTTCATATCCACACCTCCAAAACGATCAAGCTGAACGTTCTTCTTTTCGTTTCTTTCCTTCAAAAACCGCCCGGTAATTTTTACGTTCTTCCAAATGGACCTGGTTTTCCTCAGCAAACCGCTCGACATCTGAAAGGAGTGCTACAGAATGGTAGTTCACAAGCCGCACATTCCACCCATTTATTCTCTTAATGGTTCCAGCAGGCTCTCCCCATCCTCCAACTCGTAAAATGATCGTTTTGATATCAGATGGGGCGAACTTCCTCTTGTAAACCGTAAATTTGAACCAGCGAATTTCATATGTGATAAACGTCCCCACCGTCATTTGGAAAGAAACAGCAAAAAACAGAAAAGCAGTAACGGGCGGAATCAGCGCCCACAAGCTCGTCTCAGATATACTTAACGATCCCAAAAAAAGAGGGGCGAATAGCGAAAAGATCCAGCGTGGCGGTTTAGCTTGATACACAGAATTCCTCCTTCCCTCCCCGTTTATGTAATCCTCGCGTGCATGGATTTCATTATAACATCCCATAATGAGAGTAGAGACCATCCGAAAACGGATAAAAAGGAGTGTATGTTCATGAATGAGTCAGCGGAAGCATATTGGAATCTTTATTGGCAGGGAAAAGATAAACCTACGAAGGTCAAAGCATGGGCTTTCGGCACAGCACCTGATAGAATGGCACGGTTAGTGATGGATGGAATGAAAACAGCCACCTGCTCCGCGCGTCAGGCGTATGAGATTGAGAACGAACCTCTTCCGGAAGTCGGAGAATACAACATCATTCTGAATGGGGAATACGAACCTGCAGCCATCATTCAAACGACAGAAGTGGACGTGATTCCTTTCAATAAAGTCGACGAAGACTTTGCCCGCGCCGAAGGAGAAGGCGACCTGTCTTATAACCACTGGCTAAAGGTCCATCAGGAGTTTTATCAGAAAGAAGCAGATGAACTCGGTTATGAATACAAGGAAGACATGGACCTCGTGTGCGAAAGGTTCCAACTGGTCCATGTGAACCCAGATTAAAGGACGGAACACCCTTCCGTCCTTTAGTCATTTTCCAAAACAAAGGCCTGCCGACTTCCTCTGGAGGACTCTGTTCTTTGTCATGGGCAGTCATGCGCAGGAAAGTACAAATTCAAAATAAAAAAACTTTCCAAAACTTGAAACTTCTATCCCCTTCCCCTCGTAAAACAGAGGTCAGAACGATAAAAGGGTTCTTCAGTATTTGAAACGACCATACATATGGTATGGTTGAAATCTGAGTAAAGGAAGGAAAGGAGCTTACATATGAGTAAAAGAGTTACAGCCAGCATCATTGCTGTCGTCATTTTAATTCTTGCCCTCGTCACGCAGCTGATCGGAACGGTCTTCGAAAGTGATGAAGCCGAGAATGAAGCCATGGGACTATTCACAAACAGCGAGAAATTGGAAGAGAAAGTCATCGAACGAGGATCTGGGAGCCAGAGAATTGTTGAGTTAAGCTTAGAAGGAGCGATCATCGATAACCCAAGCTCCAATACGAATCCATTCAGTGGTGGCGGCTACCAGCATGATCGATTCCTGAAGAAGCTGGAGACGATCAAAGAAGACGCATCGATCAAAGGCGTTCACCTATACGTCAACTCACCGGGTGGAGGCGTTTATGAAAGTGCGGAAATCCATGACAAATTGCTGGAAGTGAAAGAAGCCGGCAAAAAGATTTACGTCTCTATGGGGAATATGGCTGCTTCCGGCGGTTATTATGTATCCACGCCTGCGGACCGCATTTTCGCGAGTAATGACACGTTCACAGGTTCGCTTGGTGTCATTATGGAAAGCGTCAATTATCAGGAATTGGCCAATGAATATGGTGTGAAATTCAATACGATCAAAAGTGGCGAATTCAAAGACATCATGAGCCCGACCAAAGAGATGACCGAAGCGGACCGTGAGATTCTGCAAACGATCGTCGATGAATCGTATCAACAATTCGTCAATGTCATCGTCGAAGGCCGCGACATGTCTGAAAGCCGCGTGAAAGAGCTTGCTGACGGGCGGATCTATTCAGGTAAACAAGCCGTCGAAAATGGATTAGTGGACGACATCGGTTTCCGTGAAGATACGTTGAAGGCCTTGAAAGAAGAAATCGGCGGCGATCCACAAGTGTTCCAATACAAAAATACAATGGCATCCTTCTTCAACCTGCCGCTTGCTGAAAGTTTAATGCCGAACAGTGAAATCCGTTACATCGAACAATTGATCAGCCAGCGTCAAGGTCCGCGGATGATGTACATGTACACAGACTAAGGAGGGATATGTATGGATCACATCAATCATAAGGAAAGCGAAGAACCTTTGTCTTCACTGCTCCATGAGCAGAAAAAAGACCTCCAAAAGCTGTTGTACGCAGGTTTCGGATCCCGTTTCCTCGCCTACATCATCGACCTCATTGTGATTTGGAGCGTCAATACCATCGTGACCCGACCGTTACTGAGGCTTCTGAACCTTGAGAATGCTGAGCTTTGGGTTCCATTGTTCAGTGCGGTGAATATTACAACGTCTTTGATCTTCTTCGCTTATTTCATCCTGATGACGAAATATTTCCGTTCCACATTAGGAAAAATGATTCTCGGGTTGTCGGTCGTTTCCTTGAAAGGCGACACCTTGACGACTGGTCAAATCATCTTCCGTGAGTGTATCGGACGTTATATCAGCATGGCTGTATTCGGTATCCCTTATCTTGTCGTTGCGTTCACTAGACGCCACCAGGGGATCCACGATCTGTTTGCGGATACGTCCGTCATCAAAAACAAATTCAAAACACTGAATGATACGATCGAACACCCGCCGCAAACGGTGTAAGCGAGAATAGAAACGCCTGACTCTTAGGAGGTCAGGCGTTTTTTCATATTATCGGGTTGGATCTTGTTTGCCCGTACCGTTTTTCTCCCCTTTTTCACGACGGAGAGCATTCAAATCTTTTTTACTTTTGTTCTTCGCTTTTTCACCCATCCATGATACCTCCCTTCTCCTCTATTGTGTGAAAGAAGGAAACATTCCATGTAATGGACTGCTTTCAATTTCATCATAGGTGAGAAAGAAGTGACAGTCAGATGTGAAGCCCCTCATTCGAACGATCTAAATCCATGCTCCTTGGTATGTCTTCCTCCGAGTAATCCCCATGCAACTGCACATACTAGGCCTAAACGATCAATGAACGGAGGGAGACCATGGATCAACCGTTGAATATTGAGCAGATCCTTCTTGATAAACGAAAAAATCACCACGTGACCATCAAGGAACTGGACCTTGCTGAACATACGGTCCATGTCCTCTACATACCAGCAATCACGGATATCAAACAAATACAGGACGCGATTCTCCTGCCTCTTCAGGAATGGAAAGGAAAGGAGTCGACCGTCCTCCTTCATGCTTTTTCAGCGGACCCGCTGCTTGAACTGCAGAACCAAGATGACGTCGATCAATATCTGCTTGATGGGTATACGTTGTTGATCGAACAGGAGACAGTGTATGCCATCGACACCGCTCAGTTCGCCTATCGGTCGATTCAGGAACCCGTTTCTGAAATGACGCTGCGCGGATCGCGCGATGGATTCATTGAATGTTTGGAACAGAACATCGCTCTTCTGCGCGTCCATTTGAGAACAACCGATTTAAAATTTGAAGAATTCACGATCGGCACCCGTTCGTTCACCAACGTATCGATCGCCTACATCGATCAATCGGTCAATGCCTCCCTGCTTGATGATGTTCGTTCAAGGATTCTCGCCGTCCAGGAAGATTACATTCCTGATGGTGGGGTTTTGGAGCAGTTGATTGAGAAAAACAATTATTCTCTCTTTCCGGAAATTCAGGAAACAGAAAGACCGACAAAAGTATCAAGTGCCCTCGTCGAAGGGAAAGTCGCGATTTTCATCGATGGGTCTCCTTCTGTCCTGCTCTGCCCGACGACTTTAAACAGCTTGTTCCAACAGGCGGACGACTACAACTTCAAGTGGATCCCCGCGTCTCTTATCCGGTTGATGCGGTATATGGCTGCACTGATGTCCGTTATGCTTCCGTCGATCTACATATCTCTGATCTCTTATCACCATGGATTGATCCCGACGGACCTTGCCATTTCCATTTCAAAAACGAGAGAAGGCGTTCCCATTCCATCATTCATGGAAGCACTAATCATGCAGGTCACCATTGAAACTCTGAGAGAAGCAGGCATCCGGCTGCCGAAACCCATTGGTCCTGCCGTCAGTATCGTTGGAGCGATCGTGCTTGGCGAAGCAGCTGTAACGGCCGGAATCGTCAGTCCACTGATGGTCATCGTCGTTTCATTCGCTGCCATCTGTTCGTTCACGATCGCTGACTATGCGCTGAGTCTGGCATTCAGGACGATCAGCTTCGTCATGCTGTTTGCAGCAGCGTTTCTCGGCATTTATGGACTGATTCTGGCCATCTTTATAGTCAGCATACATCTTATCCACCTGCAAAGTTTCTCGGTCCCTTACTTGGAGCCGTTCGCTCCTTTCTATCCGAAACGCTGGAAGGATTCATTGATCCGCTTCAAATTGAAAAAAGGAGGAGGACGCGTTGAGTGATTTGAAACAACTGACAATCCTGCAATTGATCGTCGTCTTCATTTCTTCGATGATCGGCATCGGGATCATTCTCATGCCTCGTGATCTCGCTAAGGCCGTCGATTCTCCGGATTTATGGTTGAGCATCATTTTTGGAGCGCTTGCGGTATCAGTCATCTCCTGTATTTACGTAGCACTTGCCATCCGTTATCCCGGTCTGACCTTCTATGAAATGAGTTCACAGATCATGGGAAAATTCATAGGTTTTTTGTTCAACTTCCTTTTCACGGCTTACAGCCTGATTACAGCAGCTTATATTCTGCGGGTCACAGCCGGAATCATCAACAATTACCTGCTGGATACGACCCCGCTGTATGTTGTCATTGGAACCTTTCTGCTTGTGAGCATGTACTTGATCTACAATGGAGCAGGTGACATCGTCCGCTTTTTCCAACTTTATTTTCCGATCATGATGTTCATGTTCATCGTCCTTTGTTTATTAAGTATTAAGAACTTTGACCTCAATAACGTACGGCCCATTTTACGAAGCAATGTATGGACTACGGTCACCGCTGCCCAGGTCACTTTTTTTTCCTATCTCGGCATGGAACTCCTGTTGATTTTCTCCAAATTGATAAAAAAGAAGAAAGCCAAGGATCTGCTCATCACCATGTGGACGAGTATCGGCGTGACAGCGATTATTTATGTTGTCTTCCATATGATTTCGATTGGTGTGTTAGGTGTCGGAGAGCTGAAGGAAATCACCTTTCCGACGATTGAAATGGCCAAAAGCATTGAATTCCAAGGATTCTTTTTTGAACGGTTTGAACTCGTCTTCCTTTTCGGATGGCTGACGACTGCATTCACATCGTTCACGGCTTACATGTACACGATGACGCTCGGCCTTAAAAATATGTTCTCGACAAGCCGGTGGTTTTTACTTGTCGCTGCTGTTCTGATTTATATATTGACGTTAGTTCCTAAAGGTCTGACGGAAGTGTTCAGCTATTCCGTTCATATCCAATTGATATCTGTAGCAGCGATTGTCGTCCTTCCCGCTCTGCTGCTTACCGTATCTTTAATCAGGGGGAATACGTATGCCGCTTAAACGACTCTTCCTACTCCTGTGCACTCTGCTGATGCTCTCGGGATGCTGGGACATCAAGGAGATCGAGGATGTCGGGATCATCACGGGCCTCGGGTTGGATGTCAATGAAGATAACGATGATTTGACGATGATCAACCAGTACGTCGTTCCTGGAAAAATCCCTACCCAGCAGGACAGTTCACCGCAGAGCGTCCCTTTTCAGAACATCTCCCAATCCGGAAAGACATTTTTTGAAATCATCCGCAATAACTCTTTGGAAAGCAATCGACCGCCGAACTACACTCATTTGAAATCGATTCTAGCCTCTACAACACTTCTTGAAAAGGAGCGCGTGGATCAGGTCATCGATTTATTCATCAGAGATCATGAATTCAGACGGACGACCCTTGTTTTCATGACAAGAGAACCCGTCCTCGATGTTCTCAACACGGAACCGGAGAAAGAGCTCTTCCCTGCCATCCAGATTAAATCGCTCAGTGAAAATTATCAGAAGAACAACGCCAATCCGAAAAACTTATCCATCGGCGATATGAGCCAGTTCATTTCTGAACAAAAAAGCTTCATCATCCCGGGCATCACGTTAAACGAAGGAAAAATCAA
Organism: Halobacillus sp. ABR2_026; assembly: GCF_056158545.1. Classification (NCBI taxonomy): domain Bacteria; kingdom Bacillati; phylum Bacillota; class Bacilli; order Caryophanales; family Bacillaceae; genus Halobacillus; species Halobacillus sp. ABR2_026. The sequence goes on from NZ_JBSWTM010000001.1 coordinate 2,116,379, forward strand.
ATCATCCGGGGCAGGCATCATTGAGGCGAAAAGCTCGAACTATGTAGGGTGGATCGAGGTCGAGGATATGGAAGGCGTCCGTTATATGCACAATACCGTCCTTGGAGGCTTTATTTATCTAGATGAAGATGACATTGAAGATGGTCCAATCATTCTTGAAATCAAAGGATCGAAAACGAAGTTCAAAACAAAAACAACCAACGATCAATTGGAAATGACCGTCCAGATCAAAACCTCCACGGTGCTTGCAGAGGATTGGAGTACGGGAAGAGATGTCTATAAGAAAGGCTGGAAACAGGAGATTGAAAAAGCGGCAGACGAAGCCATCAAGAAGAAAGTCCAGCGTGTGCTAGAGCTTGCTCAAAAAGAATACAAGATCGATTTTCTGAATGTTTCCCAATGGGTGCAGATCCATGAACCCCGCTACTGGAAGAAACATGAGAATGAATGGAGCGAAGAATTTCCTAATGTCCCCTTTACCATCGAAGTCGATGTGGATATTACGGATTTCGGAACTCAGAATTTCAATACCGAATGAACAGGAGGACCTTCAAGAGGTCCTCACATTCTTGCTCTCCTATCCATTCACGAATCCGTGGGACGTGCAGGTTTGAAGCAGTAGATCAGAACATTCAGCAGACTGACCGGGAACAACGCCAGATAAAGATAAAAGGACATGGGGTCTCCACCCATAGCGAACTCATCGACGATGGATCCACTCGCATAGAGACAGACGCTCCCGATCGTGAGAATTGTCGCTGTCATGATAAAAACGGTCCATCCGTTCACTTTTTCTCTTTTCAGGATGACCAGTGATAAGGAGAATATAGCCGAAGCAACTATCAATACCATGAATACAGGCCTTAAATGAATGAACGTTTCCATATCACCCCTCCTCTCTCGTTAGTGTATCAAAAGAAAAGTTTACCATGTAGAGGCTTTCTTTTTGATTTCAAACGAGCAAACCCGTACACTTTGAACTAACAGTGAAAAGGAGTGGTATTCATGGGTCAGGAAATCAGTGGAAAGATCGCCTACATCACAGGCGCCGGGCGCGGAATCGGACGATCAACCGCCTTGCAGCTTGCAAAAGAAGGGGTTCATGTCGGGTTAATCGCCAGGACTGAAAGCAAGCTTGAACAAGTGGCGGAAGAAGCAAAATCTTACGGAGTCCAGGCATCCATCGCCCCTGCAGACATTTCCAATCTTGAGGAAGTGGAAGCGGCCATTCAACATCTGCAGGAAGATCTTGGAGATGCCGATATCCTCATTAACAACGCAGGCATCGGGGTGTACGGAAAGTTTTTAGAACTCGAACCGGAAGAGTGGAAACGCACGTTTGAAGTGAACGTATATGGTACATACCACGTCACTCGTACGGTGCTCCCGTCGATGATCAAGAAAAATCAAGGGGACATCATCAACATTTCTTCGAGCAGTGGTTTGAAAGGGACAGCGGGATCCACCGCTTACAGTGGATCGAAGTTCGCGATCCAAGGCATGACGGAAGCGCTCATGCAGGAAGTGCGCAAAGAAAATATCCGTGTGTTCACTTTGAACCCGAGCCTTGTCGCGACAGAGCTTGCATTCGGGGAAGATATGGATGGTCAGAATGAAGAGAAATACATGCAGCCGGAAGACCTCGCGGAATACATGGTGTCCCAACTCAAACTTCACCCGCGGATCTTCATCAAACAGTCTCTCCAATGGGCTACCAATCCTTTTTAAAAAGGGGCTCTTACTTAATAGGAATGATCCTCTTTAAGGGCGCGGAAGCCCACTCTTCCTGCCTCAGGATTTGCGGGAATTGATCGGTGGAATGATCTGCTTTCCATAAGATGCTCTCTACATCCCATAGGAGTCTTGCCATGCCCCCGGTAACCTTAGTTTTATTGGAGAACCGGAAAGACGTCACATAGATGATGATTTTGTGCTTTGATGAGCGAGCATTTTTTGCTCCCGGCTTCTTCCTTATGTGGCCAAAAGACTAAGAGGATCATGAATCAGAACAAAAGCGTAACCTCCTTGAGGTTACGCTTTTATTTGCCGGGCGAGATAGATGCCGCTGGCGGCGGCTTGAGATAAGGAATGGGTCTCACCGGAGCAGTCTCCAACGAGATACAAGCCGGGAACGTCCGTTTCGAATCGCACATCCGTCATGAACTTAGGTTCGTAAAACTTGCTGTCAAGACCATAGAGGACCGTATCCATATCAACACGCTCGCCAATCAGTCCTTCCAACGCTTCTATAAACTCCATCAGCGCATCCACATAAAATGCGGGCACTTCTTTACGCAGGTCCCCGGCATCCGCCTCCAAGGAAGGAACGACTTTTCCTCGGGAAAGATCGCTGGTCGCTTTTCCTTCCAGCAGATCCCCGTAGGTTTGGGCGACGACCTTGTCTTTTCCACCATTGATAGACCCGATTGTCTTTTTCGCTTCAGTCATCGCCTCGTGTTGGCTGTCAAAATATTTCGGTATGAAAAGGGTGAAGTTCAAATTGCTGCTCGGGGACTGCTCGTTCTGATTCTGTCCGTCCGCCATCACCAATCCGTGTTGATATTTGCGAATGACTCTCCCGTTCGGGTTCATGCAATACGTCGTTGCTGAAAAGTGATCGGTCCGGTAATGGAGCTTCGTTTCAAAGGTTTCCTGAAGGATGCTGTCCAATTGATCGCCCTTCATTTCCACCCGGATGCCTAAGTCTAGCCGCGTACGTCCTGGGACAAGTCCCATGGACGCCGCCACCGGTTTCAGCCAGTCACTGCCGCTCATCCCTGTAGCGATAACGACATTCCGGCTCCTGAACTCCCCTTTATTCGTCTCGATGGAAAAGGAGTGATCCACTTTCGAAATCCTTTGGACTTCTGCTCCGAATGTAAAGGTCATTTGCTCATGCATGCGATCATACATTTGTTGAAAGATTTTACGGGCAAGCCGAGAGCCTAAATGGCGAACCTCTGTGGAGAACACTCGCAAACCGTAAACTTCCGCCTTGTTTGATAAGCTCTCATTTTTTGTGCTGTATTTTTCAACGGTTCGGGCGCCGTAGGAACAAAGAAGGGCATCGACCTCTTCCATCAGCCCGAGCGCCTTTTCCTCCCCGATTTTTTCACCGAGAACACCGCCGAAATCATTCGTATAGTTGAATTTCCCTTCCGATTTCCCTAAACCGGCAAAACCTATGTAACGATCGCAGGGTCCCACACAGGAACACCCCTCATCTTCCTCCCCGCAGGTTCTCTCCGCAAGAGGTTTTCCTTTATCAAGGACATGTATCTTCAGGTCGGGACGTTCTTCCGCTAATGTATGCGCAAGGAATACGCCGCTGACACCCGCGCCGATAATCGTCATATCATTCAATCGATCACTCCCTTTTGTCACGGACTTTAGCGTAAATGCAAGTATCCGTCAAACGCTTTCCATCCACCGACAAGTCTTCATTGCGGAGAATCCCCTCCAGCTCAAACCCGAGAGACTCAGGGATTTTCCTGCTTCGACTGTTTTCCGATTCACAGCGGATTTCCACGCGGGCCGCTCCCAAGTCGTCCAGGGCATACCGGGTGAGCGCATCGACCGCTTCCCGCATATATCCTTTCCCAATGTAGGTCGTATCCATCCAGTACCCTATTTCAAATTTAGGCACGTCCCAGTCCATCCGGTGGAAACCTGTGGAACCGACGAACGTTTCGTCATCTTTCAAGTAGACGAGGTACCTCAAGTTCTGACGGAGCAGAAATTTGGCATGCGCTTCCCTCGCATTCGCCTCCGTATCCTCTACAGTCGGTGTTTCCTGGACGAACCCGAGCCATGGTTTCAGCTCATTCATCGACCGCCGGATGGACGCATTGACAGCTTCTCCGACACCGGGCTCCGGCATTTTCAGGACGAGTCGTTCGGTTTCGATACGTGTTTGGATCTCTTGCATGACTGGATTCATTTCTCTTCCCCCTGTCTGTGGCTTATCCTCTATCAAACAAGATTTTCTATTTTTTTGCAAGACCTATATTCAAACCTTTCCGAATTTTTGTATAATGGATGGATATTGTACAAGGAGGTGGGATCTTATGACGAGAAACCGTGCGTTTTTCATGATATTCCTCGGGGCTTCCCTTTGGGGGATCATCGGACTGTTTGTCAATGAGCTGTACGCCTATGGATTCAGTCCGATCCAGGTCGTCGCCTTACGCGTGACAGCCGCGATGTTCCTGTTATTCTTTTATCTGGTGACCGCTCGCCCGGTTCTATTCACCATCCGACCGGTGGATACGCGGTATTTCATCGGGACCGGGGTGATCAGCATCGCTTTATTCAACTGGTGCCTGTTCAGTGCGATCGAGACAGCCTCGATGTCGATTGCCTTTGTACTGCTCTATACGGCTCCTGCCTTCGTAACCATTTTCTCGAGAGTGTTTTTCAAAGAACCATGGACCGGAAGAAAGCTGTCCGCTCTCGTCGCGACACTGATCGGTTGTGCACTCGTCATCGGGCTGCTGCCACAATTCCAAGCGTCTTTATCCTGGGCGGGTCTCTTTTTCGGACTCGGGTCCGGACTTTTTTATGCGTTGTACAGCATTTTCGGAAAAGTCGTCCTGAAAAAGTACCGCTCTTTGACCGTCACCTTCTACACGTTCGTCTTCGCCTCGGTCGCGGTCGTCCCTTTCAGCGGCCTCTGGCAGGATTGGAAGATGCTTCTTGATGTGCGCGTCGGTCTGTTAATCCTTGGACTTGGCCTGATCTCCACTGTTCTTCCATTCCTTTTGTATACGAAAGGGTTGGAGCATGTCGAGTCGAGCCGGGCTTCCATCGTCGCTACCGTCGAACCTGTCGTTGCGACCCTCGTCGGGTACTTCGTCTATGCAGAGATGATGACGGTTTACCAATATGCAGGCGTTGTGATCGTTCTGTTATCAGTCGTCATCGTCCAGGATACGAACAAGAAACCCACCCCACAAAAGGAGCAGTCCGCATCCTGACGGCGTTCTAAAAGAGCCAGCTTCATAATACATTGAAGAAGAAGCGGAGGTGATCGTATGTCAGCTGCCCGCGTACTCATGTGGGTGACAGCGGCTTTTGAAGCGTTTTTAGGCGTTCCGTTTGTCGGCGGGACGTTCGTCCTCTCTTTATTATGGACACCCCTCGCCGTGATGCTCATCCTCCATATCATCACCCTCATCCTTTCGACGCAAAAAGGTCGGGAAACGAGAGGAAGTGTCCTTGGAATCGTCACTTCCTGCGTCGGCTGGGTGCCGTTCGTCGGTATGGTCATGCACATTTTGACGGCAATTTTCCTGTTCATCGATGCCGTGGAACAAGATCCTGCAGAGGAAAAACTGCCCGCATAGAAAAAAGCGCCTCAGGACGAGGCGCTTTTCTCATTCGATGGTGATTTTATATCGCTCATGATGGTAGGTCCGGAACAGGACGAGCAAGGTGGTCTCCATGATTAATACAAAAGCGAGCGCAAGGAAGTAAAGCGGATAGACCACCTGGTCATTCATATTCATCGTAAACGGAAGGAACGTGTAATAGATGAGATGACCGGTGATATAAATGATGAACACTTTGTTCGTCCGCTTCATCAGCTCCTCGAATCCTTTTTTACCGGCCCAGTCAAGGAGCATCCGGAAAAGATAGTAAGATAGGATGACCTTCAAAAGTCCGAGCGCCTGATGATAAACCATGACGGGATCGCCATACAGCTGCCAGCTGCCCGGATTCCCGGCCGCCTGACCGAGGAACATCTGTGGAAGAGCGGCCATGGTGAGCATCAACGCCAGCAGGCGGGCGCTCTTTATGCCTGCCAAGTGGTCCTCCAACCCTTTTAGTCCGTACAGGATAAGGAGGTAGCCGGCAAAATCAGGCAGAACTTCAATACTCCCGAGGTGAATATCAATCAGAATGAGAAGCAGTCCTGTAAGAATGCGTTGAAAGGGATGCATCAATCCCCCCTCCTTTCAATCAGCAGGTCCATCTGCTCAGGAGTGAACTGCGGATGATTCGCGACGAGAATATAGTGTGTGAACGGTTGCCCGTTCCCTGTCTCTCCTTTTACAATCATAGGATAGGAATACGAATAGAGCACATCCGGCTTTTCATGAGTCACAACCCTCAGCCGTTCCCCACGCTCCATGGAGAAAGGAAATGGGATCTGTTCAAGGCTCCCTGCGACTTTCTCATCAGATTCATCCTTAATGACACTCTTCCCTTCCTGATGGTTGCCGGGTCTTTGCAGGGAAGGACTATACCATTTCATTTCAAAAGCTTGCTGTGCTTCAGGAAAAGCCGGTGTGATCGACTGGATCGTCACATCCTCCTTAACGGAGACGGTTTTTGCTGACCGGCCGTTACTGCTTCCTGAACTGCTCTGAAAATGGAAGAGGCTGTCCTTCTTCCTCTCAAGGCCACCCTTCACTTTGCCAATATCTGCAGTGAAGGTTTTCCCATCATTAAAATGAATGATGGCTTCCCCTTCATGATTGACTCCACGTACTTGTAATTGCTGCTCATGGAATCTAACCATCTTCAATAAATGATGATTCGAGCGGCTTTGGACATTTGACGCATAGGCAGGATCTCCAGCTGGGAATTGATCATAAGCACCATCAGGATGCAGCTTCGTCCCATCACTGAGCTCGACGCTTACTACCCGGGAAGAGTCGTCCCGGTTCGCTACATAATAGAGATTGAACACACCGCCCCCTCCGTAATAATGTTTAAGAAATATCGGTTCTTCCAATTGATTCGATTGATAGAACCATAGATTGCCGCCCCAGCTGATCGCAATGATCCCCAGGGCGATGATCAAGTATCTGCCATTCATATGTAATCTTCCTAACGTCTATACAATTTGTAGTCCGCCCTCTACCTTCATAATCTTTGAGAAAAATTGAAACCTCTCCCCCAGTTGTCCGTACAGGAGGGAATACCAAAAAATGAAAGGAGAACGATTATGTTATGGACTTCTGATTCTTACACGCTGCAAACTGAAACGATACATACCCATCAAAGCAAACAGTACCGGATCACCGATGCGGGGAGCCGGAAGGTCGCCTCATTTGAAGAAGATGCTTCCACTTCGAAAGATTGGTTGAACCATGTGCTCAAGACCTTCAACCTTCGTTCGTTTTCAAGTTTACATATCAAATTGTTGTCAAAGAGACAGGAGGTCATCGCCACCATCCATCGAAAAAAAGGATTCTCTGATGATGCCATGATCACAACCGGTGATACTACCTACATGCTCTGCTTCAAAGGAACGATGTCCCAGCGGATTACTGTCAAACAGAATGGAACCCTCCAGTTTGTGGTCAAAGGCAAAAATATGGCCGCCGACTTCCTCGCCCAAACATCCGACCAGGAAATTGGAGGCATCAAAAAAAGATCGATTCCAGTCCCTTCCACGAAAGAAACCCTTGTTGCCGGTGACCTCTACCATGTCAACGGAAGCTGCTGTAAGAAAGAACAGCTGACTTTGCTCTTATGTATAGCCCTGTTGATTGATGTGACGTACCACCAGCGGTGATGCCGTGCTACACAATCATCAGCATATGAACAAGCGCGAGGAAAAAATACAGGGCTGCATACTTTTTCCGATTTTCATACCAGTCATCGATGCCAAGCAACATAAACATGACCAGGAGGAAGGCCGAGTTGATCTCCACGGAAGGATTGAACCCGCCATGGAACAGGCTCGCTGTAAGCCATACAAACGTAAAAGCTCCATACGTGACTTGGATGATTCTGAATACCTTCATGCAGCCATCCCTCTCGCTTCCATGTATTCCTGGTAGTAATGTTCTTTCGCTTTCCACTTCTTCTGTCCATTCCGGAAACCTACTCCGAGGGCAATGGCCATGAAGACGATGAAAAACGTCCAGGACACATTGGACCCGATAATTGCCGGGAACAGGTTCCCCACGCTGTTGGAGACAGCTTCACGCACCTGGAACAGCGTCCTCCGCTCCCGCCAGCGTTCCTCCCAAAGTCTCCATAATTCTTCGTTCGATTTTCTGCTCATATACGTTTCATAGAGAAACGCACCGTACATAATGACTGTACCTAAATAGAAGAGTCCCAGCAGTTTTTCAAAGAAAAGCTGGGAGAATCCGACGCACAGGACCATCAAAAGGAACAGGTGCCACGTCGAACGACGCGACTTGTCCCTCACCAGACGTTGATCGATGCTCTCTTTTTCCAATTCATCTTCCATACGAACCCCTCACAATGCACATCTATTCTACAATCAAAATCGCGACAGAAAGACAAAAAATCAACAGAGACATAGCGATCATCACAACCGGTCCCGCTTTCTTCCCTGTCTCCCTCATGTCGAGGACACGTACGATGATGACAGAAGGTGCCAGAAAAATCCAGACCCACTCTGTTGGGACGGTAAGATCCGTCATGAACTTCAAAACTATCAATACGACCCCTGCCGCGAATAAAAGGCGGCTGGACCACCGGAGTCCTTTCAGCAATTCCATCCCCCTCTCTCTACACGTCCCCCATTGTAACAAAAATTTCCGTAATTATGGAAAAAAATTACCCTTCCTGTAAAAGGAAAGGTCAGGATTTATCGGGTGGATAAACGCCGTTTTCATCATGGACTTCATCGCCGCTGATTGGCGGATTAAATACGCAGATCATCCGCATATCAGTTTCCGCGCGTAGCACGTGTTCATCATTTTCATCAAGGGCATACAAGACCCCCGCCTCGATCGGCCATGTTTTCTGATCTTTGAGGGTGACGACTTCCCCTTTCCCTTCTATACAGTACACAGACTCCAGGTGGTGCTTGTACCACATCCGGGTTTCCGTTCCCTTCCTGATGATCGTGTCGTGGACTGAGTAACCCATGCCATCATCCTTTACGATGAGCCGGCGGCTGTTCCACGTGCCACCATCCACATCCTGATTCGTTCCGATAATGTCTTTTAACGTGACGGTTTTCATCCCATCCCCTCCTTTCTTTCCAATCTATTCCCTTTTTTCGGGAGTAGAACGCCCCTTCTATGTAAAGCCTCTGACTATAGTAAATATACAAACCAGAGCGCGCACCGCCTAAGGGAAGTCACCCTTCCTCTTCAGAAAGGGCATCATAGGAAACAGGAGCTGTGGTCCAAACGGACGAGTTACTCTGAGAGGGGGATGGGTGATTGGATGAACGAATCGCATGCCCCGTGACCATACACGCAATCTCTATGCAGATCCCGAAAGTCTTTTCTCGTGAAAAGAGACACTCTGCACCCTCTACACACAAAGAGACCGCCTGGACAGAGTCCAGACGGTCTTTTCTAGCATGGATTCACTTTTTCACTTTCTATGCGGAGTATCCGTTCATTTTTCATCCGGTACATGTCCTGATCCGCTTCATCTAAAATCTCAATCAAATCTTTCTCTCCAAAGCGGAAAGGATGACTACCGATACTGACACTGATCGTAATGAGATCATCTTCATTACGGAAAGGAACAGCGAACGCCTGATGTATCCGGTGGTACACCGATTCAAGCGCGTCCTCCCCTCTCCAATCGTTCACTACGATGAATTCATCTCCGCTGAGACGATAGACCTGCCCGCCGTCTGAAACGGTTTCCTGCAGAATTCGCGCAATATATCTCAGTGTCTCATCCCCCGCCACATGTCCGAATGTATCGTTGATTTCTTTAAAATCATTCACATCGATGAATAGCAGAACATAGCGGCCATGCCCTTCCTTGTTCAAAAAGAATTGCTGGAGAGCATACCTGTTCGGAATACCCGTCAAATCATCGTGGATGACCGAATTTTGTGAGCGTTCCAGATTGGCGAGCGTTTTATTAATGTTCGCATTCAATTCCCCGACGATTCCTCCGGTATGGAATTCTGACCTGGCACTCAAGTCCCCGCTCCGAACTGCACCCAGCACCCGGTTGAAGTGACGGATGAACATCCGGGTGAACAAGCGGTAGACGAAATAGTTGATGGACCCCAATAACAAACCCGCCAGAACGGAAGCGATCAGGAAAAGTTGAAACAAGTCCTGTGGAATCGGGATGACCAAATTAAGAAGTAGTGAAAATCCGACGCCCATTAAAGCGCCCAGGGTTAAATAGATCGCGAGCATCCATTGGAAGTAGTTGGTTTTCATAGAATGACGACCTTTCCAAGCGTGTTGGGTAGAAGATAACACTTAGATCATTAGACCTACACCCATTTACCCTCTGTTACAAATACCCCTCCCACTACTTTTGAAACCTAAGGAATGTTCAAATGATGCCGGACAGGGCATCCGCTTCCCGCTTCAGTGTCTCCGCCGATTGGACGACTTCCTTGTACCCGGCAGAAGCCTCGTAAATCTGCGCCCGTCCATTTTCAACATCTTTCCTGATCTGTTCGGTTCCTGTCGTGATTTTCGAGATTTCCTTAGTGATGTTCTCGATATTTTCCCGGACTTCACCGATCGACTCTTCCACTTTGGTCGACAGCTTACGGACTTCCTTCGCTACAACATCAAACCCGCGCCCGTGCTCGCCTGCCCGTGCTGCTTCAATGGCCGCATTCAGGGAGAGCAGATTCGTCTGTGCCGCGATATCGCGGATCGTTTTCACAACGCCCTGAATCTCTTCCGCCTGGGCACGCAGATCGATGAGCGTTTCGGTGTTCTCCTTCGATGTAACCGATATTTCATGGATTTTCTCGTTCAGGATTTCATGCTGCCGAACCCCTTCTTCGGCCCTCGTATTCAATGTATGGGACATCTCTTTCAAGTTGCCCACCACTTCATTGATCTCCATCTGCCTGTTCGTAATATTTGTCGCCACTTTCATGACACCGACAATTTCAGCCCCGTCATAGACAGGCATATAAGTCGCCTCCAGCCAAACCCGGCGGCCATTGGCATCTTTGCGTTCAATTTTATCCTGATAACTGCGTCCGCGCAGCAGATCGTTCCAAAAAACATCATACTCTCTACTTTGAGCAAACTCATCAAAACAGAAATTTTTATGATGAAGACCAATCATCTCCTCGGTTGACCTGAACTGCATCGCCGAAGAAAAGATCTCATTCACATACGCCACTCTCCGGTCCGTATCGAACTGGATCATCGCGAGATTCTTCTCCGCTGTTTCGAACAACAAATCCTTCCTGACATCTACCTTCTTGACATTATGTAACATTCGCCAGTCATCTCCCCTCTCATCACCCTATAAACCTATCTTTCTATCTGTATATTCAACATTATACCTAGTGGTCAGATGACTATCAACCTAAACCGTTCGGACTTACCAGAATTTTTCGAATAAAAAAAAGCCCCGGCACATCCTTGCCAGGGCTCCCCTCATCTTTTAACCATCGTTATGAACGGACACACATCCGTCTCGAAATCATCCTGCTTTTCAAAGCCGAGATTTTCATAGAGACGGATTGCCCGCTTGTTGAAGGTGGCTACTGACAGGCGGATCGGCATCCCTTCATGATCATGCACGATCTGGGAGACGATCGCACGTCCGAAATGGTGCCCGGTCCCTTTGCCAGTCAATTCAGGCTTCAAGCCGAGACCCATGTCGATTGCAGCTTCTTCATAGACGCCATCGTTCTCCCCGGCCGGTACCTTCGCACTTTGTCCCGTGCAATAGAAACCGATGAGCATTCCGTCGTCATCGACGACGGCTTGATAGGTTCCATCCAAACGTTCCGACAGCGTTTCATCATTCAGTTCTACGTTGTAAAAATCATAGGGTGGATCATACACCCAGCGGAGAGACGCGACCGCATCCTCCCGCGTCATCGTTTTCACAGATAAGTTCAACATCCTCTTCCTCTCTCCCTGCAGGAACGTACGAAACCTTTTGAACATACGCGCCGCTCCCATTTTAATCAAGCTAATAGACATTCGTGTTCATAAAGATACGCATACCTCAAGTCAATGAAAAGGAAATGCTGCTCGGTCAATGGAAAACTGAACGTCCGTACCATTTCCTTCGTTTCAATGTCGGAATACAAATCAGATAGCAGCCCAATATTGAGGACTTTCATGTTCATGACGTTTTCAAGAAAATAGGGACGGAACGCCCAGTTGGATCCGCGTTTATGAGGTTCAAGCTCCCACGTGTCAGTCTTTTTCCTGAAGTTTGCGGACACCTGCTGGCCGTCGATGTGACAGACAAACATCCGGAAACTTTCTTCATCGAACTCTTCGGTCACCTCTTCAATGAAGGCGTCCACCTTTTTCGGACCTTCCCAGCGCGGAAGCAGCCCGGTCACCTTCTTCTCCCATGTTTTCACGAAGCCGTGCCGTCGTTCGAGGAGGCCCTTTTCCCGCTGGACGTATCCGGCCATCTTCTCACCGAGATCGACCGCAAGAGACTCACGATCGACCGGCTGGAACGCCGGGTAACCGAGATAGAAGCCTTGATAGTAACGGCTTCCATGTTTCCAGGCGAAATACAGCTGGTAATCATCTTCTATGTTTTCAAAAAGCAGGGCCGCTCCGATCCGGTGGGCAAGCATCGACAGAGAGTACATGATGTCATGGAATGTATCGCCGTTCTGCTGTCGGATGATGCCTGTATCGATCTTAAGGATATGCGGTTCCAGCTGACGGATCCGGTCGATGTTCGAACTTTTCGCCCCGACATGATCGACTGCAATCTGAATCCCGTACGTCTTATAATAAAGGAGCAGATGATTCAAAGACTCGAAATCTTCATCAAAGTCGTGCTCGGTCACTTCGATGACGATACGGCTCATATCAAGCCCTTCCTTTTCATAGGCGAGCAGCGACTGCAGCAGATCTTCCCCGTCGTTGATCATGAGCTGTTTGGCATTACGGTTGATGAATAACAAACCTGGCGTCCCTTTTTCAAGAATCTGTTCGACCGCGAGACCGAGCACATGCTGGTCGACTTCCACTTTGAACTCTTCCGGAACTTCCGGGTCATGGAAGAACGGGCCGAGGGTGTGCCATTTCCCTCCCTCGTCGTAACGGGACAGGACTTCATGCCCGATCACCCCTTGGTTGATGGCACTGACGACCGGCTGGAAGACCGGTCTGATGTTATGTAAGTTGCTCAAAATATCCAGTGGATCCATGTCTCCCCCTCCTCCAATTCTCTATCGGATTCAATTATACATGAAAACTCCCATCCTACCTAAAAGTTCTGTTCAGCACAACAACTAGGAACATTCTACCATTTTTCCCAAACGAAGGGTGAAGACCCCTTATATGCGACCGTACCTTTCGTCTGATATATTCATATACTAGCAGGAAGTCTAGAAAGGAGACTGACTACTATGAAAACCATTGTCATAGATGCAGGACATGGAGGGTCTGATCCAGGTGCCACTTACCGGGGCTACCAGGAGAAGACCTTCAATTTGTCCATTGCTTTGAACGTCCAACGGATCCTTTCCCAGCAATATCAAGTCAACATCATCATGACTCGGAGTACGGACGTAACCTTGTCCCTCGATGCCCGCACCCGTCTTGCGAACAAGGCAAGGGCGGATTTTTTCCTGTCGATTCACAATAACGCAGCCGGAGGAAGTGGATATGAGACGTATATTTACAATGGATCCCTCAATTCGAATACCCGTACGTATCAGAATATCATTCACGACACGACGTACCGGGCGATCCGGAAATATAATGTACGTGACCGCGGCAAAAAACGCGCCAATCTGCACGTGACGAGAGAGACGGATATGAGTTCCTTGCTCATCGAAGTGCTGTTCGTCGATAATGCCGGCGATCTAGCCCTGCTTAGAAATTCCACATTCATCAACGATGTGAGCCAGGGGATCGCAGATGGTGTAGCGGATGCTTTGAACCTGCCGAAAAAAACCACACCAAAACCGACACCTCCGACCACCCCGCCTGCTACGGATGATCTGTTCCGTGTCATCGCCGGGTCGTTCCTGGAGCGGAAAAATGCTGATGAGCGTATAGAATCGCTATCAGCCAAAGGATTCCCAGGGTTCGTCATTCCGACGACGATCGGCGGCAAAACCTATTACCGTGTGCAGACCGGCGCCTTTTCCAAAGAAGCGAATGCCAAAGAACAAGTAGAAAGCCTGAAACGAATCGGCATTTCGACCGCATTCATCGTAAAAGGAGAAGAAGCCCCTTCCCAACCGGAACCCGAACAGCCGGATGACGGCCTGTTCCGTGTCATCGCAGGGTCATTCCGTAACCGTGATAATGCAGAAGAAAGAGTCGAAAGCCTTTCCCAGAAAGGCATCGACGGTTTCATCGTCCAAGTGGAGATCTCCGGAGTAACCTATTACCGCGTCCAAACCGGAGCCTATACCGAAAAAGAAAACGCAGAAACCCAGGTCGAGCGCCTCAAATCTGTCGGCATCGCAGACGCCTTCATCCTTGGAGGAGAAGCCGCTCCACCGACTGAACCAGAGCCAGAGCCAGAACCAGAGCCGCCGACAGATGATGGGTACACCATTCTCGGATCCATGAATTTGACCGCCTGCCAGCTCAATGCTTACGTGAAGACCGTCAACCCAAACGCCCCGGATCTCGGCCGCTTCTATATCCAGTACGGAAAGGCTTACGGCATCCGCGGCGACGTCGCTTTCGCCCAGGCCCTCAACGAAACGAATTACTTCCGTTTCACCGGTGACGTCAAAGCTGATCAGAACAACTACGCCGGTATCGGCGCGACCGGAGGCGGAGCCCAGGGAGCCACGTTCCAAACACCGGAAGAAGGCGTCCATGCTCACATTCAGCATTTGTACGCCTACGCATCCAAACAGCCGATCCCGAACGGTTTGGAAAAAGTCGACCCGCGCTTCGACCTCGTCTCCCGCGGCATCGCAACTTCCTGGACCGGTTTGAACGGCCGTTGGGCTGTTCCCGGTGACACGTACGGGCAGCTGATTTTGCAGCTTCACGAGCGGAACATCAACCATGCGCTGCAGGAGATGGAGAAACAGAAAATGGGACTGAATGAAGTCCTAGATGAGATCAAGTAATAAGAAGCCAGGGCTCCTGTAAGATGGAGACTGGCTTCTTATTTATTGGCTTTTCTTGAAAGGATCTGTTGAAGGTCAGTGCTGATATTTGCATCAACGGATGGAAGTGACCATAAATGATAGGATGGTAAAAGAGAATTCATTCCAAGTATCGAAACCTTTAGGTGATCTCCTTTCACGATGTAACCATTGAGTCTTGTTGGATTATGATTTCGGAACTGAATTTTTAGCTAAATGGCAGGATTGTTGAAGACTTGATTTCGAGACTTCTGTGTGGTGGATAGGGCTGCGGGGAATGACTCGCTTTCCGCGGGAGCGCGGTGAGCCTCCTCGGACTACGTCCTGCGGGGTCTCACCAAGCACTCTCTTCCTCGTAGATATCCGGTTTCTGCGCCTAGCGGCTAGTGAGACTTCCCTCGCTTCTGTACGATAAGTCAACATCGAATCCCTTCGTTCTTCGTGTTTCCTTTATCTCCTCCAGCTCAGTCCAGTCCATACGCCGCTGAACGAGGCGCCTGCACACTTAAGATAGGAGTCTCGCCATTCCCCTCCGCCCCTTTGCCATATAAGTGTCTTGAAACCACTACTTAAAAAATCAGCTTGTATGGGTAAGAGAAGGGAATGATATCAACTCTACCCCATGAACGTTTAGCATACGCAAATGCATAATACTACGTATGATCTGCCCTCCTAGGGGAGAAGAATGGGAAACTTACGAATCCATACAGATGTTCGAACCTCAACCATTCAAGCTCACCCTTTTTAAAGTGGCTTCGAGACACTTATCGAGACACTTATAAGGGAAAGGGGGCGGAGGGAAACGGTGAGACTCCTATGGGACGTGTGGGACAGGTGAGACCCCGGAAGGCGTAGCCTGAGGAGGCTCACCGCCCGCCCCATGGAAAGCGAACCTTTTCCCGGAGCCCCTAGCATCACACAAACATCTCGAAGCTGAGTCTTCCACAAACGGGAGCTTTCGTTGAATAAGCCGAATATAAAAATGAGAAACTTCCATAAAATTGGTAGTTCTTTTTTTGCAGTAATAGCAACATTAAACTTTAACAGAGCCTTTCGAAAAGCAATCCTACTTACTGAAAGCTCCCTTTCGAGAGGTTTTGAGTGGTGATGACTCGCTCCCTTAAACACACATCCCCCTCACATAACAAGACCTTCTCCAAAAAAGACGAGCCCTACCCTTGCACTTTTCTTCATACACTATTAAAGTATATAATGGTTCAAATCCTGCCGAAATGGTAATGGATAAGAGAAAAGCATCAATAAAAGAGCCATCCAACGATTTTCTTAAAGAAAGGGTTCCGATATATATGAAAGAAAATTTCTGGCACGAGTTGCCGAAACCGTTTTTTGTCCTGGCACCGATGGAAGCTGTGACTGACGTCGTGTTCCGTCACGTCGTGAGTGAAGCGGCAAGGCCTGACGTGTTTTTCACAGAGTTCACGAATACGGAAAGCTACTGCCATCCGGATGGAAAAAGCAGTGTCCGTGGCCGTCTGACCTTCACGGAGGATGAACAGCCGATTGTCGCCCATATTTGGGGAGACAAACCCGAGAACTTCCGTCAGATGAGTATCGGGATGGCCGAAATGGGCTACAAGGGGATCGATATCAATATGGGCTGCCCGGCTCCGAACGTGGCAACGAAAGGAAAAGGATGCGGACTGATTCGCCGTCCGGATGTAGCTGCGGAAATCATCCAGGCATCGAAAGCCGGCGGCCTGCCCGTCAGCGTGAAGACCCGCCTCGGCTATACGGAAGTGGACGAATGGCGCACGTGGCTCAAACACCTTCTGGAACAGGATATCGTCAACCTTTCCATCCACCTTCGTACGAAGAAGGAAATGAGTAACGTGGATGCACACTGGGAGCTGATCCCTGAGATCAAGAAACTCCGTGACGAAATTGCGCCAGACACCCTTCTCACAATCAACGGAGACATTCCTGACCGTCAAAAAGGTCTGGAGCTCGTCGAGAAATACGGCGTAGACGGTGTAATGATCGGACGTGGGGTCTTCCACAACCCGTTCTGCTTCGAAACCGAGAAGAAAGAGCATACGAGTGAAGAACTACTCGACCTTCTGCGTCTGCAGCTCGATCTTCACGATAAGTATTCTGCGGAACTTGAACCGCGTCTTTTCAAACCGCTCCGCCGCTTCTTCAAGATTTATGTACGCGGATTCCGCGGTGCCGGTGAGCTCAGAAACCAGCTGATGAACACAGAATCGACTGACGAAGTCCGTGCCCTGCTTGATGAGTTCACGGAAAATGCTGGCGTGCATGAAGAGAAAAGTTTTTCCATTACTAAATAACATTTTTCAAGGAGAGAAAAGCCTCGACGCTTTTCTCTCTTTTTTATTTAGCTCTTTTAAAGTAATGTACTGTTAATGTTTGTTGTTGATTTTCTATATACCGGATACAGATATAATTAATATGATAGTTCGTTACTTAAATAAGTCATTTCGAAAGACTGATTAAGCAAGGGCGGAGGGAAACAGTGAGACTCCTAAGGGACGAGTGGGACAGGTGAGACCCCGGAAGGCGGATCCTGAGGAGGCACAGCGCCCGCCCCATGGAAAGCGAACCTTTTCCTGGAGCCCTAAACCTATACAGACATCTCGAATTGATTTTCATATTGAAGATAATAACAATAAACGTTCACAGAGCCTATGATAAAAAATAAAAGCATGGATCCCATCCATGCTTTTCCCTGCAGTATTAAGCTTCGAGCCCTGTGTATTGCACATCTCCATACACACGCCCCAATGATGTATGTAGACGCTTGGAAATACTCTCCGCCTTTTCCAACGACGTGTCGGTTTTAACGACGATCGTTTGGAAGTTTTTCTTCATACTTTTATTCGGCCATACGTTTACGAATACGTCATATAACGAGTCGTCTTCCTCGGTCGCCTGCAAGTAAGAGATTGTGATGTAGTTCCCGCCGATTTCTTCTATTTTTTGTTTAATTTGATTGTAGTCCATAGGTTTCACCTCTCATAATAATTAATCTTTTGCTTAAGAAGCCAAAGAACGCCATACCTACTATACATGAAATTGAGATAGGAAGATAGTAAGTTTTTGACCTATTATAGGAAGTTATCCTAAGACAAATGCTTTCGCCTTCTCTTTCCGTCCCGTTCCTGCCGGGGATGACACAGGCTACAGACGAACTCCAATATTTATGATCATTTAATTTTTGTTTTCTTCGCATGGAGGAAAGCTTCAATTTTCTCCTGGTAATGGCGTTTGAATGATGAAAGTTCCTCAGCAGTTATCGAAACGTCATCCCCCCGTCTCCGTTTCAATACTTTTTCCACCGTTTTTGAGAAAGGGGAACTCAACGCCCACTGCCCGGCTTCATCCTTTGAGTAGATGCGTTCGTCCTCCATATAATAATAGACCCGGAGGATGTTCAACACACCATAAACCGGGTCGTTCTCTATATGTTCCAGACAATCCTCATAATCACCAATAATCGAATCCACATAGTCCCGCTTCGGAACAACTGGGAATACTTCACCGACCGGCTTTCCGAACAACACGCACCCGCTGTGATGGATGATGGTCACATGAGCAGCTAAGTCTGGATCTTTCCGTACTTCCCCGTTGGAAAAGGAAGATTCGCCGGCGAGGAAACGATTTCTCCATTCTTCGCTATAGTGGTAATCGAACGGGCACGGGTGCTGCCATTCGTCGATTACGCGGCGGTTCAGTACAGAAATTTCAATCGGATAAGGAGAGTCCGACCGCTCGAGCAGAAAGTCGGTCAGTTGGACAGCATCCAGCCGGGACATCGGCCTTTCCGTCACGACAATCAAATCGACATCACTTTTTTCGGGAACGAACCCGCCTAATACAAGTGAACCATGCAGGTACACGCCTGTTAAATTTTCACCGAATATTTCATAAAACTTCTCCGTACATCCTACGAGAAAAGAATCGACCATAAATCCACCCTCCTATACCCTTTGAAGATGAGTGTTTTTGAAACCGGTCGGATATTTCAACCCATATCCGATCATCCTGTCCATCCCGTTATGCGCCATCCAGATCAAGCTGATCATTAAGAGCCCATCCACCGATGTCAGGAGGGCAGTCAAAATGAGCAATAACGGCAGCACATAACTATGTGAAAGGTTATAGATAACCGCTCCTGCTTTTTCATTGACGAGGTATCCGAGCATGGAAATGTCGAAAACCAATAACAGGAATACGAAAGCGAGCCAGCTGAAGTCATTTTGCTGGTAGAAATATAGACTTCCGATGAATACTACGGCCCCTTCCAAGTGAAGGAAAATCCTCGTCACTTCAATCCCTCCCATTTACGACAAACGATACCAATCATCGATTTGCATCCTTTTTTTAAGGCTCTGTTAAAGTTTAGTGTTGATAGTACTGCAATAAGGAAATTCCAATTTTATATTTGGCTTATTCAACGAAAGCTCCCTTTTCTTGAAGACTCTGCTTAGAGATGTTTGTGTGATTCTAGGGGCTCCGGGAAAAGGTTCGCTTTCCATGGGGCGGGCGGTGAGCCTCCTCAGGCTACGCCTTCCGGGGTCTCACCTGTCCCACACGTCCCATAGGAGTCTCACCGTTTCCCTCCGCCCCCTTTCCCTTATAAGTGTCTCGAAGCCACTTTAAAAAGGGTGAGCTTCAATGGTTGAGGTTCGAACATCTGTATGGATTCGTAAGTTTCCAATTCTTCTCCCATAGGCGGGCAGATCGTGCGTAGTATCAAGCATTTGCGTATGCTAAACGTTCATGTGGTAGAGATTATATCATTCCCTTCTCTTACCCATACAAGCTGATTTTTTAAGTAGTGGTTTCGAGACACTTATATGGCAAAGGGGCGGAGGGGAATGGCGAGACTCCTGCGGGAAGAGAGTGCTTGGTGAGACCCCACAGGACGTAGGCCGAGGAGGCTCACCGCGCTTCCGCGGAAAGCGAGCTATTCCCCATAGCCCCCCATCCACTCAACAAAAGTCTCGAAACGGAGTCTTCAACAATCCTGCCCTATGGTTACATCGTGAAAGGAGATCATCTAAAGGTTTCGACACTTGGAAATAAATTCCTTTGTACCATCCTATCATTCATTGTCACTTCGATCCGTTGATGCAAATATCAACACAGAACTTTAACAGAGCCTTTTTTAAAAAACTTGTATATCCAACATATCATTTTTTATCGGTCAAAAGTTCAAATATTAAAAAAACTTAACAAAATGTTTAGGTTTATGCTTTTGTTTCATCATCAAGAATCCTTCGATCGAATGGTTCGAATCCCTTATTAAAGATAACCATTCCTATCTAACTTCCGTACAGACTTTGAAGAGGGTTATGGAGAAACGTGAAACTTTAAGGCTTTTCTATACGTATGTTCATAGTAAATGAAAGCTGAATTCCCTTCCTCGGCAGTGGGAGGTTATGTAGGCATTTCTTAGTCTCCACCCCCATTTTGTGGTATTCTTGAAGTAGTCATAAAATCAGTTGTCATGGGAAATGGAAAGATGAAAAAGGGGCTGAAGAAGCATGGAAAACCTCTACTCTTCTACGCTTGAAAACTTAGAACGCACATTCATGCCACATACCGCTGAATATCAGCGCTACATCGATTTCCAGACGATGAGGGATATGAAACAGGTCATCAAAGGGAAACGCCCCGTCTATTTCGATTTGGATATCAAGCAGTTGGGCGAGATGGACATGCGATACATTCTGGATGGATACTGGCACGGCGTCTTTTTCACCGCCATCCTTCCTAAATCCTCTACGTTCCGGGGCACGATTGAAATGTACGGGAAGCCGCCGCAAGTACTCATCGGCCGGTTTGAACTCGGAAAAGGACAAGTGTTCTACCCGACGTATTTGAAAGATGAGTTTACGAGACGAAAAGGCCTCGGTGACACGCTGCGAACGTTTTCGAAGCTCCTCTTCACCCATCTCGATACGTATGTCGAGCATATGGAAGTGTCCGTGAAGGCACTGACCTTCGAAACTTCTCAGCAAGAGATTTTCGAAAGCTGGGACTTCCCTTATCTCGCACACCATCCGGATCTCCATAAGCAATGGACGTCTCTGATGAAGCGTACCGAGGTCCAATTCCTGCGGATGGAAGAACTCGACATCGAAGAACAGTACGCCCTTGAGACGATGGTGGAAAAGGACGTCCCCGGCTATATCGAATCCTTCCAGCAGTTGTCGGATGAAAATAAAGAAATCCGGAAAGATGAACTGCTCGAAACGATGCATGACCTGGACCAGTTCATTGAAAGACTCGAGCAGAAAGAAGAAGAAACCCGCACGCAGAATTACGCGAGAAGCAAAGGCATCATCGCCTCGAAGTATAATAAAGAAGACGAGAACTACCTGCTCCGCAAGTAAAACAACGTTGCCATTCCGCACCAATGGCAGACAGGAGGTATGAACATGACCCATCATTCTTTACCGAAAGACAAGGAAGCTGAAATGAACCACCAGGACCTGCGAGAAGCCATGACCCTCATCGAGAAAGAAGACATCGACCGCCTCAACGAAGAGGCGGAAGTCTATGCCGGGAGGTTTGATGCAACTAAGGACGACTCTCTTTCTGAAGTGATGAAAGAACTCGGCGACCTCGGGGAAAAAGAACAACGCTCCGCCGGCGAGACGATGGAAACACTCAAACGTCCGGTCAATGACCTGATGAGCAAAGGCAACAACGACATCCCAGATACACTGAAAGAACTCGAAACGATCGTCTCGGACCTCGATCCGAAACGGACCGAAGGCAACGGCGTGCAGCGATTTTTCTATAAATTGAGCAAAAAACAGCCGATCGACCGCTACATGAAAAAGTACGAAACCGTCGACTCGAAGATTGAAACCGTCGTCCGCAGCCTGCTGGCAGGGAAAGACCGCCTCGAAGAAGACAGCGTCGAACTGCAGCTTATCAAAGAGAACGCCCGGAAACGTATTTACGATCTGGACAAGCAGATCTACCTTGGCAAGAAGCTGTTCGAACTGCTGAAAGAAAAAGAAGCGACAGGCGAATACGACCTGGCGCTCCTGACCGAAGGAAAAGAGAAGATCATCACACGAACGAGAAACATGACGCAAATGAAAAGCGTCATGCACCAAAGCATCGCATCTGTCGATATCATCAAGAAAAACAACGAAAAGCTGAAAGAATCCATCCGCAATGCAGTCACCCTTACCAAAAACATCATCACCGTCTCCGCTTCGATCCAGCTCGCTTTGAATAATCAGCGGAAAGTGATCGATACGGTGAACGGCGTCAATAAAGCGACCGAAGAGATGCTGCTGTCGAACTCAAGAAACCTGAAGCAGAATGCTGAAGAAACGACAGAAATGATGGAGAACCCGGCCATCAGTATGGAAGCCCTTCAAGAATCGTTTGATAACGTGTTTGAAGCCTTGAAAACGACAGAAGAATCATCGGAGCGGATCATCACTTCGAGTGAACAGTTCATTGAAGAGATGGATACGTTGAATGAAAATGTCCGCAAGAAGTTATCACAGACGGGTAGTTATAAACAAAGAGCGCTTCGTGACTGAAGCGCTCCTTTTTTATGTGGTGATCTCCATGTGACGTACAGACTCTCATTATCCTACCCCAGCCCATCACAACCCCACTTGACTAGCTGCGTATGCTGCATGTTCTTTGCTAAACCCTTCGAAAATCAATTGATCAATCAGGCCCTGTCTTGAAAACGCCATGAAATCAAGGTATTCCTCCGCCTTGATCACCGCCTGTTCCTGCCAATCCACCGAAATATTTTCTGTACCATAAGTGGCGTCTTCTGTGCTGAATCCCTCAAACTCCAATTGATCGATCAAACCGGATTTAGAGAATGCCATGAAATTAATATAATGCTCAGCCATAGCAACCGCCTGTTTTTGAGAACCGGTTACGCTGTCTTCTTCGGCTTTACGCTCTGCCTCTTCCTTTGCTTTCCGTTCGGCTTCCTCTTCAGCCTTTCGCTCCTCTTCTTCTTTCTTCTTCTGTTCCTCAGCCTCTTTGGCTTCCTGTTCTTTTTGCGCTTGTTCTTTAGCTTCCCGTTCCTCTTGTTCTTTCTGTGCTTGTTCTTGTGCTTCTCGTTCTTCCTCATCTTTCTGCGCTTGTTCCTTCGCTTCCTGTTCTTCCTTTTCTTTTTCTGCTTGTTCCCTAGCCTCTCGCTCTTGATCTTCCTCTTTCTGTTTTGCCGTTGCTTCAGCTTCTTGTTCCTCTACGGAGGCATTAGCTTTCGCCTCGTCCGTACCCGTGTCATCCTCACTGATCGTTCCCACGATAATGGCAAAGAGTAGCAAGGCGACAAAACAGCCCCCTGATTTCAGGAAGTTATGCAGCCTGTTCCCCTTCCCTTTCACGAAGGCGAGAATGAAAAAGGCGACCATCCCAAATAAAGCTGTAACCATTAAAATACCCAGGAAAGTAAGTAAAGCTCCATCCTCAGAGCCAAAAATCGCAGCAAGGACTAAAAGGGCATACAGACATCCTCCTGCTTTTAGAAAGTTCCTGCTCCTGTAATCCTTTCCTTTTACAAAGGCAAAAACAAAAAAGACGATCATCCCGGCTAAGGCGGCTGACATTAAAATCAGTAAAAATGCGTCCACAGATAACCTCCTCGGATTTTTTATCACATCTCCTTCAAGTATATTAATAATATAGTGATACTTTCCTTTTTCATTTGGGTTATGTGAACGTTTGTATTGGGACCCCATTTCATAAGCTGAACCAAAACAAAGAGCGCTTCATCATTGAAGCGCTCTTTTATACATTTGAAGGCACTCAGCCGAAGTACCGGTGATAAAGCGTCTTTGCTTCTGCCTCATCCTGCGTCCCATGGATCAACGCACGCCCGTCCTTAAAGAGAACCATCCGCCTGTCTTCCGTTGCAAAGGAAACGAGGTATGGGTTCTGCTCCACAACGCCCTCCTGCCTGGATAGCGTAGCAGCGACCTCTTCTAAGTTCCACTCCCTGTTCAAGGGCGGACGGATTTGGACGGAATCACGCCCGCACAAAACGGCTGTTTTCATCTGATGACTGTAGGCTAAAAATGGATAAGAAGGCGTCTCTCCACATGACGCGCAGTTTTCCTTTTTCATCTTTGATACGTTGATGGATGTATGTTGATTCTGCCACAGGTCAAAAGAAACGAGCTTCCGGCTGACGGCCGGCCAATCTTCTACGAGTATTTTCATCGCCTCCACCGTCTGATACGCGACGACCATCTGCACCGCTGGACTGATAATCCCAGCCGTATCACAGGTCACTCCGCCACGAGGTACTTGGTCAAGCAGACAATTCAAACAGGGAGTCTCTCCTGGGAGGATGGTATAGCTGATGCCATAACTGCTCACGCATGCCCCGTAAATCCACGGAATCTGATATTTTTGCGAAAGGTCGTTCATCATCATTCTCGCATCAAAGTTATCAGTCGCATCGATCATGAGATCGACGTCATTCAGCAAAGGCTCCAGTTCTTCAGGAGTCGCGTCCATGACGTAGGCATCGACTTGTACTTCCCGGTTCACGTCAGACAAGCGTTGTTTCGCAGCGACTGCTTTCGGTAGACGTTCTTCGGCCTCCCGTTCCGTGTACAATTGCTGTCTTTGAAGATTGCTCCACTCCACATAGTCGCGGTCGATCAGCGTTAACCGTCCGATGCCTGCCCGCACGAGTGCTTCAGCATTGCCTGTCCCAAGAGCGCCTGCTCCGAGAAGCAGCACATGCTTAGCTCTAATTTTCTTCTGGCCATCATCTCCAATGGGAGTAAAAAGCGTTTGTCTGGAATAGCGTTCCTTCATGTCCGGCTCATTCCCTCCACCGGGCTGCTTGCTGTAGCATAGCGCTTCTTCGGAATTCTGCCTGCTTCATACCCGAGGCGTCCAGCTTCAATCGCCAGCTTCATCGCTCCGGCCATTTTCACCGGGTCTTCTGCCGCTGAGACAGCGGTATTCAATAACACACCATCGGCGCCAAGCTCCATCGCCTTGGCAGCATCTGCCGGTGATCCGATCCCGGCATCGACAATCACAGGTACGCGTGCCTGCTCGATAATGAACCGAAGATTCTCAGGGTTGATGATTCCTTGCCCGGAACCGATCGGAGATGCTCCCGGCATGACCGCGTGGGCCCCGAGCTCTTCCAGCCGGCGGGCAAGCACGACATCATCGGACGTATAAGGGAGGACCGTGAACCCTTCTCTTAACAGTTCTTCTGTTGCCTTCAGCGTTTCCACAGGGTCCGGCAGCAACGTCTTGTCACAGCCGATCACCTCGACTTTGATCATGTCGCAAAGCCCTGAAGCTCTCGCAAGTTTCGCATGCCTGACCGCTTCTTCTGCCGTTTTCGCCCCTGCCGTATTCGGAAGGAGCGTATATTTCTCGACATCCAGCTGTTCCAGAAAATTCGGCTGACTCGGTTCGAATATATTCATCCGCCTGACGGTAAAGGTCAGAATATCCGTTTCGGATACCTCCACGGCCTGTTTTTGTATATCAAAATTCGGATACTTCCCTGTCCCTAACAGTAAACGAGAGTGAAATGCCTGGGTACCGATCTTCAACATCTTATCCGCCTCCTACAAATTGTACAATTTCTATCGTATCTCCATCCTGGATCTCACAACCGGCTCGTGATTCTTTCTCGAGGATGTTGTCGTTCTGTTCAACGATCACTACTCTTTGATCGATTTGAAAATGAACCAGAAGCTCTCCGATCGTAGCGACCGTTTCCGGAACGGCCAGCCATTCCCCATTGATTCGCAGTTTCATAGGTTCACTCCTTTACGTGTTCGATTTCCAGTGGTCAGCCATTCTCCAGGAACGGGATGGCCTTCGATCAGGTCTGCCATCACTTTCCCTGTAATCGGTGACAATAAAATGCCATTGCGGTAATGGCCGGCCGCGATAAAAAGTCCGGGAAATTCCGGGTGCGGTCCCAAATAAGGCATCCCCGCTGCTGTTTGAGGGCGCAGACCGCTCCACGCTGTCTCCCATTCCGCCAAAGCGATTTCAGGCACGAGCTGGACCGCCTCTTTCAACAAGGGAAGTAACCCGCCCAAGGTTACCGTTTCATCAAAGGTGCCAGGCTTTTCGGTCGCTCCGACCACCAGACGACCTCCTGCTTTCGGAACGATGTAACACCCTTTGGAAAAGAGCGTCCCTTGAATGAGCCGGCGCTTCGTTTTCACGGAAAAGCATTCCCCTTTAACCGGATACATCTCCATCCCGGATGCCTCATCTCCAAGCAGATCCTCACTCCAGGCCCCGCAGGCGACGACGACATGATCAGCGTTCATGTCCCCGCGGGTTGTTCTCACGCCTGTGACCTGCTCTCCCTTTTTGATCAAGCTGTGAACATCGGTGTACTCGAAAAGTTCTGCCCCTCGTTCGACCGCTGACAAAGCAAGAGCCTTCGATAAATCGGGGGCGGACACTTGACCGTCATGCGGAAGAAGCAACGCGCCACTCAGCTGGGAAGACACCGCCGGCTCTTCCCTTTGCCATTCTTCAGGCTCCATCCATACCGCTTCTTCCCCGCGCCTTCTTTGAACTTCCCCAAACGCGATCAGCTCTTCTTTTTCCTCGTCGTTGAGAGCCACTTTATAAATGCCGTTCTGCTGGTAGCCAATATCCATACCGCTATACGCTTTTAATTCTTCAGAAAGCTCCGGGAACATCTTTCTGCTTGCTGTAGCAAAGGAATCCAACGAATCGTTCCCGTCTTTCCATTCCGACTGAGCCCCAAGCATGCCAGCGGCCGCTGAAGAAGCTTTGCCGGCGACCGTCCCGCGATCGAGAAGAAGCACACGGCGCCCGCGCTTGGCCAAATGATAGGCAATGCTGCTGCCGATCACGCCAGCACCGACAACGATCGTTTCATAATGCGTATTCATAACATCCTCCCTCCATCGATTTCTTTTCGATAAGCTCGTACCGTTTTCACAGGGTCCTCCGCCTGCAATATGCCTGACATCACGGCGATGCCCCGAGCTCCCGTACGAATGACATCACCGGCCCGCTCGGGGGTGATCCCGCCGATGCCGATGACCGGACCTTTCACATGCCGAATGATTTCACGGAGCGACTCCAACCCTTCCCCTGCTTTTCCCGGCTTTGACGAAGTAGGATAGAGATTCCCATAAAGAAGGAAATCCGCGCCTTCTTCGTCTGCCTCCATGGCCTCTGGTAAAGAATGAACGGATTTTCCGACTTTCAATGCTGGAAAATGGTGCTTCACTTCCGATACAGGCAGGCTATGACCAGTCAACTGAACCCAGGCACTTTTTGAAGCCTTGGCTACATCCACCCGGTCATTGATGATGATGCGATCCAACGGAAATCCGGCATCCGTCAACTGCTGAACGCCAGTGAAAACTTCCGCAGCGGAGCGGTGCTTTTCCCGAATGTGGAGAAAATCGACCTCCTGCTGGACCACCGTCACCTTCTCCGTCAGCTCAGCAAACGACTGCCTTCCTGTTGAAATCAAGTGAATGGAAGGTCTCACGGTTTATTCGCCCTGGCCTGCCACAATAGAAGCTCTCATATCAAACGGCCATTCTTCCATGACATAAGCCATCTCCCAAAACATGTATTCATACTGACTGCTGATCACGAACAACTCCTTCATCCGCTCACGGTCCGCTTCCGATTTCATTTCCGCGAGATCATCCAACCGATCGATCTGCTCTTCTACAAGCGTCCGAAACCAATCTCCGCCATAGGTGACAATCCACTCCTGATAAATCGGTTCCTCCGGCTGATGATCTTTCAAGTGCTCCCCAACTTCATAATAAAGCCAGTAGCATGGAAGAATCGTAGCGATGATCTCTCCCAAGTCCCCGTGGTAGGCGCCGCGGTACATATGGGAGGCGTACGCATACGCCGTTGGAGAAGGCGTGAACTGCTTCCGTTCCTCGTCTGTGATCCCAAGTCTTTCAGAAAAGTTCTCATGAAGCTCCATCTCCGCTTCATACGTCCCTTGAGCATGAGAAGCCATACTGGCCATCGTCTTCATGTCTTCGGATTTAGCTGCCCCCATCGCCTGCACTCTCGAAAAATGGGATAGATAATACGAATCCTGAAGCACGTAGTAGTGGAACTGGTCGAGGGATAACGTCCCGTCTCCGATCCCTTTGACGAACGGATGGTTGAAACTCGCTTCCCAAATCGGATCCACCGCTTTACGAATCTCCTGTGAAAATTTCATGATCATTCTCTCCTTTTCCCGACGATCCACGGGCAAGGAAACAAGAAATAAGACGCACACACTCTCTGCCTCTATTTCCAGCCATTAAAAAAACCCCTTTCTTTATGGACGTAAAGAAAGGGGTTTCAGGTGTAATATTGATATGTAGCTTAAGATACACGCTAACCGCCACTTCCCTACGCTGGTCTCAACCAGATCAGGTTCCAAGAGTCTTAAAGCTACACTTTAATCTCAGCCTTATGAGAAGGCACCCCTAGTGGATCGTCTATGATTTTTTGATTTCAATGATATCGTAACATGTTCTAGATCAATGTCAAAACATTCCTCGATAACTATGAAACTATCGATGTAACGTTTTTGAGTATCTAACCTTTCATAGAAAAGATGGTAAAGAGCGCTTCGTGACTGAAGCGCTCTATTGTATGGACCGATTTTGAAAGGTTACTATACGGTAGTTAATCCAGACCTGAAAGTGAAATTCTATACAGCTTGTCATCATTCTCCTGTGGATTTCCACGACCATCTGTATTATTACTAATGAAATAAAGATTGTTATCCTCAATCTGTACATCCCGAATCCTTCCAAGACCAGTGATCACTTCACGATATTCACCTGTTTCGAGATTAAATTCTAACACGGCAGACCCTCTTAATGCTGCAACATAAAGTTTTCCTTCATAATTGTCCATTCCAGATGGTGCCCAGGTGGAGTTATCACCAGAAGTGAATAGAGGCGAAACCATTCCCTCTTGTTCTTCAGAGCCTTCGATGACCGGCCAACCGTAATTTTGACCCGCTTCAATCAAATTAATCTCATCGTTTGCATGATCCCCATGTTCACTTGCATACATCGTACCATCCGATAACCAAGTCATCCCTTGAGGGTTACGGTGTCCAAGGCTATAAACATAGGAATCCTCAAATGGATTATCATCCGGGATCGTTCCATCTACGTTCATTCTTAAAATTTTCCCACCTAATGAATCCAGGTCTTGGGCTATTTCAGGATCAGAAGCATCCCCAGCCGTAGCGTAGAGTTTTTCATCAGGACCGATTTTAAGTCTTCCTCCATGATGGTACGTACCGCTGGGGATTCCATCAAGAAGCAGATCCTCTTCTCTCCATCCACGATCTTCCAACCGAAGCGTTACGATCCGATTCAATTGTTCTTCACCATCTTCATAGGTGTAATAGGCATAGGCAAGGTTCGATTCGGAAAAGTCAGGAGAAAGAACAAAGCCAAGCAACCCTGCCTCGGAAGCTGTGGATACCTCTTCTTCAAGCTCTACGCTCTGCCTCTCTACTTCACCATCTTCTACTTTGACAATGTTCCCTGATCTTTCTGTTAAATAAAAAGTGTCTTCCATTTTTTCGATGGACCATGGGACTTTCAGATTATCTGCTATAACTTCTAAACCTTCAGCAGGTCGTGGCGATTCTTCCTGTTTATTACCATCCGAATTATCAGAGCAACCTGTTATTAAAAAGAAGGCCGTAATTGATAACGCTAAGAGTTTTTTCAACTTTAAATATTCCTCCTTTTTCAATCTTCTTGGAAGCAATAAATCACGAGGAGCGCACTGGTGAGATTCTCTATTCCTTCTGACGTAAAAGTGATGTTCCTTTGGAAACAAAACCTTCCATAATATCATCTGGAACCAAACTGCCCCCTGTTGCCCAAACCAGATGGGTAGCCTGACTCAAACTTGAGCCATACATGTGTTCTAACTGTTGTTGAATATCAATGGAAGCAGGCCCGTACATGCCTGCAAGTGCCGATGGCTCGAGAGAAATACCTTCTGAATCATGCAAAAGGGCTAATAGCTTGTACAAGTTTTCATCGTTGATCGTATATATGCCGTTCACCATATTTTTTACCAGCCGGCCAGCCAAAGCTGATGGTCGTCCAACAGCTAATCCATCCGCTTCCGTCTTATTATCAAGCCCGATATCCTGAACAGAAATGTTCTCATGTTTTCCTGTAGCTAAACCAAGCATCATGCAAGGAGAGTTGGTCGGCTCTGCAAAATAACAGTGCACATGATCCCCGAAAACATACTTCAGTCCATAAGTGATCCCCGCAGGGCCTCCGCCTACCCCGCAAGGTAAATAAACCACCAGGGGGTTGTCCGCATCAACCGTAATATTCTCCTGTTTTAATTGCTCATTAAGGCTCAAAGCAGCCACGGCATAGCCTAAAAATAAATCCTTGGAATTTTCGTCATCTATAAAATAACAGTTCTTTTGCTCCTGGCATTGTCTCCGTCCTTCGTTTACGGCAAAAGAAAAATCCTCATCATGCTCCACCACCACTACACCTTTATCCCTGAGTAACTCTTTCTTCCATTCTTTCGCGTCCAAGGACATATGAACCGTTACCTGAAAACCTAAAGCAGCACTCATTATGCCTATACTTAGAGCCAGATTACCTGTGGATCCTACAGCTATTGAAAAGTTGGAATAAAATTGTTTAAATTCAGGATTGGCTAATTTAGAATAGTCGTCATCTTTTGTAAGCTTTCCATGTTTTATCGCCAGCCCTTCCGCGTATTTTAATACTTCATAAATACCTCCACGCGCTTTTATGGACCCAGCTATCGGAAGATCATGATCGCACTTTACATACAAATGGCCAGGAATAGATTGGTGAAATCGCTTTTCCAATTTCTGTTTCATAGAAGGGAGGCCGCGAATGGGAGATTCAATGATTCCGTTCATGTTGTTGGTTTCTGGAAATACTTTAGCTAAATATGGAGCAAACCTTTGAAGGAGAATTTCTGCTTCGTGAATGTCTTCAGTGGGGATAGGCAGATCTTTTTCCACCGTGTAATAAGGTTTAAGTGATTCATTCGACCAAAACGTTTCTTTCTTGTTTTTTAACTGCTCAAACAATTCTTCTTTGCTCCTATAAGTACTTTCAGGACTCATAAAATCCTCCTTTAGTTCATTTATAATCAAGGTAACATATAGAGAATATTTAACATGCTTAACTATTAAATGCTGTTCATGAAATTAAATTATAACTGGGTCAAAAGAGCGGGTACTATATCTTCTCCAATTCCTAATGTTCATACGAACCCCAACAATTGTCTGACTTCTCCGCCGACTATGTATGGAAAAAATCCTGTAATTTCCAGCAAGCAAACTAATATGGCCAGCAACTTTATAGCTAGAACGAAACTTTTAGCGTGGTGCATCGTTTTCTTTAGTTAATGTGTATCTTTTCTTTCTTCTTCTCCATCTTCTTCCACTGGTAGTGTTGTATGAATCATAGCTACGATAAGCGCACAAGCAATAGATAAACCGAGAAACAAGAAAGGGCCTCCCTCATTCAGAAACATTTGTCTCACCTCAAATCCTTTATTCACAATATATATGTCACATGCCATTTGCATTTGAAGGTATTCCTACTCGCGACTTTTCTCATTAGTCAGGTGAAGAGTTGAAGTGAAAGTTTTAGGACAGGCAATATGATGTAACAGTGGAAGCTCCCTTAGAAGTAGCTCTAGCAATCCCAACTCTTCTCCTCTTTTACATAACATTACAAGAGTTATAAAAAAAGTGCCTGTCCCCATCAAGTTACTACTTTAGCGCAGTGGGGCAGACAACCTCATTTATATCCTATTAAAAACTATCCAAAAATGAATCCAACTCATCCTCCGTTTTAAACTTAATTGAATAACCGTACTGAATGAGATTAGCTCCCTTATTCTGTTATTTGGAAAATTATGTAAAATCTGTACTATGTAGTTTCCTATTACTTCTCAAAATCGCTTTTTTCTCTACGATGTTTGGATTTAAAATAATATTAATTTCTTTATTCGGTACCAGGTATATCACTTCACTGGTGTCTTTATTTTGAAATTCATCTGCTTTACTTGTTTTCTTTGTAAGATTGAAATTGTTTTTAGTAAAAATACTACGAATGTTGTCCATCAGACTCTTCTCCCTTATTTTTCATTTATATATTTCTGAACATTTTTTATATTCGGTACTTATTCTAACATTATGACGAGGGTTCACATTCTATCATTATTTTTATCTATGTAAGTAAGAAGACTATCATCTACCTAAAGGACCTGACCTCCGCTATTGTCAGCGCACCCCCAAATCTCGCGGTGGGATCAGGGACCTCATCCGATCATTTCCTGATAAATCGGTTCTTCCGGCTGATAATCTTCCAAGTGCTCCCCGACTTCATAATCAAGCCAATAGCACGGAAGAATTGTGGCGATGATTTCTCCAAAAATCCCCATGATAGGCGCCACGGTGCTTATGGGACGCGTATGTATAATCCGTCAGAGAAGAAGTGAACTGGTTATGCCCCTCCTCGGTGATCCCAAGCTGTTTGGAAAAGTTCTCATGAAGCTCCATCTCTCCTATCCTTGAGCATGAGGAGCCATTTTAAATATAATTGGCAAAAAAAATCCTAGGAACTATAAATTAATGACTGGTAACTTTGAGCAAATTGCAACTGGGGTCAATAATACACAAATGATGAAACATTTTATGCAGACATGCTTCCCCTCATATAATAAAATTTTCATATGCAATGGGAGGGTACCCATAGCTTTATTGAATTTTTCAAAACCAGACATATTACTCCGAATAGTTCCATACTTGTAATGAATCTTGAGACATTTGTTTTTGTCTCTTCTCGATAGACTCGAAATCCCATTCATCTAATTTAATAATTTTTGATGGATAGTATAAACCTGATTCCTTGTAAACCTCTTTTTTTGTACTAAAATCATAATTTTTCGCTCTTTGGTTCAATTTTCTCTCTAGAATCAATAAATTTCCAACCCTATACTTAAAGTCGTTATAATCCTCAGAATTACGAACACTACTCCATTCATGCATTCTATTTTGTGCTTTAGATGGCCTTTTTGGCATTATATGTTCAATATGCTGATTAGGTCCATGGTTTAATGGCCTTATCCCGCTCCTTTTTTGCTTTTCAAGTTCATTTAAGATATAAAATCTGAGAGTATTATTTCTGGTAGAAAATAATTCAAAATTATTAACAAAAGTTAAATCCGGAGTAAGTCGACACATATAGTCAATCACATCTTGCAAATTTTGAATCGTCTTTACTTCCTCATCATTTTCACTAATATCCTCTAGAGGTACCGGGTTAAGTAGATATTTAGACATTAAACCAATTTCTTTTTCGAGGTCAGCTACAGTTCTATTTCCAATAGTAAAATAACGGAAACAAAATGTTATTAGAGAATCTAGCAACCTTTCAAATGAATAATGATCACCTTCGCCATATCTTATAGCCCCTGTAAGTAGTAAAGGATTATAGTATGTAATGTCTATCTTTTTAAACACTTGCAGTTTCTCTGATATTTCATTACTCCAAAATTGTGTTCCAATAAAGTTGATTCTCTCATACCATTCAGCTTCGCTTTCTTATTGAGTAAGGTACTCCAGTGGGGCCACTGAACCTTCTGCAGATATATAATCTGTAATTGTTTTAAATAAATCTATTGGTTTAACACTTCCATTTACTGAAGCATATTGAAATCTTATGTACTCAGTTAAGTTTTCATTTTCAATAGTATTTATTATGCTATCCTATTTAACCTTTATTTGTGACCTTCTATCCTCGTAACTTTCTCTTTTAAACAACTCATTCTTTATTAAGTCCAGACCCTGATAGATCCTTTCCCCTTTTATTTAGAGAACCAAAAATCACATAGGCCATTCCTCTATCCTCTACAATTATCTTCAAGAAAGACATATATCTATTTAGAACGGTCGCAAATCCAGTAAGTTTATTAACAAGATCATCTTGTTCCATCTTCTCAGGAAATTCCTTTTGTAGTTGATTTGATAAATAAACATAAGCATTACTTATTAGTCTTGCAGGCCTTCTAGTAGGAGGGTTGCTTGAGTAATATTGTTCTCTTTCTAATCTAGAATTGCAATGAAATAGATAGTATTAAAAAAAGGATCAATCTCACTATCGAGATGAAGGTATGGTTCAAATCCACTTAATCCATCTCCATATGAATATATGAATAAATACGACTTAAAGCATTAATTAAACTTACTTTTCTGTGCACATCTGTAATTCGATGCGCAATATCTACAAAGGCCCTCGAAAAAATTGTGATTGTTGTAATTCTTTGCTGACCATCTATAATTTCATAATCTCGGTCTTTATTAGTTAGTACAATGCGCCCTAAAAAATATGGTCTAAGGTTTGGACGCTCGACATAATCATTATTTTCATCTAAAGTATCTTTAACTACATTCTTAAAATCCACCCATAAGTCTTCAAGTTCAGCTTCTTCCCATGCGTAATTCCTTTGGTGATCAGGAAGAAATAATTTTCTATTCTCACCTATACCAAAGAATTCACTTACACGTACTGCATGAGGATCAAAGAAGTCTGTAATTCTAAATGTTCCACTCATATTTGCACTTCCCTTTCTGGGAATATATTTACTAATTATAAAAAGGTGAATGACTTTCATACTACAATATATAAAGCATCTATTCCTTCTAAATTAGTAAATTCAGTAAATTATGAGCAAAAGAGAGCTAATTTCACTTTATTCATGACATATACCAAAAAAAACACCCACTGTCTATGTTGATAAGCGTGGAGTTCCTAACTCAAATAAACTTGCTCCTATCGTTACGTTCGGTCATATAACATTCGCAATTTTTGCAGAAAACATTGAGGCAACCGAATATAAAAATGCACAGCCAATCTAAACGGAAATTATCATATTCATTAATTTAACAGCTAAATTAACAGAAGGAAATCCCCCTTTGGAACAATAGGGATTTATTTCCATTAGATATCTCTCTTTTTCCTCTATATCCCCATACATACGAAGACTGAAAACCCTCATTAATTACCATAGAAAGACGCTTATATGCTGAATGTCGATACCCACTCATTATTAATAGACCGATATAGAAGCAGAGTTTCTTCCACTTTGTGATAAAGGGATACCAGTGTAAGCAACGGTGCTAAAATCCCTAATAACGACGGTTTCAAATTCCCCAATAATAACAGATAATCATTTCTATACTAGATAAAGATTTGGAGTGTAGAAGTGATGATCAAGATTGGGGAATTCATAATGATTAGAGAATTATTTAAAAAAGGATGGTCAATCACAGCTATCTCTAACGAGACTGGCTTTGATCCAAAAACTATTAGGAAGTACATAAAATCTGAAGAATTACCAAGGATGAAAAAAGTACCTAGTAAAGGTAGTAAGCTAGATCCCTTCAAAGATTACTTAGAGAAACGCATGAAGGAAGGTACAACGAACTGCACCGTATTATTAGATGAGATTACATCTATGGGGTACGAGGGCAAAATGACAATCCTTCGGGATTTCATTCGGCCATATAGGGTTCGACCTAAAAAGCAAGCTACCATAAGGTACGAGACTCCTCCTGGTAAACAAGCTCAAATGGATTGGGGACACATTGGTAGGTTCACCGTTGATGGTGAAATTAAGGATATTTATGCTTTTGTGATTTTACTAAGTTATTCGCGGCTTAAATATGTAGAGTTTACAGACAGTATGGATTTAGAAACGTTAATGAAGTGCCATATGAACGCTTTCGCTTATTTCAATGGAGTCCCTGAGCAAATTTTATATGACAATATGAAAACTGCTGTTATCAGGCATAGCCCAGTCGAAATAAGATTCAATCGGAAGTTTGAAGAATTTTTAGCTTACTATGGAATTGTTCCAAAGGCATGTAAACCACACCGACCACAAACAAAGGGAAAAGTAGAAAATGTTGTTGGATACTTAAAGAAGAACTTTCTGCAACGCAAGCATGAACCTACGTTAAAAGCATTAAATGAAGATGTAAGAGTGTGGTTAGATCAAGTAGCAAACCGTAAGGTTCATTAGACAACGCTCGAATCACCTCATACTCGTTTCCAGCATGAACAAAAACATTTAATGACTTCAAATACGAAACCATTATTCCCTATTCATCATTGGGAAATTAGAAAAGTGAGTAAGGATTGCTTTGTTTCTTATCTCGGTAAGAGGTATTCAGTACCCTTTCGGTACGTTGGACAAGAATTGAAGATAAAAGAAACATTAGATCATCATTTAGAAATTTATGACCATTATGAATGTGTAGCTAAACACCCTATTATGACTGGAAAGGTAAGAGATCATATAAATCTTGAACATTATAAAGGACTGCAAACGACTACTGATGGTTTGCCGACCCACAGCCGTTTACAGTCCCCTGATATTGAAGTAGAACAACGTTCCCTTCAAATTTATGAGCAACTAGAAGGAGGTGATCAATCATGACCACAGACCTTTTAGTTGAACGCTTAGAAGAAATCGGTTGGCATTACACCGCCGATCAAATAGATGGTCTGCTTGAAGACGCATCTAAAAATAATGTACCATATTCGGACTTCTTAATCACGCTATTATCCCAGGAAATTGAACAAAAGGAAAAGGCAGCTTTAGATAAGCGTCTAAAGAAAGCGAAGCTTCCTTACATCAAGAGTATTCATGACTTCGACTTCAGTTTTCAACCTAGTATTGACGAACGAAGAGTGAAAGAAGTCTTATCGGGTAGATACATCCATAATGGAGATAACATCCTACTTCTAGGACCACCAGGAGTAGGGAAAACACATTTAGCCATTTCCATGGCTTTTGAAGCTATCACGAATGGACACCAAGCACTTTTTATCACAGCCAATGATTTTATAGCTGAGTGTCAAAAGGCAGAGAAACAAGGGTTAATCCAACGGATTATTAAAAGATATAGTCGACCAGAATTACTAATTATTGATGAATTAGGTTACTTCAGTTTCGATGAGCTAAGCGCGCGCGCACTTTTCCAAATCATATCAAGAAGATACGAACATGGAGCGATGATTATCACTTCAAATAAATCGTACGTTGAATGGGGTAAGATCTTTGGAGATGAAGTTTTAGCAACGGCCATACTGGATCGTCTAATCCATCATTCCACGACCTTTAATATTAAAGGAGACTCTTATCGTTTGAGGGAAAAGAAAAAGGCTGGCATACAGCCAGCCAAAATCCGCTGATAATAGGGAATTTGTTTCCGTTGAAAACAGGGAATTTTAAACCGTTGTTGACACCAGTTAAAAACAGTACATTACCACTTACATTTAATCGTCAAGTATTTTTAAATTAAACAATTCTAACTGAATACTTACTTCTATGGTGGGGCCTATGGATGTGGAGACCTTCTGAACGATGATGGACAAGGAACGTCCCTCTAGCTGAGCGAGCAGGTCGAAATCCTTTTAACCTTTTATATTAATCATTTAACAACTTCATAATTTTCTCTTTAGTAGAAGTAGTATGTGGGTTTACAACACCATCAGGTTGATAACAATACTTTAAAATAGTCTCAGGATTAAAATCACTGTTCTCGTTTGTTAACCACGTTTCCAACTCTGAAACTTCATTTATTATACAAGGTTTTAGATCCTCCTCTTTAGGCATTTCAATGAGTAAAACATCATCAACAAGTTCATTAGAACGCATGTACACACTCTTTTTATAAGAGAATATTGCTCCTTTTCCTATATAGCGATTTAAATAATCTACAAATTCATATTGCCCTTTTTTTAGTGCTTCCATTGTAGTATTGGATAAGTGATAATCCTTTGACTTGAAAAAGCCTGTTTGACAAATTCTCTTTGAATTGGACGTAAATAGTTGTACAAAGAAATTACGATAAAATTCTTTCATGAAAGGTTGATCTTTTTCAATCGTTTGCGCTTCCAATAAATT
This sequence comes from Halobacillus sp. ABR2_026, assembly GCF_056158545.1. Taxonomy (NCBI): domain Bacteria; kingdom Bacillati; phylum Bacillota; class Bacilli; order Caryophanales; family Bacillaceae; genus Halobacillus; species Halobacillus sp. ABR2_026. The sequence goes on from NZ_JBSWTM010000001.1 coordinate 2,154,366, forward strand.
GCTGGTTTTCGCTACTTGTTCTTTAGCTTTATTAATAACGTTACTCTCATTATTACCTATCTTAACTTCTATTGGATAAAGGTGAACCTTTAACCCTTCGTTTTCTTCAAGTCCTATTAATAGAACATCATCACTATGCTTTCCAGTCACACCTAAGTTTTTTGCGGTGAAAATACCCGTAGATTTACTTAAATTCACAGCACCGGCAACCCTTAAGACTTCCTCCAAGGAAATAGGTACCCAAGTAATTTTATTATGGTTAAAGTAGGCTAATGAAGCTTTTATGGCGGCAATAATACTTAATTTTTCCTCGGTATAATAACCTCGTGTACCTAAAATCTTTAAAAGCCATTCTCCATTTATTGTGTTAAATGCAGAAATTGTTCTTTCCACAGTTTTAGGGTTTTGGTCAGTGGAAAGCAGCAAAGAATCAAAAAATTCTTTTATAACTTCATAGTATTGGTTAGAACGGCTTGTTACTGTAACTGCATCATAACGACTGGATGAAGAATATTGGTCATTGTAATGGATCACCAATAAGTTGTCTATTGTGCTTTCAAAGAAATCCAATTCTACTCCAGGGTCTACAAACGTGACCCAATTAGAAGAATCGAGTACGTTATTGATCACATTAAGATCATCTAATGTTGTAAGAGCCACTATGCCTTCGCCCTTCATATAGGTATTGCTTGCATGATTAACCATGTTTGCAGCAAGCTCATTAGAATAATAGGCAGTTTGTAGTAGCAGATCATCTTTCTCAATCGAATAGTCATTAATCCCAAAGCCGCTTCGGTAGTCTTCTTCAAATTTCTTTGATGGGATTGTATTATACAATCCATCCATAGATACTCCACTTTCAAGATTGGCCATAGGTTGGGAGGCAAACTGTTTTTGAGCTTCCATCTTGTAAAAAGAGATATGAGCATAATCAAAAGTCCCTGTAGGAGAAGTTACGAAAAATTCAATGTTTCGATGTAGTTCTGAAAGTAAGTCTTCTGGGGATTCATTTTGATCCTTTGTTTTTAATTTCAAGTCGAATGTCTGCTCAAAATCCGCAACACTCGCCATTTCCGTAAATTGTTCGCAAAAACTATCGTCCTTGCTCTCTCTATAAACATTCACAACAATTTTTGGCATTTTAATAACAGAGTGCTTGTCCTTCTTTTCTAAATACCATTTGATAAGCCCTCTAATCACTTGGTAATCGTTGAGAATATTAATTACATTGACTTTAATTGGTGCATTAGAGTGATTCAAAAACAAATATGAAAAATGCTCTTCAAATTGATTCAGTTTATCCTTGACTACTTTATCTAAATAAAGATCAGCATCTACGACATTTGCTGTGTCAACTTTTTTATAGACCATCCATCCTGGGATATACTGCTGAGAGTCGGGATTATACACTTGGTCATCATCGTCTCTCAGAAATGGGAGTAACCCATCTGGCTTTAATCGATCTAGTATTCCAATTTCAATGTCTTCATCAGATAATTTATTTAGTTTCCTTAATTCAAAAGCAACATTTAGTGGGTGGAAAGGAGTGACCCAAAGCTCATCCCCAGTTGAATTGTAAATGAGACCTAACTTGAAAATATTTCTACACTTATTCCCCCCGGGATGATCATTTCCAAACTCGGTCACCGCGTTTATATAGGCTTTTACGTACTCTTTAGCCCTAGTTTGTATTTTTTCATCCCAATGTGTAAGAGAGGGTGCTTTTTTCAGGAAACTATTTACAAAACGATTATAGGCATCTTTTAATTCGAGTGGCAATTTAATGTCATCATTTCTAAAAAATTGGCCAGCGTTATAAGAGCCTGAATATGAAAGTTCTGAGAGCCATTCATATTCTATATTGATGTACTTCTTGTATTCAGAATAAATATAATACTCGTGGCCCTGTGTACTTGTAATTTTACTCCCCTTCAAAGTGAAGCTTGCTTGAGTTTCTCTTTTTAATTTTGCAAGACGGTTTGCTTTAATAGGTGTTGTTTCAGGTTTTTCACCTGCCAACTCCAAAAGTGTTTTAACATTCTTATATAGAACCGTGTACAACACTCTTTCTTCCCTATCAATAACTTCTTCAGGTACTTCATAGGCTGCCCCTTCTGGGTCTTCAACCTCAAGGATATCTTGCTCCTCAGAAATTCTTTGTGGAATCTTAGGCTCTACCCCTAATGTGATTTCGTTACTATCAAATGGTAGTTTTATCAGCCTATCTTTATAGTTGATTTCAAAAGATGTGTGATACTCCGAAAAGATCTTTTCTCTGAAAGGCAAGATGCAAATATTAAATTCTGAACCTAAGGAAGCTTTGTTATCATGTTTATAAACGAGACGTTGAAAACTAGCCTCTAGGTCACTTTTATCCAACGTAACATCGATGGTCCTTTTTCTAACTTTCACTTCTCCACTGCCATAATGTCTTAAAAACTCTTGCTGTAAACTATCTTTTTCACTATTACTTACATTGATATTTATGGAGAAACTTAGTATTTCAGGTTCATCAGTATAAACCAACATTTGAAATTTTCTTTTCGCTGCGCCTTTATCACCTAATGGTCGTATAAAATATTCACAACGAACATTGGAAGGAATTCTTACTTTATCAAACTCTACCTTCGTTCTTTTATTAGTTTCCGACCGTTTTTTGTTAGATTGAAAAACTAGTTTAAAATCCAATTCTCTCCAGTCATCTTTTTTTAATGCAGAAATGTCTTTATCCAAAAATAACTTTTCATACTCACTGTCATCCTGATTTAGTTCATTTAACTTCTCTAATTTTGAATAGAGTTCTTTGTTTTTTTGTAATCTCTCCTCAAGATTTGACCCCTTATAGGTATCCAATTGTTCATCCTTAAACATCCCTAGGTTTTTAAAGTCATCACTAGAAAGGTGGCCTTTATGAAGAATCTCTATCACTTCTTTGTAATCATAAAAAGTAGTAAATTGCATTAAACGATCGTGATCTATTTGACTTAAATAGTTATTTAATATAATGCGGTCAGTAGAAGATTGAACTTCCTCTTGAATTTTTTTTCGGATACTCAAAGATAATTCTTTGGGATGCAGAGGCATTCCCTCGCTCTGAAGGGATATACTTCCGCCACTGATTGAATCTAAGTCATCAGAAATAATACTTAGAAGCGCTTTCCCATTCCACTCGTCAACTTGGTCCCCCACACGATTCCTTAATGTTACAAGAAAATCATTGGTAATGTTTTTACTTGTATTGGCTACTACTAAGTCTGCGCCTTGATCATAACAAAATTGCCTTGTTATAAAATCTTCACCATTTTCTAAACGATATGAAAATGAAGCAGGATTTAACGATTCATTTAATGAAGTAGTAAATTCCTCAACATCCTCATTGTTATTTAAAATTAAATAGTATCTCTCCCCTGGAGAAGGTTTAGATTGTGAGAAGTATTCATATATTAAATTTGAAATAAATTTAAAAAATAGGTTTGACATATTGTGCATCACCACTATCACTCTTCTTTTCAATATAATTCTGTTGCTCAAGAAGCTGTATGGCTTCTTTTTTACTGTACTGATCGAAAGCAATCCCTCTTCTTTCTAACTCCTTAAAGAATTCCTTCAATGAGATCTTTTCATTTTTAACAGCTACAGCGCTTAGCATAAGAAAATCATCTTGTTTAAGGGATAAAATATATCCATGCTTACCTCTAGCCTTTAAAAATTTACTTTTCCCTAAATTATCGATGTTTTTCCCGTACTTAAAACACACCTCTTTACTCATACCCTCTTGAAGTTGTGAGAAAAGAGCTTTAAATAGATCAGAAAAAGTTGAGTGCTCATTCATCGTATTAGGTACTTCTTGGCCCGCTAGATTTGAATATTCTTTTATCCAATCAATTAGCTTTCGTTTTTCTTCAAGCTGCTCACTGCTTGATAATTCCTGAAGAGTTTCAATAATCGCTTTATAAGTTTTTAAATCGCTTCGCTCTTCTTTCGATTGGCTTAAATGTGACAGGCAATGGATATGCACAAATAAATTGTGAGCATTATTTTTAATCATCCTATAGTCTTCAACAGCTTGTCTATACGCTCCGATTCCGGTTTCCCAATCAAAGGTAAAATAAAAGGAATCCATTTTTTGCAAAGCTTCATTACCAAACTTTTGAGACTTCCTAAGAAACTGTAATACATATTGAAAGGTGTAAAAATGGACGATATTAAAGAAATGTTTAATAAAATAATCTTTTTGTTTACTAAGGTATAGAAAGTCCTCAATAAACAATTCCTTTAACAAGGGGAGAGTATTTGAATATTTTGGTTCTTTATATTGTTGGTTATGGCCTTTACTCTCGAGCTCTGGTAAAGAAGATATAATTAATTCTGTCAGCAAATTATTTGTCTCTTTTGAAGAAAACAGAGAGGATATTTGCTCATTGTTGTCGAATAAAAGATCATAAATAAATCGTGAATACTTCTCTTTCTCCTTTTTATCCCCCTTCTTTTCTTCAAGTAGCGTTATATAATTAAAGAGGTATAAATGTAACGGCTTTAACTCTGAGTTATTTTTAAATAGGAAATCTTCTAAAAAACCAGCTAATACTTCATGGTTTTCATCATCTCTAAATTCTACATTGTCCACAACATTGTTAATCAAGGGGTAGTCAGAATACGTAAAATCACTCTCATCAGTGAACGTAGGTTCTTTGAAGTTATTAGTTATTCTCACTAACTCACCAATAATTTCATTAATGCTTTCATTAAAAACTCTTGTTAATTTAGATGAAGTAAAAGGAAATGCATCTTTCACATTTCCAGTGTCATGCGATAAACCATTCTTCGTCTGTTTTTTTGAAAGTATCTTATGAATATCCTCGAAATAAAAAACAGTACTCATCTTATTTTTCCACCTTCTCAAATGCAAATGCTCCTAAGAAATCCTTTCCTAAGCTAAACAACTCATTTTCACCATGATAGTGAATTAGCAAATCTGCATTCTTAGAGATTGATATTAGTTGATTCATAAATGTCACAAATGATAGTCCATCTTCATAGTCTTTTTTGTTAGGTCGATACCCTTTAATCACTTTATCTAGAAGTTCAAAAAGCGCATAATCAATTTCAAAGTGGATGATTTCTGATTTGGATTGATCTGTAAAAGCTAAATTTATTGTTGTATCAAAAGTTTCTAGTACCTCTAATGCATTTGGTTTTTTTCCAAGAGGAGAAGGTATAAAATCAATTTTCTGAGCAAGACGATAGTTCTCAGACATACTATTAATATATACATAACCTCTTTTAGGAGAACCTCTCCAGGATAATATTGCTTCCCAAACACTTGTATAAATTTCTTTGACAATTTTGTTGGACATCCGATTGTATCCATATAAATAACGGACATATTTTCTCATTGATGTTTTTTCGACTTCTTCTTGTAATAAGGGATCCGTAAAAAATGCTGCTCGAATAAACAATTTACTAATAGATTGAAAGGACTCATCTTCGAGTGAGTTCTCCTTTTCCATTAATAAATCTACAAATGGATTCAATATTTTTTTATAACTCTTCTCTTTTATATACCGTTCAATGGCCTTATTAAAATCTTGAGAGCTGTAAATCGTGTTTATTATCTCGTCTATAGAGTGTGAACGTTCATGAATAGGGTCGTATTTTTGAATTCTGTCAACGACTTCACTTCTTCCCTTACGATCAAATAAAAGAGATGGCAATGAATAGTCGATTCTTTCAAACTCCGTCATATTTTGAATTTTAATTTCTTCGATACTTGTCTCTGTAGGAATTAGAATGTCTGATATGAAATTGAAGAAGGTTCTTGTTGAGATCACCATCTTGTCTTCTAAAATCAAATAACAAAGCAGTTTATTTAGCAGTTTGCTTGTATTTTCATTCGAGAGTAACTCGTAATTTAAATGAACGACAGTATAAGTGTCATTTTGTATATCTAATTGATAGGCTTGATAAAATGGATTTACAGTGTCTTTCCGAGTGATCTTTTGTAAGATTTCACTAAAATAATTGGAAAATACTTTACTTTCACTTAATTGGAATGGTTGATAATCTGAGAAATTAATAATAGCAAAAGAATCATCTTTATAAACTTCTGTGATTTCCTCTGTAAAAAGTTTACTTTCTTCAATAAACGCTTTGAACTTATTGAAAGTTAAATCCTCATGAGAGTAATTAATAAAATTATTTATAACCCCTAAGTTGATCGCTAAAATAATTTGTTCGTTCCCCATTTGATACTCTTGATCACTAAAGGGCCGTAATTTTTCTTTTAATGTATCTAAACTATTTTTTTCAGGAGAGTCACTCTCCGTTGCATCATTAATAATCGTAATGTCCTGAATTAACTGCGGTTTCTTTTCCTTCAAATAGGATAGTAAATGAGATTTTCCATCTCCTACACTTCCGGAAAGCAAAATCAGTTTTTTTCTTTTATCCTGAGAAGCTTCTAATTCCTTCTCTAAATTACGCTGTATATTTCGTTCCACATGCAGATAGTCCTTGAACTTTGAAAAGTTACCTACATTTTCAAGTGCTTCCTGAGATGAGGCTTTCAATCTACTTAACTCACGAATTAAATAGCTTTCACCCTTTTCTAAATCTTGTTCTATATGGAAAGTCTCCGTATCGTTAGTAGAAGTTTGCGTTTCAGTAGCAGAAGTGTTTTTATTCGTAAATTGTTGGATGTGTTGTTTAATTAAATCTTGGATATAACCTTCATCGACATTTGTTGCTGGTTTTGGTTCTTTATATTCTGGTGTCTCAAAATCAGGCGATCCATAGACCTCTGCGTACCATCCTGCCAATTGAAACACTTGTTTGTGTACTTTCAAAGCTATAATTTGAGAATGTTCTTTATCATCGTGGGCAGCTTTGTTTCCTTGAAATCTTAAAAAATCAAATTTTTCTTGCAATCTTTTATCTAGTACGCCATCGTTATATAGTTCTCTGATCATTTCGTAAAGAGTTGGAGAGAAATTTTGGGTGCTGTTCTTTTTTTCTTCCTTATATATAACCTTTAGCAGGTTTTCGGCAAATTTCCTTCCTTGAATAACCGCAGAAGTTGCATCTATATAAACTAATTCATCTACTTTTTGTGCTAAATTATATAGCGAGGATTGATACTTTTCTATAAAACTACAAAACATATCTTCCGACATTCTTAAGAAACCTCCGTACTTAGTTACAAATTTGTAATCTAATTTTAACATAGATGACTCAAGTAATTTAAGCAAATTCCCAACAAAAGTTGATGTGAAATGATTGAGAGATTGTCCAAAAGCTTTTATAATAAAAGTACAATATTACGTACGTAATCAGGGGGATGTATATGGATTTTGGTTTCAGTTACAACTTTCCTGCCATTAGAGGTATTCAAGCAGGCGAAGAATATTATATTGCAATGTGTCCTTTGAGAGTAATTCCAAAGATTTTTTTATTTGATGAAGAAGAAGTACCACCAGATTATCGCGCACAACGAATTATAAACAAGAACCGTATTCCGGATATTACAAATTATATCGTTGATAACAAAGAGGATTACGTCTTTTCTTCCTTAACTGCTTCTATTGATGGGGAAGTTGAGTTTAAATCTGTATCACCTGAGCCTATGTACAGTGATATGGGGATGCTTACAATATCTCTTGATTCTAGATTCCTAATTAATGATGGACAACATAGGAGAGCTGCTATAGAAGAGGCATTAAAAATAAATCCTGAATTAGGTAGTGAAACAATATCCGTAGTTTTTTTCATTGACACCGAGCTTAAGAAATCTCAACAGATATTTTCGGATCTAAACCGACACGCAGTGAATACAACCTCCTCTATAGGAATCTTGTATGACCATCGTGACAAGCTTGCTATTGCAACAAGGAATATCGTTAATAATAATCAGTTCTTAAAGAGATATACAGATCGGGAAAAAGTATCATTATCAAAGAACTCACCTAAAATTATCGCTTTAAACCATATCTTTAACGCTAACTTAAGACTTTTAGGCATATCCAAAGGGGACAATATCACTGAACAAGATGAAAAGTTTCTGATAGAATTTTGGAACGTACTAACGGATTCAATTAATGAATGGAAAATGGTCATGAATCAAGAGCTCACCCCAAAAGATTTAAGAATGAACTATATTGTGGGGCATGGCGTTTTTCTAGAAGCGATCGGTATTGTAGGTAAAGAGTTATACGAAAATGAACAGGATTGGAAGCATTATATTACTTTATTGAAGAACGCTGACTGGTCACGAACGAATACAGATTATTGGAAGGGTAGAGCAATAAATGTCAATGGCCGCGTTCAAAAAACTGCACACACTATTAAATTAACGGCTATACAAATTAAAAAATTATTAAATCTCACCCTTACAGATAGTGAACAGATGATAGAAGAGCAATTTCAGAAAGGAACTTTAAAATGAGTGGAATTATTACAGAGGCATTTAACAATAAAACAACCTTGATCGAACAGGCAAAAGAAGAAGTAAAGAAAACCTACATGAATGATGACCGCCCATGGGTAATTGGTTACAGTGGAGGAAAGGATTCAACAGTTGTCGTCCAGCTTGTTTTCGAGGCCTTAAGTGAGATGCCTTCAGATCAACTAACTAAAAAAGTTTATGTTATATCTTCAGATACATTAGTTGAGACACCTCTAATTATTCAATCAATAAATACTACTCTACGTAGAATTGAAGAAAAAGCAGTAGAACTAAATTTACCTATTGAAACACATAAAGTAAAACCAATGGTAGACCAGTCATTTTGGGTAAACATTATCGGTAAAGGTTACCCCTCTCCTAACCAGCAATTTAGATGGTGTACGGATCGTTTAAAAATAGACCCAGCAAATCAATTTATCAAAGAGAAAGTTAACTCATTTGGAGAGGTTATTATGGTTCTAGGAGTCAGAGAGCAAGAAAGCGCGACAAGAGCCAATGTCATTAAGTCCCACTCTGTTGATGGAAAAGTATTAATGCGTCACTCCACCCTATCCAATGCATATGTTTATGCACCGATACGAAAATTCGACTTGGATGAAGTATGGAACTACTTGTTAAGTTTCGAATCCCCATGGGGTGATGACAACTACGAATTGCATCGGTTATATCAAGAGTCCGGTAGCGGAGAATGCCCTTTAGTTGTTGATAAAACTGTCAAGGAGTCAGCTGGTTCTTGCGGGAACTCCCGCTTCGGATGCTGGGTTTGTACAGTCGTGAATGAAGATAAAGCCTTAAGTGGATTTATTGACAGTGGACACGACTGGATGAAGCCATTATTAGACTTTAGAAACTGGTTAGCTTCTATTCGAGATGATCGTACCCGACGCATGAAATATCGTATGAATGGACAGGTCTATTTCATGCCCATGCAAGTTAAGAATATTGATGGCACTGATTATGTAATTGTTCCTAAAAAAGGTAGTCGAAAAAAAGACCTTATTCCACTGGAGAAATTCGACATTATTGAGAAGCATGAGGTAAAAGAGTATTTATACAAGAACAATATTGACTTATCATCCTCTGACGATCCAATGGTTTTAATTAGAGATGAAAATGAGAGCCTTTGCCGCTTTGGACTAGGTGCCTTTACTCTAGAGGCTAGAAAAGAAATTTTACAATATCTCCTTAAAGTTCAAAAAGACTTAACACATCCATTTGATGAAGAATATGACCTTATTAAAGAAGATGAGCTTAAAGAAATCAGGAAATCTGGTTCAGCCATGGTGATTTTGAAGATAGTCTTCCACAATTGTTTAATAGTGTTTTTGGATATCATTTAAACTGGGAAAAAGATGAACGTTTAATTTTTGACCAAGATGAACTCCATCAACTTGAAATGATGTGTCAAGAAGAAGGCGTCGACTTCAAATTAATTAAAAAGCTACTTCTTATTGAAAAAGAACATACAGGATATAAAGTTAGAAGAGGATTAATGGATCAACTATCAAATGCTCTCCAACAGGATTATTTACATTTATAATTGCAAACTCGAAAGGATTACAAACAATGATAATTAAGAGTATTACACTAAATAATATTGGGCCCTACGAAGGGAAAAATATACTTGACTTCAATACGAAAGATAAGAAGAATACAATCCTTATTGGAGGAAAAAACGGTTCTGGGAAAACCACATTTCTTAACAGCGTTCGTCTTGCCCTTTATGGTCCTTTAGCTTATGGGTTTAAAACTGCTTCTAAAGATTATATTAAAAAAGTTCAAGCATTACTAAATTCAAATTCATTAAAAAAGCAATTTGATGATATTAAAGATCATGAAGAACAATTCAGTATAAGGATAGACTTTTCTATTATTCAAGATTTCACCCGAAACAATGTTGCAATCATAAGAAGTTGGGACGTTGATACCTTTCCTGTAAAGGAAAAAGTTAGCGTTATTAAAAATGGTATTGAGGTGAGTGAAGTAGAAAAAGATAAATTCTTCTCTCATTTACGGACTAGCTTCCCCCCTTCTCTATTAGAATTGTGTTTTTTTGATGGAGAAGAAATTTCACACCTTACAGATGAAGACCATTTATCGCATTATTTACAAACTCTCTCATCAAAAATCTTTAACTTGGATTTGTTTCAAAACTTAGAAAGTGATTTAAATGATTACTTGGATCAGAGTTCAAAGTCTAAAGAACAAAGTAAATTAGAAGAAGAAAAAAATAGTGTAGAAGAAGAATTAAAAAGGGCAATTCGAGTTTTGGAAGAACTAAAAACAGATGAAGAAAGCACAATCAATGAATTAGAGTATAACCAAGTAAGATACAAAGAAGTAAAAAATGATTTTGCTGTCCACGGTGGATTAGCGTACGAAGAAAGGGACAAAATCCAAAATCGTATCAATGATATTGAAGGGGACAGAAAACATTTAAATGAAAGAATAAAAGAGTTCATAGCAATGGAACTTCCATTTTTCCTTGCATTCCCTAAACTTTCAGAACTTGTTAAGCAACTAAAAGAGGAAGAAGACTTTCATGTTTCAAATGTACTGAAAGAGAAAATCCAGCATCTTCCTACAGATGAGCTTGTTAAAAATATTGGTTTAAACACTAATGATGAACAAGAAGCAGCTTTAAAAAATTCTCTTGTAAAATACCTAGTTTCTACAGAGGAAGTAGATATTGTCCATAATGCTTCAAAGACTGAAGCACAGCAAGTATACTCTCTCTTACAAAATACAAACCTTGAAAGATTGCAGATCATCATAAGATCTATAGAAGAAAATCAAGAGTTATTGAATGAATTGCAAGAACTGAGACAAAAACTTAGAGATAATGATGATTCACCAGAATTTAGTGAAATGATTGAAAGCATGGAAGTTTTCAATCATAAAGTGTCAGAGTTAGAGATTAATCTCTCTACAATTAAAGAAGAAATTCACGAAATACAGAATGAAATTGATGAACTTAATCGCAAATACGAAAAAATCAAACAACAGCTTCATAATATTCAAAAGACTAAATCCTCTTTTGAGCAGTCTCAAAAGGTCATTCAAATAAGTAAGAAGTTTCAAAAGCAGCAATTAAGAAATAAAATCAAAGATATTGAATATTTCTCAACAAAAATGTTTAAGGACCTCATACGAAAAAAAGAATTTATTAAGTATATTAAAATTAACCCTGAAGATTTCACGCTTACAATTTTAGACTTCAATAACGAAGAAATAAATAAAGACATTCTATCTGCAGGTGAAAAAGAGTTATTAGCTCTATCAATCATATGGGGTACTATAATGTCATCCAAAAAAGAACTTCCTTTGATTCTAGATACTTTACTAGGACGATTAGACAACGAACACAAGCATTCGATTGTCACAAAATTATTGCCTAAATTCGGTGTGCAGAATATCGTATTATCTACTGATTCTGAAATCGACCAAAAATTGTATGAGGGTATTAAGGACACAACGGCTAACGAATACACTTTAAACTACGACTCTTCATTAAGAAAAACGAAGATTGAACATCACTTCTTTAACCTAGTTACAAGAAAGGTGAATCTTTCATGAATTTTAGACTGAAAACTAACACGCAGACCGCAGAAACCTTAAAAGTTCTACAGAACTCTACTGGCCTTACACCAAATATTTTAAGTAGAATCGGGATCTCCCTATCTGTGCAGCACCCAGATCAACCACAACTGGTGGATTCTGATAAAAACGGACTAGAGTTCAATCGTAACACTCTAACTGGTGATCACGACTACTTTTATAAATCGTTAATAAGACAACATGCAAAACAGGAAATATCTGAAGAAAGTTACTTCCCAGGTCTTTTTAATGCTCATCTAACCAGGGGAGTAAAGATATTAAATGAGGAGTATAAACACTCAGGTAACTTTAGTAAATTACTAATGAATTTAATAAAGACTAGTGAAGAAAATCTTAAGGGGGTTTGAAGATGCTCTATTTAGATCATAGTGCAACAACTCCTATACTTCCCGAAGTAAAAGATAAAATGATGGTGTACCTAACCAATGAATTCGGCAACCCATCTGGTAAATACTATGAACTAGCAAACAATGCAAAATCAGCTATTAGTAATGCAAGATCGGAAATAAGTAAGTTAATCAATTCAAGTGAAGAAGAAATTATCTTTACTAGCGGTGCAACCGAAAGTAATAACATGGCTTTGAAAGGAGTTGCTGACTATTATAGTGCAGCAAACAAACGTCATATTATTACCTCCAAATCAGAGCATAGTGCAGTTATTGATGTCTGTGAGTTTTTGGAGAGTAAAGGGTTTAATATAACTTATTTAGATGTGGACCGCTACGGAAGAGTTAATCCGAGGGACCTAGAAAAAGCAATTAATAAAGATACGTTACTCGTATCTATTATGTGGGGAAATAATGAACTAGGCTCGTTGAATGATGTTAAAGAGCTCTCTGAAATATGCAAAGAACAAGGCGTGCTTTTTCATACAGATGCAACTCAAGTTCTAGGTAAAACCCCTATAGATTGGGAGGGAATACCAGGAGTTAGCTTTCTCTCAGTTTCAGCTCATAAAATGCACGGGCCTAAGGGAGTTGGAGCACTAATAATTAGGAAAGATCAGTATGGAAACTTAATTCCACTCACTCCCCTCTTCCATGGTGGGGGTCAAGAAAAGGGTATAAGAAGCGGAACTTATTCCGTACACAATATAGTGGGATTTGGAGAAGCAGCTAGAATTGCGCGAGTTAACTTAGACGATAATATAGAGCAGTTATATAAATTAGAAGAAAAGCTAATTGCGATTTTGAAGAATAAATTTGGACAACAAATTAGCTTTAATTCAGATCATCAAAATAAATTGCCAGGCGTTATTAACGTCCGTTTTATTGGATTAAATAACGAAGTATTACTAAAAAAATTATCACCAATTATTGCAGCTTCAACTGGGTCTGCATGTAGTAGTGCAAAACCTTCACATGTATTGCAAGCTACAGGTTTAGAACTTTCAGAAGTGCGCGAATCTATTCGTTTTTCTTTTTCGCCATATACAAATCTAGATGATATCGATATATTTTATGAATTGTAAAAAGCAAGGGCCTATTGCCCTTGCTTTTTTATTCTGTAGCTATAATAAATCATTAACTAAACTCTTTTTCTTCCATGTATCATAATCCTCTATATCAGCAAATTCTTGGACATAGTCCATAATTTTTTGCAATGCATTTTTTTGATCACTCATAAATACATTATAGACCTTATTAGCCCCGCTAGCTGCATATTCTTCTGCAATCTTAATTTTTTCTTTGAACTTCTCTTCAGAGTAATCATAAATAAACTCAAGGTTATTAGTTTCCAAATAAGCTACCATATTTATAACAGGCTCATCAGTTGTTAGGTTGAAAACCTGCCAATGGATTAATTCTAAGCTCTCTGTAAATGGGGAACGTTTGCCTTCCAAAAATCCAACTACCATGGATAACATAAATAAATCTTTATAACTTTCAAAAACTCCAAACTCTTTCTTATCTGTTAATTCTTGATAAATATATTCTTGGTCTTTCGGCCTTCTGACTCTAGTGTTCATCATATTTACCACCTCTGAATTTCAGTGTATTCGTATGGTGTATCATGATGTTGTTGTGGATCATGATAATTTAAAGTGTATTGATTCCCAATATAAGGATTTAAAGCCCCCTCCACTTCACCCTTCCATTGTGAAGTAGATACAATAATAACTATTTGTTCAGATAAAGAATGAATTCCTCTTGCTACACGTTCTCTATGATCCGAGTCTAAAGCTCCGAAAGGTGAATCCATAACTAGAGGGTAAATTCCGCCTTCACTTATTAACTCGGTTGATTTCTTATGATGTTTCCGTGCGATATCTACAATTGCTCCAATAAAGGACAAGCTGGTAATTTGACGCTCTCCTTGTGATAAAGGTACTTTATCACCCATGTAACTTTGGACATTAATTTTAAAATCTTCAGTAAGGTTAATTTTAAATCCTTTTCTCAAGAAGTTATTATAAACTTCCTCAAGTTTTTCTTGTAAATCCTTTTTCACTTCTTCTTCTTTTAAGTTATATATTCTATTCATAACAGAAGTTAATTTTTCACATGTTTGCATTCTTTTTTTTGCTAACTGAGCCTTGTTTTGTATTTGCTCCTGTTCTCCAATCTTTTTGGTTAGCGATGCAATTTCGGATTCTAAATCTTTTATATGATCCTCTAAGACCCCTTGTTGCTTCAAATACTCATCAATATTAGATTGGTATTCCCTTCGGTTTTTTTCTAGGGATTGAACATCTTCATATTCTCTATTGCTTAAATCTGTACTAATTTCTACTAATTTATCCTCTGTATCACGTATGATTTCTTTTGTTTTATATTCACTCTTTTCAAGATCATGAAGGTCATTTAGAAATCTTTCTTTCGTATCAATGACGATCCCCATATCTCTTTTCAGAGTATTTAGTAAGAGAGAACGATTTTGAGGCCCTATCTTTGCTGCCAGTTCTTCTAAATGTGACTTGTGCTCATGAGTTATATTTTCTCCACATATACATACACCGTCTTGAATAATCGTATTGATTAATTCTTTTGATAAATCAGGATAGGTAGTGCTTTCCTGAATATCCATATCTGATAAGTGTTGATCAACCTTTGACTTTAATAAGTGTGCAGCAGCTAAATATGACTGTTTACTAACAGCTTTTCTAATTTTGTTTAATAACTCTGTATGCATGGCTTTTAGCTTTTCCAATTCTGTTTCTAAGTGCTTTCTTTCCTGTTGCTTTTCGCTAACTCCTTTAACCAAAGACAATTGCTCATCTACATCTTTTATTTGTTCTTTTCTTTTAATAATGTTTTTTTTCATTTGGTTAAGGCGTTCTTGTTTTTCATTCTGCTTTTCCTTAAGTGAATCTTGTTCCTCTAATAGGCGCTTTGTTTGTTCATCTGCAATATCTGCCCATTCTTTCTGAAACTCCCTACGAGCATCCTCGGTATGTTTTATTCCTCTCTCAATGATTTCGAGATCCATAACAATTTTTATTGCATCTCTAATTTCATTATTATCTTCATGACGAGAAAGATGATCTATGCGTTCCCCATCAAAGAAAAAGTAATTTCTCAAATCTTCAGGAAGTACTTGATTAATCTCTTCCGTTGGGTTGGATAAACCTTTCCACATCTCCCCATTAAAAAATTTCAATAAAACGTTATTTTCTATTTTTGTTAATTTATTTCCATACTTTATCCCACTTAAACTTCTCTTTAATATGTAATCAAACCCTTTTGACTCAAACTCTATTTCCACATACATTTCAAGCTTTCCGGCATCAGGGGTTGATTCAAAAGCATAGTTGTTAAATAATTTATGTGGATCAGGAAGATCGGTCTTATTATACAAGACCCAGTTAAATGAATTTAGTAGTGCAGTCTTTCCAGATCCATTTTCTCCATGAATTACTGTAACGTTTTTATCATCAATTGAAGAAAATTCCAAAACCTGTTTACCATAATATTGTCTAAAATTGCATAAACTGAGCTTCTTTATAATCACGACCTCACCCCCTGCTTAACGAAATTATATATATCTTTTTTAATAGAAGTCCCTTGTAATGACTTTCTATGAAGCAGTTCTTTTTCAGCTTTAACAATTTTCATAAAAATTTGTTGTTCATCTTCACTTAGTTCATCAAGTATCCGATACAAATCTTTTTCATTCATTTTTGACACCCCTTTTATACATCTAACAGATTAAATTCTTTCTTTAACTCCCATATTACCTCTTCTGCCTCAGGTCCATTTATTGCCAGATTAGAAAACTCTTTAAAACGGTGAAATTCTTTCTTTAGTTGATTTCTAACCATATTATAATATTCATCTTGAGCTGTTGAGATTTCCTCTAAATTTGGAGGGACGACTATAAAATCATGAATGACAGCATATTTTTTATCCGGGTGTTTCCTTAGAACTCTCCCTCTACGTTGTATGAATTCTTTAGGGTTTCCAGAACTAGCGATTAGATAGGCTGTCTTTGTTGCTGGTACATCAATTCCTTCATCTAAACATTTAATTGCAACTAATGCATCTGTCTCACCGTTTTCAAAAGCACTTAATAATTCTTCTCTTTCCATATTAGACTCTTTGGATGTAAATCGCTTAGCATTCATTTTAAATTCTGCACTAAGTAATTCGGTTATAGCATCAACTTGCCGTTGCTCTTGATATTGGCCATCTCCACAGTAGAACAATGAATGTGAACTACTTCCTCTTTCTTTTAAAAGGGCTGTCAATTCCTCTACTTTATTATGTGCAGAATATATGATTCGTGCACGTTTTAAAGCAAGTCGCTCCATCGACTCCTTTGCGTCACTATTAGTTTTAGATTGGTGATATAGCTTTTTAATTTTGTTTGTCAATTCAATATAGTCCTCAGTTTCTTCATCATTCAGGTATACTAGCCTAGGATAGTAATAATACTCCGTTAAGTAGCCTTCCTTTATAGCTTCTTTTAATGAAAACGAATACACTACTTCGTTTCCAAAATAAGACATTAATCGGTCCGTTCCTTCTTCATCCATCCACCTTGTAGGTGTAGCAGTTAGAGCCAGCCTATATTTGAAGTGGCTGGGCAATTTCGAATTTAAATTTTTCGCACCAAAATAATGAGCTTCGTCAACTATAATCAGCGTCTCTTCACTCATTCGTTTCAAACGCTCCTGCATTGGTTTTAGTGAAAAAGTAGCATTAGTTGTAACAGTTACTGTAATATCGGTTAATTCTTTCTTAAAGGCTCTCAAATTATCGTCTAAATAAGGGGTCCACTTTTTTGAATCCCCAAAAGCTTTAACAGGTCTTAAACCAAAGTTTCTACATTCCTTTATCCATTGAGTAGATAACTGGTTAAAAGGTGTAACAATTATAATATTTGTCCTTTTAGTTATTTCAAATAAATCTGCAGCTATTGCTAGTGCCGTTATTGTCTTACCAGTACCTGTAGCCATTTCCAACAAACCCTGTTGGCTGTTGTTATACCAACTTTGTATTGCAATCCTCTGGTACTCTCTTAAATTTATATATGTAGGCAACATAAAACCCATCAGATTCACCCCTATTTATACTACTATTTTATCAGAAAATGGCTACATTTGGCTAAACATTCTGTAGGATGGCTTGTCAGAGTTCTCCTAATGTTAGTAAAATAGATTTAGTGAACCTAATATAGTTAAGAGGAGCTGTACCATGCACTACACTGAAAAAATCCTTATTCATCAACTAGCTCAAAAATATAATTTAGACAAGGAACTGATTCACAAATTAATAAATGAATCAAAAAATAACTCTTATCAGGATATAAAAGAAAGCAAAAGAGTAGCAAATATAGAAAGTTTAATACATTTTTATATCAGTAAAGAAACTGAGGGTGTCTAACCATGAGATTAAAACAAATTGTTTTTGAAAATTACAAAACATATTACGGGTTACAAGAAATAGATTTAACAATTACCGAGGAAGATAAAAAGCACAATCGCAATGTTATCCTCTTAGGAGGATTAAATGGTGCTGGAAAAACCACTATACTTAAAGCTATTCGCTATATTCTTTTTGGACGACGAGGTATCACTAAGGTTGAATATGATCGCTTAATGGCAAACACAATAAATAACACTTATTTTGATGAGGGTGGTAGAGAATGCTTTATATCCTTAACACTTGAAATGGATACAGGTGAAGAATGGAAATTAAAGGTGAACTGGCTCTTTGATAAACAGAAGCAGTTAGTAGCTGAAGATCGTAGCATTGAGGTGAAAAAACCGGAGTCGATTACAAGAAAAAAGATGAACGTAACAGACCTAGCCTCATTCAATCGTTTTATAGATCGCATTATCCCCTATAATGCTGCTCCTTTCTTCATCTTCGATGGTGAAGAAATTAAAGATTTAATAACTAAACAAAACAGCTCTGAGATGAAAGAGGCTATTCATAAAATTACAGGTTTAGACAGCTATAAACTACTCTTAAATGACCTGGAATCCCTAGAATCTCAGTTATATAAAAAGCTATCATCAGCCACTAATAAAACCACTTTAGATCAGTACAAAAATGAATTAGATAAAACAGAAAAAGAAATAGATAAATATGAAAATTTCATACAAAAAACAAGAAAAGAAATACAAGAAATAGAAAATAGAATTACTGAAACCACGGAAAAGCGGAACGATAAAATATCCAAAAATTCTAGATCCAGGGAAAAGTTAGTAAGAAAACAGTCTGAAATCCAAACTAGATTAAAGCTTGAACAAGAAGAATTCGAAAAAAAATATAAAGAAAATATCCTTAGTATCATTCTATCTGATGAGATCAGTGAACTAAAAAAGGCAATTAAGTTAGAAAAAGGTGAACGAAACAAAAAAATATTACGAGAGAATTCTCTTGAGCCTTATAACGAATTTATAAATCAACTATTAAGTAAGGAAATCAATCCACCGTTAACAAATCTACAATTAACACAAATTAAATCAATTGGAGAGAAAATATGGCTTAACGAAGAGGAAAGTGTCAGTCATAAATCCAGAGAATTACATGATTTGTCTACTAAAGAGGAAAATACATTGATCAATATACCTATATTAAAGGCGGATCAATTAGTAAAGATGAAAACAGTAATATCAGACCTAGAAAACAAGTATGAACAATTAGAGTCCGAAATCCAATCTGCTCCTGAGTCTGTTGAAATTGATGAGGAAACAAAATTATTAGCCCAGCTCCAAGAACAAAAAGGTGTCTTGAATTCTAAAGTTAGAACAGCATTCAAAAAACTAACTCCCTTGAAGGAAAAATTAACGAACACGAGAAATAAATTAACTAGACTATCTGGAAATGACGTTTCTTCTGAAGATTTGAACACTAAACTTGATTACGTTAAACGTACCAAGAATTTTTCTGACGAATTTCTATTAAAAGCAACTAAGTTAAAAGCTGAAATGATTAGAGAAGAATTTGTAAAAATGCTAAAAAAACTAATTAGAAAAACGGATGAATTTGGAGAAGTAATATTTGACATCGAGAATTATTCTATTCGTTTGTATAACGAACGTGGGCAAGAAGTAAGTATTTTAGACCGTTCTGCAGGAGAAATGCAAATGATTTCATCTGCTTTAATATGGGCTCTTATTAAGGCATCAGATCTTGATTTACCTATGGTTATTGACACTCCACTTGGTCGACTAGATAGCATTCATAGAAACAGACTCATTGAAAATTATTACAAAGAATTATCTGATCAAGTTATTATTCTATCAACAGATACTGAAATTACTAAGGATTATGTTGATATGATGAAGAGTCACTCTGCTAAACAATATTTGTTAGATTACAATGAGGAACATAAATACACACTTATCAGAGAAGGCTATTTTGAACTTGTGGAGGTGAACTAATGGCGAATAAAAAAATGAACTTATCTTATGAAGGAAAGCAACTATTAGAGAATACAATAGATTCATTGGACTTGGAGCGAGCCACAGTTATAAAAATTGCCCTTGCCAAAGGAATTTCTGCAAAAGATGAAATTGAGTTTAATACTACTTCTACTCCTAAATGGACGATACCTGATGGATTAATCAAAGACACTGAATATCTTATGTTTAAACATCTAATCATTGAAAAAGAGAAAGAGACTTTGGACAATCTAGAGATTCAAAACTATTTTCTTAAATATATAGAAAAAGGAATAAGAATATTAAACATGAATATTATTAATAAAAACAGTTTAGAAGACACTCGCTTTGTAATAATTTAAACAATCTCCTGAAGAATAATAAATATTGTCCTTCAGGTTAATATTTATTATTCTTTCAGATTCTAAGGAAATCATCAGGTCCGTTTTATTAGATCGTATAGGTTTCGAGCAATAAAAATCCAGTCAATATTTATTTATTGACTGGATTTTATTGATTAATGTATTACTTTCTAAATTCACTAATGTCGACACTATTATTCACTCGACCTTCGTCCACTTACCATTCCCCCACGTTTGGAAACCACGATCAGATTCTTGGATCTCTACAATAGAAGAACCAGCAGGGTTATCATTCGCGATGATGGTATCAAGCTCTCCGCTTAACCCGCTCAAACGAGCCCAGTAGCCTCCTCCACTTTCACTCTTGTACGTCCCCGGTTCGATGTCTTTTCCAACCAGGTACGTACCATCACCGAAGCTGGTTTGTGTTTCAGGTGCATAGCTGTCATCAATCAACGTCCAGCTGCCTGTACCCTGAGTGCTGAAGGCGGTGTCGGATTCTTTCACTTCTACGTATTCCTGGCCTTGTGGGTTGCCATTCGCGATGATGTCGTCGAATTCACCGCTGAATCCTGCAAGGCGTTCCCAGTAGTACACGGATCCTTCTGATTTATAGAGGCCTGGTTCGATGTCCGTTCCGACTTCGTGCATGCCTGTAGATACTTTTACGGTATCATCTTCTGGAGGTGCTTCTTCTTCCTTCTCTTCCACGGCCGGTTCTTCGGTTTCCTCTTCAGCTGGTACTTCACTTTCGTCTGTTGAGATTTCTTCGGTCTCTGTGCTAGCCGCTTCCACTTCCTCGACTGGCGTCTCTTCCGGTTCTGCTTCTACCTGGTCCTGTTCTTCCCCTCCGCCTTGTGCTGCTGCGAAAACGACGAGGATCACGACTCCCCAGAACCACCATTTTTTGATGAAGCTTTTCTTTTGTTTTGCCATGTGTTTGTTCCTCCTTGATTTGTGTTAACTCAAGGATAACGGATGGGGTGATCAAAAATTTGCACTCCCAACACATGTTCTCTATTCATACTGCTTGGACATCTTTTGCACTTCTTCTTTCACTTGTGCGACGAGGTTTTCTGGTGAGACGACTTTCGCTTTGTGGCCCCAGGTTAGAATCCAGCCGATGAGCCCTATGCTCATTTTCGCCTTCGTCGATAGGAGGAACCGGTCGTCACTGATCGGTTTTATGGAGGCGTCTTTTCCGAAACGGTCGAGGACGACGTTCAGGAGACTTGCATCGAATTCGATTTTGATCCACGCATCCTCCCCTGCGAACATGTGGAAGCTTTGGTCGACGTATTCTTTGACGAGGAAATCCTGTTCCCGTTTGAAACGTTCTTCCGATATTTCGATGTTCCGCATCCGGTCCAGACGATAGTGGCGCATTTCCCCGTTTCCGCGGAACCTTCCGATCAGATAATAGAAATCGTTCTGCCAGATAAGGGCGTAAGGTTCGACATGATATGTATCGCCATCCCGGTGGTACTCGAATTCTTTGTCCATGTTGTATTTTCCGTACTGGTAACGGAGCACCTTCTGTTCTGAGATCGCCCTGTGGACATTGTCGATACTCAATTTGACGAGTTCATAATCGTCGTTCGCAGACTGGGAGTAGAGCAGCGGGTCCGGAAGTGTCTTCGCAATATGTCTACTCGTCAGCTGCTTGTTCCGTTCAATTAAATCCTTCTTCTCTTTTTCTGTGATGAACTTCGCGGAAAGGATGGCATCATTGATGAGCCGCAGCTGATAGGTCTCAAAGACGCGGTCCTGATAGCTGTAATACACTTTACCGAACCGTCCGGTATTACGGATGATTTCAATCCCTGCATCTTCGAGCACGTCCATATCCCGCTTGAGTGTACGGGCATCGAATTTCGCTTCCGGACCGAAGTAGAGCTTCAGTTTTTCACAGATTTCCTGGATGCTCAGTTCATGATGTTCATCCGTCTCTTCGAAAAGGATATCTCTCAGTTTGAGTGATCGTGTGTTGTTGTTCAATTCCATGATACGGCCTCCCCTATTTCGAATCTCCTTCCAGTATAATACAGGAAGCAGCCGGAATAAATGGAGTTTTCTTGATATGTATAGAACTGTAATGGATTGAACGGAGCTTGTCACAAATGGAATATTCTCTAGAAGATAATGCTTACGGTCATCTGAACAATGGTAGGCATTTTATTTTATGACTCACCGAATACAAATCAGGCGAACCGCCCGAACTCTTTCTCAAACCCCAACATCACTGTCCCCACCGGACCATTCCTCTGCTTCCTCAAAATAACCTCCACCACATCACTGCCTTCCTGCGAATAGTAATCATCGCGGTACAAGAAACTGATGACGTCAGCGTCCTGTTCGATGTTTCCGGATTCCCTCAAGTCCGACATCATCGGGCGTTTATCTTGACGCTGCTCGACACTACGGGAAAGCTGGGAGAGAAGGATGATCGGTATGTTGAGTTCTCGGGCGAGGAGTTTCAACTCGCGGGTGATGGCGCCGACTTCAAGTTCGCGCCGTTCATACCGGCCTTTGACGTTCATCAGCTGCAAATAATCGATGATGATGAGGTGATTTTGTTTGGAATCGCCAGCTACGGAGGCTCTGATTTTTGTGGTGATGTCCTGGACGGTTTGTTGGCGCTCGTGGATGGAGAGGTTCCACTCGGCGATTTCCCCTATGGCGTGGAAAGAACGTTTGTAATCTTCAGCGGAGAAACACATCGTACGCCATTTTTGACCATCAATGCGTGCTTCTGAAGAAATCATCCGCTGCAACAGCTGCTTGGATCCCATTTCCAGACTGAACAGGTCGACCGCTCCTCCGTTCTTGCAATGGTTCATGGCTATATTCAAGGCGAAGGCAGTCTTCCCCATCGAAGGCCGGGCGGCGACGATGATCAAATCGCCACGCTGCGCGCCACCGGTCATTTTGTCATAGTCTTCGAACCCTGTGGCTAAACCTGTCTGGACAGGTGATGAAATCATCTCGATGGCTATGTCACTGAGTTGTTCTTTCACCGTTTGCTCCTCCGATTCCTGGTCCTGATCCATCAGATGGAGCTGTTGCTTCAAGCCGAGCAGTGCATCAGCACTCGGGTTCTCTATGTACTTGATTGCCGACTGTCTCATTTGCTGGTTCGTGTATGATTCGACGAGGAGTTTTTCATAGAAGTGGAAGTTCTCGGTTGTCGGGACGGATTCGGCCAGCCCGAGCAAGTAGCTCACTCCGCCCACCTGTGCGATCTCTTCTCCGAGACTCGTGGTTACCGTCACCATATCCACCGGTGTTCCTGAGTCGTCCACCTGTTGCATCGCTAGGAAAATGCGTCGATGGTCGTATCGAGAGAAATGCTCAGGGGAGAGGGTTGTCTGCTTGATTTTCTCCCCGTCTACAATAAAAATACCTAACACGGCCTGTTCTGTCTGTAGATTATGACTCATGAGACTTCTCCTCTGCCAGTGAACGGAGTTTATCCATGAACCGCTGGCGGATCTCATCAGATACTTCGGCTGCTTCCGCCTCCCACACTTTCATCTGCTCCAAGTGACGGTTTTCCTCCGGTTCATAGACAGCGATTTCTCCGATGGTCGGCGGGAACGGACTGCGGACGGCGAAATCGGAAAGCTTGGCCATCACGCCTTGATAATCCATTTCCAAAAGTTTCGGAATCAACATATTCGCCACACGCTCGGTGATATCGAATTTCTGCGGATACAATTCACTGATCGTCTCGAGCACCTCGATGGCTTCTTCTCTATTCATGCCTGTACCTCCTCTCTCAACTTATCGAACACCGATTTGTTCTTTTCATGCTTTGAACCTGTCCTCTTTTTCTTGTGATTCTCCTGCGCACGTTCCGCCCCTTTCAGAGTGCGGACGCCTGCTTGCTGCCACTGTTTCAAAATGCCCTCACAATAGCTGAAGAAACGCTTGTTGCTCTCGACCGCAAGTTTCATCGATTGAATGACGAGTTCATCAGACATCTCTTCACACCACTGAGTGATTTTTTCTGCGATGAACGGCGACAACATCCCGATGTTGTTTTCGTAAAAAAGGTGGGGATTCTCAGCTGGCTTTTCTACTACTACTTCTTCTTTTTCTTTCGTTTCGTTTTGTTTAATTAATGTGTTCGACTTCCCGCTATCACTGCCGTTCGACTTGCCGCCACTACTCTCATCCACACTGTCGTTCTCGCTTTCCATTTCTTCATATAATGGATTGATCCGATAGATGGGGGCCTGGTTGCCTGGTCTCGAAGTGAACGTCACATACCCTTTCTCCACCAGTTCCTTGCGTGCTTTCCGAATGCTGCTCTCGCTCAAGTTGGATTTCAGACAAAGGACGGTCATTGAAGCCGTAAATTCTTTTTTCCAACGGGATTTGTTATTCACATGCATGAGGCTGTGCCAAAGGTTGATGGCGGCAGAAGTTAGAGGGTTGAATTCCTGGTGATCGTAGAAGGCGTTGATCGCTTTGATATAGTTCATTTGGATTCTCCTATTCTTATGGAAAGATGGAGGATTTGTGCATAGAAAAACACTTCCTCAATTCTATAATCGAAGGAAGTGTGTGTTTGGTGTCTATGAATTTGAAAGTTTTTTTATTTTTTTGAAGAGATCTGTTTTTTCAAGAGTTTGTTGTTGGTATGAAAAGGATTCTTTCTTTTAAAAAGGGATTGGATTTAAGTCTCTTTTCAAGTATAAAGGGTGTCTTGGATGTTTCCCGTTAGCTGTTTTCTTAATACAATGAGGTTCATACTGAGATAAAATAACTTGAACTTCCTTATCCCTGTTTTTTATCGAACAATGGTTTTCTCCCCATGCAAAAACCAATAATTCCGAATCATAAGCAGCCTCCAAGATGTAACGATCGTTTTCGTCTCCGATTGGATTGGGATGGCTTCTCAGGTAATCTGGATTTTTCGATCGAAGGGCAAATAGGTTTACGACATTCATTCTTCCATACCTCCACGACCTGGAAAACCCCACACATCTATTGATCGTTCGATCACAGACATTTATATCTGCATAACTAGGGTTTAACATGACAAAGGTGACCCCTTCTCTATGAACATCCCATTCACATTTCAAAAGATACCTGTAATCTTCCCTTTCATCCATGACTGCATGTACCTTTTCGTCAGCATGCCAATACCTGCCCCCTGATGGTAAAGACATTTCTTCACTCCCTTTTTCTCATTGTATTCAATAAAATTGCATCATTACCTTCCTGTTGCAGGAAAAAAACCTTTTCAATTTGTCCCTATTAGATATAAGTAGAATCAGAGAGATTTCCTCCATGGTACCTCCTCACTAAAATGTTCTCACTCAGATTGATCCATTTTTAAAAGTAAGGTTCTGTTAAAGTTCAGTGTTGATATTTGCAGCAACGGATGGAAGTGTCAATGAATGATAGGATGGTAAAAAGAAATTTATTTCCAAGTGTCGAAACCTTTAAATGATCTACATTCACGATCCACCCATTGAAACTTGTTGGATTATGATTTCGAAACGGAGTCTTTAGCTAATTGGCAGGATTGTTGAAGACTTGATTTCGAGACTTCTGTGTTGTGGATAGGGGCTGCGGGGAATGACTCGCTTTCCCCGGAGGCGCGGTGAGCCTCCTCGGACTACGTCCTCCGGGGTCTCACCAAGCACTCGCTTCCTCGTAGATATCCGGTTTCTGCGCCTAGCGGCTAGTGAGACTTCCCTCGCTTCTGTACGAGGCGCCTGCACACTTAAGATAGGAGTCTCGCCATTCCCCTCCGCCCCTTTGCCATGGCAGATTCTCTAAATCACTACTGGAACAATCAGCTTGAATGACTGATGTTAGTAGATCATATAACCTCTCCACAGCAGGCATTCAAAATTTACAAGCTTGATACAGAGCACTTTATGCCTGCCTTAATATGGGGAAGAGGGAACAATTCCTCTAGGTATAGGGGGCGTTTCTCCTCACTATGAAAGGGATGGTTGGGAAGCTGCGAGACTCCCGCGGGAATGGATGGGCTGGCGAGACCCCACAGGACGAAGTCCGAGGAGGCTTGCCGCCATCCCCGCAGGAAAGCGAGTGGCTTCCCTGCCACCCCTGACGCTCAACCAGGCAATAAAACCCCAGAACATCTCGAAACTGAGTCTTCCACAAACGGGAGCTTTCGTTGAATAAGCTAACTATAAAAATGAAGAACCTCCATAACATTGGACGTTCTTTTTTTTGGAGTAATATCAAAACTAAACTTTAAAAGAGCCAAAAGTAAAGAAGAGAAATGGTTG
Source organism: Halobacillus sp. ABR2_026 (assembly GCF_056158545.1). Taxonomy (NCBI): domain Bacteria; kingdom Bacillati; phylum Bacillota; class Bacilli; order Caryophanales; family Bacillaceae; genus Halobacillus; species Halobacillus sp. ABR2_026. The sequence continues at coordinate 2,180,913 of NZ_JBSWTM010000001.1, forward strand.
AATAGATACTTAAATTTGTTAAAATAATGGTATTATTTTCTTTTTAATGGGTACATAGAACCTGAAAGAACTACTAAAGAAAAGGAGAGAAATTATGCAGCGTACATGGAAAAGCTCGCTTTGGGTTATGCTGATCGTTATCGTTTTAACTGGGTGCGGTTCATCGGATGATACATCAGCAGGTACTTCGAGTGAAAACAACACCTCACAGAATGAGTCCAGCGACGAAGGTTCCTCCAACTCTACGGATACGGAGAACTCGGAAACGTCTAAAGACAGCAAAGATAAAACGGAGGAATCAGAAACATCCGAAGGCAGTAGTGATGATAAAGATGTATATGAAGCTTCTGGAGACAATGACGAAGAACATCCATCCACCGGCAATATGTTGGATAAAGAAAAAGTGATCAAATACAAGGATGGTTCTATTTTGATTACGATTAACAACGCTGAGCTCACCACATTTTTTGAATCTTCCAATGCAGACCCGGAGAACTCTTTTTCCAACAGAGAAATCACCAATGATTCTGAAGTCTTCTTTCATCTGACCGGAACGATTAAAAATGATACATCAGACAGCTTTTCTTTTGGACATAAACTGGCCCCTGTGGGTTTCACGCTTACTTATGATGATGAACACGAATTCGATATGACCGGCACGACAGAGGAAAAAGACGGCAGTGAGTTCAAAGGAACATCCTCAGTGGATGCTTTGACCACAGGTAAAATACATGTGTATGCCAAAGTACCAAAACCCGTGTCAGAAACCGATAAACCATTGGTTCTCCACGTACGTGTGGAGGAAGAAACCATCGATATTCCTATACGTTAAAGAAAGAGAGGTCTAAATATTGACCTCTCTTTCTTCATTCTTAAAAAAAATACACCTGTGACATTCCTTGTGCCTTTCGCTATCCATTATGTTAGCTCCAGTGAAAACTCCCCCTCCATCTACAAAAGGGGTCTATAAGGAGAATTATCAGGATTACTCACTCTTTTGAAAAGAAAAAGCCTAAGACTAAAAAGAGCCTTAAGCTTTCATAAAATCAAGTGTAAACGTTTTGCTTCAACTCTCTTCTCCGCTGATGCAGAATCGGTTCGGTATAACCGTTCGGCTGTTTGGGCCCTTCAAAAATCAGGTCTCTCGCAGCCTGATAAGCAATCGATTGATCATAATCAGGAGCCATCGGTCTATACTCGGGATCATGAGCATTTTGTCCATCTACGACCTTGGCCATCTTTCTCAAGGTTTGTTCCACCTGTTCTTCGGTGACAATCCCATGATGCAGCCAGTTGGACATATGCTGGCTGGATATTCTTAGTGTCGCACGGTCTTCCATCAAGCCGATGTTGTTGATATCAGGGACTTTGGAACAACCGACGCCATGGTTCACCCAGCGTACGACATATCCGAGGATTCCCTGAGCATTGTTTTCAAGTTCCTGCTGAATTTCTTCCTCACTCCAATTGGTCGAAGAGGCGACAGGCACTTGAAGGATGTCGTCGATGTTGTCCGTGATATTCTCAAGGATTTTCTCCTGTATCGCTTTTACATTGATCTCATGGTAATGAAGCGCATGGAGGGAGGCTGCCGTTGGAGATGGTACCCAGGCGGTGTTCGCTCCTGCTTTCAACTGACTTCCTTTTTGCTCCATCATGTTGTGCATCAACTCAGGCATCGCCCACATCCCTTTTCCGATTTGAGCTTTGCCTACGAGTCCGGTTTCGATTCCTACATGGACATTGGACTGTTCATACGCCTGCAGCCACGTGGACGTTTTCATTTCCTGCTTGCGAATCATCGCTCCCGCTTCCATGGAGGTATGGATTTCATCCCCTGTCCGATCAAGGAAGCCGGTGTTGATGAAGACGATCCGCTCTTTCACTTCATGGATGCAGTTCTTCAGATTCAAGGTCGTCCGGCGTTCTTCATCCATCACCCCGATTTTAATCGTATGGCGTTGTAGTCCGAGCATGTCTTCAATCTTATTGAAAAGGGTATTCGCAAAAGCCACTTCTTTTGAACCGTGCATTTTCGGTTTGACGATGTAGATGGATCCTTCAACAGAGTTCTGGTATTTCCCATTTTGAAGCAGGTCATGCTTACCTAAGAGAGAGGTCACGACACCATCGACGATCCCTTCCGGCACTTCGTCTCCGTTTTTATCCAAAATCGCAGGGGTTGTCATCAAGTGGCCGACATTGCGGATGAACATCAGGGAACGCCCCTTGAGAACCCTTTCGCCGCCTTCAGGGGTGGTGTAACTGCGATCAGGCTGGAGGTGACGGGTCACTTCTTTGCCCCCTTTGTTGAAGGAAGCGGTCAAGTCGCCTTTCATGAGACCAAGCAAATTTCGATAGAGGAGCACCTTGTCCTCGGCATCGACGGCTGCGACGGAATCCTCACAGTCCATGATCGTCGTAGTCGCGGATTCAACGAGCACATCTTTCACTCCAGCCGGATCTTCCTTACCTATTGGGTGATTCGGATCCAGTTGAATTTCTACATGCAGCCCATGATTTTCAAGCAGGATGGCAGAAGGATCTTCAGGAACACCCTGGTACCCTTTGAACTTCCCAGGATCGACCAATGTTCTCTCTGAGCCATCGTTGAGTGTTGCACTCAGCTCTCCTCCCGTCACCTTGTATGTAACCACATCTTTATGGGAGGTTTCTGCCAAAGGAGCGACCCGGTCCAGGAAATCCTTGGCATACGTGACGACTTTCTTTCCTCTTACCGGGTTATAGTGACTTCCCTGCTCCGCTCCATCATCTTCACTGATGACATCTGTTCCATACAACGCATCATAAAGACTTCCGAACCTTGCATTGGCTGCATTCAGTGCATAGCGGGCATTATCGACTGGAACAACTAATTGAGGGCCTGCCTGGTAAGCGATTTCGTGATCAACATTTTCCGTCGTGACCTTGAAGTCATCCACTTTCGGTTCAAGGTAGCCGATTTCCTCGAGAAACCCTTTATACTCTTCAAATTCATAACCAGCGTTATTGTTTTTGTACCACGTATCCAGCTGGTTTTGAATAGCATCGCGCTCTCCCAGCAGCAATCGGTTGACTGGCGTCCATTCATACAGCAAAGTTTCAAAATCACTCCAAAATTGTTCATCCGCCACCCCACTCTCTGGAAGAGCTTCAGATACAATGAATTCATACAAGGCTTGATCTACGTTCAAATTACCGATTTTCACATATTGACTCATGAGTCCTTCCTCCTTTATATCTTTGTTACTGTACTCTCATAAAAAGCATTTCGATGATTTTACCGCCGATATACACCCCTGCTACACCAAGCACACCAGCGAGAACAGGAGGGGCAGGTAAAGGAAGTTTGATCAATTTAAAAACGACACCGATGAAGATTCCTGCCATCAACGCGAGAATCGCTTCTTTTACCATAAGAGTTCCTCCTTCCCGCACTTACTGGGAGACTTTATCTGCCTCGGCATTCACTTTCTTCAAGTTCGTTGAGTAAGGAGCCGAGATTACACCTTTTTCGGTAATGATGCCGCTGATCAACGCATTCGGCGTTATATCAAACGATGGATAGAGAGCATTCGTTCCTTCAGGGGCGATGGCGATACCTTTCAGGTGGGTGACTTCGCTGGCATCACGCATTTCCACCTCAATGTCAGCTCCACTCGGTGTTTCGAAATCAATCGTATGGCTCGAGGTCGCTGTATAAAACGGGATATCGTGCTCTTTGGCGGCCAGGGCGTGCATGTACGTGCCTACCTTATTGGCTAAATCTCCGTTGGCTGACACACGATCCGATCCTACGACGATCTTATCGATCCGTCCGGTACTCATACAAAACCCGGACATATTATCCGTGATCAGCGTATGTGGAATCCCGAATTTTTTCAGTTCATACGCCGTGATCCGGGCTCCTTGCAGATAAGGACGTGTCTCACAAGTGATGACATGGATGTTCTTGCCCTGCTCGTGGGCGGTACGGATGACTGATAAAGCCCGACCTCCATACCCGGCTCCACCTAAGGCACCGGAGTGACAGTGAGTCATCACCGTATCGCCGTCTTCGATCAACTCGGCTCCGTTGCGGCCGAGTTCATATTCAAAAGCAAGCTGGCGCTCGAGAATCTCTACAGCCTTCGCTTCCATCACGTCGATGAGCTCCTGCCCACTCCCCTTGATGGAAGCCGACATTTCGTCAACCGTTTTCATCAGGTTCACAGCCGTCGGACGTGTGCTTTTTAACAAAAACCCCGCTTCCTTAACAGCTTCTGGGTCGCCATCAGAGACAAGCGCCGCTAAGTAAAGGCCGTAAGCTCCGCAGATGCCGATCGCACCTGAACCGCGGATCTGCATGGAGCGAATCGTTTCACCCAAATCTTCGACTGTGGAACAAGTCATAACCTCTTCAGAAAAAGGCAGCTTCGTCTGATCGATGACTTTCAACGTCCCCTCTTCGAACCAGATCGGAAGCGCGAGATTTTCTTCTTGATAACGCTGCACCAATTGTTGAATATCAGTCATGATAATCCCCCCTCCCGTTTAATTTGTGACCGGTACACCTGCACGTAATTGCGTTAGGATGAATGCCTGTTTCGCTGTTGCTTCGGTAAGGTCGACGACGTTGTATGCCGCTTCGAGCGTCGGTCCGACTGAACAGACGCCATGATCCTTCATCAGTGTGATCTTAATATCCGGGTACTGCGTGAAAACGTCTGTCACATGTTGCGCAAGTTCCTTGGAACCTGAGGGTGCGACGTCCGCCACCGGCACATGACCGAGAAGTTTCCTTGCCGTCACGGTAGGAAGCGGGAGTTCTTCTCCTAAACACGCATAGCCAATCGCATAATTCGGATGACAATGGACGATCGCATTGACATCAGGGCGGACTTTATAGACGCCGAGGTGAAACCCGATTTCTTTCGAAGGCTTTCCTTGGCCTTCGATGACCTCTCCGTCCATATTGACAACGAGGGCATCTTCCCTGCTCACTTCCCCGAGGCTGACCCCGCTTCTTTTGATCAGCACATAGTCGGTCCCCGGGATCCTTACACTGATGTTTCCACCGGTCGCCTGGGTGAAGCCTTTTTGATAAACCTTATGGGATACATGCTGCAGTTCTTTTTTCAATAAATCGTGGCTCATCTTTCATTCCTCCTGTTTATAAAAGTGATGGTAAAACTCCTCCACATGAACCCTCAGTCTGTCTGCGAATGCAACCGCTTCTGCACTGTTTGCGCGAAGCGTTTCTGCTCGTTCCTGCACCCGTTGGATCACTCGGTGCTCATCAAATGAAGTGATCTGCTTATTCTTCATCACCCATTCTCCCTGGATCATGACGGAATCGATGGAAGAGCCGTTTTCATGGAAGACGAGCTGGGTGACGGCATCATGAGTGTTCGCCCATGTTGTCGTGTTTTTGTTGAGGAAAACAAGATCGGCGTCAAAACCTTCTGCGATCTCACCTTTTCGATTTTCATTTCCTAAGACACGTGCCCCTTGCACAGTAGCCATGTTGAACACTTGTGAGGCATCCGGCCATCTGCCTGGATTCCTCTCGGCCATCCGTGGCATCATGGCTGCCAGTTTCATCGTTTCAAAGGGACTGTGTGTGGTGCCACAATTGGAAGCATCGGTCCCTAATCCAACAGGGAACCCTGTTTGTAAATAATCAAAGACCCGTGCTTGTCCACTGCCCAAAATCATGTTGCTTGCCGGGTTATGAACGATTGATACGCCTCGGTCCTTGAGTAGATCCATTTCCCATTCATCAACCCAGATCGCATGGGCGGCGGTGAGGCGCTCATCGAGAGATGCCGGCCTGATCCAAGTGTTGAATGACCCCGCCCTCCCCATAATGGCGCCTGCTGTAATCTCTTTGAATCTTCGTTTCTAAGAGGTGGGTATGGATAGGGAGGTCATAGGTTCGGCTGAGATGATCGCATAACTCCAAAGCTTCCGCGGTACACCTTTGCGGGGCATTCGGACCGACCGCAAGCTGGATCCGTCCCTCTTTCCCATGCCACTTCTCGATTAATTCGCTGTAAAAGTCATGCATTTGTGCGGATGACCTTGGTGGGACTTCCATTTTTCTTCTTAGATCATCAGGTAACTCCAACTGAAGAAAGTGATGATCGGGCACATCGTGAATCATCGGAGCAAAGGATACGTGCATTCCCGATTCGAGGTAGGCTTCCAATGCGCTTTCTGATCTCGGAATGTGCGGGAAGTGGTCCAAACAGGAAGTCACCCCGCTCCGGATCATCTCTGTTGCTCCCAGCAAGACCGCCAGATAGATATCTTCATCGGTTAAGGAATGGCCATAAGCCACGGTATATAACGACCATAGCTCTAAAGGCAGGCCGGTTTCTGTACCTTTGAGCAGGTTGGAGTACGAGTGATAATGCGCATTCGTCATGCCCGGGATGATCAACTGGCCGCTGGCATCGACCTCTCGGGTTTCAGGGCTGCCGGGATAAGATCCAGAAGGGAGAATCTTTTCAATTTTCCCCTCTTTGATCAGTAGGTCCCCCGTTCTCACTGTACCTTCCCTGTCGATCCATTCCGCCTGTCTGATGACAAGGCTCATGTTACGCCTGTGTCGCTTCTAACTTTTCAAGTTTTGCTTCACGGGCTTTCAAAGCTCTCGCATACGCTTCATGCGCGATCGATGGTTTGTCATCGGTCGCCCGTTCAATCGTCTTCAGGAATAGATCTCTGATTTTGTCCTGGTTCTCAATGACGACATTTTTATGTGTATCAAGATCCGGTGGAACATCCGTCGTTCCTGCCGCAAGGTCTGTCGACATCGTGACAACCGCATAGGCGATGCCGAGTTCTCTTGCCAGAATGGCTTCTGTCGCATTCGTCATGCCGACAACATCCATTCCCCACTGCTTGTAGATATTGATTTCCAATGCCGTTTCATAGCGGGGGCCGTCCACACAGATGTAATTCGCCTTTGGTGTGACATCCAGGTCAAGCTCCTTAGCTGCCTCTAAGAACGTCGCGTTCAGATCCGGACAGTACGGCTGTGTGATTTCCACCGAATATTTATCGTAAGTCGAGACGCGCTTCGTCGTAACGTCCATAAATTGATCCAGGAGGGCAAGCGCTCCGACCGGAATATCAGGATTCAAAGAGCCGACCGCGCACATGGCAAGGACATGGTCTATACCGAGCTGTTTCAAAGCCATCATGTTTGCCCGGTAATTGATCTGGTGAGCAAGGCTGTCATGAGACTTCCCGTGCCTCGGAAGGAAATAGATGTCTTTTCCTGCATGCTCTCCTTCATAGACAACGACATCTCCATATTCTGTAGACACCTGAACTTCCTTCATGTCATCCACTAAGTTGTAAAACCCTGTGCCTCCGACGATTCCGATTTTCATAGAACACTTCCTCCTTCAACTTTGGTTTGTTGCGTTAATAAGGATGGGTAAAAGTAAGGCTTGCCTGAATCTTTCTTCAGCTGATCCCAGTGGCTCAGGATTTTGATCGCTTCTGTCGCCACAGCGATCGATTGTTCCACGCCTTCTCCTTTATATTCGAATTCATCTTTGACTCTGTTGGCAACCGCTGTAAAAATAGCGCCCGCTCTCAAATTGAACAAACTGCTCAAAGTCAGAACTGTTGCGGCTTCCATTTCGAAGTTCAGGACTCCGGCCCGCTGCATGTCATCCATGATCGTGTGCATCCAGCTTTGGTTATAGTTGTTGTACCCTGGGCGTCCCTGGCCACAGAAGAAGGAAGCGGCCGTGTAGCCGATGCCGACGTGATAGGTGACGCCCAAACGTTCTGCAGCCTCAATGGTCGCCATCACGACTTCCTGGTTGGCAACCGCCGGAAACTTCTGATCGACATACTGATCGCTCGTCCCGTCGTAGCGGACCGCACCGGCACAGATGATCAAGTCTCCTGGTGCGATATCCTCCTGCATCGCCCCACAAGTCCCGACACGAAGGAAGGTTTCCGCCCCTACTTCAGCAAGCTCTTCCAAAGCACTTGCCGTTGACGGTCCACCCGCTCCTGTCGAGCAGGCCGAGATTCCTACCCCGCCGACTTTCCCCGTGTATGTAACGTGTTCACGGTAAGTGGCGATGTGTTCTTTCTCATCCCAAAGCTCGGCCATCTGTCCCACACGTTCCGGGTCTCCGGGCAGCAGAACATATTTCTCTACATCACCGGGGCGGCACCGTATATGATATTGCGATTGATCTGCTGATTCTGGTCGATTTGCTTTTGCTTTCCATTTAAGATCCTGAGCCAATTTGAACAGCCTCCTCTTTTATCTCTTGGTTTGGTTTGTTTTCTTTGATCCATGAAAGGATGGAATCGATCGTCAAGTACGTTTTGTTTGCATCCAAGTCCGACAATTGATTGGCGAAGCTTGTGATTTGTGGTGGCTGAAGGCCTGCCTCTTCCATGACGCCTTTGTGGGAAAAAACGACATCCGCCTGGTCATCCGCAATCTTTTTACTCTGGTTCATGACGACGGTCCGACAGTTCAATTCCCCGATCAGGTGCATATCGTGGGTAATCAAGACGACGATGTGGCCATGCGCTTTGAACATCCTGACTAAATCGAGGACACGTTTACACCCTTTATGGTCCTGCCCCGTCGTCGGTTCATCCAGGACGATCACTTTGGGGGACACCGCCATGATGGATGCCATCGCCACTTCTTTCCGCTGACTGGAATTCAAATCAAAGGGATTATCATCCAGCCTGTCCTCCAGTTCAAACAATTCAATGGCTTTGTTAACCCTTTCCTCGATTTCAGTCTCAGACATTTTCAAATTGGTACAGCCGTATTCCAGCTCTTTTCTCACAGAAGGAAGAAACGTCTGGTGGTTCGGATTTTGGAAAACATAGCCGACTAAACTGGAGAGTTTGGATATTTTCTCTTTTTTCGTATTCAACCCGCCTACGGTAATTTCACCTTTTGTAGGGGTCAACAGCCCGTTGAAGTGCTTCACGAGCGTCGTTTTCCCGGATCCATTACTGCCAAGGATCGCGACGACTTCTCCTTCGTAGATATCGAGATTGATATCTTTAATCGCGGTCACCCCATTCGGATAAACATGAGAGACATTTTTCACAGACATGTATGGTTGCATCGCTTCTGCCCCCTCAAACGTTATTTGTTTGCGCTTTCATAAGACCGAACAGCTTTTTCTATAGTTGTCGCAAGTGCCGCATTCTTTATGGAATTTCTTGTTATACTGTGATAAAAATTCGGTCACTTGCGGGGCGTGCAGGGTCCATTCATGCAGACGGTCGATTTCTGTAAAAACTTCTTCCGTCGTGCCGAACATTTTGACTTCCCCCTCATCCAAAACTAAGACCTTATCACAATACGCGGCGATTCTCTCTACCTCATGGTCGATGATGATGCCTGTCATTCCATAGGCTTTCAAATTCTTCAACACATCATAGACTTCATTTTTTCCTTTTGGATCAAGCATTGATGTCGGCTCGTCCATGATCATGATGGTCGGTCTCATCGCAAGCACCGCAGCAATCGCGAGACGCTGCTGCTGTCCACCGGACAGGGCAAGCGGGCTGCGTTCTTCGAAACCTTCCAGACCGACTTGGGAGAGGGCATCTTTGATGCGGCCAAGCATTTCATCCCGGGGGACTCCAAGATTCCCCATTCCAAATGCGATTTCTTCTTCAATCGTCATCTGGCTCAATTGGTTCTCAGGTTCCTGAAAGACAAAACCGACATGTTCTGACATCGCAGCCACATTACTTTCGTGGACATTCATCCCTTTGACTGTGACCTCCCCTTCGATCTCTCCCTGGATCACCTGGGGCACAAGACCATTCACACACATGGCTAAGGTCGATTTCCCAGCACCTGTTGGGCCGATGATGCCGAGGATCTCTCCATAATCGATGGAAAAGTTGATATTTTTCAAGACCGGTTCTTCTGTATCCGGATACTCAAATGTGAGATTTTTCACTTGTATCGCTTGTTCAGGCATCAATTCACACCTCCGAATTTCCCTTGAAATCGTTTGACCAGGAACTTAACGAGCATAAACCCGCAAACGATCCACGTTCCAATAAGGGAATAGGTTAATAGAGCGTTGGTTGTCCACTGCAAGGATCCCATCATGAACAACTTCAAGTAGATTTCAAACACCAGGACAGCGAGCATCCCGATCAGGAAAGAATAGTCGAGGGATCCGATATTCGTTTCACGGAGGCTTGTTTTGTTTCCTTTTCTACTAAAGGCTCGGCATTCGAGAACGTAAGAGAGTTGGTGAACTTTCATAAATGTAATGATGAACAAGGGAGCGAACATGGGGACGAGATTCTTCACACGTTGAATAATGTTCCCTTTCACATCGAGACATCTCGCCTGCTGGGCTTCCATGACGATTTTAGCTTCACGGGCGATGATCGGGATGATTTGAAAGGTTGATAGTAAGATAAACGCAAAAGAATGAGGGACTTTCCATTTCACAAGGGCTGAAGCCATGTCAGATGGGTGGGTCGTCATGACGAAGAGGACAGCACCTGTACCGATAACGAGAATTCTGAAAGACATGACAGACGCATAAACCATCGACTCATACTTGAAAGTCAAACCGCCAAAAATCTCAAAGACTGGTGTAACGCCGATCGGATTATAGATTCCATGAACGGTCATGATCAGGACTGCAAAAAGCAGTAGGAATTGAATGGAAATCAAATACGGTTTTACGAGTTTTGCTAAAACGACGAGCGGGAAAAGAGCAACCAGCAATAAAAGCTGGAGAGCCGGATCATTCATGATAAATGAACTGGCAACGACAAAAACTACGAAAATCATCTTCGTCCTTGGGTCCAAGCTGTGAATCAAGCTATCTTTTGGCAAGTACAAACTGTTCACGCTTTTTCCTCCTTCGTATAGTTAGGATGGGTATTTCTGTACGAGGCCGTTCTCATCGACGACGGTTGTGGATCCCCTTTCGATCAGCGTCGGCTGAAACGTAATCGTTTCCTTGAAATTCTTATCTTCCTTTATGATTTTGACAATCAATTCCACCGTCTTCTCTCCCATATCTGCCGTAGGCGTTCGGATCGTCGTCAATTCAGGAGCGACAATTTCCGCAAATTGAGAATCGTCAAAACCGATGACTGAGAGCTCTTCCGGAATCGATAGGTTCATCTCCCTTGCTGCCTTGTAAATTCCGACGGCAATCGCGTCGTTTCCGGCGAAAATGGCTGTGGGACGATCAGCAAGTGCTAACAGTTCCTTCCCTTTGTGATACCCGCTATGGATTTTGAATTCATCCAGACGCACATAATGATCGGTGGGTTGAAGACCATGATCTTCAAGTGCTTTTGAATAACCTTTAAACCTTTCCACTGTCGCATAAGAATCTTCCTGGCCACCGATATAGCCAATCCTCTCATGCCCATATTCCAAAAGGTGCTGGGTTGCTTGATAGCCTCCCTCATAGTTATCAACGAGCACTTCATCCAGTTTCACGTTTTCCACTTGGCTTCCTAATAAAATCATTGGAAGATCGGGACGGTTCTTCATAACCTCTTTAATGTTCCGATCGTTCATTTCAGGTGTGGAAAAAATGATACCGTCAATCCCTTTTCTAAGCAGGAAATTCAGGTATTCCGCTTCTTTTTCCAAATCATTGTCCGTGTTACATAAAATCACGTTAAAACCATATTGATGCGCCTGATCCTCAATGGCCCGGGTCAATTCACCATAGAAGATGTTTTTAATATCCGGAATGATCAACCCGAGGGTCGAGGTTTTTTTCTTAATCATGGCCGTTGCCACCATGCTCTTCTGGAATTTAAGTTCTTCTACCGCTTTATACACTTTTTCTTTTGTGCTTACGCTGCAGTATCCACTATTATTCAAAACTCTCGAAACTGTAGAGATGGATACATTGGCCGCCTTAGCTACATCTTTGATCGTAGTCATTGTCACCACTTCCTATCTGTATGGAAACGTTTTTATGCAATGAAAGAAAAAATCAGCTTCATTCCCTGATAGAGTCGCATGCAAACGCTTTCTATTTGTGTCTATTATACGGGAAAGGAAGGGTTTATTTCAACAATTTTCAGAAAATAAAGATAGTTATTTTCCATTATTTCTTGCAGATGCTTTTGATAATGTGGAAACGTTTTTATAAACGGATAGAAAGAGACTTAGGAAACCGTTGTCTTCTGTTTTGCTTTACAGACCGGATTCTTAAGAGAGCCGATTCCATCGATGTAACATTCGATTTCATCCTTCTCTTTTAAAAACTCTGCTCCGAGCGGACTCCCTGTAAGAATGACATCCCCTGGCTGCAGGGTCATCACATGACTCAAATACGAAATCATCCGCTCGATAGTGACGATCATTAAGCTTGTCGGACTGCTCTGTTTTCTCTCCCCGTTATGAGCAGCTTCTATCACGGCCTTTTTATGGTCAAACTCTGTTTCTACGACAGGACCGAGAGGCGTAAACGTATCGAATGATTTCCCAAGCGTCCAATGACCGTTGTCATGGAAATATTGAGGCGCTGTTACATCATTCCCGATGGTATAACCGAAAATATGATCCTGGACTTCCTCTTCTTTCAGTCCTCTCGCTTTTTTCCCGATCACCACAGCAAGTTCCGACTCAAACTTTACTTCACCGATGGTTTCGGGGATTTGAATGGCGTCAGAAGGACCGATGACAGAACTGTTCGGTTTGAAAAAGAAGACCGGCATTTCTGGTCCTTCTTCCGGCAGTTCGTCTACCTGTGATACATAATTCGCTCCGATCCCGATCACTTGGTTCAGTTCTACGGGGGCCAACCACTCTATTTCTTCTATGGAGTAGGTCTCACCTGTATATTCCCAGGTGTTAAAGACATCTCCTGAAACCTCTTTCACCTCTCCACCTTCAAGGACTCCTGCTTTCTTCTTCCCTTCAATCGTAAAACGTAAAAATTTCATCGTTTAACCTCCAGTTCATCTGTCATTTTCGCCTTTCTGGCCACACCGCTCCGGATAGCCGCATCGGCTACAGCTTTTGACACCCGGTCAACGACACGTTCATCCAATGGATCTGGAATGACATAATCTTTACTCAAACGATCGTGATCCACTAATGAAGCAATAGCTTCCACAGCAGCCACTTTCATCTTTTCATTGATTTCTCTAGCGGAAACACTCAAGGCACCTTTGAAAATGCCGGGAAAAGCCAATACATTATTGATTTGATTTGGAAAATCAGACCTCCCTGTCCCCATCACCGCAACACCTGCCTTTTCCGCTTCCTCCGGCATAATTTCAGGGATGGGATTTGCCATGGCGAAGATCACAGGGTCATCGTTCATCGAAGCCACCATTTCCTTAGTGAGAGCTCCCGCAACAGAAACTCCGATAAAGACATCCGCCTTTTTCAAAACCTCTGACAACTCTCCTGAGCTCCTTGATTCATTGGTCATGGCAGCGACTTCTTCTTTCAATGGGTTCATACGGTAATGACGCCCTTCATAGATAGCCCCTTTCGAATCACAGAGGATGATCTCTCCGACCCCCATATTCACGAGCAGTTTGACTACAGCGATTCCTGCCGCTCCGGCTCCATTGATGACGACTTTCACATGCTCTAATTTCTTTTGAACGACTTTCAAAGCATTGATGAAACCGGCGGCAGTCACAATGGCCGTCCCATGCTGATCATCATGAAACACCGGGATTTGAAGTTCCCTTTTCAATGTTTCTTCAATGTAAAAGCAGTGGGGAGCAGAAATATCTTCGAGGTTGATTCCTCCAAAGGTCGTTTCCAACGCCTTCACGGCATCGATGAACGCCTCAGGATCTTTACGATTGATACATATTGGAAAAGCATCGACATCAGCAAATAATTTAAATAGCGCCGCTTTACCTTCCATTACAGGATAGGAAGCTCCGGCCCCTATATCCCCAAGCCCTAAGACTGCAGTTCCATTCGTGACGACACCGACCAGATTTCCTCTCATTGTATAATCGTAGATGGCTTCTTCATTTTCATGGATTTCCTTGCATGGTTCTGCGACTCCCGGAGAATAAACGAGACTCAGATCTTCTCTACTCTCCACTGGCACCTTCACTTCCACGCTCAGTTTTCCGCGGTATTTTTGATGAAGATCCAAAGCATTTCTGCGCAAATCCAACGGCCATCCCTCCTCTTTATTGTAGGAAAAGGACCCAATAGGTTAAAAAAACGGATTCGATCCTTTTCCACACATTCAACCAGGTCATATCTTTTGATTTATTCTCTCTTTTTTTATATGCTTAAAGGTAAGTACATGGAGCATCATACAACGCGATTTCCCAAATTCAGTTGTATTGATGTTCTTTTTTATGCCGTTTTCTTTTTGTCTGCACTCTTCTTCGGGGCAATCCCAATTTTCTCTCTTATGTCTTTGGCATTTGGAAGGAAACGGACCGGAAAGATTTTAAGAATCATCCAGACGATGTAGAACGTCAACAACTTGTCAGCGACTGTGCCCGGAATATTCGCAACAAAAGCGGCATTGAAAATTTCCTGACCGGAAGCAATCAACCCTGCGGTCAATACGTCGACGGTATGTCCAGAGAATCCACCGAACGCATACACAGATATGACGGTGGCGACTGCGGAAGCTAAGATTCCCGTCACGGCACCGGCTGTCATGACTTTCCATGCTTTCTTAAACCACCCTTTTTTATAGAAGAAGTAGGCTAAAAAAGCGACAAATATTCCGACAAGAGCAAAAGGTAAGTATGTCCATCGAACAATAAGAGCTAAAATGACGTTGGTCATCAAAGCGGTTGCCGCACCCCAAAGCGGGCCTAAGACGATGGCATTTAGTACGGTACCGATATTATTCAGAAACAATGGCAGCTTGAGCATTTCTACAATCGAGTTTGCCACCCAGTTCAAGGCAATACCGGCTGGAATCATCGCAACAATGAAACTGGAATTCTTTTTCATCATGATTCGTTATGTCCCTCCTCTGTTATAAAAGCGAATAGACAAACCTCCTTTTAGTACCACCCTCCTTAAATGATTATTTCAAATCACCTAAACATAAAAACGTTTCCACAAATTGACTCCAAGAACCTTATCAAGTTTTGTGGAAACGCTTTCTTAGACTGAATTATACATAGAGTCGTTTGTAATTTCAACAATATTTTGAAAATAATAATAATTTCAAGATATTACCTGTTTACATTCGACAAAAGCCTACATCATTCGTTCTTTTTCAGACAGATATTCGATCCCATCTATTCAAATAGTGAAGAATAAACTCTAATTGAGAGCTTTGACTTCATCTGATTTCATGTGGAAACCTTTCCCTATTTGGTAGAACTACGCCCACTTGAAATCTTTCATGTAATGATACGTAAGGAAAAAAGCCCCACGGAAAAATTCCGTGGGGCTTCTGATCACCATTATTTTTGCTCTAGTGAAAACTTCGCACTCATGACATCACTACTGTTCGTCCCAACAAATACTTCAAACTCTCCAGCATCACTCTTATGTTCCATGTTCGCATGATAATACCTGAGCTGTTCTTCCGTTAAGGTAAACTCTACGGTCTTTGCCTCGCCAGGCTGGAGGTAGACTTTCTCAAAGTCCTTCAGCTCTTTCAGCGGACGGACGACCTCTCCCACTAAATCTCTTACATACAATTGGACGATTTCCTCTCCGGCATAGTCCCCGGTGTTGGCCACTTGAATCGACACGTGCAAAGAATCATCCGGCTGGATCCGCTCAGAGGATAGCGTTAGGTCATCGTACTGGAACCGGCTGTAGCTCAATCCATAACCGAACGGGAAGAGTGGTTCGTTCGGGATATCGAGGTACTGGGATACATAGCGTTCCTGAGCATCCGGGGCATCTTTCGGACGACCAGTATTGTATCGGTTGTAGTAGATCGGCACTTGTCCGGCAGAGTAAGGCATCGACATCGTCAGCTTGGCGGATGGGTTCACTTCGCCGAACAGGAGATCAGCAAGTGCGTTCCCGCCTTCCGTTCCCGGATACCAGGCTTCAATGACAGCATCGGCATTTTCGATAACTTCACGTACATCCAGGGGGCGGCCATTGAAAAGGACCGCGGTCACTGGTTTTCCTAAAGCTTTGAGTTTTTTCAGGAGCTCGAGCTGCACTTCAGGAATGCGGATGTCGGCGCGGCAGCCGGCTTCTCCGCTCATATCAGAATGCTCCCCGAGCGCAACGACGAGGACTTCTGCCTGTTCTGCTTTTTCAAGTGCTGCTTTCACTTGTTCGTCCGTTCCCGTTTCAATGCCGCTTCCGGCTGATGTCAGCAGTTGTCCTTCATTCAAGTACCGGGAAAGGCCGGAAGCAACGGTGACGGTATCTTCGGCGGACCCTCCCCACGACCACGGTCCGAGGATATCGGTGTTGTCGGCGAATGGACCGATGAGGGCGACCTTTTGATCCTTTTTGAGCGGCAGGGTCTGTTCGTTTTTCAGGAGCACCATCGATTTCGACGCCAGTTCACGGGACGCTTCCCTGTTTTCAGGAGCGAGAACATAGCTTGCTTCTTCCTCCTCACTCGCTCCCCTGTACGGGTTATCGAACAATCCGAGTTTTTCTTTCAATTGAAGGATGCGTAACACCGCTTCATCGAGGGTGCTTTGCTCGAGGGTCCCTTCTCCGATCAGTTCCTCGACATGATTGACGTAGCAGGACGTCATCATTTCGATGTCGACGCCTGCTTTCATTGCTTTATCAGCTGCCTGTTTTTCATCTTCGGCGACGCCGTGTGGGATCAGTTCCTTCACCGCTCCCCAATCGGAGATGAGCACTCCGTCAAAGTTCCATTCATCCCGCAGAAGCCCCCTCATCAATGGTTCGTTTCCAGTAGACGGCATCCCGTTCAGGAAATTGAAGGCGGTCATCACCATCTGGGCTCCTTCGTCTAAGGCCGCTTTATAGGCAGGGAGGTAGTTTTCCCGCAGCTGCCATTCGGACATATCGACGGTATTGTAATCACGGCCGCCCTCCGGTGCCCCGTATGCAGCGAAGTGTTTCACGCAGGAAGCGACTTTATAGGGATCGTTTTCCAGATCGCCTTGATACCCTCTGACAAAGGAACGGGCGAACTGGCTGTTCAGAAACGTGTCCTCGCCGGTACATTCCATGACCCGCCCCCATCTCGGTTCGCGGGATAGGTCGACCATCGGTGCGAAGGTGACGTGGACTCCCGCTACCGCCGCTTCTTTCGCAGCGATCGCTGCGCTTTGCTCAGCGAGATCTAAATCCCAGGAACACCCGATCGCAAGCGGTACAGGGAAGATCGTCTTGAAGCCGTGGACGATGTCCGACATGAATAACAACGGGATCCCCAGCCGGTTTTCTTCCATATGAACCTTTTGGATGTTGATCGTCTCATTCGCACCGGACGCTCCCAATACCGAACCTGTTCGTTTGATATCTCCTTCATCGATGTTCATCTGGACCATCGGACCTGTGATTTCCCCGCGGTCGGATGCTCCTTTAAAGAAAGGCGTCGCCAGTTGGACGAGCTGCCCCACTTTCTCTTCGATTGTCATTTGTTCCATCAAGTTCTTCAATTGATGTTCTGCCATGAATGGTCCCCCTCTATTGAATGTTAAGTGAAACGTTTCGAAATAAACATACCTGCAGTATAATCCCGCTCATCTCATCCGTCAACCGTCATATGTAGGCATTAAGTAAGGTTTTGTCGTTTTTATTAGAAAAATCAAATAAGTAGTTGAAAGCGGATACAAACTAAATTATAATACAGTTATCGAAACGTTTCAATAAACGTAATCAATTACAAAGGGGTGCTTTACGTGAAGGGCAAATTATGGTTGTTGATCGCTGTTGTGGTGACATCTTTGGCATTGGCGGGATGTTCAGACAATTCATCCTCCGATGGGGATGAAAACACGGTAACGGTATGGGCAATGGGTGAAGAAGGAAAAAAATTGAAAGAATTCAGTAAAGATTTCGAAGAACAGAACGAAAATCTGACCGTTGATGTACAAGCAATCCCTTGGGATACGGCGCATGACAAACTGTTGACGGCCGTTGCTTCAGGAAATGGTCCGGATGTCGTTCAACTCGGCACCACATGGGTCCCGGAATTTGCAGAAGCCGGAGCTCTTCTCGACTTATCCGAACATATGGAAGACTACCCTAATTTCGCAAAAGAAAATTACTTCGACGGCTCCGTTTCAACTATGGAACATGGAGATCTGGTGGTAGGTATTCCATGGTATGCGGATACGCGTGTCATTTACTACCGTGAAGACATTCTGAAAGAAGCGGGCTATGACGAAGCACCAAAAACGTGGGACGAGCTGAAGGAAGCCGCTCAAACGTTAGCCGATCGCGGCGAAGACTCTTACGGGCTTGATATCGACCGCAATGATCAGATCACTCCGTTCATTTTTGCATGGCAGAACGGCTATGAATCGAACCTTGAAGAAGGCAACCTGAACTTCGATTCTCCTGAATTCAAAGAAGCGATTCAATATTATACGAGCTACTTCGAAGAAGGCATCAGTCAGAAACAGGAAGGTAAGGACATCGTAGAAGCGTTCAAAGATGGTTCGAAACCGATGTTCTTCAGTGGTCCATGGATGGTCAATATCATCAATGACCAGGCTCCGGACCTTGAAGGCAAATGGGCGACAGCCGTCATGCCGACCAAAGAAACGAACACTTCCAGCATGGGTGGTGCGAACCTCTCCATCTTTGAAAGCTCCGACAATGTCGACGGCGCGCTTGAATTCATCTCTTATATGACGGATGTGGATACGCAGTTGAGCTGGTTGGAAGAGTCCAACACTCTCCCTTCCCGTACGGAAGCCTGGGAAGATCCGATCATGCAGGAAGATCCGAATTATGCGACATTCGGTAAACAGCTGGAGAATACGAAACCGGGTCTGCAGACCGAGAACTTCGAACGGATTGCACAGGAGCTGCTCGCTCACATTGAACGCATCACCGTCGGTGGTGCGGACGTTGAAGAAGAGCTCGAGGCCTTCCATAAGGAAGCGCAGAGCTTGATCGAGGAATAAAACATCACATGACAGGATGGAATGGAGGCCCCATTCCATCTTCTTTTATCCATGTCATGACAAGATAGGTGGGTATCCATGAAATTAAAAAATAGACACCCTTACATGTTCATATCCCCGGCGGTTCTGTTGTTATCTCTCTTCAGTCTGATTCCGATCCTGATCGCCTTTGTCATCAGCTTCACGGATATGAACTTGAAAGGTCTGGCCGACTGGTCTTCGATTTCCTTCATCGGCCTTGAAAATTACAAAGAACTGTTTGCAGATGATAAATTCATTACATCGATTTTCAACACCATTTTTTACGTAGTTATCGGCGTTCCTTTAGTCATCATTTGTTCATTGTCTATCGCTTTGCTGCTGAACTACGGGACAAGCAAACTGTTCACGATGTTCCGGGCGGTCTACTATATGCCTTCGATCACGAACATCATCGCGGTCGCCGTCATCTGGGGCTATTTGTACAATACCGAATACGGTTTGTTCAACTATATCCTTTCGCTGCTGACGATCGACAACATTCCATGGCTGCAGGAGCCGACCATCGCGAAAATCTCCCTGATCATCCTTGCCGTCTGGAAAGGGATCGGGATCAATATGATCATCTTCCTCGCTGCTTTGCAGGGCATTCCGAAATCGTATTATGAAGCCGCTGAAATGGACGGGGCGAACCGCCTGCAGGTGCTTTTTCATGTAACATTGCCGCTCCTGCGTTACGCCACGTTCTTCGTGACCGTCACCACCTTGATCGGCTGGATGCAGTTCTTCGAAGAGCCGTTCGTCATGACCGATGGCGGCCCGCTCGATGGAACGATTTCCATCGCTCTCTTCATATATAAAGAAGGTTTCCAGTTCAGTGAGTTCGGCTATGCGGCTGCTGCGTCCTTCGTCCTTTTCGCGATGATCATCATCGTGACGATGATCCAATTCAAGTTCAGGAAATCAGATACGGAATACTAATCGAAAGGAGTTCCAACAGTTATGGCACAAGCGACGAAGAAGAACAAATGGGAACAGGCGCTGGTCATCTTGGTGATGGTGGCGGGTGGCGTTCTCGTCTCGATCCCTTTCATATGGATGATCTCAAGCTCCTTCAAACCAGAGAGTGAAGTGTTGGCGATCCCGCCAACGATCATTCCGGACAACCCGACCCTTGAAAATTACATCAACCTGTTCACGAATATGAATTTTGCCGTTTACTTGAGAAATACACTCATCATCGTTCTCTTCTCTTTCTTAGGGTTGCTGTTCAATGCGATGGCCGGCTACGGATTCGCTAAGTACAATTTCAAAGGCCGGGAAAAAGTCTTTTACATTGTCCTTGCGACGATGATGATTCCTGGGCAGGTGACCATGATCCCTGTGTACCTGTTGTTGAACGCAATGGGACTGACGAATACGATGACCGGGATCATCCTGCCGGGACTCGCCGTCGCCTTCAGCATCTTTTTATTCCGGCAGTTCATGACGACCATTCCTGATGATTTGATTGAAGCGGCCAGGCTTGACGGTGCCGGCGAATTTTATATCTTCTTCCGCCTCGTCATGCCGATTGCGAAACCGATTTTTGCGGTGCAGGGAATATTGACCTTCATCGCCGGTTGGAACAGCTTCCTCTGGCCGTTGATCATCGCGAACGATGAAAGTCTTTATACACTATCCGTCGGACTCTCCCTGTTACAGGGACAATACGCGAACAATTTCGCCCTGCAGATGGCGGGTGCTGCTTTCATGGTGGTCCCGATCATCATCATCTTTTCTTTCTTCCAAAAATATATTGTGGAAGGTTTTACCATGTCAGGCATCAAATAAACAAGTTTATGCTTGAAAACTGTTATAATGAAGTATACGAATGGACAGATGGAGGATTTTTATATGGCTACAATCAAAGATGTGGCTAAGCGAGCGGGGGTCGCTCTTTCGACAGCTTCCTACGCGTTGAATGGCCATCAGAAAGTGAGTGCAGCAACGGTCGAAAAAGTGCTCAAAGCCGCTAGAGAATTGAATTACCAGAAGAACGGGTTCGCATCTGACCTGAAGCGGACCAAAACGAATACGATCGCCTTGATCCTTAGTGATATGTCCGGGCCTTACTTCTCGGAATTGATCAAAGGCGTCCAGGAGGTGACGGCGAGCCATCAGTATGATCTGATCGCCTGCAGTTCCGTGGGAGGTGACCGCTCCACCGCTACGAAATTCCTGCGGGAAAAACGCGTCGATGGAGCGATCATCCTCGCGCATAACATCAGCACCCAGGTCATTGAGGAATCAGCCCGTGAAGACTTCCCGATCGTGGTTCTCGACCGGGACGTTAAGAACCCGTTCGCCATCCACGTGAACGTCGATAACCGCCACGGGGCCTTTGAAGCGACGGAACATTTGATCGAGAATGGACACCGGTCCATTGCGTATATCAGCGGGCCCCACGATTCCCATGATAATGAGGAGCGTTTCAAAGGTTTTTCAGAAGCCTTGGAAAACCACGAACTCCCCTTCCAATCCCGCTTTAAAATCAACGGGAATTTCACACGCGAAGGCGGCTACCGGGCAACGAAAATGCTCATCGCCCAGCAGCAGCTGCCTGATGCTGTGTTTTATGCCAACGACGAAATGGCGATCGGCGGTCTGCAGGCGTTTTCTGAAAAAGGGATTTCCGTCCCGGATGACGTCTCTGTCATCGGGTTTGATGATATCCAGCTATCCGAATACGTCCACCCGCCTTTGACGACCGTCAAACAGCCGAAATACGAAGCCGGCGCCTTAGCGGTCCATACGATCTTTCAAATGCTGGCCGGTGAGAAAGTGGATCCGTTGTTCAACCTTTCCACCGAATTTGTGAAACGATCTTCTGTACGGAGTAAATAAAAAAAGCCTGGATTCTCATAAAAGAATCCGGGCTTTTTTTCTCATCATTGCCTTTATTTTATCGAAAATTCCTCTTTAATCAGCAGCTCTTCAGGAGCCTGTCCGATATCAGATTCGTGGAAATAATCTCTGATTACTCCATCCTCAAGGTAGTTGATGATCGCTACCATCGTCATCCCCTGATCAAGAGCAAGGTAAGCATTCGTCACTTCCCCTGTTTCCACATTCACAGAATCGAGGAAGCCATATTTGCTGTAAGTATCGAAACGTTTCAACTGATGAATGTTCTTGAGCGCTTCCATCGGTGCATATTCAAGAGCCAGGAATGTCGCGTGAGGCGTTACGGTGCCGTCTGATTTGTACCCATCCATTCCGAGCGGTGTCGCAGCGAATTCAGAGTAATCCTCAGGCGTCGCGGCTGGAGACATCCCCCAGGCTGCGTAACCTTCTTCCTTCGCGTATTCGATTTGGATGTCCGTATGGCGTTTGTTGTTCAATCCCAGAGCATCTTTCCCCAGCTCTTTTTCCTTCAGAACAAGTGGCGGCATAAGCGCTTCGAACATGCTTCCACCCC
The DNA here is from genome assembly GCF_056158545.1 of Halobacillus sp. ABR2_026. Classification (NCBI taxonomy): domain Bacteria; kingdom Bacillati; phylum Bacillota; class Bacilli; order Caryophanales; family Bacillaceae; genus Halobacillus; species Halobacillus sp. ABR2_026. The sequence continues at coordinate 2,203,387 of NZ_JBSWTM010000001.1, forward strand.
AGCTCGGTACATACTTTTTACCATTGTACGTATAGTGCCCTTCAAATACGTCCACGCCATCATAAGTCGTCGTATATCCTTCTGGCTGTTGTGCCTGCCAATCCCAGCTGTCCGGCATCGTGCGGTACATCTTCCACCAGTGTTCTTCCGGTACATCGCCCTTACCGATCGCAATGTAGCTCGCGACACGAGGTTCCGTGTAAAACGCGCCGTAATGGTGGGACGTATAACTTTCTGCGGCGACGTCATACCCCCCTCTCATCTGCCCGACTTCCGGGGTATAGAGCGTGGAGTAATCCATGTCCTGTACGATCGCGTTTGACTGAGCATACAGCTCAGGATAAGCTTGTCCGACGACGATCAGGCCTGCAGAAAGCCAGCCGTTATCGACCGTTGAAATGAACTCTCCCCAGTCCGTATAAAGCGATCCATCGGACGTGTTGTACCAGTTGTAGAACAATCCATTCCATGTTTCCATACCTTCAAGGGTTGTCAGGGTCGTCTTGATTTTATCCACGGCTGTATCACGGGAGATGTGCCCCGCTTCCTCTGCTGCAATCGTGCTCATCATGTAGATGCCTATGTTCGTTGGTGACGTGTGCTTCTGTGCCGTCATTTCTCCCTGCTCATCATACCGGACCGCATCATACGTCAGCCCGGTTTCTTCCACAGTAAAATCTTCAAAATACCGGTACGTTTTCTTTGAAATCGCTTCCAATTGTTTCGATAAAACAAATTCCTTCCATTTCTGACCATGCTTCGCCATCGTCGTTGCCGGCGCGGCGACACTCATCATCAGGATGAGGGCCAAAAATAACAGCGACACCTTTTTCTTCAAAAAACCACTTCCTTTCCAAGTTTGGTGAAACGTTTCGATTAAAGTGTACAAAACTATGAGCGCTGGGTAAATGCGATAATAGTAGTAATTGTCGTAAATTTCAGATATTTAGTGGGAGGAAAGTAATGGATACTTCTTCTATGGAGCGAAAAAAATCGGGACTTCCAAACAAATAACACCTCTATAGATTTATCAGGTGGCTTTAGCAAAGATACATAATAAAGGCGATTACTCCAGGAAGTAATCGCCTTTTCTTTCTTAACATTGTATTCCCTGCTCATTCTGTTTACTCATCATACGAGTTCAGCGCATTCACACTGTGAGCAAGAGCCGATCCTGCTTTTAATGCCGTGGCAACGAAAATGGCTTCCGCTACCTCTTCTTTTACAGCTCCCTGCTTCTTGGCTCCTTTCGTATGCACATCAATGCAGTAAGGACAGACTGTGGTATGCGCAACGGCTACGGCTATGAGCTCTTTATCTTTCGCAGAAATAGCCCCGCCTTTCATGGACTGCTGATCGAAGTCGACAAAGGCATGGAACGCCCCCTCATTAAGATTGGAAAGTTCTTTGAGACGGCTGAAATAAGAGGCTTTGTATAAAGCATCATCGCCTTTCTCATCGTATGTATTGAGCGCATTGACACTGTGTGCGATGGCTGAACCTGCTTTCAGCGCTGTCGCCACAAGAATCGCTTCAGAAACTTCCTCCTTTGTCGCTTCCTGCTTCTTTACATTCTTCACATGCAGATCGATGCAATACGGACAGCCTGTAACGTGAGCCACAGCGACCGCGATTAATTCTTTCAATTTACCATCCAGCTTTCCTGGTGCTAACGCTTTTTTATCAAACTCTACGAAAGTCTTGAAGGCTTCTGGAGCCAAATCTCCGAGTTCCGGCAGCCTCTCAAAATAGGAGGTTGCATATAAAACGTCGTTTCCCATGGTCCTCTCTCCTTTGTATTCTTTTCGTTCATTCTTATGATAAATAGTACCATCCAGTGGTTGCCCCGTAAATGAATCGAGGGAATTTTCTGTCATCTGGTGAAAAAGAAACCCATTTTTTGAAACTCTATGATTTCCGACTCGTATAGAATAGAAATCATACAAAAATCGGAGGATCTTACAGATGGAATTTTCATTAGACGCTGTCATCCTGGCAGCAGGAATCGCCTTAGCCGGCTACTTCATCGGAGATGGACTGAAAAATATCGGGCAGAGAAATCCCATGGATGAACATTTGGATCAAACCATTCGCGAACACATAAAAAAGGGGAAAGAAAAATGATAGTCGTCGGATTGTTATTGACCCCTGCTTTTCTTATCGCACTCGTTTATTTGCTGCGCTTTTCATGGGGAGAGAAAGGAAAGACGGCCCAGGGGAAAGCCGTGATTCATTCCAGTTATGCAAAAGCAGCACCGATTTTCCCTCTCGGCTGGCTTGGGCTGGAGCTTTATCATATGTGGGTCGCGCCTTTGTCTTACTCGACGTACAGGGATGGAATCTGGGTGTTGCTGCTGCTCACGTTCATCTTCATCGGGGCAAGGTTGTTCGGCCACCGGAAATCAGTCGTGGCCTGAGGGGTTTCATTCCACAGGTGGACCTTTCTGTTTAATGGTCGTGTAGGACAGAAGCTCACTCCACCCTCTTCCATGCCGGTCAATAAGGGCGGTGAATAAGGATACGCCATACCATAACCCTTGGGTGAGGATGACGGGGCCGAAGCCGACGAAGGTCCGCCAGATCGTCTGCAGAGGGTGCGGTGCTTTCCCTGAATTGGAGCGGATGTCGAGGTTCGTCAGGAGCAGGCCGATCGTCCTTCCTTTTGCGAACATCGGAACGAGTAGAAGCAGGGTGACATGGATGATGATAAACGCCTTCCAGAAAACCGGGTTGGGATCGAACCCCCTCCCTGTGTCCTGCGTGGCAGTATAAAGAATGGCGAGAAATCCCGACAGGATAAGCTCAAGGCCTGTAGCTATGAATCTGAGGAACAAGTTTTGTTCGGACAAACGGATCACCTCCTTTCTGTGCTATATCCTATGGCTGTACTTAAGGTTCGGTTTGCCCATTCACCCATTAGACAGAAAAAGAGATGGAGCATTTGCCCCATCTCTTTTTCTTTTATTAGTGTTCTCTTCGACAAATTGTGCGTTTTCTGTCATAGCATCTCTCTCCTCACTTTCTTTATACTTGATGAGGATGCGATACCATGAGTTTTGAAAGGACCGATACTATGAAAAAATTCAACTATGTCCCGTGGGTCGTGGGACTTTCCATTGCGATCAACCTCATCGTCGTGGCGTTGTTGTTCGTACCTAAAATCGACGGGGATCTTGGCTTCAACCTCAAAATCCTCCCGCTTCTCAATGCAGTGTTCAACTCGTTCACCTTCGTGTTTTTGTCTGCCGCTTTGTTTATGATCATCCGGAAGAACGTCAAGTGGCACAAGCGTTTCATTTTTGCAGCGTTTTCAACGACCGCTCTGTTCCTCATCTCGTACCTGACGTACCATTCGATGGCGGACTCGACGTCGTTCGGCGGCGAAGGAATCATCGCGACAATCTATTATTTCATTCTGATCACCCATATCGTACTGGCCGCGCTCATCGTACCGCTCGCACTGCTTACCTTGTTCCGCGGACTTGCGATGAAAGTAGATAAGCACAGGAAAATCGCGAGGTGGACGATGCCGATCTGGCTTTATGTCAGTTTGACCGGTGTCATCGTCTACCTGATGATTTCTCCTTACTATTGATGAAGAAGACAGACGTGTCAGAGCGTCTGTCTTTTTGTCGAAACTCTTCCCTTCCTTCTTTCTGTTTATTATTGTAAGATAATATAGAGGACACGTTTAAAAAGGGTTTTCTTACATTTCGAGCTTTTCACGTTTAAAATTTTCCTATACAGGGAAAATATGCTTTCAGGTCTAAATTTAAGGAGACGATGATGGACTTACTCCAATTTATGAAGAACGAAGGTTTCACGTCGGCCAAATTCTCCTCGTTGACTGGTAAAGATGTCCAGCTGGTGTTGAGTGAAATCGCTTCAACGGAAGACCTGTATCAATGGATGAACGGAACCCCGAACTCCGTCACGTATTATCCTTATGAACGAGTCCCGTATATCGACTGTTTCTATGAACAGGAGACGATGAAAATACGCTTGATGAAAGTATGACGGTACGATCTGACCTTGGAAGCTGAGGTTGGGTCGGGCCGTTTTTTTAAGAGAATGGGAGTTTACAAATCTTCGACTCTCCGCTACGATGGAAGCAGCGTATAAGAACTGCATACATGTTTTGCACTAGGGGGGCTGCTTGAAGCGGCTGAGAGGATCCGTTCCGACCCTTGGAACCCGAACTGGATAATACCAGCGTGGGGAAGTGCGGTCGTCATTCACAAGGACCTTTACCGGTTCTTCCTTTATGATTGGTAGACTGCATTCCCATGGGATGCAGTTTTTTTGTGCTTATTAAAAAGGAGGAATGAATCATGGAGAACAATCAATGTGGAACATCAAGAATCGCAGGATGCTCATTCTCGGTGCATCCAATGTCCGATCAGTTCGTCGACTATATCAAAGGGAGCCTCGAGCAGGTGGACAGCTCGAAGGTTTGGATGAAGACGGATGATGTCACGACGACGGTCCGGGGTCGGATGGAACACGTCTTTGATGTCACAGAAGCGATTCTTCTACATATCGCAAAAACAGGCGTGCATGTCGCCTTCCAAGGCACCTTTTCCATCGGTTGTCCCGGGGATTCATCCGGGGATGCCCATATCGATGAAAATCCAAAACGCCTGAATGCTCCTCAGATCGAGGACATCGAACAGCGGATTGCTGCGAAATTCTCGTTATATCCGATGGGTGGCGGTGATTACATGGACATCATCTACCAGCAGATCGAGGCAATGAAAGAACGAGGGGTCGACGTCAGTCCTGCCCACTACTCCACCCGTCTTGATGGGGATACGCGGGACATTTTCACAGGACTGGAAGACGTGTTCAGAGCGACGGAAGCGGGCGGTTCTTCCCATACGGTGATGACCGTGACCGTCTCTGCCAACAGCCCTTCCCATGAGGAGGCGAAAGAATGAACAGCTGGAAGTTGAAAGAAATCGTCGTCATGTCCGTCCTCGCCGTCGTCTTTGCTGTCGTCTATCTCGCCTTCCTTCCGGTCGGCAAAATTCTCGTCGGTTTTTTCGGACCGATCGGCTATGACCTGATCTTCGGCATCTGGTTCATCGTTTCCATCATCGCCGCCTACATCATCCGAAAACCCGGGGCAGCGTTCATTTCAGAGACCATCGCAGCAGCGGTCGAAGTGCTGCTCGGCAATGCGGTCGGACCGATCCTCCTCATCACAGGGATCGTTCAGGGGCTCGGGGCTGAATCAGCCTTCGCCATGACCCGTTACAAACGATACGACCTGTTCACGCTAATGCTCGCAGGGGTGATGGCCGCAGTCTTCAGCTTCGTCTGGGGGTACTTCCTTCAGGGCTACGCCGCCCTTGGCACCGGATATGTGCTTGCGATGTTCATCGTCCGGCTCATCAGCGGAGCCGTCATTTCAGGCGTTGCCGGCAAGGCGCTCAGCGATGCGCTGGCGAAGACCGGCGTCCTGTCAAGCTTCGCTCTCGGCAAAGAATACCGGAGGAAGCGGGCAGCATGAGTAGAGAAATTGTAAGGACCAAAGGATTAAGCCTCTTTTACGAAGAACAAGAACACCCCGTGCTCTCAAGCCTTGATTTCACCGTAGACCAGGGAGATGGCGTCCTTCTCCTCGGCCCGAGCGGGTCGGGGAAAAGTTCCCTCACCCACTGCCTGAACGGGCTTTACCCGAGAGAGCTTGACGGGCATCTTGAAGGAGAGGTTTACATCGACGGAACGAACACCGCCGACTATCCGGCAGGGGCGCTCTCCCGCAAGGTCGGGGTCGTCTTCCAGGATCCTGAAACTCAGTTTTGTATGTTGACGGTCGAAGATGAGATTGCTTTCGGTCTTGAAAACTTGAACACCCCGCTCGGTGCCATGAAGGAAAAAGTGGATCAGGCGCTTGCCTGGGTCGGGATGGAAGACTATAAAACAGCCCATCTATCCGACCTTTCCGGCGGTCAGAAGCAGAAAATCGCGCTCGCGTGCATCCTCGCGATGGAACCGGACATCGTCATCCTTGATGAGCCGACCGCAAACCTCGATCCAATTGCACGGACCCATTTTATAAGACTGATGAAGACTCTGAAAAAAGAGTTGGCCTTCACTCTGCTCGTCATCGAACACAAGTTGGAAGGATGGCTGGACGGCCTGGAGAGACTATTGATCATCGACAAGACCGGAAGCCTTGCCTACGACGGTCCGACGTTCGACTATTTGAGGACGAGCGCACCGGAAGTCCATAAGATGGGAATCCAGCTTCCGTATGCCACAAGGATCGCCTTGAAGCACAGCTGGTCGGCCCCCTACCCACTACGGGTGGAAGAACTGCCGGCTGGGCCGGAAGATTTTGCTGTTCCTTATGACGAAAAGAATCAAAATGTCCCATTGAAGGCGGAAGGTGTACAGTGGAAAACGATTTTGAAAAACATCGATCTCTCGGTAAAGGAAGGCGAATGGATCGCGCTTCTCGGAAAGAACGGGAGCGGAAAATCCTCGCTTTCTAAAATCCTTGCCGGCATCCAGCGGCCGGATGATGGCACCCTCACCCTGCATAACCAGCCGTTAAAGAAATGGCGGGAGAAGGACATGCGCAAAGAAATCGGATACGTTTTCCAAAACCCGGAGCATCAGTTCATCACCGATACTGTGTATGACGAAGTCGCCTTCAGTCTGAAACACTCTGGAATGGCTGAAGAGCGTTGGAAAGGTATCGTCCGGGACACTTTGACCTTCTGCCGTCTGGAAGCATTCGCCGACCAGCACCCTTTCCTGCTCAGTCAGGGACAGAAACGACGGCTCAGCGTCGCGACGATGATCGTCGAAGATCAACAGCTCCTCATCCTCGATGAACCGACGTTCGGCCAGGATGAACAGTCGACGGCAGAATTGATGACCCTCCTCAAGGAAAAGCATCGGAACGGAACGACGATCGTGATGATCACCCATGACATGGAGCTTGTCGAAGAATATGCAACACGCACCGTCGTGATGGATGCCGGACAAATCGCGTTTGACGGGCGGCCGGATGATCTGTGGCAGACGGAAAACCTGGCAGACTTTCATCTGGAACTTCCACCCGGCGAGCAATGGAAAAGAATCGATAAAGCACGGAAGGAGCGGGCGTATGTATCTTCATAACGTGAATCCAACTGTCAAAGCTTTGACGATCATCGGCGCTGTTTTCCTGCTCGCCTTTGTATTCGATCCAGTAACCCCGGCCCTGTATATCTTATGGACGGTCGCCGCGACGTTTTTGTTCGGTTCGTTCAAAAAGAAGCATTACCTGTTTTATTTTCTGCCGTTCACCCTGTTCGCTTTCGGGATGTTCTGGACGACGATCGTTTTCTCTGATGGATCTGGAAGTTCATCCGGCACGGTTTATGATGTGCTGTGGATGGAATTCCCTCAGGAAGACGTCCGCGTCGCGGCAGCGCTCGGTTTACGAGTGCTTGCCTTCGCAAGTCTCTCTCTGCTGTTCCTATTCACGACGGATATGGTCCAATTCATCCTGAGCCTCATCCAACAGTTGAAGCTGCCACCGAAAATCGCTTATGGCGTCATGGCCGGCTACCGCTTCCTTCCGATGCTGCGGACAGAATTCAGCCAAGTACGCGCAGCCCACAGGATCCGCGGCGTCAACCAGCCGGATTCATGGAAGGAAAAACTGGTGCAATACAAACGGTTCGCTATCCCTCTTCTCGCAGGAGCGATCAGAAAAGCAGAACGAACCGCGATTGCCATGGAATCCAAAGGGTTTACAGGTTCCCGCAGCCGGACGTATTACCGGCCGATGAGCGTGGAAGGGAAAGACATGCTTTTCCCGTTGATGATGTTCGGAATGCTCGCTGCTGTTGCCATTGTCTCCATCTACCTCGGAACCTTCACTTGGTATAATGGACAAATATAGTGGTTCTTCATACGATCTCCTTAAAAACACAAAAGCTCAGAGCAGAGGCTCTGAGCTTTCTTTTTCCTATGTACGATCAGTTCAAATACTCAGCCTTGAAAAGTATAAGGGGCCGAGGATTCAAGTAAACGTTCAACTCCACCTGGATAGTAGGGCATCCGTCTGTTCGCAGTAGGCAGATCCAGCCACACCACTTCTTCAATCTCATCTTTATACAGGATTTGGATGTCCCCTTCTACAATATTCGCTTTATACACTATGAATAAAGCATGATGGCCCGTATCTTCAATGAAGGCTTCATTGACAGCAACGATGTGCCCAACCTCAATCGTGGCATTCGTTTCTTCCTTACATTCCCGCCTTGCTGCTTGTTCGAATGTTTCCCCTTCCTCAACGGCACCTCCTGGAAGGGACCACCCTCCATCTACATTTTTAACCATCAGTACCTTCTTTTCGCTTTCATCAAAGATAAAGGCGTAAGCGACGTCCACTCGTTTCACGATCAATCACTCCTATTTGGTTGCTGCCTAACCTAGCTAACCACCCTTTACAATACGTTAAACATATCCGTTACCTGCCATTAAGTTTCCTTACATTCCAGTAATAGCGAAATAAGAGGCAATGATGGCAAGCACCCCTACCGTCCCTTTAAAATAACTGAGGTAACGGTGTTTGACGGTGTTATGCTCATCTATCGATTTAAGAATCATAAAACAACCTAATAACGGTAGAACAAAAGGCATCACCTTTGAGGGTTCTTCCGTGAATAATGCAAACGTTATAAGAGAAATACCTAAAATTAATAGTAAAGATTTTGCGATTTTCAAAAGATCACCTCGATATTATTTCTTTCCTATCATCAACTAAAACATTTGAACTCGGACAAGCTCGGAAGCATTGGGGAGAAGATAAGGACACCTTGTTGCAAGAAGTGCTCAACACCCTATGGTTGTAAACATACCATCGATTATATTTGCCTAATTAAACATGTGGATCAGAATGATATCAGTCATAATTAATGAGATTAAAATGAGCACGCTTCCGTATCGATACATTTTATGTTCTTTAAATCCCCATGCGGCCAATGTAATCAGGGCAAATAACACAATAGATGCTTGCAACCTCTGAATTCTAACCTGCTTTTGAAAGATAGCCAGCATATTTGAAGGTTCCCCCACAAAAGCTTGTTCGTTCGTTTCTTTTCCATACCAATTATAAACAATGACTTGATGGGTGGACGTTTCTTCTATGTACTCCAACTTTTTATAACCAAGCACTGGTAAATCCATGGAAAAGATAAAAAGCAAACCACCTGTAATGAAAATGAATAGTTGGACGAACGTCTTTCCTTTCACCAAAATGCCCTCCCCCGAAGCTTCGTTTTCATGGTCACAATTATGAAGGCATTTGATGAATAGCCTTAACTGCTTTCCTTCTATAAAAAGAAAACCAACCCTACAATCGCCATTATTATACCACTCACCCGATTCGCTATCAGGGCAAGATCACTAGGCTCAGAGTCTCGCAATTTCCATCCTATTTCTAAAAACCAAGCGGCAGATGGAAAAATCGTTATGAACAATCCCACTAAAGCGATCCCTATCCCTAATGGATTTCCCCAGGAGTTATTAGGAGAAATGGTGGCAGCCTTGTGTAATTGTTCGTATTTCTCAATCGCCTCATCTGCCATATCCATCTCTGCCATTGTTAGATCACTAGAGCCTCGACCATAACCTGTATTTCCTGTTTCTTCGTAATAATACTCATGGCCATTACTGAACACGACTTCATACTTGTAATGATCGGTTCCTCCTTCAAAGGACACCTCCACTACTGCTCCATTGGATATTTCGATTTCTTTAGTAGATTCTGCGGTTACATGACTTGTGATAAAAACAGATACAAAAAATATGATAAACACTTGGAAAAATAGTTTCATGTTACTCCCCCCCTGTACGATCAAATAACGAAGAACAATAGCTTATCGTTCTGGTAGGATCCCTAATGATTGTTCCCTAAATGTTGGGACCTTAATGTGTAGGTGGAGTCAAGGATAGAGCATCCCATAAGGGTGCGGGAGTAAAATCCTTATCACAAACCATACGATAGGACTTAAAATCGCAAACACCAATGCAATACTAAACGTCTGCTTATACCGCTTTTGTTTTCTTGATATCGGATGGACCAAATCCCAACCGGTTCTCACAACTAGAACGAAAACAAAGAGAGTTATCGAATACATATAAGGAATGTCCAGTATTTTTGAAGAAATGAATACGGAAAATATTACGATAAAGGTGACGATATTGTCGATCCTGTTATCGACCTCTTCCAAATAGTTCTCCATTATTATGAAATATTTATTCAAGGAATACCCCCGCTTCGTTAAGACCTATAGTTCGCCGTTCATGTACTTCCCGTAGTTCCTTTCTGAAGCTTAAACTATTTTTATTAGTAATAAACATAATAGAAAGGTGGTTATCCCAACAAAAAGCGCATATTTATTTATGTGTTTCAAAACGATCACTCCTATCCAGCACATACATGTTACATTGAAACGTAACCGTTCAAGAAGTCAGCCGTTACCTTAACCACTGGTACCAGTAATAACACAGCCGCCCCAATATATGTATAACCTCTTCTATTTTTATTGCTTTTCACTTGTTCAATTCCTAAGAGTAAAAAGAACACAAACAAAAAGGGTAGAAATATGACAGATGGTATTTGAAAACCATCCATAAATAGATGAGAGAATCCTAATACCATAGCCGTAATGGCCAGGATTATATTAACAATTTTAAAGGCGGCCATACCTTCTTCCTCCTATCGTTTTTTATGTAAGCCATTCTTGAAACCAACGCAGGCATTATACTTGTAAATGCTAAGAAAAAAACTGTCATAGAACCTATCCTGATAGGACTTAATATGAGAACAAGCATAACAAGGAATCCCCCTATACGGAGCAGGAATACACGCCATTTTTCTTCTAGTCCTAACACCTTCTCCATTTTGCATATTTTACACGTCTACTTCCATGGTTTTCGAGGCAACCCAATCAATCATTTCACCTTTTCCACCTCAAATTCTAACTGATCTAAATCCCAGACATCTTCCTTGTCCTTCTTATCAACTTTCACCTCGACCGTTTGTCCTTCCTCATATTTCTTTGGGTCAGACACGTGGACCCTTTGTGTATCAGGGATCTCTTCAAATGAAAATTCCTCCGCACCGCCTACGGTTACCCAAGTATTGATTTCAATTTCCATACTTCCATTTTCCTTATTAACTTCTGCTATTTCTCCTTGAACGAATGTCCCCTCTTCCACATGAGCACACCCCATCAATGCAATCGTAAAAACTGTAAAAATAAAAAACATCCTGCTTTTTGCCATGCGCCATTCCTCCTTAACGTTCCAGCTACAAAAGGTCGATATTACAGGAAATAGAAAATCACTCCGATAACATCCTCTTCCAATATCATGAGCCATTATCGAAACAAAACGTTATACACGATGAAACCTGCGATCATAAGTATCATAATAATGCCCGTGCTTTTCCATCCTAAATTCCCTAGTAGATCAGGAAGTCCTCCTCCATGAAAACTGCCAGAAGCGTCCTTTTTCATTTCTTCCTGCCTCAGTCTTTCCCGGGTGGTTTCAGGTTTCTTTTCACTCACTTGCGTCCCTCCATTCGTAGTTCCGCCAGTCTTATGTTTTTCATCAATCGTACAGAAGCGAGGGAAGTCTCACTAGCCGCTAAGCGCAGAAACCGGATATCTACGAGGTAAAGAGTGCTGGGTGAGACCCCGCAAGGCGTAAGCCTGAGGAGGCTCACCGCGCTCCCGCGGAAAGCGAGTCATCCCCCGCAGCCCCTGACTACCACACAAGCATCTCGAAATAAAGTCTTCAAGAAAAGGAGCTTTCGTTGAATAAGCCAAATATAAAAAAAGGAATTTCTATAATATTGGAAGTTCCTTTTTTTGCAGTTATATCAACACTAAACTTTAACAGAACCTTTAATAAAGATGTACCGTGCATCTGTTGCAATGATGAATCCATAAGCGACCAAGCAGCCAAACACTTAGTTTGGATTCCATTCACGCAATACAATGAATGAGGCCACAAAATCCCCTATAAGAACTGCTAAAGCCATCACACTTAATCTCCATCAGGAATGAGCAAGATTCTTCATTTATTCTCCTTACCTACCCATACGATTTCAGTTGGAAATCGTTTCACATCTTCTGTTGGATACAAAGAAGCGGTTGCTTTAACAACCGCCCCATACGTTGAATATTCGATTATAAGATCTTACCATCATTTATTTTCTTAAGCCGTTGGCGAGCGGTTTTTGAAGAATTGGTTATAGGTGTAAGACCTAATGCTTTCGCTAACCCGAACCTTGGCATATTGCCGTAAATGGCCTCATGTTGTGCAGGTTTAATTAAATAAGTCTCATGATAAATGCCAACTGCATCAGTGTTTTGTACTTTTTTATTAAAGTTCCTCCAGGCTTTCAAGTGTTTATCCCCTCGGGCATACTTCATTAAATCCTCTTCCGATTTCCAATATTGGACCATAAGAGTCGTACGGAAGCTGAAGAAATTCTCCATCGTAAGAAATCCAACATCCTTCCTTTTGAAAAGCTCTCTGACCATAGCTGGCATGGACAATAATACAGGCACCCATTTGTGCACGGCCCACCATTGATTTATACGCATACCGATCAGAAAGACGACAAATTCATTTTCCCTGGCGTTATCAGCTGTAAATCTACCTTTGAAAATCTCAGTTCCCATCATTCTTCCTCCTCAAGATTAAATAATATATCTTTAGTTTTCACACACCATTCAATAGCTGCATGAGTAGTACTAAGCCCATAATCCAGCGTAATCATCCAGAAAGGCTTATCCTTATGGTCACATGACTCTGTCAGGATCATCTGCTTGATTCCTTCATAAGTGTGATATCTCTCAAGAAGTTTTTCATGGTAGAGCTCTATTTGTTTGATCGAGGTAGATGTGTCCTGTTGGCGGCCGAAAAATAGCTTCAAAAGGAATTCATTTTTCTCTACGGGAAGTTCTTGTACAGGTTGTTGTAACCACTGGTCCAAGGCTGCTTTTCCAGACGATGTTATATGGTATTCTTTTTTATCAGGTTTTCCTTGCTGAGGTGTAATCGTCACCTCTGCAAACCCTTTATCCACTAACCCTTTCAAAGCAGGATATATTTGACCGTAGCTAATCTTCCAAAAATGATTTAAACTCCCATCAATCATTTGCTTCATCGAATATCCCGTGTGGTCTCCCGTCGTTAAAAGGCCGAGCAATGCATATAGTGTGTAGTTTTTTTGACCCATGGTACCCTCCCCTATATCTTTTTGATATATATCACTTTGATATATATAATTTATCAAATATTCAAATAAATGTAAACTTAAATTTATGGTTACTTGTATGCAATTAAGGGTTGAACCTTTCAACTTGAAATATTGAGGGGCCTGATTGACCAGATGAATATACTTGACGGCAAATTTGTTGACCATTTTCTTCCTTCCATTTAAACTGAGCCTATCAACATTTTTTGCACACACTCAACTTTCATCTTCAAGGAAGGAGAAATATACATGTTAGAGTTCCTAGAAGGAATGCACCCGGTTACCCAAGCGTTCATTAGTACATTATTCACATGGGGAATGACCGCCCTTGGTGCCTCCCTTGTCTTCTTCGTTAAACGAACCAATCAAAGATTTCTTGACAGTATGCTCGCGTTTGCAGGAGGGGTGATGATTGCCGCAAGTTTCTGGTCTCTTCTCGCACCTGCCATAGAGATGTCCTCTGATGGACCGCTCCCCTCCTATATACCAGCAGTGGTTGGCTTTTTACTCGGCGGTGCGCTGCTGCTTTTCATCGACCGCCTGATCCCATCCCTTGACACCGAACGCTATATGCACGATATCAAGGATGAAAGAGCAAAAAAACGGACAGCGCTTCTCATTTTTTCTATGACTCTTCATAACATCCCGGAAGGTCTGGCTGTAGGCGTCGCTTTTGGCGCGCTGGCTTCAAGCGGAACAGAAGCTACTCTTGCCGGTGCCATTGCCCTTGCCCTCGGTATAGGCATTCAAAACTTTCCAGAAGGAACAGCGGTATCCATGCCACTTCACAGGGATGGAATGGGGAAAAAGAAAAGTTTTATGTTTGGCCAATTTTCCGGCATGGTCGAACCGATTGCCGCTATTGTAGGGGCCTTTGCAGTCATACTCATTGAACCTATTCTCCCTTATGCCTTAAGCTTTGCAGCTGGAGCTATGATTTTCGTTGTGGCTAAAGAAATTATCCCCGGATCCCATGAAAAAGGAAATGTGAACTTAGCGTCCATCAGTTTGATGATTGGTTTTGCTGTAATGATGACGTTGGATGTTGCCCTTGGATAAAAAATGAAAACCCGACAGATTTTATCTGCCGGGTTTCTTTAATGAACCAATTCTTTGAAAACCTGCTGTGTTCGAATACCATACAGATGGTATTCCTTAATATCACAAACTTTAATGAATATACGATGGTAACTATCCGTTTTCATTAACTGCCTATTCCCGAAAAACAGTGCTTTGGTTTATTCGTATTGACGACTAACTTCTTCCAAACCACCGAAGACTCATCTACCTGAAAAATTCCTGGCTGGTTCTAAATCACTTCCAGCGAAGGATTTTTGCATTCAAACCATAAACAATCCTAAATAGAAAAACGAATAATAGTGAAACTCCTAGACCACTTAGAAACATATATATACTGTTAAAAAGAAATACTTGTGCGATCCATATCCCATTGAATACGAACCATATTATAATGGAAACATTATAAGTGATCTTAGCGAAGACGCCCTCATATCTAACCCCGAATAACTTTCTAATTAAATCTTTCATTTAATCCCTCACATTTTTTATAAGCATATGATAGATCGTCCTTGCCCCTATTACAAAACTGGTCATTTAGGCATGTTTACACGAACGATGTATTCTATTACCATTTACTATGAAATTATCTTCTCACATTTTTAACCAATTTAGTGGGAACATGTAGAAAATGATCGCTTCATGAAGGTCCCATCTGTTTTGATGGGGCCTTCTTATTCTTACCGTATCCATCTACAGGGCAGCTATATTAACTGCCACTTGCTATCCATTGATTTGATACCCCCACTTACAGCATGTACGCCATTCATCTACCCGACACCTACTTCAGCACTTCTCCTTTCTAGCAAAATGACATCGCGCCATACGCCATCCATTTCACCTATACGCTCTCGACGTCCCACTTCTCGGAAACCATACTTTTTATGTAATAGAAGACTTGAGACATTTTCAGGGAAAATCCCTGCTTGCAAGGTCCAAATTCCATTCTGTTCACTTAACTCAATCAAAGTCTTTAAGAGTAAACTGCCAATCCCTTTCCCCTTACTTGTTGAACTAACGTAAACACTCACTTCTGCAACCCCTGCATATACACGCCGACTTGAAGTCCGACTCAATGCCGCCCAACCTGCAACGTTCTCTTTTGAACGTGCAACAATTCGGCACTCAGGCATATGATCCTTATCCCACTCATCCCAAGAAGGTGCCTCTTCTTGGAAAGTTGCATTTTTTGTAGCTATTCCTTCAAGGTAAATTTCTCTCACCTGTCCCCAATCCATTGGGCGCATATTACCAATAGCTATTTTACCATCCATATCCTCACCTACTTCCATTCGTTGATGGAGGAGAAAAAACTCCCTATTCTTTTCAATATTAATATGACTAGAGGGGTCCTTAGGTATCCACCTCTAACTAAGGCAATCACTCTCCATCATGATCAGTTCTTTTCATGGCATAAAATGCACAGCATACTCTATTAAACCTGTAACACTCAATAAAAAAACCATAAAACACAACGCGTAAAGCACCATATTCCTACCTTTACTTCTATGTTTCATTTGCTTATATGTTATCCCCCCTAACACAATAGACATGATCCATGTAAACATCCCGACCGTTGAAAATAAATAAGAGGAATTCATGATCCAAGATACAGTCACAACCATATAAAAAACCATCAAAATCCAGCTAATCACATTAAACCCCCTTACTAGTGGACCGCAGAAGTTCCGTAACGAATATTATTAACGATTCTATGAAGTTGGATTCAGGATGTATAGTAATCAACATTCAAAGCCACTCTATCGAACAATCCTCAGTATTCAGGAAGTTTCAATAAAATCAGCGATCGACATCATTACATTGATCCACCTGAAGTACACGTTGGTTCAATGCTCCGTTTTCTATTTTACAAGGGTCTTCACCGTTGTTCATCTAAGACGTTTTTTATTGGTTTCTGAAGAACATTTACAAAAGTCGCGAAGACGCTAGTGGCTATAACCCCTATTAAACCTAGTGATATCGGCCCTGCGGGGTCATCCCCTGTGAAGTAAGCTAGCACCTTTAAATAAACAACCGCTAACAAAATAAAGAATATGATAATATAAGCGCATTTTTTTATTAGCTTCAATGATTGAAAAGATAACTCAGAGAGACAATTATTCTGTTCGATATAGGTTAATAGTTTAAACACTTGATACAAAGCTACAGAAAACGTTACACATATTCCATAGGCACATACTAAAAGAGGATATAGCGAATAATCACCAGGGCGCTCAATCGCATCCCTTCTAGCCGCTTCAGGCAACCAATATACACACACACCCAACACAGCAAGTCCAACAAGAAAAGCAATGACCTTCAAATATAAAGTAGAACTTATTTTTAAACTCATTTAAAGCACCTCATCGCTAATTAAATGTTAGCAATACTTTACCACATCATTTATCGATTAACAATAAATAAATATTGCTCAGCAATATTTAATCGTTACTTGGCGCAAAAAAAAAGAGCGTTTCTACCAATTGAGAAACGCTCTTCCTTTAAGCAATAACTACATTTACCTTAAACTTCCTCCCTTTACTTGGAATCTATACTGTTCATTGATCAATATGCTCTGAATCATACAAAAAGGAACACGGTTCACCGACGCTATACAAGTGTAAATGATGCATTGCTCTTGTACACGCTGTATAAAACAACCTTCTCAAGTTCTCGTCATCATACACTTTCTTAGAGGCATTGTAGATAATAACAGAATCAAACTCGATTCCTTTAGCAAGATAAGCAGGGATAATTAGGACACCTTTTTGGTACTCTTTCGTATTCTTCTCCACGAGGGTCAGATGTTGAATGGCGTTTAAAAACTGATAAGCAGCCACACTCTCTGCAGCTGACTTACAAATGATGGCGACCGTCTCTGACCCACGTTCCCTCAAATCTGCCACTTTCGCTTGAATAGCTTCATGTAGTTCGAGGTGATCATTCACCACTTTAAGAGTAGGCTTTTCCCCCTCGCGTTCAAAAGCTTTGATACGATCTCCTTCTTGAACAAGTCCGCGGGTAAACGCTATAATCTGCTTAGTCGATCGATAACTACGCTCCAATTGAACAAGTTCCGTATCATCTTCCCCATACAAACCAGAAAGATCCTCAAAGCTGGTTAAATCACCCGAATGGGCAAAAATCGCCTGGTTGAAATCGCCCAGTACCGTCATTCTCGCCGCAGGGAATAACCGTTTAATAAACTCGAATTGGAAAATCGAATAGTCCTGCGCTTCATCAATGAGGACATATTTAACCGATGAATTGGACTGAAAGCCTTGGATCAGTTCCTTCAAAAGCAAGAATGGCGTAGCATCTTCGTAATACAATTCATTTACATTCAACCTCTCACGCGTTAAGAGACAGGCTTCTTCCCACTCCGCAGGAATATCCTCAGGATTCCACAACTTTTCATCCATCGATTGATCGAATAGCTGCATGTATAACTTTTTTAAATTGATAAATTCGAGGGCGTCAATTTTTTTCCGTAAAGATTTCAGTCTTCTTTGCACAACTAAGCGCCCCAACATACGATTTTCTTGATCATAAAAATCGTAATTATCTTCTTCTAATTGATTGTATATTTTCTGAAGGTCATTTTTACCGAGCAGCTCGATTTCTTCCTGCACCCATGCCTTCTCCCTTTCCGTCTTTGCCAACTCATCAATTTTTTGCAACAACCCCTCTTTCAACTTTTCAATCCGATTTAGAAAGCGCAGGGAAGTATTCTTATTGTAAAATTCTTCAGCGATTTCTTCGGAGGACACAATGATTTCGCCTCGGAACTTAATACCTCTGAACAGCATCCCGGAAGTCTCCAATGCCTTCCGGTACCTTTTCATCCCTTCGAAAAATACAGAGGAAGCCTTGAATGGAATGCTTGCTTTTCTTGTTTGATATTGGGGATGATCCTTACATTCCAGCAGAAATTCCAACTGGTCGTACGGATCCTCAACCTTGAAGGAATTCTTCAATCGGTAATTCAGGTAATTTTGAAATGTCTCCTGCTCCATGTTCTCTTCGCCGAGTTCTGGTAACACATGGGACACGTAATTACTGAACATATTGTTGGGAGAAAAAAGAATGATCTGATCTGCTGTAACCTTTTCACGGTATTTATATAGGAAATAAGCAATCCGCTGAAGGGCTGCAGAAGTTTTGCCGCTGCCGGCCGCGCCTTGTACAACCAATAACTTAGAATTAATGTTCCGGATGATGTAGTTTTGTTCTTTCTGGATGGTAGCAACGATACTCTGCATATGTTTATGGGTGCTGTGCCCTAATACTTCCTGGAGAACTTCATCTCCGATCGTCAGGCTCGTATCGAACATCGACTCTATGACACCCTTCTTGATCGTGTACTGCCACTTCTTTTCAAGAACTCCTTCAACGGGTCCACTCGGAGTCGAATATTCAGCCGGACCAGGGGGGTAATCATAATAGATACTTGAAATGGGTGCTCTCCAATCGTAGACCAGGATCTCTTCGTTTGATTTATCCGTAACTGTCGCCACTCCGATGTGGACACACTCCGTTTCTGCAGTCCCTTGCTCCCTGAAGTCAACCCGGCCGAAATACGGTGATTTTTCGACTCGTTTAAGTTTCTTCAGTCTGTCAAAGGCATGTTTATGACTGCTTTGGGTAACAGACAAATCCTGTGCCTGCTGCCTCATTCCAATAATCGTTTCTAAATAATCATCAAACGTATCCATATTCACTTTCAGATCATCCCAAAAGTGCTTACGAATATGAATGACTTCTTCTTTGCGCTTGACCGAATCCGCTTCCACAGCATCAATTTTATTCGCCACCGTTTCCATTACCTTATCCAAATATTTCTGCTCTCTTTGAATGTCTTTATTCAAATCCTCCACTCCTCCCCTCTTTTTAAACACTATCGAACACTTTTTTCGCAGCATTTGACAAGTACTCAGTCACATGGTAAAATTAAAATGTAAAATAGGGGTATTATATCTTCTTATAATAAGTCACACTTGTGTTATGATTCTATCATTACTCATTTTGATATGCAATATAAAAGAACCTGGAAAATTCCAGGTTCTTTTTTTCTATTCCTACATAAAAAGGAACATTCCCTCACAAAAAATATGGTCTATCAGATTTGTTTTGAATATTAGGGAGTCCTTCGGTTACTGAAGAATTTTCTATTTCAGTTTTTCACCAAGCTTACATTGATCTATGCTATGAAGAAAAGTTACACAACTCTTTATTATCACTGCCACTTACTGATCGGATACTTATTGTGTTGCAAAACAATTCCAGCTTATCTGCTAAAGAAGTCAATATAATTATGAACAAAGCGGCTCGTTAACATATTTATAGCTCCAACAAGAAGTTGAGAAAAACTAATGAAGTAGTCAACATCTCCATTAGGTTAGGAAATGAATAGCATTGCTTATACTTTCCAGAAAGCTACATAGAAAAATACTAAAGCCCCCGATACATTAAGACTTGAATTGAGATATTCCTAAGTGCTTCTATACTCTTAAAAGGGGAACGCAATAGATCCCTTTCTTTATTAATTCATCTTCCTGAAAATATTGAAAGAGCGTTGAGGCTGTTTTTAAAATATCTGGTTAACAAACTGAATGAAGAAATAAACACTGTAGCCCAGAACAGCCAGACCACTTATTAATAGAATCGTTTGTCTACTCTTTTTGTTTAGCCATCTTTCTCCAAGATGTAATAGTATAGCTAAAAAAACAAACCATAGTAACGCGCCAAATAAAACTGATAATGGGTAAGCCATAGAAATGCTATTTCCATCATTTGCGATAGGTGTAAGCAAGCCCATCCACCACAATACAGTAAAAGGGTTAAAAGTAGTGATAGCTATCCCTATCCAAAAGGCTTTAAAATAATGCCTTCCGGGGTTCATTATACCCCTCATGCGTTTTTCACCCACGCCTTGAACTGTCCTCATTTCTTTAAAGATTCCCCAGGCAACATAAAAAAGCACAAAACTTCCAAAGAGCCATAGAAAAGTAACAATAATAGATTCTGTTCCAATAAAAGGCATGAGCCAAAGTAATATAGCTACTAAGACAATTGCATCCCCTGTGACAGCACCTAACCCTACTATGAGAGATGAAGTGAGCCCATACTTTGTACCATGTTTTATTTCTTCACCATTACTTGGACAAGTGGGAGAGGAGACAAAACCTATAATAAAGCCACTAAACAAGAGCTTAAACATATATGATCCTCCTTTTAATTCGATAATTCCACAACTATCGAATTGTTATTAAAAAAATTATTGCCCCCCCTTAGATGTTTGAAAAAATTCAACTAAATGATCGATTGTCTCTTCTTCAACCCAACACTCAATATTTTTCCCTTGGCGGTCCATACGTATTAATCCCGCGCGTCTTAGTTCCTTAAGGTGATGGGAAACTGTCGAGGGTGCAATATTTAACCCTTCTCCTAACTCTCCCACGGTTAACCGCATTTCTTTCTCTGTGCTCAGTTCACCCGGATTACAGTACTCGGCTAAATAAAGAAAAATGTTCAATCGATGGACATTAGAAAGCGCTTTGAACATTTCACTAAATTGATTAACGTTTTCATTATTATATTTCGACATGTTTCGAATTATAAAATAATAGGCAGTGATTGTCAAACTGACTCTATAGATATAAAAGACCTCCAATGGGAGGCCTTTTAGGAACAATTATCTAATCCCACTAATACAAATTGTTCGTCTTTTTTATCTATCGTAATCTCATTCGTTGTCCCTTGCGACAAGGACACATACCCGTTCGCTGCTTATGCCTAGTTTCTTAGCGGAACCCCTCCCGTTTGCGTGGACTTCAATCGACAAGCTTCCTCACCCCTTTTTCTGAGTACATTCAATTGGTCTTGTCCATTTCCACGTTCCCTAGGAATGTTACAGATTCCATTACTTTTAATGCCGATAGTAACTTGTGCCTCCAGTAGAATAAGGCACGTGGGTAACGCCGAATCAACTCCGCTGATTTGCGGAGGTTCCTTCTCCTTCTGGATACAAAAGTTCAATGGGACAATAAATAAATCACAAAAAAAGTGATGTAAATAGAATCTGATATTGCGAGATAAAGAGCCTGGTTCGATTCCTTTACTTTCTTAAGACTATAATTGAAAAAGCTGTCATATAAACTTACGACAAACAACAGGAATGAAAGGGCTAGAACGAATGTGTTCTCTGTAATTATTACGGCGAGTAAATAGATGAACCACCTTCGAAAAAAATTAAAGACTAAGACAATCATAAGTAATGACCATGATCCAGGATCAACTTCCAACTCTTCATCAGAAGATATATGACGGAGTCTTTTTTTGATATTCTTGTAATCCCTTACGTAATCCAGGTTGATGATCAATGCAATAAGAGAGTATGTAACAATAATCATGTATTCGTTGCCTCTTATGATTTCCCACACAAAGGTCCACCCCTCATTCCTAACTAGAGATTCAATCATTAACTATTGAAAGAGCCGCATCTAGTTATATAAACCACAACCTTTATCAGACCTTATATGATAAAGATTGAAAAAGTTAACAAGACGAGACTCACAAGAAACGAGGACCAGATCTTTCTTCCGTTAGTTATTCTGTTTTTATAAGCTTTATGTATAAAACTCAAAACAATGAGATGGAATATAAACAGAAAATAATAGAGAATTCCATAGATTCCCCACCGTGCATCTTCTAATACTTCGTTTAGAGAGCTGAACTGAAAAGCCATCATAAATATAATGACAGATAGGATCAACATACAAATAAAGAAACGGTGAATCTTATCCCAAGCGGGGTGCTTCAGGAATGTAGGACTTTTCTTAGTCTGCAGATAAAAGGTTAAACTGAATCCTCCCAGGACTAGACCCAGGAAGGTCATTGTCATTAGGACAGGTCCTCCAGAGGTAGCAGGAGCAGCGCCTAATGGAACAGCGATACCAGAATGGAAGGTTTCGGCTGTAAATGATAGAAAAACTAAGCATATGAAAATTAAGCTTTGCAATAGTGTCCAACGGGAAAATAGCATCGTTTCAATCAAACTCCTTGTTTATAAAGTATAGCGTTAAAGAGACCCGTTTCTGCATCCATGAAGATCCACCCTCCCACTCAAACTTCCAACGCATCATTACCTCAGCTTGTAACACTTGCTCCTTATGATCCCATAGTGTCGTCTTCCTTCATGAAAATGCCTGCCCCCATAATGATCACTCCAGCAAGAAATGCACTAAAACTTAATATTATTACAATCAACACAAAAATTATCCCATCATCTAAAACCAAATAAGCAAAGAAGAAAGGCAGGATAGAAAAAATGAGTGAAATAATGCCCCCGAATAACATTCGCGTTTTCTTTGTTTTGAGCACCATGGCGAGAAGCACAGATGAAAATAGTAAAGCAAAAACCAAAAGGATAGAGAAAAAGATTATGTAAGACATGAACACACCTATTCTTCATTTCTATTTGAGTAACGTAAGTAATTGTAGTTACCCTCGTGTTATTCAACCGGAGGCTCAGTGAACCCCAGTACATGGTCTTCCCTTATAAAACAAGGAAACAGCCAGAAAAATCCATCCAATCATCTTAGCCACGGGAAATGATGTTAAAAGATCTGGAGATCCTTTAACAAACGGAAACCCTACACCAAGAAAGTGTATAATAATTCCCATTCAAAAGAATCAACGTTTTTTTCAGGACTGCGGCCATTTCTCACAATGACCATAAAGCACAGGCGGCTAATGCCTCATCCCTTTACTAGTCACATCTCTCTCTACCCTTCTGGCTTTAAGTTGCGAGTCATTTTATAGACAATACTGCCGAACGCAAACTTCACTGGGTATAACGAAAGAATGATGGCTATGATGATACTAATCGTCTTTACCATTCCTGTTAAATGTAATAAATCGTTGATCACATAACTAGCTAAAACAATAAGACCATAGACAATAGCCACCGACAAAATAAATATGCTTGCAATAACTATCAAATGCAGGAAGGACATTTGTTTGATCTTCCCTAGTTTTTTGATGTTGCCATTACCCACCGAAAAAAAGAAGGAAGCCATTGGAGTTAATAATAAAAACCATGCGGAATAGCCGAACACTATCCATGATATACCCATCACCAACAGAAGCATCCAACCTAGTCTATTTAACTTTATTTTTTTCACGACCTCACCTCTACATCCAATAATTTCCTTATTTTCATTAACAACCTCTTTAGGTGGCAGTGGTTTTGCCTAACCCACAAAATTGAATCAGAGTTTAAGTATTCAGTATTTTATGTAGGCCTTTAGCCTGACCGGGATCTAAGGAGTAATATCCTCCAGAACCATCAGATAAAACAGCGCCTCCATCTTCTTGATACCAAACAAATCTTTTCACCTCTGGAGTATCTTCATACGTTTCGTCCGATCTTCTAATCGTGAAGAAGACATCTGGAGAGCTACACACTTTATCGTCAGGTTTTTCAATCTCTTCAGCAGATTCCACCAGCCCCTCCACCCGTTTTATTTTTGGGGAGTCTTCGATTACTTGATCCGTCTCCATGATTGGTCCGTCTTCTTTGGAATGAGGTGTGCCAACTAACATAATTTTATGTTTTTCTCCTGTACTTTCTACTGATGTCTCTTGATTTAACGTGTCACCGTTACTTTCTGCACACCCCACGATAAATACGGGTATACAAAGTATGAATATCATCCAACAATGTTTTTTGATAAGAACACTCCCCTTTTGTTGAACTGACTAATAATCTAAGAAGTTTCAGCACCATCC
Source organism: Halobacillus sp. ABR2_026 (assembly GCF_056158545.1). Taxonomy (NCBI): domain Bacteria; kingdom Bacillati; phylum Bacillota; class Bacilli; order Caryophanales; family Bacillaceae; genus Halobacillus; species Halobacillus sp. ABR2_026. The sequence continues at coordinate 2,227,535 of NZ_JBSWTM010000001.1, forward strand.
GTGAACTTTTTGTTTTCTCCAGTATCTTCTACGTAAGAAAGTGCTTGTTCGTTTCAAATAATCTCTCATAATGCTTTGGCGTTTTCAATAAGGAACGTTGGCTCCACCTCCAGACAACCAGTAGAATAGAACACCCATGGAAATCAAGAACCATATCACTCTCCATACGGGGGCTTTTCTGTTGAGCTGAACCCATTAAAAAAATCCCCCACACGTATGTCGTCATGATTGCGAAGTTAATCGAAGTGTACGAGTGCCTCAATAATGCTACCAACAAATATCATCCCTATGTATGAAGGGGATTTCAGCTGAATACTTTATTCATGGAGGTGACATTACATGGATCAAAACAACGAAGAGCAGTTGAAGGCAGCCCTCACCCCTTTTCGCAAAGACGCCACGAAAAAGACCCAAGCGATCAACGAGTCCATAAAAAAGAAACTGCCTTGGGATAGACTGAAGATTGAACAGGAGTGGGCCACGCGAAATGTGTTAAAAAGCGTCTCTCTCCCCGTGATCCATCCCGAAGATTCGCTCCTTCCAGTTTGGAATTTAAAACGCTACGAATTCCTGCTGAATGATAAACTCCCTTCTTCCGTTCACCCGAAGTTATGGTACCAGGGAAAACTGAATTTAAATGCCGGTCTTTTCCAAGTGACCGAAAACATTTATCAGGTTAGAGGCTACGACCTTGCTAACTTGAGTATTATTCGAGGAAAGACAGGCTGGATTGTAATTGATTGTCTTACGAGCAAAGAAACGGCAGAAGCCGCTTTTGAATTGATCGACAGCTACTTTGGCACAATTCCGGTCAGTGCCATCATTTTTTCTCATTCACACGTGGATCATTATGGTGGTGTAGATGGTGTCCTGAATAGTGGAACAACGGATGATGTGAAAATTTATGCACCGAGCGGATTTCTAAGTGCAGCTCTGGAAGAAAACGTGACCGCTGGTGTTGCCATGTCGAGGCGAGGATTTTACATGTATGGAGAGGTACTGCCTCGTGGAGAAAAAGGTCAAGTAGACAGCGGCATCGGCAAGTATGTATCGACTGGTGTGGTGACTTTAGTCAATTCAGCAGAAGAAATTTCCCCGTTCAAGGATGAACCTTATGTCGAGAAAGTCATCGATGGTGTGCGTGTGCAATTCCAAATCACTCCCGATACAGAAGCTCCAGCTGAAATGAACATGTACATCCCTGAAGAAAAAAGCCTCTGTATCGCAGAGAACTGTACCGCTTCACTTCATAACATCTATACATTACGCGGGGCTGAAGTGCGCGATCCTGTCGCCTGGGCGAAGTACATCCAACAAGCGATTGAGCTTTTTGGAGAAAATATGACCTCTGTATTTGAAGTGCACAACTGGCCAAGGCATGGAAGAGACTACTGCATCGATTATATGGAAAAACAACGGGACATGTATCAATATATTAATGATCAAACCTTAAGGCTGATCAATCAAGGCTATACCATCGATCAAGTAGGAAGATTGGTAACTTTTCCTGAGAGTTTAAAGGAGGAGTGGTTTAACAGGTCCTTTTACGGAACGGTCAACCATAACTCTAAAGCGGTATACCAAAAGTATATGGGATGGTATAACGGAAACCCTGTCGACTTAAACAAGCTCCTCCCGGAAGAGTCCTCAAAGAAATACGTGGACTTTATGGGCGGAGAAGATGAAGTCATAAAAAAAGCCAAAGAGAGTTTTAGAAAAGGCGATTACCAATGGGTGGCAGAAGTCATGAAGCACGTCATCTTCGCAAACCCATCCAATAAGAATGCCAAATACCTTTGTGCAGACGCTCTTGAGCAGCTTGGCTACATCGCAGAATCCGGACCATGGCGGAATGAATATTTGATGGGTGCTCAAGAACTGCGTTATGGAATTATTCCAATCCAGCAGTCTACCATTACAACAGAAGTTCTCGATATCATGACCCTCGAGCAAGTGTTAAACATGTTAAGTATCCGCATAAACGGGTTGATTGCAGGAGAGTATGATTTCAAATTAAACTTCATTATTCCTGATCGGAAAGAAAAAGCCTTAACGGAGATCAAACGAGGCATTTTCCGTTACTTATCAAAGGAACTGAAAGAGGATCAAGTAAAGGTCATCATGAGTAAAGAATCCTTATATGAGTTAGCAACCACCAACAACCGCCCTTCTCCTTCTTCCATCAAAGTTATCGGAAACATTACAAAGTGGCATCAATTCTTATGGGCGCTTGATCAAATAGAAACAGACTTCCCAATTATGACGCCTTTGAGTAAAAAACGTACCCATGATTACTAGACATTTAAACAAGTAATATCCTGAGCGATATTACTTGTTTTTTCGATTGCACCTACATAGTTATAATCATCTTCAGCCAGTCATTTCAGCTATAACGTCTCCTCCAATTTCTGTATGTTCGATCGGGAAATCAAATAAACCTGGCCTACCATGTCCATGCTGTCTCCCTTCATACGTACAGCACAATCTTTATTCGATGCATAAATATTTATTTCTTCTGACAAGGGAGACAATTCTCTTTGAACAAGTTCAAAATTATTTTCAAGATCATAATGAGATAAGATGGAGAAATCACCAAGGCCGATCCCTTCATAAACTTTGCTTTTTTCAACGTCAAACCCTAAGTTTTTCGAGGCTAGCCATTTAGCGGACATGTTGATCGCACCAGCACTTGCTCCAATCACAACGGCACTACTATTTTTAATCCACACCGATAATTCATATTCCATTAAGAAACTATTTTGCTTAAGAACATCTCCACCTAACAAGAATATAACGGAAGCCTTTCGTATTAACTTTTGGACATCTTCCTTATGAAGGCGATCATGAACTAAATGATATTCATCAAACGTAAGTCCAGCTTGATCAAGCCATGACCGTTCAGTAGCGCCATCATCTTCATTCGACTCAGAAGGAGTCGAACGGATCATAACGATTGAAGTTCGATCTTTGATATCGTCCTGTAAAGCCTTCTTCAAGTTCTCAGGAAAAAAGTTTGTAAACCAGCCTAAATAATAGTGAGTTTTCATCAGTACCCCCATTTAAAAATTTTCTGTTTTCACATTCATTAAACGATCTACTTTCACAACACCTTCTATGTAAACAAAACTAGTATTCTTATGAGCAAGTGTCCTCTTTACTTGAAACAAAAAGCATTTATTTCTTCCCTTTCCACTCTAAAATATAGGGGCAAGGTTCAGTAAAATAGAAACTTCCACACCAGGTACTACATCCATTAAAGCTGCCCAATCTTCGACTTCGACCCATTCAGCTACTAGACTGTATTCTGCACAAAGGGTTAATGCTGGAAATGATAACCCCATCGCCATCGCCAGTTTATAACCTTTTCCTGCTTTATACATATAAAGATTGATTACAGTTGCCATGATCGCGATAACTCCTACGATGAGCCATATAGCTATCCCTCCTTAGTGTTTCGGACGTGCTTCATAGGGGTGAAGTACCCCGATAATAGATTCTTTCATATCTTTATCTATACTTGTTATGACACCACCCGAGATTTCTTTATTTGTTAACCATCTGGATGCCTCGTCCTCGATTACAAAGCCAAGATAAATGCTTCTATGGCTGCAAGCCGTTGGCAGATCAATGTCTTCTTCTTCAAAGTACCTCCGGCTTCCCTTCACTTGGTACAGGTTCCACTGATGGGTATGTTCAGAACAGACGGAACTGATTAACTCCAACGAAGGAAGACAAGGTGTCCAACTGACAACCATTGTAATAGGGCCGAACCGCTCAATCGCCCCTCTCACTTCCGTTTCAAGTATTTTCTGATCGTTATAGTCCACTCTCATACTATGAATCCGCTCAGGAGTAGTCGTCTTCTTCTTTAAATTATCATGTTTAGTTTGACTTCTTCCTATAACGGAAACCATATACCCTTGATGTATCAGCCATAATGAGACGTCACTCAGCATCCCTGTTCCACCAATAATCAATGCATGTGTTCTACTCATAACCAACCTCCTTCCTATAAGAATATAACAAGCTTGATATTAACGAATCGGATAGAGGGTCACTCATGTTTCTATCATGTTCTTGATCCTTTGAATGTTTAGATCCTTGCCACTTCCCCATTCTTTAAGACCCAACTCTATAATCTGACTGATCTGTGCTATGGTAGTTAGGATTTTTAATTATTAAAATTTTTCCTAACCTCTCTGTTGACCGTTTATGCTTATAAACTGATGGTAATAAGAAATATATAGTCACCAACCATTAATTTTTCTGAAGGAGGAGGAGAAAAATTGTTTAATAAAAATAAGATGAGTAAGCACCAAAAAAGAGCAGGAGTGATTTTACTAGCCCTTCTTATAATCTTATTACCATTTCTAAATGAAAGAATTAATTCTCTACTCTTATTGTTCATATATTTCACTATCTATTGTGTGGGAATGTATACTGTAGATAAACTTACGAATGGAAATACCTCAAGTCATTAATAAAGATGATGTCTTCACAATGTTTTCCATGCTCTATTACGACTGACTCCAAGCTTTTTATTAAAGGATTAACTTAATACTGCCTTCTGTAGGTCCATTAAAATAGTTTGATTATTAGGGGTCATAGGAGGTAAGGAATCCAAATCAAAAAACTGTAAATCTCTAGTCTCGTCTTGATCTATTGTTGGTGTCCCTTCAAATTCTTCACTTATGTAAATAATGTTAACAAAATAGACTTCATCACCATTCGGATAAATGTAGTGTTGTGATTCACCAGAATAAATATTGAATAGCTCTAGATTCTGTACTCGTAAACTTGTCTCCTCAAATACTTCCCTTTTAACAGTATCTTCTACTGCTTCCCCAACTTCCACTGCTCCTCCGGGGTGTGACCATTGATGGTTGTCCCTTCTATGCTGCAATAAAACTCGATTGTGATCATCTAAAATCAGGCAACCTGCCACACTTACAACGAGGGGCATTGTGCCTACTTTTTCACGAACTTTCATAATATAGTCAGCCATGCTAACACTCCACTCTAATCATTAAAAAATCCATCACTTTTTGTAAACATTTCCAAAATCATTTTCTTCGATAGAAATGGCTCTGTCCTTGCTATTGTTACATTGTTGAACATTCAATTAATTACAATTATTTCAAAACAAGTAAATAATATCAATCCAATTCACTAATGCAAACAGATACAACTTTTAGCTGTGTTGCGTCCTTTTGCATTAGTTTATGAACTATTTAATAATATCCAACAATTAATATTGCCTCTTTTCTGTAAGACTCGAAATGGAATCTTACTTATTCATAGCAGCTTCTCACCATATGTGGCCGCTCTTTGGTGTACTTATTTGTAAAAAAGTTCGAGCTCCCCTCATACTCACACATTTGGATGACCTTATTTTCCTTCTTCAACTCTATATATCGATAGGTATGAGCCGGATCATCTGTAAACACCACCTCTGCAATGGTAGGCTTCGTCCGATTGGTATTCCGTTTGCCACTATGAAAGGTTTTCACTGATTCGATTTCACTTGATTTATAACCCTCTTCCTGCAGGTAATCCTTCACTTTCCTTTCCATCAGCACAGCATTCACGGGTCTGGAGCCGGCTAAAATAAGTGCCGGAATAACAACAGCACTTATTAGAATAATCCCCGTTACTTTTTTCACTTTACGGCTGGGCTGAAATTTACCAAGAAGAATATGAGCGGTTATCCCTCCAAAGAAGGCGAGACCGGTATAGATACAGGTCCACGTAAAAAAAGAGAAGTTTAAGTAAAGGAGTTGTGCCGAAAACGAAAGGACAAAAACGATTACAGGGGCGATGTACAGCTTGTTGAAGTAAGCGTATCCTATAACACCGAGCACGAATGCAAGACTGGGAAATAAAAATAGGACGAGTGGAATTAAGTACATAAGTAGTTACCTCCATTCAACCTTTAGTGTAATAATACACATAAAGTGTCTGATTTTCAACAATAACTACATAGAAAAGGACAGAAACCCTGAATGATCAGAACTTCTATCCTGGACGAAATAGAAACTGGAAAGCTCCTTTTCTTCATTTTCAGCCATTCCTCTATTTCCTTGGTTCTATTAAATTTTAGTGATGATATCATTTCTGTATAGGGTTTATTTACTAGCCCCCCTTATACTTGAAGCCTAGTAAAAAAGACTAAGGCCATTAATCCTTAGTCTTTTTTCGTTTGAAAATGATTTCAAAAAAAGCAGACATTCCATAACTTTTAGTTCCCGGGGCAAATATTTGTACTAATTCCCAACCATCTTTTTCATGTTCATCGATGACTTCATGGTAGTCTCCCTTTGGTTTATTAAAAGAAGACAATTCGATTCTCACAAATTTGTGCTCATACAAAATCAATGACCTCCTTTTCTTCCCTTCCATTCGTTTACGTTACTTAATCACAAAAGGTTACAAATATATGTATCCCAGCTTCTTGTATAACCGATAAGCCTCCTCATTTTTCCCGAAAACACTTAATCCAATTGATTTTACATCCTGTTCTTTGAGTGTATCTTGAAGCTTTTCAAGTGTGTTTGTTCCAAATCCTTTCCCTCTTTTTTCTATTAAGATATGGTTTATGTATGCAATATTAATTTCTGTAAGTACGCTGTACCAAAGAATTCCTACTTGTTCATTTGAATCTACGAGTACTATATTATGTACATATTGCCCCACAGTAGCTAATCCATTCTAAAACATGTCAACTATCATCATTATAAGATTCTTCTAGCGCCTGCTCAGATGTTAAGTTGAAATTTTGAGTGATTTCATTAGCATTGTCAGAAATCACAAACTCTTTATACCTATTAAGTTCTACTTCATCCACATTTACTAACTTAATTATTGTACCTTTCCATTCTATGGCAACAGTTTTAAAGCAGTAATAATTATTTCTATAAATTAGGGGACGATTCCTTTATTGCAGGATCACCCCCGTTCGTATTATAAGGTTAACCAGTTTATCTGGTTGACCTATTTTTTATGGGTTATTCTTTAAGTAGCCGGGTAGGACGTTCGCCCCCGTGGGACTCTGATCCCGTCTAGTATACTGTCCACCCCCTACTTGTAGAAACATGTTTGAGGCTGGTTGGGACTTAGATCCCGTATAACAAGCGAAGCTATGACACTACAAGCTAGGTTAGGGGCTGCCGGTGAATCTAACAAAAGGACGTGATAAAACATGGATCCAGTCATTGGCCTGGATATTGCGAAGGGAAAAAGCCAAGTACAAGCCTTTTTACAGAAGAAAGATCCTTACAAGAAGAGCTTTGTTTTCGAGCATAATGTTTTAGGGTTACATGATTTTCATCGCTTTTGGTTAGAGGTGGAAGAAATCACAGGGCGACCTCCGGTCGTCGTTTTTGAATCTACCGGTCATTACCATGAACCCGTTTTACAGTTCTTAGAAGAGCATCAAATTGTCTATTACTTGGTGAATCCGGTTCTATCTCATGAAGCTAAAAAAATGAGCCTAAGGAAAGTAAAGACGGACGCCATTGATGCCTTTCGTTTAGGGGAATTGTATTATCTATATGATGACCTTCAACCTTTCAAAAAGAAGGCTGTCAAAATCATGAATTTGAGGAATCTAACCCGTCAACATGACGCTCTAACGGGCACTTATGTACAAATTAAACTTCAGTTCCAAACGGTATTGGATCAAGTGTTTCCGGAATATAAGACGGTCTTTGGATCTCTTTATTCACCGACCTCCTTACGAACGTTACTCCACTATCAAACACCTCAAGGTGTTCGGGAGGAAACGAAGGAAAAGATCGCTGAAGTCATCCTCCACCAAGGAGTTAAACGCTCTTATGGATGGGCACTAGATAAAGCTCACCAACTCAAAGAGGCAGCAGGACGAGATCCTTTCAAGCGGAATCTATACTCGAGTCATGTGGTGAGTTTAACGATGTTCATTCAACTTCTCCTCCAATACCAAAGGCACCTATCGAAGCTACTGAAAGAGATAGATGCCCTGGCTGAATAATTTGATGAATATAAAATTATCCGATCAATTCCCGGTATTGGTGGAAAGATTGCGGCAACAATCCTATCCGAGATTGGGGATATTGATCAGTTTAACCACCCTAAGAAGCTTGTTGCCTACGCGGGGATTGACCCAAGTGTCCATGAATCGGGACAGTTTAAAGCAACCATTAACCGAATTACAAAGCGCGGATCGTCTAGCCTTCGCAAGAGTCTATATAACGCAGTCCAATGCGGAATAACCAAGAATCGCAATCCAAAACTAAGAGCTTATTACGATAAGAAACGCGAAGAAGGTAAGCCCCATAAAGTGGCGATTATTGCTTGTGCAAACAAGCTCATTCATTGGATCTATGCCATCTTAAAAAGTAAAAAGGCTTATGTGATTTAGAAAAAACCAATAAATTACTTATATAGAAAATGCTTCAAATCGATACTGTTGAAGTTTATTTAGTATGTTCATTTTTATTGTACCATGTCTGATTCATCTTTTTTACCCTTACCTATTGACCTTCTATTAGCTGGTATACGTGAAGACTCGATATCAAGATATATTAAAGGCAGTATTATTTTACTGACTCTAAAAAACACATTTTGATTGATTATTGCGGATGGGAGAGCCAGCAATATAAATAAGAACAACCTCTTTTATAATAAGAATTACGAATCTTTACCCCCTTGTTTTTTATCTAGAGGGGTTTTTCGTTGTGAAATATTTACATATTTAAGTAGTTCAGTGTAAACTGAATTTACATAAATATTCGAACAAAATTTATAATAGATAAGTTCATAATTGTCTAAATAATGTAAGTATTGTATTATAATTGTAATTCATTAAAAGCTTTTGACACGCTATTTAAATTTGGAAGGGAGGATATTTATGGAAAATTATATATGTAATGAGTGTGGAGGAGAATTCTCCAAAAATCAACTCGATTCAGAATTACTGGCAGAAGGTGAGTCTCTTTGCAAAGATTGTGTTAGCAACTTAATGGAAGATGGAAGAGACGCTGTAGATCCTAATCGTAATTTTGATTCGTATGAAGACTGGGACAAAAATGGACGTTAACTAAAATAACAGAAGTATTAAGAATAGACAGACCTCAATATAGTTGGTTAAGATTTTTTATTATTTCTTTGCTTACTATATTGGGTGCTATAGTATACTCGCTTTCCAAAACAATCAATCATTTTTTGAAAAACCAATCTTATATCTGCTCGATAAGAACCCATTTTGATCAATCTTTTGACAAATTGGGTTCTTGTTACTTATTGTAACTTGTGGGTTTGGGGGTGCTTATGAACAAACCTCATTTATAAGCTACACAAGTGGCTCACTCACCTGCAGTCACTGGCTCTATTGTCCGCAATACTCATTTGATTACATAACCATAAAAGCTTGATAAAAGCCGTATATTGCAAATACCCCAACGGCCAATTGGAAAAGACTAACGTATGGACGTTTAATTTTGTAAAATTCATCAACACTCTTAAGAATCATAAAACACCCTAAAATTAGCAAAACAAAGGGCAGCACCTTCGATGGTTCTTCAGTAAATAATGCATAACCTGCAAGAGTAATCCCTACAATTAATAATCCTGTTTTTGCCACCTTGAAAATATCACCTCACTATCCCTGGTGAAATTGTCCCTCACAAGATTAACACTTTCAATAAATTAACAAGTGATTTTTTACAATATTGCTTATGCTTCTTAAATATCTTCTTAATCACAATTTCAAGCCTTCAATTTCCCTGCACCCAACAGATAAACTAGCGATTCGTCTTGAGAAACGCCCCCTATTCTTTAAGACTCAGTTTCAAGATAATCAGAAGAAAACATAGCTTTATATTAAAAGAAAAGCTTTTTTATATCTTTAGAATCTAGTCCGTCTCCTCTTGGTAATGGAGGGAAAGATTTAGGTTGCACTCCTGGGGGTAGCTTTTCACCTTCCGGCATTTGAATAAATAGATCGTAAAATTTTTCTGTTGTCACTACTTTTGCACCTTTATCAGACTGTAGATAAACTGAATTTTTATCCTTGAAGAGGTAAACATGAATAACGATAACATCACTGAACTTTAATACACCTAACTTATTTTTCTCTTCAACATTAGAATCAATATCATAAGCTGAATTTATAGTGTTTATTATCCCTACAATTTTATCCTGGTTATTAATATCAATAGCATCCTTAGAATGTGGTTTTATGATTTGAATTCCTGCATCGTAATCTTCTATCCAAACTTGGGTATCTTCCTGTTTTTTCTCATTTTTAAAAGATTGGTTGGTATCTACTGGATAAGCGAATGATGATTGGGTAGCAACTAATAAAAGAAACGGAAAAATGAAAGCTGAATTCTTCATTTTTTTACCCCTTTCATTAAAATAAGTAGATTCAAAAGAGTTTATTAAAGAACTCCCTTTTATTATGAGACGAAATTGAGCAGGAAAAGTTTTCTTATTTTTAATAATATTCCATATAAAAAAGAAAAAGCTAAAGACTATAATTGTGATCTTTAACTTTTGCCCCCGTTAGCTTAATACTCGAAATCAAGATATATGAAGTTCAGGGTGCATTAGCCGGTATTATCAGCAGTATAAGTGTTCGTAATCAGTATGACATTTTCTATAGCCTTTTTATATTTGTGTAGAGCTAGACTAAATTCATAAAGAGTTTTTTGCTCATACAACTCTATTTTAATAAATTTTTCTTTGAGCGCATCTAATTCTTTAGTGATCTCTTCATTATCGATTAGTTCATTTGCTTGTTCAATTTGAACTGAAGAATTCAATAATCTAGTAGCTAGAGTTGATTCAGATGTTTCTAGAAGTTCTTTTAATTGTGTATCCGTTGGTGAGAAAAATGAATCTAAGTTATCTAGCTTTGGACTTTCTATTACTCCATCTGAATTAACGGCCTTTCTGGCTTCGAGCAAAAGACCGGCTGCATATTGTTTAGTTTCATCTTTAGGTACATTTTCTAGTTCAATTACAGCCCCCTCTTTATTTTCAAGAAGATCCTCTTTTGGTGTAACACCCGAAAAATACTCCTGAAAAGTAACTATCGAATTAGTTGACTCTTCACTTTTTTGGACATTGGTTACACTATTAGAATTTTCATCTAACACTGTTTGATCTTGAGAAGATTCGCTCGGTTGTACCCATACAAATGAGAGTACCAAAAGAAGAATTGCAATAATTGCTAAATAGACTTTATGCAAAATATCCCTCCTAATTAAGAACACTGTTTTAAAACTTCAATACTCTTATGTAAAATCATTTTATTTAACCCCCTCACCATACAAATTACTTCCCATACTTAGACAGAAGGCGATTACCATGTTATACAATCGCCCCCGTTTCTTTAAGACTTGAATTCGAGATGTTTTTACGATGTGTTACTACGCCCAAACTTGCCTGTTATAGGAAAAGTGAAACCGCCTAGCGTTAATCCTAATACAAGTGACCAGTTCATTTCACCGAATATGAAGTATCCGAAGAGAATAGCAGCGACTGCATAAGCGAGTGCAGAGATAATGCGATCTTTAATTCTTTTATTCATATTGCAATTCTCCTCCTATTACCTATATTTAATCTCTGTCCTTACTGACCTCTATTACCAACGGAGTACATTCCCAAACTATACCAATGTAAAAAAGGCGATCCTTCAATTGAAGAAACGCCCCCAAATCAGGAAGACTTGAAATCAAGATAAACAGATTTATGCTATTTTACTAAAGACTCGTAAAAAAGCTAATTTTTGTTATTTGATTCTATTTTCTGAACAGCTTCTTCAACTGCATCAATTACTACCTGTGGTTCCGATAACTGTGGAAAATGTCCACTTTTTTCAGCAATAATGTGTGTGCTATTTGGAGATAAGGATAGTAATTCTAATTGGTTATCTAGTCTATTTTGACGAGCTATCTCTGGCATCATACGACTTTGCTTCTCACCTGTAATAACGTATACTATTATTTCAGGAAAGGCTTCATTCTGCTGAATTTGACTGACCGTTGTCTTCACAAAATTAACTTCATTAAATTTTTTCTTGGAAGACAATGAATCAAACATAGAGAACAACTTGTTGATAGTTTTAACGAATTTGCCGTGGTGTTCATCAAGGTCGATATCTTTCGGATGGCTAGCTTCCAAAAAGACAATCCCTACTACTTCGTTAGGATATATTCGTGCAAATAAATTTGCATATAAGCCTCCTAATGAGTGTCCCACAAGCAAATATGGGGGTTCAATCCCTACTTTCTTTAATACTTCACGTAAATTTTCTACAATTGTCCTCCCATCTTGTTCTTCTTCAGGCTTATCACTACCAGCAACACCAAGACGATTATAGGAAAATACAGATGAGATTCCTGATATGTCAGGTAAAATTTTAATCCAACCTTCTATTGGCCCTAATCCGCCGTTAATTAAAACTATATTTGGTTTACCACTACCGCTAATATTATACTGAAATTTCCCTTTTGAAGTTTCAACTATATCTTTCTTTATTTTCAAACATATCACCTCATTCTATTTAGGATTTTTGTTAGTAATTTAACTATACCATCATCAATCCAAATCACATAAAACAATCATATGGTGTGAATATCTCGAAACTAAGTCTTCAACTAACCTGCCCAACTCTCTAATAATAAAGGGCGATCATTCTTATTGAATAATCGCCCCCGTTTCATGAAGACTTGATTTCGAGATAATTCGCCATTACTTATAAAACTTCAAACTGCTTTTATTTACGTTATCAAAAAGATAATCGAAGTAATCAAAAATGGTGAACCGAATATGCCAATCATCATTCCTAACCTTCTTTCTTCTCTATCTCCTTTATCTGTTGAAGCCACATTTAATTCAGACCTTCTAATAAACGTTTTCATAAGGAAAGCAGAAATTAAAGCTGACCCAAAACCGATAATATTAACTAAACTAATGAACATTTTCAGGCTAAAGAATATTGTAATTGACAATATGATTAATAAAAAGAAACCATACCTTAAAGCGTTTCTCAATGTCACACCTCTTTCTTTATTTTAATCGGGGTTATGCCAAAACAAGTAAACAAAAAATATTAACTTATGATATTCCCTATTAAATTAAAGCCCCCGTTTGTTGAAGGCTCGAATTCGAGATATACCTAAATATACTGCATCCTTATAGTCCCTTTTCCATCTTGATAAGTTACCGTTGAGTATGCTCCATTTACGAGTATATTCTGTGGAGGCATATGTCCAATATCTGCGTCATATATAACTGGTATCTCTTTTCCAAAAACATTCATCAAAGCATCCTCTAATTCAAAATCTTTGGTTGGAGAGTACCCACTCGCTCTTCCTATAAGTACTCCATTGACATTCTTAAACCATTCACTATATTTCATCTGCCACAAACACCTATATATCTCTGCAGCACTCCAATCAACAGATTCCAAGTACCAAATTACTCCTTCCTTGGCATGTTGAGTAGTGAATTCCATTACCTTATCGTATGGAGTACCAATCAAGGTTTGTAATGTATTCATGACACCTCCCAGTAATCTTCCTGAAAACTCATGAGATTTCTGACCGGTAAGTGATTTCCACTCTGTTTCTGTATCAAAGTAAAAACCTGTAGCTGGGTTCTCAAATGTTCGAGTCCAAGATGATTGGTATTGATTTGATGAGTATTGAATTACATCCTGACCTTTATTACAGCCTAAAACGTCCGTCCATTTTGTAGTAAGCTCGTCCCATTTAGGAGCTGATAACTCATTAAAATTCGTTCCATGTGCTGAAGCATTCCCAGTTATCGTCGTATATGCTAACAAAATCGTGCTAACATCTGAATAACCCAGTATCCATTTAGGGGGTAAGCTCTTAATGTAATTCCAATCAATTATAGGTAAGACTTCCATGGAAAACTGTCCTCCCCACGGAGGGATAATTGCCTTAACATTTTCATCCTCCAGAAATTTGATCAGCTCTTTTGCTCTTATAGATGCCTTAGCACTTCTAGATTTAGTTTCTGTCCATACTGTCTCACCTATTTTTACTATGAACCCTTTATTCTCGACGTTTTCTTTAGCTTTATGAACTAACATATGTAATTGCTCTTCTACCCCACTTGAAGGAGCTGTTACAGCAATCTCGTCATCTTTTTCTAATGCTGGCGGATACTTAACCACTCTATTGTCCCCCTTTAACCTCCCAAGATAATTATTTCATTATTACAAAATCAGATGCCATAATCAACCATTTATATGATAAAAAAGAGCGGCTATCCTATTAGATAATCGCCCCCGTTTGTTTAAGACTTGAATTCGAGATAACTCTTACTGTTCTTTTACTTTTGCTTATATAATGTTGATTTTTCATTATAAAATGGGAGATGTTTGTTTAGGGCGTTTCCAATAAATAAAATTCAGTTAAATACCTTATCAATTGCAGGTCTATCATAGTCTAAAATCCAGTCATAGTGTCTATCATAAGTATCTTTTATTGTAACAGGTGAAGTTGCCAACAAATCACAACCTCTGTCATCGTACACGTGAAAGATGGTTTTCCTATTGATGTTGATGAAGTAAACTCTATGGTAAATAATCGGTTTCAAACCCAAGTCTTGATTACAAATTGCTTTTAACAATGGAACATATTTAAAATCTGATGTTTTGCATCTTAGAGTAAATCTGTGAGTTTTGTATGTACCTTCTTCATCATCTTCTGGAAAAATATAAGGCAATGCTCGATGTTTCAATCTAAACAACAATGATTTATTTACATACGGGGAAAAATTCTTCAACTGATGTTTAAGGTTTTTCCCTTTATCAAAATCATTGACATCCATCACGACAAAAATCTCTTCTGTTGGAGAATGTAGGGATTCAAATAAAGTAATTGCCCTTTTATAACACCCCAATACATAAAGGTTGTTTGGATAAACATATTCCCTTCTCCAATCTACACCAAGTTCAAAACGAATCCCAATATCCCAACTATAAAACAAAGGTGGTCTAAGTTCTAAATTGGGGTAATTTTCGTTCATAAAGTCTTTTAACTGCATTTCAACACCTCGTAGTTTCTATTTACCAGTTCAACTGACTAGTAAAGCCCCCGTTTCTATAAGACTTGATTTCAAGATATGTTTCTTCAAATCGCCCTTATCTAAAACACGTAGTAGCACGAATATAACTATTCAAAATAGAGTTAAATAAGAGAATAGAAATACCAGTACAATATATTTATAAGCAATAATTGATGATTTCTTTTTAGTCGTCCCTTTTTTAACATCTTTCGTTAAAAAGTAAAGTAATACAATGATCAGAGAAAAATTAATTGTCTCTTTTATTGTTGATAGTCCCGTAAATAGTGTTAATAATAAGGCAATACCTATCAATGCCATTAATGATATGGTTATGTATTCCGCTCTAAACCTTTTGACGTCTTGCAAATTAAACACCCTCCAATAAGAAAATATTACTTTCCATTAAATGGAGTTCCCCCCCAACTTATATCTTCCCTGAACAATCGCCCCCGTTAGTTTAAGACTCGAGATCGAGATAACTTAATCATACAAAACTAAAAGGCTCAATACTTTCTATTCCAGAATCCATATTTTTTAACTTCAATTCATTATTTTTCACTTCTTCCTCACCGATGATAATTACATTTGGAATATTTTCTTTATTTGCTTTATCAAGCGCTTTACCTAATTTCTTATTGCCTAATTCTAACTCAATCTTAAAGCCTTGTTTTCTGAAGCTATCTGCTACAAGTAACGATTCCTTAGTTTTTCCTAGTGGAATTATGTAATAATCTATATCCGAGTTCACTTGTATATTATCAGCTTTACTTAATGCAGCATAAATAACATCTAAACCAAAGGATATACCTACTGTTGGAAATTCCTCATTTGTTTCCATAAGTCCACCTACTGCATTATTGTACCTTCCTCCACTACCAATGCTCGAATTTATTGATTTATCAGCTAAGAAAATCTCATATATTGTGCCAGTATAGATTCTCCAGGCCTCTTGCTAAGAATGGATTGAATATACACTGATTTTTAACACCAAGCATATCTAAATAAGATTCAAGATCTCTTAATTCGTTCAACCCTTGATTGACCATCTCACTTCGTTTTGCAATAGATTCAAAATAGCTTAAAGTTGTATTCCTTTCATCAGTCAAAAATGTTCTTATTTGGTCAATGATAGAATTGGATAGTTTTTTTTCTGCAAGTTCAGCAATTACTGCATTAACTCCTATTTTTTCTATCTTGTCTAAAACTAATATTACGTCATTAGTCATCTCTTCAGCCAATCCAAATTCATTTAGCATTCCGACTAGCAGTTTTCTATTATTATACTGAATCGTCACATCTACTTTTAGCCTATTAAAAGCTTCCAGAGCCATGCTCATTAATTCAGCTTCAGCTACCTGCGAATCAACACCTACTATGTCAACATCACATTGAGTAAATTCGCGGTACCTTCCTTCTTTAATTGGTCCATCCCTAAACACTTTTCCGATTTCGTATCTCTTGAAGGGCATTCGCAAAGTAGGATTCATCGCCACAACCTTAGCGAAAGGAATCGTGAGGTCATATCGTAATGCTAAATCTCTTTCCCCTCTATCTGATAATGTGTACATTTCTTCTAATATCTCTGAACCTCCGCCATATTTAGAAGCCAATAGCTCCGTATAGTTTAAAATCGGTGTTTCTAATGGTTTACAACCATATTGAATAAACACATCTTCTAATGTCCTTTTAATATTTCTTTTTACTACTTCTTCCCTCCCTATATAATCCTGTGTTCCTTTTACATTTTGATAGTTCATTTTCTTCATGGTTATACCTCCTGTGATTTTGAATATAAAAAAACCGCACTTGATTTAAGTGAAAAACTTAATCAAATGCGGTTCATGATAAATAGTCTTCCTATGTACGATGTTTAAATCGAATAGCAAGACTAGTACATATGATGATGTAGTTGTGAACAGTATGTAAGTTTATTCAATATCATTTTTGTTCACCTCTGATTTCTTGTAATGTATCATACTTCAAATTACTATTTTTTTCAAACATTTCCACCAATTCTTTACAAGCATACACTTTCCAAGAGAAGTATGTTAAATAAACGCCCCCGTTTCTTTAAGACTCGATTTCGAGATATCTTAAGCGATGTCCATATTTTGCTCAAGACAATAAACTAAGTTTGGTTTGTGGCAAAATCTAATATTTCTTGGTGCAATTCATTCCAATCATGATAATATTTATTGAACTCATCTGGATTTATAAATTTTCTTTCTGTCGATTCGTACTTGGCTTGAAAGTTATGTAGTTGTTCAATATCCATACGATAAAAAACTTGATAACCTACTTTAGGGTAGGGACTGTTTTCATCCCAGTGTTGGTTCTCACTGTGGTCTACTTCAATAAAGCCTAAAGGATAGCACCTTCCAGTAACATATCCTTCTTCATACGCTTCGCGCTTCATACATTCTTCCGGAGATTCTTGAAATTCGATATGTCCTCCTGGAAAATCCCAGCCTCTGTGATTTAAATTCACTAATAGTAACCTATCATCTTTAAAACAAAATCCATGTACGCTTGTAATAAATCTTCTCGGAGGAAGTGCTTTATCATACTTCCACGTTAACTTAACTACTGCTTCTCCCCAATTAACGTATTTAGTTGTCATTACTACTCTCCTCTGCAAGTCGTGATAAAAATGAGCAAATGTTAAAGAATTGCCCCCGTTACTTTAAGACTCAATTTCGAGATATGTCTTGGGAAGTCTTCAACTTGCCCCCCTTAGTTATACAACATACCTCAATAAGCCAGTTTCTTGGAAAGATAATACTGTTGATTATTATTATTAGGATGATCTTCTATTACACCAACTATTTCATAACCATATTTCTGGTAGAAATTTGGGGCTTGAAAGCTAAATGTATCTAGTTGAATGAGGTTGCATCTATTCTCTCTTGCTATTTCCTCTATATTATCTAATAACTGTTTTCCGTAGCCTTTTCCTCTAAGAGATTCATCAACCCATAAGAATTCAATATGTAAGTTATACCAAAAAATCCTTCCAGTAATGCCACCTAAAATTTTCTCCTCTTCATTTCGAAGCACAAAGCTAATATTCTTGACTGGGTGTTTTACTTCATCTGGTAATTTAGAAAGATTGTGTTCAATTACCTTTTTACGAATATAATTACTGTCTTCTTGATTCCATTGTTGAGTTATTTTCATAATGTTCCTCCATATAAGTTCTTGAATAAAATATTTTAGCACAACGATATTGCCTATATATATGTAAGAAAGGGGTAATGCTCTATTGAACAATTGCCCCCTACTATTGAATAAAATTCATTATTTATTTTTAATCATAGTAATAAACTCTGCAGATTTAGTAGTGAACTTATCCTTTTTTGTAAATCCTAGTTTTTGGTATAAATTAATTGCTCTTTTGTTAAATGTTGCGACTGATAGTCTTATTGGAATGCCGGCATAATCTTCTTTTATGTATTTAATGATAAATGAACAAAAATCATGCCCGTATCCATTTCCTGTATAATCAGGGTCCATACCAAGCCCCATATCTACAGCATTATCATTGTAAACACCATAATTATGGCCAACCGGTATTTGAGCTGTCTTACCTGTACATAAGAAACCAATTAATTTATCATTTTCGTCAGTTATAGCTTGATAAGAACCATCGAGTCGTTCTCTTATCTCTTCTTCATTCACTTCAATATTATAAAAATCATATGGCTTTTCATATTTCCAACCCAGTATCGTTCTAGCTGAATTTATGTTCATTTTCTTAATGTATAAATTCATAATGCCCTCATTTCTATTGTTTTTTTCATTAAAGTATATTCCTCAGTCCTGCCCATCCGTTAGAAATTATACAAATAGGAGCATTAATGCTTTAACAAAAAGGTGGATCAGAGCTATCTAAAATAAGCAGTCTCCATATTGGACCGGCTGCTCTTATTGTAAAGTTCTATTTTTTACGGTCTTTTTTAATGTAACTTATATATATACTAATTAACCCACCTACTGTAAAAGCAAGTACGGTAAAAGCAGATATCTGGGTACTAGGAAGGTCTCTGTTAAAAATGTTATAGAGTGATATAACCACTATCAAAAACAAGCCTATTAGACTTAGAGTTAATTTCATTTTGAAATACCTCCTGGCAAGTAATCATTTATCTCACATATAAGACCTCCGTAATTTGAATAGTAACATAATGTTTCATCTCAAATTTAAGACTTCAACTATCCTAATTAACATAAAAAGGAAGCGATCCCCAATGTTCAAGAAAAGCCCCCTTATGCGGAAGACTCGATTTCGAGATAAACTAATGAATTTCATTATAATTTAACTATACCGTTGATTAAGCATATTTTAGATATAGTCAATTTCCCAATAGATTTCATCGTCCTCATTATCACTCTGCCAAAATCCTGCTTTTTCTAATACTCGTATAGAAGCATAGTTTTCATTAGAACAGCTTGCTGTAATTTTTTTAACTTTTGGTTGTTTCAACCCCCAACGAACCATGGACATGACCATTTCAGTAGCGTATCCATTACCTTGATATCTTGGGAGGATACTATATCCTAAGTCCATTTCTCCATGTTCGTTTGGTCCACCTTTAAATCCCATATCTCCAATAATCGTGTTAGTTTCTGTATGTATAATAATTCCTTCCCACTCATTCTCTTCGGGATACTGATTAAATCGTTCAACTTTGTAAGGAAGTAATTCTTTATAATCATCCATTGGATATTCAGATGGCACATTATAACTTGTTATTCTTTCAAGCTCTCTATAACTGAATAAAGAGGCTTTCATCATTTCGGTTGTGAAAGTAACTAAAGTTAATCTATCAGTTTTGACAAATGGCATGTAATTATTCCCCTTCTATTGAATGTGTAATTGAAACTGTTTAGCTTGTAATCTATGACCATACAGGTCATATTCGTATTCTTATCCAATCTTAATTATTACCAACATTATTCCAGGTAGTGAACATGCTATAGTTCTTATTGAACAATCGCCCCCGATTGTTTAAGACTCGAAATCGAGATACTAGAGTAGTAACGGCCTTAATTTAAACCACCCACCACTTTAGGACTCAGTTAATTTAATGAACTCTTCTACATCTTGCACGCATAATTCCATTCCTTTTTCCCAGAATTCTTCTGAAGTAATATCTTCACCTAAGTGTTTCATAACTAAATCTTCCACAGTCATACTTCCAGAATCACGAAGTAAGTTTAAGTAATCTTCCTCAAACTCTTTTCCTTTCTCTTTTGCCTTTGCATAAATACCTAATGCAAATAAATAGCCAAAAGTATAAGGGAAATTGTAAAAAGGTGACTGGGTAATATAGTAATGAGGTGTCCAAACCCAAGAGTGTATAGAAGGTTGTTCTAGAGAACCATCATACGCTTCGTTAATTGATTCTTCCATTAGCTGATTTAAACGTTCGGTTGAAACCAAACCATTCTTACGTTTCTCGTAAAATCTCTGCTCAAATAAGAATCTTGAATGGATATTCATAAAGTTCATTACACTGCGTTTTAATTTTTCATCCAGTATAAATAATTTTTCTTCTTTTGTAATTGCCTTTTCCATAGATGCATCAAATATAATCATTTCGGCGAAGGTTGAAGCCGTTTCAGCAATACTTAACGGATAATGTTTATTCAAACCATTCACTGACTTCATGGCGTGATTATGGAAAGCATGACCCAATTCATGAACAAGAGTTAATACATTTAAAAAAGTCCCGGTAAATGTCATAAATATTCTAGATTCACCCGTGAAGGGAAAACCAGCACAAAACGGAATAGCAGACTTATTGGGACGATCCTCGGCCTCTATCCATCCTTCATTGAAAGCATGTCTAACAAAGCCTTCTAATTCGCTTCCAAACTGGTTAAAATGCTCCATAATGAATGGTACAGCTTCGTCGTATTTTATCTTTTGCTCACTTTTTGTTATGGGAGCCCAAAAATTATAAGCCTTCATGCGAGAATCGCCCAACGTTTCAGCTTTTCGATCCAGGTAATTCGAGAAAGGCTGTTTATATTTACTGACCACTGACCACATCGTATTCAGGGTTTCTTCTTTCATTCTGTTCTTTTTCAGAGGATCTTCTATTACATTTTGTATCCCACGTTTATTATTTACCTGTAAACGAAAGCCAGCAATATGATTTATGATTTTAGCAAATAATTCTTCCTTCTCCTTCCATATAGATTCTAATGCATAATGAGCTTCCTTACGTACTTCTTCATTAGAATGTGACCGCAAGTTAATGGCTTGTCCAACTGATAGATTCTCTTCTTTTCCCTCAACATTTATATGTACGTTAATATTACTTACTAAATTATTATAGAATCGCCCCCAAGCATGGTATCCATCAACCATTAGGTCAGCAATTAAACTTAGCTCCTCATCTGACAAATTCGCATCTGCATTTTCTCGCCATTCGTTTAGAATAAATTTATAATCTTGTAATGCCTTGTTTTCTAGTACCTTTTCCCATACATCTTCCTTTGTATTAGATAATATCTTCTTTACTTTCGATAATTCTTTTTCAAAACGAGATTCTATTTGGGCAACTTTTCCTCTTAGAATCCCAGCATCTTGATCCTTTGGATTTTGTGCAAGAAGACAAGTTATAAACGAATTAGCTTGTGATAGGTTCAGGCGAATATTACCTATGGCATCTACTACCTCTAAAACTTTACTGCCTTCATTTGTATCAAAAGATATAACACATTTTTCTAGGCTATGTACAAGACCTTCTAATCGATTGATATGATCTAAAAGTTGACTTGATTTTCCTTCCCCCTTAAAAAGATTATCTAAATTCCAAACTTTTGGATATTTGACTTTCCCCATAAAACCCTCCTGATAAATGTATTAAAAAGCTCAAAACAAACGTACGTTCTCACATTAACATATCTTGGAGGAAAAAACTTGAAAAATAAAAAGACATTGACTAACGAAATCAATGCCTCTTTTGAGTAATTTAATTAAAAGAACGACAGCCCATGTTAAACAATAGCCCCCATTACTTGAAGACTTGAATTCGAGATATATCATCAGTGGAAGAATCGATTTCGAGATAAAAGACCGTTCTAATAGAGTTTGCTTAAGCAAAGGAGGGGTTAGTATATCTGGATCCTCTGGTTTAATTTTTGATGTTCATCGTAAAATGGCAAAAGAAATCAGGTTTTCGATACTTTCTCGACAACCTGACAAATAGACAAGGCATTTATGCCTCGCTTATTTCTTAATTTAATATGTTCGTCACTTTTTGTTTCTTTTTAATCTTAAAACCAATATACCAATTATTGGGGCTATCATAAAGGTAGCACAGATTATAATATCAGCATACCAGATATACACGGGAGGAGAGGTTTCTGGGTTATATGGATCTTTACTATGTCGATAAAGATTCATGATTAATAAGAGTGCACCAAAAATAAAAAAATAGTACATTCTTTTTTCAGTTAACCATTTTTTTTGAGATTCGCCATTCTTCCCTAAATTTACCATTTAAGGACCCTCCTTCCTCTTATAACTATTAATAAAATAGATGTTACTGATGGTTTTTTGTTCTGCTTTTATCTATGTATGTAACAAAAAAATACAATGACCATGATAACAGTCCAACCAATGCAGTAATCCAGCCCTGGATATTTACTTCAAAGAATAAAACTATGAAGAAATAACCTAAACACAACAATCCAATACCCCTACTTAATTTATAACCCAAAATAGCCCCCCTCTCTAATTAGTGAAAAAGCCAATGTTTCTATTGAACAATTGCCCCCTAATCTTGAAGACTCGATTTCGAGATATATTCACTTTTGATTACATTACAAAGTTTTATAACTTCCTTATACTAACCCCCGATATTTCTTTGTAACTACGTATGTTCCTTATATATAGCTATAGGTTCTACCGCAATTTTAGGGAAATTCACTGATGCAAATGCTTCTTGAATTTGGTTGAATTCATTTATAACTTTATTCATAAAGTCAGCTAACGTTTTTTCAGATTCTAAATCAGGGTCTTTAATATTTTTGCCAAACTCATTAATTTTTTCAGTAATGCTTGTACTCTCTTTAATTGGAACTTTGGTTATTTGGCATATCATTTCCCATTTTCCTTCTAAATTAGAACCGTATTTGTAAATTATGTTCCTAATAGTTTCTCTTAAATACTCCTTATTAATAGTGCCAGCAAAAGTTAGATCAGTATTACTAGTCATTTCAATAGTTGTTAAGTCAGAATACATAGTGGATACGATCTTTGAAAATTGTTCAAACTCATCATCAGGCTGCTCTTGTGCATCACCAAACATCTTCAACATATCTAAAGGATCAAAATCGGGACTAGGGACATTACCTGTGCTTTTATCATTAATTATTTTATCTAGAACCCCGATATTAGAAAGGTTTTGAGATAATGTTTCATAATCAAATATTTCTATCTTGCCAGTAACCTTAACAAAATTTCTAGAAGTAGTTTTTAACGAACGATGGTCTAAATTAGTTACATCATTTAATAAGTTCTTTTCTTGAAGTCCTAATCTCATCTCCTCAAACGCGTAGTCGTGCAAGGACTTAGTATTTTGTAGGTTTGTAGTTGTTGTTCGATTGTAATTTACTTCTCCCGAAACAGGGAATCCCAATAACTCCATTAATATCGTTGTTTTAGCCTTGCTACCTACTTGGTTTGCTTTTTTTTCACTGTCAGTTACACTTTCCAATAGTCCACTGTTGATTTGAGCGAGTATAGATTCAATTTTGTCACCATTATAATAGATGAAATCCCTGTAAATAATAACCACCCCTCACTTAATATATATCAAAAAACTGTAGGACTAACTACTTCATAAAAACTCTAGACTAAGTCCTACATAAATTAAGACTGATACAAATATAAACCCAGAAAAGAATAACCCTTTCTGAACCCTTGTCCAATTTTTCATCCATCCCCAACGCTTTCGATCAACATCCAACCAAAAGAAATCCACGACTACCGCTAACACTACAATTACTAATGCTGCCAAACTTCCCATAGACTCCCCCCAGTTCTGTTAGGTAACTTAACTATATCATCAATAATCCAAATAATACCAACAATTACACAGCACTATTATTTAACAAATTTATCTCGAAACTGAGTCTTCCACAATCCTGCCCTTTAGTTGAAGACTCAGCTTCAAGATAAAACACAAACCAGTGCCATCCTCCTCCATTTGGAAAAGGATATCACTGGTTTCATCTAATGTTTCTATCATTCGTTTACTCATGACCCACTCACTTCATAAACGACACGCTCAGCAAGTTTCCTTCGCCTCACCGCCATTCGTGAAAAGTGGATACCTGCGAAAACGAGTCCGATGAATAACACCGCCATTCCATACCCTCCGATGACATTGCCGATGATGATCCCCAGGGCGCCGAGGATTTTACCGAACTGGAAAACGAGTCCGTTGAAAGCCATGTAGGCTCCTCTTCTCGTATCGTCGACGATATCGGCAAGGAGTGACTGCCGGGTCGGGACATAAAGCAGTTCACCAATCGAAAGGATGATAACGGCAACGAACAGACCTGGGATGTGGTTGCTGAATGCTAAAAACGCATACCCGAGACCGAACAGGGCGAACCCTGCATACATGATCGGTTCTTCCCTCTTCCCCTTGATCCATTTGGAAAATATGGAAGTGAACAGGACGATGAACAGTGTGTTGACCACGGTTAGCAGACTGATCAGGCGGATACCGTCGAGTTCGAATGCATATAGTCCGAACAGATCCATCATGCGCGGAACAATGTCCTGTTCGAGACGAACAGAAATAAAGTTGTTGCGTTGGAATTCGATGCCGAGAATGGCGATCCCACCGACCGTGAAAGCTAGGAACGGAATGTCCTTGACAACAAGGCTGTAATTTTTCAACAGCGGCTTCAGGCCAACCCCTTCTCTTGCTTTCTTTTCCATCACTTCATACGTATCGATGATATTAACGAGCGTCATCCACAATGTGACGGCACTGATACCAAGCAGGACGGCGATCAGCTCGAACAAATTCCTTTCAAAGAACCAACCACCGATCATGAGTCCGATCATCATCGATAAGTTGATAGCCCAATAGTTGATTGCATACATGAAGGCACGCGAATCTTTGGTGCTTACATCGATGAGCATCGCCTCGGCTGCTGGGTTGACAAATCCGCCTGCCATTCCGATGAGGAGGAGCATGAGAAAGGTCAACCAGGCCGATTCAAACCACGGGGAATTCGCAATCAGCATGCCGATAAAGGCGGACATCTTCAGGATCTCTCCGGTCACCATCAGTCGTTTTCTGCCGATAACATCAGCAAGATAGCCTCCGTAAAGCCCCGTCAGGAACTGGACAAACACTTGGATCAAGAGCAGAATTCCAGCTACCGTTGCATTGATTTTATTCGTGAAATAAATGGCCATGAACGGGAACACGGCCGCCCCTACGACCCGGCTCATGAATGATGTGTAAATGCGGATCCGTATGTTCGGGTGCAATTGTCTGAACATCTAACCCCCTCCTTCGTTATCCTCATTATGGACTTTCCAAAAAGGGGTAAAAAGGGTACAATCCAGTAAAATATGTCCCCTTTTAGGAGGTTATCCATGCGCGATGAACGCTATTTCACACTGCGGTCCTATTTGTTTGACCGAGAGCAAGAAAAAGTGGCTTCGTTCAAGCTCGAGGAACTCGAACAAATCTGGTATTGTTCCCGGAAAAACGCGAAAAGAGTTTTAAAAGATTATGAGAGTCGAGGCCTGTTTTCCTATCAACCCGGTCAGGGGCGTGGAAAACCTTCCCGCTTGGCATTCTCAAAACCTTTTCAAAAGGAAGTGGAGGGGTTCGTCAAGGGATGCGTCGATCGGGACGAGTTGGATGAAGCCGCCCACCTCCTTCGCCTCCCTATCCCTAAATCGTGGATTGCGAAAGCTTCCTATGATATTCGCAAGTTGTTCAACTACCGGGAACAGTCGGACCCGAAAGACATCCTACATGCCTTCATATCAAGACCAATGACGACCCTTGATCCTTTGCAAGTGTCGATTACGTTTGAAGCGCATTTGATCGAGCAGCTCGGCGATCCCCTTTTGAAATATGATCCTGACCAAGATACGGTCATCCCTCATATTGCTCATCATTGGGACTCTAGTAAAGACGGGAATAAATGGACCTTCTACCTCAGGAAAGGGGTCCGGTTCCATAACGACGAAGAGCTGACGAGTGAGGACGTAAGAGCGACGTTTACCCGGGCGATGGAATCGGATGCGTCTGTCTCCTGGTTGACGGAAGGTATTCGTACGATCGACTGTCCGTCTCCCTATAAAATGACCATCACATTGGATGAACCCAACCCGTTCTTTCCAAGGTATATGGCCGCATCCAATTTATGTATCCTGCCAGCAGGCGCTCCGTTCGATGAGTACGACTGGATCGGAACCGGACCTTTCTACTTGAAAGAACGGACGGAAAACAAACTCGTTCTTGCTGCTTTTGATGGGTACTTCAAAGAACGTCCGCTGCTTGATGAAGTCCACTTTTTCAAAGTGTCGCCTGAGGCAGCTAACATCATCAACTTCACGGTTGAAGAAGGCAAGACCGCTCGTCCTGCTCAAAAACATGAAGTGGAAACCGGCTTCCGTTTCCTGACTTTCAACTTCCATAAAGACAACATAGTGCAGAGCCCTTTCTTCCGAAAAGCCATGGATCAGCTGCTCGACATCCATGAGATGGCGGCTTCGTTAGGCTGGGAACCGTTCATAGAATCAGGAATCACGGATCCCCCTGACAACCATTACGTACCTGCCAGCAGTTTCGTCCCTGCACGGTCGAGAGCTCTCGAAAAAAATCCAGAAGAAATTCCGGCGCTCCTTGAAAAGGCTGGATACCGGGGGGAGACGCTGAAGCTGTTTCACCTTGAGTTCCCGAACGCCGTCAAAGAAGCCGAATGGCTGGAAGAAAGCGCGGCTATCTATGGCATCCACCTTGAGCGTCATCCATTTAATTTCACGAATTTTTATGAACAGGAGATGGGGAAAGATGTGGATCTCATTTTCATGGGAGAAGTTTCATCGAAAGACCCGCACTTATCGTTTCTAGGTGCCTTTCAAAACAAAAATCTATTTTTCCGCCGCTTTTTCCCAGAATGGGGCCTGAAATGGATTGACAGCAGGCTGGACCTTTTGAAAGCTGAAGAAGATGCTAAGGGACGGGAGCGGGTGATGGAGGAATTTGAAGGGTATATAAGGGAGCACCACTTATTGATATTTCAATACCATCCCGTTAAAATCCGTACGTTCCACCCGATGATCCAGGACGTGAACTTCCAGTCATTCGGTCACTTCAATTTTTCAAAACTTTGGATACCCCGATAAAATGGCAGGGCTTCCTCAAAAGGAAGCCCTGCCATATATCATTCCTTGGTTACATCTAAGAAGTTTATTTCATTTTTTAGATCTCCTGGCCCCCAAACCCATCGGTTCCGTATCGATCCAATACCGTTTGACGACATTGCCACCTTCTTCAATAAAATCTTCGTCTGCGATGCCGTTATTTTTCAAAATGGTCTTTATCGATCCTTTATTGATTTCATCACAGACGACAAGCACACGTTCGATGCCAAGTTCTCCCGCTATTTTTATAGCTGAACGGAGGCCCTCGGTAGCATAGCCTTTCCTGCGTGCGGATGGACGGATCCCGTAACCGATATGGCCGCCGGCATTCCGCAGTCCTTCGGTTAGTGCATGACGGATGTTGACCGCACCGACAACTTCATTATGCCCATCAATGTACCAGTAAGTAGAATTAGGTACGAAGCCCTCTTCAAGACCGATTCCGTTGTCGTAGTTATGTAAATCCAGCAGCATCTGACCGAAATCTGCCGGGTCTTTTCCAATCACCCAGGGTATCATCGCTTCCCCACTCTCTTTCCACTCCTCGTAGAATGAAAGGTAGGCGTCTTTCTTTTCGATAGTAGGTTCAATCAGCTTCAATGTTTCCATCTACTTCCACCGCCTTTTTAAAAACCTCTCATAACTTCTTTCCTTTTCCTGCATCGTTTACATTCCAATAGTTCTCCAGGGCTACCCTTCTTCCATCGCACACGTTCAAATGAGTGCAGGCCCAATCGGCACCTCCAGTCCTTCTCTTTCCTATTTTGAAGCGATCCTGCAATGACAAGCAAGCCGCCTGGAACGAGGATGGAGAAAAATACGATAAGATTCGTGATCACCAATACGTACAAAACTGGCGCAGATAGAACCAGGAGCCAACCGAGAGACTTCTTCGTGATCATATCACCATCTCTTATCAAAAAACAGTTCATCGAGGATGGGGATTCCATAGTGCCCGACCTCCGGGATTTCCGGTTTCATGACCCTCGCCTTTGCAACGGCATCAGGGATCACACGGCGGAGCCGGAACCCCCGCTTCTGGTAGAATGCGATGGCTTTCAAATTGTCGTTCGTTGTGATGACCTCCACCCTCACCCGTCCCAAACGGTCCGCTTCTTTTTCCACAGCCTGAACAAGAAAGGTTCCGATGCCCCTGTCCTTATCCAGACTATCGAGAGAAATAATTTCAACGGCTTCCCCATTGTCTATGTAAGAGACCCACCCGCGGATTTCCTCCCCCTCCAAGACAGCGAAACCATCCAAAGAGGGGCAATCATAGCGGCCGGAGGAAATGACCATATCGGTCCCACCCCAGTGGGTTTGAAAAAACTCCACCCTCACGATCAGGGGAAGCTCATGGACAGGTATGAGTTCCATATGGTGTTCTCCTCTGTTTTTTGTCATGAAATCTATTCATTCACTCAGGAAGTCGATCGAAGGTTTTCAATTTCTGATAGCGATCGACGGCGAGAATTCCCTGCCACTGTCTTCTACTGATGGCGAAAGCATCAGATGGTTCTCCCCAGTCCCAGGAAATGTCCCAAACGCCATCCTCATTCATCGTATCCAAATAAAAATCCAGGTTCTCCCCGATCAGGCGATGGTGTTTTTCAGCAAGGATATGCTTCGGTGAATGGATAAGATCAAGTGGGAGCGGTTTGTAACTGCTGCCCCATCCGGCTGGATCTTTATCGATGCATCGATCCGCAAGAAGGACCGTTTGGGCGTTCACGTCTTCAAACGTATAAGGCGTCCGCTCCTGGACTTTTTCTTTATGACGGAAAAGAACGTGCATCAACCGCTGGAAGCAGTTGACTTCATGAAAGTCCATCAAATCAAGGGCCATTAAATGGGATAAAGCTTTTTCGGCACTCTCCCAGCCGACGGTTGCCGATGCACTATCTTCATAGGACCAGTGAATGAGAAATCCAGCAAGTTCCGCCCCGGGATTGAACATCCAATTTTGCTGAATGCCCTCCTTCCATTGCCACCAAGGAGCATGTGGATGCTCATTGAAAGCGGGAAGGACTGAAGGCCACATCCCGGATGCATCATCATAGGTTTTCAAAAGATAGGCGATCATATCAAGAATGACAGGCTCTTTTGAAGCGACGTCCATTTCAAATAAGTACTGACCGGCGGCCCAGGTTGCCATTGGTGAGGATTCCGGCACCCAGAAATCCGGCTCGATGCCATGCCCGAACCCGCCATCCTCGTTCTGGAAGGCCTGGATGTAATGGATGACCTCGCTTTTCAACCCACCTTCCATCGAAGCATGCCAACGTGCTGCTTCCAATGGTCGTGCATTCCGCTTCATCCAGGCACTCGTCCGTTTCATCATCTCGTTATCCAGCCTCATTTCGCACACACCCTTCTAAAATGTTTTCCCTCCATTGACATTGATGTTCTGTCCGGTCATGAAAGATGAATCGTCACTGCACAGAAATTTAACCACATTGGAAATATCCTCGGGGTCCCCCATCCGCTTCAACGGCACATCTTTTAAATAGGACTCTTTTGTAGCAGCGGATACTTCTCCATGACGCTCCACGGGAATGAAACCAGGGTGGACCGCATTTACTGTGATGCCATGTTCACCTAATTCATTCGCCCATGAGCGTGTCATACCGACGACAGCGGATTTTGCGGTGACATAGTTGGAAAAACCCGGGTTTCCAAGCTTGACCACTTCACTGCCAATGTTGATGATCCGCCCCCATTTCTCCTCTTTCATCGAAGGCATCACCGCTTTGGTAAGGAGAAGGGGAGCTTTAGTCGTAAAGAGCAGTTGATCCAGATAATCTTCCCATTGAACTTCTTCTAAAGAAAATTCAGGTTGGGGGCCTGTGGCATTGTTGACCACCACATTGATCGATCGTCCTGCCAGACCTCCCGCCTCCTTTACGAGACGTGCTACATCTTCCTCAGATGTTACGTCCGCTTGGATCGCGAAAGCTTGTCCCCCTTCCTGGCGTATCGACTCAATTACTTCTGATGCGGCCGCCTCATCTCTATGATAGTTGACAATGACAATCACTCCAGCATTGGCCAAGGTTTTAGCCATGACTTTTCCAAGACCTTTGGAGCCACCGGTTATGAGCGCCACCCGTTCTTTTACTGTCATCGATGCTCCTCCTTTCATTCTCCCCTTACCAGAAGCTACCGTTTCGTCGTTCCTTCTTTACTAGCAATGGGTACAGGCGGATTTCATTCCTGATCCGGTCCCTGCCGGATTGAATGGATCATTGAAAAGCCGAAAATGAAGCCGAACAACATCGGGCCATTCGGGTCGTGTTTTGCAAAGAATTCCGTTACAGGATTCATTGGAAAATTGGTGTAGAATAACCAGTGGGAAACCGCTATGAAAAGACTCGGAAGGCCAATACCGAGGAACTCCGGCCACATGAACCCTTTGATCCTGTTTTGTTGATATCGAAGCCATAAAAAAGGAAGCGCAAATAGAATCCCGAAGGCTATCGGGTAAGTCAGGTCGAAAACGATGAGGGGGACAACTTCGAACTGCTTCTCGGCCCGCTCAACAAGAATACTTCGTACTGACAACATTCCCACCAAAGACCCCATGAGAAACATGGCAAATCCAAATTGAAACCAAAACCGCTTCATTCAAACACCTCACGTCTATGTATGACCATCACTCAAGAACCGTGATTTCCTCCGCCGTCACTTTCCGGCTTTCGGGATTTTCCGTAATAACGGTGCTTTCCTTAAGTGCAACCCGGACCTTCACCTGGGCTTCCCCACGAGCCTCTTCCCTGAATGCAGCCATATCCATGGTATCACCTTCCTGGGTATAGACCGGTGTATCATTAGGTACAAGAACTAGGCAGCGCCAGCCTTCATCCGGTTTATCTTCCATTTGATCACTTTCCACTGCCGATGAGCACTCGACTTCAAGACCGCCGATCTTCACAGCTGTCACATGACCTTCGAACGCATTAATGTCTTTGCCTGCTACACTGCAACCTACGACCAATAGTAAAAGAACGACACAAAACTTCTTCACGATGCCTCACCTTTCTGCGAATCCGAGCACAAACGACAGCGCTCTCCATTGTAATATTACTAAAAGCGTACCATGTTTGGAATAATTTGAAAATACTGACATAGGTGTTTTGGCATAAATAACCAAATTTCCTAGGATTCTAGATTTAAAAATTATTAAAAATTCTAAGCATTTCCTATTAAAAAACAAACAACATTTTCAAAAATTTATAGTTTTCAACTCATGAAGCTGAAGGCTGCAGCCCCTTCACCCGCTGTTTTTCCTCTTTTGCGACACCCACCCCATGAACATGCCCGTCCCGAAAATAATAGCAAGCGCAAGAAACGTACCGCTCCATTCAAACCCGTCTTCCATCACAGCGAATCGGTATAAATCATATTCAAACAAGCTTACCGAAAAGTCGAACATGGAGTCGTTCCATACAACAGCTGCAAAAAAGAACAACAGGTGTAAAACAAAGAACACAAGAAGCGCAGCAGCGCCAGCTTTAAATACTCTCACAGCCAGAGCCGAAGCTTTCATCGAACCCCTCTTTCCTTATCCGAAATGAACGTCTTCACTTTTGACCCTCATACGCCCGAGACCAGTGATACGGTTGAAGGTCACCGAGCGTTTTGAAAAGAAGACCACTCCCCTCATGAGTCACAGCTACCTTCACATCGTCCCCCCAAAAGAACAGCCGCTCCTGACATACCCCGCAGGGCGAAAGCACGTTATACTCGGCTTCTTCGTCTTCCCTTGCCATACATAGCGAATGAGTGACCTTCTGGTTCCGTTTATGTGCTTCCAGAATAGCCCCCGTTTCCATACACAAGTGGACAGCATCATTCATAACATCTGGTGAAACGCTCGTAAGGATCGTACCGTCCTCGATCCGGATCGCGGAAGCACCTCCCCATCCGCTTGAATACCGCTGCTCTATTAGCAACTGAGCTTCTTCATACAACTGTTGTTCGATATCCATTAGAATCCGCCTCTCTTTTTTTACCAATCTATTTATTTATACGGTAAAAAAAGGAGAAAAGTTTCATACGATTTTGGATGATCATTATAAATCTCTTAAAATTTGGGCAACCTATAGCTAATTCGTTTTCTTTCATAAGAGATACAAATGGTGTGATTCCAGTCACACTTAAGGACCGGGATGACTATGTTGGAGAAGAACCTTTCAGAGGAGGAGCGGTTATGTCAGAACTGAGAACTGGAGACGTGGTCCCTAGCTTTATTTTGCCCAATGCCGATGGAATTCAATATTCACTGGAAGCCCATAAAGAACAACATAAAGGGTGCTGGCATTTGATCGTGTTTTTCCGTGGATCGTGGTCTCAGGAGTGTGTCCGCTCGCTCCATCAACTGGAACACAACCTGGTTAATTTTCACAAAGAACATGTAACGGTCCTTGCCATTGCGTCCCAGAGCTCTCAAGGATTGAGTCTGATGGTGAAAAGAGAGGCACTCTCTTTTCCTGTGCTGGCGGATGAATTTCTAACGATCATTGAAGCTTTCGGTACCTACACGAGCAGCCAGGGAGAAGAAGTATTCGGAGAACCCGCGTTTTATCTCATCAATGATGCCGGAGAATTACTTTACCAAC
The DNA here is from genome assembly GCF_056158545.1 of Halobacillus sp. ABR2_026. Classification (NCBI taxonomy): domain Bacteria; kingdom Bacillati; phylum Bacillota; class Bacilli; order Caryophanales; family Bacillaceae; genus Halobacillus; species Halobacillus sp. ABR2_026. Next base: position 2,260,658 of record NZ_JBSWTM010000001.1, read on the forward strand.
AGAAGCAGTCAGGGCCCTACGGAAGGTCCTGTCCCGAAGATTTGCTGAAAACCATCGGTAACATTAAACAATCGCAAGAAGAAAAGGGGAGCGCATCATAACGCCCCCTTTTCTTCTTGCGATTGTTTATCGTATTTACAAAAATCATATCCGAGAGCAGCGAGATCGATGCCACAAATGGACGTTGAACACGTATGAACCCTCCTCTATCTCGCATTAGACTCACGATTCAAGAGAATAAGCACTATAGATAACCTTCTCTCCATTCCCTTTTCAACAAAGAATACATGTAGTGATCATAATAACGTCCTTTATAATAATGTTTTTCCCGGAAGACTCCTTCCCTGGTAAAGCCTAGACGTTTCAAGAGATTGTATGACCGTTCATTTCCGACAGCAACAAACGCTTGGACCCGGTTCAGGTTCATATGTTTGAATCCACTGTGAATACACGCGGTTAACGCTTCCTTCATCAAACCTTTTCCCCAAGCGTCCGGAAACAGGTCATATCCAATTTCTGCCCTATGATTGCGGGTGTCCCAAAAATGGAACCCGCACGTACCTACAGGAACTCTTCCATTTTCCTTATCTTCAAGGATCCAGCGGTTATAGCCTTTCTGTTCCGGATCTGCATACCAATCCACAAGGGCCTTGGCCTGCTCGGGATTCTCCATGTCGGTTTCATCATACAAATATTCACAAACTTGTTCGTTACTGAAATGCTTCCATATGAAATTCACGTGCTTCTCACTGACATTCACTAAGGTCAAACGGTCGGTTTCAAGTGTAGGAAAAAACATGGGCTCCCCCCTCAGGTTTTGGGACATAACTATCGTGGACAATGGCTTCTATTCGATTAAGTTAAAGGATCTGTTAAAGTTTAGTGTTGCTATTACTGCAAAAAAGGAACTTCCAATTCCATGGAATTTTCTCTTTTTTTAGTTGGCTTATTCCACTAAAGCTCCCTTTTCTTGAAGACTTTATTTCGAGATGACGGAGGGTTCATTGCCTGGTTGAGCGTCAGGGGTGGCTGGGAAGCCACTCGCTCGTATAATATAGTTACCAGATCATTTTTGGTGGACCTCACTACCTTCTTCCGAGGTATAATGAGGGCAATCAGATGGAGGTGTCGACGCCTCGCTTGAAGCCATGTCTTCGTAGGAAAGAATGACACCTCCCTCTTTACAGGATAATCCGTATAAGCTGGATGACACGTCGTTGTCGTATATCTAACGAGCCTGGATACTTGTAAAGATTCGGAGGAACCCTCCCATCTGGTAATTATTACAGGGCAGGTGGATTTTTTTGTATTATCTCGGCATTGATATTGGGAAACAGAACCATGAGGCTGGTTTAATTGATGAACATGGCCAACCGATAGGTAAAACCGTACGTTTCTCTAATTCCAAATCAGGGAGCGACAAACTTCTAAATTTTTTAAATCAACACGAGATTACACCAGATAATTGCGCATGTGGACTTGAGGCCACAGGTCATTACTGGCTATCCGTCTTTTCATTTCTACATAAGCTTGGATTTAAAGTAACCTCGTTCAATCCTCTACAATCCGATGCCTTACGGAATTTTTATATTCGTAAGACGAAAACAGATGAACGAGATGCGTACCTCATCGCTCAGGTTATCCGGATTGATAACCCGGAGGCTACCCCATTTATTGAAGATGACCTCCTTCAGTTAAAGAACTTGGAGCGACTTCGCTATTCTTTAGTGGACCAAAGTTCAGATATCAAACGAAAGATTATTTCTCTTCTCGATCAAGTGTTTCCGGAATATGAACGTTTGTTTTCCGATACTTTTGGTGTATCTTCTACCGAAGTTCTCCTTCATTATCCTTTGCCTGAAGACCTTCTATCTATTGATACAAAAAAACTGGCTGAGCTCCTAAATCAAGCTAGTAAAGGGAGATACGGCGAGCGGCGTGCTCAGGAAAAGGCAGATCAATTGAAAGAAAAAGCACAGGAAAGCTTCGGCATATCCATAGGAGGAGAAGCATTTCGGGTGCAGATTCACATTCTCCTTGAACAACTATCCCTCTTGGACCGACAAATTAGCGAGATAGAAGCATCGCTCATAGAGCTTTCAAATCGCCAGGAGCACTACTTAACTACAATTATCGGTATTAGCGATGTTCTTGCGGCAGCCATATTAGGGGAGATCGGTTCCATCGACCGTTTTGAACGTCCTGAACAACTCGTTGCCTTCGCAGGATTAGATGCTTCTGTACACCAATCAGGCAACTTCCAAGGAAACAGGATGAAGATGTCGAAGAGAGGGTCTCCTTACCTCCGTCGTGCCATATGGCAAGCCGCTTTTGTCGCTAGCTTTCAAGATCCAGCTTTGTCTCAGCACTATAAAAAGCTAAGAAAACGAGGGAAAGCCCACGGAACAGCCGTGGGAGCTGTAGCCCGTAAGCTGACCCACATTATCTTTGCGATATTAAGGGATAAGAAGCCTTACGAGTCTCGCCCGAAATAAAGTCATAACAGAATTAAGCTAAAAGCTTTTAAATGCCTCTTCCAAGAGGTTTATTTGGCATGGAGACAAAAATGCTTCATAAAGGATAATGAAATTTCACTTTACAACCTTGACTTTTTATAGCTGGTCTTTCCTGTGGGGGAGTGGCGAGCCTCCTCAGGCTACCGCCCTGCGGGATCTCGCCGATCTCCTTTCTCCCACGGGAGTCTCGCAGCTTCCCAACCACCCCATTCGATCATGCGAGAATCGAACCCCTACACCAAGAAAGACCACTTCCCCCCCTATTACTACCTATAGTAAGAAAGTGCTCTATAACAAGCGGTTATGAGCTCCATCCATACGATGGAGATAAGGGATACAGCCCTCCATTCGTATAGTGTGCGCCTACTGAAAGTAGTTTCGAGACACTTATATGGCAAAAGGGGCGGAGGGGAATGGCGAGACTCCTGCGGGAAAAGAGTGCTTGGTGAGACCCCGCAGGACGTAGTCCGAGGAGGCTCACCGCGCTCCCGCGGAAAGCGAGTCATTCCCCTCAGCCCCTATCCACTCAACAAAAGTCTCGAAACGGAGTCTTCAACAATCCTGCCATTTAGTGAAAGGCTCCGTTTCGAAATAATAATTCAACAAGATTACATGGTTGGGTCGTAAAAGTAGATCATCTAAAGATTTCGACACTTGGAAATAAATTACTTTTTACCATCCTATCATTCATTGTCCCTTCGATCTGTTGATGCAAATATCAACACTGAACTTTAACAGAGCTAAGTTAAGAATAAAGAAACATAAAGAGCAGGAGAGCGGCCAACTCTCCTGTAAATAGTCGAAACGATTTATTCTCTAACCTTCTCTTCAAGGCTCCATCCTCCTCTGTTCAACGAAGCACGCCAGAACAAGTGGAGGATGCCTGCTGTGGCAGCTCCATATCCGACAAAATGAAGGGCAAGAAATAATAAGAAAGTTCCATAATCACCGGCATCAGCAAAAGAGTTACCAGCAATATGACTTTCATTACTAATAGCTATAACGTATAGAGGACCGAAAACAAACCAGAAACGTTTCCAAAAATATGGCTTGAATGCTTCCAACATTTATATACCTCCGTTCTTAGTAAGACCGATCGATCTCCACATCTTCCTGTACGTCACTTTCCGTCGTTGGTTCATTGTTGGATAGTTGTTCATTCAATACACCGACTTCTTCCCGCAGCATGCGCAATTCCTCTTGAATCCCCTGTAGTTCTACCGTATAGTTATTCGTTTGAATCGATGGGCTGTTTCCTCCGTCGGAAGCGGCACAGCCCGCAAAAAGGATACAGCCACCCAGAAAATAAATAGGACCTCTCAATTTTTCGATATCCACGTTAGTCCTCCTTTCTCAACATGGATTGAATATAAGCCGTGTCTCTTTCATCAATTTTATAGAAAGACGCATCCTGCCATGTTCCATTTTTCTTTTCTGCGAGGATCGCACCTCCATCGATGAACCAAAGGCGGTAATCAGCAAGGCCGATATGCCGCTCTTTACTGACCAGGTCCACTGAGGCGTCCGGCTGTTCTACATCCACCGAAACCCTTTCCGCAGGTTCTTTATCCAGAAGAATCCCAAGCATAGAGTCTATTTCCGCCCGGTTATCGACATCTGAAAGAACCCTTCCTGAAGGTTGATCAGCCCCTTCTTTTTGAATGGACATTTCATAGACAGGATCATCAGAGGTCCATACACCGGTAATGTAGCCACCACCGAATAAAAGGCCGAGTCCTGCTATCCAAAATAGAACTTTCCACATGATAATCCCCTTTCTGTATGCTTCAGTGCCCGTCCGAAAGCGCCAAGAAAAAAAGCCTCTTGTCAAAGCAGGTGTGTGATAGATGATCCGCCATTCCACATCCATCCCTTAGAAAGAAAACGCCTCCAGAAACGAACATCCTGTCGTATCGAATACGAGTAAGAAACGTTTGATAGCTATTTCTCCTCCTCAGACCACTCCTCACGTAATAAAGAAAACAAGAGGGCATCATGGTTACGATCGTCCTGGAAGAGATAGCCTCTCAGCCGTCCTTCCTCTTGGAAACCTAATCGTTTGAGAAGAGCGTAAGAAGGCTCGTTGGCGGGAAAAGTTACAGCACCCAGCCTGAATAGATTCAAATCTTTGAATGAATACTGGATGACTTCAGATAAAGCTTCCGACGTGATACCTCTCCGCCAGAACAATGGATCCAGCTCATAACCAACTTCCGCTTTCCGACTGTAGGGACTCCATTGATTCAAGCCGATCGTCCCGATGAATTCGTCCGTTTCTTTCCAAATCATCCCCCAGCGGATGCAATTCTTTTCCTGGAATCCATCACTGAAGGAACGTACGATGTTTTCTGCCAGTACTCTGGATGTCAGAGAAGGCATCCCGTAATACCGGGTAACTTCATCTTGGGACATGATCGCGTAATAGCGGTCGATGTGATGCTCAGAAATATGGACGAGCTTCAAACGTTCGGTTTCCAATTCATGAAATTCCACGATGTTCTCTCCCCTCAGTACAATCGCTCCGTATAACTTTTATTCAAACGTTTCTGCATAGAACGTTCATCCAGCTGAAGTCGCTTGGCGTGATCCACAAGCATCTCTTGCGGCAGAAGGCCGCTCTTCTTTTTCAAGCCATGTGGCCGGGTCCCATAACCCTGAACGTTTGAACGCTTTTGCACAATGGATGTAACACTCCTCCACCTCGACGGCAATACCAAGTAGTGGGGCTTTCCCTCTGACAGTCATTTTTTCAAGCAGTTCCTTGTCTCTCACAATGGACGCTTTCCCGTTCACACGCAAGGTTTCTCCTAGTCCAGGGATGAAAAAAATCAGACCGGCATGAGGATTCTCGAGCAGATTGCGCATAGAATCGACCCTCTTGTTGCCCGGACGTTCGGGGATGATCAAGTACTTTTCATTCAATACATGAACGAACCCTTTACCGTCACCTCTTGGGGATACATCACAATTTCCTGCCCCATCAGAAGTTGCAAGAGTTAGAAAAGGTGATTGTTGGATGAATTCGACACAATGGACATCCAGATGATTGATTTGTTTATTTTGGACGAGTTCACTCGGTTCTCCTATGACCTCCCGCAGCTCGTTTTTCGAAGTTATGATATGTTGGAACATCTGCCATTCCTTCTTTCCTATCAATAGTAATCAGCTGAGATTTATGAAAGTTTCGCTTACATGAAAATTCTCATTGCACAGCTGCCTTTTTTTATGTAAATTAGACAAGTATGTTTTTTAGGAGGGATCATCTATGAATCAATCAACGACACAACGGGTACAAATGACAGCTGCAGACCCTTCCGCGATCGGACTTTTCGGACTGGCTATGGTTACACTTGTGGCTTCTTCCGCTAAACTCGGGTGGACAGACGGCGTTTCTTTCGTCCTCCCATGGGCGATCTTTCTTGGTGGGCTTGCCCAGCTGTTCGCTGCTGTACAAGATGTCAAACATAACAATACGTTCGGAACGACAGCTTTCGCCGCGTTCGGCCTCTTCTGGTTCGGGGTCGGCTTTTCCTGGCTGATCGACTTCGGCGTTTTCGGGGAATCGGCCGCTCAGGCAGTCGATCCTCATCAACTCGGAATTGCTTATATCGGTTATCTGATCTTTTCCCTGTTCATGACCGTCGGCGCTATGGAGACGAACAAAGTGTTGTTCATCATCTTCGTATTGATCGATTTCTTGTTTATCGGACTTTCTCTGTCCACACTCGGTGTGGCTCCACACGCGACACACCTTGTAGCCGCCGTAGCTGAATTGATGATTGCCATCATGAGTTTCTACGGCTCAGCTGCCAGCGTATTGAACGTCCATTTCGGAAAAGTTACGCTCCCACTAGGCAAACCGTTCGGCATTTTCAAATGATAGACGCCGGGATTCTGTCCCGGCTTTCTCTATGAACCCAGCTTTTCGATTAGAGGGCGAACCGTCTTCCAGAATAGGAGAACAAGCCCCATACCGATAAGCACCCAACTTGAGATCAACGGAAACATAAGTCCCCCGTCCTGTACAGCGCTCCAATATTTCCCCGGTGGTTCTCTCCACTCTTCCATTAAAGACATGCGGATTACTGCACTTACCGCTATGAACCCGTAAAGCACAATACCACTGAAAAACATCAAAAAACCGACCCAGTCCCTCTTCTCCATCATGGTTCTCCTATCCATAAATCGCCTTTTCCGCTGCATGACGATCATATTTATTGACGTAAAATTTAAACTCCACCATGTACTCATACCTGTGGGCAGGCGAACCTACTGAAGGCGTCTGGCTGAACGCAGCTACCCTGTAACCAATTCCTTGTTCCACCAATTTTGAAGATACCGTGAAATAATCCTCCTGCTGAAAAGTCGTATAGACCAGTGTACGCTTATTCGAAAAGATATAGGAAAGTAGATTCTTGAGGTCTTCCATTCTATGTCCTCCCTGTATGCTGGTTTTACTCTATCATAATTCCTTTCCAATATTAACCTCTCTGACGCGTGTTTATGACATCTGCTGAATTTCCAAAAAATGATTGACGGAATAGAAAGTGTCGAATATGATACAACTATAAATTGTATCGATAGAGTTCAAGACTTTTGATAGGATGTCTATCATACTGGACTCTGAACCCGTCACCAGCGAGGAGGTTGTCAAATGTTAGCCAAACTATTCAATTGGTTCGGACCGGGGTTACCGAAGGTCGATCTTGTACTGAGCAAAACCGAATATACCCCTGGAGAAAAAGTAACGGGCTCCTTCCATTTAATTGGAGGGTTGAATCAACAGGTCATCCACCGATTGGAATGTGATTTGATGAAAAAAGGTCCCGGAAACAAAGCCTCCCTCATCCAGCCGGTCACGACCGTTCTGATGAATCGTGAACTTGATTCGAAAGAAGAAAGTGAATACCCCTTTCATTTCGTGCTGCCGGAAGAGCTCGATATTGAAGATTCTGAAGCGACCTACCTCCTTCAAACGAAGCTGGTGCTAAAAAACGAAGCCCAAACGTCAGACACAGACGAAATTCATATTGTCATCCGTTAAAAAAGGAAAGAAGCGTACATCTTCTTTCCTTTTTTAATAGGCTCTGTTAAAGTTCAGTGTTGATATTTGCATCAACGGATGGGGGAGTTGGGAAGCTGCGAGACTCCCGTGGGAGAAAGGAGATCGGCGAGATCCCGCAGGGCGGTAGCCCGAGGAAGCTCTAGGAAGATCGCCACTCCCCCACAGGAAAACGAGTGGCTTCCCAGCCACCCCTGACGCTCAACCAGGCAATGAACCCTCCGTCATCTCGAAATAAAGTCTTCAAGAAAAGGGAGCTTTAGTGGAATAAGCCAACTATAAAAATGAGAAAATTCCATGGAATTGGAAGTTCCTTTTTTGCAGTACTATCAACACTAAACTTTAACAGAGCCTTTTAATAAGTACACTGTCAGGTTTACATAATTTTATTATTGAAAACTCACCCTATTCAGTTCCCACGAATAAACGGTTTCTTCCAGACATTCACCGTGAATGGTTATGGTCAACTGGTCTACTTTTTCAGCTCCTGTCGCTTCATAAAAGGAACAAGCCGGATTCAGGGACAAGACCTTTACGTCCAACCGTCGGCACCCAGCGGTTTTAGCCCCTTGGAACACAGCATGTAACAAAGCTCGACCAACCCCTAGCCTGTGGTATTCCTGCAAAATATAAATCGAGCTCAATTCTGCCTTCCCTTTTTCCGTATCTGCTGGATATACCCATGTAGCAAAACCGAAGACCTGCCCTTGATCATTTTCTGCTACAAGGATGTTCGAGTTTTCCATGTTCTCCTGCCACAGCCTTTCCCTTTTCCCATAGGTCAGACGGTCAAGGTAAGCATCTGGAATCAGGCCTCGGTATGTTTCCAGCCAGGCATCTACATGGACTTTAGCAATGGCTGGAACATCCCCATGACGGGCTTTTCGTATCTTCATTTAGTCTTCATCCTTTTTCCCGCCAAAATCGTACCCGGACTTTCCCCAATAGATTAAAAACACGGCAGGGGCTATGATCATCGCGATGGCGATTATAAAGTTCATATTAACCCTCCTTATTATGGTAACGATTAACAGCACGGGTACGTTTCACATATACTCGAATTTTTCAAAAAAGCTCTGTTAGAGTTAGTTGTTGATTTATGAACTTTATGCGGAGCCTTTCTAAACTAAGACCATATGGTGAACGTGTGATTTCCGGATGTAAGGTTCAACCATTAACTGCTGATCGGAAGTTATTCCTTACAAAAGTAGTCGTTTCTAGAGACCGTTTTAGCAAAGGGCAGAGGGAAACGGTGAGATTCCTATGGGACGAGTGGGACCGGTGAGACCCGGAAGACGGAGCCTGAGGAGACTCAACGCCCGCCCTATGGAAAGCTTTCAATAGCGAAATCGTCCTGATAGACACGACGGGGATAACTCAAACAGGAACGGGATGTGATTTTCATTCCTTTGCTCGTTGACTTATGACGCTTGTTTTTGGACGATGGAGCAAGATGAACCTTTTACTCAAGCCCTATTACCTATACAAAGATGAACCTCATGTTAGAAAGACCACCACTACACTTTACCTGAGCCTTCATAAAAAAAACGCCACCTGCAACAGGTGGCGTTTCACGGTTATGCGGCCATTTTGTCTGACTGCCCTTTTTTGATTTTTGAAATGGCGTGGATGTTGATCAACATCCCAGCAGAAAACATCATCATGAGCAGTGATGTTCCCCCGTAACTTACGAACGGAAGCGGAACTCCGGTCAAAGGCAGAAGCCCCGTAAGCCCGCCAAGGTTGATGATCGCCTGAATCCCGATCAAACCGGAGACGCCGATCGCAAGCAGGCGTCCGAACGTATCATGACTTTCCATACTGATGTAGAAACCGCGCAGGACGATCAAACCGAGCAGCAGTAAGACGACACCTACACCGATGACACCGAGTTCTTCTGCAATAACAGCCATGATGAAATCGGTGTGAGCTTCTGGCAGGTAGCCGAGTTTCTGCACTCCGCCTCCAAGGCCCGTGCCGATCAAACCTCCATTATGGATGGCCAAGTAGGAATTGATCAACTGATATCCGGCATCATCCGCATATTCAAAAGGTTGATAAGCCCCGTCAAATCTGGAAAGCTGTTCCTCACTCAGACCGAAATTGTACATAAAAACAGCTCCGGCAAGAGCGATTCCGATCATGGAAAATAAATGGACTTTCCTCAGGCCGCTCGACATGATGATGAGTCCGGATACAGCGAGAGCGATAAGGGCTGTCCCTAAATCAGGCTGCTTAAGAATCATCGCCACGACCAGCATCATCAGGATGATTGGCGGCAGCAATGCCCGCGTGAAATCTTCAATATACCCACTCTTCTTTGTGAAGATTGTCGCCATATAGATAATCAGTGACATCTTTGCAAGTTCGGCCGGCTGGAACTTCCCGAGACCCGGGACCGGCAGCCATGACTGGGCATTGTTGGACGTATGTCCAAAGACGAAGACGAGCGCCAGCAGAACCACCGTTCCAAGCAGGATCAGCTTGAATAGACGGCGATAATTTTTATAAGGGAAAATCATCCCTAGGAACAGGGCGACAAGTCCGATCCCCCATGCCATCAACTGCCTTTTGAAAAAGTAATCAGGGGTTACTTCGTAGACCATGACACCACTGACCATACTGGCACTGTACACCATCACCGTTCCGAATGCAGACAAAGCCAATACAGCAAATAGGATGGTAAAATCAACGTTCTTCAAAATTCTGCGTATCATGTGTAACCCTCTTTCGTTTGGTGCTATTATGTAAATTATAAGGCTTCTTCGTTAGTAAAAAAAGCATTCCTTTCAAATTACTCCGAAAGTCTATATAATTACGATTAGATTTGTAGGAGGTTTGTGGAATGATTTATTTTTATGTCGGATTAGGTGGGATGATCGGCGCATCCCTTCGGTTTCTGATCGGTGTATGGCTCAAGGATCCTGACCTGTGGTTCCCCTATTCCACATTGACCGTCAACTTGACCGGAAGTTTCCTGCTCGCCTGGTTCACCATGGGACTCGTAGAAAGATACTCCCTGTCAGCCACGTGGAAAGCGGCACTCGGAACCGGCCTCGTAGGCTCGTTCACGACGTTTTCCACGTTGAGCATGGACGCGGTGTCTCTATATGAAAACGGTGACCTGCTGCTCAGCCTGGTTTACATTGTCCTGAGCATCTCAGGAGGCCTCCTAATGTCGACATTTGGGTTCAAGCTCGGAAAAAGGAGGGAAGTATGATGCTTAGTCATGTGCTGCTCGTCGGAGCGGGCGGGTTCTTAGGGGCCGTCCTCCGCTACGGAATCAGCCAATGGATCAACAGTCAGACGACGACCGATCTTCCAATCGCCACCTTACTTGTCAACGTTGTCGGTTCTTTATCCCTCGGAGCTTTAACTGGAAGCGGCCTTTCCTCTACTTGGATGCTTTTTTGCGGAACGGGTCTTCTCGGTGCGTTCACGACGTTCTCCACATTTAAACTGGAAGCCATCCAGCTCCGCATGAAGAGAAAATGGAAACGGTTTATCCTATACACCATCCTCAGTTATGTATTGGGAATCCTGCTTGCCTGGCTCGGATATTTTTCTGCAAGTACATTTCTGCAATAACGATGAAAAAGGCACCCCTAATGGGGTGCCTTTTGGTTTACTGGAAATCATAAGCTTCGATGATCCGGACGGATAGCTTTTCATAACCTTGTTCATTCAGGTGAAGAGCATCACTGAAATACCGCGATGATTTTTCCTCGAACAGATCATTCGTCGGGATATATGTGATGTGATCATACGAATCTATGATTGACTGACTGGAACGATTCCATGCAGTAATGATCTCCCTTATTTCGGGCTTGTCCGGAAACGGATTATACAATCCGAGAAAAAGGACAGGCGCATCCGGATTTTTCTCCCGAATGTGGTCGAGGATCATTTTCACATTTTTTTCATAATCCTTTTTTCCAAGTGCTATTTTTTCTTTATGCAGAGGGGAAAGATCTCCTCCATTACTTTTGATGATATCGTTCATGCCGATAAAAAATAAGATATAGTCCGCGTCTTCAATTGATTTCATAACCGCCGCTTCGTTCATTTGGCTGAGCATACCGTCACTCTGCTGACCAGGGATGGCATAATTGTCTACCGTGACGTCGTGCTCTTTACGGTCATCGAACCACTGCTGAAGATTTTCGACATACCCGTGCCCACTGTCATCTCCAACGCCATAGGTCAATGAATCACCAAGAGCGACAATCTGTTCCTCATTTTTATGAGCGACCGATGATTGAAAACCAACCACGCCAAGAACAATTGCGGCCCCAACAATCAGGCCGATGGCCCATTTCTTATGTTTACTCATAGCTGCACCTCCGAATACGCCTCCTTTTCCCTACCTGATTCGGGTCAAAACCTGATTCTGATGGGGGATCCTGTTCATTTTAAACCTTGTTCACAAATGAAATTGTTTTGCGTGTTCTTTCGCAAAATCGATGATTTTTTGATACGTTTGCGGATCGAATTCTTTTTTCGTGGGATTATAAAGCGCCGCGTTATCTTCATCTATGATTTTGATACGTTCGCCACCTCTTACGTAAAGGGTGACATAAAGAAATGGATCCCTCATACCGAGTGTCACCCGCACCTCTTTCGGAAATTCAGCGGTCAGGAGCAGTCGGTCTTCCACTTGATTCAAACTCAATTGACTTTGAAATTTCAAATGATCGATCCCTTTGATTTGCAATTGTACGCACTCCCCATTTTTCATTATACTTACCTAACTATACGTCTTTTTAAACTTCAATGCTCCTGTTTGTTCCTTTTTTCACAAAGCTTTTACATACCGTCTATCCTCCTCCCCAGGATAACCGTTTACATGTTCTCTTTCCTAAACTTCATGTAAAAATATTATTTCACAAGTGAAATAATGAGCATAAAACCCGGCACCGCTCCCGTACCTTTCCGTACCAGGTACAGGATTTCAGTTCTCGGTACCAGGTACCACCATTCAGAAAACCGTACCTGGTACCAAACAGGTGGTACTCACAAAAGAAAAGAACCAAGGTCTCTCCCTTGGTCCTTCCCCTAACTCCTATATAAATGAGCATCTAAACCATCGTTAGGATTGTTCTTTTATCACAACACCGCGTCTCATCATTTCATCGATATAGACATCGCCAGGGACGATGGTTTCCGGTGGACATACACCTCGTTTGGAGACGGTGCCGGATCCGATCATTTGAGCCACTACGGAGATGGTATTCGCTGTCGCTCTTGCCATCGCTGTGACGTTTGTCGACCGGTCTTTGTACGTGACCATTTCATATTCGTAACCCTTCGACGCACCGGATTTCTCTCCACCGACTATGACTCGTAGAAGGACAGCATCGTCCTTATCTTTTAATTCAAGAATCGGATCAATGCTTTTCAGCAGGACTTCTCTCGTTTTGATCTCCATCCCACGGATGTGGACGGTCTCATCGGCTCCAGTCAAATTGAGATCGACCAGCAGCTTCATTTTTTCAGCATGCCCCGGGTAACGGATCGTCTTGTATTCCAAATGGTCGATATTCGGATAAGATTTTAAAAGCGTCGAAGTTCCTCCTGATGTATGGAAGGCTTCCAGAGGTCCGAATCGTTCAAAGTAGATGTTTTCGATTTCGGTCAACGACTCGACCTCACGGAGTCGGCCGTCCCTAATGATCGTTGACGGATCTGAATAATGATCCAACAAGCCTTCCATTGAAAATACATGGTTATATTCGAGCGGCGGATCCGGTCGGACAGGTATGCCTCCTACGAACAACCGGATCGATTGGAGCTTGTCCAGTTTTCCTGCCCCATACCCTGATAGGATATTGATCATCCCTGGGGCTACACCGAGGTCCGGGATGACGGTGACGCCCGCTTCTTTCGCCTGTTCATCCAGCTCCAGCACTTTATCTGTGATGTGACCGATATGACCGCCGAGATCGACGGAATGGACACCGACCTCAATGGCTGTACGGGCGACGATTTCGTTGAAGGAGTAAAAAAGGGCATTGATAACCACATCATACGAGCGGATGAACGCCGCAAGTTCGTTCCGATTGCCGGCATCCACTTTAAATCCTTGTATTTTAGGAGAACCCAACGATCGACAAACGCGTGTCGCCCGGTCCAAGTCGATGTCGGCCAAACCGACTTTCTCCACCCCTGAACTGTGGACGAGATCGCGTGCTGCTTCTTTTCCCATCAGTCCAGATCCTAGAACAGCTACTCTCATAGTCCGCACTCCTTTACCTCTATGAAATTACTCGACATCGATCTGAGCGCGCTGCAGTTTTCCACTGAAATCCACGTAGACCGCTTTCCATTCTGTGAAGACATCAAGAGCGGCCACACCTGAATCCCGATGACCGTTGCCTGTCCCCTTCGTCCCCCCGAATGGAAGATGAATCTCAGCTCCTGTCGTCCCTGCATTCACATATACGATGCCTGTATCCAAATCGCGCTGTGCCGCGAATACTTTGTTAACATCTTTTGTAAAAATCGAGCTTGATAGTCCGAATTCCACACTGTTATTGATTTCTACCGCTTCCTCAAAACTCTTCACAGGAATGAGGGATACCACAGGCCCGAAGATTTCTTCCTGTGCGATCCTCATGTCCGGCTTCACATCCGTAAACAACGTCGGAGCAAAATAATTCCCTTTCTTATGCTCCCCGTTTTCCATGATGTATCCACCCGTCAAAAGTTTTGCACCCTCTTCTTTCCCAATAGCGATGTAACTTTTCACTTTTTCAAGACCCGCACGGTTGATGATCGGCCCTACTTTGATCGATTCATCGAGACCATAGCCGATGGAAAGTTTGCTGATTTCCTTTTGAAGGCGCTCTTCCAGCTCATCTTTGACACTCTCATGAACCATGACCCGGCTGCATGCTGTACAGCGCTGACCACTTGTTCCGTATGCGCTCCACAGAATTCCTTCAACCGCGAGGGACAAATCCGCATCTTCCATGACGATGACACCGTTCTTTCCGCCCATTTCGAGTGATACTTTCTTCAGACGCTGCCCACATTTTGCTGCAATTCCACGGCCGACTTCATTCGATCCTGTAAAAGAAATGACGCGGATATCATCCTGTTCGATCATCGCTTCACCGACTTGGGATCCAGATCCGAACACGACATTGATGACCCCTTTCGGCAGCCCTGCTTCCTGGAAAATTTTCGCCAGTTCAAAAGCCATCATCGGTGTTTCTGTCGCCGGCTTCCAAACGACGGCATTCCCTGCGACGATTGCCGGGAATGACTTCCAAGTCGCGATGGCAATCGGGAAATTCCATGGCGTGATGATCCCGACCACCCCTATCGGCGCCCGGACACTCATCGCGAATTTGTCCTTCAATTCTGATGGGGTCGTTTGACCGAACAGCCGACGCCCTTCTCCAGCCATATAAAATGCCATATCGATGCCTTCCTGCACCTCTCCGCGCGCCTCTTCAATCACTTTTCCATTTTCCATCGTCAATAGCTGTGAGAGGCGTTCTTTTCTTTCTTTCATAATCAAACCAACACGGTACAGCACTTCCGCACGTTGAGGCGCAGGTACGAGTGCCCAGCTTTTTTGGGCCCTTTTGGCTGCAGCGGTTGCTTTTTCTACATCAGACGCTGCCGATAACGGAACATGGACCAGTGTCTCAGATGTCGCCGGGTTGATGACCGCTCGTCTCTCCCCTGTAGCTGGTTCCGTCCAATCTCCATTTATGAAATTCCTTAATTGATCTTCTTGAATCAATGTCACGATGATTTTCCTCCTTTGTTTCTTAATTGGCTGATCGTCGTGGATAAGGAAACCTGTTCAGGATCCGTTTCCACTTCGATGACGACCGGCTTGTCCAGAGCCAGCGCCCGGGCCAAAACTTTTCTAAACTCATCGGCTGTGGTCACATGAAAACCGGCGGCTCCCATGTTCTCGGCTATTTTCGAAAACGCAACGTCACCAAGGTCCGTCCCGATGACTTTTTCCGGAAAATGAATTTCCTGATGCATCCGAATCGTTCCGTACATTCGATTATTAAAAACGATACTGATCACAGGAATGTGATAACGGACTGCCGTTTCCAATTCCTGAAGAGTCATCATGAACCCGCCGTCTCCGGATAAAGAAACGACTGTACGGGAAGGATGCGCCAATTTCGCACCGAGAGCTGCCGGCATGCCATACCCCATCGCCCCTGACGTAGGGCCGATGTACCGATGCTTTGTAAATTGAAAATACGTGTGCAGCCAGCCCGCAAAATTTCCGGCATCATTCGTGATCATGCTATCTTCAGGGAGACACTTCTGTAGACAGGCGATGATTTCACCAATCAACATCTTGCTTCCAGGAGTCTCCAACGTAGATTCATAAGCTTCCCGACATTCCTCTGTCCACCGGGACACATCCTTCCCGAACTCCGCTGCTGCAAGTGCCTCAAGACATTCCCTGGCATCTGCCACAATACCGAGATCCGGAGGGAAGACGCAGCCGATCACTTCATCATCTATATCGCAGTGAATGAGAGACTGTGTCTCAAAAAGCGTATAATCCTGTGTTGTCACTTCCGATAACCTCGTCCCGACGGCGAGAATCGTATCTGCTTTGGCGACCGTTTCCAATATGTTCGGATGAGTTCCGAGGCCAAGATGCCCGCCATAATGAAGGTGATGATTCGATAAGACATCATGACGTCTGAATGTGCTGATCACCGGCGCTCCGCATTTCTCAGCCAGCTGCTGCAAAGCCTTTTCAGCCCCTGAAGACTTGACCCCTCCACCAGCTAAGATTAACGGACGTTCGGACATTCGGAGCCGTTCGACAGCTTCCGAAATTTCATGTGAGGCAGGTGCAGGTACAGGTCTCTGTACAGCAGGACCAAAGGCCATCAGGGCTTCTTTCTTCAACACATCCTCAGGAAGAGAAAGTACGACCGGCCCCGGTCTTCCGCTCATAGCGATTCTCAAAGCCCTTTGGACAATCTCCGGCGCCCGCGGCGGTTCCCGGATTTCCGCCACCCATTTGGCAATTGGACGAAAAAAAGCTTCCAAATCCACTTCCTGGAACCCTTCACGCCCCCTGAAATGCGTGTGGACCTGTCCTAATAGCACGACTAAAGGAGTCGAGTCCTGATAGGCCGTATGGACCCCAATGGCTAAATTTCCGGCCCCGACCCCTCTTGTCGCCATGACGACGCCGGGCTTCCCACTCGCTTTTGCATAACCTTCGGCCATGAAGGAGGCCCCGCCTTCATGGCGAGCCGAAATCAGTTCAAGCTCCGACGACTGCAAGATGGCATTCATCACCGGGAGGTAGCTCTCTCCCGGAACACAGAACACTTTTGATATCCCCTGCCTCTCCAGACAGGCAACGATAGCTTCAGCTGCGGTCATTCGACGTTGATCCATAGCTTTCACCCGCCTTTCATCGCTTTTTTCATACGGATGGATGCTTCGTGAAGCCTTTCAATCGGTACAGACAGACTCATCCGGAAATAACCTTCCCCCTTCTGACCGAAGGCAATCCGGGGGTGAGGATGATTCCGGCCTCGTCGAGCATTTTTTCAGCGAACCCTTGAGAAGTATAGCCCTCAGGGACACGTGCCCAGATAAAAAATGTGCCCTTCGGCATTTGTGGATGGATATTCATCGCCTGAAGCGCACTCATCATCAGATCGAGCCGCTGTTTATAGGTCCGGTTGTTCGTTCGTACTGAAGAAAAGTCACTTCTTAATGCTGTGGCACCAGCGAGTTGAATCGGTAAGAATTGACTTGTGTCCATGTTGCTCTTGAAAACACTCAAGGATCGGATAAGATCCTTATTTCCAACTACATAGCCCAAGCGCCAGCCGGACATGTTGAAAGTCTTGGATAGTGAACCAAATTCGACGCCGATATCTTTCGCATCAGCTGCCTGTAATAGACTAGGAGCTTTGTAATCTCCAAAAGTCACCAAGTCGTAGGCGGCATCATGGATCAGGGAAAGCTTATGTTCCTTAGCAAACCGTACCGCTTCCTCAAACGTATCCAGTTCCACCGTTCCCCCTGTCGGATTGTTCGGGTAGTTGAGGAGCATCATCTTCGACCTAGAAAGATCCCTGGAGGAAATGTGATCGAGTTTAGGAGCATACCCCTCCTCCTCATCCAATGGGAAACGGACATTTACTCCATGAGCCAGATGGATGGCTGATTGATAAACCGGGTAACCCGGATCAGGAACGAGCACACCTTCCCCAGGGTCCAGGACCGCACAGATCAAGTGGGCGATCCCTTCTTTTGATCCTATGAGGGTCAAAACTTCCGTGTCCGGGTCTAGCGTCACATCATAATGAGATCTATAGAAACCGGCGACAGCTTCCCGGAATTCCCGGCAGCCGCCATACGGAGAATATTTATGGTTCTTCGGTTTGCGCACTTCTTCTGTCATACGGTCGATGATGAAGGGTGGAGTCGGTAAATCCGGAGCGCCGATCCCGAGATCGATCACATCGATCCCTTGAGCAATTAACGCCAGTTTCTTTTTATGAAAAATAGAAAATAAATAAGGTGGCAGGCTCTGGACCTGCTTTGAGCTGTAATTCATGGAAAGACCCCCTTCTACGTTCTGGTTGTCCCACTGCTCTATCCTATTAGTGGAATAATCATTCTATGAAACAAAGTTTCCGGTCATGTTTTCTCATGTGTTACATATAGTGTGATATAGCCCATGAAGGACAACTCCCCTAATTCCATTGATCTGCGTTTCCCAAGCCAGTTGGATTCATACGTCGTATGGGTTCTTCTGGCTTTTTCCTATCGTGAAAGGGTGTGATGCATCGTGACGGCCGCATTAGAAGGCGTCCGTGTCCTTGATCTGACACGAGTTCTCGCCGGTCCATATTGTTCGATGATCCTCGGGGATTTAGGTGCTGAAATCATCAAAGTCGAAGCTCCGGGGGGCAGTGATGAAACCCGCTCATGGGGCCCACCTTTCAAGGAAGGTGTGAGCGCCTATTATCTTTGTGCTAATCGCAATAAAAAAAGTTTGACGCTCGATTTGAAATCTGAAGAAGGCAGGGAAGTGATGAAACGACTCGTCCGGACATCCGATGTCGTCGTTCATAATTTCAAGACAGGGACGATGGAGCGTCTCGGCTTCAGCTTTGATACCTTACGTAAAATCAATCCTCGTCTTGTCTATTGTTCGATTACAGGATTCGGGGAGACGGGGCCCAGTCGACATCTGCCCGGTTATGATTTCATCATCCAGGCGATGAGTGGTCTGATGAGCATTACAGGCGATGAACAGTCCGGCCCGCAAAAACTCGGAGTGGCCATCACCGACATCCTCACAGGTCTTTATGCCTGCATCGGAATCCAGACCGCTCTCCTCGAACGGGAACGCTCCGGAGAAGGGCAGAAAGTTGATCTGTCCCTGTACGACTCTGCTGTCAGTTCTCTCATTAATATAGGCAGTAATTTTTTAATGAGCGGAAACGTCCCTCAAAGACTCGGAAACAGGCACGCCAACATCGTTCCCTACCAGACCTTCCAATCACAGGATGGTGAGATGGTCATTGCTGTCGGGAACGACCGTCAATTCACTGCATTATGCCAAGTATTAGGACAACCAGCTCTTGCAGCAGACCCTCGTTTTTGCACCAATGCTCAGCGAGTGGAACACCGGGAGGAACTGACCGGAATTCTTCAGGAATCATTCAAGAAAGAAAGAACAGAGATATGGAAAATGCGCTGCCGGGAGAAAAACATCCCGTTCGGACCAATCCAATCGATCAAGGATGTCTACGAAGATGACCAACTCCAGGCAAGAGACATGTTCATCACCTGCCAGCATCCAACGGCCGGTGACATAAAGATGATCGGCAGTCCACTCAAACTATCCCGCACACCGGTGGATTATCAAAAACCCCCTCCGGGACCGGGTGAACATACAGTAGAAATCTTAAAAACACTTGGTTTTGATGAACAGACGATTCTCCAATGGAAAAAGGATGAAAAGGTTTAGGAGGGAACAAAATGGATTTTCAGTACAGTGATGAACAAGTGTTGTTAAGGAAGACGGTCAGAAGTTTTGTCGACCATGAAATCATGCCCTACATCGGTGAGTGGGACGCCAAAGGGCACTTTGATCATCAGACTTTGAAAAAATTAGCAAAGCTTGGTCTCATGGGGGTGTGCATCCCTGAAGCTTACGGAGGTAGTGGAATGGATTATAATTCCCTTGCCATCGTTTGTGAGGAGCTCGAGCGTGGAGATACAGCTTTCCGGACCGCGGTTTCCGTCCATACAGGGCTGAACAGCATGACCCTTTTGCAATGGGCGACTGAGGCACAAAAGCAGAAATATTTATCCCCACAGGCGAACGGGGAGAAAATTGGTGCCTTCGGACTTACAGAGCCCGCCGCTGGATCAGATGTGGCCGCTTTACAGACGACAGCCGTTCATAAAGGAGATCATTATGTCTTGAATGGACAGAAAACGTGGATCTCCTTATGTGATGTCGCCGACCACTTCCTCGTGTTCGCCTACACAGATAAAAGCAAGAAACACCACGGCATTTCCTGCTTTATCGTTGAGCGCACGTTTGAAGGATTTTCATCAAAAGCGACCAAAGGAAAACTCGGCATCCGGGCAGGTAATACAGGTGAATTGTTTTTCGATCAGATGAAAGTCCCTCAAGAAAACCTGCTCGGACAGGAAGGCGATGGATTCAAGATTGCGATGTCTGCCTTGGACAGCGGACGCTTCACTGTAGCTGCAGGAGCCTGCGGGCAGATCATGGCCTGCTTGGAAGCGAGCATCGATTATTGCCATGAACGGGAAACGTTCGGAAAAGAAATCGGCAGACATCAGCTCGTCCAGCAAATGATCGCAAAAATGGAAGCCGGCCTGCAGATGAGCCGCCTACTCGTCTTCCGCGCAGGAGAACTGAAAAACAAAGGCGTCCGGAACACGAGAGAAACATCGCTCGCGAAGTGGCAGGCTTGTGATTTCGCCAACCAGGCAGCTGATGATGCCGTACAGATTCACGGAGCCTACGGTTATTCGAACGAATATCCGGTCGAGCGCTATTTAAGAAATTCCAAAGCACCCGTCATCTATGAAGGGACGCGGGAAATTCACACGATCATGCAGGCGGAATATGTCCTCGGATATCGGACGGACAAACCATTGAGCCGAATGCTTCCTGCTTGGAAAAAATGAATATAAAAAAACAAACGTGTACGTTGTACACGTTTGTTTTTTTACGGTCATTTATGCTCTTCATACTCCCGCTTCAACAGCCCCATCCAAATTGAATCGTGATATTCCCCATCATAGAACAAGTCTTCCCTAATTCTTCCCTCTTCCTGAAAGCCCAGTTTTTTATAGGAATGAATGGCTCGATGGTTAAAAGAAAAGACATCCAGTCCGATTCGGTTCAAATTCAGTTTTTCAAAACCATACTCAATCAAAAGGGCCATCGAAGCAGTGCCATATCCCTTTCCCCAATAGGCTTGATCGAAAATGGAGATGCGCACAACTGCCTTTCGGTTCAAATGATCGATTTCAAGCATCGCCAAGTCCCCGATCATTCGGTTTCCTTCTTTCAGGCAAATAACTAAGTCGATTCTGGAATCGTCCCCTTGAATGCGCTCGAACCACTGCTGGACGCCCAGCCGGCTGAAAAATGCTTGTGTCCCTGTAAGCTTCCTCCCTACTTCATCCCATAACGCCTTTGTATAGAACCACTCTAAATCCTCTTTTTCAATCGGTCTCAAATATAACTGTTCATCTTCTAAAAATTTGATAGGATTTCCTGTCATCCCCCATCCTCCTTCGTCATTCCCTGCTTTAATCATAAATGGATACAGGTTCTGTTGAATAGGACAACTTTGACTTAGAATCGAACAAAGAAAAGCTCACCTGATCAGGTGAGCTTTTCCTTCTTATAAATAATTTTTTTAAGCGTTTCTGGAGAGAGGTGGTACGTCCTCGATAACTCTTCAAAGGACTTCCCTTTTGCATAATCTTTCTTGATGGACATATTCCTCTCTGCCAGTTCGTCTTTTATTCCCGACAAAGCTCCCCACTGTTCATGACGTTCAGGGGATTTCGGCACATAAAGGATTTCTCCCTGGATGTAGGTTTGCAGTTCTTTTAACAGCTTTTGAGGTAAGACTTTTTGTGCATTCACGTACTTCATTTATGCCAGCTCCTTATTAATTGGTGGCTAAATCATAAGGGGCAAAGCCAAATGAATATTTACGCTATGACGATTTAACGAACTCTATCCTCATGCAAAGAATCGCCATAGATTCATTGGCTCTGCATGAGCATTTCTCGTTTTCCCTTTTCTGGAAACCCATAACTCCATGTCTTTCACCTCAATTCATCTTTCATTTTATTTGGATATTCTGATTCGAACAACATAGGAATTATTGTTTCACACTCTTTGATAGGAACAGAGATGCATCCTGTTTCATGAAAATCTGCTTCCCGTAATGGAACGTTTTGACATGGTTGTAAAGGAATCCTGCCTTTGATAATTTCCCTTTCAGCTGATCGTGGGAAAAGCCCGGGTGAACGTTTGGGTGCTCAATCCGGTCGTTCAAGTCGAAATCAACGATTAACAACTCCCCGCCTTCGTTCAGGCAACTGTACATTTTCTCAAGGATTTTATCCGTATTCGGAATATGAAGCAGAACAAGTGACATCAAGATTACATCCACCTTAGTGTCTGGAGATTCAATCATGAAATCTGCACATTCAACAGTGGCGTTGGTCAGGTTTTGTTTTGAAATTTTTGTATGAGCTACATCCAGCATCTGTTGGGATGAATCGACCAGACGAACAGACTGTACAAGGTCCGAGACCTCCAAACCGACAAGGCCTGTTCCGCTGCCATAGTCCAGAAGGCTTTTGGACGAATGATGCTTGAGCTCTTCTCTGACTTCTTGGACGATGATATCAGCTAATTCTTTTCTTTCTTCCGTATCGTATTTTTTGGCCAGTTGTTCAAAAATATTGCTCTCCATGTCTTTTCCTCCATTCGGGATACTGTTCTATGATCCTGTTTGGAAATTTGGATCATCATAATGAGACAACAGACCATTCTTCTCCAGATGATTCTTGATTTCATCCACTAATGGCACGTGAGCAGCCACTGAAAATTTCCATGCCTGCTTCATTAGAAATTCTTCTTTTTCCATCCGCTCCCTAGCTTCAACCAAGTCCTCGAGCGATCGTTTGACCGGTTCCGGATTACTTTTCGCTAGTTGATTACGGTAATGTCTCGTAAAGTCGTTCGCTGTACAACCATTGACCTTAATAAAGTGTTTTTTCAAATTCTTCATAACAAAAGACCGAGTCCGGTCATCAGTGATTCTGTGACCTACGTGATGCAGATGCTTACAATCATGACAAAACCTGCACAGAGACTGGATGTCCTTCAAGATCAACAGGTACCTCTCTTCGTCATAGCTCCATACTTCATGAGCCTGCAGTTTCTCTTCGTCCGAAAATCCGCAGATTTGGCATCGGTGTCCTGCCTGTTCATGGACATGTCTACGAACAGCCGCCCACAATGAATAGGGGATAGCGTCTCTGACGGTTCTATTTTGTGCATAAGGCGGCTTGCGAATTTCAATTGATAATTTCCAACCTGCCATATTGTCCTCCCTATGTAACGTGCAGCAGTGAATGGCCACACGAGTCTCCGTCCCTTCTATGAAAATATTATACGGCTGATGAATAGGTAATGAAAGGAAAATAGCTTGCTCTTCTCTTATTCTGGCTTTCTTCAAAACCTGACCCCCACATTCGTTCTTCCGAAACCAGGTACACCATTCTTTCATTCCGGTACCGGGTACGCAAAAAAAGAGACGCATACCTGGTACCAAATATGTCACTTCTGTACCTGGAACCACAAGAGTAGCTGCCACGAAAACCTTATCCTTGTCGGTATTTTATCGATCTCTACGCATAAATGTGTAAGAAGGAGGCGTTGTGTATGGGGGATCTGGTTCCCTTTCCAAAAAAAGAGCCGACAGAATTCATCGTGCTGACCCCTGAAGAACGAGAAGAATTCGCCCATTTGACCTACCAGTTGATGGTAGAAGAAAGAATCATTCCATTCCTGCGATCTAAACGTCGGTTGAAAAAATTGATGAAAATCGGGTTAGAACGCGCAAAAGAGGAAGGTTACCATAAATAGGACCTTCCTCTTTTCTCACTCTTTCCATAAAAACGAACTCCCATCCTGCATGACCACATTCGGATGCTGATTCAATTCCTTCGCAAGGGATAACAAGGCTTCATCTTTATATTTTGCCTCAATCATACAGTCAATATGGTCTGTAGATCCATTGGTCTTCCTGACAAAATCCAGGAACATGCCGGTATCGATATAATCCGCATGACTTTTAAAGTCTTTCCCACTTTTAGGACTGGATATATGCATCTTAACTGGAAGTGGGGAATGTTTCCATGTATGGACGACCCGCTGCCAATGCATTTCCCAAGGGTCGCCATCATTATTGGCAAAATGGTGGTGCAAATCGAATACGAGCGGAATGTTCAGCTTTTCGCAAACATAAAGACCATCGTTCAGCGTGTAGGATGTATCATCGTTTTCAAGCATCACCATCTTTTGGATACCGGCCGGCACTGAAGCCCAATTTTCAATAAAACGCTCAAGCGATTTTTCCTTGTCATTGTAACGGCCTCCGATGTGGAACACACACCTGTGGACAGGATCGATGCCCATGTAATGGAGAAGGAGATAGTGATATTTGAGAACCTTCATAGACGTTTTAAAAATCTCCCGGTCTGGAGAATTAATAACGACGAAATGGTCAGGATGAAAGTCAATCCTCATGCTGTTTTCGTTCGCAAAAGCCCCTAATTCTTCCAGGTCTTCCTTTATCGGCTTCAAGTAATCCCACTCGCTGAGCTGTTCGTGTGTGGCCAGTGGGACAAGTCGTGAACTCAATCTAAAAAAATGGATGTCATGGGCTTTGTTATGTTTCAATAACCTCAAGCAGTTATGGATGTTCGATTTCACAATTCTCTCCAACTTGCGGGTGGCTGCTTCTACATCTCTCATTTCTGAAAAGCGTTTATTGGTTTGAGAGGGCGAGGCATTTTGCACATTCAAACTCATCGCCACATAACCAAGCCGGTACAAAGTCATCCTGTTCACCTTTTTCTTTTTTGCTTAGCTTGTGCGCCTAGAGTACTCCTTATGTAGGGAAGGAACGATCTGAATTTGAGACTACAACGTACCTGTAATCAAAAGAGGAAGGAATACGAGTAAGAGAAGCCGCAGCATAACGTTACGGCCCTCAGAAAAGAAATGCTTTCCTGATAAGCATTAAAAGTCAGTAAACCAATCATTCTATATGGTTTACCGCATGTAAACTGGCCTGTACGATAAACCTTTCTGGAGCGCTGCCGATAAAATCAAAAGGATAGCACGTCGTCAGTGTAAGTGTCGGTGTTTCACGGTCCACGATGACCGTTCTGTCGTCTTCATCGGTCACCCATGTCTTTTCCACTATATATTCATACCTTTTCTCTTCGTATTCAAAGAATAAAGAATCTCCTTTTTCGATATCCCCAAGCTTTGTAAATACCGTATCCCGGTGGCCGCTTAAAACCGTATGGCGCTTTTCGTCAGGAGTGGTCGTCCACGGGCTGACGAACATTCCAACCCCTTTATGCAAAGCGTTCTCATCGGTGCCCCAGTACGTAGAATACCCGCTGTTTAACAATGGAATGATCAAACGACCTACTTCCTCTCCTTTTTCAACACCAGTTTTCTCATTAGAAAACGTAGGTTCTTCTACTTCCTGAACCTCGGGTCTCACCCAGACTTTCTTTTGAATCTCTCCCTCCGTCTGCCATCCACTCATCTCTTCGGAACTGACTTTTTCAACCGCTCTTGTCGAATCCCACCATTGGAAGGAAAAATACATCGTGGATATGAACCCGGTGATAACAAGAGCATATAAGAATTTATTCAGCATGACGCCCTCTCCTTCCACTGGCTTTCTATAAACTATGTAATCTGATTCCATTATTGATCACACGGAATTTCCATTCATTTTCCAATAACCTATTAGCGGGTAAAATAAACCTTTCTGATGGTATAAAAAAGGCAGACAACTGTATGTTGTCTGCCCCTCTTCTTACTCTCCGCTTAAGTAGCCATTTTCATTCAAGAATGTTTCCGCCACTTCTCTGACGGAACGCTCTTCTACGTCCACTTCATAGTTCAATTTACGCATCGTTTCACTATCAAGCTCAGTCAAAGGTTTAAGGATTTCTTCAATCTCAGATTTGTTTTCATGGGTTTCCTTCGTCATAACCAAAGCCGCATTATAAGAAGGGAAGAAGCTTTGATCATCTTCGAGATTGATCAAATCAAGCTCTTCAATCCGGCTGTCTGTGGAGAATCCTACAGCTACGTCGACTTCATCTTTATCAATCGCATCGTACTGAAGACCATAGGTCATTTCTGACACGTTTTCATCACCAAAGTTGAAACCGTACAATTCCTCAACCCCAGGCAGACCATCTTCACGTTCTGCGAATTCTGCATCTGTCCCGAATTTCAATTCTTCAGGGTTGTCATTGATGTATGCGGCTAGATCACTAATAGACTGGATACCTAGTTCATCCGCTTGTTCTTTCTGCATGACAAGCGTGTACGTATTGTTCACATCTGAGAGGTTCGTCCAATACACGTCGTTACGTTCCATATCCAATTCTTTCACCGTGTCAAAAGCTTCCTGAGTATCAGCGATCGGTTCTTCTTCCATGTAAGTGACAAGACCTGTCCCAGTGTAATCCCAGGATACATCCACCTGTCCGTTCGTCAAGGCCTGACGCAGGGCAGAACTGCCAAGGTTACTCTTTTCCTCAACCGTATATCCTTGATCTTCAAGCATGATCGTAGACATTTGAGCAAGCAGGAACTGCTCCGTAAAGTTTTTTGCACCTACCGTTACTTTCTTTTCATCGCTGCCGCAAGCGGCAAGGACGAGAGCACTTAAAAGCATCGTGATCATGGCAACATGTATCTTTTTCATCCTTCATTCCTCCTGTTTATACTGATTCAATCGCTGATTTACGGGCTAAGCGGATCCCCTTCGGCACGAGCAGATGCTCGACGCCTCTGAATATTAAGTCAACAACGACCGCAAGCAGTGTAACCGGGACGGCACCGCTGATCAGAGTCTGGTTATCAAACAATTGGATCCCCGTGAAAATCCATACACCTAATCCGCCACCACCGATCAAATAAGCAAGCGCGGCTGTCCCGATATTCAAGACGACAGCCGTCCGTATGCCGGCAATGATCGATGAAGCTGCAGATGGCAGTTCGATCTTGAATAAGACTTGTGCCGGTGTCAGTCCCATCCCTTTTGCTGCGTCCTTCATTTCAGGACGGACTGAATCCAGCCCGGCAATCGTATTTTGTAAAATGGGAAGTAACGAATAAATATAGAGCGCGACAATCGCAGCTTTCACCCCGATTCCTAAGAAACCCATAGCGAGGGCCAGAACAGCAAGACTCGGGATGGTCTGGCCCAAGTTCGCCATATTTACGATCAACCACTCCGAACGGCGGAAGGAAGGTCTCGTAATAAGGATTCCGAGCGGAACTGAAGTAAGAATGGCAAGGCCCGCTGATATTAATACGAGTTCCATATGTCTCGTGAGCAGTTCCATGAACTTAGTGGGCTCATCGAAAATCTTACCGAACATGTTCTCGCTGAACGCCCAGAAAAAGAAGGCGATTACAAGGGCCCAGAGGATGATTCGGATGACATAGGACGTCACTTTTTTTGCGTTCATCTTTTAGCCTCCTTTATGCGCCTTTCACTTCTTGGTGCAGGAATTTTTCAATCAAGTCGAAGGTCAGGCTTCCTTTTGCCTGGCCTTGGCGATCGACGATCACCAGTTGATCCGCTTCCTGATTCAACAGCATGCTGATTGCGATTCTTAAAGAAGTATCGATCGAAATTTCTTTTGTATCCATAATCGTCTCTTCCTTATGCTTCAATCCGAACGTCGTAACCAGATCTTCGACACTGTAGAGAGACATGCTCCTCAACACCCGATCCTTCCCTACGAAATCGGATACAAAATCGTTGTTTGGGCGGATGAGCAGTTCTGACGGACGGTCATACTGCTGAACTTTCCCATCACGAAGCAAGGCGATTTTATCCCCCATGCGTACGGCTTCATCAATATCATGACTGACGAACAAGATGGTCTTTTTCACTTCTCTTTGAATGGCCAGAAATTCGTCCTGGACTTTTTCCCTGATGATTGGGTCTAGAGCTCCAAACGGTTCATCCATAAGCATCACTGGCGGGTCAGCAGCCATCGCACGGGCAACCCCTATCCGCTGCTGCTGACCTCCGGAAAGTTCATGCGGGAACCTTCGCCGGTAGTCATCCGGGTTAAGACCGACCAAATCCATTAAGTAATTGAAACGGTCTTTTTTCTTTTTGCGGTCCCAACCGAGAAGATCAGGGACGATCATGGTGTTATCTTCAATCGTCATGTTCGGGAAAAGACCATTGCTTTGAATGACATACCCTGTATTCCTCCGCATTTTGATCTTATCCATTTCGCGTACATTTTGACCTTGAATTTTGATCTCCCCGCCCGAAATGGATTCCAATTGGTTGACCATACGAAGAAGAGTTGTTTTCCCGCAGCCGGAAGGTCCAAGAAGAATGACAAGTTCTCCATCTTCAACGGTCATGGAAATATCATCAATGGCTTTGACATCCCCACCATAAACTTTCGTTACATCATTAAATTCAATCATGCGTCCACCTCTTTCTTTACGATCTAATACCTTTCGGCGTAATCCGGGCCTGAATGAATTTCAGGAGAAAGTCTGCAGCGAGTGCAAGCAGAGATACGAAAACCGCTCCCGCTAATACCATATTGCTGCTTCCCCGGCTGATGCCAGAGTTAATCAAAACCCCCAAACCACCCGATCCGATAAATGCGGCAATCGCACCAATTCCGATGTTCAAAACGGTAGCTGTACGGACACCCGCCATGATCAACGGAAGAGCGTTCGGAATTTCAACCTTCACAAGACGCTGGAAAGTCGTCATCCCAATTCCTTTAGCGGCATCCCTTATATTCGGGTCTACGTTTTGGATGGCTGTGTATGTGTTTCTAATGATCGGCAGTTGGGAATAGAGCACCAAGGCGATCAATGCTGGTAAAAATCCAATTCCTTGTCCAATAAGAGAGAGGACAGGAATCATAATACCGAACAAAGCGATACTTGGAATCGTGATAATAATAGACGCTACCTGCAGGATGGTTTCTGCCAAATATTTATTCGTAGTTAAATAGATTCCGAGCGGAACTCCGATTAATATGGCGATGACAATCGCAATACCAACGAGCTGCAGATGCTCCATCGTATAAGAAAAAATCGTCCCCCATTCTCGTTGGACGTAATTCATAAAGTCGGCCATCTTTTATGTACACCTCCTAAATCTAAACGTTTCATCGCTTTAACTATTAGCAAACGAATACAATGTTACACAAAATAAAGTTTATACACAAATAAAACTTTGTACAGTATATCCTGTACAAAGTTCAATAAAACGCTTACAATTATGAAAAATCTCCATCATTCGACCTTTTCCTCCAATATTCTACCTAATTTGAAATTTCTACAAATAAAGTTCCGTCAGGGTTGACTTGAGCGACCAGGACTTCTGTCTGATTCGTCACGCCATGTGTCTTTAACTGATCGCTTAGCCAGGCTTGACTGTACCCACTTGCATTCAATTGATCAACGAGGATTTGTCCCTGCACCATGACTACATGAGAGAACACAGCAGGTTTCGGTTCTATTTTCATATCACGAGGGTTAAGAGGGGAATAGTCGGCTTTTCGCAAAACACTTACGGAACCATCCGTTTCCAAAATGGCGGTCTGAACCTCACTGAAGCTGAATACTCCTGCTTTCCTCAATTCAGCAATAAGTTCGTCAACGTTGAAACGTACTTTTTTCATGTTCTCCACTATAATTTTCCCATTGTCAATCAGCATCGTCGGTTTACTGTTCACCAACTTCCGGATCGTTAAACTTTTGATGGTTAAATAATCAATCAGGAGCACCAGCACAGCAAACGTCAACAAACCTAAGGATCCTCTTGCCAGACTGACACTGGGGGAGAGGAAGGTCGTTGCCGTCATAGACCCCATCGTGATCCCAGCGATAAAATCGAACAATGTCATCTGTGAAATCAGTTTTTTACTAAGGATTCTTGCTAAAACGTACAACCATATAAATACGGTCACACCTTTGACGATGAATTCCCAGCCAATATCCATATATGCTGTGCCCCTCCTTTTCGGATAGTATCCGTTGGAAAGGAAGGAATTATGTCCTTTTGATCCAGCAGTAAAAAAACAGCAGCCCTGTTTCAGGCTGCTGTTCCTTTCAATCATTCCGGTTCCGGAAGATACTTTGTATAGAAAGCCCCTAGAATGAAGCACACTCCGAGGGTGAACCATATCACAATGCCACCGAGCTCGAACATATAGGAGAGCAGAGCGACTACAGGTGCGAGGATAAACGCACCAGGGGTCACATAGCTTTTCCATCCGTGGGAATTTTTCATATCTTTCCTCCGCTTATAGAGGATGAACGTATAAAAAACTACGAGTACAACGGTTATTCCAATCATCAACAATTCCAAATTTCATTCTCCCCGCTTATGTATTTCTTTTCCTGTAATCCTGTTACACGTTTATCGAGTGCAGTTAAGGGCCCCTCCCTCCTTTTTGGAAAGACATCTAACGCTTCATCTTATCGTCAGAGAATTTGTAGGAAGTGGTCGGAGGAATGCCTGGATTTCCGTGAGGTACTGTGAGCCGCCTCCGGCTCTGCTTCCGTGTTCTCCTGTTGTGTCGGGTACTCCATAGAAGTCTCAACCACCGTATAGGAAGAAGCACGAAAAGACCTCGGATCGAACATATGAATCATTTATCCCTCTTCAACAAGATGTTTGTTTAATCAAGTAAGATAAAAGCATGAAAAAAGCTTTTATCTACGGGGTTAATACAGCGCTCAGGACGAAAACTCCTATAAAGTAAAAGCCGATTAAAGCTTTCCATGACAATGGCTTTCTCATGAAACCAATTATCTTCCTCAGCCATCGGAAAAGAGAATACATGAAAAGAAACAATAGTCCATATCCAATGAAGCTCCATCCTTCACCGATGAGGATGACGAGTGTGTTATGGAGTAACGTGAACAAAAGCATGAACAACAGAAACCATAGCTGTTTGAACTTAGCAAAATCGCTTTTCCTTGGTCGTTTTTCCTGCTGCATAAGCGAACCCCTCTCATATTGAAGCGCTGTCATTCCCCATAACCTTACCACTACCAGTTCCTTCTAGTCAAAGTAGTCCAGAAGAACTTTTTGGAATCTCTCTTTTTCTTCCAAATGCGGGTAATGGTTGCTCATTGTGAAAACGATATGGTCAGCCCCTGGAATAGCATCAGCCATTTCTTTCGAGTATTCAGGGGGACACTGGACATCATACGCTCCAGAAATGATCACCGTTTCTGCCGCGATTAGTGGAAGCTTCCGACTCACATCAAAAGTATGTAGTTCTCTTGAGAAAAAATTCATACGGGAAGTCGACATCTTTTTTTCAATCGAACCATTAAAATAATGGTCATGAAGATCCGGGTCTCTTAACGATAGTTTCGTCCGTTCCGTCGTCAGTATTCTCCTGGATTCAGGAGAAAGGTCTTTTTGTTTCAAAGACTCAACCAATCGCTGCATCTTGGAAAAATCGGGATGGGAGCTGTGATAAATGCAATCTTCTGAGAACGTCATATATTCCCGGGCTGCCGCATTCGCAATGATCAACGGGTGAAGATGAATAGAGAAGTAAATTCCATACACGACTCCTAGCATCCCACCGGTAGAGTGGCCTGCAAATCCCCACCGGTCAAGGCCGACCCCCTCCCTTACAGCTTCCAAATCAAGCACACTGTCCAACATCGTCATCTCATGGGCAGCTGTTACTTGATCTGAATTCCCACAGTTTTTCAGGTTGATTAAATAAACATGATGAGTATCGACGAATGCCTCTGCAAAGTAGTCTCCCGTTTCATTGAATTCCGAATATAAATGCGTGACCGCAAGAGGAGGACCTTCCCCTTTTTCAAACACTTCAAAAACACCTCGTTCTGTCTCGATCATCCTTGTTTCCCACTTCATACAGGTTCCCCTTTCTATATGAATAGTCTCCTCTACGATACCATATATGAAAGCGGTTTAATTAAAGAGTGCAGTTGTCGATCGATGACTGTTTGGTTGGTTCCAGGTACGGATTTTCGGGATAAGGTTCCCGGTACAGTGCTCTGCCGTTTTGGTACCGCGAACCGGAAAGTTAGATAGCGTACCTGGTACCGAATGAACAAAACGCAAAACCGGTACATCCATACTCCCTATGTGTACCTGGTACCCAATAGAGAAGGACAAGTACCAGGAGTGCTGTTCGACTTTTCACAATGTGAGCCGAAACGTTTGCTTGAATGGGTTTGCTCTGAAATAATAAAAACAAAATCAATGGACGGGGGTTTTTTGATGGAACGTTTCATCCGCTCCGATCAATATCACTTCATAAAACATCAGGCATATACCCTGCTGAATGGCCATATGACTACGAATGACCGTGCTGTCACCCAGGCACTCAAGTCTATGGCGGAGGAAAAAGTACTTGAACTATTCGAGGGTTTAGATGATGTTCACAAACAATTAATTGCTCAAGCGAGTAAGGTCGAGGATGAAACAGATGCCATCCTCTATTTTTCCAGACTGAAACAATACGTGGTCCCTTTTCCAAAGCTTAGCGAAGACGATATGAAGCGACTATTCCCTAAAGTAAAAAAGTTGAAAGTCCCTGCCATTCCAGAAGAAGAGTGGACTGACCTCTCCTATATCGGTTGGAACGATGTAGCTGCCAATCGTAAATATATGATCTCGACAGTAGATGGTGAGCTAACCGGTGTATACGGACATTACAAACCGTTGCAGCAGAAAGGCATCTGCTCCATTTGCCATGAACAAGAAAAAGTGGGCATGTTCACAGCTACGATCGAAGGCAGAAGGGATGAGGAAACCGTGAGTCGGGGCAATTACATTTGCCATGACAGCCGGAAATGCAATGAAAACATTCAGAGCCGGACACATCTTGAATCCTTCATCAAACGAATGAAAGAATAATAAAAACAGGTCCTTTCCTATACAGGAAGGACCTGTTTTATTATTCTTGTTCCGTCTCATAATCAGGTGAAACCGCTTTTCGGATGAATAATGCAACGACAAAAGTTATACCCGCAAGACCTAAAGCAAACCAATAAGCCTGGTGGACCCCGGCAGTCATAGCCTGATCCATCATTTCTACAGTCTTTTCACCTGTTTGGTTCCTGAGGTAATTTCTTTCTCCCTGACTCAGAATGCTCACAAATATTGACACTCCGAGAGCCCCACCGATCGGCTGCAGCGTGTTGGCAATCGCTGTTCCATGAGGATATAAGTGTTTCGGCAGTTCGTTCAAAGCGTTCGTCTGTGAAGGCATGAGCACAGCCGACACAGATAACATGAGCAAAATATATGCGAGTATGAACGACCAGGCCGGAATTTCAGGGTTGATGTTACTGAAAAACACCATGACAGCTACTAATGCAAGCGTACCTGGGATGATCAGCTTTCTTGGCCCGAACTTGTCAAAAAGCGTTCCCATAACCGGTGACATTAAGCCATTCAATAGTGCGCCCGGAAGAAGCAGTAAACCTGCTGCTTTCGCGGAGAAACCTAAAGGCCCCTGCAGGTACATGGGCATGACGATTTCTGAAGCAAACATCGCCATAATGACGATTACGAATATGGTAATGCCTCTTGCATAACTTTTATACCTAAAAACCCGGACATCCAATAACGGTTCTTCCAATCGCAGCTGCCTAAAAATAAAGAACAGCAGACTGAGAAAAGCGACAGTGAGTATCATTAAAATCGTCGGTGAGGAGAAACCAGCTCCACTCTCCCCTGCACTGCTGAAGCCATAAACGATTCCGCCGATCCCGATCGACGAAAGGATAATCGATAGCACATCCGCTTTCGGACGGGTCACTTCCCCAACATTTTCTAAATATTTGACGGCAAACAGGATCGAGAACAGAGCGAATGGAATGACGGTGATGAACAACCATCTCCAACCTAAAAAGTCGACAATGACCCCCGATAGTGTCGGACCGATGGCTGGTGCGAACATAATGACAAGACCGAATGTCCCCATAATCCGCCCGCGCACTTCTGGTTCATATAACAAAAGAAGAGCGTTCATGATTACAGGAATTAACAAACCTGTCCCCACGGCCTGTATCATTCGACCGGCAAGCAGCATCGGAAAATTAAAGGCAGCAGCGGCAATGATGGTACCTGCAAGGAACACCGTCATGACTCCTATGAACATCTGTCTCGTTGTAAACCATTGGATCAATAAAGCTGAAACTGGCATGAGAACACCCATCACCAGCATAAAACCTGTGGCCATCCATTGGACCGTTGGTGCCTTCAGGCCAAATACTTCCATTAATTCCGTCAGAGCTATGTTCAATAGCGTTTCATTAAGAACAGCAAAAAACGCTCCGATCATAAAGGTTACAAGAATGATTTTTCTGTTGTATTGCTTTTCCATAACGATCCCTCGAATTCTCTTTCTATATTTGAGCCTTCCTTATCTTATACCTTCCACTCATCTGCCAGCAATCCATAAACCTTGTGATCGACATAATGATCATACAACCACTCGACTGAGCGGATTCTTCCTTCCTCCTGGAAACCCAGGCGCTTAGGAATAGCTGCACTCTTCTCATTTTCTGCTGCTACCCGGATTTCTACACGATTCATATTCATATGTGAAAATGCATGGTCAATCAAAGCTTCGACTACCCGGGACATGACTCCTTTTCCTTGGAACGAATCTCCCAGCCAATAACCGATTTTCACCATTTCATGATCAGCATCGATTTCATTATAACCGGCCACACCGGCCACTTCACCATGATACATAACCAGGGTTGTCAAACTTCTCCCCTCTGCATACCCCTTTCTCCCTGACTCGATGAATGCCTTTGTATCCTCTATGGTCTTGGTAGTGTCCAGCCAGGGCAGCCACTCTCTGAGATGTTCACGCGAGTCATCCGTGACACGGAACAAAGCTTCGGCATCATTTTTCTCAGGAAGCTTTAACATCATTTCTTTATCAATGCTATGTACAAACATACTTTCTCCCCCTTTTTCATCATTTTACCATGAACCTTTGACAAGGAAGTAAAGTTAAGGTAAATTACAAATGTACGAACAATAAACTTAATGAATTATAAAATATTCGGTTTTTAGGAGTGTGTTCCATGGAAAATGTATTTGATTATGAAGATATACAGCTAATTCCCGCAAAATGTGTGGTCGATAGTCGTTCGGCCTGTGACCCTTCCGTTACACTTGGAAACTATACATTTAAGCTGCCGGTCGTCCCTGCAAACATGCAGACCATCATTGATGAAAAGATTGCGAATCAATTGGCCAGAGACGGTTATTTTTATGTGATGCACCGCTTCGATCCAGGTAGTCGTCTGGCTTTCGTCGAAAAAATGCACACCGAAGGATTGATCGCTTCTATCAGTGTAGGTGTGAAACCGGAAGAATATGAATTTGTTCAAATGTTGGCATCAAAAGAGTTGATTCCCGAATACATCACGATCGATATTGCCCATGGCCATTCCACAGCCGTCATCAATATGATACAACACATTAAGCAATTGCTTCCTGACACGTTCGTCATTGCTGGAAATGTAGGAACACCAGAAGCCGTTCGTGAACTAGAAAATGCAGGCGCGGATGCTACGAAAGTCGGAATCGGACCTGGGAAAGTTTGCATCACTAAAATCAAAACAGGTTTTGGTACCGGAGGCTGGCAGCTGGCAGCCCTAAGATGGTGTGCAAAGGCAGCGAGTAAGCCCGTCATTGCAGATGGAGGCATCCGGACCCATGGGGATATTGCAAAATCCATCCGTTTCGGGGCATCTATGGTGATGATCGGTTCCCTTTTCGCTGGACACGAAGAATCCCCTGGTGAAACAGTGGAAAGAGACGGCAAACTATATAAAGAATACTTTGGATCCGCTTCTGAACACCAAAAAGGGGAAAAGAAAAACGTGGAAGGCAAGAAAATGTTTGTGGAGCACAAAGGCGCCCTTCATGACACACTTACAGAAATGGAGCAGGATCTGCAGTCGGCAATCAGTTACGCAGGTGGATCTGACCTTGACAGCATCCGCCACGTCGATTACGTCATTGTCAAAAACTCGATATTCAATGGTGACAAAGTCTATTGAACATTGAACGGTTGACTATTCAGCCGATGAAAAAAAAAAGCCCTTTATAAGGGCTTTTTTTGTTCAGGATTTCACCGGTATATAAATATCAAGATGAGGATCGTCAAAATCTCTATCTACTGGATACTTTTCAAATTTCAAAGGAATTTCATCATAATAGATTTCCTCTGGGTTGAGAGCAAGCTCACATTTCCCTTCCCTGAACCATTG
This sequence comes from Halobacillus sp. ABR2_026, assembly GCF_056158545.1. Lineage (NCBI taxonomy): Bacteria > Bacillati > Bacillota > Bacilli > Caryophanales > Bacillaceae > Halobacillus > Halobacillus sp. ABR2_026. Next base: position 2,296,890 of record NZ_JBSWTM010000001.1, read on the forward strand.
ATAAATAGAAGCGTAGGTTTCACCAATATCCTTTCCCTTCGGATGATGTACCTTCAAATATCTCAATTCAGGTATCCTATGCTCTATAAACCCATGCGGAACCGGAGAATTTTCCACTTCGAAACCGCTGTAATGTACGAAACCACCTTCGATCCAGTGGTAAGAGCAACCCCATTGCACGTAAGGGTTCACAGGCCCAAGCTCCACCTACCTTAGCCTTCTCCACTTCTCTGATCATTTCTTTCAATTGAGGAATTTGTTGATAGGATCCCGTCCATTTTCTTCCTCTTATTCTAAAACTGGGCAGCGTAATAATGTCAGCATCCATACCATACCACCTCCTTCCATCCTTGAAGGATCAGCTTCTAGGGAGAACCTAGTGGTCTTGAGATAGACCCTTTCTGTTCATATTCCCCCAGGAACTTTTCCTTTTGGAAAGGAATAAGAATAACCCTTCACACCTCCACCAAACGAGAAGAGGGCGATACCAGAAGCTTTCGGTCAAAGCCCACACATACAATTGGACGACACTTTTAGGATCAGGATTTTTATGGTAGGTCCACTCCTCCAGCAGCACGGCTAAGGAAGAGATCATGGAGCCATAGACGACGGTCAGCATCCCGACCACAAGTGTAATCTCTACAGATACAAATGAGAAGAAAAGGCCGAGAATGATGATTAAATATCCCAAGCCTTCAAACAGGGCGCTTAACAGCTCCACGAACAAATAATAAGGAAGGGAAAAAACACCAATCCCGCGATAGCGCGGGTTTCCTAACATTTTCCTGTGCTTCCAAAGCGTTTCTGCCAGACCCCGCTGCCACCTTTTTCTTTGGGCGCGAAGGGAGGACATAGTGGAAGGAGCCTCTGTCCAGCAGACCGGATCCTGGATATATTCAATCCGTTGTTTAGATTTCTCATCCTTAAGGGTTCGGTGGATCCGTACGATCATTTCCATGTCCTCCCCGACGGTCCCCGGGTCGTAACCTCCCGCTTTAATGACACGGTTTTTTTCGAATACACCGAAGGCTCCTGATATAATTAACAGGATGTTTAACTTGGAAAGACCCAGTCTTCCAATGAGAAATGCACGGAAATATTCGACGATCTGCAAACGAAGCATTGGCTGTTTTGGTAGTCCTATCCGCTCGACAATTCCTTTATTGATCCTCGATCCATTCGCAATTCTGACGGTACCCCCAGTAGCGGTTACGGTTCCATTTGAATCGATAATCGGTTTCATCGTTTTCAACAGGGCATCACGGTCCAGGATTGAATCCCCATCGATGGCCGCAAAATAGGGATATTTCGAAAAATTGATCCCGGCATTGAGCGCATCCGCTTTTCCTCCATTTTCTTTTCTCAATAAGTAAAGGTTTGGATAGATAGATGACTGATAGCCTTCGACTATATCCTTGGTAGTAAAGTGACGCCTGACCGCTAAATCTATAAGGTTCATTTGGAACGTTTCAATCATCTTCCGAGCGGTACTGTCCTTTGACCCGTCATCAATGACAATGACTTCAAACTGCGGATAATTCAACGAGAGCATGGAACGGGCAGTACTGACGACTCCCACTTCTTCATTATACGCTGGAACGAGCACAGAAACCGGAAACGTATCTGTATTGATGGCCGTGTCCTCGATGAGTTCCTCTCGGTGAAGCCCGCGCTCCTTCCTGATTTGCGGACCTGCGATGAAAAACAAGGAAAGGTACACGACCGCGACGATGATCATATAAATGATGACAAGAAAGGCCACTGTTTCTATGATCCAGGTTAAGAGATCTACATTCATGCCGTTTCACCCACTTTCACACTCAGATGCTGTCTTGCCATCGATCGAGCAAATCGATCTTCATGATGATGGAACGTATAGGCAAGCAGATGATCTCCTTCAGGAAGTTTTTTCATCGCTTCACAAGCCGCATAACGGACCCACCATTCAGGATCACCAGCAAGCATTATTAGAGAGTCCTTCGAAGATGTTAACTGCAAACTGCCGGCAAGCTTTGCGGCGTACATTCGTTCTTCCCAAATCTCCGAATCAAAGAATCTGTTCAGAAGAGCCGGGTCGGAACAAGACTTCATTTCTGTCAAACTCCGCAACGATTTAAGTCGGACTTCTTTTGATGGAAAAGCGAGCATCTTTTCTACAAATGGAAGATGTTTCGTATCCTTTACTTCTCCAAAGTATGAGATGACCGCTAAATGGACCTGTCTTTGGACCATCCCTGGTTCATCTTCAATCAAAGCGAGCATCTGTTCAATGAGATCTTCTTGAAAACGGCGCAGCATTTGTTTGATGAGCCGCTGAGGTATATTTTCCGATCTCAGAAGGATGCGAATCAACCGTTCATCCTGAAAGGCAGAGAGAACCCTAAGAGTTTGACGGTACTCTTCATCATTCTCATTTAATTGCAGGAAATGTTCCCATACGTCATTTCTCAAATCTTCCATTTGAAAATCTTCAATATAGTAGAGCGTGTTCACCCGCTGTGCCCAGCTCCCTCTTCTTATATAAAGACGGTAAGCATCACCTAAGTGTGTTCTTGCGGATTCCCGCACTCTCGTATAATCAATCGATGGGTTGGATTGATCCACATAGCGATCAAGCATGCGCTCGACAAGGAGGATCCGGCACCTCTTATCGCTTGGGAAATCCGGGCATTCTTCTGATTCCCTTTTCAGGAATTCAAAGAATGGACGCTCACAAGCTTTCAAATAATTGGATAACATTTCTTCATCTCTTGATCGATTCATCTTTGATACCACCAGAGTAGCAAGTAAACTTAACTGGATAACAAGCAGAATCACCACTGTCCAAATGATAAATGAGATCATCCACTACCCCTCCTTCCATCAACGGGCGATTATAATGAACACATGTGCAACAGTCCCACGCCTATAGGCTTAAGTGTTATCCATAGTATGACAGGACGTTTCGCATTTTTCTATACATAAATGTTGAAAATGAAGGAAGGACTGCAAACGACTTAGTGAAGGTGGAATTCCTTAGTTCCAAAGGCCCTGGTGACGATCAGGCCCGTCGGGATTGTTCAAAGCTGTAAAAACAAAAGGCTCTGTTAAAGGTCAGTGTTAATATTTGTATCAACGTATGGAAGGGACAATGAAAGATAGGATGGCAAAAAGGGATTTATTTCCAATTATCGAAACCTTTAGATGATCTTCTTTCACGATGTAACCATTGAATCTTGTTGGATTATTATTTCGAAACTGAATTTTTAGCTAAATGGCAGGATTGTTTAAGACTTGATTTCGAGACTTTTGTTGAGTGGATGGGGGGCTACGGGGAATCGCTCGCTTTCCGCGGGGAGCGCGGTGAGCCTCCTCGGACTACGTCCTGCGGGGTCTCACCAAGCACTCTCTTGCTCGTAGATATCCGGTTTCTGCGCCTAGCGGCTAGTGAGACTTCCCTCGCTTCTGTACGATAAGTCAACATCGAATCCCTTCGTTCTTCGTGTTTCCTTTATCTCCTCCAGCTCAGTCCAGTCCATACGCCGCTGAACGAGGCGCCTGCACACTTAAGGTAGGAGTCTCGCCATTCCCCTCCGCCCCTTTGCCATATAAGTGTCTCGAAATCACTACTTGAAAAATCAGCTTGTATGGGTAAGAGAAGGGAATGATATCATCTCTACCCCATGAACGTTTAGCATACGCAAATGCTTGATACTACGTATGATCTGCCCGCCTAGGGGAGAAGAATTGGAAACTTACGAATCCATACAGATGTTCGAACCTCAACCATTCAAGCTCACCATTTTTAAGATGGCTTCGAGTCACTTATAAGGTAAAGGGGGCGGAGGGAAACGGTGAGACTCCTATGGGACGTGTGGGACAGGTGAGACCCCGGAAGGCGGAGCCTGAGGAGGCTCACCGCCCGCCCCATGGAAAGCGAACCTTTTCCCTGAGCCCCTAGAATCTTCCAAACATCTCGAAGCTGAGTTTTCAAGAAAAGGGAGCTCTAATTGAATAAGTTAAATATAAAAATGAGGAACTTCCATAAAATTGAAAGTTCTTTTTTTATAGTAATATCAAAAATAAACTTTAACAGAACCAAACAAAAAAAGCTCAGTACAATAACTGAGCTTCTCTTTACGGCTTTTCTTTATTCTTCCGCAGCTAATGCATCGGCTTTTGTTTTATGGACGGTTCCGAGAGGGTGCTCAGGCGGAGCGTAAATCGAATAAAGTTTCAATGGCTGCCTCCCGGTATTGGTAATATTATGCCATTTGCCGGCAGGGACCATAACGGCATAGTCATCTGATACACGCTGTTGAAAATTCAATTGATCCTTGGAGTCTCCCATTTGAACAAGCCCCTGCCCTTGTTCAATTCTTAAAAATTGGTCGACATCAGGATGGATTTCCAAGCCAATATCATCCCCCGGCGAGATGCTCATCAACGTCACCTGTAAATGGTCTCCAGTCCAAAGAGCTGTTCTGAACGTGCGGTTTTGTTTGGTTGCCTCATCGATATTCAAGACGAAGGGCTGACTGCCATAATCCTTCAGCACCACCCGCCCTTCTCCTCTTGAATAAGCGACAAGCCGGTTCGTAGTAATCATTTTATCGTGACAAGCCCGGTAAAAGACATTCCCAAGCGGCGTGCCCTGATTTTCTACATACGCTTTTTGGTAGTCTTCAAATTCCTCTACTCCCTGATCATAGCCAGTGCGCAGTCCATCTTCGAAAGTACGGACATCCACTTCTGACCTTTCATACTCAGGGGTTTCTCCAGTGAGAGACGTATAGAGATTCAAAAAGTGTTGGTAGTGCCTTTTTTCATTTTCGAGCACATGCTTGATTTCATTTCTATATGTTTCATCCGGGGCAACTTCCGCCAGGCGCTGAAAAAGCTGGACAGCTGATGCTTTCTTTCTGATTCCATTTCTTATATCTTCCTTGCTTTCCTCCTCACTTCTGAAAGGTCCTGCCGCATGGGGGCCATATGGAAATTGATTCATCCACCTCATTCCTTTCTCCAAAACTATAAACATGTCTATGCGTAAAAGGTACGAATCATACGTCTATACGTTTAGGAGAAAAGTAACCCCCCGTCCAAAGACAGGGGTTAAACATTCGTATGTGTAGCTTCCGTTTCCACACGATCCAGGAATTCTTCCACCACTCGATCATTTCCTTTTTTATTGGCAAGCTTCATCATAGCTTTTCCTACGAAATTCACTCCTTTGTTCTGACCGGAGTACGTGAGTTTCGTTTGACGCTCATCGACCTGTTCAAGGAAAAAGGAGGCGGTCACTTCAAACGCCCGGCCAATAATGAATGATATCTTTTTATGTTTGTGCGCCGGTGTGTCTTCATAAGCGAGAGTTTCTACTATATAAGTTTCAAGACGTTTGCCTTCACGGTATGTTTGTCGGTGTTTAGCCCCGACTTCAGTTTCCGTTTTTTCAATTAGTTCATGTTCTTCCACTTTAGGCATAATACGTTTGATGTGTTCATCCTTAAAAAGTTCCCACACTTCTTCGATAGGTGCTTGAATCATTCGATCGTTTTCCCACTGGATCATTCGTCTTCCTCCCTGCCGGATTGTAAAAATGTATCGATATCAGAAAGTTTCCCCCTCAGGTTTTCGATTTCCTCCTGTATCCTGTTTCTTTTTTCCTGCAATAATTCCTCTAGATGTGAAAAAGATTCATCTTTCATCACTTCCATCATTTCCTGGATTGAAAAACCCAGCTCACGCAATTTCGAGAGCATGACCGCTAAAAAATAGCTGCCATCATCATAATATTTGTAACGGGTATCAGGATGAATGTAAGCAGGCTCAAGCAGGCCAACCTCTGCATAATAACGCAGCGTTTCTTTACTCAAGCCTGTAAGTCGTGAAAATTCACTGATTTTGTACAAGCTGCAACCTCCCACTACACATAGTAAACCGTGGGGTGCACCACAGAGTCAAGTCCTCATTGTTTCCCAAAGCTCCATGTCCAGTTCATCTTCATCTTTCCAACTATGATACAGCTCAATATGCCAGGTTTGTGGTTCCCGCTCATACCCTTCACCTTCCATCCATTGGTGTAAAGATAGATAAGCGGCCCTGATGCCTCGACGTAAACCCTTATTGGTTGCAATGGCATAAGTCCACCTTACCAGTATCCATCGTGTTCCTACATGCACTCCCCTGGAATAAATGACCCGGTTTGGACATCACTTTCAGGAAAATGATCGTAAAGACTGGCAGACGCTCTAGAGATTCCCAACAAATAATCTTCGTCCTTACAATGGACACGATAGCCTATGAGGTCGATTCTTTCTTTTTCCTCAAGTGAGTATGTATTTTGGGTCACACTCGTACATCCGTCCCTTGGTTGTTGGTGCTTTCCACGGGTTCTATTACCCTTCCTCATCCGGTGTAAACGACCCCAGGGAAATACCCCACCGGTTTCAAACAGGATACGTGCCCGATTCACTTCCTGTCCTGATCAGCGACCCCTTTACGGTAAACATAGCTCACTCGTTCATAATCCATTTTGCTTTCGTAAAATCGATGGGTTCTCATCCGGCTGATCCCTGAGGAAAGCGCAATACTCCTATACCCAAGTTCTTTTGCCCAATTTTCTACGAAAGAAAGAAGCTTTTCTCCGTATCCTTTGGATCGATGACTTCCTGCTGTCACCAAGTCACACACCCATACGAAGCGTCCATAATAGAGGGTTGTCATTTCTTTAAAACCTGTAACCGCCGCTATTTCCCCTTCTGCATACAAGGCAAAAAGGTGATAACGGTCTACAAGGACCGCTTCTTTTACCAGCTCTGTGTATTCTTCTACTGTCAAATGATCCCTTAGTTCACTCATTACAGAAAACGCTGCTTTTATCTCATCATCTGTCTTCAATTCTAGAATTTCATCCATTGACAACTACCCCTTTCTCTTTTAAGCAAAAATCAAAAACATGGGAAATGCGATGAGGACTAACGACGTCCACAGGATGATGATTGTCAGGACAGGTGGCAGTTTTTTCTTTCCTTTTCCATCATACCAACCAGAAAATTGCCACCTGTTCCGGTAAAGGACAAACAGCACAGCATATACTCCAAGACCACCGATCCACTGATATTGTTCCGACCGTGGATGAATGCTGTATAAAGGACCGAGCACCACCCATACCACCACACCTCCGAATAGAAATATGAAAACGATCCGCAATAGCTCTGCCAGTACTTTCATGAACTAACCCTTTCCAAACTCTCAACAATTTTTGACCTATAGAAAGAAATTCAATAGATCATTCATAATTCCTTCATATAGAAACAGGAAATCATCTTATATGAGAGCGTGGATGTTCCACACCGCAGAAATTACACTTAGATTTTGTCGAAACAGGGTATGGGGATATATAAATAAAAAAAGGAGTGTCTTCCATTGACCTTTAAATTGAATCAACATGCACCAGACTTCAACCTTACATCCGTCCAGGGGGAGGAGTTCCATTTTTCCGAGGATTTAAAAAACAATGATCACTGGTACTTATTCGTATATTTCCGCGGCTCCTGGTGCCCGGTCTGCATGAGTGAGCTCGACGAATTCCAAAACTCACTACCTTATTTCAAAGACCACAACATCAAATTTGCAGCTATCACCCATGAAAACAAAGAGAGCCTGGAAAAGATGGTACGTGAACACGACTTCACCTTCCCTGTCCTAATCGATAAAAACCTTGAATTCCTATCCAACTACCACATTCATTATCACGATGAACATGCCCCTTACGAAGATCACGGGACCCACGGCGAACCTGCTTATTTCCTTACAGACGAGCAGGGACGCGTTCTTTACCAACAAAGACAAACGAGCCCATTCGGACGTCCTCATCCAGATGAAATCAGGAAAATCATCAAGTATATCAGAAAGAATATGAAATAAATCTCAGGCGGGCTTCTATTCGGAAGCCCGCCCACTATTTATAGGGCTTTTTCTGCAAATTGTACGGTCGTAGCCTTCTGAACATCAGGACCTTTTCATACTTATGAGAAGAATGGTAAAAAGAGGGTGATGTAATGATGGAAGAACAGATTCTCAAGGCGATTACAGAACTAGAACGAGCCGTTCATTCCAGGCAGACGAGCGAAGGAGTCTTTTCTTTTTGTTTTGAAAACAGCTTGGGCACAGATGCCAGTATGATCCTGTTGCTTCAATCGTTTACAAAAGAAAAGCATCTCCTACACCAGCTGTGCAAACGCATCGCCTCCCTTCAACACGAAGATGGCTATTGGAAACTTTACAAAGATGATAACGGTAACCTGTCGGCAACCATTGAAGCGACTTTCGCACTTCTCTTTGCAGGATTTTATGCAGAGACAGATCTGCCGGTGCTCAAAGCGAAGGAATATATCCGAAGGCATGGTGGGTTGAACCGCGCCCATTCCATGACAAAAATAACGCTTGCCATTTATGGCCAATACTCTTGGCCGAATGTTTTCCATCTGCCTGTCCACCTCATTCTCCTGCCGCCCTCCTCCCCTGTCTCATTTTACGATTTCAGCAGTTACGGCCGTGTACACATGGCACCTGTGCTCATTTTATCCGACCAGGCATTTGTTATGCGCGACCAACGGATTCCTGATATGAGTGATTGTCTTCGGAGAGAGAATGACCAATCCTTGGCAGAAGAAAGCCGCTCTCTTTTGTCAAACATAGAGAATGCTGTCACTTCTCTCTCAGGGATACCACACAAGTTATATTTGTTATCTAGACAAAGATTGTTAACTTATATGATCCAGCGTCGGGAGAATGATGGGACATTGTACAGCTATTTCTCCTCAACCTTCTACATGATTTATGCATTAATTGGCAGCGGGTACCGAAAGAATGACCCCTTAATCAAACAAGCGATTCAAGGATTGATCCATCATACCTGTCGAATAAACGAGAGCCCGCACATCCAAAATTCCCCACCGGATATATGGGACACCGCACTTCTTTGCCATACCCTGGAGCAGTCCCCATCTTCCTTTCAAGCTCTGGAGGCGTCCCGAACCTTTTTATTGAAGCATCAACACACAAAATTCGGAGATTGGATGGTGACGACCGACTACACGGAACCCGGTGGATGGGGGTTTTCAAAGAGTAATACCATACACCCGGATGTCGATGATACGACCGCCGCTCTAAGGGCGATTAAAAACGACGCTTCTACTGCTAACTATTTTACAAAAGGTTTGAAATGGACCCTCTCCATGCAGAATGAAGACGGCGGATGGCCTGCTTTTGAAAAAGGAAAAACAAACCCACTCATGAAATTCGTACCGATTGATGGAGCAGAGGCAGCTGCCACTGACCCTTCCACCGCAGATTTAACAGGCCGGACCCTTGAATTTCTTGGAACGGATGCTCGTTTTCCTCTGACAGATCCAAAGATACAAAAAGCGGTCCACTGGTTAAGAACACATCAGCAGAAGGATGGATCTTGGTATGGACGCTGGGGAGTCACCTATATATACGGCACATGGGCTGCGCTCATAGGGATGCGGGCAGTAGGTGTAAGTAAAGATGACCACTCAATCGTTAAAGGCGTCCGCTTTCTTGAAACGATACAAAATCAGGATGGTGGATGGGGCGAATCCTGCAAGAGCGATCAGCAAAAACAATACACTCCTTTAAATGAGAGCACACTCTCGCAAACCGCGTGGGCATTGGAAGCTTTAATGGCGGTTTACGAGCAACCTACGCCTGCCATTTCCCGGGGAATGGAATGCCTCGTCAGGAAACTGCAAATCAGGGACTGGACCTATTCATACCCTACAGGAGCAGGACTTCCCGGTCATTTTTACATTTACTATCACAGCTACAATTACATCTGGCCGCTTCGTGTTTTGAAGAAATACTTGAAACTATTGCATGAGTGAGGTTTATTATTGGTATGGAGGTGTTTTTACAGGCTTAGGACTACGAGGTAAAGGGTCGCTTTCCAGGTGTCGGACGCTGAGACCGTAGCCAGTTTGTAATTATCACCAACAAACGTTAACCGAAAAAGAGCGTGGCCCGATGGAGGTCACGCTCTTTTCTCTTCCATATACACTTCTTCTCGTTCATCGCTCGATGAATTGTCCAACTTGTACACCAATACCCCGCCAATCAGCAGGACGATACCCACGAGCTTGGTCCAGGAAAGAGGAGAAGCATCAAAGCCGAACCATCCTCCGGTGTTAATGAGAAATGCGATGACAATTTGAGATATAAGAGCAATCGATATAGCATAGGCGGGTCCGATCAATGTTACTCCCCGCATGAGGAAGAAGACGATCCCTACACCGAATACACCACCGAAAAGAAAGATTTTGTTAACATCACCGAATTCAAATAAGCTTCTTTGTTCAATGGAATAAAAGACCGGCAGCGAACAGACAAGGCCTAAACCGAGCACCAGTGAAGTCGTCGCCCACGCCCCCGTCTTTTCACTGACACGGGCATTGAATACATTTTGCAGACTGATCAATATACCAGCCACGATAGAGAATACAATTCCGATCATGGACTCCCTCCTTATTCATAAATGTTTCCATTTGCAAGGTGCCTGAGTCTTTCCAAGTCCTTGATTTTAATCGAGCCATTCGCTCGTTCGATGATTTCCTCAGAAACCATTTTCTTCAGCACTCGGTTTAAATGGCGGTAACTTGTTCCGACCCATTCAGCAAGTTCCGTCAAATTTTCGGTCCGCATTTCCTGATGAAAGAGGGTTCCTTCCCCATCAGAAGAGATCGAAAGAAAATAGCTTGCCACCCGAACTTCAACAGGATAAAGCATATGCATGCTCGTCGCCTGCGACTCCGAATAAAATTTGTGAGCCACTGTTTCCAATAAAAAACGCAGAAAAGCCGGGTGCCTCTCCTCCAATGACTTCAAGGCATCAAATGGAGCAGCAAGCATCACTCCTTCTGAAACGGCTTCAACCGAATTGATCACAGAACTTCCTTTGACATACTCCACATCCCCGATGACCCCGAGCGGTCGTTTGAAGCGGTTGATAAGTGATTTCCCTTCAGGGGTCAGGGTGTATATTTTGATTTTCCCTTCCACGAGCAGATACATCTCATCCAAGGTTTCGCCAGGAGCAAAAAGGACGTCACCTTTCGCGAACGTATACACTTTGAATTTCGGGATAAAAGCTGAAGGAAAAATGATGTCCAGCTCATACTTCTTAATGAACGAATAGGCATCAATTTGTTTGTTTTCTTTCATAGAATAAACTCCTTTGTTACAACTGGAAAAGGATGACACCTGCAAGCATCATGACCATTCCCACCCCTTGTCTTTTCGTGACAGGAACTTTGTTCTCACCGAACCAGCCTTTCGATTCGATGGCGAAAGCAGTTCCGATCTGGGATACGAGTAAAATCGCGATGGCGCTTGCAGGACCAATCATCTTAATGGCCGTCAATTCTGCGAAAACGACAACAACTCCGAACGTCCCTCCAATCAAATATAGGAACGGGACCTGTTTAAAGCTTTTCCCTTTTCCATCTCTGACATTAAAATAAATAACAATGGCGATTGAAAATGCGACGAGATGTACCATCGAAGTGGTGTGCCACCCGCCGATCGAATCACTCATCCTTGCGTTAAAGATGCCCTGCATCGTGATGCACAAGCCTCCAAGAAGTGAAAATATAGCACCTTTCATCTGTCATCCTCCTATTCTGAACTCTATTTAAAAGGATAGCGTTCATTCCGGAAAGGACATATGTCCTAAAGGCATAAAATAATGGGTAAATTTTAAAATGTCTTTTGGTTTAGTCTCATTTCAAACCGTATGTATGTCCTGTTTTCGTTAGTAATGACCACATGCTTGGCATAAGAAAAAGACGCTTTAGGAGGAAGCGTCTTTTTCTTTCATGAGCTGTTCGCTTTTTTGAACACGTTGTTCGAGTGTTTTTTTAAGTTGTTCTTTGTATTTTTCTTCAACGAGTATATAAAGGAAATCTCCGGCTTTGATTTCTGTTTCCCCGTATGGTGTGATGACTTCATTGTTGCGGATGATGGCGCTGATGTTGGCGCGGTTCGGGAAGCTTACTTCGTGAAGCTTCTTGCCGACGACCGCTGATTCAGCGTTCGTTTGATATTGGATCATTTCGGCTTTGGCTTTCCCCATCGAAATCAGTTCAATGCTGTGGTGTGGAATGTCTTTCTTCGGACCGACGAGGTTCATTTTTTTCGCTACCAGCGATATGGTAGAGCCTTGGACAAGCGCTGACGTTAAGACAACGAAAAAGACAAGGTTGAATAAATTCTGGCTATTCTGCAGACCTTCCACAATCGGAAAAGTAGCAAGTACGATCGGAACGGCTCCTCGCAGACCAGCCCAGGAAATGAACAACTTTTCCTTTGTCGAATAGTTCATTTTGATCAGCGACAGAAACACTGCGATCGGTCGTGCAATCAGGATGAGAACGATCGATAACAGGATTCCGTTGAGCATAATGGAAGATGTGAACAGTTCACTAGGAAAAACGTAGAGGCCGAGGATGACGAACATGAGGATCTGTGCCATCCAGGCGAAGCCTTCATTGAACTGGAAAATGGAGTAGCGGTAAGTCAATTCACTGTTACCGATGACAAGTGCCGCTACATAAACGCCTAGAAATCCACTCCCCCCGCTGAATGCGGTAATACTGTAAGTGGCTAAAGCAAAGGCGACTGAAAATATTGGATAAAGCGCACTGGAATCCAGTTTGATCCTGTTAATGGAAAGAGATGCTAACTTCCCTAATCCAAGACCAAAGATGAGACCGATTCCCATCTGCAGGAAGAATGTTGGAATGAGCATCCAGAATGATGCTTGTTCAGAAGTGATCAATTCGATAAGCGATAACGTCAAGAAAACGGCCATCGGATCGTTGGTCCCGGATTCCGCTTCAAGCGTCGCGCCCATTTTCGCTTTGATATTACGTTCCTTCAATGCAGCGAAGACAGCAGCTGCGTCCGTCGAACCTACGATCGCACCGAAAAGAAAGGACTCAAGCCAGCTCAAATCAAACAACAAATAAGCAGCAAGACCTACAAGAAGGGAGGTGATCAATACACCGGCCGTAGCGAGGGACAAGGAAGGAACGGCAACCGATCGTACCGTCCCCCATTTAGTGTGCAGGCCACCTTCGAACAAAATGATGACGAGAGCAAAGACTCCGATAACCTGAGCGGTTCCCGCATCACTGAAATAAACGATCCCCAGTCCTTCACTTCCGAAAGCCATACCGACCATGATAAACAGGATCAAGGCTGGAATTCCCCATCGACTGGAAAACTTAGCGACTAATACTCCGCTGAATAATAATAGTGCAGTAAGTAATAAAAATGAATCCGTCCCAAAAGCATCGAAAAACATGTAGATTTAGATTCTCCTTATACACCTTTTATAAGAATTGGTGTGGGTTTATGTCAAGAAAAAGTAGAGACTCTGCGGAACACAGTTAGCATTTGCGTAGAAATACATGGAGAAGTATGAATAATATTCTATAATTATCCTATATCCGCGCCTTTAAATCAAAGAAATCACCTTTTCTCTTTCAACCATTTATGCATCCACACAGCTGCCTGAGCCCCGTCTCCCATTGCTGTCGCTACGAACTGCGAATGATCGACGACATCCCCGGCTGCAAATAAGCCATCACAACTGGTCATTTTTGTGCGAGGATGGATGAGAAGGTGTCCTTTACTGTTAGTTTCAGCTCCAAGGTTTACGGCAAGTGCGGATTGGACCTTGTTCCCCTCAAATCCAAGGAAAGCTTTTTCCACTTTCCAAGTTTCCCTGCCTGCCGTCCCGATTGCTTCAAGCTTTCCATCCTTATGGAACAATTGAGTAATCTCAACATGCTGCACATGAATCTTTTTTTGACGGAGCTTGTCTTGAACTTCAAGGGAAAGGGGTTCGCTACCATGATTGAAAAATTCGAGATCTTCATTCCAATGCCCCAAAGTAAGTGCCATCCGTGCCCCTGCTTCTCCAGATCCAATGACCGCTGTTTTCTTACCCATGATCTCATAACCATCACAGTCCGGACAGACGTACGCCGATACCCCTAAACAGTCCAAGAGCCCCGGAATAGGAGGCAACTTTTCTTTTACCCCTGAAGCCATTAAGAGCGTTTGTCCCGGAAATACACGACCGCTCCCCGTTTCTACAGTAAACCCTTCCCGGACATTGACCACTTCATCCCATAAAAATTCTACACCAAAGGACTTGGCCTGCTTCCACCCATCCTGTCTAAGCTGACTTCCACTGACTCCACCCGGAAACCCGAGAATATTGTTGTACTGTTTACAAAGACTCGATCTTCCTCTGCCATGATCAATGACTAACGTGCTATGCTTATACCTCCCGAGCATGATGGCCGCCTGGAGCCCCGCCAATCCCCCGCCGATGATTATGCTGTCATAGGACAATGTCATCCTGCTCCTTTCTGTGGTCTTCTTACTTTCCCCCTATCGTTTCCACTCATTCCCCTTTATAATATAGAAGGACGAATCTAACGTATAGAAAAGGTGTTAACAATATGAGTTTATTGACAGTAAAAAACCTGAGTCACGGCTTTGGGGATCGGGCGATCTTTGATGACGTGTCTTTTCGTTTGTTAAGAGGCGAACACATCGGCTTGATCGGAGCGAACGGGGAAGGCAAATCTACGTTCATGAATATTATGACAGGAAAACTGGAGCCCGATGCCGGGAAGGTGACATGGTCTAAAAGAATCCGGATTGGATACCTCGATCAGCATGCTGATTTGAAGCAGGGCATGTCCATACGGGATGTGCTCCGCACCGCTTTCCAGTATCTATTTGATATGGAACAGGAGATGAACGACCTTTTCGCAAAAATGGGAGAGGTCGAACCGGATGAGCTGCAGGAGTTGCTGGAAGAAACAGGTGTCCTTCAGGATATGCTGACAAACAATGATTTCTACACCATTGATGCTAAAGTCGAAGAAGTAGCCAACGGGCTCGGTCTTCAGGAGATCGGTCTTGAGCGTGATGTTCACGATCTCAGTGGCGGACAGCGTACGAAAGTCCTTCTTGCCAAACTGCTTCTTGAGAAACCTGACATCCTGTTGCTCGATGAGCCGACCAACTACCTCGACGTTGAACACATTGAGTGGTTGCGGACATACCTGCAGAATTACGAGAATGCTTTCATTCTCATTTCCCATGATATCCCGTTTCTGAATAGTGTAGTCAATTTGATCTATCATATGGAAAACCAGGAGCTGACCCGCTACCCTGGTGACTATGATGAATTCCTCCGTGTCTATGATATGAAGAAACAGCAGCTCGAAGCCGCTTATAAAAAGCAGCAGAAAGAAATTGCGAATTTAAAGGACTTTGTTGCTCGTAACAAAGCGAATGCCGCTACTAGTAAAATGGCAATGAGCCGTCAAAAGAAGTTGGATAAGATGGATGTCATTGAATTGGATGCAGAAAAACCAAAGCCTCAGTTCAACTTTAAACAGGCCCGCACACCAGGGAAGTATTTGTTCGAGACTAAAGATCTCGTCATCGGGTATGATGAACCCCTATCCCGCCCGCTCAACCTCTCGATGGAGCGTGGTCAGAAAATCGCGCTCTCCGGTGCCAACGGGATTGGAAAGACAACCTTGCTGAAGAGCATCCTCGGAGAAATCCACCCGGTTTCAGGTTCTGTGCAACTCGGGGAACATCTCCATATTGGATACTTCGAACAAGAACTGAAGGAAATCAGTAATAATACGTGTATCGAAGAAGTATGGGAAGAGTTCCGTCACTTCACTCAATACGAAGTTAGAGCCGCTCTCGCGAGATGCGGGCTCACCCGTAAGCATATTGAAAGCAAAGTGCAAGTATTAAGCGGAGGCGAAAAAGCTAAGGTCCGCCTTTGTAAACTGATCAATAAAGAGACGAATCTGCTCGTTCTCGATGAGCCGACCAACCACCTCGATGTTGATGCAAAAGCTGAATTGAAGCGTGCCTTACAGGAATACAAAGGAAGCGTTCTTCTCATTTCCCACGAACCTGATTTCTATGAGGGTGTCGTTACTGATGTATGGAATTGTGAGGATTGGACGACAAAAGTTTTTTAAACGGTGAAAACCGCCGTTGAGCCAAGGCATCTGCTTTCCAAAATTTTTTCATTGACCTATAAAATAATCGCTAATAAAATGTGGTCACGATTTAGAGAAATGCTCTCTTTCGTGATCACATTTTTTATTGGAAAGGAGGTCTTTGTCATGCTCTATCGCTCCACGGTTTATCTTGTAGGAATGCTCATCAATTTCTTCGGGGTCGCCCTTCTGATCAACGCGACACTGGGGGCTGGCTTTTGGACTTCATTTTTTATCGGCGTCTCTGAACATTTCGGTTATACGGTCGGATTTTGGTATGGAGCTTTTCAATTGATCATCATTTTTATCAATGCCAAGTTGATGAATGCTCTACCGGAGTCGAGAGCTGTCATTCCTGTATTTTTGGAAAGTTTAATTTTAGACTTCTGGCTGGAGCTCGTCTTCGCGAATGTTGATCTGTCTTCTGCACCATTTGCTTTACAATTGTTGACGTTGCTTGTCGGTGTCGGATTCATCGGTTTGGGTGTGGCGATTTATATTCTGCCCCAATTCCCAAGAGCACCTGTCGACCAGCTGTTCCTGGCTGTTAGTGCAAGATTCAACCTGAGTCTTCAAGCAGGACAAACCTTGGTTGCGGTAATTATGACAAGCCTTGCCTTTGCCATTGGCGGCCCGGTCGGCCTTGGTACTCTTGCTCCGATGATCCTACTAGGACCGGTCATCCAATTCATGTATACGAGAGCTTATCCGCTGTATTATCGTCTGCATCCCGGCGGGGAAGCCGCTTATCAGGAAGCTACCTGAAGCATAATTCATGAATCACCTTTCCATCCTGTGGTATATTACTTCTGTAATCGCAAGGAGGAGGGAAACAATAATGAGTGACAAACAGACGAAAAAGCAGGAAATTTTACAAGCCGCTCAATTTAGACATGCAACGAAGCAATTTGACCCGAATCAGACGATTCCAGAAGATGATTTCAAATTCATCCTGGAGGTCGGCCGGTTATCCCCGAGCTCTTTCGGATTTGAACCATGGAGATTTCTAGTTGTTCAAAGTCCTGAATGGAGACAAAAAATTAAAGACACGGCGTGGGGGGCCCATGGAAAACTTCCGGATGCCAGCCATTTCGTTATTTTTCTTGCAAGGACCAGAAAAGATACTCAGTACGATTCCGAATACCTGCAGGATCATTTGAAGAATATTAAGCAGATTCCTGATGACTTCCTGGAGAAATTTCTCGGGCGTATCGAAGAATTCCAAAAAGAAGACTTTGAACTCCTGGATGGCGACCGCCCTCTTTATGACTGGGCTGGTAAACAAACGTACATTGCACTTGCCAACATGATGACGGCAGCAGCAGAAATCGGAATCGATTCCTGTCCTATAGAAGGTTTTGATATTGATACAATGAATGATCTCCTCCGGAGTGAAGGCCTTCTCGAAGATGACCATTTCAGCATATCTGTGATGTGTGCTTTCGGTTATCGCGCAGATGAACAACCCGAAAAATCCCGGCGTCCATTCGATGATGTCGTGAAATGGATTTAACATAAAAGAAGGAACTTCCATGACGGAAGTTCCTTTTTTATGTTTGGCTTATTCAACGAAAGCTCCCGTTTGTGGAAGACTCAGTTTTGAGATGTTTGTGTGGGAGTTAGGGGCTGCGGGGGATGACTCGCTTTCCGCGGGAGCGCGGTGAGCCTCCTCAGGCTTACGCCTTGCGGGGTCTCACCCAGCACTCTTTTCCTCATAGATATCCGGTTTCTGCGCCTAGCGGCTAGTGAGACTTCCCTCGCTTCTGTGCGATAAGTCAACATCGAATCCCTTCGTTCTTCGTGTTTCCTTTATCTCCTCCAGCTCAGTCCAGTCCATACGCCGCTGAACGAGGCGCCTGCACACTTAAGATAGGAGTCTCGCCATCCCCCTCCGCCCCTTAAGTCTCAAACCCCTTCATGAATCATCAGCTATTCTAGTTGGTGAGATAATAAGGATCATACGCCCAATCCGAGGTGCTTGAACCCGGAAAACTTGATACATAGCGTTTTATGCCTACAACAATCGGAATTGTGAAGACCATCCAATGTTGGTAAAAGGGTTCGTTTACCCCGCTCTTGGAATGGGGTGGTTGGGAAGCTGGGAGACTCCCGTGGGAGAAAGGAGATCGGCGAGATCCCGCAGGGCGATAAGCCCGAGGAAGCTCGGCACTCCCCCACAGGAAAGCGAGTAGCTTCCCAGCCACCCCTGGCACTCAACACAATAACGAACCCCGAACCCTCTCGAAATCAAGTCTTCAACAATCCTGCCATTTTGCTTAAGACTCCGTTTCGAAATAATAATCCAACAAGATTCAATGGTTGGATCGTGAAAGTAAATCATCTAAAGGTTTCGGAACTTGGACATAAATCGCTTTTTATCATCCTACCATTCATTGTCACTTCCATCCGTTGATGCAAATATCAATACTGAACGCATTTGAACACTTACTGTGGAACAGTCGTTGAATCTCCTCAGGTTCCATACCAAGCGAATAAATACCAACATCAAAACTTTAACAAAGGATTTTGTTTAAAAATCGACAAGAAACGGTTGTTGTTCTTCATCCAAGCAAAGCTCAATCCTCTGCCAGAAGTTGCCCCAAGTTACCATCTGCTGAGCATCTTGCAATGTAAAGAACCCCACCTCCAGCGCTTCATCTGTCGTTGTAAGGGAGCCCCCAACGACTTTTCCTGTAAATAAAGTGTTGCAAATGGAGCGATCGACATTTTGAAAAACGCCACAGAACTTGGTGACTTCAATCTCCAATCCGCATTCCTCTTTGGTTTCCCGAACGGCCGCTTCTTTCAAGGATTCCCCTTCCTCTACCTGTCCGCCGGGCATTTCCCAGCCACGTTTTGGCCCCTTGATCAATAATACTTCGTTTGCTTCATTTAATACGATGGTCGCTGCTGATACGATGTGTTTCGGTGTTTTCATCCATAGTCCCCCAATACCTTTGAAAGATTTTTAGAATCACTTCTTTACGGGGGAACTGAAGGCGTTTTAAATGTTCGAGATATGTATCCAAAGGATAGTACGCCTCATATTTTTTGAACCGGACCCCTTTTTCTTCCAGTTCAATAATGCCGTAACGTGCGGAAGGCTCGTGATGACATCCGAGGGCCCCCGGGTTAAAGAATATCCTTTCATTGATAGAAAAATGGTGTGCTTCGTGATCATGCCCGAAACAGACAACAGCCCCATCCCTCAGATCATCCAGACTTGCAAAATTATCTGCATTAGGCGGACCGATTTGGTCGAAAGGATCCATATGGATAGGAAGACGCACGGATTCTGAGTCCATTGGATAATGTTGAAAATAGAAGGTACGTCCACCCGCCTCCGTAGATATCGTTCGCGGTAATTTCTCAAGAGCCTTTTCATGCTTAAGAAACAGTTGGTCCGCAATCCACTGGTGATGCTCTTTCACATTGATCCTGCTGTGAGGGTACCGTTTCCCATTCATCAGAGCAAGGACAGCTTCATCATGATTTCCTGTGACCATTTCAATATTTTTCTGAGAAAATAAGAGCTCACATACTTGATTGGAAAAAGGCCCGATCCCAATAAGGTCTCCTGTACAAAAGATCCGATCTACCTGTTGTTGATTTATTTCCCTAAGGGCAGCTTTGAGTGCGTAAATATTCCCATGCACATCTGTTATGACAGCCAACCGTTTCATTCATGAGAGCCCCTTCCTTTGATTGACGTCCCAATTCCCCACTACGTCCAAGCTTTTCATATCATAGTTTCATAGAATACATTATCCCTCTCAAGTGAGGAGGTGATAGATATGTTTCGTACAGGTG
Source organism: Halobacillus sp. ABR2_026 (assembly GCF_056158545.1). Taxonomy (NCBI): domain Bacteria; kingdom Bacillati; phylum Bacillota; class Bacilli; order Caryophanales; family Bacillaceae; genus Halobacillus; species Halobacillus sp. ABR2_026. The sequence goes on from NZ_JBSWTM010000001.1 coordinate 2,316,815, forward strand.
ACCGGATCGAAGTCTTTTCCGCGGGAACATCCATCGGGACAGGTGTGTTCATCCAGTTCAGTTCACAGAACGATGTGCTGGGTCTTGACCGTGATTTCCTCTTATGGGTTGATGACAACGATCAATCCACCCATTTGACGGATATCAACTCCATCAACATCCGCAGACTTGCATAACTTCCTGATTAAACCGGACCTTATGGGTACGGTTTTTTCTCTAGTTTATGCGTTATCCTTTATGAGGATGTCAGATTGGAAAGGAACAAGTCCAAGGTCTTATTATATAATTCCGGCTGTTCCAAATGGACAAGGTGTGAGGCAAAAGGAAGAACAGCTACGTGAATCGTACCGTATGAATTCCTAAAGCCTGCAGCCCCCTGTCGCATATAAATGAACCGTTCCCATCCTTCTCCATGAATAGAATCAAAATAGGCAAAGGTTTCTTTATCTACCAATAAATTCATCCGAAACTTTGATTCTTCGTCATTCAGCTCTTTCCAATGATCAGGTTTGAAAGGTACCACCCCTGAAACCGTCAAAGAGTTGATCAGTTGAGGATGTTTGTGTGCAACAAACAGGCTGATGAGAGCCCCGAACGAACAACCGGCCAAGTGAACACTTATAAATCCCATGGATTCTATGGTTTCCACCAGATCATCGGCTGCCCGATCATAATAATCATCCAAATCTTGAGCAGGAGATTTACCATGTCCTCTTAAGTCCGGGACAATCACTTGATATTGCCGCGAAAAATATTCACGTTGCTGAACGAAATCTGTTCTACCAGTCTGTAACCCGGTATGAAGAAAAACCAACGGCTCCCCTTCTCCTGTAATTTCTGTATGTAAAATCACTTCATGAGCCCTCTAGCATTTGCAGATCATTAATAGATTTCCATCAGGATCTCTAAAATTGAAAAAATGTCCGAATTGGATTTCCGAGACGATCTCTATCCCTTTCTCATCCATGTAGGAATAGGCAGCTTCTATATCATCGGTGTTGAAATGAAAAGCAGGTGTTTGATAAACAGCTGCTTCTGAATATACCTTGCTGTCAAGAACCACCCCTGCATGTTTCATAGGGAGAACATAGAGGTGGCCACCTGGAAATTCATCTTCTGCCTCTACACCAAGGAGATCGCAATACCAATCACGGGCTTTCACAATATCTTTCACCGGAACAAAAATCGCTCCTGCTTCGTTATGAATCGGACTCTTCATTTTAGATTCCTCCTCTAAGATTTATCGACCTAAAAACCCACCATCCGAATGGATGACCTGCCCTGTGATCCAGGCGGCGTCAGGACCCACTAAAAAACGGATCAGATTGGCAGCGTCTTCTGCCTTGCCAAGTCTGCCCATTGGAAACAGGTGTTGGAGACTTTGTCGTGTATCCTCATCCATCCACCCCGTATCTGTAGGACCGGGATCGACCGCATTTACGGTAATTCCAAGTGGAGCGAAAGCTGTTCCCAACGGAGGCGTAATCGCTTTCAATGCCCCTTTCGTTGAAATATAAGCAAGATTCTCAGGATCTGGTCCTCCAGAAACAAGGAAGACAATTCTCCCTCCCTCTGCTGAATCAAATGTCTTTTCAAACAAATGAGCAAAGGCCTGACTCAAAAGAATCGGCCCTTTGTTATTAACGCTGTAATGATCGTCCAACAACTGGGACGTCAGATCCTGGTAGTTCGCGTTCACGCTATATGCAGCGTTATGAACCAATAGAGATGGCACTCCCAACTCCCGAACGACATTTTGTAAAATTAGCTGTGGAGCTTCATCGTCCCTCAAATCCATTTCCATATGAGAGACTCGGATCCCATAATCTCTTAATTTCCCGGCCAATGTTTCAGGCCAATGATTTTCAACACCCACTCCGTCCTCCTTATCATACGGGCGATAGTGGGTGAAAAATAAATCCGCTCCATGCTCCGCGAGCTTCAGACATGTGCCAGTACCAATCCCGCGTTTACGGCTCACCCCAGTGACTAGCGCGACTTTCCCTTGTAAAGGTTTTTCTTTTTGTCCCATTTCTTATCAACTCCAGTTATTTCTGTTCAATTGCTACACTACATACTTAGAAATTACTCTCCTTAATGGCACGCTTCCTCCGATGCCATTTTTCCAGTAGATCCGTTTCCTGTTGCTTCGTTAAACCTGCATGCTCAATACTCTCATGTCGATTTCGATCCCATTGATAAGTAGCTGCGATGGTCTCTTTTAACGGTCGAAACGTCAGTCCACTTTCAATGGCTTTTCCAGCATCTTGACTGAAGTTTTTCTCAGTCGGGATCCAAACCGGTAAGTCTTTCCATGGACGGATGCCTTCTTCCTCCAAAAATTCGGAAGATACCCATGTGAAGGTCACATCTTCATTGAGAGTCGAGGCACATGTTTGCAGGAACTCCTCCATCGTAAGGTTTCCTCCAGGGCCATTGGCATTGAAAATTCCTGAGACGTCATTGGCTGCCATATGTACCACCCAATCGGCAAGATCCCGTCCATCGATGAACTGGACCTGCTGATTCTTCCTCCCTGGAGCCAGCACTTCCCCACCTGCAGCTACCCTTGAAGGCCAATATGTGAAACGATCGGTCGGATCGTGAGGGCCAACAATCAAACCAGGCCGGATCATCACGCTTTTATCTTTTGCCCTATTTTGGATCACCTGTTCACAATGGGCTTTCAAAGGACCATAGAAAGCAGGTTCAAAAGAATGCGCTCGTTCCGCCTCGTCCAGTTGTTCCTGACGGAGTGTCATAGGTTCAGTGGTTTCCTGCAACCCGGAAACAGCGGTGAGATCCGGGTAGACCGATATGGTTGAAATGAACACATACTTTTTAGTAACCGGAAGAAGGACGTCCAACCCCATAGATACGATGGATGGTTTGTATCCGCACGTATCGATGACGGCATCCCATTTTTGCCCCCTCACTTTTTTTAGATCCTCATGAATTTCCCTGTCTCCGTATATGTGTGCTACTTCAGGGAATAAACCTGGATTGGTCTTCCCTCTATGGAATAATGTCACTTCATGGCCCGCATTCAAGCACGCCTCTACGATATGCCGGCCAAGGAATTTTGTACCCCCGATGACGAGCAGCTTCATCTTTCTTCCCCTCCTATTGTCCGCTCTTCCTCCATCGACTCGACCAAAAAGGACCGATCTTCAGGGAAAGAGAGCGCTAAATCAATCAATTCCACTCGGGAAACCCAGCGAATTTCATCGATTAATCCGTCTGGGTCCTGAATGGACATTTCTCCTCCTGTGACGGTGCAGGAAAAGTATTTCACATAAACACCGATCCCTTCATCCCGGTCGGTTTTTGACTTCAAATATTTGTCTACCGAAACTCTGTATCCGGTCTCTTCGAAGGTTTCTCTTCTACAGCACGCTTCAAAGCTCTCGCCTTCGAAAACCCCGCCCGACGGAATGGACCAGGTCTTTTCTTCTTCTGGCTTTCCCTGAAGAACCATAAGGAGCTCCTTGTTTCTATTGATACAGACAGCTGCCGCTCCCCGCCACTCACTCATGGCTCAGGATACTGAAAAGCAAAGAATCCCGTCGACCTCCCTTCATTTTTAAGTGGCCGCGCAGCCGTCCTTCCCTCTGCATGCCGCATTTTTCCAATACCCGAATGGAAGCTTTGTTTTCCGGATGGCACGTGGCCTGAATTCGTTTCAAATCCTTCGAGACAAAACCTTCACGAATCAATTTCCGTGCCACTTCTGTTCCGGAACCCCTGCCCCATTCATCTGGATGTAGAATATAAGCCAACTCTCCAACTTGGTGATACTCATCCAGGATGGCTAACTCGGCCAATCCAACCAATCTCTTATTGGATTCCTGCAAAACAGCCCAAGCATACTTACGCGGGTCGGCCTGCCTGATTTCATGGACGAGACGCTGGATATAATCCTGGGTCTCCTTTGCCGAATTAGGTCCCCAAGGCTGGAACTCACATGACTCATTCCTCGACGCATAGCGATGAACTTCTTCCCAATCTTCCTGTTTTATTTCACGGAACAACAACGTCCATACTCCCCTTCCGCTTTCTATGGTCCATGATTCTACTTTCCTGAATCGTGAAATGATGATGAATTTCACCCTCATTGTCTAAAAAGGTCGGCAAATAGTAGGAAATCATTGGGCTGACCCCCTGGTTATCCATCGAGAGAATCCAGTCCCGGTCTTTCCAACATAAGATTCCCTCTTCAGTCATCACTGGTGTCGGATAAACAAAGTCCTCTTCAACTTCTACGAGGAAGGCATCCATACCGCCCTCCTTATTTCCATCAATTCTCCAGGAAATAGTCCCTTTGTAGTGAAAATGTTCTTTAGTAAAAGAAAGTCCGGTTTCTTCTGCGACCTCCCGTTGGACACTGGACCGAGAAGACTCGCCTTCTTCCACTTTTCCTCCGACTCCGTTCCACATCCCCTGCAGAGGGGCAGAGTTCCTATTGAGAAGCAATATGTCTTTTCCTCTTTTTATGTAACAAACCGTATAGCTGATATTCATTCCGTACCTCCCGGGCACTCAGGGGTGTCCTGATTTCATTTCATGCATATTAATGATTCTGCCATTTTTTTAAGCAACCCTTGTTCCACTTCTACATGTACACGATAAAATCCTTTAATCATTATCTTCTGTTCTACCCTGTCATCTGTCATTTCTCAGCACGAAATTTATGGTTGAAATACCCAATCTGAATGTATAAAAAAAGCACAATCCGAGAGTGAATTGTGCTTTTCTCTGTTTATTTAACAGGGATCCATATTTCTGAATAATAGTCTTCACTATATGGATCTCCTTCCCGATAGACTTCGAGTTCAGGGCCTGGGGCCTTTTGATAACCGCTGGATGGGAACCATTCGGAATATATTTTCTTCCAAGTTGCCTGCATAGCATGAGGCATCGCACCATGAACTTCAAATTTGGCCCATTTTGATTCTGGCACGGTGTTCTTCTCATATCCTTGCGGCGGTTTTCCTACGCTCGATACAGCAATCCAATAATCAATGGAGCTCTTCTCCTTCCCCTTTGTTTCTTCACAGACGCCCAGCAGGCCTGAAACCGGCCCGGTGTTTTGCTTCAACAAGTCTGTCGTCGTGCTTTCTCCGTTCACTTTCATCCACATCTCCGGAATACCCTTTACATGTTCCTCCTCACCCACACAGGAAAATTCTTTCTTTATACCGACAATTTGAAACGCGTCCTGTTCTATGACTTCATATTCCATCGGTTCAGCTCCTTTCAGGTTTACCTGGATGACCAGTCGATTGTGTGCGGTCATCTTCCCCCTGTAATTCCGTGCTACTCTTGGTGAAATGCCATGCAGTTTCCGGAAAGCCCGGGAGAAAGATTCGGGAGATTCATAGCCATAAGTCAATGCGATGTCAATGATCTTCCGCTGCCCTTTCCTCAACTCCTGCGCAGCCAGCGTCAACCTGCGTTTTCTTAAGTATTCAGCCACCGTCATATCTGTAAGCAAACGGAACAAATGCTGAAAATGGTAAACGGAAGTATGAGCCGCTTCTGCAATCTCCTTCATTGAGAGTTCCTCCAGTAAATGATTCTCCATAAAATCGATCGCTTTCTGCATCGATTGAATCCAGGTCATGATGGTTCCTCCCTCACTTTCACTCTATCAACAATTTACCATGAAAGCATGACCTCACGTGCTGGCAATGGTCAGGTTTTCCTTCCCTTTTCTCCTGATCCTTATTAAAGATATGGAAATGTGGTTAAGGGCGAACGAAAAAGGGAAGAAAAGCTTATGTAAATCTACAATTAGGAGGTTGAAAGATGACTGCAAAGAAGGTTTTGATCGTAACTGGCGATGCCGTTGAAGCTTTAGAAGTATACTATCCATATTTTCGCTGTTTAGAAGAAGGTTTTGAAGTGGATATTGCCGCTCCTCATCAGAAGAAATTGAACACGGTCATTCATGATTTCGAAGACTGGGAGACATACACAGAGAAAAAAGGCTATATGATCGATGCCAACAAGACGTTCGAAGACGTAAACCCGAACGATTATGATGCGCTTGTCATTCCAGGAGGACGAGCCCCGGAACATATCCGCATGCATGAGGACCTCCCGGGAATTGTCAGTCATTTCTTTATCGCCGAAAAGCCGATTGCCGTCATGTGCCATGGCAGCCTGGTCCTTACAACGATCGCTGATGTGGTGAAAGGACGTAAAATGACGGCCTATCATGCGTGCCGTCCAGAAGTGGAAAGCATCGGTGCTGAATATGTAGATGAAATGAATTATGTTGATAACAACCTCGTTTCCGGTCATGCCTGGCCGGACCTGCCCTCCATCATGAAAGAATTCGTAAATCAGGTGAAAGAATCAACTGTCCATTCATAACCCGTGAACGGTCACAGAGTAAAGAATGGTTCCATTCCAAAAAAGGCGATCAGCTTTCTACAGCTGATCGCCTTTTTCATCAAGTCAATTGACGTTCGTAAATAATCTCTTCCGTATTCAGATCGACAGCATCTACTTTCATATTCAATACTTCGTCTGTCTTCATATTCTTCGATCCCCAAAGCCGGATGAGATGATGAGACTTCGTATCATGGAAATTCAACTGTACCGTTCGAAGTTTTCCATCTTCAAACTGTTCATCCTGGATCCAGCATTCCTTGAATTGCATCGTGTCCTGGCTCAATATGTAATCTTCCATCATCTTTTTCAATTCTGGAAAAGCCATTCCGTCGTTTTCTATGATCACACGTTGAAAGTCTTTTTCCTCTGTGATTTGAAAGGTCTGCTTTGAATCATTGGTCATATTTATTCCTCCTGATTAATCATTGATCATAAGACTATTTCCCTTTAAGAAGACGCTAAAAACCCAGGAACACAAGAAAAAAGCTGACATTCCATTCTATTCAGACGGAAAGTCAGCTTGGCTCCATTCATGATGTTTTTCGTTCCTCTTGTTCAACCGTTCCAGAAAGATTTTTCTCCTGAACGAGTCCTTGTTCTCTCGCCATTTGTTTTGCGACTTTTGGTGCCAGCCAAACAGGTGGCAGCAACAAAAGGGATACCGGGACAGCGGTCACGACGATGAAATTCTGCAAAGTTTGGATACTGCTTTCCCCAATCCCTAGAAGTGTGGCAGCAATCGCTCCGAACAACAGCGCCCAGAACACACGGAGAGCTCTTGGCGGATGAGTATTTCCAGTCAACGTCACGGCGACAGAGTAGGACATCGAATCCGCTGTCGTAGCGACGAAGATGACTGTAACGACCAAGAAACCAGCGGCCATGACCATACCGAAGGGCACTTGTTCCATGATCGCCATGACAGCAGCTGGCATTCCGGTGTCATTCAGAGCTGTGGAAATAGCACCAGGTGATTCGAGTTCATAGAACAGACCAGAACCACCTACAGTGGCAAACCAGAAATTACTGACAATCGGTGCAATGATAGCAACCGCGAGGATCAATTCACGGATGGTCCTGCCTCGTGAAATACGACTGATAAACATCGCCATCGCCGGTCCGAAACCAAGGAACCAGCCCCAAAAAAAGACGGTCCAATATCCGAGCCATCCACTATCTCCGCGATACAGACTCATGCGAAGAAAATTCTGGATTTGATAGGCTTCTGCGCCGATGAAAGAGTCTATGATGAACAATGTAGGACCAACAATCAGCATCCCCACCATCAATATGACAGCAAAACCTACATTCACCCGGCTGAGGAGTTGTATTCCTTTATCGACTCCTGAAGCCGCTGACACGGCAGCAATCGCTACAAGGAAGATGATGACGATCGACTGCGTAAACATCGTGTCCGGAATACCGAACAAGTAATCGAGGGCATAACCGACTTGTAGACCTAAAAATCCAATTGGACCGATGGTACCAGCAGCAACAGCGACAATTGAAACGATGTCCGCTGCAGCACCGATTACACTTTTTTTATTGAAGATTCTTTCCCCTACCATTGGATATAAAATAGTCCGGGGCTTCAATGGATACCCTTTATGGTAGTGAGCGTACATAAGGACGATAGTGGCTACTGTACCAAGGCAGGCCCAGGCAGTGAATCCCCAATGGAAAAAACTCTGAGCCAAACCAGGAATAACAGCCTCTGCGTTCGACATTCCCTCATCAGCAAAAAGCGGTGGAGTCGTCAAAAAGTGATAAATCGGTTCCCCAGCGGCCCAGAACACACCGCCACTTGCCAGCAGCGTACAGAGAATCATGGAGACCCAGCGGAACCAGCCATTTTCTGGCCGGTCAAGCTTACCTAATTTCACTTTTCCATATTTCGATAAAGCTAAACAGACGCCAACCACGAAGGTTGCGAGCAGCAACAACTGCCAAAAGGCGCCGAAGAATGTAACAGAAAAGTCGAACGAGCTCGTGATCCATTCTCCCATCAGTTCTTTATTCAATAGAGACATCAATAAAAATAAGACGAGAAAGCCTCCACTGATGCTGAATGTGACCCAATCGATCTTCGTTCTCCTATTCGTTTTTCCGTTCATTATTTTCCCCCTAGGTTTATTAACCTGCTATAGTTAAGTTTATTTAAATGATGTTCGACGAAGTTTTTTTCTTGAACGTTTAGAAAACAGTTTCTCCTCTTCATTTCCGACTTTTTCACATAGGGATTAATTATAGAGATGTTCGTACATCTCGTCAAAGGGGGAGTTTGATAAGGAAAATTAGAATGTAGAAGCATTCAACAGCTGAGGTCACATAAACGCCTGTAAGATGTAAATCTATCTGCTGGTTGGTCCTCATGCGGTCTTATACGAAGATTGGAAGGGATTACTGTACACCCGAACAGTAGAAGAGTTATAAATATCTGCACAGAATTTCCCCAGGAAGACCATCGATTTCACACAAACGATCCGATATAAACTCATGCTTCTCTAAAATCCTTCTGGAGGCATAATTCTCGGGATCAATCGTAGCGGTCAACTTTTTCAGGTTCGTTTTTTCTTCCGCCATTATAATCAGCTCTTTGGCGATATGAGAGCCATGCCCACATCCCCAATAATCCGGAAGCAACATGTAGCCGATTTCCGCTTCTCCCTTCTTTCCATCCTGCAAAGTCAAGTGGCCAAGGCCCACAAATTCACGAGTAGAATCGAGCTGTATTTTGTAAGAGCCACAAACAGGATGTTTCCCATTGCGATAGAGTAGTTTTGTGAAGCTGAGAAAAGCCTCTTCCATTGGAATGGACCGCTCCGTTATTTGAGCCATCACTCTATCATTGGATAAGAGGCTGAAGTAATATTTGAAATCGCGCTCTTGGAATTTCGTTAGATTCAACTTCGACATAACCCTCCTCCTTTCACGATTTGGATGGCGATCATTCATCTCTTTCCTTCAATAACCGGTCCAATTGATCCTCAATTCTCCCGACTCTTTTTTTCAAGTTGATCAATAAAACGATAACCGTCAAAAACAGAAGCGGGACAACGATCAAAAGAAATAATGATACCAACTGCTCTTTTATAACCGGATCCATCGTAACCCCCCTGAAAAAGTTGTCATTTCGAATCCCACACTTCCTCTTTCTGTTCTTCTCTAAAATAAAACCGCTGATCCTGCAGAAGTACAAGTCCTGCCAGCAGGAAACTGACTACAAGTAATAAAGCGGACGATGCGATGATGCTGTAACGTACAGGAATCAAATCCCCTGTAAAACCGACCAATAAAACAAATACAATCTGTAGGAAACTTTGAAAAGTTCCGTAGATGCTCGAGATCCTTCCCATCATATGAACAGGCACGTTGTTTTGGTAAAAAGTCATGAATCCAGTACCTGAAAAAGAGTTAAAAAAGCCCAATATAAGAAAACCGACGGCTACACTCCAAAATGAAAAAGAGAAAGCATATACGAGATAACCGCACGCAACCATAAAATACCCCACGGCCATCAGCGCTCGAACTGACAATTTACCTGCAAGGAGCGATACCGCAGCCGCCCCTACTATTGATCCCGCGCCCGTGAGACTGATGAGTAAACCATAATCACTTTCAGATAAACCGAGAACCTTTTGAGTGAACACCACTTCTTGAGCATCCATACCAAGGGCAATGATCATAAAGAATTGGGCAAGAAAATACACTTGTACGATATAGAGATGACTTTTACTAAAATCAAAGACTTCTTTCCAATCTTTTCGCCACGCCTCCAAGTTGAGCTTACGTCCAGTTTGTTCTCCCACTCCGTTCACATTCGGAAGCATATAAACCATGGCAGCGGATACCAAGAAGGAAAAAGCATTTACCCAAATGGATACATGTACAGAAGTGACGAGCAGGAGAACCCCGGATATAGCTGGCCCGATTAAAAAAGCACTGGATGTGATCAAACTTCTAAATGAATTGAACCGCTTCCGTCCTGACTCTGGAACGAGAGTCGTTATGTAAGTCATGGCTGCGGGTTCAAAGAATGCTTTTGATATCGAAAGCAAGACCAAACACCCGTATATAGGCCAAATCGACGAGAAAAAAGGAAGCACCGCAACAAACAGGGCCCGAATGATGTCTGTTCCGATCATCATTTTCCTAAGGTTCAAACGATCGATTATACTACCGGACCAAAACTTCGTAACCATGGAAGCCACAGGACCAATGATCCACAAACCTGCTACCGCAGTTGCTGAACCTGTCATTTGTAAAACCAAAACATTGATGGCTACGAGATAAATGAAATCCCCTAAAGTGGAAGTGCCCAGACCGAATAACAATAAGAATGAATTTTTTTTGGAAACGCGCGAATCCTGAATAGTAACACCCCGTTTACGCACCCATTCTCCAATATTCAGAAATTTCCTGTATTCCAATAATAAATGTCACAAAACCTTCATAACTGAATAGATGAACGACCGTGGAAAGTAAGTAATAAGTAAAAAATTATAAGAGAGAAGACTATTTCCCTCTTGGACGTTTTTCTATCAACGTCTCAAATACATATAAAATAAATAGCACTCCCCCAACGGCTACCGGCAAACCGATAAGAAGATAGTATACGTTTTTGGGCACATCAAAAACACTGGTCAGATAAGAGAGGGTAAACATCCAACCAAATACCGTGATATATTTTAATACGTTTACCATAAACATTCTTCCTGCCTATTCAGAAAGGGTATGCTCGCATTCACTTCTTCAAATAGAAAGTGTATATCCATCAATAACTCTTCATGAAATCGCACTTCATCCACCTTATTTATGTAACAAATCTTCTTAAATTTATTCTTCTCCTTTATGAAAGGGACTCCCTTAACGTTTCCTGCCATAAAGAAATGACCCTTCCATTTCTCCCCGGAAAATTCATAAATGCCGGTATGAATTTCCTGAAGCTCTCCCACCTGTACGCCAATCTCCTCTAACACTTCACGTTTGGCACAGGCTAGTGAGGTCTCCCCCTCTTCTCTCTTTCCTCCAGGGAAGTTCCATAAGCCCCTCATGTCTTCAACGACGAGAACATTTCCTTGTGGATCACCGATCCATACGCGTGAAAAATGGCGCATTCCAACCCTCCTTTCTAATTACTGTGTGAACCACCAGATCCAAAACAATACAACGGAAAACAAAAACTTAAAAAGACGGATCTATCTTTTTTCCTGTCTCACGTTCTCCATAAACAGCAACCGTTGCTTCACTAACCAAAGCTACATCTATTAACATGATCGTCCAAACACTCATCTAATCTACATCCTTTTCCTATATCCCTCCAAACCACTAGTACACCCATTCATCCAACTACTTTTCTTCACAGGCATCAACCATTAGACAAAGGTTTTGTATTTTGACCAGACGTATCACTTCCTGATCCTCACCCTTCTCAATTTCTACGTGTTTGGTTTGTTGAATCATTTCATTGTAGAAGCCTTTTCCAGCAGGATATTGTCCGTCCCATCGTAAAGGAACGTTATAAACATTAATCGAACCATCTCCGTTGCTACTGTAGGTTACAGAACCATCCACTAAGCGAGTCCCGGACAATTGGATGACATCTTCGGGATACCCGATGCTGGTCGTATCCTCTGGATTCAATTTCTCTCCAGCCGGAATACGCCTCACATTCAATACATCGATATCCTGATGAGGACCAAGCTGCAGCCATACGCGGGCATACTCGATTTGACGGTTTGTAAAATCCGAAAGATCCTGTGAGTCCGCTGGCTGTTGGGTTTCTTCCGCCGGCTCAATATCCGACTGCTGATCTTCTGCAGCTTCCTCTGGTTCTGAAGGCTGTGTTTCGTCTTCTTCTCCTTCAAAGGGTTCCGATGAGGTTTGTTTAACATTCCCCTCTGTTTCCTGGGGTTCCTTTGCCATTTCCGACTCTGAACAGCCGGAAATCATCGCTATCATCAACGCTAAGATAATACCAATCATCCATTCTCTTTTCATCGACTATCCCTCCTTAATATAAAAATCCTTACTGAAGCTCAAGGCTTCTACTCTTGAATCGTGTCTAAAATGGCCATATAGTGGACGAACTTCAGCGTTTCACCATTCATAACAGATGTTTCATAATTACCAGCCAGCTGTTGAAACCCATTTCTCTCTAAGACTTTTCGAGAAGCGATGTAATGATCCGTAGTTTTCGCCATGGCTCTTGTAAAACCCTCTTTCTTCAAATCTACCAGCATGTTATGTAAAGCTTGGTGTGCAATCCCCTGCCCGGTTCGCTTTGCTCGGTCTATATCTATGAAGTTCATTCTACCCAACAACTCGTCCGCCTCATTTCTGATTAAATAGAAATAGGAAATCCCTCTAAACTGTTCATCTAGTAAATTTTTGTGGACTTTTAAAAAATGTTCGAGGTTATAGTAATTGGATCCGCGACTCGGAACCACCTTTTCAAAGTAGGCTCGATTTTCTTTTTCGAACGCAAATAGATCCTCCGCATCTTTTTCCTTTAAACGATTAATAGTAACTTTCATTTCCTCCCACCTTTTCTTCTCCATTTACCATTAAAAAACCTTGAGAACGTTGAACGCTCTCAAGGCTTACTTTACGAAACCGGCGTCATCATTTGATAATACTTGTACAACGCTTGTGTTCCATCATTCTCTCCGCCCGACTCACTCAGTTGATCATATAACTGCTTGGCAAGTTTCAATCCCGGTACTGGAATTTGCATATTTTCAGCAGAATCGATAGCGATTCTCATATCTTTAATGAAATGTTTAACATAAAAACCAGGATCAAAGTTTCCGTCAATCATTCTCGGCCCAAGATTCGACAGGGACCAGCTGCCTGCAGCGCCGAATTCGATGCTGCTCAGTACCTTTTTCGGATCCAGCCCGGCCTTTTCAGCATATGTAATTGCTTCACATACACCCATCATACCAGAGGCTATCGCGATTTGATTGCTCATTTTCGTATGCTGCCCTGCTCCTGCTTCTCCTTGTAAAACGATGTTTCCGCCCATTGCTTGAAAAACAGGCATCAACTCATCAAACTGTTGAGCATCACCACCAACCATAATCGTAAGCTCTCCATTTCTAGCGCCGACATCCCCGCCGGATACTGGAGCATCGTAGGCATAAAGATGATGCTCCTCTGCTTTATTGGCAATTTCAACTGCTAATTCAGGAGATGAAGTAGTCATATCCAATACATAAGATCCTGGTTTGGCATTTTCTAAAATCCCGCCTGCACCAAAATAAACTTCTTCTACATCCCTTGGATAACCGACGATTGTAATGATGATATCGGAAGCTGCAGATAAAGAAGCCACACTTGGCTGCCAGTCTGCTCCTTCAGCTAAAAGATCATCCGCTTTTTCCTTTGTGCGTGTGAATACGTTCAGCTTATAGCCAGCTTTCATCAAATGGCGTGCCATGCTTTTCCCCATAACACCTGCACCAATGAAACCAATGGATTTGCCTGTCATATAAAACATCCTTCCTTGAATGAATTTGTCCCCAGTATAACAATTGCAGCACTATATATTGTTAAATGAATAATATTTCCCCTTGAATAAAAACAGTCTTTCAGCCATTTCCCTGTTCAATGTTTTCTACAATGCTACGGATCATGTGCTTCGAATCATACTCATACTTGGATAAATGTATAATGGCAGGTTTTTTAGGGAACAAGTGATGATCCATTTCTTCTACTGAGAAACCTTTCTCAAATAATCGAGTCACTTGTCCGCTCAACTCTTCTAAATAATCCAGCTTCATCTTCATCGCCTTTTTCCCGTCTTCGATGAAACCTGCATGCTGGCAGAACATTTCCTGAAAATCGAGCGAAAGAATACTCTTTATCGATTTCATCATTGTGGGTATGGATTCTTGTTCCATGATGACTTTCGGTTTGGGATGAATAAAAAGGTCGCCTGAAAATAGCCTTCCGTTATCTTCATCATATAGGACGATGTGATTTTCCTCATGTCCCGGAGTGTGAAGCGGTTTATATGTGTAATGGTTGGATTGGATCGTGTCACGATAAGGTAACGGAGTAAAAGGTTTTCGTGCTCCCCATAACTTTCCCCTATACATGGGCAGGTCAGCTTCCCTTTCACATGAGGGGATAGATTCTTTCTTTATGTAAACAGGTAGCTGTCTTTCTCCGTGAAGCCAATAGGCTGTTCCTGTATGATCCTCATGAAGATGAGTCAAACTTACCAGTTCTATAGGAGTTTGATTATAGAAAGGTATAAGATCCTCAAGCATGCGTGAAGACCCGGTGTCGATCAGCATCCCATCAAGATAAAAGACATAAACGGACATCGAAAAGCCCCCGTAACTCACTTCTCCCAAAGCCGAGGTGACAGGGCCATGTTGAATCAAATTCATTCACAAACGTCCTTCCTATGATAGCGGGGGGACCAACCTCCAACCCATTCTATCTTAACTTATTACCTGAAACGATATGCCAATGCAGATGCTTCGAATCCTGGTACTCTCCTAGATTGGTAAGCACTCGGCACGCTCCCTCTTCTTCCGTAACTAAAGCTGCCACTTTCTTTATGACGTGCATCAATTCAAGGAGCAAGCCTTCATCGTGATCACCTAAAGTGATCAAGGAAGTGATATGCTTCTTTGGAATGGCAACAATATGGGTGGGCCAAAAAGGTCTTGTATGATGATAAGCGAGCACATTTTCGGTCTCCAATACTTTTTTAACCAGCGTTTTTCCACTTAGTACTTCCTCGCAATAGAAATCTTCTGACATATGGATTCTCCTTCCGCCTACTCATTTCGACAAAAGGTATGATTTTCCTTCCAAAGGCTTTTATTCCTAACGATTGTTCTTGCTGCTATTATTCTCAAAAAACACGAGCCGATTGGCAAAGGGGTCCACAACCGTTATTTCTTTTGTTTCCCAAGGCGTATGTTCAAGGATTGGTCGCGAGTGTTTATATAGTTTTGAACGCAAGAAATCCTCGAGTTCCTCCACATTCTCCATTTCAATTCGAAGCGCTGCACCAGGACTGCAATCCCCGTGATGTTCTGAAAGGTGGATGCTGATCCCCCATATGATACCTGCATGTAAAGTGGAAGACCGTCTTCAAACTGATATTCCCAATCTAACGTGAATCCTAAGTAGGACAAATAAAACTCCTTAGCTTTCTCCTCATCAAATATACGGAAAATAGGTGTAGGGTTTTTCATAGGAAATTCTTCTTTCATTAAATGACTCTCCTTCCAATAACTATTATTCATTACAAAAGCTTTTATTTACAAGGAAAACGTATATCCATGTAACTAAATGACGAGATTACGACTGGTTATATTTTACATTAAATAGAATTTCATGAACATCTTTTAGCGTATAAAAGCCCTTCCCCTCTCCGATAAGGCATCATCCAGCCACTTCGGATGCATATTCAATAAAGGTTGAGGTAAGTTTTCTTGTTCGAAGAAGGCAATTTCCACAGATTCTTCTGAACGGCACTTCAATTCTCCCCCGATCCGTTCAGCTAAAAAATAGGTCGTAATAAAGTGCACGTTTTTGCCATTAGGATATTGGAACACTTGAGACTCAGGATCCGAGTAAACGCCAATCAATTGCTTAATGCTAATCTCTAGATTGGTTTCCTCTTTCATTTCCCTGACAGCCGTGTCAGCCACCGTTTCTCCTCTTTCCACATGACCGGATGGTAGTCCCCAGAGTCCCACATCCGCCCTCTTCTGTAGAAGGATTTGACCTTTCTCGTTGAATAAGATAATAGCGACTCCTGCTTTTACTTCATCAATCTTCACCATCATTTGGTTCTCCTTTCCATTAAAAAAAGCCCGAGGGGGAAAATTCAGCGCATCACGAATACACTGAACCTTTCCCCTCGGACCTTTTATGTCAATAGGTGCCTTTTACAGTTATAAAAGATGCAGCCCTCGGTCACAGACCTGTAGATAGCGGAACCCTAGCTGCAGTTTTCCAGTTCAAAACAAAGATATTTTCTTTTATATATACTAAACTAACATATCACAATGAGAATAAGAAGCTTCCTCTTGCATTAATCCCGATAGCGGAAAAAATTCTTGATTGCATCCATACGGATCTGATGTTTACAATCCTCACAGCAAAAAGCACGGGTTTTACTTTCAATATAGTGTCGATATTCTTTGGTTCCTTCATACACACTAAACTCTTGCTTGCAATAGATACAGTGGACTTTATATGTAAGGATGATCAACAGCTCCTAATTACTAATCTATCATAACTTAGAAAGTTCTTTAATGGCTTGAACGATTACTTCGGGTTCTTTTAACTGGGGGAAATGTCCGCTGTTTTCAGCGATGATAGGTTAACTTTCCGAAGACAAGGATAATAAACCCCATTGATTTTCACGTCTTTTCAGGCGAGCCCCCTCACGCATCATTCGGCTTTGCTTTCCACCAGTAATGACATAAACCGGTACCTCAGGAAAGGAATCCACTCGTTCAATTTGCCTTATCGTTTCATCCACATCATTCACTTCATTAAAAGACTGGCTGGATGACCGTTTATCAAAAATGGACAAAATCTTATGTAAAGCTTTTACTACTGGCCCTTGATAATGATTCAGCTCCCGGTCCTTTGACATAAAATTTCCAGGAGTTTCATGCGATTATTCATGTTCTTGTTGAGCATAGCTACAATTGGTATATCGGTTTACAGTCTGATGAATAGAACATTTGCTAATCAGTACGGAGAAATAATATTGGTCCTGCTTGGGGTCCTTTTATCACTTTCAGCCGTTGAACGTTTCAAGGATCGTAGAGGGACATCAGGATTTTTGCATATCGGTGTAGCGATCATCGTTTTCACCTTGGCCTGCATCCTTTTCTTTCGATGAGTCATTCACCTAACCAATTATTCGTGAGTATCGAATCGAAACATAAGATTCATCATCCGAATTGGAATAGGCGGCTCTTTCACTAACCCTCTTAAACCCGGCCTTCTCATAGAAAGGAATCCCCTTCAGATTCCCTTTCTGTACAGAGACCCATTGTTCCCGCGAACCCTTCTCGCGTTGAATTTCGGTTAAATAGCGCAGAAGTCTTGTCCCAATCCCTTCTCCTCGCCTTTTAGGATCCATATAAAATACAAACACTTCACTTTGATGAGAACCGGTCATCCCCCCACCAATAGCTCCAATAACACCTTGTTCGTCCACGGCGACGATGTAACCATCCCATCCATCTCCTTCCTTCAACTCTTTGGATATACGGTCATAGTTATAAAATCGTTTATTATTCCTTGATATATTCTCCAATGTACGAATCCCTTTGTAAGTATCCATGCAACCTTCACGGCACACCCTGGATATCCCCTCAATATCTTCACCCGCTGCTCTTCTAATGACAACCACCTATGCCACCTCCTCTTTTACTTAAATTATATCAATCTCCTCATGAGGCATAAATCTTCTTCGGAGACAAAAAAGGAGAATCATAGATTCCCCGTGATGGTTCATTTCCTTGCTGCTACAAGATGCCGTGAAGGGCACCAAGAATAGTGAAAATAATGAAGTGGTCGCCAATCGCCATTAGAAATGATGATTTAGGCATTAATCCGAACAAGTAATTTTTCCAATAGACAAGTGAAATAAGAGCGCCCACAATCATACCGATGCCTGTTCCCGATAAAAACGAATCGGCATTCACATACTGCGTCAGAACTCCAATGAAAAAAGAACTGATGAAAGCAATGGTAACCGCTGCTATATATTTCGTGGTTCCTCCCGTTTTCACTCCGTCAGCTTCCTGACTCTTTTTTCCTGATAATAAAATGGAATAGTAAACAGAACCGTAGATGATATAAAGCAGGCCACCAACGATGATTGCTGTCCAATTCAATGACATAAACCTCCTCCTCTCTTACATAGGTTCTATCGCAAGTGCAATTGCCCGGATTTTAAAATCCGGGACTAAACTCAACCCTTGCTTATGCGTTTCGATCCATTCGAACGGGTGATTCAAATAACGATAACCGCTTCTCGGAAGCCAATAACTGTATAGTTCAGAGTAGCTCTCGATCAACAGATTCCGGTCTTCATAAGCGACAGGCTTTTCAAACTCATACATCACATGTCTCCCACCTTTGAATGGATAGATTACCTCCTGTTCAGGAACAGGCAAATCAGGATCTATGGCTATCCTGCAGTCATACCGGCTTTTGTCTGGAGGGGTAATGTACGGGTTATTTCTAGGTACACCGAACAGAATGGAACTTTCCGTCATGAGGTCCCTGGCATTCGCCCACTGATAAACATCCTCCCAGGCTTGTTCGACGCCATCTGTATAAGAGCCGATATGCTGGATGTTCACCGTTTGACAAGCCGGCAGATCTTCCACTCTCACCCGACTGAGGTCCAACCACCTGAAATCATTATAAGCTTCCGCACCTCCTCTGTCTTTCTGGATATTGCGTTTAAGTTTAGATTTCTTGCGGTCTTCGTATTTTCGTGGAAAATGGTCCAAGTAGCCGCCATCCCGCCAGTTCTTGGGACTCATTCGAAACGTTTGGTTAAAAGCTTGGGTAAAATAAGAAACCGAAGAAAAACCTGAGAGCGCTGCAATTTCTGTAATACTCCTCTCTCTTTCATATATGATCATATGAGCGGCTTTCTCCATTCGGTTTCGTTTCACGTAAGCGCTAGGACTTTCTCCTACAAGCGCTTTGAATGTCCTTTGAAAATGGTAAATCGAATACGTCGATTCAGCTGCTAAAGTTTCAAGGCTTAACGATTCCATGAGATGATCATCTATGTAATCAAGCACGCTGCTTATTAAAGTTCGTTGTCTTCTTTCATGGTCTTTCATAACATTCATCCTTCGCTTCATATATTCCAATCTTCATTACTAAAACGGTAAACTTCACTATCCATTATCGATCCCCGCTTTCTTACTAAAACGTCCGCTATATTCATTGTAACCTTTCTGTCTATCAATTCTTCAGAAAACAAAAATACCTGCCCTCAAAAATTTGAGGAACAAGTATAGACAAATGACAAAGAGAACAGAAAATCCTTAAAAGATTCCCCAGCTTTTCAAAAGATAATATTGTTTGATATACCTACATTCTTCTATTTCTTAATATCTCCATTCACGTATAAACATGGAGTGCATTTTCCTTCTATGGACCGGAGCGTTCATCCTTATTTTCTTATCGCAAGGGGTGTCTTTTCATGTCTGTTTATGGGCACCTATGGCGTTTCTCATTTCAAATAGTAACGCAATCAAAGATTGATGATAGGGAATGAAAATTCCTTCAGAAATCATCCTGATCATGTCCCCCTCGGTGGCCCATTTCACTTGTTTCACTTCTTTTGTCGGAACACGCAGAGTAGTGATGTCCAGTTCCGTTGTCAGAAGGTAATAATCATCAAATCCTTTATCAAAATTGACAGTTAAGGAGGGACGCGTGTTTTGAAGGTGCAGGGTGTAACCAATCTCTTCTTTAACTTCTCGTTCAGCTGCCTGATGACTCCTTTCACCGGCGATCGCGCTGCCTCCTACGGTGATATCCCACATGTTTTTCCAATCTTCTTTATCCGGATGACGTTGCTGGATGAGCATTTCTCCCTGATTATTGAAAAGACATACGTGTACAACTAAATGATAAGAATCGTGTTCCATCACATTTCCCCGAATCATTTGTTTCCCTGTTAATTTTCTTTCTTTATCGTATATATCCCATGTCTCCATGCACACACTCCTGTCGAAATATTCTACTTCATACTTAAGAAATATATTTCACAGTTCCAGAACTTTTTTCTGAAGAAGCATTGAAAAACTACACTTGTCATATTCAACTGGTGGCATAAACAATTACAGACCCCTCTTCTTAAATTTTCCTTTCCTCTTATTCCCACCTAAAGAAACGATTTGCGATTAAAATTGAGAGACTTGCAAATAAAAAAAGAATGCCGATTTGAGCTATGTCAGAAAAAGAAAATACCCCTCTCCAAACCAACTGTAGAGTATCATGGACATAGTACAACGGTATAAACTTCGCCAGAACTTGAATGGAATCCGGATAGATTTCCATAGGAAGGGTGACTCCTGATAAAAACAACATCATATACATGAGTACGAAAGATAGTCCAAGTCCAGCCCCGATAGTTTTTGATAAACTTGATAGAATAAGACAGAAACTGCAAAAGCCTATAGTTGTAATCCCTACCATTACAAAATAAGTGAAAAGATGAGTGGTTATAGAAACATCAAAAAGAAAATAGGCGATCATTATGATTTCTAATGCACCAACAAAAGCCGCAACCAGAGACTTTAAAATAATGCTTGTGAACATGACCCATGGTCGCAAAGGGGTTCCTTTTAACCTTCGCAACACACCTTTTTCCCGGTCAACCACAAGTTGAAGCCCCACAGTAAATAAACCAATATTCAGGATCATAATAGCTACCATGGCCGATATGTATAATTCAAAATAATCCACCCCCCCATAAGATTCCCCTCCAAAAATATTACCGAAAATGATAAACAGAACAGCGGGTAATAGGAATGTGAATCCCATAGCCATGGGATCCCGGATAAATAATTTTAGATCTGCCTTTAAATGGGAGGAGATCATACTGGTCATGCTCTCAACTCCTCTCTCATTACACCGGTCATATTCATATAAACGTCTTCAAGGGTTCCTTTGTGACCTGGCAGTTTATGTATCAACTCGTTTTGTGTTCCACAGGCAATCAAGCTGCCTTTGTTAAAAATGCCGATACGATCACACAGATATTGTGCTTCTTCCATGAAATGGGTGGTTAAAATGATTGTTTTCCCTTCAGATTTAATAGACTGGATAAGATTCCAAATCTCCCGTCTCACCTCTGGATCCAATCCGGCAGTCGGTTCATCTAGGATGATAATATCCGGGTCATTGATCAAAGCTAAAGCAAAGGAAATACGCTGTTTCCATCCACCAGATAGATGCTTAATAGGCGTATGTATATATTCTTCTAAATGAAGCATGGTGATTAATTCTTCCAAAGGCCGCTTTTTCGTGTAATAAGAAGCAAATAGTTCCAGGACTTCTTTCACCTTGAGTTTTTCATATAAACTGGAATGTTGAAGTTGTACGCCAATTCTTTCTCGTATCTGATAGAAGTCTTTTTGAGAATCTAAACCCAAAACTTTCACAATTCCACTATCCGGTTTCCTAAAGGTTGTAATCATTTCAATTGATGTAGTTTTTCCAGCTCCATTCGGACCTATGATTCCGAAAATTTCTCCTTCTAATAATTTTAAAGATAACTCATTAACTACTTTTTTCTTTCCGTATGTTTTCGTCAATCTATCAGCCTCTACTACTACTCTGGACATCTGATCCCTCCATCTCATATATCTAGGTTCATTTCTAACCTTTCACAATCTGATTGCTTCCAATTATTTCAAAACAACAAAAATCAATCAACCATTTTTTTACATGTAAAATATATTCGTAGATCGAACACTTCTCCATCGTAATGAAGAAAGAGAGCAGTTCAAGAAATTAACCGCTCCCTTTCTATTTAAGTACTAACCCGAAGGTTGACGCCCCGCTTTCTTTAATTGACGCACAGATATTTTAAAATGGGACGTATGCCAAACCACTTGCTGCTGATCGATGAGGAGAATCTGTGGAGATTTATGAGGAATATTCGTAACCTTTGCAATCTGATGGGAAAGGGATCTGTTTTCTATAACCTTTACGAGATAACAATCATATGGCTTTTCCGAATTCTTTTGGAAAGTTCTCAACTGTCTCAAGGCTCTTGTGCTGATCATACAGGAAGTACTGTGCTTATAGACGAAAACCGGCGCCACCTTGGAGCGTTTCCAAATCTCCTGCCAATCCTCTATGGTTGTCATTTCATTAATCCTCTCCATCATAAAACCCTCTCTTTGAAATGTTTTCGACGCATTCTTTAGAACTCATCGCCCGCCAAAGCTCGAAGCAATGACCAAACCTAACACAATGCCAAGCGGAAGAAAAATGGCTAATTGATCCAAAGCTACCCCGACACTTGTTCCAATGGCTACCCCAAGGACGATGCCGACACCACGTGCTTTTGTATGTTTCATAAAGGACTCCTCTCCTGTATCAGCGACTTCAGCCATAACCTTCTTAACCTTTATATTACTTACGAGTCTAATTGGGAAACGTTTCATATTACTCCTTTTAGTTTTGGCTCTGTTAAAGTTTAGTGTTGATATTACTTCAAAAAAGGAACTTCCAATTTTATGGAAGTTCCTTTTTTTATAGTTGGCTTATTCAACGAAAGCTCCCTTTTCTTGAAGACTCAGCTTCGAGATGTTTGTGTGATTCTAGGGGCTCCGGGAAAAGGTTCGCTTTCCATGGGGCGGGCGGTGAGCCTCCTCAGGCTACGCCTTCCGGGGTCTCACCTGTCCCACACGTCCCATAGGAGTCTCACCGTTTCCCTCCGCCCCCTTTCCCTTATAAGTGTCTCGAAGCCACTTTAAAAAGGGTGAGCTTGAATGGTTGAGGTTCGAACATCTGTATGGATTCGTAAGTTTCCAATTCTTCTCCCCTAGGCGGGCAGATCGTGCGTAGTATCAAGCATTTGCGTATGCTAAACGTTAATAGGGTAGAGATGATATCATTCACTTCTCTTACCCATACAAGCTGATTTTTCAAGTAGTGGTTTCGAGATACTTATATGGCAAAGGGCGGAGGGGGATGGCGAGACTCCTATCTTAAGTGTGCAGGCGCCTCGTTCAGCGGCGTATGGACTGGACTGAGCTGGAGGAGATAAAGGAAACACGAAGAACGAAGAGATTCGATGTTGACTTATCGTACAGAAGCGAGGGAAGTCACACTAGCCGCTAGGCGCAGAAACCGGATATCTACGAGGAAAAAAGTGCAGGGTGAGACCCCGCAAGGCGTTAGCCTGAGGAGGCTCACCGCGCTCCCGCGGAAAGCGAGCGATTCCCCTTAGCCCCATACACTCAAAAAACATCTCGAAATCTAGTCTTCAACAATCCTGCCATTTAGGGAAAGGCTCCGTTTCGAAATCATAATCCAGCAAGATTCAATGGTTGGATCGTGGAAGGAGATCATCTAAAGGTTTCAACACTAGGAAATAAATTCCCTTTCACCATCCTATCATTCATTGTCACTTCCATCCGTTGAAGCAAATATCAACACTGAACTTTAATAGAGCCTTATTTTTAAAACCATAATGAATAAACAGAAACTAAAAAGAGCTGCCGAAACAGCTCCTTTATATGTTAGCTTTTCACAACCGGTATCCAAATTTCACAACTTACGGAGGGGGAAGTTAAATCTTTATCTTTAATCGACAAAATCTCAGGTCCTTCGGTTACCTGGTAGGTGGAAGAAGGGAACCATTCCGAATAAATCCTGCCCCAAGTTTCCTGTAGGCTTTCCGGGAATGGACCTGTGGTTTCAAATACGGCCCATGTCAAAGCAGAGACTTCAAGCTTTGAAAAGCCTTTCACTCCTTCCTTGGTGGACGCAACACCAATGTAATGATCCAGCTCCCCTTTCTCCTCCATCCTTTCTTCCGGGAAGTTGGTGGATGCTTGAAGCATCCCTATTGGTTCGACGTTCGAGAGTTTCTTTAATTGATTGATCTTCTCCATCGTTAAGGATTTCCACATTGCGGTTATTTCCGGATTTTCTCCTTCAAATATAATGGGTACCCTTTTCATAATCCCTACGATTGTAAATGCTTCTTTTTGTTCCACACGATAATTCATTGCATTTCCTCCCTTTATTGATAGTTGGAAGGTCATACATGGATAGGCTTTAAAACACCGGCCATTATTTTTTGCTTCTGATGGGGTCACCCCATGCAATTGAAGAAAGGCTTTGGCAAAAGAGTCCGGAGATTGGTACCCGTATTTCATAGCAGCATCAATGACCTTTAGGTTACTATTTTGAAGATCTATAGCAGCCAAGCTCAGTCTCCTGCGCCGTATATACTCCGACACAGGGATTCCAGCCAGAAATGAAAACATTCGTTTAAAATGGTATTCAGAACAACAAGCGAAACGAGCGACTACCTTAAGGTCGATTTCGCTTGTAAGATTTTCCTCGATATACTTCATCGCCTTATTCATATTCTTAAGTGAATCCATGAATATGACCTCCTTTCATCATTAGAATAGCATCGGTAATCTTCATGAACCCGACTTTTCCTGCACCACTTTTCATGGGAAGCGTCCATATGTTTCCTTTTCTATTTAGTCATTATAAAAAGAAAGTAGATTCCAGCGACATTTTTCCAAATTTAAACAAACAGGGTTTACCCAGCTTAAATAAGGTTATTGTTAAGTAGATCGAAACGAAGAATCTGTCGAAGAGGAAGCACCTATGAATAATGGATCATTGTAAAGGTAGGTGGCAAATGAATAAAATACAGAGCTTCATCGTTTTCATCTTTATATTAGCTTTTATGGGATTTGAGGAAAAAATCATCACTTTCATCCAAACCTATATTACCGATCATTATGTATGGACAGGTGTTATTTACTGTATTTTGGGTGGTTTTACTGTTTTTATTCCCTTAGCGCTCTATAAGAAATTCGGCAACGATAAAAATATATAAAAAAGGGGGGCAAACGAAACGCCCCCTCTTTCCTGTGGTAATCTTCACATGATTTCAGCCCTTTCACATTTCTTTCCATTCGTACAATGGCGTACAAAAAGAATGATAAGCTTCCCTGCCCCCACGAACGATTTCGTTGTAAATCTTATATACCTCCAACGTCATTTTTCCCGGTTTTCCATTTCCTATCGGCCTCCGATCGACCTCTACCACTGGTTTGATCCCTATAGCCGTTCCTGTTAAAAACACTTCATCCGCTTCATATAACTCCATTCTCGTTATACTTTTTTCATAAACAGGTAAATGCCACTCTTTCCTGATTATTTCTGTAACTGTCTGCCGAGTGATTCCGGGTAAAATATCATCAGATATAGGTGGTGTAATGATGCTGCCTCTTTTAACAAGGAAGAGATTTTCAGCAGCACCCTCACTGACATACCCTTCTCTAGTCAGGAAAAGAGCTTCATCAAATCCGTTAGAGGCTGCTTCCAAAATGGCTAATGCGGAGTTCATATAACCTGCTGTAGGTTTGGCTTGAGGAGGAATCATATTGCTACCTATTCTTGTCCAGGAAGAGATTCCGACCTTTAAGTATGGTTTAGGTTCATAATCCGTTACGTCGGTATAGATGGCTAAATGGTTGAAAGTGTCTTGTAATGTTGGACGTAAAGTATCTGCCCCCTTGAAGCATATAAGACGAATATAGACATCTTCAGTCACCTGGTTTATCAAAAGCAGCTGCTTGACGATCGCTGTTAATTGCTCGATCGTATAGGGGATATGAATAAAGAGACTGTTTCCCGACTGATGGAATCTTCTCAAGTGGTCATTTAATCTGAAAATGAACAATTGCTTCTGATCCTCGTTCCAAAAAGCACGGATCCCATCTATACAACCCAGCCCATAATTCAGGCCTTTGTTTTTAACACTTATACTCAACGAATGCTCATCCACATACCGATCTTTATCAAACATATAGGCCAAAGCATTCACACCTTTTTAAAACACTATATGCTTCATAAAGTCGACTATACTCATTCGCCAAAAGTACCTGTGACGAAGTCCTGGATACGGAGTGATTTTCCATGGAGACCAGAACGGTCACGCTGACCGATTACGAATGATCATCATCACTTATGAAGCTGTCATCAGAGGAAAAACCATCATGATCCACATCAAATGTATTGTAATAATGGGCATCAGGATTCCCAAGTACAGCTCTTTTTCTCTTATCATAAGTGCGAATGAAATGTAAAATGGAGAATCCAATACCTCCAAACAAAGCTATGTATACTAGAAAATCGGCTTGGTAAAAAAGATAGGTACATATACCTGCCATAGCGATCATCAATAACAAATACTCAACGACTTTCATATCCTCGCCCCTTCCCTTGGAGTTGCTCGGTTTCTCCTAAGTATACGTGCCAGGAAGAAATATGTTTCAGTCGATAAGAACCTCTAGTGATTCAGCCCCCAGAATATTATTTCCTGCCAGAAGCGTTGGATTATTGCTATGCCCATATAAAAAGCAGCAGCCTGTTAAGAGGCTGCCGCTATAAGAAAAAAGTCTATATTCCCTAGCCTATGTTAGATTGACCCTTTTTCACTCCAGGATGATCCTGGGTAGCTCTCATTCTATTCAGCGCTTGTTGTGTTGATTCACTGATGTCTGCTTCGAAATAAGGTTCATATGCTTCCAGAGGCGTTCGCTTTGTAAAGTAAACAGCGAGCAACACACCAATTAATGAGCAGACTACCGCAATGACGAATGGCAATTCATAGCCCAAAGCCTTTGCTGTCACATAAACAACAGAACCTATAATGATTCCTGCATAAGCTCCGGCTCTGTTCATCCTCTTCCAGTACAATCCTAAGAAGACCACAAGGAAGAACGCCGCACCAAAACCTCCATACACATAGACAAATCCCATAGCTAAAAACCACGGTGGATTTATAGCTAGAAGTACGGCTGCCGTTGCTATAGCAAATATACTCAAACGGAGCCAGTTTTTGAACTTACGTTCACTAATCCTTCTTGGTGCTATATTCAAGTATACGTCGTAATACAAAGAAGTCGCGCAGTGCAGGAGCATTGAATTGGCCGTGGAAATAGCAGCGGCACAAATGGCGACCAGTGTAATGCCACCGATGATCGGCGGTGTGTACTCCTGAATCACCAAAGGGATAATATAATCTGTTGTCTTTCCTACAGGGATGCTTGGAACAAGTACTTTTGCTCCTAATCCGATAATGATAAGCGGCCCCATAATGAAAATCAATACGAGGATCGTTCCCATCACCTGCATAATTGCAACCTTCACGTTCTGGGGGGCCAACATTCTAGTCACCCAGTGAGGAGAAGAAGGAGTCCCCAGGGAATTCGATATAAATATGGAGACAAGGGCACCAATCCCGAATGTTCCAAAAGGAGAAAGCAGAATCCCTTCCTCCAGCTCGGGGCCACCTACGTTCGTCGGAGCTGTAGTCGTTGCCAGCGTATCCAGGATGTTTCCTATTCCGCCAGTCAGTGACCAAACCACTCCACTCGCCAGCAGTACTCCGATGGCGATTAAAATCGTATTCAATGTATCTGTTGCTGCCACAGACCAAAACCCACCAACGCTTGTAATTAATATAAAAAGTAAAAAACCAAAAATTGCAATCTTATAATCAATGCCTGTAATACTTGAAAAGACGATTCCGAACCCTGTCACTTGAATGTTGACTAAAAGCAGATAACCGATGAACATGAGAATGCCGACAATCGCCTGTAATATACTCTTATTCTGAAAAGGCTCGAACCTTTGTCGGATAAATTCAGGAAAAGTTCGTGCAGGCTTTTCAGGTCGTCGGATTTTATAGGCGACGATTGGAATCAATGCCCCTCCAAAACACCAGCCGGCGACCCAGCCGATGACTGCCGCTACACCTGAACTATATAAATACCCAGGAACACCGATGACTGACGCCACACTTACCCACGTTGCTGATGTGGTACCGATTCCAAGCAGGAGCCCCATCCGGTGACCACCCGTTGTATAATCATCGATCGATTCTGCTTTTTTTAAGCTTTTAATGTTTGCCCAAATGAGAAAGAGGACATAAAAACTGAATACAACAACATACCAAATCATTCGTTAAACAACTTCCTTCCTAAATCTTATTTGTACTTAAAAAGACGCCCGGTAGCTCCCCAACGCTTAACGCCGGACTTTTCCACTTTGTAGCAGAGGTATGTACCTAACAGGAAGGAAAAAATCATGACTCCCACCCAAACCATCATTGCTAAGACCAATATCATTCACCTCTCCTCACTACTTGTTCATCCAATCGTTCCCTATATCCGGCCTCCTTATTTAAAATAAAAAACCCTTCTCTCAATAAGAGAGAAGGGTTTTAGGCAAACGTTCGATTGCTGTTAAACACTCTCTCATCTCCGGATCCGCTTTTGCGATCCTCTGAAATTGGCACCGTACATGAATCAGCCGGTTGCCGAGGCTTCATAGGGTCAGTCCCTCTGCCTCTCTGGATAAGAAAATTCCAAATATTCAAATGTTCATGGCTTTTATTCTACCATACACTTTCAGGACGTCAATCGGTCTCGGAAAATACCTGGGGGATTTTAAATGACAATAAATAGTATAGCGACGTCCACGTGCTATGATGATACTCATGGCCAACCGTATGTTTCAATCGTTGGTTGTTAAAACACGGAAAGTAGAAAATCGATATCTTCCCTGCTCCTACATTTACTCCTGAAAACTCCATCTCTCCACTTGGAAGAAGACAAACGGTCGTATCTGGGCCAAGCAGGGCATCTGAAGATTTTATCAAAGCTTCAAGAACTGCTTCCTCTGATTCCGAAGCTCTCAGCAATTTGATTTCCTCTTCGACCTTTTCCAACTTTTCTGGTGGAGAATTTATATACCCCTCCACCAGATGAGAGTACTTTCCACTCAAACAACGATCCTTTATCTGGTCCATTACGACCTCATTCCACAACGTCTTCCGTTCCTCGGCACCCCCTATGTCCTTAGCCTTTTTTACAAACTGATCCACGTATTCATAAGCAGAAAATATCTGCATGGATTGCCCGTTGATACTCGTTTCCATCATGTACATTTTTTCTTGGTCTACAGGTTCTTTTTTAAGCTCCTTTTTTTCAGAAGGAACAATACCCGTTGCACCCGGTCAAAATAATGAACAGCGAAACTCCAAAGATCGATAATCGTCGCATAATTCCTCCTTTATCATCATTCGTAAATTTCCATGTCTTTCATTTTCATACGAGATCGTGAAGAATCGGTTTCAAAGCGAACGTAATTTACAGAATAATAAAAGGTGCGATAGATTCTCTGAATCAATCGCACCTTTTAATCACTCCACTTAGAGTCATCTTTCATTTCTGTTAAGAACAACGGTTTGAGCTTTGAAGTGGACAAACCAAACAATGAGTAAGACTTTCCGACTTCTTGTCTAATTTATGAAAGTAACAACAAGTTTGACGAACTTTATGTTCACCCAGGACCCTATGATCCAAAAGATACGCAGCCATCGGATGCTTTTCACAATTAAAATAGCCGCCATCCAATTGATTCAGTTCTTTCGCCAAATGAATGATTTTTTCCTGGTAGTCTGGATATTTTTCCATAGCTTTTCTAAAAAATGAATTGATTCGAACGGCTACATTTTCCCATAAAATTATCGTCGGCAAGTTCGTTCGATCATGAAAGGATTGTAATACCAGTCTCAGGTGATGATTGAATAACTGCCTCCATGCTTCTTCCCTTGTATCAACATAATAAATTTGGTCTTCATCTACGCTAATCTCCAACTTTTCGCTAATCCTGCACGCCGTAATAGGAATGATTTTGGGTTTGTCTTCCCATAACATAGACTCTAATATTTTCGCAGGTAGAATTTGTGCGTATTTTTTCATCATCATAGAAGCCGTGACCTTCAGATTGGGCGCACTGATGCGCTTTTGTTGATGGCGTAGAAACTCAAGGCATTCCGTCTCTTCAAGTAAAGAGGATATGGAATTCATTCACTCATCACCTTTCGATTTCGATATAATAAATAGATGAAAAATGGAGCTCCGATACCAGCCGTGAATACGCCTGCCGGGATATCAGAAGGTAAGAAGGCTGTACGTGCAATAATATCAGCCGACATAACGATCAATGCTCCAATTAAAGCAGTACCGAAAACTAAGTAGGCAAAGGATCTCTGCAATAACAACCTTGCCATATGCGGGGCGATTAGGCCAACGAACGCAATCCCTCCTGCAAAAGCAACCGCTGCTCCAGCTAAACCAACACTTAATGAAATTAATAGAAATCGGAAAAACTGGACACGCACCCCCATCCCGGTAGCTACATCGTCGCCCAGCTGTTTAACATCCACCACCCCTGCAAAGAAAAGGGAAAAGAAAATCAGTAGAACTATAATCGGAATGAGAATGGTAACCTCTTGCCAGTTCGCGCCATATAAACTACCGGTCAACCACAAATATACTTTCGAAGCAATCGTCGATTCACTTGAAACCATAAACATGGTCACGACAGCATTCGTTAAAGCTGATATTCCAATACCGATCAAAATCAACCGCATAGGGGTAACGCCATCTTTCCAAGATAATAGATATATAATGATTGTCGTAATGGCCGCTCCTGAGATTGAGGCCAGCGGTAGCCAATGGATACTTATTTCGCCTAATAGAAAAACGATAAAAATGACTGCTCCTACTGATGCTCCTCCTGTAACCCCAACAATATCAGGGGAACCTAGCGGGTTCCTGATCATCCCCTGTAAAATTAAACCGGACACCCCCAGACCAGCACCTACAAACAAGCCCATGAGCACACGTGGGAGTCGTAACTCATTCAAAATGAAAGCCTGTTCACTTTCACCCATTAGTTCATCGATTACTGTAGTTAGGGGGATGTAACTGCTGCCTGCTGATAGACTGATTAAAAAAACAGCGGCTGTAACTCCAAGCAATACAAACAGAGCCAATAAAGATCGCTTATGAACTTGCATCGATACTTTCCCAGCTCTACTTCGAAGTGTGAAATGATCACTCACTTTTCTTCACTCCTTTTCTGGCAATATAAATAAAGAATGGAGTTCCAAAAATGGCAGTCATCACACCGATCGGCATTTCCTGGGGAGCAATGACAAGTCTTGCCGCTACATCAGCCAATAACAATAACGTAGCACCGCACAGACCACTCATTGGTAAAATCCATTGATAATCAGGTCCTGTTAATCCCTTAACAATATGAGGAACGACTAAACCGATAAACCCGACAGAACCAGCGACTGCTACTGATCCGCCTGCTAAGAAAACGACGATAACACCAATCGTTAATTTCAAAAGTCCTGTATTCTGGCCGAGGTTTTTAGCTACATCGTCCCCCGTCATCAAAATATTCAATGGTTTTCCGATTAGAAAGGAAAGAATAATCGCTCCTCCGATAAATGGAAGAACCGGAAGAAGGATGCTGAGCTCTCTACCCGCTACCGAACCGGAAAGCCAAAATAAAACGCTTTGCATCCGTTGTTCGTCCAATACAAGCATTCCTTGCGTAAAGGAAATGAACAATGCACTGATCGCCGCCCCCGCTAAAACAATCCGGATAGGGGATAAACCATCTCCTCCCATCGAACCAAGCAGATAGACAATTGTACCTGCTACAGCAGCACCAAGAAATCCAATCCACATGTATCCACTCAAAGATTCCACAGAAAAGAAGGTAGCAGAAGTTACAATGAAAAATAAAGCCCCGGCATTCACTCCGAATATATCGGGTGCTGCCAGCGGATTACGGGTGAGCGCCTGCATCAATGCACCTGCAATTGACAGGCTGGCACCAATGGTAATAGCGATCAACGTTCTTGTCAGGCGCGATGTACGAATAATGATTTGGTTCGTATTCGAAGCGTCAAAATGGAAGAAGGCATCCCAAGCCGTAGATAAAGCAATCGGTGTCTTACCCACTAAAATACTTAAAGTCATAGACATAAAAAATAAAAGCAACAGCGCAAAAAATATGTACAACCGAAAAGGTCCGGTTATGAATCGTTTAGTCATTACGGTTCTCCTCAAAGAAACAAAGATAGGAGGAAACCTCCTATCTTTGGGGTTTATTTCTCTAAATCAAATCGGTCATATAAATCATCAAGCATTAAATGAGCGGAACGAATTCCCCCGGCCATATTCCATGTTACTTCGTCTACCATGTGAACTTCATCATTTTTAACAGCATCCAGGTTTGCCCAAAGCGGGTGATTTGTCCACTCTTCATAGTTATCTTTAATCGCCGGTTCATCACTCATGAAGATGTAAAAAACATCTGCATTCATTTCGGTTATGCTTTCTTTATCCGTTAATTTCATGCCCCATTCATCCGCCTGCTGATTTTCAGGCCTGGTGAATCCAGCTTCTCTTAGAATCGATCCGGCGAAACTATCAAAGTAAATTCTGGCATGATCGCTTCTGAAGTTAAGAATGGATACGTTTAACGGCCAATCTTCTCCTAATTTATCTGATGCCTTTTGATTAAAGTCCTCGATTCGCGTATTCCATTGATCAATGATTTCGTCCGCTTCATCCTCTTGATTCATCGCCTGCCCTATCAATTCTACTGTTCCTTTAAAATCATATAACTCCTCGATCGCTACAGTCGGGGCG
The DNA here is from genome assembly GCF_056158545.1 of Halobacillus sp. ABR2_026. NCBI lineage: Bacteria > Bacillati > Bacillota > Bacilli > Caryophanales > Bacillaceae > Halobacillus > Halobacillus sp. ABR2_026. The sequence continues at coordinate 2,349,532 of NZ_JBSWTM010000001.1, forward strand.
ATTTTATTCAGCTTTTCATAAATTTCTTCGTGTCTTGTTTTAGAAGCAAAAATAACATCCGGATTCAATTTAGCGATTTCTTCTAAGTTCGGTTGCGTTTCTTCCCCAACGATCGTCGAACCTTCTAAATCTTCTTTCAAATAATCATAGATTGGTTGGTCAACCCAGGACTCCACAATCCCTACAGGTTCGAGGTCAAAAGCTGTTACACCATCGTTTGCACCCTGATAAAGCGTGACGACTCTTTCAGGCGTACCTTCGATCGTTGAGGTCCCCAATGCGTGTTCCACTTCCCGTGATTCTTTATCTTCAGTCGAGTCATCGGCACTCGAATCCCCCGTGGAAGAATCTTCACTGCCACAGGCAGCAAGAAATGTTGTCATAACCAGAGCGCATAAGAGCAGCCCCCATTTTTTATGTAATTGAAAATTAGACATGTGATTTCCTCCCCATTGATATTGATTCTCATTTTCAACATTTTAATCGTACTGTAAATAAAAAAACTTGTCAAACAACGTTTGGGAGGCTTTCAAAATTCAGGAGTTGAGGTGGGAGAACTGCTACGGGTAGAAATTAAAAAAAGACTTATTTTTCACAATGGCTCTGTTAAAGTTCAGTGTTGATATTTCCATCAACGGAGGGAAACGGTGAGACTCCTATGGGACGTGTGGGACAGGTGACGCCCCGGAAGGCGTAGCCTGAGGAGGCTCGCCGCCCGCCCCATGGAAAGCGAACCTTTTCCCGGAGCCCCTAGCATCACACAAACATCTCGAAGCTGAGTCTTCAAGAAAAGGGAGCTTTCGTTGAATAAGCCAACTATAAAAAAAGGAACTTCCATAAAATTGGAAGTTCCTTTTTTGCAGGAATATCAACATTAAACTTTAACAGAGCCTTCACAATAAGTCTCTGGATGAGAACACAGTCTCCTATGGATTTTCTAACCTTCAACTATAATGAAGCTCTTGAATAGTATCCATTCTCACTTCCTGCATTTCAAAGTCTACTACCCTCACGTCCGTTGAATTCATGTATGACGGATGGCGGTGTTTTTAAACTCATTAATAAAGATAGCTGCAATGATCAATAAAACACCGGCCCACTGGGTTAGACTTACCGTTTCTGAAAGAATGATCATAGATGATATGATGGCTACCGGTAATTCTATGGAACTTAATACATTCGCAAGTCTTCCTGAAATAAGAGGCGCTCCTCCAGCAAAGAATAAGGATGGAATTACCGCTCCAACCAATGCCACCCCTGCCCCTATCGACCATAACCGACCATCCCATGGATGAACCGATAGGAGGTCTTGATAGAAAACGATGCATACTAAAATAAATGAACCCGTAACCATCCAACTGCTTTTAATAAGAGGATGCTGATCAGTCGCAACCTGTCCACTGAAAAATATAAACCCTGCATAGGAAACTCCGGCTAACAATCCTAGAAAAAAGCCAGTAGAAGAGATATCTGATATACCGCCACCTATGACATCAGAAGCAAACAACACACCTAACAATGTAACCAGTAATGAAAGGATATTCATTTGATTTGGCTTCGTTCCCTTGAAAATCCGTTCATAAATCATACCGATCCAAACGAATTGAAAGAGAAGAATAATCGCGAGGGAAGCTGTTAAATATTGTAATGCTCCATAATAAAAGATACTCGTAAGTCCTACCGTTGTTCCGGTAGCCATGATTTTAAAGGTTTCTCTTTTGGACAGCCTAGAGATTTTCACTCGCTTTATTAAAGTAATCATCCATAACAGCAAAAAAGCGACGACCATTTGAACAATGTTTATTTGACCCAGCGAGTAGCCGTATTCAAAACCCTTTTTCACAAAAATTGGCGTGAATCCGAAACTGGCAGCTCCAATGGATACGAATACCATCCCTCTCATTTTCATACGAAACCCCTCCATTTATCTAACGCTAGCGTAACATAATCGAACGGAAGATTATGGGATTCAATCGAAAGCCTGATATGTACATGAGGTTCACACCTTTTTCAAAGACCGTGGAACAGGAAAAGAACGATCCCCTAGAGTGTGGATCGCCCTTTTTCCAATACATTTTATTTCATAAACGTTGATCCTTTTAACAGCTCCGGTTTTGCTCCTAAAATTAATAAAAATAATTTCGCGTCTCCCACTTCCCTGTATTCGTTCAAGATGTTCTTAACGACAGGGAAGTCCTCGTGTTTTTTCAGCTTGTCCACTTCTTTTTTGTAAAGGGAGAGTATCGAACCTTTGATGAAAGCTGGGTACGTACTTGTTAATTCCTCTTCCATCAACATCGCTCCCATGTATCCATATTTAATTTGAAGCTGCCTTGTGAAGCTGACAACATGCGTCAACGTTTCATAAACGTCCGGGTAGCGGCGGCTGATATCTTCTAATCCTTCTTTAGCTTCATACAATTCATCCAGACTGGCTAACTTCAACATGTTTGTCCACTCCTTCTTCCCATGGTTTTTCAAGCCCGATAATTTCCGTAAGCTGCGCGCTGTGCTCTCTCCGTATGCGCCGAGTTTTGGCACGTTCTTCACCAGATTGGTATAGAAACTTTTCCTCTTCCGTTTCAGGAATCACTCGTGGTACTTTGACCGCTTCTTTATTTTCATCCAAAGCAACGAAGGTTAGAAATGCCGTCGCAGCCATCCGTCGGTGACCGGTAATCATGTCTTCGGCTATAACTTTGCAGAAGATCTCCATCGATTTGTTTCCTGTATAAGAAACAAACGATTCCACACAAACCGAATCTGTCTGATGGATTGGGTGAAGGAAATCGATGGAGTCCGTTGAAGCCGTGACACATTCTTTCACTCGTGCATGACGCCTCGCTGATAATGTGGCATTATTGTCTAGTTTTTTCATAAGAACTCCACCGAACAACGTGTTGTAATTATTTAGATCGTTAATCATTACTTGATCTGTATTGATGACCAGGCTCTCCTTGGTGCGCTTCGCTTGCATGTATAGGCCTCCCTTTTGTGTTTTCAACCTTTCAACTTGATCAAGACATGTCTTTGTATTCGTTGATATATCCAGTGTACGAGCGATACCTTCTGAAGTGAAATAGCAAATCATCATATTTTGGATAGCTTTTATCTATGGAAGTGTTTTCAACCATTGATAGACGGCATAAAAAAGACCAGCTCTTAAACAAGCTGGTCAAACATTATTCCATACTCAAGCGATCCTGGGTGTAGGTGAGCCATTCTTTCGTGGCATAAGAAATGTATTGGTTTTTCGGCCAGATCATCGCAAGTTCCCAACCCATTGTCGGTTTTATGATCTTCAGACGTTTAACGTCCTGTGTCAGCAAATGGGCAACACTTTTAGGTAAAATGGAAATACCTAAATTAGAAGCAATCATTTTACCAATAAAGTTCCACTGAGAGCTCTCAGAAATGACTTGCGGGATGAAACCAGCTTCCTTACAGGAAGAGACGATCCGATCATTCAATACGAAATCTTTACTGAATAGAATGAAAGCGTCGTCTTTGAGTTCTTCCAACCGTATCTGCCTTCGATTAGCAAGTGCATGTTCAGGAGGCAGGATTACTTCGAGCTCTTCCTTCAACAGAAAGAAGTGATCGAACTTATCCTCCTGCGTGGGCAGAACGGTTATGCCAACATCCAGTTCTTCCTGCAGAATATTCTCTTCGATTCTTTTCGCGCCATCTTCCACGAGTTGATAAGTGATGTGGGGATACTTCGCATGAAACCCCCCGATGATATTAATAATCTGACCTGCGTCCATAATGGGGGGAAGCCCTACTCGAATGTGACCCTTTTTAAGACCGAGTAAATCATTGAGTTGCGTGTTAAGATTTTCAAAGGCTTTATCAATGGTCTTCGCCTGCATCAAAATCAGGCGCCCCGCATCTGTGAGGATCACCTTTTTCCTTGTACGTTCAAACAACTCCACGCCAAGGTCCTCTTCCAGTGTCTTAATCATTTTACTTATTGTTGGTTGGGATATATATAAATGTTCAGCTGCTTTCGTGAAACTTTGGAAACGAGCGACCTCAATGAAATATTGCAAATGGCGGATGTCCATCATGAAAACCCCTTTAGTCTCTGATCAAATTGGATATGTACCATCATATAAAGAAGGTTCAATCTTATCAATGGAGAAGGTCCAGCGAAGACTAGGAAAAATAATAAGCATTGCCTTTTCAGACAGATGAGTGCTCCCTGAAAAGAGGCTGGAACAGACGTTATCATTCCCTATATAAAAACGAAGGAAAGACAAGGTTTAATGGCTTTCCTATTTACGAAAGGACGAGGATATAGCGATTGTAATAAGAATGAAGAATACGACACCAACACCTAACATGATAGAAATCACACTCATAACATCCCTCCCTGCGGGGTATAGATACGAATTTCATCTGTTCCAAAGTCCCCCATTAAAAATGTTGGTTACACTCTAAAAATCACTCCACTTTCTACATTTCCTACAGAACATACCTCAGCAATAGGAAACTTCCAATCCAACATAGGATTGCTGTCTGGGTGACCAGCTTCAAGGTTATTTCAAAACGAGAGAGGTTTCTTTCCTTTCTAATCTTTTTAAGGTGCCCTACAAATAACAAGGAGCATAAAAGTAGAAGAGCTATCGAAATTTCATAGATGTTTTCTAGAAGATTCAGCATCGACAATCCTCCTTTGTTAAATAAGATTCAAAAGATATGAGTGTGATACGTTATTCTCTACTCTTCTCGTTTCCATCCTTACCGAGAACGAGCAAAATCCAAGGCAGACCGAGCTCTGGGAGTACATTATTTGAACTTCAGGGAGCTTAAAATGTAAAAATGGAAGGTCAACATATGACCTTCCATTCATGTACACTTGGAGATTACTGGTTAATAACATTTACAAAAGTTTCGGCTTCCTCTTTCGTGTAATCTCCCTCAATTTGGATGGATCCATTCTTTATGACGCTTCGGATGGTAGGCGATGCTATTTCTTTGTCTCCTAAATAAATAGAAACCTTTTCATTCAAGTATTCTTCCGTAACTTCTTCGGAATAAACTTGATCTGTGACGTTCACACGGACGAGTGTCCGCCCATCCTGTTCCTGCAGACTGGCTGATTCCAAATCTGAGGTACTCATGATCACATGATTGTCCTCATCTTTGATCGTTACTTCACCATACTCTTCACTGGTACCTTGTTGACAACCAACGAGTAGAAAAAGAGCTGTCAATACTGAAAAGATGACCTTCATTCTATCCCTCCTTTCTTTGTGGGATCGTTTTTGATTAGTTGTTTCCAATACGAATGAAGTTGGGGAAATTTTCAAATTATATGGATTTTATTCTCTTTTTCAAATGACTACTTTACATGTGTAAGAAGATTTTGTTTAAAGTGGGAGATGCGCTTCCCTTGTTGGATTATGTATGTTCAACCACGTATCTGTTTCAGCTATCATCCATCCACCAAAATGGTTCAAGAATATCAATATTTCTTCTGAATTTGATGAAGGATTAATGGCATGATCCATCGCTTTCCACATTTCTTGCTCTTTGTGCGGATAATGCTTCGAAAACAGTTGATATGCCGGGTACAAATCCCTTGTATACGACTTTTCTTGAACCATGACAAGCGCCAGACCAGATCTCACAATAATTCGCATGATCCATGAGCAGCAATCGATAATGTCCTCAACATCTCCATTTCCAGTTAAATCATGACTTGCCCGTTCAATTAGTGATGATAAGTGTATGAGATGTTCATTCGCTAAGGAGCTGTCAGGTTTGTACTCAGGAAGCTTATGCGTGAGGTTTTCGCCATACACACAAACTCCATATATTTTTAGTATAAAAGGAATCATGGAGCAATAATCGAACTCTTCAATCTCATTTAAAGGACTGAAGCCTAAATCCACACCATTAATAAAAGCGAACTTTCGATTGATCATTTGCTCGGTTTCCTCTACCCATTCCAAAAAAAGTTCTTCGGGATTGTCATAAGTAACAATGATGACGTCTACATCCGAGACGCCTTCAATGTCCAAGCCTCTGGGCACAGATCCTCTCAAATAAATGCTGTGAATGTCTTTCGGCAACTGTGATCGACTGCTGTCAATAATGATTCGGATGACTTCATGAAATTTACCATTGATTTTTCGGGAATCCGAAACATTTATGATACATCCGTTTTCATCAAGTGGACATAAAGATCCAATTTCCTTAATCTCAGCCATACATTCCCTCATTTCCTTTTACTTTTTAATTCCACGATCTGATAGGGCTATTCGTTTGAACGCAAGATCGAAAAGCAGTCTCTTAATATGTACTTCATGCTAACTTTCCCTTTCCACCATCGTGTGAGACTGTTGTCAGCGGTCTGTTAACAAGTATTAACTCTTAGACCTTATCCCATTTTCTTTTTGCCGGGATAATTCTTACATTATTGCAAACATTCATTCCATTTTCAACCAAATCTATCATCTTAGGAGTACGACATTTCACGCTCCTCCTGTTCATTTTAAAAAAAGACGCCCTGATCACAAGGGCGTCTTTCACAATTAATATAGCTTTTGCAAAGCTTCTTTATTGAAAGCTAAAAGATCGTTCACTCTACCCTCATGGACTTTCTTCACCCACTCAGGATCCATTAGTAGCGAACGCCCGATGGCAACGAGATCAAACTCATCGTTTTCAAGTTTGTCCACTAATCCATCCAGTTTCGTCGTCCCAGCCTCGGAGAAATCTGTGAACACACCATCCAATCCGACCGAACCGACGGAAATGACTGGTTTCCCTGACAACTTTTTCGTCCAGCCTGCAAGGTTCAAGTCGGAACCCTCAAATTCAGGCTCCCAGAACCTACGAGTGGAACAGTGGAAGATGTCTACGCCAGCTTCTACCAGTGGTTGTAAAAAGCGCTCCAGTTCATCAGGGTTTTCCACCAATTTCGCTTGGAAATCATTCATTTTCCATTGGGAAAATCGGAAGATGATTGGAAATTCTCCGCCTACTTCACGTCGGCATGCTTTTACGATTTCCACAGCAAACTGGGTACGCTGGACGAAATCGCCGCCAAAGCGGTCGGTACGTTTATTTGTGTTCCCCCAGAAGAACTGGTCGATTAAATAACCATGGGCTCCATGGATTTCAATGGCATCAAAACCCAGTTGTTTCGCATTCTTGGCGGCTTGGGCATAGGATTCAACCAATGCTTCAACTTCTTTTGTGGAAAGTGGTTCATTCACTTTCTCTCCATCCAAGCTCAAGCCTGAAGGACCTACAGGCTCAGCCTCTTCGTTCGGTAAATCCCCTTTCCTTCGTGTCATTCCGACATGCCATAACTGTGGAGCAATTTTTCCGCCGGCCTCATGGACTTCTTTCACGACTTCAGCCCATCCTTCCAGTGCTCGGTCTCCATGAAAAACTGGAATATTTTCTCCTGATACTGAAGCAGGGTGATCGATCCCTGTGCCTTCAGTAATGATTAACCCGACCTCATTCTCCGCACGCCTACGGTAATAGGCAGCTACTTCTTCATTAGGAATGTTTCCTGGTGAAAAGCCTCGTGTCATCGGTGCCATCACGGTACGGTTCGGGAGATGTAATTTATCACTAGTGAAATTTTCAAATAAAGATTTCGTCGTTGTTTGGTTTGTCATTGATCTGCCTCCTTATGAAACGGTGGTTGTCATTATTACAGATATAAGAAGGAAACGAAAGAAATCTGTTTATCGACAGCACATTCCCCCTTGTAAGATAGCAGATTTGTAGTAGGTATTAGATGTGGTCCCCAGTCATCAATGTGAGTGGAACAAACTTCTCTCCAAGAAGCCCTGGCTATTCTGTAGCTTCTAAACCTTTTTCTTTAATATATTTTGTGTAGATATCTACCAAAAGGGGACCCTCGGCGATCTGCTCTCCTTTGCCAAAGCCTGAAAAACCGTCTCCACCGTTTGCTAAATAATGACTGACTGCTACAGTATACTCCCGATTTAATTGGATGGGCTGACCCTCATTCGTTTTTAAATTGTATACCTGGACACCTTTTTCTGTATCTTTCCAGTCATAATCCAAACCAGCAGCTTGCAGAATATTCGTCCGTTCAGCCGTCCATTGTTCTGCTAATACTCCTTTTATGTCTTCACCAGTCATGGACAAAGCCACCCCGTAATGTTTGAATGGCAGCACAGTATGAAGGTCTAGTTTACGTATAAGACCTTTATCAATGCTTTCACGAATGCCTCCATGGTGGACAAAGGCTATATCTGTGTTCATCCTTTCTTTGAGTGATTGAGATATGGACTGAGCGAGCGGGGATTCTCCTTTGCTGTCTCTTTTTCTGGAAATGCTCTCCACTGTTTCAGCAATCACCTCTTTGTATCCATCATCCACCTCCTCATCATAGCCTTTCAACAGATCCTGAGTTTGTGCATCAGGAATGATATCATCCTGGTAGGTATAAACAATGTCCGCTTCTTTGGCCGTAATATCATTCGTAGCCGGATTGATGGTAAGATCAACTTTTGAAAATGCCTTTCCGTAAGAGTAGGACTGAACAATTAACTTTCCATCCACAACTGTGTTTGCGTAAGTATGATTGTGACCGGCAAACATAACATCCACTTCATCATCAATCCTGGAAGCCATTTCTACGAATTCACTTTTTTGATGGGACCCACTTTTATCCGACTTAGCTGATACGTGACCTAGGACGACGATGGCCTCTACCCCTTTCTCCTTCAATTGTCCAACTGCTTTGTTGATAGATTTCACTTCATCCGTGATCCTCACGTCTTGTAAGTTCTCAGAGAGGACAAAATCGTTTGTGTCTGTGGTTACAACGCCTATAAATCCGATTTGAACGCCACGTACTTTTTTAATGATATAGGGCGGCAGCAACGGTTGGTCCGTGTTCTCATCGATTACGTTTGCTGTAGTGTACGGGGTCGTTGCCCCGGAAAAATACCCCGTTGCTTCATGATAGCCGCCTTTCAACAGACGCTTCATCTCCGTAACACCTTCATCAAATTCATGATTACCGAGCGTTCCAATATCAAAATTCATATGATTCATGAACTTCACCGTTGGTTCATCCTGGAAGATGGAAGAGATTGGAGAACTTGCACCCACCATGTCACCAGCATGCACGAGGAATGTATCAGGATTTTCCGCCTCAAAAGCCTTAAGATATGCAGCTAAATATTCTGCTCCTCCGACTTTTCTCCCTTTATATGTTCCTTCGTAATTTAATTGCCCATGCAAATCATTAACCCCCAAAAGCTGCACTTCGATTTCTTCTTTTGAGTCAAGCTTTTCAGACCCTAATGTAAAAACAAGAACAAACAATAGTGTGAAGCATAAGACCTGCAGTTTATGAAGCATTCAACAATCCCTCCCTTTACTTTCACAATAGCAAGGAAAATTGAATACAACTTTAAGCCCTCATTAATAATGGTTAAAACCTTGAAAAGAGAAAATGAAACAGCCCTCTGAGTTTACGATCACTAAGAGGGCTGCTTCTACTTTGGTAATGAAATTTGATCTGTCTTATTTAAGATGAAAGGATCACACAGACTCATGCTGTTTTTTAGAAGTCAACGTGAAAAAGATAACTCCCCCAATGGAAGCCGTTGCAAACAAGATCGCCCCCATCGGTACAGCTGTCGTTTCATCAAGGCCCACTAGTGGAGATACGGTTGCCCCAAACAATAGTGGCAGCATCCCTAAAACCGCACTTGCACTCCCTGCCCGGTGCCCTTGATGTTCCATTGCCAGGGTGAACGTACTGGTCAACACCATTCCCATTGCTGTCATATAAATAAAGATGGGAATGACAATAGAATACAAGGGACCTTCCATTATGGTCATTACTAATAAGAAGCCAGTAGCACTGACAGCGGTGATCACGGCTGTGCGCAGCAGACTTCTTTCATGGAAGATCCCTCCGAGCCGACCGACTAAAAAGCTTCCGGTTATAATGGCTAAACCATTGATACCAAATAAGACGCTAAAGACTTGAGGAGATACATTGTATATCCCTTGATATACGAATGGTGTGCCCGAAACATAAGCAAAACTCCCCCCATGAACGAAACCAATGGTCAGGGCGTATCCGATAAAAGAGCGGTCTCTTAACAGACGTCCGATCGTCAGAATCGATTCTTTTACTGAACTCGGAATTCTTTTCTCTATTGGCAGGGTCTCCGGCAATTTCCCAGCTACAGTTAATACGATGGCTATTCCTACAATACTTAAAAAGAAGAAGATCGTTTCCCAGGTTGCGAATGGGAGAAGGAGAATGGCACCTCCTGTCATTGGAGCAATCATGGGGGCCGTCGCATTGATCACCATCAGTAAAGCGAAGAATTTCGTGAGCTCCCTTCCTGAAAATACATCACGTACTACTGCCCTGGACAGAACGACCCCTGCGGAGGCAGTGAAACCTTGCAGAAAACGGGCAACAACCAGGATAAGAATATTAGGCGCAAGCGCACAAAGGAGGGAAGCCAGGGCGAAAAGAGAGAGGAAGATGATCAGTGGTTTCTTCCTTCCTTGCGAATCACTTACCGGACCGACGACAATCTGTCCGACGGCAAGACCGATGAGACAGGTCGTTAAACTAAGCTGGACGAGTGATGCGTTCGTCTCTAGGTCAGATGCGATCCCCGGAAAACTGGGCAGGTACATATCGATATTTAATGGCCCCAGAATCCCGAGCATACCGAGAAGGAAAGCAAGACCTATTCTCTCTTTCCCTGTTGGATTATGTAACATAAATAAACACCTTCTTCTATTCAATCTTCAATTTACAATCCCTTGAATATAGTCCCCAAGTTTTCGAAACTGTTAAACTTTGATTTTATCTTCATTTTCTCCGTAAGTCTATCCATATGCACAGGAAAACCGTTCCTGAACGGAACGGCTGGAGTATCACCCAAAATCTTGATAGTACTCTTTGACAAGCTCCCCCATTACCCTGTTGGTCCGAAGAGCGGATTTACCAGTACTTGGACTGGTACCTCTCCCTAGCAGCTCATCCACAATCGTTTGAATATGGGCTTGTTGGATGTGTTTGGGCCGCTCGAAATAATATGATTCTTCCCCTGAATCGTTGATAAGGACGACCGGTTTATCATCGAACGTGGAGAATTGTATTTCTCCTCTGGTTCCAACAATCCGATTATCGTCCTCATTTTTATAAGAAGAAAAATTCCACACTCCCGTCCCCACAGCACCACTCTCAAACCTCCAAACCCCGCTAACCGTGTCCTCTGCTGGATAACAATCAGCAAGATTAACCCCGAACCCTCGGACATCACCCAACGAACCCAGTAAATAGTCGAACAGATCTAACGTATGAGACCCGACATCATAAAACAACCCTGCCCCACTTTTTTCCGGCATCACCCGCCACGGCCAATTCCCATGCTCATCCTTTGATATGATCTGCTGCGTCTGCTGGATAGAGGCAAACCGTACCTTTCCAATCGCCCCTGTTCCAAGCAAATCTTTCACCTTTAAGAACTTCGGAAGAGATCTCCGATAATAAGCTGTAAATAATGGGACATCACTTTCCTCACATATACGTACCATTTCTTCACATTCCTCGAGGCTCGAAGCCATAGGTTTTTCAACATAGACAGGCTTCCCTGCTTTAGCGGCCATGATGACATATTCTTTATGTGACGAAGGTGGTGTAGCAATATACACAGCGTCAACCTTTTCATCGCAAATTAAATCCTCTGCCTTGTCATACCATGCAGGTACTCCATGACGTTCGGCATAATCTTTCGCTTTTTCCCCATTCCGCCTCATTACAGCTTGAAGAGAGCTTTGCCTGATTTTTTGGAAAGCAGGTCCGCTTTTAACTTCTGTTACATCCCCGCACCCAATAATTCCCCATCTGATGGTTTTCATCTGTATTCCTCCCCGCATTTTTCTTGATATTCCATCCATGATTAATTTAGGATACCACTTATACATACTAGTTCCCCCTACCGTAACAAACGAAAATATTTTTTGAAAATTCTATTGATTCCTTATATGATTTCCTGTATTGTAATACGCAAGCGAAAAGATGAACTTCCAATTTTGATCATTCATTCTTCTTCGACACGGAAGAAAGCATCCGTAAAGGAATCATTTACAAATAAATAATAGTAGAACTTATCCAGAGAGGTGTAGGGACTGGCCCGTAGATACCTCAGCAACCAGCCATCGGCATGGTGCTAAATCCAGAAGGTAGTTTTTTACCTTGAAGATAAGGAGATGCTTTATTCACTAAAGGACCCCTTATTCAAGGAGGTCCTTTATTTTTTCTGGAAATGTTCACAATCGCAAAGCTACTTGAAGAAGTCAGCTTGTCCTCCTAGTTGGACATTAGCTTTCTAATAAATATTAATAAGTGGAAAGGATGTTGTTAAAATGAAACGATCACTGGAACAAAGGCTGCAGGATGGACCTGTCATCTGTGGAGAAGGTTACTTATTTGAATTAGAACGTCGGGGATATTTGCAGGCCGGCTCATTCGTGCCTGAAGTAGCGCTAGATAACCCCCAGGCATTGAAACAGACGTACAGGGATTATATGCTCGCAGGCTCTGATATCGTCTTAGCCTTCACATATAATGGCCACCGTGAAAAAATGAGGATCATAGGCAAAGAAGATTTGTTAGAACCGCTCAATCGTCAGGCCATCCGCTTAGCCAAGGAAGTTGCAAGGGAACACCCTGAGGAAGAAGCACTCGTAGCTGGAAACATTTCCAACACAAACTTATTCAACCCTGATGACCCTGAAGCGGTCGAAAAAACAAGAAGCATGTTCGCCGAAATGATTGGCTGGTGCAAGGAAGAGGGCGTAGACTTTGTGAACGGCGAGACCTTCTACTATTATGAAGAAGCTTTAATCGCTCTTGAAGAAATCAAAAAACAAGACCTTCCAGCTGTCATCACTTTCGGTTTGATGGGCGAAAACATTTTGCGGGACGGGTATGAAGTAGAAGAAGCCTGTCGGTTATTAGAAGAAAAAGGTGCTCTTGTCGTGGGGATGAACTGTTTCCGTGGACCGGCGACGATGCAACCGTATGTTGAAAAAATACGGAATTCGGTAAATGGTTATGTAGGCGCTCTTCCCATACCTTACCGTACAACAGAAGAACACCCTACTTTCTTCAACCTGCCCGACGGTGGCTGCGCCTGTACATTACCAACAGAGACAACATTCCCAACATCATTGGATCCGCTTTACACGAATCGCTATGAGCTTGCGGAATGGGCCAAAAAAGCCCATCAGATTGGCGTAAACTACCTGGGACTCTGCTGCGGAGCCTCTCCGGCGATGCTTCGTGAAGTGGCAGAAACTGTGGGACGTAAAGCCGTTAACTCCACCTATTCACCGGATATGGAGAAACACTTCCTATTCGGCAGTGACGATACGCTTCAGGATCACATAACTTCCTATAAGACAAAAGCATAAGGAATAACGCCTGTCCCATATGAGGGCAGGCGTTTCTCTTCCATCCAGTCCTTCTACTAATGGTCTCCTCCTAGAGATCCTTTCTCCTCAGCGTGAATTTCATCCCGGCTTCGCCTGAAAAATCGACAAAGAGCTTTGTAGCTCCTCCAGCATCAAGGGCCCCTGTCACGTGTAACTCAATCGTATCAAGTTCAAACCCATGAAAAGAATTGACCAATTCTGTCAGTTCATCAGGTAGAAATTCAAGGTATTTATCGTTTGAAGTATCTGCGACTGAAGCTTCTTTTTGGTGGTGGGGCAGCATAAATGTCACTCTTTTCTCTTCACTCATTTCTACACCTCCATGTTTTGGTCATTGTACCATCCTCTTCCAAAGATTTGTATAAAGATCCCGTTGTGATACAAAAAGTAACTCAATAAACGGAAAGAAGGCCAAAAAAATACCCCAGACAAAAGTGGTGCTGTCTGGGGATCTCGGTTATCCAAATGTGTACCCATCAAAGACTTTCAAACCTTCTTCATTTAAAACTTGTTCTACAACCTTAGGCTTCAGCGGGCTTTTAGAAAATACTTCTTTACAGGAGATCATAATGTTGTCTCCTGCAATATGAGCCAACTGATCGTGAGTGACGCTGTATACCATTTTCCCAAGATTAGCCCATACCATAGCACCTGAACACATCACGCAAGGCTCGCAGCTTGTGTAAAGGGTATATTCTGCTAAGTCAAACAGCCGGTTCTCTGAACAAAAATCTCTGATCAGCCCTATTTCTGCATGGTAGGTGGGATCTGAGTCAGTATGTACTTTATTCTCAGCAATCTTAACTATTTCATTGCCTTTAACCAGGATAGCACCAAAGGGTTCGTTTCCTTCCGCCCTGGATTTTGTTGCCTGTTCAATTGCTAGTTTCATGAAATATTCATCGTTGTAAGTCATAGAGGCACTCCATTCCCTGTTGAATTCCCTTACATTATAAAGGATAACTCCCTCACAAGCTATGATTGATCCTAAGATCTTATACGAATGCTTTCGTCCCTTTTTCTCGGGAACGTCCTTCATTGATTCGTGCGAAATTATGAATCCAGTGATCCACCTCCTTTTTTCTTACGTTAACTAGGAAAACCATGAAAGAGGTGCTCATTATGAATCACAAAATGGAGTGGGGGTTATTCGGGGGAAGAATTGTACTTGGTGTAATCATGCTGGCCCATGGCATTCAGAAACTTGGAGCAATCGGTGAGACGGTTGCTATGTTTGAAAAGATCGGTCAGCCGGCTTGGCTGGCATACACCACTGTATTCATTGAAGGAGTAGGTGGACTGTTCCTACTTCTTGGAATATTCGTAGTACCCTCAGCTATTTTACTTGGACTAACAATGATCGGAGCTATTGTGCTTGTAAAACTTCCGATGGGCTTAATCGGAGGATTTGAATTTCCACTGTCCTTACTAGGTTTATCCCTGATACTAGCTTTAACAGGAAGCAAGAAGCTTGCCATGTCTCAATGGATTTCTAATAAAAGTACCTGATTCTGCAAATTGGATGTGGTTCTCCACATCCTCGGGTCCGCCCCGAATGACTCCCCTATTTTCCTCTCACGATCCATTCAATGCTCGTTATTAGTCAAACTATTCCTCTTCAAACGTGTTTAAGATTTTGTAAACAAGGATTTGAAAAAGCACAAAAGCTAGAAGTGAGACTATATTCCCCAGGCGGTAAAACGTGCTTGGAATATCCAGGTTAAGAAAAGCTCCGATGACCACAGTAGGAAAGATGAAACTGTAAATGAGACTCATAACGAAAAATATGTATTTGCTTACCTAATTATAATAAATGACTCTTCCAAAATAATGGAGAGGACCAAATCCACTACAGCTACGATTAAAAACAGGACAATCATAAAAATGAGACCTGAATATCAGTAAATGTTATTTCCAAAAAAATCCTTCCTTTAACACACACCGTATCACATGCGTTGACTTTAATGGAAGGAAAGCTAAAATAAAGAAGAAGAGAGGAATCCTTTGTTTTGTATTCAAAGTACAGGAAGAAAAACTATTCAACGATCAAAGGAGAGCGATATGTAGTATGGAAAGAAGGAGAGATTCGCGAGGGTTTCAACTGCAAAGAAAAATAAGGATTGAATCAGCAAAAGTTTATTTTAACCTTTGATTAATACGATCCAATCCTTCTACTTTCGCTTTTTCAACATTTAATTCTCTCTTCAATAAGACATTCTCTGCTGTCATTCCTGCTAATATAGAAATTCCTATCAGCGATCGTAATACATCAGGTTCAGGGATGATATAAGTAACGGCAAAAACGGAAGCGGCCGCTCCGATAAGAAAGTCTGCCAGGAATCCTAAATAAATCCCTTTGGGACGCGATCTCTTCTTAGGGAAAATCAGCACTTTCCCATTTCTCATTAAATGAGAGACAATGCCTGTCATCCCTCCAATACACCCAGCAATGATTAGCGTATTCATAAGAAATTTTCCCCCTAGACAAAAATAAGCAGCCCTTGGTAGAAACTTAGAAACATAAGCTACTATGCACTAAATCCTCACCAAGCTGGCCGCTCCGTTTACGTCCATTATTTTTTTCAAATACAGGTGTCCCACTATAATGAACACTGTAATAATAGTGTACACTATTATTATCAGAAAATAAATACTATTTTGCAAAATAATACCTGCCATAACAACTTATGTCAGTTGAGACTTATAAATTTTGTTTATCCATTTATGAATCTGCTCTTCATAATATCGGACTTCTTTTTTTGAAGTAGAATCTACTAATTCCTTCCTCAATCGTAGATACTCTTCTAGTTGTGGGTCCGCTATCGATCGCTCATGATTTGATTGAAGACTGTCCAAATACAACTGTATTTCTAAGAAATAATGGCGGCTTTCCTCTATCGATTCAGCATTTTTAAATGATTTCATAAGATGGTCATAGGTTTCTTTTTCTTCTTTATTCATCATAATCAGTCGTCGGCACCTCCTCTTAATTTTATTGGACGGCCAAATTACATGAATATTAAATGCTTTCTAGCACACCATTTTTTGACACCGATTTATTTCTCATACCCATTATACAAGAATTTCTAACGGATATAGTTAGTCCCTTTTCATTCATACTATAGTCTTACTGTTTTTTATAATACTCTCGTAAGGTTTGGCTTTGTTAAAATCATAGGTAGTTTTTTCCTCTCTCACCTTTTATAATGACCTGCTGATTCATTTTTTTCAGTTCTCACCTTATTTCCTCCCGTACTTAAGGTTGTAAAGGTAGCAAACTTATATAAAATAAGGGTTAGTAATCATGATGAAGGAGAATCAAACCTTGAGTAATAAACAAAAGAAATTACCCTTATACGTCCAAATAAAAAATAAAATAGTGTTAAATATAAAAGAAGGCATTTGGAAACCAGGTGAATCTATTCCTTCTGAAAGTCAATTGATCGAACAGTACAATGTAAGCCGTACCACAATTAGACAAGCAATCCGGGAGCTCGTGCAAAATGGAACTCTTGAAACAAGTCGTGGTGCGCCTACAAAAGTAAAAGAGATACCAGACGAAGGGATTGGCAATCCCGGAATCATTCATCATGAGATGGGGACAAACATGGGAGTTGTTCTCTTGCGTATGGAAAAAGGCCAAAATCATTATCATGCCAAATACCAGCTGTCCCTCCCGGAAAAAGCCGATTTATTCTTCATGGAGCGTGTACGGATGGCCGATGGTAAGCCGATCGCCCTTCAACAATCGTATCTTCCTATAGAGATCGGCCATGTCATTGAGCCCGTCGCCGAAAAGGAATTCGACTTATTCCCTACATTAGGGATGCAAAGTATCCATCATACTAATATTAAAGAACATGTGACCGCCAGTAACGCCACTCAGTATGAAGCAGATATATTAGGTGTTTCTACCGGGGAGGCTTTAATTACCATCGAAAGAATCACTCTCGGTTTAAATCAGGAACCTATGGAATACAGTACGACCAAATATACAACGAATGCCTTCAGATACACGATTGAAATAGAATAAATTCGAACACTTAACTTATTGCAATAAGATAAATCTTATTATAACATGTGAGTAGTTATGAAAGTAGAATTTGAAACGGAGGCTAAATGTGAGTAAATTAACGAGTATCCGTCATGCTAAAACACAAATTGATATTGTTAAAATGAGACAGTACCGCTTAGGGAGAGTCCGTGAACAATTAAAGAAACTCGGATATGGGGGCATTGTCATTTTCGACCCTGTGAATTTGAGATATGCCACTGGAAGTCGGAACATGCAGGTATTCATGTTAAGAAACCCTGCCCGCTATGCTTTTATCCCTACAGAAGGTCCAGTAACATTATTTGATTTTCCAAACTGCGAACACCTTTCTGAAGGAATTGAAACCATTGATGAAGTAAGGCCGGCTATAACACTTTCTTATGTTGCATCAGGCGATAACCTCTATGATCATGCTAGAGAATGGGCTAAAGAAATTGCTGATTTGTTCCGTACACATGCAGGAGAAAACGAAAAATTAGCCATTGACTATGTCCCTTCAGTCGGAGCGATCGAGCTTGCGAAAGAAGGCATTGATGTCGTTGACGGACAAGAACCGATTGAACATGCGAGAAGTATTAAAAACGACCAGGAAATCGAAGCCATGAAAATATCCGTTCGAACAGCAGAAGAAGGCATGATTCGTATGCAACAGGCATTACAACCTGGTATCACAGAAAATGAATTGTGGGCACACCTTCACAATGTAAACATTTCACAAGGCGGGGATTATGTAGAAACGAGACTCCTCAGTTCCGGATCGCGCACGAATCCCTGGTTCCAGGAATGCAGTGATAAAATCATTAATGACGGGGAGTTAGTGGCATTCGATACAGATATGAATGGTCCTTTTGGATACTTCACAGATATCAGCCGGACGTTTTACTGCGGAAAGGGCGAACCTACTAAGGAACAAAAAAGGTTGTATCAAACGGCTTATGAACAAATACAATACAACATTGATCTTTTAAAGCCAGGCATGTCCTTCCGAGAATATGCTGATAAAAGCTGGCGAATTCCAGATGAATTTTTCCCTAACCGATATTTCACTGTCGCTCATGGAACGGGCCTAAGTGGAGAGTACCCTTATATCGTCTATCCACAGGATTTCGAAGAAAAAGGCTATGATGGCATTATTCAGCCCAATATGGTCCTTTCCGTAGAAAGTTATATTGGCTCACCTGGTGGCAAAGAAGGGGTTAAACTAGAAGAACAGCTTCTTGTAACTGAAAATGGTGTAGAGAATTTCTCAGATTTCCCCTTTGAAGATCGACTGTTGAAATAATATTCGTTAAACGAGGAGTAGTGGGTATAGCCGACAACGGTTATTTACCCACTGTTTTTTTAGCCGTTCATAAACAAAAAATTCCCACCAACATCGGACAGCTGTTTAATCCTATACAAAAACAATGCAAATGCCCCCCATACGGGCGACATTTGCATTACTTTTATAGCTTATTGAATTCTGGGTTCCATTTCGGACGCTTTAACCCTTTTCTGTACTTAAGGATTCCATCAATAATATTCCATATAGAAATGATGATGAAAATTACTGCTATCCTCCAAACTAGACCCGCCTCCACGTCTCCTGGGTTTAGGTTGAAAAGATCGGCGATGTATTGAAGAAACGCTGGATGAAACAATCTTTCCGCTGTTATGACCCATATAAATACACAGACTGAGAGCACTTCCAAAACGATATTGAATCCTAAGACACCTTTGGTCCATTCATTTTTCAGCAATTTATATAAGGCCAATACGATTTCCAGTCCTATAATCAGAACAACTGCCGGCCAGAAGCTCATCAATACCCCCTGGTCCATTGCCGGAGCAATAAACGTGAGTCCTTCACTCTGATTCTCATAGATGCCGATTAGCTGATCCGCGTGAAAGTAGATGGTGGACCAAACGGCTGTCCAAAGCAAACCGGCATAGATTTCCCAACGAGGGATGGTACGTTTAATAGGGGCGTGGGCTTTTTTCTTCAAGTCATCCGGGGTCCATGATTGTCGAGGGGCCCCCGGAGGTTCATCCTCTAAATCAAGGTCGACACGTTCAATGAGCGCAAAGATGAGAGTTACCCAGAAGAAAACCTGCATGCCTACGGAAAGGCAGCGCCAGATCCCCTCAGCAAGAACCGAGAAAATGACGGAGAACAAGCCGCCTTCCTGGACAGACCCCAAAATATTTTCAGCTGCGAGGGTAATCAGTGAAATCGTGATCGCAATCGGGATGATCATTTTTATCAAGGAAACATATGTGTCATAATAACGGGGGCCGATCAGATGCTTAGGTTTCTCTCGGTACCCTTCCGCTAACTGAGCAGGGTCGCCCATTTCCTCAAGGACAGACTTAATATCCTCTTCCGTAGGATCTTCAGGCATCATATCTTCGATCGTTGATCGGATCTCCAATAGGATATCTTCACGATTTTTTTCGGGAAGCCTTCGTCCAACCTCTTGTAGATAGACCTCAATCCACTTCATTGTTCTCCTCCTCTAATAAGCGGGTCAATTCGTCCGTCGCTTTTTTCCATTCTTCCTTCAACGTTTGATAGACCTCTTCTCCATAATCCGTTAAAACATAATACTTCCTGGGCCTTGACTCTGTAGTGTCCCACCTGCTTGTCACCAGATCTTTTTTTTCCAATCGGCGGAGTAAAGGGTACAGGGTGCTTTGTTCAATGCTGATTCCTGAATCCTCCAACCGTTTGACGAGAGAATACCCATACTGTGGTGACCTTAGCTGACTTAGCACAGCTAAGGTCAGGTTTCCCCTGCGCTGCTCTGTTAACAGTGAGTTCAACAATTGACTCAACCTCTTCACTCCTTTTCATACTGTACGACAAACACTATCCACATATAGTATACGTCATACACTATTGGATGTGCAACTCTATTGTCGTTCAATCCCCCTTTCCCCATAAAAAAAGCACCTCTTTAAAAGAGGTGCTTAAGCATAAACACTTACTAATCGAACAAAACGCTCACGGAATGTTCATGTTGGACGCGGAGCAGTGCATCCGATAATAATGGAGCAACAGACAGGATCGTCATTTTGTCGATTTGTTTTTCTTCCGGTTGGAAAATTGAATTTGTAATCACCAATTCTTTAATCGGGGACTGTTCAATTTTGATGACGGCAGGGTCCGATAAAACGGCATGCGTCCCGCAGGCATATATATCATTGACCCCATTTTCATGAAGGATGTCAGCTGCTACAGTCACCGTATCTGCGGTATCCATCATATCATCAACGATAATGACATTCTTTCCTTTAACGTCACCAACGACATCACGGATTTCCGGCATACCTGGTTCAGCTTTACGCTTATCAATGAAAGCAAGCGGTGCATCAAGGATATTTGCCATTTTCCTTACCCGGTTCAATCCATTCGTATTAGGAGCGACAACCACAGGGGCCTCGATATCTTTTGTCTTGAAATGCTCACCCAGGATCGGGATTCCCTGAAGTTGATCTACTGGGATGTTAAAGAATCCTTGAATTTGTGGCGCGTGCAGATCCAAAGAAATAACTCTGGAAGCCCCCGCCTTTTCCAATAGGTTAGCAATTAATTTCGCTGTAATCGGTTCACGGGAACGGGCCTTCCTGTCCTGACGAGCATACCCGTAATAAGGGATAACTACATTGATGGTTTTAGCTGAAGCCCTCTTTAAGGCATCAACCATGATCAACATTTCCATAACATGCTCATTAACAGGCTGGGAAGTGGACTGGATCAGATAAATATCGTCGCCACGAACACTTTCTTCTATATTGATCTGCACTTCTCCATCACTGAATCGTACAACCTTGCTTTTTCCTAAAGGTACGTCAAGGTTTTCCGCTATTTCCTGCGCCAGTGGTTCATTGGAGTTTAACGTAAAAAGCTTCATCTGTGATTGTGTATCCATATGTATCGCTCCTGTTTGTAAAGGTTGTGTTAAGAAAAACTTATCACTCCCAGGAGCATGTTGCAAGTTAAGGCTTTTGGATACCACTATTTGCATAAATCGGATCCAGCTGATCAGTAATCAGCATGTGTCCAGGAGCATGTGTAATCATAATGGATGGTTTTGCTTGCAGCGCTGCATTTTGTGGGGTAACACCACAGGCCCAAAATAAAGGAGTAGCTTCCTCTGAATCGAACTCCACAGCTTCCCCGTAATCAGGCGTATGGATATCTCTGATTCCAATTTCTTCGGGGTCCCCCATATGGACGGGCCCACCATGAGATTGACCGAACTGTTCGGATATTTCAAGGGCCCGGTCAATTAAATGATTGGGAACTGCTCGCATACTGACTACCATGTTTCCTTTAAATATGCCCGCAGATTCTAAAGGAATACTGGTGTCGAACATAGGAACGACTTTTTGCTGTTCTTGATGAAGCAGAGGTATACCACCATCCAGCAACGCTTTTTCAAACGTAAAGCTGCATCCGATTAGGAACGTTACAAAATCCTCCTGCCATACATCAGATATGTTCAACACTTCTTCTGAAAACTCCCCTTCCCGGTATATTCTATACCGCGGCAGGTCTGTCCGTATGTCGGCATCCGCTGCTTTCGGAATTGTCTGTCCCGCCTCCATCACTTCTACCAGAGGACAAGGTTTCGGATTTCTCATACAGAACAATAGAAAATCGAAAGCATAGGCCTGAGGCAGCGTGACAAGATTTGTTTGGATGAATCGTTCACACATACCCGAAGTCGTCCCGGATCCTTCTTCTGTTCTGAAAAAACGCCGTTGTTCTTTTGGATTCATGAATGGAACACTCCTTTTTTATCTTGAAGAATTATGGTCACTGAAGTCTTGCCTAGTCTCATATAGGCAATGAACGTTTCATGTTCAACAGCAAAAGTCATAAGGATGAAGGGGAGGAGAAGCTTTATAAAGCCATTTCGGATCTTGATCATCATCTCGCCAATGCCAAGCAGCCAGGGCAGCGGCACATGCATCCATCCTATGAGACTCATTGGCCATCGTATTTGGAACACCTTTTAATTGCTGAGAACCAAACCACCTGCAGATTTTTTCTCTTGTTGATAAATCTTTTTTATAACGAAGGACATCGTCAACACTATTCACTCGTGCTCCAAGGGCAGCCCCAGGGTGAACTTCAACGATGTTTATGTCTTGAAGATTGGTCAAGCTTCCGATTTCTCTTGATAAGCGGATCCCTCTCAACGTTAAATAGACCATCCGCATCATCGTTGGTGGCATGATGGAAGATCCATTCATGCCGATCTTACGGATGAAGCGTCTCAAGTCACGGTCTCTTTCTCTATCACCTCCACCATCTTCATAGGAAAGCGGCGCGTCCATCCCGATGGTCACAGGATTTGTTTGGGCGAGCTTCTGGATGTAGGTAATCAACTGCTTGTCATTCAATGGACTCATATGGTCAATAAACTGAAGGGTACTCTTTTCCTTTTTAAAATGAACGAGTACTGTATCTTTGGGGTTACTTGGTCCCGATAAATCGATGCCAATATAATGCATCCGCTTTAACCTCCTGTCTATTAACAGCATACATCATTTATGACTCTTGAAAAGCCTGATCTGTTTCCATGGATTCTTTGACACAATAACAAACAGACATCTATAGAAAAATAGATGTCTGTTTATCCTGCAGGGTTTACATCGTTTTCATGGACGGCATAAACGACCAGTCGTTTATCATGTGTACCTGCTTCTGTATTGAACTCCCCCGTACACGTAATCAGATTCAACTGCCTTCGATAGGAGAAACCGAAGACTTTACTCAATGGAGCACTTTTCCGGTCATAAGCGGCTGATTTTTGTACGATGAATGTCTGTTCTTTCCCTTGTACATCCGTTACGATGACCTCATCCCCTTGTTCCAACTGCTTCAAATCATAAAACACGGCTGGTCCTGTGGTACTTTTTACATGACCGGCGAGCACAGCACTTCCTTTTTCACCGGGTTGATAACCGTCTTTGTACCACCCGACACCTTCAACACTTTCCGGCTCCCCCATTTGTCCCGTGTCATAACGTCCAACCTCTTCAACATCTGCCTCGACACCAATGGCGGGAATCGTGAGCCCGCTCGGTTGAACAGCAGTCTCGTCTTTATGCTCCCCTGACGAAGTTGCCTTTTCTTTCTGTTCATCATACATTTCTCTTAAACTTTTCTTTTCTTCTGTCTTCTCGGTTTGATCTGCACCATTCTGATCATCGCCACTCTCTTCCGTCATCTTCCCACTTGAGCAGGCGATCAGAAAGCATAGGATCAGCATAGGAATCCATCTGAACATATTCATTCACCTTCAATCTATATAAACTACCCCTGGTAATAATTGTATGACCAGGGGTAGGAATTTTTGGTAATTTTCTTATGCATTATTTTTAGTTTTGCGGATACCTATAACGGCCGCGAATAGTACGGCTGCCATACTGGCAAATGCGATCATCCATGCATTCAGCCCTTGATCAGCTGTTCCACCAAGACCTGTTTTCGGCATTTCTGACGGCATGTCAGACGCGAACATGTCAGGGTTTTGAGCTACAATGGCTCCAGATAGGCCTTCCCCTACTCCGTACATGTGAGCGTATGCTTCACGCAGCTGATTGTACGCTTCATCAAAGTCACCTTCCACGTAGCTGTCAAAGGACCCTGTCAATTGGTTGACGTGCATTTGAAGTCCTTCAGCTGTCGCCTCTGCTTCCAATCCGCCTTCCGTTGCCGTATCAAGGAATTCAGAGAAGTCTGCGCGATAGCCGTCAAGAGCTGTCAGCGCCTGTTCTTTTGCTTCTTCATCTTCTGCGCCGGTCGCTTCTACATAGTCAACAAAGTAACCGATATGCTCAGACCACATGTCCTCAAATTGCTGTCCCGCTTCTTCACCATATACTGAAGTGATCGCGGCTGTCAGATCTTCTGTGTTATTACTAAGGGCACCAGCAGCATTTTCAAAGTCTTCAGCACCATCGCCGCCTTTCTGCATGGCAAGAACAGCAAGTGCCGCATGCTCTGATAGCAGGTGGTTAAGGTCAGCACGAAGGTCAGAGGCAGGTGTTGCCGGATTCGTGTTTTCGAACTTTTCAGGGAATTGATCTGTAATTGCTGTAGATAGACCTTTTCCGACCCCATACATATGATCGATACTCATGCGGAGTTTTTCATAGGCTTCATCGAAGTCGCCTTCTTCATAGTTATCAAAAGCTCCAACGAGTTGATTCACGTGCATTTGAAGTCCCTCAGCAAGTGCGGAAGCTTCCAAGCGTTCATCTGTTGCAGACTCAAGGAACATGGAGAAATCTTCACGATAGTTGTCCAAGTTGCTCAAAGCTTCTTCCCGACCTGCTTCATCATCTTCAGCCGTCGCTTTTACATAATCGACGAAATATCCAATATGTTCTGACCACATGGATTCGAACTGTTCACCAGCTTCTTCTCCGTATACGGAAGAAATCGCTGCGGTCAAATCTTGTGTATTCCCTTCAAGGGCTGCGGCTGCTGCATCGAAATCATCAGCACCTTCGATCCCTTTCTGCATCGTTACTACGGCCAGATAGGCGTGCTCGGAAAGCGACTGATCCAGAGTAGCGCGTAAATCAGCTGCCGGTGTAGATACCGTTACATCTGACATTTTTTTATCGTGATCCCCGTGATCATCTGCGAATGCAACCGTGGCTGTCGGCAGCATCAGTGCTGCAGACATCGGCAAAGCGATCAAAGACTTTTTCCAATTGATTTGTTTTTTCATTTTCCACCACTCCTCTTTAATTGATTTCACTAAGCTAACGAGAGGAGTTTCTGTTTGGATCACAAAAAAGCAAAAAAAGTTTTAAAAAGTCGAAAAAACGGATCATAACAGGCTTTCTCACCACATAAAAAATAACCCTCCCACAGAACCCTCTATGGTCGAGCGTATATAATCGTCTATTCCTGACCCTTCTGCAGCTCAGGTATCTTTCTGTACAATTCTCTTTCCCCGTTCACTTTCACAACCTTCCCGTGGACATTCTCATGTTCACGAAAGAAATTCGGCTTCCCATTCTTCTCGAAATATTTATTCCATTTGAACATCTTGAAGAAGATGCGAATCGTAGGATCATAGTTGGACGTCTCCAATCGCAGCTTCTGGAATAAGAACCGCTTGATGATCCTGTAAGTTCGGACAGAATAGAACGTATCCAGAAATATGATGATATCTGCCTTTAGGAAACTTTCTTCCACCCACCATTCATTATGAACACCTTCAATAATCCATCGATCTTCAGTTGTGATTTTATTCAGGTACTGCGCACGTTCCTGTTCCGTTCTCCTTATATCGACTGGTTCTTTTCTGTTCCACACGACATTATCCAGCTCGTAAAAAGGAATCCGAAGTCTATCTGAAAGTTTGCTTGCAAGCGTAGTTTTCCCGCTTCCAACTGAACCGATGATATGAATCTTTTTCATATCTCCCATAGGAATCCTCCTTTATTCAAACGATGAATTGAGTGAACCAGGCGATATACTGAGCCCCAGGAACGAAGACCAGTTGAGCGAGAATCGTGCCAAAAAGTCTCGAGGTGACCATCATTAAAGACACGTTTTTCAATTTTAAGTAATCTCCCTTTTTATTGATCACATCATCAGCCATAACCGAAATCTTCGGGTCTACGAAAACTACGAGTAGGATGGTAGCTATCCCATTGATCAATCCAGAAGCCATAATGGCTGTCGATCCTCGATCTGGGACAAGAAGAGCGGCATAAAGGGCTGATAATACTCCTACTGTATAAATCGAAGTTACAAGCATGTTAATGAAAAACAATCGCTTCGGAATATGAGTCAATGAGAAATCCTTCAAATGAGTCCGGTTAGGCAGGTGAACTTGGTGCAGCCCTCTCTTTATGTATTCGATGGAAAACAGCATCCGAAATAATGAAGGGATGGACCCTGCTTGTTCGGATAACCGAATGATCGATCGTGAAAATAATGCAGTGAACGTGGGAAGCAGTATGATTCCGAGCAGCGTACCCAGTGTGGATGCTCCGAGAATCGCTCTGAATTGACTTTCTACAAAAGGAAGGGGACTCGTTGATGGCGCAGTGTCTATGAGACTTCCTGTAAACGGCTGCTGCATCATATTGGCCATCCTTGAGAAGATCACCATCAAATTGAACAGCGATAATGCAGAAGCGATCAATCCTACTCTTGCACCCGAGAGCCTGACCGCATAGGCGAGTGTTTCTATTGTATGAATGATTAAAATAAATAAAGCGATATAGATGACTTTTTCAGTAATAAATTCCATAACGGGAACTCCTTTTGCACATCCTTACATAAAAGATGTTCTTAGGCTTTTAACATATAAGACTCCTTTCCAATAAGACGCCTATGGTTCCTCTTACATGTGCTATGATAACTTCCTATCATTCCCTACTTCAGCGTTTAGCGAGAAAGTGAATCACGACTTAAAGAATAAATATATTGCTTCTCCCCAAACCGATAGATGGACCGTTCAAATTCCATTCCTATTTTCTTCAAAAGTTTAATTGAAGGAATATTGGCCGCCTGAGTTTCTGCCAAAAGGTTTGGAACCTCCCGTACATCAAAAGTATAACCAGCCACTTCCCTAACCACTTCAGCACCGATCCCTTTCCCCCACCACTTGGGGAAAGTTTGATAAGAAATCTCGAGATTTTTCTGATCATGATGTGAATCAACTGTAACCAAACCGATGCATTGGCAGGACCTTTTTTCACGTGCGACAAAACTTAGAGAGGATTCTTGAGGATGGAGCAAGTCGTCCAAAACACTGCTCATTTTGCTTTCTTGACGAACTCCTCCGAGATATTTTCTAACTAATGGATCCAAGTAAAGCCCGATTACATCAGATTCATCAGTATGTTGAAATTCTGTAATAAACGTCCTGGATGTTCGCAACATAACCGCTGCCGCTCCCCCCCTTTATTCTCCATAAAAAATTTTAGTTCTAACCAATCACAATGAAAATCTTGTCAATAAACCTCCTTTCATTATTAGACGTCCAATATTTGTAAATGTTACCTCATGTCGAAAAAAATGATTATTCCAAATGGAAATAATCATCGCCGAAGCACCAAGTCTATATTTAACTATTTATTTCTCTCCATGACGGCAAAATAGTTCTCTTCATCGTCAGCAAAATTAAAGACTCTGCCACCCGGCATTTGAACAACCTCTCCTACTGTTATGTTCTGATCGCTTAGCTTACGATGAAGCTGGTCTAAGTTGTGTGCGAAGAACATCAAGGAAGGCGTATCCAGATTCACACCGGGAGACATTTTCGCAACTACTTCTTTATCATGAAGAACAAGAGTCGTTTCTGAATGTTCATCCGGGGCGATTTCAAACCATTTCATTTCCCCCTCTCCTTCTTCAGACACGAGTATAAATCCCACTTTCTCCGTCCAAAAATGGAGGGCTTGTTCTTGATCTTCCACGTACACCATAACCTGCCCCACTTGATTGATCATCATCGTCCACCTCCACTATACGTCCTTATTAAATATTCGCCCAGGAAGAAGCGATTCCTCCCTTTTGTATTCTATTCACTGATTGAATATAAAAGAGACCGACTCTTCTGAGCCGGTCTCTTTCATCACTTTTAAAGTTCTGCTTGAAGAACAACGTCGCCTTCTGGTAGATCATTATTCGGCTGCGGCTCTTTCGTTATAGCAATCGCATCCCAGGATTTCCGGTTTTCTTCATCAATCCTGAACGTGACAGCTCCATGCCCTTCCTCATCTGTTGTGAAAGCACCAGCAGGTTCTGGTGTTTCACCTTCAATCAACCAAACTTGATACACTTGTTCACCTTCCAAAGCAGACATTTCATCTACTTGGACAAGCAGCTCAGAACCGATGCTGCGATTGACGAATGTCGCGACTCCGGACCCTGTCTGCCCTGTGGAGGCAAGCTGTGTCCGCTGAGCTGGCGTCATCGTATCCCCATCCCCGCTTTCACGATCTTCCAGTTCTGATAGGGCGACCTGAAGATCAGTAAGATCCGACTCCAGGTTATCATTTTGTGAAGAAAGTTCTTGCAATTGCAATCCTGCAAAGATGTTTCCTCCAACGGATAAGAGGAGACCAGCGGCAAGCGCACCTGCCCAGGCTTTCCAACGGTTCGGTTTCTTCGGTTGAATCACCTTTCCAAACGACTCACCTTCATCCGCTTCTTCCGTTTCCTCAGCAGCGAAAACACCATCCAGGACGCGCTCCCTCATACCGGCAGGAGGTGTTATCTGTTTCATATGGGTAGGAAACTCTCCCATTAAGTCTTCCAACTCCTGTACTTCTTCCCTGCAGTCGGAACACGTTTTCAAATGCTGCTCGAACTTTTCTTTTTCTATTTCTGAGAGCTGGTCATTCAAATAGTCCAGGACATTTTCACACTGTTTGTCATTCATTGTTGGTCCCCCCTTTCTCATCCAAGTGCTCGCGTAATTTTTTCAAAGCGAGCCGGACCCGTCCTTTAACCGTTCCAAGGGGAATGTCGCACTTTTCAGCGATTTCCCTTTGAGAGAAACCCTGAAAATAAAAAAGGCAGATCATCCGTTGTTGTTCATCAGGCAAGGTGTCGATCGCTTGGCGCAGCTGATCACGATCTTCTTTATCTGTAACGACTTCTTCGACACCCGGCATTTCTTCATGCATGGAATCCCTCTGATCCCATTCCACTTCCTGTACTTTCTTCTTTCTGATGAGATCGATGGAAGCATTCCTTGTGATGGTCAGCAGCCAACTTGAAAACTTCCCGCGTTCCTTCACATATTGACCTGCTCCTTTGCCTCTCCACAACTTTATGAAAACATCCTGCATTACTTCTTCTGCTGCCTGTTGATCCTTCATCATACGAAAGGCAAATGAATATAGTAATTTCTCGTAACGGTTGTAGAGGGTTTCAAGAGCAGCTTTGTCTTGATTGCGGATTTGTTCGTACAATTCAAAGTCCGTCGGTTTGCTCATTTAATTTCCCCTTTTTTGCCATGGTCTCTCTAGTATATCGTTTAAAAGGAGATCTTTCATGTTTCATGAAGAATACGCAAAACTTTTATGGATAGATCACTTTTCATCTAAGATTTCCTCAAATTTTTTCCTTTTCATTTGACCAGCCTTTGCAAACATGCGATAAAAGGATGAAGAGCCATTATCTTGAAAGTGAGGGATTTTTAATGAGTCCAACTGGAAAACCTGCAGAAATCCATAAAGACGGGTCCTTTAAAAGACAACAAAATCAGTTTACAGCTGCTTTTGGGAAAGATCTTCCTGTCAATTCAGGAAAATATCGGCTCCTGTGGTCTCCTGCCTGCCCCTGGGCACACCGGGCCGTCATTGTTCGGAAAATTCTCGGACTTGATACATCCATCAGCCTAGGGACCGCTAGCCCCCTACGTCCCCAGGTCGGCCGGGTGGATTGGGAATTTTCATTAGATAAAGGTCACAGAGACCCTGAACTGGGTATCCAATATGTGAGTGAAGTCTACTACAATGCGGATGCTGGCTATACTGGACGCCCAACAGTCCCCGTGATGGTCGATATTGATAAGAAAAAAGCGGTGAACAATGATTATTTCACTTTGACAACGGATTTCGAAACCGTCTGGTCTCCTTACCATAAAGACGGTGCGCCTGACCTCTATCCCGGGCAACTGAGAGAAAACATCGATCAATGGAGCGATGCCATCTTCCATGACATCAATAACGGTGTATATAAATGTGGCTTTGCCCAATCACAAGAGGCTTATGAACAGGCCTATGATCGACTTTTTGCGCGTCTTGATGAACTTGAATACCACTTGGCTAAGAGCCGCTTTCTACTCGGAGACTTCATCATGGACGCTGACGTAAGGTTATATACAACCCTTGCCCGCTTTGATATCGCTTACTATAACGCATTCAATACAAATCGGAACCTGATTCGTGAGTTTCCGAACCTATGGGGTTATGCCCGTGACTTGTATCAGACAGAAGGATTTGGTGAGACCACTGATTTTCATGCCATTAAACAGCATTATCATTTATCCATTACCATTAACCCTGATGATACGGAGGAAAAGATCCTTCCGAAAGGTCCTGACCTTACAGTATGGGACACCCCTCATCACCGGGAACAATTAAGCAGCACGAAAGAAAAGTTCCACTACCAAAGGAGCACGCCATGACCATTACGATTCGAAATGCGAAAGAAGAAGAAATTCTTGAAATACGGGAACTGAGAATCGCTGCCTATGAAGATCATATTGCCTCTATCCCCAAAGAACATTGGCAGGCCTTGAAAAAAGCGATTTCTTCTGAGGCTGATCAACAGCCGGGCGTGGATTTATTAGTGGCAGTAGTGAACGGAAACATTCTCGGAAGTGTTGCCCTTTTCCCAGCGAAAACAGATGCCTATGAAGGATTCGTAGATGAACTAGACTACCCTGAGATTCGAGTACTGGCTGTTATCCCTCAGGCACGAGGAAAAGGCGTTGCTTCTGCTTTGATTGAAGAATGTATACAAAGGGCAAAAGCTAAAGGCTACTCTGAGATCGGTCTACATACGGGTGACTTTATGAAAGATGCCATTGCCTTGTATGAGCGCTTCGGATTCGAGCGTTTACCGGAACATGACTTTGAACCTGCGAATGATGGTATCATCGTTAAAGCTTTCCGACGATCTATCTAAAATAATGAAAAAGGTTCACTCTAACTAAAAGTGAACCTTTTTTATCATTCGTATTTAATATAGTTATAATAATCTGTAGGCACTTCCTCTACAATTTGACCATCTCGATTCTTATATATCTCATATTCACGGTACGCTTCCACTTTAGATCCATCCACGAATTTCGTTCCCTCGTGTTTGAGCTCCAACTCCATTGTTGCCCGTGACCCCCCCTTCCCTTTAGTGTTCACCACTTCTGTTTTAATCTCTTCTGTACCAACAGGGACCCGGAAATGGTTTTCCAGTTTCATCTTGGGAGATTCCATGTAACCGATGATCAAAAAGACACCTAAGAGCAGCATGATAGGATAAAACTTTTTCAAGTAGTCGCCCTCCTCAAAAGTCCTGTACAAGCATCTTATGCGTACGCGCATAAAAAAAGGAACTATTCCCATAGGAGAGTTCCTTTTTTAATGATCCATTAATAATACCCTCCATGGCCGTGATGATACCCACCATACCAAGGATCATAACTTCCATGCCCTTGGTGGTACCCATAACCTGGCACATATGTGCTGTGCCCGTGCTCGTATCCAATTCCAGGAGAATATGTTCCTTGTCCATGGTGATATCCATAGCCAGGGACATACGTGCCATGACCATGATGGTACCCATATCCAGGAATATAAGTGCCGTGTCCGTGATGATACACTCGATCCAACCCAAGCTCCCCTTCCTTTACCTCTCCTTAACCTATGTGCATGGAAAGAAATTGGTCTGGGCGCTCTTATAAAAGGCTGTATAAGTTCTCTGATACAAAAATGAGAGATCAGGGAGGATTTTTCATGAAAGACAAGATTGGAACGGGATCGCTTTCTTTTTTTACAATTTTTGAATGAACAAGTAAAGAATTTAAAATGTTTATTACATGAAGCAGTTCCTTAGATGCATTTCATGTCATAAACAGCATGAAAACTCTATGAAGGGGAATAGAGCTAGTATAAGCCAAAAACAATGAGGAGGAACGATTCATGTTATGGCTCTTGCTCTTGATACCAATTGTGCTGATTACTCTCTCCATTTACTATGACCGCAAAAGGAAAAGCCAGGCAACATCCAAAGCAGCTGCTCAGACCAAAGAAGCCTATGAAGAAATTTATTATGATGAAGGAGCTGCCAAAAAATCACAGGACCCTAAACATACAAAACCGTTTTAAT
Organism: Halobacillus sp. ABR2_026; assembly: GCF_056158545.1. Taxonomy (NCBI): domain Bacteria; kingdom Bacillati; phylum Bacillota; class Bacilli; order Caryophanales; family Bacillaceae; genus Halobacillus; species Halobacillus sp. ABR2_026. The sequence goes on from NZ_JBSWTM010000001.1 coordinate 2,381,931, forward strand.
TAGAAGAGCGGAAGCATAGAGCTTCCGCTTTTTTCTGTTACTCAGAGGAGTGATGATGACCGTCTACGATTAAAAAATGTTCCAATTCCGTAAGCTTATCAGAACGGAAAATGATTCCTTCTGTATCTAAAACGATAAAAAATGGCTGCTTCTCTATATCCAGAAGCCTCTCATAATCATAGGGATGTGTCGGAATCTTAGAATAAATCTGAAAGGAAAAGAGCCTGCTCTCCCACACTTCGGGATCATTGAAAACCTGATTGATTTTCGTTTGAAATGATTCTGCAGACTCGTTTTCACTTTTGAAGGCTAAGACACTATATCGATCTTCCACTTCCGATTTCAACTCATTTATTAAATCTTTTTTTTCAGATCCACATCCCGCAAGAACAACCATCGCGCCAAACATTAAAAGGATCAGCTTTCGCACACGTACTCCCCCTGCCCACCGTTTCTTCTAAATTTATTTTCCTGACTTAGCATCAAGGATCATTTTTTGGATTTGCACTGGATTTCTCTTGATGAATAGCCTTTTATTCCTTCATTTCGTCCCGCATTTTTTCGTTGAGCAGGTGATTAATTCCTACTGTCCTCTCGACGTCCAGGACAAAAGCAATTCCCCTGCCCGGCTCTCCTAACCGTGCTCCCTGTTCAATAGCTTGCAGAACCGCATCACTTTTGTCTTTCGCAATTAACGTCAACACTACTTCCTTTTCCGGTTCGATCAGGATATTGAATAACTTCGCTTTTTCATGGATGCCCGTGCCACGCCCTGTGATGATAGTTCCTCCTTCGGCTCCAGCATCTTTGGAAGCATCCACTACTTTTTCCGCATCACCTTTGTTTACAATGGTCACAATTAAATCATAAGAGACTTTCTGCTTCTCCATTTGAATTCCATCCTCTCCTTCGTGAGTACCGGAATTTAGCCCCAACCCTATCATATGATTGATTCCACTTAGCTTTTTCGTATCAATAACAAACCCTATTCCTTGTCTTGGTCTGTTTAATTTTGCACTATGGATAATTGCATTCATAACCGTATGGAAGATGGAATCTGAGACAAGTGTAAGGATGACTTCGCGCTCCCTTTCTACAGGGATACCGAGGAAGCGTTTCTTTTCATCCATCCTGAATCCTTTCCCGAAAAATGTCGTTCCCCCTTGAGCACCTGCGAGTGTTGAGGCATGGACTACTTTTTTTGCTTTTTCCTTTTTAACGATCGTTACTATGAGCTTTTGCCCTGATTTGTTCTTTGTCATATTGCTCCTGCTCCTTTCTCCTATAGATCATGCCCAGGGTAAGTACAGAAAGGATCGGGGCCAGGGCCACGAGTGCCACCATCCCGAACCCATCTAAAAGTGGATCCCGACCTTCAGTTACAGATGCAATACCTACAAACAGACTCAATATAAAAGTGGCAGTCATCGGACCAGTCGCTACTCCACCTGAATCAAAAGCGATGGATGTAAAGGTTTTGCTGGAAAAACGAACGATGACCAGGGCGCCCACATATCCCGGAACAACAAAGAACCAGATTGGAATCCCAAGCAGAATACGTACCATTGAGAGTGCAATGGATAACCCGACACCAAAGGACAACGTATAGAGCAGGAGTTTTTGCGGGATGTAACCCCCCGACACTTTTTCCACCTGATGGGTAAGAACACTGACCGCAGGTTCTGCATAAATCGCTACAAAGCCGAGGACGAATCCGATAGGAATAAGGAGCCACACATGATCCATGGACCCAAGTTTCTCCCCCATCATCGTCCCTACCGGTAAAAAACCGATATGGACACCTTGCAAAAACAGAACCAGTCCAGCATATGTCAAAAAGAACCCGACCAAGATGTCCTGTAGCTTTTTCCATGGCAGTTTAAGAAATACTAGTTGAAAGAGAAGGAATAAGAAGAATAAGGGTATGAGGGCTGCAGCAACGTCAAATAAAACATGCCAGAATCCATCGAATATCTTAATATTCACCCATAAATCACCCCTAATAAAAGAACGGATAAAATGGGGCCGATGGATGCCAGTGCTACCAGACCGAAACCATCACTTGAGGAAGATTTACCACGCATGACAGCAGCTACGCCGACGCCTAGGGAGAGGATGAAAGGAACGGTCATAGGACCGGTCGTGACCCCTCCAGCGTCAAAGGAGATAGGGACGAACGCGCTCGGGGTAAAAGCGGCGAGCAGGAAAACAAAGGTATATCCGCCTGCAAGCAGATAAACGATATCTATATCGAAAATGATCCGGAACACAGCCAGCGCTACGAAAACACCGACGCCGATAGCTACGGACAAAATGAGAATATCCATAGGGATCTGTCCGCCGGATACTATGTCGATTTGAGAAGACAACACCCGTACATCTGGTTCTGCAATCGTCACCACAAGTCCCAGAATAAAACCGAAAAACACCACGATCCAGACTCTTTTTGTTTTGGATAAAGCCGATCCGATCATTTCTCCAACAGGTAACAGACCGATATTCACTCCAAGGAGAAAAAGGATAAGGCCGGCACCGACCATTAAAACACCTATGAGGAATTGAAAGAACATGTCCATGGGAAGCCAAACGAGCGTGAATTGAAGGATGGTGACAACAATAGTGATAGGCAGGATGGAAAGGACGACTTCCAGAAACGTTTCTTTAATATTATCCATCTAAAACCTCCTTCGAGAGATTTGAGGAGCTTCGATCTGGATGTCCATTTTTAAATCGTAGGTTATTTCCAGTATATCACTTTCATCGTTCCTTCATGATCATTCCCCTCTACTAAAAAAGGAGGCTTCCCAATCTTTTGTGAAGATTACTAGGAAGAATACAATCGTGCCACTTACCCACATCCATTTTTCTACAGCATCCTCCACAGGAAGAACATGTTTTTCAGTCCCAGTGTCCCCCCATAGGTGTACGCAACATTTTAAAAATGGCCATAAACGGAATAGGTAACAGATCCTCTGTACAATAATAACTACGATCACCCGCATTAAAGCCCCCTCTTATATAAACATGTCTCTGTTAAAGTTCAGTGTTGATATTTGCATCAACGGATGGAAGTGACAATGAAAGATAAGATGGCAAAAGGGAATTTATTTCCAAGTGTCGAAACCTTTAGATGATCTACTTTCACGATGTAACCATTGAATCTTGTCGGATTATGATTTCGAAACGGAGCCTTTCGCTAAATGGCAGGATTGTTGAAGACTTGATTTCGAGACTTCTGTGTTGTGGATAGGGCTGCGGGGAATGACTCGCTTTCCGCGGGAGCGCGGTGAGCCTCCTCAGGCTAACGCCTTGCGGGGTCTCACCCTGCACTTTTTTCCCGCAGGAGTCTCGCCATTCCCCTCCGCCCCTTTGCCATGGCAGATTCTCTAAATCACTACTGGAACAATCAGCTTGAATGACTGAGGAAAGTAGATCATATAACCTCACCACAGCAGGCATTCAGAATTTATAAGCTTGATACAGAGCACTTTATGCCTGCCTTAAAATGGGGAAGAGGGAACAATTTCTCTAGGTATAGGGGTCGTTTCTCTTTACTATGAAAGGGGTGGTTGGGAAGCTGCGAGACTCCCGCGGGAATGGATTGGCTGGCGAGACCCCACAGGACGAAGTCCGAGGAGGCTTGCCGCCATCCCCGCAGGAAAGCGAGTGGCTTCCCAGCCGCCCCTAACGCTCAACCAGGCAATGAACCCCCAGAACATCTCGAAGCTGAGTCTTCAAGAAAAGGGAGCTTTCGTTGAATAGCCAAATATAAAAAAGAGGAACTTCCATAAAATTGGAAGTTCCTCTTTGCGGTAATATCAACACTAAACTTTAACAGAGCCACAAACATAGAAGCGTAGCAAACGAAAATTTTTCAGAACAGATTATTTTGAGACACGAAATACAGCTGATATGATAAATGTTGATTGTTAACATGAATGAAGCATAATAAACCATAAAGAAATGGGGTCTTCTAATGGCAACCAATTTAACGGACGCTAAATTTTCCGTTCTTGACCTTGCCCCTGTCATTGAGGGGGGGACACCGGCAGATTCTTTCCAAAACACCGTAGACCTTGCCCAGCATGTTGAAAAATGGGGATTTACAAGGTACTGGATGGCCGAGCACCATAATATGCCTTTCATTGCAAGTTCTGCAACTGCAGTGGCGATCAGTCATGTACTCCATCACACAGAAACGATCCGGGTTGGTTCTGGAGGGGTCATGCTCCCGAACCACGCCCCGCTCATCATTGCCGAACAATTCGGAACACTTGAGACGCTTTTCCCAGGCCGCGTAGATTTAGGTCTTGGACGGGCTCCTGGAACAGACGGAATGACAGCTCGCGCTTTACGACGAAACCTTGACTCTGATCCGAACGAGTTCCCCGCCATGCTGGATGAACTAAGAGGGTATTTCAATGGGGAACACCACATTCGCTCCATCCCAGGTGAAGGGTTGGACATCCCTATATGGTTGCTGGGTTCCAGCGGTTTTAGTGCCCAACTTGCCGGTCAACTCGGTCTTCCTTTCTCGTTTGCGAGTCATTTTTCACCAAATAACACGCATGGAGCCTTAAATTTATACCGCTCCAGCTTCCAATCCTCTGAGGCCCTTGATGAACCTTATGTGAAAGTAGGCGTCAACGTAGTCGCAGCAGATACAGATGAAGAGGCCAAAAGACTGGCGACATCTCTTCAACAACAATTCCTGAACCTTGTACGCAATACGAACCATCTCCTTCAGCCGCCTGTGGATGATATGGATGAAGTATGGACAGCTCAGGAAAAAGCAGCCCTAAGACAGCAGCTAGGCGCCTCTATAATCGGAAGTAAAGAAACCGTACGAAAACAATTGGAGAATTTCCAACAAGAGACAGAAGCAGACGAAATGATGATCATCTCTCAAATTTACGATCACCAGGCCCGCGTCCGTTCTTATGAAATTGTTGCTGAAATCATGAACGAACAGTAAGTCCCACCTTCCAAACGAACGATAAAAAAGCCCTCTGGGATTCAGAGGGCTTTCTTTCATAAGACGAATGCATAAAAGAGATACACAAAAACCGCTACCGCCAGGAAGAAATTAAAACATGCATGCGGGACCTTCCTTTTTTCCAAATCGACCATCCCACTTATCCATGACATACAACCTAACATCAATAACATGAACGGCAGAATCCGAAAGTCCTCCGTCCATAACCCATATCCGCTCATGGTCAATACAAGCACCCCAAACACATACTTCATCATTTTCAAAACTCGTGGTCGTGTGGATGCTATTTCCATGTCCATACCTCCTTTGCACAAAGCTTCATTGATAATGCATAAGAGCTTGGAAAAAATGATCTGCTGATTGCAAGTGTCGACTCCATTCAATCGACGCGTTAAAAATAATAGATAGTAGTACACCTACAGGAAAAACGGAGGCCGGCCATGCTTCCTTTAGTATCCGCTTCTGTTTGATGAACAGAAAAGAGTAGAACAAAAGGATCAGTCCAATGGCCACACCCAGAATCCACAAAGTGATGCGTTGACTATGCGCATCTCTCTACACTCGTCCTAAACGCCTCCAAGACCGCCTCATTCTCACCAGTTTCCTTGATCGCCTTCGATTGCTGCCGTCCTTCTACCATCCATATGTATGTCTCTTGATTTTTCTTCACCTGATAAAAAAACTCACTCGCTCGTTCTTCACTAATGATCCATGAGGTTTCTGCCTCAGTCACAGAAGGTAGAAGAAAGAAGATCGAAAGAAGCAGGAAGAAACCTCTATTCATGCAGCGCCTCCCTTAAGGAACGAATTCCCTCCAACACGTCCGGATGATCTGTTCCATTCTCTCTCGCATGAAGCAATACCGGCCGAACGGACTCGACAGAACGTCCAAATTCATACATCCAGTCGTAGCGCGGTACCATCCACAAGTGAAAATGGTGGGTCGTATCTTCATTATAAAAATAGTACACGTGTTCAATCCCGAGTACATCCCTTTGGGCTTTTCTTATTTTCGTAATGAAAGTGATATAATCCTGCTGTTCTTCTATCGTCAGTTCATCCAGTCCTTTGACATGACGTTTGGATGCCACAATGACCAGCCCTCTAATTGGATAAGCAACATCCTGATGAGCATGAAAATATTCAGTTTCCGCAATGACTCCCCCATCAGGTTCGACCACACCACTGGTCAACGCACAACTGAGGCACTCCACAGTCACCTTGCTTCCATTTGCTAATGTAATAGTTCTCATTCTTCTCCTCCTGACTTCCCGTGAAATATCATGGAGCTTCTATGAATAAGCCGACTAACCTGCCGATTCCTTTAAAGATCCAACCCGCCAACCGAATGGGAAAGATTAACAACTCAGGGATCCAGGTGAGGACTTCAAACAATATCCCCCATATGTTTCCTTTATTTGAATGTTTCACGTCCCGCTTTGATCGTTTAGTTTTGAAAGTTCCAGGAATAGTCATGACCGATTTCCCTCCCGGTAATTACTTACGGAACGGCACGATTAAACGTTTCAATGGATTGCAAAAATTTCCTTGTCTTAGGAAACACACTCTTTAACAAACTAGAACTATGAAGGAGGTTGAGAGTGATGGGTAAAAGAACTTCACAAATGAACGCAGCAAAGACGAATAACAAAACACCGAAAGAAAGCCTTCCGATTGAAGAAGAAATTGGTCACCGCACGAATAAAAACCGTCCAGTACAAGGACCGGGATCGAATCAATAACAAAAATCCTGAGGGGCTCCCCTCAGGATTTCTTCTGTGGCCTCCGGACTTGATTCCCCCCCTCACTCCATCTTCCCCAGCGCATCATATACTTCCCCAATGGTAGTAAACCCTTCTTCCTTCAGTCCCTTGATACATGAGATCCAGAGTTCGGCTGTAGCCAGACTATCATAATACGCATGATGACGCTGTTTGTTTTGGATACCGAATGCCTTGCAGCCAGCGTCTAAGGTCACTATTGCTTCCTCCTCATGAAGAACCTTGAGCAGGAAGGCCGTATCCACAATCCTATGTTGGAATTTTTTCCTCAATGCCACCCATGTCGCGTGATTCATGAACTGTTTTTCATGGTTTGCATGATGGGCAACCAGCAGGTCGGTTCTCACATATTGAAAAAAATCCTTCAGTGCATCCCTTAAAGGAGGTGCACTTTCCATCATTTCCTTCGTAATTCCTGTCAACGACGCGATTTCCTCCGAAGGAACAACATCCGTATTAACCAGCGTATAAAACCTTTCTGGGTCCATCACCTGGTCCCCTCTGACTTTCACTGCGCCGATGGATAAAATCTGATCCCCTTTGTACGGAAAAAATCCAGACGTCTCCAAATCGAATACTGTAATGTCTAATTGATCAAAAGGAAGGTCGAGCGGGTTCCCGCTTTTCATTTCTCTTTCTAAATTTCTCAAGTATGCCATATTGGAAGGGTCATTTTGATTTAACGAAGAAAATCCATTGCCGATTCTTCCTGATAAATCTTTGACAAATTGGACGAATGGGTTCATGTCGATGCTTCTTTTAAAATGGATTTGGTCATCTGATACAGTCTTTGGGAGGTTCTGACGTGTCTTTTCAATTGCTGTTTTTCTTCTTTCGTCAAATGTTCTACGGTAAGAGTGTGAACCTCACGATAGAGATGCGTTCCTTTTTTTAACGTTAGTCTTTGATTCAGGAACTGCATAAAGCTCTTTTCATAAAAGGAAAGATCCGGATAATGCGTACGAAGGGACTGGAACCTCGATAATGTAGAAGAAGAGGTAAACTGGTGAACAAGAGCAAGGATTCTCATCGCGTTTACGTATGGAAAATATATGGTCTGTTTCAAATCAAAGCGCCCCTTTTTCTCACCGCTGTAGTTTGGAAGCAGCTGCCCAAATACACCCACCCCTTTTTTGACATAGTCGACGTTGTCGATTAACCGAGTTAAAACCTTCGGGTTCTCATCCAGCATTTTAAAAGCGCGACACTTTACTTGATCCAGCAACTCTGTGTGACCCACAATCACCCGGGAGTCGAAGAATATGAGGAAATTCCTAAGCGAATGCCACTCTTTTTCCTTCAGCCACGCAACCGCCTGACGACTGAACATATCGACGGGCTGGCACCATAAAGGGTTTGAGGCCATCACGTTCCCCTCACATCTTTCATAGCCCACAACCGCAAGCCCCTTCTCAACTTCTTCTCCAAGGGTTAAAAAATACGCTTGATTTTTCTCTTCCCCATTATATAGAAGTCCATGATCCTGGTCACTCCATATCGACTGTTCAAATCTTCCGGCACTACCCATGAGAAAAAATGCAAAAGGAGCAGGAGCGGGTCCCTGCTCCTTTTCAATTTTTTCTTTCGCCAAATGAAAGGTATGATGAATCAATTGGTCGTGAAAAGCATTTAATTGAAAGTGGTCCTCCATTACGGAAGGAAACATTTCCGTCCTCCATCGTTTAATGTCTTCATAAGTCTTGAACATCCATTCCATCCTTTTTTAATTCCGTCGTCATTATGCTCCCGACTTTGTTTTTTTCGGGGGTGTCAAATTCTCAGGATAACCATAACCACCATGCTCACTCAAATCAAGACCCATAATTTCTTCTTCTTCGGAGACGCGTAGTCCTCCCATTGCTTTGTCCATGACTTTCAATATGATGAAAGAGACGACAAAAGCATACAAACCACTACTTACAACTCCCAATGTCTGGACCCATAACTGCTCGAAACCACCACCATAAAACAATCCCGGACGCCCAACTGAAGCAAGTTCAGGCGTAGCAAACAATCCATTGGACAACGTCCCCCATACTCCAACAACTCCGTGAACGGACAGTGCAAAGATGGGATCGTCAATTCTCCGTTTATCAAAGAATCGCATACTGAAAAAGACAATGCCTCCACCGATTAAGCCAATTAAAACTGCGGCCCATGGATCTACAAAAGCACAAGACGCGGTAATGGCCACAAGACCAGCAAGAGCACCGTTCAGTGTAGTCGGTACATCCGCTTTACCTGTAACCGCCCAAACCATCAACATAGCACCGATCGCACCAGCGCCGGCAGCAAGCTGTGTATTAAGTGCAACATATCCAAAGAAAGCATCCGCTACACCGAAAGTACTTCCTGCATTGAACCCAAACCAGCCAACCCATAAAATTAGAACACCTAAGGCGGTAAATACCTGATTATGTCCAGCAATCTCATTGGAGGAACCATCTTTATTGTATTTACCGATTCGTGGTTTAAGGATAATGGTAGCCGCTAAAGCCGCCGTGGCACCTGTTAAGTGAACCACGGTGGATCCTGCGAAATCCTGTTTACCGTGCGCCCCTAACCAGCCACCGCCCCAAATCCAGTGAGCGATGACTGGGTAGATGAGAATAGAAAACAATATAGCAAAAATCACATACGCAACTAGTTTGGCTCGCTCAGCAAATCCTCCGAATGCTATGGTCATAGCGATAGCAGCAAAAGCCAGCTGGAACATAAAATCTGTGGATCCCGCCAGACCTTCTCCCATTGTTGTGGCATCGCCGTAAAAGAAATTAGAAAAGCCTACGAAAGCATTCCCTTCCCCATAGATCAGCCCATAACCTAAAGCCCAGAAGACCACGGATACAATCCCTATTGTGAAAACCGTCTTCCCGGCTATATGCCCTGCATTTTTCATTCTTGTCGACCCTGCTTCCAGCAATATGAACCCGCCCTGCATTAGAATGACAAGAATCGTACAGACAATGATCCAAAGGTTATTCATTAAAAATGTCGTGTCCATTCTTCCGACTCCCCTTATGTTAGATTTTATTACATAATATGTTATGTAGCATTGTATCAAAGTCACAATATTTACACAACTGTAAATGTAAGGTTTCTTAACATAATATAAAATTCCATAGGCTGAAAGTGCCTGGAATCTTTCTTTGCTTAACGTTTTTACTCGTTTTACTTCTTTTCACCCTCCTTGAAGCGTCCGTTTGTTTTCCAGATGAATGGTCCTTCCCTTTCACAAATTCAAAATTCAACGAGGGTGCAAATAAAAAAGACCCCTGAAATCAGGAGTCTAATCATTCCACACCATTGACACCGTGAAGCAAATTGAACTTGTTTTGCTTTTGCAGCAACTCTGAGACGGTAACAAACTGATAACCTTCTTTCTTCAATTTAGGAAGGATCTGTTTAAGAGCACCGATGGTTTGAGAACGATCGCCTCCTGAATCATGAAAAAGTACAATATCTCCATTCCTCGTGTTATTCATCACCGTTTTGACAATGTTATGGACACCCGGGCTTTTCCAATCCCGTGTGTCCTGATGCCAGGACCACATCACAACCATATACCCTTCTTCATTTGCCGTATTAACGATAATATCGTTATACACACCACCTGGCGGTCGAAATAAACGTGGTGCATCACCAGTCAGGCTTTCCAGAACGTCTGATGTATTGTCCATCTCATGAATCAGCTCTTCTTTCGTTATCCCTGTAAAATCAGGATGATGAAAACTATGGTTGGCAAGTTCATGTCCATTTCTTACCATTGTTTTGATGATCGAGGGATTTTGCTGAGCTTTTGCCCCGACGACGAAAAAAGTGGCCTTCGCCCCATTTTCCTTTAATATATTGAGAATTTCCGGGGTGAACTCAGAACTAGGTCCATCATCAAATGTAATCGCAATATATTTCGATGATATAGGAACATCCCATATGGCCCTCCCCTGCTCTTCATAATAATTCCGCGGGTGGTCCTTTGCGTAAACGCTTTCAACATTAGTTTGGTTCATACATATAAGAAACATAAGCATCCATATGAGTGTTCTCAAGTGGATCCCCCTTCCTCTATTTACATTCAATCACTGTAAATATGGACGCTGTAATCAGTCCAGCAAACATACAAGTGCCTTTCCATTAGTTTGCAGGTCTGAGTGTTTTATTATCCTGGAAAATAAACGGAAAAAAACACATAAAAACCAGTTCCTGAATGGAAATGGTTTTTATTTTTGAGGCTTAAGAATGGTCCGCTGCAAGGGGGCCCCACCCATCGATACATTTCTCTCAATGAAAATAAAGGATTTGCCGTCGACTTTAAAAACGTAGTCCCCTTGATACGCTACTTCGTGACCTCTTTCATTTAATTCTTTTTTTATAGCCTGGATATACTCTTGATGATTGGTATAGCGTTCATCAAAATCGATTTGCATGTGCCCTTTTCTATACCCCATCAACCAATTAAAGAGAAAAAGCAGCCCGACCGCTGCCACGCCGCTGAAAATCCACATCATGATATCCCTCCTGCATCATCAAGTACGAATAACGGGATACAGAAGTTTCAACCCTATAAAAAAGGCTCTGTTAAAGTTCAGTGTTGATCTTTGCATCAACGGATGGAAGGGACAATAAATGATAGGAAGGTATAGAGGAATTCATTACCAAGTATCAAAACCTTTAGATGATCTCCTTTCACGATATAACCATTGAATCTTGTTGGATTATTATTTCAAAACGGAGTCTTAAGCTAAATGGCATGACTTTTGAAGACTTGATTTCGAGAATTTTGTGTTTTGGATAAGGGCTGCGGGGAATGACTCGCTTTCCGCGGGAGCGCGGTGAGCCTCCTCGGACTACGTCCTGCGGGGTCTCACCAAGCACTCTCTTCCCGCAGGAGTCTCATCATTCCCCTTCGCCCTTTGCCATATAAGTGTCTCGAAACCACTACTTGAAAAATCAGCTTGTATGGGTAAGAGAAGGGAATGATATCATCTCTACCCCATTGTTTAGCATACGCAAATGTTTGATACTACGCACGATCTGCCCGCCTAGGGGAGAAAAATGGGAAACTTACGAATCCATACAGATGTTCGAACCTCAACCATTCAAGCTCACCCTTTTTAAAGTGGCTTCGAGACACTTATAAGGGAAAGGGGGCGGAGGGAAACGGTGAGACTCCTATGGGACGTGTGGGACAGGTGAGACCCCGGAAGGCGTAGCCTGAGGAGGCTCACCGCCCGCCCCATGGAAAGCGAACCTTTTCCCGGAGCCCCTAGCATCACACAAACATCTCGAAGCTGAGTCTTCAAGAAAAGAGCGCTTTCGTTGAATAAGCCAAATATAAAAAAGACCAGATGTCATCTGATCCTTCTGTCTCCATTGAAACATGGACTATTATTTTTCCATCATGCACGGCAGAACCCTGCATTCCGGCTCCTTTTCAGGAATGATATAACCGACCACATCATATCCTTTTCGCTTCAGCAGCCTTGCCGCCAAGTTTTTCTCTACTTCATCAGAAGAGATGAGTACGATGCTGTTTTTGGGAATGTCCTGATGGTGCCGCTCCAAATAAGCCAGCGGAAGACATATGGCATGGTCCAATGAAGCATGGGATGATGTTTGATAATCCCTTGTATCTACAGGGACCATCATGCCATTATTACCCGAGGACAATGCGGATCTATCCATTTTTTTCACATGAGCAGCTGGAAGGTACCGGCGAAGAAAGAAAAGGCTTGCTCCGACAAGTAACGTTACGATTACATACGACATGATGATCCTCCTTTTATCTTGAACTGAAAACATTTTATACCCTGCATGGTATATTTGTCAACTATGTAGCTTCATATTCCCGGGGACTATTAAAACAAAGAATGAGAGCGATTTCCACAAAAAAAGTCTGAAGGATATCCTTCAGACTTTTCAATCTCTATTCAATTGACCATTCGTCCGTGATTTTTCCAATATTTTTTCCGGATGACGACCTTCTGTATTTTACCAGACGCCGTTTTCGGCAGTTCTTCCATAAAAGAAACGCTTTTTGGTGCTTTGAAATGGGCCAGTTTTTCACGGCAGAATAATATCACTTCTTCCTCTGTCAAAACATCCCCGTGCTTCACCACTACTACCGCATGGGGTACTTCTCCCCATCTTTCATCTGGAACAGCCACAACCGCTGCTTCCAGCACTGATGGATGTTCATATAATACGGCTTCCACTTCAATGGATGATATGTTCTCCCCACCACTGATAATGACATCTTTCTTACGATCCACGATTTCGATATTCCCCTCACGGTCCACAACTGCCATGTCGCCTGTATGGAGCCAGCCATCACGAATGGCTTCATTCGTCGCTTCCTCATTTTTAAAATAACCTTCCATCACGTTGTTTGATTTCGTTACAATTTCTCCAATAGAAGCCCCATCGTTCGGTACCACTTCTCCCAGCTCGTCGACAACTTTCACCTGACTGCCGATCATTGCATATCCGGCTTTTGCCTTTAGTTGAAAACGTTCTTCAGCAGGACGATCAATGTCCATCGACCTCAGTTCAGAAGTCGTGATTAACGGTGAAATTTCTGTCATCCCGTATACTTGGATGAATTTCCATTTCAACTCTTCTTCAACCTTGCGTACAAATGCAGGAGGAGGAGCAGAACCTGCAATGACCACTCTAACATCCTGATGTATGATCGGCTCGTCTTTCTCGTAGGCTTCGATTACCATATTCAGCACGGTCGGGGCCATATGTAAAACAGAAACGCTTTGTTTCTTTATCTTTTCCAAGATCATATGGGGGTCTGTTTGGCGAAGCATGACCTGGGTAGCACCATTCGCCGTGTAATAGAAAGGAGACCCCCACCCGTTCACATGGAACATCGGCAGGACATGCAAAAGTGTATCCTGGTCGGAAACGTTCAGGTGATGCATGGATGATAATGCATGGAGATAATTGGAGCGGTGGCTTAACAATACCCCTTTAGGGTTTCCTGTCGTACCACTCGTGTATAGCAGAGAAGCGATGTCATCCTCTGCAACCGAAGCACGATCGTAACTGTCCTCGGAAAAGCTGGCCAGCCAGGTTTCATATCCCTCTGAAGATGAATCCCCATGGACGATTACATGTTGCAGGGAAGGAATCTCTTTTACCACCCCTTCCACAAGAGGAAGCAGCGTATGATCAACCATCAGCACTTTACTTTCGCTATGCTCCAAAATGAAGCGGTAATCCTCTGACTTCAACCTCGTGTTCAGGGGGGTCATGACTGCCCCTAATTGAAAGACGCCGTAGAACCCTTCCAGCATTTCCGTGGAGTTTGGAGCAAGGTACGCTACTTTGTCTCCTTTTCTTATTCCTAAAGATTCGAGCCCTCTGGATAGCTGGTTGACCCTGTTGTTCAACTCACGATAAGTAAATGTACGTTCATCGTCGATAATCGCTGGTTTCCCCCCATATAACTGGACCGCTCTGTCAAGAAACTCCGACAATACCAATGGTACATGCATTAGAAAATCTCTCCCCTTCAGATGATTTAAGCGCTTACACAATATTCTAATTGCAAACCTGTTATATATCAACAGTCCGATTTACATCGTGTGTGTAAACAGTTAAAAAAGACTGCCGGATAGCAGTCTTTTTACATCGATACAGGATCTTCATTGACCTTATCAATTTCAAACCCAAGATCTTTAATCATCCGGTGATCTTCCGTACTTTCCTGCCCACCCGTCGTCAAGTAATCCCCGATAAAAATGGAATTGGCTGGGTAAAGGCTTAATGGTTGAAGGCTTCTTAAATTCACTTCCCGTCCGCCTGAGACGCGGATTTCTTTTGTCGGGTTGATAAAACGGAACAAACAGAGGACCTTTAAACAATAGGACGGAGTAAGTTCGTCAGTCCCTTCCAGAGCCGTTCCATCGATCGCATGCAGAAAGTTAACAGGAATCGAGTCTGCATCAAGTGCTTTCAACGCCCTGGCCATTGCAATAACATCCTGCTTCGTCTCTTTCATACCGACGATTACACCAGAACATGGGGAGATTCCAACTTTTTTAGCGTCATTCACTGTACCTACTCGATCATGGTAGGTATGGCTCGTTGTAATCTTGTCATGGTGATTTTCAGAAGTATTGATATTATGGTTATAACGATCCACCCCTGCTTCTTTTAGCTGAACGGCTTGATCTTCCTTTAAGAGACCGAGGCAGGCACATACCCTCATATCATAATTTTCTTTGATCTCCCTTACAGCTGAAGTTACTATATCGAGCTCACGTTTCGAAGGACCACGACCGCTCGCTACGATACAATAGGTTCCCGACCCCATACGTGAAGCCTTTTCTGCCCCTTTCACAATCGTTTCCCTATCCATCATCCTGTATTTTTGAATAGGCGCACTAGAATCCCTGGACTGTGAACAGTAGCCACAATTCTCAGGACAGAATCCAGATTTTGTATTCACGATCATATTCAGTTTCACTTCATTTGCGTAATACGCTTTTCTAACTTGATAGGCATTATGTAATAAGTCGAGCAGTTCTTCGTCCGAACAATCAAGTACCTCATATGCTTCCTGATCTGTTATTTCTTCCCCATTCAGTGATTTATCTGCTAGTCGATCCCACATAAAAATTCCCCTCTCAACTTTTTGTTAACCTTAAATAATATAAGTTAACATTAAAGTTAGAATATCACACCTTCTTATAAAAATCACGGACATCTTAGCAAAGCACTCCCGCCCAGGGTATTATTCTCAAGAAGATGGAGAAGCAGAAGGAAGACCGCCCCTCTAATGGTCAGGTCTTCCAGTTAAATGGTCTTTATTTCTTTAGAGTTTGTAAGAAATATAAAAACCAGACGGCATGATTCTGCTCATCCGCGGCCGCCTGTCTGAACGTTTCTTTTATTGAAAGGTCCCGGGCCTTTCTTTCAATTTCATAATAAAAATCCGTCGTTTTCTGTTCATCCAAAAAAGCAGTTTCTACCCCTACTTCATACTGATTCGGACACGGCTCCGTGATTTTTGGTGAGGGCTGCCTCCCGGACAATTGCTGATAAACCTTTGTGAACGCATCATAATGACGGATCTCATCCTGGCGAATTTCATTAATCTGCAGCCTCGCTTCCTGAGTCGGAGCGAGGTCAGCCAATGTGTTGTAGCAGGCAATGGCACTATACTCACCATTAATTGCCCTTTCTACATCCTTTACTAAGGACTGGTCATTTTGAGTGCGGAAGAAGCCTTCATATCCATAAGGATTAAACGTGTATCCATACTGATTCCTGTACACACAGATCCCCCTGTTCCTTCATCCAATTATCCTATGACCAACGGGCAGATCATGTCACAGGTCACACCCCTTTTTCCTGAAAATGATTTCAATTCGTTTCTGGTTCCTGATGACCGAATTGATTACCGGGGAACCGAAGATGACCAGACGCATATGGAAGACCTGTGATTCCAATTACCGAACGGAGCAAATATAAATAAAGCGTGACGAAGTTTCCCTTCCTCACGCTTCACACCTTGTTTTTGTAAGTATTCAAATCTTTATTGAAAACGCTCGGATACAATCGGAGCATTTGCTAAAAAGGTCTTCTTGTGCCTTTGCATCTGACGTTCCCCCGATGTTTGCAGCGCTTTCCTGACGAACGCTCCGGGGTACTCGACGACCCACCCTTCCTCATCGATCACGAGGGCGGTTTCGTAATCTCTACAGCGATATTGGAAGATTCGATGCCCTTCATTATCCCCGAGATAAGTATAGACTTGCAGGAGAGGCAGTACTTCTTTTCGCAACACATCAATATAAACCATTTTGAATGTACGTCTTTCACCGATGTTCCAGGATACCCGGTTAATCGGAAGTGTGTTCGAAAACGGTGTGATCGTCAAATCGATGTTAGTTGCGCCATCCAAACTCTCATAATACTTTCCATTCACCCACCATTTATCCTGGTTTTCTGCTTGGATGACAAATGGCTCAGACTCCTCTTCGTAAAATATTTTCACTTTCTTCGTTTTCCAATCACGTCCAAGCTTCATGTCATAAGTAAAACGATGAGGTTCATCTTGATCGACTAGCAACACAGAACCTTTCGCCTCCATATGATCAGGCAACGTTTTTAAGAGTAAATATTCTGCACCTGCAGACTCCAGATGCTGCCACATTACGCGTTGCTCCATACGGTCTCCTCCTCTTTGGATAAATCGACATACCCTTTCATGCGAAGAACTTTCCCGTCTAGTTCCAACCCCATGTACTGCATCCTATTTTTTTCATAAAACCGTCGTGCTTGATGATTCCCCGGTGCCACCCGCAAATGAAATTCATGTAACTGCCGGTTCCTGAGAAAATTCAGGGTGTAATGGTACAGGTACCTCCCTATGGCTTTCCCCCGCTGACTTGGAATGAGGTAGAACAGATGAATGTAACCAATCCTCTGCCCATTGTAGTCTTTTTCGGATATCTCCAACTGACCGATAACTTCTCCATCCTTCTCCGCCATGACAAAACCATCAGAATATTGAGCTGCTTTTTCCCGAGCAAAGGATAAGTAAGCGCACTCATCAAACCCGTCGGTACTTCCGAAACTCACTAGAAATGAATCTTTACGAAAATCCAGAATTGTGGCTTCATCTTTGTCTACATTCATTGCTCTGAACTGAATGATTGTTCCACCTCCATGATTAAAGGGGGTCAAAATGAATCAAACGATCTTGCTCATAGATCATGACTTTATCTCGTGCTCCTCCTCCCCTAAAAATTCGCTGCCCGTATTGAAATTCCTTCCTTATTTACATAGGGAATCAAGAGAGATGAATACTAATACCAACTAAGAAGGACTGAAAGGAGGAAAATAATGTCCTATTCAAAGTGGCGGACACTGAAGAAGGATTTGAAAAAATCACGGAAGACACCAATCGCAACCATGACTTTAGAGGAAAAGAGACTCCTGCAGCGAATTCGCATTCTCACAAGAGAAAACAACCGAAACAATGTGACAAGGACGATGGCTTATTTTCATTATTACGAAAAACATCCCGGCCTTCATTGGGCGCTCCTTGCCCATCTTGTTTCAAGAAATGCTGGTTGGAATATGACGGACTTGAAAGGCGAATACCTTCCAAATATACTGACCAAAAATGAAGAAAACGACTTCTTTATCTTTCTAGAGCGTGGCAACTGGCTTATTTTTCAAGATGCTTACCCCCAGCTGTTGTTATATGAGGAAAGTTTAAAAGCAGAACAACCTCTCTTTCATCTTCTTGATGGATTGAATGTATCCAAATTCATGCTGCCGTTTTGGGAGCGATATTGGGAACAAAAAGATAGTAAAGAGCTGACTCAGGCGCTTATCGTCAATGAGCAGAACTATATTGAAGGTCGTGTCGTCCATAACCCCCGTTACATGAGATCGGTTATAGACAAACTAGTGTTTAAAGCTCAGGATATTCTCTCTATGAATCACATCCTTTTCCCCTATAGCACGACTGGAGAACCAGCGGTCATCGGAGGGACCGTCCATCATTTCTCTGACGTCCATGACCGGGTTCTTCTCGGCCGTTCCCTTTATGAGCTTCTCTATGACAACGAGTCTCGTCTGGAGCAGATAAAGAGATGGTGCACCCTACAAACTCATACAGGATCACGGAAAGATTACTGGCCCCACCTTTTCCATGATGAATACATGGATAAAAGTCCAAAAATATACAGCCCCAAACTGGAACAGGCATGGAAGGACTGTGTCCATACAGCGCCGGAAAAAGAGGACTGGTTTAATAATTTTCGTATGCTTCGTGCCATGAAGAAAAAAGTGAAGAAATTCAGTGGAGATATAGAGCCTGTTTATAACCGGACATTGGAAGAAATCAAGGTCGCTTCTCAAACAAAGGAGACATTGTTCAAACATTGAGGATGATAAGGCTATTTCTAAATCATTGGCTTTATTACCATTTAAAGTTCAGCAAAAAAAGAAATGATTTAGAGCTATTTGTTTGCCTTAGATGCTCCACCTTATAGGTTAAGCTTTACGGCTCTTGTTGCGACCATCGTTTTAATATACGAATCAATGGTTCGGCCACCGCCGAAATCATCTTCGTACATACCAGTAATGACAAACCCTGCGTCCGTCTGTCCTTGCAGTTGATCTTCTAGTGTGTGTCCAAATTCCAGCGTTACCCCCTCTTTCACTTCTTCCTTTTCAAGGGCCGAATAAGGAATGGTTTGGCAAACTTCCAACTGTCCTTCATCCTCTTTGTCTGCATCAAACAAATAAAGGACAGGGTTCATGAAACCTGCAATAAGGCACCCTTCTCTCTTTAAAACACGTGCCGCTTCTCTCCAAACCGGACGGACGTTTTCAATAAATACATTGGAGACAGGGTGAACTATCATATCGAAACTCTCGTCAGCAAAAGAGGATAAATTAGTCATCTCACCCTGCACAGTTTTCAAATCCAGGCCCTCCTTCTGAGCGATTTGTTCATCTTGTTGAAGCTGCCTTCCAGATATATCAAATACGGTCACTTCGGCTCCGGCAACAGCTAGAACCGGCCCCTGCTGCCCACCGCCAGACGCTAGGCAGAGAATTTTCAACCCTTTCAACGAATCAGGAAACCACTCTCTTGGTACCTGTCGATCGGCCGTCACTCCGACCGACCATTCTCCACCACGTGCTTTTTCTATGATGTCGTGAGATACTCCTTGCGTATAACGCACGCCATCTTCTACCTTTTTATCCCATGCTCTACCGTTGTGAGCCGCTGTTCGATTCATTTTTTTCTCTCCTCCATTAACGCTTGGTATGTAGTGCAGGCATAGCATTAAGCGAAATGCACTGTTCTGTTCATGCGCATCCCATATTGCTGCTTCAAGTCATTCATCAGGAATTCCCGGTCTTCCCTTGATAGATACTCAAGATAAATCGTCTCTTCTTCCCCACATTCCAGACGGATAGAAAGCACATCATCTATCTGTTGAATGCGCTGGATCTGTTCATCTTCGATCCTGGCATTCGGATCAGCAATCCCATGTCTAATATCGAGTACATCTTCTTCAATCGTGACATAATCCCGCTCAGGCATACGGTATAAATGGACCATCTGCCATAATCCTAAAAGACAGACCACCACGGATAGAAAAACGATAATCGTGTCGACACGACCATTCAGATAAAGAGACACTCCGGCCGGCACTAAACTTGTAATCCCATGAATCAATGAACCTCTTGCTTTTTTCCTCCACAAATCTGTATTGCTGTATGAATAACTCATTCTCTCCCCCTCTTACCTATCGCAGAACATGCTGGACCTACCATTTAGATGATATTACTTGAATGAAAGCTCACTGTTCATCTATCGTTTGTCCTCTCCTTTTCTTTACGTAGAACTCAGCTGGAACGTTTCAACTTTTCTACATTAGAATAAATCCGAACAACAGAACCAGAGGTATGAATGAACAAAGACCTTCTCTTGGCAAATGGCTCCAGAGAAGGTCTTTATTTAAAATCACTCATTATTCGGCTGATTATTTCTTGAAAGATTTCCAATCAAGGTCACTTTCATTCAATAGTTCCTCAAAGCTTTTGTTCGCTTCTGCACGCTTACGTTCTTCTATGCGTCGCTTTTTCTCCTGTTCTTCACGCTCCACGGCCTGCTGTTTCCATTCCGTCTTTTTGGATTTAAGCTTCGACAGTACATCTTCATTCAGCTGATCCCCAAGAGATCCGGGCTGTTGTTTTTTCTTACTCATACCGTTGCTCCTTCTTTCACATCTTTGATCGGAATAATTGGATTTAAGATGCCATCAGGGCTTGAAAGTCTGAACGTACCTTTTACGAAATCCAACTTCATATCTTTTTTGAAAAAGGTCGCCTGCTGCTGATCGATGATGACATCATAATCGTCATTTTCTACTCGTCGATCCGTAGAGCGTTCCTCCTTTTCCAAACGGATGGTCGGCAGTCCATTGACGCCGCATCCGCATCCTTCCGTATCATAAAAGAGACGGAGCAGTGGACGTTCAGGGTCCTTTATTTGTTCCAACTGGTGGTTTGCATCTTCAGTGATGCGTAACTTCATCGCTCATCCCTCCTGTTCCTTCTATTGTAAAAAAACGACGCTGCCGAGGCAACGGTTCTGTTTTATTCTGCGTAATGGCCACCGACAAGACGGCTGCGATGGCGCGCCGTGCCTGCCTCCGTCCAGGAAACGGCCCGGAGAAGTATATCCTGGCCATAACGTTCCCGAATGTCGTCCATGACATAACCGAGATCTCTTTTCTTATCACGCCCATCATCAAACAAGTCGAGTTGGACATTGGCATCTTCCATAATGTTTCCAAGGGTGATGGAGATCCTTCGTACGACACCCCCGTTGTAAAACCGGTGAAACAGAGTGAGACAGGCATGGTAAATATCCATCGTAATGCTCGTCGGGTGGTCGATGGAAACAGACCGATGGAAGCCCCCGCCCCCTTCACTTTTACTGTAACCGATGCCAAGCGAAATCGTTCTCCCCGCATGCCCCTTTTTACGGGCACGCCGGGCCACTTCCTCACACATTTCCAAAATGACATACTTCACTTCTTCGGGGTCTTGATAATCACGAAGGAGAATTTGACTTTTCCCATAGCTTACCTGGCCATGGATAATCGGTGCACCAGGGTCCGACATGTCGATGCCATTCGCATGGTAATATAGTTGATTCCCCATGACGCCGAATGTTTTTTCAAGACGATCAAGCGGGTATTTCGCTAATTGTCCGACAGACCAGATCCCCATACGGTTCAACCGGTGTTCAAGCCTCGGCCCGATCCCCCACATTTCCGAAAGAGGGGCGACCGGCCACAACTTCTCCCGAAAATCATCATACGTCCAGCGGGCGATTCCTTTCTGTTTCGCTTCCAGATCGAGACAAAGCTTGGAAAGCAACATGTTCGGTCCGATACCGATGGCAGCATCCAGGTGAAATGTTTCTTTCAATTCGTCTACAATCATCTGGGCCGTTTCTTCCGGAATCCCAAATTTCCCTTTATTATTACCGACTTCTAAGAAACTTTCATCGACACTGTACGTATGGATATTTTCTTTCGGGACGAATTTGTGAAACAGGTTTGTGACTTGGGTTGAGACTTCCAGGTACTTCCTCATTTGCGCGGAGACGATGACAATTTCCGGTGCAGAAGGAATTTCAAAAAGACGGCTTCCTGTCCGAATGCCGTACTTCTTTTTCATAGCCGGCGTCGCAGCCAGAACAACACTTCCTCTACGACTCGTATCCGCAACGACAGCGAGCGGCACCGTGAGCGGATCAAGCCCCCGGTCAATCGCTGCACAGCTTGCATAGAAGCTTTTCATATCCACGCACAAAATCCCCCGATCCAGATACCTCCCATAATCGATGTTCGGATTGCCCATAATCGTCCCCACCTCCTTTACTTATCTATACCCTCATTATGCGAATATATGTTCGGTTTATCAAGTGCCAATTCCTGTATAACCAGGTCTTACATATTTTGACGTACCAGGTCATACATAATTTTCCATATCAATCCCTAACAAAAAACCCCTTCTTTCCGTTTGTGGAAAGATAGGGGTCGGGGTGTTGTCGATTATTTTTTGTTGAATTGCTTTTGCATAAGTTTCTCTATCGCGACTGGAGCAAGAGAGTAAACTTTGCTCCCGGAGTCCATCCAGGACGGCATATTGATTTCCCTCTGTTTTGTAAAAAGTTGGTCGACAACGGTTCGTGCTACACGGTTGGGATCAAGCATAATTTTATCGACCGACTTCTCATATTTACCACTCGGGTCAGCCTGCTGAAAAAATTTCGTTCGCACAGGACCGAGATTTACGGACGTGACATAAATGCCGAGCGGCTCCACTTCCATTCTCAATGCATTGGTGAAGCCGATGACCGCATGTTTTGTCGCAGCATAAACCGCTGATTTCGGGGTTGCGATTTTTCCAGCTTGCGATGCAATGTTAATGATGTGTCCTTCCCCGTGCTGTACCAAATGCGGAAGCAGCTGATGAGTGGCACGAAAAAGGGATTTCACATTCACAGACAGCATCCGTTCAATGTCCTGCCAGTTTGATTCCGCCACATGTTCGAACACGGCGATTCCAGCGTTGTTGATCAGTCCGTCAACTGACCCGTGCTCATAACATATCCGGTCGATCGTATCTTTCCATTCCGCATCATTGGATAAATCCGCAGAATACCAAGGACTTTCAATTCCGAAAGCCTCTTCAATTTTTTCAGCGATGATTTCCAGTTTGTAAGACGTACGGGCCACCAGAATCGGAGTCCCGCCTTGGCGGGCGACGTGGATGGCGAGAAATTCACCAATCCCACTTGACGCTCCAGTAATCAGTACTTTCTTTCCTTTTACTCGTTCATTCATCCGATCACCTATTTGCTTGATAAAATTTTTCCTCTTCTACGAAAGTTTCCTTAAGTTTCCCGCTGCTCTCCAGGTAATCCAGTTGTCCGATTGTTTCAGACATCGTTAGTCCGAATTGACTTTCAATATGTTTCGGAAAGAGACGCTTGCATACATCATATGCACGTAAAGGCCCCTCACTAAACATCCGGTAGACCTTCTCGGCCCGATGTTCCTGTTTTTTCAATCGTTCCTGGATCAACTCGTGAGCATGGTCAAATACTTTCCCGTGTCCAGGGTATACCGTCCCAATCTCCCACTTCAACAATTTTTCCATGGATTGACGGTAATCAAGAAGCGGGCGCGGACGTGGATCCCCTGGAAGATAGGGGGGCTCCAATAACGGGTTCGAAGAAATATGGGAGAGCAGATGATCGCCGCCCAGCAAAGCACCATCCCCGCTTCTGAAAAATGATAAATGGCTTTGAGCATGCCCGGGGGTCTCGATCGTTTCCCATTCTTCATGACCCGGCAGAAGGCACCCTTCTTTCAAAGCATGGGTGAGCGTTCCTTCCGAGGTCCATTTCAACGTCTTTCTCAATCCCTTCAGTAAGGGAAAGAAACGATCCGGAACACCGGCTTCCTTATACATCCCTTTGAAAAACTCCTCATAATGAGAAAAATATTCTTCATCCCGTTCAAGCCAGGGCTTCAAATAGGGATGTCCGGCAATCACCTCGACATTCGTCAACCGGTCGACAAGTCCCATGTGATCCGGATGATGATGTGTTAAGATCACCTGTTCAATATCTTCGGCACGGTAACCCACGTCCTTTAATTGTGCGACGAGGGACTCCCAGCAGTCTTCCGTTTTCACACCGGCATCCACCAGGGAAAGACGGTCGCCCTTCAGTAAGTACGCATGCACGTCCCCGACAGCATATGGGGTTGGCAATGTGATTTGAGTAATCGTATCTTTCAATGTCTTCATACACTTCCTCCATACTGAATGATCATTCACTTTCCTTTATTGTAGCATGATTATCCTATCTTTACCTCCCTTATGACAAAGATTACATGCGTCATATAATTCACAATAGTTTTTCTAGTGGGACTTTTTCCAAAAGACTTCAAATAAAAATTACATACCATTATACTTTAACGCGTCATTGTAAATTTTAAAGAAATGTAAAGGTCAATAAGGAGGAAGATCATGGAACAACAGGAAAAGAAAGGGTTGACAATGCGCATACTCGACTGGATTGAGCGCGTCGGGAACAAATTGCCACACCCTGTCACATTGTTCGCAATATTTGCACTCATGGTTGTCGTCGCTTCCTGGATCTTCTCCACGATGAACGTGGAAGTTGAAGACCCAGCGACCGGCGAGACGTTACAAGTCGTCAACTTGCTTTCCAGTGACGGCATTCAATACATGTTTGAGAGCATGGTAGAAAACTTCGTAGGCTTCGCGCCGCTCGGTACCGTCCTCGTTACGATGCTTGGTATCGGAATCGCCGAGCGTTCAGGGCTGATCAGTGCTATGCTTCGTGGACTCGTTACATCCGTACCACGTTCACTGATGACAGCAGCGCTCGTATTCGGTGGTATCATGTCCAGTATGGCAGCTGATGCCGGTTACGTTGTTTTGACACCACTCGGAGCAGTTCTATTTGCCGGTCTTGGCCGTCACCCACTTGCAGGTCTTGCTGCCGCATTCGCGGGTGTATCCGCTGGTTTCAGTGCCAACTTGCTGCTCACATCACTGGATCCATTGCTTGGTGATCTGACAATTCAAGCAGCGGCAACGATTGATCCTGCATACGCTGACACGATTCTTTATACGATGAACTATTTCTTCATGATTGCATCTGTTTTTGTTCTTACGATTGTCGGTACACTTGTCACCGACAAAATCGTCGAACCGCGCCTTGGGGATTACAAAGGTGGCGTAGAAGAAGAAGTCAACTACCTTTCTCCACTCGAGAAAAAAGGGATGATTGGTGCTCTGATCGCGTTCATCGTGACGATCGGGCTGCTATCCCTGCTCGTCGTACCATCCTGGGGACCGTTGCGTAACCCTGATGATTTCTTAGCTTCACCATTTTTCCATAGCTTAGTGCCTGTCATTCTGATCATGTTCTTTGTTCCTGGTTATGTTTACGGGAAGATTACAGACGAGATCAAGAATGATAAGGACGTAGCCAATCAAATGTCTGATACGATGGCAAGCATGGGAATTTACATTGTCCTTGCCTTCACGGCTGGGCAATTCGTAGCCTACTTCAACCATACGAATCTCGGAAAAGTCATTGCTGTCAGCGGTGCAGAATTCCTTGATTCCATCGGTTTCACAGGTATCGGACTTATCATTGCATTCATGTTCGTAGCTGGTTTCATCAACCTGTTCATCGGAAGCTCATCAGCGAAATGGGCGATTATGGCTCCCGTATTCGTACCGTTAATGATGCAGCTCGGCTACTCTCCGGAGCTTACGACACTTGCTTACCGGATTGCCGACTCTACGACGAACATCATTTCACCATTGATGCCATACTTCGCAATCGTCATTGCGTTTGCCCAAAAGTATGATAAGAAGGTCGGTATTGGTACATTGATATCTACCATGCTTCCTTATTCCATTGCATTCTTTGTCATTTGGACATTGATGCTGCTGATTTGGATGCTGACCGGATTGCCGATCGGTCCTGGAGCAGGATTCGAATACAATGGTTAACCCATCCTAAGCAAAAGCGTCCGGAATTGTATTCCGGACGCTTTTTTTAGGACTTACATCTTGACCTGATGCACTGGGAACATGAGATTTCCACCCATACGGATGTCTCATTAAGTATCCATTCATTTTTCCCTCCTGAAAAACTCATGGATAACCCTAGTCAATATTTTCGGTAGCTTTTCAAAGCTATAGGACAGTTCCAAACGTTCGGTCCATTGATGAGGATCCCTTCCAAGTGGACCAATATTGATGATCGGCATTGTAATCGATTCCATCACTTCTGAAGGCCACTCAAAGCCATTGCCGTGGATAGGCATCTGCTTCGTCAAATCTGATAACGAAGAGGTTGAGGAAGTGGGGCCAATAAAGCTCAAGTCGCTTAATCCAGTAAAGTACTCCACTACCTCCAAGTCCTCATTAAACTCTTCTCTCGCATAGTCGATCGCTGTCTTTACCCCGTGCTGAATGTAAGAATCGTCCTGGGAGGATACAGCCGGATAAAAAGGCGGGCTGTAAAAAAGGACGATCATAGGACTGATGTCTTTGCAAATGGAAGCGAGACTTTGGACGAGCGTCGTGGAAAAATCACGGTCTCCCTGGTCTCTCAAATTGACTAACCGGTTCTGTCTGCGGTCGACTTCCATCTTCCCGTAACGTGCCACTGCTTCTTTGTACAATTGGTCATAGGTCAGAATGGTGATGTCCGGATGAAAGGCTGACGACTGCGTTCCTTCCAAATAAAAAGAAGCCTGATGATGGTAATGGTTGATTATTTTTGCTTTTGCGCGCTGCGCTGCCTGCAGGAGTTTTTCATTTAGTTCTGCAATGGACTGCTTCATATAAAGAACATTGTACATCGCAACAGCAGCCTGTGGAGTCTGTACCGAATACTCAAATTTCAAATCGCGCTGCATAAGACTGATGGGCGGAGGCGTCCGTTCTCCATCCACCTTTTCAATAAAGGCTTCATTCAGCTCCATTTCCTGTGCCAAATAGCTGACCATCAAATTAGCATTCAACCCTCCAAAAGGCTCTCCTGCATGGGTTTCTTTTCCGTAACATAAGAACCCGGGCAGCGTCTTTCCGATCGAACCGGTGTACAAATAGTATGCAGGATCACCCGGGTATTTGCTGAACATCGGCTCACCGTTCAGCGCCGCTTTATAGACAAGACCTTCTTTGTCACGGAGATCAGCCAGGGCTGGAAGGGCCGCAAGCATTCCTTCAGAATTCACTTCCTCATCCGGAACAGCTACAAGAAGGAGGTTGCCTTCAAACTCACCTGCCATCGCTTTTTCAAGGAGCGACAGATGGACGGTAAGGCCCGCTTTCATATCCATTGTCCCCCTTCCAAACAGCCAATTCCCTGACTCAAGGTCCCTGGCGGCTTCTTTTGGAAGGTCATCGATATTTTTATGTAGCTCTTGTGTCAGTTCCCTCGGATAAAAAGCGAGGTTTTGATAAGAGCCATAGTCATCCACCCCGACGACATCAACGTGGGAAATCAAGACAAGAGTTTCTTTTGCCTCGTCTTTTTTCACTAAGGCTGTCAGTAATTGACGACCATCCTCCAACGGATGCAAGTTCAGGTGACCGGGGCGTTTTTTATAATAATCGCGATCTTCTAAAATATAATATAAGTATTCGATGATTGCGATTTCTTCATTGCTGTTCGTTATACTTGGATACTCCACGAGGGAACATAGGAGATCCGTCATCTGTTCTTTTGTCTGCCAAATTGTCATGGGGGCTCACTCCTTATTGACTTTTCCTGGATTATCAAACACAATCAAACTCATAAGCTACTTGGAAGAGGTGAACGTCACGATGAAAACCTTGATCTACGCTCATAGAGGTGCGAGCAAGCTGGCCCCTGAAAATACGATGCCGGCATTTGAACTGGCGCGTACAGCCGGGGCGGATGGTATCGAAACGGATGTCCAACTTACAAAAGATCAGATCCCCGTCCTCATACATGATGAAAACCTAAGACGAACAACCAATGGAACAGGGTTCGTACAAGACTATACATATGCTCAGCTGCGCTTGCTTGATGCAGGAAGCTGGTTTTCTCCTAAATTTTCTGACACTTATATTGTAACACTGGACGAGTTTCTACGCTGGTTCCGTGACCAGCCCATGTTTTTGAATGTCGAACTGAAAACTAATGTCATCGCTTACAAAAATATTGAAAGAATCGTCTATGATTCTTTGAAACGTTATCATGTATTGGACCGGACAGTCATTTCAAGCTTCAACCCTGATTCACTTACACGAATGAAAGAGATCAACCCGTCAGTTCAAACAGCGTTCCTCACCTCGACAAAAATGCGCAACCTTCCCCAGTATGCTCGTTCACAGGGGTGTGACGCTCTACATGTCAAACATCGTCTTCTGGATAAGAAACTCGTGAAACGATGCCACAAAGAAAATCTGGATTTGCGAATTTATACGGTCAACCGCCCAACCATGATGAAAAAATGCTACAGCCTTGGAGTTAACGGGATTTTCACAGATGTGCCTCATCAAGCCATCGAATACCGCGACCTTTATCGAAAGCGCAAAAACCGCTGAGATGACTTGGTTCTTAGGCGGACTGGTGATCTTATGGACTTTACTTCTCTTCGATTTCGTCCAGGGCATGAAGAGAATACCGAAATTAGAAGCCACTTCCCCCTCTCCGTCCGTTAACCGGATTTCCATTATAATAGCTGCAAAAGATGAAGAGGATTCGATTAAAAATACGCTTCATACGCTCGTAAACCAGGAGGACGTAACGTTTGAAATCATCGCTGTGAACGACCGTTCCAGTGACCGGACAGGTGAAATCATGGAAGAAGCAGCTGCGATTCACCCAACGATCACAACCCACCACATCAAACAGCTGGCCGGTGGATGGCTGGGCAAAAATCATGCTCTTAAAAAAGGCGCCGAACTTTCGACAGGCGCTTATTTGGTTTTCACAGATGCCGATATCAGATTTGACCCAACCACCCTTGCTCGAGCGATGTCCTTGATGAAGCAACAAAGGCTGGACCATCTGACGGCAGCGCCGAACCTTGAAGCCCACTCCTATGCTTTAAAAGGATTAATCTCCTACTTTTTATTCGGATTCGGCTATTTAAAGCGTCCCTGGACGGCAAATATGGATAAACCGCGGGGAGGAATGGGGATCGGTGCATTTCAAATGGTGTCCAAAGAATGCTATCAGCAGATCGGCACCCATGACATTGTACGGTTCCGTCCGGATGATGACCTTGCA
The DNA here is from genome assembly GCF_056158545.1 of Halobacillus sp. ABR2_026. Lineage (NCBI taxonomy): Bacteria > Bacillati > Bacillota > Bacilli > Caryophanales > Bacillaceae > Halobacillus > Halobacillus sp. ABR2_026. The sequence goes on from NZ_JBSWTM010000001.1 coordinate 2,411,095, forward strand.
TTAGGTCAAAAAATCAAGGAATCGGGCTTTCACCAAAAACTCGTTACCGCTAAGCAACTTTTAACTGTGGAGTGGTATCCTGATTTCAAATCTGCACTCCGCGGGTTTGAAAAAAATGCATTCGCTGGTCTGAATTATTCCATCCCATTGTCCATTTTTTCAATTGCCGGCATCCTCATCTCCCAAGTTCTTCCGTTCGGGATGATGTTTTCTGATAACTTCCTGATTCAAATAATTAGCGCCGTGAACGTCCTTTTGTTATTTTGTTTATATGGTTTAACCACTCATTCGTTTACGACTTATCCAAGGTGGATGATTTTCGGCCTTCCCTTTTATGCCCTTTTATTCGTATTCATGCTATCAAGGGCACTTGCTCTCACCTGGGTCCGGGGTGGAATCGAATGGCGTGGGAACCGGTATTCCACAAAAGAATTGCGAGAGTTTTTCCAAAAATCCGAGGAGGACCATCATTGAAGCACAAATTATTCGACCCTTATACAGTTAAAAATGTCACCTTAAAAAACAGAATCGTCATGTCTCCGATGTGCATGTATTCTTCCGATAATCAGGACGGTCGGGTTGAGCCCTTCCACCTCACCCACTATGAAAGTCGTGCAGCTGGACAAGTCGGTCTCGTTATGATTGAAGCGACGGCCGTTTTGCCGGAAGGACGCATTTCTCATGAGGATTTAGGCATCTGGAATGATGAACATATATCAGGTTTGAAGCAGAATAATCAAGGAATTCATCGTCACGGGGCAAAAGCAGCGATTCAACTCGCTCATGCCGGCCGGAAAGCCAACCTGAAAGATGAAATATTCGCACCTAGTGCTGAGGCTTTCAGTTCGTCCATGAAGATTCCGAGTGAAATGACGACCGAAGACATCAAACGTACAGTGAATGCCTTTCGCATGGCAGCCGGACGTGCCAGAAAAGCAGGGTTTGATATCATAGAGCTGCATGGCGCTCACGGTTATCTGATCAATCAATTTCTTTCCCCTCTTACAAACAAGCGTGAAGATGAATATGGCGGACCAAGAGAGAACCGTTACCGATTCCTTCAGGAAACCATAGATGCTGTGAAAGAAGAATGGGAGGGCCCTTTGTTCGTTAGAATTTCCGGTGAGGAGTATCATGAAGACGGAAACCGGCTGGACGACTTCCTCTATTTTGCCCAGGAGATGAAAGCCCAGGGGGTAGATTTGATTGATGTAAGCTCCGGGGGAGTCGTTCCTGCTTCCATCGATCCATATCCAGGGTATCAGGTCACATTTGCTGAAAAGATCAAACACGGCTCCGGCATCGACACAGGGGCTGTTGGTCTGATTACGACAGGAAATCAAGCGGAGGAAATATTGCAGAATGAACGAGCCGATCTGATATTCCTCGCGCGCGCCCTCTTAAGAAATCCATACTGGGCAAAAGAAGCTGCTGATCAGCTTGGATATCCTTTAGAGGGACCAAGGCAATATACACGTGGCTGGTGATTTTTCTAAACTGTCGGAGATACATCCGGCAGTATTTTTTATGGCATTTCATGTGTGTTCTCCCCCTGCTGGTGGTATGATGATAGGTGTAGGAGAGTGTTGGAAATGGAACTATTTTTTTTAGGCACGGGATCTGGTGTCCCATCAAAAGAAAGAAATGTCTCCTCCCTGGTACTCCGTCTTCTTGAAGAGCGCGGGACGACCTGGGTCTTTGACTGCGGAGAAGGCACACAACAACAAATATTAAATACGAACATACGCCCGAGACGGATTGAAGTGATCTTCATTACCCATCTTCACGGGGATCACATTTACGGATTACCCGGGCTGTTGAGCAGCCGTTCCTTTCAAGGCGGTGAAACGCCTGTAACCGTTTACGGTCCGCGCGGCTTGAAAGATTACATTGATATCAGTCTTGAACTGAGCGGCACACACCTTCGATACCCGCTCTATATTGAGGAAGTTGAAGAAGGAGAACTCTTCGAAGATGAACAATTCATTGTCGAAGCTGTCAAACTTGACCACGGACTTGAGAGTTATGGGTATATCCTGAGAGAGAAAGATAAGCTGGGCGAACTCCAACCGGACAAGCTGAAGGATTTGGGCATTCAGCCAGGTCCAATTTACCAGAAAATTAAAAGCCAGGCCCGGACGGTGTTAGAGGATGGGACCATCATTCACCGGAATGAAGTGCTTGGACCTCCTAAAAAAGGACGGAAAGTAGCTATCCTTGGAGACACTCGTTACCTGCCCGAATTAAAGGAGGTATTAAGAGGGACGGATGTCCTTGTCCATGAGGCAACCTTTGCGGGAGACGAGGAAAAAATGGCTCACGATTACTTCCATTCAACCGTAAAGCAAGCAGCCTCCCTTGCCCAACAAGCCGGCGCAGGAGAACTGATTCTAAATCACCTTTCTTCCAGATATCAAGGGGAAAGTGTTGAAAAGCTCCTTGATGAAGCGAAAGAGATATTCCCGAACACCACAATCGCTCATGATTTCTATCAACATCCGATCAAACGAGGATAAGGGAGGGAACGGTATGCACACTATTGTGAAGGCCCAAAAATCATGGTTTAAAGAAGGACATACCAAAAGCTACAACTTCCGCAAAGAACAACTTTTGAAAATGAAAAAAATGTTGACGACGTTTGAGAAACCGATCCTGAATGCTCTGAAATTCGATATGAACAAATCTGAATATGAAGCTTACGCCTCCGAAATCGCTTTTTTGAAAAGTGAGATCGATCATCATGTGAAGCAGTTGAGGAATTGGATGCAGCCAACCAAAGTGAAAACACCTCTGACCCACACTGGGTCCAAAAACTTCATCCGGAAAGAGCCTTACGGGACTGTGTTGGTTATTGCTCCATGGAATTATCCCATTCAACTCGCTCTAGCTCCGGTCATCGGTGCGATTGCCGCAGGAAATACGGTTATTATCAAACCATCTGAATTGACCCCCACCGTTTCCTGGGTATTGAAGAAAATGGTCGAACAGTACTTCCCCGCTCACTATCTCACGGTTGTTGAAGGAGACAAAGAAGTGACGCAGGAACTTCTAGAACAACCCCTTGATTATATTTTCTTCACAGGTAGTGTACCTGTAGGCAAAATCATTATGGAAAAAGCCAGCAGACAGCTTATTCCGGTCACTCTTGAGCTTGGGGGGAAAAGCCCGACAATCGTTCATAAAGACGCTAATCTCGATCTAGCTGCCAAACGAATCGTCTGGGGGAAATTCACCAATGCCGGTCAAACATGTATCGCCCCGGATTACCTTTACGTTCATCATGAAGTGAAAGCAGATTTGATTCAGGCGATGAAAAAATACATTCACCAATTTTATGGACCTGATCCACTGGAAAATGACGATTATACAAAAATTGTCAACCAGGCACATTTTGAACGGGTCTCGTCCTATTTACATTCCGGCACTACAGTTGTGGGTGGTTCTGTTGATACGTCTACATTAAAAATCACTCCGACCATTCTTGATCAGGTGGTATGGGAAGATGAGGTCATGAAAGATGAGATTTTCGGTCCTGTTCTTCCCGTGTTGACTTATAATGCTCTCGAAGAAGTCATTGATAAAATCAACAGTCGTCCGAAACCACTGGCTTTGTATTACTTTGGAGAAAATGAAATCGATCAACAGCGCATTCTCCACTCGATTTCATTTGGTGGCGGATGCATCAACGACACCCTTTATCACATTATCAATCAGCACCTTCCCTTTGGAGGCGTTGGTGAAAGCGGCATGGGCAGTTACCATGGAAAACGCAGCTTTGATACATTCACACATGAGAAAAGCATTACAAAACAAACAACGCGGTTCGATCAGAATTTCCGCTATCCCGGCTCTCAACTGGGGTTAACCGTATTAAAGAAATTTTTTGGATAGACAATCCTTCGTGAAGAGGACTCTTCTTCCATGTCTTCCTGTACTAAAAAGCCAGCGGCTGAGCCGCTGGCTTTTTTCTTTGGTTCTGTTAATGGTCAGTGATGATATTTGCACCAACAGATTGAAGTGACAATGAATGATGGGATGATTAAAAGGGGTTTATTTCCAAGTATCGAAACCTTTAGATGATCTCCTTTCACGATGTAACCATTGAATCTTGTTGAATTATGATTTCGAAACGGAGTCTTTCGCTAAATGGCAGGATTGTTGAAGACTTGATTTCGAGAGGGTTCGGGGTTCGTTATTGTGTTGAGTGCCAGGGGTGGCTGGGAAGCTACTCGCTTTCCTGTGGGGGAGTGCCGAGCTTCCTCGGGCTTATCGCCCTGCGGGATCTCGCCGATCTCCTTTCTCCCACGGGAGTCTCGCAGCTTCCCAACCACCCCATTCGATCATGCGAGAAACGAACCCCTTTACCAACGTTGGATGGTCTTCCATTACCCCGGTTGTTGTAAGCATAAAACGCTATGTATCAAGCTTTCCGGGTTCGAGCCCCTCGGTTTGGGCGTATGAACCTTATCCTCTCACCAACTAGAATAGCTGATGATTCATGAAGGGGCTTCGAGACCCTGATATAGCCAAGGGGCGGAGGGGGATGGCGAGACTCCTGCGGGAAAAGAGTGCTGGGTGAGACCCCGCAAGGCGTAAGCCTGAGGAGGCCCACCGCGCTTCCGCGGAAAGCGAGTCATCCCCCGCAGCCCCTAACTCCCCCACAAACATCTCGAAGCTGAGTCTTCCACAAACGGGAGCTTTAGTTGAATAATGAGGAACTTCCATAAAATTAGAAGTTCCTCATTTGCAGTAATATCAACACTAAACTTTAACAAAGCCTTTTCTTTAGTCCTGCTGTTTTTTCAAAGCTTCCTGTAAAGAAACATTTTTCAGTTTTCGTTTGGATAATCCAAGGGACACCCAATAGGTGAAGACGATCACCACGAATCCAATCAGCACCATCCACCAGGCTACATCTGTAGGGATAAGGAATCCAGTCTCTTCCACCAGCGAATTCATTGTCTGATCCAAACCTAGACTTGCTAAAGGGATGGAAACAAAATAGGCAATGAGCACAATGGGCGTATACACACTCAATACAAGCTTTGATACTTCCTTATCTTGATAACCCATGACTTTAAATAGTGAAATTGATGGTGAGTTTTCTTCAACGATTAAATTCGTAAGCAAAGTCAAAACAATGACCCCGATCAACACAGCGAAAACGGCCATGCTCACAACAGAAGCTCTTGTTGCTCCTGTTGTAGACTCAAAACTGTCAATCGCTTTTTGCTTATCTTCTACCATATACACGTTCTGACTTCTTTCAGGAGACTGGTCCTGCCACGTGCCTGTATACGCTTCTTCAGGAAAGCCAAGGAATTCATTTAATTGGTCACGGGAAAGGTACAAGTTATTCCCTGTATAAAGATCGGCTACTCCCTTAACTGTTACGGTTATTTCCTTTTCATTCCATGCATTTTCGAGCTGGATGTCATCTCCTTCTCCAACCCCAAGGACTGCTCCTAACGGGGCACTAATAACAGCGCCTTCCGATAACCCTGAACGTAAACTTTCCCCGTCTGCACTTAACTCAATATATTCCGTTTCCTTTTCCATACCAAAAGCTGTTATTTTCACATCTTTATGAACAACACCCAATTCACTCATCGTAAAAGGACTTTGAGATTCACTTGTCTCTTCCGTCATTAACGATTGATAGTGAACAGCATAATCATATTTCAAAATATCTTTATACGTTGTCTCCACCAGTTCATCCATGCTGTTGAATGTGATCAATCCGAATAAAAGCAGAACAGTAGAAAACATGACCCCGACAAAGATATAGAAGCTTCTTGCTTTGCTTCTCACCATTAGTCTCAACCGGAACCTTCTGATAAAACTTCCTTTCTGCAAAAGAGGAAGCTTTTCGAGCCACGATTTTTTTCCACTCGCCATCTCTTTCGGCCGTAAAAGTTTCAACGGTTCTGTACGTAATGTCCGGTTGATGACAAAGGCAGTCAGCAGAATCAGAAGCGATAATGGAAGAATCAGACCAATGACAAGCACGATCGGATCCCAGTCAAACATGGAAAGAGCCGGAAGGTTAAAATAGTTGGCATACAAATTGGATAAAGGAATGGACAAAGCCGCTCCAACGAGTAAACCTCCAATCGTACCTCCTAATCCGATGAGCCAGGCATAACCTAGATAATGCCGGACCATTTCACTCTTTCTATATCCAAGGGCCATGAGTGTTCCAATTTCTTTTCTCTGCATATCCATCCGTCGCTTCATAAGCATGAGGACCATAGCGATTGAAAGAGCCAGGATGAAAAGCGGAAGCGTCGTGGTCATGCTTTTCGCACCTTCAATTTCTGTCTCTACAAAACCGATTCGTGGATTATCTTCCGACTGAACGAACTTCAAAAGGGGTGTTTCACCACTGACAGCTTCCCTGAATCCATCCGGAACGTCACCACTTTCCGTCCAGCCCAAAATTTCTGTCTGACCTTCAAATTCAGAAAAATCGGATCCTGTTACAACACCGATGCCGAACTTTTCAGCATCCGCTAACAAATCATTCATTTGTTCAACCATATAAATGTAATCAGGGAGGTAGACGAATCCGGTAATGTCAAAAGTCTGCTCTCCTACATTAAGCTTATCCTCGACTTCATAGTTATGTTTCTCTGCATACACTTTGGAAATCGCGATTTCCTGATTTCCTGAAGGCTCCTCACCATCAGCAATGTAAGGAAGGTTGATGGCATCCGTCGTCGTAAACATTCTTAACGTCGACTCATCTACTGCAACATCAACATATTTCCGTTTCTCCAAAAGGAGGTCATACTCTTCTTCCCAGGACGAAAGCTGCTCATCTGAAATTTCTCCACCAGCGACAAAATGAAAACTCTCCTGCTTGTAATCCTCAGTAAACGTCTCATTTCTTGATTCCAAAGTCGTAATCGCCATGGAGAGAGAAACGTAAAGCATGACGGCTAGAAGAAGAAGTATGGCCACCCCTGCATACTGAAACTTTTTCTCTTTTAAAGTACGGTATACGGATTTTCTGAGAATCATGACCATGTCACCTTCTCTGGGTCGACAGGGTTTTCATTGTCATAGGAGTCAACAATTTCACCGCTTTTCATCCGAATCACAGCGTGTGCCATATCCCCGATTCCCTGATTGTGGGTGATAATTAGAACGGTCGTTCCATATTGTTCGTTTACGAATTTCAACAGTTTCAGAATGTTCTTTCCCGTTTCTTCATCAAGGGCTCCTGTTGGTTCGTCGCATAGGAGCACCTGTGGATTTTTAATCAATGCCCTTGCAATGGCAACACGCTGCTGCTCCCCGCCACTCAACTGGGATGGGAACTTATCTTTTTTGTCCCACATTCCAACCTTCTCCAACGTATCTTTCATGCCCAGAGGGTTGCTGCTCAATTCCTTCCCTACTTCCACGTTCTCTTCAACTGTTAAGGTCGGAATTAAATTGTACTGTTGAAAAATGAACCCGATGAATTTACGCCGGTAGTCCGTCAGTTGACGGTCTTTCAATTGATCGAGAACAGAATCCCCTACTTTAATCGTTCCTGAATCATACCGGTCAATTCCCCCGATGACATTTAGTAACGTCGATTTCCCCGACCCTGAAGGTCCAAGAATCGTAACAATTTTCTTGTCGGGTACTTCCAAGGATGCCTGGCGAAGCGCCTGCACTGTCACTTCTCCGCTTTTATATTCTTTTGTAACCTGTTTTGCGAAGATTGCCATCTCATCATCTCCAATTAAAAGTTTTGTAATATAAAACATCATTTATTTCATTTTTAGTGTACCTCAATCAGATAAGAAGTCAATAACTTTTTGAAATATATATATGTATAAATTTCATTATTTATTATTTTCCCTCCACTGACAGTCATTGAAATGGAAGAACTTATTATTAATGGCGCTTCCATGAAAAAGACAGGAATTGTGGAAGTTAGATATTGAAACCTTACAAACAAGAAAACCCAGACAAGCGCTAGGCTTTGCCTGGGTTCTCTCTATTAAAAAGATGGAAGGTTGTCCAAATTATTGGATTGAATGCCATCCGGTTCACTGCGCAGATGGTCTTCTCCATCTTTCCCTCGAATGAGGTTCACGTGTTCCAGTTCACCGCTGCGCGCCATATCATGTGCCCGCTTATAATCGACCACTTGTCCTGACGACAGCTGCATTTCAACAATGCTTCCTTGTCCGTTTTTTCTAACGGCGACAATTCGTTCTGGCATCATTCTCAACCTCCTCACATCTATTTTGTCTCTTCTTTACAATCCTATTCTGACGAGGTTATTTTTAGAAAATGAGCAAAAGAAAGTCAGCCCTTGGGCTGCCTTATCCTCCTACATATCGTGAGAAGATTTTTGCTTCTGACGTGTGTGCTGTGCGTTTTTCACTTTATGCGAGCCTTGTGCCGGCTCACCGTAGGCCTGCTTGGGTCCTAGTGGTAAGTTCGGTTGTTCCTGTTGTTTGGGTCCCATACGTCGTCCCATTACCCATCCGCCTCCTTCATTATCTGCGTTTTCGAGCTGCTTCCGGTCCTTCCATCGCAGTCGCTCCAGGATAACTCAGACGCTGATCACGATCGGACTCCACTCTACCGGATTTCTTCAACTTTTTCTCTTGTCTGTCTCTACCCATCTTCACACGCCTCCCTTCTTGCTTAGTATGGAAAAGAGGATGGCGGCTATCCCTGGGAATCATTTTTTGTAATCGTCGAGAAAATCCTTTTGAAAGCTCGTATTTACTTGCGCATCAGATGAATGACTTAAATCACGGAAAGGGTTTTTTCCATATTTTTCTGTTAAATCATCAATGGTTTTATAAAGCTTTTCTTTACTTGCATATTCTTCAAAATTAAACAGGTCCAGCTGTTGACTGACTTCTGATTTCTCAGCAAGGTCACTCGCCGTAACACCAAGCAAACGGACAGGCTGTTGATTCCAATGATCATCAAATAACTGCACCGCTACTTGAAAGAGGTCTTCTGACTTGTGGACAAACTGCTGGAGCTGTCGGCTGCGGGTTACGTTTTTTCTATCATGATAACGTATCATAAGCTGAACATTTCTGGCGAGCACTTTTTTATTCTTCATCCGGGCCTCAACTTTATGGGAAAGTCTGCGGAGAACGCTTTGAATTTCAACATCATCAGTGGTGTCCTGAGGCAGTGTCGTTGAAGTTCCGATACTCTTGAATTCATGGACCGCTTCCGGGTCTACCACTCTTTGGTCAATCCCGTTCGCTCTATTTTTTAACCGCTCTCCATTAATACCCAACACACCCTTCAACTCCAAGACCGGATGTGCAGCTAGTTGACCGATGGTTTCAATTTGTATTTTCCTAAGTTTTTCTGCCGTTTTATCTCCTACTCCATACATTTCCTCAATGGGCATCGGCCATAATTTAGAGGGGAGATCACGCTTTCGAAGGATCGTGATCCCCATCGGCTTTTTCATATCAGATGCCATCTTTGCCAGGAATTTATTAGGAGCAATGCCAATACTACAGGAAAGGTCAAGTTCGTCATGGATACGCTTTTGGATATTCTCCGCGATTTCAGGAGGAGATCCCTGCTCCGCACATTCGGAAATGTCCATGTATCCTTCATCAATGGATACCGGCTGGACCATCGAGGTGACATCTGCAAGTATTTTAAACATTTCTTTAGATGCTGTCCGATATCGTTCAAACGTTGGCCTCATCACAATTAAACCCGGACACAACCGTCTCGCTTCGCCTAGAGGCATTGTCGTCTTGACCCCATATTTCCTTGCCTCATAGCTGCTTGTGACGATAATGCCGCGTCTTTCTTCCGGATTTCCTGCAATGGCCAACGGCTTCCCTTTTAGGGATGGATCAAAAGCCGCTTCCACAGAAGCATAGAAACTGTTCATATCCACATGAAATATGACTCGACCTTTTTTCGGATACCATTTGGACTCCATAACGTACTTCCTCCATTGGAACATTTGTTCTCTATTATACCATGACATGATGATCAATGGATAATCAACGCTCTGCTATTGTGCAATTCTCATGAGGGGTTCTATGCAAAAAGGCTCCCTGCCATCACAGGGAGCCTTTTTTTACTTTATTGAGCTACTTCTTCAATGATGGACGTGACCAACTCAGTCACTTTTTCAAGTTCACTCACAGGCATGCGCTCATTGGTTGTATGAATTTCTTCATAGCCGACACTTAAATTAACTGTCGGTACACCATGACCAGCGATGACATTAGCATCACTTCCCCCGCCGCTTGTCAACAACTCACTTTCACGGCCGATACGCTTCGCTGCTGCCCGGGCGACTTCAACTACTTGATCCCCTGCTTGCTGTTTATACCCTGGATACATAACTTCTATATCCAGTTCAACTTCTCCACCCATTTCTTCAGCTGTTTCCAGAAAAGCCTGCTGCATTTTTTCCACTTGGGCTTTCATTTTATCTGGGTCCAAAGAGCGGGCTTCCGCTAACACTTCGACGTGATCGCATACAATGTTTGTTTTTTGACCACCTTCAAAGCGCCCGATATTCGCCGTAGTTTCGTCGTCAATTCGTCCGAGAGGCATTTTAGCAATTGCTCGGGACGCTAGAGTAATGGCAGAAATCCCTTTCTCAGGGGCAACCCCTGCATGAGCGGTTTTTCCTTTAACCACAGCTTTTATTTTCGCCTGGGTAGGAGCTGCAATGATAATGTTTCCGACTTGTCCATCACTATCGAGAGCATATCCATATTTCGCTTTAAGTAAAGAAGCATCCAAAGCTTTTGCTCCGACAAGGCCGCTTTCCTCACCCACTGTAATGACGAATTGAACATCCCCATGTTCAACCTGTTGTTCCTGAAGAGAACGGATCGCTTCCAGAATAGCAGCAATCCCTGCTTTATCATCGGCCCCCAGAATCGTTGTTCCATCCGTCACAATATAGCCATCTTCAACAGATGGTTTTACACCGTTCCCTGGAACGACCGTATCCATGTGCGAAGTGAAATAAATCATATCTGCACCCTTCTTCGACCCTTCCAAATTACAGATGAGGTTGTTCGCCCCATGACCAGTGACCGAAGCCGCGTCATCCTCCAGGACTTCCAAGCCTAAGTCCTCAAATTTTTGTTTTAATACTTTAGCAATTTCTGCTTCCTCTTCAGTTTCTGAGTCAATTTGAACCAACTCTAAAAATTCCTGAAGCAAGCGTTCTTTATTAATGGCAGCCATCTATAGTTTCCTCCTTCATATGTAAACCTGTTCCTCTTAGTACGTTAGCGGAACGAAAGGACGGTGTCAATTATAGTGGGATGTTGCCATGTTTTTTATACGGACGGCCTTCATGCTTGTTCTTAAGCATGTCCAAAGATTTGATTAAAGTGGCACGCGTTTCTCTTGGATCGATAACATCATCGATCATTCCAAGTCCTGCCGCTACGTAAGGGTTCGCGAATCTTTCTCTATATTCATTAATTTTGTTTTGTCTAGTTTCTTCAGGATTAGTACTTTCGCGAATTTCTTTGGCAAAAATGATATTCGCTGCCCCCTCAGGACCCATCACAGCAATTTCGGCATTCGGCCAGGCATAGACAAGGTCAGCTCCGATCGACTTACTGTTCAGGGCAACATACGCTCCTCCATAAGCTTTTCTTGTAATAACTGTCAGCTTAGGAACAGTCGCTTCTGAATAGGCATACAAAATTTTTGCACCGTGACGGATGATTCCTCCATGCTCTTGTTTGATGCCCGGGAAAAATCCTGTAACATCTTCGAATGTAATCAATGGAATATTAAACGAGTCACATGTACGAATAAACCGCGCCGCTTTATCACTTGAATCGATATCTAACCCCCCGGCCATGTATTTCGGCTGGTTACACACGAGTCCGACTGTTTTCCCGTGCAGACGGGCGAACCCGACGACAATGTTCTTTGCAAAGTCCTTGTGGATTTCAAAAAACGATGCTTCATCGACCACTTCATCGATAATTACACGCACATCGTAAGGACGTAGAGGATCAAAAGGAATTTTGTCTGTAAGATCCGGTCTGAAATGGTCTTCCGGTTCTACATCGATTTCCGGTGTCTTCTCCTCATTATTTTGAGGCAGATAACTGACAAGGTCACGCACAGCGTCTAAAGCAGAAGCTTCATCTGATGTTTTCAAGTGGGCATTACCACTTAAAGAATTATGGACACCTGCGCCACCGAGGTCTTCTGCTGATATCTGCTCACCAGTAACTGTTTCAATTACTTTCGGCCCGGTAATGAACATTTGAGACGTCTTTTCCACCATGATTACGAAATCCGTGATGGCTGGAGAATATACCGCACCACCAGCACACGGCCCCATAATGACGGAGATTTGCGGAATGACCCCTGAGTAAATGGAGTTCCGGTAAAAAACCTGACCGTATCCATCCAAAGAAGATACCCCTTCCTGAATCCGAGCTCCTCCAGAATCGTTCAAACCAATGAACGGTGTACCATTTTTGGCAGCAAGGTCCATGACGGCTGCGATTTTTTTCGCATGCATCTCCCCCAATGCGCCACCATAGACCGTGAAGTCTTGAGCGAACAAGTACACATCCCGTCCATGGATTTTGCCAAAACCTGTGACGACTCCTTCGCCAGGCGCTGACTTTCCATCCATTCCGAACGCATCATGGCGATGTTCGATGAAAGGGTTCAATTCAATGAACGACCCTTCGTCCAACAAATGTTCAATACGCTCTCGTGCCGTCCATTTTCCTTTATCATGTTGTTTAGCGATCCGCTCGTCCCCGCCACCCAGTTCAACTTGACGGCGTTTATCATAAAGTTCATTGATTTTATCAAAAATATCCAAAATTACTCCCCCTCTTCATGTTGACACAACTCGAAAAGTACACCATTTGCAGCTTTCGGGTGCAAAAAGGCGATCTGACTATTATGAGCCCCAGTTTTCGGTTGTTCATGAATCAGACGCACTCCCTGTTCTTTATACTGCTTCAAACGTGCAGTCAAGTCATCAACCTCCAGAGCGATGTGATGAACACCTTCTCCTTTTTTGTCTAGAAACGATCGAATCGGTGAATCCTCACTTATAGGCTCCAGCAACTCGAACATCGTCTCTCCTATCCTTAGGAAGGCGACCCTGACCTGTTCGGATTGAACCGCTTCAACCGCTTCAAGCTCCAAATTCAGGTTGTGCTGATAAAAAGGCAGGGCTGCATCGATGTTTTCCACTGCAATCCCAATGTGGGCGATTTTACTTGGAGCATCCAGGCTCTCTTTATGAAGCATCTGTTTAATATATACAGCAATCGCATCTGTCGGCGACCCGCTTGTGAAAATTTTGTTCACCCCTTTTTCTTCCAGGAAGGGGATGTCTTCCGCTGGTATAACGCCTCCACCTATAACAGGGATATCAGAAGCTCCTTGTTCTTCCAAGGCTTGAACCACTTTAGGAAACAGCGATTTATGAGCCCCGGAAAGAGAAGAAAGACCCACAACATCGACATCTTCCTGTATCGCTGCCCTCGCTATTTGAACGGCTGATTGACGGAGGCCGGTATAAATGACTTCCATCCCGTGATCCCTAAGTGCCTGGGCAATAATCAATGCCCCACGGTCATGCCCGTCTAATCCTGGTTTCGCTATGAGTACACGTATTGGCTTCATCCTCATCATCCTTCCCTACATTCCGGTATATTCGCCAAATTCTTCTCTTAATACGTTTGCGATTTCTCCGACTGTCGCATAAACCTTTACTGCAGCGACAATAAGAGGCATTACATTTTCCTTTCCTTTTGCGGCGCTTCTTAAAGTTTGCAGACACTTGTCGACCGCTTCCTGGTCCCGTGATGATCTTACCGCCTCTGTTTTCTTGATCTGCGCTTGTTCAAGGGCTTCATCTACACGAAGCAGGTCAGCGTGAATTTCCTCTTCCAGCTTATATTCGTTCATTCCGACCACGATGTCATCATTTGATTCAATCCGCTTCTGAGCATCATAAGCTGCTTTATGAATTTCCCGCTGCATATACCCCTCTTCCACCGCCTGTACGGCTCCACCGAACTCTTTAATACGTTCAAGGTACGCTCCAGCTTCTTCTTCAATCTGATCCGTCAAAGATTCCACATAATACGAGCCCGCCAGTGGATCAATGGTATCTGCAACTCCACTCTCATTAGCGATGATCTGTTGTGTGCGCAGCGCAATTCTTGCTGAATCTTCTGTCGGCAACGCAAGGGCTTCGTCACGGGAGTTGGTATGTAGACTTTGGGTTCCCCCCATAACGGCAGCAAGTGCCTGCAGAGTGACCCTTACTATATTGTTATCAGGCTGCTGAGCCGTTAATGTACTTCCTCCCGTTTGGGTATGAAAACGGAGCTTCCAGCTTTTCGGATTCTCTGCTCCATAATGCTCTTTCATGATCTTTGCCCACATGCGGCGCGCCGCTCTGAATTTAGCCGCCTCTTCAAAAAACTGATTGTGCGCGTTGAAGAAAAAGGCAAGGCGAGGAGCAAATTGATCGACTTCAAGTCCTGCTTCAATTGCTGCATCAACGTAAGCCATGCCATTAGCGATTGTAAAAGCTACTTCCTGAACGGCCGTCGATCCAGCTTCACGAATATGGTAGCCGGATATGCTGATGGTATTGAACTTCGGCAGGTTTTCCTGGCAGTAACCAAAAATATCTGTAATAAGCCTCATGGAAGGTTTAGGCGGGAAAATATAAGTTCCACGGGCGATGTATTCTTTTAATATGTCATTTTGAATGGTTCCTGTCAGCTTTGCGGGATCGACTCCCTGCTTCTCGCCTACTGCGATGTACATAGCAAGCAGAATACTTGCCGGTGCATTAATCGTCATCGATGTACTTACTTTATCTAACGGGATTCGATCAAACAATTGCTCCATATCTTTTAGTGAATCTATGGCGACGCCGACTTTTCCTACCTCACCATCCGCCATAGGATCATCCGAATCATATCCAATTTGAGTAGGTAGATCGAAAGCGACAGATAAACCCGTTTGACCCTGTTTCAACAAGTAACGGAACCTTTCATTTGTTTCCTCTGCCGATCCAAACCCGGCATATTGACGCATTGTCCAATACCGGCTCCGATACATGGTCGGTTGAATCCCTCTTGTATAAGGATATTGACCCGGAAAGCCAATTTCCTCTATGTATTTTCCATCCAACTCTTCAGGCGTATACAAGCGCTCAATCGGAAGATCCGAACTTGTATGGAAGGCATCTTTCCGCTCTGGGAAACGCTCCGTTGTCTTTTCAACGTCTTCCTGCCATTTTTGTTTCCATTGGTTTTCCTTTGATGATGTGTTCATTTGAAAGACCTCCTTATTCAGTCCATTCCCATTACTAGCATACCAGAAATAAAGCGCTTACCTATCTTAAAATTACGATGATTCATAATTTTATTGTAAATGATTTTACGCCCTTGTCCAATTTCTCTTTTTTCGGTAAAATGACGGTAGGATTGACTGAGAAGGAGGTAACACACCTTGGCTGCAAAAAAACGATCAAAACGCGAGCGCCGTATGAAAGTCGTCATCTATGTCATGATTTTGTCCATGCTCCTATCCAGTGCATTGGCAGGCGCAAGTTTCTTCTTATAATAAATAAATGACTCATTAAAAAAGCCGAAAGAATGGGCTCTCCATTCTTTCGGCTTTTTTCGATATTACAACTGATGGCTTATTTGATTCTTTTGCCAGTTGCGGTATAGATCCTCCATAGCAGTTTCACTGTCCACAATGATGACATCAGCGTGAAGGGGGATAAGATCGAATAATTTTTCAACATCCGTATTGTTTAATCGGATACACCCGGCAGAGACAGATTTGCCTATGGATTCCGGCCGGTTTGTTCCATGTATCCCATAGATCCTTCCATCTGTTCCTCGTGCATCAAAACCAATCCAGCGGCTTCCCAGCGGATTATCCGGGGCACCTCCAGGTATATCGTTTTTACGATAATAAGGATCCTTGGCTTTGACTTTAATCTTAAACTGTCCTTCAGGCGTCAGCTCTTTTGTTTTACCAACTGCGGCAGGTGCCTTAAAGAGTACCTCGTCCTGTTGATAGAGAATCACTTCATGCGTGGCTTTATTGACGATGATGACAGGATCAGGTGGTGAATGCGGAGGAAGGAGTGGCATGACTAAACTTATGAATAAAAGAAAATGGATCAAAACAATCATCCTCTTTTACTATATAGTCTCCCTCACCCACTTCTCCTATACGTCACTCTTCTTAAAAGACCTTTTAATGATCAAGTAATCCTCAATCTCGTTGAGGAGATGGAAAAGGCTCGCCCGAACCTCAAATTCCTCCCGGGTTTCCGGAAGTGGATTATCCCGGAAGTCTTCTTTCATTTCTTTTAACTTTTTCAAATAAATAACAGCCGTATTCCCTGGATGGACAGCGTCTGCTAAATCATCGAAGAACTCCGCCATCCGTATCCCATGCCGATCCGATACCGATATCCTACTTACGAGAGGAAGCATGCGCTCAAGAAGTTCGAACTGCTTCGTACGCATATGAAAATAATGATAAAAATGGTTATGCGAGCGGAGGAGATGATTCTCAACATCCCTATAAGAAAGCGACTTGGCTTTTTCAAGAAGATCAGCAGTCTCTGTCAACTCCTTACCCGTCCAGTCATTATCACCATTCCGTAAAAATTGAGCAACTTCCCTCAATATTATGGAAAAGTTGTTTTCCACCTCTAGTCTGTATTGATTCAGCTTATTTTCAAGACTTGGCATATATAAATTTAAAAGAAGGGCGGTGCCGATCCCGACTGTGATCAATAACAATTCATTCCATATTGTACTCCAATTAATATTGCCAGACCCGTATAGGTGCAGGATGATGACAGAACTTGTAACTATGCCCGGGGTAATATTAAACCACACCGTGGCTGGAATAAAAGCAAACAGCATCAATCCAATGGCAATCGGGTTGTAGCCTAACAATTCAAAGAAAAGGAAAGAAAACCCCATGGCAAGTACACAGGCAGAGAAGCGGTGCCAAGCACTTAAAAATGACCGTTTTCTCGTAATTTGGATACAAAGAATTGTAAGAATTCCTGCTGAAGCGAAATTTTCAAGCTGAAGCAATTGTGCTATCCATATGGCAAAGGGAGTCCCTAGAGCCGTCTTTATCGTCCGATATCCTATTTTCACTCTTGGGTTCACCTCGAATCTTTCTTAACTGCCGATGTTCCCGGCCGCTTATGTATGGATGATGGGTTACGTAAAAAAGGAGATCTTTGCTATAAAACAAAGATCCCCCTGTATGTTGAATGCTTATACTTCTTCACAATACTCTTCGAAATTGCGCTGAAGCTTTCCGATAACTTCCATCGGATCGAAACCTTCAATATCATGACGCTCGACCATCGTCTGAATTTTACCATCCTTTAAAAGTGCGAAAGATGGAGAAGATGGCGGGTATCCTTCGAAATATTCGCGGGCACGATCCGTTGCTTCACGATCCTGACCTGCAAAGACTGTTACCAGTTGATCCGGGCGCTTATCATAATGAATGGCATGAGCTGCTGCCGGACGGGCGATTCCGCCTGCACATCCACAAACGGAGTTAATCATAACAAGAGTTGTTCCCTCTTTATTCAACGCCTGATCGACTTCTTCAGGAGTCGTCAGTTCCGTATATCCTGCTTGAGTGATCTCTTCACGTGCTTTAGTTACTACATCGTTCATAAAAATATTGAAATCCATTGAACATGGCCCCTTTATAGAAATGCTATGAACATTTTACCAAGATATCTGACATCTTTCAATTGAATTGTCTATGATTTCGTGATACTTGAAAGAGTATACATAGGTTGGGAAGGCTTTTTATGTCTGGGATGATAAAGAAGCTGCCCTCTTTACCAGGGGCAGCTTCTTTGCATTAGTATACGGATGTGTTATCTTCTGACATTTTTTCAAGGATCTCTTTGACACGGGCAAGGAAATTACCGGCTACGAGGCCGTCAAGAACCCGGTGATCCAATGATAAACATAGGTTGACCATATCCCGTGCTCCGAACATGCCATTTTGGTAAACGGGCTTCTTCACGATCGATTCCACCTGCAAAATGGCGGACTGAGGGTGGTTAATTACTCCCATGGACTGCACGGAACCGAAAGAACCTGTGTTATTGACAGTAAAGGTACCGCCTTCCATATCTTTCGATGTAAGCTTGCCTTGACGTGCTTTGTTCGCAAGATCTGTAATATCTTTGGCGATGCCTTTGATACTCTTTTCATCAGCATCTTTAATAACAGGAACAAACAATTGGTCATCCTTAGCCACAGCAATGTTTAAGTTGATGGCTTTTCGCTGGATGATTTTGTCGCCTGCCCACATACTGTTCAATTGAGGATATTCTTTCAATGCCTGAGCGACTGCTTTTACAAAGAAAGCGAAATAAGTCAAGCTGAAGCCTTCCTGCTGCTTGAACTGGTTTTTCTTAGCATTGCGAAGTTCAACAAGGTTCGTGACGTCCACTTCCACCATCATCCATGCGTGCGGAATTTCTGTCTTCGACTTAACCATGTTTGCTGCAATTGCCTTACGAACGCCAGTAACAGGAATTTCAATGTCTCCTTCACCAGCTTGTACATTCGGTGTTTGCGCTGCTGGGGCAGGTGTTGGGGCAGATTTTTTCTCTGCTTGTGCAGGCTGCTCGGTTGGAGCGTCTGCTTGTGCTTCGCCTGCTTTAGGTATATCGCCGCTAGCAATGATGTTCTCGATATCTTTACGAGTAATCCGGCCACCACGGCCGGAACCATCGACTACATTCAAATCAATATCATGTTCTTGTGCAAGCGTCATGACCGCTGGCGAGTACCTTTTCTTACTCTCTTTATCCTGCTGCTTCTCAGGCTTCGAAGCAGCCGATGATTTGTCATCAGCAACTGGGGTTTCCTGTGCAGGGGCTTGTTTATTTTCTTCAGAAGAGGGTTCTTCGGCCGAACCCGCACCTTCCACTTCGATGTAACACATGAGTTCACCGACCTCTATGGTATCCCCTTCAGAAGCGACAAGCTCTTTGATCACACCGGAAAAAGAAGATGGGACTTCTGCATTCACTTTATCTGTCATCACTTCCGCTATCGGATCGTATTTGTTGACCTGATCCCCAGGCTGGACCATCCATGTACTGATCGTACCTTCTGTGACACTTTCACCAAGTTGAGGCATATTGATTTTTTCTACACCCACAGGAATCTCCTCCTTCAATTAAAATTCCGCGAGATCTTTCATCGCTTTTTCTACTTTGTCCGGGTTCATCATAAAATGTTTTTCCATTGTCGGAGCATAAGGCATAGAAGGAACATCAGGACCGGCCAAACGCTGGACCGGAGCATCCAGATCAAATAGGCAGTTTTCACTGATGATGGCTGCGACCTCTGAAATAATTCCACCTTCTTTGTTGTCTTCCGTTACAAGAAGAACTTTCCCTGTTTTGGATGCAGCTTCAATAATTCCTTCTTTATCAAGGGGGTAAACGGTACGTAAATCAAGAATGTGGGCGTCAATGCCTTCTTCCGCCAGCTTCTCTGCGGCTTGCAAAGCAAAGTGGACGCACAGACCATACGTGATTACCGTAATATCCGACCCTTCACGTTTCACATCCGCTTTCCCGATTGGAAGAGTGTAATCTTCTTCTGGAACTTCTCCTTTGATCAGCCGGTAGGCACGTTTATGTTCAAAGAACAGAACAGGATCATTGTCACGGATCGAAGCCTTCAATAAACCTTTGACATCATAAGGGGTGGAAGGCATCACGATTTTCAGACCCGGTTGATTAGCGAATACCGCTTCCACTGATTGGGAATGGTAAAGGGCTCCGTGGACACCGCCGCCATAAGGGGCACGGATAGTAATCGGTGCACTCCAATCGTTGTTGGAACGATAGCGGATTTTTGCAGCTTCTGAAATAATCTGGTTGACAGCGGGCATTATGAAGTCTGCAAACTGCATTTCTGCTACTGGACGCATCCCATACATAGCTGCACCAATTCCGACACCCGCTATTGCAGACTCTGCAAGAGGCGTGTCCAGCACTCTGTCTTCTCCGAATTCATCGTAAAGACCATCCGTCGCACGGAATACGCCTCCACGCTTTCCGACATCTTCACCGAGGACGAAAACTTTTTCATCCCTTTTCATTTCTTCTTTCAAAGCTTGAGTAACGGCTTGAATATAAGATATTACTGGCATTTTTTCTCCCCCTCCTTACTCTTCATATACATACTTCATGGCAGATTCAGCTTCTGCATATGCTGCATTCTCGGCATAATCAGTTGCTTCATTGACAATGGCGTTGATTTCATTATCCATTTCTTTTTCCTTCTCTTCTGTAAGAAGACCCATGTCCCGTAAGTATTGAGCAAAAGTAACGATCGAGTCTTTTTTCTTTGCTTCGTCCACTTCTTCACGTTCACGATACGTACGATCATCATCATCACTGGAGTGAGGAGTCAGACGATAGGAAACGGTTTCGATCAGAGTTGGCCCCTCTCCGTTACGTCCTCTGTCTGCAGCCGCTTTCACCGCTTCATAGACAGCCAGTGGATCGTTACCATCTACTGTGAAACCAGGCATTCCATAACCGATGGCACGATCTGAGACTTTTTCACATGCCAGCTGTTTCGAAACCGGTACAGAAATTGCATATTTATTGTTCTCCACCATGAAAATGACGGGAAGTTTGTGAACTCCTGCGAAGTTCGCTCCTTCGTGAAAATCCCCCTGGTTGGATGAACCTTCTCCGAATGTCACCAGAGAAACAAAGTCCTTTTTCTCCATTTTCCCAGCCAGTGCGATGCCCACTGCATGGGGGACCTGGGTCGTTACTGGAGATGACCCCGTGACGATACGGTTTTTCTTCTGACCGAAGTGTCCAGGCATTTGGCGCCCTCCGGAGTTAGGGTCTTCCGCCTTGGCGAAGCCGGATAGCATAAGGTCCTGAGCTGTCATTCCAAAGGATAAAACAACTCCCATATCCCGGTAGTATGGCAATGCATAATCTTTTCCTCGATCAAGAGCATAAGATGCACCTACCTGGGCGGCTTCCTGGCCTTGACAGGAAATAACGAATGGTATTTTACCTGCGCGGTTCAGCAGCCACATTCGTTCATCGATTCTTCTTGCTAACAACATCGTGCGGAACATATCCAACACCTGTTCATCACTTAAGCCTAAATCTTTATGGCGATTTTCAGCCATGTGGATCCCTCCTTTTTTATTATCCATGGATTTGGTTGCCGTCCACAGCCATCGCCGCTTCTCCGATTGCTTCGGAGAGCGTCGGGTGCGGATGAATCGTTTCGGCGATTTCCCAAGGGGTCGCATCAAGGACTTGAGCAAGAGCAGCTTCAGAAATCATATCTGTTACATGCGGGCCGATCATATGGACACCTAGTAAATCATCCGTTTCTATATCTGCTACTACTTTAACAAAACCGTCCGTTTCTCCATGGACGAGAGCTTTACCGATCGCTTGAAATGGAAATTTGCCTACCTTAACATCGTAACCCTTTTCTTTTGCTGCTTTCTCCGTCAATCCGACACTTGATACTTCAGGACTGGAATAAATACAGGAAGGTACCTGCTCCGTATTCATTGGATGAGGTTTCTGATCAGCCATATGTTCAACTGCAATCATTCCTTCATGGGAAGCGACATGCGCAAGTTGCATACCCCCGATGACATCTCCAATGGCGTAGATATGGGTTTCCTTCGTCTGATAATAACCGTTCGTTTGAATGGTGCCGTTCTCAACTTGGATGTCCGTGTTCTCAAGACCAATGTTATCAACATTTGCTGCCCTTCCCACAGAAACAAGCATACGTTCCGCCTCATAAGTCACCGTTTCCCCGTCAACTTCGGCATCAATTTTGACGGTTTCACCTTTTTCTATCGTATCCGGCAGGACTTTAGCGCTTGTTACAACGTCTACACCCTTTTTCTTCATCTGCTTCAACATTTCCCTGGAAATATCTTCGTCTTCCGTAGGTAATATGTGCGGTAAATATTCAAGAACCGTCACTTTCACACCAAAGTCAGCAAGCATTGATGCCCATTCAATTCCGATAACTCCGCCGCCGACGATCATAATCGATTCAGGAAGCTCTTTCATATGTAGAGCTTCATCCGAACTCATGACATGCTTGCCATCAATTTCAAGACCAGGCAGGGACTTGGGACGGGAACCCGTTGCTACCAGAACATTTTTTGGAATCAACATTTCATTCTCTTCCCCGTTGTTCATTTCAACGGAAATGGTACCTGCTGTCGGGGAGAAAATAGAAGGGCCTAATATTCTACCGAAACCTTCATAGACATCGATCTTCCCTTTTTTCATCAATCCTTGAACACCTTTATGTAGAGTGTCTACAATTGATTGCTTCCGCTCTTGAACTTTCGTGAAATTCAGTGTTGGGTTCTCAGCAAGAACGCCGTAACGATCCGCTTCTTTTGTTTGTTTAAATACTTCTGCACTGCGCAGGAGCGCCTTGGAAGGAATACATCCCCGGTGAAGACATGTCCCACCTAGTTCTCTTTTTTCAACGATTGCAGTTTTAAGTCCTAGTTTTGCTGCTCGGATAGCTGCCACGTAACCACCTGTACCGCCTCCGAGTATGACCAAATCGTATTCTTGTGCCACCTTGGACACTCCTTTCTATTCTTGAAAGTTAGGATACTGTTTTGGAACTTCTTCTTTATTCAGGACTCGTAACGTCCCTTCATTCAATGCTTCAAGTTCATTTTCACCCGGATAGATCAATACATCGGCAATCCAGTGCACACGCTTGGAAATTTCTTCGACGAATGCTTTGCCGTAGGCAAGGCCGCCGGTGAGCGCAATGGCATCCACTTTCCCTTCCATAACTGCACTCATGCTTCCAATTTCTTTAGCAATTTGGTAAGCCATAGCGTCGAAAACAACTTTCGCTTTCTTATCTCCATTAGCTACCATCTCTTCTACCTCACGGGCATCATTCGTATCCAGGTAAGCCATCAGTCCCCCCTGCCCGACCAGTTTCTTCATAATTTCATCTCTGTAATACTGTCCGGAAAAACACAAGGAAACGAGATCACCCGCTGGAACTGTCCCTGCCCGCTCTGGTGAAAAAGGTCCGTCGCCGTGTAAACCATTGTTCACATCGACTACACGGCCGCCGACATGGGCACCTACCGTAATTCCTCCACCCATGTGGGTCACAATTAAACGTGAATCCTTATAAGATAAGCCCAGTTCATCGGCCGCTCTTCTAGCAACTGCTTTTTGGTTCAAGGCATGAAAAATACTTTTTCTTGGAATCTCCGGTACACCAGAAACACGGGCTAACTCCTGAAGCTCGTCAACGACGACCGGGTCGACTATATAGGCACCGATATTCAACCCCTGCGCGATTTCATTCGCGATGATTCCTCCTAAATTAGACGCGTGTTCCCCATTGTATCCATTCTTCAAATCTTCAAGCATGGCATCGTTGACCTCATATGTCCCTCCTTCAATCGGACGTAAAAGGCCTCCTCTTCCGCAGACGGCACTTAATTTGCTGATGTTAATGCCTTCCTGGTCGAGTTCTTCGAGAATGACACGCTTGCGAAATTCATATTGATCGATGATACGTTTATATGAGCTGATTTCATCCGCAGTATGGCGGATTGTCTTTTCAAAAACGACTTCCTGATCATCAAAGACTCCTATTTTTGTTGACGTGGAGCCCGGATTGATGACCAGAATACGATGTGTTTGCAATTCCTAAACCCCCGTTATCCGTTCTGTCTTCTGCTTAAGATGTGATGGCCGTTCTGAAGGAACTGACTGCGGGATCTGCGCATACGCTCGATACGTTCTTCCGCCATGCGGTCTGCAGCCACATATGTCGGGATATTATCTCTGCGTGAAATTTCGAATACCCGGGCTACATTATCATAAATTGTTTCTACACGCTTCATGGCACGATCTTTGTTATATCCGTGAAGCTCATCCGCAA
Organism: Halobacillus sp. ABR2_026; assembly: GCF_056158545.1. Classification (NCBI taxonomy): domain Bacteria; kingdom Bacillati; phylum Bacillota; class Bacilli; order Caryophanales; family Bacillaceae; genus Halobacillus; species Halobacillus sp. ABR2_026. Next base: position 2,435,106 of record NZ_JBSWTM010000001.1, read on the forward strand.
CGTTGATCACGCCCCCTGCATTGATAACATAATCCGGTGTGTACACAATGCCTTTTTCATGAAGGATGTCTCCATGCTTCGTTTCTTTTAACTGGTTATTTGCTGCTCCGGCGATAACTTTTGCTTTCAATTGAGGAATGGTTTCATCATTGATCGTTGCACCTAGTGCACATGGTGCATAGATGTCACAATCTACACTGTAGATGTCATCAGGATCGACAGCTTTTGCTCCGAACTCTTCGACAGCACGATCGACAGCTTCTTTATTTATATCCGTTACAACAAGATGGGCTCCTTCTTCATGGAGGTGACGGCAAAGAGTAAAGGCAACATTTCCGACACCCTGAACAGCAATTGTCTTTCCTTCAAGTGAATCCGTTCCGAAACCTTCTTTTGCTGCGGCTTTCATCCCGCGGTAAACACCATAAGCTGTGACTGGAGATGGGTTACCAGAAGAACCAAAAGCAGGAGAAATTCCTGTTACATAATCTGTCTCTTCATGAATAAGATCCATATCCTGTACAGTTGTACCTACATCTTCAGCAGTAATGTAACGACCATTCAACCCTTGAATATAACGACCGAATGCACGGAACATTTCTTCGTTCTTTTCTTTTTTAGGATCGCCGATGATGACCGTCTTCCCTCCACCAAGGTTCAGACCGGCTGCAGCGTTTTTATACGTCATCCCTTTGGCTAAACGAAGCGCATCCTCTACCGCATCATCTTCTGAAGCGTATGTCCACATCCGCGTTCCTCCGAGTGCAGGGCCAAGCGTTGTGTCATGAATAGCAATAATTGCTTTTAATCCGGATTGTTCGTCGTGACAAAATACCAACTGCTCATAATCGTACTCTTGCATATAGCTGAAAATTTCCATTTTTATTCCTCCTATTATTGACTGGCTTTTAAAGCTAAAGCCAGTGAAAAAATCTTACTTTCTGCATCATCTGATCTCGACGTCAAGACAATCGGAGCTTTTGCTCCACTGATGACGCCAGCCACTTTACCTTTGGCAAAATAGATAAATGATTTATATAAGGCATTGGCCACTTCAATGGACGGTACGACAAGAATGTCTGCCTGTCCTGCGACCTCTGAGGTAATCCCTTTTTGTTCTGCTGCCTTTGGATCGACAGCATTATCAAAAGCAAGGGGGCCATCCACTATACAGCCTTTCAACTGCCCACGTCTATTCATCTGGGTTAAGAGGGCAGCATCCTGCGTAGCGGGCATGGCAGGGTTAACGACCTCCACAGCAGCAAGGGGAGCAACTTTGGGATTCCCCCAACCCGCCCGGGTCGCGATTTCCACGGCGTTATTTATAATTTGAATTTTTTCTTCGAGGGTTGGAGCGATATTCATCGCAGAGTCTGTAAGGAATATCAACCGGTCACGCCCTGGAATTTCAAATAAAGCGACGTGTGATAGAATGGATCCTTTCCTCAGCCCATACTCTTTATTAAGAACCGCCTTCAATAAAGCCTTCGTATCGATATGGCCTTTCATGACCACATGTGCTTCCCCGTTATGAACGGCTTTCACAGCAGTTGCTGCACTATCCCCTTCAGAGGAATGGATGACCGACAGTCCTTCCTGGTTCAAATCCAAGCCGACCTGCTTCGCCTTCCTTTCAATTTCTGAGTGGTCTCCGATTAGGAAGAACTCAGCTAAATTAGATTGGCGTGCTAATTTTACTGCTTTCAATACTTCCTCATCTGCCGCCTGAGCAACAGCGACCGTTTTTAATTCATGACGGTCAATCTGATTTACTAATTCGTCCAGCTTCTTCATATGTCACCTCTTCCCTTCTACTTGTATGCAACATTTATGCCAATCTCAAAAGACGCTAAAATTGGTTTATAATAAGGTTTTACACTTTGCAAGAATTTGCATCATGAAAAATTTTGCATGCTGTTTTTGTCTAAAGAATACTTCTCTAATTTATAATATAAATTCCTAATTGAGATCCCAAGAGCCTTCGCTGTTTTTGTTTTATTGAAATCATGAGAACGGTATGCAGCTGCAAGCAGGTTCTTTTCATAATCATCCACTGCCTGCTGCAGCGTTTCTCCCTGCCATGAGTCCTCACTATTTCCATCTGGAGTGCCTTTCGGTTGATTCTTCAAGCGGGGCAGGTGTTCAAGTCTAATGGTATCTTCCATATTCTCCATATAGATCATCGCTCTTCCAATAATGTTCTCGAGTTCTCTCACATTGCCTGGCCAATCATAATCTTTCAACATTTTAAAAGCATCCTCATCAACAGAAGTTACGTGTCTTCCATAATCTTCATTCAATTTCTGGATCAGGTGACGAGTCAATAAATCTACATCCTCAATCCTTTCCCGAAGAGGAGGAATGTAAATCGGGAGTCTGTTCAATCGATAATAAAGGTCTTCTCTAAAATCCCTGTGCATGATTGCCTTTTCCAGGTTAAGGTTTGTCGCTGCAATGACACGGACATCAACATGAACAGGTTTTGTCCCCCCGACCCTGATGATCTCGTTTTCCTGCAGCACCCTCAATAGTTTAGCCTGCATTTGCAACGTGAGTTCACCGATTTCATCCAGGAATATACTGCCGTGGTTTGCTTCTTCAAACAATCCTTTCTTCCCGCCTCGTTTCGCCCCAGAAAAAGCACCTTCTTCATACCCGAATAATTCACTCTCCAGCAGGGACTCTGCTATTGCCGCACAATTGACACGGATAAACTTATTATGGCGCCGCTTGCTCTCATTATGAATCGCGTGCGCGAAAAGTTCTTTCCCTGTTCCCGACTCTCCCCTGAGCAGCACAGAAGCCGGAGTACGAGCACCCACTTTCGCCTGCTCCAACGCAAGGGTCATTTCCTGAGACTGACCGATAATATCATCAAAGGTGTATTTCGCTTCTAAACTGCGAATAATCTGTCTGGCTCGTTTCAACTCACTAGTCAATGCCTGAATCTCTGAAACATCGTGCAGGACACCGACACTCCCTTTTAGCTTCCCATCAACAATCACAGGCGCGACATTGACGAGGACATCCTTTTTCGATGGGCCAACCTTCATCCGGACTCCACGGACAGGCCTGCGCGTTCTCAGAACCTTCATGTGCATACTTTCCCCTTCTGAGATATCGACGGTCGCAGGTTTCCCAACAATTTCTTCTTCAGAAAGTCCGGTAATTTTCGTATAGGCAGGGTTGATCATTAAACCGCTTCCATTTTCATCGACAACAGAAATCGCCTCATCCGAAGAATGGATGATGGCTTCGAGCATCGTTTTGACTTCTTTAAGATCCGTAATTTCCTCAGCAAGGTTTACAACTTCCGTAATATCTTTAAAAACGGCGAACGCACCGATAATTTTTTGGTCTTCACCAATCATTGGGATACGCGTGGTCACAACCTTCTTCCCATTCCCTAACGCAAGCTTCTTGTTTACTTCTTCCTTGCGGGAAGTTAAAACTTGAGGGAGCCTTGTATCCGGAATAATTTGCTGGATAGGTTTCCCAATCATCGTTTTGCGTTCCAAGCCCACAATACGCTCAGCGCTTCGATTGATGAATGTTATATCCCCTTTATCATTAATAACGATCATTCCGTCATGAATACTGTTCAAAATCAGATGTTGATTCTCTGTCTGCTGCTTCAATTTCTGAACGAGCGACTCTTTTTCTTCAAGTAACTCTGCCGTCACATATGCGACAGATCCTGGAATAACAACAGTGGAACGACTTCTTACTTCACGAATTTCATTAAAGACCTCTTCTTCACCTGTAGCTTCAATAACAATGTCAATCTCTTTATGTATCCAATCCTGCCAAAAACGGTCGGTCGGTATCCCGTACCTTTCAGCTAACATAAATCCCGGTGCGTTCGGGTCTATGTCTGTCACAGCGACCACGAACATCCGGTCCATCTGCTTCAATAACTTTAACAGGGCAGTTCCACCTTTCCCCGCTCCGACAATCAACACACGTTTCATTTCACCACACCCTGCAACTTTTTGCGTAACTTTATCGTACCCCATTCTGCACATTTTGGCAAGTGTGTCGATAGTTCCCTCATGCCCCGCCATTTGATATACTTGTTCATGGATTGAATTAAAGGAGTTACGTCTATGCGATTAATTGCATTATTATTACTAGTCACTCCCGGATTGATCGCTGTTTACGGCATTAAACTGATCCGTGACGCACTGTTCGGCGAATTTCATCAAATTTTTTTCCACATAGCTTTGCAGGGACTTGCGGGCGTTTTGTTCGTAACTGGTGGTCTTGCATTTATTGGTGGCTTCATCCTGCACAGGGATCGAAAACGAAATTTGACTAAAGGGCGCTTTAAGTCAAAGGAATGATTTTAAAATCTGAAGAAACACACCATTGGGACGAAGGAGTTTTGTTCTGTGACAGAATTTGAAATGTTTAGAAAGCAGTACCCTTTTGATTTGCTTTCTGATGAGGAATTCGAAGAGATCTTTGGAAACGCGGTCGTCAAAGAGTTCTCTAAGAATGAATTCATCATCCATGAAGATCAGGAAGACGATACCATCGATATTCATTTCATGGTATCTGGACTCGCAAAAAATATCATGCACCGTTCGAACGGCAGACAACTTTCCGTCAGGTTTTATTATCCCGGTGACTTGGTAGGGGTGATGATACTTCTTACAAGCGGAGAAATGAGGTTTTCCGTTCAGGCGCTTGAGCCTATCAAAACCATTTGCTTTGAACGCGAACCTTTCTTAAAAGTGATGTCTAACAATACACACTTTTCAAAAGTAGTTATGGATGGCATCAGCCATTTAATGAAGAGTTTATATGACGAAGTAAAATATAAAAGTTCTACGACAGACGAACAGGACGATCGAGAATTGTATAAAAAGAGGGCAGATGCTTATATGGAGCCCCCTACATTTATTCACCCAGAAGCATCCATTGAAAAAGCAGCCCGTATGTTACAGCAACAGAAGATCGAGGCTTTAATTGTCAGTGACGACCAACAGTCCATGCAAGGCATGATCGGCTATGGCGAGATTTTAAAGGCTTATTTTGAGAACGATCACAAAAACCCAGTCAAAGCTTATATGTCTGAAGAAGCTTATGAAATCAATGAACAAGAATTCATCTACGACGCCTTGAGTTACTTGAAGCACCACCCTACGGAAATCATACCTGTCCTCCACAAGGACAAGGTAGTGGGTATTCTAAGGCAATCGTCCTTTTTTACAATTAAGAATTCCGTTTATTTCGACCTAACGTATAAAATATCCAATGCTACCACTATTGATGAAATCAAGCCACTTTCCCCGATTCATAATGAACGTTTTCAGAAATTCGTGGCAAGTTTAATTAAAGATCATATGTTTGCCTATGATATCGCGGAACTTATGACGAACTACAATGACCGCATCCATAAGCAAGTCGTACAAATCGCTGAAGATGAAATGATTCGGGAAGGTCATGGAGCACCTCCGATCAACTATTGTTTCCTTGTTATGGGTAGCGAAGGTCGAAAAGAGCAGGCGTTCTCCACCGATCAGGACAATGCGATTATCTTAGCCGACCATGACAATAGTAAACACAAAGCAAAAATTGACGAATATTTTGAGGTCTTCACAACCAAAATCAATGATATGTTGAATGCCTGCGGTTTTCCATACTGTACAGGTGGCATTATGGCAAAAGAACCGAAATGGCGACAGCAGATGAGTGCCTGGCATGCGAGTATCGACCAGTGGATCAACAAGATGGATGCCGAAGAAATCCGTGATTTCACCATTTTCATGGACTTCCGTCCCATCACCGGTGACTATTCCCTTGCCTATGATTTAAAAAAATATGTAACGAAACGTGTCCAAAAGTCATTAAACCTGCACCAATTACTGATGAAGGACACCCTCCGTTTCCGTGTTCCTGTTCAACCATTCGGTAGAATTTCAGGAATTGGGAAAAAACGGACATTGAATTTAAAAAAATCTGCCATTATGCAGATTGTTAATGCTATCCGCATCTACAGTATGAAATACGGAATAGAAGAGATCAACACGATCAACAGATTGGAAGCCTTGGCTGAACAGGAGCGTTTTCACCCAAGGGATGTAGAGAATGCCAAGACCGCTCTTCACCGCCTGATGTTGTTTCGACTGAAAGCGAACTTGCAGCAGTTGGATGAGAATGATCCATTGAGCAATGATTTAAAACTGGGTCCATTAAAGAAGGACGAGCGTCGCTCCCTTCGAGAATCCCTCATTATAGCCAAACGACTTCAACAGGTATTGGAATTGAGTTACAACCGAAATCGGGTGGTATGATGATGCCTGTCGACTTACAGATCATTAAGTATCTGCTATTCGAAAAACCTATGTATTATTTTAAAATTAAGCCTTTTTTAAAATGGCATCAGTATGAGGTATTGCAAAATCAACTGACACAATTTCATCGTAATGAGGACCTGAAACATCAACCATTGGAAGACTTGGATTATACAATTTTCGATTTGGAAACGACGGGGTTCTTACCAGAAATCGGGCATGAAATTATATCGATTGGTGCGATCCGCCTGCACGGATTGCATGCGTGCCATATGGAAAAATTCCATCAGGTGATTCGCCCCATCCGACCCGTTAATAAACAAACCCTCAGATTGACTGGCCTTTCCAAGGACCGTTTAAAAAATGCAAGTCCATTCATAGAGGGCTTTCAAAATTTCATGGACTTTAGTGAAGGATCGGTCATAGTGGCTCACCCGGCCAAATTTGATATGCGATTCTTAAGGACGATGCTGAAAAGATGGAAGCTCCCTGACTACAAACCGCACGTCATTGATTCACAGCTCATGGCCCAGTGGCTCTTACCAAACGTCAAACATCAGCTTGATCCATTATTGAAATATGTCGGTATCGAAAAAAGAGATCGGCACCATGCATTGAATGATGCCATCATGACCGCGGAATTATTTCGTTATCTCCTCTCTCATACAATCACAAATGATATCCAAACGTTGGAACAACTCCATAAAGTCTTGGCTGAACAACAAAAAACGAAGCAGTGAACCACTGCTTCGTTTTACAATTCATTCAAAGAACGTATGATAAAGGGATCGGACAGCCTTACCTAAACCAGCTGACTTAACACCGAACATCATCGAAACTTCTGATGACCCCTGGTTAATCATCTCAATATTTACCCCCGCTTCGCGGAAAGCAGCTGCTGCGCGACTTGCAATTCCAATCGTCTGGTTCATTCCTTCCCCTACAATCATAATCATAGCCATTTCCCGCTCAATCAGAACGGTATCCACTTCTAACTCTTCTTTTATCCGCCCTACAACTGTTTGTTCTTTCTCAGGCGGCAGCTGGTGTTCCCGGATAACCACTGACATGTCATCGATTCCAGAAGGGGCATGCTCGAAAGAAACTTCTTCATCTTCCAAAATCTGAAGCAACCTACGCCCAAAACCGATCTCTCTGTTCATTAAGTATTTACTCACATATAGGTTTAAGAACCCATCATCACTCGCTATCCCAACGACATGACTTTCTCTCTCAGGGAGATCAGCTACAATCATAGTTCCCTCGGCAGACGGATTGTTCGTGTTTTTGATGCATACGGGAATTTTCTCCTTGAACGCAGGAATGAGAGCTTCATCATGAAATACAGAAAACCCTGCATAAGACAACTCCCGCATTTCGCGGTAAGTCAAAGAGGTCAATTGTTTAGGGTTATCGACATACAAAGGATTCACACAGTAAACCGAATCGACATCTGTGAAATTCTCATATAATTCCGCTTTTAAACCTGCCGCGACAATTGACCCTGTGATATCAGAACCTCCCCGTGAAAACGTCACCAGTTCACCTTCCGGAGTGAACCCGAAAAACCCGGGGATAACCAGCACTTCATTTCTATGCCTAAGGCTGTATAACTGTTCAAAACTTTCTTCCAATACTAAAGCTCCACCAGGTTGATCACGAACAAGAATACCTGCCTCTTTTGGATTAACATAGGAAGCCTGAAACCCTGAATCCTGTAAAAACGCGCTTACAATATGGGCGGATCCATCTTCTCCACAAGCTTTCAATGCATCAAGCGCATGTTCTGCCTCTTCCTCCACCATCCGGACAGCTCTATCTATTTTTTCTTTCACTTGTTCTGTAACACGTATAGAGAGACCTAGCTCGTCAGTCATGGATTGAAAACGATCAATGATCTTTTCATAAATACTATGATCTTTCTGCCCCATTTGTATAGAAGTTCCAAGAGCAATCAAAAGGTCTGTTACTTTCTCATCACCCTTATGGCGTTTACCTGGGGCGGAGACGATGATAACTCGTCTCCCCTCATCTGTTTCAATAATATTCTTTACTTTTTCGATCTGGCCGGCGTCCGCTAAAGAACTGCCCCCGAATTTTACAACTTTCATGAATACAACACCCCATTAAAGAACGAAAGTAATTAATAATTAAGAATTGTATCACAAAGAGGGGGGGCAATTGAACAAATTTTATAAAAAAAACAAATCCTATATAAAATTCGACGTGGTTATGGGAATTTTTACAAAAATTCTAAAAATTTGTTACATCCCTGGTCATTTTCCGATATGATGGAAGATAGAGGAAGGGTGGTTCTATGGTATTAAGAAGGGATGGATTTGGAGGAATAAGATATTATCCCGAAAACAGCGAATTATCCATTGTTTGCACTTATAAAGATCAAGCCCATACCTATGTTATCATCCAATACTTAGACCTTCCTTTCAGTTACAGGCAGATCAACAGGGACGGACTGCTTTTTATTGAAGAAGAGATCTATGATTTTTTATGCCATGAAATTGAGGATATCGATGCAGGGATATATGAGGATGAGAAGCTAGCCAGGAATATCAAAAAGTTGATGTCTAAAACAAATAAAAAGCACGAAAGGGAAGAGTGACTGATCCCTTTTCGTGCTTTTTTTTGTTAACTGGCTTTATGTTCCAGTCGTAAACGGTCTGCCACCATGGCAATAAATTCACTGTTTGTCGGCTTCGCCTTTGTATTGGAAATGGTGTACCCGAAAAGTGATGAAATTGCATCGATGTTCCCACGATTCCAGGCGACTTCAATGGCGTGGCGAATCGCACGTTCCACCCGGGATGCGGTCGTATTATATTTGGTTGCGATATCCGGATAAAGGACCTTTGTAATGGAACCTAACAGCTCCAAGTCACGATAGACCATGGTTATGGCTTCTCTTAAGTACTGATAACCTTTGATGTGAGCAGGAACCCCTACTTCATGGATGATGTGTGTAATGCTTGTATCAAGGTCCGGCTTCTTCGATTTAGAAGATGTGTAACTGTTCCCTAGAGCCCGATTAATCGGATCGCCTGCATGTTTGATCTGCCTGACCTGCTCACCCAGGTGATCGAGGTCGAACGGTTTCATCATGAAATATGCCGCGCCAAGTTCGACAGCTTTTTTCGTCACTTCTTCCTGACCGAATGCTGTGAGCATAATCACTTCCGGATGCTTGTCCATATCTTTCAATTTATTCAAAACAGCAAGTCCATCCAGGTGAGGCATGATAATATCCAGAATCAAAACATCCGGCTGCTTCTCCTCAACCATTTGAAGACAATCTTTTCCGTTATAAGACGTACCGACAACATTAATATCAGAAGCATCATCGAAATATTCCTCAAGCAGCTTTACAAGCTCGCGATTATCATCAGCCAAACACACTCGAATCTTTTCCATTTATTTTCCTCCTTACAAAATGGTCCTTCTTTTTTCCGTAATACACATATTCGACAGCAAGGAATTTAACCCTCTTTTATTATAACAAAAAAATTTCAATATTTGAGATTATCTTTTAAATGCTTTAAAATACTCTTAAATTCGTACACATTCGACAATTACAACATTACTTTGTCGAATTTTGTCGAATGTGTATAGTCTTTTCTTGTGAATTGAGTGGAGGATGATGGAAAAGCAACTAAAAAGAAAAAGAGCCTGTCTATCAGGCTCTTCTAACTTGCTTTTTGATTCTTGGCTTGATCCTCATATAATTCAATACCGGCTTCTTGCAGCATCCACTCAATATGCACGCCGTAACCACTTGTCGGGTCATTAACGAACACATGAGTAACCGCACCAATGATTTTCCCATTTTGAATGATCGGACTTCCACTCATTCCCTGTACGATGCCTCCTGTTTTATCGAGGAGCTCAGGGTCAGTAATCTTCACAATCATCCCTTTTGTAACTGCCGATTTTTTCGGCATGTTACTGACGATTTCCACATCAAAGGTCTGCATCTCCTCACCGTCCAATACCGTCATGATTTGAGCAGGTCCCTCTTCTACCTCTTCAGCAAATCCTACTGGGACACCCTCAGGGTACGAATCATTTTCCATATCCCCGTCTAACTCACCGAATATGCCAAATGGTGTGTTCTTTGTGATCGTACCTAACCGGTCATCACGGAGCGAGAACTTGGCCTTCTTCTCACCTGGTATCCCCTGGCTTCCTTTTTCAATAGAGGTAACATGGGATCGAACAATCGTACCTTCATGAATTTCAATCGGTTTCTTCGTATCCATATCCGAAATGACATGGCCAAGTGCACCATACTTCTTCGTTTCAGGATCAAAGAACGTCATCGTTCCAATCCCTGCTGCAGAATCTCGAATATAAAGACCGATTTGAAATTCGTTCTCCTGTTCGTTAAATGCAGGAGTCAGAGTGGTGGAAAGAGTTTCCTTCCCTCGTTTAATTTTAAGGTCTATCGACTCATTTTCTTCGCCAGCTTCCTTTACGATGGAAGAGAGTTCTTCCATGCTGTTGAGTTCCTGGCCGTTGCCTTCGAGGAGGATATCACCTACCAGCACATTAGCTTCTTCGCCAGGAGATTTCTTTGTCTCTTTCTCTCCATTGACGATATGGTGACCTACAACCAGTACTCCTTTAGTATGCAGTTCAACCCCGACGGATTGACCTCCTGGGATCAATCGTATGTCACGCATTTGAGTTACATCCGTTTTCTTGAGCGGTACTCCGGCGAACTCATAAAAGACTTGATGATCATCCGTAGATGAAAAGGCAGTTAACGCTTCAGCATCATCGTTTCCTGTTGCTTGTGACGCACTGATTTTCACTTCTGTCGGAATGGACAGATAATCATGAAAAGGGGCTAATAATGGTAATATGAGCATGAACAGCAGGAGAACGGAACCGCATATATATTTCAATCTCTGTTGATCTTTCACGGGTTCACACTCCTTATCACTCCAGTACCAACTAAATGGCTTACTTATAATGTGGTCTTCCACAACCATTTTTAAACGAGCATAATCACAGTAATTATAGTACCGTTTCCCTTGGGTAGAAACATTCTCCAACGTATATGTAAAGATTGGATAACTGACCATAACTGACATCTTACAAATGAACAAAGTTCTTCAATCTTCAACAAGACGCAAGTCGTACATTTTTTCTTACTATATACCGACAAACCATCACTTCGGGATGAGTTAGAGAAGTAAATACGTCTGAACCCCTTTTTGGATAGGCTCTGTTGGATTATTACTTCGAAACTGAGCCTTTCGCTAAATGGCAGGATTGTTGAAGACTTGATTTCGAAACTTCTGTGTGGTGGATAGGGCTGCGGGGAATGACACGCTTTCCGCGGGAGCGCGGTGAGCCTCCTCGGACTACGTCCTGCGGGGTCTCACCAAGCACTCTCTTCCCGCAGGAGTCTCGCCATTCCCCTCCGCCCTTTGCCATATAAGTGTCTCGAAATCACTTTCAGAAGTAGGCGCTCACTATACGAATGGAGAGCTGTATTACTTATCTCCATCGTATGGAAGGAGCTCATAACCGCTTGTTATAGAGCACTTTCTTACTATAGGTAGTAATAGTGGAAGCTGCTCCTTCTTGTAGGGATTCGTTTCTCGCATGATCGAATGGGGTGGTTGGGAAGCTGCGAGACTCCCGTGGGAGAAAGGAGATCGGCGAGATCCCGCAGGGCGGTAGCCCGAGGAAGCTCGCCACTCCCCCACAGGAAAGCGAGTGGCTTCCCAGCCACCCCTGACGCTCAACCAGGCAATGAATCCCTGGAAAATCTCGAAATAAAGTCTTCAAGAAAAGAGAGCTTTAGATGAATAAGCCAAATATAAATTTGAAGTTCCTTTTTTGCAGTAATTGCAACACTAAACTTTAACAGAGCCTTTTGATAAGTAAAACTAAAAAACGTATGGAGCTTTGCTCCATACGTTTATCTTTTGTCATTTTTCAATTCTTATGTTTGTCTGCCATGAGAAGTAGTTCACGCGCATGCTCAACTGTTGTTTCTGTAAGTTCAGCACCGGTAATCATCCTGGATATTTCATCTGCTTTCTCATCATAGGAGAGTTCTTTGGCCGCCGTATGTGTGCGGTCATTATCCACTCTTTTTTCGATTCTAACATGGGTATCTGCCATGGCAGCGACTTGAGGAAGGTGTGATATACAAAGGACTTGAGACCCTTCAGATATGCCGTATATTTTTTCAGCTATTGCCTGAGCTACACGACCGCTGACACCCGTATCCACCTCATCAAAAATGACGCTCGTTACTCCTTGATGTCGTGAGAATATCCGCTTCAAGGCAAGCATGATCCTGGACATTTCCCCTCCTGAAGCCACTTTATGTAATTCTTTTAACGGCTCGCCTGGATTGGTGGTGATCAGGAATTTGACAAGGTCTATACCATTCGGGAGCAATTGCACAGGCTGACCGTCAAGCTCAGGATCTCCCCGGCGGCCTTCTTTCAAATAAATATCTACATCAAATGATGCTTTCTCTAAATATAAGTCCCTTAATTCTTCATGGATATATTCTGATAAAGTAGCTGCAGCATTCGATCTTATGTCATGAATGGCTTTCGCTTCAACTACAGCATCCTGCCCGAGCTCATCTATTTCATTCTCCATCTTGCTAAGGTGGGAATCTTTGTTCTTAATTTCATCAATTTCTTCTTCTATTTTTGAAGCATATTGAAGCATATCGTCTACGGTCGCTCCATATTTTTTCTTCAATCGATTCAATTCATTCAAGCGTGATTCAATCTGGTTCAATCGCTCTGGATCAAATTCGAGTTCTGCCATTTGATTACTCAACTTAAAGGTCAATTCTTCTATGATGTAATAGGAGTTCGACATCTCTTCTGAAAGTTGGGAGAGAGTATCATCCATATCTGATGTACTTTCAAGAGAGGTCATAGCATGGCTAAGCCAATCCAAACCTTTTTGTTCCCCGTATAGGGAATAATACGCATCATGAATACCTTGATATATCTTTTCGTAATTCATAAGCTTTTTACGTTCTTCAGATAGTTCCTCGTCTTCTAACGGCTGCATTTCTGCTTCCTGCAGTTCACGCAGCTGAAATTCAAGCAAATCGAGACGTTGTGCCATCTCCTGCTCATTTTCGCTCAACTCTTTATAACGCTTTTTCAATGCGCGATACTTTTCATACACTCGATGATATTCTTCCAACGAAGTTTTCATATCATGACCAGAAAAAATATCCAAGAGTTCAATATGACGATCCGGATCCATCAAGGATTGGGTTTCATGCTGACTATGGATATCAATCAAGGAATGGCCAAACTCTTTCATGATCGCAAGAGTAACCAACTTCCCATTTACTCGACAGATACTTTTACCCTGATGAGTGATGGTCCGTTGTAAAACCACCATCCCATCCTCACCGATTTCCACGCCAAACTCTTCTCCAACATTGTGAATCGGATGGTTCGGACTTACCGTAAACAATCCTTCAATTTCGGCTTTTTTTGTTCCATGACGCACAAACTCAACGGACCCTCGCCCACCAGAAAGCAGTTGAATGGCATCGATGATGATTGACTTCCCCGCACCCGTTTCTCCTGTAAGCACGGTAAGGCCTTCTTTGAACGTAATTGAAATTCGATCAATGATTGCAAAATCACGAATAGACAATTCTGTTAGCATGAAACTTCCACCTCAGTTATAACATATTGAGCAGTTGCTCACTTATCGTTTCTGTTTGCTCTTCACTGCGGCAGATGATCAAACATGTATCATCCCCACAAATCGTGCCCATGATTTCATCCCATTCCAAGTTGTCCACGAGGGCACCTACAGCATTCGCGTTCCCCGGCAAAGTTTTTAAGATGATAAAGTGACCTGCTCGATCAATGCTGACAAACGCATCCATCATCAATCTTTTTAGTTTTTCAAAAGGATTAAAGCGCTGATCCGCAGGGAGACTGTATTTGTATCGACCATCCATCATTGGAACTTTCACCAAGTGAAGCTCTTTGATGTCTCTTGAAACAGTTGCTTGAGTAACATTATAACCCATACCCTTTAATCGATCGACCAACTCATCCTGGGTTTCAATATCGTCATTCGTAATCAATTCTCTGATTTTGATATGACGCTGTCCTTTATTCATGACCATCCTCCGTTTCCAGTCCTTCCATAAGAAAAGGGCTTTTCATAAGCCCTTTTACGTTCATTATGCGTTTTTACGGTGTGCCTCATGCGCTTCTTCAACGACTGCATCGATGTCGATGATCTTAGACACTTTAGCCTGTTCTTCTTCCAAACGCAGATGGACAAGGAATTCAATATTCCCATCCCCGCCTGTGATTGGAGAAAATGTAAGTCCATGTACAGAATAGCCGTGTTGGGTTGCAAAATCAAGGATATTTTCAATCACCTGTCTATGTATGGACGGGTCTTTAACGATCCCTTTCTTTCCAACCTGCTCTCGACCAGCTTCGAACTGAGGCTTAATCAGAGCGACTACATCTCCTTCACGATCTAAAAGAGTAGCCAGGACGGGAAGAATAATACGAAGAGAGATGAAGGAAACATCAATGGAGGCAAACTGTGGTTGCCCTTCCTTCAAATCATCTATCGTAACATACCTGAAATTCGTCCTTTCCATAACGATGACCTGCTCATGGTTACGTAAGCGCCAGTCCAGTTGATTATACCCCACATCAATGGCATAACTTGTTTTCACGCCATTCTGCAGGCCACAGTCCGTAAACCCGCCTGTAGAAGAGCCGATATCAATCATCACTTTATCTTTTACGCTAAGATCAAAAACCTTCAGGGCTTTTTCTAATTTCAGGCCGCCTCTGCTGACGTATGGAATCGCTTTTCCTTTGACGACAAGATCAGCATCTTCCTCAACCTTCTGACCAGGCTTGTCCAGACGCACCTGATTATGAAAGACAAGCCCTGCCATTATGGTTCTTTTTGCTTTTTCACGGGTTTCAACATACCCTTTTTCAACTAATAATACGTCTAGTCTTATTTTTCTTCCCATAAGTTAAGCCCTTTGCTGTTTATTCGGTATCATCTGTTTTATTTGTTCAACCATATTTTCTGTTGTCAAGCCGATTTCTTCCCAAAGTTTAGGTACACTTCCGTGTTCAATGAATCGATCCGGTACACCCATTCTTTTCACCCATTGGGATGTATACTCATGTTCTTCAGCAAATTCCAACACACTTGAGCCGAAACCACCTTGAAGAACACCCTCTTCGACTGTAAGAATCCGAAGTTCTGCTTTCATAATGTCATGAAGCATAGCATCATCAAGAGGTTTAATAAACCGTGCATTCACGACTTTTACCGAACGTCCTTCTTTTTCCATCCTTTCGCTGGTTTCTAGCGCCATATCGATCGTGGTCCCAAATGTAAGGATGACAGCATCGGTACCTTCTTTAAGAACTTCCCAGCTGCCGATCGGCAGGATTTGTGGTTCTGCATCCATCGAGACTCCTTTAGCATTACCTCTAGGATAACGGATGGCAAATGGACCATCTTCATAATGGGTAGCCGTATGGACAAGGTGCTGAGCCTCATTTTCATCTTTTGGCATAGAGATAATAAAGTTTGGCACAGAACGAAGGAATGCAATATCAAAGACTCCCTGGTGTGTTTCGCCGTCCGCTCCAACTAAACCAGCCCGGTCAATGCCGAAAATAACATTCAATTTTTGTCTTGCTACATCATGAACCACTTGATCGTATCCTCTTTGCATAAAGGTTGAGTAAATCGCCAGGAACGGCTTCATTCCCTGGGTTGCGAGACCTGCTGACATTGTGGTGGCATGCTGCTCAGCAATTCCCACATCAAAGAGACGATCCGGAAACTCCTCACCGAACTTCTCCAATTTGGATCCTAAGATCATGGCCGGAGTGACTGCTACAATGCGGTCATCCTTTCTCGCTTCCTTACGCATCGCATCACTAATAACCGAGCTCCATGCAGGCGGAGCATCCACAGGTTTAATTTTTTCGCCGGACTCGATTTTATAAGGACCTACCCCGTGCCATTTGTCTTTTACATCCGTTTCTGCAGGGTGATAGCCTTTTCCTTTTTGAGTCATCACGTGTACGATTACAGGTCCGTCTGTTTTCTTGGCATAATTTAAGTTTTCCAATAGATCATTAAAATCATGTCCGTCTACAGGGCCGTAGTAAGTAAACCCAAGCTCTTCAAAAAACATCCCCGGGACTACAAAGTATTTCATGCTATCCTTCAATCGTTCAGCTGCTTGCGCGATTTTCCCTCCGACCGCAGGGATTTTCTTCAGGACCCATTCCAGGTCATCTTTAACTCGATGGTACTTGCCAGCGCTTCTCATTCGTCCGAGTGCTCCATGCAGAGCTCCTACGTTTTTGGCGATGGACATTTCATTGTCATTCAGGATAACGGTTACATTCTTTTTCTCATGTCCAATATGGTTCAAAGCTTCCAAGGCCATCCCGCCTGTGAGCGCACCATCACCAATGATGGGAAGTATGGAATGATTCTCGTTTTTTAAGTCCCTGGCGATTGCCATACCCATGGCAGCTGATAAGGAAGTGGAGCTGTGCCCCGTCTCCCATACATCATGTTCACTTTCATCACGCTTCGGAAAACCGCAAAGGCCCTTATATTGACGGAGCGTATTGAATTGACCTGCGCGTCCGCTCAGTATTTTGTGAATGTAAGACTGATGACCTACATCCCATATTAAACGGTCAACCGGGCTTTTATACACTTTATGAAGGGCTAAGGTAAGTTCAACCACCCCAAGATTGGCCCCCAGGTGCCCCCCGGTTGTAGCTAGGTTTTCAATGAGAAATTGCCTCATTTCTTCCGCTAACTGCTCTAGCTGTTTCGTATTCATTTCCTTCAAAATTGAAGGGTCTTTAATTTTACACAGATCCATTGAAGGACCCCCTTGTATTTATCTTGATTTTTTAGTGGGCGATGGAGCACTTGTTACTATTCTTACTTTCAGACGTTTTTCTAACCAAGCAATGACCTTTGCCGCGAAGAAAATGATATCCGTTGATCGATTGATGGCGAAAAACTTCCCAAGCGCTTTACCACCTACGGTAAGTGCGGCTACGACACTTGTTAAGATCACAGAGATCACAATTTGTACTGTAGATCCTTCACTATAGCCGAACGTATTAGCCAATTGGATGACTACAACAGCTGACGCCGTACCACTAACTATACCAGATATATCCCCTATTACGTCATTACAGAAACTAGCGAATCGATCTGCGTTTCTGACTATAGCGATCGCTTCTTTCGCTCCGTTCACCTTTTCTGAAGCCATCGCATGAAAAGGTTGTTCCTGAGCAGCTGTGGCAGCAATACCAAGCATATCGAAGATCACGCCCGTAAAGACGATAATCAATACAATGACGAGGCCGATGATCCATATCACTCCGCTTAAGACGGAATTAGATATAACTGAAAAAATAGCCGCTAACACGAATGTGATAACGGCGATACTCAAACTGAATTTCAAAGATTTTTTTAATTTGTTATCCATATATACCCTCTATATCACTTAATTGACGTGTCCTATGTAAGGAAAGGAATGGTCATGGTTCAAGTAAAAATTGCGGCTTAGGTCTAGTAGGTTTTCCCAACCGAGTACCGAATGTCACCATTCTGGCGGTTCCCCTTTAAACTCGGCTCAGCTCCGTCTCCGGAAGCTGGACTAGATTGCCACTTAGTCCGCACTATAATTCTTGAATCATGTCCTGGGAACAGTCTAGGGGATTTCCCCGACAGCCTTTGGCCGTTCCTTAGCCTCTTTTGCAGTTCTGATTTCATATAGTTTCCGCTACAACACCTCAGTGGCCATCTGAAGCTGCTTGAAGCTCACTGACTATAATCCCCTCAAGAACCACTCAAGGCAGGCTACGCTGCGCATATAGATTTCACTCCATATGCTGCAGGTTCATACCCCATTTCATAACAGCATCTGGCTCAGATGCCATTACAATAATGGGCCTCCGCGGAAGCAGGGTCAACGCCCACATGCCTTTGTGGATCGCCCTGCGACCTTAACTCCCAGCATCGACCCAAGGCTGGGCGCCTCAAGCCAACACAAGGAACTTCATCGATGTGCCCTTCGGCGGATTTTTAGGCCCGCCTTCAGGAACGGAGGGCCGACTAGAATACTGCACCATTCCTTTTGTAATCATAATATATCACATTTTGTCAGCTGGCTCAATCGAAATCATTAGCTTCAATGATCACGGGAACTAAGGTAGTGAATGAGCTGGGATAGGGTTGTTCCTTCCACTCCTGCATTTTTTAATGCGAGCTGGGCGACTTCCACGTACTTATTCCTTTGAGCGATCGCACCATCCAAACCTAAGAGTTTAGGATAGGTACTCTTAAGATTTCCTTCATCACTGCCTGCAGGCTTGCCAATGACTTCTGAATCACCGGTCACATCCAGAATATCATCCTGGATTTGAAAAACCAGCCCCAGAGCTTCTGCCATTGTCGTCATTTCTTCAAGCGCCTTGTCTGCGGCTCCGCCGAGATAGGCACCAGCTAAAATGGAATACCGGAGAAGTTGGCCGGTTTTATTCTTATGAATATTCTCTAAAGTATCTAAGGAAATTTGTGAATTTTCGCTAAGCATATCCTGCATCTGGCCTTCGACCATTCCTCTTGCTCCGCTGGCCCGGGTCAATTCCCTTACCAGGTATACACGTTCAGCATTAGTTAATAGAGGATCTTCCGTTATAATTTGGGAGCTGAGAGTCAACAATGCATCTCCTGCCAAAATAGCCGTTGCTTCATCAAATTGCTTGTGATTGGTGGGCATTCCTCTTCGAAGATCATCGTTATCCATAGCCGGTAAATCATCGTGGATAAGAGAGTATGTGTGAACCATCTCGAGAGCAGCAGCGACGTTGATCACCTTTTCCTCAGAAACGCTAAAAGCCTGAGCGGTAGCTAGGAGAAGAATTGGACGTAACCTTTTTCCTCCCGCATGAATCGAGTACAGCATAGAGTCCCGGAGCCGTCCTTGTAGAGTGTAGTCTCGGACAAGCATTTCCAATTGTTGATTGACGCGATCTCTTTTTTCACTTAAATAATCAGTTAAGTGCACGGGCTACTCTTCCTCCTGAACAGAGAAAGGTTCGAGCTCTCCGTGCTCGTTCATAATCTGCTGCATTTGATTTTCCACACTCCCCAGTTTTTCACTGCAGAGTTTAGAAAGTTTCATGCCTTCCTGATAATACTGGATGGCTTTCTCCAAGGGAACCTCCCCTGTTTCTAATTTCTCAACAATCTCTTCCAACTGCTTCATTGCTTCTTCAAAGCTTACAGTTTCCTGCTTATCTGTCATGTTCATCCTCCTTTACATCCATCACCCGGCAATCGACAACGCCGTCCTTCATTTTTAAAGAAAGGGATTGATCCTTCGCAATATGAGACGTACTTTTAATAACATTTCCGTCTGAATCAAACGGGACGGCAAAGCCTCGCTTCATAATTTCTAAAGGGTTGACTAAAGTCAGTTTATCTACGTTCATGTAAAAACGTTCTTTTTTCTGCTGAAGAAGGGCTTCAAACCTTTTTTGCAATTGGGTCGTTTCGCGCTCTAAAGAATCTGACCCCTCTTTAATCTTTAAGCCTGGTCCTTGTTGACGGAGACGCTGGGTAAGATTTCTCCAGTACACATGGTTGTTCTTATGATGATGTTTCATCTGGATGGCCATACGTTCGAGCATTCTGTCCAAATCCTGCTCCTTTTGCTTCATCAATTGTTCTGGAAACTTGAAGGCGTAAGACTTTTTCAGACGCTGCAATTGCTGTTCACCTT
The DNA here is from genome assembly GCF_056158545.1 of Halobacillus sp. ABR2_026. Classification (NCBI taxonomy): domain Bacteria; kingdom Bacillati; phylum Bacillota; class Bacilli; order Caryophanales; family Bacillaceae; genus Halobacillus; species Halobacillus sp. ABR2_026. The sequence continues at coordinate 2,455,254 of NZ_JBSWTM010000001.1, forward strand.
CTGTTTTTTTCACTTCCATACCCCTGCGAAGACGGTGCTTAACACTCTTCACCTGCTCCTGCAGTTCAGTAATGGATGGGACTGCAAGTTCAGCTGCACCCGTGGGTGTCGCAGCCCTGATATCCGCTACAAAATCACTGATGGTCGTATCCGTTTCGTGCCCTACCGCAGAAATGACCGGTATGACAGAGGCCGCAACTGCCCGTGCAACCTCTTCTTCATTAAACCCCCACAAATCTTCTATGGAACCACCGCCACGACCTACAATCAGCACGTCGAAATCCATATGTTCATTTGCGTACTGGATAGCGTTGACTACAGAAGACGCTGCCCGCTCCCCCTGGACGAGAACGGGCAGAACAGTGACAGGAACAATCGGATAGCGTCTTTTTATCGTAGTCAAAATATCTCTTACGGCAGCTCCTGTCGGGGATGTAATAACTCCAATATGCTTAGGGTATGTAGGGAGAGGCTTTTTACGGTCCGGCGAAAATAAGCCTTCTTTTTCTAGTTTTTCCTTCAATTGCTCAAAAGCATAGTACAGGGCGCCGATTCCATCCGGCTGCATTTCTTTGATGTACAGCTGGTATTGACCCATCGGTTCGTAAACGTTCACTTCACCTTTGATGAGGACGTTCATCCCGTTTTCAGGCTGAAATTTAAGAGCACGGTTACTACCCGCGAACATTACAGCCTGGATCCTAGCCTGGTCGTCTTTTAACGAAAGGTACATATGACCCCGGCTGTGATGTTTAAAGTTAGAAATTTCGCCTCTCAACCATACGGTTTTTAAATGAGGGTCTCCGGAAATTCTCCGCTTGATATACTTCGTCAATGCGGTAACCGTTAAATACTGGTCCTGCATACCAAACCCTCCTTACTGTTGATGAATTCGTTTGGCTGCTTTGATGGTATTGTGAAGGAGCATAGTAATGGTCATAGGACCGACTCCTTTAGGTACGGGAGTAATATGGGAAGCTACTTCTTTGGCCGATTCAAAATCCACATCTCCTGTCAATTTACCATCGACACGGTTAACCCCGACATCAATAACTACAGCACCTTCTCTAATGTCTTCGCCGGAAATTAACGCTGGTTTACCTGCAGCAACGATAAGAATATCTGCCTGCTTCGTATGTTCTTGGAGATTTTTCGTACGCGAATGGCAGTGTGTAACCGTGGCATTCTCATTAAGAAGCAGTTGTCCGACAGGCTTTCCGACCAGATTGCTGCGGCCGATAATCACGACATGCTTTCCTTCCAGGGTGATGTCTGCTCTTTGGAGCATAACCAAGATTCCATAAGGAGTACACGGGAAAAAGGTATCCTGACCGGTCATCATCTTCCCTACGTTCGCTGGATGGAAGCCATCGACATCTTTTTCAGGGTGAATCGCTTCTATAATTTTTTGATCAGAAATATGGTCCGGGACAGGTAATTGAACAAGGATCCCATGGACAGTTACATCCTGGTTCAGTTTATCAATCAACTCCAAAAGATCATGCTCAGAAGTTTCTACTGGTAATTCAATCAGTTCAGAATCCATTCCGATTTTTTCAGAAGCCCGTTGCTTTCCCTTCACGTAAGACATTGAAGCAGGGTCTTCCCCCAGAATAACGACGACCAATTTCGGCCGGATATTCTTGGCATGGAGCTCACCAACTTCTTCTTTCATTTCTTGACGAAGATCTTCAGCCAGTTGTTTTCCATAGATTACTTCTGCTGCCATTTCCCGTTTCCCCCTTCATTGTTTAAACCATTTTGGATAATACGCCGTTTACAAACTTGCCGGATTCTTCTTCACCGAAAATCTTCGCAAGTTCTACAGCCTCATTAATAGCCACCTGTGAAGGCACATCTTCTTTGTACTTGATTTCATAAGCCGCCATACGTAATACAGTTCTTTCCACTTTTGCCAGACGTGGAAGCGTCCAGTTGTCAAGATTATTAGAGATCCATTGATCCAATTCTTCATGATGTTCTATCACACCATGGACTAAGTCATATAAAAACTCGTCCACTTCCTCACCTTCGATTACATGAGTAATCGCCTCATCAGTATCGATCTCACTCGTAATCGTTTGAAAAAGCGCCTGAAAAGCTTTTTCACGTGCTGTACGTCGTTTCATCTTCATTCTCCTTTAAGGTAATATCCGTTAGAATAATAACATTTTAGCTTGATAAAAGCCATTGTAATCAAGTGACTGCAAAATTTTGTGAACCTTCAAGAAGAAACACCCTTGAGATTTCCCCAGCACTTCTCGACCAAGCTTTATTGAAGGCCTCCGTCTTTTTCAAACAAAAATCTAATTTAAAAGCACATAAGCAGAGCCTGAAAAATAAAAAAACAGAAAGGGAGAAGCTCCCTTTCTGATAACTCTTACAATTCTTCTGCTTCTACTTCTTCCTCTTTCCCTGTTTCCATTTGAACACCGACGATATGAACGTTGATTTCATTTATCTCCAGTGCTGTCATGTTTTTAAGCGCCTGCCTTGTATTGTACTGGATTTTCTGCGCTGTATCAGGGATCGAAATTCCATAATCCACTACAACATAAGCATCAATCAATATGCCATTTTCTGTGAGCTCTACCTTTACGCCTTTTCCGTGGTTTTTCTTTCCTAAGCGCTCAGCGACACCAGAGGCAAAGTTACCCCTCATCGCAGCTACGCCAGCCACTTCAGAAACAGCGATTCCAGCGATCACTTCGATAACTTCAGGAGCAATCTCGATGTTACCTAATGTCGATCCATCTGTCACATTCAACAATTGCTTATCACTCACAATGACCACTCCTTTTATGATTCATCCTTCATTATAGTATATTTCTCTAAGAACTTCGTGTTAAAGTCCCCACCGACAAAGACTTCATGTTCCATCATCCGTTGATGGAACGGGATGGTTGTATGGACCCCTTCAATCACAAATTCGTCAAGTGCGCGCTTCATACGACGGATGGCTTCATCTCTATCCCGACCGTAAGTAATCAGTTTTGCAACCATAGAGTCGTAATAAGGGGGAATCATATAACCCGGGTAGGCTGCAGAATCCACCCGCACACCAAGACCACCTGGAGCAAGATACATATCGATCTTCCCGGCAGACGGCATGAAGTTTTTGTGAGGATTTTCGGCATTAATCCGGCATTCGATGGCCCAGCCTTCAAACGTGATCTCTTCTTGTTTGAAAGAAAGCTTTTCGTCATTTGCAATATAAAGCATTTCTTTAATCAAATCGACTCCGGTCACCATTTCTGTGACAGGGTGTTCTACCTGGATTCGTGTGTTCATTTCCATAAAGTAGAAAGATTCATCTTCCTTGTCATAAATGAACTCCACTGTTCCTGCTCCAGAATAGTTGACGGCAAGAGCTGCTTTTACAGCTGCGTCTCCCATTTTCGCACGCATGGCTTCAGAAATAGCGGGGGATGGCGTTTCTTCAATCAATTTTTGAAGGCGGCGTTGAATGGTGCAATCTCGCTCTCCAAGATGGACAGCATTGCCATGATTATCTGCCAGCACTTGAATTTCAACGTGGCGGAAATCCTCAATGAATTTCTCAATGTAGACACCAGGATTTCCGAATGCTGTTTCTGCCTCCTGTTGAGTCATGCGGATTCCTTTTTTCAAATCCTCTTCATTGCGGGCTACGCGGATCCCTTTCCCGCCACCCCCGGCCGTTGCCTTGATGATGACTGGGTAGCCGATTTCTTCAGCCACTTTCAGCCCTTCTTCTTCACCGTTGATAATGCCGGAGGATCCTGGAACGACTGGCACGCCCGCTTCACGCATCGTCTCACGCGCAACATCCTTGGTCCCCATCTTCTGGATTGCATAAGAGGACGGACCAATAAAGGTAATATTACATTCTTCACACATCTCTGCGAACTCTGCATTTTCAGAAAGGAAGCCGTATCCTGGGTGGATGGCATCGGTTTCTGTAAGTGTCGCTACACTCATGATGTTTGTATAATTTAAGTAGCTGTCTTTACTGAGTGTCGGCCCCACACAATAAGCCTCATCAGCCATTTGGACGTGCAATGCTTCCTTATCGGCTTCGGAGTACACAGCAACCGTTTCTATCCCCAACTCTTTACAAGCACGGATGACACGGACTGCGATTTCTCCTCTGTTTGCTATCAGAACTTTTTTAATCAACGTCTCAAACCCCCGATTACTTAGACTTCACACGGAACAACGGCTGACCATATTCCACTAATTCACCGTCTTTAACGAGAATCTCAACAACTTCTCCTGAAACTTCCGCTTCAATCTCATTAAATAATTTCATTGCTTCAACGATACAAACGACTGAATCTTCCTTGACAGAATCTCCAACTTTCACATAAACATCCTCTTCAGGTGAAGGAGATGCATAGAAAGTACCGACCATCGGTGATTTCACCTCTGCATCGTAGTCTGCGCTACTATCTTGTGCTTGTGGAGCTTCGCTTGCTGCTTCTTTCTTTGCCTCTTGTTCTGGTGCTTTTTCCACAGCCTCTGCTTTCGGCTCCGGCTTCGCTTGTGCTTGTGCAGGTTGCTGGACTTGAACAGGCTCCGTTACGACCTGTCCGCTTTGTTTCTTCATTTGGACTTTTGTTCCATTTGCTTCATAAGAAAATTCATCGATATTGGATTGATCAATCAATTTAATGATTTCTCTGATTTCTTGTACCTTTAGCATTTGTGGCACCCCTCTTATGTAAAGTTACTTTTTATAAACTGGTACTAATACCTCTTCATATTCTATTATACATCACCACCTCCCTGCAACTCGGCGCAAGAACAACTCAGATCAATATTCCGACAACTATTACATAATCCCCCCTTCCTTCCATATATACTCCCATATTCCAGAGTACTGATTTAGATAAATAAATGACTCCCCTACCCTCCTGAAAATCAGGGGCATAGGGGGCTTCTTCTCTTCCCCCTACATAAAATTCTTCCATTATCCTTTATTTGGTGAAGTTTATGACTTTCTTCATACTGAAAAACTTCCTCTACCAGTACATTTTCAGACACCTTTATTCGCTGCCAAGGAGACCAAATATTAGTAAATAAACAAAACAAAAGCCCCACTCTTAAAGGTAAAGAGCGAGACTTTTGTTTTGTTTTCAACTTGCTGGCTGGAATTGTACTTGGACTTCTTTTTGGCCGAATTCATCAGAAACCATTTGAATGATATGGTTGGTTTCTGCTTTGGATAGTTCTCCTGCTTTAACCGTGACGTGAACAACTTCGTCTTCGGCTCTTACTAGGACATCATCATAAGAAGCGCTTGCGCGGATTGTATTTTCTATAATGGATTCTTTAGATTGATTGGCTTTGATCGTTTCCATTTTTTCTAGTGCTTCATTTTTTTCTTCTGTAGTGAAGTCACTGGAAGCGACAATCTCGGATAATTGCTCCTGCATTTGATCGCGCTGGTTCTGCATATCCAAGCGGATGGCGGAGAATAGTTCATCCGTTGAGATTTGTGAGATGACAGTACCATCGCCTGTCGTCTCCACCCCGTCTTCTCCCTTGGCACCTTCTGTAATCTCTGCCCATTCATCTTCCTGAATGAATGCCATTTCCCCATTATCAGGAGATGTCATGTAATACACACTTAGAACAATTAAGAGACTCAACATTGTCAACAGCCAAACCGTTTGTTTTTTCACCAAAGTAACCCCTCCTTATTGTTTAGGCAAAACAGAAATCCTGTGTGTCGGTACATCCAAAACTCTAGAGACAGCCTCCACCACCCAAGCTTTCACCTGCATTTGATCGACCCCCTCAGCTGTTACGAAAACCCCGCTCACATCCGGTTTGGACGTTTGGGTAAGCAGCGGAACTTCGCGATCACCTTGGCGGACTAATACTAACTGCTGTTCTCTAGAATGATCTTCAATTTCTCGTTCCCCTCCGTTCTTATCATTTTCCTTAGTGGTTTGTTTAGCGACGATCAAATTTTTATCGTACACTTTTTTATGTGTCGATGTGAGATTGATCATTATGTCTACAGCGCTTACTCCTTGAATATTTTCAAGTAGAGGTTTGAGCTGCTTCTCATATTCCGTTTCCAACTGGGAAATTGAATCCGTCATTTCGGGTGCTTGTGCAGCTGCCCCTTCCCCATTGGAAGGTGTCTGTCCGGTACTTTCACCCATTCCTTGTGCCGGTGGATCATTGGGTTGAAACCAATTACTGGTCAATATGATCAAGACGCCGATAATGCCGAGCGCGATCAAATACTTTGTTTTATTCAGCTTCCGTCCCTCTTTGTTTGTGAGAGGTTCGGTCAGCTTGTTCCACCATTTATTCATCCTCATCCTCCCAGCGGATAATGATTTGGTCTTTGTTCAAGTCAAGATAGTCAGCAATCCAATTCATCAATTCCGGGTCTTGTTTCGCCTCATCGGACTCCTCTTGGCCCATGATTGAGATTTCTACATTTTCAACCGCATCCGTTTGTTCTTCACGAGAAAGTGTGAGGGTCAACTTGTCCAGCGTCTCCAAGCTATAAGGCTGCTGATGGAAGCTCAGATCAAGGTCTACGAGAACTAGCTGATGGTCTTCCAGCAAGGGTTTTTCCATTTCGGCAGCCAGTGCCGTGGTAACTTGTTCTAATTTATATGCATCTTGTCCTTCGAGTATTTCATTTTTCTTGGATTCTACATTTTCATCAAAAATTTCAGCATCCATTTGCTGCTGCATCGTTTGATCTGCCTTCTGAACTAAACGGTCTGGGTCTACATTCAGAATCTCCAGAAGAGGCCCTAGAAAGATTAGGAGAAGCAGAATTGACATGACGAGCCTGGCATATTTTTTCATGACCCCTGAAGGAAGAAGGGCATCTGCCATCATGGCCAATAAAAGGAAAAGAACGATCTTCGTTATCCATTCAATGAAATATTCCACACCCACCACCCTATCTGACCATCATTGTAATGTTACTTGCCGCCACCATAATCACGATGACGAGGAAAAACATCATAGAAACCATAAGAAGAGCAGCAAAGATATAAAAGATATGGCGACTGACTACATCCATCGCCTGTATAATCGGGCCATCCCCAAGCGGCTGCAGAAGGGCAGCTGCAATTTTATAGATGATAGCAATAGCCAGGACCTTGATCGCAGGAAAAATGGCTATTCCAAGTAATATAACAACACCCGCGATGCCTAATGTGTTTTTCAAGACGAGCGATGCACCGAGAATGGTGTCTGTGGCGTCGGTGAACAATCTGCCCACAACCGGGACAAAGTTCCCAGTGACGAAACGGGCGGTTTTCATGGTAATTCCGTCCTGCACGGCCGTAACCGTCCCCTGAACTGAAATGACACCAAGAAATATAGTTAAAAACACACCCATAACAGCCATTCCAGTCTTTCTCAAAAGTTCAGCCAATTGATCGACTTTATACGTTTCATTCAAACTGCCTACGATGAGTAACAGAGCAGATGATGCGAACAATGGAATGAGCAGGTATTTGACGAGTAAACCGCTCGATTGGACGAGTGCAATAATAATCGGATGAAAGAAGGAGATGGACATCAAATGACTGAAAGAAGCCATAATCCCAAGAAGCAGTGGGATCAGTCCAATCATAAAACTGCTCATCCGCTCAATAGCATCGAGTGTGTAATCAATCACTTGTCTAAAACTTTCGAGTGCTAATGTTAGCAGCACCAGATACACGACCATATAAGCAATCTTACTGACAACAGAGTTTTCAAATGCCGATTGAACGGAATGAAGCAGAGTACTGAATAATGTCAAAAACAGTAACGATGCGAGCAGTTTTCCGTTGAGAAGCAATTCGTGGAAAAAGAATTCAAGTATACCTGAGAACCAGTCTGAAGACTCCACAGAGCTTTCATTTTGAATAAATTCACGAAAATTATTCGTCTGATAGGAGGGAAGGTACTCCCCATATTGCTGGTTTAACTCATTCCAATTCCCTTCCAATTCTTCTAAAGACACATGATCAAGCAATGACGCTCCCGAATCTGGCGGATCTGGTGAGGCTGCTACGGTCTGCGGAGCAGTCAAGAACACGATCAAGAGCAGGCAACAGAACAATAACCGTCTCATAGCAACCTCCCTTTTCCTTAAGCCCCTGGGATGAAATTCAGAATTGTCTCAATCACAGCTGTAACAATCGGTATAGCCAGCATGAGGATAAACAATTTGCCTGCAAGCTCAACTTTTGAAGCAAGGGAATTAAGTCCTGCATCCCGGATCAGTTGCGCACCGAATTCCGCAATATAAGCAATACCGATGATCTTGAGGATGGTTTTAAAATATACCGGCTCCACCTGGGCCTTTTCTGCCATGTAAGAGAGGAGTGTAAAAATGTGTCTCACTTGGTCAAGAATCGCCAGAAATAAGATGATAACCGTAAATAAAAGGAGAAGAAAAGCGACCGATGATTTATGTTCTTTCAAAAGTAAAATCAATAACGCCGCAACTAATCCTAAAGAAACGATTTGAATGATATCCATAAGCTACCCTTGGTAAAGGAAGACTGACTTGATTTGCTGGAAAAGATCCGCAAGTCTGTGGAGTACAATAAACAGAACAATGATGAAGCCTGTCAGCGTTACGGCCTGTGCTATTTCTTCTTTTCCCATTTGTTTAAGAATGCTATGGATCATCGCGACTATGATGCCTACACCAGCTATTTGGAATAATATCGTTGCATCCTGAAGCACAATGCCTCTTCCCCCTTTTTGTCCGTTGACTTTTAAACGTTAATGGACCTATATAATTAAGATGATGACGAGCAGACCTCCTAATATCCCCATTCCTTTCGCCATCTTCTGGTACTGATCTCCGACTTCCAAGGCATCGTTCAATTCACGGTCGAGGTGGTGGATGGTTAACTGTATCTGTTTTTGCTGCTGTTCCAAATTATGCTGTCCAAGAGTCCTCCCGAATTGAAGCAGGATTTCCCATTCGTTTTTTGACAAGGCATTCTGTCCCCAGTGTTTTTTCAACTGTTTTGACCATAAAGTGTAGAAATCATCCCACACGCCTTCTTCATTCACGATCCCTTCAAAAAATTGGACAATAGGCTTGGGCAAGTGATTTGATAAATTCTCACACACCTCAAATAAAGAAGATTGACCATAGACCATTTCCGCCTCAATCATCTGAAGAGCGTTCTTCCACTGTCTGATGTGCCCGGGACGTTTTCTAAATCGGGAAGCTAAGTCAAACCCTGCCCAAGTAGTGACGGTCATTACGATGACGGCCCCGATCCACTGCATTCGATTTTCTCCCCCTTCCTTGGTGCAGTACTTGTCCATCCTCATCCAATACACAGAAAGCGCTCTCTACCTGAGGAGACAACTTGTCCAGAACGACATATCTTTGAAAAACCTTCTCATCAATCAATGGCTTAGCCGATGGTCGTTTTCTCACATTGGATAAGCTTTGGCCATGTATACTGCATAAAACTTGTACACCTGTATAGGTCGCTTCCATTAAAGCTTCCGCATCCTTCTGCCCGCCGATTTCATCGACGATCAGTACATCCGGTGACATGGAACGAATCATCATCATCATACCGTCTGCTTTAGGACAGGCATCCATTACATCTGTACGGAAACCAACATCCAACTGAGGGACCCCTCTCATACTCGCTGCAATTTCAGAACGCTCGTCCACAATGGCCACTTTCGCTGCATGATAATCCATCCGGCTTGTACCTATGAAACGCCCCAATTCGCGGAGCAGTGTTGTCTTCCCAGAATGTGGAGGACCAATGAACATCGTACTCTTCCAAAGCCCATCCTGATAAAGATAGGGAACGAGTGGTTCAATATTACCTGTCGTAGACCGGGCCACCCTGATATTCATAAAAGAAATGTACTTTAAGGTTTCCACTCGGTCTTCAAGCACATTTGTTTTTCCAGCCAGCCCCACTCTGTGACCCCCTTCGATTGTAATGAACCCTTCTTTCAACTCTTCTTTAAAGCGGTAGAGAGAGAACTGGCTGATTTGATTGAGCACAAATGATAGATTCTCAATCGACATAACAGCCTGTTGAATGGAGTGATGCTCCATATTCATGAGCACCTCTATCGGTCGTCCAACTCTAAGACGGATTTCCTGAACGCTCTTCCAATCCACCTCACTATTTAAGAGGCGTTGGATAGAGGGGGGGAATAAACGTAAAATCTCCTGCATCCTCTCCTGCTCCTTTATTAGGTTTACTTCATATGTATGTTCTTCCCAGAAGCTTATGACAGTGAAATGGTATAAAACTAGAAGAATTTAAGAGAGGTAGTAGAGAAATGATAGAGCTTTTCATAGACCCTTTCAGCCATTGCCTTTTCATCATATTGATCCAGATGTATTTCCATTACTAAAAAGAGAGATTCCACCTTTTTTCACTTGAACAGTAGAAGCTTGCTGCTGTCAATGATAATAGAGGGTGCAGTTCTCCTTCATCAATATTGCTAAAAAAAGAAGAAACTTCCAATGTTATAGAAGTTCCTCCTTTTGTAATGGACTTATTCAATAAACACGCCCACTCTTGGTACGCTCCGTTTCAAGGCCTCCATATCAAAAATATCTTAACCAGAGTAAAAAAAAGAACCTGTCCCATTCGGACAAGTTCTTTTGTGCGTATATTACGCACGAGAAACATATTTTCCTTCAGTGGTACTGATGACCAATACTTCCCCTTCATTGATGAAGAAAGGTACCTGGACAATAAGACCTGTTTCAAGGGTAGCTGGTTTTGTACCTCCACTCGCCGTATCTCCCTTGATACCCGGCTCTGTTTCAGTAACTTCCAGCTCAACGTTTTTCGGAAGTTCCACACCGATGGTTTCGGATTCATAGGATTGAATCTGCACTTCCATGTTTTCTTTCAGATAGTTCAACTGTTCCTGAATAGTAGCCGTCGGAATTTCTACCTGTTCGTATGTTTCCATATCCATGAAAGCGTGCATATCACCATTAGCGTAAAGGTACTGCATTTTACGATTTTCGATATGAGCCCGTTCCACTTTTTCCCCACCGCGGAAGGTTTTCTCCTGAATATTCCCATTACGCAGGTTGCGAAGCTTCGAACGGACAAAAGCTGCACCTTTTCCTGGCTTTACGTGTTGGAAATCCATTACCTGCCATATGTCTCCATCCACTTCGATTGTTAATCCTGTACGAAAATCGTTTACTGAAATCATTTGACTTCCTCCTTTTAATTACAACGTGATCAATTCTTTGGTCGACTTGCTCAGTCGCTCATTCCCTGTTTTGGTAACGATTGTGTCATCTTCTATACGGCAGCCACCTACATTTGGAACGTAGATCCCTGGTTCAACGGTAACAACCATACCTTCTTCAAGAGGGACATCGGAACGGAAGGAAAGTCCGGGGCCTTCATGGACATCCAGCCCAATTCCATGACCAGTGGAATGACCGAAATATTCGCCGTACCCTTTTTCTTTTATATAATCACGTGTCAGTGCATCCGCTTCTTTGCCTGTAATACCTTCTTTTATTCCTTCCATACCTTTAATTTGAGCTTGTAAAACGGTATCATAGATTTCCTTTAGTTGATCATTGATTTCACCTACAGCTACAGTTCTTGTGATATCAGAACAATAGCCTTTGTAAAGGGCACCAAAATCGAGGGTCACTAGCTCTCCGGATTGGATTTTCTTATCCGAGGCCACTCCGTGGGGTAGAGCTGAACGGGATCCAGATGCAACAATAATATCAAAACTTGAAGAGGTTGCCCCTTGTTTACGCATAAAGAATTCAAGTTCGTTCGATACATCAATTTCCTTCACACCAGGCTTTATGTAACCAAGAATATGTTCGAAAGCATCATCAGCAATCTTAACGGCATCCTTTAATATACTAATCTCCTCATCCGTCTTAATCAAGCGTAATTTTTCAACAATGCCGGATGTAGGCACTAATTCAGCATCCAGAACCTCGTCATACTTTTCAAACAGTGTATACGTGACATGGTCTTTTTCAAACCCGATACGTTTCAAGCCAAGTTCTTTCGCTTGAGCGGCCACTGTTTGAGGCATAGGATCTTTATGTTCGATCACCTTAAAATCATTCGCTTGTTCAGCAGCTTGTTCCGTGTATCGGAAATCTGTGATAAGTAAAGCCTCTTCCCTTGTAACTAAAAGAGCACCGGAAGAACCTACAAAACCTGAAATATACCTTCTGTTCTTTGGACTCATGATCAATAGTCCGTCCAATTCTTTTGAAGCAATCGCTTTTCTTAAATTTGAAAGTTTACTCATGAATCATTTCTCCCTTCACTTTTCTATCTTTTGGATGAGACCTGTCACAGCCAACCGATAACCATCAATTCCAAAACCAACAATCTGACCGGAACAAACCGGTGCCAGCATTGAAGTATGGCGGAAGGCTTCCCGTTCGTGAACATTGGAAATATGAACCTCTACCACTGGCTTTGAAATCGCACTGACGGCATCACGTAAAGCGATACTCGTATGTGTATAAGCGGCCGGGTTTATGATGACCCCATCTGCTTCTTCCTCTGCGCGTTGAATCCAGTCTACGAGATTCCCTTCATGATTGGATTGAAAAGCAGCTATTTCGTACCCTTGCTCAGCAGCCGCTTGTTCAACCAATGTCTGAACATCTTCTAGAGACTTTGTACCGTACGTACCCGGCTCTCTTTTCCCTAACATATTCAAATTAGGTCCATTGATTAAGAACAGTCTCTTTCTCCCCATTCACAAACCCCACCATTTCCAAAATTGTCATACACTTTAAGTTTATCATACTCTTCCTTGATTTGAATAAGAATTCATGGTCTCGTTGAATTCCCTGTACTCATAAGATATAGAGAACCCGATAAATACACCATATAAAATGAACAGACACCCGGTCGTTACCCATGTGTCACTGTTCAATTCCATCAAAGACGGTATAGCAGGAAATATAGGCGTCAAGACTAAATAAACAATTGCCCATAACACCAACCCGAAGATTGCACCAGGCCACATCCCGTTCCTTTTCTTCAGGATTAAGTAGTAGATAAGCGCAGTTCCCAACGATAATAAGCCGAGAATTAATACAGCTAACACTTCAGCAAGCCATGTCCCTGTCCATTCCGTCTGCCAGAACGATCTAAATATGAAAGATGCAGGAGATACCTCTGTGAAATTAAAATAATAGGCGACCGCTCCTAACCCTCCCCATAATACGCCTGCTGTAAAACCTGTTATCAATGATTTCCCAATGACACTCTGCTGTGGCTCTTGTTGTCTTTGATCCTGTTGTTTTTCAGCCATCTTCATCACCTCTACCTTCATTTTAACCAACCCCATTTTTTTCATGCTCTTTTAGAAAGATGGGCTAGTGATTCATGTAAAAATGAGGTAAAATGAAAGTCCAACCCATTTAAAATATTCTTGTTTAAAAAAGGCTCGAGAAGGTAAGAGTTTATGAAAACATCATTATCATGCTCAAAAAATACCACGGCCCTGCATATTTTAATCTATAAAGGAAACAATCTTAAATAACACATAAGCGCTAACGACCTACCACATCCGATGATGAAAAGTGTTGAAATCAGGGTATAGTTCAATAACCAGATATTCTTAGTCGACCACTACGAGAAGGGAGGAAAATATCATGCGTAATTGGATGACTCCTGTCATTTACACATTGATTGGGCTGGCCATCTTCTTTGTTGGTATTCAGCTATTCACAAATACGACCGGTTTTCTCACTTCGATCGTAACGATGATCGGAATTGCAGCACTCATCTACGGGGCCATTTACTTCTTCTTCCTCCGCAACAGAGGGTTTGGAGGATCGGGGGGCCGCAGTCGAAATGAAATGAAAAAATATAAGCAAGCCGTTAAACAATCGAAGCAGAAATATAAACAACCTACACCAGCCATTAAGAAAAGTCCTGTAGCCAAAGCGCAAACAAAAGCTTCAGCATTAGGCAAAAAAAATAAAAAACGGTCGAATGGACCACAACTTCGCGTTATTGAGGGAAGTAAAAACAAAGGAAAAAATCGAGCCACTTTTTGATGGCTCGATTTTTATTTTTGCGTTCTGTTAGAGGTTGCCCTTCCAGTTTCCCTTCAGAATGGATTCTACCTGCTCCATCTTCGCAGAAATTTATTGGCATGTTCACGCCCTAATTCCATTAAGGCTTCTTTTTCTTCTTCCGTCATATCAAAGTCTGTCGTTTCCACCCCACTGACAGGAATGAATATAATGTCCTTGCTCAGCGTTTTTGAAATGTATCTCGCATCATGGGCTTGCTGCATCGTTTTAAAAAGGGCATGGAACATTTGGATGGCATTTCTGATTCTTTGTTCCGGGAGTTTATCCGGTTCATCACTCAACTTCATTCCAATCACCGGCCTTGTTCGACAACCGTCCTGCTTTTCCCAAATCCAAAGAGGAAAATTACTCAAAACTCCACCATCCACTACAATCGACTTCCCCCGTTTTCCATGAATTTTTACAGGGATAAAAAAATAAGGAAGTCCCGAGCTCATCCTTACAGCTTTAGCCACCGAAAATGTAGCAGGATCAATACCGTACACGCTTTTCAAATCATCAGGAATGACAATGATTCTCCCCAGTGTCAAATCAGAACAGATCACTTTTAAAGCTCCCGGCGGAATGTCTGCAAAAGTCCGGACTCCCTTTTCTTTCAACCATTCCTCCAGCACATTTTCCAACTGATTCCCTTTATAAAGCCCCATCCTGTAATACAGTAACAGCCATTTCATAAATGGAAACACCCGATCTGTCAAAGGGACATCGACCAAACCGAGAAACGATAGATTTCTAAGCTTTTCTTTAAGTTCTTTAGCAGTAAATCCAGCTGCTGTTAGGCTCGCTAAGATCGCACCAGCAGATGTACCGGCTACGCGTTTGAAAGCATATCCCTTTTCCTCCAATTCTTCGAGCGCACCAAGGAAGGCAAGAGCTTTCACACCACCTCCGGAAAAAACACCGTCCACTCTCATCCTGCTTCACCCCGCTTTAATTCATTATAAACGGGGGAATGACAAATTAGAACGCAAGCAGCCAAATCCACTTTCTCTCCTTATCCCAACAAAAAAACGCATGGAATTCCATGCGCGGGGAGTCTTACTCTTCATTTTGCTCTTCATTCTTTTTCTGAACTTCCCTCAAAGCTTTGACACGATCCGGATTCTCATCAAAGAATTGCACAAGGTCACCGATTCGATCGATGGAATTCCAGCTCATATGATGTTCAATACCCTCGACATCATCATATATGTTCTCTTGATCGACACCGATGATCTCCAGAAACTGCTCTAACAGTTCATGACGATAAACAAGACGTTTTCCTACTTTCTTGCCTTTTGCTGTCAATATCAATCCTCGATACTTTTCATAGTTCAAGTATTGATCCCGATCAAGTTTTTGAACCATTTTCGTTACCGATGACGGATGCACCTGAAGATTTTCTGCAATATCAGAAACACGTGCATATCCTTTATCTTCGATTAATATATAGATCTGTTCAATATAGTCTTCCATGCTAGGTGTCGGCATGTTGAACCCCCAATACCCTGTCTTATGTATACGCCACAGCCTTTATGACGAGTGTTTTACAGCCTATGTTACTACAATGAAATGATACACTAGAATCCTATCAGTGACAAGCGAGCTCTGTTTACATGGTGCCCATCAATAAAGTATGCTCGATCGATCAAAAAACAAACCGGCCGCTGGACGGCCGGTTGCTTTCTTACAAACCACACTTCAATTGTGCATTACAATTCGTACAAGTATTACATCCACCAATGTCTTCGACTGTACCCTGTCGGCAGACCGGACACGTATCTCCAACTTCAGAACCGATGGTCACTTTCGTCTTATCCAACTCCTGAATCGTATCCATTAGGACGACACGAGGTTTTTGCTCTTCGGCTTCGAACAACTCTGTTTGTTCTCCATCAAAATCATTCTCTTCAGCTTTTAATGACAACACTTGACTATCTCTGCTTCCATCTACATAGACGGTACCGCCTTTAGCTCCACCGCGATACAGACGTTGATAGACTCTTTCCACTTCTTCAACCGTATATCCTTTCGGGGCGTTGACGGTTTTAGAGATACTGCTGTCTACCCAGCGTTGAATAATGCATTGTGTATCGGCATGGGCTTCAGGACTCATCGTCATTGCAGTTATGAACCACTCCGGCAGTTCATTGGGGTCCTGATCTGGATGGGCATCCAAGTATTCCTGAAGGATATCGGCTTTCACCTCAATAAATTTACCTAAACGACCGCTACGATAGTAAGAGAAAGAAAAGTATGGCTCAAGTCCTGTACTGACTCCTACCATCGTACCTGTACTTCCTGTCGGTGCAACGGTAAGAAGGTGAGAGTTCCTTATCCCATACTCCAGCACGCCCTGACGAACATCTTCCGGCATTTCTTTCATGTATCCGGTTTGAATGAACCGTTTACGCAGTTCCATCGTTTCCGCATCCGTTTCGCCGATCAAGAAAGGGAAGCTTCCTTTTTCTTTGGCCAATTCAATGGATTCACGATAAGCGGTTGTAGCAATCGTCTCAAAAACTTCATCGACCATACGGTTTCCTTCTTCAGAACCGTAAGTCGTTTCACAATAGATCAACAAGTCATGTAATCCCATGACTCCAAGTCCAACCCTGCGCTCTCCCAGAGCCTGAACTTTGTTTTCTTCCAGGAAGTACGGAGTCGCATCAATTACATTGTCCTGCATCCGCACACCCCGACGTACCGTTTTCTTAAGCTGATCGAAATCAACCTGCTTCCTTTCACGATCTGCTACATTTGCCAAGTTGACAGCAGCAAGATTACAAACAGAGTATGGCGCAAGCGGTTGCTCCCCACAAGGGTTGGTTGCCACTACTTTTTGACCATAGGCTGTAGCATTTGTCTTCTCATTGGCATTATCAATAAAGAAGATCCCCGGCTCTGCTGAATAGGTCGCGCAAATATTGATCAAATTCCAAAGCTCGTTCGCTTTAACCTTCCGATAAGTCCGGACACCAAAGCCACGGTCCTGCCATTCACGTACATCGCCGCTCTGATGCCATTGTTCATTGTATATTTCCATTTCCTCCGCCGTATAACTTTCTACATCCGGAAAACGCAGCTCATATTCTGTATCATTCTCCACAGCTTCCATGAAATCTTTGGTAATACAGACAGATATATTGGCCCCCGTAAGGAACTCTGAATTATGAACCGTATAATTCCCACCCAGATGAAGCTTCTCTTCCGCTTCCTGAATGCTTCGGTCCGTAAATCCCCCCTGACCTTGAATATGTTTGTAATTAACCACACTCTGATATAAATCCTTTTCCGTTTCAGTAAGTGGTGTGAATTTCAACTTATCCTTAGCCAGTTGTTTGATCGTCTCATCCTCCGTATTTTCGATGAGAAAACGTAGAATTCTAGGGTTTTGCATTTTAGAAATAATGAACTCAAGAATGTCAGGGTGCCAATCCGCCAACATGATCATTTGCGCTCCGCGTCTTGAGCCCCCCTGCTCTACTAGATGAGTGAGTTTGGCGATATCATCAAGCCAGGAAACCGAACCTGAAGATTTCCCATTTACACCTCTAGCCAGTGTATTCCGAGGACGCAGGGTAGATCCGTTCGTTCCTACGCCGCCACCTCTGGACATGATTTCCATCACTTGTTTCCGATGATCCGAGATTCCTTCCCTGGAATCCTGAATATACGGCATCACATAACAATTAAAATAAGTAACGTCCGTTTGAGAACCGGCGCCATATAATACTCGGCCTGCGGGGATAAAGTTCAAATCCGATAGTTCTTCATAAAAATCGGTAAAGCTCTGCTCCTTCTTTTTTGGATCTGTCTCGACTTCTGAAAGACCCGTAGCATTTCGTAGAGCAATCTGTTCGTAAAAAACTTCAAGAGGTTTATCAATCGTGTCCAGATTACGTTTAATCAGACCTGTTTCACGTTCTTCCTCATGCTCCAGCACATGAACGAACTCTTCTTCGACCTTTACAATAGCTTCGTGAGTCTGCCAGTCCACCGAATGAATGAAACCGAAACCCCTGGCAGGAAATTTAGGATCATCCTTGACTGTGAGGACCACAAAATCTCCTTCTGCAAGCGTTATTTTCTCTGTATCTTTAAACGCATACCTGTCCAACATGACAAGTCTTGAAACACCTTTGTGTGTGATCGACATCGATTCCGTAACTTCATGAACCTGAGGGAACTGTCTAATGTCTGCATTTAGGCGTTCCACATCGATTTTCATGTGTACGTCTGTGGAGGTGGTGGTCTGCATTTTGCATCTCTCCCTTTAAGCTGAATACTAAGCATTTTGTTTTGATATAAGTAACATACCACATTTACGAAAAGATAATCAATATATTGTGTTGTGATAATTTTCAGTCACCATATATTGTGCTATTGAACGAATATGTAGAAACTTGTCAATCCAAAAATCCTAAGAGAATAAACGTATGACCTAGAGAATAAAAGAAAAACGCATACATGATTGTTTCTTTGATATATTTCATCATTTGCATCTTTCTTACATCGCAAAACTTCGACAAATTCGACTTTTGCTTCATCATTCAAAAAAATTTTTTTGAAATACTCCGCATTCCCTCCTATAATAGATAGAGGAATAGAGAATTGAGGGGGATGGAAAGATGGATTTATGGATCTTGATCGGAGCGATTGTATTGTTGATCGCTTTCGGGTTGTATAGATTCTTTAAAGCAAGAAAAGTCATGACCACATTATCTGAAGACAAATTCCGTGAAGGGTACAGAAAAGCACAGCTGATCGACGTACGTGAACCAAAGGAATTTGACGGCGGCCATATCCTTGGTGCCCGGAACATTCCGTTGTCCCAGATGAAAAACCGCCTGGTTGAAATCCGTAAAGACAAGCCGGTTTATTTATATTGTCAAAGCGGCGCCCGTTCCGCTCGTGCAGCTATGATGCTTCATAAGCAAGGATATAAAGATTTGAATATGCTTGAAGGCGGATTTAAAAAATGGACAGGTAAAATTAAATCTAAAAAGTAAGCATCCTCCCGGTTCTCTGAGAACCGGGTTTTTTTGTGCAATAAGATCTGTCCAGCGGTTACGATAAAAAACGTTCTACGCTTCTGTAAGGAGAAGAAAAAGGAAACCCGGAATCCATAGGTAGATGGGTTCCGGGTTTAGGTTACTGTTCTTTCTGGTATCTTAGTACAGGTTTCCGCGCCGCAAGGGTCTCATCCATACGACTTACAATCGTCGTATGAGGAGCATTTTGAACTTTCTCAGGATCACTCTCAGCTTCATGAGCGATTTGGATCATACGATCAATGAAACCGTCCAACGTTTCTTTTGATTCTGTTTCTGTCGGCTCAATCATCATTGCTTCCTCCACATTAATCGGGAAGTAAATGGTTGGTGGGTGATAACCGAAGTCTAGTAGACGTTTCGCCATATCCAATGTCCGTACACCAAGTTTTTTCTGACGTTTCCCTGACAAAATAAATTCATGTTTACAGTGTCTGTCAAAGGGAAGGTCGAACGCTTCTTGAAGTCGGCGCATCATATAATTTGCATTAATGACCGCATATTCACTTACTTTCTTCAAGCCTTCAGCGCCCATTGTACGAATATAGGTGTACGCCCGGACATTAATTCCGAAGTTTCCGTAGTAAGGTTTCACTCTACCGATGGATTTCGGTCGGTCATTGTCAAACACATACTGACCCTCTTTCCTGGTCAAAATCGGGGCCGGCAGATAAGCTGCGAATTCCTCAGTTACTCCGACAGGCCCAGATCCAGGTCCTCCCCCTCCATGGGGTCCGGTGAACGTTTTATGAAGGTTAAGGTGGACGACGTCAAACCCCATGTCTCCAGGACGAGCATACCCCAATATGGCATTTAGGTTCGCACCATCATAATAGAGCTTACCACCAGCCTCGTGGACGATCGCCGCCATCTCTTCAATATCTTCTTCAAAAAGACCTAGGGTATTCGGATTTGTAAGCATAAGGGCAGCTGTCTGCTCATCCACTACCCGTTTCAGATCCTCAAGATCGACAAGCCCGCGTTCATCAGACTTAACGGTCACAGCATCAAATCCTGCCACTGTCGCTGATGCCGGATTCGTCCCGTGCGCTGAATCCGGAACGATGACTTTCGTTCGGTTGGTTTCTCCTCTGGCTTCATGATAGGCTTTGATCATCATCAAGCCTGTCCATTCCCCGTGGGCACCGGCAGCTGGCTGAAGCGTTACTGTATCCATTCCCGTTATGGCAGCCAACGTTTCCTGAAGGTCATACATCAACTGAAGAGCGCCCTGGACATTTTCCTCTGGCTGGTATGGGTGAATGTGACTGAATCCTGTCAGCCTTGCGACATCTTCATTCATTTTAGGATTGTACTTCATCGTACATGACCCAAGAGGGTAAAAACCAGAATCAACCCCATGGTTACGCTTCGATAAAGCTGTATAGTGACGCATCATTTGCAGCTCACTTACTTCCGGTAAGTCCGGTTCGCTTTTTCTAACATACGCCTGTCCGATCATATCATCAATATTCGTTTCCGGTATGTCGAAGTCAGGTAAGCTGTAGCCAGTACGACTTTCCTGACTTAATTCAAAAATTAAAGGAAAATCCTGGTTAGACATGAAGATCCCCCACTTCCTTCACAAACTTATCTATCTCTTCTTTTGTTCGAATTTCAGTTACAGCAACGAGCATACAGTTGGTCAGTGCTTCATCAACTCCGCCAAGGTCATATCCGCCTATGATTCCCCGCTCGAGCAGACTGCTGTTCAACTGTTTTACATCTGTTTTCAACTTGATGACGATCTCATTGAAAAATGCTCCATCAAATTCAATTTCGAGTCCTTTTTCCTGACATTGTTTTTTCATATAAGCCGTTTTTTGAATGTTCATCCAGGACATTTTCTTGAGTCCTTCTTTTCCTAATGAAGACATTGCTACGGATGAAGCAAGAGCATTCAGTGCCTGATTGGAACATATATTCGAAGTGGCTTTGTCCCTCCTGATATGCTGCTCTCTCGCCTGAAGGGTTAAGACGAATCCCCGCCGCCCTTCTTCATCCACCGTCTGTCCCACAAGTCTGCCGGGAACTTTTCTCATCAATTTTTTAGTTGTTGCAAAATACCCACAATGCGGACCGCCATATTGTGCAGGAATACCAAAAACTTGAGCATCCCCGACCACAATGTCAGATCCAAACTCACCTGGAGGCGTTAAATAACCGAGGGCCAGCGGGTTACTCGAAGTAATCATCATCGTTTTCTTCTGGGAATCGACGATAGATCTAACCTCTTCCAAAGGTTCAATTTGACCGAAGAAATTCGGATATTGCACGACCACACTTGCTGTATCTTCATCCATTTCTTTTCTCAACTGGTCGAGATCCGTCCGCCCATCTTTATGATCAATTTCTACAACTTCCACACCAGGACCTTTGACATACGAATGAATAACAGCTAAGGATTCCGGGTGAATGGCTTTGGAAACAAGTACTTTCTTTTTCTTCGTTTGACCTGCAGATAAGTTAACGGCCTCAGCCAAAGCCGTCCCACCGTCATACATGGAAGAGTTCGCTACATCCATACCCGTCAATTCACAAATCATGGTTTGAAATTCAAAAATAGCCTGGAGCTCCCCTTGTGAGATTTCTGGTTGGTATGGTGTATACGCTGTGTAAAATTCCGACCTGGAAATGACGTGATCTACAATCGAAGGAATGTAATGATCATATACTCCAGCCCCTAAGAAAGAAGTGTGAGATTTAGCGTTCACATTTTTCTCGGATAGTTCAGTCAATTCTTTCATCAATTGATATTCGTTTCTTGGTTCTTGAATATCCAATTTGCCTTGGAAGCGAATAGTTTCAGGTATATCAGAGAAAAGCTCATCCGAATGCTGAACACCGATTCTTTCAAGCATTTCTGTTTTATCTGTTTCAGTCATGGGTAAATAACGAAACTCCATGCTTTCATCCCCCTTGGATTATCTTTTATAAAAAGGTGTTTTCACAACTTTGGCTTTCAATTTCCTTTTACGCACTTGGACCGTCACTTCTGTCCCTTCAGACGTGTAGTCGGTATTAATCAAAGCAAGCCCAACATTCTTTCCTAGAGTCGGAGATTGTGTCCCTGTCGTTACAAATCCGATGACTTCCTCCCCGTTCAGAATGTCGTAATGTGTACGAGGGATTCCTTTATCGATCATTTCAATTCCGACAAGTTTCCGGCTCGGCCCCTCTTCTTTTTGCTTTTTCAACACTTCTTTTCCAATGAAGTCCACTTCTTTGTTTACTTTAACAGCAAAGTTCAATCCCGCTTCAATTGGAGTAATCTCGGAACTCAGCTCCTGTCCATAAAGCGCAAGATTCGCTTCAAACCTGAGCGTGTCCCGCGCTCCAAGTCCCACCGGTTTCAATCCAAAGGGCTCACCGGCCCTGAGGAGCGCCTGCCACAGTTGCGCTCCGTAATCTGCATGCAGATAGATTTCGAATCCATCCTCCCCTGTATAACCCGTTCTTGAAACGAGCGCTTTTCCATCGACTCCCTCAATCGTCACACCTTGTTCAAAACGGAAAAATTTGATGGTGGAAAGATCAGTCTTTGTGATGGATTGCAGCGCTTGTTCTGCTTTAGGGCCCTGCACGGCCAGTTGAACATATTCATCAGAGACATCTTCAACCGTGACTTCTCCCTCCTGGTGTTCTTTTAACCATTTATAATCTTTTTCACGGTTAGCGGCATTAACTACAAGAAGATATTGATCAACATCCAGGTGATATACAATCAAATCATCGACCGTTCCACCGTTTTCATAACACATAATGGTGTATTGGGCTTTCCCCGGTTCGAGTTTGGAAACGTCATTCGTCAACATTTTTTGAAGATACGTTAGACTGTCAGCCCCCTCCACCATTACTTCTGCCATGTGAGAGACATCGAACAATCCGGCAGCTGTCCTTGTAGCCTGGTGCTCTTCTTTAATACTGGAAAACTGCACAGGCAGATCCCATCCTCCGAAATCAATCGTCTTTGCACCTAGTTTCTTGTACTCCTCAAATAAAGGTGTTCGTTTCAAATCTGCCATCTGACCCACTCCTTCTCACTGATTTTCCCATAAAAAAAGAGACTCCACCGCTTGCACGGGAGTCTCTGTCCGTTTCACCAGAAAGTTTCACAACAGGAAGACCTGAAGCTTGCTTCTTGGGTGGTCTGCAAAAATGCAAACACTCTCCAGAGTTGCGTCCTATAGAAGTCTTTTTGCCTGAGAGATTCACAAATGAATGCTTGCTCCTTCGGCGCCACGAGCGTGGTCTCTCCTTCTACAGTCATTCGCTTTCGTATTTTTCTAGATTTTACCGGGCATACTATTGGATAGCATTCACCCGCTGTTATGTACATTTTCAGCATCATTATATCACGCGTCTTTCACAAAAGACACGATAATTCTACAATAATTCGCAATCTTTTATCATTCCTAATTGATGGAGGGCTAAAACATGATCGAAATTCATCCAGACCAATCCTACATTGAATTATTGAAGGAAAACCTAGAGCATCCTGAAAAAATGACCACTTGGGACGGATTCAAACTCGCTTATCAGGCCGCTCAGTTCAAAACTGTTCCGAAGTTCGACGGACTCCTTGCCCTTGACCACCTCCCTCATGTTGATTTTATGGAACACCAAGTGGAGGCTGCAGAAACGGTAGTTCACCAGATGAATGGACGTGCCATTCTGGCTGATGAAGTAGGTCTTGGTAAAACTTTGGAAGCTGGCCTGATTTTAAAGGAATATATGATCAGGGGAAGAGCGAAAAAAATCTTGATTTTGACTCCCGCTTCTCTTGTCAATCAATGGATCCAGGAACTAAGCGAAAAATTTTATATACAAGCGGCCGCTCCGAGGAAAAAGCAAGCGTCATGGAGAGAATGGGATGTTACCGTAACCTCTATAGATATGGCCAAACGCGAAAACCATAAAGAAATTATTCTGGATATCGATTACGACCTCATCATCATTGATGAGGCTCATAAATTAAAGAACCATCAGACGAAGAATTACCAGTTCGTCCAATCCTTGAAGAAGACCTATTGTCTCTTATTAACAGCTACTCCTATTCAAAACAAACTCAGCGACTTATTTAATTTGGTTTCTATCCTAAAGCCCGGGTATCTCGGGAATTTGACAGACTTCAAGAAAAAATATAAAGAAAATACAGGCGAAGAAGATAGCATAAAACATATTCACTCTCTCGTTGGTCATGTCATGATCCGAAACCGGCGAAAAGATACAGGGCTTGATTCATCGAAGAGGAGAGTCGTGAATGAACGACTGACATTCACGGAGGAAGAGATGGATATGTACAGGAAACTGGAAAATTTGAAAGCAAACCACCCTTCATTCACGTGGCTAACACTCGCCAAAGAATTATGTTCTTCGCGAGAGGCCTGCTATATGTCCTTGAATCAGTTAAAGAAAAAGGCTTCCGAAGAAAATGGGGGAGAATATGACGATTATATTGAAGCAATTGCTAACGTCCCTCATCATGTGAAAGCAAAAAGAATGACCGAACTCATCAAAGATACAGGTGAAAAATTCATTGTGTTCACCGAATATCGAGCCACTCAGTTTTACTTACAATGGTATCTTCAGCAAAACGGCATTACCTCCGTTCCATTTAGTGGTAAATTCAATAAGAGTAAACGTGACTGGATGAAACAGCTTTTCAGGGACAAAGCTCAAGTAATGATAGCTACAGAAGCAGGAGGAGAGGGAATAAACCTGCAGTTTTGTCACCATATGATCAATTATGATCTTCCATGGAACCCCATGCGTTTGGAGCAGAGGATTGGACGAATTCACCGATTCGGACAGGAACACGATGTGAAAATTTATAACTTTGCCATTAAAGATACGATTGAAGATCATATTATGGGCATGCTTTATGAAAAGATTGAAATGTTTAAAAATGCTGTGGGAGACTTGGACCACATTCTGGAACAAATTCCCGGAGGTTCCTTTGATCACCAAATCCAGTCCATTCTCAAACAGTCTGACAGTCAGGGTGAAGTCGATATTAAACTCAATAATTTAGTCAGTTACGTGGAACACACAGTGAATGAAAGGAGAGAGACAAGTTGAAGGCACCAAATCCTTACCAATCGTTCGTCAAACAATTCTTTATATCCCATGGCTGTTCACTCACTGAGGAATCCCCTTCTCAATTCACTGTCCAACTGACTAATGAAATGGATGAAGAAATCATGAACCGGCCATTCTACTGGCATTATATGCGAAAAATGAACCGGGAGGGCACTCCCCTGAAGTTAACCTTCAGTAATACAGCCAAACAGCAGACCGATGGGATTTTCCTGCATGCTGGAACACCTAAGCTCCACCGTCTTTATAATACGGCGATCTCCAAAGCACGGACGGCCAGACTTTATGAAGTTATTGAAGAAATTTCAGGACAAAACCGGGCAATGAGTCCCTGGCTTGTCATCAATGCTCTTCTTCACTTCCGAGGCAAACATACAAAAGATGAACCCGTTTCCATCGGCATAAACCTGATCCATGGCACCATGATGCTGGGAATGATGGATAAAATTTTGGACCTCTCTTTTGAAACCACCGTTTCTGATTATACGTTTCCAATGAAACCCGTCATATCCATTACCCATGCCTATAAACGCATGGAACGTCACATTGAAAATTATGTCGCTTCACTTGATCACCAATGGGCGAAAGAGTCGATCCATCATTTAGAGAAAGAAACAAAATTATTGGAGTCTTTTTATGCATCCCAGGATATTGGCTTAGAATCATTTACAAAGGAACGTGAACAACTTGATAACCGTTACAAGCCTTCTATCAAGATGGAGGTTGTTAACGGAGGTTTATTTTATATTTCCCAAGAAACGAGCAGGTCTTGGCTGTCATAACAAAAAGCCGCTGAACAATTCAGCGGCTTTTCTTATTCTTTCAATGATTGTTGATCCGTTTCCTTTTGAACATTTTCAAGGCAAGAGGCAATAACCCGAACCAGTAAAAGGAAGTTTTCTTCGAGGGCTTAGATTCTTTCCGTTCCTGTTTTTCGTCCTTAGACATGTGCATATACTTGACGACTTCTTCTGTCAGAAACTTTACATAATCATTCTGATTCATGAAAACCCCTCTTTCTCTACTGTTTCCTTTAGTATGGTCCATCACTAGTCATTTTAGACGTTTGATGATTTCTTCTGTGACCTCTTCGGGGGTTTTTCCATCCACACTAATGATAAGATCAGCTGTCTGTTCATATACATGGAGCCGTTCAGCAAACCTTTTTTTCTTCTCAGCTTCGTCTCCCTGCCACAATGGACGATCCGTATCTTCCTTCAACCTTTCCACAATCGTTTCCCATTCAGCTTTCAGGTAGACAACGGTTCCCTTTTGGATCAATTCCCGATTCTGTTTACGGAGGACTACGCCGCCTCCGGTGGAAACCACAGCTTCCCCTTTTAACTCTGTCAAAAATTCCGTTTCTCTTTCACGGAAATAAGATTCTCCATGAATAGCAAACATCTCACTGATCTTCATCCCCTCTGCTTCTTCAATAGCTGCGTCCATTTCAACGGATGGTATCTGCATGTCCTCGCTCAACCTGCTTGCGATCGTTGACTTTCCACTTCCCATAAATCCAATCAGATATATCATTACTCATACTCCCCCTATTTAAAATTGTTGCAGGATTATTCCGTTTCCTGTCGAATAATAACTTATGTACCAAAAATCATAATGAAAGAGGTGGTCTATGATTGAGATCCATCGCTCAATACTCTCAAGACCTAATTGTATCTGCTATTCAGCAAACCGCAACTGACATCCACTTTTCCCCCTACGAAGAATCAGCCTCCATTCATTTCAGAATCCACGGAAAACGCATCTTTCACTCAATGACTCCCCTACCAATATATAAGAAAGTTCTTTCCTACTTCAAGTTCACCTCAGGTATGGATATCGGCGAGCATAAACGCCCCCAAAACGGCGCGATTCACCATCGCATCAGTCAACAAACATTTGATTTACGTCTTTCTACTCTTCCAACAACCGTAAGCGAAAGCCTGGCCATCCGGATCCTTAGGCCGATGGACCACACTCCTTTGGAACAGCTTTTTCTTTTCCCTTATCAATTGAGTAAAATTGAACGATGGCTGCAGTTTCGAAGTGGCATGATACTCTTTACCGGTCCGACTGGTTGTGGAAAAACCACCACTCTATACGCTTTGCTTCAATCACTCACCTCATCAAGTTCCTATCAGGCCATCACCCTTGAAGATCCCATTGAAAAAAACTTAAATAACATTATTCAAGTCCAAGTAAACGAACGTGCAGGAGTTACGTACGATACAGGATTAAAAGCTGCCCTTAGACATGATCCGGACCTATTAATGGTTGGAGAAATAAGGGATAAATCTACTGCTCAGTTCGCATTTCGAGCGGCATTGAGTGGACACCTTGTGATCAGTACGATTCATGCACGTAATGCTCATGGGACTTTACACAGGCTGAAAGAAATGAATATCAGCCAAAGTGAAATCGAACAAACCATGCTTGCAATTGCTTCACAGCGTCTCGTTCCAATCGAAGGAGCGAAGCACCTGCCAAGGAGAGCTGCTTTATTAGAGTTGCTGGACGGAAGAGCACTAAAAAAAGCCATTGAAGGGGATCACAAACACGAAAGCTTCCAATCATTTCAACAACTGAGGAGGAAAGCCTATGCACTTGGCTTCATTAACGAAAGCGAAATGGCCACCATACCGTGATCCACCGTTATCTATTAACCATCAGATCCTATTTTTCAAAAGGTGCAGCCACATTTTGGAGAAGGGGTATCCACTTTTAGACGCCCTTCATATGACGGGCTGGGACTCAACACTGAAACCTACCTGTGACACGATAAGAGAGCATTTGAGCGCTGGTGATGCCGTCCATGAAGCATTTACGAAGGCGAACTTCTCATCATCTGTTACAAACTTTCTTTACTTTAGTCAAGTACATCATGATTTGCCCAGGAGTTTCCAACAGATTCAGGAACTGTTGCATATGAAGAAAAATTACAAAGAGAGGTTTTTCAGGGTCATCCGTTATCCCATATTTTTATTTGTCTTCCTTATCATTGCCTGTACGATTTTACAAAAGACGGTCCTTCCAAATTACATGCTGCTTTTCGAAGGGAAGGAAGTCGGAACCATCAAACTTATGCTAGTCACATCACACATCATGAATGGCATTGGTCTTCTTCTTCTTCTTTCATTATGCCTCCTCCTCATCTTCGTCTTTGCACTCCCTCGGATTCCATTTAAAAGAAAGCTTTTCTTATATGAAAAAATTCCACTCTTAAAGATTTATCACACCTACTCCATTTCCTTTCTTTTCACGACACATCTTCACTCCCTCCTTCAGACTGGACTTCCATTAAAGGATGCCATTGAACTTCTTGAAAGCCATAAAAAATATGAAGTACTCTCCCACTACTGCAGTGAAATACTTTATGAACTCTCGAATGGCAAATCCTTTGCCCAAGCAGTGTATAGATGCCGTTTGTTCAGGCCTGAACTGACGGCCATTTTCCATCACACCTATGATATAGAAGCACTAAAGGACGAAATGGAGCTCATGGCTGAATTTTTCATGGAATTCATTTCACAAAAAATCACCCGGTGGCTCCATATTATCCAACCTGCTTTTTTCATTTTCATTGCTGCCTTTATCGTGTTGATCTACTCATCCATCATGCTCCCCCTTTATCAATGGATGAACCAATTATAGAAAAGGAGAAACGTGTATGTTCAAAAATGAAAAAGGTTTTACATTAGTCGAAATGCTCATTGTCCTTCTCGTCATATCTGTTCTTCTCATCATAACAATCCCTAACATGTCAAAAAACAGCAGTACAGTCAAAGGGAAAGGATGTGAAGCGCTCGTCAAAACCATTGAAGCACAAGTACAAGCATACTTCATAGAAGAAGGGACCCTTCCGACAAGCCTAGAGACGCTTGTGGAAGGCGAGTATGTATCACAGGATAAATGCCCAGATGGGAAGGAATTAGAATTAAATTCAGAAGGTAAAGTTGTTGATAAAGAGATCCCAGAAGGAACGTAATGGTTTTACATTCACTGAAATGATAATCGTTCTTCTATGCTGGACCACCCTGATTGTCTGTATCCTCCCTCTTCAACAACGCACCTTCATGAGAATGGAGGAGCATCTAACCTTGAAACAATTAGAAGACGATATCCTGGTAGCCCAACACCTTACGATGAACGACCATGTTTACTATACTTTGCATTTCGATCAACAATCGAGGGGGTATTATCTATACGATGCAAAAAACCGAAGAAAAGTCTTTACCCGACAACTACCGGGCAAATGGGATATGCGTTTGACTACTTTACATCCCTCATTAAGATTCAATCAGAAAGGTATGATTCAGAAAGCTGGAACTATGTATTTGGACGGACCTGATAGAACGTACAAAATTGTATTCCCTTTTGGATCAGGCAGGTTGCGTATTGAAGAAATGTGAGGGTTTTACTTTACTTGAGACGTTATGTGCCTTCAGTCTCCTCATTATTATCACGTTATACACCCTTCCCTTATTGACCGAGATAAGGATAGACCATAAAAGCCTACAAATCGAAAGAGAGGCTCTCACTTTTCTTCATGATGAATGGTTCGAGTACCAGACATCGAATGGACCTCTCCCTTATTATAAAAAACATCCATCTATACAGGGCATGACGATGATTACGAAAAATGAAGGGATATGGATAAAGGGTTGTGTAAACTGGAAAAACCAAAGAAATGATCTCAAGGAGTTCTGTTTGTATGAAAAAAGGGAATAGAAAGTATAATCAAGGATACACGTTATCTGAGGTCATCATCACCATCATGTTGACCATGATTTTACTAACCATTTCGTTACCATTATTTTCTCTCCTCAAAATACCAGATGTATCCTCAGAATTATCTGTAGATCAGTTAAAAGCTGTAATCCAATGGGAAATTAACCAATCCCGTACTTACGATATCTCCCTCCATTCGATCTCAATCATAAACAAAAATCACCGAAGTATTGTATTAGAGCCGTATAATCAGGCATTCAGAAGGACCGTCGACGGGAGTGGGCATGAAGTACTTATACAGGATATACAAGCTGTATCATTTGAACTTATGCCCCCATTCATTGTAATGGAGGTGGAGATTGGTGATGAACAAATACAAAGGAAAATACATCTTCCGCAATGATAATGGGCTGATTTTTCCGTGGATGCTGATACTGTGCTTCATATTCCTACTCGTGACATTTGCCTCCATTGAGCGCTATGAAACCCATCTTCCCCTCTCCAAAAGCCATCAGACAGCTATTTTGAAACAGCATCTTTTAGATACAGCCAGAATTGAACTGAATGAAGAATTAAAAAAAGTTCCTTTGGAACAAAATGAATTTACGACCTCGACTCAAAGCCCTGACGGCGATGTGGAAGCGGAATGCTTTAGAGAAACGGAACAATGGAACTGTCTGCAACAAATCACCATTCATGTGAATGAGAGCCAATTCCAAGTAAGAACTTTTCACACAAAATAAAAAAGCGTCCCCTCCAGGAGGGGCGCTATTTATGAAATTTTTTCTTTATATTCCATTCGATGATCCGTAATGCCTCTTAACCCATCAAGATCATATCCGATTACTAACTTATCTCCATTTGTTAAAATTGGACGTCTCAGCAACTTAGGTTTTTCAATGACAAGATCCAGGAATTCATTTAGTGTCAAGTCTTCTACATCTATATCCAACGTCTTAAACTCTTTGCTTCTCCTTGCTAAAATCTCATCGATCCCGTGAGTAGTTAAAGACAAAATTCTTCTTAATTCATCAGCGGTAGGAGTTTCACGAAACAAGTGTTGTTCGTTAAAATCCACCCCTTGACTCTTTAACCATGATTTCGTTCGACGACAGGATGTGCAACTCGGGTATGTGTAGAATTTTAACTTTTCCATGTGTAACGCTCCTCGCTAATTTTATATAAGTTTATTGTATATTGATTGTATAACCTTTGTACAATATTTTAAACTTCTTTTTTCAGGAATTTTATTCCGTCCTTTAATAGCCGCTGTTAAAGTATAAACGTTGATAATATTGATTACCTGGAAACAGTACCTTTAGGAATAGGGCATAATTATTAAAAGCTTTATCTCGAAATGATTGTGGATCGCCCCCCTAAACCCATATCCTGTTTCATTTATTACATTAAAATTGTTAGGAATAAGCTCAACCGGGAATACAAATACTGATAGATGAAACATGATTACGTTTTATTTACAATTGTATCCGGGTCGTTTATAATATGAATGATAGTTTAACGATAGAAAAGGAG
The DNA here is from genome assembly GCF_056158545.1 of Halobacillus sp. ABR2_026. Classification (NCBI taxonomy): domain Bacteria; kingdom Bacillati; phylum Bacillota; class Bacilli; order Caryophanales; family Bacillaceae; genus Halobacillus; species Halobacillus sp. ABR2_026. The sequence goes on from NZ_JBSWTM010000001.1 coordinate 2,486,724, forward strand.
GGGGAAAAAAGCATGGATCGTATGTTTCGAGTAATGGCCTTTTGGACAGGTATCTTCGCTGTCATGTTCTACACAGGCGATATGATGGAAGCTTCCATATTATCACTAGTTCAAACGGCTTTTTTCCTTACTATTGGTTACCTTAAGCTGTCAGAACGTATGTATGTTTACATATTTTTTTCATACTTGACAGTCTTCATGATCGGATTTACGTATTATTGTTCCTTTATCTTAGTGCCTGGTTTTGGTGGCCACTAAAAAAAGAACCTGTCATCCTATTCAGGATGACAGGTTCTTTTTCTATTCCGCTTCCTATTCTTTTACAAAAGGGTTTTCTTGCCGCTCTTCCCCGACCGTTGTAGGAGCCCCGTGACCAGGAAAAATACGCATATCATTACGAAGAGTGTACAGCTGCTCTTTAATGCTATTTTCAAGCACTTCACGGCTCCCCCCAGGCAAATCGGTACGCCCGATGCCCCTCTGGAACAAAGTATCGCCTGCGATTGTTAACCGTTGGTTTCTGAATACAAAAGAAACACTTCCTGGGGAATGGCCAGGTGTGTGACGAACCTCAAAAGAAAAATCGCCAATCTGCATCTGCCCAATTTCAAAATAGTGATCCGCAGGTTGAGCTGTGATTTTGCCCAAACCAAACAATGCAGATCCATTCTTTTCTGGGTCTTTGAGCCAATCCGCTTCTTCCTCATGTAAATACACAGGTGCTTGATAAGCTTGTCTTACTTGATCAACTGCGCCGATATGATCAAAATGGGCATGGGTCAGGAGCACAGCTTCTACCTCCAGTTCCCTTTCCTGAAGGTAGTCCTGTAACTTCTCAAAGTCTCCACCTGGATCAATAACCAGTGCTTTATGGTTTTCATGTATAATGTATGCATTGGTAGCGACCGGCCCTAGTGGTAATCTCGTTATTTTTTTCATACTAACACCTCTATTTCCATCATTTCATTAAGTCATGTAGATAATTTAGAAAAAAAAGTAGATAACTCGACAATTTTTTGTTTATACTATAAAATAGATGAGTACCATTAATCATTACATAAAGTATAACATCTATCCCATGTGGATGATAATAATGAAAAGAGACTTAGGGGGTGCTGAACTTGATCACAGCTATTCTTCTTTTACTCGTAACCATTCTATGTGTATGGGCAATTTTCCGCGAACTTAAAACTAAGAACTTCTTTGCCGTTCTTTTTGCAGGGGCGTCAGCATTAATTTTCGGATGGTTCTCTGTTATGACCATCTGGTACAACTTATTCGGATGAAAAAAAGCAAGCAGATCTTAATCTGCTTGCTTTTTTTGATGGAAATAAGGAGCTGTTGATTTTATTTGCTTTCTCCAGCAATCTCAGGACCTGGAACTTCTAATTTCCTCATCCGTTTGTAGCAATTGTTTGTTTTCGTTAAAAAAGTATCGGTACATACACAAAGTGATAAACATGGCACTTAGTGATACAGATGAGAAAATGCTTAATGAAATAACCAATTGGTACTTAATCGCCATCACAGGGGATACGCCCCCGAGAATTAACCCTGTCATCATCCCTGGCAGCTGGACCAGTCCAATGGTTTTCAAACGATCCACATTTGGAATTAATGAGGCATGAAGCGTATTTTGAACGATCAAGTGAGATGCCTGGTTCGGTTCAGCCCCAAGGGACAGCGAAGCCAGTAAACGTCCATTATTTTCTTTGAATTCACTTTTCATCCGTTCCAAGGCCAGTCCCATAGCCGTCATACTATTCCCAATCACCATACCGCTCATTGGTATAACCTCCGATGGTTTGAACTGTATCATATCAAAAAGGAGCCAAATGGAGAGCACACCAGCCTCTATGACGACGAGACCCCCAAAGATGATAAAACCGACATATGGCAGGTCTTTCCCCTTCTGTCTTGCATGAAAGGTCGCAATGACCACCATGACAGTGAGCATGAAAGGAATTCCATAATGTGCGGGCAAATCGAAGAGGAAAGTTAATATGTATCCGATAGCAAATAACTGAATCGTTCCTCTAAACGTAGACCAAAGGACACTTTTACTTACTCCCAGCTGATAATAATAAGACAATGCCAAGGGGACGATGACGAAAATAATTAAAAAAATCAATGACTGATTTGATATTTCAGGTTCCAATCCAAATCCCTCCCTACTGTTCCAGAAAATCTGCTAATTCTTTCCTCTGCGGATTCTCGAACATTTCCGGTATCTTACCATCCTCTATAATCCGCCCTTCACTAATAAACAATCCACGAGTGCCCAGCCTGCGAGCTTGATTAAGATTATGGGTAACCATGAACATAGTAAGCTTCTGTTCCTCTATTAAACACTCGAGGACTTCTTCAATCTCTTCAGCGGTACGATAGTCCAGAGCGCTCGTAGGCTCATCCAACAATAACACTTCAGGAGAATTGGCTAGTGTTCTCGCCAAAGACACCCGCTGCTTCTCTCCACCTGACAGTTGATCGACCTCTCTATCTAAATAATCCACGGGCAACTGAACGTATTCCATCAGCCTCTTCCCCTGTTTTTCATCCCATTCATCGAATAACGATGGTCCATACTTGATGTTATCTAATACAGTACCAGGGAATAGGTTGGGTGACTGCAAAACCAGCCCTACTCTTTTTCTTAAAGCAGTGATGGAGTGGTCCTCAATAGGACGGTCCCCAAAATAAATCTTTCCCTTCTCGGGGTCTTTCAATCGATTCAACAAAAATAAGAGTGTACTTTTTCCTGCACCCGAAGGACCAAACAAAATCACTTTGTCTTGTTTATCTATTGTGAAATTAATATTCTCGAGAATGCCTTGATACACGTTTTTAAATTGAAACATAAACTACCCTCTCTCCTACAAACAATGGTTGTCAATATCAATACCCAGATATGTATGAAAATATGTGAAAACACAGCGAATCTTTTCATTTCCCTTCAAGGGCTGGTTTGCTTTTAAAATCGTATCCGCTTTCATTGGAAATTTCTAAAACTTAGACCAAAAACAAAAAAACCGCTGGGGAATCTTTCCCCAACGGTTATTCTCATTCATTGAATTCATAAAACCGGAACAGGTCTCCATAAATGATATTATCTGAGTAACTTAATTCTTTGGTCACTTTTTCTTTAATTGGTTGACAGGCTTCCCCTTCTTCTTCTAAAAGAGGTTCGCCAGTAGAACGATCATAGCATATCTCGCTTGCATAAACATACTCTTCCGAGACGAAGCTCCCGTCTCTTAAAGCCACAAAATCCTTCTCTTTATTTGAGAACATATTATCACCAAACGTCAAATCCTCATTTTCTTCAATGCCTAAAAGGTGAAGCAGTGTTGGTTTTACATCAATCTGACCGACGACTTTGTCATTCACACCGCCGTCCTCGTACCCAGGAATGTGGATCATGAAAGGCACTCGCTGTAACTGGGTATGGACAAATGGATCCACTTCTTCTCCTAAAAACTGTCCCATCGCCTTATTATGGAAATCACTTATTCCATAGTGATCACCCATCAGAACGATAATGGAATCCTCATAAATTCCAGAATCCTTCAATTGTTGGAAGAACTGTTCCAGTGATTCATCTGTATATCGGGCGGTTTGAAAGTATGAGTTCAGCGTTTTTGAATTGGAATCGTATTTATCAATATTTGCCTTTTCTTCCGGAAGCTCAAATGGAAAATGGTGCGTCAACGTAATAAACTTACTATAAAAAGGCTTTTCCTGAGACTGCAAATACTTAATGGACTGTTCAAAAAATGCTTTGTCTTCAAGACCCCATCCAAAAGAATTGTCCGGGGTAACTTCGTAGGATTTTTCATCATAAAATTCATCATACCCTACATTGTCATACATGACATCTCTATTCCAAAAACTTGCGTTGTTCGCATGAAACACAGAGGTTTCGTAACCTTCCTCATTCAAGATTTCTGGCAAAGCATTGTATTCATTCCCTGCATGAGTGAAATAAACCGCACCCCTGCCTAATGGGTAAAGGGAATTTTCTACTATGAATTCAGAGTCTGATGTCTTTCCTTGAGCGGTTTGATGATAAAAATTCTCAAAAGTGATGGTGTCTTTACTTTCTTTCAAACCATTAAGGAAAGGCGTTGTTTCTGTTCCGTTGACTTCCGAATCGAACAGGAAGTGCTGGAAGGATTCCACGCTGACAAAGATTACATTCTTATCTTCTGCAATCCCATATAACTCTGAATCTTTGTTTGAATCATCGGGTGATGTTTCCTTTAAATAACTTTCAATTTCACTGATTTCACTACCATCAGCAAACACACGCTGGGCTTTTGTTTTGGTCTGCATAGTAGCGTCATACAGATGGTAATTATAAATCCCGATATTTTTCACGAGATATTCACGGTCGAAGGCTCGGACAAAAAGCATCGGCCTTTCAATTTCAGCAAGCACTACGTTTCCTGCCAGAAGAAGGAAAGTGACCGCTGTAGCAGCAATTTTCCCCCGTTTGGGCATCTTTACAGAAAGATCAAACTTTTGTTTACTCAAGTACCAAATAAGTGCTACATCTGCGAAGATAAAAAGATCTTCGATGTGTAGCAATGTTAAAAAGCTTCCGGTCAGGTCTGCTGCATTATTTCCTTGAAAAAGGACCGGGATTGTAATGAAGTCAGTAAAATTACGGTAAAAAATTAAATTAACAAATAAGACCAATGAACCGATCAAAGTCGTCCAACGTAAATATTTCATCTGGTTTTTTGGCTTCAGCCATACACTGATGGCAAAGATCAGATAGGCACTGGCCACTGGGTTAAACAACAATATGAATTCCTGCATGGGGTTTTCAATTGATAGATCAAACATGAATCTATATACGACATATGTTTTCAACCCGAACAACAATGTCGCAATGATAAATAGTGGCATGCTCTTCATTTTCCACTGCATCATGGTTCCTCCTCTAGTACGATGCTGGTCAATCTTTACATAGATTAATCAGGTTCTTAAACTCCTTTAACAATTTCCACTTATAATCAATATTAAACGCACTCATCATATATGACGTAAATTGTACCACAAAGGTTTCATAAAATTTACATTTCCCATCATTTTCTAGAATGATTGAAGTAGTTTTCATCTATCATAAGATATAAACATTATGAAAAGAAGTCCTGTGATTTACATTTTTATGACATCGCTAAACAAATGGCACATAAAAAAGTTGGAGCTGGCAAGCTCCAACTTTTTTTATGTGTTCTTTTTAACGAGAAAGGCTCCACCAATAACACCAGCGTCATTTCCTAATTCAGCGATGCCAAAATTTGATGCTTCTGCTGTTCTTGGTAAAGCATACTTACGATAGGCTCTACCAAGGGGATGCAGAAGCTTGTCCCCCGCTTTGGATACTCCACCACCGATTACGATTTTTTCAGGGTTTATAGCTATAGCCATATTCGCAATCGCCATCCCGAGCACATCCGTAACCTCTTCAATAACCAGATTAGCCGCGTCATCCCCTTGCTCGGATGCTTCAAACACATCTTTGGCAGTAAGGACTCCATCTTTTATGAGGGCGTTCAATTTTGAGTGAGTATATTTTCCAGCCGTTTCCTTCGCTTTTCGAACGATACCGGTAGCGGATGAAACCGTTTCTAAACATCCCGTTTTCCCACAATTGCATGGGGCACCGCCGTCTGGCTCAACCGTCACGTGACCAAGTTCTGCTGCCGTACCATTAGCCCCGTTGAGAATTTGACCGTTCGCAATAATGCCTCCGCCAACACCCGTACCAAGAGTGACCGCAATCAATTCCGTACACCCTTTTCCGGCACCAAGCCAATTTTCACCCAATGCAGCAAGGTTAGCATCATTATCTACCCATACTGGCAGCCCAGTCATCTCTTCAAGCATGACCCCAAAGTCGAACTCTTTCCACCCTATATTCACCGCTTCATAAATATAGCCTGTGGACGTATTCACGAACCCGGGAGCTCCAGCTCCTATACCTACAATTTTGGATAAAGAGAGATTTTCTTCTTCAAGGGTTCGTGAAATGGAGTCCGCGATATCTGAAGGAATCGATTTTCCTTCTCTGTCTGTATTTGTAGGAATTTCCCACTTTTTTACAATGGAACCACTTCCTTCAATAACCGCTAGTTTCACGGTCGTTCCCCCAATATCTGCTCCTATGTAGTAATGACTCATCGCATTTCCTCCCCAATTCGACGATCTTTTTCCCGCGCCATTTCACTTCGAAGCAACAAAACAGCCATTTGAAAATCTTCCGGAGGCATACATTGAGCTTTATACAATTCCCGTACTTCTTCCTCCATGAGCTCTAAATCAGCCAATCTGTCTCCTATGTAAATGAACGTTCCAAATTTCTTTAAATACTGCTGGATATCATATATCGTTTTCATCATTTATCACCTTCATCCATTATACCAATACCTCACAAAGTTGAAAACGTAAAAAACCCTGATCGATCAGCGATCAGGGTCATCCGGGTGAAGAAAAGCCGGTCTGCGGTTTTTCAGTGGGATAGGAGAACGTAAGAGCACATCTCTTAATGGTTTCCAGGAAAACGGCAGGAAAGGCCATAGATAAGGGGTTTTAAAAGATTTCATACTAGCAAGGTACATGAGCCAAAGGGTGATTCCTAATACGTACCCTTTCAAACCGAACATTCCGGTCACAAGCAGGAGAACCAGCCGGGTTAAACGATCGGCCAGTCCAAATTCATAACTTGGTGTCGCGAATGTTCCAATGGCTGCCAAAGCAAGATATAAAACAACCTCGCTTGAAAACAGACCGACTTCCACAGCGACCTGACCAATAAGAATGGCGGCCACAAGTCCAAGCGCCGTACCCAATGTCGAAGGTGTATGAATGGCTGCCATCCGTAACATATCGATCCCAACTTCTGCGATTAAAAACTGGACGATAAGGGGTAAGGTCCCGGTGTCTGTTGGTCCTATGAAGGCGAGGGCTTCAGGAAGAAGATCCGGTCGTTTTGAAAAAAGAAAGTACAAAGGCAGTATGAATATAGATGCAAAAAATGCAAAGAATCGAACAGCTCTCAAATAAGCGCCAACCACCGGCTTCTGACGGTATTCCTCGGCATGCTGTAGATGATGCCAGAACGTGGACGGCGTAATCATAACACTCGGAGATCCATCGATAATGACTAAAATATGACCTTCATAAAGATGAGCGGCTGCTGTATCCGGTCTCTCTGTGTAACGGATGACCGGGTACGGATTCCAATACCGTCCACTGATGTATTCGTCAATGGTTTTCTCAGCCATCGGCAATGCATCTGTATCGATATCGTCCAGGACTTTCTTTAATTCTTCCACACGGTCTGAATCTGCAATATCTTTCACGTAACAAATGCAAACATCAGTTAAAGACCGACGTCCAATTTGCATATATTCCATTCGCAAAGAACGGTCTCTTACCCTTCTCCTTGTCAAAGCCGTGTTAAAGATAATAGTCTCAACAAATCCATCTCTAGATCCTCTCACGACCCTTTCAAGATCTGGCTCCTGAAGCCCACGGACGGGATAAGTCCGTGCATCAATCATGATGATTTCATCAACGCCTTCAACGACCAACGCTGTAGGGCCTGCCAATACCCAGTCAGCAACTGCATTCAAATCTTTTTTCTTATCCAATTCCACGTAAGGAAGATGTGTTTTCAGTAATTTTTCCAGAGGGTCCGGTTCCAATTGATCTGGATCCAGCTTGGAAAGAAGCTTCATTAAATAGTGCAGAATATCATCTTTAACAAATCCATCAACAAGGAATAAAGACATCCCTCTTCCCGCATAAACGAGATCAAGATGGACCATATCGAAACTCTCATCCACACCCAGACGATCTTTGAGATACGATACATTTTTTTCATAACTATCAAATAAACGTTGTTCTTCCAAAACGCATCCTCCTCTAAACCTTCTCTCGGTAGTTTCTTCTATATTGCATATTTCATACACATTAAGAGATCGAAGGATTATGCGCATGTCCAAGTGGAATGTAACATACCTTGAACTATATAAGCTTAGAGAGGATGTTCGAGGAGATGATGATTTGAAAAAAGTTTGGGTACATTGGGTACTTGTCCCTCTGGCTTTAGCTGTATTCATCGCTGTTTATACGCAATACTTCCATGAAGAAGCAGTCATCAAATATTTCCCTCTTGACGAAGGGAGTGGGTTTCATTCCTATGGAACCACCTTAAACTTCGCTTCTGAAGAAGACGAGGATGAATATGAAATCCTATGGAATATGTTCTCAGAAAGTGACAAAGCGATGTACTTAAGGCAGGACGTATCCCTTTTATATGTAAATGGCCGGCTCAAAGGTGTGGTAAGCAAATGGGAAGAAAATACGGCGGAGATCGAGAAAGAAACCTCCTTACACGGGGAGGACAGTCAAAAATATCAGGCCGTCTCCTTTCATCATGGAGAAGTCCATGAAGATCAAAGTCCGATTAAGAGTATACAAGCAAGTTCCAAGGACGAGCTGTATGTTATTGATTCCCCCCACTCCGAAAGAACCGCCTTCAAAGAACCTGCCAATCAAGAAGAGGAAGAATGGAAAAAGAGGCTGGACCATTCAATTCTTCAACAACTTGATGTTCAGTGGGGAGAATTGTTGACCTATTACGGCATTAATAAAGATGATTATTACAATGTGCCATTAACTGCCCTTGCGGATTACGATAACAAACCGCTCCCTGGAACGAATGAAGAAGATTCGGAACGTATCAAAGGACAATTATGGGAAGGGTTATACAAAAACTATGTACTAGGCATAAGTGACACTAAATCCTCCCACCCGATACAAAGTTACATCCCCTTGATTCTTTTTGATAAAAAAGGAAAACATCTGGTTGTACTGTATGAAGATGATGTTGGTAAAAAACATAGGCTCATTCAATCTTATTAACGCAGACTTTCAACGAGCTCACTAAAATCGGATACATCAGGATTAATTTCAGCGGCTCGCTTTGCATGGTCAGCGGCTTGATCCTCTTCACCTTCCTGTTTATACAATAATGCAAGATTATAATGAGCCTCTGCCATTTCAGGTGACAGTTTGATGACCTTGAGGAGGTCTTCCTTAGCAGCGTTAGTTTCCCCACTATTCAAATACGCAAAAGAACGATTGAAAAGAAGCGCTGCTTCATAACGGCCCGGGTCCTGTAAAGCTTCACTGGTAATATCTATGACTTCCTTGTACTGACCTGATTGATTTAGTTCCTGAGTTTCCTGGACTTGAGAAAGCCCCTGGTCATGGTTGAACACTCCCATATAACCTGTTACTGCCATACCTCCCAGAACCAAGAGGTACAGGGTCAAAGCTAGAAATTGCTTGAAAAGGTTCGGGCTTTTAGGCATCCGCACAACAGCGGTTGCCACGAAGCCTCCGATCATCCCCCCGATATGGGCTCCATTGTCAATCTGGGGTACGAATAAACCAAATAGAATATTTAGAATGACAATAAAAATTAGATTCCACCCCATTGTCCGGAAGAATAATTGTTTATACTGAACACCGAAAAATAACAATGCCCCAAACAACCCGAAAATGGCTCCGGATGCCCCTGCGGCAACATTCGGATTCAACATAAAACTTGCTACTCCCCCGAACACACCTGCAAGGAAATAAACCCATGTAAAGCGCCACGTCCCATATAATTTTTCTACGGCAGTTCCCAAATAATACAACGCAAACATGTTCATGAATAAATGAAGAAAACCAATATGAAGGAACATTGAAGTAACGATTCTCCACCATTCACCATCCATGATCGCAGGGTTGAATTTAGCTCCGTATTGTATCAATGTTTGGACAGAAGTACTGTCCCCTGTCCATTCTAAATAAAGAAATATTAAAATATTAGCGGCAAGCAGGAAATAAGTCATTCGTGGCTTTCCGTAATCAAAAATCGACAGGACTTCTTTTCTTTGGTCCTGCTGTTTCTTGACAAGCTGGTGTTTCAGATAAGGAAGCATCGCTTCCATTTCACTTTCATTCACATTCTGCTCCTCTGGAGGGGCTTCTCGGTTGAATACGTGATAAAACTTCTTTATCTCTTCCGATTTGTGTTCGTCATCCAAATAATAAATGTTTACGGGAGTTCTGTTAAAGTATCCTTCGTCTATAGCATTTTCCCACTCCTCAACTGGAGGATATTCAGCAATGTATAAAGCATGAAAGTTCACCTTTCCTCCCCGGAACAAACGTTTATTCTGCGATAATTGGCGATAGGATTTATAAAGATCATTGCGCAGCTCATTTTTCCAATTGATCTGTTGATGACATAGGCGGACAACATGAGTCTGCCAGCCTTTTTCCGTTTCGAGCCAGACTTCCCCACGCTCCGTATTCATTGTAAGTATCTGAAACCCTTGTTTTAGGACAAGGTCATAAGTAAGCTTCCACAAATAATATTCCTGTTCAATAAACAAGTAAAATCCCCTCCATACAACATTAATCATACCATGCGCCTTATTCACGGAGCTAACTGAATGTATTGAAAAAAGCCGTCAGGAAAGTATCCTGACAGCTTCGTTGTTTCATAATCCCCGAAACATTTGGGAAAGGAATTTATGCCTAACCCATGGAATATTCATAGATATGCGAACAAGGATCTTCCGGAGAAATGGAATTCGTGTAACAATATCCAGTATTTTATATCGATATTTATAAACCGTCCCCACAATTGACCCGATTATCGTAATCCACCTGAAGATTTGACGCATTTCATCCACCTCTTCTTTAATTAGGTGCACTTATTTTTAACAAGAGCCCTCATCCTTATACATGTAATGCTTAATCACAGGATTCATAGACTCTTTTAGGATGGAGGAAGATAATTCAAAACTTTCCTGTTCAGAATCGGAGAGTTTCAATTCCACGACTTCTCGAATACCTTTCCGATTGACGATAGCTGGGACTCCAATATAAAGATCCTGCACACCGTACTGACCATTCAAATAACAAGAAACCGTCAAAGCTGCATTTTCGTTGTGTAAAATTGCTTTCGTCAACCGCACCAATCCCATAGCAATTCCATAATGAGTCGCGCCTTTACGTTCGATGATATGATAAGCCGCATCCCTCACCTGTTCAAAAATAAGGTCAAGATCCTTCTTGTCGTAAATATCCGGGCGTTCTTGGATTCTATCGGAAACTGATCGACCGGCAACATTCGCATGACTCCAAACAGGTAGTTCAGAATCACCATGTTCCCCCATTATATAAGCGTGGACGTTACGAGCATCTATGTTAAAATACTCGCTAAGCTTGAAACGTAAACGGGCAGTATCTAGAATGGTCCCGGATCCAATCACGCGTTCAGAAGGCAGGCCTGAAAACTTCCAGGTCATATAAGTTAATATGTCAACGGGGTTCGTTGCGACAAGGAAAATCCCATCAAAACCACTCGCCATGACAGCATTTACGATCGATTTAAAAATAGCTGTATTCTTCTCAAGAAGGTCAAGCCTAGTTTCACCTGGCTTTTGGTTCGACCCAGCAGTAATTACGACAAGATCTGCTTGTTGACAATCTGAATAATCCCCAAACCATATTTTCTTATTTGCAGGTGCGAAAGCAAGGCCGTGATTCAAATCCATAGCATCGCCTTCCGATTTTTCCTTATTGAGGTCAATCATCACAAGTTCATCCGCCACTCCCTGATTCAAAAGAGCAAAGGCGTAACTTGAGCCAACAGCACCTGTACCTATTAAAGCTACTCGATTTACATGTTCCAAACTTATCCCTCCCTCTCTCTCCTTATTATATCCCCCTATCTTGCTCAATACTTCACAAGGTATGAATTTTTTATGACATTCCGCCCCCCTAAAACTTATAGGTAGACTTTATTCCACTTTCAGTAAGCAGATACTCCACTCGTTGATCAAATTCTTCAGTTGGAAGTGGAGAACATTCCTGTAGATCGGACGCTAACATCATGGTAACCCCTCGGAACCCTTCAATGAATCGATCAAAATATCCTCCCCCATAGCCTATTCTGTAGCCCTTATTATCAAATAACAGTCCAGGCACAAGGAGAAGGTCTATATCGGATTTCGCGACGGACAAACACTCTTCGGGCTTAGGTTCTCTCAATCCGAAATATACCCTTTCCAATTGATCATACTTTTCTAAAGAGTAGAACTCCATTTGCCTATTTTCAGGTATACATTTTGGTACAACGATGGTTTTTCCAGCCCGCCATCCTTCTTCGATGATGGGTTCAGTAGACCATTCATGACTTTGGGATAAAGTGATGCCTATAACCCTAGCTTGCTTCCATAATTCACTCGAAAATAAAAATTGCTGTATCTCAGCTTCCGTTCGCTGCTTTTCTTTCACGCTGATTTCCTGAAGAATTTCTTTTCCTTTAAACCTAAGTTCATTCTTTTCCATAATTTCACACCCTTTTATGGATATAAAAAAAACAGTAGGAAATAATCCTACTGTTTACTTAGTTTCGCGGTGAAGCGTGTGCTTACCTACGCGTGGGCTGTATTTCATAAGCTCCAGACGCTCAGGGTTTTTACGCTTGTTTTTTGTGCTAATATAATTGCGGTCACCGGTTTCAGTGCATGCAAGTGTAATGTTTACGCGCATTATTATTCCTCCTAATCATAAGTGCTGTTCACTGTCTCATTCACATTATCAGACTAATTCATAATACCAAAAACGGTGATAGCTTTCAAGTAGTTATTCACGTAAAAAACGGTGAAATATCCCATAGCCATGCTACTAGAACTATGATATAAATAAATGTGGAAAAGAAAAGGAGTGATATAGCTTGATCTACGCAATAGGTACCCTGGCTGCTGTATCTCTTGGTCTTTTTATCCTTTCTTTCTTTTTGAATGATCGAATGAAAGATTTAGAAAACCAAGTGGAACAAGTCAATATGACGATGATGCAGAGCAACTACCAGCTTAAAAAGAAAATGAAAGTATTAGAAGAAGAACTATTGGCTGAAGATTTAACGGAGGAAATAATGAAGCAGCCAACCGTTAAGAAAGAAACATCAACAAAGATGCCCTTGGTGGATACAGTCCTTACCATGTATCAAAAAGGCTACAAGGTTCATTATATAGCGAAGCAAACCAACCTGAGTGAGCATGATGTCCAGTCCATGATCCACAGACAAAAAAGCGAAGGTGTTCAAACATGAAACAGTGGATCCGCTCATATGCACTAGGATTATTCACAGCCGTCCTGATATTCACAATCATTTATTTGAACACAGATGATCCGTCTTCAACTTCCGCTAAAATGTCAGATGACCCGGACGAACTCATCCAACAACTGGAAGAGAAAGGGTATCAAACACTGACGAACGAAGAATGGAATGCACTCAAGGAGAGTTCCAAGCAACAGAAGACGACTTCACCTCCAGCAGAAGATCCTGTGAAGACGTTTTCCATGGATATTACACCAGGAACAACAACTGATGAGATTAGTGATAAGCTGGTCAATGCTCAAATCATAGAGGACGCAGCAGCTTTTGAATCCTTCATGCAAGATAACGATTACAGCCGATACATACAAATTGGTCAGGCTACGTTAAATTCTCAAATGTCCCTCCAAGAAATTGCAGAAGCTATTACTTCAAAATAAAGAAGCCGCTGGATCCAGCGGCTTCTTTATTTATTTTCTATGAACTGTGCTTTCTTTTGTTGCCTAACTATTTTTGGCTGTTTCCTGCATGAGTATGTATTTCTGCGGAAAGGTTTTTGGCGATAAGAAAGGCATGAACTTAGGGTTCATGCCTTTACAAACTACCTATTCAAATCAAATGTTCTTCCTTTCACCAGATAAAAGATACTCTCACCTATATTAGTAATATGATCCGCGAATCGCTCAATATATCTGGCTATATAGGCCATTTGCATAATATGCTGAATTTGTTCAGGATTAATTGCCGTCAATTCCAGCATCTCTTTTACTATAGTTCCATATTTCTTATCTATCACATCATCCATCTCAGCAAGCTTCTTCGCGAGAGAAATGTCTTCATATTCAAATGCCTTAATAGCCAGGTCCACCATATCCATAGCAAGGATCGCCATCTCCCTTAACTCGGGATCAATCTCTATACCATGACTCTCTCCTAAATGGATAGTAGCTTTCGCAATATTTGTAGAATGATCGGCCATACGTTCCAGATCGCTTGAAATTTTTATTGCAATAATGATTCTTCTCAAATCTCTAGCCACTGGTTGTTGTTTTGCAAGCATTAGTATAGCGTCATCATTGATCTTCTCTTCTTTTTGATCGATAACCGCATCATCTTCTAAAATCTTTTTAGCTGCGTCAACATCTCCCTGATAAAGGACGTGTATGGCATGATCTAATGAATATTTGGCATCGAAAGCAAGTTCTTTAATTTTCTTTTTAAGTTCCTCGAGCTCTTCTTCGAAATGAACACGGATTGACATAAAAAATCCCCCCTGAAATATTAGCCGAAGCGTCCAGTAATATAGTCTTCTGTTCGCTTATCGTGAGGATTTTGGAACAAGTCATCGGTGTCAGCGAACTCGATTAATTCTCCATTTAAGAAAAATGCCGTTTTATCTGAAATACGTGCAGCCTGCTGCATGTTGTGTGTCACAATGATAATGCTGTATTTTTCTTTCAATTCCTGCACTAGCTCCTCAACTTTAGCTGTAGAAATCGGATCCAGTGCAGATGTTGGCTCATCCATTAAGATGACATCAGGCTCAACGGCCAATGCACGGGCGATACATACACGTTGCTGCTGCCCACCAGAAAGTCCATAAGCATTTTCATTCAGACGATCTTTCAACTCATCCCAAATTGCTGCACCCCTCAAACTTTTCTCAACGATTTGGTCCAATACTTCTTTCTTCTTAATGCCATGGATTCTAGGCCCGTATGCAACATTATCATACACGCTCTTAGGAAACGGGTTTGGCTTTTGAAAGACCATCCCCACTTTAGTACGAAGGTATTCTTGCTTATATTTACTGCTAAAAATTTCCTGATCACGATATTTGATTGAACCAGATGTTTTGACAATCGGAACCATCTCAACCATACGATTTAACGTTTTTAAGAACGTTGACTTTCCGCAACCTGATGGGCCGATAATTGCGGTCACTTGTTTCTCTGGTACATCCATGTTTACTTCATACAAAGCTTGGTCTGATCCGTACCATAAATTCAAGTCGTTCACTTCAATAATGCTGTCAGCTTTCTCTTTTTTAATTCCCTCTTTTTTTACTTCAGGCTTAGTTGTACCTTGATTTACCTTTTGGTTTGTTTTCTCTTCCATTACTTTATTCATATGGAAACCCTCCTCATCCTAATTAAAGACGACGTTGAAATTTATTTCTGATTAAAACAGCAATTGAGTTCATGAGTAGCAGGACTGCTAACAGAACAATAATTCCAGCCCCTGCGACAAACTGCCATTCTTCCTGAGGTCGCCCCGTCCAGTTGTAAATCTGAATGGGCATGACTGTATATTTTGCAAGCAATGAATCAGGGAGCGTGTAGATTGCAGTTGCAGCACCAACAATTATTAGTGGAGCCGTTTCACCGATTGCACGGGATAAAGCTATAATAGCCCCCGTAAGAATCCCTGGTATGGCTGCAGGTAGTATGACACGTGCAATGGTCTGCCATTTGGAAGCTCCCATACCGTAGGAAGCCTCTTTAATTTCAGCTGGTACTGAACGAACGGCTTCCTGAGCAGCCACCACGATAACCGGAAGAATTAGCAAAGCCATAGTGAGCCCGCCGGCAATCAGTGTATAACCAAAATTAAACATATACACAAAGAATGTTAAGCCAAGGAGTCCAAATACGATGGATGGCACACCTGCCAAGTTTTGAATGTTTACTCGAATAAAGTCCGTAATTTTATTTTTAGGTGCATATTCTTCTAAATAGATAGCTGTTGCTACACCAATAATGACCGCGAAAATAGCAACGATGATCATTAAGAATACAGATCCGATCAGCCCAGCGTATATCCCTGCTTCTTCTGGGTACGGGGCTGGGAAATTCAAGATATAATCAAGACTTAAATAACCAATTCCTTGAGTCAATACACGATAAAAAAGTAAAACTAGAAATACTAATCCTACGGCAGTAGCCAATCCGAACAATACCATAAGGACTTTGTTGAGGGCTACTCTACCTTCCATTCGTTTCTTAATATTTTGTTCATTCTGACCAAGCATCAATATTCCTCCCTGAACTTACGAGAAATGTACTGAGCAATGAGGTTCATGACAAGTGTAAATACGAACAACGTCATACCTACTGCATACAAACTGTAATAGATGGTGGACCCGAAAGTAGTATCACCCGTAGCTGCCTGTACAATAAAAGCAGTCATCGTCTGGATGGATTCTGTCGGATCGAAAGTCATATTAGGTGTTGCTCCTGCTGCAATGGTAACGATCATCGTTTCACCTATAGCTCTAGAAATGGCAAGCACAATAGAAGCAACGATGCCAGATAGAGCCGCGGGAAGTACTACCTTAAATACAACTTCCAATTTTGTTGCACCTAACCCATACGCACCTTCTCTTAATGCATTGGGAACAGAATTCATAGCATCTTCAGAAAGGGAAGCTACCATAGGAATAATCATAATACCGACGACAAAGCCACCACTTAGGGCGTTAAAAATACCTAAATCAGGAATAAAAGATTGAAACATTGGTGTAATGAATGTTAAGGCAAAATAACCATAAACGACGGTAGGGATTCCTGCCAATACTTCCAAAACAGGTTTAATAACCCTTCTTACTTTATCATTTGCATATTCACTCAAAAATATGGCAGACATAAGTCCTAATGGTACAGCTACCACTGTAGCGATTAATGTGATGAGTAATGTACCACCGATCAATGGAGCAACTCCATACTCACCAGACCATGGCGACCAGCTTGTACCTGTATAAAAGTCAACTAAAGACACGTTAGAAAAGAAGCCAATAGACTCTCTCAACAGAGTAAATAATATCCCAATCGTTGTAAGTACACTAACGGCAGCACAAAGAAGCAAGAAAAAAGGAATAATCTTTTCTATTCTTTCCCCAAAACTTTTTTTCTTCTTATTTCTTTCAATCATTTGTTGGACGTCAATCATTTTCCCCTCGGATTGTAACCCCTTGTCCATCAAAAAAACTCCTCTCATCCATAAGGCAAGGTGAGACCCCTAAAAGTCTCACCTTCCTTGTTAGGTTTTCAAATCAGTTACTCAGCCCAGCCTTTAGCTGTGTCAAGTTGTTCTTGATACTTGTCTTCTGGAAGGGCAACATATCCTACTTCTTCAGCAGCTTTTCCAGCATTGTTCAATGTGTACTCAACGAAATCGCGAACCTGTGCTTTTTCTTTATAAGCATTCACATTCACGTAAGTGAACAACGGACGGGAAAGTGGCGTGTAGGAACCATCTTGAATTGTTTCAGGGTTTGGTTTCACAGCTTCGTTTCCGCCTTCAGAAATTCCAAGAACTTTCAAAACATCTTCGTTTTCAGCAAAGTAAGCATATCCGAAGAATCCAATTGCGTTTGGATCATTTTCAATACCACGAACAAGCACGTTATCATCTTCAGAAAGTGTTGTATTTTCGCCTTCTTTCATCGGCTCTTCTTCAAGGATTACCTCGTTGAAATAATCAAAAGTACCAGAGTCATGTCCAGGGCTGAAGATTTTGATTTCCTCTTCAGGCCATTCCGGGTTAATATCAGACCACATCTTAGCGTCAGAAGAATCAAGGAAGATTGCTTCAACTGTTCGATTGTCAATTCATCAACAAAGTCGTTTTGTTGACTTACAACTACAGAAAGACCATCATACGCAAGTTCTAATTCTTCTAGTTGAATGCCGTTTTCTTCGGCAGTTGCCATTTCTTCTTCTTTAATAGGGCGAGAAGCATTACTCAAGTCAATCTCACCAACTGTAGATTTCTTGAAACCACCACCAGAACCGGAAGAGTTAACTGTGACATTTACATCAGGATTTTCCTGATTGTATGTGTAAGTCAAATTTTCCATGATCGGGAATACAGTAGATGAACCATCAATTGCGATTGGTCCGGAAACCTCTTCAGAACCTTCAGCGTTTGAACTTTCTTCATCATTGTTACCTTCCGCAGCCGGTTCCTCTTGGAATCCTCCACATGCTGCAAGAACACCAAGTACTAGAATGAACGTTAGCATTAGTGCCAAACTTTTAAAGTTTTTCATTTCTTACTCCCCCTATTTCTATGGTTATGTTTTGTCGTTGACGGCTTGGCCAACTCACATTTTATATACTAACGAGAGAGTTTTAATGACATATGAACCAAACGTAAAGGTTTTGTAAATTGAAGTTTTTTGTTGAATAATCTTCCTGGCGTCAGGGTATATCTCATCATTTTCTTTCGCTAATAATAAAAAAAGAGTGATACTTGTCGTATCACTCCTCAGTTTCTGCTTCTTCTTCTGAATTATTCGCTTGAATACCGTTCTTCTCCCGCTCTTCTTTTAGTTCAAAATAGGCCTGACCGATTCTCGCTCCTATCTTGTTGCTGATATCAAATGTACTGGTTGCATTTTCACCCAAATAAGGAGAAACAATTGAAAAGGCAATTTCAGGATCATTCGAAGGAGCGTATCCTACAAGTGTTTTATTTAGAAGATTTTTATAGGACGTCCGTTCTCCGTTGTCATGAAATACGGTTTTAAACGATTGGGCCGTTCCCGTTTTGACAGCCATGTCATATTTAGCAAAAGGATCTTTGGAGAAGACGTGGCTCGCTGTCCCCTGGTTCGTCTGTGCCACCCTTCTGAAACCTTCCTGAACACGGTTAATGTAAGTAGAATCCATTTCCAATTGATTCAGAACCTGTGGGCTATAGTCTTTATAAAGCGGCCCTAAACCATCTTCAAGTGACGGTTCGTGCACACTCTTCACTAATCTTGGACGCATTTCGATCTCCGCCGTTTGCAACGGTGGATACATACTGGTTCAGTTGCATCGGCGTATAGGCACTGAACTGTCCAATAGAAAAATCGAGAATATGCCCAGGGTTAAGAGGCTGATTCGTAACTCCGGAAGCTTCATAAGGGAAGTCAATTCCTGTTTGGACGCCAAGACCAAACTGATTAAAATTGAAGATAAAGTTATCATAAGTCCCCTCTTTCAGAGACAAATAGTTCATATTATATTGATTGCTGTATTCCCCACCAAGGTACATCGCAAGGAAGTACATATATACGTTTGAGGATTGTTGCAGAGCAGCTACGTCATTGACAGTGCCAATGTTTGAAGTATAGGAACCTTTTTGCCCACCGCCAATCGTAATCGGCCTGTCATTAATCCAGGTGCTCGGCGTCACAGCTCCTTCATGTAACCCTGTAAGCACAGTAGCGCCTTTCACAACTGATCCCGGCATATAGGAATTATAGAGAGCCTGGTGCGACGTATCGCTGAATCGTGATTCTCCTTCCTCAGGATTCCTGTTATATGTCTGCCCGGTGATTGCTAAAACTTCGCCTGTATTTGGATCTGAAACTACAGCAATCGAATTTTCCAGATGTCTGTTGGGCCCCGGTGCTTTCCGTATCGCAGCTTCCAATTCTTCCTGAACGATCTCGTTGACTCTTTCCTGCAGCTCCATATCGATGGTCAAAACAAGATCTTTTCCTTTTTCTCCTTCACGGATCACCTTAGAATCGATGACATTGTTATTCTTATCTGTTTCATACTGCACTTTTTCTTTCGTACCTCTCAGTACATCCTCATACTCCTGTTCCAATCCGCTAGTCCCTACACGGTCATTCCGGCTGTAATCAAGGGACATGAAATAATCAAGCTGATCTCTAGGTACCCCTTGCTCCTTGGAAGTTATACTTCCGATATAACTGCGGAAAGTGGATTCATACGGATATGTACGCTCCCAATCTGATGTTACATTAATACCCGGAAGATCAGCTAAATGCTCAGCTACTACCGAATACTCGCGCTCCGAAATATCCGTATTTTTCAACACGTGGGGAGCGAGGGCATATGCTTTGTCTAACTCTTTTTTAATAGCAATGATCTCTTTAGTCTGATCATCATAACCAGAGATTTCTTCTTCTTTAATACTGTCTAATTGAAGTTGATACACATCCCCGTTATCCATCTCAGACGTATCTACATCTTCGATCCGTGCCGTCACTTCATCTTGATGTTTAAGGAAAAAATATTCTTTAAAATCTCTTTCTGTCAACTTTCCTTCAAATTCCATATTAATATACTTCGAGATAGCCTCCGCCAGGTGAAGTTTATCATTGGGCTGGACACCTTTAGGTGGTGTATACGTAATCGAGTATAATGGCTGATTATCCACCACTACCCGTCCATAACGATCATACATTTCACCCCTGGGAACCGGGATACTTGTCGTTGTGTTTTCTGTACGGTCAATTTCGTCCTGAGCTTCTTCCCCATTCAATATTTGGACAACCCCGAGCTGGAGAATAATTCCAGCGAATATTAGGAAAACCACAAAAAACACCACGTTCAATCGGAAAGAAAGGTGTGATTTGTGCTTGGATTTATTTTTATTCTTCTTTCCCATGAACTCCTCTCCTTCTACTAAGCTTCATTTATTATAGCATTTTTTCCATGCAGTAGAATAGACGAAGCTCATGGGTGTTTGGTTTCATTTCTGTCAGGATTCTGTATATTGTGTGTCTATACCTTTTACAAAAAAGTAAATGAAAAAGTGTCCCCCTCCAACAATCAAAAGGATATAAGGAATTCCTGTTTCAGGTGGAATGAGAGTAATGGCAAAAAGAAAGATGATAATCGACAATACCCTCCCGAAATTGAGAAAGACTTCTCTTACGACGATATATTCGATTCTCATCTCTGCTGCATTCCAGGATTTCCCGATCACATCATACGTTAATGAAATATAAGGGACATAAAGCATTGGGAAAAACACACCAGCCACTCCTGCATAGATGAGCAATAGTGTCATCGTATCACTAAACAGTAAGATCAACACGCTTAAATATAATGCAAGGCCTGATATAAGAATGGCTTTCTTTCTTCGTGTTGGTTTTACCCAACGGCTGACCAGAAAATAAAACAGGAAGGAAAAACCTGAATAAACCAAGTTGAACACTCCCAACGACAATTCGTCATTGGTCATTAAGAAAATCCAAATGGATACAGCAAACAAAAAAGTTCCTTCTCTAAATCCTTGCGATATGTGAGCGTTTAATATCCGCTTCCAGTTCGGGTTATTTTTTCTTTCCACTACAATTCTACGGACAGAAAAATTCCCTTGCGCTTTCCTTCTAGATAACCCTAAGCTTACGAGCACGGCCACAATGAATAATCCGAACGAAATTGCAAAGATCACCGTATAGCCGGTGAAGTTGTTCAAACGGGAAATGATATACCCCGCAAGTAACGGTCCCGTCATCCCTCCAAGCGACTGTAGTACACCCAGAAATCCATTAAAAAAGTCTCTCGTTTCAGGTTCTGTAATCTCAAAAGTCAACACATTGTAAGCAAGCCAATAAAAGCCATATCCGACCCCTAATAAAGATCCAAGCATAATATTAAAAGTCGCAGCGCGTTCCCCAACCATTAAAACCGTCAAAAAAAACAAGGAAAGAACAGTTACTCCGGTTCTTAAAACAATGACTCGATCTATTCTCTTCGCGCATTTTCCCGCTAATATGAATGTCAATGGCTGCAAGACGTAAATAGCTAAGTTGTATAGGGCAATGTCAATGTAGCTATTGGATTGCTTCCATAAGTATATGTTCACAAATGTACTGGATAAGAATATCCCGAGAGAGTATAGTCCCCCAATGAGAAGTAACAGCAATAAATCTTTTGATACATTTTCGTGGCTGAGCCACACGCGCAGCTTACTCACCATATCCATGTCTCCTTTGTGTTCATCATTAGTGTTTTCAGAACATAAGGAGATATACAAAAAGAGCGGCATGGATTAAAATCCATGCCGCTCTTTTTGTGAAATTATTTTGCTGCTTCGTAACGATTTGAAACTTCATCCCAGTTCACAACGTTCCAGAATGCTGAAACATAGTCAGGACGACGATTTTGGTAATTCAGGTAATAAGCATGCTCCCAAACATCAAGGCCTAGGATTGGAGTTTTACCTTCCATAATAGGAGAATCCTGGTTAAGGGTATCGATAACTTCCAGATTGCCATTATTGACAACTAACCAAGCCCATCCAGATCCGAAACGACCTTTTGCCGTCTCTTCAAATTTTTCTTTAAACTGATCAAGGCTTCCGAACGTATCATTGATTTTAGTCGCAAGCTCTCCTGCCGGCTCGCCGCCGCCATTTGGAGACATGATCGTCCAGAAAAGGCTGTGGTTAGCATGGCCCCCACCATTACGACGTACCGCTGTACGGATATCTTCCGGTACAACAGATAGGTTGTTGGATAGAAGTTCTTCCAAAGATTTGTCCTGAAGGTCAGCATGTCCTTCAAGCGCATTGTTAAGCTTTGTTACATATCCGTTGTGGTGCTTCGTATGGTGGATGTTCATAGTTTCCTTATCAATAGTAGGTTCCAGAGCATCATAAGCATAAGGTAGTTCTGGTAGTTCAAATTTAGCCATAATGTAACTCCTCCTTTTAAAAGTATGTAAAAACGAAGCGTTACGCTTCACTTTTTACATTATCAAACGGAATTTTGATTGGCAAATGATTTGCATCACGATATTAAGAATTCCCTTAAAGTAAATTTTCAAACATAAAAAAAACAATCAAGCCTACGCTTGATTGTTAAATGAGTGGCTCGGGACGGAATCGAACCGCCGACACACGGATTTTCAGTCCGTTGCTCTACCGACTGAGCTACCGAGCCATTAGCAAATATGTTTATTCAATATGTATGATGGCGGAGGAGGAGGGATTCGAACCCCCGCGGGCCGTAAAGCCCCTGGCGGTTTTCAAGACCGCTCCCTTCAGCCAAACTTGGGTACTCCTCCGTATCATTTTATGGTGGACCCTGCAGGACTCGAACCTGCGACCGATCGGTTATGAGCCGATAGCTCTAACCAGCTGAGCTAAGGGTCCACATGGGGCGGTTGATGGGAATCGAACCCACGAATGCCGGAACCACAATCCGGTGCGTTAACCACTTCGCCACAACCGCCACGTTTTTTATTAGTATATGTAATGGTAGCGGCGGAGGGGATCGAACCCCCGACCTCACGGGTATGAACCGTACGCTCTAGCCAGCTGAGCTACACCGCCATTTAATCGCTTATGAGCGACTTAATTAATATAACATGACATTATGTTGTCGTCAATCATTATTTCGTTACTAATTGGGCGACAGAAATAATATACCACGCCCACCTCTTCCTTTCAAGGTATTTTATATAAAAACCACCAAAAATACAGGATTTTCAGCATTAAATCTGCTCATTAAACGAAAAGTAATAGACCACTTCCTTCATACTGCCAAAAGGAAAGCCATCATTTGAATCTCATATGAATACACCCTCAAACGTAAGAGGGTTATCCACTTTTCCAAAAACAACAATAACAAAGGCACAAGACAAAAAAAGACGGCTGCAATAGCCGTCTTTTCCAAATTTATAGACTGTCTTTTTCACCCAGTACTTCTTCCGCGATGTTCACAGCGTGATCACCGATACGCTCCAAGTTGCTGATCATATCTACAAATACAATTCCCGCTTGTCCAGAGCACACACCTTCATTCAAGCGAATGATGTGCTTCTTACGGTAACTGCGTTCCATACGGTCTAACTCATTCTCTTTTTGCACGACAGCAAGTGCTTCTTCACGGCTCATCGTTTCAAGAGATCTCGTTGCCTGTTTAACAGTCATCAGGGTTAGATCGAACATCGTGTTCAAGTCTTCAATAGCTTGAGGAGTTAGGTTTACTTTGTTTGAATTTTTATAATCAATCAACTCGATAATGTTTTCGAAGTGATCACCAATACGCTCCAAGTCTCTGACAGAGTCCATGAGTGCGGAGTGTTTATGACTTTCTTCATCGGAAAGAGAAGCTTGAGAAAGATCTACAAGATAATCTGTGATTTTTCGGTCAAGGTTATTTAATGCATCTTCAATCTGCATAGCAAGTTCCGAGTGTTTTTGCTGTTTATTGTTTAGATATAAGCTTGTCTCTTCAAGTCCTTTATAGGCATATTCACCCATTCGAACAACTTCTTCTTTTGCCTGATCCAAAGCAAGGGATGGAGATTGTTCAATGAAAATCGGATCAAGGTGTTGAGGTTTATGATCAATTTCCGAATCTTTGCCGGGTACCAGTTTAATGACGACCCATGCCAATACAGCAATGAACGGGAACTGGACGACAGCATTCGCAATGTTAAATGATCCATGAGCAAAAGCGATAGTCATTTCCGGTCCCAGATCCATACTCGTCTGCAGCCAGTTCACATAGCGCTCGAACGGAACGAGAAAAATTAAGAATACCGTTGCTCCGAGGACGTTAAAGATGACATGGGCGAACGCAGCACGTTTCGCTCCTACACTAGCACCGATAGAAGCAAGGACAGCCGTAATTGTTGTTCCGATATTATCTCCAAACAATACAGGAATGGCAGCTTGTAAATCAACTAGTCCTTCTCCAAGCAAGGTTTGCAAAATACCAATTGTAGCACTGGAACTTTGAACAATTACTGTAAACAATGTCCCTACAATAACCCCTAAGATCGGGTTATCACTCATACTTACGGTTAGATCCTGGAAGGCCTGTAAAGAACGTAGAGGTTTCACACCGCCACTCATAACTTCAAGACCAAAGAATAGTGCACCCAGACCAAAAATAGTCTGACCGAAATTCGCCACCTTCTTACTCTTGAAGAAAAATAAGAGGAAGGCTCCAACGGCAAGAATCGGCAAGCCGTAGGCTTTAATATCTATACCAATAATAAATGCGGTCATAGTCGTACCGATGTTGGCCCCCATAATAACACCGATCGCTTGTCTGAATGTCATAAATCCAGCATTGACGAGTCCTACAGTGAGTACTGTAGTTGTACTACTACTTTGCAACAGAATTGTTACGACAGTACCGGCTATTACACCCATGAAAGGATTGCTCGTAAATCGGTCCAGAAGCTCCCTTAAACGATCTCCGGCCGTACGTTGCAATCCGTCTGCCATATACTTCAAACCAAATAGAAAGATCCCGAGTCCACCGATGAATTCAAATATCATCTGTTGCACATCGATTTCCATGTTCTCCACCCTTTCTTCATCCAAGTTTCATCATTTTTCTCTTTTATAAAACAACCTCACTCATATTAACCATGGAAAAAGCTTTTGTAAAGGCAAACTAGAAATCTTAACATTAAATTTACAATTAAATAATACAGGGCTAATTCCACTGTGATAATGACAATATGGATAAAAAAACCCCTCCGCTAAGAGGGCTTGATTTATGAAGCTTTATCTTCTAAGTTAAGATCCACCTCATGGGTATGATTCTCCGGCGTTATTGGTTCTTCCAAATCACTTTTTTCTTTTTTAAATTGATTGGAAGCGATAATATTGGAAAGCTCTTGTGTTAAATCAATCAGATCATTGGAGAATGCGTCAAAAGTTTCCATAGTCTCCTGCTGACGATCAGAGGTTCTTGCTAAATTTTCAGTAGAATCTGTTTGAATGGTGGTTACTTCTTCCATACCCTCGATTACAGTTTGCATGCGCGGCAGGATTTCTTTCCCATCTCTCAACTGCTGCCGTGTTGATTCTAACTGTATATTGAAAGTATTCATTCCTTCAGATAAATTCGTGAACGCACTTTTTGATATATCCATTTGATGCTGGCGTTCTTCTATTTCACATTCCATTCGTTCAAATTGCCTGGATAGTTCATCACCTAAGGATAAAACATCCTTCATTCGTTGATCGATATCCAAAGCAGCTGCTCTTGATCGATCCGACAAGCGTCTGACTTCATGTGCCACCACTGCAAATCCCTTACCATGCTCTCCCGCCCTGGCTGCTTCAATAGAGGCATTCAATGCCAGCATTCGCGTTTGTTCAGCTATATCTTGAATTTTCGTCCCTGA
The DNA here is from genome assembly GCF_056158545.1 of Halobacillus sp. ABR2_026. Lineage (NCBI taxonomy): Bacteria > Bacillati > Bacillota > Bacilli > Caryophanales > Bacillaceae > Halobacillus > Halobacillus sp. ABR2_026. The sequence goes on from NZ_JBSWTM010000001.1 coordinate 2,512,830, forward strand.
GTCCTGGATATTGGCCATATATGACTGGAAGGATTCCATACTCGAGTTCATTCCTTTGATCTCACTTTTAAAGCTATGAAAGGACTCCTCAACTTTCTCTACTCCTCCGTTACCATATTGAACAGATTCATTCATCCGCTCCTGCTCTTCAAATAAATTTTCCAATGTTGTCTGCACTTTGCCAAATACCCAATTCAGCTCGTCGAACACAACGTTTTGACTGTCCATGTAGTCAGATGTTTGTTCGCTCCCGTTCTTAACCCTCTCCACACTTTTTTGCATATCACGGTGGACAACTTTAAGATGCCGGGAGGAATCATCAAGTTCCCCCCCTCCCTTTTCAAGTTGATCCACGGCTCCTTGAAGAGAGAGTAAGAGATCGGCGATTTTATGAATCAGGTCCTCATAGCTTTTTTTTAAAGACTGAATCTCCGGCAGGCTTGTATTGATTGAATCCACCTCAAAAAGAAAACCGTTTCTTGCCTGCTTCATGACTCTTTGTAATTGTTTGACCGGTTTTACGATCTTACCAACAATGAAATAAACAATCGCACCGACTGCAAGTACTGTTACCAACCCTAAGACCGCTGTATAAATCGCCATTTTGCGAACGCCGCTTAAGAAATCTTTTTCTGGAATACCTAAAACATACACGCCCTGCAACTCTTGTACAGGTGCATAAGATAACACCACAGATTCACTTCCCAAACTTATCGTTTGTGTACCATTTTCATTTTCCTGAACATCCTTTATTAATGGAGCGGGAAGAGGCGCTTGATTCATTTCAGGGTATGTAAAGGCCCCTTCCTCTTTAACGAGATAAGCTTGTGATGAAAGACCGTCCTGCTGAATTTGGGCCTGCTGGGCACTCGAATAACCTTCCATACGTTTCGTGAATTCGTCCTGGTCTCCCACGAAGGCGTACATTAACTGCTCCGCAACATCCTGAGCCATAAGCAGTTCACGTTCCAAACGATCCTGCACAAGATCCATCTGGTTTTCTTTCGCTTTCGTATAAGTGAAGAATCCAATCATGGAAACAGATAAAAGAACGAGAACACAAACAATCACGGTCAGTCTGATTTGCAAACTGAATGTAGGCCACTTGATAATTGAAATCATCTTTTTCAGGTGGAATTTCTTTTTCATTAATAAACACTCCATCTCTTTGTTTACTTTCACAAACAAAGTATGAAGACGGAGTGTTAAGGAATTGTTAATGATCTTTTAAATTTCGGTAATTTCACAACTTCTTAACTAGGATTTTTGTCCCATCTACTTGAATGACCTTCACAGGATCTCCATTTTTAATCCATTGTCCATTGGACACAGCGCTGTATTCGTTCTCTCCAATGCCAATTGTTCCCACCGGTCTCATATCTGTGAGAGCCTTCCCTTGTTGACCTAATAAAACCTGGTACTTTTCATTCATGGAATTGTAGCCCATTTCAGATGAAAGCTGATCAGTAAGTGATATTTTCGACCACATCTTCCTATGTTTAAATACCTTCAAAAATAACAGGGAAGAGGCCCCCCCTAAAATAACCCCAATCACGCTGTACAAACCTGCGACCCAGTTAGGAGCACTAAACCCTACAGCGATAACCATAGTAGCAGCACCAATGACAGCCAGGGTTCCATCATTCAGAAGTTTTCCATCTATAACCATTAAAATAATTCCCAGGAAATATACCAGCATCATGATGATAAACATTTCCGTTTCTAAATATCCGGAAAAATAAACAGTTATGAACCCGAAACCAAGGATGGCGAATACTCCCCTCATATTGACGAGTAGTTCTCCAATTAAGAACATGGTACCGAGAAATGTAATAAATAAAGCGATCCACTCATAAGTAAACATGATGGCTCACACCCTCTCCTTCTTTCCTATATGTACGTTCGAAGTTCATCTTTTGTTTCAGCTTCCTGTAATTTTTTCTTAAGAAATGACATGGTATAATTATGGATGCGATTTATGTTTACACAATTTTAACTTACAAATGCGCATATTTAAGGTTCCTTACTTCTCATTTAAGCTCATAGCCCTTATAATGAAGATTGGAATTCATCTTGCATACCTTTTTGTGACTATACAAAGGAGCGATATAAATGGCAATTACGCACAGAAAAGATACCCGTCCCGTTAGAGTCGGAGACGTTACTATAGGTGGATCGGATGAAGTAGTCATCCAATCCATGACCACTACTAAAACTCATGATGTTGAAGCAACGGTTGCTGAAATCAAACGATTAGAAGAAGCCGGCTGTCAAATTGTCCGTGTTGCATGTCCGGATGACCGTGCAGCTGACGCTATCCCTGAAATCAAAAAGCGCATCAACATTCCACTCGTTGTTGATATACACTTTGATTATAAAAAGGCTTTGAAAGCCATTGAAGGCGGAGCAGACAAGATCCGTATCAATCCAGGAAACATCGGAAAACGCGAAAAGGTCGAAGAAGTTGTAAAAGCTGCGAAAGCTAAAGGGATTCCGATTCGAATCGGTGTTAACGCAGGATCATTAGAGCGACACATCCTTGAAAAATATGGATACCCTACCGCTGATGGAATGGTCGAAAGCGCTTTGCACCATATCAAGATCCTTGAGGATCTCGACTTTCATGATATCATCGTTTCCCTTAAAGCGTCTGACGTTAAATTAGCGATTGAAGCTTACGAGAAAGCTGCTGCAGCGTTCAACTACCCGATTCACTTAGGAATTACAGAATCAGGTACTCTGTTCGCGGGTACAGTTAAGAGTGCAGCGGGTCTTGGAGCTATCCTTAGCAAAGGAATCGGCAGCACGGTTCGTATTAGTTTGAGTGCCGACCCTGTAGAAGAAGTTAAAGTAGCAAAAGAATTATTGAAATCGTTCGGGCTTGCTTCAAACGCTGCAACGCTGATCTCTTGTCCTACTTGTGGACGGATTGAAATCGACTTGATCTCTATCGCCAATGAAGTGGAAGAATACATTCAAACCATCAAAGCCCCGATAAAAGTAGCCGTACTTGGCTGTGCAGTGAATGGTCCTGGTGAAGCCAGGGAAGCAGATATCGGAATTGCGGGTGCACGTGGCGAAGGGCTTCTATTCCGTCATGGCGAAATCATCCGTAAAGTACCAGAGGATATCATGGTTGAGGAATTGAAGAAAGAAGTCGATAAACTCGCTGAGGAACATTACGAAAAAGAACGTATTGAGAAAGAAAAGCTTAAACAAGAGCAATCCTAACAACAAAGAGGTGACCCCAGATTTGGGATCACCTCTTTTGTTATATCAAGTTATAGATCGGAGCAAAAAATAATGAAAAGGCAATGGAAACAACACTGACAATAATGGCCATATTGCCGAGTGTATCAGCTCCCCGTCGCTTCCCTACGATCCCGAGAATAATCCCGGCAGCTCCAAGAATCAATGGAGCAAAGAAGAACGAAAGGATAGCAGCGGATAACCCGAGCCAACCCATTCCTACTTTTACATCATCCTCTTCTTCCATTGTTGTTTCCTGCTCATGGTTGTTCATCGGTTCATCGATCGGTCCCACAGCAGCTTCTTGAGCGAATTCCTCCTCATAGCTTTCCCCATAGACCGGCTGGTCAGCCCCTCTGCCATGATCATCTACAGCCTCTGCATCGTCAAAGTCAGACGAGTGCAATTCACGGTACCCTGCTTCCTGTCGCAAATCATGGTCTTGAATCTCCTCAAAGGCTTCATTGAGGACTTCTTCCGTTGTCGGCTCAGCATTATCAGATCTCTCAGCAGACGGATCATAAACCTGCTCTAATTCATCCCCATGCTCCGGGGCTTTTTGTGTTCTGCGATTCTCAACAGTATCTTTCGGATCCATTTCAATACCCTCACTTTCTGTATGAAGAATCATGATTATTATATGGAGGTTGATTCAAATTACATGAGGGAGTTGATGGTAAAAAAACGCCTGACTTTAAGTCAGACGCTTTTTATCAATTAGCTGCCACTACAGTTTTATGAATTTCAGCATTTTCTTGAATTTCTTTTGCATACCAGCTGGCTGCATGTCCATTTTCTTCCTTATATGCATTCAGGCCTCCCATACCTCTGTGGTAAGCCGTTAACGCTTCGTCCCAATTTTCATATTTGTTTTGTAAAAAATCTAAATAAGTTAATGATAATTGCATGGAATAATAGGGGTCGAAAAGTAACTCTTCTTCATAAGGCAGTCCGGCCATATCTGCAATCCATGGTGCTGTATTCTTCATAAACTGAGACATTCCGTATGCATGTCCGTATTGGGTTTCCGGCCCTACCAGCCCGGGGTCAAAAGTTCCACCAGTTTCCACTTTCAATAATTCATACACGAGAAAAGGGTTGATTTCATATCGCTCCGATTCTTTAATCAGATACATCGCCCATGACTTTTTGAAGCGTCCTTCACTCTCTTTTACAAGTCGTTCCGCCTTTTCTTCGATCTCAGGCCATGTGTGGTATCCATTTTCCTCACTCTTCACGGGAGCCTGTTCCTTTAAATACTGATTTGTGGATTGTAAACGGTCCACTTCAGTAGAAAGTTCTTCATTTTTATTTTTCAATGCCTGCTTTTCATTTGCAAGAGCTTGTTCCTGTTTCTGGTTCCACTGACTTAGAGTAAAGAATGTGGCCACAACGAGCAGCATAGCTATACCCGTTGACCAAAGAGGCTTCTCTTCCATCATATAGTTCACTCCTTCAAATTCTACACGTTGGTACTTTTGTCCAGTACCACTCTGAACCCATTGGCTTATACTAACCGATTGGCCTATGTATTTCAATTGTAAAACTTATAGACATAATTTTTTAAAAACACAAATCCTTCTCCATTTACATATGGTGTAATAAATACGGAGAGAGGGAGTATAAGCCTATGAAGAATGTGGCACAACAGTTAATTACCCAGAAATTGAAACAGTTAACCGTAAAAGAACTACTTTTTTATAGTGAAAAGTATCAGATTCCATTATCTAAAGAAGAAGCAGCAGCCATCGTCAAAGCATTGAAGAATAATGAGGATAACCCTTTCGACCCGGCCGGACGGAAGCGAATGCTAACTCAACTAGCTAAAATCACTTCAAAAGATACCGCAACTTCAGTTTATCGACTCCTGAGAAAAATGGCGAAAGAATATGGGGTTGAACACTGGCTGAAGTAGCGGGCTCTATCGGAGAAGCTGGGGGCCGTAACCTCTCCCATGATCCAGTTGTTCTTCACTTTCGGGTATTGAAATTTAAAAAAGAAGGAGCTGTAGCTCCTTCTTTTTATTGTTGCATGATTTTTTCTTTTAAACCTTCATCAAAACTTCCCTCTTTAACCATATCAATTTCAAACCGGTAAGGAGGTTTTTTATTCTTCTTGTCTTCACCTACATAAGGCGTCTCCAGAATTTTTGGAAGTTCTTTAAGAGATGGGTGGTGAATGACTTGATGAAGAGCATCAAATCCGATGTGACCGAAGCCGATATTTTCGTGACGGTCTTTTCCAGCTCCCTGGACATTTTTACTATCATTGACATGGACAACTTTCAAACGATCCAGCCCAACGATTTTATCAAATTGATTTAAGACTCCGTCAAAGTCCTCCACTACATTATACCCTGCATCATGGATATGGCATGTATCCATACATACCGATAGTTTATCATTATGCGTCACACCATCAATGATTTGAGCCAGCTCATCAAAACTTCTTCCAATTTCCGAACCTTTACCTGCCATCGTTTCAAGTGCAATCTGAACCTTTTGATCTCTGTGTAGAACTTCATTCAGTCCTTCAATGATTTTTGGAAGTCCTTTTTCCACACCTTGGCCCACGTGAGAACCGGGATGAAGAACGATTTGCCGTGCACCTAAAGCTTCTGTCCGTTGAATATCACTTCTAAGAAAGTCTACCCCCAGTTCGAAGGTTTCCGGTTTCGTTGTATTGCCGATATTAATGATATAAGGGGCATGTACGACTATGTCATCAATTCCATTTGCTGTCATATGCTCCGTGCCCGCCTCAATATTTAATTCCTCAATGGGACGGCGTCTTGTATTTTGGGGAGCACCCGTATAAATCATAAATGTGCTCGCGCCGTAGGAAGCTGCTTCCTCACTAGCTCCAAGCAGCATCTTCTTGCCTTTCATGGAAACATGCGATCCTATTTTCAACATACAATCGATCCTTTCTTACTTCTTCTTGAAGCTATTTTGTTTCAATTTTCTCATATTTTTATCTGTCTGTTGTTTCATTTTCTTTTTATAACCAGGCTTTACCTTTTTAGGTTTGCGGACCATTTGCTTCGCTTTCTTCTCAAGGTCGGAAGCTTTCCGTTCACGGTTCTGTCTTTCGTTGTAGGCATTGACCTCTTTCCACTCGCCGTTCTTCACATCATAAAAGTCAAAGGTCAACCCTTTTTTCTCAAGCTTTTGAATAAGGGGCAGGTCCGTTTCCTTATACAAGTTAATAGCTGTCCCTTGCAAGCCGGCTCTTGCTGTACGTCCCACACGGTGGATATAGAATTCTTCCTCTTTCGGCATCTGGGCGTTGATCACATGGCTGACTCCTTGGATATCGATGCCACGGGAGGCCAGGTCGGTAGCCACAATATACTGATACCTCAGGTTTTGCAACTCCTTCAACATCCTTTTCCTTTCTCGTGGAGAAAGGCCGCCGTGCAGAAGGCCTGTTTCCAAACCTCTCTTCATCAACTCATCAGCAAGCTCATCAGCATGGGCTTTTCCATTAGTAAAAATGATAGCCAAGTAAGGCTGAATCGCCTTTGATATTTCAACAATTACATCGGCAGGTTCCTTATGCCTCAAAGGAACGAGTCGATGTTCCATTGTTTCCGGTGATGGTTTTTCATCTTCAATTTGAATGTGCGTAGGATTTGTCAAATACTTCTTCAGAAAAGGCTGTAACCGCTCAGGGATTGTCGCTGAAAATACAAGCATCTGAACGTCCTGATCCATACGCACGAGAATCTGATCTACTTCTTCAATAAATCCTAAATCCAACATAAGGTCTGCTTCATCAAGGACAAACGCTTTTGCCTGATACAGGTCAATTGCTTCTTCCTTTACCATATCTAAGACTCTGCCAGGTGTTCCGACCACAATATGGGGTGGTCTTGAAGACAATTTGTCCACCATCTTCTGTTTATCTGTTCCACCGATGAGGAGCTTCGAACGCCAAACCTGTTCCTTGCCTGCATATTGTATGGCTTTTTTTACCTCATCTTGAATTTGAATGGCTAGTTCCCTTGTTGGTGCAGTGATAACAAACTGAACATGACCAGCTTCCTCATCCAATTGATTGAGAAGTGGAAGCAGATACGCGTGCGTCTTTCCCGACCCTGTATGGGATTGTCCGATAAGACTTTCCCCTCTCAGGGCAGCGGGAAGAACCTGCTTTTGAATCGGGGTGGGTTTCTTAAAGCCTAATCCTTCTACAATTTTACTGACTGTAGATGTGATGGCATATTGTTCAAATGTATGCTTACTCATAACCGTTCTCCTTTAATGTAAAATGTTCCTTCCTTATTATAATAGAGCAAGAGACAAAATGCACGATAACTCTGTCCGTGTACGTCTTTCTTTGTCATCTTTCCCTTTACCCTTTATAATGATAATGGTATCTTTAAAGTTATTGGATTGGATATTTAAGAGGAGGACGTTAATCAATGGAAGTCATTAAAATCGCCCCTCGCGGTTATTGCTATGGTGTAGTAGATGCAATGGTCATTGCAAGAAATGCAGCGAAAGACCCAAATCTGCCACGTCCTATTTATATATTAGGTATGATTGTCCACAACTCCCACGTAACAGAGGCTTTCAAAGAAGAAGGCATCATTACCGTGGATGGTAAGAATAGAAGCGATATGCTGGACGGTATTAATGATGGTACCGTCATCTTCACAGCGCATGGCGTTTCCCCTCAAGTGAAGGAGCGTGCAAAAGAAAAAGGCTTGACCGTCCTTGATGCTACCTGCCCTGATGTGACAAACACTCACAACTTGATCAGGAAAAAAGTATCTGAAGGGTTCGAAGTCATTTATGTCGGAAAGAAAGGCCATCCTGAGCCTGAAGGGGCTATGGGAGTGGCACCAGGAAAGGTTCACCTCGTCCAGACAGAAGATGATGTAGAAGAACTGGATCTGGACCATGACAAATTGATGATTACAAACCAGACTACTATGAGTCAATGGGATGTATATGATGTGATGGAGAAAGCCAAAGAAAAATATCCACAGCTCGAAAAGCAGCAGGAAATCTGTATGGCGACACAAGTTCGTCAAGAAGCTGTTTCTGAACAGGCAGGCGAAGCAGACTTAACCTTGGTCGTCGGTGACCCTATGAGTAACAATTCTAATCGCTTGGCTCAAGTTTCTATGGAAAAAGCAGGAACTACCGCCTACCGGATAGCTGATGTGACAGAAATTCAATTAGAATGGCTGGAAGGTGTTCATAAAGTAGCGGTGACAGCGGGTGCCTCTACTCCCACTCCTATAACCAAAGAAGTCATCAAATTCATCGAAGCATTCGACCATAACGATGAAAGCACATGGATCAGGGAGTCTAAAGTAGAACAGAAGAAAATCCTCCCCCCGGTACGGGCTAGAAAAAAAGTGAAACGATGAGAAAGAAAAAGGATGAAAGCTTTTGCTTTCATCCTTTTTTATACGATAGAGAAAGGTTCTGTATCTGCTTCGGAAACAAAGATATTCAAGTTGCCATCCGCATTGCAATTCTCCTCAAGGTACCTCTTCACTTTCGGACACACTACTTTTTCTACATGGTGACCAGGGTCGATGATGGAAAGTCCCATTTCCATCGCATCCTGCGTCATATGAAAAGTCATATCTCCTGTAATATAAACGTCGGCCCCGCTTCTCTTTGCCGTATGGATATATTTTTCTCCACTCCCCCCTAGAAGGGCTACTTTTTTCACTTTTTTATTCAGCTCTCCGGAAACTCGAACATGAGGAACCTCGTACTTTTTCTTAATTTTTTCTACAAGATCCCCTAACAACATCGGAGTTTCAAGCTCTCCAACTCTTCCTGCCCCCAACTCTTCTCCTTCATTCCATAAAGGATAAACATCGTAAGCTACTTCTTCATATGGATGGGCCTCTTCCATAGCAGTCAATACCTTGGAAAGAAGAGATTTTGGTAAGATCGTCTCGATCCGTTTCTCATCTACAACCTCAAGTTCTCCCTCTTGACCTATATATGGATTTGTACCATCTAACGGTTTGAAAGTACCTTGCCCTGACAATTGATACGTACAATGACTGTATGCACCGATATGCCCGGCCCCTGCTTTACTAATCGCCTCTCTAACGTCATTGGCATGATCCTCAGGAACGAATACCGTTAACTTCACAAGAGTTTCACGCTCTGTCTGAATAAGAGGAGATCTATTGGTTACTCCAATCAACTCTGCCATGACATCGTTCACTCCACCTTTTGCGATATCAAGATTCGTGTGTGCGGCATAGACCGTAATGTCATGCTTAATAAGCTTCTGGATAACTCTGCCTTTCGGAGTATCCAAATTGATTTGACTTAGTTTCACGAATAGTACTGGGTGATGGGCGATAATTAAATCGACATTCTTTTCAATCGCTTCATCGACGACATTTTCCAAAACATCCAAGGTAACCATGATATTTTTCACTGGTTTATTCAAAGTACCCACTTGAAGACCAACATTGTCCCAATCGAATGCCAACCGCTTTGGAGACCATTTTTCAAATTCACGAATGACGTCCTGGGCTGTATTCATTTGATTCATGACTGCAATACCTCCTCTAACCATTTCATTTCCTGCTGATGCTGTTTTATTTTCTCTTGATCCGGGCTTGTGGCTTGTTTCATCTGATTTAAAATATAAGCCTTCTTCTTCCATTCCTCTTTACATTTTTGAATAAATGGTTCCGGCCTTTTCTTTAATAGGATCGGTCCCAGCCACAATTGTTTATCAAAGTGTTCTTCTTGATACCCTGTATCAGGGTCCCCTTTCTCAGCGACAAGAATCTCGTAGATATGGCCACTTTCCTCAATAATGGTTTCATCAACAAGCTTGTAATGATACTTGTGGAACCACTTCCTGAGCGATCTTGAGTCAATATTTGGCTGCACAATGATTCTACTGACATTTTCAAGCTTACTTTTCCCATTCTCGAGGATGTCACGAATCAAGGGGCCTCCCATACCAGCGACCACTACTTGTTCAACCTCTCCAGGTTCTACTACGGCGAGTCCGTTCCCCAAACGCACATCGACACGGTTCTTCAGGCTATGTTTATCGACTTCTTCTTTGGCACTATCAAAAGGTCCTTGATTGACTTCACCAGCTACAGCTTCTGCTTTAGGGTCCTTCAAGCAAACGAAGCACGGTAAATAGGCATGATCTGATCCAATATCAGCAAAGTGCGCACCCTCTGGCAGATAACCTGCCACCAGGGTTAAACGCTGAGATAATTGATTTACATTCATAGACTCTTTCCTCTCATAAAAGAAAAGCTTTCTGATTGGCCAGAAAGCTTTCCATTGTTCTAACTATAATTATTTCTTTTCAGCCAGCCATTCAGCCAATTTAGTTGCTTGCTCTCCTGTATAAAGACCTGCCGGCATTGCAGAACCTTTACCATTGACGATGATATCCTCAATCTCTGCAGCAGAGTAGCGACTTCCTACCTCTTGAAGATTCGGGCCGGCTCCGCCACTCAAGTCTCCACCATGACAGCTTGCACATTGGTTCTGAAACAATTCTTCAGGGTTGGCATCTGCTGTCTCTTCTTGGTGCTCTCCGCCACCTTCTTCTTCATTCTGAATAGCTTCGCGTTGGTTAATCCCTGCTGCAGAGACGATAATCATAACGACAATCCCCAGTACAGCGATAATTGCGAATGGAATCACAGGGTTCTTTCTCATTTGTTGCAACCTCCTTATGTATTCCTTCATATAGAATTTTTCGTGTCTATTCGACTATATTTATTTTACTTGAAAACCGTTACTTATTAAAGAGATATCGTGTGAAAACTTATGAAACAATGTAAATTATTAAAAGGATGAAGCCGATGATTCCTGAATAGAAGAGCGTTTTCACCTTCCGAATACTCCCCAGAAAAACCCAGAAAAAGAAGTTCAGCCCAAGGATAATATAAAAAGAAAGGACCGAATCAAATAGAAAAGAGTGTAGATGGACGGACAGTACAAGAAACATTAATCCTACGTTAAGAAGAGGAATGAAAAACCAATCGGACTTTCTATATTGTAACCAACGCAAATGAATCCATGCGCATATTACAAAACTCGACAAAACCACTGTTTGCATTATGATTCCCATTTCAGTAAAATAAATGACAAGTAATGAAAGGGGTAACAAGAGTACATTCAACCCCATGGTTAAAGGAAACACAATGCTTTGTGATGCATTAACATTAACCGTTGGTTCCGTTTCAATGTCTTCCCCCTTTGTGTAAAGCGCTAACAGGAAATCACAATATTCATCAGGAAGCATACGTGTACGTTTCCAGTACTTAATTTCATCAATGATTGTCTTAGTCCTTTCATTGTTCATAGCAAACCTCCAAAAGATAAAGATAACTCAGGAACTCTTTCGAATAAATAAACGAAAGAATCCCTGAGTCAAATGAACCTTTATTCCATGAAGTCTTTTAGGCGTTTGCTCCTGCTTGGGTGGCGGAGTTTACGTAGAGCCTTCGCTTCGATTTGACGGATCCTCTCACGAGTTACCCCAAATACTTTCCCTACTTCTTCAAGTGTTCGAGTACGGCCATCATCCAAGCCGAATCGAAGTCGCAGGACATTCTCTTCTCGATCTGTCAATGTATCGAGAACATCTTCAAGCTGTTCTTTCAATAATTCATATGCGGCGTGATCAGAAGGAGAAGTTGCTTCCTGATCTTCAATGAAGTCACCCAGATGAGAATCATCCTCTTCCCCGATCGGGGTCTCTAAGGATACCGGTTCCTGAGCAATTTTCAGAATTTCACGTACTTTATCTGGTGTAAGATCCATATCCTGAGCGATTTCTTCAGGTGTCGGCTCGCGGCCAAGATCTTGCAGAAGCTGACGTTGTACCCGAATCAGCTTGTTGATTGTTTCCACCATGTGCACAGGGATTCGAATCGTACGCGCCTGGTCAGCAATAGCACGAGTGATGGCTTGTCGAATCCACCATGTAGCATAGGTACTGAACTTATACCCTTTCCGGTAATCGAACTTTTCTACAGCTTTGATTAATCCCATGTTCCCTTCTTGTATCAAATCCAGGAAGAGCATTCCACGACCGACATATCTTTTAGCAATACTTACAACAAGTCGAAGGTTGGCCTCGGCTAAGTCACGCTTTGCTTCTTCATCCCCATTCTCAATGCGTTGAGCAAGGCTGATTTCATCTTTGGCAGAAAGTAAATTCACCCGACCGATTTCCTTAAGGTACATACGCACAGGATCGTTGATTTTGACTCCTGGTGGTACACTTAAATCATTCAGGTCGAACTCTTCCTCTTTATCCAATTGCTTAATACTTGGGTCCGAATCTGAATCACCGATTACTTCGACCCCTTGTTCATTCAAGTGCTCATAGAATTCATCCATTTGGTCGGAATCGAGTTCGAAGCTCGATAGTTTTTCTGCTACCTCTTCATAAGCGAGAATGCCCCGCTTTTTACCTAGCTCGACAACTTGCTCTTTCGCTTGCTCAAGTGTCAATTCTGTTTGATTCTCATTTTCTTTAGAACGTGATGGCTGCTGTTGCTTATCTGCCATAAGTCCCCCTCCTTCCAACAATCTATCCAAACTCTACCTATTACTGTTTCATTTCTTTCTTCCGCTTGATAATGTCCATCGCAATTTCAGCTGCTCGGATCGGCTCATTCTGTTGTTCAGCTTTCTTCAACTCAGATTCAAGGTTTCTAATATCCGTTCGATCCCATTGTTCTGACCGGATCCTTGTAATGTAGTCATGGATTTCCTGATCAGAAATATCCTCGCTGACAGAGGCCATCGCAAGCTCAATCGCCAAATTTTTGATGGATGCATCCTCAATCATTTCCACGAACTGACTGATATCCGATTCATTGCCGTCTTCATAATATGCGTAAAGATGGGTGACAATAACCTGATGATCTTCGATATTAAAAGAACCACCAATTTCCTCCTGAACCTTCTCCGCAATGTAAGGATCTCTTAACATATAAGCAATGAGTTTCCTCTCTGCATTATGAAACGCAGGCAGCAATTTCTTTTGAACCGCCGACGGCCGGGTATCATTAGTATATCGGTTCTTAGGTTCCTTATCCTTCACACCGCTCTGTAATCGGATTTGTTGAATCTCTTCTTTAAGAGTCTCTATAGAAAGCTGGAACTCTCCAGCGATCTCATTTAGGTAATGCTCTCTTTCGACAGCACGGTCAAGCGCTGCGATCTCTTGTAGTACTTTTTCGATATAGGTGATCCGATCTCCTTCTACTTGCAGGTTATAATCTCTGCGAAGATAACTCATCATGAAGGATATATACGTATCACTCGTATCGATGATTTCACGCTTGAACCTGTCCCCTCCATACCTCTGAATGAATTCATCCGGGTCAAGTTCATCAGGGACACGTGCAACGTATGTTTGGCAGCCTACACTTTTCATCAGTTTGGCAGCTTTGACGGCAGCCTCGATCCCTGCGCGATCACCATCGTAACAGATAATAATCTGATCAGCGTATTTCTTCAGAAGATTTGCCTGCATGTTGGACAAAGATGTCCCCATGGTACCTACAGTATGGTGGATACCCGCCTGATCTGCTGAAATCACATCTCCAAAACCTTCAAAAAGAATGACAGCCTTCTCTTTACGAATGGAGGAACGGGCGAGGTCAAAGTTATAAAGCAAACGTCCTTTATGGAAAAGCTCTGTTTCCGGACTGTTTAAATACTTAGGGTCCTGATTTCCGAGAGATCTCCCCGCAAAAGCAACTGTCTTTCCTAAGTGATTTCTCAATGGAAAGATGACTCTCCCACGAAATCTGTCTGCATATTCTCCCTGATCATTCGTGCTGAGTAAACCGGCTTTCACCATTGTCTGAGGGTGGTAGCCTTTCTTTTCAAGAAAGGTTACAACGAAGTCCTTTGAATCCGGTGAGTATCCCATTTTGTATTTATCAATGGTTTCATCCGTAAATCCCCGGTCGATTAGATATTGATACGCTTCCCGGCCATCTTTGGAATTCTTTAACAAATGATGGTATAATTTAGTCAGCCATTGATGAGCTTCAAGCATCGCCTGTGATTCCTGGCTTTTTTCAGCCGGAGCATCTTCCGCCATTTGATCAGGCAGATCAATCCCCGTCTGTTCAGCCAGTTGTTTGAGAGCCTGAATAAAGCTGAATCCTTCAATTTCCATCAGGAAGGTATAGACATTCCCTCCCTTTCCACAACCAAAGCAGTGAAAAATCTGCTTATCTTGAGAAACGGAAAAGGAAGGAGTATTTTCCCCATGGAAAGGGCAAAGACCGAAATGGTTTCTTCCTTGCTTTTTCAAATCGACATAATTGCCGATTACTTCAACAATATCCGTGGACTTTCTAATTTCATCAACTTTTTCTTCAGGAATATGTCCAGCCATATGATCACCATACTACTTCAATTATTCTCGTTTCATTGTTAAAATCCTTCATGTTCTGACAACAAATTTTGGAAACCAGTACGGAAGTTCTCCCGATCCTCCGCTGTAAATGCCGAGGGACCTTTCCACCTCTTCCTCTGCTTAAATGTCTGCTGCCGGATATACTTTTGATTCATAATCATATCTGCATCATTTTCTTTAACCAGTTTACCTCTTGGAGTTAGAACATAAACCCCTTTAGAAGTAAGCAGCACAGCCAGCGAAAGGTCCTGGGTAATGACGACATCCCCTTCTCGTACATAGTTAAGAATGTACAAATCCACAGACTGCGACCCATGGTCGACAAATATCCATCCACTTTCGGCTTTTTCACGGCTATAGTGATTCACTGTAGCTATAAAAAGTGGATTCAGATGAAATTCTGCACAAACTTCGAGGATTCCATCCTGTACTGGACAACTATCTGCATCGACATAAATATGGACATTTATATTTGGCATAGTATCAATATTTCTACAATAAGCGGTAGAATCCTCCTTATATGCGAATGTTTTATTTTTCTGAAAAGTACAGCCCTGTGTCTCAATCAGAAAAACAGTCTTAGGAATGAATTTACCTTCACAATAAGGATTTTTACCACAAATAGATATTATAATACATTCCTAAGATTAATGCCATGTCTAATTGTACCTAATTTCATTCTTCCCAACAAAAGTCGCGCTTAATCAAAGCGCGACTCCTCTCAGGTGCCCTATTCCTGGGCGTCTTGTCGTAACTTGTTCATTATAATATTAGCTGTTTCTTCAACAGCTTTGTTCGATACATCAATAACAGGACAATCAATTTTTTCTACAATACGGTTGAAATGGTCGATTTCCTGCTGGATACGCGTCATGTTTGCATAACTCGCCTGATCCCCGAGCCCAAGAGATTTCAATCTCTCTTTTCTAATATCATTCAGCTTCTCAGGACTAATACTTAGTCCGATGCATTTATCTGGATCTACGCGGAACAACTCTGATGGCGGTTGAACCTCCGGCACGATAGGTACATTGGCCACTTTCAGCCGCTTATGAGCAAGGTACTGGGACAATGGCGTTTTCGATGTACGGGAAACACCAATGAGGACAATGTCAGCTTTTGAGATTCCACGAGGGTCGCGTCCATCATCATACCGTACGGCAAATTCAATGGCTTCCACCCTCTTAAAGTAATCCTCATCAAGCTTATGAACGAGGCCGGGTTCAAGCCGAGGTTTAATATCTAGGTGCTGCTCCATCACTTCCATCATAGGTCCCATGATGTCCACACATTGTATATTATGTTTTTCCGCTTGTTCTTTAAGGTGCTGCCTGAACTCAGGAACCACTAGAGTGAAACCGATCATCGCCTTATGTTCTTTCGCTTGCAATACTGCTTCATTGATTGTTCCCTTATCTTCGACATAAGGAATCCTCTGTAAGTCGAACGGCCCGTCATCAAACTGACTAAGACAGGCTTTGACAACCAGCTCCGCCGTTTCCCCCACTGAATCAGACAATACATAAATCAATGGCTTTTCCATATGATTCCTCCTCCCTCGATTGAATTACAGATGTTGATCGCGTCCAAGCTCCACAAGAGCTTTCGTAATATTGGTCTTTGTTAGTCGTCCGACCACTTTTAACCCTTCGTCTTCAGGATTAACGACAGGGAGTCCATCAATTTGTTTTTCAATCAACTTTTGGGCTGCATCCAACAATAAGTCTCCTGGTTCACAAACCGTAATGTTGGGCATCCGAGTCATTATGATATGGACAGGGACAGATGTTAAATCCTGATTCCCGATACTTGCCCTCAGCAAATCTTTCCGGGAGAGTACCCCCGTTAACATGGAATGCTGGTCTGTTACGAAAAGCGTGCCTACATCTTCCAGAAACATTGAACAGATCGCATCATAAACAGAAACATCTTCTTCCACAACAATTGGACGCGATTGATACTCTTCCACTTTGAACTTTTTCAACTTCTCCGTAAACAGTTCGGATCCTGTTTTTCCTGTAAAGAAATAACCGACCCTGGGCCGGGCGTCCAAATACCCTGCCATCGTTAATATAGCAAGGTCCGGACGCAATGTGGCACGGGTCAAGCTCAGCTGATCGGCTATGTTCTCCCCTGTTATCGGCCCATTATCTTTAACAATTTGAATGATTTGTTCTTGACGGTTTGATAGTTCCAACTTTTCTTCACCCCGATCACTAACTGTGACATACTATTTCTTAATTATAGCTCATTTTTAATCATCGGTAAAAAGAAAGCAGATTAGAACTGTTGTTTCCATTCAATGGCATTTAAGTCAGCAAAGTCATAGACATCTTCAGAAATCCGCTTCAATAGTCCCAAACGGTTTTGACGAACCTTTTCATCTTCAGCCATCACCATCGTCTCCTCGAAAAAGAGGTGAATAGGTTCAGCTAGTTTTGCTAGGTGGTCCAAGGCAACTGAAGGTCGAGCGTTTTGCAACGCTTCCCGATAATCCCCTTGAATATCCTGATACGTTTTGTACAAATGCTTTTCTTTCTCATTTTCGAATAAAGCAGGATCAACATCGGTCGTTTCAGACTTTTTGGCCAGGTTCAATACACGACCCAGAGCCTCATGCACAGATTTGAAAGAAGGATCTTGACGTTTTTCCACAAGGAGGACCGCCTTTTCTTTTGTAGTGGGATAGATTCCGATTCCTTTTGCAAGTACGGCTTCCACTACATCAGGAGCCACGCCTTCTTCTCTCATAAGATAAGCAGCACGAACACGGAAAAATTCGTGAAGATCCTCATGGACGTCTTTTTCACTACGGGTCGGCAGTTCAAGCTCGTAGTAAAACTGATGGACAAGATCGATCAGTTTCTCCACAGGAATAGCCCACCCTTTAGATGTTAATGTCTGCAAGACCCCCAAAGCTTGGCGTCTCAACCCATAGGGGTCCTGAGACCCTGTCGGTATGATACCTATGGAAATGCTTCCCACAATGGTATC
Source organism: Halobacillus sp. ABR2_026 (assembly GCF_056158545.1). Lineage (NCBI taxonomy): Bacteria > Bacillati > Bacillota > Bacilli > Caryophanales > Bacillaceae > Halobacillus > Halobacillus sp. ABR2_026. The sequence goes on from NZ_JBSWTM010000001.1 coordinate 2,530,488, forward strand.
CAGTTTATCTGCAATACTGACGATAGATCCAATCGTGGTTTCCGGTAAAGCTCCATTCGCTTGACGAGGCATGTAATGCTCATTGATAGCTACAGCTACTTCTTCATCTTCACCAAAGATCCGGGCATACTTTTCCCCCATTGTCCCTTGGAGCTCTGTAAATTCATCCACCATGTGCGTGACGAGGTCGAACTTACAGATTTCCGCCGCACGCTTCGCTTTTTTAAGCTTCTCATCTTCAAGTCCAATCCACTCTCCGAGTTTCCCTGAGATGGCGACAATCCTCTGAACTTTATCCGCAAGCGTACCAAGCTCTTCCTGATAGACCATGCGGGAAAGTTTTTTCATTTTTTCATCAATGCTCCCCTTTTGATCTTCTTCATAGAAGAACTGAGCATCTTTCAGGCGTGCCTTAAGAACTTTTTCGTTTCCTTTGGCCACCGTCTCAATATGCATGGCATCTCCGTTACGCACTCCGACAAAGTGTGCTTTCAGACGGCCTTCCAAATCACGGACAGGGAAATAGCGCTGGTGCTCTTTCATCGATGTAATCAACGCTTCCTCAGGGACATCAAGAAATTCTTCAGAAAATGTGCCGCTGAAAACTGTCGGATACTCTACCAGGTGAGTGACCTCATTCAAGAGATCTTCATCTATAATTAACTGCCATCCCTGTTTTTGCTCCAACTTCTTCAACTGGTCTAGGATTTCTGATTTTCTCTCAGCCACTGAAGCCATAACGTATTGTGCGCCCAACGTTTCTTCGTACAAGTCAGCTTCACTCACGGTCGCTTCTGAACCTAAGAACCGATGGCCAGATGTTTTCTTACCGGTTTCTACTCCTTCAATTGTAAAAGGAATAACCTCTTCCCCATAAAGTCCAATCATCCAACGGATAGGACGCGCATACCGCAGCTCACGATCGCCCCATCTCATATTCTTTGGGAAGGTGAGAGATAGAAAGACATCACGGAATTTTTTCAGGAGAGAGGATGTATGCTCACCTTCAATAAACTTGTTGACGTGAACATACTCTGTGCCTTTAATTTCTTTAAAATAGATGTCTTCCACATCCTTGCCCTGGCCTTTAGAAAATCCGATGGCCGCCTTCGTCCAATTCCCATCATCATCAAGAGCGATTTTCTTGGCCGGTCCTTTCGCTTCTTCCTCGATATCCGGCTGCTTTTCTTCTACATTCGTTATTTTAACGGCCAGTCTTCTTGGCGTAGCAAAACCATGAATTTCTCCATATGGGATCCGATTGTCGTTAAACCATTGTGCTGTTTTATTTTGCAACTGATCTAAAGCATCATTGATGAAGCGAGCAGGCAGCTCTTCTACACCCAACTCAAATAAAACCGTATTACTCATGGTGACCCTCCTCCTTTTTCAGCATAGGGAAGCCGAGGCGTTCCCTTTCTTCTACATATGTTTTTGCAATTTTCCTTGCCAGGTTTCTGACTCGGGAAATATAACCCGTTCTCTCTGTTACACTGATGACACCTTTTGCATCAAGCAGATTGAAAGTATGGGAGCATTTAAGGACGTAGTCATAAGCAGGAAATACCAGGCCACGTTCCATGATCTTTTCAGCTTCCTTTTCATAAGTAGTGAAGAGATCGAACAGCATTTCCTCATCAGAAGCTTCAAACGTGTAAACAGAATGTTCATATTCAGGCTGGGCGAAAATATCACCAACCGTCACTCCGTTTGTCCATTCTAGATCAAAGACATTTTCTTTATCCTGGATATAAGAAGCGAGACGCTCCAATCCATAAGTGATTTCTGCGGAGACAGGATTCGCTTCCAAACCTCCGATTTGCTGGAAATATGTGAATTGGGTGATTTCCATTCCATCCAGCCATACTTCCCAGCCAAGACCTGCAGCACCAAGCGTTGGGTTTTCCCAATTATCTTCTACAAAACGAATGTCATGTTTCTTCGGATCAATGCCCAGCGCTTCTAAAGACTGCAAGTAAAGTTCCTGGATATTATCAGGAGAAGGTTTCATGATTACCTGAAATTGATGATGCTGATACAAACGATTCGGGTTCTGGCCATATCGACCATCCGCAGGACGACGTGATGGTTCTACATAAGCCACATTCCATGGCTCAGGCCCTAAACTCCTTAACAATGTCATAGGAGACATCGTCCCTGCACCTTTTTCCGTATCATAAGCCTGCATGAGCAGGCATCCTTGTTCAGACCAATGATTCTGTAATGTTAATATCATGTCTTGAATATTCATACTTTCCCTCCTAAAATTGCCTTAGCCATAGAAAAAACCCCGTCTCTACGTCTGCATCCAGACATAGGGACGGGGTTTCCGCGGTTCCACCCTAATTGCTTCCTGTAAATAAGAAAGCCACTTTCATAATTGCTCCAGAACGCCTTCACCGGGTAAGTTCTGCTTGTCTCCCACCACCACAAGCTCGCTATTAGAACCCACAGACCAGTTACTACTTTCCATCACAGCAACACGATATTTAGTAATAGAATCATACTCTAATTGCAGTGAAATTGTCAAACCTCAGTCTGAAAACAAATCCAGTTGTTTTAAGAACTTTTTGGATTTAATAAAATAACCACCGTACCGATCGTAATATTCATCCATGATCTGACGCAACAATTTCTTGTTCTCTTCTTTCATGGTAATCTGCCCGAGGCGCTTCACATCCATATGTAAAAAGACTCGAAGCAACTTAGGAAGAGGATCAGGCAGACCATATGCCTGCGGGTCCCTCTGTTTACAGCGAAAACATAGCAAGCCACCTTCAACCATCGAAAAAGAAAAAGGCCCTTCCTGGCTTCCACAGGAGATACAATGATCGACGACCGGGGCGAACCCGGCTTTTCGATACATCTTCAATTCATACATCATGCTGAGGATATTCGGATCTTTCCCTTCATTCATCCAGAGCAACGTTTGCAGCAATTGTTCAAAAAGAAAAGGATCCGGCTTCTTTTCTTCAATGAGTTTATCGGTCAATTCTGCGATGTAAGACGCATAAGCCGTTTTTACAATATCTTCGCGAATCGACCGGAGGGAAGATAGCATTTCCCCCTGACTCATTGATCCTAAGCCGGATCCTGTTTGAATTAAGAATGTACCGTGGATGAATGGTTGGGTAATCGAGGACATCCGACTTTTTGGCTTTTTAGCGCCTCGAGCCATTACTCCGATTTTCCCTTTTTCTCGCGTCATCATCGTGACGATTTTGTGTGTTTCACCGTAATTATTCGTCCGAATGACGACTCCTTCCACCTTATCCATCAAATGGGTCACCTGCTCCGTTTACGAATTCAATTCATCCGTAGATATTGGCTCAGTAGGGGAAGTTAGCTTTTCGTGAGACTGCTGATCTTGAGACTCCAATTCTTTCATCAATAAATAAGTTTCCACACTGCCTGTTTGACTGAAAACATTCCATGAAAGCTTGTCGCGCACAAGAAACACCGCCTTTCTTATCATCACTAAACGAGTGCACATTACTAAAATGCTTCCCCTGACTGAAAACATAAGGCTTAATATTTTCCAACCCTCAATATTGGTCTTCGCGATAGCCGAAATCACTAAGTTGGATTTGTTTGTTTCTCCAGTCTTTCTGTACTTTTACCCAAAGTTCCAAATAAACTTTACTCCCTAAAAGAGATTCAATATCTCTTCTGGCCCTTTTTCCGATCTCTTTCAGCATACTCCCCTGCTTACCGATGATAATCCCTTTTTGGGATTTACGTTCTACGATGATGGCCGCTTGGATTTGAACCTTATCATGCTCATTCCTTGGTTCAATCGACTCAATGACTACAGCAATGGAATGAGGAATTTCTTCACGAGTCAGGTGTAGAACCTTTTCTCGGATAAATTCGCTGATGACAAACCGCTCCGGGTGGTCAGTGATTTGATCCTCAGGATAAAACTGCGGACCTTCCGGCAGATGTTGCTTCAATACATCCAGCAAATGATTGACATTATTTCCTTCAAGCGCCGAAATCGGAATGATCTCTTCAAAATCGAGCTTTTCTTTATACTGATCAATCAACGGAAGTAGATCATCCGGGTGTACTTGATCAATTTTATTAATGATTAGGAACACAGGCTGGTCCACCCGTTGAAGACGGTCTAAGATGAACTGATCTCCTCGTCCATATCCTTCTTCTGCATTGATCATGAACAAAACGGCATCCACTTCATTCAGTGTATTCTCAGCAACATTCACCATGTAGTCACCAAGTTTATGCTTTGGTTTATGAATACCAGGAGTATCAATAAAAATGATCTGAGACTCTTTGTCTGTCATAACTCCTTGAATCTTGTTTCTGGTCGTTTGGGGTTTATCACTCATGATGGCGATCTTTTCGCCGATCACTCGGTTCATAAACGTCGATTTGCCCACATTGGGACGCCCGACAATCGTTACAAACCCGGATTTGAAATTTTCAGTCATACCTGTTCCTCCAATAAATGTTCACGCAGTCATGCTGCTTATACTCACTATATCATCTTCTGTCTCTCTTTCCCATCCTCACCCTTATAAAAGCTTGGGGAAGAATATAACCAAGCCAACTATGATCGCGCCAATACTCGCGACGAGAACTGCCCCTGCTGTTATATCTTTGATGGAACCTATGAGTGGGTGTCGGTCCGGGTGATAAAAATCAAGCAATCTCTCCACAGCCGTGTTGATCATTTCCAAACTGAAGATCAGCATGATGACAAGAAGGATGGCTGCCCATTCCAGCTTGGATAAACCGACAATGAATCCGGCTAACACGACTGCAACAGCCGCTCCCGTATGGATACGGAAATTCCGCTCTGATAGATAAACCTCTTTAATCCCGTTCCATGCAAAACGAAAGCCGATTCCACTTTTACCTTTACGACCTTTGAAGTCCGAACTCATGTAGAATTTCCTCTTGTCTGCCGAACATTTTCTTCTCATCTTCTTCACTCATATGATCATAGCCCAGCAAATGTAAGAAACCATGCAATGCCAAAAAACCAAACTCTCTTTCCAGGGAGTGTTGATATTCTTCAGCTTGTTCTTTGGCTTTATCAACGGATATAACGATATCGCCAAGCATAAGAGGCATGTTTTCATCCAATACGTTCATCTCGTCTTCCCCAAGCTCCTGCATGGCAAAGGAAATAACATCGGTAGGCTCATCTTTTTGGCGGTAATTACGGTTAATTTCTTGAATTTCCTTATTATCCACGAAACTCACTGAAACTTCTGTGTCACCCGTGATTCCTTCTTTTTCTCCTGCAAAACGAATCACTCGCTGAATCATATCGACAAACGCTTCATCAACTGAATTTGTATCATCTTGAAAATCAATGGTTATCATACTATTTTGCCTCCTTGACTAATGATGTGCGGTTCCCGCTACTCAATACGGAAGTGGTAAATCCCATACAGCTCTTCAACTATAAATTTTTCCAATGGCATGATTTAAACTGGCACACTGCTGTTATCCGACTGCCCTTCCCCTATGAATGGCTGCACATCTGAAGGGTGGTTTCAAGTGATTCGGAAATTTTGCTCAGCTGAGTGTGATTTATAAGGGACATCCTTGCGCCCCTATTATCCATAAAACCATGAGGCTGTGTTGTTTTCACAGGTCATAATAATAGAATGCCACATGAGCAAGAAGTCCATGAGCGCTAAATGCTTCACAAAAAGCTTCACTCAAAATATGGACGCCTTTATCCAAATGTATTCCTTAAAAATTTGAATAAACAGAACAGAAAGATACATACATTGATAAGAGCTCCCCTTGCACTTACCTGTATAATGGAAACCCAGGCATTTACCTCCTATGGAGCCGGTCTAAAAAACTACATTCAACCCTGTCTCATTTATTCCATAAGAAGACAAGAAATAAGACCCATGTAATGGGTCTTATTAATTTTCACCTTCATATGCATCGATAATCCGCTGCACAAGCGGGTGCCTGACAACGTCGGACTGATCCAAATGAATGAAGGCGGACCCTTTGACTTTACCTAAGCGTTCCTCCGCCACTCTCAAACCGGACTTCACGCCTTTTGGAAGGTCGACTTGAGTGATGTCACCGGTAATAATCATTTTTGAACCAAATCCTAATCGGGTCAAGAACATTTTCATTTGTTCGGGAGTTGTATTCTGCGCTTCATCTAAAATGGCGAAGGCATCATCGAGTGTGCGCCCCCTCATATAAGCAAGCGGTGCGATTTCAATCGTTCCTCTGTCTATTAAACGCGCGGTATGTTCTGCTCCGAATACATCGTGTAAAGAATCGTAAAGTGGCCTTAAGTATGGATCCACTTTTTCTTTCAGATTTCCGGGAAGGAAACCAAGGCTTTCACCGGCTTCCACAGCGGGACGCGTAAGGATAATTCTTTTTACGTCACCGTTCTTTAATGCATTGACAGCCATAACGACGGCAAGGTAGGTTTTACCTGTACCTGCCGGGCCAATACCAAAGACGAGATCGTTTTTCTTTATTGCGGCAATATAATTCCTCTGACCAAGGGTTTTGACCCGGATGGATTTCCCTTTAGAGTTTTTTGTGATTTCATCTTCGAACAATGCCTCAAATTGATTGATTTTCCCTTTTTTTGCTAGTTCAACCGCATAGACAATGTCTCTTTCCGTAATGGTCAGCCCCTTACGGATGATGGCAAGCACACTGTTGAGGATTTCTTCCACAAGCTGTACATGTTCTACCTGCCCAGAAACCCTGACCTGCTCTCCACGAGAAATGATTGTCACGTGAAGCTGTTCCTCAATTTGCTTGAGGTTACGGTCTTCCGTCCCAAAAAGAGCTAATGCTTCTGTTGTATTATCTAATTGAATGTCCATTGTTTTCAAATCTTCTGGCATACTCAATCTCCTTGACTTAAATACTTGGTCACTGCAATGTTTTCATAAACTTTGTACATTAGGATTAATTTTACTTTACCATTCTCCTCACTGTGGTGCAAAACTTTTTCCTCCTTAATTTCCGCATCCTGTTCAAGTTCCTGTGCAAGGTTCCTCCTTGCAGAAGTATTTCCGATTTCTTCAATCTCTTTTTTGGAGGATTCATAAGCTTTACGGTCAATGGTATAATAGTCAACGGTTTTAACATTCATTGGAATCTTCATACCAAAAAGCTCCCAATCCGTTGTGTGAGATTCTTCTCTGAAATCCCCTTCATCTCCTCGCCAGAACCCCCAAACAGGAAGGGAAAAATCCCCAATTTTCAAATGATACTCGCTTTGGACAGAACCGTCCGTCAATAAGAGTACCTGCTCCATAGGGAGGGTTTGGGCGACACGGTACCATGTTTCCGCTATGACTTCTCCCTCTGCATGTATAAATTCATCTTTATCCTCAACCAATTGACCGGTGGCAAGGGTCTGTCCTTTCTTCACTACATCGTAAACGGAAACTGTTGGACGTCCTTTTTTAATAAAGGTTTCAACAATCATCCCTTTTTTAGCTGCCACCAGATTGGAGGGAGTGGTATTCATATCTGTATCATATCTCGTCTTCTCTACACCATAAAGATGATAACTCGCCCCCTGCTTTTTCACACCGATCCACAGGAGATCAGGAATATCCTCCAATAGCTGCTGTTGTATTTCAATAGGGTCTTTCATTCCAATGGTTAATTTCCCTGGAGAGACTCCGTAACTATTCAATTTGGTCTCTACATCTGCTTCCAGCTCTGGAGAGAGGCCGTCCACTTTAATGGCCCACAAAGTATTTGCCAATACAAATATGATGATAACAGCAGCAAGGAATGCAATAAGGACCGAAACTCTTCTTATCATATGCTGCAGGATAAACGGAAGCCCTCTCCCCCCTTTGATGGATATTTTGCAACGGTATTTCTTCCTTAATTCTCGGAACGTTTTCCAGTCCTTCAAACGGATCGTTAACATGACGACAGAAGCATTTACCCTTCTCATATTAGTAATCTGACAGCCGCGTTTCGCACAGGCTTGGAGAAAAGGCTCAATCAATGCACCTTCTATTTGCACCGTCATGATTCCCTGAAAGAAACCATGCTGGTTTTTCATCCTCTCACCTCCTATTTATCCGGCAAAAACTCCACGGACTTAAGTTGGCCCTCCAATAACAATTCTTCCTTTAACATCATCTTCACTCCAAGGTCTTTCCCTAATATCCGAACCTGACCTTTTTTGTATTGAATACGTACTTCTTCATCTGAAAAATGAAGGAGGCCTGTATGATTCTCTATGTACACATGTATGGACCCAATCGTTGTAATCCTAGGAAGATCCAACATGACATCTGATGGTAAATCAAAATATCGACTGATCCAAGTCCTTATTTGTTGCTGCCACTTTGACATGCGACGCCCCCCTCTTTTCATTTATACGAAAAACGCACGAATTGTATCACTACAATTCGTGCGTTGTGTCATCTTTTTCGCGGGTGGGAGCTGTGAGGCTTGCGAGACCGGGGAGGCCCCAATACTTCCGCCATTAAAACTCCTTCGGCCAACCGCTTTTTATTCCATTTTGTCGTTTTTTCTATGATCGGACCTTCCTCATACAACATTGAAGCACTCTCAGGCTTCTTATCGCTAGATACCGGGGCACTCATATAGGTATCACTGTCGTCGTGTTGAATTTCAACAGTTTGAGATGTTTTCGCCTCGGCGAGCTTCTGTTGTTTGGACTCATAGTAATCCTTCAATCGTTCTTCTCCTGATTTCGAATTCATTCCTTTATCCTGAAAGTCTTTCGCAGGACCACTCGGATGAGAGGAGGGAACAGGAATGGTTTTTCTTCCAGTTTTTTGCTTTTGATCATTTTCTTTATTCATTCCACTGAACCAGCTGATAATTCCGCCGATGATCGCAGCAAAAATTAGGAAGTTGCTGAAGATGAGCTCAATCAGATCTCCCATATGAATTCTCCTTTTGATTGATCAAGGATTATTTTTCTTCTTCTTCTTCAGACATTTTACCAAGCGTGTTTCTCATGTCTGTATCAGCATTGATGTTTTGGTAGTTCATGTAATCCATAACCCCCATCTTACCGGAACGCAAAGCTTCTGCAAGAGCTTGTGGAACTTGTGCTTCCGCTTCCACAACTTTAGCTTGCATTTCCTGAACACGTGCGCGCATCTCTTGCTCTTGGGCAATCGCCATAGCACGTCGCTCTTCTGCTTTGGCTTGAGCAATGTTCTTATCCGCTTCGGCTTGATCAGTTTGTAGGATAGCTCCGATGTTCTTCCCGATATCAATATCTGCGATATCAATGGAGAGAATTTCAAAAGCCGTTCCTGCATCAAGTCCTTTTCCTAAAACATTTTGAGAAATCAAGTCTGGATTTTCCAGCACTTTGTTGTGGTTCACGCTGGAACCAATCGTCGATACAATCCCCTCACCAACACGGGCTATAACTGTATCTTCTCCTGCACCACCAACGAGACGATCGATATTTGCTCTTACAGTAATACGTGCTTTCGCTTTCACTTCGATACCATCCATTGCAACACCTGCGATGAATGGAGTTTCAATCACTTTCGGGTTAACACTCATTTGGACGGCTTCCAGAACATCACGGCCGGCAAGATCGATGGCTGCACAACGTTCGAAACTAAGTTCAATGTTAGCTCTTTGTGCTGCAATAAGCGCATTAACCACCCGGTCTACGTTACCACCTGCTAAGTAGTGGCTTTCTAATTGGTTCGTGTTTACATTAACTCCTGCTTTATGAGCTTTGATCAATGGGTTAATGACTCGTGACGGGATAACCCTACGCAATCGCATCCCTACTAATGTGAAAATGTTAATTTTCACACCTGCTGCCAATGCACTGATCCATAGCATGACAGGAATGAATGTAAATAACACGGCTAAGACGATGACGATGATACCAATAATGATAATTGGCATTAATTGTTCAAGTGTCATTCTGTTTCCTCCTCTTGTTCTACTTTTTTAATCTCACGCACAACTATGCGCGAACCTTCTGTTTTTAAAATTTTTACTGCTTGATTTACAGCGATAAATCCACCTTCTGTCACGACATCCAAGCGCTCCCCATTAAAATCAGCTGTCCCTGATGGGCGGAGGGGTGTAATCGTTTCACCTTCCAGTCCGATTAAATCCAATCGATTTTGCGAGGATACATAGCCTTTATCGGCAGAAGTAGAATCATTCAAAATGATATGTCGAAAGAATCCTCTCTCCAAGCCTACGAATTTAAACAATATAATGGATATGATTATTGTTACGAGCAGGGCAATTCCTATACTCATCGCCATATGACCCATGTCCGCTGATGAAAGCATGAGCGAAGAGACAATGGCTGCAACTCCAGCAATTCCGGCAATCCCCCCGGTAAAAAGAACTCAGCAATAACTAGGCCAATTCCTAAGACGAGCAGTATGATTGCTTCATAACCGGCAAGGCCGGCGACAATGTGGCCGTAGAAGAACAGAACAAGAGAGAGAGCCCCCATCGTTCCCGGTATTCCAAATCCAGGGGAATACAATTCAACAACGAGACCAATACTTGCTATGGATAACAGGATTGGAATGACTACAGGATCCGTGAGAAATCTCGCGATGTTCTCCGAAAGGGTCGGTTGTTCTTCAACTATTGTAGCGCCAGACATTCCAATAGCATGAAGCAGCTCATTCCGATCATCTACAATCCCCTCTGCATAACCTACTTCTTCAGCATCGGTCGCTCCTAAGGTCAAAAATTCACCTTTTGGAGCGCCATAATCACTGACATCTATTGAAGCATCCGCCATTGCACGGGCATATAACGGATCACGACCTGTGGATTCTGCAGCAGCCACCATCGCTGAAATCCAGGCGGACTGAGCTTTCTTATCTGCAGCAGTACCATCAGAATTAATTACTCCAGATGCACCCATCGTTGATGTAGGTTTCATATATATTTGATCCGCATTCAAAGCGATGTATGAACCAGCAGAGTATGCTCGGTTTGTGACAAAGGCACTGTTCGGGACATCCAAGTCCTGAAAGATTTCTCCAATATCACCTGCTGCATCCACACGGCCTCCCGGTGTATCAATTTCGAATATGATATGATCGGCGCCATTCTCTCGAGCTTCCTCAGTTGTACGGGTAAGGAAAGCTGCCATCCCTCGTTCAACCGTATCTTTCACGGGAATGAAATACACCGTTTGCCCTTCGCCGTCCGCCTGAACCGATGATTGAAGATGGAAGAGCGATAAAACGCTGCCTAATAAAAGAAGCATCCCCCATATGAATAGACGCAACGTACGCTTCATCCCCTATTCACCTCCTTTACAGATAGACTTCCCACCATATAGTACGTTTACGAATGAAAGACACCAATGGTTTCAGAAATCTTAAGGCGCTTTGTAAAAAATTGAAAGGGCATAGTTTCCGATATGTAAAAAGGTCTCTCTTGAGCAAGAGAGACCTTTATATTTACGATAATTGTTGAAGAACGAGCTTATTGACCTTGGTTCCGTCGGCCTTGCCCTTAACTTTAGGCATGACGGCACTCATGACTTTACCCATATCACTCTTAGAAGTAGCGCCTACTTCATCAATCGTCTCATCAACGATTTGCTTGAGTTCTTCATCTGTCAGCTGTTTCGGCATATATACTTGTAAAATCTCAATTTCACGTTCGAGTCCTTCTACAGGATCCTCACGGCCAGCTTCTTTGAATTCATGGAGGGAATCATTTCTCTGTTTTACCTCACGGGTTAAAACAGTCAATTCTTCTTCTTCAGATAATGAGTCTTTCCCCAGTTTTATCGCTTCATTTTGAAAAGAAGCACGCACCATGCGGATCGTTGACAATTTTTCCTTGTCACGGGCTTTCATGGCCGTTTTCATATCCTGGGTCAGACGGTCTGTAATTGTCATCTCTTCAACACCTTCTTCAATTACTTACGCTTTCTAGCCGCCTCAGACTTTTTCTTACGGCGTACGCTAGGCTTATCGTAATATTCACGCTTACGATATTCAGCTAATGTACCACTTTTTGATACATCACGCTTAAAGCGACGAAGAGCATCTTCAAGAGACTCGTTTTTACGAACGCGAGTTGTTTTTGACATGCTAATTTCCCTCCCTCCGAAGCAAACAAAACTGTTTCTCTTGTATGGGAACCCCCCATACCTTTGACAATTATATTATATGCATTCCATATGGTCAACTTTTTTTAAAGATAAAGGTAAATGACTTTTGTTTCTAAACCTTTTTCTGATCCTTAAGTGGTATGCCTGTCTAAGAAAATGTTCTTGATCGCCAGATGTTAAAAATATAAAAAAAGCCATCCCAGGGATGGCTTCTCCTACTATTAATAATCAGAAGTTCCTTGCTCACGGTTCACAATGGCAATACCGGAGCTTGCACCTATACGAGTCGCACCAGCTTCAATCATCGCTTTTGCACCTTCATAGTCGCGTACTCCACCTGATGCTTTTACTCCCATTTCAGGGCCGACCGTTTTACGCATCAAGCTGATATCTTCTACCGTAGCTCCTCCGCCGGAGAATCCTGTGGAAGTTTTTACAAAGTCTGCTCCTGCAGCTTTTGCAAGTTCAGAAGCTGTTACTTTTTCATCTTCCGTAAGAAGGGAAGTTTCGATGATTACTTTTACAAGTGCTTTTCCTTCTGCTTCGCGGACAACGGCTTCGATATCCTGCTGGACAAGTTCTTTATTACCGGATTTCAATTCACCAATATTGATGACCATATCAACTTCTGTTGCGCCTTTTTCAATCGCTTGTTTTGTTTCAAAAGCTTTCGTTTCTTTAGTTGTTGCTCCTAGCGGGAAACCAATAACTGTACAAACTTTAACATCTGTACCTTCCAAAAGCTCCGCACAGTAGGAAACCCAGTGAGGGTTCACACATACAGAAGCGAAATTCTGCTCTTTTGCTTCTGTACAAATTTGAGTGATTTTATCTTTCGCTGTATCTGGTTTCAGCTGTGTATGATCAATCATCTTAGCTAGATTTTGTTCCATTTGTGAATCGTCCTTTCAAATTGAGTTGTTCGTACATCTATTACATTTTAGCATGAAAGCGATTGAAATGCGAGACTATGTCATGACATTCAAACTTCTTCCAATTTATAAGAGAGACTGGAAAGAAAATAGAGCGGAGCGGTTTCCATACGAAGAATCCTCGGACCTAAACGAATCGCCCGAAACCCTTCTCCCAACAGTTTCTCCACTTCATGTTCAGAAAATCCACCTTCTGGTCCAAAAGCCACAAGGATCGAGTCCCCCTGCTTAATTCCAGCCATGGCCTCACTTAATGGAGCTGTAATATTCTGTCTTGCAGCATCCGCATAACCGAATAAACAATGGTCGTAGTGATGTTTCATATCCAATAGATTGTGAAGAGGTATAACAGGCTGTACTTCAGGAACAACTAACCGCTCCGATTGTTCGCTGGCTTCCTTCGTAATTTTCTGGAGCCGTTGAATTTTCTTCGTCGCTTTCTTTTCATCCCACTTGGCTATGGAACGTTCCGCTTGATAAGGGATAAAGGAAGATGCGCCCAATTCAGTTCCTTTTTGTACGATCTGCTCCAATTTATCGCCCTTACCCAGACTTGCCACTAGAGTCACTTGAACAGGAAGTTCTCTGTCTTCATCTATCCATTTCATCACTTTACAGTGGACATACACTTCCTCTACTTCAGTAATCTGACAGAGGGCAGGGCCTTTCTCGGGGTGAATCGCGATCAGGTTGTCCTTTTCCCTCATCCGCATCACACGAACAATATGATGTGTATCCTCGCCTTGTATACGAAGGGTACCCTCGTTCCATAGATTTCGATCTACAAAATATCGTTGCATCGAATCACTCCGGTTTTTTAGCGATGATACTTACCCAGTCTTCCATTTTATTCGTTTCAACAATTTCAAACCCAGACTGAATCAGCTGGTCACGAACCATTTCTTTGCGCCCGGAAATGATGCCACATGTAATAAAGTATCCCCCAGGTTTGACTACTCGATAAGCATCATCCGTAAATTTAACGATGATTTCGGCGAGGATATTGGATACAATCAGATCTGCCTCCCAATCCACTCCCTCTAACAAGTCATTGAGTTGGGAAGTCACTTTGTTTTCAACCCCATTTAAAGCGGCATTGTTCTTTGTACTCGATACAGCGACATCATCTAAATCATACGCATACGCATGCTCAGCGCCCAGCAAGACAGAGGCAACACTCAAAATACCTGATCCTGCACCTACGTCTACGACTGTGTCTCCTTTTACCAAGTACTGTTCGAGCGCCTGGATGCTAAGCACCGTCGTTGGGTGAGTACCTGTACCGAACGCCATACCAGGATCCATTTCAATAATAATTTCATCGCTCGATACGGGGGTATAATCTTCCCATGTAGGAATGATCGTAATTTTTTCTGAAATTTTGACCGGTTTATAATACTTTTTCCAAGCGGTTGCCCAATCCTCTTCATGTATTTCACTGATTGTCACTTCGTTGTGTCCAATATCAATGCCGAATTCTGTCAGATTTGAGACAGTCTTTTTGATTCCATCAACGGTCTCTCCAAGGAAACTGTTCATCGGGAGGTAAGCTTTCACATATGCTCCTTCAGCAGGATAATCCGCCGGGTTTAATTCATAAATTTCTCCGAGCTTCGTTTTTTTTCTTTTCATATCTGACGGGTCTTCGATGACCACCCCACTTGCTCCCGACTCATGAAGGATATTTGATACCGGTTCAATTGCTTCTGTAGTCGTATGGATACATACTTCAGACCATTTCATTGATGATCCACCCTCTTCATATTATTTTCTAAGTACAAGCCTCTCAAGATAAAAAGTGCCTGCACGAGTCAAACGGGAATTCTATTCGAACCACCCATCAAACAATCGTACAGACACCTTCCTGTTAACTCTTAACTATCTCCTTTAAACGCACGTTTCATTCGTTCAAAAAAGTTCCCGTGCTGCTCATCAGTTGCTTCATTCCCGCTGATGTCATTAAATTCACGAAGAAGCTCTTTCTGTCTTTCCGTCAGGTTTTTCGGCGTGATGACTTTTGCTTTCACGTGCTGATCACCCTGTCCTCTTCCGTGAACGTTCGGAGCTCCTTTTTCTTTCAAACGGAACGTCTTACCTGTTTGCGTTCCAGAAGGGATCTTCAGTTTAACTTTACCGTGAACGGTAGGGACCTCAATTTCATCCCCAAGTGCTGCTTGAGCGAACGTAAGAGGAATTTCACAGAAAATATGATCGCCCTCGCGTTGGAAGAATTCATGAGGTTGAACTCTGATGACGACGAATAAATCACCTGCAGGACCACCATTTGCTCCTTCTTCCCCTTTGCCTTGCACACGGATCTGTTGACCATCATCGATACCCGCCGGGATGTCGAGATGGATTTTCTTACGACTTTTCACACGGCCTTCTCCACCGCAGGTATTACATTTTTCTTTGATGATTTTACCTGAACCTTGGCAATGATGACATACGCGTCGGTTTACGACCCGGCCGAACGGTGTGTTCTGTTCCTGGTTCACCTGACCTGCCCCTTGGCAATGGGAACATGTTTCAGGTGATGTGCCCGGTTTAGCCCCGGAACCATCGCATGTGTCACATTCTTCTTCTGTAGGGATTTCGATATCTGTTGATTTACCGAAAATAGCTTCGTCAAACTGCATGGTCATCGTGTATTGCAGGTCCGCTCCTTTACGTGGAGCATTTGGATCACGACGGCGTCCACCGCCACCGAAAAACATATCAAAGATATCTCCGAAACCACCGAAGTCTTCAGCGCCTCCACCGAAACCGCCAAAACCACCCTGGTTTGGTCCGGCATGACCGAATTGGTCATATTGGGCACGCTTCTGCTGATCACTTAATGTTTCATAAGCTTCTTTAGCTTCTTTGAACTTTTCAGAAGCATTATCTTCCTCACTGACGTCAGGGTGATATTTACGCGCCAGTTTACGATAGGCCTTCTTTATTTCATCTTTGGAAGCATCCTTGGACACGCCAAGGACTTCATAATAATCTCGTTTACTCACTTGTCGATCACTCTCCCGGACGCTATTACATAAGGTTTATATTAACATTGAAAATCTGGGCAGGCAAACTTCTTCTCTGCCTTATCATGAAAAAAGTCAAAGTCAAGAAGAACCTGACTTTGACTTTTTTCCAGCTTTTCTTACTTCTTGTTCTCGTCTTCGTTTACTTCTTCATAATCAGCATCGACAACATCTTCTTCAGAACCTCCAGCATCTTGTCCTTGTGCTGCTTCAGCCTGTGCCTGTGCCTGTTCATAAAGTTTCACGGAAAGAGCTTGAACCTGTTCTTGAAGCGCTTCTTTCTTCTCTTTGATTGCTTCAAGGTCTTCCCCTTCAAGGGCCGTTTGAAGTTCTTCTTTAGCAGATTCCGCTTTTTGTTTTTCTTCTTCACTTACTTGCTCACCAAGATCTTTGATCGTCTTGTCTGTTGTGAAGATCAGCTGGTCTGCTTCGTTACGAAGTTCAATCGCTTCACGTTTCTTCTTGTCTTCTTCAGCATTTTCTTCAGCTTGACGAACCATTTCTTCAACTTCCTCGTCAGAAAGACCTGAAGAAGACTTGATTGTGATGGATTGTTCTTTATTCGTACCCATGTCTTTCGCACGTACGTTAACGATTCCGTTTGCATCAATATCAAAGCTTACTTCGATTTGAGGCACACCGCGTGGCGCTGGTGGGATATCCGTCAACTGGAAACGACCAAGAGTTTTGTTATCCTGAGCCATTTCACGCTCCCCTTGCAGGACGTGGATGTCTACAGCTGTCTGATTGTCAGCAGCAGTTGAGAACACTTGGGAGTGGCTTGTTGGAATTGTTGTGTTACGTTCAATCAATTTCGTTGTAACGCCACCCATTGTTTCGATTCCTAGAGAAAGCGGAGTAACGTCAAGAAGAACTACGTCTTTCACATCTCCTTGAAGGACACCACCTTGGATGGAAGCCCCAAGGGCAACTACTTCATCAGGGTTCACGCCTTTAGAAGGTTCCTTGCCGACCTCTTTCTTAATAGCTTCCTGTACCGCTGGAATACGAGTGGATCCACCCACTAGGATTACTTTGTGAATGTCGCTTGCGCTCATGCCAGCATCTTTAAGAGCTTGACGAGTCGGTTTCATAGAACGCTCCACAAGATCTGATGCTAGCTCTTCGAATTTAGCACGTGTCAAATTCATCTCCAGGTGAAGCGGTCCTGCTTCTCCTGCAGTGATGAATGGAAGAGAGATTTGCGTTTGAGCTACACCGGAAAGGTCTTTCTTCGCTTTCTCAGCAGCGTCTTTCAAACGCTGTTTAGCCATTTTATCCTGGGACAAATCAATGCCGTTTTCTTTTTTGAATTCAGCAACCATGTGATCGATAATGACTTGGTCGAAATCATCCCCACCAAGGCGGTTGTCACCTGCTGTAGAAATAACTTCGAATGTTCCATCTCCGATTTCAAGAATGGATACGTCAAATGTACCGCCACCAAGGTCATAGACAAGAATCGTCTGATCCTGGTCTTCTTTATCGATACCGTAAGCAAGGGCAGCTGCAGTCGGCTCGTTAATGATACGCTCAACTTCAAGACCAGCAATTTTACCTGCATCTTTGGTCGCCTGACGCTCAGCATCATTAAAATAAGCTGGAACGGTAACGATCGCTTTATCGACGGTTTCACCAAGATAGTCTTCTGCATAACCTTTGATGTACTGAAGAATAATGGCAGAAACTTCTTGAGGTGTGTACTCTTTACCTTCCACTTCTACTTTGTAGTCTGTACCCATATGACGTTTGATGGAAAGGATTGTGTTCGGGTTTGTGATCGCTTGACGTTTAGCGACTTCACCTACTTGACGTTCACCGTTCTTAAATGCAACAGCGGATGGAGTTGTACGGTTACCTTCCGGGTTAGGGATAACTTTCGCTTCCCCACCTTCCATAACTGCTACACAAGAGTTTGTTGTACCTAAGTCAATACCAATGATTTTACCCATGGTTAAATGTCCTCCTTTACGAACTCGTTCATTTAGTAAGTTTTTTATTGATTTACTTTTACCATTGACGGGCGGATAACCCGGTCTTTTAAGCGATAACCTTTTTGCAGCTCTTCAACAACGATATTGCTTTCATAGTTCTCGTCTTCAACCTGCATGATCGCTTGATGCATATGAGGATCGAACTCTTCCCCTTCAGCAGGGATTTCTTCGACGCCTTCCTTTTCAAGAGCAGCTTTGAATTGGTCATAAACCATTTTCATTCCATCTGCAAAGTTTTTGGCTGCATCGCCATCCACTTCCACTTGGAGTGCCCTTTCAAAATTGTCTAGTGCTGGTATCAATTCTTCAACCAGGCTTTGGGATCTATATTTACGATCCGCTTCTTTCTCTTTTTGAGTGCGTCGGCGGAAATTATCATAGTCCGCCTGCAAACGAAGCAATCGATTGTTGATTTCATCTTTTTCCTGACGAAGCTGTTCTAGTTCATCAGTTTCTTCGACTACTGTCTGCTCAGCTTCCTCATTTTGATTTTCATCTTTTTCATCAATGATCTCTTGTTTGTTCTCTTCCACGACTTCCACCTCCTACTTTCCATTACACCGTTAATGACTATAACATGAAACCAAACCCTGAAAAAGCATGAGCCATGAAGAAAGGATAAAAACTATTCCTCACTCTTCCCCGTACTAATACCACCCACGGAAAGTATCGGTCATATGCTTGGATAAGGCATTCATCAATGAAAACATACGATTATATTCCATCCGGGTAGGACCTAAAAGTGCAATCGTGCCAACTTGATTATTCCCAAGATGATAACTGGCGGTAATCAAACTGCAGTTTTGCATAGCATCAAAAGGGTTTTCCTGTCCAATACGAACCTGAATCCCTTCCTGACCTGTACGAAGCAAGTCGGCCATTTCGTTTTCCTGTTCAATTGCAGCATATAAAGATCTCACCTTATCCAGGTCCTTGAACTCCGGCTGCATGAGAATATTTGTCTTTCCACCAATGTACAACTTTGTCGGATGCTCATCTACGAGCGCCGCACGAAGGTACTGGAAAGCCTCTTCATGATCATCTGTATGTGTTTTTAATAAATCATTGATTTCAGAATATAGTTTTTCATGCAATTTCACCAAGGGAACACCTTGGAGCCTGCTGTTTAAAATGTTTACCATCTTTTCCAAATCCGCACCTTTAATCTCTACAGGAACATTGAATGCCCGATGCTCCACGTGTCCGGTATCCGTAACTAAAATAGCAATAGCGGATTGATCAGACAAAGGTACGATCTGCAGCTGCTTAAGCTTTGTTTCGAAAACCTCAGGGCCGAGAATGATGGATGTGTAGTTCGTCAAATCCGACAGAATACCCGCGGACTTCTGAACCACCCGTTCAAACTCCAACATTTTGTCATCGAAAGCTTCCCGTATCGTCACAATTTCCTGACTGGATAGGCGTAGCGGGGAAAGTAGATGGTCGACATAGAAGCGGTAGCCTTTTTCAGACGGTACCCTCCCAGAAGATGAATGAGTTTTTTCAATAAAACCCATTTCCTCCAAATCAGCCATTTCATTCCTAATTGTAGCTGAACTGAATGTTACAGCCTCTTTTTTAGCTATTGACCGTGACCCAACGGGTTGTGCGGTCAAAATGAAATCATCAATAATGACTTGCAAAATGAGCAATTGTCTATTTGTTAACATCGATGATCACCTCTGTTAGCACTCGTTTGTAGTGAGTGCTAAATCTACTAATAAATTATCAAAAGGGATGAGGGATGTCAACGGATATTACTCTTTTTTTTAATGGACCAGGCCAGCGTCTATTTTCTAGAGGAATATCTTTCCCGACCTAAATCAAAGAAGAGCCCCTCTCCATCGCTCAAAGAAATAAGGGCTCCTATCATTATTGGTGGTTGTGTGATGGAAGTGAGCGCTTTTACCAACCTCCGGAGGCACGAATGAGGATCTGAAACTTACTCTTCCAATAGGAATTCCTGAAATACTTCATTTCCAAGAATTCTACCTTTTGAGGTGAGTCGGATAAAATCAGGACCTTCAGCGATCAAGGATCGATTTTTGAGATCAGTCAAAGTATTACCGAATACATCTACAAGTGTTCTTCCATACTTTTGCTGAAAGGACTCTTTAGAAACACCCTCTGTTTTCCTCAACCCAAGAAACATTTCCTCTTCCAATTGCTCCTTTAGACCAATCGGTTCCTCATGAAGAACCGGCTTGCCATCTTCCGTCGCTTGCTTCACATAGGCTGGCAAAGGTCTAATGTTAATGGTCCGTTTTCCTGGCAGGTAACCGTGTGCACCGGCTCCAATCCCATAATAGTATTCATTATTCCAGTATGTCAGATTGTGTTTACTTTCAAACCCAGGCTTTGCGAAATTACTGATTTCATACTGAATGGCCCCTGCAGCTGAGAGTTTACGCTGAAGGAGTTCATACATTTCAGCTTCATCATCTTCCTTCGCCTTGGTAATCTTACCCTTTTTGTACCGTTGATAAAACACGGTTTTAGGTTCAATTTGTAGGGAGTAGGATGAATAGTGCGGAAGTCCGAACTGCATCGCTTCATCGATGGTCTTTTCAAAGTCTTCAACAGTTTGACCTGGAAGAGCATACATTAAATCAATACTTACATTGGTTAGTCCCGCCTGGATGAGACGGTCGATATTTGTATAAACATCTTTAACTTTATGAACACGCCCGATCTTCTCAAGCATCTCATCATCAAATACTTGCACCCCAAGAGAAATACGATCGACCCCGTAATCTTTTAATAACCGGACTTTTTCCACATCCAAATCGCCCGGGTTGGCTTCAAACGTATATTCTTCACAACTCGCGATATCAAAATGATCCTCTATCATTTTAAGCAGCTTCTCCAATTGCCTGTGATTGACCGCTGTCGGGGTGCCCCCCCCTACAAAAATGGTTCTTACTTTTGCTTTTTCTGCAGGGATATACGTATGAATTTCTTTCTCTAATGCTTCTAAATATTCATCTGCCAGTCGTTCATTATAAAAAAACTTGGTGAAATCACAATAATGACAAATTTGCTGGCAAAATGGGATGTGAATGTATGCGGATGGGATATTCATGAATGTTGCCACCTTTCATAAGGAAAACCGCAAGAGAAGAATCTCCTGCGGTTTAACCTGTCTTCCTTTATCTTTAATCTTCATTCAAGTCCAACACAGACATAAAGGCCTCTTGAGGCACTTCGACAGAACCGACCATCTTCATACGCTTTTTCCCTTCTTTTTGCTTTTCAAGCAATTTACGTTTCCGGGAAATGTCTCCCCCGTAACATTTAGAGAGAACATTTTTACGCATGGCTTTAATCGTGGTCCGGGCTACAATCTTGTTGCCAATCGCAGCTTGTACTGGCACTTCAAACTGCTGTCTCGGGATTAGTTCCTTGAGTTTTTCAGCTATTAGCTTACCACGTTCATAGGCAAAATCGCGGTGTACGATAAATGACAATGCATCGATCGTATCGCCGTTTAGAAGGATATCCATTTTCACAAGGTTGGAAGGTCGGTATCCGATCAACTCGTAGTCAAAAGAGGCATACCCTTTCGTCTGAGATTTTAATGAATCAAAGAAATCATAAACAATTTCAGACAACGGAATCTCATACACGATGTTCACCCGGTTATCATCTAAATACTGCATATCCATGAAGTTCCCACGTTTACGTTGACAGATTTCCATGACCGGCCCTACATAATCGTTAGGAACCATGATTGTCGCTTTAACAAAAGGTTCTTGAACCTCTTCTAATTTTTGGTTATCAGGCATCATCGACGGATTATCAACATTGAAAACATCCCCATCTGTCAATGTCACCTGATAAATAACACTTGGAGCTGTAGTAATCAAGTCAATTTTATATTCCCGCTCGATTCGTTCCTGAATGATCTCCATATGAAGCATCCCCAGGAACCCACAGCGGAAACCGAATCCGAGAGCCTGAGAAGTTTCCGGCTCGAATTGAAGGGAAGAGTCGTTAAGTTCAAGCCGCTCAAGCGCATCTCTTAAATCATTGTATTTGCTGGCATCTACCGGGTACATTCCACAGAAAACCATCGGATTCATCTTTTTATACCCTGGCAGTGGTTCGGCTGCAGGATTATTGGCAAGTGTGATCGTATCACCCACGCGGCTGTCCCCGATATTTTTGATCGAAGCCGTCAAATAACCAACATCACCAACATTCAATTCTTTCATCGGCGTAGGGGTTGGCCGGAATACGCCTAATTCGTTCACTTCAAACTCTTTGCCCGTAGCCATCATCTTAATTTTATCACCAAGTTTGATGGAGCCTTCACGTACACACGTGTAGGCAACGACACCCCTGTAGGAATCATAAAGGGAATCGAAGATCAAAGCTTTTGTTGGATCTTTCGGATTACCTTCAGGCGCCGGGATATCACTTACAATCCGCTCCAGGATTTCGTCAATCCCTACCCCTTCTTTAGCAGAAGCAAGAATGGCATCTGAAGCATCAATTCCAATTACATCTTCAATTTCTTGTTTAATCCGCTCGGGATCTGCTCCAGGAAGATCTATCTTATTAATGACAGGGATGATTTCTAAGTCATTTTCCAATGCAAGGTACACATTGGCCAATGTCTGCGCTTCTATCCCCTGAGCAGCATCTACGACTAAAATCGCCCCTTCACATGCCGCTAAACTACGAGAGACCTCATATGTAAAGTCGACGTGACCAGGGGTATCAATTAAGTGAAACGTATAATCTTGTCCATCGTTCGCTTCATAGGACAATTGAACGGCGTTCAACTTAATCGTGATTCCACGTTCACGTTCAAGGTCCATCGCATCAAGGAATTGTTCCTTCATTTCTCTCTGTGTTAAAGCTTTCGTTTTTTCTAGAATACGATCAGCAAGCGTCGACTTCCCATGGTCGATATGGGCAATAATCGAAAAATTGCGGACCCTCTCTTGTTTAGATTGTGCTGTCAACTTAAATCACTCCTACTGAATTCGACACAAATATCTAGGTTGATTATAGCAATGTGAGAAGTATTATTCAATGTAAACCCGTAGAACATATGAATATTAAGAGCCAGACTGAATGATTTCAGCTAATACGACGATCATTGCATTGAAACATGAAGCAATCCCTTCTCCAATTCCCCCAGCCATTTTTGATATCCATGGAGCCTCAGAATGACTGATAGGTGGAACGCATGCATGATCGTTTGCGGATGGTTGAACAGGTGAGTTCGCCTCCCTGTCGACTTCCTTTATTGTCTGTGTCGTAACTACAGGAGCACGATCTTCCAATTTTTCATTCGTTTTATCTATCCCATCAGAATGCACCCGCAATAAAAATCATAATGATTATGATTCCTCCTACCAACCATCTCATAAGGCACCTCCTTTAATCTCCTGATACCTTCTCATCTTCAAAGTAGAAATCACTGAACACTTCGGCCATAACATCTGCAGAGCGATACAATTCATCTAAATGATTGTACACCCCGCCGAATTCAATAAGAATGGCGTTTGGGTTAAGATCCTGATTGTATACCCCATCTACTCCAGATCCTTTTTTCGTAATTACTCCTCGGCTAATCCCTGGATATTTCTCTTCAAGCTTCTGGTGAATGTCAGAAGCGAGCTGAAGGTTTTGTTCATACTGCGGATGTTCAGCTCCTATAATAAAGGCAAACCGTGCATATTCTTTACCATTAATCGTCGTCGTTGTGTGCTCCTTAGAAAGTGAATCCCTGTGAAGGTCAAACAAGTACTGTATGTCTCCATTCTGACTGAGGGCTTCTTCTACGACCGGTCTTACAGCGTCATAGGATTGATAATACTCCATACCGTTTTCACTTCTTAGTGCAGCCACATCTGTTGTATCAACAATCGTTCCTATACCTCTTCTTTCTAAACCTTCGCCCAGACGTTCTCCCACAAGAGTGATATTAACCTTCCCATCATAGACCGTAGATTCATCAGGAAGATGGGGATAGAAGGATTCAGTGTTGTGAGTATGGTAAATATAAACACGATCTTTTCCTACTGGTTTCTCTTCAGGCTTCGCATCACCTTCATTATTTTCCTCCACTTCCCCTTCTTCCCCGCGGTCATCTACAATCAACGGCGGCTCGGATTCAACAGGAAGTGTGGAATAGTCGGTCCCTTTTCCTGCAATGATGATTTGACTATTGTAAGAAGACAGACCAGGGATTTCTCTCCCAAGCAAACTTCGAGGATCATTCGGTGTCAGGCTTGTAAGTAGTTGAAAGGACAACGTCGTCAAACTCGGAATCCTGTTCCCCTCTGGATGGGCATCCTTAAACGATCGGTTTTCCATTTCGAATAAATATAGAAAGGCGCTTCCCTCAAGTTTCGTTGTCCATTCCTGGATGGTACTTGAATAGATGCGGTACGTCGTTTTAGCCCCTGTAAGAACCCCTATCCCGATAAATAATAAAAGCAAAACAGTAATGACGATGATCGTCCACCTTGTCCCCTGTTTCATATAGCTTTTTTTATTCGTTTTTATGATTGGGTATCGAGACATAAGAAAACCTCCCTCTCATCCACTATCTAGTAAATGGTATGAGAAAGAGGAATTTAATAGAACCTCTCTATCAATTCATTATTTAAAATAAGATTGGGCCTCGCCATCTTCCACCCCTGGGTGTAGAGCTCCATTGATCCCCTTAGCAATAACATGGGCCATATCCTGTATAAAACTGTCCACCTCTTTAGGTGTGACCATCAAATTATGACCGAGAGGAGTTAATACCTCTTTGATCAATTGTTTCTTTTCTGCTTCCTGTAACTGACCAAACATTCCCATAACAGCTTTGCTTTGTTCCTCATCGGGATGATCTTCCTCTGTCAATGTCTTTCTCTCAAAAGGGTTCATAGCGGGAGATAGAGCATTTGATGGTCGATCCTTTTCCTTCCATTCCCTGCCAAAATGTTTAAGGACATAATCAATCGCATCGCTTGTAATAGTAACGGCGTCCACTACAGTAGGAACACCAATGGAAATGACAGGTATCCCATACGTTTCACGGCTGATCTCTTTCCGCTTATTCCCTACTCCTGAGCCCGGATGTATTCCCGTATCTGAAAGCTGGATCGTCGCATTGATGCGGTTGATCGATCTAGAAGCAAGAGCATCGATCACTAATACGAAATCAGGCTTGGTCTCTTCAATAATCCCATGAACCATATCACTCGTCTCTATTCCTGTCACTCCCATAACCCCAGGAGTGAAAGCAGACACAGGTCGATACCCTTCTGAAACCGTTTCCGGATGAAGTTCAAAAAGATGACTGGTTACATAGATTTCTTCCGTAACTAAAGGCCCTAAGGCATCTGGAGTCACATTCTGATTCCCCAGGCCAACAATTAACCCGCGATCCATCTCCTTAATCCCACATTCACTCATCAGCTTTCTCAATTGACCGGATAACGTCTTCGATAAGTTTACTTGCAGATGATGATCCTGCTTTCGGATAGCCTGTGATTCTAATGTTACATAATGACCCGCCTTTTTTCCGATACGTTCAGCTCCTGCTTCATCTACAGTCACATACGTAATTTTAATTTCATTTTTTTCATTTTCATGAACTTCCACTCCGTCAGTATCTGAGGATTGTGGTTCGTCTTTCACATTCATTTCCTGAGCTTCTAATGCCAAGTCCGTTCTCAACGAATAGTCGAATTTTTCCTCCATTCACTTCAACCTCCTTAATAAAAATCTTCTCCCAAGGCAGTCAAAATTATGCAAATGATGAAGGTGGGTTTGAGATAAGTATTGAAAACAGCGCATTGCTCTGGTAAAATGTCTTTTGTTCGATATGAATGAGTTTTTGTTTTTACCTAGGAGGTGAAACTATGCCTAATATTAAATCAGCGAAAAAGCGTGTACGTACGAATGATGACGCACGTGCCTTGAATGCAGCGTTCAAATCCGACATGCGTACAGCGGTTAAACGTGTAGAAAAGCTTGTTGATAGCAAAGATGTAGAGAACGCTAAAGAAGCACTCCCTACAGCTGTTAAGAAAATCGACAAAGCTGTTCAACGTGGTGCCCTTCACCAGAACACAGGGAACCGTAAAAAATCCCGCCTAACTAAACTTGTCAACGCATTATAATTCATTCGTAATTTATGACCAACAGACGATCCTTCTATTTGAATGGGTCGTTTTTACATGAGTGAAGCCCTCCGAAAATATCGGAGGGCTTCTTTTCATTCACGGTACGATTAGATGAGATATTATTGATCAAACCTATGAAGAAGGTACATGGGTCTGTTGTTTAATATGGATCAATTGATATAAGAGCATTTCAAACGCCAAAGATTTTTCCATCTTCCCCTGCTTCAGAGAATGGTCGGTTTCTGCCAACTGCTCCATAATTTGATCAAGCTCTTGTTGCGTGAAGGCACGCTCCCTTTTAAGAGCCATTTTAATGACATAAGGGTGTGCTTTGATATAGCTTTTCATTTGATTTTGAGCATACCCTTTTTGTTTTAATACTTTTGCCTGACTTATAATTCTGAACTGGGAGGCAAGTAAAGCCGTTAACGCTATGGGCTCTTCATTCAGTTTTTCCAAGTCTTTATAGATCCTGATGGCTCTCCCCAAATCTTTCTCCATAACGGCATCGACCAATTTCAAGCCAGAGGCTTCAGCACTGTGTGAGAGGAGTTGTTCTGCCACATCTTTCGTAACAATTCCTCCTTCTCCTACATACAGAGCAAGCTTCTCCATCTCCTTACGAAGGGCCATTAGATTCGCCCCGATTTCTTGAGTGAAAAGCTCATAGATATCCTCCGGAACCGTAATATGTAGATCATCAGCCAAAGATTTTATCCACTTATCTACATCCCATTCTTTCACGGGCTGACAACTGATAATTTCCCCATTTTTCTTAAATTGCTTATACAATTTTTTGCGCTCATCAATCTTTTCATATGGAGCAACCACAATTAAAACCGTGTAATCTGCTGGGTTTTCCAGATACTCTAACAGGGTGTCTGTATCATGCTCGATCTGCAGCTTATCTGGTTTAGCTTTTAGAAAGACCGGATGATTAGCGACGACAACTTTCTTTTCTCCGAGGAAAGGAAATGTCTCTGCATCCGTAACAGCATCTTCTATCGGTGTTTCTTCGAGATCGTACTGCGATATATTAAATTCACGATCATCTTTGTTCAGTGTCTTTTCAATAATTTTGTTTTTATGTTCTTGGATTAAATAGGATTCTTCTCCATATAATAAATATACGTGTGATTGCTTTTTGTTGACCATAAATGGTTGTCCTTCCTTCATAAAAAAAGAGTACGGCGCCCCATGAATGGGGAACTCAGTGTCACCATTTTATGTTTCTTTGGAATATCTGTCAAAATGGAGTTCTGATATCGCCGTATGAACCATCTATATAAACGCCATTCCAAAAGCCCCGGAAGCTTTTGAAGAGGACGATGTTGTTCCTCTCTTGCGTTTAGTTTGACCGCTTACGTAAGAATTATCTGTGACAAGTCTTGCTAGGAGTGGGAAAGGTATGAATCCTTGATGAAATTCGTTTTCATGCCCGGTAAATGTAGATTTTTGGTTAAAAATGGACTATACTTAATAATTGATATAGGAGGGGTAACAGTGAACGAGTTCAAAAACGACATTCAATCCAAAACTAATGATGTAATCGACTCTGGATTAGGGTTTGTATTTTCATTTGTTTTCTTCTTCGTAATCTTCTTTATCGGTGTTTTGTTTTCTTTTCTTGGACAATGATCAGATGCAAAACCGGAAGGCTGCTGTTTTCGGCAGTCTTTTTTTATTCTCTGCTCGCATTATACGGGAGAAACGTTGAAAACGTTCCACTTTGCCCAAAAAAAGTGTACTGAACAGCTCCATAACGGTTCGTTTCTAGTAATGCCACTCCATGTGCCTCGAGGCTGTCTATAACCTCTCCATGAGGGTGGCCGTAACGATTCTCCACTCCTGCTGAGATCAAGCCGACCTCTGGATTGACCTTCCTCAAAAAGTCTACCGATGACGAAGTATTACTTCCGTGGTGGGCCACTTTCAAAATTTCGGCTTCCTCAAGGTCCCCTCTTTTGATGATATCTTTTTCAATACGGGCTGATATGTCGCCTGTGTACAACCACCGCTTTCCACCCAAATCCACACTAACCACAAGCGAATTATCATTCGGGTTCCCATGATCCACATTATTCAATGGATGAATTACCCGGAACATTACGCCACCGATGATTATTTGTTTACCCGCGCCCAATCGCTCTACCTTCCCATTGTTTTCGAATGTTTCCTTATAAAAAGGGCTGACGTAGATCCGGTCAACATTCATCTCTTTGAGAATGAAAGGAACACTTCCACTGTGGTCACTATCTGCATGACTAATAAATAGAGCATCAAGCTTATGAATGCCTCTGGATTTCAAAAAGGGAAGTATAATATTTGCTGCTGTTTTTTCCTTATCCGTTACATACATAGGTGGGCCGGCTGCATCCATCATGATCACTCCTTTTCGATACGGCAGTTCTATTATGAAAGTATCGCCCTGTCCAACATCAAGCATCGTTACAACTCCCTTGTTGGAGAAGTAGGGGACTGAACTGCATAGAGCTAAAATAAAAACAAGGATTAAAGAAACTGCAAAAGCTCTCCCTCTTTGCTTTAGTTCCCATTCTTTCATCATCAGTACAAAAAAGACTCCGTACAAAAGAACAAACACGACCGGAATCTCTCCTGTCACCCAAGGATAATCCAACATCTCAGCCCCCTCCATTAAACCTTTTAATACAGGTTCATGGATCGACATAAATCCTTGGGATAGGAGAGAGCTAATAGAAGGGACAACAAAGCAAGCAATAAAAATAAACATCAGTGAAGGAATAACGAAGAATGAAAAATAAGGAACAGCAAATAAATTCATCCATAGTGAAAAAGGCTGAAATTCAAAGAAGTAATGAACCTGTAAGGCGAGAAGTGATAATTGACTAATCAACCCTACAACGGCTGATTGGGTCCATTTACTTTCATACTCCTTAAGAATCGGGAGGGTGAGCAGCAAAGAAGTTGTGACTAAAAATGAGAATTGAAACCCTAGATGAAAAAAATGTGAGGGAGAAAAGAACAGCATGAAGAGACATGTGAGGGATAATAGATCGAGTAATGAAATTTTTAACCTGAATAGACCACATACTAACAGGAGTATGCCCATAAGACCTGCACGCATGACAGATGGCGCGCCGCCTGAAATAAACATGTATATGGGTAATAAAATGATTAAAAGTAGCTTGGCTTGTTTTTTAGTTACCGCACCTGAGCGGTACAAAACAAAGTAAGTGCCTCCCATGGTAAGACCGATATGTAAGCCTGAGATGGCAAGGATGTGAGAAAGGTTAAATTCTCTGAACCAGTCAATGGTATCCTGATCAATATGGGATGTATCACCAAAAACTAAAGCCGAAATCCAAATGTAAGCTTCTGGCCGTACATTTTGCTGAACAATCGCTCTCAATTCCGACCTCTTTTTGAACAAAGGTGTCATCCATGAGTCTCCATTGCATTGCAGAGAATCAAGTTTGTCAATATTCCATTGGTAAAACACGCCTTGCTTTTCCATATATGAGCGATAATTAAATTGACCAGGGTTTCGGGATTGATCAAATAATTCTGCTTCTCCTTCACCCCTGCAGGAAGCTCCGATATTCCATGAGTCAGGAATGCGGCTTTGCTCTTGCAAAGGATAACGGACAAGAACACTCGCATCTTTTGTTTTCATAATGAAAGAATAGAAATGATCTGTCTTTTTAACAGGGGAGATAATTACGCCTTCTAAATAACTGTTTTGCTGCAGAGGAGGAACAACAGGAAGTGGCTGGGGTGACAGGTGGACATACCCGCCAATGCCGAACAATAGAAGAATGAAGATGAGTACGGGGTGACGGTGGTAGCTGAACAACCAGATAATAAAGAGAAGAAATAAGAAATATAAACTGTACCCTTTTTGGATTGACAACATCCCGCCAAGAACGAAAGCTATGACGGGAAGATGCCACGAACCTTTATTAAACATCACCGGGTTTCCAGATTCAATAGCTGCACGGCTTCCTGAACCAACCGCTCAGATTCAGCATCATTCACCCGTTCGAGCTTTTCGACCATCTGCTGAAAGAGAATCTGATGTTCAGGTTGAAGATCTGTTTGTTCAACGGGGACCTTCTGCATCCGAACCCCGGCCTGTTGGAGAAGTTCAATCGCATAAGCATCATTTTTGTAATCTTCACTATAGTATACGGCTTTGACTCCGGCCTGGATGATGGCTTTTGTACAATGAACACAAGGAAAGTGCGTCACATAAATCTCAGCCCCTTCAGTAGCCACACCGAACTTTGAGCATTGCAGAAGTGCGTTCATCTCCGCATGGATTGTCCGAACGCAATGACCGTTAACCACGTAACAACCCTCATCAATACAATGGACACCTCCTGAAACACTTCCGTTATACCCTCCTGCTATCATACGCTTATCTCTGACTATAACCGCTCCTACAGCAAGTCTTTGACATGTACTACGAGATTTCAACAAATAACTTTGTGACATAAAGTATTGATTCCATGTAATCCGCTCCATTATGTAACCCCACTTTTTTCATCAAGTTTACTCTGACCTTCACATTCCGTCAAACTTACGGAACAATGATCTGCTCTTTAAGGTTCTCCAATGTCTTTTCACCAATTCCAGGAACCTCCACCAACTCCTCAACTGAAAAAAAGGGCCCATTCTCTTCTCTGTATTTAATAATACTCTCAGCTTTGGATGGGCCAATCCCATTCAAAGCTTGTATTTCACTTGCAGATGCACGGTTTATTTTCACCTTATCTCCAGATACGGTCCCAGGTTCTACCTGCTCATCCTCTGAGGATAATGAAACGATAATCATCATTTCATCTTGGATACGTTGAGCAAGATTTACACTTTCAGGGTCTGCCTGGTCAGTCATACCTCCGGCTTCTTTTATCGCATCCACCACCCTGTTGTCCTCAGACATCGTATAAACGCCGGGTATATTCACAGCCCCCTTCACATCCACTTTCACAAAGTTTGAAGAAGATGTTTTCTCTTCCCTTTCTTCTTCAAGGATAACAGGAACATCGTTTACCTCTGCATCTCCCCCATTCGGTGGTTTGATTAAATAAAGCCCAATGATCACTACTACAACCACGATCAGCCAAACATACCTCTTCAACACACTCATGTTCAACCTTCTTTCATAAAAAGTAAATTTCAGAATATGGATATATAGGTAATCATTAAGGAGGGATTCCAATGAAATGGGGAATCATCGGCACAGGAAACATGGGGAGTATGCTGACCACGACGCTCATTAAAAGTGGAGCCGTCCCGGCCGGGCAGTTGACTATTTATAACCGAACCATGGATAAAGCGGAAAAAATTCAAGAGGAATTTCCGGGGCTGCATGTAGCGAAGGATCTGCCAGCGCTGCAAAGAACGTGTGATATCATCTTTTTATGTGTGAAGCCTCATCATTACAAGAGCATCATCGACGCCTTAAATGGATTGTGGTCTGAAGAACAGTGCCTTGTATCCATTACAAGTCCGGTTGCGGTTGAACAATTAGAGAAAGTCACCCCCTGCCAGGTCGCCCGGATTGTTCCATCCATTACAAATCACGCACGGTCCGGCGTAAGTTTATTTACTTTTGGAACTAAAATTAATCAAACATATCGGGATCACCTAATTGAAGCATTCCAACACATATCCACACCAATTGAAATTGAAGAAAAACATATACGCGTAGCTTCTGATATCGTCTCATGCGGACCTGCGTTCATTAGCTATTTATTAAGCCAATGGATCTCAGCCGCTGGTGATGTAGCAGAACTTCCAAAAGATAAAGCGACTTCATTAACAGAGAATATGATGGTTGGTTTAGGGGAACTTCTTGCACAAAAGATCATGACCCTGGATGAATTAATGGAGAAGGTTACCGTCAAAGGTGGAGTTACCGGGGAAGGGTTACAGGCATTAGAAGACCATATCGGGTCATTGTTCCAGAAAATGTTCGAAGCGACCCAAAATAAACATAAAGATGATAAACAACACATTGAATTCTAAATCTATATATTCGACACAATTACGTAAAATCCTTCAAAAACCTATGAAATTGTAAGCACCATTGAATTGCATGATCGATCCAGCCTCATGCCATCAAACCTAACATCAAAAAAAGAGTCCGACTTATTCGGACTCTTTCTAATCAAGGTCTATTCTTTCGTACAGACAAAAAACCAACGTTCTCCATCTGTTGAGGGTTCTTCATTAAAATCAGAATATACACCTCGAACTTTGAAGCCTGCCTCAACCAGCCAGTTCTTCAAAGCAGCAAGACTGTATCCCCGCTGTTCATGAACTTCATCAAAACGCCGATACTTTCCCCCATCATCCACAAAAAACGTCAAATCATGTACCAGACTGTTCTCTTCTTCCCCTGGGTCGCAGAACCAGATGAAAGACACTTCGTCACGCACCTCCGCGAAAGTTGCACCACTCAGATCGTTTTGAATATGATCTATAGAGTGCATATCAAATATGAACACTCCACCAACAGCGAGCACCTTATATATAGACTCGAACGCTTTCTGTACGTTGTGATCCTCTGTCAGATAGTTGAAGACATCACAGTAACTGATGACACAGTCGTAGTCAGACAAGCCTTCCATTGAAGTCATATCTTGCTGGATCCATTCTATATCTTTTCGAGGAGTTTTTTGCTGGGCAACTGTTAACATATCTGAAGACAGGTCTGCTCCTGTCAATTGATAACCACGTTCATGAAGCCTATAAGTGATTTCTCCTGTTCCACAACCAACATCCAAAATCCTCTTCCCCTCAGGTAGGTACTGTTCAAGTGTCCGGACGGTAAAGTCCACCCACTGTGAATAAGGGGCGTCTTTCATTAGGAGATCATAAACGCGGGCCATATCTCCGTAACTCATATTAGTTCTCTAAACCCTCGACAGTAACGGTATCTGCATCTCCCCATAGCCTTTCGAGGTTATAATAATGTCGCTCATCTTTATGGAAAATGTGACAGACAATATCATTTAGGTCCACGAGCACCCATCTTGCCTGCTCGAAGCCTTCCATCCTCTTCACTTCAATACCGTTCTCTTCTGCCTGATTTTTCAATTCCCTTGCAATCGCTTGAACCTGACGTTCATTGGACCCTTCACATATTAAAAAATAGTCAGCTATCAAAGATACTTCTGACATATCCAATACAACGATGTCCTGTGCTCTCTTCTCATCACACGCTTGCGCGGCTAAATTCACCAATTCTTTGCTTTCCATGGGTTTCCTCCCTATTTCTTCTCTATCTTTCCCATGATCCTTTGATCATTTTAAATCATTATATGCATGAAACGTGTCCGGATAAACGGTCCTTCCCTTATCAACCAGAAAAATGATGGTATTTTTAAGGGCTAAGGCACATGCTTCATCCAAACTCTCTTTTGCTTTTCCCCGAACTTCATCAAGCCCCGGAAAATCACGTCCGGGTTCGATGTAATCGGCTAAGAAGACGATTTTATCCAGTTTAGACATATGCTTTTTACCAGTAGTGTGGCAGCTGATGGCTGAAATGATCCCGGCATCGTTAAGACCAACTTCCTGCTCAAGCATTAATGCTCCTACGGGCCCGTGCCAAAGTTCATGGTGATAATCCAGAAGATCCTTCGACAGTCTCCGGTCCTTTTTAATCCACCTTTTCATAAGATCCACCGATTTATATTTTGCATAATCATGAAAAGCGGCTGCCAATTCAACTTTTTCAACATCCTCATCGAACCTCTCAGCTAATAGCACTGCCTGATCCGTCACTCGGACGGTATGTTCATAACGTGAGGTTTTCAAGGCTGGCCGCACATATCCGAGGGCCTCTTCACGATTCATTTTCATACAGGTGATGCTCCTTTATAAACGTCATAACAACATCAGGTATCAAATACTTTACGCTTTTACCTTCTGAAATACGCGCACGAATCATTGTGGAAGATAAATCTACAGACGGTATTTCTACAAAATGGATCGGAATATCGTCACTCCAACCAGCCCCTGGTCTTTCCACCCCTATGAATTGAACCATTTTTGCAAGGTCTTCAATCCGGTGCCATTTGGGCAGATGTTCTACCATATCTCCTCCTATGATAAAGAAAAAACGGTTATCAGGATATTCGGCTAATAATTCTGCCATCGTGTCTACTGTATACGAAGTACCTTTCCGGACAAGT
Source organism: Halobacillus sp. ABR2_026 (assembly GCF_056158545.1). NCBI lineage: Bacteria > Bacillati > Bacillota > Bacilli > Caryophanales > Bacillaceae > Halobacillus > Halobacillus sp. ABR2_026. The sequence goes on from NZ_JBSWTM010000001.1 coordinate 2,564,861, forward strand.
TCTTTATCACAGACACGGAACGAAGGGTTGCCTTCAATACCGGCCTGCACCATAGCAAGCCTGGTTTCGGGATCAGTGGAAGACTCCTGTTTATGAGGAGGGATATAAGATGGCATATACCATACCTCATCAAGGTCCATGACTTCACGGGCATATTCTCCCATAATCAGATGCCCTTGATGGATGGGATCGAAAGTGCCCCCTAGTACACCTATTTTTTTCATTGAGCTTCCCCTTTATGGCAGTTCAATTTGTTTGTTTTCTTTAGACTCTTTATAAAGAATGATCGTATTTCCGATCACCTGGACGATGTGAGCGTCTGTCGCCTCGACAATTTCGTCAGCGATGACATGTTTATCTTCCAGGCAGTTCTGCAATATGCTTACCTTTATCAATTCCCTTTTTTCAAGAGCTTCATCAATTTGTTTGGTCATGTTTTCGTTGACACCGGCTTTTCCAACTTGGAAAATCGGTTGGATTTCATGAGATGCTGATCGTAGATGTTTTTTCTGTTTACTTGTTAACATTCTATACCCCTTTCAATTTCTGCTCAAATTCTTCTATTATTAATGCTGCTTCCGGGTGTGTATTCGTCCAAATTTGAAATGCGTAAACAGCCTGCTGCAACAGCATTTCATGTCCGAAGTGAAGACGAGCCCCTCTTTTCTCTGCTTCCTTTAAAAACTTCGTTTGCATAGGACGATATACAATATCACTTACCACAGTGTTTTGTGTCAAGTGATCAAGAGACATGACCGTTTGTTCCGGATCAGGGTTCATACCCACCGACGTCGTCTGTACGACCAAATCATAATTCATAAGAGAGCGTTCGGCATCCAGAATTGTAAGCGGAACCGAATCCACTTGAGAGGGGATATCACGAATTAGGTCCTCCGCCCTTGTCAACGTTCGGTTGGCAATATCCACATGGTTGATTTCGGTCCTTGTCAGAGCATCATATATGCCACGGGCTGCCCCGCCGCTCCCAATTATAAGGACTTTTGCACCGTTATGGAATAAATCGGGAAAACGGTTCTTCAAAGAGTCGACGAAACCTTTCCCATCTGTATTGTGACCGATCCATCCCTCGTTCGTATGATGCACAGTATTGACTGCTCCTAAGTGTCTTGCACTTTCATCCAACCCATCCAAATGGGGGATGATCTTTTCTTTATACGGTACGGTTACATTGAAGCCATCCAATCCTTTTTGTTTGATAAGAGCTACTTTTTCATCAAATTCATCAGGTTGGATTTCAAGCAGTTCATATTTCCCTTGAAGCTCCTGTTGTTCCAACAGTTTATGATGAATCCATGGAGACATAGAATGTCCGATTGGATGACCGATCAAGCCTAGTTTGTACACAAGATCCCTCCTAAATGAGTGACTCTCTTAAAGAAACCTTTACGCCTTCCGGAACATGGACAGAGACTGTAACGCCTCCTTGAGGTACTGTGATCCAGCCAAGTCCTGAAAATACGATATCAGTTTTATCCTCCTTCACTTTCAATGTATGTCTTTTCAAAGGAGGAAGTTTAGCGATCGTATCTTTATCCGGAGGGGTTAACAACTCTCCAAGGTGATTGGTATATAGATCATCCGCTTTATCCAACTTTGTCCGGTGAATATTCAATTCATTAGAAAAATAACAAACAAAGGAAGTTCTTTCGCCGGCTTCGAAATCAAACCTTGCAAGTCCACCTATGAAAAGAGTCTGTTCTTCATTCAGTTGGTAAACTTTCGGTTTCACTTCTTTTCGTGGTGTGATTAATTTCAAGTCTTTATCTGATACGTAATGGGCCATTTGGTGACGTTGTATGACTCCTGGTGTGTCATATAATGAACTTTTTTCATCCAATGGGATATCAATAAAGCCAAGCGTAGTACCCGGGAAATAAGAAGTTGTAATGGCATCCTTCACCCCGGATGTATTGGAAATCAAAGTATTAATAAACGTTGACTTCCCGACATTTGTTGTCCCTACAACATAAACATCTCCATTATTCCGATAGCGATCAATGGCTTGTGATAATTCTTCAATGCCCATATTTCTCTCCGCTGAGATTAAGTAGACATCTTCCACGACTAACCCATTCTCTTTAGCTGAACGTTTCATCCAATGTTTCACTTTCCCATGATTGACGGATTTGGGCAGGACATCCATTTTATTCCCCACAAGAATAACAGGATTGTTGCCTGTCAACCTTTTCAAACCTGAGATGAAGCTGCCATTGAAATCGAAAATATCAACGAGTTGGACGACCAATCCCTTCGTGTCACTAATTTGGTTGAGCATTTCCAGGAAGTCATCGTCTTGGAAAGGTACATCTTGAACCTCATTATAATGTTTCAAACGGAAGCATCTCTTACAAATAATGTCTTCCCTCTCCAAAGCCGATGCAGGGGCATACCCTGCTTCGTTTGGGTTTGTCGTTTGTATGTCAGCACCGCACCCTTGACATTGTATTCCGGACATCATTGATCTCTCCTCTGCCATGTGATTTTACCTTTCCTCCGCATCCAATTCAGGATCCGTCTCTCAATTTTCCGGTTAAAACGTGTGACAAATCCATCCGTTTCCACAATAGGTACGACAAGAATTGTATGGAAGCCGGCTGAATTTCCACCGAGGACATCGGTAAGAAGCTGGTCGCCTATAACTGCAACTTCTTCTTTTTGCAGCTTCATATGCTTTTGAGCTTTTTTAAAGGCTTTGGATAACGGCTTTTTAGCACTATGAATAAACCTTGTATCCAATGGCTCGGAAAACAATTTCACACGAGCTTCATTATTATTAGAGGCAATAGTAACTTGAATGCCGTGATCATTCATTTTTTTGAACCAGCTTCTGATCTCTTCCGTAGCATCCGGCACATCCCATGCTACAAGCGTGTTATCTAAATCGGTGATGACACCTTTAATTCCTTTATTTTTCAATTCATCCGGGTCAATATCAAAAACACTCGGAACATGTTCATCTGGTAAAAAGTTTTTTAACATCTATTCAGTTCATCTCCTCATAAAACCGCAAAAATCTCCTTCACCATCATATACAAAATTGAAGGATGTTTCAAAAAGAGTTATGTTCAGAACAAAAATCGTTCGACAAATACCGACATAATCGGGTTGTGGATAAGTTTATACACATATTCCACACAGTAACTTCTTTGTTATCACTCATTTAAACCTGTTTTTCTCAAAAGTTATCTACATTTTGATGTAGATAACTTCGATATTGTGACGAAATAAGGGTCGTGATAAGGTAAGAATACATTAAACGTGAGCGTTCAAAGATTCAATAAAGCGGGAGGTGACTGTCACATGTGTGACAGCGGCATGAAGCAATTATCGGATTCCCTACTCATACAATCTTACCACAAAGCCATAGAGCTCAATCTCTCTGATGAGTTTATAGAACAGATCAAACGCGAAATCAACAAACGTGCGATCCAACACCTTTTGGGCAAACGGATTTCCCATGTCGGCTGATTTGACAAGCCCTGACAAATAACTCCTTTATTTCCCATTCACACTCGTCCACCACACGACCTGGACGAGTTTTTTTATGACTTTTTTTATTTCCTCAAATGATGTCTTTCTTCTTATTTATAAGGACACACTAAATATGGGCTGTCTCCACCTATCCCCGGTATGCTACAGTTGAATAATGGTCCTTTTTTTGATTACAATTGAGTGAACACAATGTTACGAACACCCAAAATCCAATGACTAATAGATGAGAGTTACGTTTAAAGGAGGAACATTCCACATGTTGGTGGCCGTATTATTGCCTTTTATTATTGCTATTTTTATTCCATTCCTAAGCAAATGGAAGGGGAAAATTCACACAGGATTCTTCGTTACAATTATTCCTGTGTCGATTTTTATTTATTTTTCCCGATTTTTAGGTTCAGGGTTCGAACCTGTTGTTCAAGAGTATTCGTGGATTCCTTCCTTGGATATGAATATGGTCTTTCACCTGGATGGACTTAGTTTACTTTTTGTTCTACTAATCAGCGGAATTGGCGCCCTAGTTGCCTTCTACTCGATTTTTTATTTACATAAGTCGGAGCAGCTGGGACATTTTTATGTTTATTTTCTGATATTTATGGGCTCGATGTTAGGAGTTGTATTATCTGATAACGTATTTGTCTTATACAGCTTCTGGGAGTTTACATCGCTGTCTTCTTTCTTATTAATCGGATTTTGGAACTTTAAGAAAGAATCGCGGTATGGGGCTTTAAAATCCATGCTTATTACCGTATTCGGCGGACTAAGCCTCCTTGGTGCCCTTATCTTCATGAGTGTGTTGACAAATACTACCAGCATACAGGAAATGATCAGTCAGCAACAGCTTGTTTTGAACAGTGAATATTTCCCGCTGATTCTTGGCTTGTTGCTACTGGGAGCATTTACGAAGTCAGCACAGTTTCCATTCCATATCTGGTTGCCGGATGCTATGGAAGCTCCGACACCAGTCAGTGCCTATCTGCACTCAGCAACTATGGTTAAGGCGGGAATCTATTTAGTTGCCCGTTACTCACCGATGCTTTCAGCCAATGAATGGTTTTTCATTATTGTTTCCATTGCAGGAATTGTCACTCTTTGCTGGGGCTCTTATATGGCCGTTCGCCAAACCGACTTGAAAGGGATTCTTGCATTTTCAACAATCAGTCAGCTTGGTATGATTATGGCAATGCTTGGCTTTGGTACAAAAGCAGCTATTTTCGGTGCTGTCTTCCACATTCTCAATCACGCGACTTTCAAAGGAAGTCTGTTTATGGTTGCGGGAATTGTCGATCATGAGGTGGGTACTCGCGACATACGCAAATTAGGCGGTTTGATGACCTTTATGCCAATGACAGCTACGCTTGCTTTGTTTGCATCCTTTTCAATGGCAGGTGTTCCTCTTCCTTTCCTCAATGGTTTTTACAGTAAAGAAATGTTTTTTGAGTCTTCTTTACATTTAGAAACAGCAGGAGTTGGAATTGCCGGGATTTTACAAGCAACTGTCCCTTATTTAGCTGTTTTAGGAAGTATCTTTACTTTTGTTTACTCCATGTACTTTTTCTTCGGCACGTTCCGAGGAAAATCACATCTGAATGAGCTGCCTAAAAAGCCGCATGAAGCACCAATTGGAATGTTGATTTCCCCACTTGTGCTCGTTGCAGGTGTTTTGATCATTGGCTTATTCCCTGGACTCATCAATGAACCATTCATTGCTCACGCTGCAGAAGCCGTTAAAGGTACAGCTCTAGATGAGAAGCACATCTATTTCTGGCATGGATTCAAACCAGCGTTTATTATGTCTCTTACTGTGCTTGTTTTTGGTAGTATATTAGCTCTTTCCAGGAAAGTCTGGTCCCCTGTTTATAATGTCGTCCCAGGAATTTTAAGTATGAATAAATTCTATGACGGTACCGTCGATCGGTTGGAGAAATACTCGACCACCCTTACAAAAGGATATATGAATGGGTCACTGGGAAGGTATGTTCGATTAATCCTTGCAGCGATCATCGTCATATCCTTTGCCTTTATGGCAATGACTGGTGGATTCACACTGGATATGTCCAATGTTGCTGATGTGACAGCGCCAGAGATTCTGGTAGCAGTGACTATGGTCATTGCAGCTATAGGAACAGCTCTAACGAACAATCGCATCGCTGCTATTCTTATTTTGGGTGTCGTAGGTTATGGTCTTTCTATGTTGTTTGTTCTGTACAGAGCCCCAGACCTTGCCCTTACGCAATTAATAGTAGAAACAGTCACCGTAGCTTTATTCTTGCTCGTGTTCTATCATCTTCCGAAACTTCGTAAGAAAGACGAACCCGCAAGTACAAAAGTGCTAAACCTTGTCATATCCATCGGCTTCGGAGCATTGATGACGATGGTTGCGATTTCTTCACACAGCAGTAAATTTTTCGAATCTATTTCCGACTACTTCGTAGACAATTCGTACAAACTTGGTGGTGGCGACAATATTGTTAACGTCATTCTCGTCGACTTCCGTGGATTGGATACTTTGTTTGAAATCGTCGTACTAGGCATTGCTGCTATGGCAATTTTCGGCTTAATTCGTTTTAGAAAGAATAAGGGGGAGGAATAAACCATGGAAATTATTATGGCCGTCTTAGCGGGCATTCTCTTCACTACAGGTGTCTATAACCTCCTTCAAAAACAATTGTTACGCATTATCATCGGAACCGGCCTCATTTCCCATGGGGCCCACCTGTTCATATTGACAATGGGAGAATTGAAAACAGGAGCACCACCTGTACTAACAGAAGGGGTTGAAAACTACACAGACCCCCTACCGCAAGCATTGATTCTTACATCAATCGTCATCAGTTTTGGTGTTACCAGTTTACTACTAGTCTTAGCTTATCGAGCAGCTAAGGTTAATGGGACAGATAATATGGAGGAATTAAGGGGTAACGACTATGAGTAATTTAGCTGTATTGCCTATTCTGCTGCCTTTATTAGCAGGCATCATTTTAGCTTTCACACACAAAAAGACACGCATCTCAAGAAATTTAGCCAAAGCATTTGCGATTATTAACTTTCTTGTCGTAGGTCTCGTCTTCATGCAAGTAAAAAACCACGGGAGTCTGGTGTTAGAGGTAGGAAGCTGGGAAGCACCTTTCGGTATCGTCCTTGTGGGAGACCTGCTCGCCATCACACTAGTCCTTACAACAAATATTATCTCCGTTGCCTGTGTGTTCTTTGCTCCACAATCTTTATCTGAAAAAGAAGAGTCGTTTTATTTTTACACCTTCTTCTTTATGCTGATCTCGGGAGTAAGTGGCGCATTTCTAACCGGGGACCTCTTCAACCTTTTTGTATTCTTTGAAGTACTTTTAATGGCATCCTATGGACTGATTGTTCTCGGCAACGGGAAAGCCCAATTGAGAGAATCCATCAAGTATGTCTTGATTAATTTATTCTCTTCTATGTTATTTGTAACGACGATCGCTTTCCTTTATTCAGTGGTCGGTACAGTTAACATGGCTCAAATTGCGCAACGAGTACAGGAAGTAGAACAAGAGGGTATACTGACAACGATCGCGATTTTACTGTTCTTTGTATTCGCTACGAAAGCAGCCGTCTTCCCGCTCTACTATTGGCTGCCTCGTCCATACATTTCACCGAACCCAGTGGTATCTGCACTATTCGGAGCGTTATTAACGAAAGTGGGAATTTATTCGATCTTACGGACATTTACACTCATGTTCAACCAGGAGGTTGAGTTGACCCACACTTTATTCATCTATCTTGCAGCCTTGACGATGATCTTCGGTGTCATTGGCGCTCTATCGACAAATAATATTAAGCTGATTGTTGCTTACAATATTATCCCCGCAGTCGGTTTCATGCTGATGGGCATTGGAATCTTCACGGAAGTGTCGATCAGTGGAACGATTTATTACCTTGTCCATGATATGGTAATAAAAGCAGCTCTGTTCATCCTTGTCGGTGCCACTGCCTATGTAGCCGGGACTTCAGATCTTCGCAAAATGGGTGGATTGATTCATCACTACCCTATTCTCGGGTGGCTCATGTTTTTAGCTTCCCTCGTCCTTGCAGGGATTCCACCATTTAGTGGATTTATCGGAAAACTACTACTCTTACGAAGTGGTCTCGGACAAGAAGAGATCTTCATTGTCATCATGGGACTGATTTCAAGTCTTCTTATCCTCTTCTCCATGATCCGAATTTTCATCAGAGGGTTCTGGGGGGAGAAAATGGATATTCCTGTTCCAGCCCGGGAAAAGAAAGGAAAAAGAATGGCACTACCTGCCGTAGGACTGTTAGCCGTTTCCGTTCTTCTCGGGGTAGGTGCTGAGTGGTTCTTCCCGACAATAGAAAACATCTCTCAATATATGATGGATCCGCAACAATATATTGATTCTGTGTTAAAGGAGTAGAAGCTGATGCCTTTACAAATCGTATTGAACATCATCATCGCCATGATGTGGATGTTCCTGAGTGAAACATACAATTTCACGACTTTCTTTGTCGGTTATATTCTAGGAATCATACTGCTCTTCGTCCTTCAACGTTTTGTACCGGATTCTTTCTATATGAAACGGGCGTGGAAGTTTTTCCTTCTCATTTTACTATTTATCAGAGAACTGGTCTTATCCAACATTGATATTGTCAAACATGTATATAAACCAAAAATGGATATGCAGCCAGGAATATTCGCATTACCGATTGATGTAAAGACAAACTTTGAAATTACACTTCTCGCCAACTTGATCTCCCTTACACCTGGCACCTTATCTGTCGTTGTCAGTGAAGATCATACAAAAATTTTCATTCACGCGATGGATATGCCGGATGTACAAGAATCCGTGAACGAGATTAAAAATTCCTTTGAAAAGCGTATTATGGAGGTGACCCGTTAAATGGAAGAGATTCTGGACATGACACAAACTTTAATCCGTGTTTCTGCTACAATTGCCGTCGTAGCTGTCGCAATTTCCGTCATCCTCCTTTTATACCGGGCCATCCTCGGACCCACCAATCCGGATCGTGCCGTAGCCCTCGATATCATCGGTATTAACTTAATGGCTTTAGCAGGATTGATCGCCGTCCTGCTTGTGACGACCAGGTTTAATGATGTTGTTCTGCTGATCGGCATCTTATTGTTCATTGGGACAGTCGCACTGGCGAAATTCTTAGAAAAGGGTGTTATCATTGAGCGGGACATGGATTAATCTAATATTCGACATCACTATTTGTCTATCTCTTTTGATTGGTGCCTTTTTCCTGATATCCGGCTCCATAGGAATACTGCGTTTCCCTGATGTCTACACACGTCTGCATGCAGCGACGAAAAGTTCTACACTGGGTGTAGCAGGCATCATGATCGGAGCTTTCCTATTCCACTATGTAGAGCATGACATCGTAAGCGGGAAACTGCTGCTCGGAATATTCTTTGTACTTTTGACAGCACCTGTGTCCGGTCATATGATCTCAAGAGCTGCTTACCGAGCGGGGGTTCCGCTTTGGGAAAAGAGCGTGAAAGATGAATATGCCGAAGTGTTGAAAGAAGAACAGAAACAACAGGCCCCGGATGGCTGATTACAGAAGCCCCCAGCCACTGGGGGCTTTTTTTGTTCAAAGATCTGTCAGTAGCAAGCTGTTGATCTATATTACCTAACCATTAAAGACCTAAGACTGACCGCCAGGAAAGCATCATAAGATACACAGGTAAGAAAAAATAAGCTCTCCTTTCTTTATGGAAGACCTTCTCCCCATTTCTAAACAATATTTTTTACCACCTGACAAGCACAGACAACTTCCTAAGGACATAAGTATGTTGTAGGCATTCGCCTAATCCTTGAGGAGGTGCGCTACATGAGCAGTCTGATTGCTTCCATCCTTTACTTTTTCAAAGAGTCTCTCTTCTTCATGTCGTATGTAAAAAACCAGGCATTCCCCAACCCCCTCCCTCCAGAAGAAGAAGCCAAACAGCTCCAATTGATGGCCGAAGGAAGTCATGATGCAAGGAACAAACTGATTGAACATAACCTGCGTCTTGTTGCCCACATTGTCAAAAAGTTTGAAAACACAAAAGAAGACTTTGAAGATCTCATTTCCATTGGAACCATCGGTCTAATCAAAGGCATCGAGAGTTATTCGACAGGTAAAGGAACGAAACTCGCTACTTATGCTGCCCGCTGTATTGAGAATGAGATTCTCATGCATCTCCGGTCAACCAAAAAAATGAGCAAAGACATTTCATTGCAAGACCCGATCGGCCACGATAAGGAAGGAAATGAATTGAACCTCCTTGATATCCTTCAAGCGGATGTTACGGATATCGTGGAAGAAATTCAACTTCATATGGAATTGGAAAAAATTAAAGATTTCATCACAGTCCTGGATGAGCGGGAAAAAGAAGTGATCATCTTCCGTTATGGATTGAATCAGACAGAAGAAAAAACACAGAGGGAGATAGCTAAAGAACTTGGGATATCAAGAAGTTATGTGTCGAGGATTGAAAAGCGTGCGTTGATGAAGATTTTCCATGAATTTTACAAACAAAGTAAACAAGGAAACAATGGATAAACAACAGCCACTACCATCTTAAAAGAATGGAGTGGCTGTTTCATTCCTAATATTTATTCCATTTTCTTATCTTCAAAGTGATGATGAATGAGGAGAAAAGGGTTGCTCCGATGATTGGATACAGGAACAAATACGCATGGGTCCCGTACTCATATAAGCTGATCAAGGTGCCGATATATAAATAAGTGCTTAAAACAATCAGTGTGATCACAAACCGTTTATAATCCATTATCTTTTTCTTCAACGAAAGAGAAGTTTCCATACGGTCCACCTCCTACTTTCTATGATCGTAACATAGGAGAATACCACACGGATATGGAAATCATTGTGATTTGTAGTTCTTCACCATTTCCATGATCATCACGGCTGCATTTTTTGCAGCTTTCGGCAGGAACTGATCAAAGGACACGGAAGATTCTTTGCCCGCAATATCAGATAACGCCCGTATGACAACAAAAGGGGTCCCGTATTTATAACAAACCTGTGCAATGGCGGCTGCTTCCATCTCAGCAGCAATCATCTCTGGGAATTTTCCACGGACAAAATTAACTCTTGTTTCCTCCTGCATAAAGGAATCCCCTGTTGCTATAATTCCTTTGGCTGCCTTAGCATCCGTCTTCTCTACAGCACCCATCGCTTGTTGAACGAGATGTTCATCTGCTGGATACATTTCTGGCATCCCTGGAACCTGCCCATAAGCATATTGGAAAGCTGTCACATCGACATCATGGTGGGTCACTAATGAAGAGATGACTACATCTCCAACTTCAAGATCCTTTGCAAATCCGCCGGCAGAACCTGTATTGATCACCGCTTCGATTTGATGCTGCTCGTGGAGGATGGTTGTAGACATTGCTGCATTGACTTTACCAATCCCTGATTTTAACAAAACAACTTTCTCTCCGTGCAATATTCCTTCCACAAAAAGGCTGCCGGCCACTTCTTTTTCTGAAGTGGCTTGCATATTTGCCTTTAATAATTCTACCTCTTCATCCATCGCTCCGATAATTCCAATTGCCATTCCAAACTTCCTCTCTTAGCCATTATAATCTTTTAAAACTTCGAGTCTCACAGGTTTATACCCTTGACCTTCTATCCAATCAATATGAACTCTTAGATATCCTGTCTTATTTTTGTCAGAGACTGTCGCTTTCGCTTTCTGATGGTGTCCCCTATTACTTACATCCCAGTATATAATATTGTCTTCAGAAAGGCCTACAGCGCTTCTAATCGCCTCTTTCAACTCTTTATAATCCTGAGTGCCTGATTGATAAGTGATGCCATGATCTCCATTTGTGTCCATTTCCGTAGGGATTACCGGCCAATCCTTGGTAACCACCCTTTCCACGTTAGGATCGTCGCTCTTTTCTATCTTCAGTCCCTTTTCATCTTCAATGGGTTTCAACTCTTCAAATCCCTCAATGGAAACCTTCTCCTTATCAGATGTTTCCTCTTTATCTTTACTCTCTTTTTCAGCCGATTCATTTTTGTCTTTAGATTCATTTTCATCGGTTTCGGCTTGAGAAGCATCTTGTTGTTCTTCGTTCTGTTCATTTGCTGCTTCTTCTTGACTGTTGGAATCCTGCTGAGCCTGTCCTTTTTGATCATCACCACCAAATAAGATCAGTCCTATGAGTAATACCATGAACACGCTGCCTGCCCCTACAAGCCATGTCAGCATTTTCGTTCCTCTTCGTTTCTTCTCAAAACGATTAGACCGAGAATGCGGGGGTTGATGCTTTGCCATGATTTTTCTGCCTCCTTTTTACTCGCCGTTTATTATACATGAACTTTGTGCTGTTACCAATGCTTTCTTTTACCTATCTCATAACAATTCCAAGTGTCAACCACAATCATAAGAAATTCCCCATTAACAATCAAGGAGCTTACAAACAAGAGCCATCCCAGCTCTAGATTAAACTCTAAATCCAATAAAAAAAGACAGGGAAGCTCCCTGCCTTGCTGTTATTCGACTGTGATAATTTTTACGTCAATCTCTCCACCTGGTGTCGCGACTTTTACTTTGTCACCGACCACATGGCCAATCAAGCTTTGAGCCATTGGGGAGTCATTTGAGATTTTACCTTCAAAAGGATCGGCTTCCGCACTACCGACTATGGTATATGTTTCTTCGTCTCCTTCTGGAAGCTCCTGGAACGTCACAGATTTACCCATTGTAACCGTATCAGGATTTTCATTATCATTTTCAATGATGACTGCATTACGGATCATATTCTCAACCTGAGTGATGCGTGCTTCCACAAATGCCTGTTCATCTTTCGCAGCATCATACTCGGAATTCTCTGATAAGTCTCCGAAACCTCGGGCGATTTTAATGCGTTCTACAACTTCCTTACGTCGTTCTGTTTTTAAATGATGCAGTTCTTCTTCTAACTTCAGCTTTCCTTCTTCGGTCATATAATAGTTTTTTTCTTCTGCCATGGTCCGAAACACTCCTTTAAATACAAGAAAAAATGATGTCCTTAATATAGGAAATGAGCAGTACGACTGTACGCTCATAAAAAAGAGTTACTATACTTTACCCGAGGACATAATGATTTAGAACTACTAGTGAAAACTATGCCAGATTTTTGGTAGTATTTCAACTATTTTCTTTCGTCATCGTCTGCCCTTTTTCGTAAAGAACGGTTTGAATTTTAGTTGCCATCAAATCAATGGCCACGTGGTTTTGGCCACCCTCCGGGATGATGATGTCCGCATATCGTTTCGTAGGTTCTACGAACTGCAGGTGCATGGGACGGACAACATTGATGTATTGATCGATCACAGAGTCAAGGGAACGACCTCTTTCATTAATATCTCTCATCATTCTGCGGATGATTCTAACATCTGCATCGGTATCTACAAAGACCTTAATATCCATCAGGTCTCTCAAACGTTCATCTTCAAGCACGAGAATCCCTTCAACGATAATGACTTCTTTCGGTTCAACATGAATCGTTTCATCTGAACGGGTGTGCATTTTATAATCATAGACCGGTTTTTCAACAGGTTCCTGCTCAAGCAGATTCTTCAAATGCTCAATCAACAGGTCATTATCGAAAGCTAGCGGATGATCATAGTTCGTTTGAAGTCTTTCTTCGAAAGGAACATCACTCTGATCCTTATAATAATAGTCTTGTTCTAGCATTAACAACGTCTTATCTGTAAAGCGCTGGATGATCGAACGAGTCACACTCGTTTTCCCTGAACCTGATCCTCCTGCTACTCCAATCACTACTGGTTTATCACTCATGCTCCTGGGTGCTCCTTTCATCCAATCCATTCTAAACTATATTTAATACACTTGTTTTTTCTTAGTAATAGCAACCCCGTCACCAATCGGTACGATGGTTGTATGATAATCAGGGTGCTGAACGAGCCATTCATTGAATTTCCTTATTTTCCGAGCAATTTTAGCCATTCTGGGGCTTGCCTCTGAGTCATCAGCCACGAAACCTTTGAAAAGCACATTATCCGAAATAATCACTCCGTTATCAGAAACCATCGGTGCATACAAATGGAAAAACTCTTCATACTTCCCTTTGGCTGCATCGATAAATAATAAATCAAAAGGGCCATCTTTTTCAATGGTAGATGCTGCCTCTAAAGCATCTCCAAAAATCACCTGGATTTGTTCTTGGGCATTGAAGGCCTTTATATTTTTCAAGGCTTCCAGATACCGCTTCTCATCTCGTTCGACAGTTGTGATTCTGCTTTCTGGACTGGCTTCGAGCATTCGCAAGGCCGAATAACCAATAGCAGCCCCTATCTCCAGGATTCGTTGGGGCTGTTGAATTCTTAAAAGCTGCATAAGAAAATCGATTCCCAAAGGCTCCATTATAGGGACGTTCTGCTCATCCGCATAGGTTTCCATTTTCTGAACAGCTGTGGAAGGCTTCGAAAGCAATGTCTGTAAATATTGTTCTTGGTCCACTTGTTTCACCCTTCACATTAATTTTACATCCGATTTACAACCCCACTATTTTAACATAAAAAAAAGAAGGAATGCGAGTATCTTTTTGCATTCCTCCTAAAAACATGTTAATTGATATATTCTTCTTTTAATTCGTTATGTTCTTCAAGTGAACTTGCATAATGTATTTCTCCTTCGCTGTCTGCAAGGAAATATAGATAATCATGATCTTCAGGCGCAGCTGCAGCTTGAAGGGAATTTTCGTTGAAGTTTGAAATCGGACCAACCGGAAGCCCTGTTATATAATAAGTATTGTAAGGGGACTCAATCTCAAGATCTTCATACAATACCCGGTCTTTATGTTCCCCGTGAGCATAGAGGACCGTTGGGTCTGTCTGAAGCTTCATGTCATCCTCCAGGCGGTTTTGGAATACACCAGAAATCATTTTCCGGCTTTCAGCGGTGCGGGCTTCATTTTCAAGTAGAGAAGCCATCGTAACAAGATCATGTACATTTTCTACACCGTTGAGCTCATCCATTTGATTCATATATGGAAGAACGACGGCCTGCGTTTTATCGAGCATTTTCTTTACAATTTGGTCAATCGTCGGATCTTCAACATAGATGTTATACGTAGCGGCAAACAAATACCCTTCTAAAGAGTGGCGGATCTCATCATTCAAGATATCTTCCGTTAATAACTGAGGGTATTCGGCCATCAATTCTTCTACATAGGAATCATCATTGACTTTATTCATGAAGTCTTCCTTTGTAAAAGATAGTTCTTCGGCATAAACTTCGGCAATCTGCTCTAAATTCCTACCTTCAGGAACAGTCACTTTATACACGGGATCTTTTACAAGTTTCCCTGTTTTCAACGTCTCAATGATCTCATTAAGTGTCATAGAAGATGTGAATTGATAATTGCCAGCTTGGAAACCTGATTCATTTTTGAATTTTGTATAAAAACGGAAAATCAGATCATTTTTGATGACATCATTCTCTTCAAGAATTCCTGCAATGGATGACGTAGAAGAACCTAAAGGAATCTCAACATTGATTTGTTTGTTATCTCCTGGATTCACGGGCTCCAGTGCGGACTTCACATAAAAGTAGCCGGACAATCCGCCGATGACAAGAGCAAGGATCAGCACGGTGAGGATGATGGACACTATTTTTCTCACTTTGCCCGCTTCCTCTGTTCTATTTTTCAATTTTTGTTTATATTGATTTTTAAAATCAGAATTAGACATCAGACTTCCCCCTTTCATCCGGTTCATTATACTATAAAGTGAAAGAACCTTTCTACATATTCCCTGAATTTTCTACATGAGACGAGTCGAATGGAATGGCATAAAAAAGCCTGCAACGAGGAGTTGCAGGCTTTTTCTCACGTTAAATCTTCATCTGTCAAAGTGTTTAACATTTCTTCTACCATTTCCCACTCTTCATCGGATTCAATTTGGAAAAGAGCAAGATCGTCTTCTTCATTCCCCTTCTCTTCATAACGGAAAGCGAAGACTTCTACTTCCTCGCCGTCTTTCTGTTCTGCTGGTACTACTGCGATATAGGAATGACCCGTCTGTTCCACGTCAAATGTAAACAGTACCTCAAATAAGTGTTCTTCTCCGTTTTCATCCGGAATAATGATACGTTCTTCTTTTTCCAGTGCCATAAATGACAGCCTCCTTATTGTTTCGAATCCAAGTAACTTTGCAGGATCATGACAGCAGCCATTTTATCAATCACCTTTTTCCGCTTCTTCCTGCTGACATCTGCATCCAGCAGCACTCGTTCTGCTGCCATCGTTGTTAAGCGTTCATCCCAAAGGTGTGTTTGGAGATGAAATTCTTCTTCCAGCCATGCGGCGAAAGTCTGGCTCGCTTCCCCTCGTGGTCCGACCGTTCCATTCATGTTTTTCGGAAAGCCTACGACCGCTTCCGTTACATCATGGTCGCGTATAACCTCTCTCAACGACTCTTTCGCCGTATTGTAGTCCTGTTCGTCCCAACGGAGTGTGGTGAGACCCTGGGCCGTCCAGCCCAGAGCATCAGAGATAGCGATGCCAATGGTCTTTTCACCGACATCCAATCCTATTTTTTTCATTCAATGCCCTCTTTATTCTCTTTGATGTAAGATTTAACCAGTTCTTCAATCAGCTCATCACGTTCGATTTTGCGGATTAAATTTCTGGCATCCTGATGACGAGGAATGTACGCAGGGTCGCCTGAAAGCAAGTATCCGACAATCTGATTTATCGGATTATACCCTTTCTCTTGTAATGCTCCATATACTGATAGTAATACGGATTGGACATCTTGATCAAACGGCTCTTCTGAGAAATTGAACCTCATCGTTTTATCCATTGAACTCATTACAGTCACCTCGCACTTTTGTAGTATTAATTCTATTATATACCTAATTATCCTATAGGAAAAACTAGGCGTTTTGACTAGCGTATTCTCTTGCATATTCTAAAGCATGAGGAATTTTGGAAGCATCTTTACCACCCGCTTGCGCCATATCCGGACGGCCTCCGCCACCACCGCCGCATCGGTTAGCTGCTTCTTTAATCAATTGACCTGCATGATAACCTTTTTCGATCAAGTCCTTCGATACTCCTGCAATCAATTGAACTTTGTCACCATTCGGTGCTGCGAGAAGGATAATTCCTGAATCCAACTTTTGTTTAAGATCGTCCACCATTGTGCGTAGCGCATTCATATCTTTAACATCCACTTGCTTAGCGAGAACTTTCACACCATCGACCTCTTGAACTTCATCAAGAATACTGGAAGCTTCCATGTTTGAAAGTTTTGCACTCAAAGATTCATTTTCCTTTTGAACATCTTTCAATTCTTTATGAAGAGCTTCTATGCGTTCAGGGACTTGTTCAGGTTTCGTTTTCAGCTGCTCTCCAGCTTTTTTCAACAACGCTTCTTTGCCGTTCATGTACAAGTAAGCATCCTTAGCTGTTACAGCCTCAATTCTTCTCGTACCAGCGCCTATTCCAGACTCTGAAATAATCTTAAACAGGCCGATTTCTGCTGTGTTCATTACATGACAACCTCCACAAAGCTCAAGGCTGTAATCCCCGACCTGGACGACTCGAACCGTGTCCCCATATTTTTCACCAAACAAGGCCATCGCGCCCTTAGCTTTTGCTTCTTCAATGGAATTAAGCTCAATGGATACCGGAATAGACTGCCAAACTTTTTCATTGACGATGGACTCAATTTTCTCCATCTCTTCGTTCGTTACAGAACCAAAGTGAGAAAAGTCAAAACGTAAACGATCGGGAGCTACAAGAGATCCGGCTTGATTTACATGTTCGCCAAGGACATCTTTCAACGCTTGATGCAGAAGGTGTGTAGCCGTATGGTTTTTAACAATAAAGGAACGACCGCTTTGATCGACTTCTGCTGTCACTGTCGCTCCTTTTTCGATAGAACCTTGTTTCACGACCGCTTCGTGCATGTGTTGACCATTCGGTGCTTTTTGAACATTGGTCACTTCTATGACAGCACCTTCCGTTCTCAAGAAACCACGATCAGCGATTTGACCTCCACTCTCAGCATAGAAAGGGGTCTTTGTGAGGAATAGATAAATGGTGTCGCCCTCTTCCGCATACCCACTGAACTCTTTCCTTTTAATAAGTTCTACAATTTCTGTTTCAACTTGCAGAGAGTCATAACCGACGAATTCACTTTCGACGTGAACATCTCCAAGTACACCGTCCTGAACTTGCATAGAATCGGTCTTCTGGCGTGCACTACGTGCGCGCTCCCGCTGTTTTTCCATTTCGTTTTGGAAACCTTCTTCATCAATAGTGAAACCGGCTTCAGCAACGTATTCTTCTGTCAATTCTTTAGGGAAGCCATACGTATCGTATAACCGGAAGACTTCTGTTCCAGGGAACACATTGCTGCCTTTCTCGGTTTCCTGCTTGATGATGTTGGTAAGAATCTGTAACCCATCATTCAATGTTTCATGGAAACGGGATTCTTCTGTTTGAATGACGTTTTGAATGAAGTTTTCTTTTTCCTTTACTTCAGGATAGAAGTCGACCATGATTTTAGACACTTCTGGCACTAGTTTATACATGAACGGCTTGTCAATTCCGATCTGCTTAGCAAAACGTACAGCTCTACGCAGCAGACGGCGCAACACGTAACCACGTCCTTCATTTGAAGGAAGGGCTCCATCACTGACAGCAAATGTAACGGTTCTCATATGGTCTGCAATCACTTTGAAGGAAGCATCTGTATCGAAGCCGTCCCCATAGTTTTTGTCCGCCATTTTTTCCGTTGCTTCAATGATCGGAAGGAATAGATCGGTCTCAAAGTTTGTTTCCGTTTCTTGAATAACACAGACAATACGTTCAAGTCCCATCCCTGTATCAATGTTTTTCTTAGGAAGTGGTGTATACGTATCATCAGGATTGTGGTTAAACTGAGAGAAGACGAGGTTCCATATTTCCAAATACCGTTCATTTTCCCCGCCTGGGTAAAGTTCTGGATCATTGGAGTCCGTTCCATATTTTTCTCCACGATCATAAAAGATTTCCGTATTCGGACCACTGGGCCCTTCCCCGATATCCCAGAAATTCTCTTCGATGCGGATAATACGCTCTTCATCCAATCCGATCTTATCTTTCCAAATTTGGTAAGCTTCCTCATCTTCCGGATGTACGGTTACAGATAATCTCTCTTCGTCAAACCCAATCCATTCATCGCTTGTAAGAAACTCCCATGCCCATTCCATAGCTTCTTCTTTGAAATAATCGCCGATAGAAAAATTCCCAAGCATTTCAAAGAACGTATGGTGCCGAGCAGTGAATCCAACATTTTCAATATCATTTGTACGAATTGATTTTTGCGCATTCACAATTCGCGGGTTTTCAGGAATAACACGCCCATCGAAGTATTTTTTCAGTGTAGCCACACCACTGTTAATCCAAAGTAGAGTAGGGTCTTCGTGGGGAACAAGAGATGCGCTTGGTTCTACGCTATGTCCTTTTTCTTTAAAAAAGTCAAGAAACATTTGGCGGACTTCCGCTGATGTTAATGATTTCATTTGCAATAACCTCCTCAAATTGTTCGATAGAATGGAGTCTGTTCCGGACGAAGAAGGAACAAAAAAACCCCGTCCCTGCCTTTAATCGGCAGGGACGGGGTTTTTACCGCGGTACCACCCTGGTTATAGACCATTGATGTCTATCAGCTTTAATGCCTGTAACGGGGCATGACTCCGTCGGGGATTAACCGCACTCTGGAATAGCTTTCAACAACGTTCATGCAATGCGTTTTTCAGCCTGGAACGCACCTCTCTGGCCATGAATGAATCGCCTACTCTTTTCCTTCATTGTGTTCTTTCGTCCTTATAGTCTTTGCTAAGCGTAATTATAGATAACTGACGTTCATCTGTCAATGTTTAACCTCCCTGTACGAATTTCTGAAGCGATCACTTTTATACAGGTCAGTACAGGGACAGCTAAGATTAATCCGGGAATACCGGCTAATTCTCCCCCAACCAATAAAGCAAGGATTATAAACAATGGGTGAATATGGATGCTTTTCCCCATTATGTAAGGAGAAAGCAGATTCCCTTCTATCACTTGAATAATCAGGATAACCGCCAGTGTAAATAACAAAGTGTTCACACTTACAGTCAGAGCCACTATGACCGCGGGTCCTGCACCAAGAAGCGGCCCAAAATAAGGAATGATATTGGTTAACCCTGCAATCAACCCCAGAACCAAAGGATAAGGAAGATCAATCAGCCAAAAGCCAGCTGTTGCGAGAACTCCAACAAACAAGCTAATTAATAGCTGACCTCGGATGTATCCCCCTAAAGAGTGGTTCAGCTCCTTCACCAACCTTCTTGACTCTTCATGCCATTTGGACGGGAGGGTAAGAAGCAGCCAATGGCCAATGGTCTTATAATCTTTTAGAAAATAAAAAGTCATGACAGGAATGACAGCAAGGAGAACGATCATATTAAAGATTCCGGTCAACCCAGCAAGAACATTCATCAGCCGCCCATTTATCCACTCTTCGAAGCTGGCAAACCGCTCATCCACCTTTTGGTGAAGCCCATCCGGTAATTTTTCTGTTTGTGCATAAAGCTGCTTCGTCCAGTTTTGATAGGACTCCACCAAATGAGGCAGATGCTCATTTAGCAGCTTTAATTGATCCAGAAGACGAGGGATTCCTTTATATAGTCCAAAAGCCGTCAGAGAGAAAAAAACGACAAAGATTACACATATACTCAGTGGACGATTCAACCCGAAATCCTCCAGTATGTGGACAAGAGGATGCAGAAGAAATGACAACAAGAGCGCCAATAAAAAAGGGAGCAGTACTTTCCCTAAGACCATAACAAAACCATCATAATAAGGATAGAGCCACGCAAGCAGAAGTAATGAGAGAAGAATGATGAAAAAGATGGTGAATCTTCGCAGCCATTTTGAGGAGCGATCACTCATCATTCGTTATGATCCTTGTTGATAAAAAATATCATTCAAAGAACTTAAACTGCCATCTTCCTCAATTTGGTTAATATTCATCTTCCCATCTTCTATCGTCAATTCCAAACAACAATTCCAACAGTAATATTGTTCATTCCCGATCTTGCCGAGATTTTTATTCTTACAGTTCGGACATCTCATCGGACATACTCCTTTTTTACCAAACAGTATGTCCATGAAAAGAAGATTCATACATTAGGTGACTAGTTCATGAACCCATCGAATCCCCTCTTCTACCCTCTCTCGATCAGGATTGGTGTGAGGGGTGTGTTCAAAAATGAAGAACTTATCATTTCCCTGAGCCAGCCATTCTATGCAAGGCCCCATATTATATTCAGTTCCTTGTTTCCTAAACTCCGGATGCACCGGAGTCCATATGTACCCTTTATCTGTTAACCGAACATTGTGAAGATGAACGACATCTGTAAAGGGGAGAAGCGGCTCCATAAACCGTTTCCAATCGTCGCCCGCAGCCAATCGATAGTCACCGAGATCCATACATATTCTCAGGCCATATTCTTCCCATAATGACATAGGAAAATTTTGCAGATATTGAATGCCTGCTGGTGATTGCTTAACTCCAAGTTTCGGTTCACAAACAATCGGAATATCATAAGCATGTTGTAAATGAGACAAAAATTGAAGCCCTTCTTCGATCTTTTCTTCGCTATTATCCGTTCCCCATTTAAAGTATGGAAAATGTACCAGAAGATAAGAAGCTCCTGAACTAGAAGCCTCCCTGACCTCTTTTACGAACAATTCCCTGGCAGTCAAGGAGGGCATTTTTACGTCTTCTAACAGATCATATTTACTGCCGTCTCTAAAATGAGGCGCGTGTATTCCAAAACTTATTCCAGAGGATGAAGCCATGTCCAAAAAGTCTTTGTAAGAACCCCTGTCCCTGAATTCCCCAATTTCAATATGAGCCAATCCGAAACTAAACAGTTCCTCAAAATGGCTACGTTCCGATAAGATCGTGCTGCCTGACATACCGATACGATGAGTCAAACGCTCCCCTCCTACATGAAGTCGTAAGGTGATAATTGTTCTTCCTCTTCTTCCGTATTCACTTCTGGGGGTGATTCATTTTGCAGCTTCTCTGCCAATCGGGTATATCTGGAATTTGTATCTGTCGTCCCGACTCCGTCAAGGAAAGCCTCACGCTCGCCGCAGATGATCAGAGACTCTTTGGCCCTTGTAATGGCTGTGTAGATCAAATTCTTCCTCAGCATGCGTCGATAGCTTCGTACTATAGGTAGAATAACAATGGAAAATTCACTACCCTGAGATTTATGGATGGACGTACAGTAAGCATGCATAATACTATTCAAATCCTTTTTTGGATAGACGACTTCTTTTCCATCAAAATCGATGACGACCTGTTCAACACCATCAACATTTTCTTCCGCCCTGAAAATCGCCACAATTTCCCCGATATCTCCATTGTATACGCCATCCTCCGGCTGATTCACTAACTGGATAACCTTATCTCCCTTACGATAAATGACTTCAAAGTGCTTCAGGTCACGCTTCTGCTTACTTTGGGGATTCACGACCTGCTGTATCCTCTCGTTCAACTTATGAATGCCGACATCTGTCCTGTACATAGGAGCGAGCACTTGGATGTCCTTCAATTCATTTCCCTTATCCAACGCCTTTTGGACAATGTTTGTTACAAGATCGCTCAATTGGTGCTCCCGAGCTGGAATGAAATTGAAATCATGGTCCTTTCCAAGGGACGAAACCGTACAGGCATCTCTTTTAATTTCATGGGCGAGCTGGATGATTTTCGATCCTTCTTTTTGGCGGTACACCTCCGTCAGTTTAATATAAGGAAGGGTATCAGAGGCCAAAAGATCAGCCAGGACCTGGCCTGGTCCTACGGAAGGTAGTTGATCTTCATCGCCAACCAGCAGGACCTGCATATCATCAGGGATTGCTCTGAACAACTGATTGGCAAGCCAAATATCAACCATGGAAAACTCATCCACGATCAATACACTTCCCTCCAGCGGATTGTTCTGGTTCCGTTCAAAAGAGTCATGACCGTCCCATCCAAGCAGACGATGGATCGTACTTGCCGGAAGGCCCGTCGATTCTGTCATTCTTTTTGCTGCTCGGCCCGTCGGCGCTGCCAGCACAAAAGGAAAAGGTTTGTCTGTCTCATAATCTCCAGGGTCTATGGACACATCATTCAATTCTGCAAACGTATGAATGATCCCTTTGATTACAGTGGTTTTGCCGGTACCTGGCCCCCCCGTCAAAATCATCAGCTTAGAATGAAGGGCTTTTTCAATAGCATTGAATTGATCTTCTCCATAGCTCATAGCTTCCTCTTCTTCTAAATCTCCAATGATTTTCATCAGATCTGCCTGTGTATGTTCAACCTCCACCTCTTTCTCCTGAATGCGATCGATATGACTGCAAAAGCCATTCTCTGCAAAATACAAAGAAGGAAGGTATACACGGTCTTCTTCAATATAAACAAACCGTTCCTCCCCTAGGTGAATCATCTGTGCAGATAGCTGTTCAAATGTAATCACAGGATCAGCCCCATGATTGAGCAACTGCTCCACTTGTACCAAACACTCTTCCGTAGGCAGATAAACATGGCCGGCACTCATGCTTTTTTGCATGATGTATAAACAGGCCGCTCGGATTCTTGTCGGATGATCATGAGATAAGTCCTGCATTTTTGCCATCTCATCGGCTCTATGAAAGCCAAATCCATCTACATGGAACACTAGTTGATAAGGGTCTTCTTCAATGATGGCCATGGTTTGATCTTTAAAGGCTTCATATATTTTCTGAGCAAGCTTCAAGCCAAATCCGTATTGAGACAAATGAATCATAATATGTTCGAACCCCTGGTGTTCTTTTAAAGCTGCATACAGTTGATCCGCTTTCTCTTTTGGGAGCTTTTGGACGGAATTCAGGACGTCCCTATTTTCCAATATTTTGGGAATCGCCTGCTCACCTAACTCATCCACAATCCGTTCAGCTGTCTTTTTTCCGATTCCATGAAAAAGATCACTGGACAAGTACAGCACAATTCCATCTTTTGTTTCGGGGAGAACACGGTTGTACATTTCCACTTCATATTGCAGTCCAAATTTCTTATGGTTTTTGAATTCACCATGAAAAATATAAGTTTCACCTTCCTCCAAAGGAGAAAAATGACCTTTGATAACCAGAGACTTTTCAGTGAACGATTCATTGGTTTCTTTCACGTGAATGGAAGCGATGGAAAAGTGCTCCGATT
Organism: Halobacillus sp. ABR2_026; assembly: GCF_056158545.1. Taxonomy (NCBI): domain Bacteria; kingdom Bacillati; phylum Bacillota; class Bacilli; order Caryophanales; family Bacillaceae; genus Halobacillus; species Halobacillus sp. ABR2_026. Next base: position 2,588,645 of record NZ_JBSWTM010000001.1, read on the forward strand.
CATTATGGAAAATCATCCGGCTCAATTCGCCTTTGACATAAGGTCTCTCACCATTTGGATCTTGAAAGAGCGATTGTTGGGTCATGACCATCGAACTCCTCTACTCGTTTAACGCTTGTTCCACTTGCCCTTTTGCATGAGCTGCCAGCATGTGCTCAGGATTGATTTCCAATGCCTTCGTAAAATGCTGCAGCGCTTTCTGAGCATCTTCCTTATGAAGAGCGACAACACCCAGATTGTAATGGGCATCACTGTGTTGTTCTTCTAATTGTAGCACATGGTTCATCACTTGTTCAGCATGCTCAATCTGGCCATTCTGAGCAAGACAAAGACCGTACTGAAACTGTACATCTACATCTTCAGGGGCAAGTTCCGATGCTCTCAATAGATAAGGAAGCGCCAGCTTTACGTATTCCTGATGAACGAAGGTCATCCCAAGCATGAAGTGGACATCTGCCTCATCCAACCCTTGTTGGATCGCTTGTATAAACTGTTCCTGGGCTTTTGTAAATTTTTCTTGTTCGTAGTAGACATTTCCGAGACCATAGTAAGCAGTCGCCGCTTGATCATCCAATTCGATAGCACGATTAAAAAAACGTGCAGCCCTTTCATAATCATTCATATGTGTGAGCAGATTTCCGAAGTTGATATATCCCACAGGCTCCTTTGGATTTTCATCGATAGCCTCCGTAAACAACTTGGCTGCTTCCTCGTAATTATGGTTTTGCATTTGTTCGATTCCCTGCTTTAATTTATCCATTTGCTAAACCGCTCCTTCCGCTAATATCTTTTCACAGGCTTCTCCACAATAATTGGGATGCCCCTCACAAAAAAGTCATGTCCCAAAGAGCGGACATGACTTGTTATTTCTATCCTACATACGTGACTTCTTCTTCTTGTTTTAAAACGACATCAATCGTTGCTCCACCAAGACAGACATCACCGTCATAAAAGACCACTGCTTGACCTGGAGTAATGGCACGTTCAGGTTCGTCAAACATGACTTTCCATAAACCGTTCGCTTCCGGATATACCGTAACCCCGCTGTCTTCTTGACGATAGCGGAATTTAGCCGTGCACGTGAAAGGCTCGGATGGAGCTTCACCTTTCGTCCAGTTCGCTTCCGAAGCAATCAATCCATCGGAATAGAGAGCTTCATGATGGAACCCTTGGCCAACGTACAGAATATTGTCTTTCACATTTTTACCAACGACGAACCAAGGATCACCTGCGCCACCGATTCCAAGTCCTTGCCGCTGGCCTAATGTATAATACATCAGACCGTCATGTTTTCCTTTTACTTCACCATCGAGAGTTTCCATATTTCCTGGTTGAGCAGGTAGGAACTCACTAAGAAAGTCTTTGAAGTTACGCTCACCAATAAAGCAGATCCCTGTTGAATCTTTCTTTTTAGCCGTAGCAAGACCATGCTCTTCGGCAATCGCACGCACTTTTTTCTTCTCCAGATGACCTAATGGAAACATTACTTTAGAGAGTACATCTTGCGATAATTGATTCAAGAAGTACGTTTGGTCTTTATTGTGATCCACCCCGCGCAGCATTTCGTAAGTTCCGTTGTTTTCCTGCACTTGGGCATAGTGTCCTGTAGCTAAATAGTCTGCTCCCAGCGACATAGCATGTTCCATGAACGCTTTAAATTTAATTTCTTTGTTGCACATGACATCAGGGTTCGGAGTACGTCCCTTTTTATACTCGTCAAGGAAATAGGTGAACACTTTATCCCAATACTGTTTCTCAAAGTTCACCGCAAAATACGGAATATCCAATTGATTACATACGCGAATAACATCTTCGTAATCTTCTGTGGCTGTACAGACACCATTTTCGTCCGTATCGTCCCAGTTTTTCATAAAGATACCTACTACGTCATAGCCTTGTTCTTTCAGGAGGAGTGCAGCTACAGAGGAATCCACCCCGCCACTCATCCCGACAACTACACGTGTATCTTTCGGGTCTTTCATTTTCTTCACCTTCCTTATGCAGTCAATCTATTAATGATCTGACTGACTCTCTTTGCTGCTTCTCTTATATCTTCCTCATTATTTGCGAGTCCAAAACTGAAACGGATTGAATTTGTAGTCTTAGGGTGATCCGTTCCGAACATGGCGGAAAGAACGTGGGAAGGTTCTACAGACCCTGCGGTACAGGCACTTCCACTAGATGCCGCAATTCCTGACAAGTCGAAGTTGGTCAGCAGTGTTTCCACATTCATTGCCGGAAAACTGACGTTCACAATTGATTCTATCGTCTTCGTTGGATCCCCGTTCACTTGGTAAGTTATTTCTTCTTGATCTAACGTTTGAAGAAAAATTCTTTTATAATGAAGATACTTTTCTTTATAGGTCGAACGCTCTTTGTCCATGACTTCAACAGCTGTCCTCAACCCTTGCACAGCAGGTATATTTTCAGTCCCTGCCCGCCTTTTCCGTTCTTGTTCTCCCCCATATTGCAGAGATTCCACAGGCGTACCTTCACGGATATACAAAAAACCAATCCCTTTAGGTCCATTGATTTTATGCCCGGACACGGCTAATAAATCTACACCGAATTGAGAAACATCTATATTAAAAAGGCCATAGGCTTGAACGATATCCGAATGGAAATATGCTTGATGATTTTCCAAAGCAGCCGCTATATCCTGAATAGGCTGAATAGCTCCTGTTTCGTTATTAACCATCATGATGGACACAAGAATGGTATCATCACGGAGGGCATCCTTCACATCATCAACCGAGACCCTACCCATTTCATCCACAGGAAGATAGGTCACTTCAAAACCATCAGCTTCTAAGAATTCGACTGCATGTAATGTAGCATGATGTTCAATGGAAGTGGTAATGATATGCTTGCCATAGCGGCTATTGGCTCGGGCTGTCCCGATTATGGCCAGATTATCTGCTTCTGTGCCCCCGCTCGTAAAGACGATTTCCTTTTCATTGGCCCCCAGGCTTTCAGCAATCGTTCTCCGGGATTCGTCCAAGATACGTCTTGCTTTTCTTCCGAACTGGTGAACACTCGAAGGATTCCCGAACACTTCCTCATATACAGGCATCATTTCTTCGATCACTTTTGGGTGGACGGGTGAAGTTGCTGCGTGATCCAAGTAGATTGACTTCATCTTTTCACCTCCAGCTATTAAATATAGAACATATAAGCGTCTTGAGTTTGATCATCCACATGATCTTTCAAATCTTCAAGGGTCGTTGTATCAAGAACATCTTTTACTGCATCTCTGACTCTCTTCCATAGCGCCTGTTTTGCCGGCTCTTCGTCTTCGATGCCCTCTACAGGTGTGATCGGCCCTTCCAATACACGAATAACGTCTCCCGCTGTAATCTCATGAGGAGCTTTCGTAAGCATATAACCTCCATAAGCCCCACGCACACTCTTAACAAGACTTGCATTCCGTAATGGTGCGATCAGTTGCTCCAAATAATGCTCCGATAATTGGTTGTCCCTTGCAATCTGCTTCAAGGAAATCGGTCCATCCCCATATTTCCTAGCCAATTCAATCATGATGGTTAGCCCGTACCGGCCTTTGGTAGATATCTTCATACATGTCACCCTTCGTTAATAAAATCTTCAGCCATCGTTCAGCCTCTGGCAGGGTATAGCCTACAAACGTACCTAGAAACAAGGCGATAAAGACTGTACCAGCCCCTACTGGGCCACCTAGAGCAAGCCCTGCCACAGCTACGATGATTTCAATTCCATTTCTAACCGTCGATACTTTCCATCCCGTAGTCTCGGTAATTAATAACATCAAACTGTCACGTGGACCCGCTCCCATTTTTGGTGCCACATATACACCAATACCAAGAGCGATGACAAATGTCCCGGAAATAAATACAAATAATTGCATGAGAAATGTGTCAGGTTCCGGTAAAATCCAATTAAAGAAATCAATAAAAATACCAATAAGAACCATATTTAATATTGTTCCAATCTGCGGCCACCTTTTTTGCATGGCAGAACTGATTAGAACAATCAGTAATCCTGCGATAATCGACCAAGTTCCTACCGTCAGTCCAAAATTCAGAAACAAACCATAGTGAAAAACATCCCATGGTCCTATACCGAACTCTTTGACCTGCATAGTCATAGAAATACCTAGCCCCAGGATGACTAAACCGATAGAGAAAAAGCTCCAACGAATAACCAGTTCCCGCTTTTCATCCCCGTAAAGTCTCATGGTCATCCTCCTCTCTCTATTATACCAAACGCTATTATAGCATGAATGGCAAGTCCCTTGCATTTTCCTATAAATCATTCTACGCTTACAATCATAACCGTCTAAAGGAGAATGTTTCATGAGTCAACAACCCCTTGCTTTTCGATTAAGACCCGCAAATATAGATGAAATTATCGGTCAAACTCATCTCGTTTCAGAAGGGAAAACAATCAACCGGATGATCAAGGCTGAACGCCTCGCCTCCATGATTCTGTTCGGACCTCCAGGCACTGGAAAAACTTCAATGGCAACCGCCCTTGCCAAGAGCTTGAAGATTCCTCATAAAACGTTGAATGCTGTGACAGATAAAAAGAAAGATATGGAAATTGCCGTGGAAGAAGCGAAGATGCACGGACAGCTCGTACTCATCCTCGATGAAGTCCACCGCCTGGATAAAGCCAAACAGGACTTCCTGCTTCCTCATCTGGAAAGCAACCGTTTGACTATGATAGGTTGTACGACAAGTAACCCTTACCATTCCATCAATCCGGCGATCCGTAGCCGGTGTCATTTATTTGAGCTGTATCGATTGGAAAGTGAGCATATCAAACAAGCCGTTCACCATGCGCTTGAAGAGCCAGAAAAAGGCCTTGGACATATGGATATCCACCTGACTGAAGATGCTCTGGATCATTTCGCTCAAGCGTCCAATGGAGATTTACGGGCTGCATTGAATGGGCTCGAGCTTGCCGCCTTCTCTACCCCTGCCGATAAAGACGGAACAGTGACCATCGATTTGGAAGTTGCTGAAGAGTGTATGCAGAAAAAGAGCTTCAGCCATGATAAAGATGGAGATGCTCATTACGATGTGTTATCAGCTTTTCAAAAATCTATCCGTGGAAGTGATGTAGATGCATCTCTACATTATCTAGGTAGACTCATTGAAGCCGGTGATCTTGACAGTATTGCTAGAAGATTAGTAGTCATCGCTTATGAAGACATCGGCCTCGCCAATCCTCAAGCAGGACCACGGGCTCTATCTGCTGTTGAAGCTGCTGAGAGAATTGGATTTCCTGAAGCACGGATTCCATTGTCAGTGGCTGTAACTGAACTCGCCCTCTCCCCTAAATCCAATAGTGCCTATAAAGCACTGGATGCTGCATTAGCAGATATAAGAAACGGTAAAAGCGGAGAAGTGCCGGCGCATTTGAAAGACTCTCATTATAAAGGAGCTGAAAAACTGGGAAGGGGCATTGATTACAAATATCCACACAACTATGAGAATGCCTGGGTAAATCAACAATACCTCCCAGATCCTATAAAAAGCAGGCAGTATTATGAGCCTAAGCGAACTGGTAAATTCGAACAGGCTCTTGACCAGGTGTATAGCAAGATCAAAAAGCAGAAATCCACATAAGTATATTTCCATTCCAACTTGGCTACACTACTACTAAATCTGACAAACTATTATCTTAAAGGATAAAATTAGGAGTGGTGAATATGCCTAAAGTAAGACAAGATGCCTGGTCTCATGAAGATGATCTATTATTAGCAGAAACCGTATTGAGACATATACGGGAAGGTAGTACACAATTGAAGGCTTTTGATGAGGTTGGAGACATCCTGAATCGAACTTCGGCTGCCTGCGGCTTTAGGTGGAATGCAGAAGTTCGTCAAAAATACGAGCAGGCGGTAGAACTTGCTAAGAAACAAAGGAAAGAGAAAAAACGGAAAGAAGCGAAGCATCAGCCCGCCTTCCAGAGACCGCAGGCTCCCGTTATCTATCAAGCCGACGTGGAGGAAGAGGATTATTCACTTCCGGAACCTTCCCCTTCAAAGTTCAAAGAAAGCAAAGCTCCTGCTGGTCCAAGCATCGGTTTACAAGATGTTATTACGTACCTGAGCCAATTATCGCAAGAAAATGATGATTCAAGTTCGCTTCAAACCCGAGTGTCAGAGCTAGAGAGCCGAAACAAAGAACTAACGGAGCAAAACCAACAGTTGAATGGCCAGCTTGAAGCTGTGACTGAAGACTATCAAGCTTTGATACAAATTATGGACCGAGCTCGAAAAATGGTTATGTTTGATGACTCGGACCATGCGTATAAACCTCAATTCCGTATGGAAAAGAACGGCAACCTTGAGAACCTTGCCCGATAATCAAAAAACGTTTCCCCGCGGGGAAACGTTTTTTTATGTATGGTTACCGTATTCAGTGATTTAGTGATAAAAAACCATTAAAAAAACCAATCCCAATTGTGCCGTCGTATCATGAGTTTTGAACCCGCTCTAGGCAGGTGGGTGCCCTGTTCCACATTTCTTGCGTCCTCCCATCAATGATGGTTATGAGGCATGCATTCCATATGGAAACACCAGGCTCCCGTTTCAAAAATGTTCGGTCAAAACGTACATTCGAACAACGTACACATCAGGATTGGTCTCTTTAATTTTGTAATGTAATCTTAGCATATAACCATAACGGAATCAACAATTACGTTGGAGATTTATGCATCTGAGTCGGACTGACTAGAAGACTTCAGCTGTAAGTGCAGTTCATCTAATTGTGATTCACTCACTGGTCCTGGAGCATTTGTCATTGGATCCTGAGCAGACGCTGTTTTCGGGAATAAGATCGTATCACGCAAATTCGTACGCCCTGCTAACAACATCACTAACCTGTCCAAACCGAAGGCAATCCCGCCATGAGGAGGTGTTCCATAGTCCAGGGCTTCCAAAAGGAATCCGAATTGTTCATTCGCTTCTTCCTGACTGAAGCCAAGCACTTCAAACATTTCCTGTTGCATTTCTTTTTGGAAAATACGCAGGGAACCTCCGCCAAGCTCATACCCATTGAGTACAATATCATAAGCTTCTGCACGCACATCCTTTGGATTCTTCTTCAACTCATCCATTTGGCCGCCTGCAGGCATTGTGAACGGGTGGTGAGCTGCATGATAGCGCCCTTCCTCTTCATCATATTCAAAGAGTGGCCAATCTGTCACCCAGAGAAAATTGAACTTGGACTCATCGATCAGATCCAAATGACGGGCTAGCTTTTGACGTAAAGCCCCCAGGCTGTCATGCACTACGTTTGTTTGATCGGCTACGAAAAGCAGAAGGTCTCCGTCTGTGGCATTCATCTTGTCCATGATCGAAGCCGCTTCTTCTTCAGAGAAGAATTTCGAAATCGGACCGTTGAACTCTCCATCCTTCACTTTCAACCAGGCAAGACCCTTCGCCCCGTACACTTTAACATCCTCCGTCAGTTTGTCGATGTCTTTTCTGGAGAATTCATCCGCTTTCCCTTTCACATTAATAGCGCTCACCTGGCCACCGGAAGCAACCGCACTATGGAATACTTTAAAACCGGAGTCCTTCACAACTTCAGAAAGGTTGACCAACTCCAGACCGAACCGTGTATCTGGTTTATCTGAGCCGAATCTTTCCATCGCCTCATCATAGGGCATACGAAGGAATGGAGTTTCAATTTCCTCCCCTTTCACTTCTTTCATGACACGTTTCATCATACGTTCGGTCATGGCCATAATTTCCTCGGTGGTCATGAATGATGTTTCGATATCCACTTGTGTAAACTCAGGCTGGCGATCCGCACGCAGGTCTTCATCTCGGAAACAGCGCACGATCTGATAATATTTCTCGAAGCCGGACATCATTAAAAGCTGCTTAAATAACTGCGGCGATTGAGGAAGTGCATAGAATTCTCCTTCATGAACCCGGCTAGGCACCAAATAGTCACGAGCTCCTTCTGGTGTACTCTTTGTCAGCATCGGTGTTTCCATATCCAGAAACTCTTCTTCATTCAAGAAATTACGAATCGACTGTGTCGTTTGATGACGCATTTTAAAGGTTTCCTGCATTTCTTTTCTTCTTAAGTCCAAGTAGCGGTACTTAAGGCGAAGATCCTCAGATACTTCTGATTGATCTTCAATCATAAACGGTGGGGTTTTCGCTTTATTTAGAATAGTCAATTCCTTTGCTGCGACTTCGATCTCCCCTGTGCCAAGGTTGGAATTGACGGTTTGTGCATCACGGGCCACCACCGTGCCTTTTACTTCGAGAACATATTCACTACGCACGTTCTCCGCTGTTTCTAGCGCTTCACCTGATGTCTCAGGGTTAAAAACTACCTGAACAAGCCCTGAACGGTCTCGTAAATCAATGAAAATCAGACCGCCTAAATCACGGCGCTTTTGTACCCAGCCTTTGATCGTAACTTCTTGCTCTAAATGTTCTTTTCGCAACGATCCGCATTTTGTTCTTTCCATCCTATTCGCCTCCAGTCAGTTCTTTCTTCATGTGGGTAATGATTTGATCAAGAGCTATCTCTTCCTGCTCACCTGTCGTCATATTTTTCACATTAATCATTTGGTTCTCAAGCTCCTGATCCCCGAGTACCAAAACAAATTTACTTCCGAAACGATCAGCAGCTTTAAACTGCGCTTTCATTTTCTTACCCAAATAGTCTTTGTCTACCTGAATACCAGAACGGCGCAATTCATCGGTTAACTTCACAGCCATCTTGTTCGCCTCATCTCCGAGGGCAACAAAAAACACATCCAATTCTTCATCCACCGGGAGGTCTACACCTTCTGCTTCAAGAGCCATAAGTAAACGTTCAAGACTCATGGCAAAGCCAATCCCGGAAGTTTCGGGACCGCCTACTTCCTGGACAAGTCCTGTATAACGGCCTCCGCCGCTCAAGGTTGTAATTGCTCCAAATCCTTCAGCTTCACTCATAATTTCAAAGGCTGTGTGATTGTAATAGTCCAGCCCCCTAACAAGGTTTGGATCAACAACGTATTCTATACCCATAACATCTAAAAATTGTTTGACCTGTTCAAAATACGCTTTAGAATAATCGTTCAAATATTCGAGAATAGAAGGTGCGGTTTCCATAGCTGGGTGTTCCCGGTCCTTCTTACAATCCAGCACTCTCAGCGGGTTTTGATCAAGGCGCAATTGACAATCCTCACAAAGTTCATCACGGTGTGGATCAAAATGACGGACAAGCGCAGCTCTGTGTGCTTCTCTGCTCTCTTTGTCCCCCAGGCTATTAAGAACAAGCTTTAATGACTTCAGCCCCAATTCTTTGTACGAGTTCAGTGCTAGAGAAAGAACCTCTGCATCAATGGCAGGATCATCACTGCCAAGAGCTTCAATCCCAAATTGTACAAACTGGCGCATTCTGCCTTGCTGAGGCCGTTCATAGCGGAACATAGGTCCCATATAAAAATACTTTGTCGGTTGATTCGGAAGGCCATAAACTTTGTTTTGTACATAAGAACGTACTACAGAAGCGGTCCCCTCCGGTCTCAACGTAATGCTTCTTCCTCCACGGTCCTCAAAGGTGTACATCTCTTTCTGAACGATATCGGTGCTGTCCCCGACTCCGCGTTGGAACAATTCGGTGTGTTCGAATATCGGTGTTCTAATTTCTTTATAATGATAGCGCCGGCATAAATCGGCCAGTTGTTCTTCAATGTACTGCCATTTCTCTGACGTGCCGGGCAGAATATCCTGCGTACCACGAGGGGCATTCATACTCATCTATAACTCCTCCTAACGAAATAAACCATTTTTTACCACAAAAAATCCCGTCCCTTTTCCGCAGATGCGAAAAAGGGACGGGATTGCCCGCGTTGCCACCCTGATTTGAGGCTTGCTACAAACCTCCACTCAAAACAGTTAACGCCTGTGTACGTCTACACCTACTCTCATTTCGATGTAGAACCTAAGAAACGTCTTTCATCAGTGCATAACGACCGAATGCTTTCAGCCTTTGGCATTCGTTCTCTGTCCGCATGGATACTGACTACTTTTTTCCTCAATGGTTTTGTTCGAATCATTTTAGAATTGATTATTATCATATAATCTTCCTTTACCTTGTGTCAAGTAAAGGAGAACAAATTTAATCGGTTGAAATAAACTTATGACGGAAGGATATGCCTTTCCATTGTCGAATAATGTTAAAGATAACGTTGAGGAGGTGGAATTTCTTGTTGAAGAAGGGAATCATTTTTCTTGCATTTTTTATAGGGTTCTTCATTATTTATGACCCAGGCCCTGTCTATGCAGACAAAGCAGTGGTCCAAGTTGATCACTTGAATGTAAGAACAGGTCCAGGAACAAACTTTGACAGCGTAGGGAAAGTTCATACTGGGGCAAGTTACAAAGTTCTGTCCGAAAAGGGGGATTGGCTGAAAATTGAGCGCACAGGGACAGATGGATGGATCGCCAAATGGCTTACAAATGTTGTACCAGAAAAAGCATCAAGCCCTTCATTTTATTCAAAATATGATTACCTCCGTATCCGGTCCAACCCGAATTTACAGGGGATGATCAAGGGGTATTTGATGAAAAGCGATGAAGTGACCCCTGCTGAACAAAGCGGAAAATGGGTTTACATCACAAAAGGAAACACAAAAGGCTGGGTGCACAGCGACTATCTGACAACAAAGAAAACAAAGGCATCTGAACCTGCAGAAAACAAAAAACAAAACTCTCCCTCACAAAGCAGCGTTAAAGGGGAGGTTGAAGTAGGAACTTCTGTCCTGAATGTCAGAAGCGAAAACTCCACAAGAGGGCGTATCCTAACAAAAGTAAGCAAAGGAGAAACCTATGATTACATAGCGAAGAAAGACCGCTGGTATCAAATAAAGTTCAGCCAAGGTAAAACAGGTTGGGTAGCTGGATGGCTCGTTAACGAAACGAGCAAGGACACAGCGAACTCCCCTTCTTCCAGTAAATCATACGTATCTTTAAATTATAACAGCACAAATCTGAGATCAGGTCCGTCCACGAGGGACAAGGTCATCGGGCGAGGGCATAAAAATGACCGTTTTAGAGTTTTAAGTAAAGAAGGACAATGGTATAAAATATCTTACGAAAGTAAAACGGCCTATGTGGCCGGCTGGATCGTCAAAGAGATAGGCGGAGACAGTACATCTCCTGCCACATCCTCTACTCTTAAAGGAAAAACCATCATGATTGATGCCGGGCACGGTGGACGTGATCCAGGAGCAGTAGGAAGAGGTGGAAGTTACGAAAAAACACTGACTCTTGATACAGCTTTTCAACTGAAGAAGCAGTTAGAAAGCAAAGGGGCAAAAGTACTGCTGACAAGGTCAAATGATCAATATACCTCCTTGTCGCTCCGCTCCTATCATTCCAACCATTCCAATGCTGATGCATTCATCAGTCTGCATTACAACTCAGCTCCTCTGCATGTGGTAGCCAGAGGATTGAACAGTTACTATTACCACGCAAAAGATAAAGCACTCGCAGATTCCGTGCAATCATCGATGGTTGCGTATACAGGCTTAAGAGATCGCGGAACTAAAAAAGGCAACTTTCATGTAATCAGAGAAAACAATAAACCTTCCGTTCTGTTAGAGTTAGGTTTCCTGTCAGATGCAAGAGAGGAACAAACGGTTAGGACGGGCTCTTACCAAACCAAAGTCAGTCAAGGAATTACCCAAGGTTTTATAAATTATTTCGACTGAATGCCATGTTCTTATTGCATAATTCTACAAAATGAATCCATCAAAAAAACTGTACTCCTGTTCGGAGTACAGTTTTTTAACGCTCTTTACTATCAATAATTAAGGTAACAGGACCTGCATTCGTTAACTGCACATCCATCATCGCTCCAAATCGACCTTTCCCTACCTTCACACCTTCATTTTCAACCATTTGATTAAAGGATTCGTATAAGCTTTCGGCAGGATCCGGCTTAGCAGCCTCCATGAAGTTGGGGCGACGACCTTTGCGGCAGTCGCCATACAGAGTAAATTGTGAGATCGATAGCATTTGGCCACCCCTATCAACAAGGGAATGGTTCATTTTTCCATTTTCATCTTCAAAAATTCGCAGATATGGAATCTTTTTCGCCAAGTAACGAGCATCTTCCTCTGTGTCTTCATGAGTCACTCCTAACAAAACGACCAAGCCATGTTCAATAGCGCTGACCGACTCTCCTTCGACGGAAACAGAAGCGTTTGTTGCTCTTTGAATGACTGCTTTCATCGTAGATTCCCCATTTCTATTGCATAACTCGACGGACCGTGTAAACTTCTTGAATTTGCTTAATCCGCTCGACAATTTTCCGCAAATGGCTGGTGTTCTGAATCAAGATGGTGATATGAATCGTCGCCATTTTATTGCGATCGGATTTCCCAGACACTGCAGTAATATTGGTTTTTGTTTCGTTGACGGCCTGGAGGACTTCGTTAAGCAGACCTCTTCGGTCATATCCCCAAATCTCAAGATCTACGTGATATTGTTTGGAGTCTGTAACCGATGTCTCCCATTTCACAGGCAACAGCCGCGTTTGAGCTTCCTCTGTGTGCACATTTGGACAATCACTACGATGGACGGAGACCCCGCGTCCTTTCGTAATATATCCTACGATCTCATCCCCCGGAACCGGATTACAACATTTCGATAATCGGACAAGAAGGTTATCCACCCCTTCTACACGTACCCCGGAATCCTTTTTGCCTGTTTTAGCAGGAGTTTTGATTTCGGTCGTACTGACATCTGCGAGGGTCTGTTCCAAATCCTGTTCTTGCTGCTTTTGTTTGCGAATTCTCTCCGTTAACCGTGTAGCGATTTGAGCTGCCGTAATTCCCTGATATCCGACAGCTGCAAACATGTCTTCTTCATTTGAGAAGTTGAATTTTTCGGACACACGATTCAGGTTATCTGTGGTGTATACATCCTTAGGCTGAATACCGAAATTGCGAATTTCCCGGTCGACAAGCTCTTTACCTTTAGAGATATTTTCATCTTTTTGCTGCTTCTTGAAAAACTGCTTGATTTTATTTTTAGCTTGGGATGTTTGAGCAAGCTTAATCCAATCCTTGGACGGACCATAGGCATGCTTTGAAGTCATAATATCAACAATATCCCCTGTCTTCAGCTCATAGTCCAAAGGCTCCATTTTGCCATTAACTTTCGCCCCGATTGTCTGATTCCCTACTTCAGTATGGATGCGATAGGCAAAATCCACAGGCACAGAACCAGACGGAAGCTCTATGACATCCCCTTTAGGTGTAAACACATAGACCATGTCCGAAAAAAGGTCCACTTTAAGAGACTCCATGAACTCTTCCGCATCATGGGTTTCACTCTGCCACTCGAGAATTTCACGGAACCAGGTAAGTTTCTCCTCAAAGGATTGTTCTGAAGTCGTTTGCTTTCCTTCTTTATACGCCCAGTGTGCAGCGATTCCATATTCCGCAATTTCATGCATTTCGTGCGTACGGATTTGAACTTCTAGCGGGTCGCCCTTAGGTCCGATCACAGTCGTATGAAGTGATTGATAAAGATTAGGCTTAGGCATGGCTATATAATCTTTAAACCGTCCCGGCATAGGTTTCCAGCAAGTATGGATAATACCGAGTACAGCGTAGCAGTCTTTAATACTATTGACAGTAATTCTAACGGCTAACAAGTCATAGATCTCATTGAATTGCTTATTTTGAAGAACCATCTTGCGGTAAATGCTGTACAGGTGTTTCGGACGTCCATTAAGGTCAGCGTCTATATTAACTTCTGTTAATTGTGACCGTATTTCATCAATGACTTCCTCAATGTAGTGCTCCCGCTCGTTCCTTTTCTGTTTCATCAAATGAACAATTCTATAATATTGCTGCGGGTTCAAGTATCGAAGAGCTGTATCTTCCAATTCCCATTTGATCGTAGAAATTCCCAATCTATGGGCTAAAGGTGCGAAGATTTCCAGCGTTTCGTTCGAAATTCGGCGCTGTTTCTCTGCAGGGAGGTGCTTCAGCGTCCGCATATTGTGAAGTCTGTCTGCTAGCTTGATCAAAATAACCCGCATATCTTTGGCCATAGCTACAAACATTTTTCTATGATTTTCCGCTTGCTGAGCTTCTTTTGACTTGTATTTGATTTTCCCTAATTTCGTTACACCATCTACCAGCATAGAAACTTCTTCACTAAAAGCATTTCCGATTTCGTTTAATGTAACCTCTGTATCCTCTACTACGTCGTGGAGAAAGCCACCGGCAATCGTTTCAGGATCCATCTCCAAGTTAACAAGAATGCCCGCTACTTGAATGGGATGAATGATATAAGGCTCCCCTGATTTGCGAAACTGATTGCTGTGAGCTTCTTCAGCAAATTCGTATGCACGACGAATAAACGCCATATCTGACTCATTCAAATACTGACTCGCTTGTTCTATGACTTCTTCCGCAGTTAGAACTGTATCTTTCGCCATTCAATCACCCTAGTTTCTTTAGAACTTTCAAAATATATTTGATTAACATTATCAAAAAAAGGACTCTTCTTGTAAAGGAAAAAGCCCACTGATGACTTGTAAAACAAAGAGCGCCCCAACAAGGGCACTCTTTCATTAATATTGCATGAGTGTAAGGACATCATGTCCATCTAGTTTGCTGCGACCATCCAAATAAGTAAGTTCAATTAAGAAGGCACAGCCCGCTACTTCTCCACCAAGCTGTTCAACAAGGTCGATGGTAGCTTCAATCGTTCCCCCGGTTGCTAGAAGGTCATCAACAATCAAGACACGTTGACCCGGTTTAATTGCATCTTTATGAATCGTAAGTACGTCTTTTCCATACTCTAAACCATAATCTACTTTTATGGTTTCACGTGGAAGTTTTCCTTCTTTCCGTACAGGTGCGAATCCAATTTCCAATGCATAAGAAACAGGACATCCGACGATGAATCCGCGTGCTTCAGGTCCTACAATAATATCTATTTCTTTATCTTTTGCATATTCTACAATTTCATCGACCGCAGCTTTGAAAGCAGGGCCATTATCCATCAAAGGCGTAATGTCCTTGAACTGGACACCCTCTTTAGGCCAATCTTCAACGATCGCAATATGTTCTTTATAATCCATTCGTTACTTCCTCCTTGGCTTGCTTAAAACGATGGTTCATGTACTGATCGAACCAAGTCTTCAATTCTTTGTATGTGGAATAGTACAAGGTACGTTCAATTTGCAATTGCTCCTCACGATAGCGATAAAGCGAAGATTCCCGCAAATCTTTTTGAGAAGGTTCGGATTCCACAGTAATAATCCCGTCTTTCATTTTAACAAAGTCGAGTTCAAAAAACACCTCAGAAATAAATTCCACCATGGACTTGTCCCATCCTTTACGGTCAGCCAATAAATCGGCTTCTTCATGAAGGTTGAAACGACCACGCTTCAATAGCATACCATAAAACCATTTGAAGTGGTCTCTTGATGGCCATGTTTTTAGAAAAGTGCTTTCCTGTATATGATAACAGGCGAAAAGGTTGTCCACCTCCACTCTGTTGAGCATCTCAATCAAATCAGACATCCGCTCAGGTAAATCAATGAGAAGCAGCCCATCAAAAATGCTGCCCTGCTTCACATTTTCAGCTTCCAGCACAGGAATATTGAAAGGTGATTCAACTTCTCCCCGGAATCGCACGGCTGCATAGGTTTGGTCCGTGGGGATGATTACGTTCTTTTCGATATGTTTAGAACCTCTATGATCGAACAATTGCCATTCGTTGATGCTTAAGTCTTTGATCATCACCTGTAGGTTTTTACGACCATTCCATTCATTTATGCCAAGCTCTCCTACAACATCAAGAGAAGTATGAGGAGAGATACGCTGGTAAAGGTCCCCCATGCCAAATGCAATCCCATCTATGCGGGATTGTTGACCTTGAAACTGAAATTTCAGGTGATTTTTTTTACTTCCGATCAAGCGTACTTCTTTCGGGGTGTGCTTGAGATGGAATAACGGTTTAGGATTCCCCATACCAAATGGACGAAGTTGATCGACCTCTTCGATTTGTTGAAGAGAAATGTCTTCCAATTGGACAGTGGTCTCAATTTCGAGAACCTGTTGATAATCATCATCCGATAGTTTTTCCCCTGCCAAAGAAATTAAATCATTCCTCAAATCGTCAATCTGTTCTACGGAAAGCGTCATTCCAGCCGCTTGTGCATGGCCGCCAAAATGCAAGAAGCGGTGACGGATTTCCATACAGTTTGAAAATAAATCGAAGGCATCAATACTTCTTGCCGAACCTTTGGCTTCCCCTTTTTCTTCATCAATGGCTAAAACGATGGCGGGCCGGTCAAATTGACGGACAAGTTTAGAAGCTACAATACCAAGAACCCCTGGATTCCAGCCTGCTTTAGCGACGACAATAACATTGTCCGCTTGACCGTCCTCCGTAGCAACCATCTCTTCTGCCTCTTTGGCAATAGAAGCTACGATTTTCTGCCTCTCTTGATTCAGTGAGTTTATGAATGAAGCGATTTGATCAGCTTCCTCTAAATCTTGCGACAGCAGTAAATCAACGGCAGGAGTGGCATCCTGTAGCCGACCGACGGCATTCAATCGCGGTCCGATTGTAAAGCCGATTGTCTCTTCATTCATATCGCCCTCAATTCCACATACTTTCCTCAAAGCTTGAATACCAGGTCTCTTTGAACGTGAAATTGCCTGAAGTCCTATAGAAGCTAGAACTCTGTTTTCCCCTTGTAAGGGGACAAGGTCTGCAATGGTCCCAATGACTACAAGATCCAAAAATTCTTTCGGGAAATCACCGAGAAGCGCGTGCGCGAATTTAAATGCAACGCCCACTCCGGCAAGCTCCTGAAAAGGGTATTCCGCTGACGTTTTTGGGTGGATAATGGCAAAGGCATCAGGGAGGACCTCCTGAACTTCATGGTGATCGGTAATAATCAAATCAATACCAAGTTCCTTTGCGAACGTTGCTTCTTCTATTGCTGCTATACCTGTATCCACCGTAATAATCAAAGCATACCCGGAATCATGAGCAAATTGAAAAGCCTCTTTATTCGGACCATATCCTTCAGTGAAACGGTTGGGAATATAAAAGTCACAATCCGCCCCAGCTTTCCTTAGTGCTTCTACCATTACCGTCGTTGAAGTGACACCATCCGCATCATAATCGCCAAAAACAAGAATAGGCTCCTGAGCTTCGACTGCCTTTTTCACACGGTGTATAGCACGGTCCATCCCTTCCATGAGCATTGGGTTGTGCAAATGCTCCAATGAAGGGTTTAAAAAGAGGTCCGCAGC
This sequence comes from Halobacillus sp. ABR2_026, assembly GCF_056158545.1. NCBI lineage: Bacteria > Bacillati > Bacillota > Bacilli > Caryophanales > Bacillaceae > Halobacillus > Halobacillus sp. ABR2_026. Next base: position 2,605,943 of record NZ_JBSWTM010000001.1, read on the forward strand.
TGCCTTGTGGAATACCCCTCTTTTTTCCAAAAGCTGTTGGGTAAGAGGAGTCACACCAGGAAGGTTTCCTGCGCTATCTTCAGCATCTCTATATGTAAAATTCCATTTCATCTTGCTTTGTATCATAAGTTCACCCCTGACCCATCTATTATACAAGAGCGGACCAGGGGTAGCAAACGCAATTATGTGACTTTGGATGAAGAGTTTTCTTCTTCTGGTTTTTCTTCTTTTTCGGGTTCTTCTTTTACAGTAGAGCCAGATGTAGATACCTCTTTTGCTTTCAATCGGTTGTTTTCCCGCTTCAGTTTATAATAACGAACGGCACCTACAGACGCTGTTCCTAATCCCCCTAATAAAACTGAAATCAAAATGACGAGAATTAATGGTGCTTCACCAGAACCAAACAAATAATTGACTTGTACAGGATCCACATTAATAACCGCAAAAATTGCAATGACTAATGCAAAAATAAATGCCAGAATTAAATAACTTTGTCCCTTCATTATCGATCCCCTCTTTCTTTAATTAAAGCTTCTAATCTATTTAGTTTATACCCGGTTGCCCCTTAGAATAACCAAAAGACCACCCTTTTAAGGATGGTCTAAAGATCCGTCCTCTTTCTATTATACTTGAGGACCTTCTGTTTTTTTCTTCTTCACATAATTGATGGGCTGATCTTTAATGTTGCGGCCTCTCCACACGAGCCATAGCTGGGAAGCGATAAACAAGGATGAATACGTTCCGGCCAGTAAACCGATTACGAGAGCAAATGAAAAGTTGGTGATTGAAGATGCACCAAAGAATAGGAGCATGACGGCTGCAAATATTACCGTTAAGACCGTATTAAAACTTCGGGCAAGTGTCTGCATCAGACTATCATTAACAACTTTTGCAAGTTCTTTGAACGATTTCACCTTCTTCTTCATTCTCAAGTTCTCCCGAATTCGATCAAAGGTGACAATCGTATCGTTAACGGAGTAACCGACAATCGTTAAGATTGCTGCGATAATCGTTATATCAAATTCCAGTCTCGTTAAACTGAAGAATGCGATAATGAAAAACGCATCGTGGAGCAGGGCAATAATCGCGGTTAACGCAAAGAAAATCTCAAAACGGATCGTTACATAGATGATTATTCCGATGGAGGCATACAAGACAGCAAGTGCCGCATTTTTGGCAAGTTCCTGACCTACAATCGGTGAGACTGTGCTGACGTTTGGCGTGTTGCCAAACTCTTCTTCATAATAACTTTGAATTTCCCCGATTTTGTCTTTGCTCAACTCAGCATCAAAACGGGCGACGGCAATTTCGCTATTATCCCCGGAAATGATGACCTGTTTCGGATCCACATCAAAGTTCTCCTGCATCGTCTCTTCCACTTGTTCCGAAGTGATCTTGCCATCAGACAAGATCGATACTCTTGAACCACTAGTAAAGTCGATCCCCAGGTTCAATCGGAATATGGCAAGAGCCAATATACCAGCAATGATGAGAATGATGGATATGGAGAAGAAACGCTTCCTGAGGCCGACAAAATCAAACTTCCGCTTCATGAAGGTTGCTTCAACTTCTTCTCCTTCTGAAATATCATGGATTTCCTCAGGCTTCACACCAAACCATTTCGGACGCTTATTCAGGATTCGGCTCTTCACCCATAAACTCATGAATAAACGTGTTCCGTACACAGCTGTTATGAAGCTGACAAGAATACTGACGATCAACATCGTCGCAAACCCTTTGACCGAACTTGTTCCGAATATGAAAAGTACAGTAGCTGCAATTAAGGTAGTAATGTTGGCATCAAGAATGGTAGCCAGCGACCGTTTGTTACCCGCTTTATAAGCGGACAGTAATGACTTACCGGATTTCAACTCTTCCTTGATACGCTCATAAGTAATGATGTTCGCGTCGACAGCCATACCGACTCCTAATATTAAGGCGGCAATTCCCGGTAGTGTTAAGACTCCATTCATCCACTCAAAGACAACAAGAATCAGGTAGATATAAACACTCAACGTTAGGGTGGCAATTATTCCCGGGAACCGGTAGTACGCAATCATGAATAAGAAGATGGCTGCAATTCCTATGAAGCCGGCAAAAATCGTTTTTTTCATCGCCTGTTCACCGAACTGTGCACCGACGGATGTAGAATACGTTTCTTCAAGGTTCACTGGCAGTGAGCCCGCGTTCAGGATGTCCGCCAGTTGTGTCGCTGATTCCTGCGTGAAATCCCCACTGATCATGACTGAATTACTGCGGACCGGTCCATCAGAGAACCCTGGTGCAGAAATATACGCCGGATCTTCCTTCCCCCACTCATCAGCAAAGGAAGTCTCTTCATTATAATCAAGCCAGATCACTAAAAGGTTGTCTGGATAAGGGGTGCTTGGGTCATCTGGTGTATTGTAAATTTCCTCTGAAACATCATAGAATTTGGAAGCACTCTTCACCTTCAGTGTGACGATCGGTTCATTCGTATCGGGGTGATAGGATTGTTGTGCACTTCCTTCCACCAAGTCTGAACCGTCCATGTACAACTCCCCGTCCGTTCCACGGAATGAGAGTTCAGCAGTTGTTGATAACAGTTCCCTGGCCGTCTGCTGATCTTCTACACCAGCCAGCTGGACACGGATTCTTCCTCCGTCTTCAATCGTGATGTTTGTTTCACTAATCCCGAGTGTGTCTACACGTTCCGTCAACGAACGCGCTGTTGCTTCAAGGACCTGGTCATTGACTTCCTGATCCTCATCCAGAGGCTCAACATCATAGAGGATTTCAAATCCTCCCTGTAAATCCAAGCCTAACTTAATATCTTTAGTAACTCCTGTTAAGGTCGTCCCTATCGTAGCAGCCAGCAATAAAACCACTATAAAAAAGGCGACGATCCGCCCTCGTTTCACCATACTGTTTTGCTCCTCCTTTATGTACGAACACATGCGATGATTTATCAGCTCTATGTAAATGACGAATAGACAAAATTTGATAATCCCCGTACCTATTCTACTACTTTTTCAAACTTTCGCAACAATAGGAATCCCTATAGTCTTACAACACGAACCATTTATTCATATTCTGATGGACCGGTGAGAGCTTCGATGGATGCAAGCAGATCATCATTCTGATAAGCCTCCATTGTTAAATAGCTCGTATATGTATGAGTCTGCAAATGAAGGATATCCTGGACCATTTGGTGCAGTCTTTTTTCAGGGGTGCCATTCCAAACTTTCTTTATTAAGCAATCCCATACTTCCTCTTCTGTCGCTCGTTTATACCCCAACAAATGGAATTCCCTTACTTTACTTTGCAAAACGACGCTTACTTCTTTTCTCCAATTTGTGACCGTCTTTGTATGATCCATTTGAATGCTCCTCACTCTACAGTTTTAGTAAACGGGTGTCATGCCTTGTCCATCCTTTCGCATATACTTCATTGTAGCGGAATTCCATTTTTTTGAGAAGGCGGATCAATCATATGTCAAAACAAACTTTTTTACATGGTGCTCTTATTCTGGTTGCTGCTGGACTCATCACCCGTTTGCTGGGTTTCATCAACAGAATAGTGGTTGCCCGGGTAATGGGTGCGGAAGGCGTCGGCCTTTATATGATGGCGCTTCCCACATTGATCTTAGCGATCACCATTACCCAATTCGGCCTCCCAGTAGCGATTTCTAAAAGAGTCTCGGAAGCAGAAGCAACGCGGAACGAAAGTAAGATCAAAAGGATCCTTCTCGTATCCCTTATGATTACAGGTTCCTTGAGCATTTTGTTTACCATCGGGCTTTTTCTGCTGGCACCGGTTGTGGCCACCTACTTTTTAACAGACGCGAGAGCCCTCTATCCTCTGCTTGCCGTTACACCGATTATCCCAATCATCGCTGTATCCTCTGTCATAAGAGGATACTTCCAAGGAAGACAAAACATGAAGCCACAAGCTGTCTCCCAGGTCATTGAGCAGATCGTACGAATCGGCTCCGTCGTTGTTCTGACAAAATTGCTTTACCCATACGGAGTCCAGTACGCTGCCGCAGGGGCTATGGTCTCTGCTGTTATAGGAGAATTAATCTCCTTATTGTATATGGTGAGACAATTCAACATTCAAAAGGGATTTCGATTGAGAAAGTCGTGGAAAAAGCACATCCATGAAGGAAAAAAAACCTTGAACGAACTGATGACGATCGCACTCCCAACTACGGGCAGTCGTTTCATAGGATCGCTCACGTATTTTTTTGAGCCGATCCTTGTAGCTCAAAGTTTAGCTATCGCAGGTATTGCCGCTGTAGAATCAACAAAATTATACGGAGAGCTGACCGGATATGTACTCCCCCTGTTATTTTTGCCGACATTTTTGACTCATGCTCTTTCCATTGCACTTGTCCCTTCCATCAGTGAAGCTGCAGCCCAGGGAAAAGGCGAAACCATTGCCTACAGAATTATGCAGTCCATTCGACTGTCCATTGCCTCGGGAGGATTAATCACCATCGTGTTTATGATTTTCCCGGCCGTTATTCTTATGACAGTCTATGGGACGAGTCAATCTTCCTTCATGTTGCAGTTCATGGCACCATTCTTTCTTCTACATTATATCCAGACCCCCCTGCAGGCAACCTTGCAAGCCTTAGATCTTGCCCGTCCTGCTATGTGGAACACGTTGATTGGAGCGATCATCAAATTTATCGTCCTCGTTGGGTTAAGTTCACGACCTGAGTTTGGAATTCACGGAGTTGCCATGGCTATCGTCGTAGGGGTTGTCGTTGTCACCCTGCTGCATTTAGGTGTCCTCATAAAGTACAAAGTCATTCGTTTTCCAATGGAGATGTTCTTCAAGTTCGGATTGGTAATAGCCATCATAGGAGTGGTAGGGTTTCAATGGAAACATCACTGGCTCCTTGATAGCAAACCGCTCTCTCAATTGTTAACGATGGGTATAGGCCTTTCCATTTTGTACGTTATATTGTTGTTCAGCTTCCGATTGATTCGGTTGGAGGAATGGAAGATGATCCCATGGAACCGAATTTTGAATAAAAAATAACCGCGCTTCCGCGGTTATTTTTTTTATTTACATTTCATAAGTAAAGATGCCTTCTGTTGTTCAAGGTTCGTTTTCATTAGGCTCTGTTAAAGTTTAGTGTTGCTATTACTGCAAAGAGGAACTTCTAATTTTATGGAACTTCCACATTTTTATATTTGGCTTATTCAACGAAAGCTCCCTTTTCTTGAAGACTCAGCTTCGAGATGTTTGTATGGGAGTTAGGGGCTGCGGGGGATGACTCGCTTTCCGCGGGAGCGCGGTGAGCCTCCTCAGTCTTACGCCTTGCGGGGTCTCACCCAGCACTCTTTTCCTCGTAGATATCCGGTTTCTGCGCCTAGCGGCTAGTGAGACTTCCCTCGCTTCTGTACGAGGCGCCTGCACACTTAAGATAGGAGTCTCGCCATCCCCCTCCGCCCCTTGGCTAGATCAGGGTCTCGAAACCCCCTCATGAATCATCAGCTATTCTAGTTGGTGAGAGGATAAGGTTCATATTCCCAAACGGAGGTGCTCGAACCCGGAAAGCTTGATACATAGCGTTTTATGCTTACAACAACCGGGGGAATGGAAGACCATCCAACGTTGGTAAAGGGGTTCGTTTCTCGCATGACCGAATGGGGTGGTTGGGAAGCTGCGAGACTCCCGTGGGAGAAAGGAGATCGGCGAGATCCCGCAGGGCGATAAGCCCGAGGAAGCTCGGCATTCCCCCACAGGAAAGCGAGTAGTTTCCCAGCCACCCCTGGCACTCAACACAATAACGAACCCCGGACCCTCTCGAAACGGAGTCTTCAACAATCCTGCCTGCCATTTAGCGAAAGGCTCCGTTTCGAAATCATGATCCAACAAGATTCAATGGTCACATCGTGAAAGGAGATCATCTAAAGGTTTCGACACTTGGAAATAAATCCCCTTTTACCATCCTATCATTCATTGTCCCTTCCATCCGTTGATGCAAAAATCAATACTGACCTTTAACAGGGCCTTTCATTAAACAGCTAGGGTGAAAACTTATAGAAATTCATTCTTACGGTCGATTTGTACTTCTCCATGGTCGTTAATGGTACATAAGGATATTTCCTCAAACGAATGATAGCCTTGTTTCCGAACTTCATTCACAAGCCATTGTTTATTTTTCTGGACGGTTTGAAGACCACTATACTGAACGACACCATCAGCGATTAATACGACAGCAAAATCAGAGCTGCCATCTTCCTTCTTTTCAAAAACCGATAATTTACCTGATGGTTCCAGGATGGCATAGGCTACATCCGACACTTGGTTGATGCCATGTTCTCGTAATTGAAGTAATAAATCATTGAAGTTATAACGCTGCCTTCTCATCTCATATTCATCTACCCTGCCATGCTTAATGATGATGGATGGCTTCCCATCAAACCAATTTCTAAAGCGCTGGTTTTTCAAGGAAATCCAAGCACTTCCGATCTGAATGGCCAAAAGAACCCCCATCGGGACAACAGCCTTCCAAATGGCTTGATCCGGATTTTCAATAAGAAAAATCGCTATTTCTGCGAGCATGATGAATACCACTAAGTCCATCACACTCAATTCACCAATCTCCCTTTTACCCATGAACCGAAACACGAATAATATGATTAAATAGGTGAGGAGGGTACGAATGATAATGCTTAGAACAAGCATTCTGAGCACAACCTTTCCTGAAGGTATCCCTCTCGTTAACATCACCTAATTTAATGATTTTATGACAAAAACGGCAGTAAATAGCGAAACCATACATAGATCGATGAGACAATCAGGGAAAGAAATAAGACTGGGAAACCGTATAAGGAAAATTTGAGAAAAGGAATCGGTTTATCATGACTGGCGGCTAATCCAGCGACGACTACGTTTGCAGAAGCGCCGACAAGTGTACCATTTCCTCCCAGACAGGCTCCGAGAGCCAATGACCACCAGACAGGGTCGACATTCATCATTCCATACCCTTGAAGCTCCTGGACAACAGGAATCATAGCAGCTACAAAAGGAATATTATCAACGACGCCTGATAAAATACCTGCACTCCACAGCATGACCATTGAGGTTACAGGCATATCTCCTCCGGAAATCCAGACCATTCCCCTTGCTAATTCATCAATGACACCTACCGTTTCCAGCCCGCCTACAAGCATAAATAACCCCATAAAGAAAAATAGAGTGACCCATTCCACCTCTTGAAAAACATGTTCTACCTCCAACTCTTTTTCGGATAAAAACAAAAGCAGCAGGGCTCCACTGACCGCAATGGTCGTGATGTCCATATGAATGAAAGGATGCATCATAAAACCAATAATGGTCAGAAGCATGACCGATACGGAATGAAAAAGTAAAGGGGAAACTTTCAAATGCTCTTTAGCGTTCATCTTCATTAGGTTTTCTGCCAACTCTTGGTTGTATGTCAACTTATTTCTGAACAGAAAAATAACGCAGGTGGTAACCAGAACGAAAATGAGGGCGACCACTGGTCCTAAATGATAAAGGAATGATACGAAACTAAAGTGATCGACCGCCTGTCCAATCATAATATTAGGAGGATCTCCGATGAGTGTTGCTGTCCCACCGATATTAGAACTGAAGATGGTCATTATCAAATAAGGAAAAGCCGGAAGTTTTAAACGATCGACGAGGGATAAAAGGACAGGGACGAACAAAAGGACTGTTGTCACATTATCAAGGAAAGCGGAACCTACCGCTGTGAACAAAGCCGTGACAATAAGGAGTGGTACAGGCCTGCCTTTGACAAGCTGAGCAAGCCAGATGGCCATAAACGTAAAAATGCCGGTTTTCTTGGTAATAGATACTAACACCATCATCGAAAAGAGTAGGGCAACGGTTTCCCAATCGATAAATCCAAAAGCTTGTTCCCACTCATAAATTTTCGTCATCAATAGGAGTACGCCACCCGCTACGGCTACTAGTGCACGGTTTAGTTTTTCCGTCATAATCAATATGTAACTAGCTACGAAAATGAGGATTGCGAGTACTGTTGACATAGATCTTCCCCTTTTTGGACGGACTTTACTAATACTTATTCAAGTCCATAAGAAAATATCTACTTCTATCTTTATAGTTTTCATGCATATAGATAAAAGTGACAAGCCTATCAAGGGGGGATCGGATGAAAAAGTTAGTATCCGGGGTACTTGGGTACGGAGTCGGTTCTATTTTTATACTTATGATTGTGTTCGCCGGTGTGTTGGCCCTTTTACTTAGGTTTACAGGAATGGAATATGAGACGCTCAATCAACTCGCATTAGTCGCAGGAATCAGTATTCTTGCCTTCGGGGGGATGCTTGCCGCCTATAAAGGAGAACAAAAAGGCTGGCTTTCGGGTGGGATGACGGGACTGATTTTTGTAAGTGCCATGATTTTATTCCAAATCATATTCGAAAATTCATGGGTGTCTCTCCCTCAATTAAGTTATTTCGGAGGATTGATTTTGGCCGCATGGCTCGGAGGGATGATTGGTGTTAACCTGCCAAGGAAAACAGTGAAAAGGTGACACGAAGTAGAAATCCCGCTACATCATAATGTAGCGGGATTATCATTTATTCGCTCAATTTTTCACGTACGGAATTACGATCGAATTTAAGCTGTGTACCATCTTGTACAGAAATCACAAGAGTACCTTCATCAATCGCATGAATCGTTCCGTGAAGTCCTCCGATTGTTATTACTCTATCGCCTTTTTGGAGGTCCGACTGCATTTGTTGTACTTTCTTCTGTTTCTTTTGCTGCGGTCGAATCAATAGGAAATAGAAAATGACAAACATTAGAATAATGGGTAGTAAACCTACTAATGTATCCATTTATTTTCCCCCTTTCTAAAAGTTCTTTGCGTTTGGTTTGTTGAAACCATACATTTCAAAGAATTCTTCTCTAAAGTCACCGAGTCGATCTTCTCTAATGGCTTCACGCACTTGCCTCATTAAGTTTAACAGAAAATAAAGATTATGATAAGTCGTAAGTCTGAATCCAAATGTTTCATTGGCTTTGACTAAATGACGGATGTAAGCACGGCTATAATTTCTACACGTATGGCAATCACAATTTTCATCAATTGGTCGGAAGTCACGCGCATATTTTGCGTTACGTACTACCAGTCTTCCTTCAGAAGTCATTAATGTACCATTTCTTGCAATTCGTGTCGGAAGTACACAGTCAAACATATCGATGCCGCGTATACTGCCATCAATCAAAGAGTCCGGAGAACCCACCCCCATCAAATACCGTGGCTTATGATCAGGCATCCATGGCGTAGTAAATTCAAGCACCCGGTTCATGACGTCTTTCGGCTCACCCACAGATAGTCCACCCACTGCATAACCTGGAAAGTCCATCGATGTCAGATCACGCGCACTTTGACGACGAAGATCTTCATACTCCCCACCCTGGATGATTCCAAACAACCCTTGATCATGAGGCCGTTGATGGGCTTCAAGGCATCGTTCCGCCCAGCGACTCGTCCGTTCCACAGAGTCCTTCATATATTTGTGTTCTGCAGGATATGGCGGGCATTCATCAAATGCCATCATGATATCTGCTCCAAGCGAGTTCTGAATATGCATCGCTTTTTCTGGAGATAGGAAAAGCTTTTCACCACTAATATGGTTTCGGAAGTGAACACCCTCTTCTTCGATCTTTCTTAAATCACTCAAACTGAAGACCTGGAACCCGCCAGAATCGGTTAGAATGGAACCATTCCAATTCATAAAATTGTGCAGGCCTCCCGCTTCCTCCACGATATCTTCACCAGGACGCAGCCAAAGATGATAGGTGTTTGACAGAATAATCTGCGCGCCCATCCTCTCGAGTTCCTCAGGACTCATCGTTTTTACTGTAGCTAATGTACCGACAGGCATGAACATCGGTGTCTCAAAAGACCCGTGGGGAGTATGAACCTTTCCCAGACGGGCCCCTGTCTGTTTACATGTTTTAATCAATTCATATGTGATTGCCATGATTTCTACCCTTTCTCACTGTTGATCCACCGATCATTTAAAAAACATTGCATCTCCGAAACTAAAGAAGCGATACCTTTCTTCGACAGCCTGTTTATAGGCTTCTAAGATAAAATCTCGCCCTGCGAATGCGCTGACCAGCATGATCAACGTAGACTTCGGCAGGTGAAAGTTCGTGATTAAACCATCGATTGCTTTTAATGTTTGAGGAGGATAAATGAAGATATCCGTCCATCCGCTTGCTTCTTTAAATGTTCCATAATCCCTAATGATGGTTTCAAGCGTCCTTGTAGAGGTCGTCCCTACAGAGATTATTCTTCCACCATGATCCTTGACCCGATTCAACTGGGCTGCCGTTTCAGCACTCAATTGATAAAATTCTGCATGCATGTCATGTTCTTCAATCTGATCCACACTGACAGGGCGGAACGTACCAAGACCGACATGCAGGGTCAAATATGCAAGTTCTACCCCTTTCGTCTGCAGCTCTTGCAATAAACCTTCCGTGAAATGGAGACCGGCGGTTGGCGCAGCTGCCGAGCCTTCTTCTTTAGCATAAACCGTCTGATAACGATCCCTGTCGGAGAGCTGTTCTTTAATGTAGGGGGGTAAAGGCATTTCACCAAGAGCTTCTAAAACCTCAAGGAAAATCCCTTCATAACTGAACTTGACTTTACGGCCACCATGCTCATCCAGTCCAGTACATTCGGCAGTCAGCTGCCCATCACCAAAAATAATGTTTGTACCGACCTTCACCTTTTTTGCAGGCTTGACGAGAACGTCCCATTCATCTTCTTCCGTCTGGTGTAAGAGAAGGACTTCTACCTTTCCACCTGTCCCCTCCTTTGCCCCATAGAGACGGGCGGGAAGAACCTTCGTATCATTCAATACCAGGCAGTCGCCCTCTTTTAGTTCATCTGTAATCTGAGAGAAGTGCCGATGTTTGATGGATTGTTCTTTCCGATCGCAAACCATCAGACGGGAAGCTGTGCGGTCCTCTAATGGAACTTGAGCAATCAGCTCTTCTGGTAATTCGAAATCGTATTGCTTAATATCCATGTGAATCCCCTATTCTAATGTGTAATGTATCAAAATTTTCTTATCAAATAGAAAACCAATGAAAGGATTATGCTCACTATTATGGAAGTCATAATTGGAAAATAAAACGTAACGTTTCCCTTTTTGAAGCTGAGATCGCCGGGTAATTTCCCAAAGATGCTCCATAAAATACCGATCACTATGAACACAATCCCTATTACAATAAAGATTTTACCAAAGCCCGTCAAGAGCCTGGCACCTCCCTGTTGAAATGGATGTACGCTTTTGGTGTCACAACGCGCCCTCTAGGCGTGCGCTGAATATACCCGATCTGCAGCAGGTAGGGTTCATACACATCCTCTATCGTCTGGGACTCTTCGCCAATCGTAGCCGCTATCGTATCCAAACCGACAGGCCCGCCTTGGAAGCCATCCATAATGCTTTTCAACAATTTATGGTCGATAAAATCAAGACCTTCCGCATCGACTTGTAGCATCTCCAATGCTTCTTTCGTCGTTTCCTGACTGATCACAGCCTCCCCTTTCACCTGAGCGATATCCCTCACACGTTTCAACAAACGGTTCGCAATCCGAGGCGTTCCTCTTGATCTCCGGGCAACTTCGACTGCAGCCGGCCCATCAATTTCTACAGAAAAAATCTCGGCGGTCCTTTCAACAATGGCGCACAGAGCTTTCGTATCGTAATATTCGAGACGGCTGTGCACCCCAAAACGATCCCGTAATGGTGCAGACAAAAGCCCGGCTCTGGTCGTCGCCCCCACCAATGTAAAAGGAGGCAGGTCCAGTCTTACAGAACGTGCACTTGGCCCTGTACCAACCACAATATCAAGACAGAAATCTTCCATTGCAGGGTAAAGGACTTCTTCCACTGACCGGGGAAGGCGGTGGATTTCATCAATAAAAAGGACATCACCAGGGTCCAGTGATGAAAGAATGGCAGCCAAGTCCCCAGCTCTTTCGATAGCAGGTCCTGCGGTCGTACGGAACTGAACGCCCATTTCATTGGCAATAATCGACGCAAGGGTGGTTTTCCCCAAACCAGGAGGCCCATATAATAAGGCATGATCCAATGGTTCGTTTCTCATTCTCGCTGCTTCAATAAAAATGCTCAGGTTATTTTTCACTTGATCCTGGCCGATGTATTGTCTTAGAGTCTCGGGTCTTAAGCTTAATTCAATGTCCTGGTCCGATTCCTGTTGTTCTCCAGATATCATTCGGTCATCCAACATTCATCCTCCTCCCTTTAAGATTTCATCAGCAATTGCAGGCCTTGTCGGACATAATCATCCACACTGCCGTGCTTAGCTTTTTCAAGCTGGGTACGGACATACTTCACTTCTTTTTCTGTATATCCGAGAGCCTTCAATGCTTCGATGGCATCCTCCAAAACAGCCCGCTTCTCTTTTGAAGTGAGATCTTCCTGATAGAACAACGTATCTTCGTTTTCTTCATCCGGAAGCCAGACAATGAGTTTTCCTTTCAAATCGAGAATCATCTGCCGAGCCGTTTTCTTACCTACGCCAGGAAATTTAGTCAGATATTTATCATCTTCCTGTTCAATCGCAGATACAAATTCCGGCACACTTACCGTCCCGAGAATCGCCAATGCTCCTTTTGGTCCTATGCCTGAAACATTGAGCAATTGAGCGAATAACTGTTTGTCCTCTTTTTTCTTAAAACCATATAATGTCTGCAGGTCTTCTCTAATATAATGGTACGTATGTACTTTTACTTCTTTATTTACAGCATCTTGGAAATGGTATGGATTGGCACATAACACCTCATATCCAATGCCGCCCGTTTCTATAGTGATCGACCCCTCATCGAGCGTCGTCATTACACCTTTCACATAACTGATCATTAAAAATTCCCTCTCTACCCTTATTTCTATCCACTTAATTGTAACATACAAGCACATGTTCGCCCACGAGGAAAAGCCTCTCCATCCTTCTATGTACAACACAAAACAGCCACAACGATCATGGCTGTTTTATGGTTACACTTCATCCTGTCTGGAGAATTGTTTGACGACCTGTTCAAAGTGAGCATGATCTTTAATTTTTATCCCCTGCAGTAATTCCTTCTCTCTTTTCGTTTCCAACGGCTTGACCGGCACTGGTTTAAAAGATTCCATAACCTTACCTTGCCCCGGGACGCCTTGAAAAACAGCTAACTCTCCATTATCCGTCAATCCAAAATACCCGGACTGTTTCGTTAAGGGAGAAATGTCTTCGACCTCCCTTTGGAACACAACTTGGTCCAGTTGCTGTTCCTCCACTGTCCACCCTTCGTATGCCGCCCAAAAATCCATCATCGACCAAATGGTTTCTTCCTTTTTGGTGGTTTCTGTCACACCATCTATATAATGTTCTTTTAGAATGACCGTTAGTTTCAAAGGTTCAGGTTTCACCAGGGTTTCCACTGTTTCTACTTGAGTTTCCTTCCCCTGAATGTGCCTTTGTGGCGAATTGTCTTGAACGTTTTTCGGCGATTGCTGACCGATGAAAATCCAGCCTACGAACACAACCGCTAAAACTGCCCCGATCCCCATAATCCATCGATTCATTGTGGATTCCCCCTAATCAAAAATAACTTCTGTTTCTAGTGTGTCCAGAAACAGAAGTTATTATCATAGATAAAGGGAATCAGGATAATTTTTCTAAGATGGCTTCATCCGCATCAAGGTTATGATACACTTCCTGAACGTCATCATTATCCTCAAGCATATCGATCAGTTTCAGCATCTTTTCGACGCCTTCTTCTTCTAGTTCTGTATAAGTCTCAGGGATCATCGTTACTTCACTTGTTTTAAATTCATAGCCTTTTGAAATCAGGGCCTGCTTAACATCTGTAAATGATTCCGGTTCTGTATAAATTTCGAACTCTTCATTTGTGGTTTCCATTTCTTCTGCACCTGCTTCAATGACCTCAAGCATTATATCCTCTTCGTCAGCCTCTGTAGTGGTTCGATCGATTACAAGGTAGCCGGAACGATTAAACATAAAGGAGACACACCCATTCTCTCCTAAGTTTCCATCATTTTTATTGAAAGCGTGCCTTACATCAGCAGCCGTCCGGTTTTTATTATCAGTTAGAACTTTTACCATAACAGCTACCCCGCCAGGTCCATATCCTTCATACGTATATTCTTCATAGTTGACGCCTTCGAGATCACCGGTCGCTTTCTTGATGGCGCGATCGATGTTATCATTCGGCATGTTGTTTGACCTTGCTTTATCTATGGCTAAACGCAGGGCAGAGTTGGTTTCCTGATCCCCGCCTCCTTGTTTCGCAGCCATGAAAATTTCACGGGCAAGCTTCATGAAGAGTTTTCCGCGTTTCGCATCTTGAGCACCTTTTCGATGCTTGATATTACTCCATTTTGAATGGCCAGCCATTGGACATTCTCCTCTCCGAGACAATTCTTATCTTTTTCTATAAATTTCATAAGTACTCTTACGCATATGATACTACTCTAAAATATATCACAATCTCCAACACTCTTTAAAGCGCCAACTCCCATAATAAGCTGTCTCTAGAGGGCAAGCCTAGCGGTCCTCCTCAGCAAACGTCCGGTGGGACCTCATCTACCCCTCTACCCTTGGAGAGGTCTCCCCCTTATGTAAAGGCTCTGTTACAGTTCAGTGTTGAATTTCAAATGTAAAAAAGACTTCATTATGGGATATTTGTATAGGTTTTAGAGGCTCCGGAAAGTAGTTTGACTTGCTCCATCCTCCCTGGAAATAACTTGCAGTTCTTTATTTTGAGGAGGATTGCCGATATCCCCGCAGGAAAGCCAGCAGCATTATTTCCACCACTGGCTTTTTATCATGGGCATGGCCCGTTCTTTTTTAAATACCTTTTACTTACATTTGCACTTTTTGAGGGGAAGACCGCTTATTGATTGAAGAAATTGCGGAGGCGGTCTCTGATTTTTTGTGGAGCTTCGGATGCCTCCTGCCTGGAATGGATGTTTTTCATTTGATCCCAGGTATTGTTGTTTGTATAGACAATTAAATCCTTATCCGATACTTGTTTCACCTTAGCTTCAATTTTCTCTGGAATCGTTTCATCCCGCAGGTCGTACGGATTAATCATAACAGCTACATACATACGATCATCCGTTGAAAATGCTTGAGCCATTGTAATTTCTTTCAACTCATTTACTTTCTCTACAACATCCATCGCATCCTCATTATTAAAGTCATTATCGTGGGAACGATTAGTCACCCCATACTTGGCATTTCTGAATTCCTCTTCGGTCGTCCGCTTAAAATAACTGTCTTTTCCTGTGGGGATTTTCCCGCGTCGCTCAATCGCTCCATCATCAGCATATCCCAGAGGATGGTAGGAGGAAGATTCTTCTTGCTTAGGTTCAGCGGACTCATCCGTCTGGCAGGCAAACATAATCATGGAGGTTAAGAGGAGCATAGTGACAATTTTCCACATAAAAACATTCTCCTTTTTCCCTTACTATGGGTTCCAGGAGAATGTTTTAGTCTGTCAATATTCGCCAAACTTATTTTGGTGGAGCAGGAGGCAGTTCACGTTTATGAGCCGATCGTTTATGCAAAGCTTCTATGATCTCTCGGTCTTCTTCAGGAATTTCTTCCCCTTTCAAGTGACGGTCAATCATATCATAACTCGTGCCCATTTCATTTTCATCCGTCTGGCCTTCCCACAGCCCTGCACTCGGTTGTTTATGAATAACTTCATCAGGAACACCTAAATATTCAGCCATTTCTTTAACTTCACCTTTAGTCAGGTTGGCAATCGGGACTAAGTCCACGCCTCCATCCCCAAACTTCGTGAAATAACCGGTATACCATTCAGCCGCATTATCTGTTCCGACAACTAAGTATTGATGGTTGGTAGCAATCGTATAAAGTGTACTCATGCGAAGACGCGCTCTCAAATTCGCATCCGCCAGCTGCTCTTGTTCAGCATAAAAGACGTCTGCTTTATTCAACTGTTGTTTAATTGTTGAAAACATAACATTATGGGTTTCTGTCAAGTCGATCGTCATTGTTGGAAGGCTGCAAGCTTCTACAACATTTTTCGCGTGCACCTGATCGTCTGACTGACTTTTACATGGCATGATAACCCCTAAAGACTGGTCTGGGCATGCTTTTTTGATAAGATTAGCAACGACTGCGGAATCAATTCCCCCACTGACTCCTACTACCAATCCCCGAACATTTGCTTCTTTCACTTTTTCCTGTAGCCAGGTTACTATTTCATTAACTTTTTGCTCCACCGGATTGTTCATCCTTTCACACATATGATATCTAATCATAGCATATGCTCAGCATATCGGACAAACTTCTTCCGGGTTTCCCAGGCTTTTTCCAATTTCCTTATTTGTCTCGTCATGGAGGCTTCTTCTCTCCTGCTTAATCGATATCCATAAAGCCATTCTCTGATCAGGTCGGCTGGGACCAGCACACCTTTCCACCAGATTTCCTTATCTTGCACATGAGGGAAGTAAGGCAGCAATATCGATTTTCTAAGTTCTACAAATGGAAGGAAGCGTTGGGCTAGCTGAATATGATCATAAAGACGGGGGCCCGTATGCAAAAGATCAAAATCGATCAATTTTATATCCTTATCAGAATTGATGATGAAATTATGATGCGCAACATCCCCATGAAGCCATTCATTATGATTCCAGGCTTTCTCTTCAACTTCTCCCCATGGATGGTCTGAAAAATCCTCCAGACGCTTGCTCATACATGTATGCAGTTCCTGATATATGCCTCTCTTTTGAAAATCTGTAAATACATCCTTCGTTTCCTCCAATTGCTGGAGGCGGTTTTCCCACTTTATATATAACGGATCTTTAGGAACTGACAATACCCCGATCCCTTTTGTCGTTCGATGAAATTGATGGAGCACGCGCACGGCCTGTTTCCTTTCCTTATGGCGGCTGAAGTCTGCATGCCGTCCTTCTACGCGTTCAAACAAAGCCCAATCACATCCCAGTTTACTAAGCGTGAATACGCGTTCATAAAAGGGGGAGGGACGAGCTGCTATTTTATAGGCATAATTCCAATGTTCGAAAAAGTCCACTTGTTTTTCTATCACATGGAACCTTCGATACCCCTTTAATATGAATGGCTCCCCGTCATATTTTACTTTATACACTTTCGGTTTGATGGTCTGCTGATATTCGATGGGAAGCTTTTCCTCAGTTTTCATCCATTGAAAAAGGCGATCCGTATATGAATCGCCCATCCTTTGCTTAGCTCTCATCTATATCATCGTCCCTCCAAGGCTGTTGATATCCTTGGTTCATTTGCTGAGGGTCCCACTGTCCCATCTGCTGTGGGTTTGGCTGTCCCCACCCTTGTTGAGGTTGATTCCACCCCATTTGAGGATGTTGAGGAGGACCATACCCCATCGGTTGCTGCATTCCACCATATGGAGCTTGCTGCCAAGGATGGTAACCATGTGGTGGATGACCCCATGGACCCATCATCGGTCCATACCCTTGCGGTCCCTGTTTCTCTTCGTCACACCCGCAATCTCCACCGGCTTGCACGCCTTGGACCATATCATCGCTGGATTCATCACCCATCATAGGCATTGGCTGCTGTTGCATAGGATGATGATGCATCGGCATCTGCATCGGCATCATGACAGGGTATGGAGGACAACAATAGTAATCGGTATGGACAAGTTGAGGGTGCATAGGTTGATACTGTGGCTGCTGAGGCTGCATCGGTTGTTGATAAGGCTGTTGAGGCATCGGTCCTGCCGCTGGTGACTGCACACCTTTGACATCTTCCATCTTTTCGCCTTTCAATTCTTCTTTCGGCGAATCTTTTGGTTCAAATGCTTTCGGTGATTCCTCCTTAGGCTGCGGCATAGGCATTTGTGGTAAATGGAACGTTGTATAATAATTTTGCATTTGTTGATCGATACTCGGCATCGTAATCGGCATATTCATGCTGATCGGCTGCATAGGCTTCATCGGTTTCTCCATGACACCTTTAGCTGCCGGCTTCTTCTCATCTTCTTTAATCTTAGGAATCGGCTTAGGTGACGTATCTTTGTAAGGTGGCTGAGAAGGCATTTCCTTCTTAGGCGCTTGTGCTTTTTGTTTTGGCGCCTCTTTTTTCACTTGTTTCGTACCTTGAGGGACTTTGATCTTCATACCCGGCATAATCATATCAGGATTGGAAAGCTGGGTATTCATGGATTTTAACTGCTCAAAGTCGACCCCATACTTTTTGGCAATGTTCCAGAGTGTATCTCCTTTTTGTACAATGTGAATTCTCACATCTGCAACTCCCTTCCTGTGATTCTGAAAAAACAATAAGGCAATAATAGCTTCATAACACTCTATGCAACACAAGCCAAAACATTGATGAAAAAGCCTATAATATTTTGATAAAAAATATAAACAAACCCCTGAATCCCTAGTAATAAAGGGATTCAGGGGTAGTGAAGGTCAAGCCTTTTTAACCGGGGCAGGAACATCAATCTGGTAACTTGGATAAGTTCCCAGTACCTTGAGTTGACAACCAAGTGCTTCAAGTTCTGCCTGCACACCAGGAAACAGCACATGATCGTAGGGTTGATCGACATCTATCAGGAAGAAGTAGTTGCCAAGCCCTGTCTTCATTGGTCTCGATTCAATTTTAGATAAGTTCATTTTTCTCCATGCGAAAGCAGCAAGAACTTGATGGAGAGCGCCGACATAATCTTTAGGAAGTGTAACCATCACTGTCGTCTTATGTTTGGAGACTGGGTGGTCCTTGACTTTGAGAGTCGTCGGAACCTTCTGTACGACTGCAAATCGTGTATGGTTGTTATCGTAATCATGAATATCTGTATCCATAAATTTCAGCCCGTTCTCCTCCGCTGCTAAATGATTCGCAATAGCTGCAACGCCCGGACCTTCAGCTGCAACCATTTCAGCCGCTTTTCCTGTGGAATCTGTATATTCAATATCCGCTTGCGGATAGTTTGTATGCAAGTACTGGTGACACTGGGCAATAGCATGACTGTGAGAATATACTTTTTTGACGGCTCCATCATGATCAGGATGAACGAGAAGGTGCTGTTTTATAGGTACCGTAAGCTCAGCTATAATCGATTGATTGACATGATGAACAAGATAATCAATCGTCATATGAACCGATCCTTCAATTGCATTTTCAATCGGTACAACGGCTGTACCGATTTCCCCCTCCTCGACTGCATCCAGACAGGCGGGGATATTTTCATACCCGACAAAATCTCCGCCATCAAACAAAGCATCCACGGCCATTTTAGTAAATGTTCCCTTTGGTCCTAAATATCCAATCCGTTGTTCCGGCATGATTTCCCCTCCAATTAAGCTCCCGTGCTTAAAATTTCAACACGATCTACAAAATCTAATTTGTGCAGTTGCTGCAACAATTTTTCGATGCTTTCTTCCATCCCTGATGTATTCAGTGAGAGCGTCACATTGGCTTTCCCTTGAAGAGGAATGGTCTGATGAATCGTCAAAACATTACAGCCCGATTGAGCCACCGTCATTAACAAATTCGATAAGGTTCCCTTCCGGTCTTCCAAATGGAAAAACAACGTAATCATCTGTTCTTTGACCATGGCCTGGAAAGGAAATACGGCATCCCTGTATTTATAAAAAGCGCTTCGGGACAAGCCTACCTGCTGGACGGCTTCGAATATGGACTCTACTTTCCCGCGCTCCAACAGCTCTTTAGCCTCAATCGTCTTCATCATAGCTTCAGGAAGAATGTCGCTACGGACTAAATAAAATTTTTCATTGTAATCCGCCATGAAAAATCCTCCCTTTTAATCGACGAACTCAAATTCATAATCCATCAGTCTTACCGTATCGCCGTCTTTTGCTCCCCGTTTTCTAAGAGCATCATCGACACCCATGCTCCGCATTTGACGTGCAAAACGATTAATGGATTGATCATGAGCAAAGTCTGTTCTCTTAAACAGGGATTCAATTTTCTCGCCGTACAATACATAGGCACCGTCATCAGCACGAGTGATCTTGAACGGTGCTTCTTCTTTTTCAAACTTGTAGATGACTCTTTCATCCACTTCTTCGACTTGTTCTTCCTGTTTCGGAATTTCGTCAAGCTTATCCGCAACCGCATATAACAACTCATTCAAACCGTCCCTCGTAACGGTGGAGATGGAAAAGATCGGAATTTCATCATTGCTGAGCTGTTCTTTGAATCGTTCCAAATTCTCTTGAGCTTCTGGAATATCCATTTTATTCGCGACAATAATTTGTGGACGATTCTCCAAGCGTTCATCGTATGAAGATAATTCATTGTTGATTGTTACATAATCTTCATATGGATCACGGCCTTCCATCCCTGACATATCAATGACATGCAGCAACAGGCGAGTCCTTTCGACGTGTCGAAGGAATTGATGTCCCAGACCGACGCCTTCATGGGCTCCCTCGATAAGTCCAGGCAAGTCTGCCATGACAAAGCTACGATGATCTTGACTTTCCACAACTCCAAGGTTTGGAGAAAGCGTTGTAAAATGATAATCGGCAATCTTCGGTTTTGCAGCGGTCACCACAGATAAGAATGTAGATTTCCCGACACTCGGAAACCCGACTAAACCTACATCTGCCAATAACTTCAACTCCACAACAACATCCAGTTCTTCTCCAGGCTCTCCATTTTCTGCGATTTCAGGGGCTGGGTTCCTGGCAGTAGCAAAACGGGCATTTCCACGGCCGCCCCGACCACCTTTTGCGATGACCGCACGTTGTTTATGGTCCGTCAAATCAGCAATAACCTTATCTGATTCCGCATTTTTCACAGTCGTACCAGGAGGAACACTGACCACAAGTGGGTCCGCGTTTTTCCCATGTTGTTTCTGATTCATTCCATTCTCGCCTTTAGCAGCTTTGAAATGGTGTTGGTATCTAAAATCCATCAATGTGTTCAGACCTTCATCAACTTCAAAAATGACATCTCCGCCATTTCCACCATCTCCGCCTGCCGGTCCGCCTCGAGGAACAAACTTTTCACGGCGATACGCCACAAGACCATTCCCGCCGTCTCCACCTTTAACAAATACTTTCACCTGATCGACAAACATGTATTTCACCTCTTCATTCTATTGTCATTTCAATAGAAAGTTCTTTACTATCAAAAATCGTTGCTATAAACCCTTCTGTTTGAAGCTTTTCTTTCAGAAGATCAGGCTCATAAAAGGGCCCTTCCCATTCCCAGCTCAAACCGGGCGTATTCTGACCACCTACATAGATGGTTAATATTCCTTCATATAGTTCTTCATGTCCGATATGTTCATCCATGATTTCTATCATCCGTTTTCCATAAGCTAATACCTTATGATCATGACGGGATAAATCAACTTCTCCCCTTAGAGAATACCGCAAACGGTACGACTTATGTACCCAGTTGAAAGACATCAGCCATAAAGGAAATAGCCGTGCATCACTGTTCAATAATTTCCGTTCTTCCTCTGCCTCTTCTTTTATTTCTTCCATTTGTGAAAGCAAACGATCCTGCTTCCCCAGTGTGGCATATCCTTGAAGCAATTGAATTTGATTCATCCAGTCATGACGCTTATGCCTGAGAAGCGCAATGATTTCTTTTTCTTCCATCCTCTCAGCTCCCTCGTTCAATCACCCATAGTAATAAAAAGTATAGCAAAAATTCAAGGAAACCAAAAACTTACGATAGGGACCAATCGGCGAACTGCTACAAACAGGCCATTGTAGATCCATGTGAGATCCCGGACAAATAAGACTCTGTTATTTTACAACTTCATCTCAGATCAGCGAAAGAACGATAGTCGCGGATCCAAGACGGAATAAACTTAAAGATATAGAAAAAGCCGCGCTTATGCGAAAAGCAAAGCGCGGCTTTTTTGCTGATGGACTATTCGCTTACGCTTCCTGTGCTACAGGATAAACGCTGACTTTTTTACGGTTACGTCCGTAACGTTCGAATTTAACAACACCGTCCACTTTCGCGAACAATGTGTCGTCTCCACCACGGCCAACGTTCGCACCAGGGTACACCTTTGTACCGCGTTGACGGTAAAGGATGGAACCAGCAGTTGCTTGTTGTCCGTCTGCACGTTTAGCTCCAAGACGTTTGGACTCAGAGTCACGACCGTTTTTTGTACTACCTACACCCTTCTTCTGGGCGAAAAACTGCAAATCAAGACGTAGCATGAGTCTTCACCTCCTTATCGTTGGGATATTTTCATATATTGATCGTATTCTTGTTCAATCGTTTCTAAAGACACCTGCATGCCTTCCAATAAGGTTTGAGCTTTTGAATGAATGGTTTCATCCAAATCTTCAGGAAGAGTGATTTTCAAATAACCACCTTCACCACCTTGTTCGACATCAGGTTCGAATCCACAAAGACTTATCACTGCATTGACTGCACCGAACGAAACAGCCGATACGGCTGCACAGACGAGATCATGACCATAAGGGCCACTCTCCGCATGTCCGGAGATTTCAAAGCCTTTGATTTCTCCTTGTGAGCGAAACATCGATACTTGTATCATCCGATACGAACCTTACGCGTTGATCGCTTCAACGACAAGTTTCGTGTACGGCTGACGATGACCTTGTTTGCGCTTGTAGTTCTTTTTCGGCTTGTATTTAAAGACAGTCAATTTCTTCTGAAGGCCTTGTTTTTCAACTTTAGCTGTTACAGAAGCACCGTCAACGTAAGGAGCACCGACTTTCGTGTTGTCTCCACCTACGAAAAGAACTTTGTCAAAAGTGATAGACTCACCAGCTTCTACGTCCATTTTTTCAACATAGATCTCCTGGCCTTGTTCTACTTTTACCTGCTTACCACCAGTTTCAATAATTGCGTACATACCTGCACCTCCTCAATATACTCAGACTCGCCATTCAGGTACCGGAAATCGGTTTTAAAACCTGTTCTGTGCGGTTGTAGCAACGGAGTGCTACTAGAATAACAAAATAATGGTACCACAGATCAAAACAAGTTGTCAACATGATATCCGCGACGCTGAACAGCTTCCCGGATCATGTCTAAAGACCCTTCAAGCTCTATTTGATAGCCGGATAGATTAGCATCCTGCCTAACAAACAGCTCCTGTGGAATTCTACTAGAAATCGACTCAGAAAGCAATTGTTTTTTGCATTCTGCGACCTTCGGATGAACAGCAACAATCAATGCTTCCGCATCCCTCTTTTTTAGAAGCTCCCTTTCCAAACGGAAAACGTGTGCTTCCTTAGTAAATTCCACTCGTTTCGGCACCGCCAGCAAAGAAGAAAGACTGGCACTTTCACGCTTCCTCGTGATCTCCAACAGTCCAAGTCTCGTCATTCCAAGAACGTTCGTTTTCACAGGGTCCTTTTTCATCAGCTTTCTCATTTCTCTGACAAGCTTTTTCTCATGAGCATCGTTTTTCATAGATATAAAATCTATCACAATCATTCCTGATAGATTACGCAATCGAATCTGTTTTTGAATTTCCCGGGCCGCCCACAGGTTGACTTCCAGTGCCTGGGAGTTGGTAAATGCCCGCCCTTTTATTTGATGACTGTTCACATCAATGACCGTCATCGCTTCTGTTTCTTCAATAACCAACCCGGCTCCCTGTGCTATCTGAACGTATGGTTCGACCAACTGTTCTTGAAGACTGGTAATGGTTTCAGGCAGTTCATCCTCCACGTCACTACCTAATTGGATCCGCTGCTTAAGAGAAGGGAACTTTTCTTTAAGGCGCTTGGATTCAATCCCATCATCAATCACAATTTTATCAACTGTCGTTACAGGGAATTTACGGAGCAATCCATCCGGTAGCAAGGGTTCCTTCCAAAGCAAACCAGGTCGTTTCATACCCACTTCCTGAATCGATAGCCAATCCATTCTCAAAGTCCTCAGCTCTTCCATGAGGAGGGCACGACTCACTTCTCCTGCCGCTGTACGTATGATACATCCTTCAGTCCCCTCCAATTCCTGGTCCAGCCATGTCTTCAATTCTTTTCTCTTGTCTTCTTCAAGCTTTCTCGATATGGAAATTTCCCCTCCTGAAAACGGCTGGTATACACTATACAGACCGGGAAACGTCACGTCAGCTGTCAATTGAGCCCCTTTCTTCCCAACAGGATCTTTCACCGCCTGTACAATGATCTTTTCACCTACGTGGAGAGCTTTAGATAATTCCCCTTTACACCAGGGGATCATCTCTTTACGCAAAAAACCTGACTGCTCTTTTCCAATATCTACAAAAGCGGCGCCCAATCCAGATTCCAGGCGTTCTATTTTCCCAACAAAAATAGAACCCGTGAGCGTGTCTGCCCCGGGCCGGTCTACCATATATTCACGGATTTCTCCATCCTCAATAACGACTCCCGATTTTTCTGCTGGTTTTGTATGGATAATTAGCTTCCTCATATAATCCCTCACTATATAGCGATTTCAGCAATGTCCCGAATTTTAAGGTTCGGCTTTTTATATTCAAAAAAAGCCCGGAGACACTCTTGTTCATCTACTATATAGAAAGGGATCGAATGTTTCAATACATACTTATGACGACGGTTGGAATGGATATTCTTCAGCACATCCCGCACTAATGTTTCTTCTTGTACATTCACGTATTTCGTCTTCAATTTTTTTCTGTCCTGATACGTACAATATAGAAGGTACCTCATCATCGTAAACGACTTCCGTTTCCACTCCAAAGCATTTTCAATCACTAAAAATGCTGTCAGAAGTATAGCCGCTAACGTCCAGCGATTTTCTATGAACATCCAAAGCCCTGCACCCATCATGAAAACGAGAGAGAAGCTAAGAGCCAGAACCAGACTCACCCGAAAAGCCATGTAACGATTCAAGAGGTAAAAAAGGAGCTTCCCCCCATCGAGCGGCCAGACAGGTAACATATTGAACACGAAGATTACTCCATTGTAAAAGTAGGCAGCGTCTAACAATGGGTGAGGGCCAAGCATCGTCTGTGTAAACAATAGAACGCCAAACACCCAAAAATGTTGGATTGGACCCGCTAATACGACAAGTACCTGCTCTCGGAAAGGTCTTGTATTATGCTCTTCGCTAACCACCGCCCCTCCAAAGAGCCATATTTCCATTCTTTCAACACGCCAACCGAATCGTTTAGCTGTAATGAAATGCCCGGATTCATGAATAACTACAAGGAAGAACAATATGACAAACTCATAAATAGCTCCTGTCAATAAAGCCGAGAGAGCGAGCAGGAAAAAGAGGGGGTGGATATGGATGAACTCGTGAACTTTAAGAGCCTTCATTCACTTTGATCACCTGTACGGGGTCTAGGAATGTATTATCTTTTTCAATGGCGAAGAAAAACTCTGCTGACTGCCCCTCTTCCGCTGTCACGGACCCCAGACCTTTTTGTGAAGACACATGCTCATACAAATGGACATCTATGGTCGATAAATATCCATAGGTTGTCTTCGAACCATCTTCGTGTTGCAGGACGACGGTCTTGCCTGATTCAGGGTCATTTCCTGCAAAAATCACCGTACCTTCACGAACCGCTTTGACATTAGAATTATTCAATGTTGTCAGGATGATTCCTTTTCCATCATTTTGAAATGAAGTTGTGACTGTTCCGTTTACAGGCATGGCGAGAGCTTCTTGACTGTTATCTTCTTCTGGTTGGAGCACTTGGAGCGGGTCACCGAAACGGTCGCTGTACCAGTTGGTTACTGCGGCAAAAGGAAATTCTTCCTGCATTTGGCTTACAGCCCACTCTCCAGGTGCCTTTACCACGGCAACATCTGTATTTTTGCCTACGGCCACGACGGCAAACAGTAATACAGCAAACAATACTTGGACACCTAAACGGTTTGTGGAACTTGGACGAAGCTCGGCTTTCTTCCCCGGGGGTTGTCCATATCCACTGACAAGCGGAGGATACCCATGCACTTCTTCATCCTGCGGGGGTGTAAACACGCGAGTAGAGCTTGTCTTCTGAAGGTCTTGGCCATGCATTTTTCTTTTCTTCCGATCCGCTATATTCTTTCGCACATCACGAATGTCCTTTTTCACAAACGAATCCCCTCTCTATGTCTTTTTCTATCAGTCTATGGGACAAGGAGCAGGATTATTATTGAAATTAAAAAATCCGCCACAATAAAGTGGCGGATGGGGACGTTCATTACGTACGCAGTCCAAAGAACTTCTTCACTTTTGCAAACATTCCCCGTTCTTCGTCCAACTTCATAAGAGGAACGGTTTCTCCGAGAACTCTCCTGGCTATGTTTCTATAAGCAAGGGAAGCTTTCGAGTTCGGTTTCATAGCTACCGGCTCCCCGCTATTGGAAGCTTTAATGACAGCATCATCATCAATGACGATGCCTAAAAGATCAATCGAAAGAACATTGACGATTTCATCCACATCAAGCATGTCTCCGTTTTTCATCATATGGTTTCGGATACGATTGATGATCAGTTTCGGGGATTCTAACTCTTCCTGCTCCAATAAACCAATAATCCTGTCTGCATCCCGGACACTTGATTTCTCAGGAGTTGTAACGACAATGGCCTTGTCTGCTCCAGCTACAGCATTTTTATACCCTTGTTCTATACCTGCCGGGCAATCAATGACGATGTAGTCATACTCCTGTTTCAATTCCTGGACGATGGCCTTCACTGCTTCAGGTGTCACTTCAGATTTATCCGATGTCTGCGCTGCCGGAAGCAGATGCAGACAATCAAAGCGTTTATCTGTAATCAACGCTTGTTTTGTCTTACAGCGTTCATTAACAACATCGACAATGTCATAGATGATGCGGTTCTCAAGCCCCATAACTACATCTAAGTTTCTGAGACCGATATCAGTATCTACGAGACACACTTTTTTCTTCTGCAGGGCCAAAGCGGTCCCCAGGTTGGCAGTGGTTGTCGTTTTTCCGACGCCTCCCTTTCCAGAGGTAATGACGATCGCTTCACCCATTGATCATTCTCCTTTCAAAACTAACCAGATCCGGTCTCTTCTTGACAACCTCCTGGATTCGGTCGATACGAATTTTTTCCATCGATTCATCGATGAAACCACATTCCATATACACACCTTCCGCTTCATAATCCGGAGACCGGCTTAATTGATCAGCGATCCTAAGCTGGCTTGGCTGCATATAAGAGGATGCGATTACTGCATTTGTATCCCCTTCCGACCCTGCATGGGCGATCCCCCGGAGGCTCCCCATAATAAAGATGTTTCCTGTGGCTTTGATCTGTCCACCAGGATTCACATCTCCTATTAACAACAGGTCCCCTCTCACTTCCACCAGCTGACCGGAGCGGACCGTTTTAGCGACCGGTGTGATTTCAGTATTCTCTTTCCAATCTAAAGCCTCTTTTTTGGTTAAGACATCAGACTCAATTTTATCAACGACGAGCTTCTGCTTTTCCCTTACGACTTCAGTAAGCTCTTCTTTTTGGTGTTCATTCAAATACCTGTTGCCGAGTTTGATCGTCACACGAATCATCGGATGTTCCTCTGTTAATCCATTCATCGACAATTGGTTCTGTAATTCCTTCAAAAGAGCAGGGAAAGAACATTGGTCATCCAGGTGCAATGTCAACCCTTCTCTCGTTCCTTTAATCATAACCTTTTGAACATTAGCAGCCATAGGCTTTTTCACCTCAAACCTCAAACTTTTCCATCCGATTAGATGTTGCCCACTTCTTCTCCCCAGTCATACACTTTTTCCTTCACAAGCGGATAGAAGAGGATGAAGAAAATCATATTTGCCGCCAAGGTCGGCAGCAGTCTTAATAGAGCATAATCTCCCCATGTCATGGATGTAATTTGTACGAAGGAATAAACGACATACAGCATTGTGTCAGCCAGACCAACACCAACGACTGCTAATAAAGATGCAGCAAAGAAATTTGCATGCAGCCATTTGTTTAACCCATGGACCGTATAAATAACCAAGGTATATGTAATCATATATACCCCAAGGACACCCGTGTAGACGACGTCAATCAGAAAGCCGAAAACCAGTCCGTACCATACCGCATTGTACGTATGATCTTTATCATAAAAAATGGCAATGATTAAAAGAAAGAGCAGGATCCAGTGAGGCGTCATCAATAAATCCGAGTATACGAGCTTTGCAGGCAGCATGCTCATTGCCATTCCCTGCATGATCAACAAAAACAAACATATGAGCGCAATAAAATACCGACTCATGATGCTTCTTCCTCCTGTTCAGCCTGTGGGTCCACTGTTTCTGCTGTACGATCAACCACCATCACATGATTGATATCAAATAAATCGGCAAAAGGCTCGATGTAGGCGGTCTTCGTTAGTCCAAACTGATCATTGACCACTTCTTCGACTGTTCCGATCCTTAAATTGCTTGGGAAAACCCCTCCTAAACCAGAAGAAATAACTGTATCTCCCGGTTTAAGTTCTTCATCAAGCTTGATTTCTTCCAATAATAAACGTCCTGTTTCATCGTCGTACCCTTCAATCAAACCAAACGCTTCATCCTGATCTTCCCGAACGACCCATGCAGATATTTTGTTGGACCGATCGAAGCCGCTCAAGAGCTGCACAGTGGAGTGAAAGGCTCCTACTGATTTTATCTTTCCGATCAGACCCTCACTGGTCATCACAGCCATATCTTTTTCGACTCCGTGTTCTTCCCCTTTGTTAATCGTCATCTGTTCGAACCATCGATCTGAACTTCTAGCTATGACTGTGGCCTGCACAGGAGAATAATCACTAAGACTTTCCGACTTATCCAACGTTTGCTGAAGCTCATTGATTTCGCTTTGCAGCCTTTGATTCTCCTGAATGACGCCTTTGTACTCAGAAAGCCTAGCCTTTAATACAGCGTTTTGTTCATAAACGCCGAACATATCTTGAATATTTTCAATCGTATTATCCACAAGACTGACCGGTTTATGGAAGACGGTCTGCATCCATCCGACAGAATCCTGAAGAAACTTCTCTGGTGTACTCAACGAATCCCGGTCGCGGATCGAGAAGCCAATTAGTGCTACGAGTATTATGAACCCTACTAAAACAATCATCAGTCTTTTTCTACGAAATAAAGAAGGCATAACGCGTTCATCTACTCCATGTTAGCTCGGCTGGCCACATTTGGCTGAGCACGGAAATGATGGATATACTCCAACGACTTTCCTGTCCCAACGGCAACACAATCCAGTGGATTGTCAGCAATAAATACGGGCATGTTTGTTTCTTCACTGATGACTGTATCGATGTTTCTTAGTAAAGCGCCTCCACCGGTCAGGACGATGCCGCGTTCCATAATATCCGCTGCGAGCTCAGGTGGAGTTTTTTCCAATGTGTTTTTGACCGTTTCAATAATCGACTCAATCGTATCTTTCATAGCACGAACAATTTCATCACTTTGGATTGTAATGGTTTTAGGCAGGCCGCTGAGCAGATCACGTCCTCTAATATCCATTTCGTCAATGTCAGACACTTCTCCTGCTCCGCCCAGTTCCATTTTCACTTCTTCAGCAGTACGTTCACCAATCATAAGGTTGTACTTTTTACGGACATGCTGGATGATGTTGTCATCCATTTCATCTCCGGCTACTCGAATGGATTGGCTCGTCACAATTCCACCCAGGGAAATGATGGCAACTTCCGTCGTACCTCCACCAATATCAACCACCATGCTCCCGGTTGGTTCCCATACAGGCAGCCCTGCACCGATGGCCGCTGCAAACGGTTCAGCTATCGGATAAGCTTCTTTCGCACCTGCCTGTTTTGTCGCATCAATGACCGCACGTTCTTCGACCATAGTTATTCCGGAAGGTACACAGACCATGACATTCGGTTTACTCGCAAAAGAGGATCGTGTTTTCAACGCCTTTTTTATATAATATTTCATCATTTGTGCCGTGGTATCATAATCAGCAATAACCCCATCTTTCATGGGACGGATGACATTTATGTACCCAGGTGTACGCCCTATCATGTTACGGGCATCGTTTCCAACCGCTTCAATATCCCCGGTTTGTGTGTTTTTCGCCACGACGGACGGCTCCCGTACAATGACTCCTTTACCTTTAAGAAATACGAGTGTATTGGCAGTGCCCAAATCAATTCCTAAATCTTGAGAGAATCCAAAAATCCCCAATAATATCTTCCTTTCTAAAACCCGCATTTCAATAAGCGGGGGTTAGGCATCTAAATAAATATATAATATGATTAGAAGAAGCGCCTATTTATAAGGAAAACCTATAAATGGCGCTTTTTCTTTTTCATCTATTCAATTATACGAAAAAACCACAAAAATAGATAGTGTTACAAAGTTACAAATAGCCTTTTTCTTTAAGACTGATGAATTTCCGGTCTCCAATAACGAGATGATCAAGGAGCTCAATCCCGATCACCTTTCCGCATTCCTTAAGCCTGCGCGTGACCTGAATATCTTCCTGAGAGGGAGTAGGGTCGCCAGAGGGATGGTTGTGGGCGCATATGATGGAGGCAGCCGATCGTTTTACGGCTTCTTTGAAAACTTCTCTTGGATGAACGATGGAGGCATTCAGGCTGCCGATGAAAATGGTTTGTCGATGAAGAACCTGATTCTTAGTATTCAAAAATATGCAGATGAAATGCTCCTGCTTCAAGTCTCTCATTTCTTCCATAATAAAATCCGCGCCGTCTTCGGGACTTCTGATCATATAACGTTCCACAGGCTTCATCTTCTGCATTCTTTTTCCCAATTCGATGGCAGCCAGGAGTAGAACCGCTTTAGCTGATCCAATACCTCTGATGGCTGTTAACTCTTCAATAGTCGCATCCTTTAACAGCATCATTCCCTCAAAATGAACCAACAGACGATTCGAGAGCTCCATGACGGACTCACGTTTCGTTCCACTTCCCAACAAGATGGCAAACAATTCCTGATTGGACAGATGGGAAGGCCCTAGATTAATTAATCGTTCCCTCGGCCGGTCCTCCCGAGGTACATCTTTAATCATCACACTCGTTTGATTCAATGATTCGCATCCTCTCCTTCGAAGTCCCCACGTCAGAAGGAATCACTGAGGAAAGATTTTAAACTTCCTCAGCTCACGAGAAACTCTCGAGAGAGGAAGCCCAACTACACTGAAATAGTCCCCTTGAATACTTTCTACAAACAATGATCCCTTCCCTTGGATGCCGTAACCTCCTGCTTTATCCCAAGCTTCTCCCGTTTTAATGTAATCCTTAATTTCTTCTTCTGTAAGAGGATAAAAATGGACAATTGTTTTAACGGTAAATGATACGACATGTTGATCGGCCTTCAAACACACACCTGTAAACACTTCGTGTGAGTCATTGCTCAAGCGTTCTAAATATTCTCCTGCTTCTTGTTCATTTTTAGGTTTCCCAAGTATTTCACCATCGTGCGCTACAATGGTGTCAGAGGTTAACAATACTTCGTTCCTGCTAACCTCTAAACTTTGTGCCTTCACTTCTGCCAGATAGAGCACAGCTTGTTCTGGGGTCATCCCTTCCTCAATTACCTCCTCTGCATGAGAAGGCCGGACATCAAAAGTATACCCGGCAAGTTTCAGCAGCTCTTTCCTTCTCGGGGATTTCGATCCTAAGATTAAACGTTCCATCTCAAATCATCCTTTCTAAACGTGGGGCTGTTCCTATTTTACAAGATCTAAAAGAATACGAGGATTATTGAAAACATGGTTATTATGAACAATTGAATATAAAAAAAAGAGCTTCCTATGAGAAAACTCTCTTTTTACTGAGGAACCTCTGTACTATTATGCATTATTCTAACGAATGAACAACTTTCAACCAATTGATATTGGAATCATCCTGAGATTCCCATTCATTCAAAGCCTTCCCTAGAGATGTATTTTCCCCGACCTCTTCCACAAGCTTTTGTCTTTCAGTTTCCGAAAGCTTAGCCATTTCGTGAGTCTGTAGCGGGGAGAGAAGTTCATCAGGAATTTTTTTCTCGACCGTTACGACTAAAGGTTTTACGTAAGTTTCAATGCTCTTCTCAGTGAGCCTGACAGCAATTGCATCCGCCCCCTGTTTATTCGATGAACTTCCAACAAACAAAAAGTATTGACCGTCCCTCGACCATATGATGGACGGAACTAGTACGGCCGTCAATTTACTCTGCCATTCTTTCGCCTTTCCCTCTGTAGAAAAAGCACCCGCCTGGACAATATACGTATCAAACGATACAGGAGGGCCGCTCGGCAGGTCAACAGCTGGTTCTTCCTCCTGGGTTGCCGATACATCGGATCCAGCACCAGCTTCCGTGGACGAAGGGACGGCTTCAGAACCTGTTACAGAAGAATCGGTAAGTGACACAAACATACGGAGCAACAGAAAACCAAGGCCCAGACTCACAAACAAAGCTGTTAAAGCTGTGGTTATTATGGGTCTTACAGGTGTTGATGAGAGCCGGTTCTTCTTGTGAAAAGGATGATGAAAAACCCGGGTGACCGGACGGTCTTTCTCATCCTCCTCTTCGACTGCAGCGGCTTGTTCCTTTTGGGTATGCACCACTTCGTGCTTCGTGTCCTTTTGATGTTCGTTTCGAAATGAGATGGAGATCTTATTCTTGGAATCCATGATTAGATCACTCCTGCAAGGTTTGTTCCAACCCTATCACAGGTCCAATGAAAACCAAGCTGAAATTTGTCATCAGCTCTTCGACATTTTTGTCCTATAATTGACTTTGAGGTTCGGAATCATTTGGATCCTCTTCCACTTCCTCTTCATCTCCTGTCCCCTCTTCTAACTCTGGAGTCTCTTCTGGATCGTCTCCGGAATCTTCATCAGATTCACCTCTTTGAGTCGTTACAGAAGGAGTCAAATCTCCCCATTGTTCG
The DNA here is from genome assembly GCF_056158545.1 of Halobacillus sp. ABR2_026. Classification (NCBI taxonomy): domain Bacteria; kingdom Bacillati; phylum Bacillota; class Bacilli; order Caryophanales; family Bacillaceae; genus Halobacillus; species Halobacillus sp. ABR2_026. The sequence continues at coordinate 2,638,844 of NZ_JBSWTM010000001.1, forward strand.
ATAGAGAATGGGTTTTCCTTATTGGGACTGCCTCCATAATGGTACTGTGGAGCTTCATTCGCAAGGTCCGCATACAAAGGCTGATAAAAACTGTTCAGAACGATAGAATAGTTAAGTTCATTCTCGCTTTCAGGAACTTCAAATTGGATAGATTCAATTTGGATCACACGAGCTAAAGACTGGATCTCTTTCATAAAAGAGACCATTTCTCCATAGTTTTCAGAAGTCATCCCTATGGTAAACTGCAGCGTGTGTAAACCTTCAATTAATAACTCTGCTTCATCCTCTTCAGGTTGATCTGATACCTGCTGACCCTCTATCTCTTCCTTCGCTTGAGCATCTTCCGTGTTTTCTCCTGTTTCACCTTCAGGCTCTTGAATAGGAATTAATGACTCCGAATCTGATATGGCCATGTTATTTATTCGACTTGTCGAAGTATTCTCTGCCCTGTCCAAACCGATCAAAAGCTGATCTACAAGGGGGATGACAGGCAGCTGCTGTTGAATGGTACGAGAAGTCAGGAGCTGTTCCCTGTGCCCTTCATCCTGATTTTTTTCGATGGCAGAAAGGACTTTTTGTTCCTGTATAACGGCTGCTTCTTTCTCTTCTACTGTCTCTTGATAGGGGTTTAACATAAACTTTTGACCAAAAAAGAAGAAAGCGGCAATTAAGATCACACCAACACAAAGGATGATGAATGTGGACCGGTTCCATTCCATTTTCATTGCGGATCCCCTCCTTCATCAGCCTTTGTGAATTCATCTAAAACAATATAATAACTGGCAATATAACGAGGTTGGTAATCATATAAATCCTCTGTATCATCTACAACATTCGATTCCACACCTGCTAATTCAACATCAGAAACGAACGATTGCTGAAGAAGCGTGTTAGTGTATTTCGCGGCATCCTGGATTGTATCAAACCTTACATCAATGGATATTTCTGATGCTCCTGTAAGGGCAAAGGATTCAAAGAAACCCCTCTCAGGAAGTAAGGAAACGAGGCTCTCAACAACAGGGATCGTAGGCACAACCGTCCCTTTTAATTGATCAAGAGAACTTTGCAACTGCTCTCGTTCTGTCCCTTCTCCACCTGTATCTGCTGCGTATCTTTCCTGTTCCAGCTGAAGCTGTTCAATCTGCTCATCAAGGCGTTCAGCTTCTCCGGTAAGCTTCGCTTTTTGAGCATTAAATACGACCACAGTAACGAGAAGCAGCAACGCCAAGAAAACGACAGCTATGTATGGAAGGATATTTCTTTTATCTTTTTGTTCCAGTAGATTAATTTCTACTACCATTCTCTCATCCCCTACATCCATTATGGTTTGATCGACAGGCCAATCGCATCCATATATTCAACATTTGAAGGTTGATCCGATTCTAAGAAAATGTCAGCATCCTTCAAAACAGCGACCTGAATGCCTCTTTCTTCAAGCAGTTTCCTGACCAGTCCATTTTCCGGCCAATCTCCTGTTAAAAGGACTTTGGAAACAGATGCTTTTCCATTCATGACAGAAAAACGATAAAAATCCATAATTCGCTCCACCTCATTCACCTGATCATACGTGAATTCGGTTGGTCCGCCTTCATCCCCCTGCCATATGGACCTCCCATTCTCTCTCTTCCATAAAGATAAGGAGAGCGGACTTCTTGTATGATTAATGAAAGCGGGGACGTGCTCATTAAAGACAGTAAGAACACATCCATCCAAGTTCCAATCAATAAGCAGGAGATGCTCCCCTTTTGACGTCAATTCCAAAAATTCATAGAGCCGGTAAATGGAAAGTGCACTGATATCGGCAGCTTTTGCTTTTAGCTTCGCACCACTGAACACTTGATCAAGCATGCGGATCTGCTCTTCTGGAAAAGCGAAAAGAAGCAGCTTTTTCTTCTCCTCATTTTCACTCATGAGGTTGTAGTCAAAAGACGGGTCCTCAAAGGGAAGGTGAAGAGTATCTCCTAACTGCATGTACAAATAGCCTTTTATTTCTTCTTCCTTTATGTGAGCAGGAACCTCAAACGGGCGGATGACAACGGAATGATCCGGCACGGTGAAATATAAATCTTTATTACTCCATCCTTTATTCTCAATAAAGTTCTCTACAATTCTCGTAAGTTCTCTTGCCTCTTTGATCTTGCCATCCTCCATAATGTGAGAAGGAAGAACCACCTCGCCACTATCATCAACCTCGCCAACATTCCCTGACCTAGAATAAACGTAACGAATGCAATGATTCTTCACGACAAAATTGACCCGGCCATTGGATTTCAAAAAACGAAACATAAATCTTCCCTCCTATTATGAAAAGAATGTATGGAAATACCAATACAGTAAATCAGCCCCCCACAGGAAACTGATCATGGCAGCTAGCACAATTGACGGACCAAATGGAAGAGGGTCCTTTCGTCCGATCACTTTCAAACTAAGTAAAATTAGACTGACTACTGTTCCGATGAGAGTAGCTAAAAACAGTGTGAGCAGCGTTAATTTAGACCCTATTAAAATCCCCAGGGTACCGAGCAGTTTCATATCTCCAGCACCCATTCCACCGTTACTCACCAGGATAATTATCATAATTATCCCAAAACCGATGATCCCTCCAAAAAGAGAGTCGTACCACGGGTCTAATGGGTGATAAATTCGGTACAGCACAAAAACAACCGAGAAGAACAATAACAGACGATTAGGAATGAGCATATACTTCCAATCACTTACCGTCACCACCACTCCCAGAGATATGAGTAAACACGCCCCCAGGAAAGTATAACTCAAACCTGAATGGATGTACGCCAATAAAAAAAGACTTCCCGTAATCAGTTCGACAAGTGGATACGTTATTGAAATTCTTTGACTGCAATATCTGCATTTACCTTTAGAAAAGAGGTAAGAGAATAGAGGGATTAGATCTCTTGATTGTAACGGAGTAGAACAGTGGGGGCAGGCGGACCTCGAAGTAGTAAATGAAATATTTTTCGGTAAACGCAGGCCGACGACGTTTAAAAAAGATCCTATGATGAAGCCGGTAATAGTAATGTAAGATGCCAGTAAAATCGTCATTTCTTTCTCCTTATGAAATGTATAGAGGAGAGGTCTCAAGTAATTTGAGACCTCTAAAGTAAACTTTTAAATATCTTATCTAGCATTTATTTCAGCTTTAGTCAGACCTTCAATATCTGTATCGCTTAGTGTGATAGTGTAAGTTACTGTTCCATCACCGTCCTCAGCAATGTTAACGGTAGCCGTAGTATATGCTTCATCAGTTTCAGGGTTTTGTGGCACTTCATCTAAATAACCAGCACCTACTAAATCAGCGGCTTCCACATCCCCCGCGTCCACATCGTCACTTACGAATGCTAACCTTGCTGACTCGAGTATAGACAAGGCGTTAGCCTCATGTGCATCATCTTCCGTACCTGCAATCAAGCTACCAATCGCCGGAATAGCAATCGCAGCAATAATCCCTAAAATAACGATAACAGCCAAAAGCTCAATTAACGTAAAACCTTTCTCGTTTTTTAACATTTCTCTCAATTTTTTCATTTCCTCTCTCCTTTTCGTCCTAGTTTCGTCTATTTGCTAATGGTATATTACAACTTTTCACATCAGCAAATGTCCCTATGTTCATTATAAAGGATAACTTTTCCGTAAACTAGCTTTTTTGCATGTTCTTTCTAATAATTAATTGATCGTGTCAAAGATTGAGAACATCGGCACTGCGATGGCAGCAACGATCCCGCCGACGACCAGCGCAAGCACTAAAATCATAAGCGGTTCAATCAATGTTTTGAGACGATCTGTCGTATATTCGAGCTCCGATTCATAGAATTCTGCCACCTTTTGAAGCATGTAGTCCAGTGAGCCCGTCTCTTCACCTACGGCCATCATCTGAATGACTAAAGGTGGAAAGATCGGATATTGTCTTAAAGGGTCAGACAAATTATTTCCTTTTTCCAAGGATTTGTAGCTATTGATAATGGCACTTTCAACTACTTTGTTCTCGACGACCTTTTGCGTAACCTGAAGCGACTTTAATATGGGAACAGAGCTGTTCATCAAGGAACTGAGCGTGCTTGTCATCCGTACTAAAGCCGCTTTTTGAATCAAGGGGCCGAACACGGGGATTTTCAGCTTCAGAACATCGATGGTGTATTGAAGTTTCGGATTTCGGTCTACTACAAGTTTATAGGTCACAACAATAAGGGCAGGGATAAGCAGAACGATGTACCAGAAATTCTGAAAAAATTGGCTCATAGAAAGAGTCAGCTGAGTAATCCATGGAAGATCACCGCCCATTGTATCGAACATACTAGCAAACCTTGGTACGACAAAGGTTAATAAGAATATCACGATCCCGATCGCAATAATACCGACTACAAGTGGGTAGGTAAGTGCTGAAATGACTTTCTGCCGGGTGTCGTATTGTTTTTCGTAATAAACGGCCAGACGTTCCAGTATATCATCGAGATTTCCCCCAACTTCTCCGGCACGGACCATATTGATGAATAAGTTCGAGAAAATTTTTGAATGTGTAGCTGCAGCGTCTGAAAAGGAGTGACCGCTTTCCAATTGTTCACTAATATCGTATAACGCTTCACTCAAAGCCCGACTGTTCGATTGTTTGGCAAGGATTTTCGTGGATTCCAACAATGAAATTCCTGCCCTCATCAATGTGGCAAACTGTCTTAGGTATATGACAAAATCCTTAGGTTTAACAGGACTCCCTATTTGAATATCCTTCAGAAATACACTGTCGATTTCCTTAATTTCAGAAATGGTAATGCCCCGCTCTTTCAAAGTAGTTACCGCTTCTCTCCTTGAATTAGCACGAAGCCGTCCTTTTTGACTTTTCCCGATCATACTGCGACCTTGATACGAATAATAGGGCATTACAAGCCCCCCTCTTTCAAATATGGCACCGCATCTCGTTCATCAATGACTTTTTCTTTTAATAAGTCCTGGATCGACATTTCCAACGTCTGCATGTGCTGGGCTTTAGATGTTTGCATGACGTTCTCAATTTGGTGGATTTTTTCGTTGCGAATCAAGTTCTTAACGGCAGGAGTATTCAATAAAATTTCAGCTGCCGCTCTCCTCCCCTTTTTGTCAATCCGGCGGAATAAACGCTGGGATACAACGGCCTGAAGCACATTCGCAAGCTGAACTCTTACCTGCCCTTGTTGATTTGGCGGGAAAACGTCTATAATCCTGTCAATCGTATCCGGCGCGTTCGTCGTATGCAGCGTACCGAACACAAGATGACCGGTTTCTGCCGCCGTCAACGCAGTAGAAATCGTTTCGAAATCCCTCAATTCACCAACTAAAATAACATCAGGATCCTGACGTAAACAGGAACGTAACCCGTTCGCAAAATTCCTTGTATCAAAACCTACTTCCCGCTGGTCGACAATGCAATTTTTATGATTGTGGGTGTATTCGATTGGATCCTCCAATGTGATGATATGCTTCCGACTAGTTTGGTTAATATAGTCGACCATCGATGCCAGCGTCGTTGATTTCCCTGAACCTGTGGGCCCAGTAACCAGTACAAGCCCCTGGGCATAACCGCTGATTTTCTTCAACACTTGTGGCATATGTAGATCTTCGATTGAAGGGATTTCCCTTGGAACAATCCTCACCGCCATCGATAGACAATTCCTTTGGTAATATATATTGATCCGGAACCTCGAAACCCCGGCAATCCCGTATGACACATCCACTTCCCGGTTATGAAGCAGCTGTTCATGCAGGTCTTCCGATAATATCGCTTTTGCCATCCCATCGGTATCTTCCGGTTTCAAGGACGTTTTTCCGTATTTCCTCAAATGTCCATGGATCCGGAAAATCGGGGGTACACCCACCGTCAGATGAATGTCAGAAGCTTCATATTCATTGGCTGCTGTCAGAAGTTGATCAAATTTCTCTTTCATGTCTTTCCACCTCGCTAGTCGACTTTGGCGACGCGAAGGACCTCTTCGAGCGTGGTAAGTCCCTGCTTCACCTTTAACAGTCCATCATCCAGTAGAAAAAGCATGCCCTGCTTTAACGCATAACGCCTGACCTGATCCATACTTCCATTGTTCATCATCATCGTACGAATTTCATCGTCAATGACTAGAACCTCCTGGATAGCCATCCGTCCGCGGTACCCTGTATTCTGGCAGCTGTCACATCCGATCCCTTTATAGATCGTCTCCGCGGTCATTCCCCGTTTATGGAAATGCTTCATCTCCATTTCTGTTAATGCATGCGGTTTTCTGCAATCACGGCAGACTTTCCTTACCAACCGTTGGGCGACTACCCCAGAAAGGGAGGAAACGACTAAATAAGGTTCTACATCCATATCGAATAACCTCGGTATGGTCGCAATAGCGCTGTTCGTATGTAACGTACTGAGAACTAAATGCCCGGTAAGAGAAGCACGTATGGCAATTTCCGCGGTCTCCGAATCCCGAATCTCTCCGACCATGACGATGTTGGGATCCTGACGCAAAATCGATCGCAACCCGTTTGAGAAAGTTAGTCCGATAGATGAATTGACCTGGACTTGGTTCAGTCCCTGTATTTGATACTCGACCGGATCTTCAACGGTAATGATGTTAACATCATCCGTATTTAATTGATTCAAGGATGCATAGAGCGTCGATGACTTCCCTGATCCCGTGGGTCCAGTAATTAAAATCAGCCCTGAAGGTTGTTCAATGAGCTGTTTGTATTTTTTTGTATTCAGCTTGTTGAACCCTAAATCCTCGATTGTGCTCAGAGCATTGGAAAGGTCAAGAATCCGAATCACGATTTTTTCCCCATAAACCGTTGGAAGGATTGAGATCCTCAAATCAACAGGGGCGCGGTCAATATTGATTTTAATACGGCCATCCTGTGGGAGCCGGTTTTCTGTGATATTCAGGTTTGCCATAATTTTCACTCTGGCTGTCAAGCTGTTTTGAAAGGACTTCGGTAACGTACGCTCTGTTCTTAACACTCCATCAATCCTATACCGAATGAGTACTCTGGTCTCCTGAGGGTCGATATGAATATCACTGGACTTCAACTGAACTCCTGCTTGAAGCAGCTGGTCCACTAATTTAATTGCAGGTGCTTCGTCGGTATCTGTATCGCTCTCATCCAAGCTTGAGTCATTCAAATTATAATGCCGGTTGACCGCCTGTAAAATTTCGTGTTTTGTAGCAATGACGGGGGATATTTTAAAACCAGTGGATATTTTCAAGTCATCAATTGAAAAATAGTCCATTGGGTCCGCCATGGCAACAGTCAGTTCTTCACCTTTTCTTTGAATAGGTACAAGCAGGTTACGAAGGGCAAATTCTTTACTGACAATGGTAATAACACTGGGGTCAATTGGAAAATGGAACAAAGAGACGTGTGGAATTCCCAGTTGAAATTCCAACACTTCAATTAATTGTTTTTCCGTGACGTACCCTTTTTCTACGAGGACATCCCCAAGTTTCTGCTCGGGCTTCTTCGTCTCTAAAGCCTCTTGAATTTGGTCTTCATCAATGATCCCTGCTTCTTTTAGTAGATCGCCTAACCTCTTTCTTTTGATCATTTACGGCTCACCCTTTTTTTAAGATCACTTGATTTCTCCATCCGGAACTTTCTCCCATACATCCTCATCTTCACTAGAAGAATCAGAATCGCCAGAAGAGCCGTCTTCTCCATTATTGGACCCACTTTCTGAATCTGTTCCGCTGTCTCCTTCACTAGACTCCTCATCCTCACCAGGACTTCCTTCATAACCCGGGGGGTGTTCTTCTACTCGTGGCACCGGGGGATAATAATCTTCTGATATAAATTCCTGCACGCCGTCTGATAAAGACGTGTCGATCCGGTACACCGAAACAACTTCACCTTTCTCTCCTTCTTGCAAAAGGTTATAAGTACCCATGTTCACAAGGGTAGAGTATTGAATGATCGTCTTAGGAGATATTTCATCTCTGTCTAACATTTGAATCTTAAAATTTGATGTAGTTGGATAACCGACCCATTGGACTTCAAGTTTGTCCCCTTCTGTTTTTACAGAAAGCAGGTAATCTCCAGAGAAAGGATTATACACTTTTAAGTCGCGCCCTTGCTTTACATCCACATTTGCTTCAAGACCGATGTCTGCATAACCAGGAAGGCGATGGCTAATATGTCTCTCCTGTACAATCATGCCCGCTTTTATACTCGCTCCATAAATTGCAGAAGCCAGCACATCCAGAGATACTTCGTCGTATACAGCTTCTTTACTCAACATCTGGTTGAATGAAAAAACCATACCATCTTCAAGTTCACTGCCATCATATATTTTTACTGATCGTTCCATTTCTGTTTCATTTGGAACCTTTACTGATTGCGTACCGATACTTTCATAAAGAGAGTCGGAGCTACCTTCCACAAATTCATAAGCCACATACTCCAGAGGTGAATCTACTAGTTGAGCAGCATCTCTTTTTAAAGTTTCAACGAATTGATCTTGAGAAAATTCTGCCGTTAGCGATTCACTCATATAGGTTTTCATTTCATGGATATAAGATTCATCGATTGTAACTTCCAAATCACGTACGGTGGTCGACATCGCCTTTTCAACAGTTGAAACGATATCAAACTGAATCATCTCCGAATCCACCCCTAATTCCTGACCATCCAATTTGACAGTAATGGGATGATTTTCCTTCCAGCTTTGGACCTTTTCTGATAGCCGTTGAACCGCCTCCTCCTTACTTTTATCGGAAACATTAACGGAAGCAATCACTGTATTTTCCGGGAGGTGTTTTCCAGTAGTTACATATTGAATAGCCGCTGAACTTCCAACAGTAAAAAGAAACATAGCCATACCTACAGCGACCACCATAGAAAACAATTTAACATTTAAAGTTTGTTTCAAAGGTTAACACCTCCTCCATAAGGGCCGCATTTATTTTACGTTCATACTTAACTCGACCATCACACTAGGTCCGTATTGTTTCAACTGATCGATTTCAGCTTTCGTCAATACTGTACCTTCTGTGACAACTGTCTCTCCCTGCGAATTAACGATGTTTTTCGTTGCCTGCTTTCCTTCCAGCAGCTCTTCTTGTTTGCGATCTATATCATGGACACGTTCCTGATTGGAAGTGGTAGAGAAATGAAACGAACGTTTCTTTTCCACCTGCTCTACTGAAGCAGGAACTTCTTCGACGTGTTCCTGGATTGTCTCATCTACTGTAAATTCCTCCTTAAGAATCAATAGATTCTCACCATATGTGATGATGTACTCAGAAGGGACTTCAATATTGGTTTGGTCGTCCGTCGTGACATCCACGGAAAGGATTTGTCCGTTGTTTTCATTCACATAATACTCTGTGATTTCACCCACTAATTCTCCTACCCGGGTCATGACCTGTGCACCTTTGATATACACTTTTTTATTGATCAGCTGATTTGCAATCGGAATCTCGTTCAAGTCAAGAATTGAATGCGTGCTTTCTACAGTAATTGCATACTTTCCGATACCGATGATTTTTTGGAAGGGGATGGCTTTTACACTTACCTGCCAGTCTTCATGCTCTACGGTCAGGAAGTCGACGGTCCCTTTTTCTGGGTTGATGACGATTGATTTCACCCTTCCAATTTCTTCACCGGCGGCAATGCTGATAATTGGAAACCCGATCATTTCTACACTTTTTTTCATATTGTTCCTACACACCCATCATTGTTTTGTATATTGAACTTGTTGTTGTAACACATACTTTAATTCTTCTGCTATGAGAGAGTACGACGCGAACTTTTCGCTTAACTCACCTACAAAAAGTTCCAATTTATCTAACCGACTCTGTTTGACATAGTGTTTGATCAAAGATTTTGAAATGGAATAATACTCTATATCCGGCAGATTTTCAGATAAATGCGATTTGATATAGGCTTCATATTCATCTGCTGGCAATTGCTCTTCCATAAACACAATTCTCTCAATCATTAACTCCAAGAGCTGCTTCCGCAAGGATTCATCAGGCACTCTACTTTCTTCTTTTACCTCTCCAAGAGAAAGACTATCCTCATCGTCCTCAATATCAGGATCTGAATAATGGGATGGTGATGAAGTGGTTAATTCTTCTTCCTTTTCTCCTACTGCTTCAGGAAGAAAGTGTTCTGGACCTTTGCTTTCTAATTCTTCGTTGATATCAATTTTTGAATCTTCCTGTGCTTCCATAACTTGATCGCCTTCTGAATCCGCACTACCCCATTCGCTTACATGATGTCGATCCATTTCTTTATCCATTTCCCGGGTAATATTTGCGTCGTTTTCTGTTGATTCATCTGTTTCCACTGTAGCGGACCATTGATCATCCAAGTCTTCTGCTTCTTGAATGTTCTCATCTTCACACACTCTCTCTTTATAATTTTCATCGGTTGCAATAGGTTCAATTTCAAGGTCCTCTTCTTCAAAGTCCAGTTGGAAATTACGTTCTGCCATCAGATCTTGTTCTGTCTCTTCTTCAATCGCATCTGGTTCCTCATCAATTAATGTATCTTGATTCCTTCTGATTTCGACAAGTTCTTCCTCCATCAAAGACTCTTCTTTTCCACCTATGGAAGAAGTGTCTTCTCCCGATATCTCTTCAATCAATGATTCTGTTTCTATGTCTTGGTCTTCCAATAAAAACTCTTTTTGAATTACTGGATCGGGTAAAGATATATCGTCCTTTTCCTGAAAAGAACCTTCTAACTTCACAATGCTTTCAATACTTTCCGGGGATTCGAATTCCTCAGAGAGAATCGAATCTTTCTTTTCATTTACCTCTCGATCTAAAAGATGAGTATCCTCTCCCATTTCCTCAGCTTCAATGATCTCATCCTGATCATTTGTATCATCATTCCAATACCCTAAATCATTCATCAATGGTGAATGCCCATGTTCGTCAGAGGTGGTTTCTGAACTGCTTAAACCGAAGATTCCCGCTGCTTTTTCCTGTAATAAAACTGTAAATAAAATCCCGAGCACCAAAGCGGAGACAATTCCTATCCAAAATGTATAGGTGATAGACGCCAGAAGGGCCAAAGAACTTATCAAAGATCCTGACAACCATAAAATCATTCGAGCCTGTACAGAAAGGTTCACTGGCAATAACCGAAGGATGACCAATGCAGCAGCCACCGTTATGAACCAAATGTATAAATCAGTCATGCTTTTTTCCTCCTTCCCTTATTCATCATAAAAATGGGAATCTATTTCTTTTACAGTAATTTTATCAACCGTAGGAATTCCATCTGGTGGATTCGATATGATTTCTTCTCCGTAATCGATGATGAACCGGGATACATTCATGGAGAGTTTTTCCTGACCTCTTTCAAACCAAAGATCATGGACTCGAAAGTGAGTGGAGTTTCCCACACCATTTTCTTTTGTATTCCCTTTCATAGCGTTAAGCGTAATGTTTTTCCCATAGATACCGCCTTCAATGAGGAGGTTTGATCCAACCCCATACATTTTTAAATCACTATTGGTATAGAAAAAGGCGTTGATCGTTTTTAGATTTTTATCTTTGGGACTTATATATAGGTTGTTGTTCGCGATGGTCAAAGAACCTTCACTGAGGACAATCAGTGTTCCTGATTTATTCTCAATCCCTTCGATCCGGCCACCGTCCCTTGTGTAAATCGCACTATTGGTATCAATATCACCCTCGATATTTAATGAACCGTTCACATATATAGAACCATTTTTCAATGTTAAATTTTCAATGGTTGAATGATCATCTATATAGATAAAACCATTTTCCTCTACTTTCAGTTCTCCGGAGAGATTGGCTGAACCATGAACATAGATAGATCCCTTCACTTCTAGATTTCCATTAAGGTTCAAATTTCCCGTAACATGAAGATCGCCATTTACTTTCATATCTCCATTAGAGCGGACGGTTAAATCTGAAGATTCATACCAGCAACCCCTTCGACAAGTAAGATAATAATCGTAGGAAACCCCATGATTGTAAGTTACATAATTCCTGATTTCTTCGTTTCCATATCGGACTTCAAGACCGTTCCCATATCTCAATGAATGGCTTCTTTTATCGTAAATATATTGACCAACATCAATCTTATCAACATTAACTGACTCATCAATAATTCTTGGTGTGATGCTGAAATATTTGTTTAAGTTTTGTTCGATCGGAGCAAATTCAACAAAATCCTCGCCTGCTGATTTATGATGGTAATCTCCTACTACACGCAAGTCTCCATCGATTCCTGCATATGTCGAAGGCACCCAATGTTCCTGCCAGCCCGAGGTGAAGTATCCATGATCATCAAGATAAAGATTGCCACCCACTTGAACATCCCCCTTCATATAGGAGGGACCGTTAAGCATCATATAACCCGGGGTCACTGCACTATATTGGAAAACGTCTGCGATAGTAGAGACCGTAAGTGTTCTGATTAGTTTTCGATCATAGCCCTCTACATGAATTTCAATATCTACTCTTTGTAAATATGCACCGTTCACACCATCTTTGATTAATTGCGTTTTTATAGTATCTCCTTCATCCAGACTGTTTCTCGCATCATTCATTACTCCTGAAATTCGACTGATGATATCCTCCAACCTTAAGTATCCTTGGGAAAGTTGATCATTAATGCCGTTGATGCCTTTTAATATTCGTGCGTGGGCTTCCTGGGCTTTCATCTCAGCTTCAGTCTTCGACTCTACAAAATCTGTATTGGCTGTTGCAAACTGTTGGGAACCAATCGTGTAGCTCATCAGACTCAATCCTAAGATGCTGAATATGACAAACATGATAAGAACAGTAACTAAGACGTATCCATCCTCTTTTTTTAATAGCTTCCTCATTCATCACTCAGTCCCTAAGCGGAAAATTTTATCTAGGCTGTAGGTTTCATTGGTGTTTTCTTTAAGAATTTCTAAATGGACGGTCAGTCTACTGCCAGCCTGTTCGAATGTTGTATTAGATAGATCCATATCATCAGCATTCTGTTGAACGTTATTTATAAATAGTTCACCATTTCGAATAGATACTTCCGTTGTATCTTCTATGTATGTAAATTTTTCATCTTCATCCATTTCACCTAGACGTGAAGAGGTGGCAGTAAAAGTTTGAAAAGTGTCTGAATCGTCTACCTGGACTTCAATATTATCCATATTGATTAAATGTTCCTCTAAACTTAATAATAAAATATTTGCTTCTTTTCTTATTTCTGTTTTTGTGGAGGATGTCTCAACGGCTCCTGTTACAAAATAAAAAGCCTGATATGCAGCAATCATTACTATCATGGAAAGACCCACAACGGCCAACACTTCTACTAATGTAAACCCTTTTTCATTTGTCGTTTTCATCGCTCTACATATCCTTCGAGTGTCGTTTCTTTATTGCTTGCCGTGACAGTAACAGCAATTCTCGTCAAATACTTCTTCAACCCTTTATCATCAGGATCTGTGATTACCACGTACCCTTCGAATTGTTCAACATTTTCTGGATTGGGCAAGTCCAATAATTCAGACAAATTTATTTCTATCTCCCCTTTGCCTTTCAAAGTATCCAGTCTTTCCAGAGACATAGATTGATAGGCTTTCAGCGCTCCATCAGCGATTTCCATAGTTGTAAAGTCTTCATCAATAGTAGTTGATTGTGACATCGTACTCATAACAATATGAGTCGACACGATAAATACGATCAGAAGCAATGCCATGGCAACAATCACTTCTACAAGTGAATATGCTTTCTCCCCACCCAAATCAGGCATATGCTTCCTCCTCCAGTTTACATCTATTAACAAAATTATAACGCAAACATAGGTCTTTGTCCTGTCACATTTCGATAAATTCTTTGCGAAACATAAAAAACTGTCCAATAGTAGTTATTGAACAGTTTGCATCATTTCATCGTAACTCGCTACACGATCTCTACCTCTTTGCTTTGCTCCTATATACATCGCACGGTCCGCCTGTCGAATTAGGTCAAAGGCTTCTTCACAATGGTCAGGATATGTAGCCACACCTATGCTTGCCGTGACCGTAATATTGACAGGACCCTCCGAAACACTCATATGATCATAGGATATAAACGGTTTCTTTATCAAGGCTGCACGTATGGAGTGGGCAATAGTAAGGGCTTCCCTTTGATGATGACCAGGCAGGAGAAGAACGAATTCTTCTCCCCCGTACCTGGCGAGGGTTCCTTTTCCACTTGCAATCTCCTGGAGTCTTCCAGCAAATGCAGCAAGCACTTCATTCCCACTTTCATGGCCGTAGGTATCATTCACACGTTTAAAATGGTCAATATCGAGTAGTATGAGAGAGATTGGGTCTGTATTTTCTTGAGTTTGATATCCATTAAAAGTTGTCAGGATCTGATCTTCAAAATAACGATAATTGTACAAGCCCGTTAAAGCACAGCGTTCACTCTCTGTTTTCTTTTTCTCATAGTGTCTGGCATTGTCAATCGCTACCCCTAGATAATTCCCGAGAATATTAAGAATCATAAACTGATACTGGAAGAAAGCCCGTTTTCGGTTGGAATAGATTGTTATTACGCCTACGATTTCCCCATTCCTCTCCACAGGAACTGATAAAACCGTTTCCGCAAGATCAGGTGTATATTGATTTTCCAAATGAGACCAGTCCGCTTTCTTTTTATAGAAAACACTTCTTCCTTCCAGCCAAGTGTTGCCGCTGATACTTTGTCCCTTTGATAATTGGATAGAGGGAAAATCAATTTCCCCGGAACGATCAAAGAAGCGAATGAGCTCCATCCGTTTTTTCGAAGTAACATCATAGACGTAAATATAATCGACTGGAAGGAGTTCACTGAGTCGGTTGACGAAAATATCAAGAACTTCTTTTACCCCAAGCTTACCTGTCAATTCATGACCAATGATACTCGTCTTTCTTAAATATGTATTCACCTGGCGGCTGTTATGATAAAGCATGAACATCCCCGAAATGAAAACGAATGGAATGCCCACAAAGAAAATGGCGCTGATTCCAAGTTCAGAAAAGACCATATAGAGGACAAACCCTATCGGAAGAACAACTGAAGCCGATAGCAGTTCCCACAAGAACCCTTTATCCAGCCAGGCAATATCCCTTTTATAAAGGAATCTCGCTATACATTTGATAGAAAATTGATTGAGTAGAATCTGCGAGGCCGCATAGCTCACCACAGGCACCACATCATCCACCCCATTTACAGCTGCAGGCCCATGGTCCCCCCCAAACATATAGTAAATCCCCGCTGATAAAATGGAAATGATGAAAAACATTAACAAATTAATAGGCAGGCGATAGAGGTTTGTACTCCCCAGCCTCATTTTCGCCATTAAAGCGAAAATAGCCAATTGAGAAACGATAATTTCTATGAAAAGTCCATAGGATAAAAACACAGCAAAGGCGATCCCATGTGTGAAGAATACGGGGTGGTCTCCAATTTGCAGAGGAAATAAGGCGACGATACATGCTAAGATAATAAACGCAGAAATTTCTATTCTGTCACCTGCAAATACAGGCGTCTGCCACAGGTAGAGGAGCACTAATCCAACCGGCCATACGGCTGCCCAAGTGATCCATACCGCGTATTTTTTCCGTCTTGTCACCTTATCACCCCCTCCCACGCCCCATTTAGATTAAGACTATTTTACCACAACCATAGTTGTAACATTAATAGCCTACCATAAGTTTTCATTCATTTCAAAATATTTCCTTATTATTGAAATGAAGTATAACGAGCCTGTAATCAACAACACACCACTTGATCCTGTCTTCAGAGTAGCTTCTCTTACAGCCTGTTGATAATCCTCTGTTACATACGTAGGATTTATGGATGAGTACTCAGCCAATTCCGTCCCTTTTAACGCCCGGGGAAAATCAAAGGTTGTCATATACACAGCATCGACAACTTCCTCCAGCTGGTCCAACATCTTTTTTACAGGCTTATCCTCCAGAGCCGAGTATACGAGCACGATCGTTCGATCGGAATAATGACGTTTGATGGTTTCCACAAGTGCATGAGTTCCTTCTTCATTATGAGCTCCATCTATGATGGTCAAAGGTGTGTCCACTATTTTCTCAAACCTTGCCGGCCAATAAGTGGATGCAATCCCTTCACCATAAAGGCTTGAGTCTAAATCAGCTCCCTCTAAGCGAAGAATTTCTGCGGCTTGAATTGCTAAGGATGCATTTTCTACCTGATGAACCCCTTTCATACGACTCAAATATGTCGTTGGCTCCATTGTACGTGTACTAAAAGCAAAGGTTTCTCCTTCCTCCTTACTGGACGTATGGATCACTTCAAACTCACGCCCGAGAAGAGATACACCCGATTGTTCTTTGGAAGCCTTTCTAAGAATAACTTCCAAAGCCTCCTGTTGTTTGACCCCTGTTACTAAAGGCGTATTTTTTTTAATGATTCCTGCTTTCTCCTCGGCAATTTCTTTAAGCGTAGAACCTAGAACATTCATGTGGTCATGCCCGATATTTGTGATGATGGAGAGAAGTGGTGACAGGATATTCGTTGAATCATACCTTCCGCCAAGACCTGTCTCAATCAACGCAATATCTAGTGGAGCTTCTGCAAAGTATAGCATCGCCATTACTGTTATTATTTCAAATTCCGTCGGTTCGCCTAATGGGGTTGCCCGAAGTTCTTCAGAGAGAGGCTTCACCCTAATGACTAATTGAGCCAACAGATCATCTCCGATTGCCTTACCATTAACGCTGATCCGTTCATTGAATCGTTCAATGTAGGGAGAAGTGAATGAACCGACACACATTCCCTGCTCTTGGAGAATACAGCGAAGAAATGAAAGAGTAGATCCTTTGCCATTTGTTCCGGCAATATGGACAGCTTTAAACTTCCTTTCTGGATGATCCAGTTTCTCCAACATCCATTCCATTCTTTTCAATCCTGGCTTCACTTTAAATTTTTCTCTAGAGTGAATCCAATCCAGTGCTTCTTCATACGTCATTTCCATTCCCTCTTTTCAAAAGGTTCTGCTAAAGTTTAGTGTTGATATTTCTAACATTAGATTCATGTCCAGGAGTTTGTATAGCTATTGAACAGGAAGAGGTCCCCTCCTCCCTTTGCTCAATCATTCTCTCGAAACGACTATTTTTATTAGGGACACTTCACCTTGATGAGCGGTTAAGGATTGACCCTTACAGCTTGAAATACCACTTACACCATTTGTTCTGAGATAAAAAAGGCTCCTGATCAAGTTCATTAATCAACAACTAACTTTACAAGAGCCTTTCAAAAAAGGAGAGTACTCCGCAGAATACCCTCCTCCATGTTTATGCTTTTAGTTCTTTAATTCGCGCTTCTACTTTGGCACGCTTATCAAGGTAGTCCGTCTCTTTTTTCCGTTCTTCCTCGACCACATGGTCTGGTGCTTTACTGACGAAACCTTCATTGGAAAGTTTCTTCTGCACACGGGTAACTTCCTGATCCCATTTCTTCCATTCGTTCTCCAGGCGTTTGATTTCATCTTCAATGTTGATCAATCCTGCTAATGGAAGGTACAATTCCGCTCCAGTAATGACGGCTGACATAGCTTTGTCAGGAGCTTGGAGATCTGTTGCGATGGTCAGTTCACTTGGATTACAGAATCTTTCCAAATAATCACGGTTTTTCTCAAGTTCCTTGACGATTTCTTCGTCTTTCGCCTGGATCAGGAGTTGGATTTCTTTGGACATCGGTGTATCCACTTCTGCTCGTATATTCCGCACGGAGCGAATAATGGAGACAAGTCGGTTCATTTCTTCTACAGCCTTTTCATTATGGAAATCTTCTCTCACCTCAGGCCATGAAGCTTGTGTGATGGATTCTCCTTCATGAGGAAGGTGCTGCCAGATTTCTTCTGTAATGAACGGCATAAATGGATGAAGCATACGCATCGTTTGATCAAGCGTGTAAGCAAGAATTGAACGAGTCGTGTGAATTCTTGTTTCATCTTCTCCGTACAACGGAAGTTTCGCCATTTCGATATACCAGTCACAGAAATCGTCCCAAATGAAGTTATAAAGGTGACGCCCGGCCTCTCCGAATTCGTACTTATCGATGTTAGTGGTCACTTGTTCAATGGTCTGATTGAGACGAGTCAATATCCATTGATCTGCGACAGATTTATCACCCGTGATATCAATATCTTCGAATTTTAAATCTCCCATATTCATCAAAGCGAACCGGGAGGCGTTCCAAATCTTATTCGCAAAGTTCCACGTAGACTCAACCTTTTCCCAATGGAAACGTAAGTCCTGCCCTGGGGAAGATCCTGTAGAAAGGAAATAACGCAGGGAATCGGCTCCATACTTATCGATAACATCCATCGGATCGACACCATTTCCAAGCGACTTACTCATTTTGCGCCCTTCTGCATCACGAACAAGGCCGTGAATGAGGACATCATTGAAAGGACGTTCGTTCGTAAATTCAAGCGATTGAAAGATCATACGGCTGACCCAGAAACCAATGATGTCATATCCTGTAACGAGTACATTGGTCGGGAAGTAGCGCTTATAATCTTCACTGTTTTCATCAGGCCAACCCATCGTGGAGAAAGGCCAAAGAGCAGAAGAGAACCAAGTATCCAGAACATCTTCATCCTGCTTCCAATTTTCAGGATCTTCCGGCTCATTTTTTCCTACGTAGATTTCACCTGTTTCTTTATGGTACCAGGCCGGGATACGGTGTCCCCACCATAGCTGTCTGGAAATACACCAATCACGCGTATTTTCCATCCAATGCAAATACGGCTTTTCAAAGCGGTCAGGAACAAACTGAACCTGATCTTCCCCCTTTTGCAATTCAATGGATGCATCAGCAAGAGGTTTCATATCAACAAACCACTGAGTGGAAAGATAAGGTTCAACAACTGCGCCACTCCGCTCTGAGTGACCAACAGAATGCATGTGTTCCTCAATTTCGAAAAGCACACCATCTTCTTGAAGATCCTTGACAATTTGCTTGCGGCATTCGAAACGGTCCATCCCTTTGTATTTCCCGGCATTTTCGTTCATAGATCCATCTTCATTCATGACCAGGACTCTTTCGAGGTTGTGACGGTTTCCAATTTCAAAATCGTTAGGGTCGTGGGCAGGTGTAATCTTCACAGCCCCGGAGCCAAACTCCATATCGACATAGTCATCGGCAACAATTTTAATTTCGCGTCCGACAATCGGTAGAATCGCTTTCTTCCCGATTAAATGTTTGTAGCGATCATCTTCTGGATGTACAGCAATAGCTGTATCCCCAAGCATTGTCTCTGGTCTCGTAGTCGCGATTTCAATGGTTCCCTCTTCATCTTTCAAAGGATAACGCATATGATAAAATGCACCCTGGACATCCTTATATTCTACTTCAATATCAGACAAAGCCGTCTGAGTAGCTGGATCCCAGTTAATGATGTATTCCCCACGGTAGATCAAACCTTTTTCATAAAGGGTGACAAAAACTTCCTTTACTGCTTCAGATAAACCCTCATCAAGCGTAAACCGCTCTCTGGAATAATCCAAACCAAGTCCAAGTTTTTCCCACTGAGCACGGATGAATTTTGCATATTCATGCTTCCATTCCCATGACTTTTCAAGAAACTTCTCACGACCGAGATCATGACGGGAAATGCCTTCCTCCCGGAGTTTAGCGTCTACTTTCGCTTGTGTGGCAATACCAGCGTGATCCATCCCTGGCAGCCAAAGGACATCATAACCCTGCATCCGCTTCACACGTGACAGGATATCCTGTAAAGTCGTATCCCAGGCATGGCCGAGGTGAAGTTTTCCTGTTACGTTGGGTGGCGGGATGACGATTGTATAGGGCTCTTTATTTTCATCACCTGTTGCTTCAAAAAATTTACCATCCACCCAGTACTGATACCGATTTTTCTCTACTGCATCCGGATCGTACTTTGTGGGCATTGAAAGATCTTGTTGATCCATTGATCTTCCTCCTTTTATTCTCTTTTTCAAAAATTAAATAAAAAATCCCCTTCATCCTAAAAAAGGACGAAAGGGATTTATTTCCGTGGTACCACCTTTAATTTACAGGAATATGCTCCTGTACACTTAAATAACAATAACGGCTTCTAACCGGCTTCTCCTACTCTTCGTTCAAAGAAGCTGCATCAAGGGCGACCTTCCATCAACAAGGGTCCTGGAAAACTCTCACCAAATGTTTTCCTCTCTGAAGGATTTGTTCATGTACTCTTCCCTATCTAAGCATTTCACGTATAAAGACTATATTACATATTGTATATAAAAATAAGGTATTTAGTCAACTACGTTCAAAAAAAAGGCGAAAGCCCCTGAGCAAAATGCCCAGGAGCCTTTGACTCCAGATGGAAAAGGAGTGCTCAATATGAGTCGATTGTATCGTTATCGTCTTCCCCCTTGGTGCAGGACATGGTTGTTTGTCATAGAAAAATCCTTGCTGCCCATCGTCATTTTTCAAGCTTTACGAACGCTGATCTTTCCGACTACGTTTGATATCTTTCTTCTTGGCCTAGTTCTCGGTTTGTACTTCGCTTTTAAATATAAATGGATTTAATTTGGAATGTATACGATCTGCCCAGGTGAAACATCCTCTTGATAATCATTGACTCGTTCCAATTGTTTGACCGAGACTTCGTATTTTTCTGCAATGGAAGCTAAGGTTTCCTCTTCCTGGGCGATGTACATTTTCATTTGTGTATACGTATCTTCTCTGTTTGGGAAAAGATGCTTGAAAATCTGTTTGATTCCATCCATCCCTCCCGGGGCCTGTGCACTTTCCTGATCAGACTCTTCGCTGCTTGATTCCTCAGCATCATCCACACTGATTTCACCCCAGTCATCACTATCGTAGGAAGGCTCTTCTTGGGCAAATTGTGATTGATTCTGTTCATGACCAAAGAACTCCGGGAAGCTCTGTGATTTCTTATAAAACCATCGTCCATCATCTTCTTCCGCCTGTTTCTCCACCCTTTTCTCATCAATCCGGAAAACAGGGGCTTCCCGTTCAGGAAGAAGGGGATGTTCTTTTTGATTTTGTTCATGGAAATTGACAGGACCGACCGTGGCAGAGTTGTCAAAGTCAGGTTCGTTGAATGCTTCATGCTGCCTGTCTTCCAGACCATTAATATTTACATGGGCGTGGAGCCGTAGTTGTCGGTTGGCAGGAAGCTCATAATCAAAGCTTTCAATATCAATAAGTACATCATCTAAGTTCGAGACCCTTTCTAAAGGGACCGTAATTTCAACTGGAAACGAATGATAGAATGTATGGATCCCTTCTTCTGCAGGCTCTACACGATCCATGGTACGGACCGATGGAGCGAGAGGACTTTCATCAAGGTTATCCAGGCTGCCAGTCGGAATATATTCCCCCGCCAGGTCGACTGTACCTTTTAAACGGACCTCATCTCCAAGCTCCTCAATTGTAATTTCAGGTTCTAATGAAATACCGAGTAATTCGCGAACGCCCTGTCCTTCCTTGAACCATATGGATTCATCTAAATAAAAGGAAAATACATTTTGTTTGTTTTGCAAAGTTCGGTCCCCTCCCTAAGGTAATAAACACTTTTCTCTATTACCACCTTATGCAGGAGTCCTAGTATTATACATGGATCAACAATGTAAAAACGCATGGGGGTGGCCCATGCGTTTTTTTCATGCATTTTTAATTTTAGAGAAGACTCTTTCCACTGCTTGAATCGTTTTCTCAATATCCTCATCTGTATGCTTAACAGATAAGAATAATCCTTCGAATTGTGACGGCGGCAGATAAATACCCTCTTCAATCATTCCTTGGAAATAGCTTGTGAACAAGTCTAAATCCGATTGATTTGCCGTTTCGAAATTGGTTACAGGCTCATCTGTAAAGAAGAAACCAACCATGGACCCCGCGCGGTTGACCGTCAATGGGATGCCGTGTGTTACAGCCGCTTCCGTATAACCTTCGATTAAACGATCGACCTTCTTATTGATATGATCATAGGCTTCTTCTGTCATCGCCGCAATCGTTTCAAAGCCAGCCGTCATAGCCAGCGGATTTCCAGAAAGTGTTCCAGCTTGGTAGATATCGCCGACAGGAGCTACGCGCTCCATGATTTCACGCTTACCACCGTATGCGCCTACCGGAAGGCCTCCTCCGATAACTTTACCGAGACAAGTCATATCAGGAGTCACGCCAAAGTGGCCTTGCGCACTATAATAGCCGACACGGAAACCTGTCATGACCTCATCGAAAATTAAGACTGTACCGTTATCTTCTGTTATCTTCCTTAATGCTTGCAGAAACCCTTCGTTAGGAGGTACGACGCCCATGTTACCTGACACGGGTTCAATGATAACAGCGGCCAGGTCATCCCCATATTCTTCAAAGACATAGTTGACACTCTCTAAGTCATTATAAGGAACCGTAATCGTATTTTGTGCAATCGATGCTGGTACACCAGGGGAGTCCGGAAGTCCAAGAGTAGCAACTCCTGATCCTGCCTTAATGAGAAGGGAATCCCCATGACCATGGTAATTTCCTTCAAATTTTAAGATCTTGTCTCTTCCCGTGTATCCACGAGCCACTCGTAGAGCGCTCATCGTCGCTTCCGTGCCTGAGTTTACCATACGAAGCATTTCTATGGACGGCACCCGTTCTTTGACAAGCGAAGCCAACTTGTTTTCCATTTCTGTAGGAGCACCGAAACTTGTACCATTAGCCGTCACTTTCATCAGCGATTCTGTGACCTTTTCATCCGCATGCCCAAGAATTAGCGGCCCGAAGCTCAAAACATAATCGATGTACTCATTGCCATCGATATCGTAGATTTTGGAACCTGAACCTTTCTCCATAAATATCGGATCCATCTTTACAGATTTGAAAGCACGGACAGGAGAGTTCACTCCGCCCGGCATCAAATCAATGGCTTTTTGATAGGCTTGTTTCGACTGATCGTATGTTTTCATGTAACCGTCACCCTTTCTCCCGTACTATTGATGTAACCAGCGAGCAGCATCTTTCGCAAAATACGTAATGATCAGATCTGCGCCCGCTCTTTTCATGGACGTTAGTTTTTCAAGAACGATTTCCTCTTCGTTCACCCAGCCATTTTGCGCGGCAGCTTTAATCATCGAATACTCCCCGCTCACGTTATAAGCAACTAATGGCAAATGGAAGCGGTCTTTGACTTCCCTCATAATATCCAGGTACGCAAGGGCAGGCTTAACGATTAAAAAGTCAGCGCCTTCATCTACATCAGACTCTGCCTCGCGGATGGCTTCCACACGGTTGGAAGGATCCATCTGATACGCTCGTCTGTCCCCGAACTGAGGGGAACTGTGAGCTGCATCACGGAAAGGTCCATAGAAAGCGGAAGCATATTTCACAGCATAAGCCATCACAGGGATGTGACTGTAACCCGCTTCATCCAATCCTTCTCGAATAGCTGCAACAAACCCATCCATCATATTGGATGGTGCAATGATATCTGCCCCTGCTTCCGCTTGAGTAATAGCTGTCTTCGTAATATATGTCAAAGACTCATCGTTTGCAATATCGCCATCACGAACAATACCACAATGTCCATGATCCGTATATTGACAGAGGCATGTATCCGCAATCACTGTAAGAGTAGGGAAGCGTCCTTTGATTTGACGAATCGCTCGTTGAACAATTCCTTCTTCATGATAGGCTTGACTCCCAACTTCATCTTTTTGTGAAGGAACACCAAAGACGATGACAGACTTGATGTCCAAGTCGACAAGCTCCTTCATTTCTGCATTCAAGTGGTCAAGAGACACTTGATGTACCCCTGGCATGGAAGCCACAGGGTTCTTTATGTCTTCCCCTTCCACTACAAAGATCGGGTATATTAAGTCGTCAGTGCGGAGATGTGTCTCTCTCACAAGCGCCCGCATAGAATCCGTACGACGCAGGCGGCGATGGCGTTTGAACTCCAATTCTTTCATGTTATCTTTTCCCTTCATTATAAAAATAGTCTTTCATTTGGCTCACCAAATGAGGGATCGTATATTGTTCCGGAGTATGAATGTTCGTAAATCTGTATTTTTCCGCTTCCTTTGCAGTGGTCGGCCCGATGCAGAAACAGGGCAATTGTCCCCCTTCTTCATGAACCATAGCTACATAAGCACGGACAGTCGACGGACTGGTAAATGTTAATGCATCAATCTTACGTTCTTGGATCCAGCTGAGAAGTTCTGCCTTTTCATCTTTCAATAGTAGCGTATCATATACGGTCAGGGAATGGAAAAATACCCCCTTGTCCCGTAATATACGCGGCAAAGTGTCCCTGGAACGATTCCCCCTTATGTATAAAATTGTCCCTGGATCTGGATAAGCAGATAGAAACTCTTCTCCCATGGAAGACGCGTGAAAAATAGTTGGAGTAAAATCTGCGGAACCTCCATAATCATTTAGCCGCTTTTCCGTTTTGGACCCGATGATTGCAAATTTAACGTGAGATGGAACATCGATTTTATATTTCCGTAGAAGTTCGTAAAAAAACTTCACGCCATTCGCGCTTGTGATAAACACCCAGGAATAGTCATGAAGTCGTTTTAATGTCTCTTGATGAGACTTAGAATCATTCAATTTAAAGCGAAGAAGGGGAGTGTGCAGGACGACTCCACCTTCTGCTTCTATTTCATCAATGAGTGAACCTGCTTGGGACTCTGCTCTCGTTACGAGAATCCTCTTCCCTTGCAAAGCTTTCATTATTGTTCATACTCCTCTTTAGCACGATCAACGATTTCCTGAGCCCCTTGTGCTTTCAAGCGGTCGGCAGCTTCTTTTCCAACTTGGATAGGGTCTTTACCTGAGACCGTTTCATGAAGGATCGTCTTTCCATCAGGCGTACCGACAAGTGCTGTCAGAACAATTTCCTCACCCTTACGGTAAGCATATCCACCAATGGGTACTTGGCAGCCCCCGTTTAGATCATGAAGAAACTTCCGTTCCGCAGATACTGTGGTTTCAGTATATTCATGGTTTAGCTTTTGAAGAAAATCACGCAGATCTGAATCGTTCTCGCGACACTGAATAGCAAGAGCTCCTTGGCCTACAGCAGGAACACATACATCAGGTTCCAAATATTCCGTAACCACATCATCATCCCAGCCCATCCGCTTCAAACCAGCAGCTGCAAGAACGATGGCATCGTACTCTTCCTCTTTACATTTACGGAGTCGTGTATCGATGTTCCCACGAATCCATTTAATTTCAACATCTGGACGAACAGCTTTGATTTGAGAACCGCGTCGCAAGCTGCTTGTACCTACGATAGCTCCTGCCGGGAGATCTTTAAGTGCCACATTTCCGTTTGAGACAAAAGCATCGCGGTGGTCTTCACGAATAGGTACGGCCGCCACCATAAGACCTTCAGCAACAACAGCCGGCATATCCTTCATGCTGTGAACGGCCATATCGATTTCACCATCATACATGGCTTGTTCGATCTCTTTAATGAACAAACCTTTCCCGCCGACCTTCGAAAGGGTAACATCAAGGATTTGATCTCCTTTGGTAGAAATTCGTTTGATTTCGAACTCGTAGGATGAATCGATTTCCTTCAGTTGTTCGATCACCCATTCCGTTTGTGTGATCGCTAAGTTACTTTTACGTGACCCGATGACGATTTTTCTCAAAACATTTCCTCCTCGATACTAAAAATGAAAGTTTGATAATGATCCAAACAAAAAGAAATTGATCAATAAGAATAGAAAAGCTGCCGCATTGAATATAGCAATGGCACGCCCCTGGTATCCTTTTAAAACTCGAAGTATTAAATAAACGATGTAAACGACTAACACAAGCATGGACCCAAGCGTTTTGGAATCATACCAATAAAAAGCGGCTGTAGAAATATAACCCCAGACGATGCCAAGAATGATTGCGATGAGTAAAAGGGGAACGCCCAAAATGATTGCCACGTAAGAAAAGTGGTCAAGTCTCGTTAAATTTCCAAGGCGGAATAACTTGGCATCCCACTTCTTTTTCTTTAACAGCCGATACTGCAGCAAGTACATAATGGAAAAGATAAACGACAACGTAAAAAAACCATAGGAGATGATAGCGAGACTTACATGAATGACCAGAAGTTCATTCACGAGCGCCACCCCTCTGTTTTCCAGTACATTCTGTGCCCTCGTAGAAATATGGATAATCATAATTAAAAACCCGACAACATTGGTGAAAAATACAAGAAAATCCACCTTGAAAAGTCTGTTAATAATTAATGAGAATGTCACCAGTATCCACGCATAAAAGTATAAACCATCATAAACCGTCATGATTGGGAAATCATCTTTCAAAAACATTTGCGATAATAGAAAGAAAGACTGTAAAACCCAGACCATACTAAGTAACCAGAAGGCAGTGATATTCGCCTTCCGGTTATTCTGTACAAAGTCGATGAAGTATCCAATGATGCTCAATCCGTATAAGAAAAGGATAAGTTCGTAAACCCATTTTAATTCAAGCATTTACCTTCCACCTTATGAATGGGCTACAGAGCTGATGGTCGTAATAGACTCATGAGCCTCTGTATGGTTCTTCACCTTTGCGCTGTTCTTTTTTTCCTGTGCCTGTACCTCTTGTTTCACCTGCTCTTCAATTCCGAAGATTTGAGTGAATAATCGCAGCGTCTCCTCTGAATCTGGTTGAGCTCCCATTTCTTTAGCCTGAGAAATCGGCTCCTTCAGCATTTGATTAATGATACTTTTCGTATGCTTATTCAATACTTTGCGTTCACGATCTGAGAGCTCCGGCATCTTTCTCTCAATACTCTTCATCGTTTCCGCCTGTATATTTAAAGCTTTTGAACGTAGAGCAGAAATAACAGGAACGACACCAATCGTCTGTAACCACTGTTTGAACTCTACGATTTCCGCTTCAATCATAATTTCGATTTCTTCTGCTGCCTGCTTTCTCAGCGCCAGGTTTGCATCCACGATTCCCTGAAGATCATCAATATCATATAAGAATACACTTTCCAAACCTTCCATATCCGGGTCAAGATCTCTAGGCACAGCAATATCTACGAAGAAAAGAGGCTTTCCTTTGCGCTTCTTATGAATAGGCTCCATCTTCTCTTTTGTAATAACATAATCCGTAGCACCAGTAGAACTGATCACGATATCCGCGTCTTCCAGTACATCCTCCAACTCATCCATGGTATGGGGATGTCCATTAAACTGACCGGCTACTGTCTGCGCTTTAGCAAGTGTACGATTGACGACAGAAACTTTACGGACACCAGATCCATGAAGGTTTTTAGCGGCTAGTTCCCCCATCTTTCCAGCACCTAAAATCACAATGTGCTTATGAACAAGATCCCCGAAAATTTTCCTCGCCAATTCAACAGCCGCATAACTGACCGAGACAGCGTTTTCACCGATTTCCGTCTCTTTATGACCTTTCTTAGCCATAGTCACCGCCTGACGAAACAGTTGATTGAATATAGTGCCTGTGGTTCCGGCGTCTTGTGCTTGTAGAAAAGACTGCTTCATCTGACCGAGAATTTGAGTCTCTCCGAGTACCATAGAATCAAGTCCTGCGGTTACACGTAATAGATGCTCAATCGCTCCATCCGTTTCGTAAATGGAAAGGAAGGGAGAGAATTGTTCTTTGTCAATATTGAACCAATCCGATAAAAACTGTTTAATATAATATCGGCCGGTGTGGATTTGATCCACGACCGCATAGATTTCCGTACGGTTGCATGTAGAAATAATCACATTTTCCAACACACTTTTTTGTATGTTGAGATGCTGCATCGCTTGTGTCAGCTCTTCTTCAGAAAATGTGAGCTTCTCGCGAATTTCCACAGGGGCTGTTCTGTAATTAAGACCGATAGCTAAAATGTGCATTTCATCTACCCCCAGTAAACGTTCAAGACTTATCACATATCCACTAGTATAGCACAAAACCCGAATAATTTTCCTTGAAAAATATGAACAGATTTTGAAACCCTTATGATAGGATAAAAATGAGACGGACTAGAAAATAGTAACGATTTATTTATAAAAACTCTAAATTATAATCCGATTGTAATATACCAAAACCAGCTCAAAATCGCAAGGATCCGACATTTTTGTATAATAGAAAAGGATGTGATCTCACTTGAATAAACAAAATTCACTGATCGGACTGCTCTTCATTGGTTTAGGTATGTACTACTTCCTTCGTCATCTCAATATACCCGAACTGCTTCCATTTTACTCATGGCCTACTCTAGTATTGATAATAGGTGTGGCGTTTTTAGTCCATAGTTCCTGGACCAAGGATCATTCATCGTTGTTTACCGGTGTCCTGCTCGCTGGGTTCGGTATCCACTATACAGCTGTCCGCTATCTCCCTGTTTGGCAGGATCATTGGGGAATGTACCTGCTCATAGTAGGAGCGGCCTTTCTTATTCATTACAGGAAGGCGAAAAGCGGCTTAGTTCCCGCTTTGATTCTGCTCGGGATCGGGTTGTTCGCTTTATTTGCACCCACTAATCCTGTCTGGTTCCAATGGATCCAAGGAGCATTCCAACTGATTGAACGTTTCTGGCCGCTCGTACTTGTAGGATTTGGCGTCTATCTATTAAAGAAAAAATAAATATCTCAAAAGATTCCTAGACAAAAACCAAACGCCTGAATATGCTTCAGGCGTTTGATTCATTGCTCTCTTTAATGGTTATAAGGTATTTAGCTCTTTTATAAAATGGAACTCAAGAAAGCCTGAGTCCTCTCTTCTTTTGGATTTTCAAAGAGATCCTTCGGAGCCCCTGACTCTACAATTTTACCATCATGCATATAAACAACGCGATCCGCAACTTCTCTTGCGAATCCCATTTCATGTGTAACCACGACCATGGTCATTCCTTCTTTGGCAAGATCCTTCATCGTAGCAAGAACTTCTCCTACAAGTTCAGGGTCTAGAGCAGAAGTCGGTTCATCGAACAACATGATTTCCGGTTTCATGGCAAGCGCCCGTGCAATGGCCACTCTTTGTTTCTGTCCACCTGACAACCTGGATGGATAGACATCTGCTTTATCTCCGAGACCAACCTTTTCCAAGAGTTCTTTCCCTTCTTTTCTTGCCTGGTTCTTTGATAGACGTTTCACTTGGGTAGGTGCTTCCATGACATTGCCAAGCACGGTCATATGAGGGAATAAGTTAAAGTGTTGAAAAACCATTCCTACCTGCTGGCGTACTTCATTTAAATTATCTTTTTTAGGATCGATTTGTTTCCCTTTAATATAAAGTTCACCACTGTTCTTCATTTCCAGGAAATTCAAACAACGGAGCATTGTACTTTTACCGGAACCGCTCGCCCCTATGAGAACGACCACTTCACTTTCCCCTACGTGGAAGTCGATATCCTTCAATACATGCAGGTCTCCGAACGATTTATTTAATTTATTGACTCGGATCATTTGTTCTGACAATTGCTTTCCTCCTCTATTAGTCACTCACGGCCATTTTCTTCTCGATTGCTCCTACGACAAGAGTCAGAAGGAATACAAGAATCAAGTACCATACCGCGCTGACAAGCAGCCAGGTCATGTAGTCGAATGTATTAGCACCTTGAGTAGTGGCTACTGCGAAAATTTCTGATACACCGATGAAAGCCGCTAAAGATGAATCTTTCAAACCAATGATAAACTGATTCCCTAAAGGAGGCAACGCACGTCTAAACGCTTGCGGAAGAATGACTCTCCGCATTGTAAGCGTTCCACTCATTCCCAAGGAACGGCCGGCTTCTGTTTGGCCTTTTCCAATCGACTGAATAGACCCACGAAAAATCTCTGCTATATACGCACCATTGTGGAACGCAAGTCCCAGAGCTACAGACCAAAACCCACTGATAATCCAAATTTCTGTCAATCCGTAATAGAAAACGAAAATTTGTACAATCAATGGCGTACCTCTGACCACGTAAATGTAAATATTCGCAAGCCATTCTAACGGTTTGATTTTGGATATTTTCATAAAGGCGAATAAAAGTCCTATAAATATGGCGATTAGTATAGATACAGCAGTTAGGGCCAGCGTCATTTGTGCCGCTTCAAAAAACATCCCCCTGCTATCAATCAATGCTGTCCAAAAGTTAGCAGAATACAAATACAATTGACTTCAACTCCTCTATAATGTCAAAAAGAGCACGCTCACTGCGCACTCTTTTGACTCCGGTCTTTAACTGAAAAACGATGGTTTACTCTGGAAGGGTCGTAATATCTTCTCCAAAGTATTCTTTACTGATTTCAGCTAGTGTTCCATCTTCTCGAAGTGTTTCTAGAGCTGCATTGATCTCTTCAAGTAAAGCTTCGTTTTCTTTTGAAACAGCGACTGCCTGTTCACTGCGTTCGATCATCTCTTTCGCCTCAATCTCCAAACCTTCACCAGATGCTTCTTTCCCTGTTAGAAAGTCTGTAATAACAGCATCATGACGGCCTTTTGCAAGTGACTGCAGAGCGACAACATCACTATCATAAGTCTTAATGTTATCCGTAACTTCTTCGGCATAGGTGCTGTACGTAGATCCCTTGGAAATAGCAATCTCCTTTCCTTCAAGGTCTTCTAATTTCTCTACATCACTATCCGCACGTGTGAAAATCTGTGCACCTGAATAATAATATGGGGTAGAGAAATCCACTTCCTGTTGTCTCTCTTCTGTAATGGTGTGACTTGCTACAGCAGCATCAAAACGGGCGGTCTTCACACCTTCGACTATACTTGCAAACTTCTGCTTTTGAGGGTTAGGTTCCAATCCCAATTCTTCTGCAATAGCGTTAGCTACATCAATATCAAAACCTGTCATTTCACCACTTGCATCCGTCATACTGAACGGGCGGAACTCACCAGAAGCAGCAAATGTGAATTTTCCATCCTCCACGAGGTCATAAGCCGTTTCTTCCGTATTATCACTGGATTCACTTTCATTAGTATCCCCTGAAGTTTCTCCTTCATCATCACTTCCGCCGCAAGCCGTAAGGACCAGCGCCATGAAAAGGCTCAGGGTGGTCAGTAAAAGATATTTTTTCATCACCAAAATTCTCCCCTTTATCCATTTGTCATCTTTCTGTAATATTAGCGATACTTTAAATTATAGTCAGTTATCTAATAATTCCCAAAATTAAAGGAAGTCCAAAAAATGCCGAATCCAGTAGATAAGGAGATTGACCTTCTTTATTCCCTACCATTCTTATAAATGCATGGTTTTCCTTTCATTTGATAGATTTCACCCGCCTTATATATAAGGCTCTGTTAAAGTTTAGTGTTGATATTACTGCAAAAAGGAAATTCCAATTTTATATTTAGCTTATTTAACTTAAGCTCCCTTTTATTGAAGACTCAGCTTCGAGATGTTTGTGTGGGAGTTAGGGGCTACGGGGGATGACTTGCTTTCCGCGGGAGCGCGGTGAGCCTCCTCAGGCTTACGCCTTGCGGGGTCTCACCCAGCACTCTTTTCCCGCAGGAGTCTCGCCATCCCCCTCCGCCCCTTGGCTAGATCAGGGTCTCGAAACCCCTTCATGAATCATCCGCTATTCTAGTTGGTGAGAGAATAAGGATCATACGCCCAAACCGAGGGGCTAGAACCCGGAAAGCTTGATACATAGCGTTTTATGCTTACAACAACCGGGGTAATGGAAGACCACCCAACGTTGGTAAAGGGGTTCGTTTCTCGCATGATCGAATGGGGTGGTTGGGAAGCTGCGAGACTCCCGTGGGAGAAAGGAGATCGGCGAGATCCCGCAGGGCGATAAGCCCGAGGAAGCTCGGCACTCCCCCACAGGAAAGACCAGCTATAAAAAGTCAAGGTTGTAAAGTGAAATTTCATTATCCTTTATGAAGCATTTTTGTCTCCATGCCAAATAAACCTCTTGGAAGAGGCATTTAAAAGCTTTTAGCTCTTTTCTGTTATGACTTTATTTCGGGCGAGACTCGTAAGGCTTCTTATCCCTTAATATCGCAAAGATAATGTGGGTCAGCTTACGGGCTACAGCTCCCACGGCTGTTCCGTGGGCTTTCCCTCGTTTTCTTAGCTTTTTATAGTGCTGAGACAAAGCAGGATCTTGAAAGCTAGCGACAAAAGCGGCTTGCCATATGGCACGACGGAGGTAAGGAGACCCTCTCTTCGACATCTTCATCCTGTTTCCTTGGAAGTTGCCTGATTGGTGTACAGAAGCATCTAATCCTGCGAAGGCAACGAGTTGTTCAGGACGTTCAAAACGGTCGATGGAACCGATCTCCCCTAATATGGCTGCCGCAAGAACATCGCTAATACCGATAATTGTAGTTAAGTAGTGCTCCTGGCGATTTGAAAGCTCTATGAGCGATGCTTCTATCTCGCTAATTTGTCGGTCCAAGAGGGATAGTTGTTCAAGGAGAATGTGAATCTGCACCCGAAATGCTTCTCCTCCTATGGATATGCCGAAGCTTTCCTGTGCTTTTTCTTTCAATTGATCTGCCTTTTCCTGAGCACGACGCTCGCCGTATCTTCCTTTACTAGCTTGATTTAGGAGCTCAGCCAGTTTTTTTGTATCAATAGATAGAAGGTCTTCAGGTAAAGGATAATGAAGGAGAACTTCGGTAGAAGATACACCAAAAGTATCGGAAAACAAACGTTCATATTCCGGAAACACTTGATCGAGAAGAGAAATAATCTTTCGTTTGATATCTGAACTTTGGTCCACTAAAGAATAGCGAAGTCGCTCCAAGTTCTTTAACTGAAGGAGGTCATCTTCAATAAATGGGGTAGCCTCCGGGTTATCAATCCGGATAACCTGAGCGATGAGGTACGCATCTCGTTCATCTGTTTTCGTCTTACGAATATAAAAATTCCGTAAGGCATCGGATTGTAGAGGATTGAACGAGGTTACTTTAAATCCAAGCTTATGTAGAAATGAAAAGACGGATAACCAGTAATGACCCGTGGCCTCAAGTCCACATGCGCAATTATCTGGTGTAATCTCGTGTTGATTTAAAAAATTTAGAAGTTTGTCGCTCCCTGATTTGGAATTAGAGAAACGTACGGTTTTACCTATCGGTTGTCCATGTTCATCAATTAAACCAGCCTCATGGTTCTGTTTCCCAATATCAATGCCGAGATAATACAAGAAAATCCACCTGCCCTGTAATAATTACCAGATGGGAGGGTTCCTCCGAATCTTTACAAGTATCCAGGCTCGTTAGATATACGACAACGACGTGTCATCCAGCTTATACGGATTATCCTGTAAAGAGGGAGGTGTCATTCTTTCCTACGAAGACATGGCTTCAAGCGAGGCGTCGACACCTCCATCTGATTGCCCTCATTATACCTCGTAAGAAGGTAGTGAGGTCCACCAGAAATGATCTGGTAACTATAATATACGAGCGAGTAGTTTCCCAGCCACCCCTGGCACTCCACACGATAACGAACCCCGAACCATCTCGAAATCAAATCTTCAACAATCCTGCCATTTAGCGAAAGGCTCCGTTTCGAGGCCATATATAAAAAACCACTTCTCTTTTGAGAAGTGGTTCTGTGTTCACCTATTTAAATGAGAAAGCATCGTCTTCCAAGCGACATCTTTACCTTCCCCTGTTTCTGAGGAAAAAGGAATCAATGCATCTTCCTCTTCCATCTCCAAGACGTCCTTAATCAATTTTAACTGCTTGCTGCGTTGACCTTTTTTAATCTTGTCAAGCTTGGTTGCGATAACCATAACAGGCAGCTCAAAATGCTTCAAATAATCGTACATCAGTCGATCATCTTCTGTAGGCTTGTGACGAATATCAATGATTAATGCTGTCGCTCTCAATTGTTCACGCTCAGCAAAATATTCTTCCATCATTTCGCCCCATTTTGCCCGTTCTTTCTTTGAAACCTTCGCATAGCCATATCCAGGCACATCGACAAAATGGAATTGCTCATTGATAATGTAAAAATTTAAGGTTTGAGTCTTGCCTGGTTTTGACGAAGTTCTCGCCAGGTTTTTCCTTTGGATCATCTTATTGATGAATGAGGACTTGCCTACATTCGATCTTCCTGCCAGTGCAATTTCAGGAATAGGTGCTTTTGGATACTGCTTCTTACTCGCCGCACTGATGACGATATCTGCAGAATTAACTTTCATGTATGGCCTCCGTTAGTGCTTGTTCTAAAACTTGATCCAAATGCTTCACAGGAACAAAAGTCAGACCTTCTTTGATGCTCTCTGGAATGTCTTCCAAGTCCTTTTCATTTTGATCAGGTATGATAATTTTAGTCAAACCTGCCCGGTGAGCACTTAAAGACTTCTCTTTCAGACCACCAATGGGCAGAACCCGACCTCTCAGGGTGATCTCTCCTGTCATCCCAACTTCTTTCCGTACCGGTCGTCCCGTCAATGCTGATACGAGCGCAGTGGCCATCGTAATCCCGGCAGAAGGTCCGTCTTTCGGGGTGGCACCTTCCGGAACGTGAATATGAATGTCGTTCTTCTCCACAAATTCAGGGTCAATGTGCAGCTCATCCGCTCTGGAACGAATGTAACTAAAAGCAGCCTGCGCAGATTCTTTCATGACATCTCCCAATTTTCCGGTCAATGTAAGATTTCCTTTACCAGGATAGATTGAAACTTCAATCGATAACGTATCACCACCAGCGGTCGTATAAGCCAGTCCGGTAGCAGCCCCGATTTGATCTTCCAGCTCTGCACGCCCATACCGGAACTTCGGACGCCCGAGTAGTTCCTCCAGCTGCTTTTCAGTCACGACAACCCGCTGTTTTTCGCCTGATACGATGATTTTAGCCGCTTTTCTGCAGAGGCTTGCCAGTTCCCGCTCCAATCCGCGGACGCCTGCTTCTCTCGTATATCGCCGGATCAATTTCAACAGGGCATCATCACGCAGCTGCAGTTGACCTTTCTTCAAACCATTCTCCTTGACCTGCTTTGGAAGGAGATGCTCTTTAGCAATATGGACTTTCTCAACTTCTGTGTAACCGGCAATTGTAATGATTTCCATCCTGTCTCTCAATGGGCCCGGGATGTTGGATATGTTGTTGGCTGTCGCAACGAACATAACCTTTGATAAGTCGTAATTCTCTTCAATAAAATGGTCACTGAACGTTCCATTCTGCTCCGGGTCAAGGACTTCCAACATAGCAGAAGACGGGTCCCCTCTGAAATCACTAGCCATTTTATCAATTTCATCCAGTAAAAAGACCGGGTTTACGGTTTCTGCACGTTTCATTCCCTGAATGATCCGTCCAGGCATAGCCCCAATATAGGTTCTCCGGTGACCACGAATTTCAGCTTCATCCCGAATTCCACCTAGAGATATTCTGACAAACTTCCGGTTGATGGACCTGGCGATAGACTTGGCAAGGGAGGTTTTCCCTACTCCAGGAGGGCCAGCAAGACATAAAATAGGACCCTTGATCGTCTGGGTTAACTTTTGAACGGCTAAGTATTCCAGTACACGCTCTTTTACTTTTTCCAAGCCATAATGGTCCTCATCCAAGATCTTCTCCGCACGATTTACATTGAGATTGTCTTCCGTCTCTTCCGACCAAGGAAGAGAAACGAGCCATTCAATATAGTTACGGATGACGGAACTTTCTGCAGAACTTTGAGGGATTTTTTCATACCTTCCAAGCTCTTTATAAGCGACTTCTTCGACACGTTCCGGCATGCTGGCTTGCTCGATTTTTTCTTTCAGCTGTGCTACCTCACCGCTTTTTCCATCTTTATCGCCAAGCTCATTCTGAATGGCTTTCATCTGTTCACGTAAATAGTATTCTTTTTGTGTCTTTTCCATCGATTTTTTCACTCGTTTACCGATCTTTTGCTCGATTTGCAGAACTTCCCGTTCATTACCGATCATATCTACGAGTTTTTTCAGACGCTCTTTAACATTTACGGTTTCCAAAACTGCCTGCTTTTCCTTTAGTTTTACAGGAAGGTGGGAGGCTACCATATCAGCCATATGACTTGGCTCATCAATATCGGAAACTGTGTTGAACGTTTCCTGACTTACTTTTTTGGAAACTTTGACAAACTTTTCGAACTGGTCCATCAACGTCCGCATCAATGCTTCTTCTTCGTTTTTATCTGCATGTTCATCCTCAATGACCAGAATATTGGCATGATAGAAATCTTCATCGTCTACCAATTCTTCAACCCGGGCTCTATTTAAACCTTCAACAAGCACGCGATTGGTACCGTTTGGCAACTTAACCATTTGCTTCACCCTGGCAATCGTTCCAATATCGTAAAGGTCTTCTTTCGATGGTTCATCAATGTTTACTTCTTTTTGTGAGACAAGAAAAATTTCATTATCATCCATCATCGACTGTTCCAGGGCTTGTACTGATTTTTCGCGTCCGACATCAAGATGAAGGACCATAGAAGGGTAAACGAGCAGTCCCCTTAGAGGAAGTAGAGGTATCTTTTTTCTCTGTTTGTCCGTCATATCTTGCACCTCCGATTATTGCAACTACGTATTTTCATCATATATAAATGTACATGGAAAGTAAACGAAACGGCACCCATTCATTCCAACACCGAAATCCCTTAACAATCACCGGTCAAGGGGTTCACTCCTATGGTACTTTATTATGGACAGAAACCTGCCTTTCATGCCTATGTACCGCTACTGAAAGCATTTATAAGCCATAACACAGAAGCCGTGCTACTTCACATTCGTAGCACGGCTTCTCAGATTTTTATTCCTTAAGATTTACGCACTCTCTTTAGGAGATTGTTTATTCTCATCTTCAACAGTGCCGTCTGTTAATACCAATTTAGGGCGTCCATTCTCAGCCGTAACGGTATCTTTTGTAATGATGCACTTCTCGATATCATCACGGGATGGAAGTTCATACATAACATCCAGCATGATTCCTTCAATAATTGAGCGCAGTCCACGTGCACCTGTTTTACGCTCAATGGCTAGACGTGCAATTTCACGAAGCGCTTCTTCTTCCATCTCCAATTCGACGTGGTCGATTTGGAATAGCTTCTGATATTGTTTGACGAGGGCGTTCTTTGGTTTTGTCAGAATTTCTACCAATGCTTCCTCATCCAGTTGCTCAAGACTTCCGATAACAGGCAGACGTCCTATGAACTCCGGAATTAGCCCGTAGCTCAGTAAATCTTCAGGAAGTACTTTCGTAAGCAATTCTTTTTTCTCTGCTTCATCCGCCGCTTGTTCAGAACCGAAGCCGATAACTTTGCGACCTAAACGACGTTTGATGATTTGGTCAATGCCATCGAAAGCTCCTCCGACGATGAACAGGACATTTGTAGTATCGATCTGGATGAATTCTTGATGAGGATGCTTACGGCCGCCCTGCGGAGGCACACTCGCTTGTGTACCCTCAAGGATTTTAAGAAGGGCTTGCTGTACACCTTCACCTGACACATCTCTCGTGATGGAAGGGTTTTCTGACTTTCGGGCCACTTTGTCGATTTCATCGATATAGATGATCCCTTTTTCAGCTTTCTCTACATCATAATCCGCAGCTTGAATCAACTTGAGCAGGATGTTTTCAACATCTTCCCCAACATACCCTGCTTCCGTCAATGACGTAGCGTCTGCAATGGCAAATGGAACATTAAGAATACGTGCCAATGTTTGGGCAAGAAGGGTTTTACCACTACCGGTAGGTCCCAGCATGAGGATGTTACTTTTCGCAAGTTCTACATCATCATTTTTTACACCTGCATTGATACGCTTGTAGTGATTATACACCGCTACAGACAGATTCTTCTTCGCTTGATCCTGCCCAATGACATAGTCACTGAGAATTTCACGGATTTCCTGAGGTTTCGGTACCTCTTTGAATTCCACTTCTTCTTCATTACCAAGCTCTTCTTCAACGATTTCTGTACAAAGCTCAATACATTCATCGCATATATATACGCCAGGTCCTGCTACGAGCTTACGGACTTGTTCCTGACTTTTTCCGCAGAAAGAACATTTCAATTGTCCTTTTTCATCGTTAAATTTAAACATACGTTTCACCCCTTATTATAATGACGCAATCGCTGCGACTGAAGTTTCATGATACGACGTCAACGTGTCAACTTCTTTTGCCCATCATATCAGATTAACTTCAAACAAAAAAGCAATACCTTTTCAGAGGTGTGCCCATCTTTTCTTGCACCATCCTCATTATGTAATTCAACTACAGATAAGTCAAACGATGAAGCACCATTACTATTGTATGTAAACATACAGAGAAGTATCAACTATCTTCTCCATTATACTCTTCCTATATACTCTGTTAGATAGAAATATATGAGAAGACAAGGTACAGGTGCACCTTGTCTTCTTAGTTTATTATTCAGCTTTAGAATTTGCAACTAGAACGTCAATAGCTTTGCGCACTTTAAGATCTTCTTTGATCATGTCCGTGTTTCCGCCAAGCATTTGTGTCAGTTGTGCAACATCTGTTTGATACATGGAAGCCATGTTCTCAAGTTCAGCGTTTACATCTTCTTCAGAAGCTTCAACATTTTCCGCTTCAGCAATTGCTTCCAGCGTCAAGTTCGTTTTCACACGCTTCGCTGCATCTTCTTTCATTTGTTCGCGAAGAGCGTCTTCATCCTGACCAGTGAACTGGAAGTACATGTCTTTAGTCATGCCTTGCATTTGCAGGCGCTGTTCGAATTCCTGAACCATACGGTCGAGCTCAGTGTCTACCATGGCATCCGGAACTTCAACTTCAGCATTTTCAGAAGCCTGAGTTACCAAGCTGTCGCGCTTGCTGTTTTCAGCATCTGTTTTCTTTTGTTCTTCCAGACGCTCACGAGTTTTCGTTTGAAGTTCTTCCAAAGATTCGACATCTTCGTCGACATCTTTTGCGAACTCATCATCAAGCTCAGGAAGCTCTTTCCCTTTCACTTCATGAAGCTTCACTTTGAATGTAGCAGCTTTACCAGCTAGATCTTCAGCGTGGTATTCCTCTGGGAAAGTAACCTCTACTTCGGTCTCTTCTCCAGCCTTTTTACCAACAAGCTGTTCTTCGAATCCTGGAATGAAGGAGCCTGAACCAATTTCAAGGGAATAGTTATCTGCCTGGCCGCCTTCGAATGCTTCGCCATCAACGAAACCTTCAAAATCCATAACGACTGTGTCGCCGTTTTCAACAGCCGCATCTTCTTTAACGACAAGCTCTGCCTGACGCTCCTGCATTTGCTTCAGTTCGTTTTGAACATCTTCATCTGTTACTTCTGTATCCTGCTCTTCAACTACAAGCCCTTTATAATCACCCAATTTAACTTCAGGCTTTACAGTTACTTCAGCAGTAAAGACAAGATCTTGACCTTGTTCAATTTGTTTAACGTCTACTTCCGGACGATCGACAGGCTCGATCCCTGTCTCTTCAACAGCTTCTGTATAAGCTTGTGGAAGAACGATATCAAGAGCATCTTGATAAAGGGACTCCACTCCGAAACGCTGTTCGAAAAGTTTACGTGGTACTTTACCCTTACGGAAACCAGGTACCTGTACCTGCTTGACTACTTTTTTGAAGGCCTGGTCAAGTGCTTTATCGAACTCACTTGCAGATACTTCTACAGTCAAAGTACCTTGATTGCCTTCTTGCTTTTCCCATTTTGCTGACATAAAAAATTCCCTCCAACATCTATTCATTCATTTCGTCCGAAGACGATGATCTGATGATTCTATGACTCTTTTTACATACGAATCTCGTTTGCAACCACTACATTATAACATAATCCTACAGCCTTTCAAGCCGAGACCTGCTCATTTATTCCCCTGCTATTAATACGTAATGTTGCTCACATAGTTCAATTTCTGATTTATAATGTTCAACGTTTTCTAAATCCTCTTTTGAAGATAATGGGATCTGCAAATATTCATGCCCCAATTGTTTTAATGCTTCTACAAGAGCGGGAACTTCCTTTTCGTTCGGAAAGAGCGGATATCTGACATAACAATAATGATATAGAAATCGATTGATCATTTCATACATTGTCGGATTGTTTTGTTCCACCTGACCGAGGCGCATTTGAATCTGTTTTATAATATAGTCCGAATGGAGCTGGGTCAACTCACCCGGTATCACTACGGCCGTCTTACCAAATTTATTGATGGTAACCTCCTGGTCCCAATCCTTTTCCCTAAACCATTCCAAAATCGCAGATTTAAGAATCGGATGAACAGATTCATCCTTTAATACCTTTTGCAGCTCTTCTGCAAAAGGTTCTGGGGATTGTTCTTTTAATTGCTGTACAGACCGCCATTGCTTATGTATATCATCAGTTTCCAGAGCATCCATTAACTCATCAAAGAATTTCGTACCCACTTCCTTATGACGATCCTCAAGAAGTTTCCGGCTCACTTCATACATCTGCCATAATTGCGTACGACTTTGGTGAGGGATATCCTCTGTTTCGAATACTTCTTCCAGCAAGTTAATAATTTCTTCGTATTGATTGCTTTGAAATAAAATCGTGATATAGATATGTAAATAATGGTAATATTGATCATAATCTTCTTTCATTTGTTTCTCACACAATTCTTCAGCCTCATCAAAAAAACCGAGTTCAATCCAACTCATTAAAAGTCCAGTCATGACATCCGTACTGGCAGCCCCATATTCCAAAAGTGGTTCAAATGCTTCTGCTGCATCTTTATACCTTTTGTCTTTCAAGGCTTCAAGCCCTACTCGCTCAAGAGTAGTTTTCCATTTAGGGAACATCACGAGATTCCCGTTTTTATTTTCCATAAGACACCCTTCCCTAGCATTACTACTTCCTCATTTTATCCTTATTGTATGTTTTTCAAACCTCTGTTCATTCAGCTTATTAGGATATACTAAAGTATATTCAATCTAAACACAAAGAATATACCTCTTCCTAATGCAAAGGTTACGATCTCTTCCATCATTCATGGAGGGCAGACAAGGGTCGACACAGGTTTTTCCCCTTCAAAATTTTTTTCGTCGAGCTTTGAACAAAATTTGTTTTTTATTCTCAAAAACAGGACTTTTTACTCATGATGATTTCGGTTTTTTTGCTAAAATAAGTGAATGTGAATAAAAAATATACCGAAAATTAAAATGAATAAGGAGATGTATCGTTTTGTCATTGCTTGATGATCAAACATTGCTGGAAACGTACATAGAGTCCGTGAAACTTCAATTAGATGATGAATTCGTCCACTTACTGACGAAGGAAATTGATAAGCGTTCTATGGAATTGCCTAAAGAAAATCTCCAACTGACATGAATAGACACCAAACGGCCCAATGAGGTTGCGTTTTTATAGAAGAAGATGGAAAGAGGGAGTGCTATAGCACTCCCTCTTTCTTTATTGATTAGAGGTCGGTGTATTCTGTTTTTGCCCGGACATTTTTGCAATGCCAGGGATGACATTTTGTAACTGCCCTGCCTGACCAGTCATCATGCTGTAGGTGGCAGCACCGATCCCGATGGAAGCGACAACCGGTAACCATTGAACATTTTTCTTTTCCATCCTGATCACTCCTCAAATCACTTGGCATTGAAGCCATTTCTATTGTGTGTGACCTAAGGGCGTTATATGTGAGTTAAATCCATGTTCCGTTCCCTTCATTTGCCTCTAAATAACAAATGAATTAAGAATAATGGCCAAAGAATCGTCCACCCTAATAAAACAAACATATATAAAGATCGTTCTTCTCTACTCTGGTCCATCGGTTCTTTTTGTTGGAAGCAAAAAAACAGCCCGATAACGATATAGACAAACGCTATCAAATGAATCACTCCTCTACACCATAGCGTATGAAGGAAACGCCGCACGTGCCTCCCCTGAACCAACCTTTTTTATGAATCATTAACCTGCCATGATAAAATGTGGGCAGAGGTGATTAGATATGGAGCGAATTATCCTATTCGACGGGGACTGCCATTTTTGTAATCAGAGTGTACAGTTCATTATTAAAAGAGATCCTGAAGGGCGTTTTAAATTTGCTTCTCAACAAAGCAAGGCCGGAAAGGCTTTTCTGAGGAAACATCAATCTCTAAAAGAATTCGACAGCCTCATCCTTCTTGAAGGTTCAAAGGCTTACCTTCATTCAACAGCTGCTTTGAGAATATGTAAAAGCTTACAAGGCTTTTGGAAAGTAGGATTTTTATTAACGCTCATTCCTAAGCCCATCAGAGATCGGGCATATAATTTCCTATCTAAGAATCGCTACAGGTGGTTCGGAAAGCAAGAGACTTGTTATCTTCCTTCACCAGAGATCAGGAAACGTTTCTTATGAAATATTAAAAGCGTCCAAATCCCTTGGACGCTTCTTTTAGTCTCATTACATAAGCAGAGCACTGTTCTCTCCTTACTTATTTCCTACCTAAGAGCACACACTCCCACATTATAATCAATATCATATTCCTCAGGAAGATCTCATAATCATCGAATTCCGACCGCCGCAATGCTGCTACAGAAGTCTATTGTTTATACAACGTTTGGAACAATGAGCATCCCCGTGTAAAAATAAATAAAGGTGGAGAGTTATTTTCATCTCACAACACTACACCCATGTATTATGTAACATTTTTAAGATAATGCTTTTTAAATTTAGGATAGTACTTTCTTCTAAACACCATAGCTATAAGAACAAATGGCAGGACCGATGCTAATGCTAAAAAGCTGTAAGGATGAATCACAATTCCCCCGATAATCGCATAAAGGCTCGCATAAAGAGCCATGCTGGAAACGACCATAAAAAAGGCATTGGAGTAAGTAAGAGTCATGAAGTTAGCTTTTGCTATATTGGATTCCCTTTTACTACGAAGCCAACATTCTCTACATTCTTTCCATGATTGTTTCAAAGGTTCTA
This sequence comes from Halobacillus sp. ABR2_026, assembly GCF_056158545.1. Lineage (NCBI taxonomy): Bacteria > Bacillati > Bacillota > Bacilli > Caryophanales > Bacillaceae > Halobacillus > Halobacillus sp. ABR2_026. The sequence continues at coordinate 2,681,629 of NZ_JBSWTM010000001.1, forward strand.
TAAAATATATGATCAAAATCTAACATCCTTTGACTAAATGAAATTAATTTCAGACTATCTTCCTTATTGTGATGCTCTCCATTCTTTATTCAAGCTCTCTTCCCTCCATTACTCAACTCTCTACAAAATAGTTTGTTACGAAGTCGGCGAAAGGACATAAATTTCCACCTTTATTAGGTCCCATTAATTTCAATAAATGACTACTAAATGGTATGCCGTTCGCGTATTTTAAAGGAGTATCGATTCTCTTGCTTTGCACGAATTCCACACAAAAGAACTCTGAGCAGACCAGAGATATAAAGAGGAGATCAAATATGAAGATGGAATTATCACTTCATGACCTTACAAACTTATGCGCCAAGCAACTACATAACCTTTATTACTTCCATCAAAAATCCGAGTTTTTACTATTAAAAAGATGTATAATTACGGCTGTTGAAAGAACTCGCTATAATTTTTCTTACAATAACAATAAATACTACACCAAGGATGAGAGAACATACTTCAATCCCTTTCACACCGGACAGTACTGTGTCTTTCTATACTATTTATCCAACACGCTTATGAGATACGGAGCTATTTCATTAGCCGAACGGGTGTACTGTTTAAACAAAGCCTTGAATGGGCTCGACCTTTACTATGAAGTTGAATTACCTGATATTTTCGCACTTGATCATCCTGTAGGATCAGTTCTAGGACGAGCTGATTACGCGGATTATTTCATTTTCTCCCAGAATGTAACGATCGGAAATAACGATAATATATTTCCAGTATTTGAGCCTAAGGTTGCTGTCCTGTCTGGTGCTACTGTGATCGGAAACACTCGTATAGGGACCAACTGTATCATCTCTTCCAGATCATATGTTAAAGATAGTCACATCCCTCCAAACAGTCTGGTTTTCGGGTCCTCCCCCAACTTGATCATAAAATCCCGGGATGACGCGTATTTCCAACAATTTTTCAGTACAAAGTTCAAATGCTCTCCTATAAAATGAATAAAACCTTCCTCTATACAAGTTCTACTACTTTAGCGGGGACTTTACCGGAAAGCATTAATCGGACCTGCAATTGCTTTGGATGCATGCTCCACTGAAATGAACAGAACTTTATCCAAGTCCACTTTAAAATACCTTCCTTTTTCATCGGAGAAATAATGAATTCCATCTGAGGGTATATTCATTAATGCTTTTTCAGCATCATCCGCCTCTACCATTTGTTCCGGGTTTTCAGGAGACCCAAAATGAAAGATGACTTTATATTTTTCCAAATGCCCACCTCCTAAACAATCAACACACAATAAATTCCAATTCTTATTTCACTACCCTCTTACACTATTCGTAAACCTTCCCTCTTTCATCAAGGAAAGACCTTACCTGAATTAGTACAGAACATGGATTATACGTCAGGTGGGGGGGACATAAAAAGCTGAAACCTATGTCATACATAGGTTTCAGTTTTTTATAAGACTCTGTTAAAGTTCAGTGTTGATATTTGCATCAACGGATGGAAGGGACAATGAATGATAGGATGGTAAAAGGGTATTTATTTCCAAGTGACGAATCCTTTAGATTTTCTACTTTCACGATCCAACCATTGAATCTTGTTGGATTATTATCTCGAAACGGAGCCTTTCGCTAAAGGAGCAGGATTGTTGAAGACTTGATTTCGAGACTTCTGTGGCGTGGATAGGGGCTGCGGGGAATGACTCGCTTTCCGCGGGAGCGCGGTGAGCCTCCTCGGACTACGTCCTGCGGGTTCTCATCAAGCACTCTCTTCCTCATAGATATCCGGTTTCTGCGCCTAGCGGCTAGTGTGAGTTCCTCGCTTCTGTACGAGGCGCATGAACACTTAAGATAGGAGTCGCGCCATTCCCCTTCGCCCCTTTGCCATATAAGTGTCTCGAAACTACTTTCAGAAGTAGGCGCTCACTATACAAATGGAGAGCTGTATCCCTTATCTCCATCGTATGGAAGGAGCTCATAACCGCTTGTTTTAGAGCACTTTCTTACTATAGGTAGTAATAGTGGAAGGTGCTTCTTCTTGGTGGGGGTTCGTTTCTCGCACGATCGAATGGGGTGGTTGGGAAGCTGCGAGACTCCCGTGGGAGAAAGGAGATCGGCGAGATGCCGCAGGGCGGTAGCCCGAGGAAGCTCGCCACTCCCCCACAGGAAAGCGAGTGGCTTCCCGGCCACCCCTTACGCTCAACCTGGCAATGACCCCCCTGGAACATCTCGAAATAGAGTCTTCAAGAAGAGGTGGGTTTCGTTGAATAAGCCAAATATAAAAATGAAGAACCTCCATAAAATTGGAAGTTCCTCATTTTGCAGTAATATCAACACTAAACTATAACAGAACCTTTTCTAAAAATAACAAGGGATAAAAATTCATTTGACAAGTTTCTCTACTTTTATGAAAAGAGTAAATTTAAGTCTCCACGCAAAGTTGAATTACGCCTGGTAGTAACTCCTACAAGTTATGGATTGAACCCTTAAGTGATCAATACACTGATAAGCAATGCAATCCACGAAACGATAAATGCCATGATTGTAAAAGGGAAGATATACCTGAGCCATCTTCCATAAGGAACCCGGCATAGACCAAGCATCGCCATTAATCCTCCAAGCGTAGGCGTAACAAGATTTGTAATGCCATCACCCACCTGAAAAGCTGATATAGTAGCCTGTCTCGAAACTCCGACTATATCACCAACGGGAATCATGATCGGCAATGTAACAAGCGCCTGCCCACTTCCACCTGGAATAAATAGATTAATAATCGATTGTGATATTGACATGAAAATGGCTGCAACGGTAGCAGGGAGATGCTCTAGTACCGACACAAGTCCGTATGCAATGGTATCACTAATGTTTCCATGATTCATTACCACTTGAATACCTTGAGCGACGCCAATCAAAATGGCAGCAAGTGCACTTGGTTCAAGGGCTTTGGAGAACGTCTGGGCGATTTGACTGCCGTTCATGCGGGCAATAAGTCCATTTGCAATACCAATCATCAGAAATATAGCTGATATCTCATTGATGTACCAGCCTCTCGTGAATACACCATATAACATGACGGATAGCCCTGCCAAAAATACAAGCAGCATGGCAATATCTTTATTTCTCATTTTATACGTTTCTAGAGGCTGAGTTAATTGCATGTCATCTGTATCGATATCGTCTCCAAGACTTTTTCCCCTGTCCTTCTGTATCTTTTTGAAATACCTTACATTATATGCCGAAAGAAGGCTTAATACGAGAACGACGAGAACGCTTCTGAAGCCCCACCCCGAGAATAAAGACATCTCTGCAATTTGATGGCCGACACCGACGGTATACGGATTAAAGGGGGATAGTCCAAAGCCGATCGATACCCCGCCAATCCCTATTCCAGCTCCAAGAATAGCGTCTCCACCTATTGCAATGCTGAGAAGTATGGCAATGGGAATAAGTGCGATATTATTTTCATACCCGACGAAAATCCCTAACAGACCGTAAATAAACGTCATGATTACGACAGCCAGATATCGTCTGCCTAACCCCAGTTTCCTTACAAAGGTGCCAACAGTTCGCTCCAACATTCCTGTCTTTTCCAATACTCCGAACATCATCGCTGCAGCGAATACGATAAAAACGATATTGGCAATTTCCTGGAACCCTTGCGGTATTGCTGTAAATAAATCAAGTGGATTGACAGGGTTCCTTTCTGTGAGTTCATAAGTTCCCGGGATTGTTCTTGTTGCATCGTCAATTTTCTCTCGATCATAGGACCCGGCTGGAATGATGTAGGTCAGTATTCCTGCAAATACAATAATATAAAACAGCAAAGCTAATGGATGAGGAATCCGATCCAGCCAATTTTTGTTCTTTTTTGACATAAGAATTTACACACCTTCCCGATGAGCTTTTGGACTAGTCTTCCTGGGTAACTTTCTCTAAAAAGTCCTTTAATACATGAACACCCTGTACGCAATCATTCAGCGATGACCACTCTTCCGGATCGTGGCTGACCCCATCCTTACTCCTTACAAACAACATGGAAATCGGCAGATGCCGTCCCAAAATCATAGCATCATGACCGGCTCCACTTGGCAGGAAAACGGGCTTTATACCGTGGTTCTCAACAGATGTTGCCATGGTCTGTTGCAACACCTCTTTGATTGGAACAGGCTTCGTCCGTGTCTTCTCCTCCCACTCCAGAGATAACTCATGCTTTTCCATGATTTCTTCGGCTTTTTCAATAACTAGATCAACGAGCTGGTCACGTGTGGATTCATAAATATCACGAATATCAACGTACATCTCCACTTCACCAGGGATCACGTTTACTCCGTTTGGATTTACGTGAGCCTTCCCTACAGTGGCTACAGCGGATGAGCTCACCTGTGCAGGGAGCGATGGAATGTTGTACACCAACTCACCGGCAGCGACCAAAGCATCTTTTCGATCATTCATTGGTGTGTTCCCTGCATGTCCTGCTCTTCCCTTTATAATAAATTTCAGCCAGCAAGGTCCTGCAATTCCTGTAACTATACCTACAGGGACATCTTCCTTTTCCAACTGTTTGCCTTGTTCGATATGAACTTCTACAAACATTTTAATTTCTTTTAAATGGCGTTCGGCATCAGGGAAGCGTTCAACCGACAAATCCACATGTTTCATAACGTCTTCAAAAGGCAGACCATCAATGTCAAACAATGATTTATGTTCTTCCACATCAAAGTCACCGACTAGAGCTTTGCTCCCTGTAAAGCCACGATTAAACCTTGCCCCTTCCTCATCAGAGAAAACTACAACTTCTAATGTCCTCATTGGCTTATAGTCATTTTCCTTCCAAGCCTCTACCACTTCCAAAGCACTCAGTACTCCGAGTACACCATCAAAATGACCACCGTTTGGAACCGTGTCTACATGAGATCCGGCTAATACAACTGGGAGCGTCTCATCTCGTCCTGTAAGTTGCCCAAAAACATTTCCAGCTTCATCGACCCACGTGTTCATTCCGGCTTCATCCATCCATTGCTTCACAAGGGTTTTTGCCTGTTTTTCTTCTTCGGAGAAACCTATCCGATGTGAACCCCCTTTTTCACCCTTTCCAATTTCAGATACTGACTGAATTCGACTGGCTAATCGTCGTCCGTTTACACCGGAATGATTAAACTGATCATCAAAATCTTTTAACAGATTTTCCTCTATCTCCTTCCATTCATTCACCTATTACAACCTCCTCCAGTTTATTTTTCTTTTAGACAAAACAACATTTTCTGAATCCGCTTTCAAATCTAAATACGGTTTATTTACGGCTATGTCCTTAATGTTATTTCGATTGTGTTTATGTGTCAATAACAAATATTTTAAAAATTAAAAAATGACAGAAACTATTGTTTCTGTCACAAAGAAAAGCGGTATATTTTTCTTGGACGTCCTCGTGGAAACGGGTTTTCTTCACCGACAACTTCCACATATCCCCCGGTTTCAAGTGCCATAATTATTCTTCGTGCACTTCTTGGCATGATTTGCATGTGCTGCGCTAATTCGAGTGCTGTCATTTCCGGCTTTCCCCATTTCTTCAAAATGGACTTAATTTTACTCAACGTTGAAACACTGAGGGAGGTTTTCTCACTGATTTCCTGGAGTTCGACGGAGGCATAAGAGTAAGAGATTTTTTCTGAACTACCGAGGGGACCGTTTATCGTTTTATCTTCATAAAGGACCATCCATGTCCCTTCTCCATATTCCTTAGCGTTTAACAGAGCTCTACCCGCATTGATTTCCGCATCATAAGCAGAATTTCCTATCCCTATACCACAAGTCACGGCATGCTTGCCAATCCGAAGTAGTTCTTCTATTTCGGGAACCACAGAGAAACTTTCAGTGATTGCATCAAGCTCGCCGCGAGTCGTAAAAATGACATATCTACCAGGTCCGGAAGTTTTCAGCGATCCCTGCACTTTCTTTGCATATGTCAATAATTTCTGCATATTTCTCAGTTCAACATTGGTGATTTCATCCGATGAAAATACACCTGTAGACAGGCCGGATAACGGATCGATTTCAAACATTTGAACGGCAATCTGGGTATTCTTAAAACGTACCATCTCATGAGTTCTCAATATGATATCCAAAATAGATTTGATAGCCGAGTTCGCAGGAGTCACCCTGAATACCGGGACTCCAAGGCGTTTCAACTCTGTATAAACAGCCCAGACACAAGTCACCGCCCCCTTCGTGTGATTACTACTCCATAGATCATAGTGATGCTTCACGAATTTACTGACGGACTTTTTGTAATGCTCCAAATAAGTTCGACTATGATCGATTTCGGATTCGTCAATAAATTCCACTAGATAAGATGGGTCATATTCCATTCCCAACTCGTCGAATATAGAATGTAATTCCGAGGAGTCGACGGCATCAAAACTAAGTTCATCAGCCTGAATATCTTCGCTGTTTAATACATGATAGAGGGTTTTATATAAACTTGAACCTGTATAGGGCGTATGATACATCGGTCGATTGGTTTTCCCGGACTTAATTGCCGTCGAGTAGGGAAGAAATCCGGAGAACAACCATACATCCACCTCCTGTGAATGCGCTTCCAAATGGTCTACAAGCTCTTCCTCACCTGAATGCAAAAATGATAAGCAACTGAACTCAGGGTACTCGTCTACAATGGATTGTATTAATCCCAGGTTATCTTCTGCTCCTATTAATCCTAATCTGATTTTCATAATAGCCAACTTTCTAATAGCGAGGTTTCACAGGCATTGCTGCCTATTGTGTAAAATAATAACATGAAAGTATTCCACTAGTAATAATAAAACGAATCAAAATGATTGCCGCCTCAACAGACAAGGTCCTAAAAAGAAAGTGAAGGTATTGGATGTAAGGATGAAGGAAGAGAGGAATTGAAATTGAAGAAAAGGCTATATAAACCTCTCTGTCTTTACTTGTTATTCTGATTCTAAAATTCTCTATAAACTATTATTCACATCCAAATATACCCTGCGATTTCATCCTCTATTGTTCTTATTATTTTCACGAGAAAAAAAGCTGAAACCTTTGTATAAAAGGTTTCAGCTTTTTTTGATAGCGTCCCAGGAGAGATTCGAACTCCCGACCCACAGCTTAGAAGGCTGTTGGAGTGGGTATGATTGGACAGAACGATTAACGAAAAAACACTATTAAATCAATGTTCTTTATGATTAGGCAATATGAATACAAGTAGAAATGGGGCAATAATAATGAAATTCAGCCCCATTTTCTGCCCCACACCATCTTTATACAAAATTCTTCTTAAAGACGAGTTCCTTCCTATTAAAGAATGCTATTTTAGAAAGTATTACAAATATCATATGCTCAACTTTTTAGAGCTGCGTTCAGTTTTATTCAGTGACTTCTTGATTGAGAGAAGCAATTTTGAACTAAAGGAACTTCGCTGGACGCTAAAATCCAACTGCTTTTTGTGAGATTTTTGTGAGTTTTTTATTCACATATTAAAAAGCCACTCTAAATCACATGAATACTCAGGCGTTAGGACGAAAATAAGCCCCCATGTAATTTCAAGGGGGCTCAAAACTTATATCACATTAAAATGATCCCTCTACCCTTATTTGCTTATTTGGCCAAAGAGGGAATAAGTGGTTAAAGCTTTCGTGTTCGTCTCTCATTACAGAGGCTCGAGAACTATAATGTACATCATAACTACCATTACTATACATTCCGTGCAACTCCCCAGGTAAATGACCTGCGTGCATCTCATGTCTAGGCGCACCATCATGCTCTCCCCAAATATTAAAAGAACCATTCTCATAAACATTTGCACTGTATTCATAAGTGATATTAGGAGAAGGGTTAGCTAAAGGGTCACCCGCATTGTGATATATAGAAAAAGAAGCTTTAGAAGGAGAAGTGCTTTTACTGTGTATATACACATCCTTCATGCTAGCTCTATCAGCATCCCATTTCAAACCGGATCCATTCCCATTAGCATAATAGGCTCCGTATGTGGTACCTACACCTTCGTTATATAAAATTTGTGCATTTTGCCCTTCTGGGAAAGTAACTTTAACATGTGTACGTGTTCGATATTTTTCAGAGTGCCCTGTATCATCCCAGCCTCTATTATCACCTTTGTAAAATTCATAAAGCCTTAAAGTGTCAGGTTCTACGTCAGGTAAAATTCCAGCAGGTGGTGGGTCGAAAAGGTTCATTGGAATAAAGGTAGTGTATATAAATTCTACTCCCTTATTATGGCTGTTCCATGATTCAGCGCTAATGAAATTATCGTTACCATCACGCTTTAAAGTTTTAAGAACTCTAGAAATTTTATACTCTTGGTATATATCTTCATTTTTTAATTCTTCAGGTATGCTCCCTTTAAATTCTTTTTCAGCTTTAGCTTTTATCTCTTTCTGCTTTTCTTTAGGAAGCTTCTCTTTAGTCAGAATTGAATACCTATATTTAGTATCAGGTTCTATATTTTTGTCTATAAAGAATTTTTTATTAAGATCTTCATATAGGATCTCTTCATTTTTTTTAACAGTCACCACGCTATCGCTGCTCGGCATATCCTCAATAAGAATTTTTGCTTCTTTGTCAGTATAAATAGCGCTTGTAGAAGCCATATTTATTTTTTTCTTTACCTTATTCTTCATTTCTTGGGTCTTTGAAGTTGATGTTTCAAAACTAATAACGTCAACTTTCTCATGATTTTTATACGCTTCTACCTTTATTTTATATGGTCTATCTTCATCTAAATCCTTAATAGTATATTTGCTCTTATCAATTTCTTCAATAAAATCTCCATCCAAAAACACTTTATAAGAATCTGCAATTGAACCCCAAGATATGTCTATTGATGAACTTGAAGTAATTAATTTAGCGTTATTAGTACTAAAAATGTCGTTTGATGCCCAACTGTCATGTTTAATTCCGGCAAATACAATAGAAAGTGCAATTGTAACAACCAATAAGTATCTTAACTTCCTCAACATCTCAACCCCTTTAGTTATTCTTTATTTTCTCTTCTAACTTTTGTTCAACGGCTTCTGATACTGCGCCAGTACCACCGACAATATAAATGTTATCTAGAAATCTTGCATTTCCCTCTCCCGTTAAATAATTATCAATAGATTCCGGGATACTATCAGTTTTAGTCAGGAAGTTATGGGATCCTTTAAGTGCAGCAAAAACACTGCCAGGAACTCCATCTACGAAATTATTAGAGATTACATATGATCTCGGTTTCCAATCGAAAGCTTTAGCAATTTGGATTCCAGTCTTATACCTGTCACTTCCACTTACCCTACGTACTGTACCGAAGTTATTCAATTCATCCTCAACATCTGTAGAAACAGCTCCAGTACCGCCGATAATAGTGAAATTAGTAAGGTTAGAGTTATCATTTAGAAATGCTTTTATTTCATCCGGCAAACGATTTTCCAATGTATATAGAATCGGTATGCCTCTTGAACCAGCAAAACTTGCTATGGAAATACCATCAGGCTCTGAGCTGCCATTCACAATAATAGCGTTCGAAGAATTATTATCTATCAACCTTTCCGCAACAGCTACAGATGTTGCTTCCCGATTAATCCCTGAGAGCCTTTCAACACTTAATCCCATGGCTATCAACTCATCCTTAACACTATCGGATACTGCTCCGGTTCCCCCTACAATGATAGCTTTAGATGCACCCAATCTATTAATCTCATCTACAACAGCGGAATTAAGTTTATCTTCATGAGTATGTAAAATAGGCGCTTTATTTTTTACAGCCAAAGGTACACTATAGACACCATCCACGAAGCTATACGCATTGGTAATAACTACTGTATCTATATCAAAGCCCTCTTTTTCTATCTCTTTACTAATTGCCACAGCTGACTTATATCGTGTACTTCCGCTTATCCTTTTTAGTCCAATAGAAGTAACTTCTTTTAAGTTGAAGATTTCATTCCCAGATTCTGTAACACCTGAGAAAGTTAAATTGTTAGGCCCTATTAATAAATCAGTATTAAATGAAAAGTTATTTGCTATTGAGACAGGTTCTTGATGATTTAACTTAAAAAAGTTTTGGTAAGCATCAGAATATCCACTTACATTTATATCTAAAGTACCTTTAGATAACCTACTAAAGTCTTTTGTTGGTTCTTCAACTGTTAAATTTGGTAAGTGATTATTACCTGTAAGACTGTCCCCGCCAATATTGATTTCGTACAGGGTAGTATCTTCACTAGCAGTACTAACTGACAATTTATAACTACCTACTGGAACAGTATCTTCGTCACGGTAGGACTGGCCATCGGCTTCTGAAGTGAATTGATATTCTACATCTCCATTTACAATTGAGACTGATAAAGGCCCTTCCTGACCAACATCAATACTATATTTATGCATTTCGTTATCAGTAAGGTTACCTGTATAAGTAAGCGAATCTGTAGCAGCTAATACTGGTCCGTTTAAATAACCTCCTCCTAAAAAACTAAAAACTAAAACAATAGTGAACATAAAATTCCTCATATTTTTCCCCTTTCAAAAATAATAACAACACGAAATTTAACATATCAGTATAAAGCTGTAAATGTTTCAACAACATTTCATTTTAATTTCATCGAATGGTGTAATATAAAAATACAAATAAAGCAAAGGTGAAAATCACACTGAATTTGGCGCTCAAATTTATATATTTTTGAGGTATTTTCTCCACCAGAGTGAGAATAACGGGGAAAACTATAGCTACTATGATAGCCATGGAGCCCCAATGTAATAATACTGGTATAAGTAGCACCATTGGAATTGTACCTAACAAAATATATAATCCTAATTTGACAAAGAACTTCCCTACATAAAGCTTTTCGACTACTTTTTCAATTAAAAATGAAAAAGGAAATGCTAACAAAAACAAACCTAAAAAAACCACACAAAAAATCCCATATAGGTTACTCAGGAACATACCCTAATATTCGTAAAATAAATTGCAAAAATAATTGACATAGCATTACCGCATAATAATGTCGATAGTAACTTGCTCACTTATAATCCCTCCTTTAAAACTAAAAAGTAATAATATCATAGATATACCAACTACTGTATCCCGTAAAAGACACACTAATTCTATAGTCACCGTAAAATTTTCGTAAAAAAATTGAAATAATAGAGATTCATTCTCTTTTTAATTTTCAACACTAAAGTAAATTGTTTAAAATAAGTAATTACTACTATGCGAAATCTGATAAAGTCGAAGCCTCATATGAAAGTGTGATTTATAAGACAAAATTCCCATTAACTAACCCCCTTACAAATGTAAGGGGGTTATTATTTAAGGCATAAAACGCTTTAATATAATAGTCCAAGATTCCAATTGCTCATATACGGTTGTAAATTTCCTAATAAAGGCACACAATATTCCATTCACTATCGCCGCCCTCTTTTATAAGAACGTTTGTTCTGACATTATATATGATATCAGAACTCATATAGTAATAAATTGGAAATTGGAGGCTGTTTATATGAAGATGTTCAGGGATTTAGAGGTGTCCATCTTTTACAATGATTATGCTACAAAAATAAAAATGAACGAAGAGTGGCTGGGAGAACAAATAAGGAACAGACCTGTTCTGGATGATCAAGGCGATCCGCTGATGCTTTCAATGAATTTTATGGGAATACCCGTGGAATTCAGTGAGGATGTTGAGGACTTCGAGTTAATTGTTCAATTTAAAGAAGACTAATCCTGGTATAGATGATTGCTGTATGGGACAATACCGCACTGCATTTTATTTATATGTTCAACACCATTACATGAAAAAAGACCCGCCAGGGGTTAGAAGGCGAGTCTTGCTCTGTTTGGAGACCGATCGATATTCAAAATTGTAAACAGCGTAATCGTATTTTACCAATAACAGGTTTACATATCAAAAACCCCTCTTACACCTAAGAGGGGACCCACTATGTCCTACCAACCAAAGTAAGTTTTGAACCCCACCACTGAGGTTCTTCCAAGAGTGGATAAAAACCATTCTAACTACACGATACTTAAAAGTAAATGGTAATAATCTAAAATAGCCCCTCTTAATCAGAGGGGCTATTAACTTTTAATACCCTTTACCTATACAGTCATAAGAGACAGTCTTATAATACTACAGTTAATTCAGATGTGAATATACACTTCATTCTACTAGAATTTCCTTTCCCGTCGCATACTCTACGCCTCTAACTACAAATGCAGCAGCTTCAGCACGTGTTACTGGACGATTAGGACCAAAAAAACCTTCCCCCACTCCTTCAGTAATTCCTGCCGCTTTGGCTTTAGTAATTTCCTTCTGTAAAAACGAGTCTTTCTCTACATCCTTGAATCCTGTTTCCTTCAAGTTTTTCTCCATTTGCTTTACCTCCTCTGATTTATCTTTTGCAGCTTTGTATCCATTCATAACCTTCTCCATCATGGCTGTTGTATGAGGTCCAAACCATCCGTCGGCTTCAATGCCATAATCTTTTTGAAATTGCTTCAACACACGATCCGTTTCACTTCCAAATAATCCATCAACAGACAAATCGTACCCCGCATCCTGTAGCTTTTGTTGCACCTGGTAAGTTTCATAACCAGAATGACCTTCTTGTAGTACACCTTTGTTCAACAAATGATCAGGACGTTGACCAGCTTTTAAATCACGCCAGGATAGTCCTCCTGTAAGTTCGAGATGAGGGTGGTCCTTCCACTACCAATCTCCTCCCCAGGAGAATCCGAGAGACTTCCCTATCTCAGCGACTCTTCTCCAGTCCTTGTTTACATTCCAAGTGGCTTTAGAACCATCCCAGGTTGTCAGGAAGTAGTCGATAGCTAAGCCATAGTTGTGCACTGACTGGCCCGACTCCGCATGAGTAACAATTATCCCAGGGTTTCCGTACCGCCCTTGGTTGAACAACTCTTTCTGTCTCTGGAAAGAGCGGAATCCTGAACTCATTTGGACATTAATTCCTTCGCCATAAGCTTTTCTGATGATAAGAATGGCTTTGTCTTTAACCGCCGAATGAACCTTTCCCATGTTCCTGATGGATCGATCAAGCAAAGTTTGAAGTTTTACACGCCCCATATTAAGCGTCCTCCTTTATTTTAGTGGTGCGTCCATTCCGTTTCTGGACCAATTCAAAAAGACCGGTTGCTGATAGTCCTGCTCCAGCTCCGGCCCATAATCGTAAAACGACATCCATGTTTGTGAATGGGTATGAAACCAAACCTAGTGTCACACCAATGGTTACTGCAATAAGAGGAATGAAGTTTTTTGGTAATCCTGCCAGACGTTTAATAACCTCAAGTAAACCTGTAACAAAGGGGCTAATAACAGTTGCAAATATCAAAACCTTTGTCATGATTTCATTTTCCATAAAGAAAACCTCCCATTGTAATATTGGTTTCTGGTGACTGCAAAATAAACCCTAAAATAGCCAAAATAATAGCTCCTAGAATAAGGCGCAATATCCATGTCGTATTATCTTCAATCTTGTCCAGCTTCTTCTCCATGTGTTCGACTCTTTGCTTTGTTTTGGTCTGCTCATTTTGCAAACGATCTACTTTTTCGTCCAAATCATTGAACTCTTTACGAGTTATATAGTCCCTATCCATAATTGTCCCCCTATATATCATTTAAGATCTAAATGATATATTCTGTAAATAAAACCCAAATACACTGGTCAAAATTAACTGTTTACTGCATAATAAATTTAGCTCACCCCTTCTGTGTGGAAGGTGGAACTTCCGGTGTGTGAGCATTTTAGGAGTGACTTGTTTAGGCGGTCACTCCTTTTTTTATAAAAAAAACACCTCTAAAGGTGTATATTTACGCTGTGTACTGGTCTCCTGTAATTTCTTGATACTCAGCTTCCGTGATTTCCTCATATCTCACAAAGTCCGCCACATCTGTTTTGTCATAAAAACCCTCGTTATAAAATTTTTTAATCCATTCAAAGTACAATCACATGACCTCCTTTAATTGATACCGTTTCGTGCCATTTTGAGAAGCAAATCGGAAGTGAGTGCCTTTACGCTCTTTGTTTCATTTCTAGCATTTGATATATCTTTCAAATTCATCGCATTAAACATTTTAATGTTTTGCAATTCACTTTCCAACGCTTCTTTGTCAGCCTTCAACTGTTCGAATTCGTCTAACTGGATCGCCGCTCTATCGGGCAGGAATTTTTCCTGTGACCAGGTCCCTGTCTGCGTATCGTACTTGCGCCAGAAAAGGTCGTTATCGGACGCTTCGATCTCTACATAGTTTTCCTTCTCGATCGGCTTCGGTGAAGTTAGAAGCCCGATACACAGATTATTTGTATTTAATTCAGCATATACGATTTCGCTCATCTTTCATCCTCCTTTATGGGTAAACGACCAAAAACCACTGAATCGTATAAGGGTAAGAAGCTACGGCGCGCGTAAATTCTATATAGTTTGTCCCGTACACACGCCCTGCGATATATATATCCCTTACGTCACTACTTGTGATATCGTCAGCTTTATATGTGTAGTACAGCATCGCTTTGTTAGAATCGAAAGACGACGTAAAAATTTTCGAAAAGGTACCCGTCTCATCCATCGAAAATTTCCCTTTCGATACCCTCACGTCGTCAACGAATTCAACGACTTCCCACATTACGACAGGGCGTACGTCTTCCGGGAAATCCCTTACCATAAAACTTATTTCTGTACTGCTGGTAAATTCAGCAAGTACAAAGTTTTCGGGCGGGTTGAAGTATTCTGTCGAAGTCCCGTCGTCAAAACGTAAGCCTGTGATTCTTACAATCGACTTCGGTAGGTCTACAGCGCTGATAGAGACAAGGCGGGTTGTTCCCAGCATTTTAGCTTCGCCACGCTGCATACTATTGATTGGGCTTGTCGTGATCCCATTGACCCCATCCATCAATTCTTGAAAGGTCGGTATTCCGTCACTATCGGCGTCCGCGACTGTTCCCCCTTTGCCAATAACGGCGTCACGGACCTGTTGTTTCCCGTTACTGACAGATTGCTTTAAATTGACACCGCCCACGGTTACGGATTTAAAAGAAACATCGTCCCCTTCACGCGGAAGCTTCTTCCACGCGCTCCAGGCGTTGTTATACCAATAGCGTTGTTGAGGTGCTTCAGTGCCTTGATTGTGATAAATCGTCTGAACGAATCTATTGTCATTGTCTTTGACGTTTAAGGCGGTCCCATAATTAAAAGGGTAAGTTATGTTGTTGGCCCAGTCGAACATAGTTACACCCACGGGGTACGTGTTCCCCGATTGACTTCCGTCAATAACCCCGATATGCGTCACTTGTTCGCTATCAACCGCGTCCGCTCTCTCCTGTGCGCCTGTGGTCGTCTCTAACGTATTCCACGCTTTCCAACTGTTTGTGTTGACGTCCCAAACCCGTTGGTAGATACTATTTCCGGTCGCGAAGAATATCTGCGAAAGGTAGTTTGATCCCCGAGACGTTTGAACAATACCCCATTGTTGCGGGAAAGTATTATCGTCCGTCCTAAACACAGTTAAACCGAAGGGGTATTCATCCCCTCTAGCGCTCGCGGTTTTAAAGTTGTTACTCTCCATGTTCACCTGGTCGCTGTCTACCGTATCCACTTTCGCTTGCGCGCCGTCTGTGGTTTCAATCATTTCCCAATTGCTCCAACTCACCCCGTTATTTATGCTTGTACGAAAATGCATTGTGTTCGCTGAATAGTATATGAGTTGTTGCGAAATGATATTTGTACTCCTATCTTGCACAATTAACAAGCTACTTGCCGCGGACGGTATGTTTGCCGTAGATGCAGAGGTGTTATAAATGCCTGTTGTTTTCACTGTATTAGCATCTGAAACATACCCGAAAGCGGACCCATCATCGTTAGTTAATCTATGCACTTGCGTAGCATCAACTTTCGCCTGTGTACCTTTTTCAGTTTCTAGGTTTTCACTTTTCCATGATATATCCCCTGATCCCGCACTTGCCGTTTTAACCTGGACACCCCCTTGATCTTCGCGTAATTCTATCAAAACAGAATCACTCGTTGGGTCGTGACGCTTCCATGCATTATCAAAATAAGCGTTAGAGGCTATATAAGTCCCGCGTTTTGAAGTTAAAACAAAGTATTCATCAGAAGATACATGAGGGAAGGAATTTCCCGAAAAATTAAGGTCTCCTGTCATGGTGTCGCCTGTTTTCTCAACTCGTTCATCGGCTTTGGCTTGCGCTCCTGCGGTTGTTTCGTGTTCCGTCCACGACTTCCAACCATCAGCGTCCCGAAACCTTGCGTAAAATTGATTCCCCGTTACTTTGTAAAATAGTTGTTTTTTGTAATCATTGTTATAACTCATGTGAATGATGAAACCGTTACCCGCAGGGGAATTCGTTGCGTTCAACGCGTAAACAATCTGCGTTTCGTTTAAGGCGTTTAAATCCTCGCTATAACTATGAGCGTTTAGGCTACCGCCCAAACCAACGTATTTCACCCAATCAATCGCGGATTGTTCTGCATCATCCGCCTTTTGGGTCGCTCCTGCTTTTGTTTCTACATCCGAAGCTGCTGGCATAGCATTCAACTTCGTTTTATCGACCCCAGACATAAAGCCCGATGTTGTTGTTGTCGCGCCGCTGTGACCGTGACCCGTAGGCGAAGCTCCCACCTGAGACGCTGTTACACCGTGGGGGTTCTGACGGTTCTGATTATGAGAATCAAATTCTGTTTTAGATACTTGTTTCACATTATCTACATTGCCTAATCCCACTTGGGCTTTCTTAACTTGGTGAGGATTCGTTTGATTGTTTTTATGATTATCAAAATCTTGTTGAGAAGCTGCCTTTTCAGCTAAGTCGTTTAAGGCGTAATATGACGTTGAAAAGAACCAGTTGAAGTATTCTGCCGCAGGTTTCTGACCTTCTTCCCAACCGTTTGTACGTAAACTTTCAGGAGGTTGCACTCCTGTGGCTAACCAATCGGGTAATGTTGTAGTGATTGGCAATGATACCCCTCCTTATATAGGTAAATCTTCATTTGATGCAGGCACGAATGCAGATCCAAAATAACCTCCACTGTTCGAATTAGCTATGCTTGAGAACCCAGCATCTGCATCTATCTGTAAATCAGTGGATCCAAATTCAAATGTTCCGGAAAGTTCTATGGAATTAACTTTCACACCCGCAGATACCGTTTTTTGGATGATTCTCGCAAACTGATCAGCTGGTAATCCCACCTCATTCAACCTTCTCAACGGAACTTGGATCACGCTTATTCCTGCAGGTCGTGGATTAACGTCGTCGGCCCATGTTTCTTTTATCGAAACATCTGTTGGCTTCGAATCCAAAGCCAATGAAAGAACTCGTATGATTGTATTAATATCCCCCGTTGAAAGGTTACGAGCGATTTTGGACTTAAGTAATACCCGGTATACCTCATCTGTCGCTACACCTCTAGACTGCAGAACGTTTTCCCCTATCAAATCGAGGGCAACGCCCTCAGCATTATCAATTAAACGCCATTCTTTAATGCGCCGATTATTAAACTGTAAGTCTTCAAGCTGTTCTGAGAATATCTTGAATACCTTTCCGATGTTGCTGTCTTCCTTCTTTGCTAAAGAATCGGCAAATTTACTGAGAATGGATGGTAGTTTATACATTGATTGTCACCTCTATATAATCGATATCCGTTTGAGCTACCTCTTCTGGACCCACAGCAATGTTGCTCTGCATAAAGGTGGTATTATCCTTCGATAATTCAAGGGTAAGGTCTTCCACACCCTCCACCTGGAACACTTTAGCTATGAGTCTGGAATAAATAACATCTTCACCCATGTTCAGTCCACTATAGAGAGCCCCACTACCGTCCACTCCTCCGACGAACTGGACGATATTACGACGGATGCGATCAGCCCCGTCTGATGGAAAAGCAGCTGACTTCGATATGGTAATCCGAGAGTATATGGGAATTTCAACCGCCCGTGTAAAACCAACAGTGTGAACTTGGCCACTTTCATCCATTACCTGTCTGGTTGTTACTCCATAGGGACGTATGCCGCCGGCTTTTGTGTTAAAAATCGTCTCCGCAATGACTTGGTCATCTCCACCTAACACAAAAGCTTGGATTGAATGAGGAGGCTGACCATTCACAACTTCATTTTCATAGTTTTCTATGACAGTCGCAGCTCGTATATCCGGCCTTTCCAAAAGTCGCGCACGAATCGATGGAACCGTTGCAGCACCCAATCCTTCGATTGAGATATCCCTACGTTGCCGAACTTCCAAATCGGTTTCTTTCTCCCTACCTTTTGTTGTTGGTTCATTATTAATGACAGTTTCCACATTGGCATCTGGATTTACAATCGTATTGATATCTCCTGAAGCAACATTACCTGCACGCCCAACTTCCAAAGCTCGAATCCTTGCTGTTCCAGTCCCTGTATTATCTAAAGTGATATCTTGAGTCGTCTCAAAGAAGACACCTGAAGAGGTCGTTACTTGAAACCCTTGTTCAACGACATATCCAGCCGTCCCGGTCAGGGTCACTTCGCCCTTTGCGAACTGAGACAAATTACGAGTGATTCCCGAATAAGGTAAAAGACGGTCCAGGTTAACTCCGGTCGCCTGGTTGGGGTGTGCTGAATGGTAGACATCCTCGTTATCCTTCCAGACTAATGAAAGGAACCAGGCCATCAGCATTATAAAAAGCCCGACTGGAGAACTTTTGGTGAGATTAATTTTCTCTCCAAACAGCTCTCTTGCCCGGCTTTGCATCTCTTCTAAAATTTCACCGTATGTCTTTCGTCTATAACCATTTTCATCAAGCATTGACGCTCACCTCACTCTCCACCTGTTCATTCGTTGAAGTCGTCACTTTGAAATGAATATAGATAACACGTTTTTGTCTGTCCTGGATGATTTCTATGTGATCAATAGACTGAACCCTCGGCTCCTGGCTAATAGCTTCAATCACTGCAGCTCGAATACGAGCGTCTGTAGGCTTATCTAACAAAGCACTAAAATCCAATCCCATTTCAGGATCCAAGAACCACTCGCCTTTGTTAGTAGATAGTATAAGAGAGAGTGATTGTTTTATATCTTCAACCTCTTCAATAACAACAAATTCGCCATCTTGAAATAACAAATCCCCTCGATCATCCAAAGCAAATGTCTTCATGCAATCACTCCAATCACAACGGCATCCCTTAACCTGAACAGTTTTGAAACATCTGGATAAGAAGCTTGCCCATTCAGAACGTCATCAATAGCACGCTGATTAATGGCCACTTGAACCACCTGCCCCTTATAAAGCACAGGATAATAGGTTTCAATATTTTCATTCACCTCGGATGCTAGCCATTTTACTTTGTATGCTGCCCTCCCCTATCACATGATTAAACGGTATGACCTTGACGATCCTGAGATCCTTGATCGATGGGCTCATGATTTTAAGGTGTCATATGAATTATGTGAGGAACGTCTTGCACAGATAAAGAGGCGTTCAGATTGTACCAATCAGTTTTATGTAAGCTATTAAACTATTATTAGGAGGTGAGACCATGGGAAGCATTGAAAAGCGTGGAAAGGGGTCATTTAGACTTTCAGTGGTGACTGGTTACGATGCGAAAGGGAAACCAATACGTGAAAGAAGGAACGTCAAGGTGAAGAATAAAACCTTAGCTCGACAGGAACTTGCAAAATTCGAATCTGAAGTGTTGAGTGGGGACTATATAAAGCCCAACTACTTACGGTTAGAAGACTTTTATCCTGAATGGGTTAAAAAGTATGCCGCGGACAGACTCTCACCTAGGACCTTGAGTGAGAGTATAAGTATCATAGAAAAAAGAATCTTACCTGAGTATGGGCATCTTAAATTGTCGGATATTAAGCCTATGCACATTGTTAACTTTCTCGATGATTTAAAGGGTAGTTCTAGAAGATTAGACGGTAAAGAGGAGTCCTTGTCCCCTTCTACCATTAGAAACTGCTTCAAAGCTTTTAAAAGCCTACTAACAGCAGCTGATGAATTTGACTTAATAAAGAATAATCCTGCTCGAAATATTAAGCCACCAACTGTAAAACAAAAGAAACCCCTCTCCTACTCCAGAGAAAAAATAGATCATCTCATAAAGTGTATTAACCGGGAGCCGTTCGAAAAACAGGTGTTATTTTGGATTGCTTTTGTAACTGGATGTCGGGAGGGTGAACTTGTTGCATTAGAAGAAAAACATATACTTGAAGAGAAAAGCGCTATTCGTTTCGAACAATCGCTTTCTCAACAAAAGAGCGGCGAATTACTTATAAAAAGCATTAAGAATGGGATGGAAGGCACAGCTTCTATTCCTGGTGAACTGCTGGAGATGGTTACTCAGGTTAAAAAGAGGCGCAAGAAAGAATTTTTACGTACTAGGGACTTACAGTACGATCCTAATAGAGTTTTTCTTTTTGCTAATGAACTAGGTAAGCCCATGAGACCCGATAGTGTTAGTCAATGGTGGAGCAGGTTTAGAAAGCGTCATAATATAGAGGGCTTAAGGTTTCATGATTTAAGACACTACTCTGTTACTTACTTGATACAACAAAATGTACCTACCAAGTCCATAAGTCAACGTGTACGTCACAGGAAAATTGGAACTACGATGGACATTTACGGCCATCACATTGAAGAAGTTGATCAAGTAGCTGCAGATCACTTTAGTCAATTTTTTCAAAAGAAAGATCTTTCATAATGTAACAGCCTCCTTTAAGTCAAGGAGGCTGTCATTTCTTATTGCATGTTATTATATATATATCCTGTATTAGGATCCACTGCGTACCATCCCCATGTTGCCGTATGCCCCTCTTTTGTTTCAGGATCATCAATTACCACTTCATATACTCTATATACCCAATCGCCATGCTGATTATCATGGTCATATTCTACAAAGACATTCGGGTTATCTATTGGGACTTGAGCATACTCTACTACGTAGCTCACAGCCTGTTCTTTATTTAACTTAGAAGGTGTGGATTCTTCATCACTTTCTTTTTCTTGTTCCTTTTCCTTCTCTGCCTCAGCCTCTTTTGCAGCTTTTGCTTTTGCCTCTTCTTCTTTTTTCTTTCTTGCTGCCTCTTCAGCCTTTTTCTCAGCTTCTAATTTAGCTAAACGTTCTTCTTCGGCTTTCTTTAACTCCAACTGCTCAGATTCATGGTCTCTTTTGTTATTTGCAACACTTTCAATGGAAGAATCGATATTACTCATCAACTTCTTCTTATTAGGATGTGTGGTATTCTCGTTCTTTAACTCATTCAATAAACTCAGTGCATCATCATAATTATTTTCTTCTGCATATGAAAATGCGGTTTGTATCGATTTATTAATTTCATCTTCTTGAGTTATCCAACTGTTAACCTGTTCATGACTTTGATTTGCATACCGTTTAATTATAGATATCGATTTGTAATTATGTTCATTATTGTAACTTAGAATATCTTCATACAATAACTTTGCTGAAGCAAGCTCATCATCATTTTCAGTTTCTATAGCATACAATAATGAGTCCAAAAGATTTTGAGTTTCAGTGCTCTCCTCAGTTTCTTTAACTTCTATCACTTCACTCAATTTCACTTGTGCTTGATCAAATTTTTGCTCCTCCAGCAACAATTCTAAATCCTGCATTCCTTCAGTGTATTTCTGATTAGAACACGCACAAAGAATAAATAAAAGGATAACGCCTATTATTCCTTTTTTCAATATCTTCCCCCTCTTCTCTCACTTTGTAATACTATTATGTATATAGAATATTTTAACATTATTTCCCTTAAGTAGATGATCATCAGCAAAAATAATTAGTTTAAAATCACCACTTGAGATAAAAAAATGAGAAGGTTAAAGTACTTATAAAAAATCCTGCCCCATTTCTGCCCCAAATGGGGTTTTTTAATAATTACAACCTATATTGGTATCCATAAAGAAAAAAGCTGAAACCCTTATATATCAAAGGTTACAGCTTTTTCGCAGTTAGCGTCCCAGGAGAGATTCGAACTCCCGACCCACAGCTTAGAAGGCTGTTGCTCTATCCAGCTGAGCTACTGGGACATGAAATAGTATAAAATTGGTTGCGCAAACTTTTGTCGGCTGTCGTCCCGATTTCCTGGGTGGATTCAAGATGTGTTGAAATCGGTACGTTGTAGCATCGCTTCGAAGCATATTCGATCATGCTCTATCCAGCTGAGCTACTGGGACATCCTATTAAAATTAAAAAATATGTAATGGAGCGGGTGAAGGGAATCGAACCCTCGTCATCAGCTTGGAAGGCTGAGGTTTTACCATTAAACTACACCCGCATAATTTTTCACTATAGCCACATTGTCTTTCAATTTATGTATTGCCTTGTGAAGCGGACAAGAATTATTATATTAAGAATCTCCAATAATGTCAACAGATTGCAGCAAAGAATTTTAATTCTTCGCTGCAAGGGCTGTTGTCATGTGTAAATCGGGCATTGGATCTCCGTTTACATGATAAAACTGTACATGTACATCACGGATATCTTCCCATTGCATAATTACATAAGTTGGTTCCTTACGATCCCTTGGAAGTCTTGCGCTCCCAGGATTGATGAAAAGGGTCTCTCCTACCTTTTCTGCTGCTGCAATGTGGGAATGACCGAAACAAGCAACCTGTGCTCCGACTTCTTCCGCCCGGTATGAGAGTGGCATCAAGGTAGATTTGATTTGATGAAGGTGGCCGTGAGTAACCAGAAACGTTAAGTCTCCCACTCGAACGACTCTCTCCTCCTCCATAGCGGGCTCGAAATCACAATTGCCTTTGGCATACGTAAAGCCTTCCAGCTCTTCCGAATCATACGAAAGTTCAGAGTCCCCGCAATGAATCATAACATCGACATCATGATGTCTTTCTTTAATTTCGATTACTTCTTCTTTCAAGCCGTGAGTATCACTCACAATCAAAACTTTAGGCATAGTAACACCTCGCTCAGCTTTGTGTTTTCAACCATTCCTCAATTTTTTGAATGGCATGGTGACGATGACTGATGGCATTTTTCTCTTCCGAGGCATGTTCTGCCATCGTACGAGACGACCCTTCCGGAATGAATACAGGATCATAACCGAACCCATTGGTGCCTTGGGGTTCTGCAGCGATTTTCCCTTCACATGTCCCTCTTTCGACAAATGTATCTTTCCCGGGCCTGGCCACAGCAACCGCACATACGAAACGCGCCGTTCGCTTTTCTTCCGTAACAGCCTGAAGTTCTCTTAAGAGTTTTTTTGTATTTTCATCATCATCTTTTTCTATTCCTGCATAACGAGCGGAATAAACGCCTGGTTCACCGTTTAAGGCATCCACTTCTAAGCCGGAATCATCCGCTACGACTGGAACTTGGAAATGCTCAGCCATTGCTTCAGCTTTTATGATGGCATTCTCTTCGAATGTGGTACCTGTTTCTTCTATCTCAATCGAGCGATCGATGTCTAACAAGGATTTCACTAAAATCTCATATTTAGAAAACATCTGACGGAACTCATTTACTTTCCCTTGGTTCTTGGTCGCCACAATTAATTCTTTCATTTATTTCGCAGCCTCCGCTTTTGTACGGATGACATCCGACCATTCCCCGATAGCTTCTTCCTGAAGTTTGATTAAATTCGCAACTCCTTCTTCAGCGAGGGACAACATCTTCGTCAGTTGCTGCATGGAGAATGTCGCTTCTTCCCCTGTTCCCTGGAGCTCTACGAATTCACCTTTCCCCGTCATAATGACATTCATATCCACTTGTGCTTTACTATCTTCTTCATAGCACAGGTCAAGAATTTCGTTTCCATCAGGCAGTACCCCTACAGAAATGGCCGTTAAAAAGTCCGTAATTGGAAGTTCTTTGATAGCGTTCTTTTTCACCAATTTACCGAGGGCTAGGACTACGGCTACGAATGCACCCGTAATGGAAGCTGTACGTGTTCCACCGTCCGCTTGAATGACATCGCAATCGACCCAAATCGTACGCTCTCCAATCTTATCCAGGTCTACGACAGCGCGGAGAGAGCGCCCGATGAGCCGTTGAATCTCCATGGTTCGTCCTGAAACCTTTCCTTTGGAAGACTCACGAATATTCCTTTGTTCTGTTGCTCGTGGAAGCATCGCATATTCTGCGGTGATCCACCCTTTCCCTTGTCCACGTAAAAAAGGAGGTACACGGTCCTCTACACTCGCATTACAAATTACTTTTGTATCTCCAAAACTGATTAGTACAGAACCTTCTGGGTGCTTCACATAATCCGTTTCGATTGTCACTTTCCTAAGTTCGTTGACTTCCCGATGATCATTTCTCATCAGTAATGACCTCCTTCTCCTACACCATTATCCTTGCCCATCTTAACACAAAATAAATGCTGGAGGTAGTTAAAGCTTGAAATGGAAAAACGCTTCAAAAGTTTACCACTTTTGAAGCGTCCCATACATTCCCCTACTGTTTACATCGCTTCAGCACCGTTGATGTCCTGGCGTGAAACAGGTTCAGCCAGCGGCTCTCCTGCTTCATTGAAGACTTGCTCAGTTCCATCTACGTGCACTTCTACAGACTCAACTCCATCCTGGTCCGTCAGACTCATGACTAAACTTGCCAGGGCGGCATCCGACAAGGATGGCTGCTCCTCTACGCTCGTTAAAATATTCTCATTGAACGATACCATTAAAACACCATTTTCAAGTTTAGACTTAACCAGTTCAGCACCTTCATTGAAAGGATTAGCTAATGCACTACCTAATTCTGGTCCATCCAATAAGGCCTGTACCATAGCTGTGTACTCATCGCTTGCTTTAGCTACTCGGGTGGTTACAGGGACCTGGTATATTTGTTCACCGTTTTGTGCTGGAAAATATACCGTCACGGCTTCACTGTTCATGATATCTATTTTATTCCCCAAGCTATGATTGATCCCATCTGCACGGGAAACCCCTTTGGAGATCGGGGTCCCGTCGACAGGCATCACTTGTTGTTCATGACCGTTGATCCAAAGCTTGATTCGTTTAACACTATCAAACTGTGTTAAAGTGTAAGTCATCGCCTGAAGAATTTTTTGTTCATCTTCAGCTGCGTAATTTTTGAATTCCTCTGAAACGTCGACCACCAGTGTGCCGTCTTCTTTAGCATTCACCCCAAGAATTTCTGTACCTGCAGGTAGAACCGCCTCAAATCCATTAGGCAGTAAATTGGTGACTGGCCCGTCTTTCACCATATACTCAAGCGCCTGGGCTGCTACTTCTTCAGATACCGGCAGTTCAAGAGTTTGCGGAGCTACCATGCCGTTTGCGTCCATTAAATACAACTCACGAGCAACGGTAGCGGATGAAGCTTCTTCTTCTGCACCTTCTTCATCTTCTCCTTCTGTATTTTCACCTTCTCCTTCAGGTTGAGGTTCATCACTACTCGGATCGGGCGTTGTTGTAACCGCCTCTTCAGGTGTATCCATCTTTTCTAATGATTGTTCTCCTTCAAAAAGGCAGCCTGAAAGTAACCCTGCACTTACAAGCAGCAATACTGCCAAAATGAAGGGTTTGTAGCCGTATTTCTTCATAGTTTTCCCTCCTGAGATAGATTGTACTACCATATATACGAGCCCCTGGATGGATTAGACCAGAGAATTTTATGCTCCAAATAACCAATCAGTCTTCAGGAATATGCTAATTCCGTTGAAAGTATGGGGATAGACTTCCGTTTTCAAACCATGATCCGTCCATGTTTCATGTTAATATATCCAAAAAAAAGCTCTGCTTTAGTAAGCAGAGCTTGATACATGATCGATTTGTATAGATTTCAATATTCTTACCGGCTCTTCGAACCAGGTATTTGCCACAACTCGAAACTTCTCCAAATTACCGGTTGTATAAAATTCATGCACAGGACGTTCGCGCCCTTGTTCTAACAATTTGTGATAAGCAAGAATTAAACTTGCTTCACGAGCCGTCTCTTCTCCGGAGCTGATCACTTGTATATGATCTCCCATTTCGTTTTGGACAAGATTTTTGATCAATGGGTAATGAGTACAGCCCAATATTAAAGTATCGATATGATTCATCTCTTTCAACGGCTGCAACGTATGATGCACAATTCTTTCTGCCCGGGGACCTGAGAGAATTCCATCTTCCACCATCGGTACAAAAGGAGGACAGGCAAGACCATTAACCTTAATGGTCTGGTCGATGGATAAGAGAGCGTTTGGGTAAGCTTCACTTTCAATAGTCCCTTCCGTTCCGATGACCCCAATCCTTTTGTTGCGACTGACTTTGATTGCAGCCCGGGCTCCCGGCTCAATGACTCCTATGACAGGAATATCAAGCGTCTCTTGTAGCTCTTTGAGCGTGTAAGCAGTAGCGGTATTACAGGCAATGACCAGCATTTTAATATTTTTCTCCAACAGGAAGTTGACCATCTGCCAGGTAAAGGCACGGACTTCTTTCTCTGAACGGGGGCCATAGGGACACCTTTTCGTATCTCCTAAATATAGAAAGGTTTCATTTGGCAGCTGCCTCATTAATTCTCTAGCTACTGTAAGTCCTCCTACGCCTGAGTCAATGACTCCGATCGGCTGTTTCAATTCGCATCCCTCATTTGTCTCTTAGTTGTCTGTCTCTTTCATGTTTTCATGAAGCACGTGAAGCAGGCGGTTAAGAGTCTTCACATCCTCTTCAGGAACACCTTCCAAAACTTCTTCTAGATAATGTTGTCGTTTCTCGATCACTTCATGGATGATTCTTTGACCTTTATCTAAAACGTGAATGCGGACAACACGGCGGTCCTTAGGGTCACGAACCCTTTCGACAAGCTCATTCTTCTCCATACGATCCACAAGGTCTGTCGTCGTGCTGCACGCGAGATGAATATAGTTGGACAACTCACCAATTGTCATGTCTCCCTTTTCCAAAAGCCACTGCAAGGCCACAAATTGAGGAGCTGTAATTGGATAGTTGTTTAAAATGACTCGTCCTCTTTGTTTTATGATTCCGGCTATGTATCTCAATTCTTTTTCTACATCAGCCACCATGGTCGTCTGTTGTGAATTTGTCACATTCAGCACTCCTAACAAAATACTTTATAAAAACCATTCTCGTGGTTTACGAGGAAAAATTCAAGGTTTAACTATTCGTTATAAGAAAAACCCTTTCAGGTAAGGCTGCGTTAAACGCCACCCTACCTGAAAGGACCCCCTCCACCCCGAAGCAATGTTTTGCTTTTTCTATGGAGATCACAATTCCAGTTCCCCCATTCGCAACAGTTCTACAACTGCCTGGGAACGTCCTTTCACCCCTAGCTTTTGCATTGCGTTCGAGATGTGATTCCGCACAGTCTTCTCTGAGATGAAGAGCTCTTTTGCGATCTCACGTGTCGTCTTATCCTGTACTAGAAGCTCGAAAACTTCTCGCTCCCGCTTGGTAAGAATTTGTGTTGGCCGATAGCCGTCCTCCTTCACAAGCGTACCCCTCCTTGTTGTTCCTGAGCTTATATGAGGGGAATTATTTAGTCCCTGTATCGTATGAACGGAACGGCCGCCCTGTGCTACGCTTTCATGATTTAGACACAAGCCCGAGTTCCTGGGCTTTGAATAAAGCCTCGGTACGGGACCTCACATTAAGTTTATTAAAGATTCCAGTCAATGTGTATTCTACACTCCGTTGAGACATATGAAGGGTCTGGGCGATTTCCCTGTTCGTATAACCTGAAGCCACTTCCTGTAATATGGACTGCTCCTTTTCATTCAAGGAAAGTCCGATCCCCTCACTTGATTCTGAAGAAATACTGACACTCGCTTCAGACCTTCTCAATTGCTTAAATAAGTGTAAGGGGATAACGACTTCATCCCTCCATGCACATCGAATGGCTGTAGCCAACTGTTCACTCGTTGCCGTTTTACTGACGAAACCGTTGATATCAGCTTCAACCAGCATGTTAAAATGAGTGTTTAAGTCAAAACCGGTATATATTAAAAGCTTCAAATCAGGATGAGAATTTCGGATTTTCTTAGCCAGCTCTATTCCGTTCATTCCCGGCATATACAAATCCAATAGGACAATGTCATATGCTTTATCTTTCAATAACACTTCTACTTTCTCATTCTCATAAGTGACGTCTACTTGCATATCTCCTTCTAGTTCAAGCATCGACTTCGTACCGGCTCCCACGGCTGGATGATCATCAACGATTAATACGTTCATCATACTTGGACCTCCCTTTTGACTTCTATTGGAAACGTAATCAGTGTCTTGAACCCTTCACCAGGAGCTGTTTCAATATCCAAATGCCCATTCAAACCATGGACTCTTTGCTCAATGCCAGATAAACCGATATGGGAAAACAGATCCCGCTGAATGGAATAATCCATACCTCTTCCATTGTCGGAATAGAAAAGAGCGATTTGATTATCCCGGTTCGCCAACGATAGTTTGACTATTTTAGCATCTGAATGTTTCATAGCATTTGTCAATAGTTCCTGTACAATCCTGAATATCGCAAGTATCCGCTCCTGGTCAAGCTCAGCATTAAACCGGTCATCTGTAAAATAAACGGTGAAATTGGATCGCAGCTGGTATTGTTGAATTAAGTTCTTCAATGATTGAACAAGTCCCATTTCCTCAATAAAAGCTGGACGTAATTCATTGCATGTTTCCCGGATCAAATGAATGCTGTCCAAAAGAGACTCTTTATACATGACAAGTTCCGCATGAAGACTCTGTGTCAGATCTTCGCGATGCTGTACGAGATCATCCATCTTCCTATAAAGATAAAGCTGTTCCTGTAAGACAGTATCATGCAAATCAATCGAAAGCTGTTTCCTTTGATTTTCTGCAATCGAGAATAACAACCGGGAAAGCCAAGTGGGGTACTTTTGTGTCTGATCACTTCTCAACTTCCGAAGCTCTTTCAACAAATCTTCGATGGTATTCATATTTTGAATCGCGATATTGGCGTTATGAGAAATCGTTTGTAAGTAGGTTTTCTCATCACGATTTAAGTTCGTATAGTCTTTTTTCCCTTCACACCAGAACATCGTTAGTTTTTCAAGGGAATACCCAACGATGACTCCGAACCCCTTATCTGTTTCAATAACAGAACCCACATCATGATCTTTATTCAAATATTCGTCAAAGTGATCAATGATATCCTGTGGAATCTGATCATATACGCAATACATGTTTCTCTTATTATGTTTCGAATAGATATAAATGTCTCTGACATTCAGCACATTCTTCACTTCATCACGCATGACTTTCATTAAATCCACTGCATTGGACTGATCTTTCATATCCTGAGCCATTCTGTGCATACTTTCCTGATACCCATACCTTGCAGAGAACAAGTAGCGCTGAAGCTTAAAATCCAGAACTTCCTTTAACGAGAGAAATAGAACAAGTGACGATTGGAACAACAAGAACATTTGAATATAACTAACCACATATAAATCTTCGTCCACCAGCCAGCCAATGGTAAACATTAATGAAAGACTCGGTATAACAGATAGAATCATATAATAACGAACCCGTGTCATCACGAAATCAATATCAATTAATCTTTCACGCGTCACCAAATACATAAATGTAATGGGTAAAGCGATCAGAAAAGCTGCAGCTACTTCAAGAGTGATGACTTTGACTCCAAAAACAAGTGCTGGTATTAAATACAAAAGAATATATGGAAAAAACGCAACCATGCTTCCAATTGACATATATTTAAAAATAGGACCCACGGCTGTCCCTCTATGGATATAAAGTCCACGGTAAATTACAAAAAAGAAGATTATATAAAGAATTAATAAAAGCGCGCCAGGCACCGGTTCAAAAAATGGCGGATATGACTGTGTGAGTAAAAAATATCCCTCCAGCACTGATACTGAACCTACTGTGAAATATAAAAAATAAATAAGTTTTTTAGAAAACCAATAAATATTCAACTCTTGAAAATAATTGTACAGAAAATGAATTAAAATCACGGGTGAAAACAAAAAAAGTCCGGTATTTAAAAACAGACTGTACAAGTCATCCCGAACAGCTCCACTGTTGCTTAAGTAACCAGTAGCAATCGCCAAAAAGAACAAAATCAACTGTCCTGCTGAATATCTTTTCGGGACCCGTTTATGGACTAAATAAGATATTCCAAGAATAACCAAAAAGAAAAGTACAGGGAGAACAATATATAATAGCCAATGCAGAGGACTGGAATTATCGATATCATCGAAAAGGATTTCCTCACCATTGTGCCTTAAAGTAAAAGATTCCGCTCCTTCAAGCTCATCAAACATCGCTATGGAACGATGAGCTTCCGGAGACTTTTCATTTATAGCCATGACCTCCCCTCCAAGAGGAACCCCATGGCTATTTCCCCAGCTTCCGCGTTCAACCGAGGAAACTACCCATTCTCCGTTTCTTTCATTTACACTGATTCCTAAATACGGCTGAGTGACTGATAAAACGATCATATAACATGCGGATAGGATGAAAAACGATAAAACCAGCCACTGCGACCATTTAAAATTATTCATGTATTCATCCACCTTCGACATTATTCAACCATGTCTATTATACTACGAACCAAACTGTCTACAACCCACTAAATATATGGACATAAAGAAAAGAAGCCTCCATCAGCAATGGAGACTTCTTGAATCGTAGGTTTATACTCGCTGGTCGCTTCCGAAAAAGCTTTTGAAAGATTCAATAGCGGTGTCACGGTTGAGAGCAGCGATAGAAGTCGTCAAAGGAATACCTTTCGGGCAGGCTTGCACACAGTTTTGCGCATTTCCGCAACCCATGAGTCCTTCTTCATCCATGATGGTTTGCAGACGTTCACTCTTGTTCATTTCCCCAGTCGGGTGGGAGTTGAACAAACGGACTTGTGAAAGAGCTGCCGGGCCGATGAAATCCGATTTGTCGTTAACATTCGGACAAGCTTCCAGGCAAACCCCGCACGTCATACATTTTGACAGTTCATAAGCCCACTGCCGTTTACTTTCAGGCATTTTTGGCCCCGGGCCAAGATCATGTGTCCCGTCAATTGGAATCCACGCTTTTACTTTCTTCAATGAATCGAACATCCGGCTACGGTCCACGGCAAGGTCGCGGTTGACCGGGAATGTCGTCATTGGAGCAAGACGAATAGGCTGTTCCAGTTGGTCGACGAGAGCTGTACAAGATTGACGCGGCGTTCCATTGATTACCATGGAACACGCTCCGCATACTTCCTCAAGACATCCCATATCCCAATAAACAGGAGTTGTCGGTTCCCCGTCAGCGTTCACGGGGTTACGACGGATTTCCATAAGCGCAGAGATGACGTTCATATTTTCACGATACGGAATCTCAAATTTTTCTTCATAAGACGCTTCATCAGGATGATCCTGACGAGTGACGATAAACGTAATCGTTTTATTTTCGCTCATGATCGTTACCTCCTTTATTTACTTTTCGAGTAGTCACGTTTACGAGGCTCGATTAAGGATGTATCGACTTCGTCATAACGGAATACCGGCTTGTTGTTTTCCTTGTCATAGCTTGCAACCGTTGTTTTCAAAAATTCTTCATCATTCCGTTCAGGGAATTCCGGCTTATAGTGTGCCCCGCGGCTTTCATTACGATTGTATGCGCCTTGAGTTATGACACGTGCAAGCTGAAGCATGTTCCAAAGCTGGCGCGTAAACATCGCACCCTGGTTGCTCCACCTGGAAGTATCGTTAATGTTAATGCGGCTGTATCGCTCCATCAGTTCCACGATCTTCTCATCTGTTTTCAACAGTTTTTCGTTTTCACGGACGACTGTAACATTATCAGTCATCCATTCTCCAAGTTCCTTGTGAATCTGATAGGCATTCTCATCGCCATCCATGGCAAGAATTTCTTCAAACTTATCTTGTTCTTCCTTCACTTTTTCTTCAAACAGTTTCGATGTCATATCGTCAGCCAACTGTTCTAAACCGTCTACATACTTAACGGCGTTCGGTCCTGCGACCATACCTCCAAAAATGGACGAAAGCAGAGAATTCGCTCCCAGTCTGTTCCCGCCATGCTGAGTATAATCACATTCTCCGGCAGCAAAGATTCCGGGGATATTAGTCATTTGATCGTAGTCAACCCACATTCCACCCATGGAATAGTGGACAGCAGGGAAAATTTTCATAGGTACTTTACGTGGATCATCCCCAACGAACTTCTCGTAAATCTCGATGATTCCACCAAGTTTAACATCCAATTCTTTTGGATCTTTATGAGAAAGATCCAAGTAGACCATATTTTCGCCGTTGATCCCCAACTTTTGATTCACGCACACATCAAAAATTTCACGTGTCGCTATATCACGAGGAACGAGGTTACCATATGCCGGATATTTTTCCTCTAGGAAATACCAAGGTTCACCATCTTTATACGTCCAGACACGTCCACCTTCCCCACGAGCAGACTCACTCATAAGACGTAATTTATCGTCTCCAGGAATCGCAGTCGGGTGAATTTGAATGAATTCACCGTTGGCATAATCTACGCCTTGCTGGTAAAGTGATCCGGCTGCAGAGCCAGTGTTGATGACAGAGTTCGTTGACTTACCGAAAATGATTCCAGGCCCGCCAGTTGCCATGATCACAGCGTCTGCCGGGAAAGCTTTGATTTCATGGTCACTAAGGTTCTGGCCGACAATTCCACGACCTACTCCTTGTTCATCTACAATCGCAGAAAGAAATTCCCAGTTCTCATATTTTGTAACGAGACCGTTCACTTCGTGACGACGGACCTGCTCGTCCAATGCATATAGAAGCTGCTGTCCTGTCGTTGCCCCTGCGAATGCTGTACGGTGATGCTGGGTTCCACCAAATCGACGGAAGTCGAGAAGACCTTCCGGCGTACGGTTAAACATAACACCCATACGGTCTAATAAATGAATAATGCCAGGCGCTGCATCACACATCGCCTTGACTGGGGGCTGGTTTGCTAAGAAGTCTCCCCCATAAACTGTATCGTCAAAGTGTTCCCATGGGGAATCGCCTTCCCCTTTCGTGTTAACTGCCCCGTTAATTCCGCCCTGGGCGCATACAGAGTGAGAACGCTTAACAGGAACAATGGAAAGCAAGTCCACGTGAACCCCTTGTTCTGCTGCTTTAATTGTTGCCATTAGGCCGGCTAAACCACCACCGACAACAACAATATTACGGTTTGTCATGATTGAAGCTCACTCCCTTGAATACTCGAAATCTACCATTTCGTATTTAAAATCTTCATTGATTATATGCCATATGCGAATTGAATCAGTGTACGAACACCAACATAAGAAATCGCAAGGAAAATGATGATGCTTGCATAGGTCATAATCTTCTGTGAGCGAGGTGATACTGTAATGCCCCAGCTGACAAAGAACGACCAAAGACCATTAGAAAAGTGGAAGGTCGTTGAAATGACCCCTACTATGTAGAACCAGAAGAAGAAAGGTTCAGTAAGGATGCCTTCCATCAATGAATAGTTCAGTTCTGCCCAACCAAAACCAATGGCAATTCTCGTTTCCCATACATGCCAAGCAATGAATATGAGTGTGATGATTCCAGTGATCCGTTGGAAAATGAACATCCAGTTCCGGAAATAACCGAAGTTTGATAAGTTACTTTTTGCTGTGAAAGCAATATACACTCCGTAAATAGAGTGAAACAACAGTGGTAAAAAGATGATGAAAGTCTCCAATACATAACGATATGGCAAACTCTCCATAAAGTGAGCTGCATCGTTAAATGCTTGTGGTCCACGTGTTGCAAAAAAGTTCACAGTCAAATGCTGGATCAAAAAGATCCCGATTGGGAGGACCCCCAATAGTGAATGCAGTCTTCGATTAACGTATCCGCGTGTTCCCGCCATATTTACCCCCCTCAAGATGATAACAGTTAGAATATGAACATTTTTCAGACAGTTAAGCGCTTTAATTCAGCGAAAAAAATATAGGAAAAGCCCCTTTTTCCCCAACTTGTCTGACCAATGTACAATTTGTGACATGTTTATTGTACTTCTATCCCGTATGAGCGTCAAGAAAGCACGTTCATTATTTGCTTGAAAATACACATTTATTTCCTTTCGATGAAAAGGAACAATTTTCATTGCACCGAGCTTCATTTCGAGTGATAATGTAGAGAGAAAGGAATGAGCGTTTTGAAAGAATCTACAAAGCTAACAACGAGCAACATTTCATCGCTTGTAGGGACAGGCGCAGGTTTTGATCTGATGCGTTACTATACCCTCCCGGATTTCTTAGGTAAAGATGCCCCTTACCTCCTTTACTATATGGGGAAAAACATGGCCAGACAAACGGAGATATCCTCTTTGGAGGAGCTTTATGAGTTTTTCCAGTATATGGGTTGGGGAGAGCTGGTCCAAGTAAAGGAAAAGAGAAAAGAAATGATTTTCATGTTGAGCGGGCATATGATCGAGAAGCGTCTCAATCAAAAAATATTTAACGTCGAATTCCGTCTCGAATGCGGTTTCATGGCTGAAGTCATCCGCCAAATTACTGACCATACATATGAATGTTTCGAAGAAAAGAACCATAAAGAAAATACGGTCGAAATCAAAGCCCTGAAAGGCTAAGAGAAGCATAAAGAACCAGCTGTCATTCTTCAGCTGGTTCTTCTACGTTTTCCTGATTCAAATGGATGAGGATCGTATTGGCTACAGGCTCTGGTATCCCAAGCTTAGTTATATCCTCTATTTCTGCTTGTTTAATATCAGTTACGGATTTGAAATGCCTTAACAATAAACGTCGACGCTTCTGACCCACTCCCGGGATCTGATCGAGCTCAGACTGAATGGCCCCTTTTCCTCGCAGTTGGCGGTGAAAAGATATGGCAAAACGGTGGACTTCGTCCTGAATTCTTTGAACCAGGTAAAACTCTTGAGATTGTCGGTCCAGATCGACCGGTCTTGGAGGCTCACCGTATAACAATTCACTGGTTTTGTGCTTATCATCTTTGGCTAGGCCGCAAAGAGGAATGTCTACACCGAGTTCATTTTCCAAAACATCAAGAGCTGCGGTCATTTGTCCCTTCCCTCCATCAACTACGATTAGATCTGGGAGAGGGAGGTTTTCCTTCAGCACACGTTTGTATCTTCTTCGGATAACTTCTCTCATCGTGTCATAATCATCAGGTCCTTCAACATCCTTAATCTTATATTTTCGGTATTCTTTTTTATTCGGTTTCCCGTCAATGAATACCACCATCGCGGAAACAGGATCCGCTCCCTGGATGTTGGAGTTGTCAAATGCCTCGATTCGATGAGGGGTTTCAATATGCATATGCCCTCCAAGGGCTTCGACGGCTTTGATTGTCCGTTCCTCGTCCCTTTCAATAAGAGCGAATTTCTCTTCTAAAGAGATTTTAGCATTTTTCATCGCAAGCTCGACTAACTCTTTTTTTCGTCCGCGCATGGGGATATGCACCTTTGTATCCAAAGCACCTTCTAATACATTGACATCCGTAGCGACGGGTACAAGGACCTGCTTAGGATAAGGGTGGTTTTGATGCAGATAAAAGCGACCGATATAACTGATGAATGTTTCTTCAGGATCATCAAAGAATGGAAAAAGCGTGACGTCTCTTTCGATCAATTTGCCTTGACGGACGAAAAAGACTTGGACACACATCCAGCCTTTATCATAAGAATATCCGAATACATCTCTGTCCACTTGATCGTTCATGGTCATCTTCTGCTGTTCCATGACGGATTCTATATGTTCGATTTGATCTCGCAATTCCTTTGCCCGTTCAAAATCCAATTCCTCAGAAGCCTCAAGCATCCGCTTTTTTAAGTCTTTCTTTATTTCTGTATGACCTCCGTTTAAAAAGGAGGTTATATTTTGAACAATTTCTTCATTCGTTTTTTTAGAAACCTTGTATTCACAAGGACCCAAACATTGATGCATATGATAATAAAGACAAACACGGTCGGGCATCTTATTACATTTCCTTAAGGGATACAACCTGTCCAGCAGTTTTTTCGTTTCTCTTGCTGCGATGACATTGGGGTATGGCCCGAAGTATTTACCTTTATCCTTCTTCACATTCCTCGTTACGATCAATCTTGGATGCCTTTCTGAAGTCACCTTTAGATAGGGATAAGTTTTATCATCTTTGAGAAGTACGTTATATTTTGGATCATACTTCTTGATTAAGTTCATTTCCAAAATCAGGGCTTCAATTTCAGAGGTGGTTACGATATATTCAAAATTAACAATTTCTCTGACCAATCGCTGTGTCTTTCCATCATGAGCCCCGGTGAAGTAGGAACGCACACGGTTTTTCAGCACTTTGGACTTTCCTACATAAATGATGGTATCATTTTTATCTTTCATCAAATAACAACCCGGCTGATCTGGAAGAACCGCCAGTTTTTCTTTTATCGTCGAATTCATGCAAATTCACTCCATGCCTTACAGATTATATATAGAAAATACCACGAAGAAGGGATAAGTATGCAGGTTCAATGCCTTGAGAGCTTAAGCAGCGCTTTGGGTATCCACACAAAAAGCTGCTTAAGCTATTGAGCCTGAATCATATCAAAGATAAGGAAAGCCGCGTTGCAAGGCAACGCGGCTTTCTTCGTACATTTTTACGAATGCTTCTGAATCAATTCTGCTAACGCTTCTTTTGGTTGGAAGCCGATCACTTGATCAACCACCTGACCATCTTTGAAGAGAAGCAGTGTTGGGATACTCATGACTCCAAATTTTCCTGCTGTTTCTTGGTTCTCGTCAACATCAAGTTTAACGATTTTTACTTGGTCGCTCATTTCCGCATCCAATTCTTCCAATACAGGTGCAATCATTTTACAAGGGCCGCACCATGGTGCCCAAAAGTCTGCCAGGACTAGTCCCTGACCTGTTTCTTCAGTAAATGTTTGGTCAGATGCTTTTACAATTGCCATTCTATAATTCCTCCTCGACCTTGTAGTCTGTTAAGAGTATATCACTATCTATTTTTAGTGACTAACAATTTGTTTATACCTTATTTAAACATGGAATAAAGCCGAAGCCAAATATTTGGCTTCGGCCTGCTTCTCAATTATGCGTTTACTTTCATTTCTTTGATTTCTTCAATCAACTTAGGCACAACGTCGAACAAGTCCCCGACAATGCCATAATCCGCTACATTGAAGATGTTGGCTTCCGGATCTTCGTTAATCGCAACAATTACTTTGGAATTCGACATACCCGCTAAGTGTTGAATAGCTCCGGAAATCCCGCAAGCAATGTATAAATCAGGAGTTACGACTTTACCTGTTTGACCAATTTGCAAGGAGTAATCGCAGTATCCTGCGTCACAGGCTCCTCGAGAAGCCCCCACGGTCCCACCTAGGGCTTCTGCCAATTTTTCTAGAGGTTCAAACCCTTCAGAACTCTTGACTCCCCGGCCTCCTGCAACGATAACTTTCGCTTCAGAGAGGTCAACGCCATCCGAAGATTTACGAAGGACATCTTTGATTATTGTACGGATATTGGAAATTTCCACATCCTTCTCAGAAATGCTTCCTGCCAAGGCTTCATCTTTGTTTAGGGATGGTATATTATTCGGACGAATGGTTGCGAACACCAGACCGTCCGTTACTACTTTCTTTTCAAATGCTTTACCCGAGTAAATCGGTCTGGTGAAAACAATGTCGCCTCCTTCAGAGACCACTTCTGTTGCATCTGAGATCAAACCAGATTCAAGCTTACTTGCAAGTTTCGGTGTCAAATCTTTGCCGATGGCTGTATGTCCCATGATAATTCCATCAGGTGACTCTTCCTGGATGACTTGGTGTACCGCTTGACCATACCCATCAGATGTATACGTTTTCAATTCTGGGTTTGAGACAGTGATTACTCTGGAAGCCCCGTAATAAACCATCTCTTGACCCATTTCTTTCAAGTCGCCATCACCACAAAGGACTCCGACAACTTCTCCTCCATCACTTACAATGTTTGCCGCTGCAATAGCTTCGAAGGTTACATTACGAAGCGTTCCCTCTCTAGATTCCCCAATCACTAAAACTTTTTTACTCATACAGATTCTCCTTTCCCTTGTCTATTTATAGTACTTTCGCTTCTGTTTTTAATAAGGATACTAACTCTTTAACTTGATCATCGACCTCTCCCTCAAGTACTTTTCCTGCTTCTTTAGCAGGGGGCAGAAAGATTTCTGTCGTTTTCGTTTTTGGTTCCACGTCATCTTCATCAAGATCAAGATCGTCAATTTCCAACTCATCCAATGGTTTTTTCTTCGCTTTCATAATTCCAGGAAGAGAAGGATACCTTGGTTCGTTCAACCCTTGCTGACAGGTGACTAATACTGGAAGGGAAGTTTCCACTTTTTCGACATCTCCTTCAACGTCCCGTTCAATATTTACTATCGTTCCGTCAATTTTGATGTCCGTAATCGTTGTCACACATGCCATATCCAAACGTTCAGCAAGACGAGGCCCTACTTGCCCACTTGCTTCATCGATCGCTACATTACCACCTAAAATGATATCCACTTCTTTCCCCTCAAAGAAAGCTTCTAAGATTTTGACTGTTGTAAACTGATCTCCCTCTTCAAGATCATCTTCCGTATTAATGAGGACAGCTTTGTCTGCTCCCATAGCCAGCGCCGTCCGAAGCTGTTTCTCTGCTTCTTCCTCACCGATGGTTACCACGGTAACTTCTCCACCATGCTCATCGCGCAGATTGATGGCTTCTTCCACCGCATACTCATCATATGGGTTAATGATGTACTCAGCGCCATCATCAGCAATTACTCCATTACTGACGGATATTTTTTCCTCTGTGTCAAACGTTCTTTTCAGCAAAACATAGATATTCATATCGATAAACCTCCTGGATTATTGATTTTTAAATGCTGGTTTTCTCTTTTCAATGAAAGCTTGAATTCCTTCTTTGGCATCTTCATTCCCAAAGACTTCACCAAAAGCCTGTGCCTCCGCATTGTTGCCCGCTTCAAACTGGGAAGTATGAGCATACGGAATGAGTTTCATGACATGATGAATTGTCGGTCCACTCTTTTCTGCAATGAGATGAGCAAGTTTCTCGGCTTTCTCAAAAAGATCATCCATCGAAAAGCTTTGGTTGGCAAGACCAAAGCGGGCAGCTTCCTCACCCGTAATAGGCACCCCTGTCAAAATCATTTCATAGGCTTTCGCTGGTCCAACATATCTTGGAAGCCTCTGTGTGCCAGCAAACCCGGGGACAATGCCCAGGTTCAGTTCCGGCAACCCAAGCTTCGCATCATCTGCTACATAGCGAATATGACAGGACATGGCAAGCTCCAGTCCACCTCCAAGAGCTGCTCCATGTATAACAGCAATGACCGGAATATGGAAATTCTCGATTCGATTGAATAAATGCTGTCCTTTGGCTGCAAGCCCCTTATAATCCTCTTCCCCTTGAAGGGAAGTGAACTCCTTAATGTCAGCACCAGCAGAAAAGAATCGCCCTTCTCCTTTCAGGAGGATGGCTTTGATGGAAGAATCCCTTTCAATTTGATCCAATTCGTTGGAAAGGTCCTTGAGAATAGAACTAGATAATGCATTGGCCGGTGGACTTTGAATAACAATCTCTGCTACATTCCCTTTTACATGTGAGGCTAAAGTAGACAATTCATATTCCCCTTTCTTATTTATCTTGGCGGGCTAACCCATTAACAATCAAACTATGGACTTCTTTCGCCTGGTCTTCTATGTTATAACGCTGTTCTTTCATGACCCAGTTGGTCACCGTCTCATCCATCGTGCCAAAGATCATCTGGCGGACAAGGCGGCGATCCAGGCCACTGCGGAACAACCCCTCTTCAATCCCGTCTTCTACAATTTGATCAATGACATTTAAATAGCGCTTCAATACAAAGTTGATTTTCTGCCTCAACTCCTTATTGGACTGGCGCAATTCCAACTGTGTCACGATAGCAAGATGGTGATCGGCAGCCAACTGTTCAAAATGTGTATGGATTAAAGTTAGCAACTTTTGTTCAGCTGACTGCTTAGAGGTTGTAGCATGCTCAATCTTTTCTATGAATTGGCCCATTTTTTCTTGAAACAATGAAACCAAAATGTCTTCCTTGTTTTTAAAATATAGATAGATGGTTCCGTCCGCAACTCCTGCTTTTTTTGCAATTTTGGATACTTGGGAAGAGTGGTAGCCATTTTCAGCAATGACTTCGACAGCAGCATCTATAATCTGTTTGAACTTCGGCTTGTTTTTTTTCATTGGAATATCTCCTTGCTATATCGAACTAAAAATGAATGAACCATCATTCACTTATTATTCTACAAGCAAAGAAATATTCTGTCAACTTTCTTTTTTTTACTGAATGCTTTCAGATTCCTCATACTTTCTTTTCTCTTCTTCCACTAAAGTGCGTCTCAAAATCTTTCCAACTGCCGTTTTCGGCAACTCTTCCCGGAACTCATATAAGCGCGGAACTTTAAATGCGGCCATGTTTTTGCGACAGTATTCATTCAATTCGTCTTCTGTAATTTCACTTCCTTGTTTCTTAACGATAAAGGCTTTTACAGTCTCACCCCGGTATGGATCAGGGACACCTACAACGACCGCTTCCTGTACCTCCGAATGCTCATAGAGGACTTCTTCCACTTCACGCGGGTAAATGTTATAGCCACCAGCGATAATCATATCTTTCTTCCGATCTACAATGTAAAAATAGCCGGCATCATCCATATAACCCATATCCCCCGTACGGAACCAACCGTCATCGCTCAAAACTTGTGCGGTTTCTTCAGGCCTGTTCCAATATCCTTTCATGACCTGCGGCCCTTTGACGACAATTTCACCTATTTCTCCGTTTTCCGCCGTCTTATCTTCATCCATTTTAAAAATGGTGGCATCTGTATCTGGCCATGGGACGCCGATACTGCCGCTCATGCGATTGCCCCACACTAAATTGGAGTGAGTGACCGGCGATGTCTCAGTCAAACCATACCCTTCAACAAGGCGGCCTCCAGTTACAGCTTCAAATCGTTCTTGGACCTCCACCGGTAAAGGAGCTGATCCACTTATGCACGCTTCAATGGATGAAAGGTCATATTTTTTCAAATCTGGATGATTCAATAAGGCGATATAAATGGTAGGAGCACCAGGAAACAGTGTTGGCTTTTGCTTTTCAATGGTTTTCAAAACGTCCTCCGGCTCGAATTTAGGCATGAGGATCATCTTATTCCCCATCATGACCGAGAGATTCATAACCGATGTCATACCATAGACATGGAAAAATGGCAGAATAGCAAGAACTGTTTCTTCTCCATCTTGGCATTTATACAACCATTTTTTCGACATTTGAGTGTTTACAATCAAGTTATAATGCGTCAGCATGACACCTTTGGGAAACCCTGTGGTCCCCCCAGTGTATTGCAGTAAAGCAAGATCCTCCTTAGGATCGATGTCCACTTTCTCAACTTCCCCACTGGAATTTTTCAATAAATGAGTCCAAAGGTGAGTGTCTGTCGACTGTTCCGCTTTAACAAGTACTTGATACTGCCGTTTTTGAATGAATGGGTAAATCTTATTTTTAGGAAAAGGGAGATAGTCCTTAATTCCCGTAACGATGATATGTTCAAGTGGAGTATCCGCTTTGATATTAGCAGCTTTCGGATATAATATATCGAGGCAGATAATCATCTTAGCGCCTGAATCATTCATTTGATACTCTAATTCTCTTTCCATATATAGAGGGTTGGTCTGAACAACAATCCCTCCGGCCATGAGGACACCATAGTAGGATATGACAGACTGAGGACAATTGGGGAGCATGATGGAAACTCTGTCACCCTTCTCCAGACCAAGACTTTGTAAATAGGCAGCCACTGCTTGGGCTTGCTCATAAACTTCTTTATAATTCAACTCCTTCCCCATAAAATAAAGCGCTTTCTTTCCGCCGTATAATTCAGCACTTTCTTTCAGGTAATCCTGGAGTGGTTTTTCTTGATAATCGATGGTGACAGGGACTTCTGGTGGATATAACTTGTGCCAGGGGCGTTGAAAATCACTCATTTAACAGACCTCCCTAATAAATGTCTTCCCTCCTATTATAACGACAAAAGGAGCATATTTGAATTATTATTTAAAAAATTGAAAATATTACCCATTATTCCCGCCCTTTCACATATGCCTTCGATTTGTAAAAGTCAGCTTCAAGACTATTGTACAAGATGAGACTGCGGGGATGGATCGTTTTCCGTGGGAGCGCGATGAACCCTCGTTTCCCACAGGATTATCCCCTACTCCGGCCACCCTTCCCATATAATGAATGGAGTTCAAATATCCTGCCATGAATATCAAAAAAACAAGAAGCCCTGTAGATGTCAGGCTTCTTGTTTCTTGATAAATTTCAGCCTTATATGATAAAAAACAGGATGCCGACGATGAGAAAGGCCGCGGCGACAACCATTAATATTTTCGCTAAGGTTTCCACTGTCTCTCTCCTTAAAGGATATTTGCTCCAATGACATAAGAAAGGCCTATGGATATGACTAAGGATATGAACCCTACGGCTCGGTTATCATTGGCAATTTCTTCATCAATTTTAAATGATGGGGTCAAAAACTCGAAAATAAAATAGCCACATAATAGAAGTGCAAATCCATACAAACCCCAGCCCATGGTTTGGGTCAGCGAGTCATTATGTTCAATTGAAAAACGAAAGATGTTTGCAATCCCAAAAAGTTTGCCTCCTGTAGCCATCGCTACAGCCATGTTTCCTTTTTTGATTTGCTCCCAATTATTATAAGAAGTTACGATTTCAAAAATCGCCATGAATAAAACCAAACAAAGGACGACTACACTGTAGCGGGCTGCGGTTTCC
The DNA here is from genome assembly GCF_056158545.1 of Halobacillus sp. ABR2_026. Classification (NCBI taxonomy): domain Bacteria; kingdom Bacillati; phylum Bacillota; class Bacilli; order Caryophanales; family Bacillaceae; genus Halobacillus; species Halobacillus sp. ABR2_026. Next base: position 2,724,483 of record NZ_JBSWTM010000001.1, read on the forward strand.
ACTAGTGTGTATTCCCAAAAATTACTCATTCTTCCGCTCCCTTTTCAACGATTTAACCAAGCTCCAGAACAGTTACTCCACTTCCACCTTCATTCATACCACCTGCTCGATGAGCAGAAATGCTACGATGATTCTTCGCATAGTTCTGAACAGCTGTCCGAAGAGCTCCTGTTCCTTTTCCATGGATGATCGATACTCTCGGGTAACCTGCCAGAAGTGCATCATCAATATATTTTTCCAATCGATTTAATGCATCCTCATAACGTTCTCCACGCAGATCGAGTTCTGTCTTCACATGGAAGTTCTTTCCTTTCACCGTTGCCATGGGCTTTTCTTTATACGGCTGTTTGGCTTTAACAAACTCAAGTTCTTTACGTTTGGCTTTCACTTTCATTACCCCGACCTGGACTTGATATTCGTTCTTCCCGGTCTTTTCAACGATTGTTCCTTGTTGGTTCAACGTAAGCAGTTTCACTTCATCTCCTTGATTCAATTCCTTCGTCTCATTCTTAGAAGGGGGAGCTGCTTTAGGCTTTTTCTTAGCGAGTTCCGGTTTTGCTTCATCAAACATTTTACGGGCTTCAATCCACTCATGCTCTTTTAATTGAGCATCTGTTTTCATATTTCGAATTTCGCCTACAATGGTTTCTGCTTCTTCTCTTGCCTGGCGGATCGCTTTATCCGCTTTTTCTTCTGCTTTTTCATAGAGCTTTTCACGTTGCTCTTCAAATTGATTCCATTTCTGTTCCAATTCATTACGGAGTTCTTCCGCTTCAGAAAGCAGACGCTCTGCTTCTTCGTAATCACGCTCAGCCCCACGTTTTGACTCTTCTAAAGATGCGATCATATTTTCCACACTTTGAGAGTCGACGCCGATATGACTTTTCGCTGATTCTATAACCGACTCACGTAGTCCCAGGCGTCTGGATATTTCAAAAGCGTTACTCCGCCCAGGCACTCCGATTAAAAGCCGGTAGGTCGGTTTAAGCGTCTGGATATCAAACTCAACCGAAGCATTGATGACATCCGGACGGTTATAACCATATGCTTTAAGCTCCGGATAGTGGGTAGTAGCGATGACCCTTGCTTTCCGGGTTACAACTTCATCAAGGATGGACATGGCAAGAGCCGCCCCTTCCTGGGGATCGGTACCCGCACCAAGTTCATCAAATAGGACTAGGGATTGGTCATCCACTTTGTCCAGGATGTCTACGATATTAGTCATATGAGAAGAAAACGTGGACAAGCTCTGCTCAATGGACTGTTCGTCTCCGATATCCGCATAAACTTCTTTGAAGACAGCCATTTCACATCCATCCAAGGCAGGTACTTGTAAACCGGACTGTGCCATCAAAGTACATAAACCTACAAGCTTCAACGTGACGGTCTTACCACCTGTATTCGGTCCAGTGATGACGATCGATGTATAGTCTGAGCCGATTTCAATATCATTTGGAACAACTTCTTCCTCCGATATCAAAGGATGTCGTGCCTGTTTCATATCGATACGGCCTTCATCATTCATTTTAGGCATAGCTGCCCTCATTTGTTTCCCTAGTTTCGCCCTCGCAAACATGAAATCAATATGGCCCAGCACATGGACATTTTCATACAAGACTTCATGATTCTCAGCAATCGCTTCAGAAAGCTCTTTGAGTATTTTTTCAATTTCATTTCTTTCCTGAACCCGGGCTTCCTGAAGCTGATTATTCAGGTCGACGACGGATTGAGGTTCAATGAACAATGTCGCACCAGAAGAAGACTGATCATGGACGATTCCACCGATGGATCCTCGATATTCCTGTTTCACGGGGAGGACATAACGTTCATTCCTAATGGTCACAATAGCATCTGAAAGCATTTTGGATTTGGATCTGGTGAACGACTCCATTTTGTCTCTCACTCTGCTTTCATACGTGCGATATTCGATCGAATGCCTTTCAACTTTTCTGACGCACCATCCATTACCCCGCCATGTTCATCAATGCAGTTTCTTATTTCCGTTTCCAATTCTCTTAATGGTGTGACAGAACTAACCTTCTCTCTCAAAATCGGCATGTCAGGCTCTTCCATATCTTCTATGAATCGCTTAAGCTGCCTGCCGCCATAAATGGTGCTTGCAATATCAAGACATTCCAGAGCACTCAGCGTGCCGCCAATAGTCGTACGCTTCAAACTCGGCTTTATATCAAAAATGCCCCCAAGAGGTACATGACCTTTCAATCGCAGCACTTGTCTTGCTTCATCCGTTTCCAATTGCATGTGGCGAACCATTTCAAGGTCAGAAGAAGGTTTTAATGCGGATGTCTTCTCTTTACCTAAGGAAGAGGCCGCTTGCTCATTTAATTGTTCAATGATTTTCTTAAATTCCAGTACATGAAGGATGCGTTGATTCATGTGTAACCGTCTCCTTTATTGCTCCTTCTGGATCTTGAATAGATCCATCAGCTGTTGTTTCGTCCAAGTGTTAATAACTGTATCTTTCCTTAGCCATCCTTTACGTGCGGCCCCGATTCCAATTCTCATATGATCTAACATTGGATAACTGTGAGCATCCGTGTTCACTGCTATTTTCACACCTTCTTCTTGAGCTCTCATCAGCCATTCCCAATTCAAGTCCAAACGATTAGGGTTAGCGTTCAGCTCAAGAACCGTTCCTGTTCGTTTAGCCCCTTCGATTAAAGTTTCAAGGTCGACATCATAACCTTCACGACGGCCAATCAAGCGACCGGTTGGGTGGGCAATCATATGCACATTTGGATTTTCAAGTGCTGTGGTTAACCTTTGCATAATCTGTTCCTGTGATTGCTGAAAACTTGAATGTATAGAAGCGATCACGAAATCCATCTCTTGTAAAAAGTCATCCTCAAAATCCAGGGTTCCGTCCGGAAGGATATCCATTTCAATACCGGCAAAAATATGGAAGTCGTCCATTTCTTGATTGACTTTATCAATTTCCTGTCTTTGAAGACGCAGACGCTCTTCATTCAATCCGTTAGCCACTCTCAAAAACTTAGAGTGGTCCGTGATGGCAATATATTCATATCCTTTTGCTTTTGCCTTTTCAGCCATCTCTTTAATGGATTGGGCCCCGTCACTCCACGTTGAGTGCATGTGAAGATCTCCTCGTACATCCTCCTGGGCCACTAGATCTACGGGTTCTTGGAATTTTTCGACTTCCCCATAATTCTCTCTTACTTCAGGCGGTATGAAGTGCAGTCCAAAATGATGGAAGAATGCCTCTTCAGTTTCAAACGTCTTGAGTTCTCCCGTTTCTACATTTTCAATGCCATATTCACTAATCTTTTCATCATTCTCTTTAGCAAGCTGACGCATCGCAACATTATGATCTTTAGACCCGGTAAAATGATGCAAGGTCGTTGCAAATGCTTCTGGAGCTACAATTCGAAAGTCAATTCCGATATCATACCCTTCATTTACGACCATAGAAACTTTCGTCTCACCTGAAGCAATGACCTCTTTGATGTCTGGATAAGAAAGGAGTTCATCACGAGTGGCGGCAGGATTCTCTGAGGCCAGGATAAAATCTAAGTCTTTGATGGTTTCCCGCATTCTCCTTAAGCTTCCAGCTCGTGAAAAACGTGAAAAGGTATCGCCCTCTTTCAGAAAAGCTTCAATTTTCTCAGCCAGTGGAAGCATAATGGCGATTGGCAAACGCTCTGGACGGGCTCCTGCTTCTTCAATAGCCTTCAACATCTTCTCAGCTGATTTTTTTCCAAAGCCTTCTAACGCTTCTACTTTTCCTGCCTCAAGAGCTTCTTTTAATGTCTCTGCATCTGTAACTCCCAATTGTTGGTACAGCTTTGCAAGCTTCTTCCCTCCGAGTCCAGGTAAATCGAGCAGAGGGACAAGACCTGCCGGGACTTCTGCCTGCAATTGCTTGAGGGTATCTGATTCTTCATTGGATAAGTATTCATCAATGACGGCAGCGGTCCCTTTTCCAATCCCCTTCATTTTTGTGAAGTCTTCCATTTCACTCAAGGATCTGTCATCTCGTTCCAGCGCCTGGGCAGCTTTTCGGTAAGCGGATATTTTAAAAGGATTTTCTCCCTTCAACTCTAAGTACACTGCGATCTTTTCCAATAACTTAATCACTTGCTTTTTATCAATCGCCATAGGTTATCTTCTCCTCTTGTTCTATTATGTTTTCTGAATGAAAAAGAGCCGCCATGATCATGATCACAGCGGCTCTACCTGTACCTTTATCCTAACGTCTTCCTCAGCCAGCTACATGATCAATCCACAGCGTTTTCAATTGGTCAGAAAAAACTGGTGTATGTTCAATGATCAGCTGCGCAAGTATCGATCCATCCAAAGCACCCTGCACGCCTGCCAAGGGTACAAGTGCCGCTATGTACAGCACCACAAATAAAATAACATAATTTTCGATAAAGCCTAATATTCCACCTAGTAACGTATTCAATGAGTTTAAAATCGGCAGTTCCGATACAAAATCCAACATAGACGCAATGATATGTAGAATGATTTTAGCCCCGAAAAAGATGATAGCGAATGCAACTGCATTATAAAAGGCCTGCTCCAAAGGCAGATTTTCTAAAAAGATCGCCCAGGAAGAATCCTGTGGCAGTTCAGGGTAGGGAACCCATAACGTTAGTTTTGGAGAAAGGTCATCATAGTAGAGCACAGCTAGTACGAAAGCCACTACAAAACCGATGAGATGGAAAAGCTGGAGGATGAACCCCCTTTTCAACCCTGTTATTACACCTATAAACAAAATGAAAAGCAACAATAAATCAATCATTTTTTACCCTCTGTCCTCTTTCTCTTTCTCTTTCTTTTCGATATAATTCATAAGTTCTGTACATTCTTCCTTTAATTTCATATATTCATTCATTGTATTCACAGCGGTCAAAACAGCGAGCTTGGCTGTATCCAGACTAGGATTCGCTTCATGGATCTCGCGCATTTTCTGATCCACCAGACTGGATACCATACGGATATGATGGGGCTCTTCATGACCAACTATAGTGTAAGACCGTCTGTTGATCTCCACTGTAATTCTTTTTTTCTCTTGGTCTGACTGCGACACATTCATACCCCCTAGTTTCTCTCAATCCTAAACTTAATATTAACACGAAGCTTGACAAATAGGAAACCAATACGGATGTTTTTCACAAATGTTCTCTTTTATCATCGTGTTTGCTATACTAATCCTATCATTTTTGACAGAAAGGAACCGATTATGCCCCAAGTCGTCTTAAAATTACCAGCCTCAAAATTAGAGGATATGAAGAAACATTATACTTCCCAGTTAAAGCATAACCCGCCGCCCAGTGCCTTGTTTGCAGCCAAGACTGCTAGTTGCACCATCACCGCCTACAAATCAGGAAAAGTTTTGTTCCAAGGTCAAAAACCTGAAAAGGAAGCAAAAAAATGGGGGGATGCATCTTCTTCCTCCACCGGAACTTCAAAGCACCAAGAAAAGAAACGGCACGCCTTTCACCCTGACGAACTATTGTTTACAAGCTCACACATCGGCTCTGATGAAGCCGGGACAGGAGATTATTTCGGTCCGATCACTGTAGCGGCAGCTTATGTTACCAGAGAACAAATATCCCAATTGAAAGCTATTGGGATTAAAGATTCAAAAAATCTTACGGATGCCCAGATCACGAACCTAGCGAAAGATATTGTCGCCTTGAAAATACCCTACAGCCTGCTCAGATTACCGAATAAAAAATACAATCAGTGGCAGCGGAAAGGCTGGAGCCAGGGTAAAATGAAAACCATGCTCCACCACCAGGCCCTGAATCGTCTCCTTGAGAAAATTGAACCTGAGAAACCTGAGGGAATATTGATTGATCAGTTTTCGGAGCCCCATGTGTATAAAAAACATCTAAAAAGCGAAAACCAATATCTCCAGGAACACGTTTACTTTATGACAAAAGCTGAAAGCTATTCAATCGCTGTTGCCACAGCTTCCATCATTGCTAGATCCGCTTTTGTCAAAGCCATGAACCAGATGGAATTTGATACTGGCCTCCCCGTTCCCAAAGGCGCTTCTTCAAAAGTGGACCGGGCAGCTGCTTCCATTATTGAAGCTTATGGTGAAGAAAAACTTGAAGAGTTGGCAAAAGTCCATTTCGCGAATACAGAAAAAGCGAAAAAATATTTGAAGTGATCCGTGACCGATCGGTTCGGCTGGGAGAAGTCCATGACTTGTCCGAAGAAAATGCCAATGGTTCTTTCCTCCCTGGCATGAAAGGTCATTCACAGATCTTAAAATAAAAGCTCAGAGTGTCTACACTCTGAGCTTTTATGATTGATCAGCCTCGAAGTTCAGCTTGATGTTGAGTTTTCACTGCTTCTAAAATAGATTTGTGTGTTTCTTCCACTTCCTGATCCTTTAACGTACGTAGAGGATCTTGGTAAAGCAAACGGAAAGCCAGGGATTTTTTCCCTACATCTAAATGTTCCCCTTGATAAAGATCGAAGACTTGAACATCTTTGACCAATGGATTACCCGCTTCCGCAATCGTCTCCTCAATCGCACCAGCCGTGATCTGTTCGTCTACGACAAGAGCAATATCTCTAGAAACCGACGGATGACGTGGAATCGTCTGGAACTTTTCTTCCTTCTTGTATTGATTGAACAAGAATTCCAAATTTATATCGAAGACATAGGTTTCTTTAAGTCCCAGCTGTTTTTGCAGCTTCGGATGAACTTGCCCGACAAAGCCGATAACCTGACTGTTCACAGAGACAACAGCTGTACGCCCAGGGTGCATATGATCAAGCTTCGCTTTTTCATAGGAGAAGGTTAGTTCCAGTTGGTCACTTAACCCCTCTACAATACCTTTAGCGACAAAGAAATCGACGGACTTTTTCTCCTGCTGCCACGGATGGGAAAGCCATTCCCCTGTAAGTGCTCCAGAGGCTCGAAGCATTTCATCCGGCTGTTTCGTCACTTTTTCTTCTTCACTTATAAATACGGTACCGACTTCATAAAACGCTAGATGTTCCTGTTTACGTGCAACATTATAGGAGAGAGATTCCAACAATTCCGGAATCATGCTCAAACGAAGCGTTCCATGATCTTCACTCATCGGCATAGCAAGAGCCACAGGACTTATAGCTTTATCCTTCACTTCTGGACTTACGAGCATTTGCGCTTTATCTTCATGCGTCAAAGAATACGTAATCGTTTCATGAAGACCCGCACTTTGAAAATAGGCTTTCACTTTCCGCTTCAGCAGCTGCTCGAGAGAGAGACCTCCAGCCTGTGAAGCTCCTTGAGGCAGCGTGAATGGTAAGTTATCATATCCATAAATACGTGCGACTTCTTCCAACATATCCTCAAAAATCGTAATGTCTCCTCGTCGCGTAGGGATGGATACGTAGAACGTATCTCCGTCTTGTTCATAGTTGAATTGAAGACGACGGAAGATATCCCCCATTTCCTCATTGGTAACCTCCGTACCCAGGCGGTCATTTATCTTATTTGCATTGACCGTGACTTGTTTTTCTGAGCGATCCAATTCATCATGCGACACGACTCCCTCCAAGACCGTGCCACCTGCATATTGAGAAAGAAGTTCACAAGCTCTCCGCCCTGCTCTTTCTACTCGATTCGGATCGACACCTTTTTCAAATCGTGTGCTTGATTCACTGCGTAATCCATGATCTTTAGAAGCTTCCCTTACGACTGATGGATGGAAGTAAGCCGCCTCCAGAATGATCGTTGAGGTATCTTCCTGGACTTCAGATTCTGCACCACCCATGACGCCTGCAATGGCATGGGCTTTTTCACCATTCGTAATGACAAGATGATCCTTCTTCAGCATCCGCTCCTGATCATCCAGAGTCGTTATCTTCTCTCCCTCTTCAGCTCTGCGTGTGACAATAGTATGAGAACCGAACTTGTCGTAATCGAAAGCATGAAGTGGCTGGCCATACTCAAGAAGAACATAGTTTGTAATATCCACGACATTATTAATTGGTCTGATTCCAGCTGCTGTCAGACGGTTTTGCATCCATAGAGGCGATGGACCGACTTTAATGTCTTTAATTAAGAATGCCCCATAGTAGGGGTTGGCTGTTGTATCGTCCACAACGACTGACAAACCGTCTGATGCCTTCTCTTGTGAAGTTTCAACATTCTCTTCAGCCAGTTCGTAAGTACCATCAATAGCTGCTGCTACTTCATAAGCGACTCCAGCCATACTTAACGCATCGGAACGGTTAGGAGTCAGTCCCAGCTCGATAATCAAGTCATCAAGGTTCAACAGGCTGATCGCGTTAGCTCCCACTTCGGCATCTTCAGGGAAGACGAAGATTCCGTCTGCGTATTCTTTCGGTACGTCTTTCTCATCAACACCGAGTTCCTGGAGCGAACAGATCATACCATTCGATTCTTCTCCTCGAAGCTTTGTCTTTTTAATTTTAAAATTCCCCGGCAGAACCGCTCCCGGTGTCGCAACCGCTACTTTTTGTCCTTGTGCGATGTTCGGCGCCCCACATACAATCTGCAGGGTTTCCTCGCCTACGTCTACCTGACAAACGTTCAATTTATCTGCGTTAGGGTGCTGCTCACAGGAGTGCACATAGCCAACGACAACTCCCGTGACTTTTTCCGCTACCGGCTCTACACCTTCTACTTCAATTCCTGTTTTCGTAATGATTTCTGCCAGTTCTTCAGGTGTATAGGCACTGACATCAATTAATTCCTGCAGCCAATTTAATGATACAAGCATGTTTTCATTCCTCCTTTAAGCTTTATGATACTGTTCTAAGAATCGAATATCGTTTGTGTAGAAATGACGAATATCGTCGACTCCATATTTCAACATAGCAATTCGTTCCGGTCCCATTCCGAAAGCGAAACCAGAATATTCTTTCGGATCATATCCAGCCATTTCAAGAACGTTAGGGTGGACCATCCCACCACCGAGGATCTCAATCCAGCCGGTTCCTTTACAAACAGAACATCCTTCTCCTCCACACACTTTACACGAGATGTCCATCTCAACAGAAGGTTCTGTAAACGGGAAGAAACTAGGACGAAGACGAATGTCACGATCTGCTCCGAACATTTGCTTGGCAAAAGCATTCAAAACACCTTTCAGATCGCTCATTCGTACATTTTTATCAACAAGCAGACCTTCAATTTGTGTGAATTGATGAGAGTGAGTCGCATCATCTGTATCCCGTCGATACACTTTCCCTGGACAAATCATTTTTACCGGTTCGCTTCCATCCTTAGCTCCCATCGTACGTGCCTGGACTGGAGAGGTATGGGTACGCATCAATAGTTCCTCGGTAATGTAGAAAGAATCCTGCATGTCCCTTGCCGGGTGTCCTTTAGGAAGATTCAACGCTTCAAAGTTATAATAATCAGTTTCAACTTCAGGGCCCTCTTTTATTTCAAAACCCATCCCGATGAAAAGATCCTCAATCTCCTCTACAATACTCGTCAATAAATGAGGTCCGCCAACATTAACAGGACGTGCTGGAAGTGTGACATCAATGCTTTCTTCTTCCAACTGTTTTTCCAACTCCGCATCTTCAAGAGCCGACTGTTTCGTGTCGATGGCTTCCGCAATACGTTCCCTAACATCGTTAGCTAATTGACCAATAACCGGACGTTCTTCCTTCGATAATTTCCCCATTCCTCTTAAAACTTCCGTAATCGGGCCTTTTTTCCCTAAGTATTCGACCTTCACATCTTTCAAGCCTTGGACAGAATTCGCCTGCTCTACTTTGGTCAACGCTTCCTGCTGCAGCTCTTCTAAACGTTCTTTCATGCTTTTTCCTCCTTTTTATATTCGTTTATACAACGATGAACAAATAAAAAAGTCCCATCCCCTGAAAAAGGGACGAGACTTGTAAAAATCGGTTCGCGGTACCACCCTTGTTGACACATATACACGTGCCCACTTTGATGTATAATAACGGATAAGATCCGGGCCAAAAGGCCAGCTCCAGAGTGAAAATTCAATACATGCCACATTAGAAGCACTTCCAGTCTATGGTGCTTCCTCCCTTAAATGATCTGCATCTATCTACTCGGCTCATTCACAGCTTTTATATTCATTCATTTTTATCAACTGAATATATTATAGTCAAAGAATCTTACGGATGCAAGGTCATCCTTTTAAATGATACATCAGAACAGCACCTGCAATTCCTACATTCAGCGACTCCGCCTGACCATAGATCGGAATATATACACGTTCATCCGCTGCATCCAAAAGGGATTGCTGAATCCCTTGTCCTTCATTCCCTACAATCAGAGCCGCCTTTTCAGGTGATGACAGTTGTTTATAAGGTACAGCTTTTTCTAATGCAGACGCCCAAATCCTGACTCCTTCTGACCTCAGGACGGCAGTCGCCTCTGATAATTCTTCAGTGATCACTGGAATATGGAAAATCGAACCTTGGGTAGCTCTGATAACTTTATCATTGTAAGCATCCACTGTTCCTGACCCAAGGATTACCTGATCAAATCCAGCAGCATCTGCGGTCCGGATCAGTGTCCCTACATTTCCCGGGTCCTGAACAGAATCAAGCATCAAAGTCAAAGCCGCTGGTTGGATGGAATCCTTTTTCTGCTTGACGACTGCAGCAACCCCTTGAGGTGTCTCTGTTTCAGCGACCACCTGGAAGACAGGTGCACTCACTGTAACGGATGGAATGGTTTCCGGTACAGGGAACTGAGTCCCTTCACGTATAATCATTTCAACAATTTCCCATTCACTTTTGAGAACCTCTTCCACGAGGTGGAAGCCTTCAACGATAAAAGTTCCTGTTTGGTTTCTATACTTACGTTTATGTAGTTTTTTCCATTCCTTCACTTTCGTGTTTTGTAAGGAAGTCAACATAGCAGTTCCCTCATTTACGTGTTTATTCTCATTCATCATACATAGCCGGACCATGGTTGGTCAAACTAAAAAAGAATAATCACGAAGCTTTGCAGCAAAGGAGGATCAATGAACAATGAACTTGAATTTAAGGGCTGCCATCCTTTCCAATGTCAGCGGGCATAATGCTGAACAATTGGAAGCGACTATCGATGATGCCATGCAAAAAGGGGAAGAAAAGATGCTTCCAGGTCTTGGAGTCTTCTTCGAAACCCTTTGGAGAGAATCCAATGAGCAGGAAAAACAAGAAATTCTCGATACTTTAGCACAGGGTTTAAAACAAAACCAATAAGAAAAAGCCAACCTGCATCAGGTTGGCTTTTTTCATACGGCGGCCATTAGTTAAATGTGATTTCCTGTACTTTATCCGTATCAAGTCCTTTAATGACTTCAACGATTAATCGTACAGCATTCTCGAAGTCGTCACGGTGAAGCATCGCTGCATGAGAATGAATGTAGCGGGTTGCAATGGTAATGGACAAGGCAGGTACGCCATCATGACTTAAATGAATCGCACCGGAATCCGTTCCACCGCCTGCTAGTGAATCAAACTGGTATGGAATCTCATGGGCATCTGCTGTATCCGTCACAAAGTCACGCAATCCTTTATGGGAAATCATCGAAGCATCATATAATATGATTTGTGGACCTTCTCCCATTTTGCTTGAAGCATCTTTGTCAGAAACACCTGGGGTATCTCCGGCAATTCCAACATCTACCCCAAAAGCAATATCCGGGTTGATGACGTTTGAAGATGTGCGAGCTCCACGAAGGCCCACTTCTTCCTGAACGGTTCCCACGCCATAAACGACGTTCGGGTGTTTTTCACCTTTCAGCTGCTTCAACACTTCAATGGCAATCGCACAACCAATTCTGTTATCCCATGCTTTCGCAAGAAGCATTTTTTCATTCTTCATTTGCGTGAATTCAAAATATGGAACGACTGAATCCCCTGGTTTAACCCCAAACTCCATTGCTTCTTCTTTACTGGATGCTCCTATATCAATAAACATATCTTTAATATCCACAGCTTTTTTACGCTGTTCCGGAGGCAGAATGTGTGGAGGTTTTGATCCAATGACACCCGTCAAGTCCCCATTGCGTGTCATAATCGTCACACGCTGAGCGAGCATCACCTGGCTCCACCAGCCTCCGACCGTTTGGAAGTAAATATACCCCTGATCATCGATCCGTGTAACCATAAAGCCTACCTCATCAAGGTGACCGGCAACCATGACGCTTGGACCTTTTTTATTACCCACTTTTTTTGCAATCAAGCTTCCCAGATTATCGGTAAATACTTCATCCGCATACGGAGTGATGTACTGTTTCATAACCTCACGCGCTTCCCTTTCATTACCGGGAACACCCTTGGCATCTGTCAAATCCTTCAACATTTGTAATGTTTCGTCTTTTTTAGCCATATGTATAATTTCCTCCTTTTCCTATCCAATGGATATTATATACCTTTTGAAGCGATTTCACAAAAAATTCTGTTTCCTGTCATGTTAATATCCCTGGTCCTGACGTTCGAAATTGATGGCATTCTTTCGTTCATATGCTTCAATTAATTCCTGTTCTGCTATTCCAAGGGTAAATCCTAACGCAAGATAATCGTAAAAGGCTTGTTGATAGGACGCCTCATCTCTCTTTTCTTTGAAGTTCTCAATGGAACGATACACTTTGAGAAAGGCGGTTGTTTCAGACGCTGCTTCGACCAGTGAAGAAGATGTGTACCGGTAATCAAAATCTAAGCCTAAGGATAGGAGGAAATGGACACCGTCTACATACTCTTCCAAAATTACAGATTTTTCACTCGGCCCTTTTTTACTCCAAAATTTAAAACACCTCGTTTCATTCGCAAGTTCTCCAAGCTCAACAAGCAAGGCAAGGATTTTTTCTTCAATCTTCCCCCCCTTTTCAATCCCGTGCTGTTCTTCAATATACTGATCTAATTTCTGTTGTCTTTTGTACAAAGATTTCCAATTCATAATCTTCTTCTCCTTCATCATAAAAATTTCTCAATTAATGTACCATTTTTTGAAACAAAAGGATACGTTCATACGTATGGAAGCAAAAGAACTTGTTTACAGGGAGATGAAATCAATGATCATCCTTTTATTCCGTCTACTATTACTTATCGCTATTGCCTTTATTATTTATACTGCCTATAGATTCATTGTCAATCCAAGAAGGAAGCTGGAACTTGCCAGAGACAAAAAACAGTTCTATTTTCATGATAACAAAGAGAATACAAAAGAGAACTTCCTTATGACATTGAAAGGACACGTTTTCGAAGGTGAGAAATACTTAGGAACTACTGAAGATGCGTTTGAAGTGGTCAACATCAGCGTCAGTGTCCATAACCCTGAAAGATTACAGGGATTAGACAGAGAAGATATTTATTTTATGGAACAAGAAATACTTATCCGTTATCCTTATGCGTCGATTGAATGGAAATATCCTATGAACCGTTTAATTATTCACCCTTTAAATAACCATGATGAAAAAAAGCCTCACTCCTGAAGGAATGAGGCTTTTCTTTATGGACTTGTTTGAAAGAAATCTCTCCATAAAAGTACTTCGTATTTTTTCCGGATCATGAAACACACCACGATCAAAGCTCCTGAAAAGAGAATCATTACCGGAATGGAAAACAAAGATATCCATTGACCTACAGATGTATAAACGACAGCAAGCGGCAGGTTAGCAAAAAGCGATGACTTCGCATACTCCTTAAAATCCGAGCTGATCTCCAATAAGCAGTAAGAAAGTAAATGAAAATGAATAAATGGCACGAGCCTAAGTACAGCAACCTGCTGAACGGTCAAGTGAGTATTTTTCTTCAGCCATTTTTCCTTCAGCAACCCCAATTTCTTCAACCCTGAAGGAACGAGACGGATCGTACGGTAAAACAATAAACTCGAAAGCATGGTACCTACTACCGAATAGGCACTACCTGCAATAGGTCCAAATAATACGCCGCCTGTAATACAAACTAGCATAACAGGCAAAAAGAAAAACGGTCGTAATAAATGAATAGCTATGAATAAGAGCGGTGCCCAGGCTTCTTGATGTTCTAACCATGCAAAGATGGTACTTGCTGTGTCGCCCATCTCATCCCCCTCCCTGTCTACATATTATGACAGGGAGTTCAAAGATAGAACCGATTCACCAGGTAGACGAGGGCTATGCCATACAAGAGAGTGATAAGAGGAAACCCCATGTTGAACCATCGATGTTTCGTTTTATGTTTAAAAACCTTCATACCGATCCAGCCGCCGAATGCACCTCCCAATAATGCTATTACGTACAATTTCTTTTCTTCAATACGCCAGGACCTACGTCTAGCTCGACGTTTATCGATCCCCATCATAATAAAAAGAATTAAGTTGATGGCGATTCCATATATGCCAAAAAGGATGAAAATATCCACCAAAACACTCCTTCCTCCTTTCCACCTTAGCTCCTTATCCTTGAAAAGTCATTTCAAGATATTAGAAGAATACATAAAAAAAGCCATTTCCTACCGTTCGGAAATGGCTCTTGACTTAGTTCTTCTATTACTTAAGGGCAGATTTAGCTTGCTCTGCCAAGCTTGCGAAACCTTGCTCATCGTTTACAGCAAGATCAGCTAGCATTTTACGGTTAACTTCGATACCTGCAAGCTTCAAACCGTGCATTAGACGGCTGTAAGAAATGTCGTTCAAACGCGCTGCAGCGTTGATACGAGCGATCCATAGCTTACGGAAGTCGCGTTTTTTCTGACGACGGTCACGGTAAGCATACTGACCTGATTTCATTACTTGTTGTTTTGCAGTTTTGAATAGTGCATGTTTTGAACCATAATAACCTTTTGCTAGTTTAAGGACACGGTTACGACGCTGACGTGTCACTGTTCCACCTTTTACTCGTGGCATGGTAATCCCTCCTATTTAAATCAGTCTATATTAGTCGTTTGGAAGCATGTGCTTGATGCGGCGGTAGTCTCCAGCAGAAACTAGTGCATCTTTACGCAACTTACGCTTTTGTTTTGTAGATTTGTTCGCGAACAAGTGGCTAGTGTAAGCGTGAGAACGTTTCACCTTACCTGTTCCAGTCTTTTTAAAGCGTTTTTGAGAACCTTTATGGGTTTTCATTTTTGGCATGTGAATTTCCTCCTTTGACTTGATACAATTTCTTACTTCTCGTTAAGAGGAGCAAGCATTAAGAACATACTACGACCTTCCATTTTAGGCTTGGTCTCAACTTGGGCAATGTCTTTGCACTCTTCCGCCATGCGTTCAAGTACTTTTTGTCCAAGTTCTTTGTGTGTGATTGCACGACCGCGGAAACGGACAGATGCTTTCACTTTGTCACCTTTAGACAAGAACTTGCGTGCGTTACGAAGTTTTGTGTTAAAGTCATGGTCTTCAATCCCTGGGCTGAGACGAACCTCCTTGACTTTGATGACGGTTTGTTTCTTACGAGCTTCTTTATCTTTCTTCTGCTGCTCGAAACGATATTTTCCGTAGTCCATCACTCGGCAAACCGGAGGCTTCGCATTTGGTGCCACCATAACAAGGTCAAGATTCGCATTTGCTGCTATATCAAGAGCTTCGTTACGTGATTTAACTCCAAGTTGCTCACCATTCACGTCGATTAGACGAACTTCACGGGCACGGATTTTTTCATTAACGTTCATGTTATCCTTGCTAATATCGAGCCACCTCCAACAAATTTTAGAAAACTTATATGATATCTGTCATCGACAAGATTTCCTGATACAAATAAAAAAAGTGTCGGTACATACTGCACCCACACGTCTCCTAAAAAACCAAAGGAATAAGTGACCTGCCAACTGCTTAACGCGTCGATCAGGTGAGAAGCGGGTGCTCCTACTTGTCTCTAGATCCGTTCATTCAGTTACCTAAATTATAATAGCATGCCTTATGATACATGTCAACACGAAACCTGCGTGGACATGACTACTTAATTTAGGATAAGACATGCACCCACAAAAATCAAGGCTTTTTTAGCCACCCCCAAATCCACCTTCTTCCACTAAAGCTCCCTTCTCTTGAAGATTCAGTTTCGAGATGTTTGTGTGGGAGTTAGGGGCTGCGGGGGATGACTCGCTTTCCGCGGGAGCGCGTTGAGCCTCCTCAGGCTTACGCCTCGCGGGGTCTCACCAAGCACTTTTTTCCTCATAGATATCCGGTTTCTGCGCCTAGCAGCTAGTGAGACTTCCCTCGCTTCTGTGCGATAAGTCAACATCGAATCCCTTCGTTCTTCGTGTTTCCTTTATCTCCTCCAGCTCAGTCCAGTCCATACGCCGCTGAACGAGGCGCCTGCACACTTAAGATAGGAGTCTCGCCATCCCCCTCCGCCCCTTGGCTAGATCAGTGTCTCGAAACCCCTTCATGAATCATCCGCTCTTCTAGTTGATGAGATGATAAGGTTCATACTTCCAAGCCAAAGGGCTAGAACCCGGAAAGCTATATAGCGTTTCTTGCCTACAACAATTGAGATAGAGGAAGGCCTTCCAACGTTGGTAAAGGGGTTCGTTTATCCCCTCCTGGAATGGGGGGTGGGAAGCTAGGAGACTCCCGTGGGAGAAAGGAGATTGGCGAGATCCCACAGGGCGTAGCCCGAGGAAGCTCGGCACTCCCCCACAGGAAAGCGGGTAGCTTCCCAGCCACCCCTGGCACTCAACACAATAACGAACCCCGAACCATCTCGAAACGGAGTCTTCAACAATCCTGCCATATAGCTAAATAAAAACCCGAAAGTCTTTGGGAGACTTTCGGGTTTTATTCTTTTACTTCCGTAAAAGTTTTTGATCGATTTCGTTGCGGATTTCCTGTTTGAAAGTATCCAGTGGTTTTGTTGCAGAATCTTTTTCTCCGTAACGGCGGACATTCACAGCATTATCTTTGATCTCATTGTCACCAACTACAAGTTGATATGGGACCTTTTGAATTTGAGCTTCACGAATCTTATATCCAATCTTCTCATTTCGTTCATCCACTTCTACTCGTACACCTGCTTCACGAAGTTCATCCTCAAGTTTTTTCGCGTGGTCTAGGTGGGCATCAGCAGAAACTGGAATGATCTTAGCCTGAACCGGTGCTAACCATGTAGGGAATACCCCTTTGTACTCTTCAATTAGGAAGGCTACGAAGCGTTCCATTGTAGAAACTACACCACGGTGGATGACTACAGGACGATGATCTTCCCCATCTTCCCCAACATATGTTAAATCAAAACGCTCTGGAAGGTGGAAGTCCAATTGAACAGTAGATAATGTTTCATCTTTACCTAATGCTGTCTTCACCTGGACATCAAGTTTAGGACCGTAGAAAGCGGCTTCGCCTTCTGCTTCCACATACTCAAGTTCCATATCTTCCATCGTCTCTTTCAACATGGCCTGGGCTTTATCCCACATTGCGTCGTTGTCCACATATTTCTCTGTGTCGGCTGGATCCCGGTATGAGAGTCGGAAATAGTAGTCATTGATTCCAAAGTCACGGTAGACTTCTTGGACGAGACGTACCACGCGCTTGAATTCGTCTTTCAATTGATCCGGACGAGCAAAGATATGAGCATCATTCAATGTCATCGCACGGACACGCTGCAAACCTGCAAGAGCCCCTGACATTTCATAACGGTGCATCATTCCAAGCTCAGCAATACGGACTGGAAGGTTACGATAGCTGTGGAATTGATTTTTATAGATCATCATATGGTGAGGACAGTTCATCGGACGAAGGACAAGGTCTTCATTGTCCATCTCCATAGTCGGGAACATATCATCTTGATAATGATCCCAGTGACCGCTTGTTTTATATAGATCGACGCTTCCAAGAACCGGTGTATACACGTGATCATAACCTAGTCTTTCCTCTGTATCGACGATGTAGCGTTCGATTGTACGGCGGATCGTAGCTCCCTTAGGCATCCACATCGGCAAGCCTTGCCCTACTTTTTGATTGACTGTGAAAATTTCAAGCTCTTTCCCTAATTTACGATGATCTCTTTCTTTTGCTTCTTCTAGCATTTGAAGGTATTCATCAAGATGTGCTTTCTTTTCAAAAGCTGTTCCGTATATACGCTGCAGCATTTGGTTATCACTGTCTCCGCGCCAATACGCTCCAGAAATGCTCAGCAGTTTAAAGATCTTAATTTTACTTGTTTGCGGAACGTGAACACCACGGCATAGATCGAAGAATTCTCCCTGCTGATAGATAGTCACTTGCTCCCCTTCAGGAATCGCTTCGATCAACTCCAGCTTCAAATCATCGCCGATCTCTTTATACTTTTCAATCGCTTCTTCTCGGGAAAGCTCGATACGTTGGATTTCTATGTTCTCATCAACAATCCGCTGCATTTCCTTTTCGATCTTCGGAAGATCCTCAGGTGTGAGAGACTCTTCCATATCGATATCATAATAAAATCCATTTTCTATGACTGGGCCCACACCAAGCTTCACGTTGCCATACAAACGTTTAATCGCCTGGGCCATCAAGTGAGCAGTAGAGTGGCGGGCGACTTCCAGCCCTTCAGGATTCTTATATGTCAAAATTTCAATTTCCCCGTCTTGTTCAATCGGTCTTCTCAAATCATAAGGTTCTCCATTCAATTTAATCGCCAAAGCCTGCTTTTTCAGGCCGGGGGAAATTGATTGAGCAATCTCTTCACCTGTCGTGCCCCGATCAAACTCCTTTAAGTTACCATCTGGAAATTTGATTTGAATCGCATTCGACATGTTTAACACTCCTTTTTTAATAAATATAAAAACGCCCGCCCCTCAGCACAAAGGCTAAGGGACGAGCGTTAAATCTCGTGGTTCCACCCAAATTCCCGCAGGGTATACCCATGCGGCTTCTTTCTCCTTAACGCGGATCAGACGCTGCCCATTACTAGTCGAGTGTTCACAGACAGAGCTCCAAGGTGGTAAACAGTAAAGCCGTCAACAAGGAGCTTCCAGCCGATGACTCCCCTCTCTGGTCCTGCGTCACTTTATGTTCGTGTCCTTTTCCAAGCCGTTGTTTGAATATGTAGGTTATTATATCCATTTAGGAAAAGGAAATCAACCCATTTTAAATGGAAATTGTGATTTGGGTCTCCAGGAAGCTTTTTCTTCAAAAATATTCATCAACAATTCAAGGTTGGAATGGTCCGTTTCATCCGAGTAGATGATCAACTCATCTGGAGCATGAGCAAGTGCTGCCGTCACCGGCCACTCAATAGGCAGATGAGAGATACTCTTATCCGGATACTGCTTCATGTAAAGCTTCGTTTCTGACTCGCTGATTTCATTACCTTCGTCATGATAATAAATCAATCGGCCATCATCCAGCAGATGGAGCAGTTGGACACCTGTGTCTGTATAATGAACCCTGTGACGCCAGGAGTCTACAAGTAACTGATAGGACTCCTCCTGTTTATACTCATCAATGATTTTCCCCGTGTATTCAATGAGCGATTCATGGACGGACTGCAGACACGCTGCGCTAAGCTCATCAAATTCAACAAAAGTTCTTGCAATTAAATAATCCTGAATAAAAGCGCGCAGGTAATGATAGATGGGCGGCAGATGAAGTCCTGCAGGGGGCTTGTCGTCGAAGTCTTGTCCTATCTCCAGTATCCGTTGGACTTCTTGTGGATCTTCGTAATAATACCTATGCTTCAGTACACCTTCCATCCACCCTAGAATCTTTCTTTTTCTCAACAATACTAAAAAAGCCCGGATTGCTTCTACATAGGCTCCTCCACTTAAAGAAGCATTCATCAGCCTGACATCAAATCCATTTCTATGCTCTTTGATGATCCAAAGCTTTTGCTCGGAGACTATAGCATTGTAGAACAGGGCAGCTTCCGTCCGATTAGAAAAATGAATGCAAAACACCAAAATTCCCCCTCGTCCCGACTTCATTCAGCGGCTATGTTCATATGGGGGGCATCAAGGGCATACCTGAAACCCCCATCATAAGTTGACGCATCTGTAACATAAAGTTGTCTTATCCCTGTTATATTTATGTGGGATGAGAAGGAATCATGCTAGTGTCTTCGTCATTTATTCCAGGTTATCCCCGTCTATTTTGGCCATTGACGTGGACGCCTTCACTCAACTGACGGATTCGCTCTGTAATCCTTTTCGCTTTCACTTGTTCAACGTCGCCACGGTTGCTCGTCATCAATACCTTTTCCAGTTCATTCAAATTATAATTGGACGTGAAGAATACAGGAAGCCTCTCCATCATCCGATAGTGAAGAATGCTTCCGAGTACCTCATCTCTGAACCAGGCAGATTGAGATTCCGCACCAATGTCATCCAACATAAGGACGGGAACTTCTTTGAATGCTTCAATTTTTTCATTCATCGAGTCATCCTTGATGGAGGCTTTGATTTCCCGAACGAATTCAGGCATATAAATGACCATGGAAGGGATATTTTTTGAACTGAGCTCATTCGCGATGGCTCCAAGAAAATAAGTTTTGCCGACTCCAAAGGGACCGTGAAAGTAAAGTCCTTTACTCGGCAGTTCATCATTCAGACTTTCAATGTAATGGACTGTCCTTTCAACAGCTGCTCCGCGCTCCGGGTCTTTAAGGTCCATACGCTCCAAAGAAGCTTCTAAAATTTCACGTGGCATATGAAGACTTCTCACTAAGGATTTTTGTTCTTCATGATGCTCGTGTTTTCGTTGACGTCGGCACTTATCATAAATCAACTTCACCTCAGAGCCCTCTACTTCCATTCGAGGGACATACCCCGGAAGAATATTGATGCACTCTTCACGTGTGGGACACTTTTCACAGTTTTTTGATTGCGTTCTGTATTCATAAAGCTTAATGAGCTGTTTCTCTATAGACTCTTCTGTTAATTCCTCATGTTCTTCCATCAACTTTCTTACTTCCGAAGAATCCATAACTTCAGCCTTCATGTGATTCATCCGCTTTTGGAACTGTTCATTGTTTCGCATCCATTTTTTCAATGATTGTTGAATGGGTTCCATACGTTACCCCCCTTTAATTTCCTTTGTTCGTCAGCCGCTTGATTCTTGCCTCTATATCTTCCGTATTGACCGGATTCTGTTCCTGTTTTTCATGTTGAGCTGCTTCCTGCTGCTTAAACCACGCGGGAATGACTTCCTCTTTTTGACCTTTACGCCTCTGGGACTTCTGCTTTCCCCACTGCTGGTATTTTTGGTGCTCGGCTTTGGCAAGGTTCATGGCTTGTCGGACAGTCGTTACATTCTTCCTTGTCCAATGACTCGCAATCTTTTCAAGATAAGGTTTGGATAACTTCATATCTGTTTTGAGCAGGACGTAATGGACAAGGACATTCATAACTCCAGGCTCTAACCCTTGTTCCGTCATCACATCACGGATCATTTTCAAATCCTGCTCGGAAGCGCGGTTCCCATGGGAGACGTCCTCAAGGAGCTCTCTTGGCGATATTTCCTCTAGCATTTGTATAAATTGATCTTCTTTCGTCCCATTCAGAGAAGTATTCTCCGCTTTAATTTTCTCTCTTCGATCGAGCGCCGTATCTTTCGGTCTTTCATTCTTTTGTTCTTTCATAAAGTCATGACACGCCGCTTTGAATTCTTCTTCCACCAATTGATGATTTTCATCAATGGCCCATGTGACAGCCTTTTCTAATTCAATGTTTGACAAATCATACAATGTCGCTAATTGCACAATCAGCTTCTTATTTCGTCCGGTCAAGATTTGTTCAGTAGGATACATCCGCTTCTTCAGTGCGTGATTCAACCATTGAAAGTCCACACGATCCATGGAAGCGATTGGTCCCCTATTTTCTTGTTGAAGCTTCTTCTCTTTAGCAATGGACTCCGTTTCTCTTTGGACCGTTTCAATCATTTTATTATGGAAAACCTCATCAAAAGTGGCTGTCACTTCATTAAAGCCTTCAAATGAGGTTTTGGAAGACAACAGTCTTCCTTTTAAACGCTCATATTTTTCCTTTCCAAGTTCATAATGGAGAAGCAATGAAAGCATATCATCAAGGAAAAATTCTTCAGGTGCAAATGGTGGATGAACAGAGTATAAATAAATAGCCTGCTTTTCTTCGTCTTGCGAACGGAAAGTCCGGAGAAGCCCAATCGCCTCCAGCTTTCCTCTTGCTTCATATATTTTATCCAAAGGAGCGGAAAGGTAAGACATCAATGTATGGTGGGACTGGATTTCTCCGCCTTCTAACATATCCGATTCAGAAATGAGGACGTGATAAAGCGAGATGGCAAGCCTACCTACGATCGGTTGATATAAATGTGATAACGAGCGATGAAAACTTCGTGGAAGTTCTCCGTTCCGGATGATCTTAAATCCATCCACCGGAAGCAGTTTCCCAACAGAGTAGTTCACAGCCTCCCCCTCCTTCAATCTTTTTATCATTTGTGAGCCCAAACAGGCTTCACTTTAATGGATCTTCTCAGAAAAAGAAAATGAGCCGGTTCAGGCTCATTCATTGTCATCATGTTTAATTAACTCTTTCAATTCATCGATGAAAACATTGATGTCCTTGAACTGTCGATATACAGATGCAAACCGCACATAGGCAACTTCATCAATCGAAGAAAGTCGTTCCATTACCATTTCCCCGATATCTTCACTCAAGACTTCTGAGACACCTCGGTTTCTTAATTCCTTCTCGATATCCATGGTCACTGCTTCAAGCTCTTCCACGGCTACCGGTCTCTTCTCACAAGCTCTGATCAGCCCGCGCATCAATTTTTCACGACTGAATTCTTCCCTTGTGCCTTCTTTTTTTACAACGATCAGAGGAACTTCTTCAATCCGTTCAAAAGTAGTGAATCTGAATTGGCATTGTTCACATTCCCTGCGTCTTCTGATCGCCTGTCCCTCTTCAATGGGTCTTGAATCAAGGACTTTTGTACTTTTATAGTGGCAATTCGGGCACTTCACGTATGATCAACTCCACATCATCTTCTTTTCCTCAATTTCCAGAAGGGTCCATTTTAGTGAACTGACGATCCAATTTATCATAAAGCTGAACGATCAAGTTTCGGCTGTAACCAAAATCAACCGGTCCTCCTGAGTCTGTAGTGACGGAGAAATCGACAGCTGTTTGAAAAGGGCGCACCATAATGATTGTCGCGACTATAAAGGCACGTCTATTCCCTTTATATTTGACAGTCAGCTCTCCTCGTTCTTTAGAACTTGCCACTATTTCAGAAGGCGAGGAAAACAGTGCTTCCACTGCACGGAAGAGATCGTCATGCTTTCCCTTATAATAGTGTGTGACAAGCGCAGAATCCTTATGCTCTTCACTAGTTTCAGAATGATTACTAAAATACCTGGAAATAAATGCTTTCACTACCCTATCTCCTTCAGATCCATTCGACATAATCTCCCTTTATTTTAACATGACTTTTTAAAATAAGAAATGATTATCAAATCAAGGTTCCATCCCCTAGACCAAAAGAACGTTCTTTTATAACAATCCAAAAGCATGATATCAAGACCTTTCACTCAGGGCTGAATATGACCGACCAAAAAATAAGCCACGCAGGCGGTTCCTGCGTGGCTCATTTGCATTATAAAGCGCGGGATTGCTGGACTTCTACCGGTCCCATTCCTCGCGGCACTTCGACTGTTTCGTTTCTACCTGCTTCAAGTGCATCTACGATGTACTGAGCAGCAACATTGGGATCAATACGATCACCACATGTATAAACATCAATACTTGCATAACCATGTTCTGGGAAACTATGAATCGTCAAATGTGACTCTGATATAATGACGACTCCACTGACTCCATGAGGAGCGAACTTATGAAAGGCAACTTCCCGCACCTCAGCTCCAGCTCTCAGAGCAGCATCTACAAAAACTTGTTCTATATACGACATATCGTTCAGCTTTTCTTCATTACAATTCCATAGTTCAGAAATTACGTGTCTTCCCATTGTATCCATATAAGGATCCCCCTTTGTACATTCACTCTACTACCTCTGAAATAACAGCCATGAACTACCACGGGGGAAAGTTAGTCCTGAGAGGTCCTAACCCTTTGAGTAGACATGAATGGGTATGAAATTCAGAAGTTCAAGAGAAAGTATATATGGTTTACCCATGATTTGCAAGAAATATTTTACTGCCGCTCCTCGCAATCATTCTATGGGCATAGATACAACAGGCTCAAACGACTAAGAAACACGTGCTTCTTTCTCTTGTTTCATCAAATTGCCAACATGTTTCGCCAGGTCAACCACTCGGCAGGAATACCCCCATTCATTATCATACCAGGCAAGAACTTTCACTTTATGATCGTCGATAACTTGAGTGGATAAGGCATCTATAATTGCAGATGAGGATGATGTCGTGTAATCAATGGAAACAAGTGGTTCATCACTATACTCCAAAATCCCCTTCATTCTACCATTCGCAAGCTTTGCAAACGTCTCATTCACCTCTTCGGCAGTTACTTTCTTCTTCAAATCGACGACCAAATCAACGAGTGATACATTAGGTGTAGGTACACGTAATGCCATCCCATTGAGTTTTCCCTGAAGCGATGGAATTACTTCCCCTAGAGCTTTTGCGGCTCCCGTGGATGTCGGGATGATGGACTGAGTACAGCCACGTGCCCTTCTCAAATCTTTATGTGGATTATCGAGGTTTTTCTGGTCATTGGTAAATGAATGAACGGTTGTCATTAAACCGTTTTCAATTCCGAATTCATCTTCCAGCACTTTTACTACAGGGGCCAGGCAGTTGGTCGTGCAGGATGCATTAGAGATGACGTCATGGCTTCCCGGCATATATGTTTCTTCGTTTACGCCCATAACGATTGTCGCATCCACCTGCTTTCCAGGGGCGGTAATGATGACTTTTTTTGCACCCGACTCTAAATGAAGCCCCGCTTCTTCTTTGGTTTTGAATTTCCCTGTTGCTTCAATCACAATGTCGATATCCAACTGATTCCAAGGCAATTCCAATGGGTCCCTTGTAGAGCAAAGTTTGACTTTACGCCCATTGACATGTAAGTCCCCGCCTACAACCTTGATCTCTCCTTCAAAACGACCATGGACACTGTCATATTTAAGCATGTGAGCAATGGTTTCAGCTGGATAGCTCGCATTAACGGCAACCAATTCCATTGATTCATCCGCCACAGCCTTTCTGAATACCATGCGACCAATTCTTCCCAAACCATTAATTGCAATCTTTGTTTTCCCCATGCTGTTCCAGCCCCCTATATATGATATACTTTTAAGCTTTAATTCGTAAATTAGTATAACATATTGCAACCGCTTTTACATACAGAATGATAACTTTCAACAAAAAAATAACACGTCTACCCAGACGTGTTATTATACGATCTTCCAAACTAGAAGTATGTCTTTTAATTGTTGAAAGCTTTCCTCAATGCTTCCACTGTTATCTATGACCGCATCGGCCTTTTCCGCTTTTTTGCGAACGGGCATCTGCGACTGGATGCGTTCTTCCGCATCTTCTCTGGACGACTGGTCCCGATCCATCAAACGTTTAAGTTGAGTTTCCTCATTTACATATACAACAATGATTTTTTCTACATAATCTGTTAGACGACTTTCAAATAGTAAAGGAATATCCAGGACGACTGCCTGATTCTGTGCCTGCTTGTATATCTCCCGTTGGAGTATCATCTCTTCTCGAACCCTAGGGTGGACGATACTATTCAACTGTTCCCGTTTTTTCTCGTTTGAAAAAACGATTTTCCCGAGTTTTTTCCGATCCAGTTCATTTTTTTCATCAAGGATCTGTTCCCCGAACGTACTTATAATGTCATTGTAAGCTGGTTCCCCGGGTTCAACAACATCCCTGGAAATCTGGTCGGCATCAACAACAGGGATTCCCATGTCCCTAAACATGTTCGCAACTGTACTTTTGCCACTGGCAATACTTCCAGTCAATCCTATGACCAACGTCATCCTGACACCTCCTTAAGATAATTTAATCAAACCGATAATAATGAGCAGTACTCCGGGTAATATAGAAAGACTTTCCGCTTTGTCACTCAGCTTCGAACCACTCAATATGCCGCAGCCGAGCATGCAGAAAGTAGCTAAAGTGATCATAATCGCTGTAAATAATACAGGGATTCCCATTAACGCTCCACTGATTCCCGCTCCAATTGTATCCAGCGATAAGGCAGCTCCGAGAAGCCAGACTTCCTTCCCCTGGATCCCGCCTGAATGGTCCACATCAGCTGCAATGGGGTCATTCAAAACTTTCGTCGGGTTCAACCATGGTTCTTTTTTCTCTTCCCGCTCTTTTTCTTTTTTAAAAAACTGCCATAAAAAAAAGATTCCAATTCCTATCAACGCCAGTGCCCCTACACGCTCTGCAGCTTCAGGTGCAACTACCGCCGCCAATAAATGACCAAAATAGGAAGACAACAGGAACATCGCTCCTGAAACACAGGCGATAAGAAAGACACCCCTTACCGTCAGCCCAACCTTTTTCAACCCTAATACGCAGCCGATTCCAAAACTGTCGATACTAACTGCGGTTACGAACAAAAATATGAACATGCCAATTCCCATTCATCCCACACCTTCATTCCTTAAGCTGTGGGATAGTATATGGGTGCTTAGCTGTTAATGTGTAACGGCTGGCATGTAGGACAAATATGAGTCCCTCTGCCACTCACCTTCATTTTTTGGATAGGAGTACCGCATTGGACACAATCGGTATCCTGTTTCCCGTATACACGAAGCTTCTGCTGAAACATCCCGATCTCTCCTTGACTGTTCAAATAAGAACGGATGGTCGTTCCGCCTTGGTCGATCGCTTCCAGAATGACGGAAATGCTGGCTTCCCGTAATTGTTCAACTTCCGTTCTAGTTAACGTATGAGCGATCCGTTCTGGGTGGACCCCTGCCCTGAAGAGTGCTTCATCCACATAGATATTTCCGAGCCCCGCCACAACCGATTGGTCAAGCAGAACCGCCTTTACATTCCGGGAAGTCTTTTTAATCCTTTGATAGAAATAATCGACAGTAAAAGCTTCATTGAAGGGATCAGGTCCTAACTGGATCAGAGGTTTATTTTCAAGTTCTCCTCCTTTAGGAAATGCATGCATCGTTCCGAATTTGCGTACATCGTTGTATCGAAGTTCGGTCCCGTCAGTAAAATGGAAGATCACATGCGTATGTTTGGGTGTTTCAAGTGTTCCATCATAAACCCCAAATTTCCCTTCCATGCGCAGATGGGAGACGATCGCAACGTCATCCAGGTGGAAAATTAAAAACTTCCCTTTCCTGTCGATATCCTGAATGGTCTGCCCTATCAATAACTGTTCAAATTCCTTAGGGTCCTGCGGGCGTTTAATGATATTTCCCCAAAATACAGATACCTTCTCAATCTCTTTCCCAACAGCAAGGTGTTTGAGGGTTTTTCTGACTGTTTCTACTTCAGGTAATTCCGGCATAATTTCATTCTCCTCTTACTTCGCATCATACCATGTGTCTCCGTAGGAAGAATCCACTTTAAGAGGGACATCCAGATTCACTGTGTTTTCCATAACGGAAGATACGATTTCTTCAAGTTGTTTCACTTCTTCTTTTGGTGCCTCTATGATCAATTCATCGTGAACCTGCAGTAAGACTTTGGCCTGCATGTTCTCTTCTTTAAGTTTGGCGTCAAGGTCGATCATCGCTTTTTTAATAATATCCGCCGCACTTCCCTGGATCGGAGTATTCATGGCAGTCCGTTCAGCAAAACCGCGTTTATTGAAGTTACGGCTTGTAATATCAGGGAGGTACCTTCTTCGGTTCATGAATGTAGAGACGTAACCTCTTTCTTTTGCCTCTCTTACGGTTTCATCCATATAGGATTTGACGCCAGGATAGCTCTCAAAATATTTATCAATAAATTGCTGAGCCTCTTTTCTCGTGATTCCGAGACTCTGAGACAATCCATAATCACTGATTCCATAGACAATGCCAAAGTTTACAGCTTTTGCTTGTCGTCTCATTTCCCCTGTTACGTCATCCCTGGAAACACCAAAGACTTCACTGGCTGTTTGAGTGTGAATGTCCTCATCTGCTTTAAATGCCTGCATAAGTTTCTCATCCTGAGCAATATGAGCAAGAACACGAAGTTCAATTTGTGAATAATCGCTTGCGAACATTATCCAATCCTCTTGCGAAGGAATGAACGCCTGGCGGATTTTCCGGCCTTCTTCTAAACGTATAGGAATATTTTGTAAATTAGGATCCGTTGAACTTAATCGGCCTGTCTGTGTCAGAGCCTGGTTGAACCGGGTATGAATTTTTCCTGTTTCCTGATGGACAACTTTTAAAAGACCCTCAATATAGGTAGACTTCAATTTCCGGAGCTGACGATTGAGCAGGATTTTAGGAATGATGGCATGCTTGTCTTCCAACTGCTCTAACACATCCGCTGATGTGGAATAACCGGTTTTTGTCTTTTTAATGACAGGAAGCTCAAGCTTTTCAAAGAGAATCGGTCCTAATTGTTTAGGTGAATTGAGGTTGAAACTCTCACCCGCTAATTCATATATCTCGTGTTCAACCTTATTTAGCCGCTCCTCTAATTCTTCACCCATAGTTTCCAGACGCTCGACATCAACATATACACCGCGGTGTTCCATCTGTCCGAGAATAATGGCAAGCGGCATCTCAAGGTCTTTGTATAATTCATACTGCTCATTATCTTTCAACTGCTTTTCCATATCCTCTTTCAAGTTAAAAAGGAGAGATGCTTTTCGACCAATGTGCTCGTGTAACTCTTGATCTTCTGGTCGTTTCAGTTTAGCGCCTTTACCATACACCTCTTCATCATACTTCACCGCTGTTTCCCCCAACCGATGGCCGATTGCTGGAATGTCATGGTTATTTTCAGAAGGATTGATCAAATAAGAAGCGAGTAAAAGGTCAAAAGTTATCCCTTTCATTTCAATGCCATGGCGTAGAAGCGCAACAGACGTGCGTTTGGCATCGAATACCCATTTTTCATTGTCTGTGCTTTCCGCCCACTTTTTGAAAGTGTTTGATTGTTTAGCGTCTTCCATTGAAAGGACGAATTTCCTTTGAGCATTTACGATGGCAATACCTTCCACCGGCGCTGTATGATAGTTGTCATAAAGCATTTCCACAACAACGGATTCCTGCCCTGTAAATAGATCGTCATGGATTTCTTTTACTACTTCCACTTCAATTTCGGGCAGGTTTTCAGCGTCATCCGACTCTGTTCCACCTTCCTGCACGCGGGAAAGTAAAGATTGGAAACCTAGATCTTTAAAAAGTTCACTTACCTTTTGAGTTTGATAACCTGAATATTCAATCTTAGATACATCGATCTCAAGGGGTGCCTGTCTTTCAATCGTAACGAGCTTTTGACTCATCAAAGCCTCTTGTTTATGGGTCTCTAATTTTTCCTTAAGCTTTTTACCACTTACATCATCAAGATTTTCATAAAGATTTTCGAGGGTATCAAATTGTTTCAACAGTTTAACAGCTGTCTTTTCCCCTACTCCCGGTACACCTGGGATATTATCAGAGCTGTCTCCCATCAATGCTTTCAAGTCAATGATTTGATCAGGCCGCACTTCCATTTTTTCCATGAGGAAAGAAGGAGTGTATGTATCTACATTAGTAATGCCTTTTTTCGTCAGACTCACCGTTACATCTTCATTCACAAGTTGAAGGAGATCTTTATCTCCTGATATCACCTTCACTTCAAGACCTTCTTCACCAGCCTGAGTAGCCAATGTACCGATAATATCATCCGCTTCGTAATTGCTCAGCTGATAATAATTGACTCCGAATGCATCCAGAAGCTCCTTTAGAACTGGAAACTGTTCCGATAGTTCGGATGGAGTTTTTTGACGCCCGCCCTTATATTCCGCATATGTCTTGTGACGAAACGTCGTTTTACCAGCATCAAATGCTACAAGAAGGTGATCTGGCTGGTCTTCTTCAAGTATCTTCAGCAGCATGGTCGTAAAACCATATACCGCGTTCGTATAAACCCCTTTATCATTATTCAATAGCGGCAGTGCAAAGAATGCCCGGTATGCAATACTGTTCCCATCGATCAACACTACTTTTTCAGCCATCGGCTCACTCCTCATCATTGAAGGTCCTTTCCCTGAGGACCTTCTCCTATTACTTCTTATTCTTTGATTGTTTATGGAATCAATGTATGCTTGTCTACAACCCTTGGTTACTTTGACAAAAATAAACGCCTTTTTCTTCATTCTACCATGTTTTAAGGTAGAGAGGAAAAAGGCGCGCTCTTCCATTATTCGAAATAACCTAACAGTAATTCAGCATATGGTGAATCCTGTGGGAGGATGATGGTTGTCTCTCCATCAATCGTCTTCTTATAGGATTCCAAGGTACGATAGAGCTGATAAAACTCTGGGTCCTGGGAGAAAGATTCATTGTAAATTTGTGCGGCTTCCTGTTCCCCCTCTGCCCTTATTTTTTCTGCATTGGCTCGTGCAGTCGACAGCATTTCCTGCACCTCACGATCCACTTCTGCCCGGATTCTGCTTTTATCTGCTTCCCCTTTAGATAAATACTGTTGAGCAATCTTCTCACGATCTGTAATCATTTGGTTGAACACTGCTTCCTCGTTGGCTTCCGGAAGATCAGAACGCTTGATCCTGACATCATCAACTATAATTCCATAATTATCCCTTTGCAGATATTCGTTCACTTTGGCTGTTATTTCTTCATTCAATACCCCTCTTGAACTCTCTTCTTCATTAATGATCTCTGAGAAATTCATTTTCCCTAATTCCGAACGGACAATGGAAAAAATGAACTCTCCCATTCTTGCTTCTGCATTCATTTCGGTTCGCGCATTGGCAATCATATTTTCCGGATCTGTAATACTCCAAATCGCGTAATTGTCGATAATCATTCTTTTTTTATCCAGCGTGGTAATTTCTTTCTCATCTACGTCGTATACCATCTTCTTTTTAGATAGAGTAGAGACTTCCTGAACCAATGGTATTTTGAACTTAAGACCTGGTTCATCATGGATTTTCACTACATCTCCGAATTGACGGACGACTTTATACTCCCCTTCTTTTACAATCACAACGGAGCTTAAGGCGATGAGAAGAATCCCTATGACTGCCAAGAGAACCACTCCGCCTTTAACATATCTCTTTATATCTTTTTTCTGCTTTTCATTTTCATTGAAGATATCGTCGCTCATGAATCTTCACTCTCCTCATCCTCCGTCGATCCAGGAGGAACGACCTTTTGAGCATTTCCTTGATTTAAGGGCAGATATTTCATCGTATTGCCATCATCATTCATGATGTACACATTAGCTTCTGGAAGCACTTCTTCCAATGTCTCCATAACAAGACGTTCGCGTGTAATCGACTCATTCCCCTGGTACTCGTCCAACAAGGCATTAAAACTTGCGACTGCACCTGTAGCCTGTTGGATTCTTTCCACTTTAGCCCCTTCTGCTCTCTGAATGATGGCATCTTTTTCTCCAAGTGCTTCTTCCCGTTTCTGATTAGCATATTTTTCTGCTTCGTTCACTTTACTCTGCTTTTGTTCTCTAGCGTCTGTGACCTTTGTAAAAGCAGACCTTACTTCCTTATTCGGAAGATCCACTTCCTGAAGGCGGACATCTATAATAGACACTCCTATTTCATAATGATCGACCAAACTTACTAACCCTTCACGGACTTCATTTTCAATTTCAGCCTTACCTGAAGTTAAAGCTTCATCGATCTCACTGCTGCCGATTACGCCTCTCAGTGAAGATGAAGTAGCATTAAATAAAACTTGTTCTGGGTTTTCAGATGCAAATAAATAAGCGGCAGGGTCGGTAATCTTCCATTGGACAACGAGATCCGCCTGTAATATCATGTCGTCCCCTGTGATCATCGTTACTTTATCCGTCTCTTCCCCACTATCATCAAATCCGAAATCCAAACTGAACGTCTCTTTAGACATTTTCTCTACTTCCTGGATCGGCCAGGGCATTTTGAAGTGTAAGCCCGGTTCCGTAATGCCATCCTCAGCTTTTCCGAATGTCAGCACAACGGCCTGCTCTGACTCGTCAACGGTGTACCAGGTCGTAATCAGGGCAATAATCAATATCACACCTGTGACGACAAGCCCCGTCCATTTATAAAGTTGCTTAAGACTCATATCGACTTCCCCTTTTAATTTATGGATACTATGTTTACGGCTATGTAACAAAAAGGTTTCAAAAAAGGAAGCACGTTCCATAAAAGGAAATATTCCAAAGGAAGGTTTTATAGATTGAATAGTGCCCTTAAAGAGGCCATGTAAAAGGATATTTATTACAGGGTGGTTTTTTTACATAAATATAACGAAAAAAGGCAGAAGCGAGGGAAGCTTCTGCCAAAAAGAGAAAACACCTTGGATGAAAGGGTTTCAAAGGTATTCTATCGAAGTATTGTTAATCTAAATTTAATATAATATTAATTTTCCGTAAACTTCTTAGGGATTTCCACATAAAAAGTAGTGCCCGCATCCACTTCACTTTCAACATGGATGGTGCCTTGATGAGCTTCTATGATATGTTTAACAATGGCAAGACCAAGACCCGTCCCCCCCGAGTTTCTGCTTCTTGCTTTATCCACACGATAAAACCTTTCAAAGATACGGGAAATTTCTTCTTCAGGAATGCCCACACCATTATCTGATACCACAATGGTCACATGATCTTCTGTTTCCTTGAAGGTAAGGGTAACTTTCCCTTTATGCCCCGAATAGTTAATCGCATTAGTCATCAAATTCATAAACACTTGTTTTAAACGGCTGGAATCCCCTTGAATCCAAGTACTTCCTGTGATGGTAGCATGAAGTTCCACCTGCTTCTGATCTGCATGTTGTTCGACAATCGGCAGCAAATCCTTCAATAGCCTTTGGACTTCCACCTGCTCAAGATTCAATAAAAAATCTTCACGTTCAAGCTTGGACAATTCCAGCAAGTCCTGAATCAATGATTGTAGTCGACCACTCTCTTTCAGAATGATTTGTAAAAATTGCTCGAGCATTTTTTCATCTTTCATAGCTCCATCAAGTAATGTTTCAGAAAATCCACGAATCGAAGTGATGGGCGTTTTTAATTCGTGAGAAACATTGGCTACAAAGTCTTTCCTCATCTGTTCCAACTGCTTTAATTCTGAGATGTCATGGAAAACCAGGACAACTCCCCTCCATTTCTGGCCCTCACTGAAGATAGGGGCCCCGGTCACTTCTAAATGTTTTCGATCAATGTTTACGGGCAGAACAAATGTTTCGCTCACAGTTTCTTCGAACATATAAATTTTTTGAACGGTTTCATGAATCGTCGTATATGGGATGGCATCATGATACAAATGCCCGATGAAATCTTTCTGCTCTCCTTTAAATGTTTCAAGAAATGCTCGATTTAAGAGAAGGATATACCCCTTCTCATCAATTAATACTAATCCATTCCCCATATTGTTAATGACCGCTTCCAATTGGTTTTCCTGCATTCCTTTGGTACTGGTCATCTCCTGAAGGTTTCTGGCAAGTATATTGATGGATTGGCTCAATTGCCCAGCTTCACCAAAATGCCCTTCATAGGTTCTCGCTTTATAATTCCCTTTGGCAAGCTCCGTTGCAACATTCGCTGCTGAACGAATCGGGCGGATATAATTAGAGAATACATTATAACCAATAATAAAAATGACTAGCAGACCGAGCAGTAAAGTAATACCAATCAATAACCAAATATTCTTTGTAATGTTGGATAGGGCTTCAACAGGAGAAAGTAAGATCAGTGTTCCATCGATTTCATCTACACTGTTTAAAGCAGGATAATAAAAGATATCATCGATCATCTGCCCTTCGTTCATTGAAGCAGATCCACTTTCCACCCGCTGAATGACAGCTTCTTTTTCCTCACTGCTTATGACTGGAACCGCATCAACAGTGTCGATGATCTTTTCACCGGAATCTGATACGAAAAGTAACCCCGTATTCAATTGCCTACTGAATTTGTCCAATTCTTTCTGACTCACTTCACGTTCTTCCGTATACTGATCCAAATACGTGATGAAATATTGACTTTCAGCCTCTACTCGTTGTTCAAATATATTAATGAAATAGCCGCGGGTCAGCTGGGCAAGGACGATCCCCAACCCGAGCATGACAATGACCACCAAAACCGTATAGGTCATCAGTGGTCTGGTATTAGAAGACATTTATTTAGGCTCCTCCATCTTATAACCGAGCCCACGAATGGTTTTGATATAGACCGGTTTTTTCGTTTCCGGTTCGATTTTTTCACGTAAATGGCTGACGTGGACATCGACAATACGGGTATCTCCGGCAAAATCATAATTCCATACAGCACTCAAAAGCTGGTCCCTGGAAAGAACACGGCCGATATTCTGCGCTAGATAAAGCAACAATTCAAATTCTTTTGGAGTAAATGTCAAAGCTTCTTCATTAATAGTCGCTTCGTACTGTTCAGGATAAATAGCCAGGTCTGCAATTTGAATCACCTTCTGGTCGTTCGGCACATTCTCACGGACCATTCTTCTCAATATCGCTTTGATCCTGGCAACCACTTCTCTCGGGCTAAAAGGTTTCGTCAGATAATCATCGGCACCCAGCTCAAGTCCAAGTACTTTATCAAATTCATCATCTTTAGCAGTCAACATGAGAATGGGGGTGTTTACTTGGAGCTGTCTTAATTGCTTGCATACTTCCATTCCGTCCATACCAGGAAGCATGACATCGAGTACAATCAAATCAAAGTTGTCTTTAGAGGCTTTTTCTAAAGCGTCCGTCCCATTGTATGCAACATCTGTTTCATAACCAGCCTGATCGATATTATATTTTAATAAGGTTACAATTGATTCTTCATCATCAACAATTAATATTTTTTGTTCCAATGCCATCACCTCTACTACAAGTTACTTTCATCATACAATGAAGTTTACATTTTGAATACGTATCTTAATCATTTTTACTTAATCTTAATATAGACATCGAATTCTCCTTCATTCATCCATTCCACATACAATATATTGTTAGGATGCTATCGTATAGTAAAAAAAAGCCGTCAACCCTCTTCCTGAGGTTCAGACGGCTTTCGTTATTGGAACGTGCATTTCTTAGTAAAAATTCTCCAAAGAAAGAGAATTCATGGAGTCTGGTTCATATGGCGGCTGGACGGTAACCATTCCTTTGACAACTTCATCTCCCTCTTCATCATAACCTGCTACTTGCAGCTCAATCTGATGTTCCTCCCGATGAACGTCTGAAATCTCTACGTGAAACCGCACTTCTCCATAATGGTAAACGGGTTTTGGATACTGTAGATTTTGTTGGGTGATATGACTTCCAGGGCCCGGCAGGTGCATAGATACAATGGAAGATACCATACCAAATACCATCACCGTCGGAACAACCGGTCTTTTGAAAGGCGTTTGGGAAGCATAATCATGCTGGATGTACAATGGATTCGCATCGTCCGTCAGCCCTAAATACATGAGTAAATCTCTGTCCTCAACTGTAAAAGATGTGGTGAATTTTTCGCCCGGCTTCAAGTCATTGATTTTCTTTCCTAGCTTTCTCTTTTTACCTAACATATTCTTCACCTCTTGTAAGCGTTTTCTTATAAAAGTAAAAATGGTTTCTACTTTCATGCAGATGCGGGGCATCATACACGCATGGTTTTCAAGGATGTTGTAAAAAAAAGGATTCGAGGGCGTCCCTCGAATCCCTTCATCTTTATTTTAATACATTCAGCACATTTTTAACAGAATCCGCTGATTTATCCAACTGTTGTTTTTCTTCTTCTGTCAATTCAAGTTCAATAACTTCTTCTATTCCGTTTCCACCCAGAATGGTAGGAACACCTAGATATATGCCATCATATCCGTATTCCCCTTCCAAATAAGCAATGGAAGGAAGGATTCGACGTTGATCTTTCAGAATGGCTTCAGCCATTTGGACAAGAGAAGCGGCAGGTGCATAATAGGCACTTCCATTACCGAGAAGGCCGACAATTTCTCCTCCACCTTTACGCGTCCTTTCTACAATGGCATCTAAGCGCTCTTTAGAAATCAACTTGTCGAGGGGAATCCCACCTGCAAAGGAATAACGGATAAGGGGTACCATATCATCTCCATGCCCACCTAGAACAAAACCAGTCACATCTTTGATGGATACGTTGAGTTCTTCGGCTACAAATGTACGGAACCGAGCGGTATCCAAAACACCAGACTGTCCAATCACACGATTTTTAGGCAGACCAGCTTCTTGGAATACAGAGTAAGTCATAGCATCAACAGGGTTTGTCAATACGACAATAAAACAATCTGGAGAGTTCTTAACGATTTCCTTCGTCACACTCTTCATAATCTTTGAATTCGTGTTGACGAGATCGTCTCGACTCATGCCTGGTTTACGGGCAATGCCTGCTGTAATGATGACAAGGTCAGAATCTTTTGTATCCTTATAATCGGAGGTGCCCGTCACTTTTGCGTCAAAACCCTGGACTGGACTTGCTTCCAGCATATCCAGAGCTTTACCTTTCGTTGGATCTTCCATATCAGGAACATCCACAAGAACGACATCGCCCAATTCTTTCTGAGCTAGCATTAACGCTGTTGTAGCTCCCGTGAAACCAGCACCGATTACTGAGATCTTATTTCTTCGAATCGCCATCAAGACCCACTCTCCCTTATTGATTAATCCATATTTTTGATTAGTTCATCACCGAATTCGGAGCACTTCACTTCTGTTGCTCCTTCCATCATACGAGCGAAGTCATAAGTGACAACTTTGCTTCCGATGGTCTTATCCATAGATTTCGCAATCAAATCAGCCGCTTCTCTCCAGCCCAGGTGTTCGAGCATAAGGACACCTGAAAGAATGACAGAAGACGGGTTCACTTTATCAAGACCTGCGTATTTAGGAGCAGTACCATGTGTCGCTTCAAAAATAGCATGTCCTGTTTCAAAGTTGATGTTCGCCCCTGGTGCAATACCGATTCCACCCACTTGTGCAGCAAGTGCATCAGAAATATAGTCACCATTCAAGTTCATTGTCGCTACAACATCGAACTCTTTCGGACGTGTAAGGATCTGTTGAAGGAAGATGTCTGCAATTGCATCTTTCACGATGATTTTACCTTCAGCCTCTGCAGCATCCTGTGCTTTATTAGCCGCTTCCTTACCTTCTTTTTCAACAATGCGGTCGTATTCAGCCCATGTGAATACTTTATCGCCATATTCTTCTTCAGCTACTTCATAACCCCAAGCTTTGAAGGAGCCCTCTGTATACTTCATGATGTTTCCTTTGTGGACGAGCGTAACGTTCTTACGTCCTTCATTCAGTGCATAATCGATCGCTGCACGGACCAAACGCTTCGTACCTTCTTCGGACACGGGTTTGATACCGATTCCGGAAGTTTCAGGGAAACGAATGTTATGTACACCCATTTCGTTCTGAAGGAAGTCGATGACTTTCTTCACTTCTGGGGTTCCTTTCTGCCATTCGATACCAGCATAGATATCCTCTGTGTTCTCACGGAAGATAGCCATGTCCGTGTCTTCAGGACGCTTAACTGGAGAAGGCACGCCTTGGAAATAACGAACAGGACGCAGACATGTAAATAAGTCCAATTCTTGACGAAGAGCTACGTTAAGAGAACGAATTCCTCCACCGATTGGAGTCGTCAATGGACCTTTGATCGCAATCTTGTAATCTCTGATTGTGTCAAGAGTTGCCTCTGGCAGCCATTCGCCTGTTTGATCGTAAGCTTTTTGGCCTGCAAGGACTTCTTTCCACTCAATGGATTTTTCACTATTATAGGCTTTATCGACCGCAGCTTCGATTACTCGGCTTGCTGCTGCCCAAATATCAGGACCGATTCCATCACCTTCGATATAAGGAATAACCGGACGTTCAGGTACATTAAGTGTTCCGTTTTGTTCTACTGTAATTTTTTGTGCTTGTGTCACAATAAACCCTCCTAATATTTTATAAGAAATATGGATGGATCATCCTTTTCTATCATACGTTAAAATAGGTTGAATAAAAAGGGAGGCCCCTATGGTACCGGCTGCCTCTTATCGATTTTCAATTGGTGTATAACTCTGTCCCTTAGGACCTACGTATTCTGCGCGTGGACGAATCAAACGGTTGTTGGAGTACTGCTCTAGAATATGAGCCAACCAACCGGATACCCGTGAAACGGCAAAAATAGGTGTGAAAATATCGTGATCGATTCCAAGACTATGATAGACCGAAGCAGAGTAGAAGTCCACGTTTGCAGGCAGACCTTTATTCTCTTTAATATAATCTTCAATTTTGATGGACATTTCATAATACTTGGAATGACCAGTAAGACCCGTCAATTTACGGGACATTTCTTTCAAGTGTTTTGCACGCGGATCTCCTGAACGATAGACACGGTGACCCATGCCCATGATTTTTTCTTTGTTCTCAAGTTTCTTTTCAATCGCCGGCACAGCGTTCTCCACGCTTCCGATTTCTGTAAGCATCTTCATAACGCGCTCATTCGCACCACCATGCAATGGTCCTTTAAGGGCTCCGATTGCAGCAGTAACACCTGAATAAACGTCAGAAAGGGTAGCTACACATACTCGTGCGGTAAAGGTAGAAGCATTCAGCTCATGGTCTGCATGCAGGACAAGTGCCTTATTGAATGCTTTCACTTCCAAATCTTCTGGGTCTTTCCCATTTAACATGTAAAGGAAGTTGCCTGCAAAGCTCAAATCTTTCTTAGGTGCGACCGGCTCTTCTCCTTTACGGATACGGGCAAAAGCAGTGACCACTGTAGGGATTTTGGCTTGTAAACGCAGGGCTTTCCGCTTGTTCGCCTCTTCTTCCATGACATCAGATTCCGGGTCAAAAAGACCTAGCATAGAAACAGCTGTACGTAAAGCAGCCATAGGGTGAACGGTCGATAGGTCATAAGACTTCAGATGATCGACAACCTCTGACGGGATGTCCATATTTGAAATAAGATCTTCTTTGAACGCATCCAATTCTTCTTTATTTGGCAGCTTTTGATTCCAGAGAAGATAGACAACCTCTTCAAAGCTGGAGTTATCAGCCAAGTCATCGATATCATATCCGACATAAGTCAGTTTATCGTCGATGATGGAACTTATGGATGATTCAGTAGCTGTAATTCCTTCAAGACCTTTAGTTGATGATGACATACAATCTCTCCCTTTCAAGATATTCCAGTTTTTCTTGTGCTTATTAAGCACAAGAAAACGCTTTACTATTTGATTATTTACTTTTGTAGGAAAACTACCCCACAGACAATTATAAAGTATTCTGAAGAGAATGTGAATTGAAACCGTTTAATTTTGCTGTATTTTATCGAATGTTCTTACTTAATCACCCGCTTAACCTTTTACATCCCTTCCGGTAATTCAGGCTTTGTACCTATTCTATGCAGGGGAGATGAAGCTTATCAATAACCATTTATTACAAGTTACAACCCGCTTCATCGTCGTCGGGATTATTGCATCAGGTCTGATCATCCTGACTTACCTTTCTTGGCTCTATTTACTGCCATTTATCTTGGCTATGCTCTTTTCTGCATTCCCTCCAGCCTTTCATACAACTATTGGACAGGCATCTCCATATTCCAAGGACTGCCGCTGTTTTATTTGTCCTCCTCCTATTCAGTGGGCTCACTGGTGGGATCACCACGCTATTAATGACAGAAATCGTAAAAGGGGTGCAGTACTTAGCATCCGGTGTGCCCGGTCACTTCACTATATTCATCAAATACTCATCAGAAAAAGCTACGGACTTCCTTCATCCCATTCTATTAAAAGCGGAAAAGTTGACAGAAAAATTAAGTTTTCAACAACAGTTGACGCTGGAAGAATATTCTACAATCGCTCAGCAGAAAATTAGTGAAACCAGTATCATGATCTTAAATCATTTTTTTGAGGGAATTGGAGTTTTCCTTACATCACTGCCTTCATCTTTTGCCTTTGTTTTCATCACACTACTTTCCACATTTTTCATATGTAAAGATTGGGAAAGAATAATAGCCTTTATCAAAAGATCCGCTCCGCCGATCCTGTCTGACCGGTTTTCTATTTTTCGAAGTGAATTTATATACACAATTAAAGGGCTTATCCGTGCGCAATGCATTTTAGTAATAGTTTCTACTTCCCTCATAGCGGCCGGTTTATTCATTTTAGGTGCTCCTCACCCGCTGAGTATTACCTTTCTTGCTGCTCTTGTCGACTTCATCCCATATATCGGCACGGGAATTATTTTCATTCCTTGGATTGTTTATCAATTTTTTACAGGAAATTTTATCATGACGATCGGCTTGTCTGTTCTTTATATAGTCGTCATGTTAACCAGACAAACATTAGAGCCTAAATTACTGGCTGATCATTTTGGAGTCCCTCCCATTGTACTGATTATGTCCTTATTCCTCGGCTATCAGCTGTTCGGGGGATTAGGAGTGGTAATCAGTCCAATCGCACTCATGATGATTCAGACATTGAATAAGGCAGGGGTGTTACAAGAAGTATGGGACTATATCTCAGGAAAAGCTTAGCGACTTACCAATTAAAAACTCAGGGAAATACTTCCCTGAGTTTTTTCACTTCCTGTATATTGTTATCGTCCCTTTTTGCATGGCTTTTTGGATAGCGTTCCTTACTAGATTCTTAATCGGAAATCTCGTAGCTGGAAACAACAGAATAAAACCGATAGCATCTGTAATAAAACCAGGCGTCAGTAAAACAGCACCGCCGACTAGAATACAAGCACCATCTAAGAGGGTGTCTTGAGGCATTTGTCCATATTGTACAGACTGCTGGAAGTTCCTTATGGTTTCCAGTCCTTGCTTTTTCGCCAGCCAGGCTCCTAATGCGCCGGTCATTATAATTAATAGAATGACCCATAATGGTCCAATCATGTTTCCTGTCCATATGAGCACGCCTATTTCTAAGGCAGGTACCACTAAAATAAAAAGCAATAACCAACGAAACATAGCATCTTCCCTTCCTTCCATTTCCTTTATTATACCTTTTTTGTACGTGTAATGAAAAGAAAAGGCAGGGAAGTGAATACTCCCCTGCCTTGAACTCTTATTCAACGATTATAGAACACTTGCATGACCTTCATAGATATCACCGCGTGAGCTATCAATCGTAATATCAGCTCCATCCTTAATCAATCCAAGAGCGTCATTGACACCGACGATGACAGGGATACCCAGACTCAACCCAACTACTGCTGCATGGGAAGTAAGTCCACCTTCAATCGTAATGATTCCGGCAGCTTTTTCGATGGCCGGCATCATATCTCTGTCAGTCCCTTGGGTTACAAGGATATCGCCATCTTCAATTCGATCGATCGCTTCCTGTGCATTTTCAGCAACGATGGCGCGTCCATACGCACTCTTCTGACCAACACCTTGACCTTTAACAAGAACATCTCCGATTACGTGTACCTTCATCAAGTTTGTAGTACCACTCTCACCCACAGGCACGCCTCCTGTAATGACTACACGATCTCCACGGATAGCAAGACCAGATGCCAGACTACGCTCAACAGCTACGTCCAACATATCATCGGTGGAGTACGCGCGAGGTCCCATAACAGCATAGACACCCCATACGAGTGATAGCTTACGGTTAACCTCTTCATCAGAAGTAATGGCAACGATAGGAGCTTTCGGACGATACTTGGAAATCATGCGAGCTGTATGGCCACTTTCCGTAGGTGTAACAATAGCAGCTGCATTTAAATTGATCGCCGTGTGAGTAACAGACTGGCTGATTGCATCTGTAATGGTCATATCACTATGCTTAGAGCGCTCCTGCAACAGTGCCATATGATTCAAGCCAGTTTCTGTTTTACTTGCAATGTTGTGCATCGTTTGTACTGCTTCTACTGGGTAGTCTCCTGCTGCGGTCTCTCCAGAAAGCATAATGGCATCCGTGCCGTCAAATATAGCATTCGCCACGTCAGATGCTTCTGCACGCGTCGGGCGAGGATTGCGCTGCATAGAATCAAGCATCTGTGTCGCAGTGATTACCGGCTTTCCTGCTTCATTACATTTACGAATCAAACGCTTTTGAACAAGCGGGACATCCTCTGCCGGGATTTCAACACCAAGGTCACCACGAGCAACCATCAAACCGTCACTGACTTCAAGAATGTCATCAATGTTGTCCACACCTTCTTGGTTTTCGATTTTCGGAATGATTTGAATGTGGCTGGCATTATGCTTCTCAAGAAGCTCCTTAATTTCGAGTACATCAGAAGCACGGCGTACGAATGATGCTGCGATAAAATCAACACCCTGTTCAATACCGAACTCAATATCCTTTGCGTCTTTTTCAGTGATTCCAGGAAGGTTAACACTTACATTCGGAACATTTACCCCTTTTTTATTTTTCAAAGGTCCATTGTTTAATACTGTCGTCTTAATTTCGTTCTTCTCTTTATCAATTTCTTCCACCTGAAGTTCTACCAGGCCATCGTCCAATAGGATTTTAGAGCCCGGGTGGACATCATTGATCAAACCAGTATATGTCACAGAAAAACGTTCGGCGTCGCCTTCGATATCATCCATGGTCACATAAGCTGTTGAGCCCTTCTCCAAATATGCCTCTCCATCTTTCAAAGTTCCCGTACGAA
Organism: Halobacillus sp. ABR2_026; assembly: GCF_056158545.1. Taxonomy (NCBI): domain Bacteria; kingdom Bacillati; phylum Bacillota; class Bacilli; order Caryophanales; family Bacillaceae; genus Halobacillus; species Halobacillus sp. ABR2_026. The sequence continues at coordinate 2,767,066 of NZ_JBSWTM010000001.1, forward strand.
TTTCAGGTCCTTTCGTATCAAGAAGAATAGCTACAGTCTTACCAGTTGACTTAGATGCTTCACGGATGTTCGTGATTCTAGCACCGTGCTCCTCAAAATCTCCGTGTGAGAAATTCAAACGGGCGACATTCATTCCTGCTTCGATCAGCTCGGTTAATTTTTCTACAGACTCAGAAGCAGGTCCGATTGTACTTACGATTTTTGTTTTTCTAAACATTTTATTTCCTCCTCAAGTGCCTCTTGCATTATATAGATAGTTCTTTGGAAAGACGATACATGTCAAAGTCGATTGTATGCTTCGTATTCAAGATTTCTACAATATCATGATCCACCAATTGGTTCTTCTGTATACCTACCATACGGCCTGCATGACCATTCAGCAATAGATCTACAGCATACGCGCCAAGACGGCTGGCAAGCACGCGGTCCGAAGCACTTGGTGATCCGCCGCGCTGCGTGTGCCCAAGTACGGTAACACGGGATTCCAAGCCAGCGGCTTCATCAATTTTGTGCCCCAGGTCTACCCCACTACCGACACCTTCAGCTACAATAATGATGCTGTGTTTTTTCCCGCGGTCGTGGCCTCGTTTCAAACGGTCAATGATATCTTCAAATTCATCTTCTGCTTCAGGGATAATGATACTCTCTGCTCCATCTGCAAGTCCAGCCCAAAGCGCAAGATCCCCGGCATCACGGCCCATCACTTCAATAATGAATGTTCGTTCATGAGATGTAGCAGTATCTCGGATTTTATCAATGGCATCAATGATCGTATTCAATGCGGTATCGAACCCGATTGTGAAATCAGTTCCAGGGATATCATTATCGATGGTTCCCGGCACACCAATACATGGGTATCCTTTTTCCGTAATTTTTTTTGCCCCCATAAAGGTACCATCACCACCGATGGCTATCAAGCCCTCGATGCCATGTTTTTTCATTTGCTCAATACCTTTAAGCTGACCCTCTTCGGTTTTAAACTCCTCACAGCGCGCAGAATAAAGTTTTGTACCGCCCCGCTGTATGATATCCCCTACAGAACCAAGCTCCATTTTCTCGATATCACCATCAATCAGGCCCTGATAACCATACTTAATACCATAGACTTCTAATCCATGGTAAATCGCTTTACGTACAACGGCACGTATGGCTGCGTTCATTCCAGGAGCGTCTCCCCCACTGGTAAGTACTCCGATTTTCTTCATTCTCATCACCTCAAAAGTTTTCTAGTTATGTTGTCCCCAACCAAAGATGAATCGAAACCTCCGTCCATTTAAACGAGCATAGCCTATCCTCTAGTCTATACAATTAATAAAACTTCAACATTCCATCCATCGATGATAGCGTTACCATCCTGTTAAGATGCGAAAAGCCGCACCAGAGTGCGACCTTTCTTTACGGACTTATTATTTTCAACCATCCTATTATAAATCAAGATACGTATAATCGCCAATGTTTTTATACTTAAGAAAACGTTTTTCTAATAAATCTTCAACTTCAATGGGTAGTAACGTATCCAGTGCTTCCGTGATGACTTTTTCAATTTCCTGTGCCTGGGTTTGGATATCCCGGTGCGCACCACCACGCACTTCTGGAATAACGCCATCAATGACATTTAATTTCTTTAAATCATAGGAAGTGATCTTCATGGATTCAGCTGCCTCCTGCGCAAGGCCGGCATCTTTCCATAAAATAGAAGAAGCTCCTTCTGGTGAAATAACGGAATACGTAGAGTTCTCTAGCATGAAAATACGATCTCCGATACCGAGACCTAAGGCTCCACCGCTCCCACCTTCACCAATAACAACACAAATGACGGGTACAGTAAGACCTGCCATTTCCATCAAATTTCTGGCGATGGCTTCACTTTGCCCTCTTTCCTCAGCAGCTTTTCCTGGATAAGCCCCTTTTGTATCGATGAACGTAATGATTGGACGTTTGAACTTTTCCGCTTGTTTCATTAGACGAAGAGCTTTTCGGTAGCCTTCAGGATGTGGCATTCCGAAATTGCGGCGGATGTTCTCTTTCGTATCTTTCCCGCGCTGGTGCCCAATGACGGTTACCGGCTGCCCTTTAAACCTTGCTATACCAGAAACAATAGCTGCATCATCACCAAATGTCCGATCTCCGTGCATTTCAAGGAAATCTGTAAACAGATGCTCGATATAATCCAGGGTGGTCGGTCTCTCTGGATGACGGGCCATTTGGACGCGGTCCCATGGAGCCATCCTGTCATAAACATCGGTCTCTAAACGTTCCAGACGGTTCTCCAAGGTGATAATTTCATCACTTAGATCCATTTCACTATTTTCGGTCAGACGTTTTAAATCTGATATTTTTTCCCTTAACTCAATGACTGGTTTTTCAAATTCTAGCACGTGTTTCACGACTGGACACCTCCTGCAGTGTGAAGTTCGAGAACTGTAGTCAGCGTTTTCTTCATATCATGTCGATGAATGACTTTATCCAACTGACCATGTTCGAGTAAGAACTCCGCTGTTTGGAAATCATCCGGCAGCTTTTCACGGATCGTCTGTTCGATGATTCTACGACCTGCAAACCCAATCAGTGCTCCAGGTTCTGCAAAGTTATAATCACCAAGAGAAGCAAAGCTTGCGGAAACACCACCTGTGGTTGGGTGAGTCATAACAGAAATGAATAACCCTCCGTCAGCATGAAGGCGTTGTAAGGCGACAGATGTTTTCCCCATCTGCATTAAACTAAGCACGCCCTCCTGCATTCTTGCACCACCTGAGGCGGTAAAAATGATGAAAGGGATTTTTTCCTTCCGGGCATTCTCAATAGCATTCGTAATTTTCTCGCCGACCACTGATCCCATACTCCCCATACGGAACCGTGCGTCCATAACGGCTACGGCTGTAGTCATGCCATTCATTTCCGCTTTACCGGTAACCACCGCTTCGTTCAAGTCAGATTTTTGACGATCTTTTTCCAACTTCTCTTCATATTCAGGAAAGCGTAATGGGTTATTGGAAATCATGTGCTTGTCCCATTCTACAAAGGATTCCTCATCAAATAAGTGCTGGATACGCTCGTACGCACTAAGGCGATGATGATGATCACAATGAGGGCAAACATTCATATTTCGGTTCAATTCTTTTCTATAGAAGATTTTTTGACAGTTTGGGCATTTCTGCATTAAACCTTCAGGCACATCCTGCTTAGCTTCCTGGCTGGGAATGGATGCATATCTTTTTTTCTTGCTGAAAATGTCTCTTAGCAAGGTGATTCCTCCTTTGGGACAAAGCTTCCTTTCTTATCAATATACATGAATTCCATTTTGTAATATCACCTATTCTGTCGAAATGGAGTCGACAAGGTTCAATCAATGGAACAATTGTATAATTTCCATGGGATCTTCTTTATCCATAGCATCTATCATTTTTTCATACCATTCATCAGAGTAACTGACTTCATGGACCGTGTGAGTAAATCCTGAGATGAACTGCCACATTGACAGAAGGAGAGGGTGCTCACAAAGGCCGAAGAGATATTCGAATACCTTCTGGTGCCTCTCAGCATTAGAATGATTTGTAATGATCTCTGTTAAGTCCTTTACGTTGCTGTTGGACAATTGTCCGTTTAATAAGAACAAAACCTCTTTTTCAATCATTTGTTTAGCTGTCATCAATTCGCTCTTAGTCCTTGATTCGTTAAGTAAGAAATTGGATAGCAATTCAACCATATGATAAGGTCTGTATGCTCTCATGAAGGTGCCTTCTCCTCTTCTTGTCTCAATCAATCCTAAAAGCTCCATAGCGCGAAAGGCTTCTCGTATAGAGGATTGCCTACATGCAATTGTTCACTTAACTCTCGTTCTGAAGGGAGCTTATCTCCAGGCTTTAACCGATGTTCTTCAATATAGGATTTCAACTGTTGAAGAACACCTTCGTAAACTTTTCCTCGCTGCTCCTGGGTCACCTTTGATGCACACCCCTTTTCATCTCTGACCCCATGCATGATATGTAGAAGGAGAAAACCTGAGGCTTTCTCCACTCACATGTCAATCTTCATCAATCAAAGTCAGCTGTCTTGTTTTTTCCGCAACTTCTTCAGGGTCCACATGGTGACGTGCAACCCCTGACTCCATGGCAGCTTTTGCAACACTTGCAGCAACTGCCGGTGCTACTCTTGGATCAAATGGGGCCGGAATAACGTAATCTTCACTCAGTTCTTCTTCACTCACCAATGAAGCGATGGCCTCTGCAGCAGCAATTTTCATTTTTTCATTTATCCTTGTTGCTCTTACATCAAGAGCGCCTCGGAAGATTCCAGGAAATGCCAGCACATTATTGACCTGGTTCGGAAAGTCAGAACGACCTGTGCCGATTACTCTCGCACCAGCTTCTTTCGCGTCCTCAGGCATAATTTCAGGCTCTGGATTCGCCATGGCAAAAATGATAGAATCATCGTTCATTTTTGCTACTGTTTCCTTGGAAAGAAGGCCGCCTACAGATACGCCGATAAATACATCTGCATCTTCCATGACCTCTTCAAGATTCCCTTCTGTACGGTCTTTATTCGTTATTTTAGCAATTTCGTCTTTAACATCATTCATTCCATATTCACGACCTTCGAAAATGGCACCTTTGGAGTCACACATGATGATGTCACGCACTCCGAAATGATAAAGCAGTTTTATAATTGCAATCCCTGCTGCTCCAGCTCCGTTAGCCACTACTTTGATTTCCGAGAAAGATTTACCCGTGATCTTCAAAGCGTTCATCAGCCCTGCTACCGTAACGATAGCAGTTCCATGCTGATCATCATGAAAAATAGGTATGTTCGTCTCTTTCTTAAGTCGATCTTCAATGATGAAGCAGTTTGGTGCGGCAATATCTTCCAGGTTCACACCACCGAACGTAGGTTCCATCAATTTTACCGTTTGGACGATCTGGTCAATGTCCCGTGTATTCAAACAGATTGGGAATGCATCAACACCTGCGAAACTTTTGAACAAAGCTGCTTTACCTTCCATAACAGGGAGGGCCGCTTCCGGACCAATATTCCCGAGTCCAAGAACAGCTGATCCGTCGCTGACTACGGCAACCATATTACCTTTCATTGTATAATCGTATACCGTTTCTTTATGATCATAAATCTCTTTACAAGGCTCGGCCACTCCCGGGGAATAAGCAAGACTCAAGTCTCTCGCATTCCTAACCGGAACTTTAGAGTGGGTCTCCAATTTCCCTTTATTGACACGGTGTATGTGCAAAGCTTCATCTCTTAAATTCGACACGACGACACGCTCCTTTTAAGCTTAATAGTATACCGACCCTGGTGGTCTGACCACCATTAACCTCTTAATTATAACAGATGAATATAGAGTGTAAAGAAATTCAAAAAACTGGACTGAGCTTTTACTTATCGTCTTCTTTTTTTACAGCTCTTACGGCTACAGATGACTCTCCGAAAAACTCATTCAATTTAGCCAAAGAACCTTCATTCACATCCAGCTTGTAAGCTTCGTCCAGCTTGTAAGTGACCCGGTCTTCCGATCGAAATATGAAGATTGGTGTATTACCCGGGAAATATTCAGCCAGCTTTTTTAATTTTTCTATAGAGTATTGTTCTTGTTCCTGTGAGACTTTAATGAATAGCCGCTGTTTTTTTTCGACATTTCCTGAACTCATATAAAGAGGATCCGCTTGATTGATGATCAACTGCTTCTGTCCATTTCTCTCATCTACTTTCCCACTTATTCGGACGAGCATTTGCTCTTGTACCCAAACTTTGATCGCTCTATACGGTTCTGGAAAGAGCACGGCATCCAATTCTGACGTTTCATCACTGAGAGTGAGGAAAGCCATAGGGTCTCCCCGCTTCGTTCTTATTTCGCGCAGTCCGTCGATAACAACGGCTACATCTACATTTTTCTTTACATAACCTTCGGCTTCCCGAAGTGGAATAATCCCCTGTTCAGTCAGATTTCTACGTTGATGGCCTAGAGGATGTTGGGACATGTAGGTCCCTAGAACTTCCTTTTCCATTGCCAGACGCTTCAAAGGTGGGAATGGTTCGACCTCCACTAATCCCATATCCAGTTCAGTACCGAAAAAACCTGGTTGATCCTGAAATTCTTTAAAAAGTTCGCCCTGTTCCAGCGCCTGATCGATACTAGCAAGTACACTGGCCCGGTTTTGATGCAGGTCATCAAAAGCTCCTGCTAGGACGAGAGATTCAATTACTTTCCTTGAAACAACCTTATTATCTACTCTCAAACAAAAATCATTGAGATTTCGGTAAGGCCCGTCCACTCTCTGTTGGATGATCGCCTGAGAGGCTTGATATCCAACACCTTTGACAGCAGTCATACCCACCCGTATTTCTCCGGCATCATCATGATTCAATGCTTGACTTCTGTTCACGGACGGAGGCTTTACTTTAACATTCATCTCCCTGGCTTCCCGAATATACATTGTAAGCTTTTCATGATCCCCAAGGTGGGCATTCATAAGCTCTGCCATAAAATATGAAGGGTAGTGGGTTTTCATATAGGCTAACTGGTAGGAAATCATACTGTAAGCAACCGCATGGCTCCTGTTAAATCCATAATTCGAGAACTTTACAATCCAATCAAACAGTTGGTGAGCAACGGATGGTTCATATCCTTTGGCGAGGCAGCCACGAAGGAATTTCACCCTTTCCTTTTCCAGAACGTCCGACTGTTTTTTACTCACCGCTCGCCTCAATAGATCAGCTTCTCCTAAAGAATACCCTGCCACCCGGCGGGCAACTTCCATGATCTGTTCCTGATAGACCAACACTCCGAAAGTATGGGCTAAGATCGGCTCTAAATCAGGATGTGGATACTCGATACGCTTCTGTCCGTGCTTCCTTTCAATATATAAAGGGATATACTCCATAGGACCCGGTCTGTAAAGAGCATTCACTGCGACAACATCCTCAAAGTGATTAGGGTTTAACCGCGTGAGGACATTTTTCATTCCTTGCGATTCCAGCTGGAAAACTCCATTTGTCCTGCCCTTTTTCAACAATCCAAAGGTTTCCTCATCGTCCAAAGGAATGTTACTGATTGTAAAGTTTTGATCACGGTACCTCTGTACTTTCTGCTCCATTCTTTCTAGAAAAGATAAGTTCCTAAGACCGAGAAAATCGATTTTAAGAAGCCCGACTTTTTCAAGATCTCCCATGGCGTATTGCGTTAAAGCAATCGGCCCCTGATTTTTTAGTAGAGCCGTATAATTCACGAGAGGTGCTTCACTTAAAACAACTCCAGCCGCGTGCGTGGAAATATGGCGTGGAAGTCCTTCAAGCTTTGCAGCAACACGAAATAACAATTTAAGCTTCTCTGAACTCCTAATATATTCTTTTAATTCTTCCGACTGTTTGACCACATTCACTAATGATCCAGCATTCGTCTTAGGGATGTGATGTAAGATGAAAGAAGCATCACTCTCATCAACCTTCAATACTTTAAATAGCTCTCTTAGTACACTTCTTGCAGCAAACGTTCCAAATGTACAAATTTGAGCGACACGGTCTCCTCCATACTTCTCAGCCACATAAGCAATCACTTCATCTCTGCGGTGATCCGGGAAATCAATATCGATATCCGGCATCGTGATTCTTTCCGGGTTCAGGAAACGCTCAAACAACAGATTATATTCCAGAGGATCAATTTGGGTAATTCCCAGTAAATAGGCAACAATTGATCCAGCAGCAGATCCACGCCCCGGACCGGCTTGAATCCCATTTTTTCTGGCATAGCTTATGAAATCCCAAACAATTAGAAAATAGTCGCTAAATCCCATAGATCCAATGGTCGACAATTCATGATCCAGCCTTTTCTGAGCCTTCCTTTGATTATCCGGGGCATATTTTTCCAATATCTCTCCTTCACAGAGCTCCCTTAAATAATCATCCGAACTAATCTCCTCCGGGGTAGGAAAAGCAGGAAGCAACTGCTGGTCCAACTCCAATTCCACGTGACAGGCATCAGAGATTTCTTTTGTCATGGAAAGGACTTCCGGCCACCACTCCCCAAAGAATTGTTCCATTTCTTCTGGAGATTTCAGGTAAAAGTGACGATCATTATGGCCGTGTTGATACCGTCCAGATTCTTCAATTGCCTTTAAACATTGGTAGGCATCTGCATCGCTTTCATTCAAATACCGGACATCCCCAATCGCTGCGACTTTCATCCCGTTGGTCTTCACCCATTCCCGTAATGGTGTATGTAATTGACGTTCTGAATGGAGGTCACGATCCTGGATGCTGAGATATAGTCGTTCCTTTCCTAACAGATCTACCCAGCGTTCTCTGGAGGATTCAATTTTATCAGTCAAGCGATTCGATATGGATTCAGCCCATGGGGAATCTGAAGTGATTTGGATGAATCGCAAACCTACTTTATGATCGGACAAATTTTCCAGGGTGATTGTTCCTTCTTCCATTTGAACCTTTGTACTAATTGTAAGCAGATTTTGATAACCTTCTGTTGTTTCTGCGAGAAGAATCATAGGAAAGGGAAAGGATCGATCGATAACATTGGTTTTCAGTCCGATAATGGGTTTTATCCCCGAAGCCTTACATTCTTCATAAAAAGATACCGCCCCGCTCATCGTATTCCAGTCCGTAAGAGCCACAGCATCCAACCCCGTTTCCTTTGCCTCCCGTACAAGATCTTTAATTTTTATCGTACTATCCATCAAACTGAATCCTGACTGTACGTTCAAATGGGTAAACGTCATTTATCACACCTTCTTTCAATTAAATTATAGCTACTCCGCGCCTTGGATGAAAGCCTCCTGCATAAAGAGTTGGTCTGAAGAATAATGGTTAGTGAGGAGTTCATTTTCAGTCAGCGAAAAGAGGGACAAGATGGAAGATCGCCTAGTCATATCCATGATTCAATGCTTCTTTATCGCGTTCGGAGTGATCGTCGGTGGGACGATTATCGGCAGTATTGGAAGTCTTTTGACAGGGGAGGCCGCTTTGACATCCATGTTCCGTATAGCAAAAGGATTAAGGATCTGGGCCATCGTCGCTGCTATCGGCGGCACATTCGATGCGATCAGCAATTTTGAAAAAGGGATTTTCGATGGATCCACCTTTGACATTTTTAAACAGGTGATGATTATCATTGCAGCGATGGGTGGAGTCAAAACAGCCCTTCTTCTTTTTGAATGGTTGCTGGGTGATGAGGTGACGTAATGCACTTTCCCCCCTACCATAAAAGCAGAGAATGGAGACGTCTCTTCGCAGGTTTAGTTTTAGGAGCGATCATCGGTTATGCCTTTTTTGTCTATGTTCATGGTCAGCTGCAGCAAAAATATACGGAAGAACATTTAGAAATGACGGGGAAACTAAATGAATGGGAAACAAAATATGAAGCCCTGTTAAATAACCAGGACCCTGAAACAAAAGGGAAACCAATGACCGTAAAAGAGACAGAAGTCGTGTTTACGAATGCTAAAAAACTGGAAGTGGATCTCCTAACCCAACATCAGCTCAGGACTTTAGCTAAAGATCAATTGGTCAGTATCTCAGGTAAAGATGTGGCCACTGTGGCAGACCAAGTGGACCTCATTATATCGACCGTGGAAAATAAAAGCTATGTTGTCGATGATTTCACCTATGAGCTTAAAGTAACAAGGTTGATTGTTTCAGAAACAGTGAGGCTTCATCTGGAAATCAGTTTGGCACGTTAAAAACAGGAGCCGGCTATTCAGCCTGCTCCTGTTTATATTTTTCACAAACTTCTTTCAGTTCCCTGGAAATTTCAGTCGTTTCCTCCCATGATGAAGCGGAAGCCCCTGAAGCCATTGGGTGTCCGCCACCATTATGGTTGGCAGCAATACCATTGATTACTGGTCCTTTTGATCGCAGGCGGACACGGATGGTATCATCTTCTTCTACAAAGAAAACCCAGGCAAGCATTCCTTCAATATCACCAAGCAAACCAACCAATTGACTTGTTTCAGACGGAGTGACACCAAAAGCCTCTAATGTTTCCCGGTCCAGACGAACGGTCGAATAACCAGCCTCATGTACAGTGAAGTTCTGAAGGACATACCCTTTCAGTTTGGCGACATGGACAGGGGTCTTGTACATTTCATTGTATAAGGATGGCCGATCGAACTTGTAATTCACCAAGTCTGAAGCGTAAGCTAACGTTTGCTTCGTAGTACTTGGAAATAAAAATCTGCCTGTGTCTCCTACAATTCCTGCATAGAGAAGACGAGCTGCCTCATCAGGAAGAGTCATTCCTACACCTTTGAATTCAGCATACAATTCATAGATCATTTCTGAAGTGGAGCTTGCAGATGTATCCACCCATTGGATATCCCCGTACAAATCCACTTCAGGATGATGATCGATTTTAATTAAAAGATCTCCATTATTGAAGCGCTGATCATCGATGCGCCCCTGATTTGCAGTGTCGCACACAATGTTTAGTGCTCCTTTAAAGGTTTCATCAGACACATCATCCATTCTGGCGAGAAAATGAAGCGAAGCTTCTTCCTCACCAGTAATATATACATGTTTCTCCGGGAACGAAGCTTGAATCAGCCCGGCTAACCCAGCCTGGGACCCGTATGCGTCAGGGTCCGGACGGACATGTCGATGAATGATTATCTTGTCATATTCTCTAATGGCTTCCATAATGGCCTGCTTACTCATAAATATGGTCCTCCTCTATCAGTATCCATGTCATTAGATCTCAAAATATTTTGCACAGGTAGCCTTTTCTTTAGAAACAAGCTACAATTGAAAGTGAATTTTAAACGCAGGAGTCGATAAAATGATTATCTTTCCCATCCTTATTTTAGTTTCCTTTGTTCTTTACATCTACTACAAAGTGATGATTGCCCGTTCTAAGGACCCTTTGACCCAGGAATACTTGAATAGTAAGTCTAAAATGTTTCTCGGGAGTTTCATTTTCTTTTTTGGAATTAACCAATATGTATTCTACCAGACAAAACTCTCTCTTTTTGTGGGGATCGTTTTCGTCATTCTGGGCATTTTCCAATTCCGTTTAGGTTGGAAAGCCAGCAGGCATTATCAGGCGGAATTCCAGAAACATAGAACAAGTCCCCAATCATAAAGCTCTTAAGAAAAAGTCGCTGTCTTACAGCGACTTTTTTTATCGGTCAATCAATTGCGCCATAAGCAGTGCTTTACCGACGATCGCTCTTTCGTGGTGCACCTCAATGTCTACTTTAGCAAATTTCCTTCCTACCTCCAGAATTTGCGGTCTTACTTCAATATCACTTTCAATTTGTACAGGCTTGATAAAGTACACCGATATATTTTCTACAACGAGGTCACCTTTCTTATACTTCCTTAACAATCTGCTGGAAGCCTCTGTAATCAACGATGTAAAAACGCCATAAGACATAGTTCCGAGCTGATTTGTCATTTGAGGTGTAACTTTTGTTTTCCAAACTGGACGTGAGTCATCTTCTTCAATCACTTCCATCCGATTGGTAGCCAGATCATCTATAGTTTCACCCACCTGTGGTTGTCTTTGAATGTGTTGAAGCGCCTTCAGCACATCCTGGCGGGAAATAATTCCCTGCAGCTTATGAGATGGATCGACCACAGGCATCAGTTCGATCCCCTCCCATACCATCACATGGGCGGCATTGGCTAGAGAAGTCTTGGCATGGGCGGTCATAGGATTACGGGTCATCACTTTTTCAATCCGCATCTCTTTGTCTTTTCCAATTACATCTCTTGAGGTGACAATTCCGACGACACGATTCTGCTGGTCTACTACTGGATAGCGACTGTGCCCTGTCTCTGAATTGAATTCGTGCCACCTGCCTACAGGGTCTGTGGCCTGCAGGAATTTTGAATCCTCATATGAAGTATAAATATCATCCACAAGAACGATCTCTTTTTTGATCAACTGATCATAGATCGCTCGATTGATCATCGTCGCAACTGTAAAAGTGTCATAACTCGTAGAGATGACCGGCAGTTTTTTTTCATCTGCAAGTTTTTTGACCGTCTCGCTCGTATCAAATCCGCCCGTGATCAGAACAGCAGCCCCTTCTTTGACGGCTAGCTCATGAGCATTGGTCCGGTTACCTACGATAAGGAGTGATCCCGCTTCTGTGTATCGCATCATCGCTTCAAGCTTCATCGCCCCTATGACAAATTTACTCAAGGTTTTATATAAACCTTCTCGACCACCAAGTACTTGACCATCCACTACATTCACAATTTCAGCGAACGTAAGCTTTTCTATATTCTCTTTTTTCTTTTTCTCAATTCTGATGGTTCCGACACGTTCCATCGTGCTGACAAGGTCCTGATTTTCTGCTTCTTTAATCGCCCTGTAAGCTGTACCTTCACTGACATTGAGAGCTTTCGCTATTCTTCTGACAGATATTTTGCTGCCTACGGACAGGGATTCAATATGTTCCAGGATCTGTTCATGTTTTGTTGCCATATGACCACCAAACTTTCTAACTGTACTAATCCAATTGCTTATAATTGTTATTATACAGTTGATACAGATGATCCGCAATTTCCTTCCAGAAGATTAAAAAAAGCCGCTTGTCCTTTCTCAGACAAACGGCTTGTAATAACTTGTCTTATAGTTCGATTGATTCTCCCGGCTTCAATGCTGATCCTTTACCAGGCTTCACTTCCTGTGCGAAAGCATCTCCATCTTGAGCAATCAGATCGAAAGTGTTGTAGTGGATGGGAACGACCTGTTTCGCTTGAATCCATTCTGCAGCAACAAGTGCATCTGATGGTCCCATTGTGAAGTTATCTCCGATTGGAAGAAAAGCGAGGTCAATATTATTTCGTTCACCAATCATTTTCATATCCGTAAACAATCCCGTATCACCCGCGTGATAGATCGTCTTGCCATCGATTGTCAGCAGAATACCTGTAGGCATACCTGTATACACGATTGTTCCATCTTCCTCCTGATAAGAGGAACCATGAAACGCCTGAGTAAATTTCACATGACCAAAATCAAATTCATGTCCGCCTCCGATGTACATAGGATGGGCATTGAGACCTTTATTCCCCAGGTAAGTCGCCAATTCAAACGGCGCGATGACCTGAGCGTCATTTCTTTTTGCGATCTCGAATGTGTCTCCTACATGATCGTTGTGACCATGAGTGAGCAAGATTACATCTGCTTTGACTTGGTTTGCATTAAGATCCGTATTTCCATTGTCTGATATGAACGGATCGAAAAGAATCGTTTTTCCTTTTGCTTCAACTTTTACAACGGCATGACCATGATAAGATACTTTCATCCATAACACTCCTTTGTAGACATGAAATCAGTAATTACGCCAAGCCTTTTCATATTTTTGAATGAGATGCGGATTAATTAATGTATTCGGCTCCAATTCTATGACCTGGCCTTCATCATTGAGGATTTCCCCATCTTCATCCTTTCCAAACACCGTCATCGATTGAAAAACTTCTTCTGTAAGAAATTCCGTTTCTTCAGGAAAGCGGATACTGCTGATGTCCAAAGGATCTCTTGATGCAAGAATAAACCCCCAGTTTCCGAAACTAGGAACATCCACATGGAAGTTTTCGGTATACAACCCTGTGGAAGACACTGTTTTATCAATCGTCCAATATACCTCCGTCGCAAACAACGGACTTGTCGCCTGAATCATTACGGCTCCTCCAGGGTTCAAGTGATTCCTCACTAAGGAATAAAATTCTCTCGTATAAAGTTTATTTAAACTCTCGTTATTCGGATCAGGGAGATCGATGATAATCACATCATAAAAGGTTTCTGCTTCTTCTAAAAACGTAAAGGCGTCCATATTCAATACTTCCACTCGCGGATCATCCAATGACCCGTTGTTCATTTGAAGAAGGTGGTAGTTGTGGCGGGCAAGATCAGTAACGGCCGGGTCCAGATCAACGAGGGTAATATCCTTTATCTCCTCATACTGCAGCAGCTCTTTAGCTGCAATTCCATCACCACCACCCATGATTAATGCACGTTCCTTTTGCTCAGCTAAAGCGACGGGAGGGTGTACCAGCGTTTCATGATACCGATGTTCATCTGTAGAACTGAATTGGAGAGACCCGTTTAAATAAAGTCTGGTGTCCCCTTGTTCTTTAGTCAGTACTATTCTTTGATAAGCACTTTCTTCCATATGGATGATAGGGTCTTTATATAATTTCTGTTCAAATGAAAATGCCATTTCTTCCCCAAAGAACAGCCCCGCAATTAGGAGAACACCGATGATGATCCCTCCTGTTAGATGAATCCATAGAGTCTTAATTTCAGTACGGAATAGATAGAGAATGATAAGAGCCACCGCTAGATTGATACAAGCTACGAAAAACGCACTTTTCACCATGCCCATCTGTGGACGGAGATAAAAGGCAAACAGAAGACCTCCGATCAACCCGCCTGCATAATCCGAAAAAAGAACCCGGGCCGTACTCCGGTTAAGTTCCTCTCCTATCTCATTCGCTTTTCTGATCAGTATCGGCAGCTCAAGACCCGTCAATGCACCAATCGTAAAGGTCACCATATATAAAAACATGGCGTCCGTCCCCGCAGGGGCAAAAGCCGTCATCCCGAACATCGTAAAGCTCGAAAAACCACCGATCAACGCCACCATGAACTCGATCCATATGAATGTGACCATCAGTTTTTTCATAACTCTCTCACTTATACTAGCACCAATACCCATACCTGTAAGAAACAAACTGATCGTCAGCGTATACTGCTTGACACCATCTCCGAGAATATACGAACCAAGCGCTCCAAATAACACCTCAAAGATAATCCCACAGATCGAAACAATTCCTGATGCCCAATAAATAAAATGACTTTTTCTTAGATTCGCTTCCACTTGCTTCACTCCACCTAATCCTTATGTAGTGACATTGTTCCATGCCAAAGACTTTAAAAAGCCACTATGAGCATCTTTCATAGTGGCTTTTTCTTAACGTCCCCTGCTCTATTATGTAATCGATGCACCGATTACGAAAGCAAGACCGATCGAAACACCCATTGTGATGATTCCAACCGCTGTATTATTTTCCTTCAATTTCGTTTCCACTGAAAACTTCCGTGTAAACAATTCAAACAATAAATAAGCAATCATTTGAAGGACAACACCGTATGCCCCCCATATCAACGTGTCCCAAACGGTAAAGCTGTGATATATGGCAAATGACAGCACAATACAAATCCCAATAATTTTACCTGCAATAGACATCGCGACCGCTTGGTTTCCCTGTTTAACCTCTTCCCAATCCTTATACTGCCTTGTTAACCATTCAAAAATCACTAATCCGATCACAACAATCACAATTGCCATTACAAAATAACCCAATGTAGCCAAAAATGGTTCCATTATGATAACCTCCTTTATTTTCCTGTACCTGGACCTCCGCCTCGATTGGATGATCCTCTCATTGAGCTGGTTCCACCCGAATTATAATTGCCATACATTCCATAACCACCATAACAGTTACCCGCCTGCTGACAATTTGACCTACGCCTATCATACCAGTCATTCGATCCTAATGAACGGTTCAAAATCGACCCAAGGAATAACCCGCTGAAGAAACCGGGCGAATAATTATTTCTTACAAAATCATCGGATGCAAGCTCGATTGTAATGACCCCTGGTTCTTCTGAACTTTCTTGAAGTATCACAAAATGGTCAGGATAGATGAGGGCTTGCTTTTCTTCCTGCCTTTCACTGATCTCTTCAGGAGGTATGGCCGAAGACAATGCATCTCCTACCTCCGTTAACGTCAATTCCTTCGTCATGTAAATCCTTGAAATACCCTGGTCAGAACTCACTGTATCCAATAAAGGGAAATTGTCTTGGACAAGGGTTTCAATATCATTGGTTTCGGTAGTTTCGATGCCCTTTAAAATTTCCTCACGATCAGGCTCGGAAGGCAGTTCTCCATATGTATCTTCTGTATAAGAGCCTGACATCCCTCTTTGGTCATTCCCGCCAAAGACGTTGAATAATAAGAAAAAAGCGATGATTCCTACGACTATGATACCTGCATAATCTTTCAACATATATCCTCCTTTCACAAAAAATAGCCGTGCCTGACCACTCGATCAGGCACGCTTTTACCAGGTTACTCTTTGTTCATCTTCCTTTTCAATTCTTCCAATTCGTTATCTACACTGTCTTTATTATCTAAATCTTCGAATTCATCATCCAAAGAACGGCTTTCTGAGGACATGTCTTCGCTCGTTTCAGCTTCTGCTTCATAATGCATGACTTTTTCTTCCATTCGTTCAAAGCCTTGGCGGGACTCATCCCCACCGATACTGGACATGGTACGGTTCATCTTCGTACGTGTTTTGGCTGACTCAGCACGTGCTTTTAAGGAATCTTTCTTCAATTTCATTTCCTGGTATTCTTTCTTCATTTCATCTAGCTTCTGACGCAGGTTGTTGGCATCCTGTTGAGCACGCTCCCAGGAAGCTTTGAATTGATCAGCCTGATCCTGATGATTCTTTTTATCTTCCAATGCACGACGTGCAAGGTCTTCATTCCCAGCTTCGATCGCTTTTTCTGCCTGCTGCATCCGCTTATCCACAAGGGCCTGGGCATCATCGTATTTTCGCTTCAGCATCTTTTCATTAGCAATCTGTTTAGCTACCGCACTTTCCGCTTCACGAATATCATTCTCCATATCCCGCATGAATTGATCAAGCATTTTCACAGGATCTTCTGCTTTATCCAGCATTGAATTCAACTCAGACCCTACAACTGTTTTGACACGTTTAAAGAATTTAAACATTTTGCTTCCTCCTTATTTTGAACCTGCAATAATTTTAATTTCATATGATTCAATATCATATCCGAGACTGACTTCCACTTCACTGCCCCATGATTCGAGGCTCAAATACAATTCTTCATCTTCAGAAATGTATTCTGCATACTTTGATGTGCGGCCGTTTATGTTTTCACTTCTTCCTTCTCCTGTTACCCGGGCTTCCCCTTCTTCGTCTTTCGTGAAGGTCTGCCCATCGTATTCCAGTTTATTAGGAAAAGGATGGGACACAGAGAGTTTTACCGTTTCATAGATCCCTAGCTCCAACTCATCATCCATTTCAGCTGCAAGCCACTTTGTTTGGCTCCCTTCAAGCAATTGATAGGAGAACCATTCATAGCCGCCATCCCGATACGCAATCTTCCCTACCACTTCATAATCCACAAGATCGTAAGTGACAATGTCACCGACTTGGATATTCAGGGGTGTACGTTCTTTCACTTCTGGTGTCTGCTTTTCGTTCTTTGAAAATAATTTAGAAAAGAAACCCAAATCTTCACCTCTCCTTCAACTATGACCCTGTGTACCTGTATGTACGTGCGGCATTTACAAAAGGTTTCACATTTTTTCTTTTTTTACGAGAACTTCTCGATACTACCCGACTTATTGATTTTTTTCGTATTTTTCTCTTCTTCAAACCTTTGTTTTTTCTGAAAAGCGCGTATAATCAGAAAAAACATGATCCATAAGGGGTTGATACCTATGAAAATTTTAGAGAAAATCAGTCAATTTGCAGGAAGTACCTTCGCTTTCTGGGTCCTTCTTTTTGCGGCCTTTTCCTTTTTTATACCTGAAGGCTTTACCTGGATCGCACCGTATATCGTCCCACTGTTGGGCATCATTATGTTCGGAATGGGATTAACCTTGTCTAAACAGGACTTTCAAGAGGTTTTTAAAAGACCGAAAGATGTAGCGGTAGGTGTAGGTGCACAATTCATCCTCATGCCGGTGCTTGCTTTCTTATTAGTGACACTCCTCCCTGTTTCTCCGCAGGTAGCGGTAGGAGTCATCCTTGTAGGTTGCTGCCCAGGTGGAACATCTTCAAATGTCATGACTTATTTATCTAAAGGAGATACTGCACTATCTGTCTCCATCACAGCTGTATCAACACTGCTTGCGCCTCTGTTTACACCATTTCTGGTATGGGTGCTTGCAAGTCAATGGCTGGCTGTTTCTGCAGGTGCTCTCTTTGTCTCCATCGTAAAAGTGGTCCTTCTACCGATCACACTCGGCCTTATCGTACAAGCTGTCTTCAAAAATAAAGTCCAGACAGCTGTTAAAGCCCTTCCGCTGATTTCAGTGATCAGCATCGTTGCCATAGTAGCTGCTGTGGTTAGTGTGAATCAGACGCAAATAGCGGAAACAGGTGCTCTTATCTTTGCCATTGTGGTCGTTCACAACCTTCTCGGGTATTTGACTGGTTATGGTTTAGGAAAGTTATTTAACATGGAACCATCGAAACAACGCGCCATTTCCATTGAAGTGGGGATGCAGAACTCCGGACTCGGCGCATCTCTTGCAGCGGCTCATTTCAATCCACTGGCTGCAGTACCAAGTGCCATCTTCAGTGTTTGGCACAACATATCCGGTCCGATCATTGCCACCATTTTTCGTAAGCAAAAGAGCAAACGTTCAAAGAATACCAATGAGAAACATATTAAATCTGCCTAACTATTTTACCATTCTCGATTGAAAAATTGCTTTCAGCATAGAGGGAGGCATCTATTAAGCCTCCCTTGAATATAATTCCCCTGATATTCTCCCCGTGCTTATAGCGGTTTCGAGTACCGTCAAGGTCTTTTCAGAATCTCTCTTGCTTCCTTATAGGAGAGACCTTGAGCTTCAGCCACAGCTTTATACGTGAGATGTCCATCCACTGTATTCAGGCCTTTATACAGGGTATCATTTTCAAGACATGCGTTTACATACCCTTTGTTAGCGAGCTGAAGAGCGTAAGGGACCGTCACATTAGTTAAGCCGATCGTAGAGGTTCTCGGTACAGCACCCGGCATATTGGCTACCGCATAGTGGAGGACCCCATGTTTTTCGTAGGTCGGCTGATCATGCGTTGTCATTCGATCAGTCGTTTCGAATATCCCCCCTTGGTCGATCGCCACATCCACGATAACCGATCCTTCTTTCATCGACTTCACCATATCTTCTGTTACAAGACTTGGGGCTTTTGCTCCCGGGATCAGAACAGCTCCTATGACAAGGTCAGATTCTGTCAAAGACTCCTGGATATTGAGCGGATTTGACATTAATGTGTTGACTTCAGAACCGAAGATATCATCCAGCTGACGAAGGCGCTCAGGATTAAGGTCGATGATTGTCACATCCGCCCCCAGCCCCATGGCAATTTTGGCGGCATTTGTCCCAACGACTCCACCTCCAATGACTGTCACCCTTCCCCGCCGGACCCCTGGTATACCTCCCAACAGAATCCCTTTACCACCTCTTGATTTTTCCAGAAATTGCGCCCCAATTTGAGAAGCCATCCTTCCGGCTACTTCACTCATAGGTGTAAGTAAAGGAAGGGAACCATTCGGGGATTGGACAGTCTCATAAGCAATCGACACCACTTTTTCCTTGAGAAGTGCTTTCGTTAGTTCCGTTTCGGGTGCTAAATGCAAATAGGTAAACAAAATCAAACCTTCATGAAAATATGCATATTCTTCAGGAACAGGTTCCTTCACTTTCATGACCATCTCCTGCCCCCACGCCTCCTGGGCTGAGTTTACCACTACAGCTCCCGCTCCCCGGTATTGGTCATCCGTAAACCCTGACCCTAATCCTGCCCCGTTTTCAACAAATACTTCATGTCCTGAATTTGTTAAGGTTACGACTCCCGCGGGTGTCATAGCTACGCGGTTTTCATTATTTTTCAACTCTTTGGGAACTCCGATTTTCATTATCATCCAACCTCCTTGAGACTTGAATATTGAGTAGGACACCTATCGTAGAAACCAGCCATTGACAACAAGGACATACACGGGTCATTCCCTGATTTGCTCTCAGCGATTCAGTTATCTATGTCTGTGGATAACGTCCAAACCACCGGTCACTTCATAGATCGTCCCGGTAATCATATCGGAATCTTCCTGACATAAGAATCCAATGGTCCTCGCAATATCCTCTCCCGTGCCAGGTCTGCCGATTGGTGTTTCCGTGTCTTTGATTCCCCGGCTTGCTTCAATCGAAGATTCTTTCCAATCCCCTGTTATGTTTCCCGGACATATCATATTTGATGTTATCCCATATTCTGCTTCCTCGAAGGCAACAGTTTTAGTAAGAGAAACTAACCCCACTTTTGCTGCAGCGAATGCCGAGCGATAAATCCAACCAGAAGCGGATGGAGCACCTTGAAACCCATAATTGATAATTCTTCCAAATCGCTGTTTTCTCATATGAGGAACTGTTGATTTCATCAGATAGAATACGGCATCAAGGTTGCCGCGAATCATTGAATCCCACTCCTCTTCCGAATAGTCCATAAGCTTCTTCCGTTCGAAAATATAAGGACCTGCATTATTAATTAAATAATCCACCCGGCCGAAGCGTTCGATTGTTTTTTGTACAAGACGCTTTATATCCTCTTTTTGTGAAACATCCGCTTGGATGATCTGTATCCTGTCATGTTCATCTGGAAAATCATCAAGAAGGGACAACGCTTTATGTTCATCCTTGCGGTATGTAACCGTAACGGAGCAGTTCTGCTTCAGCATAAGTTCCGTTACCTTTTTTCCCAGTCCCTTCGTTCCAGCTGTAATTAGTGCATGCTTCATCTCTATTACCCTCCCTCATACTCGGCTATTTATTTACATCCATGATTCCGTTCTGTACAATAATTGGATTAGAAAGGACGTGTCGATATTGAAAGGCTCTCCTCAAAGAAAACGTGTCATAGAACAATATGGATTAGAAGCAGTCCCCGCCCAAAAACAGGACACACCCTGGTACCGCTTTGCATTCATCCAGATTGCAATCGCAGCCAACGCCGGCAACTTCCTGATTCCAGCTTTATCTGTACTGGAAGGAGGTCTTTCCTTCTGGGCAGGAGTGTTATCCACCAGTTTCGGGGCGCTCCTCGGGTTCGTTCTTGTTTCCTATTTATCCTTACCAGGTGCGAGGCTCGGCATTCCAGCTCAGTATGCTTTACGTACCATTCTTGGAATTAATGGTACCCGATATTTATCTGCACCGATCAGAAGTCTTACTTCCCTATATTGGTTTAGTGTACAGACCATTGGAGGTACATATGTTATCCAACAGCTTATCTTTCGGTTAACAGGAACAGAATTGCCTTTTTGGTTATACTCCATACCGCTATCCGTCCTCATGGTCGCCCTTGCTATTATTGGGTTTGAAGCTGTTAAGCAGGTGATGAGCTACTTTTTACCCTTGCTTTTAATCGGCGAGGCGACCATCTTGTATGTTTACTTT
Organism: Halobacillus sp. ABR2_026; assembly: GCF_056158545.1. Classification (NCBI taxonomy): domain Bacteria; kingdom Bacillati; phylum Bacillota; class Bacilli; order Caryophanales; family Bacillaceae; genus Halobacillus; species Halobacillus sp. ABR2_026. The sequence goes on from NZ_JBSWTM010000001.1 coordinate 2,788,318, forward strand.
ACTACAAACCGTGATGGGGATTCACTGATGATGCTTCAAAACGAAGGATTTGAAGGTCCTATAACTTCTATGCTCTTTTTTGCGAGTCTTGCTTTTGTCCAATACGTGTCAGGTGTAAGCGCTGCTGCTGACATGACCAGATATGCCAAATCCCCATCACACGGATTTTACGGATTACTGGTTGGTAATGGAGTCGGGTTTATCATAACAGCGGTTATCGGTTGTGCTTCTGCCTATCTTTTTCAAGATATCAATCCATATGTATCTTCCAGTGAACAGACTGATTCATCTTTACATATCGCCATTATCACGGCAACGGCTATCATTTCAATGGTGAGCATCAATGTCAGCAATGCTTATACCGGTGGATTCAGTTTATTGAATACCTTTCCGAACCTTTCCAGAATTCAAGCGGCTGTCATCTTCGGTTCTATGGGAGTGATCCTTAGTGGATTTCCGTCCCTGGTCAATGAAGCCGAATCCTTCATCTCTATCCTTGGCGGCTTCATCATTCCAATCTCTGCTGTTATTTGCAGTGATTATTTAATTGTTAAAAGGAAACAGCTGTCTCCAGAGGACCTTGCGCTTTTAACCAAACTTTTTATAAATGGCAGAGCGATCGTGTTTATAGTGTCAGGCGGGGTATTATACTTCCTTCTTCCTGTAGAATGGTCTCCCGGTTTTCTCACTTTCGTTACTATTTTTATTCTTTACCCTACCCTCTCTACCACGGTCCATAGACTTAAAGGGCACGTTACTTAGAAACGTGCCTTCCTTTTTAAAAAACGACATTCAGAAAATTGCCATAATTATATACACAGATCCTCGTCTATCCAATTAGGAAGCATGATATAATAAAAATAAGAAATAGAGAGGGGGCATCCAGCATGACTTTTGAATACAAAGATATTGTAGTGGCCGTTGATGGTTCTGTTACGGCAGAAGTAGCATTCAAAAAAGCGATTGACATCGCGAACCGGAACGAGGCAAAACTTGTTTTAGCCCACGTGGTTGATACGAGAGCTTTTGCTACGGTGGAGGCTTATGACCGGTCTCTAGCCATCCGGGCTGAACAATATGCAACCGAGCTATTGAATGACTACCAGAAGAAGGCGGAAAAATCAGGCGTGAAAAATGTAATTGTAGACATTGAATACGGTTCTCCAAAAGTTAAAATTGCTAAAGATGTCGCTCCGAAATATAACGCAGACCTCATCATATGCGGGGCTACCGGTTTAAATGCTATGGAGCGGTTCTTCATCGGCAGCGTTTCCGAACATATTACAAGATATGCTTCCTGTGACGTCCTGGTCGTCCGCCCTGAAGAGGCAGAAGAAAGCACAGACGAATAAAAGAGCCCGTAGAAGGGCTCTTTTATTTATCTTTATGCAGCTCACTCACGATATGGGTAAGTTCAGGGATAATCAATCGGTTCAATGCGAGCTTGACTGCTCCTGTTGATCCCGGGGTGGCAAATACAGCTGTACTCCCAGCAGCCCCGGCTATAGCGCGGGATAAAATAGCTGCAGAACCGATATCTTCTGTAAAGCTGAGCATTCTGAAAATCTCTCCGAATCCAGGCATTTCTTTATCCAGAATTCTCTCCATAACTTCAATTGTCACATCCCGTTCCGCAACACCTGTTCCACCATTCACCAGCACCGCATCGATGGAAGGATCATGCACTCCCGCTTCCACCCGGTCTTGGATCTCTGTTTGTTCATCTTTTACAATGTGATAGTCTTTCACGTTGTGACCTGCATTAGTAAGGCTGTCGATCATCAGCCTCCCACTTTTATCCGTTTGCTCTGTCCGGGTATCACTTACTGTAAGCACGAGACAGCTGACAAAATCTCCCGCTCGACTTTTATGGTCTTCAACAGCCAATCATAACTCTCCTTCCTTGCTCATAAGGTGACGATATTGATAAAACTTCATCGCAAATTCTGTTACTTGTTTCGTTAAATGGTAATTGGAATAGGCCCCGATTGCAATACTTATAAAGGGCAGGCCTTGAATGAGTTTTTTTCTGAACATGAGGATGAACAATGACTTGAAACACTGTTTCATAGGCTGTTCCATCCACCCTTCATCTGTCAATTGATCATCGCCTGTGAAGATAAACGGGTGCTCTTTCTTATTCACTTCTTCTATTAATTCATTCCATGCGCCTGATTTCAGCCTTTTCGGCAGGGTAGCCGCATGAAAAACTTTGAGGGAGATCATCATTTCGTAGGGGTGATTCATCTCATGGCCGAACGTCAAACCAATCAGCTGGATGGCTCTGATATTCATCAACATCATTAATGGATAATCCATACCCAGGAAGAGCCATCCACCAGCGCCCGTCAATCCACCCTGGGCAAAAGAATATAACCGGCCGCGTGTCATCTGCTGATCAGCTATGTAAGTTAACTGCTCAACCGTCAATTCATTTTGCATATCTTCAATGCTCTCAATGTTATTGGAAAAAATTCTACCTACCGTTAAAATTCGTTCCCTTGCCTCATATTGATAAGAGGTACCTTGTAAGAAAGCATGGGTATGAAAAAACCAGGCATCCAATTTTGAAAAAAATGCTTTTTTCACATTAGGATCTACATTGCTCAAACTTTGCTGTAGCCAATGGTCATAAACCATCTCAAAATCATTAGGCTGATACCCTTGATACTGCTCCAGCCAACTCTTTAGTTCTGACCGAATACGCTGATGTGACAAAGCGCTCCCTCCTCGTCTTTGCTTCCTATTATTTATTGTAGACTTAAAGCTTAAAAAAAAGCAATCGCACCTATAGTGCGATTGCTTTTTAATTACAGTCCTTTTTCAACCGTATCACGGGCAATCATGACTTCTTCATTTGTCGGAATGACCATAACTTTTACCGGAGAGTGAGGATAGTTCACGAATGTTTCTTTCCCACGTACTTTGTTTAGCGCAGGGTCCCAGTAAACACCCATAAACTCAAGACCTTTCAATACACGCTCGCGCATAGCTACACTGTTCTCACCTACACCAGCGGTGAAAATGATTCCATCGATTCCGTGCATACGGGCAGCATAAGATCCGATATATTTGTGAATTCGAGCGGAGAAGACTTCAAGAGCAAGTTCAGCTCGTTCATCTCCATTTTCCGCGCGCTCTTCAATATCTCTCAAGTCACTGGAGAAACCAGAAAGAGCAAGCATTCCACTTTCTTTATTCAATACATTCATGACTTCGTTAGCTGTTTTCCCTGTTTTCTCCATAATGAAAGGGATGAGCGCTGGATCAATGTTACCAGAACGCGTGCCCATCGTAACACCGGCTAATGGTGTGAAGCCCATAGATGTATCGATGGACTTTCCTCCCTCGATGGCAGCAATACTGGCTCCATTCCCAAGGTGGCAGGAGAGCAGGCGAAGCTCTTCTACTGGACGGCCAAGCATTTCTGCAGCACGCTCGGAAACATATTTATGGGACGTACCGTGGAATCCGTATTTACGAATGCCGTAGTCTTCATAATATTCATAAGGAAGGCTGTAAAGATAAGACTGCTCAGGCATTGACTGGTGAAAGGCTGTATCAAACACAGCCACGTGAGGTACATTTGGAAGCACTTCACGGAAAGCATTGATTCCTGTCAAGTTTGCCGGATTATGCAGCGGGGCTAAATCAGATACTTCCTCGATCTCTCCAATCACTTCATCAGTAATTAAGACAGACTCACTAAAGCGCTCCCCTCCATGGACGACACGGTGTCCCACGCCATTGATTTCATCAAGTGACGCAATGATCCCATTTGCTGTCAATTTCTTCAAAAGCATCTTAACAGCCTGCTCATGATCAGGAATGTCCGTTACGGTTTTGTCTTTATCATCATTGACTTCTATTGTGAAAACGGCATCGTCCAGGCCGATCCGCTCAACTAAGCCTTTTGTGATGACAGTTTCTTCAGGCATTTCAATCAGTTGGAATTTCAGTGATGAACTACCTGCATTTATCGCAAGAATTTTATTACTCACTATTGCTCATCCCCTTAGAATATAGGTTCGTAATTTTCTACCATTACCATTTAATCACCCGGTACCGATGATTTCAAGGTCGTCCGGCGATGATAACGTTTACTTGTTATATTCGATATTTTCTCACAATTGTGTTCTTTTATATTCGTCAAACCACTGGTTCATCTGGGCAAGGATATCTGCCATACCATCCGGATTTTTGAATGAAGGTAGCTTGGCTAAAAGCGCTTGTTTAGGAGCTTTCGTTTTTGGTCCTTTTTTCTGCAATAGCAGAATGCTCTTACCATGTTTCTCATCCTTGAATAACGAATCAGACAATTGAAGCATTCCTACGATATGAGCATGTTCACGCAAGAAAGCATTCAATGATTTGGATTGGTCACTGTCGAATAGGAAGTTCGGTACAATGAACATAAGAAAGCCGCTTTCTTTTGTATAATTCAATCCCTGCTCGATAAAAAGATGATGGGCATAGGATAGTCCCTCTTCCGCTTTCAACTGATAGCGGGCTGCTTGAGCGTCGTCCGGGTAATAGCCAACTGGAAGATCTGCGAGTACAAAATCTACGGGCTCCATCAAGAAAGGGGCCAGGCTGTCCTGGTGGAAAAATTCAATCTCATTTTTTTGCAGGTTCGCATTGGCTACAGCCAATTGGATGAGTGTGGGATCGACTTCACTTGCGTAGGCGTGAAGTGGCATTTCCAATTGATTCATTACAGAAGTCAGCAGATTCGCACTTCCAGAGGCTGGATCAAATAATTTAAGGTCATCTTCCCCTTCAAACAGCTTGGAAGCTAAATACCCCATGAACATCGCTACAGAGTCCGGGGTGATCAAGTGCTGCTGCTGCGTTGCTCCTTTCATTCCTTTAAGGATGGCGAGCTGGACAGCTTTTCGGATTTCCTCTTTCTCAAACTCCTCTTTTTTCACTTTAACGAGTTCATTCGTTAGGAAAGTCTGCAAAGAGTCCCCCATATCATCAAAAGGCTGACCGTTGAACAGAACGTCCATTGTTTCTGCAATGGCCTCCAGATAAGTGATGTTTAAATCTTCGGAAATGACAGTGGATGTATCATCCATCCATTGAAATAGTTTTTCCACTTGTTCCTGCTTCATAATCATTCTCCTTACATAAAGTCATAAAGTAAAAGCGGATGCTCTTTTAGCTTCTCTCAAAGAAAATTGGCGCAGCAGTTTGTTTTAAACGTGATGCGCCAACGATCGTTTACCTTTTCATCTATACCAACCATATCGAATTCCATCCTTCAATTCAACAAAGATAAACTTTACCGATTAATTTGAAAATTGTGTGCGGTTTCACAGTTGAAATGATAAAATGACATCAAGCTGTACACTAAAGGAGGATACAAGGTGAACGATCAACGAAGAAACTTATACTTTTTTTATCAACAAACCGAAGAGTTGAACAATAAATTGGAATCCTTATTCCAACTGGCCCGTGACAATGACTTCCATGTGGTAGAAGATTCAGCACAGGCAAACATCATCATAGCTGTAGGAGGCGACGGCACATTCCTGCAAGCCGTCCGCAAAACAGGCTTCCGCCAAGACTGTTTATATGTTGGAATTCGCACAGGAAACGAAGCTGGACTTTACTGTGACTTCGATATTGATGATCATGACGAAATGATTGATGCTATGAAAAACTCTGAAGTGGAAGTCCGCCGCTTTCCAGTCATCGAAACCACAATTAATAATGAATCGACTTTCATGTGCCTGAATGAATGCAGCGTACGTTCAACACTGATTAAATCTATTGTCATTGATGTACATATTGATGACCTCCACTTTGAAACCTTCCGGGGCGACGGTTTGGTTATTGCAACACCGACAGGAAGCACCGCCTACAATAAGTCCATAAATGGTGCAGTCGTTGATCCGAAGCTCCCATGCTTCCAAATCAGTGAGCTTGCTTCTCTCAACAATAACCGTTACCGTACGCTTGGCTCTTCTTTTATTTTGAGCGGAGAACGGACCCTCACCCTAAAAGTTCGTCAAGACGGTAATGATTATCCAGTGATCGGGATGGACAATGAAGCTTTTTCCGTCCGGAACATCCATGACATTACAATCAACCTTAGTGAAAATGTCATTAAGACAGTCAAACTGAAAAACAACACATACTGGAACCGTGTAAAGCGCACGTTCCTATAAAAAAAAGCTTCCACCCTAGCGGTTGGAAGCTTTTTTCTCTGGCCTTAGGACGACTTACCATGGTGATATCCGGGAAGGACATGAATACTCTTTCTGTCACCGTGCTTGTATAAGACGGTACGAGGGATGACTTGGTTCCAGTAGAAACCGTGCTCTTCCCGAACCACAGGCATTGACAGGTGATCAAGAGCGTTGGTAAACGATTTCTTCATCTACTACAGTCATTGTTACCGTGGCATCAGCAAGTTCGTGCGATTTAAGAGCGAATAGATCCCTGTCTAACACTGTGAAGTCAGCTAAATACCCTCCCTGAATCATTCCTTGTTCATCTTCCTTGTGAATCGCCTGGGCGCTTCCTTTCGTATAAAGCGAAATGGCCTCATAAACCGTAAGCTTCTCCTCGGCCTGATAAACAGCATGATCATAAGTAGCTCTTCGATCCACGGCCGCTCTGATTCCCAGTAACGGATTGATTTCTTCAATCGGTGCATCCGATCCGCCAGCACATTTGATCCCAGCATCAAGAAGTGTTTTCCATGAATATGAGTTTTTCAATCTCAAATTTCCTAACCGCTCAATGACCCATGGAAAGTCAGAGGCAACAAAAGTAGGCTGGATATCAAGTACTATATTTAACCGCTGCAATTGATGGATCAACGTTGGACTCAAAATTTGAGCGTGGATAATTCGATCACGTTCCCCGTTTGCCAATGGATTTTCAGCAATAGCACGAGCAACAGCTTCGACAGCCCCGTCACCGATTGCGTGGACCGCTACAGGCATTTCTCTTTTCCTTGCTTCTTTCAGCAGTCGATCCAGCTCTTCATCGGTGTGGATAGCAACCCCATAATTCCCTGTATCATCTGCGTAATCTTCCTTCAACCAGGCAGTCCTGCCGCCGAGTGCTCCATCTGAAAATATTTTTAACGCTCCCAATTCTACAAAATCTGTACCCTTTTTAAATCCGAGACCTTCCTGGTCGACTTGTTCAATCACTCCATGGTGAATGAGCAAATGAGCACGGAACTTCGTTTTCACACCATCAATGACATGCAGAAAGGCATCATACGTTTTTCTAAACCCACCATAGTAATTTAAATCTTCACTATGCCCCCCGACGAGCCCGTAGGAGTGCATATCCTTGACGGCTAGATCGGCTGCTTTCCTCAAATATTCAGGTGTGACTTCCGGCATTGCCCCTTTGATCAATTCCTGTGCCTGATCATGGAAATAACCTGTGGCCGCCCCTTGTCCATCTCTGACGATCACTCCTCCTTGAGGATCTGGAGTTTCAGTCCCTATGCCAGCTCTATTCATAGCATTGGTATTAGCAAGCAAAGCATGCCTGCACACACGGGTAAGCATCATAGGGTGGTCTTGTGAAATTTCATCTAGCTCATCCTTATGTATGATGCGTTTCTCCTCCCATTGATTTTCATTCCACCCATCTCCAATGATCCACTCCCCTTCAGGAAGCTGCTCAGCATGCTGCTGAAGAGCCTGCTTCACTTCTTCCGCTGACTTCATAAAAGATAAGTCAAGCCTCATCAATCGTTCCCCATGTCCGATGATATGAAGATGACTATCTGTAAATCCCGGGTACATGACCGCCCCTTTTAAATCGTGTTCATCCGTAATGTTATCTTTGTACGTTTGATATAGTTGCTGGGTATCTCCCACGGCTTGAACCTTTCCGTTCGCAGTGACAATCGATTCCACCCATTCGCCTTCTTTTCTCATCGTGTATATTTTCCCACCGTACCAAAGCTTCACGTGGCACACTCCCTCTCAACCTTTTACCTATACATTAATCCATATGAGCACAGAATTGAAGTACAAGCCATTGGAAAGAAAAACCCTCTGGAAAATCTTCCAGAGGGAAATCATCATAGTAAATCGTCAAATTCTTCGTCCTGCTGACTGGATGGGCCTGCAGGTGATACTTCGATCGTATAGCTCTCTGCCAGCGCTTTTTCAATATCCATAGAGAAATCTGAATTAGATTCATAGTAATTCGCATTCTTTCGGGTCGGCTTCGTTTTGGGAGCTTTTGGTACAAATACCGTACAGCAATCTTCAAAAGGGCGGATAGATATTTCATAAGCCCCGATTTTTCTTGAGATATCGATAATTTCCAACTTATCCATGGCCACAAGAGGGCGGATGATAGGATAGTTAGTGACCTCATTGATCGTATTCATACTTTCCATGGTTTGGCTGGCTACTTGGCCAAGGCTTTCGCCAGTCGTGATTGACAGCAGTTCATTTCGAGCAGCAAGTTGCTCGCTTATCCGCATCATCATCCGACGCATGATGGTCATGCTGTATCCTTCCGGCATTTCGCGATGTATCTTTTGCTGAATAGCCGTGAATGGAATCACATGTATTTTCACTTTAGAACCGTAATTGGACAGTTGCTGAGCCAGATTTATTACCTTTTGTTTGGCCCGTTCACTTGTGTAAGGAGGAGAATGAAAGTGAACCGCTTCAATTTCTACTCCTCGCTTCATCGTCAAATAGCCAGCTACCGGACTGTCAATACCGCCGGATAGCATCAATAGACTTTTTCCAGTGGTACCAACAGGAAGCCCTCCTGCCCCAGGGTAGTCCTGAGCCGTTACATAACAGCCTTCGTGACGGACTTCGACTTTTATTTCCACGTCTGGATGATGCACATCCACCTTCACCCCTTCTGTTTGGCGGAGGATATGTCCACCAAGTAATGGATTGATTTCCTGAGAAGGGATTGGGAAAGTTTTGTCTGTCCGCTTGGAAGATATTTTGAAGCTGGAAGCCTTCTCGGCATCATGAAATGCAAGCATAGCAGCAGCTTTCATCTGCGCTTCATCTTTCTCTACCTTTACAGCAAAGCTGAGGCTGTGAATCCCGAATACTTCCTGACATTCTTTCATCACTTCCTGGGCGTCTTCTCCATTTAGCAGGACAAACATCCGGCCCTGTGTCTTCTGGATAGTTGTTCTTGGATATTTATTCAACTTCGTGGCGATATTGCTTTGAAGTTTCTGTTCGAACGCTTTTTTATTTTTTCCCTTTAATGCCATTTCACCATATCGAATCATAATTCGATCAAATTTCATCAGGATCACCTCATCGTAGCTTTCAAATTTTCAACGACTTCATCTAACTTCTTTAAGAAATATTCAATTTCCGACCATTGATTCAATGGAGAAAGACTGACCCGTAAGGCGGAAGTCGTCCGTTCATAATCAAAATTACACGCCTTCAAAACGGCACTCACATCCGGCTGTTTGGATGAACACGCAGATTTGGTGGATATATAAATCTCTTCTTCTCCGAGTGCATGAATAATGACCTCCGGTTTAAAACCCGGTATAGAAAAGTTCAGAATATGCGGCGCTCCGTCAGAGGGCGAATTAATCACACTGTACTCCCTTTGATAGAGCCCCTCCCATAAAGCAGTTCTCATTTCACGCAACTGGCCTTTTTTTTGATCTTGGTTTTCATGAAGCAGACGGAGAGCTTTTACAAACGAGACGGTCCCTGGCAGGTTTTCAGTGCCTGCTCGGACTTCTGCTTCCTGACTTCCACCATGCATCAACGGGAAAATGCGCACATGTTTTTGCATAATTAACGCGCCGCTTCCTTTTAAACCATGGATCTTATGACCAGATAATGTGCACAAATCAATGCCCCAGTTTCTAACGGCTAAGTCCACTTTCCCGAGCCCTTGGACATGGTCGACGTGGAAAAAAATCTTCCGATGCGATTTCAGCATGGCTCCGATTTCTTGGACCGGCTGAACCGTACCCAATTCATTATTCACGCTCATCACACTGACTAGAATGGTATCTTGCCTGATCGCATTTTCAATATCTTCAGGATTAACTTTCCCGTTGCGATCGACATTTATATAAGTGACTTCAAAACCCAACGTTTCCAATGCCTTGAAAGCTTCCAACACAGAAGGGTGTTCAATTTTAGTTGTGATCAAATGTTTGCCCCTGGATTGGTGTTGGAGAGCAACACCTTTAATCGCCATATTGTTCCCTTCCGTTCCTCCAGAAGTAAAGATGACCTCTTCAGGATCCACACTCATAAGTTGAGCCGCCTGTTTACGGGACCGTTCCAATAAACGTTCAGCTTCACTTCCAAGTCGATGAACGGAAGAGGGATTTGCAAAAAACTGGTCGGCCACCTTTTGAAAACTATTCAACACTTCTGGATATGGATGTGTTGTAGCACTGTTATCTAGGTAAATCATGGGCTTTGACTCCTTTTTATTCGAATTGCAGCTCATTATTTTATCATAACATGAAGACATAGGGAACACCGGGCATCAGCACAACAAAAGAGCACCTGTCCTAAACAGATGCTCTTCCCTCAGCTATTATCCTTGCTCTTTAATTCCAATGTCTCCAAAAGGGTGTCGATGCTGAGCTTTCCATCTTCCTGTACATCATCCACCCAAGCTTTCGTCAATGTCCTGGTACCCATAATGGTGTGGACTTGACCTTCAGGATCCGTTTCCCGTTTCAAGAAATTGGTGATTTGTTGTTCGTTCAAGCTTTTCCCTGCACTTGCTATGTGGGCATTACTATGATTTCCGCTGTTCAGCCCCCGCTGTCCTTCAGGCAGGAAAACAACGAGAAGAACACTTGACCATATGAGAATAGCAGCTGAAATCAACCCTATCATCATTCGTTTCTTCACGTTCCCCACGTCCTAAACAAGAGCTTCTTCTTCTTTGTCAATTTTGGACAAAGCCTTTGGATCCACATCTTTTATTGCTTCTGAGGCAAGTGTCAAAGCTTCTTCGTACTGGCAGGAACGGAATTTATCCTCTGCTTCCAAAAGCCTTGCTGCAAGGATTGGATATTTACTTCTGTAACGATTGCCGTATTGAATCACACGTTCAGCATATTGGGCAGTTTCCATAACCTTTTCCGCATCCTGACTTAATTGTTCTGTCCTACTCATCGCTTCTTCCAACTTTGCATTCACGACAACCATATCCAACGGCTGGGCTTCGAGGCTTTGAAAAACCTCATCAACTTTGAAACTTGCATCTTTCATATCTTCATAGATGGACGCCGGGATACCTGGAATATTACTCCGCTTTAAACGTCGATGGGTTTCTAAAAGAAGACTTTCCATCTTATTAATTTTTTGTTTAGCTTCCCGTTCGTCTTTTCTTAAGTTTTGCACACGTTCATTGAAGTATCCGTGTTGTTCTTTAAGCTCAAGTAACTGCTTTTCTGTATCTTCCAGTTCGTCTCGGAGCAGGGAAAAAGAAGTTTCTCCATCTGCTTTCCTGAAATTAAGACTCGTCACACGTTTGCGCATTTGATTGAACCATTTCATCAAGCTTCGGTGAGACTCCAAATGCTCTTCTTCTATTTGGTAGGTCTCTTGAATCTCATCTAATTCACGCTCTGTATCCGCAAGCACGTACTCCAACTCATCCAATTGAGCTTTAAGAGGCTCAAACTGTTTTTCTACATAATGATGAGCTACCGCCTCGCTTTCAAGCAGCTGGTACATTTCCTGGATGCGTGTTTGTATGTCTTCCAATTTTTCTTCTACTCCGGATTGATCGCCCTTCTCCAATTGCGCGAGCAATTCCTCGAGTGACCGTTCATAGTTATGTAACTCGGGAAGAAAATCAAAATGTGAGATTCTATAACCTTCTGCTTTCATCTCTTCGACACCGTTTTTCAACTCCCGCAGCTGTTCAGGAAGTTCAGACTTCGCCTGTTTCCAACGGTCTGGGAAATGCTGGACGGCTTCAGACAATTCATTGGTCTCCTGGCGGATGGTTTGAACCAGGGTATTGGCTTCAATATAGTCCCCCTGATCAGTTAATTGATCATATTCTCCAAGCTTGTCCTTCAGCTCTCCGACTCTTTCTTCAAAGATTCGGACGGCCTTTCCGTATTGGTGACGGTTTTGAATAAGGAGTTTGGTAAGTTCTTTCAGTTCCGGCTCCATAGACTCTATTTCCAGTCTGCTTTGCTTCTCAGAATCCAGGAGGTCCTCCAATTCTTGAAGCATTCTTTTTGATGTCTTCCTCAATGGCTACTAACTTCTTCTCTGTGTTGGCCAGTACGGCTTTAACCCGCTTGAAACGATAACGGTCCGCCGCTTCTTCAGCATCGAAAAGGTCTTCTTCAAGCTCAGGAAGCTCCTTGGTTAAAATTTGATCCCAACGTGCTCTCCAAGCTTCGAACTTTTCCTGAGTCTCACCAGAAAGGTTTAAGCTTTTTACTTTGGATAACTCTTCGGTAACGCGCCGGTTCATAATATCCATTTTCCAACCTTCCAGGCGATCCACTTCATCATAGACCTTTTTCCGCCAAATCAGCCCAATGATGAACAATGCGATGAGTAGTAAAATAGCCCCGATGACGTACTTCATAAACAGCCTCCTTACAATAAACATGCCATACGGATGTATTACGTTCCGAATTATGATTTAGTTGTTTATAATGATACCATGTAAAACATCCTTTTGGCTAAAATATTTCAAATTATTTATCTTATTGACAAAAAATTCAAGCATGAAGGAGTGAATGAAATGATCGATGGTCATATCCATACGCCTTACTGCCCCCATGGCTCTTCAGACTCACTGAAGAGTTATATAGAGCAAGCCATCAAAAAGGGGTACAAAACAATGTCATTTACCGAGCACGCCCCTCTCCCCCCTTCGTTTTATGATCCAGTACCAGACAAAGACAGCAGCATGTCCCGTCACCAGGTGGAGCCTTATTTAATGGAGATCGAAAAAGTTCAAAAAGAATATGCAGATGAAATACAAATAAAGAAAGGGTTTGAAGTCGATTATATCGAAGGGTATGAACAAGAAATCACGGATTTTCTTAACACCTACGGCCCTAACATTGACGACAGTCTTTTATCCGTTCACTTTTTAAAAGGGGACAATCAATGGTACTGCATCGACTTCAGCCCGAATATGTATCAGGCAGCAATCGAGGATATCGGTGGTATCGATGAGCTTTATCAATCCTATTACGGCGCACTGTCCAAATCCGTTCTATGTGATTTGGGAAAATACAAGCCTACAAGAATTGGACATATGACGCTCGTGAAAAAATTCCAAAAGCTTCACCCAGCCCCTGAGAACTGGCAAGTGAAAGCTTCTATGTTTCTGGACCTTGTTAAGAAAGAAGGTTATTCTCTCGATTACAACGGGGCCGGCATGAAAAAAGAGCATTGCAAAGAGACTTATCCACCCTTATCAATAGCTAGACAAGCCTCTTCTATGGGAATTCATTTAGTTTATGGTTCTGATGCACATACTTCAAATAGTCTGAAGCAGGGGTTGGATGCTGTAGATCCGGACCTTCTTATGCTTTAGCCAGTTCTTTTACAGACGTGTGATCGTTCATCAGTCCACTGTACATTTCTACAAAATGATTGAGCGAAGCGTCTGTGATAAACGGGTCCTTGAATTCGTGCGGCATCATAAAAGGTGCATTGAGCAGCCCTTTAAGTTGAAGTAGACACAGTTTTTCCTTGAATGTAACATCCATATGTGAATGTTTACGGAATAGAATTTGGGTTAGCAAATGATTCTCTTTCGCCAAATAAGTAACCAGCATTTCTCTTGCAAACGTTGTATTTAAGGTCAATTCCCTGTTTAACAAACAAGATAGTTGATAATTCGACTGTTTATAATGTAGAATTTTTTTCACTAATTCATTTAAACGATGTTCACCTTCTGAGGGTTGCTCGTCCAGCATGGCTAGATAAGGTTCGAAATAACTGACGGCGAGCGATTCAAAAAGGCCTTGCTTACTCTTGAAGTAGTAATGGATCAACGACACATTCACATTAGCTGCCTTTGCGATATCCCTGACTGATGTTCCGTTGAAACCTTGGCTGTAAAAAAGTCGGCAAGCTACATCTAGCACTTTGTCGCGTGTTACATTTGGTCGGCTCATAATTTTTCCCCCTCAGGAAAGGATTCTCTTTGTTTGGTGAAAATCCTGCCCTATTCGTCCACCAAATACCGACAGAAGAATATGGTTTTTGTCGAATATACTAAGTTTAGGAGGTTCACTTCATGTTTCAATCCACATTTTATACAGGAACGAAGAGCGAAAATTACGATCTGGTCGTCAAACAATTGAAAGCCCTAATAGAAGACGAGTCCGATGCCATCGCAAACTTGTCCAATGCCTCTTCTCTTCTTAATCAATTTCTAGAAGATGTTAATTGGGTGGGATTTTACTTGTGGAAAGAAGACCAGCTTGTTCTAGGTCCATTTCAAGGTCTTCCTGCATGTGTCCGAATTCCTTCAGGGAAAGGAGTATGTGGGACAGCAGTTGCTGAGAATAAGGTTCTCCGTGTAGAAGATGTCCACCAATTCCCTGGTCACATTGCATGTGATGCGGCCAGTCAATCAGAAATTGTCGTCCCAATCGTGAAGAACGATGAAATATACGGGGTCTTAGATATCGACAGCCCTTCTAAAGGAAGGTTCGATGAAATTGATGAGGAGAAATTAGTAGCATTCGTACAAACGCTCCAAAATCACTTATAAAATAAAGCCGCTGGAATATCCACTCCAGTGGCTTTATTTTTGGCTCTGTTAAAGTTTAGTATTGATGTTACTGCAAAAAGGAACTCCCAATTTTATGGAAGTTCCTTTTTTTTGCAGTTGGTTTTTTCAACTAAAGCTCCCTTTTCTTGAAGACTCAGCTTCGAGATGTTTGTGTGGGAGTTAGGGGCTGCGGGGGATGACTCGCTTTCCGCGGGAGCGCGGTGAGCCTCCTCAGGCTTACGCCTTGCGGGGTCTCACCCAGCACTCTTTTCCTCATAGATATCCGGTTTCTGCGCCTAGCGGCTAGTGAGACTTCCCTCGCTTCTGTGCGATAAGTCAACATCGAATCCCTTCGTTCTTCGTGTTTCCTTTATCTCCTCCAGCTCAGTCCAGTCCATACGCCGCTGAACGAGGCGCCTGCACACTTAAGATAGGAGTCTCGCCATCCCCCTCCGCCCCTTGGCTAGATCAGGGTCTCGAAACCCCTTCATGAATCATCCGCTATTCTAGTTGGTGAGAGGATAAGGATCATACGCCTAAACCGAGGTGCTCGAACCCGGAAAGCTTGATACATAGCGTTTCATGCTTACAACAACCGGGGTAATGGAAGACCATCCAACGTTGGTAAAGGGGTTCGTTTCTCGCATGATCGAATGGGGTGGTTGGGAAGCTGCGAGACTCCCGTGGGAGAAAGGAGATCGGCGAGATCCCGCAGGGCGATAAGCCCGAGGAAGCTCGGCACTCCCCCACAGGAAAGCGAGTAGCTTCCCAGCCACCCCTGGCACTCAACACAATAACGAACCCCGAACCCTCTCGAAAGGTAGTCTTCAACAATCCTGCCATTTAGCTTAAAACTCAGTTTCGAAATAATAATCTAACAAGATTCAATGGTTACATCGTGAAAGGAAATCCTCTCAAGGTTTTGATACTTGGAAATAAATTCCCTTTTACCATCCTATCATTTATGGTCACTTCCATCCGTTGATGCAAATATCAACATTGAACTTTAACAGAGCCTTATTTTTTGTCTCTATTAAGATTCCGTGTTGGTAGATCTATCCCAAAAAGGAACTTTCAATTTTATTGAAGTGGCTCATCTTATATTAGACTCATTCAACGAACGATCCCGGTTGTATGCTTCCCGGCATGCGTTTATCTATTTCACCGGATGGGTGGGCGGTTACAATTCGGTTTCTCCCTGAACTTTTTGCTTGGTATAAAGCTTGATCCGCCTGTTGGACAATTTGTTTGCGGTCTGGTCTCACCCACTCCGCCTTCCAAGAAGCGATCCCGCAGGATACAGTCACAGCCGGAGATGTGGACCCGGCAATCTTTTCACGGATCCTTTCAGTCATATCATGTGCTTTTTCCGTTGATAAAGATGGCAGATAAACCGCGAGTTCCTCCCCACCCCAACGAGCGGAAAGCCCTTCTTTTCCAATAACCTCTTTTATAATGGCGGCTACCTGGCAGATCACTTCATCCCCCACTTGGTGTCCATAAGTGTCATTGATGTTTTTAAAATTATCGATATCAAACAATAGTAAACTGCCATGATTATCTTGCTGAACATGCTTTTCCACACATTGATCCAAATACACTCTAGAGTGAAGTTTAGTTAAATAGTCTGTAATAACCGATTTCTCCAACTGTTCTCTAAGGATGGAATTGGCGAAAGCGAGTGTAGAATGGGCAACGAGAGACTGAAGAAGTTTAAAGGATTCAAAGGTAAAAAAATAGGGCTCTTCATGAAGGACTATGGCAAGACCATTAATATGTTCGTGATCTTTCATAGGAACAGCCATGAACGAGCGGTATTTACCTTCTACCACCTTCTCGCCCATGTCTCCGATAAAGAGGGCACCATCCTGTTGAGATAACGCTTCTTTCCCATATTCAATCAGCTTACACGATTCAAGAGAAGTGAAAAACTCTGTACTGCCTTCGAGTACTTTATATTTTGAGGTGTCGTCATAAGTAATAAACCCTACTTCGTCTGCATGAAAGGATTGTTGGATCTTAAAAGCCATGTATTTGATCTTTTCCGTCAACCTCATATCGGAATTAAGTTTTTGGGAAGTAGAGTTGATCAATTGCAAATCGCTGTTCAACTTCCTGGATTGCTGATATAACTGTGCATTTTCAAGTGCTTTACCAGCGGTGTTTGCTATAAAAACAAAAAATTCAACGTCTTTTTTTGGAAAGTACAAATACCCAGGAGTTACAACCTGAAGTACTCCATAAATCCCCTGCTTTCCTTTTAAAGGTGCATAAAGGAAAGAACGTTCCTCTACTAAATGATCCTCCATTTGTACTTCACCTGAAACATAAGCTTGCGTACTTGCGCTGGACTCCATGTCCATTTCATAGGTAAGTTCCCGCACAGGCAAATCATCGTCCTTAGTATAATCATTTGACAGTAATAAGTAATATTGAAAATCAGGATATGTTTTTCTAAGTGTCTCAATAATCTCCTTCAACACTCCATTGATATCAATCGAAGAATGGAAATGTGAGGTGATTTTGTACAGAAGTTCATACTTTTTTTCTTCCTCTATGGATGAATAATAACCTTCCATTTTTTTAATATAAGCTGTGACCCCTGAACTTAAGGTTTTCATCCATCTTTCATCCAGCTCAGCCGATCCTTCCCCTCCTAATACTAGGTACCCGAACACCGTGCGACCTGAATGAAGAGGAACGACTCTTAATGATGAATGCTTCCCCTCTTCATCGATGAATTCCTTAACAGTTGTTTGGTGGGTGGATGGGGCGAAGACATCATCTATTGAAAAATGGCTGGTCAATGATTGCTTCAATTGACCGTTCCCTGCATATAACTGAAACCGGCCTTTCCACTCATCCAATAAATAAACCACGCAGAAAGAAACTTCCGTATAATCCTTGATATCATCCAGAAGGTTGATCAGAAACTGTTCATACGTACAGGGAGTAGCTGATGTAAAAGACCGGAACAGCTGACTCTGTAGTTTTTCCATTTTTTTCTCCAGGAGGGATTGGACAATCATTTGACTCACCTATCTTCCCTAACAAACGATTTGAGTATATTGTACCATTACTTTAATCACGAATACGACTATTATTAATTAAAAATTATAAAAATTATTCCTGTTGTTATCTATTTCAAACAAACTTATTGAGCGAGGTTCTATGATTCTCGAGCTATTTCCTGTGAATAAAAATAGCTGCAGGCATAACTTTTGATGAAGAAAAACCTCCACCGGCCAAAACGATTTTCTTAATACCCTTGACTTATTCCTCCTATAAGATTACAATATTCGTTGTGTAAAATAAATGGCAGCCTATGTGAACCACCATTGTTATCATTTTGTTCCTCTCTTAAGAGGTGCATCGCGTAACTCTCTGCTGCTGGGGCGAAGGTGCATGAAAACATAATGAGCAATGACTAAAGGGACACACTGTTTTTATTTTATGCAAAATAAAATAAAAAGGAGGAAATTCCTATGGCACGTTATACAGGTCCAACCTGGAAAAAATCACGTCGTTATGGTATTTCTTTAAGCGGAACTGGTAAGGAGCTTGAAAAGCGCCCTTACGCTCCTGGACAACATGGTCCAAACCAACGTAAAAAACTATCTGAATTCGGTCTTCAACTACAAGAGAAGCAAAAGCTTCGCTTCATGTACGGTCTGACTGAGCGTCAATTCCGTCGTATGTTTGAAGAAGCAGGTAACATGAAGGGTATCCACGGTGAAAACTTCATGATCCTTCTTGAATCCCGTTTAGATAATCTAGTTTACCGTCTAGGTCTTGCTCGTACACGTAACCAAGCTCGTCAGCTAGTTACTCACGGCCACGTTACTGTTGATGGCGGTCGCGTTGATATCCCATCTTACCGCGTAGCTCCTGGTCAAGTGATCAGCCTTCGTGAAAAATCTCAAAAGCTTAACGTCGTAGAAGAAGCGATCGAAGTAAACAACTTCGTACCTGAATATCTTACTTTCGACGAAGATAAGCGTGAAGGAACGTACACTCGTTTCCCTGAGCGCGCTGAGCTTCCTTCTGAAATCAACGAAGCTCTTATCGTTGAATTCTACTCTCGTTAATCTGCTTTTGCAGACGATTAAGAAAGCGTTCATGGAATGTTCTTTTACATTCTATGAACGCTTTTTTTGTTCCTATAAGTTAAAAACCTATAAAAAAGCGGCAGTCCTTATGGGCTGCCGCCTTTCTCATTTATTATTAAAATTTGATCAAGTAATATTTTTTCTTCCCTCGGCGGATAATCATAAACTGGTCTTCGATACGATCTTCCTCTCCGATGGTGTGTTTAAGATCTTGATTACGCTCTCCATTGATATAAACCGCTCCGTTTCCGATATCCTCTCTCGCCTGACGCTTGGAGGAAGAAATTCCAGCATTCACGAGGAGCTCGAGCAATTGAGGTTCTTTTTCTTCAGACATATAAGTAGGAACATCTTTGAATCCTTGCTCAATTTCTTTGCCGGATAAAGCTTTAATGTCTCCACTGAATAATGCAGAGGAAATGCGCTCCGCTTGTTTCAGTGCTTCTTCATCATGCACAAGCTTTGTCATTTCTTCTGCTAAACGTCTCTGCGCCACTCTCTTTTCAGGTTGAGTTTCTACTTCTTTTTCCAACTCAGTAATTTCGTCAATGCTCAAGAATGTGAAATATTTCAGGAAGCGAATGACGTCACGATCGTCAGCATTGATCCAGAATTGATAGAATTCATAGGGAGATGTTTTCTCAGGGTCAAGCCAGATAGCTCCACCGGCAGTCTTTCCAAACTTCGATCCATCTGCTTTCGTAATCAATGGAACCGTTAAGCCATAGGCTTCGACCTCTTCTTCACCTGCAGCCGTACGTCTTAATAGTTCAAGACCTGCTGTAATGTTCCCCCACTGATCACTTCCACCGATTTGTAGGGTACAATTTTCTTTTTGATACAACTGTTGGAAATCAAGAGACTGCAGAATCATATAGGAAAATTCAGTATAACTGATCCCCTGCTCGATTCGGGATTCCACAGAATCTTTTGCCAGCATATAATTGATTCCGAAATGTTTTCCTGTATCCCGTAGAAAATCAATGATTGTCATCTGGGAAAGCCATTCGTGGTTATTACGCGCAACGGCTGCATTTTCCCCTTTATCAAAGTTAAGAATTTTCGCTAACTGCTCCTTAATTCTTTCACTATATCCATGGACGACCTCTGCACTGTTTAGTTGTCTTTCGCTAGACCGGCCACTTGGATCACCAATCATTCCGGTACCGCCTCCGACGAGTGCAATTGGCCTGTGACCCGCTTTTTGGAACCTTTTCAACATGAGCACCGGAAGAAGGTGTCCAATGTGAAGACTGTCTGCGGTTGGATCAAAACCGCAATACAGGGTAACCTGCTCCTGCTCCAAGTGTTTCTTCAAACCTTCTTCGTCCGTCATTTGGTTAATTAATCCGCGATTCTGTAAATCCTGCAAAATATCCATACGTTCACTCCTCATTCTATTCGTTAGTAGACTTGTGCTTTCCATGAAAGGTCTTAGAGATGAATTTTCTGAAAACAAAAAAGACCCCCTCCCTTAAAAGGGACGAGGTCTCGCGGTACCACCCTTGTTGCACAAATGAATGTGCCACTCCGATCGATAACGGCTTTTCACCGTCTTCTGATTCATACCAGAAGAGATGCTCCAGGTCGTAATTCAAAAACATATGTGTACCGGCTCACACCAGCCGCCGGTTCTCTGAAACAGGGAAATGTTTTCTACTCCAGTCCTTCAACGCACAATTATTCATCTACGTATATATTTATCACAACACAACTCAAAAAGCAATAAAACCCCTTGTAGAATTATATCCTAACCTCCCCGGGTGTGTTATAATATTGTTGGAATTTTAGGAGGTATTATCATGTCTAATCAACCGAAAAAAGGGAGAAATAAGCTGGATATACGCTCTTTATGGCAGAGCGGGACCATCCAGAAAAATGGCCGGATCACCTATGATGTCGTGTGGAACGTCATCTTATTTTTTATCATCATCGGTGTCATCGGGTTATTTTTCGCAGGTGGTGTAGGCGCCGGCTACTTCGCTTCTCTTGTGAAAGATGAAGAGGTGAGAAGTGAAGATCAAATGAAAGAAACGATTTATAACTATTCAGAGACCTCGACCATGTATTTCAATGATGGAAATACAGAAATTGGAGATGTAAGGTCAGATCTCTATCGTGAAGAAATACAATTAGATCAGGTGAGTGAAGATTTAAGAAACGCTGTTATTGCGACAGAAGATGAATACTTCGGAGAACACAAGGGAGTTGTTCCTAAAGCCGTTATGCGTGCGGTCGTTCAAGAAGTAACCAATTCCTCAGTAAAAACAGGGGGAAGTACGCTGACCCAACAATTGGTTAAAAACCAGATCCTTACCAATGAAGTGTCTTTTGAACGGAAAGCTAAAGAAATGCTTCTTGCTTTAAGAATTGAACGGTTTCTTGATAAGGATGAAATTTTAGAAGCATACTTAAACATTGTACCCTTCGGAAGAAATGCGAACGGTCAAAACGTAGCAGGTGTCCAGACGGCTGCTCAAGGAATTTTCGGGGTGAATGCGAAAGAATTGTCCTTGGCTCAATCTGCATTTATTGCCGGCCTTCCACAGTCACCATTCGGATATACTCCTTTTTATAATGATGGATCCATCAAGGAGCCTGAGAATCTCGAAGCCGGGATCGATCGTATGCACGAAGTACTTGAGCGCATGCTTGAAGCGGGTTATATCGATCAGGCCGAATATGATGAGGCCATGAAGTTCCAGGTTAACGAAGAAACACTTGCAGAGCCTAAGTCAACGGTGCTAGGTACCTATCCTGCAATTAATCAGGAAGTTCACAAAAGAGCCAAACAGCTAATCCAGAAACATTTGATGAAGCAGAACGGTCACACACAAAAAGACTTGAATGAAGATGAGTCCCTTAAGGAAGAATACGACACCATGGCTGAGCGGGAACTCTCTGCCGGCGGCTATCAGATTCATACGACGCTGGACAAAGAAGTCTATGATGAGATGCAGGAAGTAAGAGATTCCTACACGGAAAGTAATTGGCCCTGGGGCAAGGAAACCGCATTGAACAGCGAGGGTGAGGAAATTAAGGTTGACTCCCCGCTTCAGCTTGGAAGTATCATTATTGAAAACTCGACTGGTAAAATCTATGGATTTATCGGGGGATATGATTTCGAAGAGGAAAACTTGAACCATGCCACTCAAGCGCGCCGTTCCAACGGTAGTACGATGAAACCGCTTCTAGTATACGGACCTAGCTTTGATATGGGGGCTGCACAGCCTGGCTCTGTCATTGCCGACGTTCCTTATTATTATAATGGCGGTAAGGAAGTACGTAACTTCTCAAGAAACCACAGAGGCTTTGTGTCCGCACGTTATGCCCTTGCTCAGTCTTATAACGTACCTGCGGTCAAACAATACCATAAAATTCAATCCCAGGATCCCGTAAAAAATTATCTGGTTAAAATGGGAATGGGAGAAAATTTGGTGAAAGATGATTATACAAACGAATCGATGGCATTAGGAGGACTGACTTACGGGATTACAGTTGAAAACAATGTCAATGCCTATGCAACTTTCGGAAACATGGGTAAATTCGTAGACGCCTATATGATTGATAAAATCGAAACTAAAGATGGAGAAACCATCTATGAACACGAAACAAAAGAAACAGAAGTATACAGCCCACAGGCTGCCTATCTCACTCTCGATGTCATGCGTGATGTACTGGATTACGGGACTGGGCAAAGAGTGAGAGGCATGCTCTACAACCGCGGTGTCGACTGGGCTGGTAAAACAGGGACCTCCCAATCGACAAGAGACTCCTGGTTTGTAGCGACGAACCCGAACGTTACTGTCGGTATGTGGACAGGTTTTGCTGAAGGCAACATGCAGCACTTGAATTACAACCAGCGAACCCAGGGACTATGGGCTGATGTCGTGAACGCTGTTTCTGAAATCCGCCCTGAACTGATGGTTCCAAATAACAGTTTCCAAAGCCCTGGCGGCTTAGTAACGCGTTCATATTGTGCAACATCAGGACTACTCGTTTCTGACTTATGTTCTTCTGTAGATCTGGCTGAGAGTGATATTTATGATGCGGATTATGCCCCTTCTAAAGTAGATGACAGCTTGATTGGCGGCGATTTTGTAAGGGTTAAGGATCAACTCGTTATAGCCGGTCCAAATACGCCTGGGGAATTCATCATCGATGGTGGCGGAGTTACATTGAACCCTGAATTCCTTGAAGAAAATGGCTATACTAGTCCTGAGGTTCTTAGAGAACTATTACCGAATTCAGGAGCCTGGTCGAATGTAGCCCTACCCTCCACATCAAGTATTGGATCTACAGCTTCATCTATTGATAATGATGGTCAGGCACCATCAGCACCTGGAGCAGTGAATGTCAGTGGATCTACAATTTCATGGACACCATCCTCAAGTAGCGATGTCGTTGGTTACCGTGTATATCGTGCGTCTACACCTGGGGGATCGTTTAGTCAAATCGGAAGTTCTGTAGATACCTCGCTCAGCTTCTCAGGAGGCAGTGGCGTTTATGCCGTAAGGGCTGTGGATTATTTCGGTCAATCCTCCGGGTTATCAGCCTCTACAACGGTTGGAAACCCAGGAGCCCCTGAACCATCCGAAGAGGAAGATGATTCTTCAGGTAACTCAGGAGGTAATTCTGACGACAGTTCCTCAAATGACAATTCATCGAATGATGGAAACGGAAATTCAGATGATTCGAATGGGAATGACTCAGAAGAGAATGATTCCGGTAACGGAAATTCCGATAGCGGAGAATCGAATGAAGGCGACGGATCTGGAAATGGAGATTCGGGCGGCAGTGATGATGAGGGCGATGATTCTGGCCAAAGCGGAGATGATTCCGGCGGCTCCGGAGATGGGTCTGGGGACGGTTCCGGAGATGGTTCCGGGGATGCCGGTTCCGGGTCTGATGAAGACTCAGAATCTGATAATCCTTAAAAATCTGACAAAAATCCGATCGGGAAACCGGTCGGATTTTTTATGCACGATGAAATATAAATACGATTTCATGTATAATGAAGGCAAACAGCAAAGATAAACTATGAATCTATGACAGGTGGTGGCTGAATGAATCATAAGAAAACGTATCATTACGAAGCCTTTGACACAGAACATGGACCTGTCATCGTAGAAGGTCCATTACCTGCTGATGTCCTCAATAAGTATACCTTTCATGAGGGCTTAATAGCATTCCGTCCTCCAGAAAAACAGTTCGAAGCTGTTAAAGGCATTGCCGACTTTGAAGAGGGAAGGATCATAATTGCCAGACATCACGAAGAAATCATCGGGTATGTGACGTATTTACATCCAGATCCCCTTGAACGTTGGTCAGAAGGAAACATGAAAGACCTCATAGAGCTTGGGGCAATTGAAGTTATTCCCAAATTCCGCGGATACCGGATTGGCTCCCGGCTGCTTCAAGTGTCTATGATGGATGAGTTTATGGAAAACTACATCATTATCTCAACAGAATACCATTGGCATTGGGATCTGAAAGGGACAGGTCTCAACATATGGGATTACCGGCGAGTAATGGAAAAGATGATGGCAGCCGGAGGGCTCACTCCTTCCCCCACGGATGACCCCGAAATCATCTCCCACCCTGCTAATTGTTTGATGGTTAAGATCGGTCATCATGTCCCTGAATCGTCCATCCAACAATTCGACAGGCTTCGTTTTTTAACACGACATCAATACCGTGAGGCAAGGAGGTAATTCTATGTTAGTGGAAGAAATCATGAAAAAGGACGTCATTACTTTATCTCCCGAAGAAACCATTGAAACAGCTTTGAGGCTTCTTCATGAACATCACATCCGGCATATACCCATCGTTAATGAGGAAAATGTCGTTATCGGGATTGTCTCTGACCGGGATGTAAGAGATGCCAGCCCTTCAACCTTTGAAACAGAAGCGGACCATCAAGAACTTAAGCATCCAATCCAATCCATTATGACTTCTCCTGTAACAACGGTCCATCCATTGGATTTTGTAGAAGAAGTCGCTTCCATTTTTTATGAACAGGAAATAGCCTGTGTCCCGGTAACCCGCGACGAAAAACTTGTCGGAATTATTACAGAAAAAGATATGCTGTACACACTCATTCAGCTTACAGGGACGCACGTCCAGAGTTCCCAGATTGAAGTTAAAGTTATCAATAAGCCTGGAATCCTCCCTCAGGTCACACAGGTTTTCGGCAAAAGAAAAGTGAATATAAGCTCTGTCCTTATCTACCCTTATAAACCGGATTCCAAATATAAGATTATCGTCGTCAGGATTCAGACGATGAATCCCCTTCCTACCATTGAAGATTTAAAATCTGAAGGCTACGAAGTTCTGTGGCCTAAAATGCCAGGGATCCCATCATGACCTGCCATACAGGATTTGTGTACTCCGATGATTTTACTTCCTATCGCTTTCGAGATGATCACCCCTTCAATCAGATGCGTGTGGTAATGACGAAAGAACTGTTGGAAGCTTCCGCTCAGCTGACAGCGAAAGACATGATCCCTCCGCGTTTGGCTACTGAAGAGGAACTTTCCCTTGCTCACAGCAAGAAGTATATTGAAGCCGTCAAAAAAGCTGGCCAGGGGTTATTAACGGAAGAGGAAGGCATGGAGTACGGGATAGGGACAGAGGATACTCCTATGTTTAAAGGAATGCATGAGGCATCTCAATTACTAGTGGGAAGTACATTATCGGCGATCGAGGCCGTTATGGATGGAAAAGTTCAACACGCCTTGAATCTCGGTGGTGGTCTCCATCACGGGTTCGAACGCAAAGCTTCCGGATTCTGTATTTACAATGATGGAGCTGTTGGTATAAAATATATCCGTGAAAAATACAAGGCAAAAGTTCTCTATGTAGACACAGATGCGCACCATGGTGATGGTGTTCAATGGGCTTTTTATGATGACCCCAATGTCTGCACTTTCTCCATTCATGAAACTGGACGCTACCTGTTCCCTGGGACCGGAAACGTGAATGAACGGGGGCTGAAAGAAGGCTACGGTTATTCATTCAATCTCCCCATCGATGCCTTTACGGAAGATGAATCTTTTCTGAATGTTTATGAATCCGCTTTCAGGGAGATTGTTGACTTTTTCAAACCTGATGTCATCATTACCCAAAACGGTGCAGATGCACACCATTTGGACCCCTTGACACATTTATGTTCTACAATGAAAATATATGAGGCGATCCCTCGATTAGCACATGAACTTGCCCACACCCATTGCGGCGGGAAGTGGATAGCACTTGGTGGCGGCGGCTATGACATTTGGAGAGTCGTGCCAAGAGCATGGGCGCAAATATGGAAGATCATGAACGACCAAGTCCCGTTTCAGGGCCCCTTGCCTGAGGAGTGGTTACAAAAATGGCAGAAAAAATCGCCCGTTGATCTGATTAAGACTTGGGAAGACCCTCCAGATGCCTGTAAACCCATCCCACGACGAGACGAAATAACAGAAAAGAATAAAAAGGTTTTAGATAAGGCTCTTCAATTAATTTATAATCAAAAGAAATACAATTCGATACAATAAATAAATGAAAGCCACTACTTTACAAAGTAGTGGCTTTCATTTATTCTGAAGAACTTTCATAATCCGGATCAAGGATGACAATTTCTACCCTGCGGTTTTTGCTCCAATTCTCTTCCGAATCATTCGGTACGACCGGTCTCGTTTCTCCGTATGCAACAGCCGTGAAGCGCCTTGCATCCAATTCTGCCGTGTTTGAAAGTATGTAGCGGATGACACTGCTTGCGCGTGCACCCGATAACTCCCAATTGGAAGGGTAACGATAAGTATTGATCTGCCGGTTGTCAGTATGACCTTCTACTTTCACGAAATTAGGAATGTTCGTTAACAATGTCCCCACTTTCGTCAAAAAAGGCTTTGCACCATCCAAAATTTCAGCCCGACTTGTTTCGAAGAGCAATTGCTCTTCTAGCACAAGCACCACTCCTCGTTCGGTTTGTGTAGCGGAGATAATATCACTGAGGTCATTTTCCTGCAAGTATTGATCGACTTCCTTCTTTAAATCCTCAAGATTTTCAGTCGAGTCTCCTTCACTAGCTGATTCATCCATAAACTCTTCAGGCGTTTCGAATTCATTATTCTTCTCGCCGTTTTCCTGAGTCTTTGTCTGCTCTGTAGGGTGCTCATTTTCGACCACTGATGGATAAAAATCAAAAATCATACGATTTCGGAATGATTCAGCAATCGCTTCAAATTTCACAAGATTAATCTGAGACATGGAGAACAATAGAATGAAAAACACGAGAACCAATGTAATCATATCCGCATATGTAGTCATCCATTTCGGAGCACCATTCTTTTTTTCTTTTCTTCTTGGCTTAAGATTCATTAGCGGCAGCTCCTAATGCCTCTTTCTCCTGCTGCCCTTCTTCTTTCGTGTTTTTGTCGGACTCAGATAAAAATGCACTCAGTTTCTCTTCCAAGATCTTTGGATTTTGACCGGACTGAACGCCGATGACACCTTCAATGATCACTTGTTTAATAAATATTTCTTCATAGGTTTTATTCTCCAACTTTCCGGCCATCGGAATGAAGACCAAGTTAGCTAAAACCGTCCCATAAAACGTTGTAAGCAACGCTACAGCCATTTGCGGGCCTAAAGTCGCAGGATTGGATAAGCTTTGCAACATCAGGACAAGACCGATTAATGTCCCGATCATTCCCCAGGCCGGAGCGTATTCTCCCGCCTTTTCAAAGATTGCCCTTCCTTTTTGATGACGCTCCTCAACAGCCACAATTTCTGCTTTCATAATATCATTGATGACTTCCGGTTCGATTCCATCGACAGCCAGAAGAATCCCTTTCTTAATAAAAGGGTCTTCCACCTCTTCCAATTCGGCCTCCAGTGCGAGTAGTCCTTCTCTCCTTGCCTTTTCAGATAATTGAACAAACAAAGAGATCAATTCACGCAAATTCATGTCGTTGGCTTTAAAAGCCTCTTTCGTTACTCGGAAAGTCAGCTTTACTTCATTCATATTAAAGTTTACTAGAATAGCTGCAACGAGGCCTCCGAGCACAATGAATATCGAAGACACTTGAATAAACGAAGTAACACCTCCGAAACCAGCGTTTGCCATGATTCCAAACATGACCATGGCAAAACCGACTGTAATTCCGATGGGTGTCAATAAATCTTTTTTTGTCATAAAACTCTCTCCTCAGTTTCGAACGTGTACCTTATAGTACATATATCGGTACTATTTCTGCTGAGTTGAGTTTCTTTCGATAATTCGATGTGGCAAAATAACGTTCTGTTCTTCTACTTCTTCCTTATTCATGAACTTCGTAAGCAGCCTCATTGCCACTGCTCCGATGTCATACATAGGCTGGACCACCGTTGATAGAGTTGGTCGTACCATTGTTGCAAGACGGGTATTATCGAATCCGAAGACTTCCATGTCTTCCGGCACGCGAATGCCACGGTCCTGAGCTCCATGAATGACTCCAAGTGCCATTTCATCTGAAGATACGAACACTGCTGTCGGCTGTTCTTCCATCTCCAGGATTTGTTCCAGGGCTTCAAGACCAGAATCATATGAATAATCTCCCGTAACCATCCACTTCTCAGGCTGGTCTACAGCACTTTCTTGCATGGCACGCTTAAAGCCTTCCACTTTCTCCGTATTGATCACAGTGTTTTCTGGTCCGGATACGAAAGCGATTTGCTTGTTGTTCTCCAAGAGTAGCTTCGTTGCATCATAAGCAGCTTCTTCATAATTAATATTAACGGAAGGAGTTTCTTTCGTTTCATCAACAGTTGCCGCAAGAGCGATAGGTACAGAAGATGTTTTGAATTCACGAATGTGGTCATCTGTAATATCACCGCCCATGAAGATCAGACCATCCACTTGTTTTCCAAGCATGGCATTAATTAAATGAAGCTCTTTGTCTTTATTCTGATCTGAGTTACTCAGAATGATATTATAATTATACATGGTGGCAATATCTTCAATTCCCCGTGCAAGTTCAGCGAAAAAGATACTGGAGATGTCCGGGATAATAACACCGACAGTCGTAGTTTTCTTGCTTGCTAATCCTCGTGCAACAGCATTTGGGCGATAACCAAGTCTCTCAATGGCATCGTGCACTTTCTTCCGAGTCGCAGGTTTCACATTAGGGTTTCCATTCACGACCCTTGATACAGTGGCCATGGAAACATTGGCCTCTCTTGCTACATCATATATTGTTACATTCATCATGTTTCCTCCTTCATCCATTCCATTCGTACATTTTTGTTCAATAGGATAATCATACGATATATCGCTTACCCGCGCAATATTCATAGCATTTCTCCGTATTATTATACCCTATTTATTATAACGGATAGCCCTTTCACAGCAAAACTACAAAGAAAGAGGGTGTTCCAAAAATAAGTTGTTCCATTGAGAACGCAAAAAAGTTAGGCTGACAGGCAGCCTAACTTCTTTCTGCTTAGGAACTTACTAGGAAAGTTATTTTTTCAACTCTTCCATGAACGAGTGGAAGGTCGGGATATCCATCTGCTGTGCTGAATCAGACAAGGCAACGGCAGGATCAGGGTGAACTTCTGCCATAACACCATCTGCTCCGATGGCCAAGGCTGCTTTTGCAGCAGGAAGCAATAGATCACGACGTCCAGTGGAGTGGGTCACATCCACCATAACCGGCAAATGAGTTTCCTGTTTCAAGATAGGTACAGCGGAAATGTCCAAGGTATTTCTTGTTGCTTTTTCGTATGTGCGAATGCCCCGCTCACACAAGATGATGTTCTGGTTTCCTCTAGATATAATATATTCTGCTGCATTGATGAACTCAGAAATTGTTGCCGACATTCCTCTTTTCAGAAGGACAGGTTTATTTACAGAGCCAGCAGCTTTTAGAAGTTCGAAGTTCTGCATGTTCCGTGCCCCGATTTGAATGACATCCAAGTAATCCAAGGCTTCTTCCAAATCAGCAGGATTTACGATTTCACTTACAACGGCCAGGTCTTGCTCATCAGCCGCCTGTTTCAGCATTTTCAAACCTTCAATTCCGAGCCCCTGGAAATCATATGGGGATGTACGCGGTTTGAATGCACCTCCACGTAGAAGCTTAAGACCTTGATCCTTAACGGCTTTAGCTACAGTGGAAACTTGCTCGTAACTTTCAACAGAACACGGTCCCATAATGAAGGATGGGGAGCCGTTCCCTACTTTTTCACCTTTGATTTCTACAACCGTGTCTTCAGCCTTTTTCTTCCTTGATACAAGAAGCGCTTTCCGGTGATCATCTTCCTGCAGTTCAAGAGCAGCTTTGAAGATTTCTTTGAATAAGTGAACGATGGTAGAATTCTCAAAAGGTCCGTCATTATGCTGTGATAATTGATCGAGCATGGCTCTTTCCCTTACCGGATCAAAACGGTTCATCCCTTGTTGTTCCTTAATTTGTCCGATATCCTTTACCAGTTCACCGCGTTTATTGATTAAACTAAGAAGCTGTAAATTAACCTCATCTAGTTGACTACGCAGTTGGTTAAGATTTTGATTACTCATTATGTTCGTCCCCCTACCAAGAATTTAATGTTATGAATTGGGTTGATGCTATAAATAATTAGGGACAATTATAGCTAATATTTCGAACGTTGTCACCCCTAGAAAGGGATTTCATAAAATTCTTTAGCGATTTTTTGCTTAAAACCGCTAAAGTACCTATTTTAAATACTCATTAATCGATCTTTTGTTATAGCTGAATGACTGTCATGCCAAACAGGTTGACCCTTTTGAAATTGAATTACTTGCGGGGATTCATGACGTATTCCCGTTATTTCTGCAATATGATTACACAAATCCCTTGCTTCCTGTACATGAACGACGAAACAAGGAACGGTGCTTTCTTCATGGAAACGATTGAACTGATTGGATGCAGCGCCACTTATTGGACATGTTAAACTATGCTTCAATAAGAAAAGCTCTTCATTATTTTCGAGAATTTGTCTGAATTCTTCTTTATTAGAAACTAATTGTATTTCCAATTTCCTTATCCTCCTTCAATAAAAAAAGATGGAGGTTACACGTTCACCTCCATCTCACTTTTCATTATAAATTAGATGATGTCGTGGAATCTTGCTGCTTCTCAAGTTCCTGAGCTGCTTCTTCGATTGCTTCAGCAACTTCTTGAGCCGCTTTTTCAGCTTCATCCTCTTCACTTGTGCGGAAATTCTTCACCTTATCTTTAACAGCTCCACTGAACTGCTGAGATTTCTCAGAGACGTTCTTAGAAAGCTGAGAAGAAGATTCGACAGCTTTTTCTTTCCATTCGCCACCTTTTTCATAGGCGACATCTTTCCATTCCCCTGCACGCTCTCTCCATTCACTGGAGTTGGTATTGATATTCTCTCTTAGTTCACGACCGGATTTAGGTGCGAACAGAAGGGCAACAGCGGCCCCTACTAGGCCTCCTATCAAAGAGCCCAGTACGAAATCTCTCCCATTACCATTTTGTTTTTGTTGACTCATAACGAATTCCTCCTTAAGATTTAGTCTCTTCTTTCTTTGCTTTCTTCCACAAGTTGATGGCTACCTGCCCCCACTTCATGGCTTGAGCAGCTGTCTCTGTATTGTCCCGGGCAGATTGAGTTAAACCCTGCGATACAGAACGGATGGACTGGTTAAACTCTTGAACTGTGTCTCCAATACCTTTGACCCCGTCTACAAGAGTATTCAACTTCTGTGACTTCTCCCCGACATCTTCAGCCAATTTATTGGTTTTGTTCAAGAGCTCCGTTGTTTCTAAGGTGATGCCTTCCATTTGCTTTTCCACACCTTCAAGTGTGTCAGCAACATTATTCATTGTACGGCGAACGGCCGTAAGGGTTCTCGCCAGGAATATGACAAGAACAGCAAAAGCCACTGCTGCAATAAGAGCAGCAATGTACAAAATGATAATCATTCCCCCTGCACACTCCTTCTTATGTAATCAACACAGTTTAGATTATACCCTAAAAAGGCTTTTCTAAACGTGGTGGCTACTATAAATGGTCTTATTCGCTATCCTGTCCCTAAAATCCTTCACCATTCGTATATTTTGTTTGGAAAAGTTTACTTTTACCTCAAGGAACGATCAAATACGCACTGACGAACTTATTCTCAGGATACAAAGCAGTTACCCGAACCGTTGACAGTCCTTAAAGTAAAGGCTCTGTTAAAGCTTAGTGTTGATATTACTTTTTTTATATTTGGCTTCTCAAACGAAAGCTCCCGTTTGTGGAAGACTCAGTTTTGAGATGTTTGTGTGGGAGTTAGGGGCTGCGGGGGGTGACTCGCTTTCCGCGGGAGCGCGGTGAGCCTCCTCAGGCTTACGCCTTGCGGGGTCTCACCCAGCACTCTTTTCCCGCAGGAGTCTCGCCATCCCCCTCCGCCCCTTGGCTAGATCAGGGTCTCGAAACCCTTTCATGAATCATCAGCTATTCTAGTTGGTGAGATGATAAGAATCATATTCCCAAACCGAGGGGCTCGAACCCGGAAAGCTTGATACATAGCGTTTTATGCTTACAACAACCGGGGTAATGGAAGACCATCCAACGTTGATAAAGGGGTTCGTTTCTCGCATGATCGAATGGGGTGGCTGGGAAGCTGCGAGACTCCCGTGGGAGAAAGGAGATCGGCGAGATCCCGCAGGGCGATAAGCCCGAGGAAGCTCGGCACTCCCCCACAGGAAAGCGAGTAGCTTCCCAGCCACCCCTGGCACTCAACACGATAACGAACCCCGAACCCTCTCGAAATCAAGTCTTCAACAATCCTTCCCTTTAGCGAAAGGCTCCGTTTCGAAATAATAATCCAACAAGATTCAATGGTTGGATCATGAAAGAAGATCATCTAAAGGTTTCAACACTTGGGGATAAATTCCTTTTTATCGTCCTAACATTCATTGTTACTTCCATCCGTTGATGCAAATATCAACACTGAACTTTAACAGAGCCAAAGTAAAAAACATGCGGCTTGTAAGATAAGCCGCATGTTCAATTAACTATCGTTTTTTTCATAAGCTTCCTGGAACTTTTGAATGTCTCCTGCTCCCATAAACAAAAGTACTCCATGGTCATGGGCTGCCAGCTGGTTGACTTCTTCCAGTTGCAATACATGAGAATCAGGAATCAACTCCTGTAAATGATGAATCGTCAACTTCCCTTCATTTTCACGGGCTGAACCGAAGATATCGCATAAGTATACTTCATCTGCTTCTTGCAGACTTTCAGCAAATTCCTTAAGGAAAGTCTTGGTTCTTGTGAACGTATGAGGCTGAAAAATAGCGACCACCGGTCGTTCTTTATACTTTTTACGAGCCGTTTCAATGGTGGCTGTGATCTCAATAGGGTGGTGCGCATAATCATCAACGAGTACCTGGTCATGCCATTTCTTTTCGGTGAAACGACGCTTTACACCTTTGAATGTAGATAGCTTCTTGATTTCATCCGGCTGCATGTTCTCATAATGGCACAAAGCGATGACGCTTAAAGCGTTCAGGACCGTGTGGTTGCCGAATTGTGGAATCATAAAGGTATCATAGTAATTATTTCTTACGAAAACATCAAAAGAGGTGCCTTCAGAGGTTTCCGTTATGTTTTGGGCTTGAAAGTCATTGGTATCTGCCAGTCCATAATACAACACCGGCACGTTTGCCTGGATGTGCTGTAAATGCTCATCATCCCCGCAGGCAATGATGCCTTTTTTCACTTGTTTAGCCATTTCCTGAAACGCTTGAAATACATCATCGATACTGTTGAAGTAGTCAGGATGGTCGAAATCAATGTTCGTCATGATGGCATAGTCCGGTTCATAGGAAAGAAAGTGTCTGCGGTATTCGCAAGCTTCAAACGCAAAATATTGAGCATTTTCGTGCCCTTTCCCAGTACCATCACCGATCAGGTAGGAAGTCGGATAATTTTCGGTTAGAACATGAGCCAATAATCCAGTCGTTGATGTCTTCCCGTGAGCTCCTGTCACAGCAATGCTTGTATACTTTTGCAGCCATTCCCCGAGAAATTCATGGTAGCGGTAAAAGGAAAGCCCTTGTGCTATAGCTTCCTGAATTTCTTCGTGGTCATCACTGAAAGCATTTCCAGCGATAATCGTCAATCCTTCTTGAATGTTTTCTTTTGAAAAGGGCAAAATCTCTATATTCTTAGCTTCTAAAACTTCTTGAGTAAAGAAACGTTTCTCAACATCTGATCCTTGAACTTTCTCACCAGAATCGTGGAGAATCTGGGCAAGCGAACTCATTCCTGTTCCTTTGATACCAATGAAATGGTAAGTTGTCATAAACAAGAACCTCCAAAATAAAGTGGGTCACTTTAAGTATAGTATATGTAATATTCATGGATATGCGATTTAAAGTTACACGCTCGGAAACTACACATCTGCATTTCCTAATCATATCACGTAATGGTCTTTGGAAAAAGTAAATATGACCCAATCAAAAGGCACCAACACTCCTGTTTGTGCCTTAATCAAGTGATCATTCTTCTGCTTCTGTATATTCAACATATTCCAATCGTGGATTATGCTTGTACCTTCTACCTTCTTTTGCTTCCGGCTTACCATCAATCAATACATTATCACCGGTAAAACCGATTCCGATTTTTAATAAACTTCCTCCGACACCGTACATATCTACGGGTACCTTCTTTTCTTCGAAGGCGCGGATTCGTTCTTTTGTAAACCCACCGCTTACAACGATTTTCACATGTTTGAACCCTTCCTGATCGAGCGCTCGCCTTAGCGCGAAAATCAACTCCGGATTCACACCTCTTGGGTCAAACGTACCCATTAAGTGTTGATTTCTTAAGAAGTACTTGTCCACAAGATTACGAGAGGTATCCAGTCGAACACCCTTCAGTTTATCTCCAAATTCTCTGGCTACCTTCAATGAGTCCGTGATGACATCATTGTTATAATCCACCAAGGCCATCAATTGGTCATCAGGAAACTGTTGGTGATAGGCTTTCGTCGCGGCAACGACATCGCCTTGAAACATTTGGATGAGGGCGTGAGGCATCGTGCCCATACCTTCTTTTCCCCACCATTCATTCATGGCATGAGTGGCTTGCGCTGTAGATCCCCCGATAAAAGCAGAATATCCATCTCCAGATTGCTGGGTGAAGTGATCGTCACGATCCCCCATGAAGATAATCGGCTTCTGCTTCCCGGATGCACGGGCAGCTTTTACCACATTATACACATTGGTGGCTACAGAAGTTCGTCTTGCCAGGATACCGTCAATAATTCCTTCTAAGAACCCAAAGTACTGGTATGGTCCCGTAACGGTGAGGACGGTCTCATAAGGAGCGATCTTATCTCCATCCTTAAGTGAATGGATTTCAAGCTCTTCCGGGTTCTCTGCAAATGTATGGATCAACGCAATCACTTCATCGGTCCCACACAACACCGCATGATCCTTT
Organism: Halobacillus sp. ABR2_026; assembly: GCF_056158545.1. NCBI lineage: Bacteria > Bacillati > Bacillota > Bacilli > Caryophanales > Bacillaceae > Halobacillus > Halobacillus sp. ABR2_026. Next base: position 2,823,600 of record NZ_JBSWTM010000001.1, read on the forward strand.
TGGAAAAACTGCATCGTTACTTTATTATCAGGCAGATGATTTTCTACAATATCCCTTGTCTTTAAAAAGTAGACAGCTGAAAACCAACCTTCAGCTACACGCTCGTCGAATTTAAATGTTTTATTCGTTAACCGGCTGATTTCGCCATTCAACTTCAGTGCTATTTCCTTCATGGCTTAACTCCTTAAACATAGAGGTCATAATAACTCTGTTTTCATTCATTGTTAATCATATAAAATTGAGAAGTTTTGCACAAGGTTTTTGCCAAAATGATGGATTACTCCATCATTTCGTCTATTTGCTGCTTCGTTAATAGGATGTCCCTGGGCTTGCTCCCTTTTTGTTCTGAAATGATCCCGTATGCTTCCATTTGATCGATTAATCTTGCTGCACGGTTATACCCTACTTTGAACCTGCGCTGGATAAGAGATGCGCTTGCTCCATTCTGACCAACAACGAAATCTACAGCTTCATCGAACAAAACATCGGTTTCTTCTTCCGTGGATACTTGTTTCATCAATTCTTCCTGATGAAAAAGGTACTGCGGCGGGGCCACCTTTTTGACGTGGTTGGTCACCCTTTCAATTTCATCATCAGATACAAATGCTCCCTGGATCCTTACAGGCTGCCCTGATCCATTTTCAATAAACAACATATCTCCTCTTCCCAGCAGCTTCTCTGCGCCCCCGGAGTCGATAATCGTTCTGGAGTCCACTTGAGAGGAAACGCTGAAAGCGATTCTTGTAGGGATATTCGCCTTGATCAAACCAGTAATAACATCAACTGACGGCCGCTGTGTTGCCAGAAGGAGGTGGATTCCACAAGCTCTCGCTTTCTGTGCGATTCTACAAATGGCATCTTCTACATCCTGAGGGGACACCATCATCAAGTCCGCCAGCTCATCAATAACGATGACTAAATACGGCAGCTTTTCGGCCTTTCTATTCTGCTTGGTCATTTTCTCGTTGTACCGTTCAACATCGCGGACGCCTTCTTCCACGAATTTTTCATAACGTTCTTCCATTTCTTTCACAGCCCATTTCAACGCTGTCGTAGCCGCTTTTACATCCGTTATGACTGGAGACACCAAATGTGGAAGCTCGTTATATGGAGCGAGTTCCACCATTTTTGGATCGATAAGTAAAAACTTCACATCTTCATGGTGGGCTTTATACAGGAGGCTGATCAAGATTGTATTTATGCAGACACTCTTTCCGGAGCCTGTCGCTCCCGCAATCAATCCATGAGGCATCTTTTTAAGATTGGTAACAATGGAGTCTCCGCCAATGTCCAGTCCCAAGCCTACCGTTAAAGGGGAAGCGTCGCTCTGGAAAGCCTCAGACTCAAAGATTTCCTGCAAACCGACCATCATGGATTGTTTATTCGGGATTTCAATCCCCACCGCCTGCTTACCAGGGATTGGAGCTTCAATCCTTATATCACGAGCAGCCATACTTAGTTTGATATCATCCGTGAGGTTTGTAATCTTACTGACTTTCACACCAGGCTCCGGTTGCACTTCAAACCTTGTCACAGTCGGCCCTTTCATGGCATTGACAACCTTGGCACGAACATGGAAATGCCTTAACGTTGTTTCCAGAAGTTCCATTTGTTCTGTGATCCAGCTATCATCCGATGAGGAAGGCAGGACAGGATCTTCCAAAAGGTGCATCGGGGTTTGGTATTCCACCCGCGGTTGTGTTTCTGATTTCTCTACTGAAACCTTCTGTTCCTCATTCTTTTCTTCTGTTCGCTCCTTGCGCGGTTGCGGATTCCCTTGATCACGATTCCGCTTGTCTCTTGGCGTCATAAGGACATTGAATGGAACGCTTCTTTTTTCTTCTTTCTTATTCGGAGGCGTTGCCCCATTCCTGGAGACTGATCGTTCCTCTGTTGCCAACTGTGCCTTGGACGTTTCTTCTTCTTTAGGTTTTTCCACTTCCGTCTGTTGATACATTACCTCATCTTCTTCAATGGAATCCGTTGGTGGAAGCGGTTCGTCATATGAAGTTTCATATTCGCCTGAAGTCAATGGTTGATCTTCTGAGAATGACTCGTCATCGGAGTCTTCTCCCGCTTTGCCACCCTCATGTTCTTCTCGACCTGAAGATGGAAGGGGATGACGCTCCTTTCCTTCCTCAGGAGGGGACTCAAATAAATCGGGTTGGCTTTCGGCTTCTATAAGTTCCTCAGTGTCAGAAGATGTAACTAGAGGCTCACGAGCCTCATTTTCTGATTGTTCCTCTTCCAGTTCTGAATCAGTGTCCGGCTGTCCATCATCCAATTCATCTTCAAGTTCCAATAAAGGAACATCATGCCTCGCACTCCGGAATTTATCCTGTTCACTTTCATTTTCCTTAGAAGGCTGTTCGGTTATAGGAAGAGATACATCCTGCGACTCTTCTCCTCCATCCACTGGAGAGCCTCCCTCTACATGTTCCTCATCAGACTCTTTCCTCTCTTCTGCATCAGAACCCCCATCCTTATCCTCTTGACTAAAAGAAGACTTTGGACCTTCCTTGGAAGGGTTCCCTGTATCTCTTTTCAACTTTTCAGGAGCGTCATCCGTAATCTCATCAGAAAGGGAATGAGTTTCAGTGGAAGCTGCCTCTTCCCTCACCTCTTCAACTTCCGGAGCATCGGCCGGGGTTGAGTTACCATGATCCACGCGGGCTCTCATCCGCTCTCGTAACTTCTGCCATTGTTTTTCATCATGAGAATCTGTAAAAAATTCAGGCTGTGTTTGTTGTTCTTCCACAGCATATTCTAACTTTTCCAAACCCTTAGTCAGCTGTCTGGACTGATAGCCATAGATCGGAGAAGGAACATCAGTCGGTGTAAATGGGATCGGCGAAGTTTCCGGCAGCTCTACAGAAAAACTTTCATCCTTACGAGTCCGCTTTATTCGCTGTGGAGAGCTCTCTGGCTGACTCCGCTCTTCCACGGGTTTCTTCCGACGAGGGCGTTGGTATTCACTGTTGTCTGTATTCAATCTCTCGTTAGAATCCGGGATAACAGGGAAACGGAATTCTCCTTGTTTCGGGTATCGGTAAGTCATTTTTGTTTTGGCGTTTACTTCATTTCTTTCCTGTATGTTATGTAGCGATTCTTGTTCCGTTTTCTCTTCTGGTTCCAACCATTTTTTCATCTTATTTTTTAAGTCTTTCCACATTACGTTCACTCTCTTTTCAAGTATTAAATCACTTATAGGATTATCCCTATTTTAACAGGTTTCCGGACCTGGTTGGTTTACAATACCTTTAAAAATGACTTTTGCATCAAAAAAAGCAAAGCAGTTAACTGCTTTGCTTCAATGTATCTTGATTAAACTTCGAAAGGCTGCCCGACAACAGCATCTTCATCAAGGACTAAAATCCCTTTTTCTGTTGGTGCATCCGGCAAGTTCAATTCTTTTGCGGAACAGATCATCCCTGAAGAAGGAACGCCTCTAAGTTTTGCATCTTTGATCTTCATCCCGCCTGGCATGACTGCTCCTACTTTAGCCACAATGACTTTCTGCCCCTGATCAATATTCGGGGCCCCGCAGACAATTTGTAGCGTTTCATCTCCGACATCTACTTGGCAGACACTTAATTTATCCGCATTCTCATGCCCTTCTTTCTCCTTAACATAACCAATAACGAATTTCGGGCTCAAGTCAAAATCAAGCACATCATCCAATTGATTTTTGGTGAACAAATTTTTAATCGGAGTCAGCATTTCTTCCGTCAAGCGCATTTTCCCTTGGCCTTCGATATTAAAATACTGCGAAGCGTTGAAAATATTATACCCCAGCAAAGAGCCGTCCCTGCTGTCTGTTATTTTAACAACGTCTCCGTAGGCTTCCTGCTTAAACGTATCACGATCGCCTTCTTTAATAGGAATGATCAGGACGTCCCCGATCCCCTGGTTGTTATAAAATACATCCATGTTCTACTCTTCCTTTCGATCCTTTTTCGGTTTCTTTTGAGCAAGAATGAATATTGGTTCCAACTGCTTATCTTCATACAGGAAGGATAAAGAGGTCACAGGCACTGTGCCCTCAGCAAAGAATTTCATAGCCATCTGAGCTAATATATCATATCCTTCTGAATTTTGGACATCTGCAAAGATAATGACATCCTGGTGAGGAATACTGATGGCAAGCTCCCCTTTACATTCAGCTTTCAGCTTTTCGAGAAGCGCTTCATTCAAAATTCTGCTGGCATCATATCCGTCTCTGGCAGAGTGGAAATAAAAATCATTCCCATATACACTGTCCTGTTTTAATTCTATGGGTAGAGAGCGCACATTAAAGCCGGCTACTTCTTTAATCCGATCCATGGTCCAACCCTCGTTCTCAAGCATCTTCTCATCAATTAATTGATAGGATTTACCAAGATCCAGAGCATAATATATACGGGTTTCGGCCGTGTGATCAACATAAATCAACTTTTTCCCCTGCTCGGTTTCAGTCGGGAAGGAAGCAGCTCGAATCACAGGAAAAATGTGTTGTTCTTTCCCTGAAAGCTTGTGATCTTCATTCATAACTCGAAGAGCTTCTGTCACATGGTCTTCCAGTTCATCGACAGCCTCTTCCCCACGAGCTTCATACTTGGAAATCACATTAGGAATGGTAATGGTTATGCCCTTTCCCGTGTCTTTCCACTCGATACGGAAAGTGTCTTTATCTCGATTAAATGTCGTTCTCCACTCATCTCGTGCCAAACGTTCTTCAAGTTTTTTCTTCATTTTTATACTAGTCATCTTCATCTTTTTTCCTCCTTTATTATGGGAAGAAAGAATTTCGTTCCTTCAAACTACACCATTTTCTATTATACACATATCACCGTGCATCACAAAACAAGAAGCAGCTCTGACCTTCGTGAATATTTACCCCTTAGAGATCCTGGAGAAATGTAATAGATGATGTCTTTTTGTTTAGGCTCTGTTAAAGATCAGTGTTGATATTTGCATCAACGGATGGAAGTGACAATGAATAATGGGAAGGTAAAGGAGATTTATTTCCAAGTATCAAAACCTTTAGATGATCTACTTTCACGATCCAACCATTGAATCTTGTTGGATTATTATCTCGAAACGGAGCCTTTCGCTTAGGTCAGGATTGTTTAAGACTCAGTTTCGAGACATTTGTTGAGTGGATAGGGGCTGCGCGGAATAGCTCGCTTTCCGCGGGAGCGCGGCGAGCCTCCTCAGGCTAACGCCTTGCGGGGTCTCACCAAGCACTCTCTTCCTCGTAGATATCCGGTTTCTGCGCCTAGCGGCTAGTGAGACTTCCCTCGCTTCTGTACGATAAGTCAACATCGAATCTCTTCGTTCTTCGTGTTTCCTTTATCTCCTCCAGCTCAGTCCAGTCCATACGCCGCTGAACGAGGCGCCTGCACACTTAAGGTAGGAGTCTCGCCATTCCCCTCCGCCCCTTTGCCATATAAGTCTCTCGAAACCACTACTTAAAAAATCAGCTTGTATGGGTAAGAGAAGGGAATGATATCATCTCTACCCCATGAACGTTTAGCATACGCAAATGCTTGCTACTACGCACGATTTGCCTGCCTAGGGGAGAAGAATTGGAAACTTACGAATCCATACAGATGTTCGAACCTCAACCATTCAAGCTCACCCTTTTTAAAGTGGCTTCGAGTCACTTATAAGGTCAAGGGGGCGGAGGGAAACGGTGAGACTCCTATGGGACGTGTGGGACAGGTGAGACCCCGGAAGGCGTAGCCTGAGGAGGCTCACCGCCCGCCCCATGGAAAGCGAACCTTTTCCCGGAGCCCCTAGAATCACACAAACATCTCGAAGCTGAGTCTTCAAGAAAAGGGAGCTTTCGTTGAATAAGCCAAATATAAAAAAGGAACTTCCATAAAATCGGAAGTTCCTATTTGCAGTAATAGCAACAGTAAACTTTAACAGAGTCAAAAAATAAAAAGGCCGTACTACTGCACGACCTTTCCTGTGTTACTGGTTAAGCTTTTGAATGAATTCTTCTATTTGTTCTTTTGTTTTTCTATCCTTGCTTACAAACCGACCGGCTTCTTTACCGTCTTGAAAAGCAAGAAAACTTGGGATCCCGAAAATGTCGTTTTCTGCGCAGATGTGGATGAATTGATCACGATCCACGTAAACAAAGTTCCACTCCTTATATTTTTCTTCCAACTCGGGAAGGAATGGTTCAATCACTCTGCAATCCGGGCACCAGTCTGCAGAGAATAAAAAGATAACAGATTCATTATTTTGAAGTTCTTTCATTTGCTGATCTGACTTTAATGTAATCATTACTCTTCACCTCCAACGACATTTTAGCATACCGTCAATCATAATCGATAATCATATCACCTGGCTGAATCCATCCCTTTTTCCGGAACCAGAGGGCCAAAAGATAACTGATCAAAGCCGGACCTAGAAAATGAAAGATAATGATCAGGGTGAAAATTCCCCATGAAAACCCCATCGACTCAAAGGTCATAATTTGTCCTACAAAACCACTTGTCCCCATACCTGCTCCTGCAGCGTTGTTCTCCATGTTCCACCAGACTGTGGCAATTGGAGCTAATACAGCGCCTGCAATGGTTGGGGGGAGGATGATGAGAGGCTTTTTAACCACGTTTGCTATTTGAAGCATCGATGTTCCTACCCCTTGGGCCAAAGCACCACCAAAACCGTTATCTTTATAGCTGATGGTTGCAAACCCTATCATTTGAGCCGCACAACCGATAGTAGCCGCTCCAGCTGCGACACCTTCCAGTGAGAGCATCAAAGCGATAGCCAGACTGGAAATAGGTGCTGTCAAAGCCAATCCCATTAATACGGCTACTAAGGCCCCCATGATCAGAGGCTGCTGCTGGGCAGCCCAATTAATGATGCCCCCGATGCCCGTCATGAATTGACCAATGGGTGCCCCAATGGCCGACCCTACAATGTAACCGACAATAATCGTAACGAACGGAGTCAGTATGATATCGAGTTTTGTTTCTTTACTAATCATTTTTCCGAATTCAGTAGCCAGTAACGCAGCGATATAACTTCCAGCAGGGCCTCCAAGTTCCGCCCCTGAAGCACCACTGAACAATGCTGCGAAAATGACTAATGGGGGGGCTTTTAATCCATAGGCTATAGCAGCTCCTATAGCACCGCCCCATATTTTCGTATCCATAGCAAATGTCCCCATCTCAACAAAGGTGTCTGAAAGGACAATAATATTCGTCTGTTCCCCTATCGTTTTAATAATCAATCCGATAATTAATGATGAAAAAAGTCCCAAAGCCATATAGCTTAGTGCAGTAACAAAATATGCTTGAAAGGAAAGGTGTACACCTTTCCTTTTTAAAAATGCACGCATGGAATAACCTCCTTTTTACCAAAAACAATCATACACCTATTTCAAACAGGTGTAAATACACAATTGATCTCACTCATAAGCCTAAAGACTCACTCAAACAAATCTTTCTCCTATTGTTTTACTAGATAAAAAGTTCTATAATTAATCAGTATATAAAGAAATTTGTGAATTTTTAAAAGGAGGAGTCACATGAAGTCGATTAGAGGACGGATGCGTTTTCTATTGATTGCAGCGATTGTAGGGATTTTCGTCGTATTTGGTTTTTCTACATACTTTTTCCAGGAGCAGAAAGAAATGGCTCAACAAACGAAGACGATCCAGCAATCTCTAGTAGACAGTCAAGAAATCAATTATTTGATGGCACAGACATTGAATGAACAACAACAATTTTTTTATGATCCAAGCGCCGAACAAGGTGAAGCGGCAGCGGGTGCCATCCAGGCTGTAAAAAATTCCGCTGGCACGTATGCCAAGGAGTATCAAAAATACCCTGAAATCGAAAGCAAGTTTACAGAAATCACAAAAAAAGCGGTTCAATATGAAGAAGAACTAGAACCATTGGTCAACATGTACAAATTGGTGGGTTATTCTGAAGATCAGGGGCTGCACCAACATATCCAATCCTCTTATGACCAATTCAATAAAGTTATCGACACTTTAGGAAATGAAACTCTGAAAAATTCACTTCTTTCCATGAAGGTAAGTGAAAGGAATTACATCAATAATCCTAATGCTGATCAATTGTCTGCATTTAAATCAAGCGCTCAGAACTTTGAAGACACGATTACTAATCTAAATTTGGATGAAGATCAAGCGGCTACGTTGAACAGAAACCTATTAAAATATGAACAGACGATCAACTCAATGGATAACACATTCTCCCAGGCCAACGCTATTCGATCCTCTTTTGAAAGCATTGCAGCAGGCGTCTCCAGTGAAGTGGAAGCCGTCATGTCAACTGCAAATCAATTAAATGCCTCCATGCTTGAACAACAGCAGCAGCGCCAGCAATGGTTGATGACTTTGCTCGCACTGATCGGAGGGGCCATCTTATTAATCATTTTGATCACCGGTGTCATATTAATTCGATCAATTAAGAAATCCATTGACCGACTGAAGGAAAGTGCGACAATCATTGGTGAAGGAGATCTTTCCCACCGGGTAGACTTGACTTCCAAAGATGAAATGGCAGAACTTGGCCTTCAATTCAACCATATGGCAGACCGTATGGAACAGTCCGTCCGAAAAGTTCTACAAGCCACCACCGTGCTGAATTCCTCGTCTGAAAATCTTGCACATATTTCGGATCAGACGACCAATCAAGCAGAGGAAGTAAATGAAGCCATCAGTCAAGTAGCTGCGGGTTCCCAGGATCAGGCGCAAAAAATCGATGAAACCCATCATTTCATCGAGGAAGTGACAGCAGCAATCACAAATACTAAGAAAGCAACCGGGACGATTGAAACGAAGCTAAAAGAAGCGGAAACCGAAGGAAATGCAGGCTTACGTACAGTGGCGGAGTTAGAAAAGACTTCAGGCAACTTCATAAAGCTTGCCTCTCATATGACGGAAGAAGTTCAAAACGCCTCCCGAAAATCTGAAGAAGTCAACAAAATTGTAGCCACTATTGAAGGAATCGCAGACAGCACGAACCTCTTGGCGTTAAATGCAGCCATTGAATCAGCCCGAGCGGGGGAAGCGGGCAAAGGCTTTGCAGTCGTCGCAGATGAAGTGAGGAAATTAGCTGAGAGGTCTAAGAAAGAAGCAGGAAGCATTCAGGAAATGGTCGCTGTCATGTCCGCTCAGATGAATACCTTATCTGAGGAATCAGAAAAATTCCAGGACTATCAAACTTCACAAGATGAAGCTGTGACCCAGACCAAGGATGCATTTAGTCGTATCGCCTCATATGTCCAGTCGATGAATAAACAGATTAAAGAAGTGAACGACGCAGTCGATGGTGTAGATCGAGTGAATGAAGAAGTAAAAGAACGACTGCACAGCATCAGCGTCATATCTGAAGAAGCTGTGGCAACCGCCGAGGAAGTCGCCGCATCAAGTGAGAATCAATTGACCTCCATAGAACAAGTTCATACCTCAGCGACAGACCTTCAGGGACTGTCCCAGGAATTATCAGCTGAAATCAGTCAATTCAATATGAACGAACGCCCTGAGTCAGAAGAAGCTGATCATCCAGATGCCTCCATTTCTACACAAAGTGAAATATTTGCTGAAGCTGAAGATCAATTGGAACTTGAAAGAACAGAAGACTTAAATTCTGAAGAAGCAAGCCATACGGATACACACGTGGAAGATGAGAGGTTGTCTTCCTAAATTCCAGGAAGTCCAGGAGCAATGTACTCTACTGGACTTCCTTTTCCATATCTTTCATACTAAAAATATGAAAAATATACATGGGAGGGATATCCATTGGATTTAACCATTTACCTGGCAGGCCAGATTCATGAGGATTGGCGTGGAGAATTGAACAAGCTGACGAAAGAACAGAATTTATCCATCCACTACGTAGGTCCACAAGAAAATCATGCCCACTCCGATGATATCGGAGAGAAGATTTTAGGAGAGCAGCCCAACAAAATTTACAGAGACGATGCTGCTTCAGGCGTTAATAATTTCAGAACACGCCTCCTGCTGCAAAAATCTGATGCTGTAATTGCTTATTTCGGTGAATCATATAAACAATGGAATACAGCTATGGACGCGGGAGCGGCCCTTCAAGCTGGGAAACCATTGATCTTAGTCAGACCAGACTCCCTCGTTCATCCTTTGAAAGAAATATCGAATCAAGCGGATGTGACGGTGGAAACCTTGGAACAAGCCCTGGAAGTTCTCGCCTACGTGTATGAATAAGCCTTCAAAAAAGGATGCGTCCCTATGGACGCATCCTTTTTTATTGATCATATGACCATTGCCCTTTTAATAATTTAACGATATGGGTGAACATTTCTTCTCTGTCAATTAAACCATTGGTGAAAATACCGATGGCCCCTTCATTTTTCCTTACGTCGTGTTTATCCGTGTATTCATCCATGACCTCTCCAAGTTCTTTTCCTTTTTCCAAACCCGCTTTAATCTCGTCAGGAAGGAGGATGCGAGCACCACTTGCGGTATACACGTTTTCCTTGTCATCTACTAACGCACCCCAATTGCATAAATAGAGGTCATCCTCAATTTCCATAACCCCACCTTCAAGACCAATTCCTAAGTGGGCTTTACTCTGAAGAGCGCCTTCCCGCGCACGATTGATTGCACCTTCTAGAGTCTCTTCATCAGAAAAAGGTTGAGCGGCAACTTTAGACTCTACTTCGACTCCGATAACAGCCATTTCCGTGAATACACTTTTTACAGATTCAACCTTCGTAGGGTTTTGGGATCCCACATAAATTTTCAGCATTTCGAGCACCTTTCTCCTTCTCTAGCCGTATATTGCCATTATTTCTCTTGATTCATTCTTTATACAAGATCAATGGGACCTGTTCAACCATTCTAGCATAAAGCCATCTCTTCTGAAATCTACTTACACGACATCCTTTTCCAATCAAACATTCCTTCTAATCTGATCTACTGTATTCTGGTCAGTCGCTTTGACAAGTCGAACCAGAAGTTCTTTAGCTGCGGCGTAATCATCGACATGGATGATAGAGGAAGATGTATGAATATAACGAGAGCATATTCCTACGACTGCAGAAGGTACTCCATCATTCGACATATGGACCCTCCCTGCATCCGTCCCTCCTTGAGAAATGAAATATTGATAAGGGATATCATGGGATTCAGCAGTGTCGAGAATAAACTCACGCATCCCTCTGTGTGTAACCATCGAACGATCCAGAATTCTTAAAAGCGCGCCTTTCCCAAGTTGACCAAATTCTTTCTTATCTCCACTCATATCATTAGCAGGGGAAGCATCCATCGCATAGAAAATATCAGGTTGAATCATATTTGCAGCAACCTGAGCCCCACGCAGTCCCACTTCCTCCTGGACAGTAGCTCCTGAGTAAAGTTTATTCGGCAGATTCTCTCCTTGAAGTTCCTTTAAGAGTTCAATGGATAACCCACAACCATAACGGTTATCCCAAGCCTTCGCCAGCACTTTCTTATCGTTGGCCATCGGGGTATAAGGACAAACAGGCACAACCGGTTGCCCTGGTTTAATTCCGATTTTTTTTGCATCTTCTCTATCATCAGCTCCGATATCAATCAGCATATTCTTGATTTCCATCGGTTTCTTTCGCTGCTCAGGTGTTAAATTGTGAGGAGGAATTGAACCGATCACACCTACGACGGGGCCTTCTTCTGTCATAATTTGAACACGTTGAGCAAGCATAACTTGGTTCCACCAGCCACCAAGGGTTTGAAAGCGGAGCATGCCATTTTCGGTAATTTGAGTAATCATGAAACCGACTTCATCCATATGTCCTGCAGCCATGACAGTAGGCCCTTTTCCGTTCTTCACCCCAAAGACGCCCCCCAGACGATCCTGGACGACTTCATCAGAGTACTTTTCGAGTTCCTGCCTCATAAACTGGCGTACGAGGTGTTCATTCCCAGGTGCTCCGGGAAGTTCTGTCAAGGTTTTAAAAAGATTTTGCGTTTCCTGATTCATATATGTACATCTCCTTTTTTTCCTTCTTTCCATAGTTTAACGGAATTTTGAAAACGTTTCTACAAATGAGTCATCTTTATCAGTTTTGATTTTCTTTTAACGGGAATATTTAGTATACTGAAGATTAGAAATAAGTTGTGAGGTGATTGGTTTATGAACTGGAAAAAAGTCGCACTAGCTGCAGGTGTAGGAGCATTGGCAGGCTACGTGGTTAAAGAACAATTAAGCAATGGGCAGGGCGTAACCCCTGAGAAAGCATTAAAAATTGCCAAAGAAGCTTTCAAAAAGCAAGGGCCGATCAGCGGATCATGGATTTATATGAAACCTGAAGAGCTGAACAAAAACGGAATTAATTACGATGTTTACCGTGGAGGGATCTCAAAGAATCAGGACGGTGAAACCTCTCAGTTTGAATTTTATATTGATACAGAAACTGGTACAATTGTGGATGTCGCGGAAACGACCGCTTAATACAAAAATACCCTCGTCAACGAGGGTATTTTTTATGGGTGATAATGATGTTTTTCTTCTTTCACCTCATCAATCACTTGGCCTTTTTCATCAAACTTTAAAGCTCTATATACGGCATCGTGATAAAAAACATACCACGCGCTGTTTTTGTATCCGTAATCCATCCATTTCTTCTTCTCATGTACAGATGTAACAGGATAATCGTCATAGGCAAGCGCCCAAAGAGGATTTTGGTGAGCGTGCGTAGGCATCAAATCTGCCATATGGATAAACCTGTCCTCCCCGTCTTCGAAAGTAAGGATCGAGTGCCCACCGCTATGTCCACCCGTATGGGTCATCATTAAACCAGGAAGGATTTCAATGGAAGTTTCAAACGTATGTACCAGGTTTTCCACAGCTCTCCAATTTGACTCCCAATACGTGTTTTTCGACCTCATATTCGGGTTACGCATTTCTTCCCATTCCACTGCACTTGTATAGATCGAAGCATTCGGAAAAGCAGGCACCAGTTCCCCCTCTTCCCATTTCGTCAAACCACAGGCATGGTCAAAATGCATATGGGTCATGAGCAAGATGTCAATCTCCTCCGGATGGATATTGAGTCGATCTAAACTCTGAATGACAGAAGATTCTTCCCATACCCCGAAATTCTTTTTCAATTTTTCACTCATTTTGTCATTCCCTATGCCTGTATCGACAAGCAGCTTCTTCCCGTCCACTTCCAACAAAATGGGGTCCGTCCGTAACTCAATCTGGTTGTTATCATTGACCGGGTACTTTTTACTCCATAAAGGCTTCGGAACAACACCGAACATGGCTCCTCCATCCATATGCGTAACCCCACCATTCAACCATGTTAGTGAAGCACGGCCTACTCTTAAGTTTTCCACCAGGAATCTCCTCCTACATAAAAGATAGCTCTAGTCTACCATATGAACTAGAGCTGGTGAAAACGTTATCATTCGGGGAAACGTGCGGTACAACGATAAATCGGCTGTCCTTTAGCAGCAAATTTCTCTTCATATTCTGTCTGAACATTCAAAGGATCTTCGTCCGCATGTAAATCCACAGACACGTCTTCCAATACCATGCCATAGTTAGAAAAACTCACAAGAGAATATTCAAATAACCCTTTGTTATCAGTCTTTAATGTGACTTGACCCTGTTTTTTCAATACCGCTTGATATTGTTCTAAGAAAGTATGGAAAGTCAACCGACGTTTTTCATGTTTATTTTTCGGCCATGGATCGGAAAAGTTCAAATAAATATGATCCACCTCATTGTCCTGAAACAGGTCTCTGAGATCTTTGGCATTTTCATTTACCATCCGCACATTGGAAGTTCCGGCCGCCAGGACCTTCTTAACTGCTCCTACAATGACACTTTTGACAAATTCCAATCCGACAAAGTTAATGTCTTCGTGCTGCTTCCCCATACCCGCGATAAACTGTCCTTTACCGGATCCTATTTCTAAATGCAAGGGCTGTTCTTGATTTTCAAAAAGCTCCTTCCATCTGCCTTTCATTTCAAATGGTTCTTGAACGACAACCTCATCATTCTCTCTTAGAAAGTCATCGGCCCAAGGTTTATTTCTTAAACGCATGTATTGAATTCCTCCTTCTTATCGATAAAATGGTACCACGAAGCCGGCAAAAATAAAAATTTTTCTCATATTTGTTGCTAAAGAAGGATAAATAGAAGGAAATCGCCTATAAGAGACCTAACGTGAGCTATACAACAGTCAACAAGAATCCCATGGATATTTTTATCAATATGCGAGGTTTACGGGGTTGGAGTGTAAGCGCTTACTGATTTAAGATTGATACCGTGATCAATTCAATGAACAGGAGTGATGATCGAATCTATGAAAATGTTAGCTAAAACGATTGAACTGACTGTATTGGCCGTTTTCTCTGTCTTCTTTGCAGGATACGCTTTATTCATATACCCTTTTGAAAAATTATCAGAAATGATGAGTACGGAAGTAAAAGAAAAGAAACTTAAATATACACCCACTGCTGAAAAAACCGCTGCCTAATCAGCGGTTTTTTTATGGCTCATTTGTCCAATTTCATCATTTGAGCGAGAGGAAGAGGACTCGGAATAATGGAAGCCTCCCTCCTCCGCTTTTCTATGTGTGCTAAGCAGGAGACTATTGATAAGAATTCCTGCGACAATATGAGACGTTTCTTAAAAGCTCTGCCCGCAAAAAAAAGTTCCATCTGATAAACAGATGGAACTTTTTTATATGATTTCGTGTTTCTTCATAATAGTTTTTAATTTCTCCGTTCTAATGGATGCCTCATCATACTCCCCGCGCATTTGATGCCATTGGATGAATGCTAATGCCTGCGATACGGAATACCACTTCATTCGTTCAAACATATGGGAATCCGGATAAATGCCGTATTCTTTTAACCATACGTTCCAGTGATCTTCAGGGATATAATTGTATAGCATCATCCCAAGATCCAGAGCCGGGTCTGCAACCATCGCATTATCCCAGTCAATCAGATATAGTTGGTCTTTGGAAGATAACAGCCAATTGTTATGGTTTGTATCACAATGACAAACGACGTGGACATCATGATGGACCTGGTGGGCATGTTTTTCTAAAAACTTGATGGCCTGATGAATTTCAATCCGGGGATCAAGCTGATCAAGTACCTTTTGATTGGCTTTAATATCCTTCAGGATTTCATCCGGTGTTAATGGATGTTTCCCAAGTCTCATCAGCATATCAAGAAGTTCTGAAGAATGGTGGATCTTACTGAGAAGGTTCGCCACACGTCGATGCTTCATTTCTTCAGGGTTCAGTTCGCGCCCTTCCAGCCACTCCTGTGCTGTAATGACATCTCCATTTTCAAGCCGTTTGGTCCAAACAAGCTTTGGTACAATACCTTCAGCAGACAATACAGCCAAAAAAGGAGAAGAATTACGCTTAAGGAATAAACGCTTCCCTTCCGTCTGAGCATAGTAGGCTTCTCCTGTCGAACCGCCTGCCGGTGTTATCGTCCAATTACTACCAAGTATATGTTCCAACCAATTCACCTTCAATTCCTCAAATCCTCTTGTGATTGAATCACGTCTTTGTTTGTTGTTCTAGTATATCGTACTTTGGTAATGATCCAAAACTTTCATGATACCGGTCCAACAGTTACCTTATTTTAGATTAACCCATCATTCTGTTAAGTTTCAAGAGATATCTATCAATCCAAGTAGAATGTTGTCGATGTTTCCGCTTTCTTTAAGCTACACTCATAACATGTACCACTTTGACCATCCACCTGATAAGGCAAGGGGCGATTAGAAGAGATCTCTATATCGGAAGCTCTCCATTCCTCTACTTCCCTCATTTTTGTATGAAGTCCAAAAAAGACACTGATGAACAAAGCCATCAATTTCATCTTGGAGATTGGTTTAACAACTAAAATAGAGAAGTCATTCCGTGAGATTTTGGCACGAGGAGCGATTTTCATTCCTCCCCCATAATACGGGTGATTGGTGATTGTCACCATCATAGCTTTAGAAATACTCATACGCTTTCCATCAAGCGTTAAATCCATGGAAATAGGCTCAGCCTGAGAAATCGATCGAAGTAGAGCCAATGTATAGGTAAGCTTTGTAATTTTGAGCTTTTTAGTCCATAAACGAAAGGTTTGGTCATTAGCTGCAGCAACCACAACCCCATCCAGTCCGAACCCTATACTATTAATAAATGTTCTTTTACTATTGGCGTTCCTTTTGTTCAAAGTATAGCTCCCCAAGAAAAATTTGGAACCTTTTGGGGTTGTTACGTAAGAGTGGAATAGCTGCACACCCTTCTCCTTTAAGTTTATACCTCGTGCGAAGTCGTTACCCGACCCTGAAGGTATAAATCCTATCGGTACATCGGGACTGTACTTTAATCCATTCACTACTTCATGAAGCGTTCCGTCTCCCCCAATAACGATCATTCCTTTTAATGATTCTCTATGAATTTTGGATAACTGGACAGCCATTTTTTCCGCATGGCCCTTTTCCTCAGTAAAAAAAGAGCGGCACTTCTTTTTTTCATATCCCGGTTCCTTTTGAATTCTGCGGAATACTTCCATGGCTTTTCCTTTTCCGGCAACCGGATTAACAATGATTATGTACATAAGACATTTCTCCTACCATCTATCATATCATTATACATTTTACCTATTATTCTAGTATACTATTAGTATAAAAGGAGGGGTATACAATGGCGAAAGACTGCCAATTTTGCGGAACTTCCGTACAAATACCAGAACAGGGGTCGTTAATAGTACGTTCAGACGGACTTAATGGAAAAAGACTACCACTTTCATTAAGGCATCAAAACACAGAGGCTTGCGTTTATGCTTACAACAGCAAAGAAGAAGTGAGAGATGCCCTTCAAACGATCGATCAGAAGTCTAACCCTACGGATTGGGTACATATTATGAACACCGATGGGTCCCATTCATTCCCTATCCCTCTCCAACATTTATATGAAAGACTTCAATTTCCGGAATGGGCTGAACTGATTCATTCAGGGCATTTCCAATCCCATCTGCAACCTATTATAGACATGAAACATCATCAGATTTATGGCTATGAATCCCTGCTTCGAACCAAAGATCTATCTGTCTCTCCCGGTGAACTATTCACCTATGCCAGCCGCTCCGGCCTACAATCCATGCTTGATCAAAAGGCGCGCAGGACAGCGGTCAAAGCGAAATCTGAACATTTACGTCCAGGAGAGAAAATATTTATCAACTTTCTTCCCTCGACTATTTATGTCCCTGAATTCTGCTTAAAACACACCTTCCAGATCATCGAAGAATTTGATATCGATCCAGGAGATATAGTATTTGAAGTTGTGGAGACGGAAAAAGTAGAAGATGTAGGGCATTTGAAATCCATTTTGGATACGTATAAAAAATCAGGGATGAAAGTTGCTCTGGATGATGTAGGATCAGGTTACAGTACATTAGAGATGTTGACGATGCTCCAACCCGATTACTTAAAGATCGATCGTTCCTATGTGCAGGACTGTCATTCGGATGAACATAATCAGGCGTTCCTGCACGAGGTCATGGAACGTGCAAAAAAACTGGACATCAAGGTTCTGGCGGAAGGAATCGAAAAGCAACAAGAATGGGAATGGCTCCACCAACTTGGGGTGGATTTTGGCCAGGGGTATTTCATAGGTAAACCTCAGGAAGTGCCGGAGAAAGTGCTTATTCTTCCGTAAAGTTCTCATCCATTTCCCATTCCGGACGTTTCACAGCAATTGTCCGACAATGTTTCAAAAGGGCTTCTGCTACCTTCAATTGATCGTGTTTCAATGGGGATTTGATCGTTCTTTTCTGCTGAAGCCACGATGAATACTGATCTTTCCCAATCCAATCCGTTAAATAAGGCTCCTGACCGGGCCCGAAGTTCATTTCTTTTGAAACGATTACTTTGCGATAAGGAAAGTCGATATTATACTTATTCAGCACGCTTCTGACAAATGTTTCTGCTCTGCGAAGGGAATGCATCGGGCTCAGCACCTTTGTCTGAACTCCCTGCTTTTCAAGCAGCCAGCTATGATCTGAAGTCGGATGGACAGTTCCTCCTTCTGAATGTTCCAGTAACGTAATGATTTCAATCCCATAAGGTCCTATAAGAAGGTGATCGATTTCAATTTCCGCACTCTTCATTATTACGACCGGATGAAACATAAGAAGAAATGTATCGGGAAACCTCTGAAGAAAGTACTTTAAATCGGCATTAGCTTTGTAAGATGGATCAGGAAATGATTTTTCACGAAGAGTAGTGGTGGCCCATTTCAATTGAAATGGGATCAGTCCGTCCAAGTAAAACTGCTTTAATTCTTCTTTAGATGAAGGTACGTGAGGAGCGTCCTCTTTCTCTTCCATTTTATCTTTTTCTTCCTGTTTTCCTTTAAAAAAACGCTTGATCCCTTTCACTTCATCTTCAGGTTCCCTTTCATCTTCCGCTTGCTCAAACAATCCCTGCTCGAAACGGTGCTTCATTTTCTTCCAATGATCCGTTTTCAGCTTAATGAATTGGCTTGGATATTGGTAGATGTTTGTCTCGTATCTTGATATATAATCTTTCAACTTTATCAATTGTGCCATATCAGGACGTTCTACCACCTTTGATTGACGAAACTTTCTCGTACTTTGGATTTTTTCCAGGATGGATACGGAAGACAGCAAATTCATGCACGGTCAAGTCATACGTATCATAAAGGACCGAATCCTCTGTTGCAGTCATAAGCGGGGAGACGCCTTGAGCATTCTTCTTTGCAAGCGTGATATGTGGATGATACTTGCGCTTCTCCCTGGGGAACCCCAACTCTTCTCCAATACGCTCGACTTTTTCCTTCGTTTCTAGTAATGAGACCGCCTTTTCCACTTCAGCGTGGAAAACTCTCGGCCTTTCAGGATTACCAAACGCCCCAGCAGGCCCTACAGCGATTTTGTATGGGGAAGGCCACTCCTGTTTTTTCAATTGTTTTACAAAGTCTTCTATCTTTTCATCGGAACAACTTCCCAGGAACTTTAATGTAAGGTGCAGATCCTCTTTGGTGCTCCATTCTTTATATTCCATTGTTCTCTTTACTATAGACTGCCAATGCATCAATGTCGCACCTATATCCTCGTTCACTTCAATTCCTATAAAATAATGATGACTCATACCACTCGTCCTTTCCTGATCACTGAATCCTTACATTTCCCTTACACAGAAACACAATTCCACGGATGAGGTCATTGAAATCGAATCAAAAAATTGAAACCCTGCCTTTGGATATATCGGTGCGTCATTTAGGACTGCTGGTAGGCTGATGCAGGAACGGCCCCTCCGTATCTTACTTGGTCAATACATATAAACTATGCGCATAAATTTCGACCGCTCTGATCATATCGGAAATTTTGACGTGCTCATCTTTTTGATGGGCGGTATCCGGACTTCCGTCAAACATGGCTCCGAACGCAACCCCAGCATTTAGAGAACGCGCATAGGTAGCTCCTCCAATGGATATAGCCTCTCTATCTTCTCCCGTTACATGGTTATAGACAGAAAGCAGCGTTTCTACAAACGGATGGTCCATTTCAAGGTGGATAGCAGAAAGGTGATCATAGGTTTCATACGTACCTCCAAGTTCTGCAGCCCAATTTTTTAGGCTCTGTTCAATAACGTTGAAGTCTGCACGGACAGGATACCTAAGGTTGATCCCGAACCTGCCAGAGCTTTCGTCCATCTCAATCGAGCCCAAATTGAACGTAAGAGGCCCGGAAACATCATCTTCCATGTTCAGATTCAACCCTCTTCCGTCAGTCGTTTCTAATGCCCTGGAAACGACGGTCACGAATGATTTTTCGCTATCTGACAGTGGAAGGGTCTCCAGGAATCCGAGCAGTGCAGTGACAGCATTCACCCCATCATCTGGTTTGCTTGCATGGACAGGCTCTCCATGTAGAACAATCTGAAAATGTCCATCCATCGTCTCGATACTTCCTCGCAAGTCATAATGGTCCAGGTACTTGTGAAACATCTCTTCGATATCCTGGGAGGAGACAACTTTGGCGGACGCTACATCAGGAACCATGTTCAAACGATCCCCACCCTCAACGGAAAGGATGCTTACTGCTCCTTTTTCCTTAGGTACAGGAAGAGTGATATAACCGTCCAACAAACCTTTTTCAGCATGTATGACGGGAAAAGAAGCATCCGGTGTAAACCCTACCGAAGGCATCTGTTCCTTTTTAAAATAGTAATCGATTCCCTTCCAATCACGTTCCTCATCTGTCCCAAGAATCAAGCGGATTTTTTTCTTTGGTTCAAACCCTTGATCTTTCAACAGTTTCATAGCCATATAGGCTGCCATCACTGGGCCTTTATCATCCTGAGCCCCTCGTGCGTACAGCTTTCCTTCTTTTATTACCGGTTCGAATGGTGGAGTCGTCCACCCTGATCCTGCTGGAACGACATCCAGATGACCAAGCACACCGATGATCTCTTCCCCTTGTCCATATTCAACATGTCCTCCGTGCCCATCCACATTTTTAGTCAAAAAACCGTCTTCCTCAGCTATTCTAAGCATTGTCTCCAACGCATCATGGATTTGTCTGCCATAGGGGAAATTGGAGTCTTCTTCGTAAACACTGGGGATTTTCAAGAGTTCCTGCACTTTTTCGATATATTCCGTTTCATAGTACTCACTCAAAGATTTGAAATCCATCCTTATTCACCTCCACTAAGAATCTTTTCATAGGTCGTTCGATCACAGACCGCGTATAATTCAGCCTCTTCTGGAATAGACTTATCCAATTTCCGGTTTATAGTCAGGTCATTTTTATCAGCAATAAGAGTCGCGCCTTGATCAAGAAGAGATTGAAAGGCATCCCGATACGTATTCCAGGAGTTATTTTTAGGAATAAAGTAAAGGTCTTCCCCTACAGACCTCTTCAAAAGCTGCCCGTAGATACCTGAAACACCATTCCTGAAAGCGGACCTTACCGCAAGTGAAGATATGGTTTCATTAGACACGATGAACTCATCAATTTGAGCATGCTTGAAATTTTTCACATGCTTTTCTTCCATAATTTCTACGATGGTATGAACATCGGGGGCTGCTGTTTCAATAGAAGAAGCAATCAAGAGCGTTTTCCCGTCTGTCATTTGTTCATTCCCCATCCGTTCATCAGCAAATACAAGAACAGCTTTCGCTTTGGAGATATTGGCTTTTTGGAGAGTCATTTCATCAGAAGCATCCCCTTTTATGTAATGAATATTGTCGCTGAGGACAGGAGCTTCTTTTAATTGATCAATAATGACAATTTTGCAGTTCTTATTTGTTTCTACCATTTCCTTCACTGCAAATTGAGCCTTTTGAGACCATCCGATAAGGACGAAATGACCGCTTTCTTTAAACACAATATCACCTTCCAGTCGTTTTTTTCTGAATATGGCAAACCCATCAATGATTTTTCCTATAACAATACCAATAAGACCGATGCCTAATACATACAATAGTATGGCAATGGAACGACCAGCAACCGTCACTGGATAATAATCCCCGTATCCCACAGTTGTGACCGTAGTCATTACCCACCAGAAGCCGTCAAACAGAGTCGGAAATGTATTATTTTCTACCACGACGATTAAAATAGTGGAAGAAAGGATTAAAAGGGCACTTGCTATGAAAAGGACCAAATGGTTCACTCGCACCATTTTTAGTAGAAGTTTCCTGAATATTAACATGAATCGATCCTCCTAATTTTAATATCTTGTAAATTAGATGAATAATCTGTAAATTGAAACGATTATTGTAGCAAGAGGCTCTACAATATTGTAGAATGAAACCAACTTCAGAGATTCACTAGCACCACAAGTTCCATACAATGACGATTAAGGAGTGGTTTTTTGAATCATCCATCATCCCGCATGCTCAATCGTATCAAAGCTGTTTACCTTTACATTAGAGATCGAGGGACAGTCTCGACCAATGAGTTAGCAGACGAGTTCGGTATTACGGATCGGACGATGCAGAGGGACTTGAGCATTTTGGAATATAACGGGCTTGTAGCAAGTCCGAATCGTGGAAAATGGGCAATCACTGAAAAGAAAGTCAAAATTTCATAGAAACCATTGATATAGATGACACCCGGAAATGGCTTCCGGGTGTTTTTTTGAAGTTCCTATGGAAAGTTATTGTTCTAAATTTGTAATCTGCATCAGGTAATCGATTTCTTCATCTGTAAGCTCTCTATACTCCCCAAGATCAAGCTCATCATCTAGTGATAGTTCTCCGACCATCACTCGTTTAAGGTAAGTCACTTTTTTATCGACGGCTTCGAACATCCGCTTCACCTGATGAAATTTCCCTTCCGTGATGGTCAGTTCAATTTCTGATATATCCCCGGATTGCAGGATCACTAACTGCCCCGGCTTCGTCTGATATCCATCATCGAGTGTAACCCCGTTGGCGAATTTCTTTACATCTTCATCAGTTACCTGCCCGTCAATCACCGCGAAATATGTCTTGCCTACATCTTTCTTAGGAGAAGTGAGGCGATGATTCAATTGCCCATCATTTGTGATCAACAGCAGACCTTCTGTATCTTTATCGAGCCTTCCAACTGGGAACGGATCAAAAACCTGATCCTCTGGCTGAAGGATATCAATCACTGTAGTCTCATGAGAATCTTCAGTGGCTGAAATCAAATCCCCAGGCTTATTCATCATTAAATAAATGTACTCCCTGTACGCTACCTCCTCTCCCATCACCGTAATTTGATCCTCTTCCGGGTTCACATGGGTTTTCGGGCTTTTTTCAGGGTTTCCATTAATCCGAACGTTTCCTCCCTTTAAAAGGCTCTTTACCTCTTTCCTCGTACCATATCCCATATTGGCTAACAATTTATCAATTCTCATAGGAAGACGTGCCCTCCTTTTATCTTCTTTTTAGAAACTTATCCAGTACTCGAACGCGACCGCCCAATACATGCTCAAGCAGCGTCGTCTGGTAACTTAACCATAGATAGACGATACCTCCCGCTCCAATACTCAAAAACAGGACGATTAAAGCGTCTACTCTTTGTTCCATTGGATCCAGCATAAATTCCAGAACCCATTTGAAGACAAACACTACCACTGACATAATCGTCGTCAATATCAATACTAGCAGTGTCCTTTTGAAAAGCTGCTGATAGGAAAATTCAATCGTGGTGAAGATTTTCCAAAAATTAAGGATGACAGCAGCTGCTACTCCCAATCCTGTTGCTATGATGGCCCCTTTTGCCCCAAATAATTGAATCAGCCACCAGTTCAATCCGATCTTCATCAAAATCCCTGTACCTAAACTGATCACGGCAAAATTCTGCTTGTTGATCCCTTGCAGGATAGATGAAGTTACGGTGTATAGGGCTAAGAATAACCCTACAGGGGCATACCAGCGAAGCAAGTCTCCTCTGTAAGCCAGCTCCTCCACTCCATAAAATGTCGCATAAGCCTCAAACGCTACGACCGAGAGTCCTGCCACCGCTGGGATGATCAACAAGGCTACAATCTGCAGTGCTTGATTCACTTGATGATTTAACCGGCTCATTTCATTTTTCGTATACGCCTGGGTTATCGCAGGCAGTAAAGCCAGAGATAGCCCCAGTCCTAATGTGACCGGAATCATGATTAACTTATGACTCAGGAAATTAATGATCGAAAAAGCATTGTTATACTCAAGGCCCGAAGCCCTTATTGCTTTTTCCAGCGTGAATTGATCGACAAGCTGGTATAACGGTGTTGCAATTCCAACCAGAATAAAAGGGCCGGCATACGTAAACAACTCTTTAAACATATCTTTATTCGATAGTCCATACGTATACTCTTGTGCCTCTAATTGGCGGTCCAAGAATGGCTTTCGCTTTCTCCAATAGTAGTAGAGGACCATGCACGATGCAATGCCTCCAATAAATGCTGCAAACGTTGCAAAGCCAACTGCTTTCGAAGTAGGCCCCTGGAGAACTTCAATAATGATGAATACTGAAACGAGCAGGAACACAATCCTTACAATTTGCTCTATGACCTGTGAGACAGCTGTAGGAGCCATAGATTCATGTCCTTGGAAAAAACCTCGTGTAATACTCATCGGGGGAATGACTAGCAGGGCAAAGCTTACCATCTGGATAACCATAGTCGCCTGTCCAAGCCTTTCAGAATCTTCACCGATTGTCCAGGCGGCCACCTGTCCAGCGGAGAAGAATAGAATCAAGAAAGCTAATACCCCGGTAATAGCCATGAGCGTTAATCCAGCCCTTAGCATTTTGCGGCCTGTTTCATAATCACCCAGAGAGTTATATTTAGAAACAAACTTGGAAACAGCTACAGGTACCCCCATGCTTGAAAGGCTTAATAATATACTGTAAGGAACATAAGCGATTGAAAATAAATCCGTACCTTCCGTTCCAACCATGTTCTCAAATGGAACCGTATAGATCATTCCTAGAAACTTGGACAAGAAAGTGCCGGCCGTTAATAACATCGTACCTTTAAGTATCTTTGACATAATTCGCTTTTCACCTTCAATTTTATTGTAGAATCGACCTCATCTATTTTATCATAGATAAAGGAAGAACAAGGAACGAATGAACGAAGAAAGGAAGACATCCATGACTTACCAAGTAACTGTAATAGGTGGAGGGCCTTCGGGGCTGATGGCGGCTATCGCTGCAGCTGAACAAGGTGTTCACACTCTGCTCATTGATAAAGGAAAAAAACTAGGCACAAAATTGGCCATTTCTGGGGGAGGAAGGTGTAATGTCACCAACCGTCTTCCCGAAGACGAAGTGATCAAACATATCCCCGGGAACGGGAAATTTCTATACAGTCCATTCTCGGTATTCAATAATTACGATATCATTGATTTCTTTGAAGAACTCGGGGTCGCTTTAAAGGAGGAAGACCACGGAAGGATGTTCCCTGTAAGTAACAAGGCAAAAGATGTCGTCCAAGCCTTGCTCAACCGCATGGATGAGTTGAATATTGAAGTACGGAAAGAGACACCTGTAGATGCCATACATTACGGAGAAGACGAACATCAAATCATGTTAAAATCCAAAGAAAAGATAACGACTAAATCATTGATTTTGGCTGTGGGAGGAAAAGCTGTTCCTCATACAGGATCTACAGGAGATGGTTACGCCTGGGCAAAGAAAGCAGGGCACACCATCACTACATTATTCCCGACGGAAGTGCCCCTTCTCTCTAAAGATTCATTGATCAAAAACAAAACCCTTCAAGGACTCTCTTTGAGAGATGTGGATGTATCTGTGTTAAATGGTAAAGGGAAAAAAATCGTTACACACCGGATGGACATGCTGTTTACTCACTTCGGTCTCTCCGGCCCTGCCATTTTAAGGTGTTCTCAATATGTTGTGAAAGAATTCATGAAAGGCCACCGGCCGGTAACCATTGAAATTGATGCTCTTCCTGATGAGAAAGAGAATGTCCTGCTTGAAAAACTTCAAACCATGATGGTAGACCACCCAAAGAAAACCTTTAGAAACGTTACGAAAGGGATGGTCCCTGAACGATTTCTGGACTATATTCTCAATCAATCTGAGATTGCTGCTGAAGAAAAAACGGCCAACATTTCTAATGAAAAGCTACGGAATTTCACCAGTTTATTAAAAAAGTTTCATGTGCATGTTTATGATTCGCAGCCCATTGAAAAAGCTTTCGTTACCGGCGGCGGTGTTTCTATTAAAGAGATTGTTCCGAATACCATGCAGTCCAAACTGATGGACCGCCTTTATTTCTGTGGAGAAATTCTTGATATCCACGGATACACAGGTGGTTACAACATCACTTCTGCCCTGGTTACAGGTAGAGTTGCTGGGATGCATGCAGCCTGGGAAGCAATGGGATAACTAGTAATAGTGAAAGTACAGTTTATTTCTTTTGAATTTATAAAAAAAGTCGAGAAAGGATCATCCCTTTCTCGACTTTCTTTGTTCATATTCTCTCAATCTTCCTAATTCATCATTTATGATATGCTGCATTCTTTCGCGGTCCTCTCTTGTTACAAGAGGATCGGCCTCATGCCAATCTACCATATATACAATATAAAACCTCCGTATACGTCTGAAATACACCGTCGAATTCGGAAATTTATCAAAATATCCTCGGACCATTTTCCTTCTTGAATAGCTCCAGCGTATTAATTCCATACGGGACCCTCCGAACATATATTCTCTCTTAAGTATAATGAGTAATCTTAGAAACCTCAACCATTTTTACCAAATGAGGGTAAGTCCCAAATACGCAAAAAGAAGACTGCTCACCAAATATAAATATCCATACACCTTTAATCTCTCATAACGGTTCGTTATGCCGAAAACCCCTACCACAGACAGCCAAATGATGATTACAATAAAAAGAATATGTTGGATTGAACCGATTTCTTCCCTTAAAGATACTAAGTAAAATCCTAGAGGAATAAGGGTAAGCATAATCGCATACTTCCAATTCCAAAATGTATTCCGTCTTCTTACCAATTCTGCCATCTCAGACACCCTTCCCTTACAAAATGAAACTCTTCAATGTTTACTATTGTCGTAAATCTCCAACCATACCAAAAACTATGTACTTGTTATTTTATCAAATGTCCTGTGAAAATCTATACATAAAACAACCCTTCAGGCAAAATTCCTGAAGGGTTGTCGGTTTATGTGGCGGCGTCCTACTCTCACGGGGGTAAACCCGACTACCATCGGCGCTGAAGAGCTTAACTGCTGTGTTCGGCATGGGAACAGGTGTGACCTCTTCGCCTTCACCACCACATCAATATAAAGTTTGAGGTGAACCCTCAAAACTGGATAAGGAAACATCTATTTGAAGAAACGCTTTTCACGAACACTATCATTTCGATAGATAAGTCATCGATCCATTAGTATCCGTCAGCTCCACGTGTCACCACGCTTCCACCTCGGACCTATCAACCTCATCGTCTCTGAGGGATCTTATTTGCTTAAAGCAAAGGGAAATCTCATCTCAAGGGGGGCTTCATGCTTAGATGCTTTCAGCACTTATCCCGACCACACGTAGCTACCCAGCGATGCTCCTGGCGGAACAACTGGTACACCAGCGGTGTGTCCATCCCGGTCCTCTCGTACTAAGGACAGCTCCTTTCAAATTTCCAACGCCCACGACGGATAGGGACCGAACTGTCTCACGACGTTCTGAACCCAGCTCGCGTACCGCTTTAATGGGCGAACAGCCCAACCCTTGGGACCGACTACAGCCCCAGGATGCGATGAGCCGACATCGAGGTGCCAAACCTCCCCGTCGATGTGGACTCTTGGGGGAGATAAGCCTGTTATCCCCGGGGTAGCTTTTATCCGTTGAGCGACGGCCCTTCCATGCGGAACCGCCGGATCACTAAGCCCGACTTTCGTCCCTGCTCGACTTGTAGGTCTCGCAGTCAAGCTCCCTTGTGCCTTTACACTCTGCGAATGATTTCCAACCATTCTGAGGGAACCTTTGGGCGCCTCCGTTACCTTTTGGGAGGCGACCGCCCCAGTCAAACTGCCCACCTGACACTGTCTCCGGACCGGATCACGGTCCTGGGTTAGAATGTCCGTACAGCCAGGGTAGTATCCCACCAGCGCCTCCACCGAAGCTAGCGCTCCGGCTTCTAAGGCTCCTACCTATCCTGTACAAGCTGTACCAACATTCAATATCAGGCTACAGTAAAGCTCCACGGGGTCTTTCCGTCCTGTCGCGGGTAATGTGCATCTTCACACATAGTATAATTTCACCGGGTCTCTCGTTGAGACAGTGCCCAAGTCGTTGCACCTTTCGTGCGGGTCGGAACTTACCCGACAAGGAATTTCGCTACCTTAGGACCGTTATAGTTACGGCCGCCGTTTACTGGGGCTTCGGTTCAACGCTTCGCATAAGCTAACGCATCCCCTTAACCTTCCAGCACCGGGCAGGTGTCAGCCCCTATACTTCGCCTTACGGCTTCGCAGAGACCTGTGTTTTTGGTAAACAGTCGCTTGGGCCTTTTCACTGCGGCTCCTCGGCAGAGGAGCACCCCTTCTCCCGAAGTTACGGGGTCATTTTGCCGAGTTCCTTAACGAGAGTTCTCCCGCTCACCTTAGGATCCTCTCCTCGCCTACCTGTGTCGGTTTGCGGTACGGGCACCTCTTTCCTCACTAGAGGATTTTCTTGGCAGTGTGAACTCAGGAGCTTCGGTACTATATTTCCCTCCCCATCACAGCTCAACGTTGCCGGACGGATTTGCCTATCCGACCGTCTCACTGCTTGGACGCGCACATCCAGTGGCGCGCTCTCCTTATCCTCCTGCGTCCCCCCGTCGTTCAAACGGAAAGGAGGTGGTACAGGAATATCAACCTGTTGTCCATCGCCTACGCCTTTCGGCCTCGGCTTAGGTCCCGACTAACCCTGAGAGGACGAGCCTTCCTCAGGAAACCTTAGGCATTCGGTGAAAGAGATTCTCACTCTTTTTTCGCTACTCATACCGGCATTCTCACTTCTAAGCGCTCCACCAGTCCTTACGGTCTGACTTCACGGCCCTTAGAACGCTCTCCTACCACTGATCATAAGATCAATCCGCAGCTTCGGTGGTGTGTTTAGCCCCGGTACATTTTCGGCGCAGAGTCACTCGACCAGTGAGCTATTACGCACTCTTTGAATGATGGCTGCTTCTAAGCCAACATCCTGGTTGTCTAAGCAACTCCACATCCTTTTCCACTTAACACACACTTTGGGACCTTAGCTGGCGGTCTGGGCTGTTTCCCTCTCGACCATGAACCTTATCACCCACGGTCTGACTCCCAGAACAAAGTCGATGGCATTCGGAGTTTGACTGAATTCGGTAACCCGATAGGGGCCCCTCGTCCAATCAGTGCTCTACCTCCATGACTTTCTATTCTGAGGCTAGCCCTAAAGCTATTTCGGAGAGAACCAGCTATCTCCGTGTTCGATTGGCATTTCACCCCTACCCACACCTCATCCCCGTAATTTTCAACTTACGTGGGTTCGGGCCTCCAGTCAGTGTTACCTGACCTTCACCCTGGACATGGGTAGATCACACGGTTTCGGGTCTACGACCGCATACTCACTCGCCCTATTCAGACTCGCTTTCGCTGCGGCTCCGCTTCTGCTGCTTAACCTCGCATACGGTCGTAACTCGCCGGTTCATTCTACAAAAGGCACGCCGTCACCCATTAACGGGCTCCGACTACTTGTAGGCACACGGTTTCAGGTTCTCTTTCACTCCCCTTCCGGGGTGCTTTTCACCTTTCCCTCACGGTACTGGTTCACTATCGGTCACTAGGGAGTATTTAGCCTTGGGAGATGGTCCTCCCGGATTCCGACGGAATTCCTCGTGTTCCGCCGTACTCAGGATCCACTCCGGAGAGAGAAAGATTTCGACTACAGGGCTGTTACCTGCTCTGGCTGATCGTTCCAGATCGATTCATCTATCTTTCTCTTTGGTAACTCCAATGGAGTGTCCTACAACCCCAGAAAGCAAGCTTTCTGGT
Source organism: Halobacillus sp. ABR2_026 (assembly GCF_056158545.1). Lineage (NCBI taxonomy): Bacteria > Bacillati > Bacillota > Bacilli > Caryophanales > Bacillaceae > Halobacillus > Halobacillus sp. ABR2_026. Next base: position 2,853,103 of record NZ_JBSWTM010000001.1, read on the forward strand.
TTGGGCTGATTCCGTTTCGCTCGCCGCTACTTGGGAAATCGCATTTGCTTTCTCTTCCTCCGGGTACTTAGATGTTTCAGTTCCCCGGGTGTGCCTTCCTATACCTATGTATTCAGTATAGGATGCTGTCCCATTACGAACAGCGGGTTTCCCCATTCGGAAATCTCCGGTTCAAAGCCTACTTACGGCTCGCCGGAGCATATCGGTGTTAGTCCCGTCCTTCATCGGCTCCTAGTACCAAGGCATCCACCGTGCGCCCTTATTCACTTAACTATCTTCGTGAAAAGACGTTTACAATTTCAATTAGATGTCTTGTCATCAATTGCCTCATCGTTAGATGAAACAATGATTCCTTATCCAGTTTTCAAGGTTCACAAGTTGAAAGATTCTTTGATCTCTCAAAACTGAACAACCAACACAGTACGTTTCCGTAATATCCTTAGAAAGGAGGTGATCCAGCCGCACCTTCCGATACGGCTACCTTGTTACGACTTCACCCCAATCATTGGCCCCACCTTCGGCGGCTGGCTCCATAAAGGTTACCTCACCGACTTCGGGTGTTGCCAACTCTCGTGGTGTGACGGGCGGTGTGTACAAGGCCCGGGAACGTATTCACCGCGGCATGCTGATCCGCGATTACTAGCGATTCCGGCTTCATGCAGGCGAGTTGCAGCCTGCAATCCGAACTGAGAATGGTTTTATGGGATTTGCTACACCTCGCGGCTTCGCTGCCCTTTGTACCATCCATTGTAGCACGTGTGTAGCCCAGGTCATAAGGGGCATGATGATTTGACGTCATCCCCGCCTTCCTCCGGTTTGTCACCGGCAGTCACCTTAGAGTGCCCAACTGAATGCTGGCAACTAAGATTAGGGGTTGCGCTCGTTGCGGGACTTAACCCAACATCTCACGACACGAGCTGACGACAACCATGCACCACCTGTCACTTGGTCCCCGAAGGGAAATCCCTATCTCTAGGGAGGTCCAAGGATGTCAAGACCTGGTAAGGTTCTTCGCGTTGCTTCGAATTAAACCACATGCTCCACCGCTTGTGCGGGCCCCCGTCAATTCCTTTGAGTTTCAGCCTTGCGGCCGTACTCCCCAGGCGGAGTGCTTAATGCGTTAACTTCAGCACTAAGGGGTGGAAGCCCCCTAACACCTAGCACTCATCGTTTACGGCGTGGACTACCAGGGTATCTAATCCTGTTTGCTACCCACGCTTTCGCACCTCAGCGTCAGAAACAGACCAGAGAGTCGCCTTCGCCACTGGTGTTCCTCCACATATCTACGCATTTCACCGCTACACGTGGAATTCCACTCTCCTCTTCTGTCCTCAAGTTCCCCAGTTTCCAATGACCCTCCACGGTTGAGCCGTGGGCTTTCACATCAGACTTAAGGAACCGCCTGCGCGCGCTTTACGCCCAATAATTCCGGACAACGCTTGCCCCCTACGTATTACCGCGGCTGCTGGCACGTAGTTAGCCGGGGCTTCCTCGTTAGGTACCGTCAAGGTACCGCTCTATTCGCACGGTACTTGTTCTTCCCTAACAACAGAACTTTACGATCCGAAGACCTTCATCGTTCACGCGGCGTTGCTCCGTCAGACTTTCGTCCATTGCGGAAGATTCCCTACTGCTGCCTCCCGTAGGAGTCTGGGCCGTGTCTCAGTCCCAGTGTGGCCGATCACCCTCTCAGGTCGGCTACGCATCGTCGCCTTGGTGAGCCGTTACCTCACCAACTAGCTAATGCGCCGCGGGCCCATCTGTAAGTGATAGCGAGAAGCCATCTTTCAACTTTCCTTCATGCGAAAGAAAGTATTACCCGGCATTAGCCCCGGTTTCCCGGGGTTATTCCGATCTTACAGGCAGGTTGCCCACGTGTTACTCACCCGTCCGCCGCTCGTTCCACGAGCTTCACCCCGAAGGGATCCGCTCGCTTCCCGCGCTCGACTTGCATGTATTAGGCACGCCGCCAGCGTTCGTCCTGAGCCAGGATCAAACTCTCCATAAAAGTTAAGTTTGACTTGCTCATTTGCACACCGAATGTGCTTTGTTTCAAATCTCTTCTATAAAAGAAGAAATGTTTTGACGTACTGGTTGGTTCGTTCAGTTTTCAAAGATCAAATACTGCCTCACCCGACAGTAATCAAATTCTAGCATAGTTGACTGTGTATCGTCAATAACTTTCATAGAATTTGTTGAAATAAATCTTTTAATAAGATGTTTTGTGTGCTTTCAATTAAGCAACGTTATCTATATTACAACGTCTCTCTTCATTCGTCAATAGTTTCATAGATTTTTTCGCGAAATACAAAATAAACCTTAACGCTCCCTTAGGTGAAATAAAAAAAGGAGTTCCTTCCATCTCTTTGGGAAGAAACCCCATTTCTCTTTATACTAAGCTCTGGGTGAATTGAAAACTTTTGTTCATCTGTTGCTAAGAGAAAACCTGATGATATCGTTGCATGATTAGCAGGGGCCGTTATAAAAGATTCGATGTGCACACGGATGAATCCTCAGCCGTTCTCCCTGAAGCTTTTAAGTAAACCCCTGTCATAAGGAGGAAGTTAAAAAACCAATTCCCCTTTCCATTTCAACATGCCGCCCTCCATATTCAGGACATTCGCAAAGCCTCTTTCCTTCATGAATTCAGCTGCATTCATACTGCGGCGGCCGGAACGGCAGATCATAACATACTCCTGTTCCTTAGGAAGATTTTCTACGCTCTCAGGTATATCACCAAGTCGTATATGTTTGGCAGTAGGGATCATTCCTTGCGAAACCTCTTCATCTTCTCTTACATCAATGACAGTGATGTCCTCATTATTATTGATTTTTTCTTCTACTTGTTGAGGTGTAATTTCTTTAATTGTGGTCATTTTATCCCTCCATTAGAATGATTTCTATCTTCATTTTATTTTAGTATTAGCTAAAATCAAACACGAAAGCTTATAAAATTAGGAAAGCACCCTGATATCAGAGTGCTTTGCCATTATTAATTCGCTACAATATTTACAAGCTTTCCGGGAACAGCAATCACTTTACGGATGGTTTTCCCTTCGAGCCACTGTTTAACATCTTCGTTCTCAAGCGCCTGCTTTTCTAAATCTTCTTTGGAAGATTCTTTATTCACCAACATTTTTGCCCGTACTTTCCCCATTACCTGTACAACGATTTCCACTTCATCTTCTTCGAGCTTCGATTCGTCGAACTGCGGCCAGGATTGGTAGCTGATGGTTTCTTTATGACCAAGCTTCTCCCACAACTCTTCTGCAAGGTGCGGGGCAACAGGAGATAGGAGTTTAACAAACCCTTCTACGTATTGTTTCGGAAGAACATCTGCTTTGTATCCATCATTGATGAAGACCATCATTTGAGAAATACCTGTATTGAAACGAAGTTCTTCAAAATTCTCTGTAACTTTTTTGACGGTTTCATGATAGACCTTCTCCAATGTCGCATCATCTGAGCCCTCTTGAATCGCTTCAGATAATACACCTTCCGTCACAAATAACCGCCATACACGATCCAGGAAGCGACGAGCGCCGTCCAGGCCATTTGTGGACCACGCAACAGACGCATCCAGTGGTCCCATGAACATTTCGTAAAGTCTCAAGGTATCTGCCCCGTGAGAATAAACGATGTCATCCGGATTCACAACATTCCCTTTAGACTTACTCATCTTTTCATTATTTTCGCCAAGGATCATTCCTTGGTTAAATAATTTTTGGAAAGGTTCCTTTGTCGGTACAACCCCTGCATCATAAAGGACTTTATGCCAGAAACGGGCATATAGAAGGTGAAGGACAGCATGTTCAGCACCACCAATATACACATCAACCGGGAGCCACTTCTTCAATGCTTCATAATCAGCAAATGTGTCTGGGTTTCCTGCATCGATGTAACGAAGGTAATACCAACAGCTTCCTGCCCACTGCGGCATTGTGTTGGTTTCTCTGCGTCCCTTCATACCTGTTTCCGGATCAACGACATTCACCCACTCATCGATGTTAGCCAGCGGGGATTCTCCCGTACCCGAAGGCTTAATCTCCGTTGTCTTCGGGAGTTGGACAGGCAGATCTTCTTCTTTAACCGGAGCGATCGTACCATCTTCCCAATGGATGACAGGAATCGGCTCTCCCCAATAACGCTGTCGGCTGAAGAGCCAGTCGCGCAGACGGTAGGTCGTTTGTTTCTTCCCCTTACCGTTAGTTTCGAGCCATTCAATGGCCTTATCGATCGCTTCATCTTTTCCAAGACCATCCAAGAAATCGGAGTTGATGTGAGGACCATCTTCTGTAAAGGCTTCTTTCTCCACATCTCCTCCGTCGACGACAGGAATGATAGGAAGACTAAACTGCTGTGCAAACTCAAAGTCTCTTTCGTCGTGAGCTGGAACGGCCATGATTGCTCCGCTTCCATAACTCATGAGTACGTAGTCTGCCACCCATATCGGCAGTTTTTCACCATTGATCGGATTAATCGCATAGGCACCTGTAAACACGCCGGATTTATCTTTAGCTAAATCTGTCCGTTCCAGATCACTTTTATTTTGAGCCTTCTCGGTGTAAGCACGAACGGCTTCCTGTTGTTCTGCTGTTACGACTTTTTCCACGAGGGGATGCTCGGGCGCAAGAACTGCGTACGTAGCACCGAACAATGTATCCGGTCGGGTTGTGAACACATCAAATGAGCGATCAGTATCTGCGATTTCAAAAGTTACTTCTGCCCCTTCTGATTTCCCGATCCAATTTCGCTGCATATCTTTAATGCTCTCCGGCCAATCCAAATCTTCCAAGTCTTCCAAAAGGCGATCGGCGTATGCTGTAATTTTAAGCATCCACTGTTTCATCGGACGTCTTTCGACAGGATGGTCTCCTCTTTCACTGCGACCATCAATGACTTCCTCATTAGCCAAAACAGTACCTAAAGCTGGGCACCAGTTCACGGCAACTTCATCAATATAGGCAAGACCTTTTTCATAAAGCTTCAAGAAGATCCATTGGGTCCACTTATAGTAATCAGGATCTGTTGTATTCACTTCCCGGTCCCAGTCATAAGAAAAACCTAGTTCCTGGATTTGGCGGCGGAACGTATCAATATTTTGTTTTGTAAATTCTTCCGGGTCATTCCCCGTGTCAAGCGCATACTGTTCAGCCGGAAGACCGAACGCATCCCAACCGATCGGATGCAGGACTTCATACCCCTGCATTCGCTTCATACGGGAAAGGATATCTGTAGCCGTGTATCCTTCCGGGTGACCGACGTGCAGACCTGCTCCTGATGGATATGGAAACATATCCAGTGCGTAAAATTTCTTCTTGTCAGAATAACTGTCTGTTTTGAAAGTTTTCTCTTCCAGCCAGTGCTTCTGCCATTTCTTTTCAATGGTTTTATGATCAAAAGCCATTTCCTTACCTCCTCATAATCTCTCTACAAAATATAAAAAGCCCCTCATCCCAACATGGGACGAGAGGCTTGATTCCCGCGGTACCACCCAAATTAACACATACGTGTTCAACTTGATATCGATAACGGCGATCTCACCGGCGGAAACTACTTCTGTTCACTTCCGCGACATCCAAGGTGAGTTCATGACCTCCAAGGACAGCTTGCACCACCCGCTGTCTCTCTACTGCTTGGAAGAATCACTACTACTCCTTTTCAACGTCAGAGTATTATAACCGTATATTAATGAATGAAACGTGCTTTGTCAAGCAGCACAGAGGTGATCCACATGACAGGATGGTTCATGCTACAATAATCAAAGAACAAGACATATGGAGGCTTCACTATGACGATTGAAAGAATTTTAGACTATGCACATACTTTGATAAAAAGAGCGGTTGCCCCCGGTGATGCAGTCATCGACGGCACATGCGGGAACGGACACGATACGGCCTTTTTAGCAGGACTCGTTGGCTCAGAAGGGCGCGTCTACGCCTTTGATGTCCAAGAGAAGGCCATTGAAAACACTCATCAGCGTTTATTGGATCAAGGATATGACAAGCAGACGACCCTGATCCATGATTCTCATGAGCACATTCAAGATTACCTGCAAGAAGAACATGAAACGAACATTGCAGGGGCCTTATACAACCTCGGTTATCTACCTGGCAGTGATAAAAGTGTCGTCACTCAAGCGGGTGGGACAATCCAGTCTGTGCAAAACGTCCTGACCTCCTTGAAAAAAGGTGGTCTCATCGTTCTTGTTGTCTATCACGGACACCCTGGAGGCGCCGAAGAAAAAGAAGCCCTGATGGAATACGTGACACAACTAAACTCCCAAAAATACCAAGTCCTGCACTACGGATTCCTGAATAAGAAGAGCACTCCACCATTCATTTTAGCTATCGAAAGAATTTAAAAAAAGCCTGGTCCGCTACAATTCGCGGCCAGGCTTTAATTTATGATACATTTTGGTATTAAAATAGAAGAAAGTCGCTTTCCTTCCACTCACTTTCAGCATTTCCTTTACAAAGCTCTTCGCATTGGAAAGCCTGCCCACCTTCCTGTCAGCAAGATACATCCCGACTAAACCTTCGTGGATCATTTGATGGAAAGAAGCATCAGGTAGTCGCTGAATTTCTTCATGTGTCCTTTTTACGAAATATCGGAAACGTGTCTTCATGTCCTCATCATGATCGTAGTAGGCGCAAAAATTCAAATCCCCTTCTTTTTCATCCTCTTCTTGGTCAATGTAATAATCAAGCAGAATATGTAACCCCTGCATGTACGGAAAATAACTTCGGACGATTTGGTCGGATAAAGCCATATCCATACGACCACTCAATGTGTAGGAGATCAGGCAGAAAATCCCTAAAGTAGATCCTGTGCAAGCAGAGAATTCATACCAGCTAAGTTCGGGCCATTCTTTTTGATAACGCGTGAACCAACGTTGCAGCCTGGGGATTCTCTCATTTTCGATAACATGCTTATGTACTTGCAGGTCTCCATACAGTTCACCGAGCTTCAACGCTTGCGCCTGGACGGTCGAATAGTTCGAAGCTTCTGCGAGTACCTCCTGGCAAGTAGCCACAAGTTGGTGGAGGTAACCCCCATCATCTTTTTCTTCCCGGTACTGATAATAATCCTGCAATGGGTTGCCGGGAGTTAAAGCATCAATCATTGATTCATGAAGCATACGAAAATCTTCAGGGTCCATCGAAGTACTTCGATCGCAAAGATTGTCTAAATAATCACTGATGGTCTGATAAGCTACAATAAAACGGATGGCCTGTTTATCTTTCGTCCCCGACAGGACAGAATAAATGGACCCACCCTCACAATGGAATGTCTTTTCCTCAATACTCGTTAAGGCTTGATTTCTCAGCTCTTCGTCAGGAATTGCTTTGGCACGTTCAATCCAATGCGATAATTCACGATGAACAGCGGGAAAGACATGACGATACACTTGATACATCAAAAGGATAGCGTTGGTAGGAACGGCTCGTTTCAAAAGAAATCCTCCTTACAGTCTTACGTTAAGTGATCCTCTAAAAAAGACAGCGTATGTTGATAAACTTCCTTCCACTCAGGTTCATTGTAGATCTCGTGGTAGAGCCCCGGCCACTGTTTATACCTTTTCTCCTTCACTTGTAAACGATCGAACCACTCAGCTGTCTTCTCAATCTTCACCATGTAATCCTCTTCTGCCTGCATCATTAACAACGGGACATCAGGGTATTTGGGAAGATCTGCAAATGCTTCTCTGGTCGCTTTCTGGAACTCGCGGTACCACCGTACGGAAACTTTATCAACGATCATAGGATCCTGATTAAACTCTATAATCTTGTCCTTATTACGTGTAATGTATTCAGGGTCCTGCGGGGCTTTTATTCGTAAAGATGGAAAAAAAGTATTCAATAAATAAGAGATAACCTCCAACGGGATACTTGCTTTTTTGAGAAGTCCTAGAGCGGGAGAGGATAAGACCACCCCATCCACACCCAATCGGGCCGTTTCCATCGCTCTGACAACAGCAAGTCCTCCCATGCTATGACCGATGACGAATACTTTTTTTGTGGGATCCGCCTGATGGATCCAGTTTTTTATCGTATCCACATAATCTCCAAAAGACCGTATATGTCCCCTCTTACCAGAAGAACTCCCTTGGCCGGGCAGATCACCGTAAATGACAGAAAAACCATCATTATGAAATTGTTCAGCTAATCCATGATACCGACCGGAATGTTCAAAAGCACCATGAACAATAACAATGGTTGCCCGGTCATGAGCGGCTTCTAGTTTCTTCACAGCATCCCCCTCATTCCTTCTGCTATACTATCATTAGATATATTATAAGGGGGTTCTTCATGATTTGCGAATATAAAGGAAAAACACCGGCCATTCATCCAACTGCTTATATCGCTGGAGATTCGGTGATTACAGGGGATGTAACGATTAGTGAAAATGCCAGCATCTGGTTCAAAACGGTCATCCGCGGAGACGTTGCTCCCGTACATATCGGCAAAAATACGAATATCCAGGATTTGAGCCTTCTACATCAAAGTCCTGACCTGCCTTTAGTCATTGAAGATGGAGTAACGATAGGCCATCAGGTCACCCTACACTCTGCTCATGTGAAAGAAAACGCATTGATCGGTATGGGATCTTTAATCCTCGATGGTGCTGTGATAGGAGAACAGGCCTTCATAGGGGCCGGTAGCCTTGTGCCACCAGGTAAAGTTATCCCTCCAAATACCCTTGCTTTCGGCCGTCCTGCCAAAGTGATAAGGGAACTGAATGAAGAGGACATCCAAGAGCTGAACCGAATACGAAAAAGTTACGTTGAAAAAGGTCAGTATTATAAAGAGATGCAGGAGAATTCATAGATATCCACTCTGTGTCTATTCATAAAAAAAACCGTTCCTACCGATTGGTTGGAACGGTTTTTTTTATTTACAACGAGCTTTCAACTCATCGGCTTTGTCTGTCAGTTCCCAAGGGAATTCTACGTCTGTCCGTCCAAAGTGCCCGTAAGCAGCTGTTTGACGGTAAATCGGACGGCGCAGGTCCAGCATTTTAATGATTCCTGCAGGACGCAGGTCAAACAATTCACGGACAGCTTCTACTAATTTCTCTTCTGAAACCGTACCTGTTCCATTCGTATTGATAGCAATGGAAACAGGTTGAGCCACACCGATAGCATAAGCAAGCTGAACTTCTACAGAATCCGCCAGCCCTGCAGCTACGATATTTTTAGCGACGTAACGTGCTGCATAAGCAGCCGAGCGATCCACTTTCGTAGCATCCTTACCGCTGAATGCGCCGCCTCCGTGACGAGCATATCCACCGTAGGTATCGACTATGATTTTTCTACCAGTAAGACCCGCATCCCCTTGTGGACCGCCAATAACAAATCGCCCTGTAGGATTGATAAAGTATTTCGTCTTTTCATCGATATAACCTTCGGGAACGATCGGTTGGATCACATGCTTTTTCAAGTCTTCCTGAATCTGTTGAAGTGTGACTTCTTCAGCATGTTGAGTGGATATAACGATAGTATCTACACGGACAGGCTTGTCGTTTTCATCATATTCCACTGTCACCTGAGTCTTTCCATCCGGCCGAAGATAATCCAAGGTGCCGTCGTTTCTGACATCTGATAAACGTTTTGATAACTTATGAGCTAAGGAGATTGGCAGAGGCATCAACTCTTTGGTTTCATTGTTGGCGAATCCGAACATCAACCCCTGATCTCCAGCTCCAATCGCTTCTATTTCATCATCACTCATTTTCCCTTCGCGGGATTCAAGAGCAACATCCACGCCGCCTGCTATATCCGGCGATTGTTCATCAATAGCCGTTAATACAGCACAAGTGTCGGCGTCAAATCCAAATTTCGCCCGGGTATATCCAATATCTTTAATTGTTTGGCGAACGATGGCAGGAATATCTACATAAGTATTTGTACTAATCTCACCGGAAACGAGTACAAGTCCCGTTGTCACTGTTGTCTCACATGCAACCCTCGCATTGGGGTCGTTTTTTAATATTTCATCTAATATCGCATCAGAAATCTGGTCGCAAATTTTATCCGGGTGCCCTTCTGTAACTGATTCTGATGTGAATAACCGGCGGTTTGCAGGCATCTCTTAAAAACTCCTCCTTCTGTAAGTACAAAGTATTAGACGGAACTCTTTACCAGTATGTGCAGAAACTTTTATAAGTTTCATATATGTGCATGCTGCCTCTTTTACAAACAATGGAGCATTATCATAGGAATACATGTACAGGTTTTCCTGTAAACATTTCTTCATTAAAGGCTGATCTGATTTCACATTTAAAGAAAAGCCTATAAAAAAGAAAAAACCTTTCCTTATCGAGGAAAGGGGCTGCTTCCTTTCGCTCTTATCGTCCAAGGAGCATGTACTCCTTGCTTCAGGTTAGCACCGTGTCATGTTTATGACGGTTGCCGGGTTTCAAAGGGCCTGTCCCTCCACCAACTCTGGATAAGAGAGTATCCGTTCCTCGTTATCGTAACGAAATCCTAAATTAATGTCAATTGAATTCCATCCGGTGGATACAAGGCCGGTAAACGTTTTAAGTAAATGCACATATATTATTAGAACACTTTTCTTTAACGGGCCACCGGCAATCTTCCTTGTATAAGTGTTCCAATGACCACTCACTCCAGAAGCCCCGCTGAATGTTAACCAACACGATTCGTAAAACTCACCCTTATAAATAAGTACGAATGATTCTTTGACAGAACTAGCACATTTTTTCTCTTGTGGTCCTAAAATTCCCCTAGGTTGTTGAATGAACCAGCTATTTTATGGTTTAATTTTTCTGAATAAACAAAATGTAAGCTTTTTCACATATAGTATGGACTAATATATTTAATGTGTTATACTAATCTCACATTAGGTTGATCATAATTAATTGCAAAGGCGGGTCGACGCATATGAGTACCATTAATCAAATGTCTGAACTGAATCTTTTACTTGCCCAAGAACATGTGAACCATCAGTTATCAGTGCCACACTTGGTGGAAAGAATCTTATCTCGTAACGAAGGCACTCTTACTGAAAAAGGGGCCATCCAAGCAACAACAGGTACTTATACAGGCAGATCTCCAAAAGATAAATTCATCGTCAAAGATGATGTGACTAAAGACAAAGTTCAATGGGGCGCTGTAAATCAGCCTATTGACGATCAAACATTCGTAAAACTTTATCATAAAGTACTAGATTATTTGAAAGATCGGGAAGAACTCTTCGTTTTTAAAGGATTTGCAGGCGCTGATGAACGATACCGCCTTCCTTTACAAGTACTTACAGAATTCGCATGGCACAATTTGTTCGCTCAGCAAATGTTCATTAAGCCCGATGAAGAAGAGCTGGAAGATCATGAAGCAGAGTTCACCGTCGTATCAGCTCCTACTTTCAAAGCTGACCCACAGGTCGATGGAACAAACTCAGAAGCGTTTATCATGATCTCATTCAAGCACCGAATCGTTCTAATCGGCGGAACAGAATATGCCGGCGAAATTAAGAAATCCATCTTCTCTGTCATGAACTATATTCTCCCAGAGAAGAACGTTTTACCAATGCATTGCTCAGCGAACGTAGGTAAAGAAGGAGATGTCGCTCTATTTTTCGGTCTGTCAGGAACCGGGAAGACAACTTTATCGGCGGATCAACAGCGCCGGTTGATTGGTGACGATGAGCATGCCTGGTCCAACTATGGCGTCTTCAACATAGAAGGCGGCTGTTATGCCAAGTGCATCAACCTTTCTCAAGAAAAAGAACCGCAAATTTTTGATGCCATTCATTTCGGTTCAGTATTGGAGAACGTTGTGCTCGATCCACAGTCTCACCGGCCTGATTATCATGATACGAGTCTTACGGAAAACACACGCGCCGCCTATCCTTTGGAGCACATCAGCAACACCGTGCAGCCAAGTATCGCAGGTCATCCGAACGCGATTATTTTTTTAACGGCTGATGCTACAGGTGTTCTTCCACCAATCAGTAAATTGACAAAAGAGCAGGCCATGTATCACTTCCTGAGTGGATACACAAGTAAATTAGCAGGAACTGAACGAGGGATTACAGAACCACAGGCTACTTTCTCCGCCTGCTTCGGATCGCCTTTCCTTCCGCTTCCACCTTCCACCTATGCTGAGATGCTGGGAGAGAAAATTGATCAATTCAATACAGATGTTTATTTGGTCAACACTGGATGGTCCGGAGGTTCCTATGGGGAAGGTCAAAGAATTAAGCTAAGTTATACAAGATCCATGATCCATGCAGCATTAGAAGGAGAATTGAGTTCAGCAGAAACGTATCAGGACCCGTTCTTCGGTCTTAATATCCCAACCCACTGTCCAGGCGTCCCAGATGAAGTTCTGTTCCCTAGAAAAACGTGGGCAGATCCAGATGCCTATGACGAGAGTGCGAAGTCATTAGCTGGAAAGTTTCACGATAACTTCAAGAAGTTCACTTATGCGAGTGACAATATCAAAAATGCAGGACCGACCTATCACAGGTCATAACCATTGTTTCCTCATCTCCTCATATAAAAAGACCCCGCTGAAACATTCAAGCGGGGTCTTTACTATTCCCTCCGGCTCATAAAAAAAGGAAGAAAAGCCATCATGGCTTTTCTACCTTTTTCAAACATTCCGGCAGAACTTCGTCTTTCATCATAAAGCTGAAACGGTCATTGGTTTTCAAGTTACGAGGGAGATGACGGAACAATACTGGTCCGTGTGTCTCAAAGTAATGGTCTTGATCATCAATTGTTTCAATCCTGGCAAAATAAACGTTTTTGATGACCGTCCCCCCTTTTCCCTCTACGTGGTACTGGCCGATGTAAGATAACTGGGAGATGACAGCTCCTGTCTCTTCTCTTACCTCGCGATAAGCTGCTTGCTCTGCCGTTTCTCCTTCTTCCACTTTTCCACCGGGAAATTCGAGACCTCGATCTTTATGCTTGGTGAGCAGCCATTGATCCTTGTATCGGCATATCACCCACACATGTTTCGGGGTCTCAGAAAAAGGATGATCCTCAAAAGATAAGCGCACAGGATTGTGGTAAAAATCATAAAAAGTTTTCATGTCTGCTCAACTGCCTTTAATCCTTGATATACGTTCTGTTATTTACCTGTATAAATCGTACCACAAGCCGAGCTAAATACAAACCGGTCCGCAGACAAACTTCTTAATGACATGAAAAAAATGTAAAAATAGACAAAAAAACGAAACTTTCTGCCTGGTAATCCGTAAAGATATGAAAAGAAACATGAGAGGAGACTAACCATGACAAAGCGAATGTGTGTCGTCATGTTTACCATGGTACTTACACTTTTTTTGAGTGCCTGTGGAAGTTCAGAAGGGAGCAAGCTCGAGGAAGTCATGACAGAAGCTTCTAAGGTGAATAATGACTTGAAGAGTTATGCTGTTCAAACAGAGACTGAACAATTGCTGCAGATGGGAGGAGAAGGGAACAACGGACTCCCGGAAAGCGGAATACCGATTCAATCAACTATTGATGCTGTTCATCAGGTAGAACCTATGGCCTTCCATCAGACCATCGAGACAATGGGGCTGGAAATCGAACAGTATTATACAGACCAGGGCCTTTTCATGACAAACCCGGATGGGGAAGGATGGGTAAAAGCGCCAGAAAGTGTGCTGGAACAACTTCAGAATCTTCAATCCAACAGTCAAACCCCAGCTGAACAAATAGAAGTCCTCAAAGAGTACAGTGATGACTTTGAATTAACAGCTGAAGAAGACCGGTACGTCTTAACCTTTCAATCGGAAGGAGAAAACGTTCAAAAAATCATGGAAGATTCGCTTGAGGACACCCTGCCTTCCGGACAATTACCTGAAGAACTATTAAAAGGATTGACGGTGAAGGACCTCTCTTACACGATAAAAATAGATAAAGACACCTATTACCCTGACATGTTCCAAATGGATATGAGCCTGGAACTTGATCAAAATGGGGAAAAGAGTGAAATAGAGCAATCCATTTATAGTGAGTTCAGTCGCTTTAACGAGATTAAAGCCATTGAAGTTCCAGATGAGATCATTCAAAATGCCGAAGAAATGGAAAGTATGCAGGGATTGTTCTAGCTCCCATAGAAGAACCGCCTCTTTTTAAGAAGCGGTTCTTCAGTCATTCAGGACTCCCATTCCCTCAATATGATGCTTGGTGGTTTCATCACCCAGTTCATAAATCTTCTGAAAAGCCTTGACCATCTCCATATCCGCTTCATCATTCGGCTGATCATCATGATAAGGTTTAAAAGGCACATGGGATCTCCAGAATGATTCAGCGTCCGCATTATAAATTTCGTCAAAGACTTCTCTCAAAGCCTTTACCTCTTCGTGTGTCGCATAAATTGTAAAATCATCATTGTTTGCGTCATGGTTCAAAGAAATTTCCCTTGTTCCCATATTTATATAATATTTATCTTTTTGCACCTTCGCACCTCCTCTTCCTATTGTGAGCAAGTAAGAGAAGTTTATTTATGATTACCCGTTTTTAAAAAAATTTGAGAAGCTGTAGTTACTTTTCCTAAGTATTCTTCATCAACATCCAACCCAATACCTGCTCCATGTGGAACTTTAATGGTACCTTCCTTCATTACGATTTCCGGGCAGACAATGTCTTTGTGGAAATATCGGGTGGATGCTGACAAGTCCCCCGGCACCGTAAAGTTCGGAAGAGAAGCTAGGGCAAGATTATGCGCTTTGGATATGCCAGATTCAACCATACCCCCGCACCATACCGGAATCCCCTTGGATTGACAATAATCATGGATTTGTTTTGCTGCGGTTAAGCCACCTACACGGCTAATCTTTACATTGATGACCCGGCAGCTGCCCAGTTCAACAGCCTGTACAGCATCTTGCAAAGACATGATAGATTCATCCAGACAGATAGGGGTCTTCATTCGCGCCTGCAGAAGGCGGTGACAATAAAAGTCCCCCGCTGGAAACGGCTGTTCTATCATCGTCAATCCATAACCATCCAGTGAAAGGAGATGTGCCATATCTTCTTGTGAATATTGACCATTAGCGTCAATCATTATCGGAAGTCCCGGCTCGATTTTTTGAATGGTTTCGATGGCTTCTTTTTCCTTTCCTTTGATTACTTTTAATTTATATCGTTGAAACCCTTCCTTTTGAAGCAGGGATAGATCTTTTTCAAGAGAAGACCCCAGGCTGATAACAGCACCTGCTGCGACAGAAGTCCGCTCCCCGCCAAGGAGTTCGGAAAGACTCTTTCCTTTCTGCTTCCCAAATAAGTCCCACAATGCTGCCTCAAGTCCGGCTTTAGCCATCGGATGACCCTGCACCTTATGATATAGCTCCACAAGGTCACCAGGGGAATGGATGTCATTGTCTAACACCTCAGGGATAAGGTGTCGCTCAAGAATATGCCAGGCTGTACGGATGGTTTCATACGTATAAACAGGTGCAGGAAATGCTGTCACTTCTCCATATCCAATCCTGCCGTACACATCTTTTGCTTCAATAATGATTAATGGCCTCTCGTTCATCTCGAGTTGATGGGTTACAAACGGCGCTTTGAGCGCAAGGGATACCTCTCTCATGCGAATAGATTGGATCCTCATTGCTTCTCCCCTTCCCGCGACTTCTCCGCTAAATGCCTTCGCAAAATCTTATTGGAGGCGTTCCTTGGAAGTTCCTCGATCCAATAGATCGCTTTTGGACATTTATACCCAGCCAAATGCTTTTTACACCGATTCACCACTTCTTCCTTTGTCAGAGTCGCACCCTGCTCACGCACGATATACGCAGCGGGTACTTCCCCCCAGCTCTCATCAGGTTGTCCACTCACCCCTGCCTCACGCACACCCGGGATGGATGCAAGCACACTCTCAATTTCTGCTGGATAGATATTTTCACCACCGGATATGATGACGTCTTTTACCCGATCCACCACATACAAGAAACCATCTTCGTCCTCATAACCGAGGTCCCCTGTTCTCAAATCGACCGCTGCTCTCTCTTCACGATTGTAATACCCCTTGGACACCATCGGTCCCCGAACAATGATCTCCCCAATATCTCCTCTTTCCTGACTGTCGATATACAACTGTGCTGTACTTAATGCTTTCCCGGCAGAACCAAGCTTAGAAAAGGCGAACTCAGGACTGAGTGTAGCAATCTGGGAGGATGTTTCTGTCATACCATACGTTTGGAATACCGGAATACTCTTCGCTGATGTTTTCCTAAGCATCCCCTCTGGGACAGGCCCCCCACCCAGAAGCATGCAACGGAAAACTTCCGGATAAGTCTGGTCCCGAAGATGTTCCAGCAGACGCTGCAGCATGACCGTTACAACAGACGCATGGGTCACTTCTCCGCTCATGATTGCTTTGTGGACCTTTTCCGCATCAAACTTCTCCAGAAGTAAGACCGGCATTCCATAGATGACGCTTTTCATTAAGATTGAAAAGCCGCCGACATGAAACAATGGCAGACAATTCAACCACTTGTCTTTTTCTACTACCCCTATGTTCATAGCGGATGCCATTGCGCTGTGCCAATGGTTCCCGTACGTATGCATGACAGCTTTAGGGTTTCCAGTCGTTCCGGATGTGTACATCATCGTATAGACTTTATCAAGGTCCAATTCTGTTTGTAACTCACATCTTTCTCCTTCCTGGCTAGACAAATCGGAGAGGCTGCAGAGTTTCAAGTTCAATTTCCCAGCCGCTTCTTCAGCTTTTTGAAACAGCGGTGCACTGACATACACATGCGAAACGTGAGCGTCTTTAAGCTGGTACGTAATTTCGCTCGGTGCGAGTCTTGTATTCAGGAGGATACCCACGGCTCCTATATAACTAATGGCGTGAACAAAAGCTGTGTACTCGGTGCTGTTTCCTGCCAATAGCGCCACATGATCGCCGTAATTCACCCCTTGTTTTCGTAGACCAAACGCCAGCCTGCGACTTTTTTCTCTTAACTCTGAAAAACTTAAAGAGAAGCCTGCTTCCGACTCCAATGCTGTGCGATGCGGATGTAAATCCGCCTGCTTGTCCAACCAGTGAGGAATAATTTCTCCCATTCCAATCCTTCCTTTACCTATGTACTATGTACTAAAATCAATTGAAACAAAAAGGGCCACCCTTCTTACAGGATGCCCCTTCTCCATTACTTTCATATATCCGGATCAATCAAGGAAAACGAGGGAACTGATCAAAGTCAGGCTTTCTTTTTTCCTTGAAGGCGTCGCGTCCTTCTTTAGCTTCATCTGTTGTGTAGTAAAGAAGTGTAGCGTCTCCACCCATTTGCTGAAGTCCTGCCAAACCATCTGTATCAGCATTGAATGAAGCTTTAAGAAAACGAAGAGCCGTCGGGGATTTCTCAAGCATCTCACGGCACCATTGAACCGTTTCAGCTTCAAGCTCCTCCAGTGGTACGACTGTGTTTACGAGTCCCATATCTTCAGCTTCTCTTGCCGAATATTGACGGCACAGGTACCAGATTTCACGGGCTTTCTTATGTCCTACGATACGAGCAAGCAAACCTGCTCCATACCCAGCATCAAAGCTGCCTACTTTTGGACCTGTTTGACCAAAGATGGCATTATCAGCGGCAATCGTCAAGTCACATACGATATGTAGAACATGGCCGCCGCCGATAGCATAACCAGAAACCATGGCTACCACCGGTTTCGGAATGACACGGATCAAACGCTGCAGATCAAGGACATTCAAACGCGGAATATGGTCATCCCCTACATAACCACCGTGGCCGCGGACTTTCTGGTCCCCACCTGCACAGAAAGCGTCATCGCCTGCACCAGCTAGAACGATGACACCAATTCTGGAATCGTCACGCGCATAGGCAAAGGCATCAATTAACTCATGCACCGTTTGCGGACGGAATGCATTACGAACTTCCGGACGGTTGATCGTAACTTTGGCAATCCCTTCAAATCTTTCATACGTAATATCTTCGTATTCACGATCGTGAACCCAATCAAAAGACATTGTATTTCCTCCTTCTTTTTACGTACCTTTACTTTATTCCTCATGAAAAACGCTTTCAAGCACGTTTCATTTTATCATGAAGCCATCTACAATTTTAGCAAAAATTCCAGGATTCTCAAGGTGAACGGTGTGACCGGCATCATTTACCACTCGATGTTCAGCATTCGGAAAGCTTGCGGCCATTTCCTTATTAATGTTGTGAAACTTTTCATCTTTTTCCCCGGTGATCAGTAGGACCGGGCGTTTAAACGAAGAAAGCTGCTCCCACCATGAAGGCTGATGTCCTGTCCCCATACCCAGAAGTGATTGAGAAAGACCTTCGGCAGACTGACTTAACCGCTCCTCCCGCAACGCTTGTTTCACTTCTTGAGAGAGACTATGCTGGGATGCAAAGAGAGGAATCCTTTCCCAAAATCCCACAAAATCTTCGAGTCCATCCTTCAGAAGCTTTTGAGACAAGCCTTGATCTTTGGCTTGCCTTGCCAGCTGCTCTTCAGTAGTAGCTAAACCAGGAGAGGCACTTTCCAACAACAGGCGGTCAACTTTTTCCGGATACAGCATGGCAAAAGACAGGGCTGCTCTTCCTCCTAATGAATAGCCGAGGAAGGAAACCTTATCCATTCCCCGTTGGACCAGGATGGAGTGAAGGTCACGACAGAAGCGCTCCATTGTTACCACACCTATAGGACCGGTCCTGCCGTGGCCAGGTAAATCGATCTTCAATAACCTGTAGGATTGATTGAGCTTCGCCTCGATCGAATCAAAGGTAGAAGGAGTTCCCGTAAATCCATGCAGCAGCACGAGCGGAGGGCCCTCTCCCTTATCTTCGACCCAGTAGGACCTTCCATTCACATCCAGCTTCATGAAAAATCGCTCCAATCCAAAACCGCTTGTTCCACACTTTCCCATCGTGCCTCGTGAAAAGCCACATGGTCTTCTCGGCTGGTTACAGCTTCAATGATATTTAGTCCAGGATTTTCATAACTTTCTGCCAGCGCCTGTTTATAGGAATCCCATGTCGTCACTCGTTTGTGAACCCCTCCATACATTTTGACAACAGGACCAAGGTCGAGACCGAGCGGTGTACCAAAGAGCTCCTCAAAATGGTCCGGATGTTTAGATTGAGGAAGATAAGAAAAGATACCTCCCCCATCATTATTAATCACAACAATAGTAATTGGAATCTGTTTTCTCTTAGCCATCCATAATCCATTTAAATCATGGAAAAACGATATATCCCCTAACAATAACGTTGTGTTCTTCCCTGTGGATGCTGCCCCTATAGCGGTACTGACGACCCCGTCTATTCCGTTCGCCCCTCTGTTTGCCATCAAATGAATGTTCTTGGGTGAAGACATAAAAAAGCTGTCAACATCGCGAATCGGCATACTATTTCCAATAAACAGGTTGGATTTATCGGGCAGAACCTCTGACAAATATACAACCGCATGCCCTTCATTCAACGGTTCTCCAGGGTCCTTCAACATTTCACGCTTCGCGGTAATGTTCATCTCTTGCCACTGATTCAGCCATTTAGTCTCAACATTTCCTTCAGGTACGTAGGCCGATAATCGTTCACATAAGTTGACGGGATCATTCCATATGAACGTAGCCTGAATTCCTGCCGGCTCGCGGAACCCTGCTTGATCATCTACGACAAAATGATCGATGCGCTCATCGATATCCTTTACCCACTTCAGATATGTTTTAGAAACCGGCATCGCTCCAAACCTCACAATGAAATCAGGAATAAACTGCTCCTTGACCATTTGAGACTTCAGCAGCGAGCCATAATTTTCAACGATATTCCTCTTGTCATGATCGCCGGTCCTGAGTTGAGATAGAGGATCAGCGAATACCGGGAGGCCCAGACGTGCGGCCAGTTTCGTGATACTTACCGATAAATCAGGGTCCGTTTGAGGCCCCACAACAAATAAACCCTTCTCTTTGCGAGCCAAACGTTCGAATAGCTGTTTTATCTGGTCCTCCGGTAACGTGAGACTTCCTCTATGAGCGATTTGAATCGGCCGAACATCTCCTCTCCACGCGCCCTTAAGACCGAAGTCAGGAATCAAGGGTTCGCGAAATGGCATATTCAAATGGACAGGTCCCTGGCCGGACAGTGATTCCTCAACAGCCCTCGCCGCCTGCTGCCTTGCATAGAAATAATTGTTCTCTTCCGGCAATGCCAAATCCTGATACCATTTGACGTAACTTCCATACATTTGGATTTGATTAATCGCCTGCGGGGCTCCAACCCCTCTCAATTCGTGCGGCCGATCTGCAGTCAATACGATTAAAGGGACTCGACTGTAAAAAGCCTCTACAATCGCCGGATAATAGTTAGCTGCAGCCGTACCGGATGTACAGACAAGCGCGACTGGTTTTTTCTCCTGTTTAGCGACCCCCATAGCAAAAAAAGCTGCTGAGCGTTCATCAAGGTGAACCCAGTGTTTCACCCCGGAATGCTCAGCAAAACTCATTGCTAAGGGAGTGGATCTCGACCCTGGTGAAACGACAACGTGTTCAACACCTGAGTACACCATTTGGTCAACAAAATGAGTCACATATTTTGTCAGAGCTTCTACATGTCCCATTCTGATCCTCCCAATACATTTAACATCGGTTTTAGTTTGACAGCTGTTTCTACAAATTCTGCTTCCGGATCGGAGTCTTCGACCACACCACAACCGGCAAACAGAGACGCCTCGTTCTGGCGGACCAGGGCTGAACGTATCGCCACAGCAAACTCTCCGTTATCCTGGGCATCAATCCAGCCAACCGGTCCCGCATACCACCCTCTATTCAGAGCTTCATGTTTCCGGATATACTCGACGGAAGTTTGCTGCGGCATTCCCCCTAGAGCTGGTGTTGGGTGCAGCTTTTCGATGACGTCCAATAACGAAAAACCGTCATCTAAAACAGCTTTCACCGGGGTATATAGATGCTGTAGATTTCGAAGTGGATAAAGAACAGGTTCCGTTGGGACTTCTACCTGACTACTGCACGCTTCCACCGCTTCTTTAATCATGTCTACGACGAATTGATGCTCCTGTCGGTTTTTCGCATCCTGGAGCAATTCTTGTCCCAATAGAATATCCTCTTCTTCGGTTCGTCCTCGAGGGACCGTTCCTGCCAGACAAGTCGAAATCAGCTCACGGTCTTCCACTTTGGCAAGCCTTTCGGGGGTAGCACCAAGGAAATGGTCCCCATCACTTTCGTAACAAAAGATATAACTATTCGGCTGTGTCTCAGCCAATGCTTGGAGTACACCGGGAATATAGACGTCTCCCTTAAACGAAACGCGCAGTTCCCTGGCAAGTACGACTTTTTCCAACAAACCGGAAGTAATATCTTTTGTCGCTTGTTTCACCGTATCTTTCCAAGATTCGGGTCCGATTTCAAATGCCTGGTCAATCACAGGCAGGGAGCCGGCCTCAGATCTTTTCAGAAGTAGGGTTTCTTTATGATTTTGTATTTGTCTTGTTATCTGTTGTAGATGATCTTCAGGAAAGAGCAGAGCATTGATGGTCAAGTAAGATTCCCCATCTACCTTCGTCAACAGGAAAGCCGGAATCGTCATTCGACTGTCAGGAAAGGATTCCCAAGGTGTCCCTTTTTCTTCCTCAGGGTCAAAACTAAATCCCCCGAGCGCCACCATCCCTGTCCCTCTTTTCTTGTATACATCATACAGTGTCGCGTTCTTCTGCAGTTGTTTCCATAGACCCTGGGTTTCGCGATAACGTTGTATACTTTTTGCATACAATTGACTTGCTTTTCCAACCCCGACCATGGTCAAATCATTATCTGCACTCTGCCAAAAGGAGCAGTGCGGATCAACTGTGAGTCCTGCTTCAAAAAAACGAAATGGATCTTGATGTTCTATATGTTGAACGATACTTATTAAATGAGGTTCCCCAAGATGATGTGCTTGTTGAAGAGCCTCCCCTATCATCTCTTCTATGTGAGGGGTCTTCGTATGAAGCATATATATTCCTCCCATTCTTTAAGGGACGTTATCTACTCAATACGCACACTACGTTTGATTGTTCTACGTGTGTCCATCACTTTCTATTTTATTCTCTTTTTTCTCTTGACTCAAGGAATCTAGCTTTAAATCCATCTTTTTCTTACAATGATTGACACTATTGAGCGGTTTCCCTAAACTTAAATTGTTATCATAACATTAGTATAGTGACAAGGGAGAGAACACCAATGAGCTCTGTTCAAAATCAAAACATTAAAGCTTCCTTGAATGAACGCGAAGGTTTCCAAGTATGGTGGCGGCTCCTCCGCCCGCATACACTTACAGCAGCCTTTGTTCCTGTTTTCGTGGGGACGATGCTTGCTGCTTCGGAACAAACGATCAATTTCTGGTTGTTCGCAGCCATGCTGCTAGCCTCCATCCTCATTCAAGCTGCTACCAATATGTTTAATGAGTATTATGACTATAAGAGAGGCTTGGATAATGAAAGTTCTGTGGGAATCGGCGGGACGATCGTCCGCGACGGTATCAACCCTAGAACCGTACTTACGCTGGCCCTTACCTTCTTTTTGCTTGCCGGGTTATTAGGCCTCTACATCTGCGCTTCGTCCAGCTGGTGGATCGCTGTGATCGGAGTAGTATCCATGTTGTTTGGATACTTGTATACCGGAGGACCTCTGCCGATCGCTTATACACCATTTGGTGAAATCACAGCCGGCTTTTTCATGGGCACCATCATCATAGCCATCAGTTACTTTATTCAGACATTATCCATCACTAGTGAAGTTATCATCGTTTCTATTCCGGTGGCCATTTTTGTGGGGGCCATTTTGTTAGCAAACAACATCCGGGACAGAGTCAATGATGCAGAAAACGGCAGGAAAACTCTTGCTATTTTATTCGGTCATAAAGGGTCTATCCTATTCATAAGTTCCCTGTTTGCTACCGCCTATATATGGACAGCCATTTTAATTCTCTCTGGTACCCTGCCTATATGGGCACTCCTCACTTTCTTTAGTGTTGGAAAAGCAG
This sequence comes from Halobacillus sp. ABR2_026, assembly GCF_056158545.1. NCBI lineage: Bacteria > Bacillati > Bacillota > Bacilli > Caryophanales > Bacillaceae > Halobacillus > Halobacillus sp. ABR2_026. Next base: position 2,876,103 of record NZ_JBSWTM010000001.1, read on the forward strand.
GGAAAGCCATTCAGGGATTTGTAGGAAAGACCCAGCCACTCGAAATGATGCCTGCTATGAAAGCCACAGCTCAGACAAACACTATTTATGGTTTTCTTTTAGGTCTATCCCTGCTCTTACACCTAAACTTCCCTCTTTCATAAAGGCGCAGTTAGAGTTTAGTGATGATATTACTGCAAAAAGGAGCTTCCAATTTTATGGAAGTTCCTTTTTTTATAGTTGGCTTATTCAACGAAAGCTCCCTTCTCTTGAAGACTCAGCTTCGAGATGTTTGTGTGATTCTAGGGGGCTCCGGGAAAAGGTTCGCTTTCCATGGGGCGGGCGGTGAGCCTCCTCAGGCTACGCCTTCCGGGGTCTCACCTGTCCCACACGTCCCATAGGAGTCTCACCGTTTCCCTCCGCCCCCTTAACCTAATAAGTGTCTCGAAGCCATTTTAAAAAGGGTGAGCTTGAATGGTCGAGGTTCGAACATCTGTATGGATTCGTAAGTTTCCAATTCTTCTCCCCCAGGCGGGCAGATCGTGCGTAGTATCAAGCGTTTGCTAAACGTTCATGGGGTAGAGATGATATCATTCCCTTCTCTTAACCATACAAGCTGATTTTTCAAGTAGTGGTTTCGAGTCACTTATATGGCAAAGGGGCGGAGGGGAATGGCGAGACTCCTGCGGGAAGAGAGTGCTTGGTGAGACCCCGCAGGACGTAGTCCGAGGAGGCTCACCGCGCTCCCGCGGAAAGCGAGCTATTCCCCATAGCCCCCATCCACTCAACAAAAGTCTCGAAATCAAGCCTTCAACAATCCTGACATTTAGCGAAAGGCTCCGTTTCGAGATAATAATCCAACAAGATTCAATGGTTGGATCGTGAAAGGAGATCATCTAAAGGTTTCGACACTTGGAAATAAATTCTCTTTTACCATCCTATCATTGTTAAGTTATGAACGGTATACGAAGCCTTTCTTACCTAAGTACAAATAGTGGAAGTGAACCTTTTCTTTTAAGTTTGCGGTGAGAGGTTAAACGTAAACCAGCAAACACGTGTATAATTTGAAATATAAATAAGTTCATTTGATTTTTCGAGATTACTTCTACTCCGGGCACATTGAACATAAAGGTTTGACCCAAATGACAATGGGAATAATACAAAAAGGACGGGATGAAAATGAATAGATCTATGATGGACAATACATTAATGGAAGCATTGGGAATGGAAGTTGTCGTTGCCGAAGCGGCTAAGGTCCAGATACGAATGCCTGTGGATCACAGAACACATCAGCCTATGGGATTCCTGCATGGAGGTGCCAGTGTCGCCTTAGCAGAAAGCGCAGCCAGCATCGGTGCCTTCTTAAACATAGACCCTGACAAACAACAGGTGTTCGGTGTGGAAATTAATGCCAATCATATTAAAAGTACCCGCGAAGGATATGTAACAGGGACGGCAACCCCCGCACACATCGGTAAAAATACGATGGTTTGGGAGATTGTCATCACCAATGATAAAGGAGATCCTTTGTGTTTATCGCGATGTACGATCGGAGTCGTCCCCAAAAAATGAATGGAATGCTACGTTGAAAGGAGTCGATCGAGGATGTTGAATGAAGAGCAGATCCAAAAATTTAAGAACCGCCTTCTGGAAATGAAAGAAGAAGCGGAAGCGCATATGGAAGAATACAGAGAGGACGAGGCAAAAGAAGCGTATGAGAATGATCGGACCGGTGAAATATCCAGTGTAGCCGATCATCCAGGCGACCAGGGAACCGACCAATTTGAACGGGCAAAAGAACAAACCTTTTACGAGCAGGCCCGGGAAAAACGAATGGAAGTCGAAGATGCATTGCAGCGGATAGAAGAAGGACGTTATGGATTAAGTGAGAAATCGGAAGAGCCCATTCCTGTCGAACGTCTGGAAGCTATGCCAACGGCCCGTTATAAAGTAGACGAAATTGAGAATGAAAAAAACGCATAAAAAAAGCGAGGGGTGACCACCCCTCGCTTTTTTATGCGGCCGTCTGACGGATACTCTTCTGTTCTATCCATCCTTTCATCTTAACGAACAAGAACACAAAGAGCGTCCCGGCAATCGCACCTTTCAGAACATTGAACGGGAGAATCCCCGCCATAATTGTCATCCACTTAACATCTGTACTCATAGTCTCCCATCCCATAAACCAACTGTAAGCAGGGAGTATTAGGAAATAATTGAGGACACTCATGATGACAGCCATAAAAATGGATGCTGAAACCAATCCAAGAACAAGAGATTTCATTGTACGTCCTCTACGATAAATAAGGGCGGCAGGAACAACGAACAGAACACCCGCAAAAAAGTTTGCAACGACCCCGATAGGATCAGAAACCCCTGTAAAAATTGTATATAATCCATTTTTCAACGCTTCCACCACGATGCCTGCCAGCGGCGAAAACATTATGGCCGCAAGAAGAGCAGGAATATCACTGAAATCTACTTTTAAATAAGGGGGTAAAAAGGGAAGCGGAAATTTCAAAAACATCAACACCATTGAAATGGTACCAAGTAAAGCTAGAATTACTAATTTTTGCAGTTTTGATGATTGTCCTGTATCGGATCTCATCATCGATCTCCTCCTTCATCTTTTCATCGATTCACATCCCAGATGAAGGTAAACGGCCTAATAAATAAGGACACAAAAATAACCCTGTAGCATTCGGGCTAAGGGTAGGCGTGTCCATAGGAAATTACAGATAGATTTTCACCTATCTGTTCCGTTCGACATCTTCTCCCATCCAGACTTTAACTGTCGGTCCCGGACTCTCACCAGGTCCACCGCATGTTGGAAACATACGGGTCACGGACTTAAAGAACCACTGTTCTTCTTACCGTCGGTCGGGAATTGCACCCTGCCCCGAAGATGGAATCGATATGATATTGTAAATTTATTTTATACAAAACCTTGGAATATCGCAAGTTTAATGTTTTGAGATTATTTACACCGGTTCTTTTAGAATAGCTCTGTTAAAGTTTAGTGTTGATATTACTGCAAAAAGTAACTTCCAATTTTATGGAAGTTACTTTTTGCAGTTGGCTTATTCAACTAAAGCTCCCGTTTGTGGAAGGCTCAGCTTCGAGATGTTTGTGTGATTCTAGGGGGCTCCGGGAAAAGGTTCGCTTTCCATGGGGCGGGCGGTGAGCCTCCTCAGGCTACGCCTTCCAGGGTCTCACCTGTCCCACACGTCCAATAGGAGTCTCACCGTTTCCCTCCGCCCCCTTTCCCTTATAAGTGTCTCGAAGCCACTTTAAAAAGGGTGAGCTTGAATGGTTGAGGTTCGAACATCTGTATGGATTCGTAAGTTTCCAATTCTTCTCCCCTAGGCGGGCACATCATACGTAGTATCAAGCATTTGCGTATGCTAAACGTTCATGGGGTAGAGATGATATCATTCCCTTCTCTTAACCATACAAGCTGATTTTTCAAGTAGTGGTTTCGAGACACTTATATGGCAAAGGGGCGGAGGGGAATGGCGAGACTCCTATCTTAAGTGTGCAGGCGCCTCGTTCAGCGGCGTATGGACTGGACTGAGCTGGAGGAGATAAAGGAAACACGAAGAACGAAGAGATTCGATGTTGACTTATCGTACAGAAGCGAGGGAAGTCTCACTAGCCGCTAGGCGCAGAAACCGGATATCTACGAGGAAAAAAGTTCAGGGTGAGACCCCGCAGGACGTAGTCCGAGGAGGCTCACCGCGCTCCCGCGGAAAGCGAGTCATTCCCCGCAGCCCTATCCACCACACAGAAGTCTCGAAATCAAGTCTTCAACAATCCTGCCATTTAGCGAAAAGCTCCGTTTCGAAATAATAATCCAACAAGATTCAATGGTAGGATCGTGAAAGGAGATCATTCAAAGGTTTCAACAATTGGAAATAAACTCCTTTTACCATCCTATCATTCATTGTCACTTCCATCCGTTGCTGCAAATATCAACACTGAACTTTAACAGAGCCTTTAGAATAGAAACTGGTGATGGTTGCTAAATTCAGACAACTGTTTGACAACAAAAAAATCCAGCAGGATCGTAGACTGTTGGGGTATATGAGATCTTCCTAATATTCCCCAAGGAATATTAGGAAGATCTGAAGAATCGGTTTGGGAAAATGTATTAATACCTAGTTTTAAATATGTAGAAGATTACTGCCAACCAGGTCACCTTATCAAAGCTTTAATGATTTAAATTAATGACTTATGGTTATATACTATTGTAACTATCCCTTAAAGAGCTACGTAGACCAAAACCATTTAATTTTTACAATAAAAAATGCGGACATTCTTTATCGTCTTTTATTAGATTATGCTCAGGAGGTCATTTTTATGGAAGCGTATACGTTAGATGAAATTTCTTAATATGTTGAGAAGAGTCCTAAAGTTATTGATCAATGGTTTGAAGAATTAAAAAATAGATTAAACCACCATATCAATATGGAAAACAATGAACATATCTATGACGATGAAGACTTTAAAATCATTCAATATATAGCTGAACAAAGAGAAGACAGAGTTCCCTATGACGATATATTTAAAAATGTGAAGTCTATCTTTTCAATTCGCGATAATATACACACGCCAGAAAATGATGCTACCTTTATGTTCGATAAATCTACTCAGAGTTTAGGACAAGATCCAGAAACACTCTTTTATGAGATCGCTCAAGATAATGAAGTCATACATCTATTTAAGTACCATTCGCTCCGCGTGATGTTTCTTTCAAGTATGTTAGCTAAAAGAGTGGGAGTTTATGATGAAGATCTCCGTGTGGCATCTTTATTACATGATATTGGTAAAATGGGGATATCTAAAAATATTTTGTTCAAATCAGAGAAGTTGAGTGACTTGGAGTTTACTATAATTCAAAGCCATTCACATGTTGGAAATGTAATTGTTCGAAAGCACCTTGGTTTAACAAGAGCAGCGAGGTTTATAAGAGACCATCATGAGAGATGGGATGGTAGCGGCTATCCAAGACGCCTCTTAGGAGATGAAGCAACGATACAGGGACGTATAATCTCTATTTGTGATGCATTTGACACAATGACTATTGACCAACGTATCTACTCAAGGGAGACATTGAGTGACCAAGAAGCATTTAAAGAGTTAGAAATGTGTTCCTGGACTCAATTCGATGGTAATTTAGTTAACGCTTTTATTAGGATGATGGAAGAAGGGGTTAAAATTCCTAAATACATGCTGGAAGAAATATAATTGATAATATTAGAGTTTCAAAAATCAAAAAATCATTTATGACCTATATATTTTTAATAACCGATGCCAATTTAATTCCATTCCTAAGTAAAACCAACTACTTCCAATACAATAGACATGATTTAATTAAAGAGTCTAAACCAAATCTAAATTCAGACCATATTATAGTAATAACGCTAGTATAAAGGAGGTTAATTATGGCCCTTCAACTTATGAAGCTTCAGATTACAGCTTCTTCCACAGTTTCCGTAGACCCAACTGCAGAAAAATATTTTCATATAACTACCGGAGAAACTGCTGCAGGAGCTACTTTGTCCATTGATACAGCTGATTTTTTTGATGACTCAGGCTCAGCAGCTACCGATCTACCTACACTCGCTACAGAAAACAGTTATTACAATGTTTATATTAATGGTGTTCTGCAAATGGGCGGAATTTCAACTTATACCCCAGGAGCCACTGCGGTTGGATCACTCGATATCGATGTACCAGCTGGTGGCGATCCACTCATTACCGGTTCCCCAGTATTATTAGAAGTAGTAAACTACACTCCAACTTCTACTACAGATATTACGACTTAATTATAAAAATATAAATAAGGGTTCCTAATATTAGGAACCCTTATTTATTATGATTGATACACTGTAATAAACTGAAGAATTATCGGTGTGTTCTCTGCCGGTATATGATTTGTATTTAAAATCAAATAGCCTTTTTTTACTGTATAGGTATTGGGAGGTTGTAATACTCCATTTACGAATAGATTGATATAAGATACAGTTGCGGGATCTAAAATACCTTGATTCCCATATTCCTTCAGTTCCTCATCATCAGTATAGATTAAACTCCTTCCGTCAGATAGAGCATTGTATTGGTAAGTATCAACTTTAAAGGGTTTTGGTTTAGGACTTGACTTTATAGGTATTTTAATTATAAATTCGTCGTTTGAGGATTGCCAATCATAGACCATTCGAGCGTTTACCCTGTGCTTTCCTTTCTTCCCCATAAACACCACCTAAATTAGTACTTTCTTTATAGTATGTTGTTTCATAATAGATGTACGTCAGTTAAGAATACTAAATGCATTTCCGCATACACCTACCATCTAAAGATCTCTTCTATCTTTGACAAGGCTTACTGCATTGCAATGAAACTGATGCTCTTGGTCATTTTCTATGCCTGATTACTATCTAGATTGGTTATGTTTCCAATCAACTCCAGATAATAGTTTTGAAGTGTTCAATCATTGGTAAATTAATGTAATTTTACTCCCTGCCTATTTTCTTATCTTCTTCCTATGATAGGGTGGGACAAAGTCTTGAAATGAAGAGTTGTGAAATATTGAAATTATTTCCTCTGAGATTTCTAAAACAGGAGGCTAATATCTGAGCAACTTCTCCTCTCCCTATGAAGAATTTAGTGACGAATTGTTAGTAAATGCTTATTATGATTTACTGACTCAAATCCATATCGGGAATTTATCAACTGCTATGTTCAATGAAACGACTTTATTAGAAAAAGCAGCATATAAACGAGGCATGAACCTAACGTACCTAAGAAGAATCGCCCATTCACGAAATCCCTTTCAAGTTCTAATTCTTATTGAAATGTTAGAGTAAAACCTATTTCTCTTCCTTTACTATATTTCCCATATGGGCAGGTACGGATCCTTCAACATCCTGGAACTGAACCCCTAATTGCCCCTCATCCAAATCTTCTCGCAAATGAAATGGATGCATATTTGGTTCAGGCTAGGAATTACCCAATCATTTTCCTTCATACACCCAAAGGTTGGGTATGAGGGGCTCCCCAACATCCCTGCCTTTGATTCCTCGTTAGATCTTAGATAGAAAATTTGCTGTATTTTCAATCTATATAAAGAGAAATAATCCATTAGTTGAATGAGTTTGTTTCATATTGTTTAATCGTTCTTCACCACACATAAAAACCAACAGTTTTAACTATTGGTTTTAAAGGTGATATTATTCAAGAATCGAACTACTTTTATTATTCTGGGTGCTTTCCAGCTTTTCCATTAAATATTTCTCATTGTATAACACATCAGCATTCAAAGGATTGAACTTTTTGGCGATTTGATTATGATAAGCGGCTTTCTCGTAATCTTCGATCCGATCATAGCAGAAACATAAGTTTAAATGTGGAAGCCATGTATAACACGGATAATTAATGAACCCGCCTTTCTCTTTAACAACATCCAACTCACAATTGGATGCAAAAGTATACCAGTAAATCGCTTCCTCGTATTGTGAATTCAATAAGTACATGTAACCTAACCGGCAGCATTGTTCGGCACGCGGAATATCATATTCAAATGTTTTATGAATCTGCTGAACGGCTTCCTCATTTTTTCCTATGAGACGATAACAATCGGAAAGCTTCGCATGTGCTGAAATTCGATCTTCCACCCAGCCCGAATCAGTATTCAAAAATTCCAAGTATCTTTCCGCTGCTTTTTCCCACATTTCATGATCAAAGCATTCATTCGCATAATAATATAAATCTCTCGGGGTCATCTCTTCCCCTTCTTCCATCATTTGCTCATAAATGTTCAAGTTTCGCTTCGAGAGTGAAACTTCACCTTTTTTATGCCATACCTGGATATCACTGCTTATCAGAGATCCGCTGACTTCCAGGTATTCATGGACACGCCCCTGCCAAGCGAAATTCCTGCTTCTTTTCACAAGGCGGTTCCTCGTCACACTGGACGTAATGTTCTCATTCTCATCTACTGCGAGAATATAGTGCATGGATAGGGCATCACAACCATGAAAACCTAGTTCTTTCATCTCTCTGATCTTCTCTTTGTCCGCTTCTAACACCACATCGTCTGCATCTAGCCAAAATATATAATCCATAGAGGCCTGCATGAATGAAAAATTTCGAGCTTTTGAAAAATCATGGACCCACGTAAAATCATAAATGAGATCTGTATACTTCTCCGCAATTCTTTTTGTTGAATCTTCCGAACCCGTATCAACGATGATGATTTCATCAACAACATCCTGGACAGATGATAAACATCTATCCAGGCAGTCTTCTTCATTTTTCACAATCATACACAAACTGATTGATGCCACAATGGTCTCCCCTGTCGTTAGTTGATGGTGACACCTGCACTTGCGTATCCTAAAACAGTGCTCGCGACTGTGATCCCTTCTTCAATAACGGAAAACACCATGAGCAAACGGTCGCCCTGTGATACGGGCACACTTAAATCAGATGCATCTCCCCGTGCGATATCACCAATGTTTAGAATGGGGTTGAACGTCGGGGACAGCTGAACGAGAGTGTCTGGAATTGGAGTGAAAACATTGGTTGCCGGGTCTTCAGAGACATAGAGTTGAGCTTGAATGGTAAGGTCACCGATAAGTTGGAGAGCTACTGTAGAACTAAAGTAAGCAGAGAGTGAAGAAATCGTACCATCACGCGGAACTGAAAAAGCAAAGTTCAGCAGCGTCCCTGCTGCTCCCGTCAAATCAATCTGACCACTACCAAGGATAGTTACACCCGTTACACTGCTTCCAAATCCAACCAAACTTGACGTTCCAAGTAGTCCGCCTAAGGCTGAAGTCATCGCCACTGGAAGTCCTGAAGCATAAGGAATGATAGAACCCGTAGTTCCAGGTAAACCTGTTGCTCCTGTGGCCCCCGTTGCTCCTGTTGCTCCCGTTGCTCCTGTTGCTCCCGTCGCACCTGTTGGGCCTGCTGGACCTGTCGCACCTGTTGGGCCTGCTGGGCCTGCTGGACCTGTCGCACCTGTTGGGCCTGCTGGGCCTGCTGGACCTGTCGCACCTGTTGGGCCTGCTGGGCCTGCTGGACCTGTCGCACCTGTTGGGCCTGTTCCTCCCGCTCTGGATGTACAGCATTGAACTGGACGGATTTGAGACGTATCTCCTACCACCCTGACTTCTCTAGCATCACTTGCATTAAACTTCTTTCTCATATTTTCTATCCTTTCCACACGTTATGAGAGTATTTTATTTCCAAAACTCTCAAATTGTTCGGGCGATATAATCATATATACTAAATATATAATTACAATCTACAAGTAGTAGAAAACAAATGCTTTTTAACATAACTGTTCATTTAATAAATACTCTTTTATGAATGTTTACTGGTTGATAAGAGTTGTTTTCAACAAGAAAGGACAGGCTGCATAAAAGCAAACAAAAAGAGCTCACCCGTGGTGCGCTCCCGTTCATGGTTTCTCTAACCATATTAAAGGTTACGTTCTTTTAATTTTATGTGGTCAATTTGATGGAGACTGTATTTTTTCCGTAGCATCAATAAACAAACGAAGGGTAGAAGAAACAGTGGACACATCGACAAGACCATCTTCACTATCTTTCACTTTATCCAGCTGCATGAGGAGGTATTCGTCATACCCATGGAGCTGAAGCTGCCCGGCACAAATCTTTCCTTTCAACGTCATAATTTGTTGATGCAGTACTTCCCGATCCATGCAGATCACTCCTTAATATATTGAAGATTATATCTGCTATTCTTTCCAATTATGCTTAAAATAAACAAAACACCGGGGTTCTCCCCGGTGTTTTGGCTTTAATCTTCTAACGGATTCAAACTTTCTTTCCCTGTCATATTTTTAATCATTTCTACAATCAAGGAAATTTCTTCTTCCATATCTTCCAAACTGACGGTCTCTACAGGTGAATGCATATAACGAAGGGGCAGGGAAACAAGACTAACGGGTACGCCCTTTCCTGTAAGTCTCATTTTATCTGCATCTGTTCCTGTCATTCTCGGTGTAAGCTCATACTGCACATCCATCTCCAGTGCTTTTGCTGTTTTTTCTAACAACTTGTTGATTTTACGGTTAATTGGCGCCCCCTTTGCGAGTACAGGACCCCCGTCTAAACGAATGTCCCCATGCTTATTTCTGTTGACGCCCGGATAATCCGTGGCAAATGTCACATCACAGGCTATGGCCATGGAAGGTTCAATGCCTGCTGCGGCAAAGTACGCGCCCCCCATGTTCGTCTCTTCATTCACCGTGCTGGCCGCGTATACTCCGACATGGATTTCCATTTCAGATAATCTCCTCAGCACTTCTCCTACGATAAATTGTCCTGTTCGATTATCTAAGCCGCGGCCCGCTATGTATCGGTCCATCAGCAGTTCCGGTTCCCTCTTATAAACGGCAAGATCACCGATTTGAACATACTGATCCATTTCTTCTTTTGACTTGGCCCCACAGTCAATAAATAAGTCATCGCAGCCAAAATCGCCTTTCAAACCTCCATGGTGCTGAGCATTCACCCCAATAACTCCTGTCAGTTCTTTTCCATAACCGAGTATGGTTACCTTCATGCCCACCGCGGCCTTCGGATTAACTCCACCCATTTTATCAAAATGGAGGTATCCTTGGTCATCAATCCTGTTGATGACCAGAGCAATTTCATCACAATGACCGGCCAAAAGAATTTTAAAATCAGCTTCAGGATTCAAAATAGCGATCGCATTCCCTGCATGATCAGTCTTGATTTCGTCAGCATATGGTCGCATTTCTTTGATCCACCTCTTCTGAATTTCCATTTCCATACTGGAAGGAGAAGGTGTATTCAGCAGTTCCAATAAATAATCCAATCGTTCTTTGTCCATAATCATCCCCCTTTTCTTCTATCATACCAAAAAAGCAGGATTCCATTATAATCGGACGCTTACTCCTTCACATTTTAGGGAACGTGATTATGTACGGAGTTTTTAGAGGAGGGGTTTTATGAATTTGGAAGAATGGTTTAAAAGAGGGATGTCTGCACAAACTTATGTAGACCATATGCAAACACATCAAAAAGACTTTATTTATATATATGAGAATTTCCCTATTCCTGTAGAGGACCATCCACTTTTTGAAAAGATCCAGCAAAAGCAATTACGTGCAATCGTCCTTACGGAGGACTGGTGTGGAGATGCGATGCTCAACCTGCCGATTTTCATTAAAATCGCAGAGTACAGCCGGATCCCAGTCCACTTCCTTTTACGCGATGAAAACCCTGAATTAATGGACCGGTATTTGACAGATGGCCGGTCACGAGCCATCCCTAAAATCATATTCATCAATACGGAAGGGAAAGAGGTTGGAACCTGGGGTCCGCGTGCTCCGGATATCCAGGCATTCATCGATGATTCGCTGGCCAATCTGCCGGATCAGGATGAAGAAGAATACAATGAAAAACGCAGAGAAGTGCTCACTTTCATTACAAAAGCGTACCGGGACAATAGAGATTTCTGGTATTGCGTCTATGATGATTTAAAAGAAAAGATTTCATAAAACATTGAAGAGGGTTTCCTTCACTAGAAGGAAATCCTTTCATGTTTGAAGGATGGATAAAAGAGCCATACTAAGGGTAAAAAAGGGGCGTATGGCATGCAATCCTTAATCCGCCTGTATTTTCAAATGCCGCTGTTTATGCGGTTATTGACAACCGTACTCTTTACCATGTCATTATTCGGCATGATCATCCATATCCTTGAACCTCATAACTTTCCTACATTTTTTGATGGCCTCTGGTGGGCATTCGTAACGGGGGCGACTGTGGGTTACGGGGATTATGTACCTTTGAGTGCAACAGGGAAGCTTACAGCTATCGTGCTGATTCTTTCCGGCGGTGGGCTTGTAACCTTCTATATGGCTACCCTGTCAGCTTCGACCGTTAAACATGAAACCGACTTATCTGAAGGCAAGGTAGCGTTCAAAGGAAACAATCACTTAATTCTCGTTGGTTGGAATGAACGGACCCGTCATCTCCTGGACATGTTGGAAAAACAAAACCTGCAGGAAAGAATCGTTCTGATCGACCGGACGATGAACCAATTCTACCAACGCCTCTCCAGCGTTCACTTTATCAATGGAAGTGCAACAAATGAAGAGACGCTAGAAGATGCGAATGTCAAAGAAGCAAGGATCGCCATCATCACAGCTGACCCATCCATGGCTGAGGAACAATCTGATCAGACCGTCATCCATCAGATCGTTTCTCTTAAAGGGCATCACCCTGGCTTATTCATTATTGCAGAAGTGTTAACAGACAGACAAAAAATCAATGCCGAACGAGCAGGTGCCAACACCGTCATCCGGTCTAACGATTTCATGAGCAGCCTATTCTATCAGGAGCTTTATCGAAACGATCCAGTTAAACCTTTCGAACTTCTTCTGGAATTATTAACAGAACGTCAATTCCACGAAGAAACCATTGACGGTAAGTTGATTGGCCAACCCATGTTAAAGGCATTCGAGCATTTCTTAAACGAACATTACCAAATCATCGGCATCAAAAAAGGGGAAGATCTATCTTTCGATCTCCACCCTGATATTGTATTGGAAGAAGGAGATGTTCTCGTCGTTTTCTCACCCCTTCGGAAGTAACACTTGTTCCACTTGCGCCAGTAGTTCTCTTCCTTCGTTAATTAATTCTTCAGGAAACGAAGCGTCCTTATCCACTGGTTCCTGGAACTGATCAAAAATGGCACGAAAATTCCCCTCTTTTACGTTATCATCAAGGCCGGGATTATACTTGTGGGATAGCAAGAACGGTTCCTTCATTTCTATAGTTGCATAATCACTAGGTGCGTCCAAGGAACCTGAAGTTACCACGAAAGGGAGACGGATGAACTGATAGCCCACATGGTCATCGATCTTGTAATCAAAATAACCATGCTCATAATCCCAGTTGTCAGAGAGTTTAAAACCCAGAACCTTCAGTTCACTTTCAACATCATTAAACGAGTACACCTGGCCAGTAATCGGTGAAGATAATGGAATCACTGTCATCACTCCTTTATTCCTTACTATGCCCAAACAAAAAAAGCTCAGGTCATCCATTTTTTGGAGACCTGAGCTACTCATTTTTATTTCAAGCGTTTTTCAAGTTCTTCTTTTTCTTTTTCAAATCCTGGCTTACCAAGTAGCGCAAACATGTTGACTTTGTATGCCTCTACACCTGGCTGGTCGAACGGATTCACACCCAATAGATATCCGCTGATGGCACATGCTTTCTCAAAGAAGTACACGAGATATCCAAATGTGTACGCATCGCGTTTTGGCAGGTGCAAAATCAAGTTCGGCACATCACCATCTGTGTGGGCAAGCATCGTTCCAAGGTAAGCTTTTTCATTAACCTCATCCACAGTGCCGCCTGCAAGGTAGTTCAGTCCGTCCAGGTTCTGGTTGTCCTCTTCAATCGTAATGTCTGAAGAAGGTGTTTCGACATTCAGGACCGTTTCAAATAAGTCACGACGACCTTCCTGTACATACTGTCCAAGAGAGTGCATATTTGTCGAGAAGTTTGCAGAAGCAGGGAAAATTCCTTTTTGGTCTTTTCCTTCACTTTCGCCAAACAGTTGCTTCCACCACTCCGCAAAGTATTGAAGGGATGGCTCATAGTTCACGAGCATCTCGATCGTCTTCCCTTTGTTGTATAAGACGTTTCTAACGGCAGCATATTGATAGGCAGGGTTTTTAGACAGCTCATCCGTGCTTAATTCGCTTTGTGCCGCCTGAGCCCCTTTCATCATCTCTTCAATATCAATGCCGCTAGCAGCAATTGGTAGAAGACCCACTGCTGTCAGTACAGAATAACGACCACCGACATCATCAGGTACTACGAACGATTCATACCCTTGTTCAGTCGCCAGTGTCTTCAAGGCTCCTTTTTCTTTGTCTGTCGTAGCATAAATACGTTTCTGAGCTTCTTCTACCCCGTATTTCTCTTCAAGGAACTTACGGAAAATACGGAAAGCGATTGCTGGCTCTGTCGTTGTTCCACTTTTAGAAATGACATTTATGGAAACATCTTTGTCTTTAAGTACATCGAATAGTTCATTCATATATGGCGCACTGATGCTGTTACCAACAAAGAACACTTGAGGGGTGTTCCGATCTTCTTTAGAAAGTTCATTGTAGAAGCTGTGGTTCAGCATTTCAAGCGCAGCTCGCGCTCCTAAGTATGATCCGCCGATCCCTATTACCAGTAAAACATCAGAATCGGACTTGATTTTTTCTGCTGACTTTTTAATACGACCGAACTCTTCTTTATCGTAATTCTCTGGTAGATCCAACCAACCTAAGAAGTCATTGCCTGCTCCTGATTTTTCATGTAGCGATTTATGAGCAAGGGAAACCGCTCCTTGCATATATTCTAATTCATGCTCTCCGAAGAATGGCAGAGCTTTTTCGTAATCAAAACGAACGTGTGTCATTGATGACCCTCCAAATCGTCATTTTTTAGAACCAATTTCACTTTATCGAAACCTTCCTTTCAAATCAAGCCATCCCTAAATTGTAAACGGATACATGCAAAACTTTCATAAAATTCTCTTTGAAACACCTCTATCATCAAGTGATAAATTTTCATTTTTTCTAATTTAATCCAAATACGTTAAGGGTGTCTTTACGTGAATTTTCATCAAAGTGCAGGAGGGTTATGTTTAAGAGGAGCCACGAAAAGAAAAATCGGAGGTTCCCCTCCGATTTACCAAAGCCATCTTTTATTTGGACATTTCCAAGATTTTTTGAACATCTTCTTCATGAAGCTGATTAAAATTACCGAATGGTCCGCGCTTCATTGCGCGATCGACGATAACATCGAACTTGTCATCTTCGATCTCATAGTCAGCGAGCGTTTCAGGTGCACCGATTGAACTCCAGAAACGGCGCAGCGATTGAATACCTTCTTCAGCAATCTCTTTATCGGTTTTGCCCTCTGGGTTCACATGGAAAACCTTAGTTGCCAGACGAGCGAAACGTTGTTCATTAACCTCAAGGTTGTGTTTCATCCAATTCGGGAATAAGATCGCCAGTCCTCCTGCATGCGGAATATCATATACAGCAGAAACCGCATGTTCAATGTTATGACTCGCCCAGTCCCCGCGGTAACCCATTTGCAGCATGCCATTTAAAGCAACTGTACCTGCATACAAAATGGTCTCTCTATGCTCCAGGGAATCAAGGTTATCAAGAAGCTTCGGCGCCGTTTCAATAACTGCCCTCAGAACTCCTTCAATCATTTCATCCTGAACCGGTGATTGAGTTGGATTATGGAAATACTGCTCAAACATATGTGTCATCATATCAACAATTCCATAAATGGTTTGATCTTCTGGAACAGAGGCTGTGTATGCTGGATCAAGAATAGAAAATGCTGGGTTTGTAAGAGGGGCTGCTCCCCACCCATACTTTTCATTCGTCTCCCAATTCGTGATAACCGAACCTGCGTTCATTTCTGACCCCGTAGCCGCAAGGGTCAACACTGTTCCAAATGGAAGGGCGGATTCCGGCTTCGCTTTTCTTGTCACAAGATCCCAAGGAGCGCCTTCGTACTCAGCACCGGCAGCAATCGTTTTCGTACAGTCGATAACACTTCCGCCACCTACGGCTAAAAGGAAATCGATGTTCTCTTCCTTACAAATCCGTACCCCCTTTTCTACAGTGGTCAACTTAGGATTGGGTTCAACGCCTGAAAGCTCCTGGACTTCTACGTCCGCCTCTTTCAATTGCGCCATTACCTGATCGTAAACACCATTTTTCTTTATACTTCCCCCTCCATATACCACAAGGACTTTCTTCGTCCCTGACGGCAGTTGAGAAGGTAATTGATTGATTTGATCCTTACCAAAAATTAATTTCGTTGGATTATGAAATGTAAATGCCTCCATGGAAATGCTCCTTTCTAAACTAAGCGTACGAGGTTATTATCCCCGATTTTCAAAGCATTCTCAAAGGATATGCAATTCGTATATTATTTTTTTATGGGTTCAACCTATAGAAGAAAGAACAAGGAGGTGTTCATATGAATGCATTGAATCGCGTTGCCCTGCTGCTTGTAATTATTGGAGCTGTCAACTGGGGATTGATTGGTTTATTTCAATATGACCTGGTTGCCGGCCTTTTTGGTGGAGGCGAACAAGGAGCATGGTTAGCTCGGGTCATCTATACACTTGTGGGTATAAGTGGACTTATCGTCATATCCCTTTATTTCTCTCCTGCAATGGATCGAGAAGAAGCCACGGCCACTGATCCAGTGGACTGACTAAAAGCAATAAAAAAAGGACCTGCTCAAAATGAACAGGTCCTCTTCTAAGATCGAAAGCTTATTTACGGAACTTTTCACGATCGTCGGACTGTTTGATCCAGTCTTCCAACTTATCTTTAAGCGTGTTGAATCCAGCAGTGGATTCTTCCTGCTTAGGTGCCGCCTGCTTACGTGGACGACGTGCGGCCTTTGGCGCTTCTTGTGTAGCACGGATGGATAGAGAGTACTTGTTACTCTTTTCATCGATGTTCAAGATTTTAACTTGTACTTCATCTCCTTCAGAAAGGTGCTCATTAATATCTTTCACGTAACCATGAGTAACCTCTGAAATGTGAACAAGACCTTGAACCTGCTCGTCAAGTGCAACGAATGCACCGTATGGCTGAATTCCTGTAACTTTACCTTCTAGTACTTGACCTTCTTGAAACTTATCTGACATGCTATACAACTCCTGATTTATTTATTATTCGCTTCTTTTCACGCAATAAATGATTTTACCATAAAGAGAGACATTTAGCAAAGGAATCTTAAACTTCTTAAAACATTAAAATTTTCTCCTCTAAACTAATGTTATAATAAGTGAAAATACAGAGGAGGTCTGCTCATGTCCACAGGTAATAAAATTAGGAAATATCGCGAATCAAAGAATTTCACTAAAGAAGAACTATCCATGAAAGCTAGAATCGGTATTCACACTCTCGAAAGCTATGAAAATGATGAACGAGTCCCTGAATTGGATACGATCTTAAAAATTTCAACAGTGCTTGATATCCCCGCCTCTGAATTGTTGGAGAATCATGAAGAACATGCTTCAGATATCGATGAAGAACTACAGTCCCTCATTCAGGAAATCGGGGTGAAACGTTCAAAACTTCTGCTCAAAAAGGCGCGCGATTTCTCAGAACAAGACGTGCTTCGTGCGATGAACCTCCTCTATGATTTAAATCAGCAAAAAAAATAAAAAAATAGGTTTATAAACTATGAAATATGGTTATATTAAGTAACGTAAGACTTTCTCGTATTCCCCCTGTGTAAGCAGAGCGAACGTTCGCTTTGCTTTTTTTTTGCGTTTTTCCGCTTACGATTTCCTCAAACAACATATTTTCATTCAACGGTCAGGTTCGGGTAAGATAGATACTAATTAGGAAATTGGAGGTACAAGTTATGGGACATTTCGATAAAGTCGTCACACGAAAAGGAACAAGGTCAGTCAAATGGGACATGGTCAAAGACCTTTATCAAGATGAAGAAGTATTGCCGATGTGGGTCGCTGATATGGACTTCAAAACCCCTCCTGCCATTACAAAAGCTCTTAAAGAAAGAGTGGAACACGGAATCTTCGGGTATACATGGCCGGACGCTCCTGTCAAAGATACGATAACAAGTTGGCTTGAAAAACGACACAATTGGAAAGTGGACCCTGAATGGATTACATACAGTCCCGGGGTTATCCCGTCTCTGCACATGATCATTCAGTCTTTAACCGAGATCGGAGATCATATTATCATCCAGACTCCTGTCTACCCTCCTTTCTACAGCGTCGTAAAAGACCATGGGAGACATATCGTAAAAAATCAATTACAGATCCATGGGGACCGTTATGAAATTGATTTTAATGACTTTGAAAATAAAATCAAAGAAAATAATGTAACTATGTTCATCCTCTGCAATCCCCACAACCCTGTCGGGCGGGTATGGACTAAAGCTGAATTGAACAGGATGATGGACATTTGTCTGAAACACGACGTCAAAGTCGTCGCAGATGAAATACATGCCGACCTGATTTACAAAGGTCATACTCATATACCGATGGCGAGCTTATCTGAAGAAGCAGCTGCTCAGACCATCACCTGCCTGTCACCGACGAAGACCTTCAACCTCGCCGGCCTTCAGGCATCCTACGTAGTAACTCCTGATAAGCAGGCAAAAACGAAAATGGACCGCTCCTTTAAGAATCAAGGAATGATGCTCCTTAATACACTGGGTCTGACAGCTATGGAAGCCGCGTATGACCACGGAGAAGAATGGCTGGAAGGATTAATGGAGGTTCTGGAAGACCATAAGGATTATGTTATGGAACAATTCCATAACGAAACCAATTCCATACGGGTATTTCCTGCCGAAGGGACTTATCTTCTATGGATCGACTGCAGGAATCTCGGATTGGACAATAAAGATTTGAAAAAACTCATGCAGAAAGAAGCGAAAGTTGGTTTGAATGACGGGGCTTCTTTCGGTAGCGAAGGCGAAGGTTTCATGCGGTTAAACATCGCAGCACCCAAACCAATTATTGAAGAGGGCGTTTCCCGTATCCTTGAAGCTGTCAAGAAACAAGAGAAATCACCAATTAACAGCCGATCATAAATGTTCAAAAAAGGTGTCGGAAAAATTCCCGACACCTTTTTTTATTCTTGTTTTTTATCTGGTTCTGTCGGGTCACTTGTCTCATCCTCATCCGCTTTCAGCGTGATTTTTCCACAAGCGACGCGCTCTCCCGAATCACCGGCTGGCTGAGTCATCCCGTCATCCGGACCACTATTAATGACGATTGAAGTTCCCTCATCCCTGAGGAGAGACTTCTTTCCTTCTTTAAGTTTTGCTTCTGGTAACATTAACTTGACATCCACCATTCCACTTTGATCGGCCTCAACATTCGGCATGTCCCCAACATGTGAGCCCTTTGGATTCATTAACCCATGCTCTTTTGACAAAGGATTAAAGTGATTTCCTGCACTTTGGAAGTCCGGGGCTTCGCATTTAGGGAATTCATGGATGTGAACCCCGTGCATTCCAGGCTCCAGCCCTTCAACTTTCAACTGCACTTCCACTCCTTCCGGTTGTTCCGTAAGAGTGGCTGTCCCGATTTTATCATTGTCACCATTATAAATCGACGTCTTCAAAGGAGACCGTTCCTGTCCTGCACAGCCTGTGAGGATTAGCAGAAGAGCAGTCACCAGACTCAAGATGAATTTCATAAAAACCCTCCGTTCCATGAAATATTCCATGGATAGTATCTCCTTTGAAGCATGAAAATATAACAAAAGCCACGTCAGGCTTATGCCTAACGCGGCTCTTCTTTTTCACGTGTGCTATGTTCTTCTGTTTTATATACCTGGTCCATCTTTTTCTCTTCTTTTTGGGAAGCCTTGATGAACCAAATCATCGTAACTGCAGCAAATACGATAAACAGCATCAACATGATGATCGCTGGAATATACTCTGATTTATCCTGTGGAAAATAAAGAAATTCCATCATAGGGCAACACATCCTTCTATTAAGCAGTATACCAAACAATCCCTCCTCTCATGAAGAGCTTCACGATATCTTCACATTTTCTATTTTTGTTACAATAGAGAAAGTATAGATAAGGAGTGATGGAACATGGATGGTTTTTCCAATGGATCGATCGTGAAAGCTCATTATAAAACCGGCATTTATATTGGAGAAGTGGTAGAAGACCGTAATCGGTTCTACCTCATCAAGGTGTTAGCTGTAGATAAACACCCCATGCAAGGAGATCTACATAACCCCGGCAAGACGGAGGAAGTCTTCTTCCATCAACGAAAAGCATTAAGCTTTAATGAAAAGGCTAATGTACAAAAAGAAGCCGTCAAACCCTTTGATGGGGAAATTCCAGGATATGAACAGTCCTTGAAAGAAGCTGTCGATTCTCTAAAGAATAAGTTAACGAGAAGAGAGACAGCATTCAATCAAAGTGCAAAGAAACAGTTGGATGATTTAGAAAAACAGTATTTTGGTTGATTGCACCATGAGAGCGCTTTTTTCGGAATTTGTTTTCTATTCAAGGGTATGGTAATTTTATATAGTCAAAAGTAATGGAGGAGGTCATATCCATGACAACACATATTGGTGCTAAACCAGGAGATATCGCAGACAAAATCCTTCTTCCCGGGGATCCGCTGCGCGCAAAATACATTGCAGAAAACTTCTTGGAAGATGCGACATGCTATAACGAAGTACGCGGAATGTACGGTTATACAGGTACTTATAAAGGACACAGAATTTCTGTTCAAGGAACAGGGATGGGCGTTCCTTCCATCTCTATCTATATCAATGAATTAATGGAAAGCTACGGCGTTCAAAAATTAATTCGTGTAGGTTCTTGCGGCGCGTTGCAAAGCGATGTAAAAGTCCGCGACGTCATTCTTGCTTCTACATCAACAACGGATTCACAAATGAACCGTATGGTTTTCAACGGCATTGACTTTGCACCAACAGCAGACTTCAACCTATTGAAAAATGCTTACGATGCAGGAACAGAAAAAGGATTAAAGCTCAAAGTTGGAAACGTATTTACAAGTGACAGCTTCTATCGCGATCAAGCAATGGACCTTTTCAACTTGTTGGCGAAATACAATGTCCTGGCAGTAGAAATGGAAACGACCGCTTTGTATACACTAGCTGCCAAATTTAATCGTCAAGCCCTTTCTGTGCTGACAGTCAGCGATCATATCCTGACAGGGGAAGAAACAACAGCAGAAGAACGTCAAACGACATTCAATGAAATGATCGAAGTAGCACTGGAAGCAGCCATTCAGGACTAATAAAGCAAGCACCTTCTACCATAATAGAGGGTGCTTCTCTTTTGGTTCGACTGCCTTTATATCCTTCAATGGAAGGATGTAGACACGATCCCCAATATTCATGTAAACATGACCATCCCACACCCGCTCCATTTTTCCTGTGAATACTCCATCTACTGTATGAATATGAAGAAATGTTCCCACGCGTTTCTTCACAGTGGTTTTGATGGATCGACGGCGTGCCAAAAAACAACATTTTTGCCACAGTTCCTTCAGATTGAACACCTTCAAGCCTCCCCGCTCCAGAACATCTAGACCTCCTTATACTTTATACACGGTTGCGTGAAGAGGAATGGGCAGCGATTTAAAAAATTGGCTCTGTTAAAGTTTAGTGTTGATGTTACTGCAAAAAGGAACTTCCAATTTTATGGAATTTCCTTTTTTTGATATTTGGCTTATTCAACGAAAGCTCCCTTTTCTTTTCTTGAAGATTCAGTTTCGAGATGTTTGTGAGGTAGTATGGGGCTGCGGGGCTGACTCGCTTTCCCCGCAAGGCGTAAGCCTGAGGAGGCTCACCGCGCTCCCGCGGAAAGCGAGTGGCTTCCCAGCCACCCCTAACGCTCAACCAGGCAATGAAACCCCGAACCATCTCGAAACGGAGTCTTCAACAATCCTGTTCTTTAGCGAAAAGCTCCGTTTCGAAATAATAATCCAACAAGTTTCAATGGTTGATCGTGAAAGTAGATCATCTAAAGGTTTCGATGATTGGGAATAATTTACATTCCGCCATCCTATCATTCATTACCACTTCGAACTGTTGATGCAAATATCAGCACTGAACTTTAACAGAGGTAAAAAATTAAAAAACCTCCCCAGAGGGAGGTTTACTCATCCAAAATATATTGGGCCAAAGTCTTGGACATGACCCCTGTCGGCCCTTTTGGACCGAGTTCGTGAGGGCCTTCTGCAGTTGATGTACCCGCTATATCTAAATGGACCCATGGGAGCTGTTCAACAAAAGCACCGACAAAAGCACCACCCATAATAGCATGAGCCTTTCTAGTCGGAGAGTTATTCAAATCAGCGACCGAACTTTTCCTGACCTGGGCTTTATAATCGTCATTGTACGGCAAAAGCCAAATTGGCTCCCCCGATATCTGTCCCGCTCTCTCCAACTCTTTGTAGAAAAAGTCGTCATTAGTCATAGCCCCTGTCATCCAGGACCCAAGCGCTGTCACAACGCCGCCGGTAAGTGTAGCGACATCGATCACTCGATCTGCCCCTTTGCTCTTCGCATAGGTTACTCCATCAGCGAGAGCCAGGCGCCCTTCTGCATCCGTGTTCGTAACTTCGATTGTCAAGCCACTCATTGACGTAATGACGTCATCAGGCTTAAACGCTTCTCCCGAAACCATATTGTCAGATGATGGGATGACGGCGATGACGTTTCTCTCCGGCTGCAATTGGCCAATGGTTTCCATTGCTCCGAGAACCGCAGCTGCCCCGCCCATATCTCCCTTCATTCCTGGCATACCTGTTTTGGATTTAATCGAATAACCACCTGTATCATAAGTGATTCCTTTTCCAACGAAGGCTGTAACATCCTTCCACTCTTCCAACCCCTGATACTTAAGGACAATCATCTTCGGTGGTTCAACTGACCCTTGATTGACAGCAAGTAAAGCTCCCATTCCCAGTCTCTCCATATCTTCCTTTTCAAGAATATCCCACTCAAACGAATAATCTTCCGCCAACGTTTTAGCAAACTCCCCCATTTCTGACGGCGTTAATATATTCGCAGGTAGATGGACTAAATACCTTGCCGTGTTCACACCATCCGCAAACGCTTTCCCTCTTCCCAAAGCTGTAAGCACTTCTTTTTCTTTCTGTTCGGTCCAAACAGTCAAACCGCTAAACCCCTCGTCTTCCTGTTGGTTCGTCTTGAAGGAAGGAAGTTTATAGGTGGATGTTCCCATAGCCTCTGATATAAGAGACGCGCACCTTTCAAAACCCTCTCCACCAGGAACGAGACTTTCCAGAAAGATAGAAGGGGAAGTCACTCCTTCGTGAAGAAGGCTTTGGAATACGCTACCGAATGACTTGCGATAGTCTATTTCATTAAACGTATGGAAGGATCCGAGCCCCATGACATAGATTTTTTTCAATTCACTATCGTTCATGAGTAAAATTTTATCTAATTTTTTTCTTTGGGCAGATAAGTGGCCCGCTTTTATGTAAGCCCCGAGATCTACCCCGCAGGAACGTTTCACCTGATCAATCATACGCTCATTCTCTTTATTTTCTTTAAAAAGACCAACGAGTAGTGCATCTGTTGCTTTCCATTCATTTGTAACCGTAAACATAATAGACACCTCCACACCCAGTATAACAAACTCGTCGGCAACTCCCCTTCCAGAAAGGTTTTTTCTATGTTAATAACAGCCATAGAACTATCTCCTGCTCTTCCTCCTATGGTATAATATCCTTGCTCTGGTAAGATAAATCATGAAAAACACCCTATCCTGTTCTTCATTCTTCACTGTATGGTGAACAACTACATAGATGGTTACTTTACTCCCCATTGATCAGAAAGGATGTCACAATGCTATTAGATTTAGTGCAAAACTTTCCTCTTTGGGCGTCAATTGCTTCTATCTTTTTCGCCCAGATCATCAAAATACCCATTCAGTTCATCGCTTCGAGACAATTGAATACAAGCCTCGCCTTCAGTACGGGCGGCATGCCCAGCAGTCACTCTGCAGCCGTCACGGCATTAGCTACAGGAGTAGGATTGGAACAAGGCTTCGGCTCTTCTGTATTTGCCATCGCCTGTGTGTTCAGTATCATCGTTATGTTTGATAGTACAGGTGTGAGACGCCAAACGGGTGAACAAGCCATCATGTTGAATATATTACTAAATGACTTTAACCGGTTCGTAAATGAGGCTAAGAGCTGGCAGCAGAAAGAAGGATACCAGAAAAAAGAAGAGTTGAAAGAACTCCTGGGTCACCAGCCGATAGAAGTTTTCTTCGGAGGCCTCACGGGAATTCTTCTCACCTTTCTCCTTCACTCTCTGATTTATTGAAACAAAAAACTCTTCCCTATTCTCTAGGGAAGAGTTTTTTAACGTTTCATTTGAGCTCGGAACACCTGTAAGGATTCATCATCATTTAGATGATTCAAGTCCTCTTCAGTCAGCTGGCCGTCTCCTTCCTTGACAACATATACTTGCAGGGTCTGCTTCCCCCACTGATCGTACACATCATCCACTGTAGGAAAGTAAAGATCAAGCTTATTTCCTTTAATCGCTCCACCTTTATCGGCTACTACACCATACCCGTAGCCCGGAATAAATAGAACAGTCCCTAAAGGAAACATCTCTAAATCAGCTGCAATCGTGGAATATAAATCTCTTTTTACATTCACACCTGAATATGTGATGCCATACCCAGGATGGGAAGGCGTTTTTCCTGTAGATTCAACCCCAGCTGTATACCCTGTGGCTGTGACCTCCCGACTCGGGTATTGACTGAAATCAATGGATTGTTCAAGAAGCTCCACCGCTTCGATAACTGCGCTAGACACATACGTATGAGGAGCATTCTTGACTTTCAAACTTTTTTCATCAATCGAAGAAGTTTTATCAAGAAGTGCCTCGCCTTCTAAAGGCTCTTTTCTCAACTTAGACGTTATCCATTCATCAAAGTCCGATAACGAAAGATTGGTTACATTCGTAAAAGTACTATAAAGGGCAAAGCTGAACAATAGAATGAAAAAGATAGACTTCGTCCGGCTGTTCATGAAATCACCTCTAGGTGTCATCATGTCCAAGCCTCTGTTTTTTATACGTGGCGGCCCTGAGGCTAAAAAAAGCTGACAGCACAAGAGCTGTCAGCCAATAAGCATTAAAACATTTGATATCCGTTTTTCCGAAGCTTGTTGATGACGATGCCTGCCACAATCGTTCCAAAAAAACCACTCGCTAAAATCACGATGTCGACAAGTTTCAAGTTAATGATTTCTCCAAAGACCGTGGAAAAAGAGTGACCAGGATTCCATATGTAGGAAGTCCATGGAAAGTCGTCAACAATGAACAATACAATAACCGGATATACAAAAGCCATCAACCAAGAAGAACGTAAAATCATATTCAATAAGAAAGAAATTCCGAAAAAAAGTACAAAAAACAATAACATTGATACGATGAACTGTACGATATTCACTAACGCTTCCCCCTATGTATGTTCAACGAAACACAAACAAATCCAATCCTCATTCTATAACGGTTGTAAAAAAAGCGCAAGAGCTCTGTTGTTCTGCTCCTCCATATCTGTTCAAGAGGGAACATTTGCTACAGGCTTGTTAGTTGTGCCTCGAGATTAAGGAGCATGATATAATAACCAATAACAACATAACCATGAACAGGAGGAACTATAGTGGCAAAACACAAAATCTATACGATGAGCTTTTCAAGTGTCTATCCTCACTATGTTGCAAAAGCCGAAAAAAAAGGACGAACCAAAGCAGAAGTTGATGAAATCATACGCTGGTTAACCGGTTATAGCCAGGAACAACTTGAAGATCATTTGGAAAAGAAGACAGAGTTTGAGGCTTTCTTTGCACAAGCCCCCCAAATGAACCCATCACGGACTTTGATCAAAGGGGTCATCTGTGGTGTACGAGTAGAGGACATTGAAGAACCTACGATGCAGGAAATCCGTTATTTGGATAAATTGATCGATGAGTTAGCGAAAGGGAAAGCCATGGGAAAAATTCTACGTACAGCATAAACACAAAATCACTTCTCTTCGATGGATCGAAGAAGGGTGAACTTCACCTAAAAAAAGCGGGAGCACTTTCATGCTCCCGCTTTCCTTATTTTTGAACGATGACCACTCCATCGGTGAACCATTAATTAATAGAAAAAGTTAAGCTTTCCTTTTTTCAGAACAAGTGGAAGACCGCCAAGTTTTAGTAGGTAGCGGTTATCGATCACTTTTTTCATAGCGGTTGCTGACCAGCCGAACAGCTTCTTATCATCAAAGACCACCCCGATGGCATCATTATGACCAAGAGATGCAACCGTCCCTTTTAAATCTGGCTCAAATGGCTCAAGATGATCTTCTCCGCCCACAAGACGCTTTAGATTTGCAGCTGTATGCTCTGCCTGTTGAATGGCAATTTGAGCGGTCGGAGGATACGGGCGTCCTGTT
This sequence comes from Halobacillus sp. ABR2_026, assembly GCF_056158545.1. Lineage (NCBI taxonomy): Bacteria > Bacillati > Bacillota > Bacilli > Caryophanales > Bacillaceae > Halobacillus > Halobacillus sp. ABR2_026. The sequence goes on from NZ_JBSWTM010000001.1 coordinate 2,902,156, forward strand.
TCTTCGTTCATAATTAACGCGCAGTCACCAACGATAAAGACATCGTCATATCCGTACGGGCGAAGGTCGTCCCCTACTGGAATCCGTCCGCGGTTAGCTTCGAACCCTGCTTTTTCAACGAGGGAGTTTCCACGAACTCCAGCCGCCCAAACAACTGTATTTGTATCAATTTCTTCAATTTGTTCATCTTTTTCAAAGACAAGTTTGTTTTCAGTAACTTCTTTAATCATCGCACCAATTTTAAATTCTACGCCACGGGACTCCAGCGAGTTCATCGCATATTCTACAAGCTGTGGATCGAAACCTGGCAATGCTGTCGGAGCAGCCTCTACGTTAATAATACGAACATTTTCCCGGGGAACATCGTACTCCTTGCAAAGTTCAGGTACGCGGTTCGCCAACTCTCCAACAAATTCAATACCCGTGAACCCTGCACCGCCGACAACAATGTTCAGACGCTCTTGTTTCTTTTCCGATTCATTATTATATTTGGCAAAGTTATATTCAATATGCTGTCGGATCAAACGCGCACTATTAATGCTGTTAATAGTAAAGGCGTTTTCTTTCAATCCGGAAATTCCGAATGTAGCAGCCTCGAATCCGAGTCCAATGACAAGATAATCGTAGGATAGTTCCCCATCTTCAAGCAAAACTTTTTTCTCTGCAGGCTTAATTTCAGTCACCGTATCCTGGACGAAATTCACTTTGCTTGTGTTGAGGACGTCTTTAATTTGAATGCGTGTGCGGTCATGATGTAAAGTACCTGCCGCATTCTCATGCAGCCATGTCGTTTGATAATGATAGCTGTGCTTATTGACGAGTGTTACATTGGCATCGTGAGCCCCTAAACTCTTCTGTAATTTAACCGCCGTCATGATTCCACCATAACCGGCACCGAGAATTACAATATTAGGATTTTTCATGATTCATCACTTCCATCTCATTATTAATGATTTCGCTTGTGACATCTTTCACACAAGGTTACATGAAAAAAACCTGAGTCAGGTCCAGGTGAAAATGTCACAGAACTTTACTATTTCATCTTATTTTATCTTAGACCCTTTCCCATCCTTTTTCAACCCTGGAGACATTTATCGGAATTATTCATCAATTCAATCCGTGCAAAGGGTTACATCTCCCCCATTGTTCCCATTAGAAAAATTTTTATGATAGAATGTATTTTAGTGAAATTTTCATCAGGAGGTTTATTATGAGTGAAAAAATATATGATATAACCGTAATCGGCGGGGGTCCTGTCGGTTTGTTTACAGCATTCGATGGCGGAATGCGTGAAGCCAGTGTAAACATTATCGAAAGCCTTCCGCATTTAGGCGGACAGCTTTCAGCCCTTTACCCTGAGAAATACATTTTTGATGTAGCTGGGTTCCCAAAAGTAAGAGCACAGGAACTTGTAGACAATCTTGAAGAGCAGGCTATGATGTTCAACCCTACCATTTCTTTGAATCAGGAAGTCGTGTCGGTGGAACGTATGGATGATGAGACCATTAAATTGACGACGGATAAGGACATCCATTACACGAAAACGATCATCATCACTGCCGGAAATGGAGCGTTCCAACCAAGAAAGCTGAAAATAGACGACACGGAACGATTTGAAGAAACAAACCTCCATTATCACGTCAGTAATATGGATAAATTCCGCGATCGAAAAGTCATGATTGCAGGAGGCGGAGACTCTGCTGTAGACTGGGCGCTTATGCTTGAACCCATCGCTGAACAAGTCACTTTAGTCCATAGAAGAGATAAATTCCGCGCCCACGAACATAGTGTTTCCCAGCTCAATGATTCCAACGTGCGCGTTATGACCCCGTTCACTCCAGAGAAAATGATTGGCAGTGAACGAATTGAGCAGGTGGAATTAAAAGAAGTGAAGGGGGAACGCGTGGAAACCATTGACGTCGATGATGTGATTGTAAACTACGGCTTCATCTCCTCACTTGGACCGATTAAGGACTGGGAATTGGAAATCGAAAAAAACAGCATTGTCGTCAATTCCAAGATGGAAACCAATATTAAAGGAATTTACGCAGCAGGGGATATATGTACCTACCCTGGAAAAGTGAAACTAATTGCCTCCGGATTCGGTGAAGGGCCGACAGCCGTGAATAATGCGAAAGCTTTCATGGACCCTGGAGCCCGCGTCCAACCGAAGCATTCTACAAGCATGTTTTCTTAAATAATAGGCTCTGTTAAAGTTTAGTGTTGATATTACTGCAAATGAGGAACTTCCAATTTTATGGAGGTTCCTCATTTTTATATTTAGGCTTATTCAACGAAAGCTCCCTTTTCTTGAAGACTCATTTTCGGGATGTTTGTGCGGTAGTTTGGGGATGCGGGGGATGACTCGCTTTCCGCGGGTGCTTGGTGAGCCTCCTCAGGCTTACGCCTTGCGGGGTCTCACCAAGCACTCTTTTCCTCGTAGATATCCGGTTTCTGCGCCTAGCGGCTAGTGAGACTTCCCTCGCTTCTGTACGAGGCGCCTGCACACTTAAGGTAGGAGTCTCGCCATCCCCCTCCGCCCCTTGGCTAGGTCAGGGTCTCGAAACCCCTTCTTGAATCATCAGCTATTCTAGTTGGTGAGAGGATAAGGATCATACGCCCAAACCAGGGTGCTTGAACCCGGAAAGCTTGATACATAGCGTTTTATGCTTACAACAACCGGGGGAATGGAAGACCATCCAACGTTGGTAAAGGGGTCCGTTTCTCGCATGATCGAATGGGTGGTTGGGAAGCTGCGAGACTCCCGTAGGAGAAAGGAGATCAGCGAGATCCCGCAGGGCGATAAGCCTGGGGAAAGCGAGTAGCTTCCCAGAAACCCCTGGCACTCAACACGATAACGAATCCCGAACCCTCTCGAAACTGATAATAATCCCAAAAAGGCTCAAGTAAAAATGCTTTTGATATTCCAAGCAAAAACGAGGAACTTCCCATTGAAGTTCCTCGTTTTTATAGAATAAATCAGCGGCAAATGTTCATAGAGTCAAACAAAAAACCTTTCTGTAGTTACAGAAAGGTTTTAGATTAACAGTTAGGGTCAGGCGTACCGGCATTCGTAGCTGTCTTGAATGAAGAACCACAACCACAGGAAACGATCGCGTTAGGATTATCAATCGTGAAACCTCCGCCCATCATGTTTTGTTTGAAATCGATGGTCGTTCCCTCAACGATTGCTGCATCTTGGCGGTTAATGACGACAGGAATTCCCCCAGACTCTTCGGTCAAGTCAAGCTCATCATTGATTTCATCTTCGAAGCCCATGGCATAAGACAATCCACTGCAGCCTCCACCTTTTACACCGAAACGAAGACGGACCTCTTCGCCCTCTTCTTTCATCATTTCTTTAATTTGGTGACTTGCGGCTTCTGTGATGTTCAGAATCATACCAAGCCTCTCCTTTCTCTTCTTATCGTCAGTATACTAAATGGAAGAACTTTTTATCAAATATCCAGAACTGTTAAATAAAAGGCACCCTTTGGCTAAGGATACCTTTCACAAGCAGTGGCTGAACCGTGTTATAGGATTTCATCCAAATGTTCGTATATTTTATCGACCAGTTCATCAGGGGTATCCGCCATGATACGATCCCCTTCAACCACAGCGTATAACATCTGGGAACACAATCCACAGTTTCTTAAACATCCATAATCGACAACGTCTAAATCCGGATCTTTCTCCAGCGTTTCTTTCGCTTTTTGAGAACCGCTGACTAGGTTGTTGATACAAAACTCAATCAATGGATTCATCCTTATCACCTCTATTTATGGATGAAACCCTATTCACACTCATCATATCATACCGTTCACTACTCGAGCTATTGTTTCTATTGAGGAACAAGTCCATGCTTTTCCAACGCATGAAAGATCTTCTTAAGCCTTGGGTCCCCTTCACCCACAATTTCATCCTCCACCAGAACAAGTGGATAGAAAAGTTCACTATCCAAAAGTTGTTGGATTATGGAAGCATCCGCCCCCTCCTGATCCTTCCGATCGATATCATAATACTTGTACTCGATAGCCGTATCATTGTATTTTCTAGCAATCGCTGCCTGCAGCCATTCATATGTTTCCCGTGAACCCGGAGCATTGACACAGCTCGCACACTTTACATCAGCTCCATAAACTTCTACCTGAATTCGCCTGCGTTCCCCCATTCTCCTTCTCCCCCTTTTGGTTTGTCACTTTTTTTCTATTTTACAAAAGATACGAAAAAAGATAAAATGATAATAGTTCTCAATATTAATAAATAGAGACACAGTCAACCATAGATTTTTAAGTCATTTCGTTTTATAATGATACTTAAGAAAGGGGAAGATTGAACATGCATGAACAGGTTCAAGAGGTACTCAATAAACTTCGCCCATTTTTATTACGTGACGGTGGGGATGTCGAGCTTGTCGATGTTGAAGACGGAATCGTCCGCCTGCGGCTCATGGGTGCTTGCGGAAACTGCCCTAGTTCCACAATCACTTTGAAAGCAGGAATCGAAAGAGCTCTGGCGCAGGAAGTACCAGGGATTTATGAAGTCGAGCAAGTATTTTAATACAACGAACCAAAAGAGCCGCTCGGTTAAGCGGCTCTTTTTTTATGGGATATTAAAGCAAATTTACAGTTATATTTGCGGGAGGGCGGTCGGAGGAATGGCTCGCTATTGCCCCGAACACCCTGTCCATATTGTATTGAGCATACGGATAGAAACGGTCCATCACTTTTTATCAACCTTGTTTAGATGAAGGCCCGGTTACCGGGGTAAGAAGCGCTTTTCCTTGGAAATGGTGGACGAGATTATCCAGACTGAGCCTCATCATCTTGTACCTCGTTTCTTTTGTAGCTGAGCCGATATGAGGCAGACAAACGACTTCGGGCAGATGGAGCAAAGGATGATTGGAAGCAATCGGTTCATTTTCGAAAACATCCAGACCTGCTCCAGCGAGCTCCCCTTCAACAATCGACTCATATAAGGCATCTTCATCCATCGTTGCCCCTCTTGAAGCATTTATGAAGAAGGCCTCGTTTTTCATTCGCTTGAAGACCTCTTTATTAAACATATGTTTGGTTTCAGCTGTCAACGGAGTTAAACAAACGACATAATCCGCTTCCTCAAGCAAAACATCAAACTCCCTATAGGCAACACCGATGCTTTTCTCAGCTTCATATTTACGAGAGCGGTTGGAGTACAGCACATTCATATTGAAACCCTTTGCTCTTCTAGCTACAGCTTCACCGATTCTCCCCATTCCTACGATCCCCAATGTTTTTCTATGAATATCCGTTCCTGCTAACATGAGTGGAGACCAATGCTCCCATTTTCCATCTTTTATGTACTGATTCGCTTCAGTGATTCTTCTGCCGGCAGCCATCAATAGACCGAACGTTAAGTCAGCTGTCGTTTCCGTCAGTACATCGGGTGTATTTGTAACAGAAATATTCGCTTTCTCTGCTGCTTTTACATCGATATTATCATAGCCTACTGCCATGTTAGCTACGATGGATAAAGGGCCGGATTGGGCCAATATTTCATCATCAACTTTTTCTGTTAACATCGTCAATAAGCCATTGGATGAACGAGCTTTCTCTAAAAGATACTCACGGTCTATTGGATTTTCCTCACTGTTCCACATGTCGATATCCAGGAACTCTCTGTATGGATCCACCACTTCAGCTGGAAGATGACGGGTAATAAAGACTTTTGGTTTTGTCATTTTGACAACCTCCCTCCTATTTTCCATTATTTTATCATAGCCCTGTGCCGAGTGTAGATTTAATCCTGTCCACTTTTGCACCTTCAGGGGAAAGTTTTGGTATAATAAACATAACCCCGATCGTTTGTGCAATAATAAGCGCGGGTATGTAACAGGGCAAGTCATGATGAGCAGGGAGGTTTTTCACTATGGCAGAAAACAGAAAAGTATCCACTCTTGAAAAAACTGCAAGAGAATGGCTGGTGGAAAGAGGGGTTACCATTGATGACATTGCAGACCTTGTGTATTATTTACAATCCAAATATCACGATGAATTATCAATGGATGACTGCCGATTTAATGTAAATAAAGTTCTGACAAAGCGGGAAGTACAAAACGCAATCATCACCGGGATCCAAATGGATCGTCTGGCAGAAAAGAAAATGCTTGAAGAGCCTTTGCAAACCACTATTGAAGTTGACGAAAGCCTTTATGGAATAGATGAAATCATCGCTTTTTCTATTGTGAATGTATATGGTTCCATCGGATTCACCAATTATGGATATATCGATAAACAAAAACCAGGAATTCTACAGAAGCTGAATGATAAATCTTCAGGGGAGTGTCATACTTTCCTGGATGATATCGTCGGGGCTATCGCTGCCGCTGCATCAAGCAGACTGGCTCACAGTATTGCAGGAGACCCTGAAGATTAATGAGGATAGAAAGTCGTGCTATGGGAATACCACTGCACGACTTTTTCGTTTCTAAAATAATGGCTCTGTTAAAGTTTAATATTGATATTACTGCAAAAAATGAAATTCCATTTTATGGAATTCCCTCATTTTTATAGTTGGCTTATTCAACGAAAGCTCCCTTTTCTTGAAGACTCAGCTTCGAGATGTTTGTGAGGGAGTTAGGGGCTGCGGGGGATGACTCGCTTTCCGCGGGAGCGCGGTGAGCCTCCTCAGGCTTACGCCTTGCGGGGTCTCACCCAGCACTCTTTTCCTCGTAGATATCCGGTTTCTGCGCCTAGCGGCTAGTGAGACTCCCTCGCTTCTGTACGATAAGTCAACATCGAATCCCTTCGTTCTTCGTGTTCCCTTTATCTCCTCCAGCTCAGTCCAGTCCATACGCCGCTGAACGAGGCGCCTGCACACTTAAGATAGGAGTCTCGCCATCCCCCTCCGCCCCTTAGCTAGATCAGGGTCTCGAACCCCCTTCATGAATCATCCGCTATTCTAGTTGGTGAGAGGATAAGGATCATACGCCCAAACCGAGGGGCTCGAACCCGGAAAGCTTGATCCATAGCGTTTTATGCTTACAACAACCGGGGTAATGGAAGACCATCCAACGTTGGTAAAGGGGTTCGTTTCTCGCATGATCGAATGGGGTGGTTGGGAAGCTGCGAGACTCCCGTGGGAGAAAGGAGATCGGCGAGATCCCGCAGGGCGATAAGCCCGAGGAAGCTCGGCACTCCCCCACAGGAAAGCGAGTAGCTTCCCAGCCACCCCTGGCACTCAACACAATAACGAACCCCGAACCCTCTCGAAATCAAGTCTTCAACAATCCTGCCATTTAGCGAAAGGCTCCGTTTCGAAATCATAATCCAACAAGATTCAATGGTCACATCGTGAAAAGAGTAAAGGTTTCGACACTTGGAAATAAATTCCCTTTTGCCATCTTATCTTTCATTGTCACTTCCATCCGTTGATGCAAATATCAACACTGAACTTTAACAGAGCCAAAATAATAAGAAACTTTTTTCATTTTTCTGAAACCTACTGCCCCATAGCTTCGTACTAATTTAAGAGACAAAAAAAGGAAGGGGTAGGAACGCATGAAAAACTGGAAAGGAAAATTTATATGGATACTTCCTGCGATCATAGTACTGATCGCTGTATCCCTGTTATTTTCCCATAATTATCAAAAGGTAACGGAACCACCGGATGAGGATTGGAGCCGGGCCCTGGATATTGGATCGACCTCCGTATTACGAACGCCTTATACAGGAAATCATGGAGGTTCCCCTGCCGTTTCATTCTTAACTGAAAATGGAATTCAACAGAATGTATACAATGATCAATATGAATTACAAGAACAAAATACCTATAAGATTCCTGTGGACAAATTCACTCAGTTTTACATAGAAGGAAACCAAGTGATTTATGCGGACTATTATAGTATGTATGATCAAAAGACAAAGAATAAGATTTCGGATGTTCAATCCTTTTATCCACTTGAAACGAATGTGTTCTACAGGAACAAGGATAAACTGTACCGATTCGATGTAGAAGAATCATCCAGTGAAGAACTTATGACCATTGAAAACCCGAAAGCATCTGTGAATATGGAAGAAACGAATGATGGCATTTATCTGTATACGAACGAAGTCACCTCAAACGGAAATTTATTAAAGTATTATCAAGTGGAACTAAGTGAAATGAAAAAGCTCGGTGAAGCGACATTTTCTGTAAAGGAATCCGAGCAGGTAAAAGATGTCCAATTCACGACGAATGAAAACAAGTACCAACTGCTTGTGACAACGATTCAAAAACAAAGCCAATCCGGAAAGATTCAAAATTACTATTACTTTGGGGAGGCTCCGTTTGGAGAAAATCCTGAACTGAGTCAGGTGACCTTCCAGGATCCCCACTCCCCCAATGAACTGACAGAAATCTCAGATTTAAGTATTCAGAATACGAAAAAAGGACCTGTCACTCTTTTTAAAGCGAATGGTTGGACGGAAACCCTTTTCCGACCGGGTACACAATTCAATATTTATCAGGCTCTCCTTAAAGAAGACTCTACTACTGATGTGATGCGATTGAGCAATACCCCGGCCTTCTCCAATTTTCCAGTCCGCCTGGATGAGCAGACCATCGTCTGGGTCGATAATGGTGGTGAAAATCACGAGTTGTTACTTGCTTCCAATGAAGTTGAGATAGTAGATCGGGCTGACGAAATAACAAGTCATTCGCTGCTGCTTGCTTCAGGTAAAACCATCGGCATGCTTGCGTCCGGATTATTCGCGCTCATCATCTCAATCTTCTGGTTTCTCTGGCCTTTACTGTTCATGGTAGTGATCATGTTCTCTAAAGCAGATGCACTGGATCAAGATCGCAGTTGGGTCCTGTATACAGGGATTCTCATTTATCTTGCAGCGGCTATACTCGTAAGGGATCCCATGTTTTCAGATGCTCTACTTGCTAGAGCTCCCGATTATTTGAGCTTTCCAGGAAGCCCAGTCCTCTTTCTCCTTGGCTTTGCCATGATTGCTTATGGGATCATGAAGGCTGGTGCACGAGACTGGTCGAATCCAATAAAATTGACCTATTTTGTAGGCATGCATATCCTCTTTATTACTGTCTTTTTTGGACCTTATCTGTTGTAAAACTTTTAAGGAACCGTAAATAAAATCAACACAAAAAAAGGAACGTCTGAATTCCCTCCAGACGTTCCTTCTTTTCTACCCTTTATTATCCATTCGCCGCATCCATTCAAATAAATCTTTGCATTTGTAAGTGGGCTGATACCCGTTTTCCTTGATTTCATCAAATGTACTCAAACCAGTTTCCACCATCAATGTATCTAATCCAGCTTTCATACCGGCTTTAATATCTGTATGATAATTATCACCGACCATTAAGACATCCTCACGACTCAAACCAATCCGCTTCAAGGCCCGCGACATAATCAATGCTTCAGGCTTGCCTACAAATACAGGATCGACTCCTGTGCTCACGGAAATCACAGCCGTCAGTGCTCCATTGCCTGGTACCAGTCCACGTTCAGTAGGAATGGCAATATCAGCATTCGTACTGATAAAGGCAGCACCTTTCCTTACCTCTAAACAGGCGGCAGCCAATTTTTCATAGCTGATTTCGCGATCAATCCCGATCACGACATAATCCGCCTCTTTCTCCACTACTTTCAATCCCTCTTTTTTTAAAGCATCAAACAGCCCATCTTCTCCAATGGCGAGCACTCGAGCACCTGGTGATTGGCTGTTTATATGCTCTGCTGTTGCAAGGCTGCTTGTGTACACTTGGTGAGGCTTCGCATAAACACCCAGTTTGTCAAGTTTGTCAGCAATTTGAGCAGTTGTTTTGGAAGAGTTATTCGTCAAGTACATAAAAGGAAGACCTTCTGCACGTAAATGTTCTACAAATTCAGAAGCCCCTTCTATTTTTTCCGCTCCTTTATACATCGTTCCATCAAGGTCGATCAAGTACCCTTTATAGGCTTTTCTCATCATCCATCCGCCCCTCTTTACTCCAGTCAGTTGTTTGAAAAAGCGGAAACTGGACCGAGCTCATTATCCAAGTAACTGCGCACCCGATCAGGAAAAGCCTGAAGGGAATCCATTAATCTGCTCCACACATCTTCAATGGAGTGGTGGTCGATTTCCGTATACTGCTGAATAATCATCTTTCTTAGTTGTACAAACTCTTTATAAGCCTCCTGTTCGTCTTCCGGAAGCACCTTTTCATCGGTAAGGATATCAATAATGTCCTCATAACTACCTGGGTCTCTCATGATAAATCCATCAATCATCATATTACCGACGTCAATGATGGCCTCGATATTCAAATGAGTCATCCGTTCCAGGAGAAGTTGTCCAGAGAAACTCTTATAAGATTGGGCATGAAATTCTTTTTGTATTTTTTCCATATAGGATAAAATTTGTTCAATTTTTTCTCGATCTACAAAATACATACGACCTTGTCTACCTCCTTAAATGTGAACCTTTTCACCCCATGATACCATATATAGCTGATTCTCATGATTTATCATGAGAAGTATTTTATGCTCACTATTTCGGGCATACTATTTCTAAAGTTATACACAGCGGATCTATTACAACATGACGGGAGATGATGGCACCATGGTACAACGTCCGCTTCTTGAAGACGTCACACAAGATACGAGTACCCGATTTGTTTCATTTACGGCTGGCAGCCACAGATTTGAACTTGCCCTCATGAAAGCAGATTATTTCCAAAATCAAACGATGGTCATCAACCTGCCGAAAAATCGTCAGGCACTGCTGGATCATGAAAATATTAACGAAGTCGGCCATCTGGAACATATGTTCCAACTGAGTGCAATGGAAGCAGAAGAGTTGCGAAATTACCTCCCTTACCTTCTGTAGTTCAAAGCATAAAATAACCCCCTTTGGCAAAAATACTCCTTAAGGGGGTTATTTTGATGAGGAAAGAAAAACGTCAGTATTCGGATTTCGCCAATGTCGAAGCCCAACGCAACTATTTGACTCCTGAACAGCTCCCTGAAGGTCCGTATGGGGCACCAAGGAACAAATACGAACCCGTCTCCAATGAAAAAAGCGCACCTTGGACAGAAGATCAACGATATTTCAGTGCCTTCACCTATGAAAACAAGGCACTTCACCAGGATCTTCCTCGTCAGGAAGACGGCGCTCACCCCACGCATGACCAGCCGGGAGCAAATGTTAAACCTTCTGAAGAAAAGTAGGAAAAATAAAAAAACAACGGCGTGCGATCATTTTGCGCGCCGTTGTTTATTGACGGATTCTCTTTAATACAAAATAAGAACATCCAAAGTTGCAGTATTCATATAAATAATCTTCCAGCGTACTAATTTTCGTATCGAATGTAGCCTTGGAATTTTGATCATCATAAAAACCTTTCAACCTCAATTGACCGTAACCCCAATCACCTACGATGAAATCATATTTATTCAGAATATCACTAAAGCGACCTTCCACTTCTTCTTGTTGAAAGCCTTCCTGATAATCCTCCAGGATATCGTATGTTTTTCCAGCCAGCTCAATCATTTCGATCACCTCTGTCCTTTTTAGTGTATCACATTTCTTTACAGGTTAGGAAATACAAATGATATGCAAAGTATGTTTCCCGCAAAACTGCTCAATCTAATGATGACCAATGCTATTACTTAGGAGGAATTCTTATGAAAAAATTATGGAGTGTCCTACCTCTTTTACTCCTGTTCACCATCATAGCGGTAGGATGTCAGGAGACAAAAGAAGAAGAAGCCAAAAACATGATGGACGATGACACCTTAAATGGAAACGCGATGGATGGATATAACGAAAAACCGAAAGATGGACAAGTCGGTTATGTACGATTTAATAAAGACCAATTGAATCAAGATACAGAGAAAAAACGGGAAATTAAAGTGAACCGTGAAGAAATGGCAGATATGATTTCCCGGATGATTCTCCGCTATGATCAATTCGATGATGTAGCCACCGTTGTCACAGATAACGAAGTACTGGTAGCTTACCAAAAAGCAGATGACACAGATCGAGAATCAGCGGCTGATATGGTCCAGAAAACTGCATACTCATTAGTTCCAAGCTTTTACCATGTCTATGTGTCGGATAATCCAGCATCATTCGGTGACATTCAAAGTTTAAGCAACTCTACAGTTTATGATCAAGGGTATAACAGTACCATCGATAGCATCATCGAAAAAATGAAAAAATCCCCTCAAGGTAAAGTGGACGAATCGAATCCTGCTCAACCAGACGTAGGACCGAATATGAATACAGAAAAAGAAACCGGGATGGAGAACTAATATCATCCCTAATTTTCCATTCATAACCGGGGGCGGACTGCTCCATGCTAAAGGTATCAAAACATTGTAGGTGAATTTTATGAAATACATCTGTTCAATGCTCTTATGTCTTTGGATGTGTGCAGTTGGAACAACACACACGATACATGCAGATGAAGAGAGCGATTCGAGGCTTGCCTTATATAAGAAAACCTCAGCCATCACAGATATCCCCTGGGAGTACCTTGCTGCTATTGATCAGTATGAGCGCCAGGTCCATGACGATCCTGAGGAAGGGCGTGTAACAGCCATTGAAGCAGATCCTCTGTTCTGGAATGGATCTGCTGAAACCTTTCCATCTTTATTCTTCCCTGAAGGATGGGGCGCTGATGGTAATGGAGATGAAAAAATTCAACAAAAGGACGATGAAGATATTCTGTATTCTATAGGAATGTACCTGAAATCCTATGGAACGACAAGTGAAGATATAAAAATTGCTTTATGGAATTATTACCAAAGAGATCTTACCGTTCAAACGATTATGAACACCGCACGTGTTTTCAAAAAATTCCAGACCGTAGATTTAACGAATCGGGACTTTCCTCTTCCTTTACAGGCGAATTATAGCTATCGAAGCACCTGGGGAGATGCACGTGGCTTCGGAGGCAGAAGAGTTCACGAAGGCACCGATATCTTTGCCAACTACGGAGTGCCCGTCAAATCTACAACATACGGGGTAGTGGAAATGAAAGGATGGAATAAGTTCGGAGGCTGGCGGATCGGCATACGGGATATATACAACATCTATCACTATTACGCCCATCTGCACAGCTTCTCTGAAGATATCAAAGTGGGGGACATCGTCCAGCCCGGAGATGTGATTGGAGCAGTAGGTGCTTCTGGATATGGACCACCCGGAACATCCGGGAAATTCCCCCCGCACCTGCACTATGGGATGTACCAGGACAACGGTGAAAATGAATGGTCTTTCGATCCGTATCCTTTTTTAAGGAAGTGGGAAAGAATGACCAAAAATTAATCGCTTGAAGTGATGACCTGAAGTAAAAAGGTGTATGAATGGCCGATTCCCACCACATGTGCCGGATTGGACCAATCGCATTCGACCATAAAAAAGCGTCGCATGAAATCATGCGACGCTTCTCTTATTATTTTGATTTTTTCACGGCATTTGTAATACTCGCAGCGAGGCCGCCCCATATTACAAGCATTCCAATAATCATCATCGTTACTGCACTTGCTGTCATATTAGCTTACCTCCTTTTTTACCTCTTCGACTGCTTTGGAATCCCAGCGCTTCAAGGTCATCAAGAATCCTATGACAATGGCGAACGCAGCTACGAACCAACCACCGAATAAGATAAATCCATCTGCATAACCTTCATAGTTTCCAGTAGGTGTATCAAACTCTCTTAAAAGATTGGTTTTGAATAAATCGAACATCATGTAGCCTAACACCACTGGTGTGAGGACTCCAAGACAGATCTTCCACCATCCGCCAAGACGGATATCGGAAATACCGTTAGCATGAGCCTGAAAGTCATTAAGGTTCCGCAAGAACCATGCAACTACTAATACTTCCACAAGACCCACAAAGGCTACTCCAAATTGGTTGATGAAGTAATCGGCAGCATCCAATAGGAATAGACCACCTTGGGTTGCGAACAACAGGGAGATGACAGCGGATAGACCTCCACCGATACCAACAGCCGCTTTTCTTGACAGCCCGAACTTCTCACTCAAAGCTGCTACATATGTCTCGGAAATGGATATGAGTGAGGATAGACCAGCCAATACCAATGATGCAAAGAACAGGAATCCGAACAATGCATTGAATGCCGGAAACTCATTAATGATCTGTGGGAAAACAACAAACGCAAGTCCCACACCTCCACTGACAACTTCATTAACAGGAACACCACTTTGAGAAGCCATAAACCCTAAAGCACCAAACACTCCGATACCCGCTAATAGTTCAAAGCTGGAGTTACCAAAGCCTGCGATAAACGCATTGTTTGTCAGGTCAGATTTCTTCGGCAGATAACTGGAGTACGTAACCATAATTGCAAATGCGATTGACAAACTGAAGAAAATCTGTCCATACGCAGCTACCCATACAGAACTGTCCATGATAGCACTAAAGTCCGGAGCGAAGAATGTCTGCAAACCTTCAGCAGCTCCTGGTAGTGTGATTGCACGGATGACAATAATAAGGAAAAGGACGATCAATGTAGGGATAAAGATCTTGTTGGCAGCCTCAATCCCTTTCTTGACTCCCTTGAACAATACACCAAGAGTAATCGCCCAAACGATAAGAAGTGGGATCAATACACCAGGTACAAGGCTTCCTGTTTGACCAGGATCTACGGATAATTGCAAATAATCGCTAAACAAAAAGCCTTCGGTGTCCTCCCCCCAAGAAAGGTTGAAAGAGAAAATACTGTAGGAAATTGCCCAGGCAATAATAACAGCGTAATAAGTTGAAATGACAAAGGCTACAAGTACGGCCCACCAGCCCAGCCATTCTGTTTTACGGTTCATTCTAAAGAATGAAAGTGGGGCTGAACCTCTAAACTTATGCCCGATTGTAAACTCCATGACAAGCAAAGGAATACCTGCCGTAAGAAGAGCGAATAAATATGGAATAAAAAATGCTCCGCCCCCGTTTTCATAAGCTACTGCCGGGAAACGCCATATGTTACCTAAACCGATGGCTGAACCCACCGCAGCCAGAATAAAACCAGCCCGTGTCCCCCATTGTGCACGATTTTCCATGTGAAAGACCTCCCTGAGTCAAACATCCTAAAATTAAGATGTTTTTTAATTTTTATTTTTCTGATTATTCTGCTTAAATTATAACCAGCAATGCAGAGCTTGTCAAAATAATTTTTTAATTTTCAGAAATTGGAAGGTGATTCGAAAGTCTTATGAAGGAAAGGGGGCCATTTTCTTCCATGCAATGATCCATATAGGACCTTATCCCTTATTCACTCGCCTACACAAAAAACGAGGAGGAAACGTCATCCGTTTCCTCCTCGTTTTATAATCAGGCTGTAGGCTGGCTGTTATTGAATTTATGAAGGATCACTGCTGTGATTCCTACGATGAGTAAAGTCACAAATAATGGGATTAAAATGCCACCTGTCACTCCCAAAATGACGTATCCTATCGAAGCTCCTGCTGCGGCAATCAGTGCATACGGAAGCTGGGTAAGGACGTGATCGATATGGTTTGCTCCTGCTCCTGTTGAAGATAGGATTGTCGTATCTGAAATGGGTGAACAATGATCGCCAAATACAGAACCTGCCAATACGGCAGAAAGTGCTGGTAAGATCATTTCAGGCGCAGACACAGCAGCAATTTCCCCTGCAATGGGCAGCATAATTCCAAATGTTCCCCAGGATGTCCCGGTGGAAAGAGCCATGAAACCTGATAATAAGAAAACAATCAAAGGTAGGAAGGCAATATTGATGTCGGCTTGTGTGAATTGCTGCGCCAAATATTCACCAGTTCCTAGCTGGCCAATGATGTCTCCAATCATCCAGGCAAAAATTAAAATGTAAATAGCTGGAAGCATCGCTTTCAGTCCTTGTCCAAAGACACGTGCGATTCCGGATTTTGGTTTAGGTTGCCCTATATACAAAAGAAAGGCTAAGGCAACGGCAACCACTCCACCTGTGAACAATGAGATATTTACATTGGTATTGGCAAAGGTAGAGAGTAAATCGACACTTCCTTCTGTATTACGGATCCCTGTGATGACCATTGTCATGACGGTACCAACTACAAGAGCAACAATCGGCCAGATCAGATGCGAGATTTTACCATGATCATGTTCTTTGAATTCATTATTCAGATCTCCTGGTACATCACCTTTGTCAGGATTGTTCAATTCTCCCGTTTCAAGCGCTCGTTTCTCATGGGTCTTCATTGGTCCTAGATCAAGTCGCAAATATATCGTCATAAATACAAGCAAAAGAGCTGCAAAGACATATAAATTCGATGGAATCATATAGACAAATGCTTCGAGAGCTTGATACTGGGTAATTTCATTGGCTGCCAATATACTTCCGATTGTTCCAATGATATAGGCTCCCCAACTGGAAATGGGGGAAATCACTGTAACCGGCGCAGATGTCGAATCAATATAATACGCCAACTTCGCCCTCGATACTTTGTATCGATCTGTAACAGGGCGTGCGACTTGTCCTACTGCCAGAGCATTGAAGTAATCATCAATAAAAATGACGATTCCGAGAAGTGCCGGAACGAGTGTCGCTCCCTTTCTCGTCCGAATACGCTCCACAGCCCATTTTCCGAAGGCACGACTGCCTCCCGATGCGGTCATGAAGGCGGTAGTGATTCCTAATAAGAATAGAAATGATAACAAGTAAATACTACCCATATTCAATGCGCCTTCACTTACGAAGATTGTGGCAAAAGTCGACCAGATTAAAGCCAGGCCTCCGCCAATATCCATTTGTGTGAGCAGGAATGCTCCTACGATGATGCCGATCCCTAAAGATAGGATGACTTTCCTTGTCAGCAGAACAAGGATTAACATTAATACTGCTGGAATTAAAGAATAGATGGTTCCTTCCATGATGGTTCCCCTCCGTAAATCTTGATGTAACGGGAATGGAAGGCTACTGCGGATAAAAATGAGGAATAAAAAAAGACAATGATAGAAAATAACCTACCATCGCCTTTGTAAGTGGCAATTGGATTATCCTCCATTTCGATCAGTAGCGCCCCATGCACCCAAAAGCATGCATGACAGTGTATCTCTTGTTCAGATATACACCAGCGCCTTATAGCATGACGAACTATAAAACACTTCGGCAAACATCCCCTTCCATCAATCATCGTCGCTTGTCGGGCTCCTATTGATTACTGATGGTGTCTGCACCTCTACCTCACCGATCTGATAAGGTCACGCATATTCAATTCTCAGTCATTTTATCAATTCCAGACAATTATTGCAAGGGTTCCATTGGATAGGAGAATGATGGATCTCCCTCTCCACCCATCCCGCCATAGAAATTAGGAACCTTCCCAAGGATTGTCGCCTGATCAATCGGAATATTGTTTGTGACAACTGTCGTTTCTGTAGAGAAAGGGATAACAATTCGTACATTCACTTCAAAATGGATCGTCAGTTCAAAAAGTGCAGCATTGATTCCATATTCGGTCATCTTAATATCAACTTCAGATTGAACATCTCCGATCACACGTAACTGCACGGGAACTTTCGGGCCGAGGTTGGCTAATAAACTATTATTAGTCGCTACACCTATTGGAAGTTCAATGAGTGTGGCCGGCTGTTCTCCCAACTCATCCGGGGTCCGGTCCGGATCGATATTCGGTTCTAATGAAGTGTCCTCCATCGGAAGCTCTCCAAGTTCCATCCTCTTTAGAAAATTCTGCACGCGGATCGTCGTATCCCTAAGGGCTCGGTTCACCACTACGGAATTCCACCCCATATATACAATATTCCCTTGGTCATCTTTCTCCATATTAACAAGATCATTGAATTGCAGATCTTCAGCAATCGTTTTACTGACTGCTTCATTGATGGCGTCTCTTGCAAGCTGCTGTGCTTTTGTTTCAGCGATTTCAACAAGGGCAGGCGTGACCCCACGGTTGATAAACCAAAGGCTCAACGCTGTGAAAAGGGCGAAAAACAGCAGACTAAGTACAATTCTTTTTCCAATGGTGGATCCAGTAGTCGCACTCTTCTTAGACATAGGTTAACCCTCCTCATCTATCTATATGAAAAGAAAGGAGAGTTTAAGCACCAACTTATTAATATCAAGTGAGGCCCCACCAATCTTCAAGAGGGAGCTTGCCACTATAAAAAAAGCTACCCGATGAGGTAGCTGAAATTATGATTGAAGCGCCTCGGACAAGAGGTCCCTAAGAAGCTCAGGCATAAAATACTTTTTGGACTTTGCATATGCAATCTCAGGAAAGAAGCGGCCGAAAGTGAAAGTATCAGCGGTAGCAAAGCGATACAAACGGTCATGGTCAATCGGCTCCCCACCGAAAGTAACCCGCTTCACATGCTCTTTTTCCTCTTCATCTTGCTCTATTTCAATATCAATACCGGCAAAGACCATTTTCCCAATCACTTCACCTCTGAACCCGAAACCTTTAAGCCTGATCTCTGTAAGTTCTTTGGTATGGGCTGCCCGGATCACCTCAAGAATCTCATCACCTTTCAACTCCACGAGGCATGGATTCATCGGATGTGGACAGATGCGATGGATATCCTCATAAGTGATTTCCCCCGCCGGCAGATGATCGAGGAGAACCCCGGCATTTAACATCGCTATATCTGCCGAGGTCCATCTCCGCAACTGTTCAGTTAGACGATCCATTAATGGTGTATTCTGAAACCATGCAATATGAAGAGGTGCATCGAGGTGAGCAACAGGATTACCCAGCTCATGAATGGCCTTGGAACGAATCTCCTGGACCTTCTTTGTCACGTCATCATCTTTTTTCATATGTTCGGTAGGAATAGCATAAGCTTCTTTCTTCTCCAGGTGACGCGTATCAATATTCCATTCCACAGCAATTTCACCAAGATGGGTGCCATGTTTCCCTGCAGCTGTTAATAATGCTCCCTCAATATATTCCCCATTCTTAAACAGGTGATGGGTATGACCTCCAATAATGATATCTACGCCAGGATAACGCCTGGCAATTTCTTCGTCTTCATTAATACCCAGGTGGGACAAAAGAATAATGATATCCGTCTGTTCTCTTAACTCACTCATGATTTCATCCAATACATCGGAGGGAGACCTAACTTCCCAGCCGAGTTGCTGATAGAACGCTTGGAAAGGTGCTGTCAAGCCGATGACGCCGACCTTAGTCCCGTGTTTAGACTCAAGGATGTGGTAAGGTTTCAGCCAATCAGGGGTGTCCGAAACCACGCAATCCAGATTTGCACAAACAACGCTGAACGATGCCTCATTATATAACGAGTGAAGATCGTCACTTGCAAGCGTAATTCCTTCATTATTACCAAGAGTAGCAACATCGTATCCTGCGTCATTGATCAACTCGACATTGCCTTTTCCCATCAACCCTTCAGCAATAGGATGGAAACGATCCACGTGATCCCCATTATCAAAAAACCAATACTCTTCCCCTTTTTTCTCATGCTTTTTTTTCTTTTCATTAAAATACCCTACGATTTGGGGCCAATTTTCAAAGTGACTGTGCAGATCGCTAGTATAATAAAAGTGCAGTTTTTCCTTCATCATCAGTCTCCTCACCCTAAACCTTGCCAAATTAACCGCAAACCGATAAGGATAAGCAGCAACCTTAAGAATCTTTCCACTACTTTCTCATCAAGTCGGCGATTGACCCATGCTCCAAGAGTACCACCTGCATATGCCCCTGGTATAAACCATAGCGTATGACTCCAATCCACGTGTCCAAGAAAAACATGGGTGGCGGAACTTGTTATGCTCGCAAAAAAGATCATGAACATAGAAGTAGCTGTGGCAATATGCGGGGGAATATTCAACAGCAGAATCATAGCCGGAACCATCAGTGAGCCCCCGCCTATGCCTAAAAGTCCTGAAAGCATCCCCACACAAAAGGACAACACAAAACCGACCCAAAAAGGCATCCGGTATTTGTAAACTTTTCCATTTATCGTCTTCTCGCTTACCATTCCTTTATGGAACAAAGGACGATCCGTTTGTCTTCTCGGAATAAAAAATAATAGGGAAACTCCAATCATGACAATACCAAAAAACAAGGAAAAACCATCTGTTTCAAAGAACTGGTTCAACCATGAACCAAGGATACCTCCCGGGATACTCCCATAAAGGAAAACTCGTCCAATCGCTGTGTCCACACGATTATGTTTCATATACGAGATTGCAGAGGACATCCCTGTGAAAATCATGACGACTAAAGAAATGCCTACGATTGTTTGCGGGTTCACCCAATCAAAAGCTGAAAAATGGTCTCCTAAAAACAGGAGGACAGGTACCAATATAACGCCCCCGCCAAGTCCTGCCACACTGCCGACAAGGGCCGTAATCAATCCGACCACAAACATAATCAAAAACATAACGAACCTTCCTTAACTCTTAATAGATAATATTATAGTATCATGTTTTGTATTCATAAAACATCTTGCTTCCATTGGAGTATCAAATAAGCTCCCGATTGTGGAATACTCCGTTTGGAATTACTCCGGGGTCGTTGCCTCAGTTGAGCATCAGGGGGGCTGAAAAGCTACTCACTTTCCTGTGGGGGAGCGCCGAGCTTCCTCGGACTGCGTGCTGCGGGATCTCGCCTATCTCCTTCTCCCACGGGAGTTTCGCTGCTTTCCAACCATCCCATTTGATGTATATGAGAGACGAACCCTTTTACTAAGCTTGATTGTCTCCCCTATCCTGATTGTTGAGTTCAAATACCTAGACAGGGGGAGTTTTAGTCTTATTCTCCAATCAAACGGTATAGCTGTTTATTCTGTAAGCAATTTCGAGACACTGATATCGCAAAGGGACGGAGGAGAATGGCGGGACTCCTAATTTAAGTGTGGAGGCGCCTTGATCAACGGCGTATGGACTGGGCTGGTGGAGATAAAGGAGACACGGAGAACGGAGTGATATGATGTTGACTTATCGGACAGAAGCGAGGGAAGTCTCACTAGCCGCTCGGCCCCGGAACCGAATATCGAAGCGGAAAAGAGTGCTAGGTGAGACCACGCAAGGCGTCAGCCTGAGGAGGCTCATCGCGCTCCCGCGGAAAGCGAGCTATTCCCCGTAGTCCCCATCCACACAATAAAAGTCTCGAAACAGTGTCTTCCACAATGAAAAAGCCGTGCAGATGATATCTGCACGGCTTTAATCCCGTTATTAACCGATAGAACCTTCCATTTCAAATTTGATCAGGCGGTTCATTTCAACAGCGTATTCCATAGGAAGCTCTTTAGTAAACGGCTCAATGAAGCCCATGACGATCATTTCTGTAGCTTCTTCTTCAGAAATTCCACGGCTCATCAAGTAGAACAACTGCTCTTCAGATACTTTGGAAACTTTCGCTTCATGCTCAAGAGAGATGTTCTCATTCATGATTTCGTTGTAAGGGATCGTATCGGATGTAGACTCATTATCCATGATGAGCGTATCACACTCAACATTTGAACGAGCACCTTCAGCCTTACGACCGAATTGTACAATTCCACGGTACGTTACTTTACCACCATGTTTAGAGATGGATTTCGAAACGATAGTAGACGATGTATTCGGTGCCAGGTGGTGCATTTTCGCGCCGGCATCCTGGTGCTGTCCTTTACCAGCAAGAGCGATGGAAAGCGTCATGCCTCGCGCTCCTTCACCTTTAAGAAGTACAGCAGGATACTTCATCGTCAACTTGGAACCTAGGTTTCCGTCGACCCATTCCATCGTAGCGTTTGATTCTGCAACTGCACGTTTTGTTACAAGGTTGTAGACGTTGTTCGCCCAGTTCTGGATCGTCGTATAACGGCAGTAAGCGTTATCTTTCACAAAGATCTCTACAACGGCACTGTGAAGAGAACTGGAAGAATACGTTGGTGCTGTACAACCCTCTACATAGTGTACTGAAGACCCTTCGTCAGCGATGATCAACGTACGCTCGAATTGACCCATGTTCTCAGAGTTGATACGGAAATACGCCTGAAGTGGCGTTTCTACTTTTGTATCTTTCGGTACATAGATAAAGGAACCACCGGACCAAACCGCAGAGTTCAATGCTGCAAATTTGTTATCAGACGGCGGAATGACTTTACCGAAGTATTCTCTGAACAACTCTTCATCCTCTTTAAGAGCTGAATCAGTGTCTTTGAAAATAACACCCAGTTCTTCAAGGTCTTTTTCCATATTGTGATAGACCACCTCAGATTCATACTGTGCGGAAACACCAGATAGATATTTCTGCTCAGCTTCAGGAATCCCAAGACGGTCAAACGTGTTTTTGATTTCTTCCGGAACTTCATCCCATGAACGTTCAGAACGCTCAGACGGCTTCACATAATAAGTGATGTCATCAAAATTAAGTTCAGATAGATCGCCGCCCCACTGAGGCATTGGCATTTTATAGAATTGTTCCAAAGACTTCAAACGGAAATCAAGCATCCATTTCGGTTCTTCTTTATAGTTGGAGATTTGTTCAACGACTTCTTTCGTCAAACCTTTTTGCGTACGGAAAATCGAAACATCTTTTTCGTGGAAACCGTATTGATACTCTCCCACTTCTGGCGCTTTTTTGGCCATGTTATATACCTCCTTTTGGTATAGAAAAGCTTAGTCTTCCTTCTCTCCATCTACACCTTTTTCCATTGCTTTCCAAGCAAGCGTCGCACATTTTATACGCGCAGGAAACTTGGAAACTCCCTGCAGGGCTTCGATGTCTCCGAGATCCATATCACCTTCATCGACATCTTTCCCCTGCATTAAATCAGAAAAAAGTTCAGACATTTTTAATGCTTCGTCAACTGGCCTTCCTTTAATTGCCTGCGTCATCATAGAAGCTGAGGACAAGCTGATGGAACAGCCTTCCCCATCAAATTTCGCATCCTTCACTATACCATCGTCCACTTGCAGTTGAAGCTGGATACGGTCGCCGCATGTAGGGTTATTCATATCTACAACCATGGGGTCTCCTTCGATGGATCCACGGTTGCGCGGATTTTTATAGTGATCCATGATGACTTGACGATAAAGTGTATCCAGGTTATTAAAAGACATCGCCAAAATACTCCTTTGTTGTTTTTAATCCTGAAACGAGTTTATCGATATCTTCTTCCGTATTATACAGATAGAAGCTCGCTCTTGCGGTCGCTGACACTTCCAGCCAACGCATTAACGGCTGTGCGCAGTGGTGCCCGGCACGGACGGCAATCCCTTCAGCGTCGAGTACTGTCGCCAGGTCGTGAGGGTGGACATCAGCAAGGTTGAATGTGACAAGCCCAGCACGTTCTTCAGGACCGTAGATCTTCATACCATCCACCTTCTGCATTTCCTGCATGGCATAGGTGGCAAGTTTCTCCTCATGAGCTTTGATATCATCCAAACCGATATCTGTTAAGAAATCAATCGCTGCCCCTAATCCTACAGCACCTGCAATAATCGGGGTGCCCCCTTCGAACTTCCACGGGAGCTCTTTCCAAGTAGAGTCATATAGATTAACAAAGTCAATCATTTCTCCACCGAATTCTGCAGGTTCCATGTTCTTAAGGATCGCTTTCTTCCCGTACAACACTCCGATTCCTGTCGGCCCGCACATCTTATGACCAGAAAACGCGTAGAAATCTGCATCCAGATCTTGAACGTCAATCTTCATATGAGGGGCACTCTGGGCACCGTCTACAAGCATAACAGCCCCCTGCTGGTGAGCAATTTGTGCAATCTCTTTCACCGGGTTGATTGTGCCAAGAACATTCGATACATGCATAACGGCTACGATTTTAGTTTTCGAAGTGATCGTTTCTCTTACATCATCCAACGAAATCGTGCCATCCGCCTGAAGAGGGATATACTTAAGTGTAGCTCCTGTTTCCTTCACAATCTGCTGCCATGGAATGATATTACTATGGTGTTCCATAGGGGTAATAACAACTTCGTCCCCTTCACTCAAGTTGGCTCGACCATAGCTTGACGCTACCGTATTAATAGCTGTCGTTGTACCACGGGTGAAAATGACTTCCTGTGTGCTTGACGCATTAATAAAGCGCCTTACCTTTTCACGAGCTCCTTCATATTCATCAGTAGCTCTCGTTCCGAGAGTATGAACACCCCGGTGAACATTGGAATTGTAACCCTGGTAGTATTCTCCCAGCTTTTCAATAACCTTGATCGGCTTTTGAGAAGTAGCTGAAGAATCCAAATACACGAGCGGATGTCCATTAACTTCCTGATGGAGAATAGGAAACTCGTCGCGTACCGCTTTTACATCCATTAATATACTTTCCTTTCAATTACTTGTTGAAGCTGACGTTTAACCGCTTCTACAGGCAATTGTTTTACTACTGGTGCAAGGAATCCGTGAATGATAAGTCGCTCCGCTTCAAACTTGGATATCCCACGGCTCATCAGATAATACAATTGAATAGGATCCACACGTCCCACAGAAGCTGCGTGTCCTGCTGTTACGTCATCTTCATCAATGAGAAGGATTGGATTGGCATCCCCGCGTGCATCACTGCTAAGCATAAGAACACGTGATTCCTGTTCAGCATTCGACTTGCTCGCGCCATGCTCAATCTTGCCAATTCCGTTGAAAATGGCTGAAGCTTTATCTTTCATTACTCCGTGTTGGAGGATATACCCATCAGAACCTTTTCCGAAATGAGTAATGTTTGCTGTAAAGTTCTGTTTCTGTGTGCCACGTCCGATCGCTACCGTTTTAGCGTTGGAGTGGGAATTGTCACCGATTAAATGAGTGATGTTCTCAGAAACAGTATTTCCTTCGTTCATTTGGCCAAGAGCCCATTCGATGACAGCATCGCGATAGGCAACACCGCGACGGTTCGTGTACACTGTAGTACCTGCTTCGAAGTTGTCCACCGCACCGAAAGAGACTTTTGCTCCATCTTTAGCAATTACTTCTGTAACGATATTCGCAGATGTTTTATCTTCCTTGTTGTTAGAAATATAGTTCTCAACATACGTTACTGAACTATTCTCTTCAGCTACGACTAAAATGTGATTGATCAAAGAAGCTTTAGGATCTTCCTGCCAGAAGATGGCCTGGATAGGATCTTCAATTTGTACATCTTTCGGAATATAAAGGAAAATACCACCGTTCATAAGGGCTGCATGAACAGCTGTCAAACGATGTTCATCTACATGGACAGCATCATTCATATAATACTTCTCCACAAGTTCGCTATGCTCTTTAAGAGCTGTGCCGATGTCTGTGAAAATGACACCCTGATCTTTCAGCTTTTGATCGATCGTACCATAAGCCACCGTATGGTTACGCTGGATTACAAGATTCTGTTGTTCTTTTTCTTCATCTAAGAAGTCTTTAATTTCAACTGGAAGTTCATCAAGAGATTCAATGATATCACCTGATACGTGATGATTGAATTCTGTAAAGTTCCATTTGGAGATATTCGTTTTGTCCGGTTTCGGAAGCTCTAAAGTTTCCGACTTCTCCAGGGCGTTAAGACGAAGGTTCTTCATCCATTCAGGCTCGTTCTGCCCTTGGGAGAATTGCGAGATATACTCTTTGTCATATGGTAGTGAGACTTCTACTGTCATGATTACCCTCCTATCTTAATTACGCGTTAACGGTTTCGTCTTCGATGCCAAGTTCCTGTTTGATCCAGTCATAACCTTCCGCTTCAAGACGCTGGGAAAGTTCTGGTCCGCCGGATTTAACAACACGGCCCTGCATCATAACGTGTACTTTATCAGGAGTGATGTAGTTCAATAGACGCTGGTAGTGAGTGATGATCAAGCAACCGAAAGCATCGTTACGCATTTCGTTGATTCCTTTTGCAACGACTTTCAATGCATCAATATCAAGTCCTGAATCAATTTCGTCCAAGATAGCAATCGCTGGTTGAATCATCATTAATTGTAGGATCTCGTTGCGCTTTTTCTCACCGCCAGAGAAACCTTCGTTAAGATAACGCTGTGCCATGTTTTTATCCATATCAAGCGTATCCATCTTAGCGTCCATCTCTTTGATGAATTTCATAAGAGAGATTTCATCGCCTTCTTCACGGTGAGCATTAATAGAAGAACGTAGGAAATCAGAGTTTGTTACACCACTGATTTCACTAGGATATTGCATAGCAAGGAATAGACCTGCTTGAGCGCGCTCGTCCACTTCCATTTCAAGAACGTTCTCGCCATCAAGCAAAACTTCACCTTTTGTCACTTCATATTTAGGGTGACCCATAATTGCGGAAGCTAGTGTAGATTTACCAGTTCCGTTTGGTCCCATAACGGCGTGGAATTCCCCACCGTTGATTGTTAAATTAACACCTTTAAGGATTTCTTGACCTTCGATTTCTACGTGAAGATCCTTGATTTCTAAAGTTGATCCTGCCATAAATGAATACCTCCAGTATCTATTATTATTGAATGTCCAAGTTGATCGGAATCAAAGAACTATTCTCAATTTATTCTCATTACAATCTTATATCATTTAGTGTGTGTTATCAACTTTTTCCCCCTCTGCAAAATGAAGGGATTATGATAGATCAACACCAAAATTCGTCGCTTTTCATCAATATTATAACATGAAAAAATCAGGTGGCTAAACACACCTGATTTTAGAAAATTGTATCTATTACCTATGAAGCTGTCGATCAACCTGGGCAAACATCTTTTGACTCTCTTCGAATTCACGTTGGCGTTTTTCTTCCACTTTCAAGCGTGTATCCAACTTCCTGCTGTACTCCGCATAGCTCATGTTATGTGCCTGATGCATGGCCTTCTCCATATCAGCAGTATAATTCAAACTGAGATCGTCACTAATAACGAATCAATCCTTTCAGATTATTTACACAATTTAAAGTAACACAATTTCTATACCCTTATAAACCCCCCTGAAACTTTAAATTTGCGTAAAATAAATACTGAACACCAATGTAAGCGCTTAACTCGTTTGATACTATACTATACATTAAATTTCCTCGAATTTTCTAATTAATCAATTAATTAACAGTTGTAGTCAAGTCCATATATGCATCCTGCACAAGAGTTACCGCCTGACTAAGAGCAGCCCCTCCTCCGAATGCTGCTGCTACACCGCAAGCCTCAAGAATTTCCTTTTCAGTAGCCCCTTGATCTACACACCCTTTGGTATGATAAATCATACAGTATTCGTCCTGGGCAACGATACTTATTCCTAAAGCCATCAATTGTTTATCTTTCTTTGACAACTCCCCCGCTTTAAAACATTCTTCTGTGAATGCATCAAATTTATGGGCAACTTCCGGCATATGTTCTCTGAAAGAACCCATTCCTTCCTTATAATCATGTAGGTACGTTTGCGTCCATGTCATATTTTGCTCCTGCATAAGGTGACCTCCCAATAAAAAATAAGTGACTGCGGTTAGTATCACCGCAGTCACTCTTTTTATCCGCTATTCCGCACCCTCTGACACTGGAACAACGGCTCCATCATATTCTTCTTTAATAAAGTTTACAATTTCTTCAGAACGAAGAACTTCCACGAGTGTATTCAACGCTTCGTTATCTTTATCTTCACTGTTGGCAGCAACCACATTCACATACGGGGAATCAGATGACTCGAGAATGATGGAATCTTCACTTGGAGAGAGTCCAGCTTCGATGGCATAGTTGGTATTAATCGCTACAAGGACATTTTCTTCACGTTGATAGACTTGTGGAAGATTAGCCGCATCTACACCTGTATCAAACTCGATGTTTTTTGGGTTTTCTACAATATCCTGCACTGTTGCATCAACTTTTTCGACACTTTCATCCAACTTGATCAATCCCTCTTTTTCAAGAAGAGAAAGGATACGTCCATGTGTGGATACAGAACGACTCATTACAAGCGTTGTGCCATCTTCAACGTCTTCCAGGCTTTCATACTTTTGAGAATACACACCGATCGGTTCAATGTGAATCCCTCCGAGATTTGCAAAGTCATATCCTTTTTCCTCTTCCTGAATCTCCATGTAAGGGATGGTTTGGAAGTAGTTCGCATCAATGCGGCCTTCATCCAAATCCTGGTTTGGCAAGATGTAATCCTGGTACTCTTCAATCGTCAATTCGATTCCTTTTTCTTCAAGCATAGGTTTCGCCTTCTCTAATACTTCCGCGTGTGGAACACTTGTCGCACCTACCTTAATTTCATCAGATCCACTATCTTCACTATCAGAACCTGAAGTGGATTCTCCTTCATCTGATGATCCGCAGGCCGCGAGTACGAATATTAGCAATACAGCTGCAAAACTTGTCCATAGTTTTTTCATGTCTTAATACTCTCCCTTTTTTAAAATTATCTTTTATCCAATTTCCGAGAGATAAGATCTCCGATGAATTGAAATATAAACACGATTAAGATGATTAAAATTGTACAAATGAACACAACATCAAAGTTACTTCTTTGGAAGCCATAAAAGTAAGCAAAATCACCAAGACCACCCGAACCGATAGCACCGGCAACGGCCGTGTAACCGATCAAAGCGATGGCTGTAACAGTAATCCCTGATATAAGGGCGGGCATAGACTCTGGGAGCAAAACCTTAAAAATGATCGTCGAATATTTGGCACCCATGGATTTCGCTGCTTCCACGACTCCTTTATCCACTTCTTTCAAAGCAATTTCCACTAAGCGAGCGTAAAAGGGAGCTCCTCCAATAATTAAAGCCGGTAAGGCTGCCTGGGGCCCTCGAATCGTTCCTAACAGAAAATCTGTAAACGGGAACAATAACAAAATGAGGATAATAAATGGGATTGCCCTGAATACGTTAACGACGGAGGCAGTAATCCAATTCAATGTCTTATTAGCCCACAACCCACCGGGGCCAGTTAAATAAAGCAGGAGGCCTAAAAGCAGCCCCAATACAAATGTGCCAGCCACAGAGATCAGTGTCATGTACAACGTTTCGTTCGTAGCTGTAATCATGTCTTCCAGCCTTACATTAGGAAACCATTGATTAAACATGTGGATTCACCTCCACTTCTACGGACGTCGATTCAATATATTCAATTGCACGTTGCACTTCTTGCTGGTCACCCTCAAACTGGACAAACATGGTTCCATAAGCGCCTTTCTGCGTCTGGGTGATCTTACCGTGAAGGATATTCACATCCAGGGCGAACTGTCTGGAAACATCACTGATGAGGGCCTGGTTGGTACTTTCCCCTACAAAATGGAGCCTTAGAATCTGTCCGGATTGATAATTATCCTTAATCAATTCCATAGAGGTTTCTTTCTCAGGATCCCCCATCACCTGATCCACAAATTTCTTGGTGACGGATTTTTGTGGATGCAGGAAAACATCGAGCACTTCTCCCTGCTCCACAATTTTCCCTTGTTCCATAACTGCCACCTGATGACAAATTTTGCGAATCACGTGCATTTCATGAGTGATTAATACAATAGTAAGACCTAGTTTCTCGTTTATGTCTACCAGAAGGTCGAGGATCGAGTCGGTCGTTTCAGGGTCCAATGCAGATGTCGCTTCATCACAAAGCAGCACTTTAGGGTTATTAGCAAGTGCCCGGGCGATTCCTACCCTTTGCTTTTGGCCGCCACTTAACTGAGAAGGGTAAGAGCCTCCTCGGCCTTTTAAACCAACTAATTCAATCAGCTCGTTGACTCGTTTTTGCCGTTCACCTTTTGTAAAACCCGCAATTTCTAGAGGAAAAGCAATATTGTCATAGACCGTGCGTGACCATAAGAGGTTAAAATGCTGAAAAATCATGCCGATCTCCTGTCTCGCCAGCCTCAATTTGCTTTTGTTCATGGCTGTCAGTTCCTGGTCATCGACACTAATACTTCCGGCTGTCGGGTCCTCCAGTCGGTTGAGTAGGCGGATGAATGTACTTTTACCAGCCCCACTATATCCAATAACCCCGTATATTTCCCCTTTTTTTATATTAAGACTCAGGTCATCCACCGCTCGGACATCCTGATCTTTCGTCTGGAAAATCTTCGATAATCCTTTGATTGTAATCATGCTGTTTCCCTCCAACTAAAAAAGCGCCGCTCTGTGGAGAACAGAGTGGCGCTTTTAATCTACCTGATTTTCTGTTCTCTCATCTGCCAAAGAATCACTTTGCAGGAATTGGCACCTGAGCAATACTATTGCTGGTTGCCGGGCATCGTCGGGCCAGTCCCTCCGCCACTCTGGATAAGAGATTTTAGTATATTAAATTATTATTGCTTTAACTCGTTTAAGCAGTACAAAATGGATTGTAGCACCGTACGAATTTTATGTCAACTCAGAATACAGAGTGTTCAGAAAAAATAAGTGATAAAGAATCTTCCTTCACCTTTTTTAACCAACAGGCTCTGTGGTAAATAGTGTTGGTATTCCCAAAAAAGATTCCATTTCGAGATGGTTGTATAGGTTTAGAGGCTACAGGAAAAGGTGCGTCTTGCTCCATCAATATCTCAAAACGACTTCTTTTGTAAGAGTGTAGAATCTTAAGACCTGTCTTGCAAAAGAGGGCGATTTTCTTTCCTTACCATCGAACAACTAAACTTCGTGTAGGAGCCCGAGGAATACGAGGGATTATCCGGAGCCCTCATACTTTAACAGACACTCTCAATAAAAAAATCCCATCTATGATAGAAGGGATTTATTAGTACCTTCTCATCTATCAAAGTTAAAAACTTTGCAGGATTTAGCACCGTGCAGTTATTCTGCCGGTTGCCGGGCATCGTTGGGCCAGTCCCTCCGCCACTCTGGATAAGTGAAGATGTCGATATGAAATTAATCAATATGTTAGCATGGAAAATAGAAATGCGTCAATCCTAAACGGTCTTTCGGTACAAAGGAGAATGAATATGAATCAGCAAGCACCTTTATTTGAATTGCCCTCTATTAATAAAGCGTTTCATTATAGTCTAAAAGAAGACTTAGGGAAAGTCATCGTATTAACGTTCTGGGCTTCCTGGTGCCCGGATTGCGGCAAAGATTTGCCTAAGAAAGAGCAACTCTATAAAACCATGGATCATGAGAAAGTGAAAATGATAACAATCAATGTGACCGGTCGGGAACGTGATGCAGAAGAAGCCGTCCAATACACAGAGAAGTTTTTGAAACAACCTACCTTATCAGACAACGGACGAACTGTATATGACCTCTATAAATGCGTGGGCGTTCCTACCACTGTAATCATCAATCAAAAAGGGGAAATACATGCTTCTTTTGGTGATCAAGCCCCTTTTCTTGACATTGTAAGTAAATTAGGAGAACTAATATAAACATTGGAATAAAAGAGACAGCGTAAGTCCAACGGACCCATGCTGTCTCTTTTTTATACATTCTACAAACCCTTTTTCTCAAACGTTGAACAAAAACGGTCATTTCCCGGGAAATTGTACCACTATTCTACATACCTTTTTACTTTTTCATACATGAAAGTAACAGAGTGAAAAGCATAGATTTTCTCTTCTACTTCTCCATCTCTTGTCACTAAAAGGCAGGGAACACTTTCAACCTGATAATGCTGCATCCAATCGGGGTGTAAGGAAGCATTCATTTCTGTAAAGACTTCCTTGTGAAAAACACTTTCCAGCGTAGTGAGCATTTTACGCGCTAAGTGACAAGTGGCACAAAACGGGCTATGGATGAACGTTAGACTTGTATGTGAGGACTCAAAAGTTGTCTGTACCTCTGTTGCGAGAATTTCCTCCACAGCCATCCTCCTATATTAGATAAATTGATTTCACGTTAAAGTGTCTACTAAGTAGAGCTCTTGCCAATTCAGGTTCAGGTGTGGCTGCCACTTCCCTGAAAGCACGATCGATATAAATATGCTCAGCATGGGGGAGTTCTTCCGTAAGCTGCTTTCTCAGTTTATATCCTGAATCGTCTTCATCCACCAAAATATAGACGGTGCGTTCATCCAGGTTATGGTCGAATATCATTTCTTCCATTCGTTCAATCCCTAGTGTGCCGTGTGTACAGATGATTTCAATTTCTTCATCCAGAACCTTATTCAATTTCTTTTTATCTGTGATCCCTTCCACAATGACGATACGCTCTCCATCCATCCTCATCACCTACTATATAGAAACAGACCATGCCATCCAGGCATGGTCTGAACATGATTAAGATCAAACGTGATCATGTCAGACAAGGTATCCAATGATCCCTGCCTGTCCAATGCACTAACCTTTAGTCTTCATCAATCATGGCTTCATATTCTTCTGAAGTCATCAAATCGTTGATGTTTGATGGTTCACTTGGTTCTACAACTACCATCCAGGCTTTATCATATGGAGATTCGTTTACATACTCTGGACTGTCTTCAAGTTCTTCGTTCACTTCTACAACTTTACCACTTAACGGGGCATAAAGTTCAGATACCGTTTTTACAGATTCTACACTACCAAATGGTTCATCTGCTTCAAGTTCATCCCCTACTTCAGGAAGCTCTACGAAGACGATATCCCCAAGTTCTGACTGAGCAAATTCAGTGATTCCGACTCTTACTTTTTCTCCTTCTTCTTTCACCCATTCATGTTCTTCAGAATAACGCAAGTCTTTAGGTACGCTCATTTTCATTACCTCCAAAATAAATAGTAATCGTTCAACTACAAATATAAACATAAAAGCTATAAGCTTCTATTCCCAATCAAATGCTCATCAAGACCAAATTCTTTCATACTCTTCCTGCTTGAACCCTACAGTCGTATTTTCACCATCTGTAAGAATTGGGCGTTTGATCAGCATGCCATCAGATGCCAGCCATTCTATCATTTCGTCTTCTTCAGCATCTTTTAGCTTTTCCTTCATGTTCAACTCTCTATACTTTTTTCCGCTGGTATTGAAGAATTTTTTTGCCGGCCGGTCACTGGATGCAATAAAACTCTTCAACTGCTCTTCTGAAGGGGGATCATTGACGATATGTACAGATTCGTAGTCAAACCCTTCATCATCCAACCATTTCTTTGCTTTTTTACATGTACCGCAATTCGGATACCAGTAGAAGGTTAAAGACATCTACAAACCCTCCTTCGATCTTGTTGTCTAATATTTTATCATAACGGAGGGAATGTTTTCATTTTTTTCTACTATTGTTTTATTATCTATTCCAATCCCCAAACCGTACTTCTATTGTATATTGCAAAACAAAGGCCTGCACCTTCGCTTCTTCGAAAGTGCAGGCCCTGTATCACATGGAATTTCTTTTTAAACCGTGTATTTTTCGGCTTCGATCAATGCTTTGGCAATTTCACGTTTTTTAGGAATCACGTTTGTCGGTGTGTGGCGTGTCAGCTTACGAAGAGCGCCCAGCATCATTCGAAGAGAATCTCCGGATTCGGCGGCAATCAATGTTTCTTTGGCATGACCTTCAATCCGATTGAAAGCTTCCTGGACATACACTTGCGTATAAAGAAGTTTCTGCTTGTTTTTCTCTTCCCCTGTTTTGTTGATCGCTTTTTCAGTTCGGAGAACGGCAGATTCCATGTTGTAAATTTCACCCACTATATCAGCAATATTCACAAGAAGTTCCTGCTCATTTTCAAGTTTTTCCCCGTATTTTTGGGCAGCCAGACCTGCGGCTAGTAAACCGATCTTCTTGGCATTTTTCAATAGATATTTTTCTTGCTCAAGTACTTCCACTCCAGGTTCTTCAGGCATCATCATCATAATTTCTTCCTGCAGCGCCTGCGCTTTTTGAAGTAGAGGAAGTTCCCCTTTCATGGCTTTCTTCAATAATGTACCTGGAACAATCATACGGTTGATTTCATTCGTGCCTTCAAAAATACGGTTAATCCTGGAATCGCGGTACATTCTTTCTACTTCATATTCAGCCATGAACCCATAACCACCGTGAATTTGGACCGCTTCATCTACTGCAAAATCCAGAAGTTCTGTACCGAAGACCTTATTCAACGAACATTCAATCGCATATTCTGCAATGACTTTTGCTACTGCGGCACCGTCTTTTAGTTCTTCATCCGATAATTTACCCATGCTCTGTTCAAACAATCCTACTGTCCGGTAAACAGAACTTTCATTTGCATACGTATTCGCGGCTACAGAACCAATTTTTTCTTGAATAAGCGGGAAACTTGCGATTGGAGTTTTAAATTGTTTTCTGTCTTTTGCATACTTTACAGACAATTCGATTGCCCGTTTGGATCCACCCACTCCGCCAATCGCCAATTTATAACGTCCAACATTCAAAATATTAAAAGCTATGATATGACCGCGTCCGATTTCACCCAGCACATTCTCTACAGGTACTTCTGCATCCTCAAGGATTAAAGTACGTGTGGATGAACTCTTAATCCCCATTTTCTTCTCTTCAGGACCAGTAGATACCCCAGGATAATCACGCTCGATGATAAATGCGGTAAATTTATCTCCATCCACCTTCGCATAGACGACAAACACATCAGCAAATGCTGAGTTTGTTATCCACTGTTTCTCCCCATTCAATATATAGTGGGTTCCAGTATCATTTAATTTAGCTGTTGTCTTCGCTCCAAGTGCGTCAGAGCCTGATCCAGGCTCTGTCAGAGCATAAGCCGCGATTTTTTCTCCTGTTGATAGTAGTGGAAGATATTTCTTTTTTTGGTCTTCATTACCGAAGAACACTATAGGAAGCGAGCCGATTCCTACGTGTGCGCCATGCGTAACAGAAAATCCACCTGCACGGGAAAACTTTTCAGTAATTAAGGAAGAACTGATCTTATCCAACTGAAGGCCGCCGTACTCTTCAGGTACATCTGCTCCTAGCAATCCCAGTTCTCCCGCTTGTTTTAACAATGCTACTGAATGTTCGAATTCATGGTTTTCAAGATTATCTATTTTAGGAACAACTTCGCCCAGGACAAAATCTTCCGCAGTTTTTGCAATCATTAAATGTTCATCCGTGAAATCCTCTGGTGTAATTACATCCTGTGCAGCCAAGTCTTCAACAATAAATCCTCCGCCTTTGATCATCTCTTTCAAATCGCTCATCATTTGTTCCTCCCCGGATTAAATTAATTCAAAAACGCCAGCAGCGCCCATTCCTCCACCAATACACATCGTCACAACACCAAACTGCTCATTTCTGCGTTTCATTTCATGAATCAAACTTAACGTCAGCTTTGTACCCGTACATCCTAATGGATGTCCTAGAGCAATGGCGCCACCGTTAACGTTCACCCGGTCTTCATCAAGCCCGAGTTCACGGATGACTCGTAAAGATTGTGAAGCGAAGGCTTCATTCAGTTCAAACAGGCCTATATCCGATAGAGAAAGTCCAGCCATCTTCAATGCTTTTGGTACAGCTTCAATTGGACCGACCCCCATTATTTCCGGCTCTACACCTGCAACAGCGAAAGAACGGAACTTAACGAGAGGTTTAAGACCCTGACTCTCCGCTTTTTCACGGTCCATGACCATTACCGCTGCTGCTCCATCACTCATTTGTGAAGAGTTGCCAGCAGTTACTGAACCTTTCGTGGAGAACGCCGGCCTCAGCTTTCCAAGAACGTCTGTCGTCGTATCCGGGCGTACTCCTTCATCCATGGAAAAGACCTTTGTCGATTCTTTAACCTTGTTATCCGTACCAAGTTCACGGTTCGTCACTTCCACTGGTACGATTTCATCTTCAAATTTCCCTTCCTTGATCGCTTTCGCAGCACGTTCGTGACTTTGGACGGCAAATGCATCCTGCTCTGCTCTTGAAATCTCAAAACGTTTAGCTACTTCTTCAGCCGTGTGCCCCATCGACATGTAATATTCCGGTGCATTTTCAACCAGCTGAATATTAGGTTTAATAACATGGCCTCCCATTGGGATGAGACTCATAGATTCTGCCCCTCCCGCAATGGCTGTATCACTATGTCCAAGCATAATTTTTTCAGCAGCATAAGCGATGCTTTGCAGCCCTGAAGAACAATATCGGTTGATTGTAATGGCCGGTACTTTATGGTGCAGACCAGCAAGCCCCGCAATGTTCCTCGCCATGTTCATGCCCTGCTCAGCTTCTGGCATTGCACATCCGATAATGACATCATCAATATTCCCCTCATAATTTCCAGCCCTTTTCAGAGTTTCCTTAATGGTCAACGCTGCTAAATCATCAGGGCGTGTATGGGCAAGCGCCCCTTTTTTCGCGCGTCCTACTGGTGTTCGAGCTCCTGATACGATTACTGCTTCTCTCACGACTCTTCCCCCTTTTAAATATATGATTAATTGCGTAGCGGCTTCCCTTTCATCAGCATGTGCTGCATTCGCGCTTGAGATTTCGGCTCTCCTACGAGACTAAGGAAAGCTTCACGCTCAAGGTCTAATAGATATTGTTCATCCACAAGTGTGCCTTCTTTCAACTTTCCTCCTGACAAGACAAAAGCAAGTTTTTCGGCTATTTTAAGATCATGTTCACTGGCGTAACCACTTAAAGCAAGAGATTTTGCACCAAGAAGCATGGTGGCATACCCCTGTTCACCCACTACAGGAACTTTGGTACGTTTAGGTGCCGTAAAACCAGAGCCAGCAAGACCGAGAACTTTCTGTTTAGCGTCGTGAAGAAGATGATCTCCGTTCGCACTGATCGCATCCTGCTGATCCAAAAATCCGTTTTCCTTCGCTTCATCTCCAGAAGTTGAGACTTTCGCCATGGCAATCTTTTCAAAAACGCTATTCGCCACCTTCTGAAGATCGAAATCGACACCCTCTGGTATATTTCTCAAATGTTTCATGTAGAGTTCTTTGTTACCGCCTCCGCCAGGAATCAATCCGACCCCTGCTTCTACGAGACCCATGTACGTTTCCTGGGAGGCTTGAATTGCATGAGCAGGCAGACACACCTCTGCTCCCCCCCCCAAGGTCATACCAAAAGGTGCGGCCACGACAGGCTTATCTGAATACTTCAATTTCATCATGCTGTCTTGAAAGCTTTTGACGACCATTTCAATTTCAAAGAAGTTGAAGTCCTGCGCTTCCATAAGAATCATTCCGAGGTTTGCACCTACACAGAAGTTTTTAGACTGGTTACCAATGACGAGTCCCTCGAAGTTTTCATCTACATGATCAATGGCATAGTTGATCATTTGAATGATATCCAATCCGATGGCATTACTCCTCGAGTGGAACTCTAAACCGGCCACGCCGTCACCAAGATCAATCAGGCTTGCCCCGGCGTTCTTTTTGATGACTTCCCGCTCTTCCTTCAAGCGCTTAATATT
Source organism: Halobacillus sp. ABR2_026 (assembly GCF_056158545.1). Classification (NCBI taxonomy): domain Bacteria; kingdom Bacillati; phylum Bacillota; class Bacilli; order Caryophanales; family Bacillaceae; genus Halobacillus; species Halobacillus sp. ABR2_026. The sequence goes on from NZ_JBSWTM010000001.1 coordinate 2,939,303, forward strand.
TATAACTTTCTCATTAAATGACTGTTTCTCATAACTTCCATTATGATGGAAGAAAACGCTCCCATTTTCATGTTTATAAAAAGTTTCGCTTCCTTGTGCCAGCATCTTAAGGATCCAATCAGGGACGTTTTCTCCTTCATTCTTCATACGTTCAACGGAAGCCTTCACCCCTATGCTGTCCCACATTTCAAATGGTCCAAGTTCCCAGCCGAAGCCCCAGCGCATGGCTTCATCAATGGAAGGAACATCATCCGCGATTTCTCCATACAATTCCGCCGAATATAGAAGGACTGGTTTCACTATGGACCACACTAAATCTCCTGCGCGGTCTCCTTCCGCATTTACAAGAGCCTTTAATTTACGGTGTGGGCCTTTTTCTTGCTTAGCCATCTCTGTGGCTTTCGTTTTCAATCTTCCCCGTTTTTCATAATCCATGGTTTCAGGGTTTAACTGAAGGATTTCACTACCGCTTTCTCTTTTTTGTTTAAGGAAAAACCCCTGACCGCTCTTAGAGCCGAGCCAGCCCTTTTGAAGCATCTCCTTCATGAATGAAGGCACTTCAAATGCTCTCTTTTCGTCCCCTTCTACTTGATCGTAAACGTTATTAGCAACATGGATAAATGTATCCAGCCCCACCACATCAAGTGTACGGAAAGTCGCACTCTTCGGCCGTCCAATCATAGGCCCTGTGACAGAATCGACTTCCCCGATAGAGTAGCCTTTTTCCAACATCTGCTGAACAGTGATCAGAAGACCATACGTACCAATTCGGTTGGCGATGAAGTTAGGAGTATCCTTGGCTTCAACGACTCCTTTTCCAAGAACGTTTTCTCCGAACTCTTTCATGAACTGAAGAACGTCCGGGCTTGTATGTTTGGTAGGAATAACCTCCAACAATTTCAGGTAACGGGGAGGATTGAAAAAGTGTGTTCCTAAGAAGTGGGCTTTGAAATCCTCACTGCAATCCTCTGACATATCTTCAATTGAAATCCCAGAAGTATTGGAACTGACGAACGCCCCTGTTTTTCGATGACGGTCGACATCTGCTAATACTTTCTTCTTCACTTCAAGATTTTCTACTACTACTTCAATGATCCAATCCACTTCAGACAAGCGTTCCATATCATCTGTAAAATTACCGACTTCAATCAATTCTAGGTTCTTCTTACTAGTGAGCGGAGACGGCTTCTGCTTGAGCAAGGCTTTTTTATTTTTAGATGCGATGCGGTTTCTAACGACCGGATTTCCAGCGTCAATCCTTTTCCCTTTTCTTCTTCAGTAAGTTCACGCGGAACGATATCCAACATCAATGTTGGAATTCCGACATTCGTTAAATGAGCGGCGATGCCTGCCCCCATAACACCAGATCCAAGAACGGCTGCCCGCTTGATTTTATGATTCATTATAGTTCCCCCTATCTCGTTTGAATGAATACTCATTCATTTTGAAACCAAAAAAATAAGTACGGCTGAATCGTATCTATGTATAATATAAAATATTTTCAGACATTTCGCAATCCTTTTCTCCATTTTCTGTGAAATCTTCCTGCGTTTTTTTCTTCTGTACGCAGTATATGCAAAAACAGATAAAATGCCCGCACTAAACGGGCATTTTATCATTTTCCAAATACACCTTTTAATACAAAAGCTACGTTCGCCGGCCTTTCAGCCAGCCTTCTCATAAAATACCCATACCAGTCATTGCCGTAAGGGACATAAACTCGCATTTTATACCCTTCTTTCACCAATTCTTCCTGCCTCTCCACCCGAATACCATAGAGCATTTGGAATTCAAAAAGGTCCTTGGGAATATTTTTTTCTTTCACAAGGGATTTCGTGTACTCGATCATCTTATCGTCATGACTGGCCACAGCTGTATAATTCCCATTCATTAAATGAATACGAATGATTTTCTTTAAGTTTTCATCGACGTCTTTCTTTTCCGGGAACGCCACTTTAGGGGACTCTTTATAGGCTCCTTTAACAAGGCGGAGGTTTGGATTGTACGTATCAAGATCCTTGATATCCTCTACCGTCCGGTACAAGTATGATTGCAGGACCGTCCCGATATGGTCATAATCCTCTTTGAGTTGCTTAAAGATCTCCAGCGTTTTTTCACACCGTTCATAATCTTCCATGTCAATCGTTACAAATACATCTTTTTCCTCGGCGACATCGAGGATTCTCCTCATGTTCTCCATGACAAGATCTTCTGATATATCCAATCCCATAGACGTTAACTTTAATGAGAGTTGTGAATCCAGTTTATAATAAGCGATCGCTTCGATCGCTTTTATACACCCCTCTGCAGCTTCTCTAGCTTCCGACTCGCTATCGATGAATTCCCCGAGATGGTCAATCGTTACAGACATCCCTTTATTATTGAGTTCTTGTATCGTTTTAACAGCATCCGGTACGGTTTCACCAGCTACAAACTTTCCAGCTCCGAAGCGAAGTCCGTATCTTTTAGCTAATTTCGTAAAGAAGCGGTTTTTTGATAAAAAAAGAAAGAAGTTTCTAAGTAAACGTTCCATCCTTTATTCAACCCCCTAAATCCATCCCCATATCGGGTCAGACTTTTCTGTCTTGTAATCGTTAACATACTACAATTTTATCATTTTTTTAATAAAATAGGGAAAAATAATGGTTTGTTCGACGAAATCCTATATGTTTCGTAGGTATACAATTTTTATTATAGAAATAAAGAAGACGGTCATAATAAGAAAAGAAAAAGGAGGTTGCCTCATGCAACAACAAAATCAATCAGCTATGCAGCAATCCCAGTCTATGCCTCAACCCCCGGACATTGTAAGCACCAAGGACCAACTCTATCTGGCTGATATGCTGTCCTGGAATTTAAATGCATGTAAAAAAGCGCACTTTTTCGCGCAAAATTGTCAGACGCCTGAAATTCAAGCCGCTTTGGAAGAGGCTGGTCAAATGCATCAGCGACATTATGATCGCCTGCTCAATCATTTGAATACTCCCTCTCAAAAAATGAATTAGGAGGATAATAATGACCCAAACACAAAAAATCCAAAATCCTGAAACAAATGTCCCAAAAACACCGCAAATGAATGAAAGAGACTTCATTAATGACCAATTGACGACAGAAAAGTATATGACGTCTTCTTATAATGTAGCTTTAAATGAAGCAAGCAACCAAAACCTTTACCAAGACCTGGCTACGATTTTCAAAGAAACCCAAGACTGTCAGCGCAACTTATACAACCTCATGTTTAAGAATGGCTGGTATGCGCTTGAAGTTGCGGAGAGTCAAAAAGTTGACCAGACGTATCAACAGTTCACCGGTTATAAGACTCAGCTCCCCTATACCGTTCAGTAATCCTATGAGTAGAGAAAAAGGAGCCCGGCATTCGGGCTCCTTTCCTTTATCCTACAGGTTCAAAACCTTGGGCAGATACTGCCTCTTTCATCATTCCCTTTGTCACATAAGCTTCATCGAAAGTGATGTTCACTTTTCCACTGTCTGCGTCTGCTTCAACTCCATGAACACCTTCCAATTTTTGCAGGACACCTTTGACTGATTGTTCACACTGTTTGCCTGTCATTCCATTTACCTCTAATGTCATTTCCATGATCATTCACCCTTTCTCATTTGATATTGTCCTTTTTATTACCATTCCACAAATTAGGAAAGATTTAACCTACAATTTGATTAGGACCGCCTAAAAACAACCCCCCGCTTCCATATTGGAGACGGGGGGTTGTTTTTAGGTGATTTCATATTTTTTTAAAGCTTGATGTAAAGAGTTCATAAAAGTGATTTGGGAGGGAAAGCCAAGAGATTGTACACGTTTGACTTGTTCTGGACGAATGCCAATGATCATGACTTGTGATCCCATATAGAAAAGGGAGGTCATCAGGTTTTTTAATAAGTGGGCTCCGTCTTCATCCATCTCACCTACAGCGGTAAAGTCGAAAAGCACTTGATCGACATCACTTTCCTGCACGGATTGTAGCAATGGTTCTTCAACGGCGTGCATCTTTTCAGCAGTGATAAGCCCGAAAAGTGGAATCAACGCTGTTTCCTCTGTTAAACGTATAAAAGGAGCGGATAAACGGTTCCCGTGATGAATGGCCTCTTCAAGCTTTTCTTTCTCCTCCAAAAGCTGAAAGTTGGTATCATTCAATCTTGATCGCAATTGATCCATCGTTCTGTTCACTTTCAGTAACTGATCATCTTTAGAGATAATTAGTACTTCTGCATATAAATCATTTTTCCAGCTTACATGCATATCACATGTCACAGGTACGCCTTCATCTACGGAAGGTTTGACCGCAATTTCTATCGACAGTTTGTGCACCTCTGGATTCACCCAATGTTTCACTTTAGAAAGACTTCCCTCATCGATAATATTCAACAGGCTTTCAACCTCACCAAACGTTGATGCCGCCTCATCAGACAGGGATTCAATCCGATAATTTTTATTCATGATAAAATGCGGGAGAGGGAAGCTGCGTTCAACTCGTTTCATTAATCGTTTCTTCCCTTCCTTCATTGAACCACCGTTTCAGATGATCCAGATCCTTGACGATCATGACCTGATCGGACTCAAATTCTTCTAAATCGTAATTCATCGCCAATCTTCCGCCAATCATGATTAAAGGTTTCCACTCCAGCGCTGAAAATTTCTCAACCATTGTCTTTATTGATTTCAACCGATAAGGCAAAGCAGCAGACACTCCAATGACATCCGGTCGGTATTTCTCAATTTGCGTGAAAGAATGAGCCATCGGAAGGTCCGGGCCCAGGTACCTCACTCTCCATCCATATACTTTGAAAGTGTCTGCTACCATTTTCAAACCAATATAATGCTGCTCTTCTTCCACACCAAACAATACGGCTTTGAACCTTTTCTGCTGCTTACTGCTGGAAAGAACTATTTCTGCTTCTAGTTTGGATAATACGAAATCACAAATGGCTGTAGCTAGATGTTCATCTGCTACTGAAATCTCATTTCGCTCCCAGAGTTCTCCAACATAATACATAGCAGGAGTAATAATGTCTTTATATAAATAAGCCCTTGGATATTTTTCTAACAAAGCTTTTGTATAGTCTACAGCCCCTTGTTCATCTCCTTCAAGAAACAAGCGGGCCAATTTTTCATGTTGCACGTCCAAAGTATTCACCTCTTTGAAAGTGTATGCAAGTGTTGTAACGCCGTCTCCAGGTAATTGATATAACACTCTTTTTCGTCTTCATCCACTACATTCATTCCTGTTAATAAACGAACAAGACGTTCATAATTATCAATGATTAATGTAGTGGGGACCTCCCTTGAAGTAAGGACAGTGTTCAACCATTTGGTATAATCCATAAAAAAATCGACGCTATTCATTTCATAGGCCGCTTCTAAGTGATCCAAATGATGGAAATTATCTTCTTCCGTACGATCCCGGCCGTTTTGTCCAAATTTCTCCCATAAATAGGGGTAAGCCTCATAGATTTCATCAGCTACCTGCTGAACCACGCGTGACTGCTCAGATTTATTCACGTTGCAACCACCTCATATTTCGTCACCTTAGGAACGATGCCTTGAAGCTCTTGATCGGGATAGTGCTTCTCTAACTCATGGATCTTCTTGAACTGTTCACTGCGCGCCCACTTTAAATAAGCTTCTTTCGATTCCCACTCCATATGAACCGTTAACTCTCCAGGCTTTCGATCATTCTGAAGCAATTGAAAAGATAAGAATCCCTCTGCTTCATCTACAAGCCTCGATCTCTTTTTGTATATATTAATTAAGTCATCCGCTTTATGTTCAGGTACCTTCACCATAGAATCCACGACGAACATATATAATTCCCCATTCTGAATTATTTTCACTAAATACTATTTTATCATACCTATTTCTTTTATGTATAATGTAAAGGTTCACCATTTCCCGTTCCATAAGCAGGCTATTTTCTATGGATAAATAATGAACCAGCACTTCACAAAACCCTCTCCCCACACTACATGCCCATAAAAAAAGTACCGGCGCATAACCGGTACTTTTCCACACCATTATTGGACGACTTCATCGATGACATGCATCTCTTCATGATCCAATAGGTTTTTGTTGACCATATCTTTCGCTTCCTTATTCATGTTATCCTGCAGATCCTTAAGCTCTTCCTTATCTCCAACGAGATAGAAGCGCTCCCATCCATAATCCTTGGCCAGTTTATCAATTTTCGGAGCTACACTCTTGTACCAGCGATAACGATTGGCATCAAAGCGCTCCTGAAATTGATCCTTTTTGGATGTTTTCGCTCCACCAGATCCCATGGAAGGCTGAGCTCGGTGTGGACCTTGATGCTGCCTCCAGTCTTCTGTATCCAGGTCAAGTTCGAACAATTGTGTATCTTTCAGAGAACCAAGCTCTGCATCAATCAATTTTATCTGGTTCTTTTGTGTTAAAACGATTCCTGTTTTAGGAAAGTTCTTCTGCATTTCCTTCAACTGATCCAGAACAGGGCTTTCTTCCCAATAAAATTCCGTCTTCACAGGCATCTGAAAGCGTTCCGCGAACCAGACAGTCTCATCACCGCTTGCAAATAAGACCACGCTTTTAGCAAAGTTTTGTTCATTCTCTTCTATGAATTGCTCCACTTTTTCTTTGACCGCCCAGTAATTCCGTTTTTCGTCGGAATCACCATCTTCCTTTAAATAGGATTCGAAGTTATTCAAACCGTTCTTTAAATGGATTTTCCATTCTCCTCCTTGTTGCTCTGGGTCGGAAGGGTCGGTGTTTAAATACATCGTCAATACTTTTTGTGGTTTTTCTAAGTGTACTTGTTCTAGTTTCTTTATTTCTTTATTTAAGTCCATAAAACAGCGACTCCTTTCAAGAATTGTAAATCGAATCTACACTATATGTTTCCTGAAAAAGAAGGACTTAAACTTATTTCTTTTACGAGTCCACGCATTTGTTCTCGATTTGATTCTTCAATTCTTTCAATTCCCGATCCAGCTGTTTTTTTTCTTCTGATGACAGTGTTTGCTTTCCATAGCGGACATTTTGGTAAAGGACGGTCGATTCAATATCCAGACCAACTCTCTTGAACCAATCTTCTATAGATTCATGCCAATCCCTGCCACAGCCTTTTTTCGCTGCGAATTTTTCAAATGAACGAAATTGCTTTCGCGCCCATCCATTTGCACTTGAACGATGAAAACGAACAGGGAAGATTGATCGATTCCTCTTTTTTTCGTCATACGTAAAATACTTATAGGTAACGGCATCCACAGGTTGAGCACTAGAATCTTCTCCCCGCTTCCTTACAATAAAGAAAATGAAGAGAGCCAACAGAACCGCGCATACAATCAGAACGACTACGCCTGTTTCCACTGCCTCCGCTACGGCTTGAGCCGTTTCTTGATTACTTTCATTCATCTGCTTCAACTCTTCTTCTCTTTCTTCAGTCGAGGTTTGGAACTCATGAAGTGCATCTTCCTCTATCTGCTCAATCTTTGAAACATCAAGGCCGATCATTGCAAGAAGGGACAAGAGCCCATGAACTACGACAAGACCACCATACGAGATCCCACTCCAAAGAAACCCAACAGTTGCACGCATATAGGGAAGAAGAAATAGAAGGACGTAGGTTCCTGTAATCAGAGATAGAAACATGACGAGAAGGCTTCCCCAAGCCCCTTTCCGCTTCCTTTTTTCCACTTTGTAGTAATGGGAAACTGCATATCCTCCCCAAGTTACCACGTACAAAGAACAGAGAGCGGCAACAAGTTCCCATGCAGGAAAGAAAAACAAGAAGAGAAAAGTCATGATAGACGCGGTCAATAGTAACGGAATTTCATGATTCATATCCCCGTCCTTATCATGCGCATGGTATCTCCAAATTAAGAAGGACCCTACCATGAAACTTATAAGCAAATCCCCTTCTATGAAATAAGCTGTCAACATTACGACACCTATACTTAAAAGAAAGGGTAGAAAGCTGGATGTCCATTTCCCAGTAAATAAGAATGAAGCAATGCTAAAAGCCACATATGTACAGAATTGACCAAAAGAAAGAGAGAGTGGCGTCCATTCCCATACAGGAAAGAAAAGAATGTAAAAAACCAGTACTTCGCTTAGTACCTGATAAAAGAATACGATATCCTTTTTACCTTCTACCATAAGTGACCACTCCTTTATCCAAGGCTGGACGTAAAAAGGAAGAGGTTTCATCAAGCTCCACCTGGAGGACGCGAATTCCTTTTGCCTCCCATTTCTGTATTTGGGCTTTTGTATTTTCCGGGACTTCTCCGACAATCAGAACAACCTTACTATCTACACCATCAGTTCCCAACCAGTGAAACAGTTCATGGACAGGGAGAAAACGCATTTCTTTGTCAATCCTCGCCATCATTTCCAACGACTTTTTCAAGTGTTCCCGGCCTTCTCCTTTTTCCTGATAAAAGTAAGGGTTCTTCTGGGGCTTCCTCGTATTGATGAACAACTCATAAGGATAACCAAAATCCGCCGCAGTATAGCATAAATAACAGGCCGCAGAGAGTAAAGGTTCCAGTTGCAAAGAAATATGCTCATTCCCGAGCCGCGTTTGTTCCACTACATTGACAATAATCGTCCAACTCGCATCCGCCTGACGCTCCAGTACCTTCGTTTTCAGCGTTTGGGATTTAGCACTGGCTTTCCAATGAATTTTATGAAAAGCATCCCCTTGTTCATAGTCCCTCGTTCCAACCGGCGTTAGAAAATCTTCATATGGAGAGAGACTCGCTCGTTGTTCCCCCACTGTAAACGGAATGAATTCCTTCACCCCATGGACCGGAGCCGGAGATGGATAAACGATAAATTCTGTTTGAAAAGGCTTTTGATACCACATCCTTACAGGTGTGAAGTTCATCAAGTGAGGAAACCTGAATGATAGATGATTCGCCTTTGTGACTCCGCGTTTTACTCCTTTTATCGGAATGTTGACCACAGATGCCCCTCGACTAATTAAAGAAAATGGAACCTTGTACGCGTTCCATTGCGTCATTTCCTGCATAATCTCTTTACGACTGCTTACTGATTTTCCAATATAAAAGGAGATGGTTCCATTAAGCACGGGGACACGTGAATAATTGTTCACTTGAATTTCCCAGTCTACTTCATCTCCAGGAAAAAGTCGGACAGACCCCCGCTTATTGATCACTTCGAAGTTTGACCCTCCAAAACGGTCAAAAGCTATACTTCCTATTAAAAAAATAACGAGGAGCACAGTAGGGACGTAGAGTAGAGGCTGGTTGATGACAAAACCGATGAAACCAGTAAAGACAACAGCAGCAAATACGCCATCATAGAACCCCCGGCCCATTCCGGGCTGCTTTTTCCAATCCTTCACTGCACAGGACCTGCTTCTACAGGGACCGGGACAGACTGGATCACTTCCTGAATCACCTGGATTTTCGTTTTCCTTATCGAACCTTCCATGGAAAGAACGATGCGGTGCTCCAACACATAAGGAGCCAGAAACTTCACATCTTCAGGACGTACATACGAATAATCTGAGAGCAGAGCTCTTGTCTGACAGGCATTCATGAAAGCAAGCGCCCCTCTCGTACTCACCCCTAAGTCAATATCATCATGTTCACGAGTAACACGTACAAGGTCCAGTATATAATTCATCACATCGTCCTCAACTTCGATCTTTTTCGCCTGTTCGCGGAGACTCAAAATATCCTCGATAGAGATTTGCTGGGTTAAAGCATCCATGGGTTCACCTTTTTGATAGGTCTTTAAAATGTTTCTTTCTTCTGTTTCGCTCGGATAGCCCATGTCGATCTTAAAAAGAAACCGATCCAACTGTGCTTCCGGAAGAGGGAAGGTTCCATGATTCCCTTCTACTGGATTCTGTGTTGCCAGGACGAAGAGCGGCGGTTGAATCTTCATCGTTTCTCCATCTACCGTGGTTTGCTTTTCTTCCATAACTTCAAGCAGACTGGACTGTGTCTTTGGGGTCGCCCGGTTGATTTCATCCGCCAGCAGGATGTTTGTCATGACCGGCCCTTCTCGAAGTTCGAACTCGTGCGTTTTAGGATTGTAGATTTGAATCCCTGTCACATCACTGGGAAGTACATCCGGTGTAAATTGAATTCTAGAGAATTTCCCATCCATCACCTTCGCGATGCTTTTAGCCAATTTCGTTTTGCCCGATCCCGGTACACTTTCTAATAATGTGTGACCATCTGCAATGAGGGATATGAATAACAGCTCTACTACATCATCTTTACCAAGGATTACTTGGCTGATTGTTTTTTGGGCGTTTCTTATTTTCTCTATACTCACTATGTATGAACTCCTTTATCCTTGAATATTCAGGCCCCATTATATCAGATGTTATTGGATAATTCTTTCAATTCAGACGAAGATTCAAAGTTTTCACTTCGTATTGGGGCCCTTCGATTATGCAAACATACAAAGAACCCGCTCTGAATCAGAGCGGGTTCTTGTGTGTTATTCTTTCGTCCATTCGTCAATAAGGTCCTGGTGCTCATCAATCCATTTCTGCGCACCTTCTTCAGCGTCACCAGCTTCATTAATACTGGCCATTAAACTTCCAAGTTGATCATCGTTCAACATGAACGTGTCAAACCATTTAACGACTTCTGACTGATCCTCTTCCAAACCTTTGCGCGCTGCATAGGAAATGTTCTCGGAATCGCCATAAACGTTCTTCGGATCTTCAAGGAATTTCAAATCCATCTCTGAGAATACCCAGTGAGGCTTCCAAAGGGTTGCAACGATCGGTTCTTCACTTTCCATTGAATTTTTCAATTCTGTAATCATCGTTGGTTCTGAAGATGCTGCAAGCGTATAATCCAGGTCATACTCGCTGATCACATCATCAGTCAATGACATAATACTTGCTCCGGCATCAATTCCTACGATCTGTTTGTCAGGGAATGCGTCTGACCCTTTCAAGTCCTCAATGGAATTAACGTCTTCCATATAGCTTGGTACAGCAAGTCCTAACTTCGTTCCTTCATACCACGTTTCCCGCCAGTCGATATCTTCCTCATACTTTTCATAAAAGGCTTTGTCTGTATTTGGAAGCCAGATCTCCATTCCGATATCCAAATCTCCACTGGATAGAGCTTCGTAAAGGAAACCTTTCTCCACCTGTTCCAGTTCCACTGTATAACCTTTCTCTTCCAGAATAAGCTTCCACATGTTGGATACTGCAACGTTCTCGGCCCAGTTGTTCATTCCTATACTAATGGTTCCTTTTTCATCGGAACTTTCTGCATTGTCACCTTCACTACCGTTTGTATCTTCTCCAGACTCTCCACCGCAAGCAGCTAATGTCAAAAGAAGACCAAGCAGCATGGTCGGCAACCATATACGCCATTGTTTCATAACTTTAAACCTCCAATTAAGTATTCCTTGCTTATTATGTGATTCGTTTTGTAAACACCATTCGGAATTATACCATAAAGTATTACAAGTTCAAACAATTCAAACTGTACAGAATGAATAACTGTTTATTTTATGGGAGACCAGGTCATCCAATATTTGGATGACCTGGTGTAGTAATATTTACCAATTCTAACCTTTATTGTCGTTTGTGTGCGCGACGATCTGCGGCTTCTGCTCTTTCTTGAGCGATTTTGTCGTCACGATCAGCAAGCTCTTGAGAGAACTCTACATCAATGTTCTTTTGATTCTTTGGAGTCTGAGGCAGTTTACGCTTTTGTTTTCCTTTATTCTTACGGTGGTCATCTCTACCCATGTTCTTCCCTCCTTTTAGGTTGGAACATTGATAGTATTTATCGAATGAGGAAAAATATGCTCAGCGCAATCTTTGATTTTGTCGCTCCTGTGAGGGCATTGTACAGATTGGGGTGCTGGAGCTCCCTCCATTAAAATGGCACCCAATAAAAAAACCCCACCGTTTCCGGTGGAGTTGTGTCTATTGCTGGACGGCTTCCTGACGATACGCTTGACGGCCGCGAGTGATGGAGTAATAAGCAGAACCGAGCGCCATAAGAATGAAAAATCCACCCACGGTTGCATTATGAATCACCGAAGTCTGTTCAATGACAAATCCACCAATGGAAGAACCAAACGCAATCCCGAAATGCAGCGCAGAGTTGTTCAGACTTTGCTGGATATCGGATGTCTCAGGTGCCGATGAAATCAAGTAATTTTGCTGTGCAGGAGTTACGGCCCAGCTCAGGGCACTCCAAACCACCATCACCATTAAGAATAATGGAAGGGAGAAAGTAACATATGGAATCGTGAAAATGGCAACTGCAAAAACAAGAATAATCCCGAGGATACTTTTCTCAGACCCAAATCTATCGGATAAGAATCCTCCGACTCCTCCTCCCATAACTGCAGCTACTCCAAAGATAAAGTACACGATACTTACCCACGTACCGTTCATTCCCATTTCCGACTTTAGGAATGGAGTCAAGTAAGCATACAAAGCAAGGTGACCGCTCAGGAACAAAAATGAAGTCAGCTGCGCAGAGAAAATTTTCTTATCTTTCAACGTCCTTAATTGTTCTTTAACTGAAATGACAGGTTTCGGAGCGATACTTCCCAGTGAAATCCAAACTGCTGCAAAAGAAAGCAGCGTCAGTACACTGATCAGTAAAAAAGGGGCACGCCATCCGAAACTGTTTCCAATCGTCAGTCCGATCGGTACACCGAGAACAAGCGAGGCACTGATCCCCATAAAAATGGTACCAATAGCTCTTCCTCTATACTCTTTATTAACAATAGCAGAAGCAATCGTTACAGCGAGCACCACCAGCAGCGATCCACTGGCTGCTGTCAATACTCTTGCCAACATGATTGTTGAATAATTCGGACTCATATAAGCAAGTATGTTACCAAGAAAGAAAATGACCAACGTGACAAGCATCAATTTCTTCCGATCAAACCGGGCGGTTGCTGTTAATAAAATGGGGGACGCCACCGCGAATACTAAGGAGAAAATGGTAATTAATAAACCTGCTTGACCAAGTGTAATGCCAAGGTCATTGGCTACAAGGTCTAAAATTCCGCCGATAATCAATTCGACTGTTCCGACAACAAAGGCAACAAGTGCTAATAAATATACTTTTTTATTCATAATTGCACGACCCTTCCTATTAGGTTACCACTATAATGGTAACCATTTAAAAAGGAGAAGACAAGAGGAAATGTTTACGTTTTTCCTTCCTCCATGTATTCTAAATTTAACAAGGGAATTTACTCTTCAATTGTGGATTTTCAGTTTGACATGTTTTGGGGTTCCCCTCCACTAAAGGGGTGCTTTATACTCTCTTTTGGTTATTTACTCTCCTTCTATAGAACCTGGACAATCAACTCACACAAAAGCCTCGAAACTGAGTCTTCCGCATTCCCATAATAAAGGTGTACACCTAAAATTCTTTTCATAAAAGCGAGGTACATGATGTTACAGAAATTCGGTTTTACTCAATATGAAAGCCAAGTATACGAAACCCTTACCGCGAGTGAGGATCCAATGGATGCTGCGACCATCGTCAAATATTCCCAAGTTCCAAAATCTAAAATTTACGAAGTGCTTCAACGACTCGTGGAAAAAGGGTTGATTCTTACATCATTTCAGGAACGAAAAAAACTTTATTCCGCTCTTTCTCTAGAAACGACCATTGAAAAGCTAACAACTGAATTTCAAACAAACATTGATGAGATGAGACACAACACCTATAAACTCCACGAATCAGATGAGCGGGTATGGACGATTCAAAACGAAGCCTCCATCCAGGCGCTTTTAAAAGAAAACATTGAAAAAGCTCAGGATGAAATCCTCCTTACGGGGTGGAGTGATGAATTGCAGCAGCTGCTCCCTCTTCTTGAAAAGAAAAAAAAAGCTGGAATCAAAGTAGAAATTTTATCAGTCGGAGAGCTGTACAGCTCCCCCTTCAATGCCCATGTGCTTCTTCCAGACGAACGACATGAAGCACTGGAAAGGCATAAGCTCATCATCATTGACAACGAAGAAATTTTGTTCGCTGGCGTTGAAGGTGGCGTGTTCCAAGGGATCCGTACATTATCAAAACCTCTCGTGAAGTTTTTCACTGAATTTTTTTACCATGACGTAGCTTTAACAGAAATCACGAAGAAATATGAAGACATCCTCCTGAAAGATGAAGAGGTAAGAGAAATTCTCATGAAGTTAAGGTACTGATTTCCACATAAAAAGGGCGCCCATTATGGGCGCCTTTTTTATACCTTTTCAACGATATAGGCTTTCTTTTCACGATAATATTTTTCCCCGTCTTTGGAAGAATGTTCGAAAAACCCTTCAAAGACATCTACAACTTTGTACTCTCTATCTGGTTCTGTGAACAATTGCGACTCATTGTTGGAAAGGACCAGAACATCTGTCGTGGAGACGAAACTGTCTAATTCCTTCGCTTTATAATTTTTTCCGATTTCTACTTCACTCAAACGATATTGTGTCATGATTTCATTCCACCTTTCTAGTACTGCAAATTCCCAGAAATATGGAATATCAAACGACTAAATCGACTTAAATAGGCAAGAGCCTTTTTCGATACAATCGTATGATAAATTCTATAAAGAAACGGGGATATTTTTTAGGAGCATACCGGCGCTGATAAAACGTCTCGTAAGCCCTTTTCAAGTCCCGCCAATGGGGGCAGTCCAACTCTTGCGTGAAACGGACGACATCGATCACCTTCACTTCGCCTTCAGAAGTGAGCAGGATATTTTTCAGATGTGTATCGGAAGGGTTGAAACCAAGCTCGTAAGCAAATTCGAGCGCTTCATCTACACGATGGACCATTTCATCAGTTATGGCTACTCCGTTGACAAGACAATCATAGAAGGTTATGCCTTCTACATACTGCATAGTCAAGTACCCTTCCCCCTTCTCATAAAATGCAGGGAAGAACTCATGATTGTTCAACTTCTCATAAACATCACCCTCAATATCAGCAAGCTCCTCATAACCGGGGTAAAAAATTTTTACAGCTATATTCGTTCCCGTCAGTTGAAAAACAACAGCACTTCTTCCTTCGCCCACCCATTTCAGTTCGCGTGGAACCTGGATGAGACGTTGACCTTCAAACTGTACTTTTCCAACCAAATCTTTGATATTCCCCATAAAGATTCTCCTCTGTGAAAAAGCCATGTTATTACTATACATTATAACAAAATTCAGATAAAAGACGTGTATTTTTGTTTGACATTGATAATCATTATCAACTATTATGATGATATCACGTTGAAAGGAGAATGGCTATGGAGAATATCTTAACCGTTCTACGACCGTTTACTTATGAAAAAGGCAATCAAGGATGCTCCTGTCATGAGATGGTTGAATTCCATCCAGGAGACCACCTTCATATAATGGAAGATCCCTTTTATGTAGATCAGGCAGGCTGGCATATCGCCGTCGGAAAAAATGAAAGTGACCCTTTTTACATGTCCATTCCATTCATCGACGAAAGATACGAGGACCGTTCTCTTTATACCGAAATGGATTTAGATTTGGCCATCCTCATTCACCAGCATCGAATTGATCAATCACTGGCCGCTAAAAACAAGTCCGAATTCATCTATCATAAACAGGAGCTGGATACATTGCTGCTGATGCACCCTAAAAAAATGCTCACCAACAATGAATAAAGATAATCAAAAATAAAAGGCGCCTGCCAGCGCCTTTTATTTTTCCATTTGTTCACGAGCTCTTTTCACCAATTCTTTTACCATGGTTCCGCCGATACGGCCACCGATCCGCCCTGCATCTCTTGATGAAAGTTCAAGATTTCCACCTTTAGAATGCAGAGGGATGCCTTGCTCCCTTGCCACTTCGTATTTCGTTTGCTCAGGAGAAGATGTCCTTTGAAGATCCACTTTCATTTGATCAAGCCCAGCCCGGGCCTCAGGAACTAACAATTGATTCCTGCGAGCCATCAGCGATTACGCCTTTTCCCTTTCTTGACGTCTTCACCCCGATGACTAATCAACTGTCCATCATTATCCACTTCATCTATTTTCGCATCAAACGTACCTTCTGTAAGCGTATCTGAAACCTGCTCTTGTGTGATCGCTAACCCCTGGGAGCTGAAATCCTCCCTTTCGTCATTCGTTTTACGTTTCTTTGATTTGTGATTCATCCAAAAAAACCTCCTTCACCCGTAGCTTCTGCCTATAGGAAAAAACCATTCATTGTCAGCTTTTGCCTGCAAATGAAAGGGATAAAGCAGACCCTCTATCTCCAAAATAAGTGTCAGGAGGTGTGTTATGAGTAAAAAGAGCAATGCTTATAAAAGAAACGCTGGAAACACAGTAAACCCACAAGGGATCTCTGAAGATACTGCCGATCAACAGCCACAATCTCAATTGGAGCAAAAAGCGAAAAAAGCGAATGCGAAACGATAAGAAGCTGACATTTACTTGTCAGCTTCTTTGGTTAAAAATGGGTGAATGCTGCTAGATGCTGTCCGATCATCATATAGTTGGTAGATGGTTTGAGAAAGCCTGATAGGGTCTCCAAAAAAGAAGCGCTCATACTGCGTTTGTCTTGAACCGAAACTGCTCATCGTCAAGTCCCAAGCCAGACGAAATAGAGCGACCCGATCCTGCCCCTTCACATCAACCCCTTGAAGGAAATGATCGAGTTCTTCCCCCATTTCTCCTTCGAAATCCTTCTCTTTAGGAATACTCATCATCCCACTCGCCCCAAGCAACTGTAAGATTTCAGAAAATCGAGGATAGGCTTCCTGAAAATGATTGACAGCTACATATAAAGGCTGTTTAGCAGGTACCATGATTCCCGAGTCATCCAGTGAAGCTTCTTGTTCTGATTTAAGAACAAGGGCTTTCATTACTTCCAACCCTTTTACAATTTCTACCACTTTGCTTTGCACATGCTGATATTCTCCAATTTGTATCGTGTCTACAATTGCCTGCGCCACCCCTAACAGAAATTCAGTTTTTACAATTTGACGGGAGACGATTTGATGCAGCGTAAATGGGACAAATTTCCCTTGGACATACATTCGGGTAGTCGCACGAATATTATCATGGATGAATACGCGCTCCCAAGGGACGACCACATGATCGAAGAGTACGATGGTGTCCATTTCCTCAAACTTGGAAGACAAAGGATAATCATACGAAGACCCTGTGTGCGCAAAGGATTCTCTACATATGAACTTCACCCCTTTTGTATCACTCGGGATGGAGAAGCAGTACGCCTGATTATTATCTTGAGCGCCTGGAGCGGAGAAAACGATCAATTCATCCGTAATCCCACCCTGGGTAGCGAGCAGCTTAGCTCCGCGAATAACAATCCCCTCATCCGTACGATCGACAATGCGGGCATTGGTAACATCCTCTTCTAAAAAGGCTAACTTCGAACGATTGCTTTGAGGATTGACAAATGTATGCGTGAACGATAAATCATTCTCGCGGGCATAGTCGTAAAACTTAAGAAGCCGCTCTGGATAGCAGTTTTCTTCTCCATCCAATACATCAATGGATGCTGCGAAGGCAGCGAGCACTGTATTCATGTAATCAGGGCTTCTTCCCATGACTCCTCCAGAATGATGTGCCCACCGCTGGATCATTTTTCTTCTTCGCTCCCACTCCCCTTTTGTACTAGGTATTAAATAAGAGAGGCCTAATTGATTCCCTGTGATCTCAGAGGGAAAGGTCATTTCATCCATAGAGGAGCACTGAAGATCATACAGTTCCGCCTGGCTCTTAATGATCCCTTTGAAAGCTTCATGTTCAGAGATTTTCCCTTTGACTCTCTCTCCAGCTATCCAGACTTCCGTAGTCATTCCATCAATCCGCCGTTTATACTCATCTCCTGAAATCACCGGCATGTTATCACTCCTGATTTTAACCATTCACTGAAAATGACTGATAACATACCATATTAATTTGATGCAGAAGTGTGAGCTATGGACAAGAAAAAGACGAAAAGTCAAAAAAGAAACGCCAGAAGTCTGGCTTCTGACGTCCTCTTTTTCTTCCTGGTTTCTATGAGGGGCTTACAGTTTCCGAATTAAATTGTTCGGATTCTGTAGATCCTTTTAGAGCGGTTGTAGACGATGTGCCACCAGATATGACCTGAGCAACCTCATCAAAATATCCTGTTCCTACCTCGCGCTGGTGTCTGGTCGCTGAGTACCCATGAATCTCACTGGCGAACTCAGCCTGTTGAAGTTCAGAGTAGGCTTCCATCCCACGGTCTTTGTATTGACGGGCCAATTCGAACATCCCATGATTTAAAGCATGGAATCCTGCCAGCGTAACGAACTGGAACTTATACCCCATTTCTCCCAGCTCCCTTTGGAAGTTAGCGATAGTTTCATCACTCAGTTTTTTCTTCCAATTGAAGGAAGGTGAGCAATTATAGGCGAGCAGCTTTCCAGGATATTGTTCGTGAATAGCTTCAGCAAATTGGCGAGCCTCTTCCAAATTCGGTTCCGAAGTTTCACACCAAACCAAATCAGCATAAGGCGCATAAGCTAGTCCCCGGGCTATCGCCTGGTCCAGCCCCGAACGTGTTTTGAAGAATCCTTCTGCTGTTCTCTCCCCTGTAATAAAAGGATCGTCGTATGGATCGACATCACTGGTAATCAAATCGGCTGCATTCGCATCTGTCCGGGCGATAATAATCGTAGGCACTCCCATAACGTCAGCAGCGAATCGAGCGGAGATAAGATTACGAACCGCCGTCTGTGTCGGTAACAGGACCTTACCACCGAGATGCCCGCACTTCTTCTCGGAGGAAAGTTGGTCTTCAAAGTGAACAGCAGCTGCTCCAGCTTCAATCATGCCTTTCATCAGTTCGAAAACGTTCAATTGGCCGCCAAAACCTGCTTCCGCATCTGCCACAATAGGCGCAAACCAATCAATCTCATTCTTTCCTTCCATATGATGAATTTGATCGGCTCTTTGAAGCGCTTGATTGATTCTTTTCACCACTTGAGGGACACTGTTTGCAGGATAGAGGCTTTGGTCAGGGTACATATGACCGGAGAGGTTGGCATCAGCTGCCACCTGCCATCCACTCAAATAAATAGCTTTTAAACCAGCTTTCACCTGTTGCATCGCCTGGTTCCCCGTGAGCGCACCAAGAGCGTGAACATAATCTTCTTCCTGCATCAATTTCCACAGTTTTTGTGAACCTTTTTCCGCCAGCGTATGTTGAATATCCATAGACCCTCTTAAGCGGATAACTTCTTCAGCTTCATAGGGGCGAATAACCCCCTTCCACCGGTTTTCATCTTCCCATTGCTGCTGCAGATTCTCTACTCTTTTATTCATAAAATCTCCCCCTCAGGATAAATGATTGTAGGCATTTAAAGTTAAAAATTCTGGAAATTCATCATCACAAATCAATTGATCAAATAGTTGAGCCGCTTCCTCATAAGACCCCGATTCAAAAGCGGCATCCCCTACTTCCCATCGGATCGCTTCCATTTCTTCATCTTTCCATGCGGCATACAGTTCCAAAGTGATCTCTCGCCCATCATTCAAAACACCTTTTGGATGCCGGATCCATTGCCACACTTGAGCTCTTGAAATTTCTGCAGTAGCCGCGTCTTCCATCAAGTGATGGATCGGGGCAGCCCCTCTACCATCCAACCAGGAAGCCATATATTGTATCCCGACATTTATATTCGTTCTCAAACCTTTTTCAGTGATTGATCCCTCGGGAACCTCAAGGAGATCGTCCTGGCGGTAGATTGTTTCTTCCGGACTTTTATTCAATTGATTCGCATCAGGCATATATTTGTCAAAAATATCCATCGCTGTGCCGACCATACCCGGGTGGGCGACCCATGTCCCGTCGTGCCCATCTTTCACTTCCCGCTCTTTATCTGCACGTACTTTTTCAAAAGCGGCTTCGTTTTTATCTTTGTCATTTTTCACAGGAATCTGGGCAGCCATTCCGCCCATAGCATGAGCTCCCCGCTTGTGGCAGGTTTGAATCGTCAACTTGGAATACGCCCTCATAAACGGCACTGTCATGGTTACATCTGCTCGATCCGGCAGAAGAAATTGTTCGTTATGTCGGAACTTTTTCAAATAGCTGAAAATGTAATCCCAGCGGCCGCAGTTCAACCCAGCAGAATGGTTTCTTAACTCATAAAGGATTTCATCCATTTCAAAAGCTGCCATAATCGTTTCGATCAAAACCGTCGCTTTAATCGTTCCTTGAGGGATATTCATGTATTCCTGTGCGAAAACAAATACGTCATTCCACAGGCTCGCTTCACGATGATTCTCGAGTTTCGGCAAGTAAAAATACGGTCCAGAACCATTTTCCATTAACTTTTTCGCATTGTGAAAAAAATAAAGTCCAAAATCCACGAGACTGCCGGAAAGTCTTTCCTGGTTATAGGTGAGATGCTTTTCTTCTAAATGCCACCCCCGGGGGCGCACTTTAAGTACAGCGGTTTTTTCTTTTAACGCATACACTTTGCCACTTTTGTTTACAAAGCGGATGTTCTTTCTGACCGCATCTCTCAAATTGATCTGCCCTTGAATGGTGTTCTGCCAAGTAGGTGAGTTGGCATCCTCAAAGTCAGCCATAAACACTTTTGCACCGGAATTCAGACCATTGATGACCATTTTCCGGTCAACGGGACCTGTAATTTCCACCCGACGATCTTGAAGATCTTCGGGTATAGGAGCTATCGTCCAATGAGATTCTCTAATTTTCTTTGTAGCCTCGAGAAATCCAGGTCTTTCTCCTTGGTCAAGTTTCTTTTGAATATCCCTGCGATCCTGGAGTAGCTTTACTCTTTGGTCATTGAACTTTTCATGAAGTTGAATCAAGAACTTTAAAGCTTCATCTGTCAGAATCTTTTCAAATCCATCATGCATCGTACCGTGAATTTCAATACCGGACAATCGAGTTTCCATGAATTCGCCACCTTCTGTTGTATATTAAAGATAAATAAAAAATTACTGATATATAACAGTAAGGGTGTGATTATTCGTCTTTTTTGGAAAGACACCGATCGCACTCCATCATGTAATTGTAAGTATGACCCTCAATTTTTGAACCACATTGCGGACAAGGAACCGTTTGTTGTTTTTTCATTTGAACTCCTCCTTTGTTATAACAGAACTATTTTTATTAATCTGTTATGGTACAGTTTACTGTGGGAAATTAGAATTTGCAACCGTTTTCTGAAATTTTTTAAAATTTAGGCGTTTATGTGACATAGAAAAGGCGCTGGACGTAGGGTCCAGCGCTTTTAAAAACTTTATTAGATTCACTTTAAAACAATGATTGTTTAACTGTTATCATACAGCAGCAAGAATTAATGAAGTTCGTGAAGCAATTGAATAAATTTCCCGAGAGAAGGCGATAACCATTTTTTCTTATGATGGATGATCTGTATGAATAACACCAACTCTTCATGGTCAAATTCCAGCGTCCGCAAATTTCCATCCTTCAATTCTTTTGTAACCGCCATTTCCGGGAGCATGGCTATTCCAAGGTCATCAACCACGCATTGTTTAATGGCCTCAATACTCGTAAAGGAAATGATAGAACGAGGTTCTACCGAATGCTCTTTCAAAAGCTTCTCTAACATATTTCTGTATGAACAGCCCTTTTCTGTAAGAATGAGCGTTTCATGCTCGATATGATGCAGATTCACGCTTTCTTTTCCCACTAGAGGATGGCTATGAGGGGCGACCATCACCATCCGTTCTTTTCGGATCGGGAAAGTTTTCAGTTGGGGATGATGGATTTCCTCATCCAATACAACAGCGAGATCGTATTGACTTTCTAATACACCTTCTTTTAGATTCGGACAGAGTCCGGACTCCAACTGAATGCGCAAATCAGGATTTTGCTCTTTGAACGTTTTCAATGATTTCGATATAAAATATGCGGCCAAAGATTCTACAGATCCAATTCTGACAGTCCCGCGCATCCGGACATTTGCAGACAAGTGGCTTTCTGCTTCTTCCAAGAGATCGATCACTTGTTCCACATAGAAAAGCAGCTGCTCACCGGATTGAGTCAGCCTCATGGATTGTCCGGCACGTTCTAAAAGCTTGACTCCATAATATTCTTCTAATTTTTTTATTTGTGTCGTCACACTGGATTGTGCATATCCTAATTCTTCTCCTGTCCTGGTATAACTCCCCCATTTTGCTAATTCTTTAAACGTGTATAAGTACGAAATGTCCATGTATCCACCTCTATCATTTTTTACAATAGTTATTATCAATAAGTATAGATAACTATGATACTCCATTCAATGATATAATCTCAAAAGAAGAAGGGAGTAGAATTCATGAGAATTTTAACGATATTAGGAAGTTCACGCCAGAATGGAAACTCTGAGTATCTTGCCATGAAAGCTATGGACGGGGTGGAACACACGCAGCTGCGTCTTAGTGATTACAACATTCTACCCATTATGGATGAGCGTCATAGTGAAGAGGGCTTCTCGCCGGTGGAGGATGATTATGAAGCGTTACTTCGTGAATTTTTATCCCACGATTTGATTTTATTCGTCACTCCGATTTACTGGTTTGGAATGACTTCCCATATGAAATTGTTCTTTGACCGCTGGTCCCAATATATGCGTGATGACCGTTTTGATTTTAAGAATCAGATTCATGGGAAAAAGGCCTATGTTATAACAACCGGAGGAAGTAACCCATATGTCACGGGGTTGCCGTTGATTCAGCAATTTGGTCACATTTTCGATTTCGTAGGGATGAATTTTGAAGACTACGTAATCGGTCATGCCGTTAAACCAGGGGATATTCAGAAAGATCTCCTGGCCCTGGATAAAATGAAAGCTTGGAACCATACTTTTAAAAAATAATCGAACGAATGTTCTTGTTTTCTTCTGATCAACAGCATATAATAAGGGTGCTCAACTATTTTAAAAGGAGTGTTCACTTTTATGAAGCAACAGGCAACGCCCTATCTAACGTTCAATGGTCATGCAAAGGAAGCTTTGAACTTTTATAAGCAGGTTTTTGATGGCGAAATCACCCAGATGCAGACTTTCGGAGAGGCTGACTTTGAAACCCCGCCTGAAATGGACGACCGTGTGATGCATGCACGATTTCAAAAAGGTGCACTGTTCTTTATGGTTTCCGATTCTTTTTCTGAAGAGGAAATACAGACTGGAGGAAACATCGCTCTTGTTTTAGAATTTGATCAGGAGGATGAGATTCAAACCTATTACAACCGTCTAAAACAAAATGGAACGGTATTGATGGAGCTTCAAGATACTTTCTGGGGCGCGGCCTATGCAAAAGTGAAAGACTCATACGGAATTACTTGGGATTTAAATCATACAAAAGAACAGTAAAAAAAGAGCGGCTCTTAGTTGAGCCGCTCTTTTCATTCCAGATGCAGGGTACAATTAAACCGATCACAGCACCATTGATCATTTCTGAAATAAACTTCCGATAAGGAAGTGTTTTTCATATGCTCTTCCTTTATACATGCAGGATCCAACTCTCTCAGCAAGAGACTAATCCATGCCCCATGACTGACAACGATAATATTTTTTCCACGATGATGGTGTAAAACATCATCCATGAACGATACTCCTCTGGTGACTACCTGCTGGGGAGGCTCCAATCCCAAGTCTAAAGACCTCCAATCCTCCCCCCACTGGGCTACTCTTTCGGGTTCTGTCGTTCCTTCGATTTGACCGCCGCCGGCCTCTTTCAGCCTCTCATCGAACACAATTTCCAAGTTTGTTTTTTCCTGTATGTATTCGGCTGTCTGTTGCGCCCTTTTCAAAGGACTTGAATAGAGGACATCCCAAGAATGATCACTCATTCTCCCTGCCAGCTTTCGGGCGTCCGATTTCCCATCGTCATCCAATAGTATATCTGAACTCCCCTGGGCTCTTTTTTCTTTATTCCATAGTGTACTTCCATGTCTGATTAAAGCAACCTTTGTCATATCATCCCTCCCCCTCTTCATTTTCTACAAAAGTCCTCCTTCTCCTCCTCTGGGATTTCCTGATTCACACCATCACAAAAATACCCGGAGCGCACTCCGGGTCTCTTCTTACTCTTCATGATCCAAATCAGTGACAGCGCCTTTGGATGAGGAGGACACAAGCCTAGCATATTTAGCAAGTACCCCTCTTTTATGTTTAGGTTCCGGACGCTTCCACGCCTGTTTTCTCCGTTCGTATTCTTGCTCATCCACTTCAAAGTTAATTTGCTGTGTATCACTATCGATTGTGATGGTGTCTCCTTCATGCAACAAGCCAATTGGACCTCCAACAAAGGCTTCCGGTGCCACATGACCAATGACGAAACCATGGGAACCACCGGAGAATCGACCGTCCGTAAGAAGAGCCACTTTGCCGCCTAACCCTTTTCCTACAATCATGGCGGTAATGGAGAGCATCTCAGGCATTCCAGGTCCCCCTTTAGGACCTACATTACGAACGACCAGCACATCTCCCTCTTTAATCTCATCGTTGACGATTGCTTCTGTCGCTTCATCTTCACTATTATAGACCCGTGCCGGACCCTCAAAGCGGCTGATTTTTTGGCCGGACATTTTGGCTACGGCTCCTTCCGGGGCGAGATTGCCTTTGAGAACGACCAATGGACCTTTTTCCTTGATCGGCTGATCGAATGGAACAATTACTTTCTGCCCTTCTTTCAAAGAAGGAACTTCCGCTAAGTTTTCAGCGACGGTCTTTCCTGTGACGGTTAGACAGTCACCGTGGAGCAACCCTTCCTCCAGAAGGAGCTTCATGACAGCCGGCACTCCCCCGCTCTCATATAAATCCTGCATGACATACTTTCCACTTGGTTTCATGTCCGCGATATGAGGAACTTCCTGTCTCACACGCTCAAAGTCATCCAGTGTGAGATCTACATCTGCAGAATGGGCCATGGCCAGAAGATGTAGAAAAGCATTGGTGGAGCCACCAAGAGCCATCACAACCGTAATGGCGTTTTCAAAAGCTTCTTTTGTCATAATGTCGCGCGGATAAATGTCCTTTTCGAGAAGCTCAAGGACAAGTTCTCCTGCCTGCTTACATTCTGACTCTTTATAATCGTTCACCGCAGGCGTTGAAGAGGAACCAGGGATACTCATCCCCAAGGCTTCTACTGCAGAGGCCATGGTATTGGCGGTATACATTCCTCCGCAGGCTCCCGCTCCAGGACAAGCGTTACACTCCACACGGTGTAGTTGTTGATCATCAATCTGTCCTTCATGATACTGACCGACCGCTTCAAAGGAGGAGACAATATCAATATCTTCGCCATCCAGTTTGCCTGGTTGAATGGTCCCGCCATATACGTACACGGAAGGAATATTCAAACGCCCAATAGAAATCAGACACCCGGGAGTCGTTTTATCACAACCGCCGATTGCAACGAGGCCGTCCAGTCTTTCAGCATTCGTAACGGTTTCAATGGAATCAGCAATGACTTCACGGGATGGAAGGGAGTAAAACATCCCCTCATGCCCCATGGCGATTCCGTCAGCCACTGTGATCGTATTGAAGATCATCGGCGCGCCACCATTTTCTCCCGCTCCGCTTTTCGCTTCTTGAGCGAGTTTATCGATATGTACATTACAAGGTGTAACCTCACTCCATGTACTGGCAATTCCGATCATCGGCCTTTGGAAGTCTTCATCTGTAAATCCAACCGCCCTCAACATCGAGCGGTTCGGGACACGGTTGACACCTTCACTGATGACTTTACTTCTGATTCTCAAATCTTTTTTTGTTTTTTCCATCCCTTTCACCCCTTTGAAAAATGGTCGAACATTTTAATAAATGAAAATAACTTACCATGATGATACTAACAAGTAAGGAGCATAGCAATGATTTTTCTGAATATAATAAACTTTCTGTATAATAAAACGCTTTCATTTAGAGAAAAATATGAAAAAAAGGCCTGCAGAAACGCAGACCCTTCTATTAGGTGAAGGCTACACATTGGCAGGTTTGAATGTTTTACAATCCGTTTCTTCACTGTGTGACGCTTTTTCACCAGTGTGGCTGACAACGAAAATTTCATCCGCTCCGCAGGAAATACCGTCTTTATTGTGGACGCAATTACGAACTTCACATTTCACATCTAATGCCATTTCCAACACCTCCCTATCGTGATTATTTTCACCTTATGGACGTATTATATTCTTGTCAGTAATGTCCATCTCCCTCCGGAAAATCCTACACAATGACCACAATGATTTGTGATAGAATAGATAGCATGATTGTAATGAAGCAAAATGAACTTTTCATACGCTGCTTCATAACATTGTAGTAGAACCAATCGTTAAAAAGCTGGTTGAGGTCCAACCCGAATTTAATCAACTAATAATAGGACTGGTGGTTATGAATAACAAACAAAAGATCTACAATAAATTGTTGAAGCTTGTCAAAGAGGAAAACGTTAAAGTGGATGAAATGTTGAAAGACCACTTGTATACAAAGCTTGGAGGAAGAGCTGATTTTTTCATCACTCCAACTTCCTACGAAGAAATCCAGAATGTCGTTAAGCTTTCCAATGAAGACGATATTCCTTTCACCCTCCTCGGCAATGGTTCGAATTTGATTATTAAAGACGGTGGAATACGTGGGATTGTCATCAATTTAAAGCACCTCGATGATATATCCTCTGACGGAGATACGGTTGTAGCCCAGAGTGGCGCACGAATCATCGATGCTTCTCGTTATGCCCTGTCTGAAAACCTGTCCGGTCTTGAATTTGCCTGCGGCATCCCCGGAACTGTCGGTGGGGCTTTATACATGAACGCTGGAGCATATGGCGGAGAGATCAAAGATGTGCTGGATTATGCTTATGTGGTTGATAAACAAGGAAACCTCGTAAAGCGGCTGGCTTCTGAGCTTGACCTCGATTACCGTACAAGTAACATTCCTGATAATGGAGACATTGTCGTTGAAGCCACTTTCCATTTAAAGCCTGCTAAATATGAGGACATTAAAGAAGTGATGGACGACTTGACTTTCAAACGGGAGTCCAAGCAGCCGCTAGAATATCCTTCTTGTGGAAGTGTTTTCAAACGACCACCAGGATACTTCGCCGGAAAACTGATCCAGGACAGCGACCTGCAGGGAATCAATATCGGAGGGGCCGAGGTTTCTAAAAAGCACGCTGGGTTCATCATCAACAAAGATAATGCCACGACCTCGGATTACATCTCCTTAATTGAACACGTTCAAAAAACGGTCAAAGAAAAATTCGGAGTTGATCTTGAGAGAGAAGTCCGCATCATAGGAGAAGATAAAGAATAAAGAAACAGCCTGCGCATAAACGCAGGCTGTTTCTTTATTCTTTTCACTTCTTCATTTTTCGTATCGTTCAGGCGGCACAACCCCCTCTTAGTATGCACCTTTCGAATACGTCAACTCATAGCTGTGGGTGTAGATCTCAAATACGTTTCCGAAAGGATCTTCCACATAAACCATCTTGTATGGCTTTTCCCCTGGGTAATATTCACGGATCGGCATCCGCTGTTTTCCGCCTTTTGCTTTGACCTTTTCCACAACGTCTTCGATATTCGGGTCTTGGATACAGAAATGAAATATTCCATTCTTCCAATACTCGAAGTTGTTTTCCGGCTCTTCCTGGTTGGGAAATTCAAAAAGCTCTATTCCGATTTTATCTCCTGTTGAGAGATGAGCGATTCTAAATTTGTCCCAATCATCTCCGAATACATCCCGGCACATTTGACCGACGGGTGTATCATCATTGAAAACCTCGGAAGGATCCATCAAGACATACCACCCGAAAAGTTCGGTGTAAAACTCAATCGCTTTTTCTAAATCAGGTACAGACAAACCAATATGTGAAAAACTTCTTGGATATGGATACATATCTTAAAACTCCTTTGCTTCTTATAATTTGGCTACGATTTTTCCTTTGACGTGACGTTCTGACAACCGTTCCAGGGCATTGGGAACCCCTTCCAATGAAATCGTCTCTTCGTGTAGGGATCTAAGACTGCCTTCCGCCAACATGTTCAACATCACGTCACCAATGACAGCGAGGTCCTTTCGGGATCGATCATCTGCCTGATGGGTCGCTCCAAGGGCAATTTCATGAAGGGAGGGCACATTTGTAAATGGCTTTACTTTAGCAAAATCAGGAGCACCAGCAATGTATACAAGGTGTCCCATAAAAGCAAGAAAATCGAGAGCCGCTGTTGCACTTTCACGGCCGATCGCATCAATAACTGCATCCACACCCCGCCCGTTAGTGATTTCTGCTATTCTCTCCCCAACGTCACCTTTGCGATAATCAATCACATAATCGGCACCCAGCTCGTGCACATGATCATGGTTATTGGAAGAAGCCGTGGTGATAACCGTCTTTCCTGCGGCTTTTGCAAGTTGAACCCCATAACCACCAACACCACCTGCACCCCCATGAATCAGGATTGTTTCTATATGGTTGAGGGGGAGCTTACGATGGATAGCCTGATAGGCCGTATAACCGGCAGTTGGTAGAGCCGCAGCAGCTTCAAAGCTGATTTCATCAGGGATTTGTGAAATTGTATCAGCGGTCGTCACAGCAAATTCAGCATAAGCTCCTTTCCTTTGCAAATCTCCGTGGTAAACGACTCTGTCCCCTTCTTTCCAATGGGTAACACCTTTTCCAAGAGCTGCAATGGTACCGGCAGCGTCAAGACCCAGAATATGAGGATACGACCAGTCCGAATGACCATTTGCCGCTATTTGTAATCAACAGGATTCAATCCGACCGCGTGTACTTCAATGAGGACTTCCCCCTCCTCGGGAGCAGGCATCTCTACTTCTTCAACCTTCATTTCTCTCCGGCCATTTTTTTCATGTAAAAGCAATGCTTTCATTTGTTACCCTCTCCTTATCCATCCGTTTCTTTCCACAAACGTAACAATATCCTTTATACTAACGAGTGGACAAAAGAGATACAAGAAGGCACTTTTCAGTAACTGAGTTACTAAAGAGTAACCTATGATCTTATAGAAATGAGGCATATACATGAAAGAACTGCAGTCTGACTACCAATGTGCGATCAATTTAGTCATAGATTTAGTTGGTGGGAAATGGAAAGTATTAATCTTATGGCATCTGAATGAAGGAGACAAACGATTCAACGAATTAAAAAAGACCATTCACGGCGTCACTAAAAAGATGTTGACCCAACAATTGAGGGAACTTGAGGAACATAGACTTGTAAAGAGAACAGTCTTTGAAGACGTTCCGCCGAGAGTAGTCTATGCAACGACGGATATCGGCCGTAAGATTCAACCCGTCCTTTATGAGATGTGTAAATGGGGCGATGACTATGCAGAAAAAAATAGCATCCAAATGAACAGCCACTGGACAGGCCGGGATTTCATGCAAAAATAAAAACGACCTCTCACAAGGTCGTTTCTTCTTTATGACATCCATTTCGGTGGAGTATTCTTTTCCCAATAAATATCACCAAGCTCATGGTGTTTCACAAAGTTGTCGTCGTGAAGGTGGTAATGAAAATTAAACCAATATCCTTCGCCCGGTCGTTTATCTCTGCGAACGTGGAAACGGGCTACTTCCTCGTCTGTATGTTTGTTATAAATATTAAAAATTCTCTCCCCGTATCCGGGTGAGGGGTCTTCAGTTATTTCAAAATAAGGGACAACTTCCGGGTCTGCCGAAGTAAGAATATTTTTCATCACTTCTTCAATTTTAGGTAAAATCGTTTCTGTCATGTCTTCATCCACTTTTTCGATGATCCGCGGCCCCATTTTCGTGAGAGTTTGAGATTTAGCCTGTTCTGTCATTTCAGTTATCCAATCCTCAGTCGTCAGAGGCTGTTCTAACGATGGTGGATCGATTTCAAGTTCTTCAGATTCCGTGGAAAAAGAAGATTCTTCTATGTGTCGGTCAGAGGACAGTTCTTTCTTGTCCGCAGCGTCCGTATCCATCTGCATCGGTGGTACATAAAGACCTAAAGTCATAACAGATATAAGTACAACGAATATTTTTCTCATTAGCGGCTTCATATCAGACAATCTCCTTCTACTTCAGGCTACCTTCATTCTACCACTTCCACATAGGTTGTCTATAAGTAAAAAGAAACCATTTCCAGTTGGAGAAAGGGTTTCTTTTTTTCTGAATGGTCACCGACCTCCCGTTCGGAGCTTTGAACGAATACTTCCGATATCATAACCCCCTGCGTCCCATCACCTTCATGGATTCTCCTCATTTCTCCTAAGTGGAGCATGTTGTTATGGAACTCTGTACATGAATTGAATGATTAAGGATAACTTAAAAAGTGAACATGGAGGAGGAGTAGATATGAACCCTAATCAAGGGCAAAACCAACAACAAAATCAGCAAATGCCACAACCCACGATGAACTTAAATCATGGTGGTCATGAATTGTTTGACGCTCACGAAGTCATCGCAAGCTTAATCAACATGCTGGATCAATATCAAATGTATGCCCAGCATATTCAGGACCCGGAACTACAAAGCATCCAGCAGCGTCAACATGCTTTTGTAACGGATATGTACAACACGATAGTCCAGAGCTTCAGTACTGGTAAAGATCCTGCTCAAGCTACAAAGTCATACAAAATGCAGCAAAGCAATGATGTTGTATACGGCATCAAGCCTGGTCAGCCGAAAAAGCCGAACCAATCCGTCAATGACCTGGCTGATAAGGGACTCTCTGCCTATATGCTTGGTCAAACAAAGACTCTCGCCACCTTATTGTCGATGACCGCCCTGGAAATGACCAATCCTGTGCTGCGGCGTGTAGTGGCGGACAGTGTTCCAAACTTCATTGAAATGAGTTACGAAATCTTTCTTTATCAGAACAAGCATGGGTATTATCAAGTACCTCAGCTCCAGCAGCAGGACATGAATCAAATGCTGCAGAGTTATGCGACCGTTCCTGAAGGAAACAAACCTCACTAACCCAAAAAGGACGCCCATCCAAACGGGCGTCCTTTTGTATCTCATGACATTTTATTAATACAAATAGAAAATGATTAATATAGTGTAGGGACAAGAACCAAAAAGGAGGCTGTAAGAATTGCTCTTCAGTTATATTCTCCTCGGTTTATCCCTATCCGCTCCGATCGGTCCTATTAATGCTGCACAGTTGGACAGAGGAATCCGCTACGGATTTTGGCATGCCTGGCTGGTCGGCGTAGGAGCCATGTGTGCGGATGGACTGTTCATGATGTTGATCTATTTCGGACTTGCTCAGTATGTGGAGCTGCCTTTTGTAAAGACGTTCCTCTGGTCCTTCGGTGCCTTCGTTCTGATTTATACAGGGATTGAAAGTTTGACAGCCTCCCCTGCGGATGAGAAGGATAGATCCCCTAATACATCCAAAATGAAATCATACCGTACAGGTTTTCTGATGGCTTTATCCAATCCATTGAACATCCTCTTCTGGATCGGTATTTACGGATCGATATTAGCTCAAATTTCATCTCAACATGGACAATCCCAACTACTTATGTACAGCGGTGGCATTTTTCTAGGCATCATGCTTTGGGACTTCATGATGGCAGGAGCCGCTTCCGGGGCAAGAAAATGGATGACGGGCGGAGTGTTAAGGGGGATCTCCATATTCTCCGGCTTCATGCTGATCGGTTTCGGGATGTATTTTGGTTATCAAGCGGTCAGGATGTTCACAGGATAAACAGTCACCTATCCCCTCTCTCTCCAATAGGATATGGATGTATCCTAGGAGGGAGATTTTTTATGTTGTACACCAAAGAAGATATAGAAAACCACACCATCGACCTAGACCTCTGGCAGTTAGAGGTTTATGAAAAATTTGCCCGGATGATGAATCAGCGGCAAACCCCCTACCCATGTGTCCCCGGCATTCAAGGGTTCCAAAAAAATATGCTGCGATTCGGCTTCGTCGACGACCCGCGTACAGACGCCTGCTCGGATCAACTTGCTGCATTATTAGAAGCATACGGGCGCATATCCAGAGAGACTGGAAACTATGCGTCTCTTGTCGTCTTTTGTGAATCACAAGCGCTTGTAAAGGAACATACGTCGGTTGAAGCATATGAAGACCTTTTTTGGAAAACAATCAATGAAACACATCGAAAAGATCCAGTCCCCTGGCCTGAAGATATCCCAACGACCCCTGAGAATACCGCCTGGGAATTTTGTTTCGGAGGGGAACCTTATTTCGCCTTTTGTGCAACACCTGCCCATAACGTTCGAAACAGCAGAAATTTCCCGTGTATGCTGCTTGCTTTTCAACCTCGGTGGGTCTTTGATGAAATCAATGATACTACTCCCTTTGGAAGAAAAATTAAGCGCGTGATCCGCACACGCTTGGAAGATTATGATGGCATCCCCCCACACCCCGCATTGAAATGGTATGGCCAAAAAGATAACCATGAATGGAAACAGTACTTTATCAAAGATGATGATTCTACCCTGCCTAAATGTCCTTTCTCTGCTTTCATGAACAAAGGGAAAAGCTTACGCCCCTGAATGGGGTGTTTTCTTTTGCTTCACCCAGGAAGCGCCCCCAATCAGGATCAAAAAGGATAAGCTGACAAAAAAACCGATTCTTGTCATGGAATCCAACCAAGTGCCTGAAACAGCTATACCAATAAGCCCGATGCCGATACAGACCACCACGGTTCCCTTTTTCCCTCTTACCATCAACTTTTGGTAAGACATCAGGATGAACGCCCAGTTATACAGAAGCATTAATCCTGCTGCAGTAGTTACATATTCAAAGAGCCGGTTCGGCAGAAGGACGGCGAGGATAATTGAAGAAACAACAACCGAAATAGTAAGGACAAAGGCAGCCTTAGACACCTTCCCTTCTTGTTTTCCCGCAAAGATTTCAGGTGCATCCCCTTCTTCACTTAAAGTCATCAGCATAGTCGTGACCGCATACAGCGAGGCCACCATCGTAGAGAAGCCGGCGATGATCAAGACACTGTTGAACACATGAGGGATCCATGGAAAGGAAAATTCCATCAAGGCTGTGAGAAATGGGCTTTCCTCTGTGGAAATGTTCTGCCATGAAGTGAGCTTGATGACAAAGTAGAATGCAGCGACATACACGAAAGTCAGAATAAAAAGCATCAAAGTTCCAGACTTTGGTGCTTCTTTGGGATTTTTCAATTCATTGGCCATCAATCCCATGACTTCAATGCCACCATAGGCATAAAAGGCATAAAGCAGAGCCCCCCACATGCCGGACCACTTCCCTTCAAAGAAAGAAGATATCGGGAGTTTCACACCTTCCTCATTTCCATTTCCGATCATACCTGTCAAAGCAAGAACAGCGATTAAAATGAACATAAGAATCGCCGACATTTTTATTAATCCAAAAACATTTTCCATCCGCTCCACTTGAGTTATTCCAAGCCAAATCACAAGAAGACCGAGAACGGCAAATACTCCCGCCAGCATCCACAATGGAAGTTTCGGGAACCAAAATTGCGCAAAAATCGCAAGAGCCGTTAACTGACTTCCCATAATCAACATCTCTGACGACCAGTAAACCCATCCGTTACTGAACCCGGCCCATGGACCGAAAGCCTGTTTAGCATAGGTGCGGAATGAACCTTTTTCCGGGTGATTGGCCGTCATAGCTGCCAGCGACCGGAAAACGATATACGTCCCCATTCCCGCTGTGAAATAAGCGATGAGCACGGAAGATCCTGCCTTTTGGATCGCGATACTTGAACCTAAGAAAAATCCTGTACCGATGATGCATCCAATCCCAATAAAGGAAAGCTGCCACCATGAAAATTTCCCTTTGCTATGGACTTCATCCATTTTCATCCCACCTCTTCCGCTTAGTTTGAAAGGATTCGGC
Source organism: Halobacillus sp. ABR2_026 (assembly GCF_056158545.1). Classification (NCBI taxonomy): domain Bacteria; kingdom Bacillati; phylum Bacillota; class Bacilli; order Caryophanales; family Bacillaceae; genus Halobacillus; species Halobacillus sp. ABR2_026. Next base: position 2,973,126 of record NZ_JBSWTM010000001.1, read on the forward strand.
AAGATTATGTGTCACCGGAGAATGTTTTCAGAATTGGAGGAGAAAGTATCAAGAGATGATAAAGGAGCGTGACCCAATTGTTAAAAATGACCCCGAATTGCTGGAATGAATATGACGAACTTAAGAGTGTCGTTGTTTGCAAGCCTTCCATCCTTGACGTCCCTAACAAGCAAATTGCTGATGATTTACGTTGGGAAAGGACAGCAGACAGCAATAAAATGAGAGATAACTTCCATCATATGGTAGACGCTATGAGTTCTCAGGGTGTCCAAGTTGTGGATTACTCTCATTTTTTAGAACAAAAAGAAGAGAACTTCCATGAACAATTGATCAACCGAGTCTTTGTACGCGACCTTGCCTGTGTGTTTGGAACAAATGTCTTTCCCGGTGAAGCAGGAACAACGCTCAGGCGGCCAGAGTATAAATACGCTCACAAAGTTTTTCAGGAATGGTTCAATGATGACCAATTCTCGATTCATGAAAACGATCAGACGAATGCATTGGAAAATGGGGATGTTTTCGTCCTTGGGAAAGATGCGGTCTTCATCGATGTCGGCATGAGGACAAGTTATGAGAGTGCCCAACGTTTGAAAGAAAAACTGATTCCTCTTGGTTTTGCTGAGATAGGAGTCATCGACCTTCCACGGCGCGGGGATACCATGCATCTGGATATGAATTTTAATATAACCGGAAGAGGAATGGCTTTAGCCAAAAGTTATATGCGTTATTTCCCAGTAGAAGTCCTTACAACGAACGGCTCCTATTATGTCATGATGCATGAATTTTTAAAGCGGCATGGCTATGACATCATATGGACGGATGACGTCAGGCATACGGTGGCAGACATCAATTTTTTGAATCTAGATCCTGAAACACTGTTAATCAGTAGTAAAGCAAATAAGAAAATCTTCCGACACGAACAGCTCAGAAAAAAGCGCTTGATCGAAGTGGATGTGGATGAACTAGAAGCAGGTGGAGGAGGGATTCGTTGCATGACTCTTCCAATAAAACGAAATTAACTGGAAAAGAGTGATGGTTCAAGCGAAAATGTCTGATGATCCTCTTCCACCTCCTGATGTCTGAATGATGAGCAAAGGATTGTGAAAGGCTAAAAGAGGAGGTGCATTCTTTGGAACATCTGAAATTATTCGCTGTTAAGTTCATCGTTACTTTCGCTGTTTTCATCACGCTTTTAGGATCATGGTTGGCTGTTTCTATTGGAGATGTTTTCCTGATTAGTATGGTTGTGAGCATCGTAGGATACACCTTGGCGGACCGCATCATCCTGGACCGGGCAGGGAACATCTTGACTACCCTCCCCGATGTTGTCATCATTTTCGGCTTTGTCTATGTGATGACAAACGTCGTCCTCCCAGAAGCATTTATATTTACCGCCGTATCCATGGCCACCCTCTCCCTGACTGCATTCGAATACTTCTTCCACCGCTACGTCCTCCATACCCTGGAAGAAGCAGAAGATACCGAAGAGAGTCTCCCCCATTCCTTGGATTCCTATCAGACAGAAACATCGGAAGAACTGTCCCAACACAACGATGGAAAATAAAGTAAGACCTGGTCACCCAAAAAATGGGTGACCAGGTCTTACTTTATTTTCCATTTTAGCTATTCGAGTTTTTTACCCAGGCATTTTTATCATACCCTCGCTTTTCCCAGTATCCGATGTGTTCTTCCTTGATCAATTCGATACGGTTCAGCCATTTGACGGATTTATAAGCATACATTCTTGGAACGATCAACCGGACAGGTCCGCCATTTCTGCTCTCAATAAGTTCGCCATCTATAAGCATAGCTACCATAATATCGTCCCCCATGGCTTGTTCCAACGTCAATGTGTCGGTGTAAACACCATCCTGCGAATAGAACTTTACGTATTGTGCCTCATTCTTAACTCCTGCCGCATTTAAGAGATCCTTCAGTTTGATCCCTTCCCATGTGACATCATAGACGCTCCAGCCCGTTACGCAATGAAAGTTCGAAACCTGGACATCACGGTTCAACTCGACAAATTGCTTCCAATTCCAGGACTGAGAGCGGTCAACGAGACCATCAATTTTAAATGTGAAATTCTGATCGGAAATTTCAGGCATACTGGTTACCGTATAATATCGGAAACTTCCACTACGCCCTCCGCCTACTGGTGGATTTGAGCGTGGAGCAGGGGTTGGCATAGGAGAAAACATTTCAGTCAACGGTAAAGGAGAGGAGGATGGGGGAGTTGTTGCAGAACCAAGGTACGGTTTCAACCACTGATAAATAAACGGCGTGAAAATAAAGGCTATGGCTGCTCCCGTCCCTCTTCTTAAAAGGGTGCGGCGGTTAAGAATTGGATTCCCTTTTTCAATGACCATCCTTTTTTCCTGAAGCTTTTGATCACGTCTTTTTTCCATTTTTTTAAACCGCAAGCTTCTCGTAATGCTGTGATAAATAAGATAAGGAACACCCAGCCATGTCATGATGTCGTGAATGATCAATGCAAATGAACTGAACCTTGGGCCGAAGCTCCGATGGTAGGTCAGTACTAGTCCGGACAGGATGAGAGATAAAAGAATAAATAAAACAACATATAAATTTATTCGATTTCCTCTTCTTTTCCTTAAGGTTTGCAGATGTCTAGTCATTTTCGGACCATAAAAGAGCACTGGTAAAAGACTGATCAAACCCATCCATATATGAATGTCTTTCACCCAAATCCTAACCTGGGGGAGCGATTGTCTAAATTCAGTGGAGACCAGAACAAGGCCAGTGAAGGCAAGAAACGTAAATAGAATAGCATTCCAATGGTGAAGCTGTTTCAGTTGCTGACCGAATTTCTTTTGTATTTGATAGAACACGCGTTTATCCAAGACCTATCCTCCTTCCAGAGGAAGTGAAATTTGAAAAACTGCCCCTTCTCCCTGATCACTGACAACTCCGATTGAGCCGCCATGAGCTTCGACAATATGTTTGGCAATTGCAAGCCCAAGACCAGTTCCTGCCGATTTCTGACTACGGGAAGCTTCAACCCGGTACGTACGCTCAAAAATGAGCGCCTGATGCTCTTTCCTTATCCCTTCTCCCTGATCAGCGACTTCAACATACACGGTCTTCGCATCCTGTCTGATGCGAATGCTTATAGTCGTATCCGGCGGGGAATGGCGCAGGGCATTATCCAGTAAGTTAATCATGACTCTCTTCATTTTTTCCCTGTCGATCAAAGCCCGTTCCATCCGATCAGGCAAATCGATGTCGACCTCTCTTTCTTGTTCTTCCAAAGTGAATCGTTTATGTTCCATAACTTCCAGCATCCATTGATCAAGGGCTACCCATTCTTTATGGAGCTTCAACTGACCCGAATCATAAACAGACAGCTCAAATAGCTGCTGTATCATTTGATCCAGACGCTCAACTTCAAGGGATATGGTATGCATATATTGAGCCTTTGCCCTCGGATCCTCCACTACCCCGTCCTGAATAGCTTGAATGAAGGCACGGATTGAAGCCATCGGCGTCCGGAGGTCATGGGAGATATTGGCTACAAGTTCCCGCCTCGATTGTTCAGACTGATGGATCTGCTGAAAAGATGTCCGCAACCGCTCGTTCATAGCGTTGAACTGGCGAGTAAGCAAGCGTATTTCCTTGGGCCCCTCTTCTGGAATAAGTGACCCAAAATCCTGACCGGAAATTTGACGGGCCTCTTCCGATAACCGCTTGATTGACCGCTCTACCGGAGAGGTCAAAAGATAGTAAACGACAAACGAAAGGGCAGCCGAAAGAATCGTAAGCAAAGACAGCCATCCGATCACTTCAACTGAGAGCAGCATAGAAAAGTAACTGATGATCAAAAAAGTACTCATCAAGAGAATACTACTTCCATTTGCAAGTAAAAAAATGGTTTTGATTTTCATTTCGATTCCCCCGGGTCAAACTTATAGCCAATGCCCCATACCGTGTGGAGAAGCAGCGGCTTGGAAGGGTCTTTTTCTATCTTTTCCCTCAGCCTGCGGAGATGTACTGTTACCGTCGTTGTATCTCCATCATAAGAGGTTTCCCAAATTTGGTGGAGAAGCTGGCTTCTAGAAAACACCTGCTTCGGATGACTCATTAGTAGGAGAAGCATATCAAACTCTTTAACGGTCAGATTAACAGATGTACCGTACGCAAAAACTTCCCGTGTCGCTGTATTTAATACAACTCCTCCTGCTTCTATTGTTTCCCTTTGCTCACGGATAGCAGGATTCGAAGAGTCCATTAAACGGAACATTGATTTGACTCTTAACACCAACTCCTGCGGGTTGAAAGGTTTGCTCATGTAATCATTCGCACCGATTGTCAGTCCGAATAAACGGTCGTAATCCTCGGACTTGGCCGTAAGCATGAGAATCGGCGTTTCATCCTCCCCACGTATCGTCTCACAAACCTGCCAGCCATCTACGTGAGGCATCATCAAGTCTAATATGATTAAGTCGGGATGATACTCCCGCCATAGCCGGAGAGCTTTACGGCCATCGTATGCTTCTATTATAAAAAAACCTTCTCTTTCTAAATAACGTTTGCAAACATCTACGATCGAATTTTCATCATCCACGATCAGCACCGTTCTCTGCTCCAACTCGATTCCCCCTTTTGCCCACTTTTTATTATCATAGCATGAACAGCAAAAGGGAACGGGAGGACTTACTGACCTTCCATGTCGTCATTGTCCATATCATCGCTTTTCTCCATATCACTACTGTCACCACTCATGTCATCGTCGCCTTCCATATCACTGCTTTCCTCACTCCTATCATCATTGCCTTCCATGTCATCGTTGCTCTCCATATCTGATTCGGAACCTTCCATATCCATGTTTTCCTCACTCATCTCACCATCGTCACCATTCATATCCTCGCCGCTTTCCATCTCTTCCTGCTGTTCACCTTCCATTTGATCCTCTCCATCATTACCTGATCCACAAGCAGCAAGTGTTACTACAGATAGCAAACCTATCATCAGCATCCATTTCTTCATCGTGTTGATCATCTCCTTTCGATTTGTCTTCAGTGTAAAGGACAGGACTTACAGATCACTTAAGGAAACCTTACAAAAGTATTAATACTTTCTAATATAGAGGGAAACTCCTGAATAGGAGGAGGGAATGTAAAAGGAATCGTGCGCAAAAAAGCCGGGAAGCGATAGCTGCTATCACTTCCCGGCTTTTTTATTTTATTTGAAAGGTTACCACCTGTATTCATGAGTCAGGCATATAGACATAAAAAAACCACCAATATATGTATTGGTGGAGACGGTGGGAGTCGAACCCACGTCCGGAGATATCGGCACTCGGGCTTCTACGAGCGTAGTTGATATATTATTGTTCACTTCCTCTTCAGCCTACCAACAGGCTTCCGAGGAGCTAGCCTGATTAGTCTCTTCGTTTTTCCTCAGGCGGTGGAAAAACGCGTAGCCCACTTTAGTTTGAGACCCTTCATCTAGCACATGGGCGATGCCAGGAAGGATCAGCTATAGACTACTTACGCAGCTACAGCTAGGTTTTCGTTAGATTCGCCAGTTATATTTAGGCAAATGACGGTTTTACGAGGCGTCGCTCGACTCGCGACCCGAGCTCGACCTATCCCCGTCGAATCCGTAACGTCCCCGTTAGGATTAAGGGATAACAGTCAAGCTGTTGATCCATGTCGTAATGACGACAATAAACATTATAGCACAAATATATTATTTTTCAAGCTCAGGAGATTCTTATCGAAGACTATCCTTAATGGCACGGTCAATTTCGCGATTCTGCTGTTTCCGCTTCAAGTCTTCACGCTTATCATATTTCTTTTTCCCTCGACCGACACCAACCAATACTTTCGCCACACCATTTTTAATGTAAACTTTCAATGGAACCAGCGAATACCCTTTTTGCTGAGTTTGGCCGATCAGCTGATTTATTTCTTTACGATGGAGCAATAGTTTGCGTGCACGTGTCGGTTCATGATTGTAAATGTTCCCCTGCTCATATGGAGAAATGTGCATGTTGTGCAGGTATACTTCCCCTTTATTGATGCGGGCAAAACTGTCTTTCAAGTTCAACCGCCCGTTTCGAATCGATTTGATTTCAGTCCCCTGCAATACGATTCCCGCTTCAAAAGTTTCCTCTATGGCAAAATCGTGACGGGCTTTTTTATTTTGAGCTAACGTTTTTCCATGTCCTCTAGGCATAGCTTTTCCTCCTCTGTTGCGTCCCTTTATTGTACCAAAATACTCGTCCATTTCCAATTGATCGAACATATGGGGATTCTGGTTTTAAAAATAGACTTCAAAGGTCTGCCTGTGAGAATATTAAAGAGACCTGTACGATAAAGGAGATCGAACATATGGAACAAGTGATGAATGTTAAGCCTTTAACCATGGAAGACTACCCATCCCTGAAGAAAATGGATACTGGGATTGAAGACGACTATGTGGTCAGAATTTTCGACCGTCTGATCACATCGGAAAGCCATGAACTTTTTGGTCTGTTTCATAGGGAACAATTGGTTGCCGTCGGTGGGTACAGTTTGTTCGGCCAGGGGAAATTCGCCATGCTTGGGCGTCTCCGGAGTGACCGGCGTTTTCAGATGAAAGGGAATGCTACCGAACTATTAAAACCCATTGTGAATGCCCTAAAGGACGATCCTCAAGTCCATTGGATCGGTGCGAATACACATCTCGGAAACCTCCCTGCCCGACGCGTCCTCGAGAAACTGGGAATTGAGCAGGGACCTATCATTCATTACCTCGTACTTAAGCGCCCTGAACGAATCACTGGACACACGCCCGGTCCTATCTGGACGCCTGTCCATGACTTAAACAAAAAACGCGAACTCTTGAATCATTTACAGGAAAATGCTCTGGAGATATTCCCTTACGAATGTTATTATCCATTCCCCTATGACCCTGCGTTGTTCACCGACGAATATCTGAAGGAATGCGCGTTCTTTGAAAGTCCTGATCAACAGCGCTTCATCGTTATTAAGAAGGACACAAAGAAATATGATTACTCTCATGTGAAATACTTTTGGGACGATCATTATCAACAACCAGGCTGGTTCGAGACGGTTCTCCACCATTGGGCAGAGCACTCTGAGCACGTCGGCTGTTGGATTGACTTCTCTGATTGCGGATTCAAGAAGATTCCTGACCTGGAGGCTTACGACGTCCAGAACCCGTGGATCCTGTATGGCACATGGAAAAAGGCATAATTATAGAAATACTTCTGCTCATATTGACAAGTACCTTCATAGTATTTAGAATCCTTTAAGGAAATATTTTAACGCAAGAAAGGATTAAAGACTATGAACTTTATGCAAGCCGCTCAGCTGTTAGATGAAGGTCATGCTTTGGAACGTCATACATGGAAGAATTCCGGATATATTGTGAAAGATGAAAAAGGGAAAATCGTATATTTTGATCATAATGAACCTGCGTTTTATTCCTTAACAACAGAAGATGCCCTGGCAGCGGATTGGGAACAAACAACGAAAGACCAATGGACGATCGTATCTGTTTCTCATGACCGTGAATTAATGGAGGGGCGCTTGTTCGTCTCTTATCATATTTGCTCTGAAAACGAAGGAAGCATTATGAACAATCACCTGGTGGAAGAAGATGAACTTTCTCAATGGGCCCGATACGTGAAATTGGATATGGCCAACTCTTCCCGTTATTTAAATGAACAGGATGTAGCAACTGTCCAAGACGCGATCAGTGCTTAACTCCCATAGAAAAAACGCGCGAAATCCTTCGCGCGTTTTTCTTATTTTTTCTTCTTTTTATTTCCTTTTTTCGGAACACCTTTATTTCTATAGAAAGGCTTATTCCCTTTTTGCTTGTTCTTCTTTTTATCTTTGTTACGATCAGGTCCTTTGGACTTGATCTGTTTCGGACGCTCCGGACGCTTCCGTTCTTTCCTCGGCTTCATGCCATCAATCTCAAAGTCAACGACTCGTTCCTCTATGTTGACGTTCGTCACTTTGATGGTGACTTCATCACCTATACGGAAGACATTCCCTGTACGCTCACCAATCATCGCATATTGTTTTTCATGGTAATGATAGTAATCGTCGGTCAGGGTGCTGACATGGACGAGACCTTCTACTGTATTCGGAAGTTCAACAAACATGCCGAAGCTAGTGACCGAACTGATGACACCCTCGAATTCTTCTCCGATTTTGTCCTGCATGAACTCGGCTTTCTTCAAGTCGTCTGTTTCCCGCTCCGCATCAACGGCTGCTCTTTCCATTTCTGAGGAGTGACGGGCAATTTCCGGCATTTGATCCTTCCAGTGCTTCCGTGTTTTGTAATCCAGCTTTTTCTCAACCAAATACGTGCGGATCAGACGGTGGACGATCAAGTCCGGGTACCGGCGGATTGGAGATGTGAAGTGTGTATAGAAATCTGTCGCAAGACCGAAGTGACCGAGACCTTGCGGGTCATATTTCGCCTGCTGCATGGAACGAAGCATCAGTTTGGATATGATCATATCCTCCTGCGTATCTTTCACTTCTTCCAGCACTTTCTGCAAGGCTTGTGGATGAACATTGTCTGCCGTGCCTTTGACAGAGTACCCCATGTTGGCGACAAACTCAAAGAAGTTCTGTAGTTTATCTTCATCTGGATCCTGGTGAATACGGTGAATGAATGGAACATCCATCCAGTGGAAGTGTTCAGCAACCGTTTCGTTGGCTGCCAGCATGAACTCTTCGATCAACCGCTCAGCAACGGAACGCTCACGCAAGCGAACATCCACCGCTTTTCCTTCTTCATCCACTACGACGCCCGCCTCTTTGAAGTCAAAGTCAATAGCGCCGCGCCCCATTCTTTTTCCTCTAAGAATACTCGCAAGTTTCTCCATGTCCCTGAACATCGGTACAAGTTCTTCATACTTCTGGATCAATTCAGGATCTTCATCTTGAAGAATGCTGTTCACATCTTTATAAGTCATACGTTCATTGGTTTTAATGACACTTTGGAAAATCTCATGGTTCACGACTTCCCCGCGGCTGTTAATTTCCATTTCACACGTCAAGGTTAGACGATCCACTTGCGGGTTCAGGGAACAGATGCCGTTGGATAACCTGTGAGGGATCATAGGTATGACCCGGTCTACTAAGTAAACACTTGTCGCTCGCTCACGCGCTTCCTGATCAATCGGCGATCCTTCTTCTACATAATATGTGACGTCTGCAATGGAAACGCCCAGCTTATAATTGCCGTTGTCGAGTTTTTTGACCATAACTGCATCGTCAAGGTCCTTAGCATCGGCTCCATCAATCGTAACAATGGTTTCATCTCTCAGATCCCGGCGATTCTTAATTTCATCTGGATTGATTTCATCCGGTGTGTCAGCTGCTTGCTGCAGGGCTTCTTCCGGGAAATCCATTTTGATGCCGTGCTTGTGAATAATCGAAATAATATCAATACCTGGATCATTTTTGTGACCGAGGATTTCTACAATTTCACCTTCCGCGCTCATTCGATCTTCTGGGAATTTCGTAATGTTCACGATAACTTTATGACCGTCGATCGCCCCGTTATTCTGACTCTTCGGGATGAAAATATCATTAGGGATACGTTTATCATCGGCAATGACAAACCCGAAATTCCGGCTGGATTCGTAGGTCCCGACTACGCGTGTCGTCGCCCGTTCAAGAATTCGGATCACGGTTCCTTCAGGGCGTGTTCCATCCTCTTTTCTTTTCTCAATCCGTACAAGGACTTTATCGTTATTCATAGATGAATGAAGATCAGAATGGTGAATGTATACGTCATCCTTATCCTCTTCATCGGGAATGAGAAAGGCGAACCCTTTCGCATGCATTTGAATACGACCGCGGATCAAATTCATTTTCTCAGGAAGACCGAAGCGGTTTTTTCTTGTCCGCACTAGTTCTCCTTCTTCTTCAAGCTCATTGAGTGCCTTCATGAGGTCCTTGAAGTCGTCGGAACTTCCAAGCTCCAGCGTCTCTTCAAGCTCTTGTACAGATAATGGCTTCGATGCTGTTTCTTTGAAAAAGTTTGAAATTTGCTGTTTCAACTCTATACTCAATTGTCTTACCTCCTTTTAAATGAAGGACAACACTCCAGTCAAGACCAGTCGAGAGACTCGAGGAAAGCGAGAATATCTTCGTGCAACTGCTCTTTTTCCTTGTCCATCGTAATGACGTGACCAGAGTTTTTGTACCATTTAATATCTTTTTGATTGGATTCTACTTGTTCATAAATATAGTTTGCACTATCCGTATTAATCATTTCATCATTTTCTGCTTGTACGACAAAAGCAGGGGTATAAATTTGATCGATCTCATGATGAACTTCTGTAATGAACCCGCCCAATTGTTTGAACATTTCTTCCGATTCATTCAGCAGTTCCTCTACTTCATAGTCGATGGTTTCTTTATCTTTCCCTTCCAGTTGCTTGTACTGGCGTGCTTTAAACTCAAACCCCTGGGTCAACTGTTTTTCATTGTCGAAAAACATAGGCGAACACATTGTAATAATCCCTTTGATTGGTTCGGAATAAGCGAGCTTCAGACCCAGTACTCCACCTAGAGACAAACCAGCGACAGCAATTTTCTTATACCCAAGCTCCCGCAAATGGTTAAGGGCGCTTTGGACATCTGCCCACCAGTCTTCAGGTCTGGCATCAATCAAGGCTTCAAGCTCTTTCCCATGCCCGGCGTATATGGGCGCATGAGACGTATAGCCATGCTTCTGAAGAAAACGTCCGAGCATACGTACATCTGCCGAGTGACCGGTAAAACCATGTAATAATAATACCGCACGTTCTCCTTCCTCAAACGTAAATGGCTGAGGTTGTTTAATTTTCATGTCATTCTCTCCTTACTTCATCTATGTCCTTATTTTAAGATTTCATTCTAAAGTGCAATGGATTCTATTTTACCAAAATTACGCTCCCCTGGCACATGTTGCATGAGAACCTTTAACACTCATTCAGACACAAGCTTTCCGCAAAGCGGAAACAGGGGGGAAATAATAAAAAAACTGTGCTCCTTTGGGGAGGCACAGTTTTTTTGATTATCCAAGGATATATGCAGTCAAAAAAGCTAAAACAAAGAAAAGAACACCTGTCACCACAGTAGCCTTGTGAAGGAAGGCGTCGATTCCCCGCGCTTTCTGCTTTCCGAATAGTTGTTCCGCTCCACCAGAAATAGCTCCTGAAAGACCGGCACTCTTTCCTGATTGCAATAGTACAAGAACAATCATCGCAATGGTATTGATGGTCAGTAAAGTAATCGTAAGTGTTTCCATGATGTGCCCACACCTCCTAAAAACGTACAGATAACTAGTTTAAATGTAGCACAAATGCCCATCATCAGCAAGCGAATTTTGAAGTCTGAAAAGAGTACACAGCCCCTTACTCTCCTCCTGTCATTTAAGATCCATTCGCATGAATCCTATCCCTCATTTGATCGTTCATGAAAATTAGTGATTGTTTTTGATTACTTTTGAAAGATTATGGTTGATTTTTGTAAGGGTTTTCTTTATGATTAAATTAGATAACAAGCAAGGAGTGTAGGGAAATGCTTACTCCAGAACGCCAAGAACTTATACTAAAAACTGTCAAAAACGATCACACTTCTAAAATCAAACGATTGGTCGAAGTCACAGGAGCATCTGAATCCACCATTCGCCGCGATTTAGACCAGCTGGAAGAACAAGGTCTGCTTCGACGTGTGCATGGCGGGGCGTCACTTCGGAGTTCAACCAGTGAAGAACCGACCATGGGTGAAAAACTCACGAAGTTTCACACAGAAAAACAAAAGATCGCACGATTCGCAGCATCTATTGTCCAGGATGGTGACTGCATCTTCATCGATGCAGGTTCAACTACTTATGAAATGATCCCGTTCCTTAAGGAAAAAGACATCATTGTCGTTACGAATGGTTTGACTCATCTAGACGCATTGAATGCTCACAAAATCAAAACCTACGTTTTGGGCGGCTTGATGAAACATCAGACAGGGGCAGTTGTTGGGGCAGGTGCTATTCAGAACCTTCAGCAATACCGATTTGATCAGTGTTACATGGGAGCCAATGGAGTAACTGCGCAGGATGGTTTTACAACGCCAGATCCAGAGGAGGCGGCGATTAAACAGATGGCATTGAGCTTATCCAAGAATCGTTATGTACTCGTCGATCATTCTAAATTTGAGAAAGTTTCCTTCATGAAGTTTGCTGATTTGAAAGAATCATCGATTATTACCAACGATAGCGGTGAACCTATGGAAGACTACCGCGATATAACGAATATAAAGGTTGTGACAACATGATTTACACATGTACTTTGAACCCTTCGATCGATTACATTATGAACGTCGAAGGGTTTGAACCCGGAGCGCTGAACCGCGCCAAAGGAACGTTCTATTATCCAGGAGGCAAAGGGATCAACGTTTCCCGCGTCATGTCCCGCCTGGAGGTTAAAACAAAGGCATTAGGCTATATCGGAGGATTTACAGGTACTTTTGTCCAGCAATTTCTAGATGAGGAAGACATTGCCCATGCCTTTATTGATACTGCTCAGAACACAAGGGTGAACGTTAAGCTGAAAAGTTCAGGTGAAACCGAAATCAACGGGCCGGGACCTGATATCTCAGAAGATCTCCAAAGAGAGTTGTTAGACCAGGTAAGCAACCTCACCAGTGAAGATGCACTTGTGCTGGCCGGAAGCCTCCCCTCCTCTCTGCCAGCGGATTTTTATATTACAATGGCATCCATCTGCGCAGAGAATGATGTGAGAATTATAGCCGACACTTCAGGAAAAGCTTTGGAACAACTGCTGGGGCAGCCTCTTTTTCTATTGAAGCCGAATCATCATGAATTGGGGGAGCTTTTCAATGTTGAGATAGATACTAAAGAAAAAGCTGCCATGTATGGAAAGAAGCTTACCGAACAGGGTGTGGAACACGTCATCGTATCCATGGGAGGTGAAGGTGCCGTTTATACAGGGCACGACCGCCAGCTTTTTGCCAATGTACCCAAAGGTCAAGTGAAGAACTCAGTAGGAGCAGGCGATTCCGTTGTCTCAGGCTTCCTTGCTGCACTGGAAAAGGATGAAACAATTGAAAACGCCTTTCGATATGGAGTGGCAGCCGGCAGTGCCACCGCTTTCCAGGATGACCTCTGCCAAAAAGAAGATGTGGAACAACTGCTTGAGCAAATCCATGTTTCAACTATAAATAATGGGGAGTGATTAACCATGAAAATCACAGATTTATTAACGAAAGAAACCATCGCTTTGAACATGTCGGCTTCTTCAAAACCGGAAGCGATTGATGAGCTTGTCGGTCAATTAGATAAAGCCGGAAAGCTGAATGATCGGGATGAATTCAAGAAGGCCATTGAGGCGAGAGAACAACAAAGCACCACAGGGATTGGTGAAGGAATTGCCATCCCCCATGCGAAAACGGCCTCTGTTAAAGACCCGGCCATCGCATTTGGACGCTCTCAGGAAGGGTTGGATTATGAATCGCTGGACGGACAGCCCACCAATCTATTCTTTATGATTGCCGCTTCCGAAGGAGCAAACAATACACATTTAGAAACACTTTCCCGTCTCTCTTCCTTTTTAATGGATAATAATTTCCGTAAGCAATTGGAAGCTGCCAAAACAGAAGCAGATGTCATTGAAGCGATCAATGCAAAAGAAGCTGAAGATGAGGAAGAAGAAACAACAGAACAGAGCTCAGGGAAAATTTTAGCGGTCACTGCTTGTCCGACTGGTATTGCGCATACGTATATGGCTGCTGATAAATTGAAAGCGACGGCAAAAGAAATGGGTGTGAACATCAAAGTTCAAACCAATGGCTCAAGCGGAGTGAAAAACCGTTTAACACATGAAGATATCGCTGAAGCTGATGCTATTATTGTAGCTGCAGATACGAAGGTGGACATGGAAGCGTTCCAAGGGAAACCTGTTATTGAAGTACCTGTGGCTAAAGCGATTCACGAACCGAAGGAATTGATTGAAAAAGCCACAAAGAAAGATGCTCCTATTTATCAAAGCACAGGCGAACAAAAAGAAAGTTCTCAGGAAAAAGGTCAGCGTACAGGATTCTATAAACATTTGATGAACGGTGTATCGAACATGCTTCCTTTCGTTGTTGGTGGAGGAATACTAATCGCGATTTCCTTCTTCTGGGGTATTAATTCAGCGGATCCTTCGAACGCTGAATATAACCGATTCGCTGAAATGCTCAGCATTATCGGTGGCGGAAATGCGTTCTTCCTTCTCGTCCCTGTTCTTGCCGGGTTCATCGCATCAAGCATTGCCGATCGGCCAGGTTTTGCTCCAGGTATGGTTGGTGGATTGATCGCGGTTACGCAGACAGCCAACGAGAACGCGGGCAATGGTTCTGGTTTCCTTGGCGGTTTAATTGCAGGTTTCCTTGCCGGTTATATTACTTTACTCATTAAAAAGTGGCTCGAAGGATTGCCAGCTATATTAGATGGAATGAAGACGGTACTTTTCTACCCTGTCCTTGCTATTTTTGGTACAGGTATGATCATGTTACTCATCAACCCGGCTCTTACTAGTGTTTATACAGCTCTTTTCAACTTCCTGGAGAATATGAGCGGATCCAACCTTGCCCTTCTAGGACTGATCGTCGGAGGTATGATGGCTGTAGATATGGGCGGACCTGTTAACAAAGCAGCCTATACATTCGGTATCGCAGCACTTGATGCAGGAAACTATACGTTCATTGCTGCAGCTATGGCTGGTGGAATGGTTCCACCGCTTGCCATGGGATTAGCAACAACACTTTTCAAAAATAAATTTACAAAACAAGAACGTGAAACAGGTAAAGCGGCTTACCCGCTTGGAGCATTTTTCATCACAGAAGGAGCGATTCCGTTTGCAGCGGCCGATCCAGCTCGTGTCATTCCTTCAATGGTTGCCGGTAGTGCATTAACAGGTATGCTTACCATGCTATTCGGAATCGGTCTGAGAGCCCCTCACGGCGGGATCATCGTAGCTCCACTTGTTGAAGGTGGATTCATGCAAGTGGTCCTTTATCTTGCGGCCATCATTGCCGGTACAATTCTTTCAGCAATTGTTGTAGGATTCTTGAAAAAAGACCTTCAAAAGGCTTAAAATAATAAAGTTAGGGTAACTCATAAACAAGAGCATGTTTCAAGGAGGAATAATAATGGTAGAAAAAACTTTCAAAATTACATCGTCAGACGGTGTTCACGCTCGTCCAGCAACTGTACTTGTACAAAACGCAGGTAAGTACGAGTCAGATATCAACCTACATTACAAAGAAAAATCCGTGAACCTTAAATCCATCATGGGCATCATGAGCCTTGGAATCCCTGCAGACGCTGAAGTGAAGATCACAGCTGAAGGCAGTGACGAACAAGAAGCAATTGATCATTTGGAAACAACTATGAAGAATGAGAACCTGGGGGAATAACAGCATGACACAGCTTCAAGGTATTGCGGCTTCCAGCGGTATAGCGATCGCTAAAGTATACCGCCTGGAAGCGCCGGACCTTTCTTTCGAAAAGAAAGATATCGACCAACCGGAACAAGAAGTTAAACGACTGCATGACGCTTTGGAAACTTCAAAATCAGAGCTTGAAAAAATCAAAGAACATACGAGAAAATCATTGGGTGATGAGCACGCTGAAATTTTCTCTGCCCATCTCTTAGTGTTGAGCGATCCTGAATTGATTCAACCGATCGAAGATAAGATCAAGAGCGACAACGTGAACGCAGAATCTGCTCTTTCTGAGACAGCGAACATGTTCATTGATATGTTTAAGAACATGGATAATGAATATATGCGCGAACGTGCGGCTGATATCAATGACGTGACAAAACGTGTCATGGCTCACCTTCTGGAAGTTACATTCCCGGATCCAGCCTTAATCAATGAAGAAGTTGTCATCGTTGCGGACGATTTGACTCCTTCAGATACCGCTCAATTGAATAAACAATACGTAAAAGGATTTACGACTGACATCGGCGGCCGTACCTCCCACTCTGCTATCATGGCTCGTTCCCTGGAGATTCCTGCCGTGGTCGGTACGAAAAACATCACCTCTCAAGCTGAGAAGGATACCATGATCATCGTCGATGGAATCAATGGCGATGTCATCATCGATCCGAACGAAGACCAAATTGCAGAATACAAACAGAAGCAAGACGACTTCGAAAAGCAAAAGCAGGAATGGGCCAAGCTTAAAGATGAAACGACTGTTACGTCTGAAGGCGACCATGTCGAGCTTGTTGCGAATATCGGTACACCAGACGACGTAGAAGGCGTCTTAAATAACGGTGGTGAAGGTGTCGGACTTTACCGTACAGAATTTCTGTATATGGGTAAAAGTCAACTTCCTACAGAAGAAGAACAGTTTGATGCGTACTCTTCTGTATTGAAACAGATGGAGAACAAGCCTGTCGTTGTCCGTACACTTGATATCGGTGGCGATAAAGAGCTTGATTACCTGGACCTCCCTGAAGAAATGAACCCGTTCCTAGGTTATCGTGCGATCCGACTCTGCCTAGAACGTGATGACATCTTCCGTGTTCAGCTGCGTGCCCTACTGCGTGCCAGCGTCCATGGAAACTTGAAAATCATGTTCCCAATGATTGCTACCTTGGAAGAATTCCGTCAGGCAAAAGCGATCCTCGATGAAGAGCGCACAAACCTTAAAGAAGAAGGTCACTCGATTGCTGATGATATCGAAGTCGGCATGATGGTTGAGATTCCTGCAACAGCAGTAATTGCCCGTCAATTCGCAAAAGAAGTCGATTTCTTCAGTATCGGAACCAATGACTTGATCCAGTATACAATGGCTGCTGATCGTATGAACGAACGTGTATCATACCTGTACCAGCCTTATAACCCGGCTATTCTTAACCTTGTCAACAATGTTATTGAAGCTGCACACGCCGAAGGCAAATGGGCCGGCATGTGTGGAGAGATGGCGGGTGACGAAATTGCTATTCCACTTCTTCTTGGACTTGGATTGGATGAGTTCAGCATGAGCGCAACCTCCATCCTTCCTGCCCGTACACAGATCAGAGATCTATCCAGAAAGGAATGGACTTCCTATAAAGAGCAGATCCTTTCTATGGGCACGGCAGAAGAAGTTGTTGCATTCGTTAAAGAAAAAACGGAGACCAAGTAGTATTTGTGATCTGAGTGTGGGACAATAGGATTGTGCCGAATAATGTTCGGCAAGTTTTCGTAAAGAAAGAGATGTGTTTCCATGACATTTACTGTGATCATGATCGTATGTATCGCCATTGTGCTTGGGATTGCCGCCATGTTCGGCATGGCTGTCTCTAAAGGATACGAATACAAACACACGGTAGACCCTTTGCCTGATGAACAACACTCGAAAGACGATCATAAAAAAGCTGACGCTTAATCAAGCGTCAGCTTTTTCATTTTCATTATAAATGGAGAGTTTTTGATGGATGGGTGTACGGGTTTTCGGTTTAGGGATGCGTTTCGGCAAGCCTATTTGCAAAACCGATACCAATTTATATCGATCGACGTCGAGACCGACCTCCTCTGAAAATTTCTCATCATGGAGATACGGACTTGTTGTCCACAGCATACCTACCCCCGCCTCCCACGCAAGAAGCTGAACATTCTGTATATAAGCACATACGGCAGCATAATCTTCTTCATACTTACGGACGTCCCTATCCTTTTCCATATAAACTAATGCATGATGAGGGATGTTCAATAAAAAATCTCGAATTCCTTCTTGCAGGCTATGCGCTTTTTCAGGATCATATCCTGCAAAGAACCCCTCCCGCTCATAACTCTCCAAGACGCACCTGGCATACTCCTTTACCCCTTCATCCTGATACAACCGTATCTTCCAGGGTTCTTTCATCCGATGGTTCGGCGCCCAGGCAGCCTCAGAAAATATTCGCTCCAGTACCTCCTCTTTCACTTTTCCCTGTTGATACTCGTGAACAGAACGGCGGGAACGAATCGCCTCCAGCAAATCCATCACGTACACCTCACAAAATAATCAAGTTTGTCACCGGCTGCCCCATCCAGTATCCCCATTCCCTTAAAAAGAAAGGAACCTTAGTTTCCATGCTTTTATAAGCAGAATATTGAGTCGGAACACCTTCCACTTTCATATCTAATTGTTCCGCCATGGCAACAGCCCTTTTCAAATGAAACTGATCACTGACAATGAGAAAAGAATGGATTCCTTTTTCATGACTCACTTCTTTGGCATTGCTCAAATTGTCTTCTGTAATCAGAGAACGATCCTCGTACAGAATATCTTCTTCATTTACTCCGTGTTCCATGGCATAGGATTTACCGACTTCAGCTTCAGAGGAAGCGGCTTTTTCACTTTTGCCACCGGTAAGGATCAGGAATTCAACCTTACCATCCTTGTACAGCTCAATCCCTTGTTTAAGACGTCCTTCAAAGACAGGACTTGGCTTCCCATTCCATTGGGCGGCTCCCAATACAATCGCGGCGTCCGCTTTAGAATCTTCCGACTGCCCATAATTCCATACTGAGTACCCTGTATAAAGAGCATACAGGACCATTAATCCTAAAATAATACGAATGATTCTTTTCATAACTTCTGGTTCTCCTACTAGTAAATATATGTACCATCATACCATAGAAAAAAGCCTCTCTGAATAATCAGAGAGGCTTTTTGTAAACATTATTTATTCAAGTTGTAGAATGCTTTCTTGCCCGCATATGTTGCAGTTCCAAGCAGCTGGTCTTCGATACGAAGAAGCTGGTTGTACTTCGCTACGCGGTCCGTACGGGATGGAGCACCTGTTTTGATTTGACCCGCATTTGTCGCAACAGCGATGTCTGCAATTGTCGCGTCTTCTGTTTCACCAGAACGGTGAGAGATGACAGCTGTGTAACCAGCGCGCTTCGCCATTTCGATTGCTTCGAAGGTTTCAGTAAGTGTACCGATTTGGTTCACTTTGATCAGAATGGAGTTGCCAACGCCTTCTTCAATCGCACGGCTTAGCTTCTCTGTGTTTGTTACGAACAAATCGTCACCGACAAGCTGTACGCGGTCTCCGATACGGTCTGTAAGAAGTTTTGTACCTTCCCAGTCGTTTTCATCAAGACCATCTTCAATGGAAACGATTGGATACTTGTTCACAAGCTCTTCATACCAATCAACCATTTCTTCAGACGTACGTACCACACCTTCACCTTTCAGGTTGTACTTACCATCTTCATAAATCTCAGAAGAGGCAACGTCCATTGCAAGCTGCACTTCTTCGCCTGGCTTGTAACCAGCCGCTTCGATCGCTTCGATAATTGTAGATAGAGCTTCTTCGTTTGAACCAAGGTCCGGAGCGAATCCGCCTTCGTCACCTACAGCCGTGTTGTAGCCTTTGCCACCAAGTACTTTCTTAAGAGCGTGGAAAATCTCAGCACCCATGCGAAGCGCTTCTTTGAATGTCGGCGCGCCAACAGGCATGATCATGAATTCCTGGATGTCTACATTGTTATCCGCGTGCTCTCCACCGTTTACAATGTTCATCATTGGTGTTGGAAGCGTAGCTGCTGTGAATCCTCCAAGATATTTGTAAAGTGGAAGACCTACAACGTCTGCAGCTGCGTGAGCAACAGCCATGGATACGCCAAGAATAGCGTTCGCACCAAGGTTTCCTTTGTTTTCTGTACCGTCAAGCTCTCTCATCATCTGGTCGATGATGACTTGCTGTGTTACGTCCATACCTAGAAGGTTTGGAGCAATCTTTTCGTTTACGTTATCAACAGCGTTTTGTACGCCTTTGCCAAGGTAACGTTCTTTGTCACCATCACGAAGTTCTACCGCTTCGTATTCACCAGTGGAAGCACCACTTGGAACAAGTGCTGTACCGAAGGCTCCGGATTCTGTATAAACTTCTACTTCAACAGTTGGGTTACCACGAGAGTCAAGGACTTCACGTGCATATACGTCAGTAATGTAAGGCATGAATATCTCTCCCTTATTTTTTAATGAGTGATGTTCCTGTCATTTCTTCAGGTTGTTCAACATTCAAGAGCTCCAGCAATGTTGGTGAAAGATCACCAAGAATTCCTCCATCACGGAGTTCCGCCCCATCCTTCGTTACAATGACGGGCACAGGGTTTGTTGTATGAGCTGTCATAGCGTCTCCATCCAAGGTCGTCACCTCATCAGAGTTCCCATGGTCAGCGGTTATAATTGCATGTCCACCTTTTTCGTGTATCTTATCTACGATCTTGCCTAAGCATTCGTCCACGGCTTCAATCGCTTTAATAGTCGGCTCAAGCATCCCTGAGTGTCCAACCATATCAGGATTGGCAAAGTTTAGAATGATGGCGTTGTGCTTTTCAGCATCCAGTGCTTCAAGAAGAGCATCTGTAACTTCATAAGCACTCATTTCTGGTTTCTGATCATACGTCGCTACTTTCGGAGAATCGATGAGGATGCGCTCTTCCCCTTCGAATTCTTTTTCGCGGCCGCCACTCATGAAAAACGTCACGTGTGGATACTTTTCTGTTTCAGCGATACGCAACTGCTTCATGTCATTGTCAGCAAGGACTTCCCCGACTGTATTTTTCAAGTCATTCGGAGGGAAAGCAATCTTACTTCTGACCTGGTCACTGTATTGCGTCATTCCCACAAAGTGAAGGTTTTTCGGTGCTCTGTCTCCACGCTCATAACCGTCAAAGTCGTCATTTGCAAATGTACGAGAAAGCTGGATGGCGCGATCTGGACGGAAATTGAAGAAAATGATACTGTCTTCATCTTCTACTTTTCCGATTGGGTTGTTGTCCTCATCTGTTAGAACAACAGGCTCCACAAACTCATCATACACTTCCTGCTCATAAGAATCGTCGATGGCTTTGATTGGATCCTTGTACGTCGAGCCTTCACCGTAGGCAATGGCATCATAAGCTTTCTTGACACGCTCCCAGCGATTGTCACGGTCCATCGCGTAGTAACGACCAGATAGGGTAGCGATTTGGCCAACGCCCACTTCTTCAATCGCTTCCTGTGTCTGTTTGATATAAGTCTTAGCCGATTTCTGACCTACATCACGGCCATCTAGAAAGGCATGGATGAAAACTTTCTCGAGCCCTTCTTCTTTCGCCAGCTTCAAGGTAGCGATCATATGGTCGATATGACTATGGATACCACCATCAGATAACAGACCGAAAATATGAAGAGCTTTATCTTTCGCTTTCGCTTCACGAACCGCGTTCAGCAGCACTTCATTCTCAAAGAAATCCCCTTCACGAATGGAAAGGTTGATTCTTGTAAGACTTTGATAGACGACACGGCCTGCGCCAATGTTCAAGTGTCCAACTTCAGAGTTGCCCATTTGACCTTCTGGCAGTCCTACAGCTTCCCCGCATGCCGTTAATTGAGAATGGGGGAATTGGTTCCAGTAACGATCAAAGTTTGGGGTGTTCGCTTGTTTGACAGCATTCCCTTTCTCTTCATCACGAAGAGCGTAGCCATCAAGGATGATTAAGGCAGCAAGGTTTTTCTTACTCATTCTTACCTGCCTCCACTAGTTTTAGGAAAGAATCAGCTTCAAGGCTGGCTCCTCCTACTAGAGCACCATCGATGTCGGACTGAGAAAGAAGTTCATCAACATTAGCAGGCTTCACACTGCCACCGTACTGAATGCGGACAGCCTCTGCAGCATCTGCACTGACGTAATCACTGACGACTTTGCGGATATGTGTACAAACTTCATTGGCTTGTTCAGAGGTTGCTGTACGACCGGTACCAATCGCCCAGATTGGTTCATAAGCAATGATCGTTTCCGCACATTGATCGTTTGTCAAACCGTCCAATGCTTTTTTCACCTGGGTTTCAACAACGTTCATCGTTTCATTCGCTTCACGCTGTTCCAATGATTCACCTACACAAATGATTGGAGTCAGGCCATGGTTGAATGCCGCATGGACTTTCTTGTTGACCTCTTCATCGGTTTCTTTGAAGATTTCACGACGCTCGGAGTGACCAAGAACTACGTAAGAAACGCCAAGTTCTTTCAGCATAACCGGGCTTACTTCACCGGTGAAAGCACCACTTTCTTCAAAATGCATGTTTTGAGCTCCGATTTTAAGGCTTGTGCCTTCTGTTTCCTCTACAAGCTTTTGCAGAAAAGGAAATGGAGCACAAACAACCGATTCTACCTGCTCTGAAGAAGGAACTTCATTCTTTGCTGTTTGAATAAAATCTTCCGCTTCACGGTGGTTTTTATTCATTTTCCAATTACCTGCGATTACTTTTTTACGCATATGGTTTCACCTCTCCTTTTTATTTATCGTTCAACAAAGATACACCAGGAAGATCTTTACCTTCCATGAATTCCAAGGATGCCCCGCCACCAGTGGAAACGTGGTCCATATCATTCGCGTATCCGAATTTTTCAACGGCTGCTGCAGAGTCTCCTCCACCGATGACCGTATAACCATCTGTTTCAGAAAGAGCATTCGCTACAGCTTTTGTACCGTTAGCAAAAGATTCGATTTCAAAGACGCCCATAGGTCCGTTCCAGATGACCAATTTAGAATCTTTAATGACTTTTGCATATTTTTCTCTTGTTTTCGGACCGATATCCAGCGCTTCCCAGTCGGCTGGGATGCTGTCGATTCCTACTTCTTCCTTATTAGCAGAATCAGAGAAATCATCAGCAACAACGACATCTTCTGGCATAAGGAAATTGACGCCTTTTTCTTCTGCTTTTTTCATATATTCTTTAGCTAAATCGATTTTATCTTCTTCTAGCAGCGATTTACCGATTTCATGACCTAGTGCTTTTACGAATGTGTAAGCAAGACCTCCACCGATGATCAAGTTATCAACTTTATCGATCAAGTTGTCGATGACACCGATTTTATCTTTTACTTTCGCACCACCAATGATGGCTGTGAATGGACGTTCTGGGTTAGATAGGGCCTTACCTAGAACATTGATTTCTTTTTCCATCAGGAAACCTGCAACAGCCGGAATATGCTCGGCAATACCTGCTGTAGAAGCGTGCGCACGGTGTGCCGCTCCAAATGCGTCGTTAACATAGAGGTCAGCCATATCTGCAAAAGCTTTGGCTAATTCCGCATCATTCTTTTCTTCACCTGGGTGGAAGCGCACATTTTCAATAAGAAGGACATCGCCGTTTTCCATTTCGGAAATGGCTTTATTCACTTCATCGCCGTACACTTCATCCGTCTTGGTAACCGTCTGTCCAAGAACATCGCTCAGACGGTTCGCCACAGGGTCAAGGCGAAGTTCTTCGACAACTTCCCCTTTCGGGCGGCCAAGGTGACTGGCAAGAATGACTTTTGCACCATTTCCAGTCAGGTGCTTGATTGTAGGGAGAGCCGCTCTGATTCGTGTGTCATCAGTGACTTCACCCTCACTCATCGGAACGTTGAAGTCAACACGGCAGAAGACCGTTTTTCCTTGTACTTCAACATCGCGGATTGTTTTCTTGTTCATAGAATGACAACCTCCTTGGTTTGTGGTCAGGTTCAACGCCTGCCCATATGTACGTTTCCACAGTTTCATTATGCAGAAACGCCGATAAGCAGGAACGGAAAAAACATGGATAAAGGAGGAGGACCTGAGACCTCCTCCTTTCCAGCTTTTTCATAGTATTTTCTACTAAGACTCAGATATTACAAGCCTTGGTTTTTAAGATATACAGCCAAGTCTACACAACGGTTGGAGTAACCAGTTTCGTTGTCATACCAAGAAACGATTTTAACCATGTTGTTTTCAAGAATAAGTGTAGAAAGACCATCGATTACAGAAGAGTGTGTGTTTCCATTGTAGTCTGTAGAAACAAGTGGCTCGTCACTGTAGCCAAGGATTCCTTTAAGGTTGCCTTCAGCTTCTGCACGAAGAGCTTCGTTCACTTCTTCAGCAGTTACATCTTTATCAAGCTCAGCTACCAAGTCTACGATAGAAACGTTAGACGTTGGTACACGCATAGCCATACCGCTAAGCTTACCATCAAGGTGTGGAAGAACTTTTGCCACGGCTTGTGCAGCACCTGTAGTTGTTGGGATGATGTTTTCTGCAGCAGCACGAGCACGACGATAATCTTTGTGTGGAAGGTCAAGGATTGCTGGTCGTTCGTGTAAGAGTGAACAGTTGTCATCATACCGCGCTTAAGACCGAACTTCTCATCAAGAACTTTAGCGTATGGAGCTAGGCAGTTCGTTGTGCAGGAAGCGTTAGAAATAACGTGGTGAGAATCTTTGTCGTACTGGTCTTCGTTAACACCCATAACGACTGTAAGATCTTCTTGCTTAGCTGGAGCAGAAATAACGACTTTCTTAGCACCTGCATCCAAGTGTTTCTTCGCATCGTCACGCTGAGTGAAGCGACCTGTAGATTCAATTACGATATCTACACCAAAATCTCCCCAACCAAGTTGAGCTGGATCTTTTTCAGAAAGTACTTTGATTTCCTTACCACCAACGATTAGGTTGTCACCATTCGTTGTTACTTCTTGCTCAAGTTTACCATGTACAGTATCGTATTGAAGCAAGTGTGCAAGCATGTTCGCATCTGTCAAGTCGTTTACCGCTACTACCTCAACTTCATTGTTGTTCAATGCAGCACGGAAAACGTTACGTCCAATACGTCCAAATCCGTTAATACCAATTCTTACTGTCATGCAAAATTCCTCCTTAGGATGATTGAAATCATATTTATTTAAAGGGATAAATCCCTTATTAACTCTTGGGCTGCGCCTTCATCAGTGATGAGGACATTACTCTGACCCGGCTGGAAATAAGATGAGATGGCCTGAGCTTTTGAACGGCCTCCAGCGACAGCAATCACATGATTCGCACGCTTCAAATCTTCTAATTGCAATCCGACAGTGCGAACCTTGTGAACGATCTCACCATTCACATTGAAATAGTAACCAAAAGCTTCACCAACAGCATGATGTTCTTTGATCAGTTCCAATTGCTCGGGAGAGGTTTTTCTACGTTCTGCCATCGTGAGTGCGTCTCCAACACCGTGGATGACGATTTCAGCGTTACGGATGATGTCCAACACTTCTTTGATCGAAGGTTCTTCTTTTATCGTCTGATAGGATTCCTCACTCAAAGGATCGGGTACATATAACAGACGATAGTCACCTCTCGCTTTCTTCGCCATTTCAGCACAAATGGTGTTGGCCTGATTTTCAACTCTTTCACCAAGGCCCCCACGTGCTGGAACATATAAGCACTGGTCAGCTCCGGAAAGCGGCGTCATCACCTGTGCGACAGAAGCCATTGTAGTTCCACCCGTAATGGCAATGGCCTGGTCTGGTGACATATGTTCTTTCAAATATTGGACACATGCTTTTCCCATCTCTTGTTTTACCCAATTGAGCTCATCACTATCACCTGGAACAACAACGACATAGTCTAAATTTAATTTATCCTTTAATTGTTGTTCTAAAACCTTTATCCCCGAGACCTCTTTAATAAACTCTGACAGCTGCTCAAGTATGTTCTGCCCTTCATAACTCAAGTGCATCCCCCTTGAAGTGATTTCTACAGCTCCTTGTTTATTCAGAAAGTCCACTTCACTCCGGACTGTACGCTCAGCAAGTTCAACACTTTCTGCTAACGCTCTTCGTCCTACAGGCTGCATGATCTGAATGTGGTACAACAGCTGATAGCGCCGTTGAATAACCTCCAGAACATCCGGGAATAATTTTCTTTGTAAGTCGATGAACGCTCTCATGGAAAAAGCCCCTTTTTTGAAATGGTGCCTAGCGGGATGTAATGCGTCCCAGCTAGTCGTATTATGTCCCGCTCGGAGCAAAAAAATATCTTATTTCAATTTTATATTAACAGTGGGGGTGTCCAGGTGCAAGCGTAAAACTCAACGTTTTTCATTGTAAACGCTTCATCAGCTCCACGTAATCGATCTGTCGATAATCCAGCTCTTCTTCACCTATTTTCAACACCGGAACCTCCAGCATATACTTCTCAAGAAGCAAAGGGTCCTTTTCAATATCAACGACGTCAACCTGGGTGTCAAATAAGGTTAAAAGATTCTTCACTTCCTCACACAACCCGCAGTTTTCTTTGACATACAATAAAACCAGAGACATGCCATATCCTCCCTTACTCTACATCCATTTCTACCCCTAGTTTATCAAAGCCCCCGACCTTCATCCATTCTCACAAATTCCCCTTGGAAAAAGTTTGTTTTGCTTCATCGTTCAGAAGCGAAGGAAACCTCTCTAGTCACCAGGCGCCAGAATTGGATACCAAAGAGGAAGAGAGTGCTTGGTATGGCCCCAAAGGAAGAAGTTCGCAGAGACTTAAAGAGAGGAAGTTCGATTAAATCCTGTACTCATATCGCCCCCACTTCGTGTGAATTCCCGTGGCAAACGAGTGACTACCCGGAGTCCTTCCGCTCAACTAAAATTCGAAATAAACGATTCAACCATTGCTTCCTTATAAGGAAAGTTCCGTATCCAGTTAATAAATATCAACAGCAAACTTTATAAGAACCAGCAAAAAAAGACACGCTTCACGAGGCGTGTCCTTTCTTATCGTAAAAACCGTTATCGATTTTCATCTTACGTTTATTCAAAAAATCCGCTAACTCTTCGCCTACGTAATTCTCGGGTGTGCGTTTTAATGACTCGTAATTGAAGGATAACTTTTGCTGCTCCTGCATGTCGAACACATGAATCCGCCTGTCTTCAGAAACTTCCTCAGTCGACAACATTTTGTAACGGATTAAGTTTGTCATAAATACCCCTCTTCTAAATAAAGCGAAAAGTCTGACTTTATTTATTAAATCATAACATAGAAAAACCAGGAAAGAAACTACATCGAGATAATATACCCAAATAAACGTTCGTATAATTCTTGTGAGGTTTCTGTGTAATCTTTATTCAAATTACATAAGTGTAACTGTGGTCTTTGAGGGGGTATATGATATTAATATAATGATTTTTCTGTAAAAAAAAGGATCATCCTTACATAATAAGGATGATCCTTCCAATTAGCGCGCCCGAGAGGATTCGAACCCCCGACAGACGTAGAACCGGAATCTACCGCTCTATCCAACTGAGCTACGGGCGCAAAAGCGACATGCAAATTATATTATAAGGATAATACTCCAAAAACACAACCCATTTTTTCAATCTTCAAGAAAACTTTGCCTTTGTTCACCCTTGAGTTCCGAAAAAACAGGCGCACCTCCAGGGGGTAGACAAAGATTCGCTTGCCACAGGACGTCCTCCTTCTAAAATTCTTTGGGCCTCGCCTGGCGCACACCCCTTTGAAGTTTCACCTTTCCTCTTTATACCGTTCTCACTTTCTCATAACGAACATTGTACGATCGATGCTCAGATTATGGCTAATCGTTTAAATGGGAGAGTTCAAAAACTCTATCCTTAAGAGGGGGAGACATGTGGAGTCTGCGAATGAAACAAACAAAGATCATGTCAGAGGATGATCAAGAGGGGGAGCTCGATAATGATTCTTCAACTGATCTCTACCTCTACTTTCCTTCTACTGTTTCATACGATAATTCTAGTTCAGGACGTTTATATGGGCAATTTTAGGGTATGATGGTAGGAGGAATCGGAACACTTCACATAGAACGAAAAAGTAGAGCCTTTTTTCATACTTAGATATTAAAACACCCCTGCTGAAATACAGGAAAAAGGTCGATTGTTTTTGTTTGACCTTTATTGACCTTAAAGGTATGATGAATGTATTCCATCATTATTAATTTGATGTTAAGGAGGAATTTCAAATGAATTTAGTCCCTACAGTCATTGAACAAACAAACCGCGGAGAACGTGCGTATGATATTTACTCCCGCTTACTTAAAGACCGTATCATCATGCTTGGAAGCCCGATCGATGATAACATTTCAAACTCTGTCGTCGCTCAATTGCTTTTCCTTGCAGCAGACGATCCGGAAAAGGATATTTCCCTATACATCAACTCTCCAGGTGGATCGATCACAGCCGGCATGGCAATCTATGATACGATGCAGTTCATCAAGCCGAACGTATCCACCATCTGTACAGGTATGGCGGCTTCTATGGGAGCTTTCCTACTGAACGCCGGAGAACCAGGAAAACGTTATGCACTACCGAACAGTGAAGTCATGATTCACCAGCCCCTTGGTGGTACACAGGGTCAGGCATCGGATATTGAAATTCATGCCAAACGCATCATCAAAATGCGTGAGAAGCTCAATAAAATCCTTGCAGAGCGCACAGGACAGCCGATGGAAGTCATCGAGCGTGACACGGACCGCGACAACTTCATGTCCGCACACGAAGCTGTTGAATATGGTTTGATTGATAAGGTTATGGAGAAAAACGAGAAATAAGTAAACGTAAAAAACCGCTGTGGGTCCACAGCGGTTTTTTTGATGGGCATGAGAACGTTCCCTCATATGAGAACGTTCATTTTTTCACATACTTGAATATTAATCATTGGTGACGAAATCAGTAAGTACCTGTACCGCCTGTTCCTCATCCGAACCATCAGCAATCAATTTAATTTCCTCATCTGTGCCTACGGCCAGACTCATTAAACCCATGATGCTTTTCGCATTGACTCTCTTTTCACCTTTCTCTATGAAAACGTCAGCGGTAAATTTATTAGCTTCCTGTACGAATTGTGCAGCGGGTCTTGCCTGCAAGCCCGTTTCCAGTTCAATTTTTACCATTCGTTCAATCACGTATCATTCCCCTCTCTTCCTATATTTTGAAATTCTCATATTTTGTAAGCGGATTCAACTCTAAGGAAAAAGAACGCTCTCTTAAAGAAAGCGTTTATAATTGTATTTCATTATAGCATGAATCTGGACAAGAAACATTAATTTCTTGTGTTTTCTGTTACTTCACCTTTTCTTACTTTTTCAGCAAATTCATCGATTTTACGCAGGCGGTGATTGATTCCTGATTTACTGATCGAACCCCCGGATACGTATTCCCCGAGCTCTTTCAAGGAAATTTCCTGGTGTTGAAGTCTTAGAGAAGCAATTTCCTGAAGTTTATCAGGCAACGCTTCCAAACCAACCGTCCGTTTAATGAATTTGATGTTTTCAACTTGACGAAAAGCGGCTCCGATCGTTTTGTTCAAGTTCGCTGTTTCACAATTCACAAGCCGGTTGACAGAGTTTCTCATGTCTCTGACTATCCTTACATCTTCAAATTTGAATAGCGCCTGGTGCGCCCCGATGTTGCTAATGAGTTCCGTGATTTTATCTGCTTCTTTCAAATAAGTGATGTATCCTTTTTTACGACTTAGTGTTCGTGCATGCAAACCGAAACTGTTCATAAGCTTACACAACGCCTCGTTGTGTTCCTCATCGGAAGAATGAATTTCCAGATGATACGAAGAGGTTTCCGGATTGTTCACAGAACCGCCCGCCAGAAATGCCCCGCGCAAATACGCTCTTTTACAGCAGGTTTCTTGCATATATTTTTTTGGAATATCTGGATTGATGGAAAGCGGCCCATTCATGATCTCCAAATCTTCCAGCACCACATTCGCTTTTTCTGTCATCCTTACTATATAAACATTATTCTTCTTGAGCCTCATTTTCTTACGGACAAGAAGTTCTACTGGGTAGGGATAAAGCTTTTTGATTAACGTGTAGATCCTCCTGGCGATTGCTGCGTTTTCTGTCTGAATATCAAGGATATATTCCCGGTTGGAAAGGGAAAACGTTCCATTCATACGCACAAGAGCAGCTAATTCAGATTCCAAGCAGCACGTGTCCGCTTCTACATTCGTTAATTCTTTTTTGATTTCTGATGCAAATGACATGATGTACACCCCCTTCTACCCACCATACAAAGCCTACAGCATAGAATGCAGCAGTTTCGCTAATTTTTCTGTGTCATGCCGCAACATAGGCTTACTATGGTCGATGATGTCTTCTTCTATAACTTTCAATCCCATGGATTTAATTCTCTCAATATCATACACGACTGGTTCTGCATTTTCTTCTGCATAAGCAGCTCTAACACCTTGATCAATCGGTCGGTTATGCACAATCACTGACTGTAACACGCCTGACCCGATATGATCAAATAATGCCTGAATATGATCACCAGCCGTGTAACCGGAGGTTTCTCCCTCCTGCGTCATGACATTACAAATATACGTAACCTGCGCTTTTGTATCTCTTAAAGCTTGTCCAATTTCAGGAATGATGATGTTCGGCAGAATGCTTGTATAAAGACTCCCTGGTGATATCACGACCATATCAGCGGATTTGATGGCTTCCACCGCCTCAGGAAGAGGTTGAATCGGGAGAGGGCTCACGTATACTCTCTTAATTTTTTTCTTTTGTTCAGGGATTTTGGATTCGCCTGTAACCACGGTCCCGTCTTCCATCTCCGCATGAAGGTTCATGGAATGGTTGGCAATGGGATAAATATGCCCCCGGACGTTAAGGACTCTTGAAATTTCTTTGATTCCTTTGTAAAAATCCCCTGTCATCGAGGCCATGGCTGCAAGCAATAGGTTCCCCATCGAATGACCGGACAACCCATTTCCAGAAGCAAACCGGTGCTGAAAAAGATCTAACAACATAGGTTCAGCATCCGAAAGGGCGGCGACAACATTCCTAATATCGCCCGGGGCCGGAATCGCCATCTCATCCCGTAAGCGGCCGGAACTCCCACCATCATCGGCAACTGTAACGATTGCCGAGAGGTCGATCGGTAAATTTTTTAACCCGCGCAACAGCACAGGCATTCCGGTACCGCCACCTACGACGACGACACGCGGCTTCGTCTTTTGGTCCATCCGTTACAATCCCTTTCTTTTATCAATATCTCTGTGTGTGACATGAGTCACAAAATCCGTTGCGAAGTACTCGGATAAATGTTCAGCAAGCGCAACAGATCGGTGCTGACCGCCTGTACAACCGACAGCTACGACGAGCTGGCTTTTCCCTTCCCGTTTGTACTGAGGAAGCATAAAGTGAAGCAGATCTTTCAATTTTTCAAGGAACTTCTGCGTATCCGTCCATTTGAAGACATATGAAGAAACCTCTGTATTCAAGCCTGTCAAAGGACGCATATGCTCGACATAATGTGGGTTCGGCAGGAAGCGGACATCAAACATCAAGTCTGCATCGATCGGAACCCCATATTTGAATCCGAACGACACCATCTGCACAGAAAAAACCTGCTGTTCTTTCTGACGATACGTTTCAATGATACGTTCCCGGAGTTCTTTCGGTTTTAAGGATGTCGTATCGATAATCGTCTGCGAACGGCCCCTTAGTTCATCGAGCATTTTTCTCTCTCTGCGGATGCCTTCCAGGGGCAGACCCTCTTTAGCAAGTGGATGAGACCTGCGGGTTTCTTTATATCTGGAAACGAGCGCCTGATCCTCGGCATCGAGGAATAGGATATGCTCCTGCATCCACTCCTCTTTCCCAAGACGATCGAGGGAATCGAAGAGCGCATCAAAGAATTCTCTTCCGCGCAGATCCATGACGAGCGCTACATTTTGAATGTTATTGCTGGAATCTTTCATCAGTTCTAAGAATTTTGGAAGCAGAGCTGGCGGTAAGTTATCGACACAAAAAAAACCGAGATCTTCAAAGCTTTGAACAGCTACGGTTTTTCCTGCCCCTGACATTCCTGTGATGATTACTAACTGCGTATCGTTGGCATTTACTATCATCTTTCATCGCTCCCCATTAGTCAGGTCGAGACGGATCCAGGTCTTGATCAATCAAACGGAAATCCGTCGTATATACAAATGTTCCATACACTTGCTCGTCACTACTTAAGATATGCTCGAATATTCTCCGATCTCCCTCTGCCATCGGCTTTTGAAGAACTTCTGAAACCGGAACCCATTCCAGTTCCCCTTCTTCACTTTCATCAAGCAAGTCACCTGAATAGCTCGTACTGTAAAACGTGAACATCATCCATTCGTGGGAGGTTTTTCCTTCTTCCCGCATGACGAATGTGAAAGAACCGCGCAACTCTGGATTTTCAATGAATAGGCCGGTTTCTTCCTGGAATTCCCTGACGACGGAATCTTTTATGTTTTCTCCGGCTTCCATCTTACCTCCGGGTGCTACATACCAGCCTCTGCGTGGTTTTTTCAACATTAATACGGAGTCGTTAACTTTTAAAATACAATTGGCTACACGCTGCATCGTTATGGTCACCTCATTTTCTTTCTAGAGGGCATCTCCACCCATTATACAATGAATATACAGGTTGCTACAATATTATGTTCCACAGCCTTGATTGAAAACGATTTCCTGAAATTTATTTGGATGATTTACAGATCGGTCGTTTTGAGTAAACGGATGATGGTTGGGAAAGCACATGGTTCCCCGTCACCCCGCTCTTCTTCTCATACCTCTAGAAAATATCTCTTTACACCGTTGCCTATTCCAACCCCCATTTTTAACAGCTAAAAAACAAAAAAAAGCACAGATGACGAGCACCTGTGCTTCATAGAGATTAATCTATTAAAAGGGGGTCAATTAATCATCACCATCGTATCAAGAAAATGTTTCACAGGTGTTACACCTGAGTTAAGATGGTGTTTCTTTTTAATTGACGACTTTTAATTCCTCCAGAAGGTTTTCGATATAGTGCTGGGCTGATTGTGCAGCGATACTTCCGTCACCAGTCGCCGTCACAATTTGACGCAATTCTTTTTCACGGATATCTCCCGCAGCGAACACGCCAGGCACTTTCGTTTCCATGTTTTCATCGGTTTCGATATATCCCTGTTCATTCGTGATGCCAAGGGTTTCGAACGGCTGGGATAATGGAATCATCCCAATATAGATAAAGGTACCATCCGTATCAAACTCATACTCTTCATCCGTTTTTTTGTTGTGAAGCGAAACGCTTCCCACTTTTCCATCTTTGTCATTGATGGATTTGACAACTGTATCCCAAATAAAGTCGATCTTATCGTTATCGAAAGCACGATCCTGCAAAATCTTCTGCGCACGTAGTTCGTCACGACGGTGAACGATCGTCACTTTGCTGGCAAAGCGTGTAAGATAAACGCCTTCTTCAACAGCGGAGTCCCCTCCGCCAACGACTACAAGTTCTTTATCACGGAAGAATGCACCGTCACATACGGCACAGTAAGATACACCGCGGCCACCGAGTTCTTTCTCTCCGGGCACACCAAGTTCTTTATATTGAGCACCTGTCGTTACAATCACCGCACGTGCTTTATATTCTTTATTTCCAGCTTTTACTGTTTTATATTCTTTACCCTCTACGACTTCTTTGATATCTCCGTACGCGTATTCTGCACCAAATTTTTTCGCATGGTCAAACATTTTATTGGATAAGTCCGGTCCGAGATGCTATCGAATCCCGGATAGTTTTCCACATCTTCAGTGTTCGCCATTTGACCGCCTGGAATTCCACGCTCGATCATAAGCGTATCCAGGTTGGCACGGGAAGTATAAACAGCTGCTGTCATGCCAGCAGGACCTGCACCAGCGATAATAACATCATAAATGCGTTCTTCACTCATCAATCTTCACTCCTTATGACCTAAATAATCTTAGGTGTCTTTCCTGTACATATCATAGTAAATCATACGAAAACCGTCCATTAATGTGCTTATAGAGCTAAGAAATGCATCTTTACCTATTCCTGTTCCCAGGGACCGCCCTCTTCACCCATCTTCGGGAATTGTTTACATCCTTCTTCCCATAGCTGAAGAGCTTTCGAAGGATTTCCAGTATGATATGCAGAAATGCTGTACCATTTATAATAGACCCTGCGACGGGTCACTTGCTTATCACGAAGCCCCTTGAAACGTTCGACCGCTTCCAGGTAGTAACCGGCTCGGGCCAGGATTTCAGCTACCGCTAGTTTCTGCTGTTCATGCATAGGAAATACATTGCGCAGACGTTCGATATGAAAATCTGCTTCAGAAGAGCGTCCCTCTTTCAAGTAAAAAGTAGCCAAGTTCACATCACAATGGATGTTCCCTGGTTCCTCGTTGAGGTTTTCACGTTCAAACTGGATAGCTTCCTGCCGATTCCCGTTCATAAACAGAGCATATGCATAGCGGTGATTGGCCATTTTGAATTCTGGAAAAAGCTCCATCATTTCATCAAGGACACTTAACGCCTGCTCCCATTCTTCATGTTCTAAATGATAAAAAGCTGTTTCCTGATAAATGATCAGTTCATCTTCATCTTCAAAAGCCCATTCATCATCCTCATCCTCTTCTTCTAATGAATCAAGCATGTCCCTCAGCTGTTGGGCCGCTTCCTCAAACTCCCCGTCCCCAGGCTGTTCAAGATACGTTTCCACATATTTTTTTGCATCATTAAGAAGACCGAGGTGCGCGTAATTGTTCGCCATCAGATAATAACAGTCGACATATTCTCTTCCATGCTCTGCTAAAACCTCGGTGAGTACCTGGTTTGCCGCATGATAAGAGCCAACTTCCGTATACACGACCGAAAGTTGGCATGGATATAATGGTTCATCGGGAGAAGCTTCAATCGCCTTTTTCAGCCACTTGACAGCAGCACTGAACCGACGCTTCTGGAAAGCCTGTATCCCATGTGAAAAATAAAATGAGCCTGTAGGTACAAATGGGATAATGTTCGTATCCTGTTGTGCTGTAGTTCCTTTAACTGTAGTCGTCATGACTGTCCCCCTATTTCCGTTTCAAATCTCACTAATTATGCAGTATAACATAAATGACACATGAGAAATAGGAGAAAAATGTAATTCATTCAGGAATGACGTTTCTCGAGAACAGCCAGTATATCATCCAGTGGGACATGACGGTCTGCAAGAATCAGCAGCAGGTGGAAAAGGAGATCCGCGGACTCAAGGGCAATTTCATCTGGATCATCATTTTTAGCAGCAATGATGACTTCACCAGCTTCTTCTCCAATTTTTTTAGCAATGCGATCGACACCCTCCTGAAACAGTGTCGACGTATAGGAGCCTTCTGGTAGAGTGGCTTTCCTTTCCGCTAAAATCGTTTGCAGTTCATCCAAAATTTGATAGCGATGATCTTTTAAACGATCATCCGTCTGAGTCAGTTCTTCGGAAAAACAACTATACTCTCCTTTATGGCAGGCGGGCCCGGCTGGAGTGACCTGGACGAGAAGAGCATCCTGATCACAGTCGTAATGGATACTTTTCACTTTCTGCGTGTTCCCTGAGGTCTCTCCCTTGTGCCACAGCTCTTGCCGAGAACGGCTGTAGAAAACCGTCTCCCCTGTTTCCAACGTTTTCTTCAAAGACTCTTCATTCATGTAAGCCAGAGTAAGCACGGCTTTTGATCCTGCATCCTGCACGATCGCTGGAACGAGTCCATGTTCATCGAATTTGATTTCCTCTATATTCATCGGACAGGCACTCCTTTTTCCTTCAAATACGCTTTAACGTTTTGTACAGATGTTTCTTTATAGTGGAAGATAGAAGCAGCAAGCGCAGCATCTGCCTCTACTTCCGTGAAGACATCATAAAAGTGCTCGCTTGAACCCGCACCACCTGAAGCGATGACAGGGACATTCACAACCTGCTGTACTGCATCCAGTAACGGGAGGTCAAAACCTGACTTTTCTCCATCTTTGTTCATGGATGTCAGCAGAATCTCCCCTGCTCCAAGTTTGACGGCTTCTTTCGCCCAGTCAGTGACAAGCCATTCCGTAGCCGTTCGTCCACCGTGCGTGTAAACCCGCCAGTTTTTTACGGACGGATCATACTTAGCATCAATCGCCACCACCATACACTGGCTACCGAAGTATGCGGCACCTTCTGTGATCAATGACGGATTTTTCACGGCAGATGAGTTCAGGGAAACTTTATCAGCTCCATTTCTCAACGTCTCCTTAATGTCTTCGAGTGTCCGGATCCCGCCCCCCACTGTAAATGGGATGGCAAGTTCTGAGGCCACGGAACGAACAACATCAATCATGGTTTTCTTCCCTTCATGACTGGCTGATATATCCAAAAATACCAGCTCATCCGCCCCTTGTTCATCATAAACCTTTGCGAGTTCAACGGGATCACCGGCATCACGTATGTCGACGAACTGAATGCCTTTGACTACACGTCCTTCTTTGACATCCAGACAAGGAATAATTCGTTTGGAAAGCAATCAATCCACCTCCACAGCAAGCGCTTCTTTTAATGTGAACTGGTCGGTGTAAAGAGCTTTACCAACAATGGAGCCTATCACGTTCCGGTCTTTGTATTCTTTCAGCTCTTTCAAATCATCCAAACCTTTGATACCGCCTGAAGCAATCACATCGACACCCGTTTCTTCTGCTAAACGAACAATCTCTTTCGTATTCGGTCCGGAAAGCATCCCATCTTTAGCAATATCAGTGTAAATAAACGTTTTCGCACCGGAACGAGCAAGATCTATGCCTAAATCGACCGCCTTAACTTCTGACTGTTCCAGCCAACCGGCCGTCGATACATATCCATCTCTTGCATCCAGTCCAATCGCAATGCGCCCCCCATACGTTGCTAAAAGCTGCTTCGTCGCTTCCACGTCACGGACAGCTAGGGAACCGATAATCACACGATCTACCCCTTGATCCAAATAAAAGCGGACATCTTCTTCTGAACGGATGCCACCACCGATCTGTACACGACAATCCAGTTCCTTAGCCACTCTCAATACGTGTTCCGCATTTTGCTTGGAACCTTGCTTTGCTCCATCAAGGTCGACCATATGAATCCATGAAGCACCAGCTTCTGCGAACTCTTTCGCCACTTCAAAAGGGTTTTCCCCATAAACGGTTTCTTTATCAAAATCTCCTTGCTCAAGACGTACACATTTTCCGGCACGCATATCAATCGCAGGATAAATCGTAAAACTCATCGTTAAAACTCCTCACTGTTTGCACATTACTTTACAGAAATTCTCTAATAATTGCATACCTGCGGTCCCGCTCTTCTCCGGGTGGAACTGGCTGGCTACCAGATTCTCTCTTCCAATAACCGCTGGTACTTCCATGTGATAATCTGATGTTGCATATAATATAGAAGGATCATTTGCCTTCACAACGTAAGAGTGAACAAAGTAAACGTGGTCTTCGCCTACATCTTTCATCAGAGGTTTTTCGGGTTGGTGAAGCTGCAGCTGGTTCCAGCCCATATGCGGCACTTTGTATGAACGTCCTTGTTCATCTAATCCAGGAAAACGGGAAATGGTACCTGGGAACAATCCCAGCCCTTCCGTAAATCCGCCTTCTTCACTGCTCTGAAATAAAAGCTGCATTCCAAGGCATATGCCATAGACAGGGACACCATCAGACACCTTATCTTTTATAAAATCAATGAATCCGTGTTCTTCGAGGGCTTTCATAGCATCAGGAAAAGCACCGACTCCTGGAAGAATGTAACCATCGCATCCGTCAAGCGCCTGCGGACGATCGCCTAATTTATAGTCCACGCCCAATCGTTCGAGCGCTTTTGAAACACTGAATAAATTCCCCATTCCATAATCAATGATGCCTATCATTATAAACTTCCTTTCGTACTCGGAACTCCTTTGACACGAGGGTCAATCGTCGTCGCTTCATCAAGGGCACGGGCGAAAGCTTTAAACATCGCCTCAATAATATGGTGTGTGTTATACCCGTGGTGGAGGACGATATGTAAGTTCATCCGGGCTTCAACAGCAAGTTTCCAGAAAAACTCATGGACATTTTCCGTGTCGAATGTTCCCACTCGATCTTTCGGCAGCTCCGCCCGCCACTCAAGGTGAGGACGGTCACTCAAATCCACAGCGACAGTAACGAGCGTCTCATCCATTGGAAGTGTCATAGACCCATAACGTTTCATGCCATATTTATCTCCTACAGCTTCTCTTAACGCCTGGCCGAGACAGATTCCGATATCTTCCGTTAAATGATGATCATCAACCTCTACGTCGCCGCGACCGACAACTTCTAAATCAAAAAGACCGTGCTTCGTAAACAGTTCCAACATATGAGAGAGAAAGGGGACCTGGACATCCAAGTCCGCTTTTCCCCCGCCATCAATATCCAACTGGAGTTGTATATCCGTTTCTCTCGTTTTCCGTTCAATTCTTGCCTTTCTCGTCTCTGTCATTTCCAACGCTCCTTCCGTTTTTCTACAGCACGCGCATGAGCTTCCAACCCTTCCAGCCGTGCGAACCGGGCGATTTTATCGGCATTGTTCTCAAGAGCCTGCCTGCTATATGAAATGACGCTTGATTTCTTCACAAAGTCATCTACACTCAAAGGACTTGAAAAACGGGCGGTCCCGTTTGTTGGAAGAACGTGGTTCGGCCCCGCGAAATAGTCTCCTACAGGCTCGCTGCTGTAGGGACCGAGGAAAATAGCTCCTGCGTGCTTGATCTTTCCAAGCTCCTGAAAGGGATCTTCCGTGACAATTTCCAAGTGTTCCGGAGCGATTTCGTTGATGGTCTGGACCGCCTCCTTCCACCCTTCCGTAATTACAATCATTCCATAGTCTTCCACACTCTTTCTTGCGATATCAGCACGCGGCAGAGATTCAATTTGAGTCTGCACTTCCTCCTTGACCGCTTCCGCAAGAAGCTCGCTTGTCGTTACGAGGATGCTCGAGGACCGTGCATCATGCTCGGCCTGGGAAAGAAGATCGGCAGCAATTTCCTCTGCCCGGGCGGTATCATCGGCAAGGATGGCAATTTCACTCGGTCCGGCGATCATATCAATATCGACATCGCCAAACACTTCTCTTTTGGCAAGGGCTACGAACACATTTCCCGGGCCGGTGATTTTATCGACGGAAGGGATCGTTTCTGTTCCATAGGCAAGTGCCGCCACAGCCTGGGCTCCACCTACCTTGTAAACGGCGTCAACACCTAGGATCCGTGCAGCAAGGAGGACCCCGGCAGGAACTTTCCCATCTCGCCCCGGGGGAGTCACCATTACGACACGGCCCACACCCGCCACTTGAGCAGGGATGACATTCATGAATACGGAGGATGGATAAGCAGCCGTTCCACCGGGTACGTATACTCCGGCCGCTTCAATTGGAGTGATTTTCTGTCCTAAGAGAGTTCCATCCTCCGAAGTGTCGAACCATGAGGCACTTTTTTGTTTTTCATGAAAGCGGCGGATGTTCTCTGCCGCCTCTTGCAAAATTCCCACGAACTCTCCATCCAAGGAGTCATAGGCTTCATCAAATTCTTCTTCTGTCACTTTGAAAGTGTCCAGGCTGACATGATCAAAACGTTCTGTAAATTGTTTGACAGCCTCATCCCCGCGGTTTTTCACCTCTATGAGAATCTCCTGGACCGCCCGTCGCTGTTCTTCTGTTCCCTGATCGACGGAACGCTTCATTGATGGTAAATCACTCTTCTTCATGATCTGCATCAGCGCACCCCTTCCATGACTTCCTGCAGGTTCCCTACCATTTCATCGATCTCACGGCTCTTCAGACGATAACTGACGGGGTTTACAATTAACCGTGACGTGATGTCTGTAATTTTTTCATACTCTACCAGACCATTTTCCTTTAACGTCCGACCGGTCGATACAATATCCACAATCCGGTCTGCCAACCCGATCAAAGGGGCGAGTTCAATTGATCCATTCAAAGGGATAATTTCAATCTGTTCTCCCTGCTCCCGGAAATAATCTGAGGCTACTTTCGGGTATTTGGTTGCGATCTTTGGGGCAATACGGCTCAAAGGCTGTTCAGGTAAGCCGGCCACCGCTACGTAACAAGGGCTGATCTTAAGATCAAGCACTTCGTACACGTCACGGTCCTGTTCGAGAAGGACATCCTTTCCTGCAATCCCCAGATCCGCTGCTCCATATTCAACATATGTTACCACATCCATCGGTTTCGCCATCATGACTCGGATGTTCTGCTCAGGAAATTCCAGAATCAACTTTCTTGATTCATCCATGTCCGCTTCAAGCTCATAGCCCGCCCGTTTCATAAGCTCAGCCGCCTCTTCGTATATACGGCCTTTAGGCATGGCGATAGTCAACGGCTTACTCATGACGATCACCTCCACCTTTCGTTAAATCGATTGTATCCGATAGCTCGGCTTTGAAAGCTTCCAGATCAGGGATTTGATCTACGTGCTGCAAAAGGACAGCAACACCACTTTCACGGAAACGCTTCGCTTCCTTCAATCCCTCTCCATAGTTGTCATCGTCCACAATGACTCCGATTCGTTCATCCTCTGATTCCTGTTCATTCAAAGCTTCGACGAGACGTTCCAGATGGATGGCAAAACCGGTGGCTGATGCACTGAGTTGAAACGATGGCAGCAGCGTATCATACCGTCCCCCATTGCAGAGGAGCGCTCCCAGGTTCGGAGCATAACCTTCGAATAAAATCCCTGTATAATAGTCCATGTGACTAATCAAATTCAAATCAAAATGAATATATTTCTCCACTTCATATTGTTGCAGCAGTCGATACAGTTGCTTTAATTCATTCACAGCCTGCATACAGGTTTGGTTACGCGCAAGGGAACGGCTGCTGTCGAAAATCTCTTCTCCCCCTTTTAAGGTAAGCAATTGGAGGAGGGCTTCCTTTTTCTCCATGGAAACCGTTAACTCTTTGACTGCTTCGCGATACCCAACATAGTTTTTACGATAAAGATAATTCAAGAGGTTTTCGATCGTCTCTTCATCATCGCCTAAAAGATCTGTGAAGAAAGCCTTGACATAACCGATATGACCAATGGTGATGACAAAGTCATCAAGCCCCGTCGCTTTTAAGGATTCGACGAGAAGCGCTATCCCTTCTGCATCTCCATAAGAAGAATGATCCCCGATCAATTCCGTTCCTACTTGTTCAAATTGAGCAGGTTTTCCACCTTCTGCTTGTTGAGCACGAAAGACCGGCCCTTCATAGGCAAGACGAAGTGGAAATTCCGCGTCTTTCAGCTGGGAGGCAGCAACCCTGGCGATCGGTGCTGTCAAATCCGGTCTCAACACGAGCGTATGCCCCTGCTGATCAAGAAGCTTGAACAACTGCTGATCAAGCGTCGCACTTACTTTTCCTACCGTCTCGTGATACTCCACAATCGGTGTATCCATAAATGAATACCCGAAGGATAAGATTTTATTGGATAATTGTTGGCGTGCTTTTGATTTCTGATTATAAAAAAAGGGAAGCGTATCTCGCATTCCCAGTGGTTTTTCAAACATCAGGCGTTTGACCAATGGAATTCATCCTTTCCTCAATCCTTTAACTTGCTAATATGCTAACATGATAAAGATAGACCGTCAATGAACAAACTTATTGGCTTTGTTCCCCTTCTTATCATAGCAGAAACCGGTTCATAAATACGGATGGAAGAAAGGGAGAACCTCATACGTGGAAATCTGAATGGAGAAAGATTTGGAGAAGGATGTCCGGAATCAAAAAGAAACGCACAAAAGTGTACGTCTCTCTTTATTCACACAGATCTGTTAAAGTTTAGTGTTGATATTACTGCAAATGAGGCACATCCAATTTCATGGAAGTGCCTCATTTTTATAGTTGGCTTATCCAACTAAAGCTCCCTTTTCTTAAAGACTCAGCTTCGAGATGTTTGTGCGGTAGTTCGGGGCTGCGGGGGGATGACTCGCTTTCCGCGGGAGATCGGCGAGATCCCGCAGGGCGTAGCCCGAGGAAGCTCGGCACTCAACACGATAGCGAACCCCGAACCCTCTCGAAACGGAGTCTTCAACAATCCTGCTCCTTTAGCGAAAGGCTCCGTTTCGAAATAATGATCCAACAAGCTTCAATGGTTACATCGTGAAAGGAGATCATCTAAAGGTTTCGACACTTGAAAATAAACGCCCTTTTACCATCCTATCATTTATGGTCACTTCCATCCGTTGGTGCAAGTGTCAACACTGAACTTTAATAGAGCCTTTCACATAAAAGCTTTATTGAATTGAAGAATTTCATCTGCGTATTGAAGGGCTAACGGGTGATCCGTCGGTACCTCCTCTTGAAGGTTCTTCCGGATGTACAGTCGTCCTACTTTCTTATACCTGCCACCTTTGTTCATCAATTCCAGAGCAATGACCGCTTCATACACGGAAGCCATTTTTTCTGCCAATGTTTTGCTATAGTATGTCTGTATATCACCCTGCTGTTTTAAAACGTGATCGACATACTGAATCAGGTTTGATAAAGAAGCATTTACCAGCTCTTTTTCAGGAGCTTCATTGATTTTATTCAACCGCCCCTTTAGGTATTGAACAAATAACTCGTGAGCATCGTACTTGTTCATCAGCTTTAATACTTCCAATCCAAGGATATTCGCCGTACCTTCCCATACTGTCAGCACTTGAGCATCCCTTAAAAGACGGGGAGTGACAAAGTCTTCGATATATCCGTTACCTCCATGCATTTCAATGGCTTCGTGTGTAAAATGGACGGCCTGTTCAGCCGTTTCCTTTTTCATAATAGCAATGAGTAGCCTGTTCAAGATCTGCTCTTCAAACCTTGTACCTTCAGGGGAACGGGCTACTCGCTCAAAGGTTTGGATGAGGTCGAACACTGTTCTCGTTTCAACTTCCTGTTTCACCGTCATAGTAACTAGCGTATCTTTAATCATCGGAAAATCAAGCAGTGACTGACCGAAAGCGGTTCTGTTTCCTGCATAGTCACGTGCTTCTGATAAGGATCGCCTCATAATGCCGATGGAAGCGACAGCATTGCAAACACGTGAGAGGTTCAGCGCCTCCATCATGTAATAAAATCCCCGCTCTGCATCACCGACCCTATATGCTACAGCTCCTTCAAATTCAACTTCTGCAGATGGTACCGCCCGGACTCCAAGCTTATCTTTCAGTCTACGGATTTTTATCCCATTCAATTCCCCGTTTTCCTTCCTCCATGGAACAAGGAAAAGGCTAAGCCCTCTCGTCCCCGCTGGTGCTCCTTCTGTGCGGGCGAGGACCATAGCTACACCGCATGGACCCGCATTGCTCGCAAAATATTTTTCCCCGTAGAGGGTATAATGCCCGCCTTCCTTCATGGCTTTCACTTCATTGGCCCCGACATCCGATCCCCCCTGGCGCTCTGTAAGAAAGGTAGCCCCTTCATAAAGCTCAACATCTCCCGTTGATAAAACGTGAGGGAGGTACTTTGCTTTTAGTTCTTCGTCGGCATAATGATCGATCAAATAAGCAGTAGCCATCGTTAACGTCACAGGACAGTAAAACCCCGGCTCTGATTGGGAAAGAAGATATCCTTGCGCATAAGAATACGTGTAATCCGCTGTACGTCCAAGCTCAGGAATTTCCTTATGCACATAACCAACAACCCCCTCCCCGTACGTGTCTTTGATTGTTTCCTTATAGCCTTCGTTCAGCCACACATGTGAAATATCGTTCCCCATCTTATCGTATTTGATCAGCCTCGGTTGTCCTTCCCGGTCCGTATGATCCGCACGTTCATCAATATCATGCGCACACCTCTCTCCGAAATAACGAAGCCGTTCCTCCGCCCATTGATGAAAAGGCTGGTCCCAGAGCTCCTTCAACAGGTCCTTTAGATTTTCATCTCTCTCATAAAAATTCATCCCGCTCCTCCTATGCCTGACTCGTCTGTTCACGCAGACGATGTTTCATTAGTTTTCCGGTCGCATTTCTTGGAAGTTCCTCCAATGCCTCGTACAGCTTAGGAATTTTATAATCGGCTAGATGCTCTTTCAAGAAATCCCGGCACTCTTCTTTGATATCCGTGATTCGGCCGTTCTGAACGATATATGCTTTCACCGTTTCTCCCCAATCCGGATGCGGAATCCCGACGACAGCAACATCATCAATATGCGGATGCTGCAGCAATACCTCTTCTACTTCACGGGGATAAATGTTCACACCTCCGGAAATGATGATATCTTTCTTCCGATCGATGACCCATAGATAGCCATCTTCATCCTTCTCCCCTATATCACCGGTTAACAGCCACCCATCCCGGAAAGCCGCTGCGGTTTTTGCTT
This sequence comes from Halobacillus sp. ABR2_026, assembly GCF_056158545.1. Classification (NCBI taxonomy): domain Bacteria; kingdom Bacillati; phylum Bacillota; class Bacilli; order Caryophanales; family Bacillaceae; genus Halobacillus; species Halobacillus sp. ABR2_026. Next base: position 3,017,090 of record NZ_JBSWTM010000001.1, read on the forward strand.
CATCTTTATAATACCCTTTCATGTTCCCTTCACCTTTTATGGCGATTTCGCCGACTTCCCCATTTGCAACTTCCTGACCATCTTCATTTACGATCTGCACTTCACAATTCAGGGCTGCCCGCTTCCCTACACTGCCCGCTTTTTCATCGTGTTCCTGCGGGAGTAACAGCGTCCCGTTTGGTCCTGCTTCCGTTAACCCATACAAACAGCAAAGACTGTCGGTTTCAAACTGACTTCTCACAAACTCTACTTCCTGTTTGGAAAGCGGCGCCCCGCCGTATGTCCAATACTTCACCCAGCTTAAGTCTGTCTCTTTTACCTTTGGATGCCTGGCTGTCATTAAATAAGCGACAGGGGCACCGAAGAAATGAGACGCCCGCTCCTTAGAAGCAAGATCCAGCAATAAATCAGGAGTGAACGTAGGAGCAATAATGTGTGTTGCCCCTACAAACGTGCCGCCCGCTAAGAATAAATGCAAAGGAGCAGAATGACTGAACGGCATCATATGAAGCATCCGGCTGGACGGCTTCATTTCCAACTCCAAAGCCATCATGGAAGAGACAGTTAAAATATTTTTGTGAGTAAAAACGACCCCCTTCGGCTGCCCCGTTGTCCCTGATGTATATAAAATAGAAGCTTCTTCATCTTCATGGGCATCATTAACGAGTTCCAGCGGTTCTTCCTGCTGCAGGATTTCGGAAAAAGAACGCCATCCCCCGTCTGCATCCCCGGTTTTTATAAAAGTACCCGGCCTCTCCTCCGCAAGGTTTTTCACTTGTTCATAAATCATCTCATGAGTCAAAAAGGCGACAGCATCACTGTGATCGTATATGTAGATCACTTCATTTAAAACTAACCTGGCGTTGATGGGCACAGTGATAGCCCCGATCCGTTGGAGGGCAAAGTAGCTGATCACAAATTCTGTCGTGTTCGGCATATGAATGACCACTTTGTCGCCTGTTTGAATGCCAAGCCTCATCAAACCTCTGGCGAACTGGTTCACCCGGCTGTTCCACTCTTTATACGTCAAACGGTCCTCAGGCGTGACAATGCCCTCTTTTTCAGGATATTTACGAGATTGGTAAGCCAATAATTCAGAAAGATTCATACAAAATCTCCTCTCCGTTCCTTTAATTCTTTTTCGAACTTGTCCAGCCATTGACTCATTTCCGCCTTTAAATCCTCCAATTCCCGAATCCGATCCTCAACCTCCTGCAGCTTTTGCCGTCCATAATCCAGCGTACGCTCCAGCTGACGAACACCAGAGGGGTCCTGGTCGAAAAGGTGGATCATCTCTTTGATTTCATACAGCTGGAAACCATACTTTTTCCCGCGAAAAACAAGACCGAGACGTGTCAGATCTTTCGTTGAAAATGAACGGTGCCCCCCTTGATTCCGGGAGGGTTTGATCAGTCCCAGTTCTTCATAGTACCGGATGGTCCGTTGGGTGACATCAAAGTTTTCGGCTACCTGTTGGATCGTTAAACGTTCCGTCATATAATCCCCTCTTAATGAAAGAAAATTCTAACAATTTAACTATACCATTAACGTTAACGTTAAGTTCAACTATAAAAATATGGAAATTAATCATAAAAAAAAGACCCTTATGGAGGGCCTTTTTAAATGGCTCTGTTAAAGCTTAGTGTTGATATTACTTTTTTTATATTTGGCTTCTTCAACTAAAGCTCCCTTTTCTTGAAGACTTTATTTCGAGATGTTCCGGGGGTTCATTGCCTGGTTGAGCGTCAGGGGTGGCTGGGAAGCCACCCCATTCGATCATGCGGGAATCGAACCCCTACATCAAGAAGGAGCATCCTCCACTATTACTACTTACAGTAAGAAAGTGCTCTATAACAAGCGATTATGACCTCCATCCATACGATGGAGGTAAGGGATACAGCTCTCCATTCGTATAGAGAGCACCTACTTCTGAAAGTAGTTTCGAGACACTTATATGGCAAAGGGACGGAGGGGAATGGCTCACCAAGCTCCCGCGGAAAGCGAGTCATTCCCCGCAGCCCCCATCCACTCAACAAAAGTCTCGAAATTAAGTCTTTAATCATCCTATCATTCATGGTCACTTCCATCCGTTGATGCAAATATCAACACTGAACTTTAACAGAGCCTTTTAAATAAGGGTCATTTACCGCTTAGTACGGATCTTTCTAACATAAATTTATTTCGAGTGATTTGTATAGGTTTTAGAATCCAGACTGCGCCAACATCGAAAAACCTCACTTCGTATGATGGGGCTTCGTGGAAAGCGAGCAATTCACCGCACGCCTCTCCTCACCAAACCTCTCGAAATAACACTTTCACAATTCTGTCTTACATGTACCATTTTCATACAGTTGCTGGAACATATATTTCATCTATGGAAATAAAGGCTATTATCTTTCCCTCGTATGAAGCAGGAATAAAAAGGCAAGGAGCGAAGCAGGGATATCATCCCGAATGTGCCACTCTACGAGATAGCCGGGCATATGTTCAAACCGATCTACTGCTTCAGTCGGAATAGCGCCCCGTTTTATAATGGCCCATACCTTTCCTTCGTGGTCTTTGATGGTATAGTGACCAATATAATCATCCCCCTCTGCACTCCAGCTACATTTGTCCGCTTCAATATAACGTGTGATACGCTGGCCGGTCGTTTTATTTTTAGATTGCTTCGTGTAAGCCACATAAGCCCCTTCTTTATGCTGAATGTATCCTCTCCACTTGAAACCTCCTTTTTTCTCAACCTGATAAACCTTCTGCCCATGTTGGTCTTTCAAAGTATAATCCGCTGGTCTGAAGGAATCGTAGGAAAAGGCGGCTGTAAACATAGAGGCTGCTTTATTTTTCCACTTCATTTCTTCCCTGATTTCCCCGTAACTCTCACCGTCCATATCAAACAAACCCGCCTGGAAGGTTTTTAACCCTTTCTGCCCCATAAACATGCGTGCAGGCACCCGGTCTAATAAAATAGAGGTGAAATCCTGTTCAAACTCCAAAGCTGTCTTTGATTTTTGAAGGTCGTTGAAGCCACTTTTTAATAAGCCAATTCCTGTGATTGCAAAAATCAGGAAATAGACGATCGTTATAAGAAAGCTGCTCGCTTGAAATGTAAAAAAGCCTAGAATAAAGACGATCGATACAATAGAAAGAAGAGCTCCCCCCCATAGTTGCCGTCTTGCATCTTGATAGATCATAGTTTGAACAAGTGACATGTGAACTTCCTCCTTGGCATACGCTTTTCTATCTATACGGATGAGTGAGGGAAAAGTTCCATAATCAGGGAGAATCATATTTAACTTCTTCACAGCCATATACTTCAGCTATTTCTAACGGGTGAAATGACTTATAATAAGTAGAAGGAAGGAGGTTGTAACGAGTGAAAAGATATCTTCCAGGATTTTCAGGACTGATCTCAGCTTCAATCGGATATTCGCTCAGTTTTTTTGATAATTTTACAGGTCCTACTCTATTTTTTTACTTACTGGCAGCGGTCTGCTTTGTCGTTCAAGCTGTCCAACTGATCGGTAACAGGAAGAAATAAAACACGCTTGGAAAAGTAATCCAAGCGTGTTTTATAATCGTTGCTGTAATCAAACATATTCAATTGGAGTGACGGCTTCTTCCAGAAGTTGATCAAGCTGATCTGTATATTCCTGCTTTTGCTCATCTGTATAATCCAGAGCTTTCGCCATGTAATCTATGACAGAAGCTTTATGGTCGTGTACCCAGTGGATATTGAAGAACAGGGCAGCTGTCCGTCTCACAAAGAAATCAACCGGCTTGTAGGTCATTTCTTCTTCAAGCGCATAAGCGAGCTGGGCGAAAACAAGAGCATCAATATTTTCCTTCTCGGCTTCTGCTTTGCGGTCTTTGAAGTTGTGGAAGACTTTATCCACATTTGAACCGTACAATTGAATCATTTGATCGGCCTCTTCTTCACTCAATCCAAGAGATTCACCAATCTGGATTCTTTCTTCCTTGAATTTCTTAAAGCCTTTAGAACCGCCTACATCTCCGCCTGAGATCGGCATATGCTTCGTTTCAGAATCCGAATAACGAATGCCGTACTCTTCCATCAATTGATCACGGACAAGATCGATAGCTGTTTCAGCCATTTTACGGTAGCCGGTCAGTTTTCCACCAGCCATGGAAATTAGCCCGGAATCAGACACGAAGATTTCATCTTTACGGGAGATCTCGGAAGGATCTTTTCCTTCTTCATGAATCAATGGACGCAAACCTGCCCAGCTTGACTCTACATCATCAGCCGTAACTTCAACGGTCGGGAACATATCCTTCATGGCATTCAGAATATAATCACGGTCTTCCTCAGTCATCGTCGGATGAGCAATATCCTGATCATACGTCGTATCGGTCGTGCCGATATAAGTTTTGCCATTACGAGGAATCGCAAAGATCATCCGCCCATCCGGGCTATCGAAATAAATGGCCTGACGCAGTGGGAAGACAGATTGATCAAACACAAGGTGGACACCTTTGGTAAGCTGCAATGTTTTCCCTTTTTTGGAACCATCAATTTCACGCAGTTCATCCACCCATGGACCGCCCGCATTGATGATCTTCTTCGCTTTCACATGATACTGTTCCCCGGAAACTGTATCTTCCACTTTAGCTCCTACGATAGAACCTTGATCATCATATATGAAATCGACGACTCTCGCATAATTCGTAGAGCACGCTCCATAATCTACCGCTTTCTTCATCACTTCAAGGGTGAGTCGGGCATCATCTGTCTTGTATTCCACATAATAGCCAGCGCCTTTCAAACCTTCTTTTTTAACAAGTGGTTCACGTTCAAGGGCTTCTTCTGCGCTCATCATGGTACGACGCTCAGATTTTTTCACACCGGCTAGATAGTCGTATACACGGAGACCGATATTCGTTGAAAATGGTCCGAAGTTACCTCCTTCGTGGAACGGAAGCATCATCCACTCCGGAGTGGTTACATGCGGACCGTTTTCATAAACGATTTCCCGTTCTTTTCCTACTTCAGCTACCATTTTCACTTCAAACTGTTTCAAATACCGCAGTCCGCCATGCACCAATTTCGTGGATCGGCTGGACGTACCTGCCGCGTAGTCCTGCATTTCAACAACCGCTGTTTTCATTCCTCGACTTGCTGCATCGAGAGCGATTCCAGAACCGGTAATCCCTCCACCTATAACAAGAACATCCCACTCTTCCTGTGTTAAACGGTTGAACTGATTTTGTCTTTCGTAACTAGAAAATGATTGCATGGTATCTCTCCTTCTTCCGTTGTCTTCGAAATTCTTGGTCTGATACGGGTATTCCCTTTTCTACCGGCAAATATGTGTTGGATTGACTTTTTATGTGTTTGAATCCATAAAAAAAGAGACCACGAACACCCTTATGCGGATTGCATAAAGCTTCGTGGTCTCTCCGTATCTCCGACCGATTTCATTAACTTGTGACTCTATTATATCAGAGCGGGAGATGTTTTCAAGGAATTATTCTTCTTGTTTGAATACCCTTGTTGCTTCCACAGCTTTCTGCCAGCCTTTATATAGTTTCTTACTTTTCTCTTCATTCATACTCGGTTCAAATTCTCTTTCCATCTGCCATTGTTTGGCAATCTCGTTTCGATTTCCCAGAAACCTACAGCCAGTCCAGCTAAGTAAGCGGCGCCAAGCGCTGTCGTTTCATTGACTTGCGGTCGTTCCACCGGAACATCCAGCAGGTCACTCTGGAACTGCATGAGAAGATTATTTTTAACAGCTCCTCCGTCGACGCGAAGCTTCTTCACTTCAATACCTGAATCTTCGACCATCGCATCAACGACATCTTTGGTCTGATAGGCCAGTGACTCTAGTGTAGCCCGGACAAAGTGCGCCTTTTTCGTGCCACGGGTCAGTCCAAAAACGGCCCCTCTCGCTTCACTGTCCCAGTAAGGCGTCCCGAGACCTACGAAAGCAGGAACAACATAAACACCATCTGTCGATTTCACTTCACCCGCTATTTCTTCACTCTGCGGCGAGGATTCAATCATATTCAACCCATCTCTGAGCCATTGAATGGCCGAGCCAGAAACGAAAATGCTTCCTTCAAGGGCATACTCAACTTTTCCATCGATGCCCCAGGAAAGTGTCGTCAATAGACCATTCTCGGACTTGACGGCTTCCTCCCCGGTATTCAGCAGCATGAAACCACCTGTACCATACGTATTTTTTCCCATTCCTTTTTCAAAACACGCTTGCCCGAACAGAGCAGCCTGCTGGTCGCCCGCGATTCCGGCAATCGGGACCTCTTTACCAAAGAAGTGATAATCTACCGTATTTGCATACTTTTCCGAAGATGGTTTTACTTCCGGCAGCATACTCTTCGGTACTCCAAGCAAGTCGAGAAGCTCATCATCCCACTTCAGATCAAAAATGTTGTACATTAATGTGCGGGAAGCATTGGAATAATCCGTCACGTGGGCTTTTTGACCGGAGAGCTTGTAAACGAGCCATGTATCGATCGTACCAAACATAAGGTCACCATTTTCCGCTTTCTCTCGTGCTCCATCCACGTTATCCAGAATCCACTTCACTTTTGTCCCTGCAAAATATGGATCAAGCAGAAGTCCGGTTTTATCACGGAACGTCTCTTCCAGCCCTTGCTCTTTCAGCTCATTACATATGCTCTGGGTCTGACGGGACTGCCAGACAATCGCTTTATAGATCGGTTTACCCGTATTTTTGTCCCACACGACTGTCGTTTCCCTCTGATTGGTGATTCCAATGCCCTGGACCTGCCCTGCATCAATATCCGATTTCCTCAAAACATCTGCGATACAAGCTAAAACAGACGTCCAAATTTCGTTCGCATCGTGTTCCACCCAGCCTGGTTTTGGAAAATGCTGCTCGAATTCTTTTTGAGCGGTTTCTACAATCTGTCCTTCATGATTGAACAAAATGGCTCTGGAACTTGTTGTTCCCTGATCGATCGATAAAATGTACTGATTCATGATTCCACTCCTTTTTCAGATGTCTTTACTTTTCTAAGCTCCACTCGCATGGAAGCTAGTAGAATAAACAAAATGACAGCGGTTCCTATCCAGAACCAGACGTTGGCATTCGCTTCAAAAATAGCCTGGTAAAACAATCCGCCGTAGACACCGCCAATAATCGGCCCCACGAGAGGAATCCAGGAATACCCCCAATCCGAATCTCCCTTTCCAGGAATCGGCAAGAGCGCATGAGCCATGCGCGGCCCTAAATCACGCGCCGGATTGATGGCATAACCGGTCGTAGCACCGAGGGACATCCCGATGGCAACAATCAACAGTCCGACAATAAGCGGGTTCAGCCCCTGAGTGAAATCATTGGCCCCGATGAACAAAATTCCCATGACTAAAACGAACGTTCCAATGATCTCACTAACCAGATTCGATATCGGACTGCGGATGGCAGGGTCTGTACAAAAAATCGACTTGATGGCCAGTTGATCTTCAGTATCCTTCCAGTGGGGAAGATAGTGAAAGAAAACGATGACCGCCCCGGTAAAAGCACCTGCCATCTGTGCCGTGATATACATCGGAACCTTGCTCCAAGGAAAATCCCCAACCGTCGCAAGACCGAGCGTTACCGCCGGATTAATATGGGCCCCGGTCACTCTACCGACCGCATAAACCCCCATCGCTACAGCAAGTCCCCAGGCAACCGTAATCAACACCCAGTTCCCTTCCGCTTTGGTCGCTTTTAAATTAGCCCCGGCAATGACCCCTCCTCCGAAGATGATGAGGATCATCGTACCAATCAACTCGCCCATAAATTCTGTCATGATGAAATCTCCTTTCTGTGTACACCAGTGACGTATAAAAAAACCACACAACCATTAGTGTCATCTAATCATTGTGTGGATCCGCCTGTCTCTTCACGAAAGGTGAATATGTAATCCTGCTGTTAAAACCGCCATAATTCAGAACGTGAAGTAGAGACTGCAGATGCACCTGAGGCAAGCGCTTGATCGACTTCTTCCTTAGAGCGGATCAAGCCTCCAGCAATGACAGGAACACCAATCTGCTCCTTAATCTCTACTATCATTCCCGGTAATACTCCTGGTAAAACTTCCACAAAGTCCGGAGCTGTCTTTTTTATGAGCTTCACGTTGTGCTCGATCGCCTGACTATCGATTAAAAAAAGCCGCTGCACGGAGACGAGATGGTACTTTTTCGCCTGCTGTATGACATGGGCTCTCGTCGAAATGACGCCATCCGGCTTTACTTCCTGACCAATGTATTCCATTCCGTAATCGTCAGCCTTCAAACCTTGAATCAAATCGACATGGACAAATATTTTCTTGCCTGCCTTCTGTCCGATTCTGACTAACTTTCTTAACAGTCCTAATCGACTCTCCAATAGAATGATATACTCCGTATCGCTGTCTAATAAGGCTTCAAATTCTTTTATTTTCTTTACTGCTGGGAGAACCGGCTGTGTCAAAATCATCTTTCTCCTCCGTTCTGTCTCCGCTCTTCCATCTGCTCATTCGTGTAGATGAGCTTCATAGGGTTCCCGCCTACGAATGCGCCTGCTGGGACATCCTTGTGCACAAGGGTACCCGCAGACACTACCGCACGGTCACCGATGGTAACGCCGGGAAGAATGGTCGTATTCGCTCCGATCAGGACTTCATCACCAATAATGACATCGCCGAGACGATATTCCTCGATCAGGTACTCATGAGCAAGGATCGTCGTGTTGTATCCGATGACCGAATTGCGTCCCACCCGGATTTTTTCCGGAAACATAATATCAACCATGACCATTAGTGCAAAAGCCGTCTGACTGCCGACCTTCATATGGAGGAACGTCCGGTACAACCAGTTCTTCATGGAGAGAAACGGCGTGTACCGGGCCAATTGAATAACGATGAAGTTTTTGACGACTTTGAAAAACGGGACCGTCTTATAAATGTGCCAAAGTGAGTTGGCTCCCTTGACTGGATAGCGTTCCGTTTTCCTCATACCGTCATCCTCCTGTAATGTCTAATAGATCACGCATATTACCAAGCATGTAATCTGGATTCAAATCATCCAGGACTTTTCTACCTTTAACGGTCCAGGCCACTCCGGCTGTCCTCGTTCCTGCATTTTGACCAGCTTCAATATCATGCGTATTATCACCGACCATCAATGCTTCCGATGCTCTAGAACCCAGGTTCGTCAAAGCTTTTACGATAGGTTCAGGATGAGGCTTTGCATTCGTTACATCATCCAAGGTCACAACCGTTTCAAACATGCCGTCAAGATGAGTCAACTCAAGACCCATATGAACGGTATTTCTCATTTTCGTCGTGACGATCCCGAGCTTATATCCCTGGTTCTTCAATGTGTGAATGGTTTCCACCACACCTTCATAGGCTTCCACATAGCGGTCATGATTTTCAATGTTGTGCTTTCTATACGTCTCCACCATTTCTTCTACTTTGTCCGGGTTCACTTTGTGCAGGCTCTCGCGAAGTGGAGGGCCGATAAAGTCAAGAATTTCTTCCCGGCGGTAAGGACGGTCTGAAAATTGTTCAATCGTATGTGTGAAAGAAGCGATGATCAATTCATTCGTGTCGATCAATGTTCCATCTAAATCAAAGAGAATGGTACGTATGCTCATTGGAAGGGTCCTTTCTTTTCTGTAGTAGTCTATTCCAGACAAAGCCGACGAGAGCTGTCAATAGGATGGCTGTCAAAAGCCGGATCAACAGCAGGGGCCAAACCGGGATGCCGAGCGGGATGAAGATCAACGTATCTTCAACTACCGCATGGCAGGAAACGAGGAAAAGGATGGCTAAATACATATCTTTTCTGGAAACCCCATCCTCTTCCACCGCCTGAATCATAAGTCCGGCGCCATAAGCAAGGCCGATGGTCAGGCCTGCTGCCAGGGTCATCGATGTATTTCGCTCCATCCCGAGCACTCGGGTAGCTGGAGCTACCCACGTGGAAAAGCGGTCCAACCAGCCTTTTTCACGAAGGTATTGCATAAAGATCATCAGCGGAATAACGATTAATGCAAGCTGCACGACGCCCATAAAAGCGGTTTGAAAGCCCTGAAGGACGATATCCACCCACCCGGACGGATCAGCAGTCTTTTCAGGAGCAAACCCATACTTTGCGGTTTCGCCTCCGCCTTTCCAAAACAGGTTGATGAGTGCAGCTGAAACAAATGCGAGGCTTAAGCGAACACCGGCCACAAACCACCAGCTGACGCCCACTTTTTTAGCCACTGTAGATTCAATCAACAAATTGTGAGAAAAAGAAAGCATGACAGCAAGGATGAAGACCTCTTTTACCGTGAATTCAAAGGAGATGATCGCAGCAATTCCGGCATACAGGTTCAAAAAGTTTCCGACCACCAGTGGAACAGCCGCTTCTCCGGACAGGCCGATCCATCCCATTAACGGCTCCAGTTTCTCCATGATCCACGGAAGAATCGGCGTATATTGGAGGATCGTAACGATGAGCGTTACAGGAAAAATGACTTTTCCAAGCGTCCACGTCAAATCTAAACCTTTCTTACTTCCGCGTTGTAAAATCCCCTTCATGCTACCTGCTCCCTTATTTTACTTTCTTTCCGTTATAATATTTATCCGACATTCCATTCTTTCTGCGGTAGATGATCGTAAGGACGGCAACGATCACAAGCACTATTGAAATAAACTGGGCGGTACGGATTTCACCGAATAAATAGAGGCTGTCTGTACGCATGCCTTCTACGAAGAAACGGCCGACAGAATACCAGATCACATAACTTAAGAAAACTTCACCACGACGTGGGTTGAATTTATGACGCAGTACCAGCAGCAGGACAAAACCGATAATATTCCATACCGACTCATATAAGAAAGTCGGATGATACATCGTCCCATCGATACACATCTGCTGATTGATGAATCCAGGCAGATACTGCATGAAGTTATTGTAAAAAGATTCCGAAACAGGTCCGCCGTGGGCTTCCTGGTTCATGAAGTTCCCCCAGCGGCCGATCGCCTGGCCGAGAATAATACTTGGAGCCGCAATATCAGCCATCATCCAGAAGGACAATCCTTTGATTTTCGTATAAATATAAGCCGTTAACACAGAACCGATCAATGCCCCGTGGATGGCGATCCCGCCTTCCCAGACAGCAAACACTTTCCACCATGGGCCGCCGACATATCGGTCCCATTCAAAAATCACATAGTAAATGCGTGCACAAACAATGGCCGCTGGAATCGCAAATACAACGATGTCGACCATATAATCTTTTTTCAAACCAAGGCGCTCAGTCTCTCTTGTCGCAATCCAAAGCCCAAGAAAAGCTCCAGTAGCAATGATTAGTCCATACCAGTAAATCGAAAGCGGACCTAATTGGAGGAAGACCGGGTTCAATGGCTCAGGTGTACAAGTCATCAGTGGTTCCCTCCTTTATCCTTGCGTTTGGTCTTGATCGATCACTTTTGTCAGACGCTCTGAAAATTCTTCCGCTGCGTTGACACCCATACGTTTCAGACGGAAGTTCATAGCCGCGACTTCGATGATGACGGCTAAGTTACGGCCTGGTCGGACCGGAATCGTAGCTTTTGGAACTTGAACATCCATGATTTTCATCGTTTCTTCTTCCAAGCCGAGGCGGTCGTATTGTTTGTTCTTGTCCCACAATTCAAGGTTGATGACGAGCGTGATCCGTTTATAACTGCGGACAGCACCTGCGCCGAATAAAGTCATCACATTGATGATGCCAAGTCCTCTTATTTCTAAAAGGTGCTCAATCAAAGGCGGACTATTACCAATCAAGGTGTCGTAATCTTCCTGACGAATTTCAACACTGTCATCCGCAACGAGACGGTGTCCCCGCTTCACGAGTTCCAAAGCAGTTTCACTTTTACCGACACCACTTTGACCTGTGATCAACACACCGATCCCATAAATGTCCACAAGCACCCCGTGGATGGCTGTAAATGGAGCAAATTTAGATTCCAAATAATTCGTCAGTCTGCTGATGACCCGTGTCGTCTTATAAGGAGACAACATCAATGGAACACCTGCTTCATTGGCGGCATCATAAAGCTCATCAGGAATGTCCATTCCCCGGGTAATAACGATTCCAGGTGTAACATCTGTACAAAGCTTTTCTGCACGTTCCTTCCGCTGGTCTTTCGTCAATTCATTAAAGTAAGAGAGTTCTGTTTTGCCAAGCAGTTGCAGTCGATCTTTCGGGTAGAACTTGAAATAGCCTGTCATTTCTACTCCAGGTCGAGAAATATCGCTCATATGTATTTCACGGTGGACGCCGTCAGCACCGGCAACAAGTTCAAGCGCGAATTGTTCCAACAAATCTTGTGTACGGACTTTACTCATGGTCCATCAACCTCCTCTTTCATCAATCACTGTCCCCTATTGTAGCACGTTTTCCTTCAATCTTGGATAGGGAGGTTTTCCGCCACCCTTTTACTTAAGGCTCTGTTAAAGTTCAGTGTTGATATTTGCATCAACGGATGGAAGTGACAATGAATGATAGGATGGTAAAAGGGAAGTTATTTCCAAGTGTCGAAAACTCTAGATAATCTACTTTCACGATCCAACCATTGAAAACTGAGCCTTTCGCTAAATGGCAGGATTGTTTAAGACTCCGTTTTGAGATGGGTCGTGGTTCGTTATTGTGTGGAGTGCCAGGGGTGGCTGGGAAGCTTCTCGCTTTCCTGTGGGGGAGTGCCGAGTTTCCTCGGGCTTATCGCCCTGCGGGTATCTCATCGATCTCCTTTCTCCCACAGGAGTCTCCCAGCTTCCCAACCACCCCATTCGATCATGCGAGAAACGAACCTCTTTACCAACGTTGGATGGTCTTCCATTACCCCGGTTGTAGCAAGCATAAAACGCTACGTATCAAGCTTTCCGGGTTCGAGCACCTCGGTTTGGGCGTATGATCCTTATCACCTCACCAACTAGAATAGCTGATGATTCATGAAGGGGTTTCGAGCCCCTAACTACCTTACAAGCATCTCGAAATAAAGTCTTCAAGAAAAGGGAAAAAATTTGATAATCTGTATGAAGGAGTCTAACAATCTCGCAGGGAGGTGATCACCTCTGTATGTGAAAAAGATTCGTTTACCTTGTTACGAGTCAGCGGTGATAGAAAGCCCCTTTCCCCTGAATGGATGGAGAGTTGTAGGAATAAGAGGTACAATCGATGGCCATTAAGTAGATTTTGAAGACTTTAGGAGAATGATGAGAAGACGATTGCTTTAAAATATACAAATCCCCCTGAGTTCTTCTGTTTGAGAGAACTCCCCCTTTGTAAGAGGACGAACTTACTGAATGGCTGCGTCACATAAAATTCGGAAGGGCGTTCTACAATCAAGAAAAAAACCGTATGAGGGACTCATACGGTACGAGAGGTTATTTCATGTCTTTGATTAAGCTGTTTAGAATGAGGTTAATGAAAGAGATGATGATGGCTGCGATGATAGTCATCCCAAAGCCTGCAATTTCAAATGTGCTTCCAAGGAATACATCAGTCAGCCACAATGTAATTGCGTTGATGATGAATAGGAACAGGCCAAGAGATAATATGGTGATCGGCAAAGTCAGAACCACTAACACCGGCCTTACGATCGCATTAAGGATGGATAAGATCAATGCCGCAAGCAAGGCACCACCAACACCATCAATGTTGACGGAGTCAAACAAAGCTCCAACCGCAATAATTGCTACCGTGTTGACGATAATATGAATCAACCAATTTTTCATGCCTTCTCCCTGCCTTTCAAGAATCGTCTATTTAAAGCTGTACAGGAGGCTGTACAGCTACGGCGCCTGTCTTCGTTTCCGCCTCCATATGAAATTTATCTTCGAACTGCTCATATGCTTCGAACTCCAGCATTTTTTGGGCAACGTCTTTTTTATCTTTCAATATTTTATAGTTATCCAATTCACATTGTACCTGACCGAACATTGTGCGAAGGATTCCATCCACTTTCTTTTCTTTCGGGAGAGAAACTTCAATTTTCCCTGCTGTTGTTTTATAAAAGCCAGTATGAGCTTTCGATCCTTTATAATCTACGGCAATACTTCCACTTACTGCAGAAGCATCCACCTTACCGATATCACCGAATAAAGTGACCGAGCCATGGACTGTGTCTGCTTCACATTCTTCAAACGTACTTTCTTCTATTTGAACAGGGCCGTTCGCCGTTTGCATTTTACAAGTAAGCCCGGACGTTCGCTTTAATTCAATCGGTCCATTGGAGTTTTTCAGTTGGAAATGATCACTCTTCACATCCTTAAAGGAGAGGTTTCCGTTCATTAATCGCGTTTTAATGAACTCGTAATTTTTATGAGGGATATAGAGGTCGACATTCCATTTAATTTTCTTCCCGGAAGAAGCGACACGGAGCAATCCATTCTTTATCCCGATTTGTGTTTCCTCATGAAACCGTCGTCTAGCTTCTTCTTCGGTCTCCACTTGATAAACCTTTGCTTGATAGGAAGCTTTCACTTCCTCCTGGTCCCAAGTGTGGACGTTTACCGACCCGTTGGCTATGGAAAGATCGATGTCATGAAACTCTCCGCTGGAAAGTACCGTTTCATCGCTGAATTCTACATATTCTCCAAAAGAGAAATCGAAGTCAGCATTTTTTATCTTTTCCATTGCATCGTCCAGGAAGTTTCGAATGCCATATTTCGTCTTTTCACTTTTTCCAGAATCATATGATGAGGAGGGTTCTTCAACCGCTTCTAGCAATTTTGCGCCTTCTTCAGCGGTGATCGTTCCTTTTTCAATCATTTCTAAAATTTTCATTCGCTCTTCGTTCATACCATCAGCTCCTTTTCATCTTCTACGTTTTTCCCTTCTGAAAGGATTCAAAAACAAAAAAAACCTGAGAAAAGATGTTTTTCTCAGGTGTTGGGTTCACTGAAATGTATACCTATAGAAACGTTCGGTCTTCAGGCGCTCGAGTTGTTCAGCTGTTTGATCATGATTTTCAATCAAACTCATCATCCCATCGGCCTGGGAGAGGTGAGCTTTTATCGCAGCTAACTTCCTTTCCCAGTATGGGCGCACATCTGTAACGATTTGCGGGTTTCCTAAATCCTTCTCAGAGTTGTTAGAAATCGCATGCATCCATACTTGTGGACGGGCCGATTCCGGCATTGCTTTGACCGCTTCCACAACAGCTGCTCCTAACGCATCATGGTCCGGGTGAACTCCATAGCCAGGGTAGTGAGTAATGACGATGGTCGCCCCTAACATTTCAATCCGTTTTTTCAAGTGCTCTGCCACTTGCTGCACAGGTTCGAATTCTAATGTTTTATCCCGGTATCCAAGCATTTCCACCTCAATATCGAGTTCTGAAGCGGCTTCTGCTAACTCCTTCTTCCGAAACGAAGCAAGCGTTTCACGATTAGCGAATACGGGATCACCCATATTTCTTCCCATTTCCCCGAGGGTTCCGCATAAATAAGTGACCGGCACGCCCTCATCACGGAACTTAGAGATCGTCCCGGACGCACCGAACGATTCATCGTCGGGGTGAGGGAATATGACGACGACTCTTTCCTTATTCATCAGGGTCCGCCTCATGTGAAAAAGGGGTTTCGCTGATTTCAAGCGCGACCATTAAGCGACCTTCACGGTCATGGCCTGCCATCAGCAGTCGATTTTTTTCATCAATTTCAAAATCCGTCAGACCTTCAGCATAGACCCAGCCAAGATCGAGCTTTAATCCTACCCTGTAGGACCCGCCGGTGCTGATGATCTTACCATGCTGGTAAGAGACATGAGCATTACGGATGAACGCCCCGACGTTATAGGCATTTTCATCGAAATGGCTTGCATACGCCCCGTTTGTCGTTTCTAAATGTACGTAAACTTCTTTATTGGACAGTTGATCGATTTTATCTTGAACAACCTTTTGTTGGATAGCATCCACTCGTATTCCTCCCGTCAAACGATTCTTGTTTAACGATACTCAATTTAGAGGCAAGCGTCAAAACATCTACTTATTCCCTACTTTTTCACGGGCGTCCATTTGCTTTTCCATGCGGGCTCTGTCCCGCTCCAAAATCGGTTTCAAATAGTGCCCTGTATAAGAAACTTTCTGTTCTGAAACGTGCTCAGGGGTTCCGCTCGCAATGATCCGTCCTCCGCCGTCTCCACCTTCCGGGCCGAGGTCGATGATATGATCAGCTTCTTTAATAACATCAAGGTTATGCTCAATGATCAATACTGAATCACCGTTGTCGACAAGCCTTTGCAGGACTTTCAACAAGCGGGAGATATCATCGACGTGCAGACCAGTGGTCGGCTCATCTAGAATGTAGAACGACTTCCCATTGGAACGACGGTGAAGTTCACTTGCCAGCTTCACCCGTTGAGCTTCCCCGCCTGACAGCGTAGTGGCAGGCTGACCGAGTTTAATATATTCAAGACCTACATCAGCAACGGTTTGGAGCTTACGTTTGATCTTAGGAATGTTGGCAAAAAAGTCGAGAGCTTCTTCGATGGTCATTCCTAACACCTCAGCTATACTCTTACCTTTATATTTCACTTCCAACGTTTCGCGGTTGTACCGTTTCCCATCACAAACTTCACATGGAACATATACATCGGGCAGGAAGTGCATTTCAATTTTAATGATGCCATCTCCACGGCAGGCTTCACAACGACCACCTTTCACGTTGAAACTGAACCTGCCTTTTTTATACCCTCTGATTTTCGCTTCGTTAGTCTGAGCAAAAACATCCCGGATGTCATCAAACACACCCGTATAAGTGGCGGGATTGGACCGCGGCGTACGCCCAATCGGTGACTGGTCGATATCGATCACTTTATCCAAATGTTCGATTCCTTCGATGGTTTTGTGCTTTCCTGGTTTTTGTTTCCCGTTGTGAAGCTTCATAGAAAGAGATTTATAGAGGATCTCATTAATAAGCGTACTCTTTCCGGAACCGGAAACCCCAGTGACCGCTGTAAACAATCCGAGCGGAATTTCCGCATCCACTTTCTTCAAATTGTTCTCTTCCGCCCCTTTGATTTTTAAAGCGCGGCCATCTGTTTTTCTTCGTTCAGACGGGAGTGGAATGAATTTTTTGCCGGACAGATACTGCCCCGTTAGTGATTTTCGACTCTTCATCACCTGCTTTGGCGTCCCTTGGGTGACGATATCTCCCCCGTGAGCACCAGCGCCCGGCCCGATATCGATTAAATAGTCGGCTGCGAGCATCGTATCTTCGTCATGTTCAACGACGATGAGTGTGTTATCCAAATCCCGCATCCGCTTCAACGTATTGATCAACCGGTCATTATCCCTTTGGTGTAAACCAATGGATGGTTCGTCCAGGACGTACAAAACCCCGGTCAAAGCAGAACCGATTTGGGTGGCGAGACGAATACGCTGCGCCTCCCCGCCTGACAAAGTTCCTGCCGAGCGCGAAAGTGTCAGATAGTCCAGACCCACATTCGCTAAGAAACTTAACCGCTCGCAAATCTCTTTAAGGATCATGCGGGCAATCGTTTCTTCCTTCTCCGTAAGCTCGAGCGCTTCGAAAAACTCTTTAGCTTCTGTAACAGAATAATCTGTAGTGATCCCAATATGCTTTCCGTTGATGAGCACCGCTAAAGCTTCCTCATTCAAACGGTTTCCTTTACATTTCGGACAAGGTTTTTGTGCCATATACTTTTCCATTTGTTCCCGGATATAATCCGAGCTCGTCTCCCGGTAACGGCGGGAGATGTTCGGAATGACTCCTTCAAAGAAAATCTCGTTTTCACGGACTTTACCAAAATCATTCTCATAACGGAAGTAGATCTTATCCTCACCGCTTCCATACAACACCTTTTCTTTATGTTCCTCAGGAAGATCACGGAACGGTTGGTTCATATCGATTCCGTAATGATCGGCGACGCTCTTAAGCAGCTGAGGATAGTATTGAGAGCTTTGCGGTTCCCAGGCAGCGATGGCATGTTCATTTAATGAACGCCCCCAATCCGGAATCACAAGGTCGATATCGACTTCCAGCTGCGTCCCTAGTCCATCGCAACGATTACATGCTCCGTATGGGCTGTTAAAGGAGAACATCCTTGGTTCCAATTCACTGACGGAAAATCCGCAGATCGGACAAGCATGGTGTTCACTGAACATCAGCTCCTCTTCCCCGATTACATCGACAATTGTATGACCTCCGCCCAATTTCAGGGCTGTTTCGATTGAATCCGAAAGGCGGCCTTCCACCCCTTCTTTCACGACAATTCGGTCGATTACGACTTCAATCGAGTGCTTTTTATTTTTATCAAGATTTATTTCCTCGGAAATTTCGCGCATTTCCCCGTCAACACGCAGACGAATATATCCTTCTTTTTGGAGTTGGTCAAAGACTTTGGCGTGTTCTCCTTTTCTGCCTGAAACGACAGGAGCAAGAATTTGGAGTTTTGTCCTCTCCGGATATTCCATCACACGGTCCACCATTTGCTGCACGGTCTGAGAGCTGATTTCCACCCCGTGTTTCGGACACGTAGGGCGCCCGATCCGTGCATACAACAGCCGCAGGTAATCGTAAATTTCGGTGACTGTCCCTACCGTGGATCGCGGGTTCCGGCTGGTTGTTTTCTGATCAATGGAGATCGCCGGGGATAAACCTTCGATAGAGTCTACGTCTGGCTTGTCCATCTGCCCTAAAAACTGCCGAGCATAGGCACTTAGTGATTCGACATACCGTCGCTGTCCTTCCGCGTATATGGTGTCAAAAGCTAAAGAAGACTTCCCGGAACCTGACAAACCGGTCATGACGACCAGTTTATTCTTCGGGATGTCGATATCGATATTTTTTAAATTGTGAGCCCTGGCTCCTCTGATACTAATATGTTTACTGGCCATACTCTTCTCATCCCTCCGCTTTTAATTCCAACAGCACATCACGCAGTTCGGCTGCCCGTTCGAAATCGAGGTCGCGTGCGGCTTGTTTCATTTCCGTTTCCATATTGTCGATCAATTCCTGACGTTCTTTCTTCGTCATTTCTGAAGGTTTCTTGCCTGTATCATAACCGGCTTCCTCTTCCGCAACATTCGTAGCTTTAATAACGTCACGTACTTCTTTTCTAATGGTTTGCGGCGTGATGCCGTGCTCTTCATTATATGCGATCTGTTTTTCACGACGTCTGTAGGTTTCATCGATGGCAAACTGCATTGATTTCGTCATTTTATCAGCATACATGATGACCCGGCCGTTCTCATTACGTGCGGCTCGTCCGATCGTTTGAATAAGAGAACGGTCGGAACGTAAGAACCCTTCCTTATCCGCATCCAGTATGGTAACAAGTGAAACTTCCGGAATGTCCAGCCCTTCACGAAGCAAGTTGATTCCGACAATGACATCGTATTTTCCGACTCTGAGGTCGCGAATGATTTCAATACGCTCCAGTGTCTTAATTTCCGAATGCAGGTAGGCGACTTTCATTCCTAAGTCTTTCAAATAATCAGTGAGATCCTCCGACATTTTTTTCGTTAATGTCGTTACGAGGACACGTTCGTTTCTATCTTTCCGTTTATTGATTTCTCCGACAAGATCATCGATTTGACCATGGATCGGACGAACGTCAATTTCCGGATCAAGCAATCCAGTTGGACGGATGATCTGCTCAACCATTTTCGGAGTATGTTCAATTTCATAAGGTCCCGGGGTTGCCGAAACATAAGCGATCTGATTGATATGCTTTTCAAATTCAGGGAACATGAGCGGGCGGTTGTCCATGGCTGACGGCAAGCGGAAACCATGGTCCACCAATACTTGCTTTCGTGCACGGTCCCCGTTGTACATTCCCCGGACTTGAGGAAGAGTAACGTGAGACTCGTCCACCATCATGAGAAAATCATCCGGAAAATAATCAAGCAGCGTATAAGGAGTCGCTCCCTCTTCCCTGAATGTGAGATGTCTCGAATAGTTTTCAATTCCGGAACAGAAGCCCATTTCGTTCATCATTTCCAAGTCGTAATTCGTTCGTTGTTCCAGACGCTGGGCTTCCAGTAGTTTATTCTGATCCCTCAGCTCTTTCAATCGGACTTCCAATTCTTTTTCTATATTTTTTATAGCTTTTTTAAGCTTTTCTTCACGTGTAACGAAGTGAGAGGCCGGGAATATGGCGACGTGATCCCGATCTCCGACAACTTCACCTGTTAGTACATCCACTTCCCGAATCCGGTCAATTTCATCCCCGAAAAATTCCACACGCATCGCATGTTCTTCCCGTGAAGCCGGGATGATTTCTACAGAATCTCCACGGACCCGGAATGTTCCGCGCTGGAAGTCAATGTCGTTTCTCGCATATTGGATATCGACAAGATTTCTCAGCAATTCATCACGGTCTTTCTCCATTCCTGTTCTAATAGAAAGAACCTGACTGCGGTATTCGTCGGGAGAACCGAGACCATAAATACAGGAAACACTCGCTACGATAATGACATCGTTACGCTCGAAGAGAGCAGATGTAGCGGAGTGACGTAATTTATCGATCTCATCGTTGATGCTTGCGTCTTTTTCTATAAACGTATCCGAAGACGGTACATATGCTTCCGGCTGATAATAGTCATAATAACTGACGAAATACTCGACAGCATTGTTCGGAAAGAACTCTTTGAACTCGCTGTACAACTGTCCGGCCAGTGTTTTATTGTGGGCGATTATCAGTGTCGGTTTATTTACACGCTCGATCACATTGGACATCGTAAATGTCTTCCCAGTACCCGTTGCCCCAAGCAATGTCTGATGTTTGTCTCCTCGTTCGATCCCCTGGACAAGCTCTTCGATCGCCCTCGGCTGATCTCCTTGAGGTGAAAACTGTGAAACTAATTCAAACTTCTCCTCCACGACGAAAACCTCCGTTCATTGTCTATACTCGTACTTTTTAGTTTACCACAACAGTTTACCATTCTAACATCAAACGAACAAACATTCGCATCCGTGTTTTTCTGTAAATTCATGGATGACCTGGTGTGGAATTTTATTCCACACCAGGTCATCCAGTTTATTCCATTCAGACTCATAGAAAAAAGCACTTTGCGGGTAGCAAAGTGCTTTTTTGTTTAGGAATTCAATGTTTGGTTGTATTCATTGACTTCAAACAGATCGGTAAGTTCGATGTCAGGGTTCTTGTCTTTGAACCATCGGAGAGAGAAGTCGTTCTTAAAGAGGACAAGCGGGTTACCTTCCCGATCTTCAGCAAGCATGTTCCGCTCATCAAACAACGACTCATCCACCTGGTCTTCCTTTAACCAGCGTGGAATCCGCTCACCAAGTGGTGTCAATTCAATATCCACGTTGTATTCGTTTTTCATCCGGTATTCAAACACTTCATATTGAAGCTCACCAACAGCTCCAATGATATAGTCCTCAAAACGATAACGTTTAAACAACTGGATCGCGCCTTCCTGCACCAGCTGTTCCAAACCTTTACGGAACTGCTTCGCTTTCATGACGTTCTTAGCCGTCACTTTCTTAAACAATTCAGGCGGGAATTGCGGAAGCTCATCATATTCGAACTTGGATTTTCCGGTCACAATCGTATCCCCGATCCGATAAACGTTTGGATCATAAATTCCGATGATGTCTCCTGCATAGCCTTCTTCGACAGTACCTCGCGATGAGGCCACAAACTGCTGGGATTGAGCAAGTTTGAACGTTTTCCCTGTTCGAGAAAGCGTCACGTTCATGCCACGCTCAAATTTTCCGGAGCATATTCTGACGAAAGCAATCCGGTCTCGGTGCTGAGGGTTCATGTTGGCCTGGATTTTGAAAATGAAGCCAGAGAATTCTTCATGATCCGGAGACACAATGCCTTCGGTCGATTTTCTCGATGCCGGTTCAGGAGCCATGTCAATGAATGAATTAAAGAACGTTTCCACCCCGAAAGGAGCGAGCGCACTACCGAAGAATACAGGCGTCTGGTCCCCACGCATAACTTTCTCCATATCAAACGTATCACCGGCTTCTGCTACCATTTCCATTTCTTCCTCCGCTTCCTGGAAGGTGGCATTTTCCGTTAATTCAGGATGCTGGTCAAGTTCGCTGTATGGAATGTATTCTTCTTCCTCGTTTCCTGTGTATTGAACAAATTGCTCATTTTCACGGTCGAAAACGCCTAAGAAGCGCTTGCCCATTCCAGCCGGCCAAGTCATAGGATAGGTTTCGATATTCAACGTTTCTTCGATCTCTTCCATCAATTCCAATGGTTCACGACCTTCACGGTCCATTTTGTTAATGAATGTGAAGATCGGAATCCCACGCATTTTACAAACTTTGAAAAGTTTCAGCGTCTGCGCTTCAATACCTTTCGTTCCATCAATGACCATGACCACACTGTCCACAGCCGTCAATGTACGGTAGGTGTCCTCACTGAAATCTTCGTGGCCGGGTGTATCGAGAATATTTACTTGATAATCTTTATAAGGGAAGTTCATCACACTGGATGTAACGGAAATCCCACGCTGCTTTTCGATTTCCATCCAGTCGGACGTCGCAAACTTTCCTGACTTTTTCCCTTTGACCGTACCAGCTGATCGGATCAGGTTACCGAATAATAGCATTTTCTCCGTCATCGTTGTTTTACCTGCGTCCGGGTGGGAGATAATAGCAAACGTACGGCGTTTTTTCATTTCTTCTTGTATTTGACTCATCGTGATATCCTCCGTTTATTCATTATTTCAATTCAGTAGGCGGGGTAGGATATACGTTTTACATCGGCAGATTCACTCCATAAAAAAAAGCGCTCACACACTTAAGCGCCTTCGTCGAATTTTTTTATTATACTTTGAAAGGTAGCATACCCCACATGTAAAATCAATCACAAAAACAAAGAGCTTACAAATATTGGTGTACCAGGTCATCCAGAATATGGATGACCTGGTCACACAATTCTTCCCAACCCCTCTCATTCTCTTTGGGTTTTCAAACCTGTTATAATAGGGATAAAAACGATAGTAAGGATGCCAGTTATGCAGAGTTACTTATTACAACCGAACGATATAAAGAAAATCACCGGACCGGCTTTTTACACGCGCGGAAAACAATATTTTGATCGCGGGAAAGTGTACGGGCTTTCTCATAATAGTGCGATCCGTTCCTGGCGGGCAGTCGTTGCCGGCACTCACGACTACGAAGTCCGTGTCTTCTTTTTTGAGGATGAGGATGTGGAAGCTACGTGCGAATGTCAGGCTTATGCGACCTACTACACGTGTAAGCACATAGCAGCCGTACTGATCGCCATCCGGGAAAAGACTCTTGAAGACCTTGCCCCGAAGTTGGCCGAAAAAGGCCGGAAAGCTCAAACCAGTATGTCGAACCAAGACCGGATGTTCGCCGTCAGCCTGTTCGAGGCTTTCCGACAGCGTCAGGAAAATAAAGGCGGCCAGGATTTGAAGAAACCTCTTCAAATTCACTATTACCTTCATCTGCAGTCTATCCTGGGAACGAAAAGCCTCGGCCTTGAGATGAAGCTTGGTGAAAATTATCCTTATGTCATTAAGAATATCCGCGACCTGCTTGATCATATGAGGAAAGATCAGGCCTACCGGATCACAAAGAAATTTACGTTTGACCCTGCTGAACATACGTTTACCGCAGAAGACAGGGAAATCTTAAGACTGTTACAACTTGCTTATGAACAGGAACAGTTTTATGAACAGCAATGGAACACAACAGAATCCAAAGTGCTTCGCGTACCACCTGCCCTTGCCTCCCAGCTGCTTCCTCTATTGGAACAGCAGCAGACAGATGTCGTGGAACGAGGGGATAACGTAGGACCGGTCCGTTACGAAGAGGCGTTTCCTGACCTATCTTTCTATGTGTCCGAAGAACGCGGACATTTTCATATGCACATGAACCATTTGAAAGATTATGATTACTTGACGGACTATCACCTTCTTTATAAAAATGGAATTTTTTATCCTGTCGATGCTGAAAAAGAAGAGGTTATTCGGACGTTATACACGATACTTCCTTACAATTCGAACGGAAACCATACTGTCAGTCATCACGATATGGAGGGGATTGTCTCATACGTGCTTCCTGAACTGGAAACGATCGCGAATGTTCAACTCGACCGATCCGCACAGGAAAAGATCGTACAAGAGTCACTATCAGCTGAGACTTATCTGGACTTCCAACAATGGACACTCACCATTGATGTGAAGTTCCACTATGGTGATTTAACTATAGATCCTTTTAATGAAAAGAAATCAGCCAACCAAACGATCGTCAGACGTGATCGACAGACTGAGCAGGAAATTATGCAGATCATTGAACTTGCTGAATTTAAATTTGATGGAGAGATGGTCTACATTGAAGATGAAGATCAGTTGGATCATTTCCTTTATCATTACCTGCCGAAATTGAAAGAACATAGCGAAGTTTATCTATCCTCTTCGGTCCGTTCTCTCGTGAACGATCATCAGCATGAGCTGGAAGCGTCCGTTGAACTGGAGAATGAGGGCAATTGGCTGGATATTAATTTCACGATTGAAGGCATTAGTGATGACGATGTGACCGAAGCTCTCAAGGCTGTCATCGAACGAAAAAAATACTATCGCTTGTCGGACGGAGCTCTTATGTCGTTGACGAATGACTCGTTTGAACGTTTTCAAAGACTGGTGGAGGACCTGGATCTAAGCACGAAGGATTTAGAAGACAACCATTTCCAAGTCTCGACTGCACGAAGCCTGCAAGTGGAAGATGCACTCGGTCCGAAGGAAGCGGAAAGGAATCAACTGTTCCAAGAGCTTGTCGACCGACTGAAATCGCCCCACTCTTTTGAAATTGACCCACCGGAAGGACTGCAAGCCGATCTACGTCCTTACCAATTGACAGGTTTCAGATGGATGAAGATGCTGAGCCATTACGGTTTAGGCGGTGTGTTGGCTGATGATATGGGGCTCGGAAAGACCATTCAAACGATCACTTTCTTATTGGATGAGAAAATCAACGGGCATATGAAGGACCCAGCAATCATTATCGCTCCCGCTTCCCTTGTCTACAATTGGAAAAAAGAAATTGAAAAGTTTGCTCCTCCATTATCTGTACAGATACTTACAGGAGATCCATTAACAAGACAGGAAGCCTTGGCTGGAGCGAAGCAGAAAGATATATGGATCACGTCCTACCCATTGCTCAGGCAGGATATCGCCTCCTATGAAGAACAGTCATTTCATGCTATGGTTCTGGATGAGTCGCAGGCAATTAAAAATGAGACCACCAAAACAGCTGTCGCAGTCAGAGCCATCAAATCAAGATACCGCTTTGCCTTAAGCGGCACACCGATTGAAAACTCTTTACAAGAGCTGTGGTCATTATTCCGTGCCATCATGCCGGGGTTCTTCACGAGTAAGAAAAAGTTTTTACAATTGAAACCGGAGAAAATCTCCCTCATGACACGTCCCTTCATCTTACGAAGGATGAAAACAGAAGTACTCGACGAACTGCCGGATAAAATTGATACCGTCCAATATTCAGAGTTGACGCGAGACCAGAAAGAGGTCTACCTCGCATACCTGGAACGCATACAGAACGATATTCAGAAAACGATTGCTACAAAAGGAATTCAACGAGGGAAACTTGAAATTCTGGCGGGCCTTACAAGATTACGGCAGATTTGCTGCCACCCGGCATTGTTCCTCGAAAATTACGAAGGACAATCTGGAAAGCTCGAGCAATTAAGAGAACTGACCAGAGAGCTGAAGGAAAGCGGCAACCGGATGTTGATCTTTTCCCAATTCTCAAGCATGCTCACCTTGATGCATGACGAGCTTGCCAAGGAAGGATTGGAGTCGTTCTATTTAGATGGCAGCACGCCATCCGAAAAACGTATGGAAATGGTGGAAGCTTTCAACCAAGGCGAAAAGGATGCTTTCTTCATCTCCCTCAAAGCCGGCGGAACAGGGCTGAACTTGACAGGGGCAGATACCGTCATTCTCTACGACCTCTGGTGGAATCCAGCGATTGAAGAACAAGCAGCCGGCCGCGCGCACAGAATCGGCCAGGAAAAAGTCGTTCAGGTCATCCGGATGATCTCCGAAGGTACGATAGAAGAACGCATTTACCAGCTTCAACAAAAGAAACGCGACCTTGTCGACCAAATCATCCAGCCAGGCGAATCCATGCTCACCTCCCTAAGCGAAGAAGAAATCAAACAGCTATTCCAATAAAGAGCCGTACTCCACGGCTCTTTATTCTCACCCACTAATTGGTATTTTCTGTATGACCTGGTCTGGAACAAAGTTCCAGACCAGGTCATACATATTTTTCCATTCTCACCAAAAAAAGGAAGCTGCCTTCTATGGGCAGCTTCCTTTTTGTTATGCTTTGATCGCTTTCTTTTGTAATTTGAACCAGTATCCTCCCAGGATGCATGCGCCGATGACCATGGTCACAGTAGAGAGCAGCATGTGCATTGATGAGGCGAGGACAACATTTCCGGTAACGACAATGATAAATCCTACGACTGCATTCAACAGCAGGGAAATCAAATAGGCCCAGGACAACGTAATATGGTACTTGAACCGTGAAGCGTAAATGACGAACCAGATCGCGGCAACGATTACAACAAAGGTAGCAACCCAGTGCAGGGAGTATACAGCGTTCGCTACAGATTCACTAGTAATCAAGTATTCTACAGCTGGGATGTCCAGCATAACATTGCTTGCTCGGCTGTGCTTAAAGAAAGCGCCGAGAATGACCTGAGCCACATACGCGATATAACCAAGTAGAAAAGCGCGGTAACTCATGGAAACCGATGCCCAGCTCGTTCGATTCAGCTCGATTTTTTTCTCATGGAGACTGTAACTTAACAGGACAAGGACAATCAACAGAAGCTGACTGAACGTAACATCGAATGTTGTAAATCCCGGTGGTGTTCCGAGCAGGACGTTCAAGCCTCCGACCATGGATTGAAAAACGAGCAGTGCCAGGCTCAAAATTGCTAAAATAAAAACGGATTTGTGTTGACGGTATTTATAAATCGCACCAACAGCATTAATGGCTGTAAGCATGATCAGCAAGGGAACCATCAAACGGTGCGAATACTCTATGATGACATGATAATCCGTAATATCAGGAAAAACCTTTCCATTACAGACCGGCCACGTCGTCCCACATGCATCCCCCGAATCAGTCGCAACGACCAGATTACCAAGGATCAGTGCGAGAAACGTAACGAACGTCGTTAAAATTGAAAATTTCTTCATCGTCTTACCCTTTCTCTCTCTGTAATCATGAAGTTCTTATATAGTGTTTGTTCTCTACGTAAATCATATCATGAATTTCAGATGATAGAGAAAGGAAAGCGCAGTCATGAGTCATGAACTTTTTGTGAACGGCGCTTTTCCTTAATTCTGCTGATGAGTAAATACATGAGAGAGACGAAAATGAGTGTTGTATTTACAAGGGAAAAGGTGGCGGCATAATGGTCATCGTCCCAATAAGATATCGGACTATGGAACGTATAGCTGCTGATCGGATAAAACATCGGCACAGCATCATCATGGTGCGTAAGAATATCAAGAACGACGTGCCCCAGCCATCCGTATGCAAAAGCCGTCCATAACGTAAGCTTTTTCCCTTTCCATACTAAAAGGATGACAAAGGCCAACCCCCAGACGAACAATGAATGACCCGCTTGCCGGAGGATGAAGACGACGGGGTGTTCAAAAAGATCATGGACCAGTCGGAAAAGAGAACGAAGCGGCTCTGTGTCCTCTGCCACCTGCCAAGCCTTTCTGCTAATGCTCAAATAAATAAACATGACATAATACACAAGATCGGGGGCAAGACTTCCGAAGATGAACCAACCGGTAAACTTCTGTTTTCTTGCGGCAAAAAATGTCCAATAGCCGTGGTGTAGTGTGTTCATTGTTTTCCTCCCCTAAACACCTGTTTATCCTTTTTACCCAAGGGGAAACTTATCCAAAGGAAAGGAGTCTTTAACTATGACTTATAAAGCTTATGTGTTCGACGCTTATGGCACACTGTTTGATGTCCACAGCGTCATGAAGAAAATTCATCAATTTTTTCCTGACAAAGGCCCTTCGGTCAGTGCGGAATGGCGGAGCAGGCAGGTCCATTACTTTCTAGTACGACAATTAGTGGACGGCTACACCCCTTTCACCAACATTACCCGCTGGGCGCTGCTCGATGCCCTGGCCTACAGTGACGTGGACATTAAACCGGAAATTGTCGACGAATTGATGGCTGAATATGAAGAACTTCATCCTTACGACGAAGTTCCTGGACTTAAAGCATACCATCAGGATAAAACGTTCACCATTTTTTCGAATGGCACGCGTTCTATGCTGGAGCCCCTTTTAAAGAATAACCAACTGCAGGGAGACTTCCAGTTACTGAGTGCTGATGATGTGAAAGTGTACAAACCCCATCCGAATGCGTACAGCTATGCGCAGGAACAATTAGGGTTTGAAAAAGAAGAAATTCTCTTCTTCTCTAGTAATCCTTGGGATCTTACAGGTGCCGCTTCCTACGGGTTCCATACCGCATGGGTGAACCGTAAACAGCAAAAATGGCCGGAACTTGGGGTCCAGCCGACACATATCATCAATAACCTCAAGGAAATCCCCGAGTAAAAAGACGGAGCCTCCCCGGGCTCCGTCTTTGCTTATATAAAACGCACCTGGTTTTTTCCTCCCCGTTTCCCTTGATAAAGAGCACGGTCTGCCGAACGGAAAAGATCATCCAACGTCCGGCCATCTTCCGGATAACAAGCAGCACCAATGGAAAAGGAAGAATGGATGACTTCATTTTTGACATAGTAGGGCAGTCGAAGTTTTACAAGTGCCCGCATAGCTACTTCAAAAATTTGATCACGGTCTCCGATGTTTTCCAGGAGGATGGCGAATTCATCGCCGCCGATTCTCCCGACAGAGTCACCCGCCCGAATGCAATCTTTCATACGCTTCCCTACGTGGCATAGAAATTCATCACCGATTTCATGACCATACTCATCATTGATGCGCTTGAACCCATCTCCATCTAAATAAAGCAGAGCAAATGAATCACCCGAACGTTCCGACTTCGTAATCGCCTGCTCGACACGGTCTTCAAACAACCTGCGATTCGGCAGGTCTGTCAAATAGTCATAAAAAGCAAAGCGTTCCAGCTTCTCTTCGTAATTCTTTTGTTCTGAAATATCACGCGCCACTATGACAAAGTGGCTGACCCGGTTCTGTTCACCTATGACAGGTGTTCCTCTGCATTCAAACCAAACCGGCTCCCCATTTTGACTCGTCAATTTAAGAGACACCGTGAACGCTTCTTTACTTTTTCCGCTCCAGCGAAAGGCTCCCGAAACCTTTTCAAGTCCTTCAGGTTCCAACATTCCCATCAGGTCGTGCGGCTCCATTTCCAACGGATCACGACCGAAAAACTTCGTGTGGGACGGCGAGGAATAAACTAAATGTCCATTCGGTGAAAAGACGGAAATCAAATCATTGGAATGATCGGCGATCAGGCGGAATTTTTCTTCACTCTGCCGCAGGGCTTCATGCGCTTTCACCTGTTCGGTACGATCTTCAAGAATCGCGTACAGCCCTTCCTTCTTCCCCTCATTAATGATAGGCACTAAGGAAACTCTTAAAATGCGCTCTTCTCCGTCCATCCAGAAACTTGTTTCAAACCGGGTCCCTTTTTGAAAAAATGACTCCAGAAGCTGTTGGCTGAGCCAGGATCTCTGCTCCCTGGGCACCCATTCGATAATTGATGTTTGGACCAGGTCATTTTCGTCAACTTTCAATAGTTTTGCTGTCGCCTTGTTCACCTTTTGGATAACGCCTTGGAAGGTTAGTGTCAAAATAGGCTGCGGATTATGCTTGAACAACGAGCGGTAACGGGACCTGCTCCCTTCCAGTTTACGCTGGGCCGCCTTGTCTTTCGATACGTCCCTCACAATCGAACTGACCCCGATGATTTCACCTGCTTCATTATGAATCGGCGATAAGCTGATGGACACGTCTACCAATGTGCCATCTTTACGTTTATGTACGGTTTCATACCTGGGAATCGCTTTTTCCGCCCCTTTGCGAATCAGCTCTTCGGCTTCTCCTTTCCTACTGGCAGGGACAAAAGG
Source organism: Halobacillus sp. ABR2_026 (assembly GCF_056158545.1). Lineage (NCBI taxonomy): Bacteria > Bacillati > Bacillota > Bacilli > Caryophanales > Bacillaceae > Halobacillus > Halobacillus sp. ABR2_026. The sequence continues at coordinate 3,047,203 of NZ_JBSWTM010000001.1, forward strand.
AAAAGGAGAAATGACCATATCTTCTTTTGAGTACCCGTACAATTCCTCCAGCGCACGATTCGCTTCTAAAACACACCCTTCTTTATCCACAATCAATATGCCGTCCGTTGTATCCTTCATCAACGAACGGTACATGGCATTGATACGGCTGAGATCCCGCTCTTTTTCGATGACTTCGGTTATGTTACGAGTGATGGCAATGATATGGGTAACTTCTCCAGACTCGTCCAATGTCGGCGTTAGGACCGTGTGCCCTCGAAACAGTTTTCCATTTACGGAAATCTCGTCTTCATAGGTCAACGATTCTTTTTCTTCAACCACTGCCTGATAAGCTTCAATGAGATCCTCCGCCTGGGTATTTCCTAATAAATCCTCTATGTATCTGCCTTCCCACTCTGCTCCTTTAATAGGGGAATGGTTTTTAGCTGAATGGTTCATATAAACGTATTTAAAGCGTCTCTCTTCAACGACTTCCATAAAAAAGATATAGTCGGATATTCCATCCATTAACATACGCAGCAAGTGTTCATGAGGGATGCGCTCGGCAATCCCTGCAATGACCTCTTGGTCCATCCATTCTTTCACCCGTTCCATGGATTATCCCCTCAATCATTCATTGTATTTACACATGTATCCTATGTTATCACGTTTGATTCGCTCTTCTCTATGTATCTTTCTACCAATAGCAGAGAAAACCCTTTTCTAATTCTTATAAAAACTCGCGGTCAGAGTTTAGGGTGATGATTTATGCGACGGATACTTACGATTCAATATGAAAGAGATCTTCTCGATTTACTCAGACAAGAAAGGCTCACAACAAGCCCCGAGAAGAGCATACAACGGAGTCTCATTTCTAGTAATACCACCAACCTTTTAGAAGCCATAAAAAAAAGCAATGTGCTCTGCACATTGCTTTTTTTAGTCATACGGTTTGTTTTTGCTGGACTTGAGCTTCCGCCTGGGCTTCTTTAATTAAACAGCGTCCCTTCCCGTGCGGGATACACATAGGTGTACCAAAAAGCGGATCTTCCCTGACATCACACATCATTTCAAAAACATGATGCATCATATCACACGTAACGACTTCTTCAGGTTTTCCTTGAGCAAATACCGTTTTATCTTTTACCGCGATGATATGATCCGCATAGCGGCAAGCTAAGTTAATATCATGCAGGACCATGACGACCGTACGTCCATTATCCTGGTTCAAATCAAACAACAGATCGAGAATTTCAATCTGGTGTGTCATATCTAAATACGTCGTCGGTTCATCCAAGAGGATAATGTCCGTATTCTGTGCGAGCGTCATCGCAATCCAGGCACGCTGACGCTGACCACCGGACAGAGAATCGACGGTCCTGTCTTTCAACTCCATCAGGTTCGTATCTTCAAGGGCGCGTGTGACCGCCTGCTCATCTTCATCCGACCAGCGTTTGGCAAAACCTTGATAAGGATAACGTCCCTGCTTCACAAGCTGATAGACGCTGAGACCTTCAGGTGTTGTCGGGCTTTGGGGAAGGATCGCCATCTTTTTCGCCACATCTTTTGTACGCATCTTGGAAATGTCCGAACTATCCAGTACGACTTCTCCGGATTTTGGACGTAAGAGACGAGCCATCGAACGGAGCAAAGTAGATTTGCCGCAACCGTTTCCACCGATAAGCACAGTAACTTTTCCTTTAGGAATTGTTATATCCAATGAATCTATGATGATGGAATCTCCATAGCCAAGAGTTAAGTTATTCGCCAACAGGGTATCCATAATCTGACCTCTCCTTTATGTCTCACGAAATCTATCGCTGTTGGAGCTACACGAAAATCACGAATTCTACATATTTTCTCTAATTCCTAGTTTATGGGCTCGGTTCCACTCTGTCAATGAATTTGAGAATCATTTTCATCATTGGCCTGTGAAAAGTGTATGCCTAACAGGATAAATGGAGAACACATCGAGGATGCCAGAAGGCTCAGGAAAAATTTCCGGTGCGTCGTTCTTCCCTGATCAACTGCCTGTATTGAAGATCACCAAGGCCAAACTGTTGAAAACGTCCAATCATCCTTCTTACTAATTCTTCTTCCGGTATTTCCGAATGAGCTCTAATGTATCTCACAAGTTCGTTTTCCCCTGATTGATATAGCAAATACAACTCAATCCCTCGAAGGAGAGATTTTACAGATACATAGGCTGGACGCTCTCGATTCAAAAGAACCATTCGATACAAAGCATGATAACCACTTACATCGAGTCTGCAAGTAGTCAGTGGTTCAAACGTTCTCGATATGAGACACAGCTCCACCTTTTTGTCGTATCCGATTTGATCCAGCCATGCGAGCAGTGTGAGAAGGTTGATTTGACAGAACATATCCTCATCAAACCATAACTTAAGAGCCTCTATTTCCGGATCAAAGATCGGCTCCAATTTTTTCACCGTCACCTCTCTGTATTGTTCCTTGGTCACCCCGTGTACCTTGGCCCTCCGTGCTATAAACTCTTCCGAAAAAATCTTCTCATCTGTACTGCCTGCACACATCGCTTCATTGAAAGGGACCTTCACCCCTTTTTCAAGGTACCCGTTCTGTTTAAATACGTTCAGCATTTCTTCCCCGTTCAATATGTGTAAGACCGTCATGGAACCTTCCTTTCTACAAGACTGATGCATCGTAAATTCATCTGCTGATGTTTTTATTCTACTATGTTTTACCAAGAGAAACACCCGCCATTCGTCAGGGTGGTAATGAACCTACTATAAAAATATTTTCAATTCATTCTTCTTTTACTAGAAAAAAATTTTATGTATAATAAGCGACAAGAAAGTATTTTTTGAATATTTAATCAGCCCTCATTTGTTTGTGGAAAACTTCAGGCTTCCATTTCACTCTTTTTTGAATCCGCTTACAATTGAAGGCTGTTCAGGAAGCTTGTCACAAACGAGAGTCTTCCTATTCTACATACTATAAGGAGAGATGACCATGAGTAAATACAAGGTGTTGATCGCTGATTACACGTACAGCACACTGGAACCGGAAAGAAAAGTGCTGGAGGAAGCAGGAGCAGAGATGATAACCGCTCAGTGCCGTACGGAAGAAGATGTCATCGAAGCCGCTAAAGATGTGGACGGTATCATTTGTCAATACGCTCCAATCACGAAAAACGTGATCGATCAACTGGACCGTTGCAAAATCGTCGCCCGTTACGGTGTCGGGTTCGATACGATTGATGTTCCAGCCGCTACGGAAAAAGGCATCATGGTGACGAATGTGACGGACTACTCTTTGGATGAAGTGTCCAATCACGCATTTTCCCTTCTGATCGCGTGCTCAAGAAAAATCGTTCAGCTTCATGAATCCGTACAAGACGGCACATGGGATTCTAAATTAGCAAAACCTGTATACCGACTCCGTGGCCAGACGCTTGGATTGATTGGGTTAGGCAATATCCCGCAAGCGCTCGCCGCCAAAGCGAAAGCGTTCGGGTTAGAAATTCTTGCGTATGATCCGTTTGTATCCAATGAATTAGCAGCAGAGCTCGGAGTAAGACTCGTCGATTTGGAAGAACTGTGCGCTTCCTCCGACTATATTTCTGTTCATCCCCCGCTGAATGAACATACCAAAGGCATGGTCAGTGACGAGCAGTTCAAATCAATGAAAGAATCCGCCTACATCATCAATACAGCACGTGGAGGTGTCATTGATGAAGCAGCATTGATCCGGGCGCTGGAATCGAAGGAAATTGCAGGGGCCGGCCTCGATGTCCTGGAAACTGAGCCGATTGCCGAGGATAACCCACTGCTGTCGATGCCAAATGTCATCCTTACCCCACACGCTGCCTACTATTCCGTAGAGTCAGAGCTTGAATTGAAACAGAAAACAGCTCAAAACGTAGCTGATGCCTTATCCGGCCGCGTACCAACCTATATAGTAAACAAAAACGTCGTTCATGCCTAGTTTTGAGAGAGGGAGGGATACCATTGTCCGAACAAGCAGATTATGAAAAACTGGTGACCGACAGTGACCGCGGAAAGAAGGCAGCCGCCGAAAAAGCGGTGGATTATATTGAGGATGGAATGAACATTGGGCTGGGTTCTGGCTCCACCGTGTACTGGGCAATCAAAAAGTTAGGACGGCTCATAGAAGAAGGGGTGAACGTCAAAGGCATCCCTTCTTCCAAACGGACGGAGAGATGGGCACACGAATTCGGAATCCCCCTGACTACTTTCCACGAGGTTCAGGAACTTGACCTTGCCATTGACGGGGCAGATGAAGTGGATGATCATCTTCATCTCCTCAAAGGAGGCGGCGGGTCTCTAGTGAGGGAAAAGATTGTCAACACAGCTTCCAGCCGGGTGATCATCGTTGCGGACCCTTCCAAAAAGGTGTTCCAACTTGGCAAACGTCCTCTGCCTGTAGAAATCCTCCCCTTTGGCTGGGAAGTGACCGCTAAGGGAATTTCTGCAAAAGGAGCCCTCGTTTCCTTACGTGAAAAAGAGGGCAAGCCTTTCATTTCAGACAACGGCAACTATATCCTTGATTGTCAATTTCCGATGATCCCTGACCCAGACCAGCTTCACGCAGGCCTCAAACAAATGGTGGGAGTTGTGGAGACCGGATTATTCCAACCTGCTGATACCGTCATTCTGGGCCTCGACCAGGAACTGCAGATTTTAGAATCCCCACGAATTCAATAAAACAGAAAACAGCAGCCATTTTCCCCAAAGGAAAGTGGCTGCCTTTTATCGCTCGTGAGCCTCTCAGCTCAACCATTATTCAAATGACTCCGAAACACTAATCAACTGCTCTTTCGTCACTTCTGTCTCGGACTGGCCGGAAAGATATTTCAATACGTATTGAACCTCTCCCTGCTTCCATCGCAACGTCTTCGTATCTTCCTCATCCACAAAAAATTCTCCATCGCTCTCCCCTATTTGCACATCCTCATATTCTTGACCAGACGTAGAGGAAACGTCGCCACCATTGACCGTAAGCAGACTCAGGTGTTCCTGTTCTTCCCCGTAAAAATCGAACGTCAATGTTTTCGCCGGTCGCTGAACTTCAGGTGGAAGTGTGAGTTCAGCATTCGATACCTCAAATGGAAGCTCTGTCGGCAATTCAGGCTGAAAAGCTGCATCTTCTCTCTGCGTATCAAGCTCGCTATGATCAAAAGACTGCAGTCCACTAGTTGACCCGCATGCAGCTAATAACAGCGGAATTGTCATCATTAATAAGATTCGTTTCATATCGATCATCCTTTCTCTGCGATTCAAAAAGCTATGTATAACCATCATAAACTTCTGTACCTTTCTATACGGCTGCGACTCCAGGAAGTTTCACTTCAGTGTGAAATCGCATAAAAAATCAGTAACCCTTCTCCTTTTTGGAAGATCAGGTTACTGAATATTATCTAGAAGCTTATTGAAAGAATGGCATAATCCAGACGATCAAGTACATAGGAACCGCTACTATGATCATTCCTGTTAATATATAACAGATACAACGGCATAGAAACATCCCTACATCATAGAGAGAGCCTGCTACATCCTCGATGAACTTCACCCTTCCGCCACCTCCTTCTTATTCCTCACAATCACGAGAAGGTGAGAGAGCACGATCAAACCAATCTATAACAGAACGATTGGAAAGTTACCACTAGAAGATTCCAACAGAGGCCTCATGAGTCGCAGGTTCCACAAAGACTAAGCCGAGCTCATAATGTTCCCCTTCGTACATGGCCCGCTGCACATACCGGTTCTCTCCCCATTCATCACGCACTTCAATTTTTGTAAATGCTCCTGAATTTTGAAGAGCTTCATAAAACTGATTTTCTGTCCGGACAGGAATCGCGTTCACTTGTTCAATGACTTCCCCTGGGATAAGGCCCATCTGATCAGCGGGACCGCCTGGGATCACCCCTAGAATACGAATCCCTCTCGTAGCGGAAGAAAAGAACGGCGACCGATCTTCTCGCACCCGATGACGGATGAAGATAAATTCACGCCCGAGAAGCCCTGCGATGATCGCAGCCAGCGAAAGCACGGGAAAAAACAAACTCCCTATCGATAAGGCAAGTACAACAATGGCCAAAAGAAATACGTGCCTCCCCATCGTTTTGGCAGCCACAAGCGGAGACTGTCCTCGGGCTTTCCACTCCCATCCTGTCACGAATGGAATAAGAATAAGCGCATACGAGTCTTCTCCCATCGAGAGAAGCGGCCACCAAGGCGCAAAAGCTTCCAGCATTCCCCCCGGAAGCAACCCAAAGAAGGGGACAACCGCCAGTTTTCGCGACCGGTGTTGACCGATCCACATCCCCCGTGACCCCTTCACCCGTTCAGGATAGGTATGGGAAGGAGTGCTGCGAAGCATGAGAACAGCCTCTGTCACGAACAAAACCCCCATGACAACCGGCAATACGCTCAAGGGTGTCTCTTCAAGAATGAGAATCCATTTATGAGTCCTGATCTCTTCCGGAAGATAAGGGAGGACGAGCAGAAGGAGGTAACTCACGCCTAGTGTATAGGCAGGAGAATACCAACTCAAACGCCCGCTTAAACTTGCCAGCAGCAGCACCGCTGATATAAGAAAGAGAAGAGGATAACTGAACACCATCCCGCCCGCAACAGCGATGACGGACAGCAATGCACCACTAATGAGCGCTGTCCCCCAAGTGCCTTTCCACTCGGTGAACCGATCAAAAATTCTAGTTCCGAACACCGCCCGTTCTTTTTTTATGCGTTGTCCAGATAATATGAAAATCATTCCTATAGCTATGTATAAAAAGGGGAGGGTGAACAACATCCCTGCACCTTTGCCTAATGCCATCAACCAAACGTCCAACATGATTCTCCTTTCAAGTCGTGCCGCTCTGAGTTGTCCCATTTGAAAACGAAAAAATCCGCAGTCTCAGACTACGGATATAATTCGTCATTCAACGTCAAAATCCTGCTTATTGAAACAAGACCTCGACCGCTTTCTGCATTTGTTCGTCGTTACTCTTGTCTCTTACTTCCTGAATGATCGCTTCCTCAAGCTTTCCACCGGTCTTCTCATCCACGACACCGGTAGCTTCAAGGCCTTGATCCTTTTGGAACGCTTTTACAGCCTTTTCCGTGTCCTTGCTGTAATAACCGTCCGTTCGGCCAGGTTCATGCCCGAGACCATCGAGCATGATCTGGATATTTTTCACTTTTTCATCATTGTCGTTATACTGTAGAGGTTCTTCGATCTCCACTGGATTCGTGTAAAAGTATTCCGGCTGCTTGATAGCGACCGTCGGCTCAATGCCTTTTTCGTGAATCCAATTGCCTTCAGGCGTCAGCCACTTATACAAGGTCAATTTGATAGTACTCCCATCGCCCATCGGCAGTGCCTGCTGGACAGTCCCTTTACCGAAACTCTTCGTACCTACCAGATCATAGCCGCCGGCTTCCTGCATCGTTGCTGCTAATATTTCGGAAGCTGAAGCACTTCCTTCATCCATCAGTACCGTAATCGGATACGGTTTTTTCTCACCGGTTTCAGACATGTAACGGGTCTTCTCTCCGTTACGATCCTCGACTTGTACGAGCGTTTCATCTTTCGGGATAAACTCTTTCAAAATCTCACGCACATCCGTGAACAAGCCGCCCGGGTTGCCGCGAACATCGATGACAAGGCCGTCCATTCCATCGTCTTCAAGCTTCTCCAACGCTTTATGGAACTCATCAGACGTTTTCTCTGAGAAAGAAGTGATTTCAATGACACCGACATTCTTGCCGTCCACCTTTTTCGTATCGGTATAAACCGTTTCGAGAGGAATGTCATCACGGGTGATCTTAATATTCAACGGATCCGTAACGCCGGGACGATCAATCTGCAGCGTTACTTCCGTCCCTTTTTCCCCACGGATCTTAAGAACCGCTTCGTATAGGTCAAGACCTTCAACACTATTGCCATCGACTTTTAAAATTTGATCATTCGGCTTCAATCCCGCTTCTTCAGCCGGTGAACCTTTAATCGGAGCAACGATCGTCACTTTGTCATTGACCATGCTCACTTCGGCTCCGATCCCTTGGAACGAAGATTCGATCGTCTGGTTGAACTGCTCCATTGTTTCAGGGTCCATGTACACACTGTATGGATCCTCAAGCGTGTCGAGCATCCCCTGGATTGCCCCTTCGACAAGGGTATTCTTATCAACATCTTCTACATAATTTTCTTTGATCGTACTGAATGCCTGCTCCACCTTTTTAAGATCGGTGTTGCCTGACATACTTTGTATGAATGCCTTCTGTTCCTCTTCTGACAGACTTCCAAAGTTCTCTGCATCTTTATCCGCATATTGATCGGACTGCGACTGCTCGTTCGTTCCGTCAGCAAAGTATTCTATTCCTATGTACGAGCCTGCCGCTCCAAATAGGACCGCTAGCGCCAGCAAAAGCGCAACGTAACGCGGTTTTATATTCATCGCATTCACCCTTCTATTTTGGATTTCATGTTGCTTCTATCCTAGCAAAAAAGCGCCTTCAACGTAAATGAACGATTGCTCTAGAGTTAACATATGCCAGGAACAAGTAGAGCATGTCCATTTCATTATAGGACATCCCTACATATCTATCTACCTGTTTATGGTTTTCAAAAGAGAAACACTGTTTTTGGAGTGGGTGGGGGCTCTTCTTATTGGTTCCTTCTTATTGGTTCCAGGTACAGTCACTGATTTTTTCGTACCTGGTACCGGGCCACTGGTTTTAGGTACCAGGTACCGGATTTTCAATTCCTGTACCTGGTACCAGTGAACCATCATTCAGTGCCAGGTACAAAAACCCGTCACAAACAGTGCACCCGTTTGTAAAGAAAAAAGACCATCTCTAGTCAGAGACAGCCTTTACCTTTTACATTTCGTAACCGTATTCTCCGTTGCTTTGGTCACGGACAACCATCCCGTCTTCGATCGCGATAACACGCTTACGGATCGTGTTGACGATTTCCTGACTGTGCGTGGCCATCAACACGGTTGTCCCTTGAGCATTGATTTCTTCAAGGATATGCATGATCTCCCAAGACGTCTCAGGGTCAAGGTTACCTGTCGGTTCGTCAGCAATCAGCACTTTCGGGTGGTTTACGATCGCACGGGCGATCGACACGCGCTGCTGTTCGCCTCCGGAAAGTTCATCTGGAAGGAAACGGGCTTTGTTCTTCAAACGGACTTGGTCGAGCACATCCATCACGCGGCGGCGGATGTTCTGTGTATTCTCCTCGATCACTTCTAATGCGAAAGCGACGTTCTCATATACCGTCAGCGTCGGCAATAGACGGAAGTCCTGATAAACGACTCCAATTTGACGGCGCAGCATCGGGATGCGGCGCTGTTTCATTGTAGAAGTATCGATATCATTTACGAGTACAGTCCCTGTTGTCGGCTTTTCTTCACGATAGATCAGCTTAGTGAAGGTGGATTTACCAGCACCACTCGGTCCGACCACATAGACGAATTCTCCCTGGTCAATGCGGATATCCAATCCGTTCAAGGCTGTGACACCGTTCGGGTATGTTTTATATACGCCTTGCATTTGAATCATAGTTCATCACCTGTATCTCTCATAATGTTAAGTCAGTTGTCTTCTTTCTTGTCTACAAACACGTCTATTATAACATTAATTTTCGATCTTTTTAGACAAGAAATTATTACAATTGTTTATCATCTCGTAATGTCTAACCTCCGGCATTCCTTCCAATAAAAAAAGTCTGGCATGAGCACCAGACTTTTTCCAACTCATTATTTCATTGTTTCAAGCCAGCTTGCTACCAACTGAGCATCTTCATCAGAAACTTTGCCCTGAGCTGGCATACTACCTTTTCCGTTCTTAATAATATCTACGATTTCATCCGCAGAATACTTGGAACCTACTTCTGTCAGAGCTGGTCCCATTCCACCGCCGAGGTCCCCGCCGTGACACTTGGCACAGTTGTTTTGAAAAACTTGTTCAGCAGCTTCGGTATCTACTGTTCCCTCATCACCGCTGTCAGAAGTGCCTTCGTCTGTACCTTCACCAGATTCCTCGTCGGTTTGTTCTTCGCTCGTTTCATCGTTGTTTGCACTGTCGTCGGTCGCGCCTTCGTCTCCGCCGCCCCCACAGGCGCTCAAGACGAGGATCAGCCCTAAAAATAGAGCAGATAATAGTTTTTTCATTTCTGTATCCCCTCTCGTCATATGATGACATCTAGAGATATTATAACCGAGTCAGGTCGTTTTGAAACCCTCGCCGAGGACTTCGGTGGCGTTCATGGCTACCACGAAAGCCCCGGGATCCACTGTTTTCACGGTTTGTGTCAATTTGATGAATTCATTCTGCTGAACGACACACATGACGACCCGGCGTTCTCGATCGGTATATCCACCAGCACCGCTCAAGACCGTCACTCCACGGTCGATTTGTTCAAAAATGGCGGATCGCACCTCATCGACATCTTCTGTTATGATCATGACGTTTTTCGATGTATTGAGTCCGACCTGTACAAAGTCAATCGTCCGGCTCGTTGCAAATAACCCAATGAGCGCATACAGTCCTTCCTCTAAAGAAAACACGATGGCTGAGGTTAAGACGATCATTCCGTCTAGTAAAGCCACGCTCACGCCGAGCGGCAGATGGGTAAACTTGTGTAAAACCTGTGCAGCCAAATCGATGCCACCGGTCGAAGCCCGTCCTCTAAAAACGATGCCAAGACCGAGACCGACGCCCATGCCACCAAATATAGCGCCGAGCAGAGGATTCGGTGTCGCTGGCGCCATCTCACTCGTCAAGATTACAAAAAGAGGCAGGGTCACAGTTCCCACAAAAGACTTCAGGCCGAAGTTTTTGCCGAGAATGACGACGCCCATGATGAACAGAGGAATGTTCAAGATCCACTGGACGAGACCAGGCTCCCAGCCGAAGACTCCTTTTGTAATTGTACTGACACCGGCCACCCCTCCGGAGGCGATGTTATTCGGTAACAAAAACAGATTAAACGCTAAGGCAACAAAAAAAGATCCAAGAATAACCAGTCCATAATCCAAAGATTGTCTAAGCACAGGCGGCATCGGTTCCCGCCGGTATTTTTTAGCCATCATCATCATGGTGTTCGACTCTCCCTATGTAACGTTCTCTATAAACCGTAAGGAGTATAACACTAGGGGATGCTCCTGTAAATGAGAGTAAAATAACGCATTAATACGGTAAAGGAGAAAGCTGCCTGATTGCGATTAGTTTCTACTTCAAATCATTGACTATACAAAAAAACGGCGGGGCTAAAGCCCGCCGTTTCTATATTAAATATTGATGGATCTTTGTTTATCCATGACTTCCTTCATAAGCTGAAGCACATCATCCCGCATTTCATCACGTTCCATGGCGATTGCAAGGGTCGTTTTGATGAAACCGATTTGATCCCCGACATCATATCGTTCGCCTTCAAACTCATAGCCATAAACCGTCTGATCCGTATTCAAGCGCTCGATTGCATCGGTCAACTGGATCTCTCCGCCTCTTCCCGTCTCCTGGGTAGCCAGCAAATCCATGATCTCCGGTGTAAAAACATACCGGCCGATGATGGCCAGATTGGATGGAGCATCATCCACCGCCGGCTTCTCGACAAAATGTTCCACCTGGTAACGGCGCCCTTCCTGATGCTTAGGAGCGATAATACCGTAGCGATCCGTTTCTTCTTGCGGAACCTGCTTCACGCCGATGACAGAGGATTCCGTTTCCTCATATTGATCGATCAATTGTTTCAGGCAGGGTTCATTCGACCTTACGATGTCATCTCCTAAAAGGACAGCAAACGGCTCGTCCCCAATGAACTTACGGGCACACCAGATGGCATGACCAAGTCCTTTTGGTTCCTTTTGACGAATATAGTGAATATCTACCTTCGCCGACTGTTTCACTTTTTCCAAAAGATCGAACTTCTCTTTTTTATAAAGATTATCTTCCAGTTCGAATGCATGGTCGAAGTGATCCTCAATCGCACGCTTCCCTTTACCCGTTACTATGATGATATCTTCGATTCCAGATTCAATCGCTTCTTCTACGATATATTGAATGGTCGGTTTATCAACGACCGGGAGCATCTCTTTCGGCATGGCCTTTGTTGCCGGCAGGAACCTCGTACCGAGTCCCGCTGCCGGGATAATCGCTTTCTTCACCTTCATTCTTCATTCGCCTCCTACTATGTAAGTATCTTCATAGTAGCAAAAATTTATCAAATTGGACAGCAATGAAGCGGGTATCTTGTAACATTTGTAAATCTTTACAACAATAAAAAGACCCCCGGCTCAGCGGGAGTCTCTGTATTAGGCATCCATCTTGGATCGCAGGTAAGAGTTAATGAATTTATCAAGGTCGCCATCCATAACGCCCTGCGTATTTCCGACCTCTTCATTCGTACGATGGTCTTTGACCATGGAGTAAGGGTGGAAAACGTAGGAGCGGATTTGGCTTCCCCATCCGATTTCTTTCTGTTCTCCACGGATGTCATCAAGCTGCTGCTGCTGACGTTCGATTTCCAGCTGGTAAAGCTTTGCCTTCAGCATTTTCATCGCCTGATCACGGTTTTTGATTTGAGAACGCTCCGATTGACACGTGACGACCGTGTTCGTTGGCAAGTGTGTAATACGAACGGCGGAATCCGTCGTGTTAACGTGCTGACCGCCGGCACCACTTGAGCGGTACGTATCGATTTTCAAATCTTCCGTACGTACATCAATCTCGATTTCATCGTTGAACTCTGGCATGACTTCACACGATACGAATGAAGTATGGCGGCGACCGGATGAATCGAAAGGTGAAATCCGCACGAGGCGGTGAACTCCTTTTTCAGCCTTCAGGTACCCATAAGCATTGTGCCCTTTGATCAAGAGCGTCACACTTTTGACCCCTGCTTCATCTCCTGGAAGATAGTCCATCGTCTGTACAGAAAAACCGCGCTTCTCAGCCCAGCGCGTGTACATACGCAGAAGCATGCTCGCCCAGTCCTGAGATTCGGTACCACCGGCTCCTGGGTGAAGTTCAAGAATTGCATTGTTCTTATCATAAGGTTCACTCAACAAAATGTTCAGCTCAAACTCATCCAGGTCTTTCTTCAATTGTTGGACTTCCTGCTCCAAGTCCTCACGAAGCTCATCATCCTCTTCTTCTTTGACAAGCTCATAGGATACTTCCAGGTTCTCATGAGATTCTTCATGATCTTCAAGCGTATGAACAAGGTTTTTCAATCCATTCACTTCATCAATGACTTTTTGAGCGGTCGTCTGGTCTTCCCAAAAGCCCGGCTCTGTCATTTGTTCTTCTAATTCTGCAATTCGGGTTTTTCTTTGATCGACGTCAAAGAGACCCCCTGAAGTCCGCTAATCGCTTAGCTGTATTATCCAATGCATGGCGGATTTCTGCCATATCCATATCCATCACTCCTATATGATTCTTACACAAGGGAAGACACCCTCTAGAAAGAGAGTGCCTCTACCCTTATTTTCCGTGACAATTTTTATATTTCTTCCCGCTTCCACAAGGACACGGGTCATTACGCCCAACGTTTTCTTTTCTTACAAATGGCGTTTTCTTCTTCGGCTCTTTGCTTTCACTGCCGCCGGATACGGCTGTTGCCCCCTGGGCCACTTCCTGGCGCTGCAGGTTATTGCGAATCTGCGCTTTCATGACGTAACGGGAAACTTCTTCATCAATGTTGGTAACCATCTGTTCAAACATACGGAAACCTTCGAAGTTATATTCCCGAAGCGGATCGTTTTGACCGTAGGCACGCAGATGGATTCCCTGGCGCAGCTGGTCCATCTGATCGATGTGATCCATCCACTTCTGATCGACGGTACGAAGCAGAATGACTTTTTCAAACTCCCGCATTTGTTCTGGAGTGAGTTCTTCTTCTTTCTCGTCATAACGCTCTTTGACTTTGGCAAGGATCAGCTCCTCCATCTCTTGAGGATCTTTCCCTTTCAAGTCAGCCGCCGTCACATCACCTTCATGCAGCAAGTTAGCACGCAAATACTCCACAAGGCTGTCAAGATCCCAGTTTTCATCTTCTTCATCACTCGTATGAGAAGCGACGGTTTGAGAAACGGTACGCTCGATCATCTGTTCAATGATTTCACGCAGATTCTCAGAAGTAAGCACGTCATAGCGCTGTTTGTAGATAACTTCACGCTGCTGACGCAGGACATCGTCATAAGAAAGAATCGTCTTACGTGCATCGAAGTTGTTACCTTCCACACGTTTTTGTGCGGATTCAACGGCACGGGAGATCATCTTACTCTCAATCGGCTGGGAGTCGTCCATACCGAGGCGGTCCATCATGCTGCGGATATTATCCGAAGCGAAACGGCGCATCAGTTCGTCATCTGTAGCCAGATAGAACTGAGACATCCCCGGATCCCCTTGACGTCCGGAACGGCCTCGAAGCTGATTATCAATACGACGGGATTCGTGACGCTCTGTACCGAGTACGGCGAGTCCTCCCACTTCTTTCACGCCTTCCCCAAGCTTGATGTCCGTACCACGACCAGCCATGTTGGTAGCGATCGTCACTGCACCCTTTTGACCGGCGTTTTCAATGATTTCCGCTTCACGGAAGTGGTTCTTCGCGTTCAGAACGTTATGCGGCACGCCTGCTTTGTCCAAATAACGGGAGATGATCTCAGACGTTTCAACAGCTACCGTACCGACAAGAACCGGCTGCCCTTTTTCATGACGTTCTTTAATGTCTTCAACTACCGCTTTGAACTTGCCATCCATCGTTTTATAAACAAGATCAGCCTTGTCATCACGGATGATCTCACGGTTGGTCGGAATGACAATGACCCGCATGTTATAGATGTTCAAGAATTCCTCTTCCTCGGTTTTGGCTGTACCTGTCATACCGGAAAGCTTTTCATACATACGGAAAAGGTTCTGGAACGTGATCGAGGCTAGTGTCTGGCTCTCATTTTGAATTTCAAGACCTTCTTTTGCTTCAATCGCCTGGTGCAGACCGTCGCTGTATCGGCGCCCTTTCATCAGACGTCCCGTGAACTGGTCGACGATAACGACTTCGCCATCTTCCACAACATAGTCAGTATCTTTCTGCATCGACGTGTGGGCTTTAAGCGCCTGGTTGATGTGGTGGATCAGGGAAACGTTGGAAAGATCGAACAAGTTATCAATTTTGAAAAAGCGCTCGGCTTTGTTGATTCCTTCCTCTGTCAGCTGCACATTTTTCGTCTTTTCATCATAGGTATAATCTTCTTCGTTCGCCAAAAGACGGACAAAGGAGTTCGCCCCCTGGTATCGGTCCGGAGATTTGGATGCATTTCCGCTGATGATCAACGGTGTACGCGCTTCGTCAATCAGGATCGAGTCTACCTCATCTATGATTGCGAAATGAAGCGGACGCTGGACCATCTGCTCTTTATAAAGCACCATATTATCACGCAGGTAATCGAAACCGAACTCGTTGTTTGTTCCGTACGTAATATCCGCCAGGTATGCTTCTCGCTTCTCGTCTTTGGACATGCCGTTCGAGTTGAGTCCGACAGTCAGACCGAGAAATTTATACAGTTCGCCCATCTCTGTCGCATCACGGCTCGCCAAATAATCGTTGACCGTGATGATGTGGACGCCTTTTCCAGTAATAGCATTCAAATAAGCCGGCATCGTTGACGCAAGTGTCTTACCTTCACCGGTCTTCATCTCTGCGATGTTCCCTTCATGAAGGGCGACAGCGCCTAGAAGCTGCACACGGAACGGGCGCATTTCAAGCACACGTTTAGCCGCTTCACGAACAACCGCAAAAGCTTCTACGAGCATATTATCTAAATCTTCGCCTTTTTGATAGCGTTCTTTGAATTCTTCTGTTTTATTTCTTAAGTCTTCATCAGACAAGCTTTCAATTTGCGATTCCATCGCTTCGATATCATCAGTGATTTTCTCCAATCGCTTCAGTTGACGCGTATTTCCATCGCCAAAAATTTTCTTTAAAGTCCCAAGCATTGCAACCGCTCCTCTATTGATTTCCGATCTTCGGTTGAATAGTGTAATCCATCTCTTATCATAACACTAAGAGAAGCGGCCTGACAATCAAGACTAGGACCAGGGACACCCACGGGGAAATTATGTAGAGGACGTAAAAGAAAGAGGACGTTCGCGGATGATTTGATGCTCCACACCCATCTGTCTGCGATCAAGATCTGTAATGCGGCGGTTCGTCGTACCGATGATTTCCACCAGCTGAGCAATCGTTTCTTCCTGCTGGTTCAAACGCCTGTATAAATACGCATATTCTTTGTTCTGCACTCCATCACCTCCTGTCATAACCTTTATACACCAAACGAGACCATCGAGCGAATCTACAAATCTCCATTTTCTACTAACATGAATGATAGAAAAACCATTTTCATACAGGGAAAAACGATTTTTCGATACGCTAAAAACATGTATCTATCAAAGTTTGTTTGATTTTATCATCTGGAAACGAAGGCTTTGAGTAGAATAGAATGTTAGTTTTCTTCCCTCCCCTCATAAGAAAACCAACTCAAACAAGTAGAGGCTTCGAGATTGATAAAAAGCACTGAGACTATAATGGAAAGTTACATTTACACAGAGCCCATAACATAAAAACGCTCCTGCAGATGCAGGAGCGCTTGCTTTATTGGGTTATCATGTTTCGATCAAGCCGTAACGGCCGTCACGTCGTTTATAAACGATGTTCGTTTCATCTGTGTTCGCGTTTGTGAAGACGAAGAAGTTGTGGCCAAGCATATCCATCTGCAAGGCAGCTTCCTCGCTATCCATCGGTTTCAAATCAAAACGCTTTGTTTTCACGATTTCAACATCAAATTCATCATCGATCGTCTGTGTTTGGTATTGCTGCGCCTCGCGTTCCAGCTCGGCAAAGACGTGTTTCGGAGCACCCTCTTGTCGGAACTTACGATTCACCTTCGTTTTATGCTTGCGAATTTGTCGTTCCAATTTATCTACCACAAGGTCGATGGCAGCGTATAGATCTGTGTTGTGTTCCTCTGCACGAAGAAGTAGATTCTTCATCGGGATCGTGACCTCGATAGTCTGCTCATCATTATAGACACTTAGATTAACGTGTACCTCGGAAGACGGCGGAGTATCAAAGTAGCGTTCGAGCTTGCTCACCTTTTTCTCCACATATTCTTTAATAGAATCCGTCACTTCCAAGTTTTCCCCACGAATGTTGTATTGTAGCATTAGAAGTGTCCTCCTTTCATCCTTATGTGATATATATTCTATCATACCCATGCCCTTTCCTGCATAAACTTTCTAAATATTTTGTCTAATTTGTGTCAGTAATTGTTGGAAAAGGTAGAATGTTTGGGGAGGAAAGGTAAAATGCGGACAAGTTTTGGCAGATTTTGAGCTGAAATTGCTGTTGTTGGTGCGGTTTGATAGAAAAATTAGTAGAATCGTAAGCCGAAGTTATTTTATGAAAATTTGTTCTGTTCATAAAAAAAGAAGCGTCTCCTTCTCCAGCAGACGCTTCTTCTTTAATGTGAGATATAAAGTTTTACGAACGACTGCATCCTTGTCCGCCATTCTTCATAAGCAGGTACAACCTGTTCGACTAAAAGGCTACGCTTTTCTTCATTCGTTTCAAGCGAGAACCACCCTTGAAGTAAGTGTACGACGTTATGAAAGTCGAGGATGAGCGGTTGAACCTCTTCCCGACCTTCAAAAATCACGGTCATCTGGTCATGACTTCGGCTGATTTGTTCAAGCCCCAATAACACGTCCTGAAATACCTGCTGGGTTTGTGGGGGAGCTTCTGATGTTATATTATTCTCCAAGTACTCCAGACCTTCGCTGATAGTATCTAACAGCTGGTCATACTGTTCAAGCATATGATGCTGTTCTACTGTAAGTTCTGACAAAGAATCACCTATCCTATTTCTTGAAATCTACGTAAGTCCCATCATAGCCGGAAACACTCTGATAAGGATTGATGTACTGTTTTTTACTGGATTTCTGTTTCTTCATCAAACGCATGTCACGTTTTAATCCATCAAGAAGAAACTCTAGCTTCTGATTCACTTTCAAATCCAGACGAATCACTTCCTGGACCGTCGCTTTTTCTTCATCTGAAGGCTGTGGAAGGTCTACAAGCATGGACTCCCGTTTGTCCAGAAGGGCTTCTGCCTGTTCGACAACAGCGGAACGGTTCTTCTCATGAACCGGCTGCTGAACAAGCTCGTCCAGTTCTCTCGTAACTGATAAAAAGTTGTTCCAAGCACTCATCAAGCATTGCCGCCCTGTCCATACTGAGCTTTACGCGCTTGGAGAATGACCTGTTTCCAAGTATCCCTGAACTCTTCGACAAGGCCCTGCACCTCATCCAAAACCACAACATCATTCTTCGTGTTCGCTTCCATCAAACGGCGGTTCATATAATCATACAACGGCATAATCTCTTTCGTCACCGCATACTGCTGATCCATCGTCACCATCAACTCTTGAATGATCTTCTGCGCTTTTTGGATATTCGTATTCTTCTTCTCAATTTCGTTATTTTCCATCGACTTCCGGGCCACTTTAATGAACTTGATACATCCATTATAAAGCATCAGCGTCAATTCGCCAGGGGAAGCCGTTTCTACTGAATTATTTTGATAGGCTTGGATAGACATCTAGCCGCACACTCCCTTTTCCTTTAACCGAAGTTCTGCATAATATAGGCAGACTGCTGGTTCATTCTTTGAATCGCTTTTTCCATCGCACCGAACTCACGCCAATACCTGTCCTCGATTTGAACGAGACGGTCCTGGAAGTCATCCATTTCCTTGTTCAAATCTTCTATCCGGCGTCCAAGTAAAAAGGTGCTGTCAACCGTGGTAGATTTACCCGCTTTTTTCTCAATCGACTTTACCGTCTGATCAATCGTCTGTTCCAACCGGCGGGCAACTCCTGGATTCTCATCTGTCCCTGAAAATAATTGATGCACAGACTCAGGATCCTTACTGAGCGCCGTCCGCAAATCATCTTCATCAATGAAGAGCTTGCCACCATCTCTATAGTTGGAGGAGGTCGTTATCCCGATCTCTGACATCATTTTAAATGCCCCGTCATTCTCAACCGGCGTATACCAGTTCGTACGCATCTGGTTCAGTCCGCCTTCAATGACTGAATCATTTCTGAGCATACCACTCTTCGCTTTCTCTTCCCACAGCTCAATTTCCCGTTCTTCCATATCTTCCTTCTGCTTTTCCGTCAAAGGAGGGAAATCACGGTAGCGCTTTTCATCCGTCTTTTCATTGAGCTGTTCAATGACCTTGTTATACTTTTCAACAAAAGCCACGATTTTATCAATGGCATCATCGACGTTGTTGGACACATTAACTTTGATATTTCCGTCGGTCACATCATTGAACTGAAAGTTGACGCCGTTAAGGGTGTATTGGTTGGAGTGAGAAGTGATTTCAAGGCCATTATTGTAAGTGAATTTGGCATCTTCTCCACCTTTTTCATTTAACTTCCAGGCGCCGGACGAATTGTCTCCGTTTTTTATATCTAATGTTGTTGATAAAAATTCCGCATTTCCATCAAAGCCGATTTCGGCTCCCAAGAATTCATTTTCGTTCTGGTTAAAGTTTCCTGTCACTGTTCTTTCAATCATCACTTGATCTGCGCTTTTATCATAAAAAGCTCGAACACCTAAATCAGAATCGCTGATTTCAGAAAGTATGTCATTCAATGATTTATCTCCAGTGACATCAAAAGATTGAGTATTCTTTGAACCATCTTCATTATATGTTGTGATAGAGAACGTTTCCCCCAACGTCAACCCATGTTTGAAGTTTCCGGTTTGAGTACTTAGGTTGGCGTTTGGATCTAGAGTTTTTCCATCTGATGTAATAGGATTTCTACTATAATTATAAGCAGAAGTAGCCACCTGCTCTACGCTAAGGGTATAGTCCCCGTTGCCCGCGGATGCCGTTGCCGTCGCAGTCACAGCAGAGCTTGAGGATGTGACATTTTTGGAATTGAACGTCCGCTCTAATTTCATATCAAAAGCGAGCGTATCCAGTTCACTCAACTGCTTATTCACATCACGATACGCATCTCTTTGATACGTCAGCCAATTCCGATCCTGCTCCATTTTGTTCAAGGGCTGCCGTTCGGCACGCATCAAATCATTGACAAGCTTATCAATATCCATGCCGGAGGCTAAGCCCCCGATTCGCATATCACTCATTATTTCACCTACTTATATTTTTTCATCTACGATCATTCCGATAGACTCTATAATCCAAGCATACAAATCCAGCATCTTTCTAGGCGGGATTTCCTTTATTACCTGGTCCGTCTGATTATCGACGATGGTAACATAATATTCTTCAAGTTTTTCGTGAAATTGAAAGCGCAGGGAGGTTTCCAGCTTTCTCAAAATTTCATTCATGGTATCTGTCGCTTTCAATACCCTCTCTTTTTGTTCCTGAATAGTACCTTTATATTTAGAAGTTTCATTTTCGTTTATTTTCTCCTGAACCGATGAACTGCTGCCATGTTGTCCTTGATTTTTCTGCAGAAGTTGTGAGTGGGATGAAATATTTCTCACATTCACCTTCAACAACTCCCCTTTTTATTTAGTTTCTTTTTATATCGGATGAGTGAGATTATTGTTAAGTTATGAAGCAATAAATGAATGGGGGATAGGTAAGTAGTAATAACGTGAGTACATTTAGAATTTAACAACAAACATTAGCTTTATGTACAATAATAAATTTCAAATAGAAAAAGGACCTCAAATCTGAGGTCCTTTTGGTAAAAAGTATTAACGTAGAAGTTGAAGAACTCCTTGTGGCATTTGGTTCGCTTTTGCAAGCATTGCTTGAGAAGCTTGAGACAAAATAGATGATTTCGTTTGGTTCATCATTTCCTTCGCCATCGTGCGAACATTTACTTTCATAAATGACCAGACTATATCTTCACCCTTTTATAAAAGGGGTCGGGCACTTCGGATTCACAATGCTGATGATCAATTGTTTCACCTACGGATTTCATCACCTCTAGCGGTGGTTTATCCTAGTCGTTGAACCTTCTCCACTTTTTCAAGACAGGAGCTTGGCTGCTGATTGCCCAATCTTTTCTTTTTTTTCACCCTCACGTCTGTCGTTTCCAACTACGTTGTGGTAAGAAAAGTTCTCAGGGGTTTCCAGCAATTCACCCGATTGTAATCGCTAACCGTTACCAGTTAGGACGACTGCGCTTTTTGCTGCTTAGGCAGCTAAAGCATAATCTACGTCACGGATACGTGATTCAGATGCTGTAAGATTCTCAGAAGAAGTACCAAGGTTGTTAATGGTGTGTTCAAGTCTGTTTTGATTAGCACCTAGTTGAGAACGCTCAGCTGACACGTCCTCAATTGCTGAATCTATAGCAGTAATTGCAGCTGCTGCGCTGTCAGCCGTAGATACATCAAGGCCATATTCCGCCCCTGCATTATCAGTTCCATTTGTTACTTCTTGGTTAGCAGCAAAACCGCTTCCTGATGTAGTTGATGAAAGTCCTAAAGCTACAGATCTCATATCGCTAATTTCAAGTGTAAGACTTTGGTTTTCATTTGCTCCAATTTGGAATTCTAGTCCCGCGCCAGCATCTGATCCACCAGCTAAATTAGTTGCAGCCACTGTTCCAGATGTTGGAGGAGTTGATGTCCAAGTAGCGTCTGCAGATACAGTCCAATCAGATACATCCACACCATCTACAGTTCCTAAACCTTGAATTGCACTTTCGATTGCGGACGCTGCGTTATTACTTCCTGTAGTTCCATCTAAATTGACAGTAATAGTGTCGCCTGATGAAGAAACACCGAACGCTCCTCCTGAAGTCATCTCTACTTTAATATTATTAGCATCTGCACTTCCACTACCATCAGTGATTGTTATGATACCAGCACCCGAATCCAGCGATACAGCCCCTGCTTGAGCTGCAGTACCTGATGTCTTCTCACCGTTTAAGAGGTTTTGAGTATTGAACTCAGTAGTGTTACCAATTCTATTGATCTCAGATGTCAGAGAGTTAACCTCTTTTTGGATTTCTGCTCTGTCTTCAGCAGTATTCGTATCGTTGGAAGATTGTACAGCTAATTCACGCATTCGCTGAAGAATTGAGTGCGTTTCATTTAAAGCACCTTCAGCTGTTTGAATAAGTGATACACCATCTTGAGCATTACGACTAGCTTGATCCAATCCGCGAATTTGCCCACGCATTTTCTCAGAAATCGCAAGACCAGCTGCATCATCCGATGCACTATTGATACGAAGACCAGAAGATAGTTTCTCCATTGAATTTGACTGGGCATTGTTTGCCTGCCCTAGCTGGCGGTAAGTATTTAGCGCCGCAATATTATGATTAATTCTCATTTTTAAAATTCCTCCTTGAAATAAGTGACCCCACATCCTTGTGTGGTCCTCTAGTTACAAAACAAAGCCGGCCGACTTATGTAATGTTTTACATTACTTATATCGACCGACTTCCCAATTGTTTTAATCTTTTTTTGCATTTTTTAATAGATTCAACAGATTTTCCGACACATTTGCGGCTTTCCTATTCTCTTCTTCAATCGCCGCATACACTTCCTGACGGTGGATGCTGATATGTTTCGGTGCGTCAATCCCAAGTTTCACCTGACCGCCTTCCACATCGAGGACGGTAATGGTAACATCATCTCCCACCCGGATGGATTCTCCTTGCTTTCGATTAAGAACGAGCATGAGACTCACCGCCTTTTCCATAGGACATCAATGGATGCTTCGTATGGTAATCCGTTTCGTTCAAAATCAACTGTTTCGCCTTCCACTGTTTCGTGTTCATGACAATCGGCGCCTTTAGATTTAGAGTGGATTTTTCAAAAGGATCTTGCAGTGTAACGACATTGTAGACGGCAACGTCTTCCTCCGTTTGAATCCCCAATTCTTCTGCATCAATATCAAACGCATAGTCTTTAAAGAATACATACGGGTTTGTAACAACAAGAGAGACCCCTGCTTCATCTACTGACTGTAGGGCAAAGTATGTACCAAGATCGTCTACAGGGAGCAGGATAAAGGAGTGATAGTTTTCAAAACCCGGGAGGCCGTTCGGAAAGTCGATCAGCTTTTCTTGTTCTACATCCACCTCACCAAAATACTTCGTTTCAACTTTCATCTTTACACCTTCCAATCTATTTTCAAGTTTGGCATTTGTTCCATCGTCACGTTCACGTTCCCCGGTTGATAATGGTGCTCGGGGTCACGTTTCCTCGTTTCAATGGAGGGTTCCCGCCGTTGGATATCGATATGCGCTTCTTCCGGCTGGTATTTGATGTCGACGAGATCATAAGCAGGTCTTCCGCCAGGTTCGAATGTAAAATCGAATCCTGCGTTCCGCTCGGCTTGTGCGGCGATTGGGTTGCCGCCGTTTTCGATCCGCATCATTTCATCTCCTTCTTGAGAGACGCGGGCGATTCCTTCCAGCCACTGATTTTTTGCCATACCGACGAGTTCTTCACTTCGAACAAGGACGTTTTTCAAATCAAGGTTATGCCAGGCGTTCGTCTGGTCGATCGTCAGCTTGCCGGGACGCTGACGAATATCCATCTCTGCCTGTGGCTGCTGGATCGATTGTTCGGCTTTATATTGACGGATGGTTCGCTCGGGCTTTTGTATGTTCAAACCAATACGTCCGGGCGTCGACTGGATGTTCAGTTTAGGTATCGTCATCATCACACCTCATTTCCTTGTCCATTCAAGAAAAATAAGACTGTCTCGTATGGAGACAGCCTTTTATCTTAGGAAATCCATCAGTGTCGGTTGAATGATTCTCGCCCCGACGCCCATGGCCGCTCTATGGATACTTTCCTGGGTCTTTAAATCGGTGATCACTTTTTCGATGTCGGCATCTTCGTTATCGGACATCATCTTCGTGGCACTGACTTTTTGAGTTTCCAGACGGTCTTCCACTAATTCGACCCGGTTCATCCGGGCGCCCAAGTCGGCACGCTCATTGACGATATTTCCGATGTGACCGTCAAACTTGCCAAGGAAATCGTCTAGTTCACCTTTCGTGGCATCTCCTTCCAAGGCCTGTGCAAAATCATCAAGATCTTTGAACAAGTCCTGGTTGAACACTCGGCCCGGCAGGACATTGGCTTGAAGTTTGACACCAGAGGATACCTCGATTCTTACTTCATCTTCCGTAGTTGCAGTCGGAATCACTGTATCTTCAAGGGCATTAAGATCCGCAAACGGCGGATTCGTCGTATCACCGCCATTGAAAATGTACTTGTCGTTCACCTTTGTATTGGCAATTGTTCCAAGGTGCTCCTTTAACTGTCGGATCTCCTTGGCAATGTTTTCACGCTGCCCTTCTTCATACGTTCCGTTGCTTGCCTGAACCGTCAGCTCACGAACACGCTGCATCGCCTGGGTCGCTTTGTCCAGGGCGGAGTCACTGTTGTCCATCCAATTGTGGACTTCACCGATATTGCGCTGGAACTGTTCGACTTCTGTTACCTGCTTACGATAGTTGATCCCTTTCATCGCTACAACGGGGTCCTGAGACGGACGGGAGATTTTTTTCCCTGTCGACAATTGATCCTGGTATTTCCCCATGTTGTCATAGCTGTTGCTCAAATTGCGGAGCATGTTGTTCGAAAGCATCGATTGTGTTACGCGCATCGTTCATTCACCTACCTTCCGACTCTACCCATTTGATTAATGATTTTATCCAGCATCTCATCCACGACCGTGATGTTCCTTGCAGCAGCATTATACGCATGCTGAAACTTAATCATGTTGGACATCTCTTCATCAAGAGAAACGGAACTGACGGACTGCCGCTGTTCACTGACAGAAGCTTTCAGAGTTCCTGCGTTCCGTGACATCCGCTCCGCTTCCTGTGTTTCAACGGCCATCGTTCCGATCATCGATTCGTAATAGCTGTTCAATGATGTTTCTTCCCCAAAATAATCTCCATTTGCAGTGTTCTGTACCTCAGAGAGCGCCAAGGCATTTTCGCCGTTCCCCGCCTGGTCGAGGGACGCAGCAGCGATATTGTCTACATCCGCCCGGATTTCATCGGAAATCTTCAAGGTACCGGCAAGACCTTCCACCACATCTCCAGCGGCAGGGGGTGTTGTTCCAATGTCAAAGAAGTTCGGAACTTCTGCACGGTCTCCGCTAATTGTATTCAACGATTCTCCCTGCTTGTGAACAGCATTAAAGGAGGTCGCAAAACCAGTAGCCATCCGGTCCAGGTCACTAAGCATCTGCTGGTAGGTACCTTTGGACTCTCCGTCCTGTATGTAGCCACCGGATTCAATTAAACCTTTCAACTTCCCTTGAGAGCCGAACTCGTCAATCGAATAGGCCTCTCCCCCTCCGAGTTGAATGCCATTCGCAAGAGAACCACCGTTTTCATACTGAACGTTCATCTCATTTACCGTATTCGCCGCTCCATCTACAAGGACTGCTTGTGGCTCCAGTGGCTTTCCGTCAGAATCCACGATAGTTACCGACGCTTTCCCCATGGCGAGTGGATCGGCAGATGTTGGAGCATCTTCATACTTCACATCAATGTTGACATGTTGAGATAATTGATCAAGGATTCGGTCACGTTCATCATACAGATCGTTCGGTACCATTCCGTGTGGTTCCACTTCTGCAATCTGCTGGTTGATCCGGTTCACCTGATTGGCGAGAGAATTGATTTCTTTAACGGTGACGCCTGTCTCCCGCTTGATATCTTTCTGCTGGGCCTGCAGCGTGTTGGACAAGTAGTTGAAGGTCTCGGCAACGGCCTCTCCCCGTTGACGGACGACCGAACGTGCTCCTGAATCTTCCGGGTTCACCGATAAATCCTGGAGAGATTCCCAGAATCGGTCCATCGTACGCGCTAGACCATCATCGGACGGTTCATTCATCACTGCTTCCAGTCGGCCGAGTGCATTGCTGCGGGTATCGTAATAACCTGCTTTGCTGCTTTCCCCGCGGTATTGAAAATCGAGGTATCCGACACGTACACGTTCGATGGAGCCGGCCTGCACACCACTCCCTACTTGACCGGGAATTTCCGGACGGTTCCGGGAAGCAGGTGGATACGGACCCGTCTGTTCAAAGTTTACCCGCTGGCGGGTATATCCTTCTGTATTCGCGTTGGCAATATTATGCCCTGTCGTATATAAAGCGGATTGTTGGGTGAAGA
The DNA here is from genome assembly GCF_056158545.1 of Halobacillus sp. ABR2_026. Taxonomy (NCBI): domain Bacteria; kingdom Bacillati; phylum Bacillota; class Bacilli; order Caryophanales; family Bacillaceae; genus Halobacillus; species Halobacillus sp. ABR2_026. The sequence goes on from NZ_JBSWTM010000001.1 coordinate 3,073,407, forward strand.
GTCCGCGCTTTGCGACTTCCAATCCGTGAAACGTTGATCCCATGATTGCTGCTCCTCTGCTTTAAGCTTTTGAATCGAAAATCGAACGATCAGCCGTGCTGCGGTTGCTCTTCTCGTTCCCTCCATAGTTCACGGACTGAAGGGTAGGCTGAAGAAGATCGAGAGACATATTGATAAACTGCAGAGATTGCTGAGTTAAATCTGTGTTCAGCTGCTCCTGCTGTTTTAAGTCTGCCAATACAAGAATGAGCTTCTCATAAGCATTTTCCAGCTCCTCTTTTTCATCCCCTTCCAGGATTTCAATCATCGCTGAAACGGTCTTCCTGTCCTGAGGTACCTCTTGCTGTGAGGCCCACTCGTCGACAGCCTTCTCTCGTTGTCCATCAACCTTCCCAATCGCCTGCACATGCTTTTTTTCCTGAATCAACAGCTGTTGAATGTCTGTGACATCATTCGTCTTCAAAGCTTCTGTTTTCTTCATGGACAAAGACAACAGGCTTTCATGCAGCTGTTGAAGCTGATTCATATGGTGAATGACCATTTGGATCGTCATGATGATTCTCCTCTATCTTTACTTGGACCAAAAATCAAGCATCTTCTTAGCCGTCGCCTGGGCATCGACGTTGTAATTTCCTTTATCAACATCCGATTTCACTTGTTCGACGAGCTTTTTCCGTACAGCATCGCTTTTCCCGGATTCCTGCATCTGTTTGGCTTCATTAGAAATCTCAATTTTATCGGTGTTCTGTTTTTTCGGTCCGACTTCTGCCTGTTTATTCAGTTGTTTTTGATATGGGTTCAAATTCGTATGATTCGGGCCGTTGATTTTCACGCCAGTCACCTCTTTTCCTCCGTCTGTCTATTAATCCTTATATCGGCAATGGATGTGGAAGTATAAATCATGCTTATGATTCATTTCACCATGAATAATAAGTCCTGTTTGCCTTTTCACGTTCCTCTTTTTCTTTTTTCGCTTTTAATGTTTCCTTACGCTCCTGTGACTCCAGTCCTTTTTGAATCGATGCTTTACATTCGTTACACAAACGTTCCTCTCTAATCGGTGCCCCACACTTTTCACATGAATAGCTCACATTTGGAAACTGGGCGGGATGCAGGCGTTTCTGTTTGACGAACTCCCGGATCTGACTTTCAGAAACACCCGTACCCTCTTCAATCTGTTCGACTGTCGCGGTCCGGTTCTGTTTCCTTCGTAAAAAGGAATAAACGGTTTGAAAGTCCTTTTCCTCCTGCTTACGGCACTCTGGACAAACGTTGCTCGATCCTTTCAAAAAAAGGGTGTTGCATCGTGAACAATTGGCTAAATCCCCCATCACATCGTCCTCCATATTCTCTATTTATCTATTATATCGGCAGAGGGATGTAGATTCAAAAGTCCTATTCCCTATTCAGCGGAAAATCGTAAAGGAAGAAACGGAAGGACACCCCCTATTTTTCAGTAAAGCTGCCAGGTGACGGACCGTTCGGCCGGTAGTATATATATCATCGACGATCACCACAGGTTCTGTGACGGGCTGGAGCAATCGGAAGGGGTTCTCTGCTTCCATCCTGTCCTTCCTCCCCCGCTTCGACTGCTTTTCAGTGTGGGAACGTTCGAATAGGAGGAGGGGAGTCTCTCCTAGCAGCCGAATAATGGCTTCGGATTGATTGAACCCGCGCTCCTCGAGACGCTCCTCACTTAAAGGTACCGTCACTACATGCTTCCCTTTGTAACCGGAATTGAACCAGGATTGGAGTAATGCATCTTGAAGCACATGGACCAGCACATAATCCCCGCGATATTTCCAACGTGCAGAGAGCTCCTTATTAAAGGCATTGTAGGGAAAAACGGAAACATTGCGTTCCAGGAGGCCCGGATTTCTTTTCTCCCATTTTTCACAGTCCTGACACACCTCGCTATAATTCGGACGATGGCAGAGCGGACAGCAGGAGGAAGTTAGTAGCTCCATCCTGTCCTCACAGTCCCGGCATAGCTTTTTCTGGATCGGCGGTTTCCAAAACGTGCTCCACGTCACATCTGGAAGAACATCTACGCTGCAAATATAACACCTCACAGCTTTCGTGCCAGCCTGTTCATATAGCGGATCGATTCGACGGCATCCAGCATGTCATCTGTTTTTCCCGCGTGATAAAAGAGGACCTCTCCCGTCGGATCATGAGGGCTCCGGCCTGCCCGCCCAGCGATTTGTACAAGCGCCGCTTCATCAAAAACGACGTGTCCGGCATCCATGACGTAGACATCAACGGATGGAAACGTCACCCCGCGTTCTAATATCGTTGTTGTAATAAGGACACGGTATTTTTTATCTCGGAACGCCTGGATTTTACCAGCTCTTTCGGCATCTTCCGCATGCACAGACTGAACTTCCATCCCTCTATGTTGTATAAAAGCAGCGACTTGTTCCGCACTTTTAATGGACGGGAGGAAAATGAGCAATTGCCGTGCCGTCTGTTGTTGGTCCATAATTTGCTTCATCAGTTTCGGTGGAAGCTCTCCTTTTTTCAAAAAACGATGCAAGGAAGGCGTCAATTTCAAGAGGGGGACGGGGAGAGGTTGTCCGTGGAAACGCTGGGGAATGAAAACAGCGGGAAGGTCCCTGCTTCGGATCTTTCGCTTCTGCTTTTTCCTTGGTGTGGCGGTTAAATAGATGAGAGAGGCATCAGGTTTTGCTGCCCGGCGGCTGGCGTAATGAAGGGAGGGATCGCTGTGGAAAGGAAACGCATCGACCTCATCGATGACCATGACATCAAAGGCATGAGCAAATCGAAACAGCTGATGAGTGGTGGCGATTACGAACGGAGCGTTCCCCACTTGATAAGGACTGTCCCCGTACAACGCCTGAATAGGAACATGAGGAAAAGCACTTTGTAAACGAGGGAGCAGTTCACGAACGACATCTGTTCTCGGCGTCGCCAGGCAAAAGCGCTTCCCATGTTCAAGTGCCGCTGTAATGGCTGGAAAAAGGATTTCGGTCTTTCCTGCTCCGCACACGGCCCAGACCAACTTTTCGCCTTGGCCGTTCTGGATGAGTGTCACTAGTTCATCGGCAGCTTTTTGCTGGTGAACTGTCAGTTCTCCCTCCCAGCGGCACGGATTTTTATAATCCGGCCACTTGTAGGTAGAGGTTCCGTAATATAACGGCTGACACTCCATCACCCGGCCCATTTGAATACAGGACCGACAATAAAGACAGGCTGGACTGCAGTTGGCGTGCGGCATTTTTGCAAACAGGTAAGCCTTTGTGTTTCCGCAGCGACGGCACCGATTTCCCCAGGGGAATGACTCGATGCTTTCGACTTTTGTTAGGACTTTTTCGTGAAGGAGTTGTTCAATCTCATCATTTTCGTAACGGAGGTCATCGCGCAGCAGAAGTTTGCCGGATAGAGAGGGATAATCATGAGGAGAATTCACATGAGGAATCCAGGAGAAATCATCGTGAAGGTATTGCTTGAAGGTTTGGAACATGGAATCACCATCCTTTAGAAAAGTAGAGCCTGTTTGAGTCTCACAAACAGGCTCTACTTCTTAGGAGTGGCGGTACCAGCCGAGGCCCATCGCCCCTTCACCAAGGTGCGTGCCGATAACAGGCCCGAAATAACTGAGGACAACTTCGACGTTGTCGTGTTTTTCTTCCAGCTCTTTTTTCAGTTCAGCTGCTTCTTCCGGGCGGTTGGCGTGAATCAGGCAGGCTTTATATGTGCCGCCTTCTTCCACCTTTTCTTCAAACAGAGTTGTGATTTTTTTGATCGCTTTTTTACGCGTCCGGATTTTTTCGTAAGGGACGATTTTCGTGTCTACGAAATGAAGGACCGGCTTCACTTGAAGGAGACTGCCGACGAAGGCCTGCGCTCCATTTAAACGACCGCCACGTTGAAGGTGGCTGAGGTCATCGACCATGAAATAAGCACTCATCGTTTTCTTCATTTCGTTCAGCCTGCTGAGAATCTGGTCTGGCGTTGCTCCATTGTTCGCTAATTCAGCTGCTTCCAATGCATAAAATCCCTGCATGTGGCAGCTGATCTCTGAATCAAACACATGGACTTCGACTTCCTCCACCATTTCGCCAGCGGTGACCATTGCCTGATACGTGCCGCTGATGCCGCTCGAAAGATGGATGGATATGACGGCATCATAATCCTGAGCCAGTTCTTCCAGCTTCTCTGTCATACTGCCGATCGATGGCTGGGACGTTTTCGGAAGCTGTCCGCCTTCTTTTACCATATCGTAAAAATCATCGGCGTTAATATCCACTTCTTCCTGATAGGATTCGTGACCAAAAATTACATTCAACGGAACCATATGTATATTGTTGGCTTTTCGTACATCTCTCGGAAGGTAAGCCGTACTGTCTGTGATTACCGCTGTTTTCATCCGATCCAACTCCTTGTTTTCTTTATCGTTTCTATCTATGAATATATGTAGGTTCATTTCCGATATTCTCTCTATCTATTTTACATGAAGCCGCCCTACAATGCACCCACAATTCCCAAAACAGTTGTCCGCATGTCTATATTTGGAGTACCAGGTCATCCATATTATGGATGACCTGGTACTCCAAATAATTCCATTCCCGCACATAAAGAAGGCTGTTTTTCCTTGTGCTTGGGGGCACGGGAAAAACAGCCTGGAATTCTATTATTTTTATTTAGATGACTTCGACCCATCCGTTTTTGATGGCTGTTACGACAGCCTGGGTCCGGTCGTTGACATTCATTTTCTGGAGGATATTGCTTACATGGTTTTTAACCGTCTTTTCACTGATATACAAAGCTTCCGCTACGCCACGGTTGCTGTTTCCGTCCGCCAACAGTTGCAGCACTTCACATTCACGGCGCGTCAGCAGATGCAGTGGTTTCCGGTATTCAATCGTACGGTAGGCACTGCTTCCTTTGCTGTCTGCCAGACGACGATATTCTGCCACGAGGTTATGAGTAACTTTCGGATGCAAGTAAGAGCCACCGGCACCGACGACTTTAATCGCATCGATCAAAGCATCTGAATCCATTTCTTTCAGAAGGTATCCTTGTGCTCCTGTTTTCAAAGCGTGGGTTACATAATTCTCATCATCGTGGATGGAAAGAATGATCACTTTCATGTCCGGGTAACGTTTAGTAATCTCAGCTGTTGCTTCGACTCCATTCATGCTTGGCATGTTGATGTCCATCAGAACAACATCCGGCATATGTTCTTCAATAAGGTGGATGGCTGTATCGCCGTCATCCCCTTCAGCTACAACTTCGAAACTGGATTCAAAATCTAGTATTCTCTTTACGCCCTCACGGAATAATTTATGATCGTCAATTAGGACTATTCTGGTCGTCATGGTCATTTCCTCCTGTTTCTCATGTATAGAATGGTTTTTTAGTTCCCCTAACCTATTCTTTATCTCTCTCTATGTTTTTTCTTTGTCTTTTTTAGAAATGTGAATCTACCCTAATCCTATTTCCTATTATAAACGATTCACGTCCATTTACATAGTTTTTCCTTGTTATTTCAATTTATTGGTAAATGGATTGTGACAATCGTCCCTTCTCCGATGCTTGAATCGATATGGAGGTCGCCATTTAACATATCGACGCGCTCTCTCATTCCGACCAAACCGAAAGAATTTTCTTTTTTACGGGAGGTGTCGAAGCCTTTTCCGTCATCCTTCACGATGATCATGACAGCATTCGACTGCAATTCAACTTTCACTTTGATTTCTGTTGCTTCTGCATGCTTGAGCGAATTTTGGACAGCTTCCTGAACGAGACGGAATAGAGCGACCTCATATTTTGTTTCCAGACGCTTCTCTTCCCCGAAAGCGGCAAAAGAAAACTGGACATCTTTGTTGTAATCTTCGATCGTCGCCAAGTACTTTTTCAACGTTGGAACAAGTCCAAGGTCATCCAACGCCATCGGCCGGAGGTCATAAATGATCCTCCTCACTTCATAGAGGGCTGAACGTACAAGGGATCGTACGCTTTTGACCTCTTCCATCGCTTCTTCTATCCCACGTTCACGGTACGTTCGTCCAACAAGGTCGGAGCGTAACATGACGTTGGCCAGCATTTGGGCCGGGCCGTCATGGATTTCCCGTGATAAGCGACGACGTTCTTCTTCTTGAGCCTCTATAATCTGCAAGCCGAATTCCTGCTTTTCTTTAGCATCCTCAAGAGCGTCTGTGACGTGCTTGAAGTCTTCTTGCAAATAATTCAGAACGATGGAGATTTTTCCACTGAGCGCTTCTGCGCGGCCGATCGTCTCCTCCAAATTCCGAAGTCTGATTTCCAAGTCGTCTCTTCGTTCACGCAGTTGTTTTTCTTTCTCCCGCTTCATGGACAAATCCATTTGCAGTCCATGGGTTTGTTCATAAACTTTTCGAATGTCTTCTTCAGAATACTTTTGGAAGTGTTTGCTGACTTCTGATAAGCGGATTCTTGAATGTCTGACTTTTTGTTCAAGCTTATCCCCTTCATCAATCAGAGAGATGACTTGTTTTTTCGTTTCCGTCAGCTCTTTGTTCAGTTTCTCAAATTCATTGCGGGATTCTTCACCAATTTGAAAGATTTCATCCTTACTATTGGTAACCGTATCGACCATTTCATTAATGATGTGGTCAAGGGCGATATCCCCGGTCTTTTGTACACTCATCATAAGTCCCTCCATCAATATTCACATACTCATTCGTTAGTCCCATGTCCATTTGTGGGGGTGTTTTGCAGTAAAAATGTACAATAGTGAACAAAAAATCACGCCGTTTGCCGTTTTTTTCACCCCTCGATATAATAAAACCTTAGGAGGTTTTGTAAACGATGTTAGAAAGCTATTATACCGTAAAACCTGAAGGATCAGAAGAAGTGACAATACAGAAATCCCGCTTTATCGGCTATGTACAACGTTGTGAAACAGAAGAAGAAGCCCAGCAGTTTATTGCTTCTATTAAAAAGAAGCATAGTGATGCCACCCATAACTGTTCAGCCTATATGATCGGTGAGCACGACCTCATCCAAAAAGCAAATGATGATGGAGAGCCTAGCGGTACAGCAGGCGTTCCGATACTGGAAGTTTTGAAGAAACGCGGCTTGAAAGACACGGCGGTCGTCGTGACCCGTTACTTCGGTGGCATCAAATTAGGCGCCGGAGGGTTGATTCGTGCGTATGGTTCAACGGCTTCAGCGGCCATTGAGACAACAGGCGTCGTTAAGCGTCAATTGATGCAGGGGATGAAAGTGAAGATGGAATACCATCTGCTTGGAAAAGTGGAAAATGAAGTCAGGAATTCCTCCTATACACTTGAAACGGTTAATTACTTGGAGAATGTGGAACTAATAGTATATGTAGAAAGCGGTCTTGAGGAAGAATTCGAGAACTGGATGACGGACCTGACGAGCGGTCAGGCTGCCATTGAAAAAGGGGACGCTTCCTACGTGGAATTTGATGTCACACCTGAGTAAAGGAGCTTAAAGCACCATGAAACTCACCAAGCTGGCCATGTTCATGTGGTCGATCGCTTTTATCCTGTTAGTCGGTGTAGGTGCGGCTGCCGGTTACGCCGTCTATCTCACCGACGAAGTGAAGGAAACCGCTACAGAATCTCACCAGGGGCTCGACAGAGGAGACAAGTCTGACAAGCGAGTGGAAGTAATAAACCCAGCGAAGGATCACACGTCCGTGCTATTTGTCGGCATTGATGACAGTGAAGCGAGATCCGAAGAATCCTCCCGCTCCGACGCCCTTGTGCTCGCCACATTCAACCGAGATGATCAGTCGATCAAGATGGTGAACATCCCTCGTGATTCCCTCACGTATATTCCAGCCGTCGGTTATGAAGATAAAATCGCCCATGCTCATGTGTTCGGCGGCATTGATTCAACGGTAGAAACCGTGGAACGGATGCTTAACGTCCCTGTGGATTATTATGTACGGATGAATTTCCAGTCATTCGTAGAAATCGTCGACGCCATTGGGGGCATTTCTTATGATGTGCCTTTTGCAATATCTGAAAAGAACAGTTCAGATGTGTCAGGTGCCATTGAACTTCAGGAAGGAAAACAAACGTTGACAGGAGAAGAAGCTCTCGCTTTAGCAAGAACTCGGAAGTATGACAGCGACCTCGCCCGTGGAGAAAGGCAGATGGAACTCATCCAGCAGATTTTTCGCGAAACCATCACAACAAGAGGATTGAATAATGTCGATGAAATTCTTACTTCCGTCAATGAAAACCTGCGTACGAACTTGACCTTTGAAGAGATTATTACGTTCAAAGATTATTTTCTCCAGGAACAGGGATTCACGTTTGAAAAGATGCAGTTGGACGGCGAAGGCGGATTTACGGATCATGGATGGTATTACCAAGTCGCTGAAGAGGATCGTATAGAAATAAGCGACGAGTTGAAAGCCCACCTAGGCATTGATCACCCGATCGCCAGCGAAACCCCTTCATCAGTAGAAACGAAAGACGACAGTCAAACGTCCTTAGAATCCTCATCCTCATAAGAAAAACGGCTTCCTGCTCAGGAAGCCGTTTTTCTTATTTTTCTTTCTTGATCATATTCAGTATCGGTTTATAATCCTTTCCGATCAAACCGGTCATTTCGACAATCATTTCAATCATGAGCAGCAGCATACCGAGAACAATCACTGCTCCGTACATCGTCGCTTGGGAGAAGATGACGGCCGCAAGACTGAACAGAGCGCTGACAGCATAGATCATTAGAACGGATTCAGGGTGACTGTACCCTAGATTCAACAGGCAGTGGTGCAGATGAGACTTATCAGGTGCCGACAGGGGTTTCCTGTGGATGACTCGTCTCACAATCGCAAACAAGGTGTCTGAAATAGGAACCCCAAGGATAATGATCGGGATGATGAATGAGAACAAGGTGACGTTTTTAAAGCCGAGCAGGGAAAGAACACTGATCATAAATCCTAAAAACAAAGCCCCTGTATCTCCCATAAAGATTTTAGCCGGGTAGAAATTATAGACGAGGAATCCGAGCGTACTTCCAAGCATCATCAAACCCGCAAATACGACAAACACATTGCCCATCGTTATGGCCATTCCGGAAATGGTCAAAAGAGCGATTGCTGATACACCTGCGGCCAAGCCGTCAAGACCATCAATCAGGTTAATCGCATTGGTAATCCCAACGATCCACAAGATCGTAATCGGAATGCTTAAATACCCGAATTCGATTTGACCTCCGAATGGAAGGTTGATGTAATCAATCTGTACGCCTCCGAAAACGACGACAAACGTAGCCAAAAGCTGTCCACCCAGCTTCACTTTAGCGGACAATTCCTTCAGATCATCAAGCACCCCTGTAATAATGATGATCGTTGCCCCTATGAGTACGGGCCACGTGTAATCACTTTCTGGAAAGAAAAATAAAATACCGAAAGCAAAACTGAGATATATGGCTAAACCACCTAAACGCGGCATCACATTTTTGTGCACTTTCCGATGGTTCGGTTGATCGGTGGCACCAATTTTCACTGCTATCTTCTTGACCAATGGTGTAATTAAAATGGATGCGATCAAGCAGAATAGCAAGGCCTTGTACTCCATAAAGATCCTCCTCAGGTTTATTATGTCCTCTCCCAGAGGTCATAAGCTGATATATAATTTCCATATTTGTCTGTATAGTTACAGCCCATTTGCTACATATTAACCGTGAAAAATTATATCACATGAAACCGGCTTTGATTGTAACGATTCGATTACTTTTCTTTAGCCATCCCCCCATGTTTTGAAACATTTCTATGTAAAAACCTCCAAAACCCGCCAGCGATCAACAATCAGAAAAGAAAGAATTATTGACAACAGACCTGATGAACTTGCAAAATACGTCAAGTACCTACATTCTATTACATCATAACAGAATGGATTGGAATATTTTACACATAAATGAAAATTTACAATCATTTTCATTTGGGAGGTCTTACACATGAGAGAAAGACGCAAATTGGATCGGTCCCTGAAGCCCCACTGGGTATGGGCGATCGCCTTTGGGTCTGCCATTGGCTGGGGAGCTTTCGTCTTACCCACCGACTGGATCAGTCAGGCTGGTCCGCTAGGCGTAGTGATTGGTCTATTATTAGGGGCAATCCTGATGATGGTCATCGGCGTAAGCTATGGATTTTTAATTGAAAAGTTCCCTGTAACCGGTGGAGAATTCGCCTATGCCTATATCGGCTTCGGCCGGCAGTTTGCCTTTGTGGCGGGATGGTTTCTGACGCTCGGTTACATTTGCATCGTCGCCCTGAACGCTTCCGCATTAGCACTACTTGCTAAATTCTTATTCCCGGACCTTGTCCGGACCGGGAATCTTTATACAGTGGCAGGTTATGACGTATCCATCATTCAAATAGCGATTGCCAGCCTTGCGTTGATCGCTTTCGCCTTTTTGAACATTCGTGGGGCTAGCTTTTCCGGACAGACACAGTTTGTTTTCAGTATGATTTTAATCGCCGGCATCGCTTTACTGGCGATCGGTGCGGTGATGACAGAAAGCCCTCAACTTTCAAACATCACTCCTGCGTTTCATCCGGACCAGACATCCATCGCTTCCATTCTTACGATTTTAGCGATCGCTCCATTTGCTTACGTAGGATTCGATAACATTCCGCAAGCTGCAGAAGAATTCAAATTCGAGGCAAAGAAAGCATTCGGTCTGATCATTTGGTCCCTGCTTGCGGCCGGGGTCGCCTACAGTGCCATGATATTAATCACGGCAAGCACGATGCCTTGGCAGGAACTGCTCACTTCCATTGCCGAGAACAATTCAGTGTGGGGGACGGGCGATGCAATTGAAAGTTACCTTGGAAGAGCAGGCGTTTGGATTATAGCTGTAGCAGTCTGTATGGGAATTTTCACTGGATTGAACGGGTTCTATATTTCCGCCAGCCGCCTGACGTTTGCGATGGGGCGGGCGAGGATTCTTCCGGATCTTTTCAGAAGGCTTCACCCTAAATATAATACCCCTTATATCGGGATTCTCTTTACTTTGATCATCTGCTTGATCGCCCCATGGTTCGGACGGGAAGCTTTGTTGTGGGTGGTGGACATGTCGTCTACAGGAGTGGCAATCGCCTACTTTTTCTGTACAGCCACTGCTTATAAGTTTTTCTCATGGAAAAAAACAGAGACTGATCAGAAACGGACGGTTTCTCCGTGGAAGAAGATGTTTTCCTTAATCGGAATGATCAGCGCCTTAGGGTTTCTTGCTTTACTCCTTTTACCTTTCTCTCCTGCCTCGCTCGGGAAAGAATCGTACATCGCCCTGCTGATCTGGATCGTTATGGGAGTCGTTTTCTATGCTTTCAACGCCAAGCGTTACAACAGCATCGATCGAAAAGAAATGAACTATTTGATTTTAGAAAAAGAAGAAATATAAAGAAAATCCCCCGCTGCTCCCAGCGGGGGATTTGTATTAATGGAAGAGATATTCCCACAGTTTTTTCAACCATGGCGGGAAAAAGGAATGCGATTTCTTCACGTGAATTTGTGCAAGAACTGGATCATGATCACTGGCACGGCCATCCGCTTCAGAAAAGTCGGCATTAATATTCACCGATTCCACTTTTGTACGTTTGGCGAGATGGTTACTCACCAGGATATGATCAAGTACTTGAGAGTTTCCTTGATAGATGTACGTATAGCGTTCCTCCTCAGGAAGCTTCTCCATCATGTTTGTCAGGTCATCCCCTTTAAGGGTTTCGACTGGTGCCGAGAACTCAAAGTCATTCAAGTCACCAAGGACGACGACATTGGCATCATCCACCTGTTTTTCTACATCTTCAACAAAACTATTGATGACCTCCGCCTGCTTTAACCGCTGGACCTCACTTCCAAGCTCTACCGGGTGTTCCGCACCGAATAAAGCGTCATCTCCGCCTTTGGAATTGAAATGATTGGCAACGACCACCACTTTTTCGCCGTTAAATTCAAATTCAGCCGCTACCGATTTTCTAGAATCGTTGAATGCTTCATTCCCAGGGTCAATACGTCCAGGGTTCAACGTCAAGCCTTCATCGTTCACACCAATCGCCGTTTCCGCATCACCTGCCGGCTTATCTGTCAGGGTTACGCGGTCAGGGTTATAAATAAACCCGACACGGATGTTTCCACCCGGCTGCCCCCCGTCCGTTTTATCCTGCGGGGCAATGTCCGTAAATTTATACTCTGGCCCACCGGCCTCTGCGATGGCATCGATCAGCGTTTGGTAACTTTCATCCGCTTTTACTGTGCCATCATCGGTCGGACCGCTGTTATCCTGCACTTCTACAAGACCGACCACATCCGGGGCATTCAAATGGTTCACCATGGATTCGGCAATACGCTCGATCTTCTCCGGGTCTGTCCCTGCATGGAAATTTTCCATGTTATAAGTCGCCACGGTCATTTTCTGTTTCAACCCACGAAGTTTTGCCGCTTCCCTTACTGTTCCACCATCCTGAATCTCAGGAAGTTCCCCTGTGACTCGAATTTTGAAATTGCTGTAATCGTAACTGACCACACCCGTAATGGACGCATCAAAATAGTCCCCGGTCTTCGCCTGGACGTCGAATCCATCTACATCAACAAGCACACGTTCTGGATTATAGTCTTCCGGAGAAATCAGCAGTCCACCTGCACGGGTAAAGGCTTGATCTTCGTTCGTTTCCACGTATACAGGAAGTTCATCATATTTGACTGGTCCCGTGACCTTAGGTTCAGAAAGCTCAATCAGCATCCCTTCCAGACTCTCATAAAAATCAAGCCCATCTTGTTCGGGGTCAAAAGTTTCCATCCCGTCATCTTCTATATTTTTCATCGGTTGTTCCCGGTCTTCCCCGATGACCACAGGAGCTGGTAAAGGATTCCCGGAAGAAGATACGGTCACTTCGTTCGCACTAATTTGTGTCGTTAAAAGATCTGCTGCATCCGAATAGCCGTCTTCCCGATATTCCGTCACTTTTCCATCCACTGACACGACATCGCCAGTCTGTACGCTTACAGATCGTTTGTACACGTATATTCCTTCAGAAGTAGCAGGGTCTTGATCAGGTTCCAACGATTGGATATAGAAGCCATTGGCCCCATCCACCTTCGTGACCACACCTTCTACATTTTCAACCGTTTGCCCTTGATAAGGAGAGGTGTGACCTGCCCCTTGTAAATCGTGGATGGCTACATCATTCAAAGCTTTTAAAACCTTGTATTCAAAGACGGCAACATCACTCGTTTCACCGTTATCACGAGCAACAACCGCTTTCACTATGGCATCCTCAGTGATTGCAATCGGTGAATCATAGACCTCACTATCCATCGTAGGGATGGACCCGTCTACGGTGTAATGAATACTTGCGTCAGGTTCTGCAGTCATCAGTTCAACTTCTGTTCCCTCAACGATCTTCCCGGCAGCGGGGTTCGCTGTAACAGCAAATACTTTTTGAATCACATCAGAAGCATTTCTAGGAAGCAGCTTATACTCCCCATAGCTGTAATCCACTACCCCCATTAACCGTTCATACGTCTCTCCAACACGGACAGAAGCGCCTCCCTGAGGCTTAAGCAAAAATGAACCTTGCTCCCCTTGAATCGTAAATTCACCATGCTCATTTTCATCAACGACCTCGAGATCGTTCACTTGAACGAACTCCCCTTCTATTGCTTCTCCTTCAGCCGAAGAGAAAGCAGAAGCATCGACCACTTGAGGATCCGGGACTCCTCCACCACTTTCCACAACTTTCACATTCGCAGAGGAGGTGGTTACCTGAGCCATTCCGTAATAATCACTGTTTTCCCCCTGAGCTTCGATACGATCACCAGGCTTAGCATCCAGGCGTGGGGCGCGGACGATGATGCCGGCTGTTTCATCTTGTATGTATAGGTTCGTCTGTCCACCAGCCTCAAATGATGCGGTAACAATGCCGCTGACCCGGACAGTCGTTCCCTCATCTGTCTGACGGGCTTCCTCAATCGTTGTTAATTCTGCAGGCGCTTCTTCCTCTCTTTCATAACTTCCAAGGTGAAGGAACGTATCCATCGGAAAAGCATCCCATTCTGCACCAGCTTCAAACGCATCGGTAGGATCCGTATCCCCTTTGAGGATTTCCGGCTGTCTTAGCAGGGTTACATCCTGCCCGAATGAATCGGTGTTCCTGATTTGTCCCATACTGTCTATAACACTGCCCTCTTTCTTCAAGACGAGAGCATCGTTTCCATTAAAGTTTACGACTCCGCTGGTCATATCTGTCACGGATTGAATGTCTTCCCCAGCACTACTGTTAGCGACCACATACACTTCACCTGGTGCCAGATTTCCTGTTAGACGCTCTGTCTGGGAAGGCTCAGTGTTTCCATTGGAGTACAATTCCAGTTGGTAACGGGACAGATCAACTTGTCCCCCCGTTCCATTGTAAATCTCCAAGGCTTTGTTGTTCAATGATCCCTCCACATACTCCGAAATCAACAGCTCCTCTGCTTCTTCCGCATGAGCAACCGGAGATGTAGGTAAAACGGCATAGCTTAGGATTAAAGAACCAATCAATAGAATATGAAAAAATTTCTTCAACAGATTTCCTCCTTCTTATAATGCATTCAGGTCCAGTATATAAAATTCAGAAAATAGTTGATATTTATTTTCCGTAAAAATATGTAAATGACTACAATGACACATGAAAATCCGACTATTTGTAACAGCTTTTTTACGAATACTCCGACAAAAGGAGCGTTTCTATCGAATGTTTTCAACTGTGGTAAAATAAAAAGATGAGAGGTTAGAAATAGAGGTGTTACAATTTGGCGAAAAGAATCGTACGTGTACGAAGACGAAAAAAGAAGAGAAAGCTGCGCATTTTTGCTGCTCTCTTATTTCTCATATGCTTACTAGTTGGCGGAGGCTTTTATTATGTGACACAAGTCTACACAGCCGCCTTTGAAGGTCTGGACCGTGGAGAAAAATCCGACCTGCGCGAAGAAGCTGTGGATGCTCAGGAAGATCCGATTTCCATTCTGCTGATGGGTGTTGAGGATTATTCCACCGACGGGAAAGCTGGACGTGCGGATGCACAAATCGTTCTGACGCTCGATCCAGATACGAATAAAATGACGATGACGAGTATACCGAGAGATACAATGGTGGATATTCCAGCGTCCAAAGTCCGCCAGCACTATGCGGGTACCCATAAGATCAATGCTGCCTATACCCTGGGCGAAGTAACTGGATATGGAGCTGAAAAACTTACCGTGGAAACAGTAGAAGATCTGATGGGCATCCCCATCGATAAGTATGCAACCGTCAACTTTGATGGTTTCATAGAAGTTGTAGACCTCCTCGGCGGTGTAACGATTGACGTTAAAGAAGGATTCTGGGAGCGAAGCAGTTTAGATTTTTATAAAAAGATCGAATTTGAAGAAGGTCCTATGAAAATGGATGGAGAGGAAGCACTGGCCTTCGTCCGTATGAGAAAGCGTGATGTAGCTGTTAGTTACACGAGAGATGAAAGACAACGGCAATTTATTAAAGCAAGCATTGATGAAGCCTTGTCCCCCGGAATGTTATTCAAAATAAACGAAATGAAAAACATTGTAGGAAAAAATGTGAGCACCAATCTCACTCCAGGTGAGATGCTGAGCCTACGAAAAGCTTTTTCTTCCAATGAGACATCCGTAGAAACACTAGAGATTGACGGGGAAAATAAACGTCTGGAAGATGGACTGTATTATTTCGTACCCGACGAAGAAAGTCTGAGTAAAACAAAAAACACTTTGAAGAAATCACTGGATTTCCCGTGACCGAGAGCAACACTTATGAGAACTCTATTAATGGAGAATAAGAAAAGGGACTTCCATTTATTGGAAGTCCCTCCCTTTATGTCAATGGCTTAAAAATGAGAATCCCGTTCATCCGGCGGAATTTAAACGGACCCTCGTATCTTTCAATCAATTCCTCATCCGCATTTTCAATGCCGATGGTATGTACATTCTCCTGATTCAAAACTTTCCTGAATGTGTCTTCCGTCAACTGCCTCAATGGTTCAATCACAATTGTCCGATCAATTCTTACACTATAACGTGCTTCCAACGCTAACTCTGTGTGCTCTAATAAAAGCCTGTTCAATTGCGGCAAATGATCACACCCTCTCATCAAACGTACGCCTGACTTTTTACTTCCTTCTAATATATCTACAATTTCAATGATTGGAAACAGTATTTTTGACTAGTAATTATTGATTACAGAAGAAAAAATTACCAATAAAAAACCATGAATAAAATACCCTTCCAGTTAAGGAAGGGTACACGGTTTATTCTTCTATGATACGATAATTGGTATGAGCCACAACCGTTCTGTCATATTCGAAATCGATTTCATCTAAGTTATCCATTATCGTCAAATCTACAATCACCGATTGTTGGCATTGACTCGGAATGACTCTACCTGTAAAAGTAATATCATTTCTCTCAAACGTTACGATTTGCCCAGGAGTGGCAATGCGATCATCAGGTTGCACCATATCTCTCTACCCCTTCTCTTCCTCGTATTTGAATAAACTTTACAATAAATTAACAAACAATTCAAACAAAACTTTTACAATATATGTTACTAAATTCGACAAGATTATACAAGTAAAACACCTGTATGTTTAATTTTTTTCCAGGGAGATATATACAGGATTATGGGCATTTAAAAAAAATGGAGGGGTTATGATGGCATTAACGAAAAAAATCATTCTGGTTTCCTTTTTAGGAGGCGTATTATTACTGGTTGCCGCAGTCATTACCCCATTTCTCTTAGGGGCTGAATATCTGGTCGTCGAGGATACGCTTGATTCCTCCGAAACCTATGATGCCATCATTGTCTTAAGTGGAACGGAAGAACGGATCACCCGTGGGGCAGAACTTTATAATGAAGGAAGAGCTGATCACTTCATCTTGACCAATTCGACAGAAAACTGGACCACCCCTGAAGTGGCCCATGAATTAGGCGTGCCCAGGAGCGCGATTTTAGAAGAACCTGAAGCCACCAGTACATATGAAAATGCGACACTGTCTAAAGAAATTATGGAAGAAGAAGGATTAGAGTCAGCGATTGTCGTTACGAGTGAGTACCATTCCCGCCGAACTAAGATGACGTTCGATGACATTTATGATAACAACATCCAGTTGGACTACTCCTTCTCTTCATCCTTTTTCGACCCTTCCGATGGTCTGACTGAACACGAAAAGAGGGTAACGTTTGGGGAATATGTAAAGATGGGAGTTTACTGGATCCGCCTGCTCTTCCAGTAGGACGAATCACTTTTGGTAATCCCATAAAATCTTCCATTCCCCTTCCTCTTCAGCTACATACACCTCTTGATGAAGACGGAAGAGTCCATACTTCCCTTTATACGTTTGAATCACGACGGAATGATACACAGGGGATAAAGATTCAGCCCCTTTTTCCATCGTCCATTGATCGATTTTTTTCATATCTCCAATATCATAATCGAACGTTTCTACATCAAAATGGTTCATAAATACATGGGCCCTGTCCTGTATGTAATGACCTTTCGTGAACTTCTCCTTCATTTGGGAGTGAAAAAGCTCCCAGGAATCCGAAAACTTTCCCTGCTGTTCATGCAGATAAAACTCTTCAATAGCCTGTTCGGCACGGTGCCCGGGCCGCATCATGAAAAATAACGTGAGCCCAACGGCAAGGATCAGAATCAAAGCCGAGCAAACGATGAAAATCACCGGTGAACGATTGCGCTTCATGCGATCCCCTCCCTTTCATACCTTATGCAGCAGAGAAGAAAAAAAGAAAAGCCTGACTCTCGGTTTAGCGGCATCCAGGGTTTTATTATCACCTTTGATCATTTTATTAGCGGGTTTGTTGAGTAAATTAGCGCCTTTCCAGTTTTTATTAGCGAAATTACCAACTATATTAGCAAGTTGATAAAAAAAGCTTAGAGCGAGTGCTCTAAGCTTTTTACCATTATCCTTCCATATATCCTTTCAGCTGAGTGATTCGTTTACTCATGCTGCTCGGACTCACGTCATACTTCGTTGCCACCGCTTTTTTCGTTACTTTTTCTGGCTCTGAACGGAATTCTTCAGACGTCCGATAAATGTGCTCCAATGCAGCAGACACTACTTCCGGCTTCCGGAATGTAGGATCTTCCTGCTGTTTGTATGAAAGCCACGCTTCCCGGAGTCTTTCAAACGTCGGCTCTGCTTTAAGCTCATCATCGACTAGATCGAGGACGACGTCTTTTGATATTTCTTCGGATGGTGAGCCTTGCTCCTCCACTGCTTCTTCAGAAACGTTCATATACATCCAGCTTCTCAACTGCTCAATCAGCGTTTCCTGCATGTACGCATGAATGGAATCATAACCAGCATCTTGACTATCCTTCGTGACCTTATCACGGAAAGTCTGATAGGTCTCTTCATAATTTGGAATAGCAAGGGGTACGAAATTGAAGATCGGTCCCCATTTTAAAAGAACGCCGATAACATAAGGCATGTGAGCGTAATTCTCTTCCTTCAAAGGAATACCGTCACGTTTCACTTCATATTTTTCACCATTCCAAACGTCCTCAACCCCAACCGTCTGCTCGGACGGAAGGTCCTGAATGCGGAACACACTCACATGGGGCGCTTTCCACGCTTCCATGGAAGCAGCTGTTGACGGACGGTTCAGCTTGTCTTTCTTCTTTTCGTAAAACTCATCATACAAAGTGGTTCCATCTTCCTGTTTGGCAATGAACACCCCATGAACCATACGGAAAGCCGCTTCCACTTCTTCTTCCTGCGTTTCACGCTCTTCGTTCGGCGTCACATTCGGATAGTTACGGTTCACATATGCCATGAAGTGGCTGTAATGGCCTTTCAACTCTTCATGAAGACTAGTGGAACCTACACCCTCTTCCCTCTTATTCATGCAGCACTTCTTATATTTCTTCCCACTCCCACAAGGACATGGGTCATTTCGTTTGATCTTACTCATTATAAATCCCTCTCTTAACTTATAAACGTTCAACTATACTAGAGTACCGAAGATTGAGCCAACATGCAAAAAATCAAGGAAAAAAGGAATAAAAATTCCCTTGTTTCATTAAAAAGTGCCCAGGCAACCTACTGTCTCCTTGGGCACTTCGTCTTGTTAAGATTTATAATTTATTCAAGTTAAAAGCGCCTGCTTTTTTGTCTAAAAAGCTTTTCACACTTTAAATTCTTTAATATTATCACTAAGTTCTTCTGCCAGCTGAGACAATTGACTCGCACTTGATGACACTTCTTCCATTGAACTGCTGGTTTGTTGGGAGGAAGCAGCGACCTGCTCAACCCCTGCTGCCGATTCTTCCGAAACAGATGCAATTTCTTCAATTGACCCATTCATGTTCTGACTGCGAACGACGATGTCTGATAAATGTTCTGAAATGTGCTGGACTTTTCCTGCCATATCCGATACGGAATGATGAATGTCTTCAAATGTTTTTTCGGTGATATTTATTTGTTCAGAACCTTCATTCACTTCTTCATACCCGGATTCCAAGGATTTCACGACGTGGCTGGACTCTGACTGTATCGTTCCAACAATGGATGTGATATCTACGATCGAATTCGAAACCTGTTCCGCCAGTTTACGAACTTCATCCGCTACGACCGCAAAACCTTTCCCATGCTCACCAGCACGCGCGGCTTCAATAGCTGCATTCAATGACAATAGATTGGTTTGTTCAGCAATGTCCTGAATGACCTGGACGAGTTTTGTAATTTCTTTGGACTGCCGGTCCAATCCCTGCACTTTTTCAACCGCATCTTTTACGATTCCGTTGATCGATGTCATTTTTTGGACAGACAGCTGGATTTGAGTACGCCCTTCATCAGTCATGCTGAGTACTTGACGAGAGGTATCAGAAACACTTCGACCGCCTTTGTTCGCTTCTTCAATTTGCTGTACGAATCCTTCCATGACCTCTGATAGGTGACCGGAACTATTTGCCTGAGATTCTGCCCCTGAAGAAAGTTCCTGCATCGTTGAGGCAATCTGCTCACTTCCCGACCGTACTTCATTTGCCGATTGGGTAAGTTCTTCCGATTGTACGGATACATGATCAGAAGCAGATGCTACACGATGGACGAGGGTTCGGAGACCTTCCACCATTTCCTTCATAGAAAGAGAAAGCTCTCCAATTTCATCTTTTCGATCTGTTTGGATTTCTTCAGTTAAATCTCCATCTGTTACGCGCTTGACCGAATTTAATAGAGAACGGACAGCCTTATTCAATCGGTTTCCAAACCAGGATGCAAATATTATTCCGATAATAAGGGCAGCTGCAAGGAATATAGCAAGAAAAAGGAGAACATTCTTTTCCAAATCTTTCACAAATTGAGTGCTCATATCTACTCCGATGATGGCATCCGTTCCTTCCACGGGCATGAAGACGGATTTGTGAACACCCCATTCATCCTCATAGATATCAGTAACGACAACTTTATTATCATTAAAGGATTGATTTTGTGCTTCTGTAAATGGAGATTCTACCATCACGTCTTCGCTGCCACTCAAGCTGACAATATAATCCGTATCTTCTTTCTTCGTTAAGATGTACATATACTCCAAGCGATCATTGTTTTCCATCATCATGTCGAGCGTATTCAGCAACGGACTATGATTACCCCCAGGGTTCTGGATCGCTTCCTGGACCTGTTCACCATCGATGCTGCGTTCTAATTCCTTCCCATTTGATATTAAAATTTCTTCAAATTGGGGAAGGACATGTTCATCTACAATATAAGAGGAAAGCATTTGGACAAAAGCGAAAACCAGTACCCCCAGAATGATCATAGGAATCATAATATTAATGAATAATTGCGTCTTTAATGATTTTCTTGGATTCAATCTCTGAAGGTTCATCGAACAGCTTCCTCCAATTCTTTGATAAACAAATAAGGTTCTAAATCAAGAGTTAATAAGCGATCGATTTCATCCATATCTCTCGTTTTAAAGAATACGACTGCAAAAGTACGATCGTTCACCGATTCAATTTCACGATAGTCCAATATTGCGCTGAACTCCTTTTTCAAAGCCTCATGGTCTGCACCTGCGATCAAATTCCTGCTAATATGAGTCGGTACTTCCGCACAGAAAAAGCCATAAATAAAGGAATCATTTTGTTCTGTAATCTCCTCCCAGTGTGGAGATTCATCCAGAAAGTACGCCTCAGCCGCATTAATTCCGTAAGCAAAGTGACTGATGTCTGTTGTTCCAATCCCTGCAAAACGCATAGGGTTCATTTCAATTGGAACTATACCTTTGGCTGACCTCCTTACCTCCATATGAAATGGATAATTTTTAAACCCTAAAGTGTGATTCAAGGACGTCATGTATTCAAGGGCTTCATCATGGACTTCGGAAATAACTTTGACGGAGGTGTAATAAATCCGGTCAGATGTATCCCGTTCACTGGCAAACCTACGCTTCATAATGTTCAATATGACAGGCTTCCCTTGATCATTAAAATAACAGTCAAGCGCATACTCTTCCCCGTCGATCCATTCTTCGATAATGATTTGTTCACTATCGATGACAACGTCGGAATATACACCACGGGTCAAAAGAAGCTCCGAATATAGCCGTTGGACAGAAGGCTCCCAATCGGTTTCAGATTCGACGATATGGACGCCGACGCTGGAATAACCTTTGTTCGGTTTAATGACAACCGGGAACGGAATCCTCGATGAATCGAGATACTGAAGTTCTTCCAGATCAACCCGGCGGTAATAAAATTGATCGGAGATAGAAGCTGTAACTTCTCTGAATTTAGCTTTATCTTTTACAAGTTTAGAAGCTTTCACGTGGACATGTCCGGGTTCGTTCTTCTCAAGCAGCTTTAAGCAGCTCTCTGAGTTCGTTAGGATTTTGGATTGATTCGGAAGACTGAGACTCCTTACATCATCGCTGTAATAAATAGGAACGCGATGGGTAAGGGCCGTCTGCATCAGAATAGGTGATAAGATTTGTTCGTCAATGATTAACAAGATGGACACCTCCGCATATAGTAGTTGTCTAATCGACTACCTTTATATCGACGCGTAGGTAAAAATGTACAGCCGGGATATATCAATTGAACATAAAGTCCCAATAAGTTCGAAAAATCACATTTTTAAAGCAAAACTCTGATAAAGTTCAGTGTTGATATTTACATCAACGGATGGAAGTAACAATGAATGTTAGGACGATAAAAAGGAATTTATCCCCAAGTGTTGAAACCTTTAGATGATCTTCTTTCACGATCCAACCATTGAATCCTTGTTGGATTATTATTACGAACCGGGGTCTTTAGCTAAATGGCAGGATTGTTGAAGACTCCGGTTCGAGAGGGTTCGGGGTTCGTTATTGTGTTGAGTGCCAGGGGTGGATGGGAAGCTACTCGCTCGTATATTATAGTTACCAGATCATTTCTGGTGGACCTCACTACCTTCTTACGAGGTATAATGAGGACAATCAGATGGAGGTGTCGACGCCTCGCTTGAAGCCATGTCTTCGTAGGAAAGAATGACACCTCCCTCTTTACAAGATAATCCGTATAAGCTGGATGACACGTCGTTGTCGTATATCTAACGAGCCTGGATACTTGTAAAGATTCGGAGGAACCCTCCCATCTGGTAATTATTACAGGGCAGGTGGATTTTCTTGTATTATCTCGGCATTGATATTGGAAAACAGAACCATGAGGCTGGTTTAATTGATGAGCATGGACAACCGATAGGTAAAACCGTACGTTTCTCTAATTCCAAATCAGGGAGCGACAAACTTCTAAATTTTTTAACTCAACACGAGATTACACCAGATAATTGCGCATGTGGACTTGAGGCCACAGGTCATTACTGGTTATCCGTCTTTTCATTTCTACATAAGCTTGGATTTAAAGTAACCTCGTTCAATCCTCTACAATCCGATGCCTTACGGAATTTTTATATTCGTAAGACGAAAACAGATGAACGAGATGCGTACCTCATCGCTCAGGTTATCCGGATTGATAACCCGGAGGCTACCCCATTTATTGAAGATGACCTCCTTCAGTTAAAGAACTTGGAGCGACTTCGCTATTCTTTAGTGGACCAAAGTTCAGATATCAAACGAAAGATTATTTCTCTTCTCGATCAAGTGTTTCCGGAATATGAACGTTTGTTTTCCGATACTTTTGGTGTATCTTCTACCGAAGTTCTCCTTCATTATCCTTTGCCTGAAGACCTTCTATCTATTGATACAAAAAAACTGGCTGAGCTCCTAAATCAAGCTAGTAAAGGAAGATACGGCGAACGGCGTGCTCAGGAAAAGGCAGATCAATTGAAAGAAAAAGCACAGGAAAGCTTCGGCATATCCATAGGAGGAGAAGCATTTCGGGTGCAGATTCACATTCTCCTTGAACAACTATCCCTCTTGGACCGACAAATTAGCGAGATAGAAGCATCGCTCATAGAGCTTTCAAATCGCCAGGAGCACTACTTAACTACAATTATCGGTATTAGCGATGTTCTTGCGGCAGCCATATTAGGGGAGATCGGTTCCATCGACCGTTTTGAACGTCCTGAACAACTCGTTGCCTTCGCAGGATTAGATGCTTCTGTACACCAATCAGGCAACTTCCAAGGAAACAGGATGAAGATGTCGAAGAGAGGGTCTCCTTACCTCCGTCGTGCCATATGGCAAGCCGCTTTTGTCGCTAGCTTTCAAGATCCTGCTTTGTCTCAGCACTATAAAAAGCTAAGAAAACGAGGGAAAGCCCACGGAACAGCCGTGGGAGCTGTAGCCCGTAAGCTGACCCATATTATCTTTGCGATATTAAGGGATAAGAAGCCTTACGAGTCTCGCCCGAAATAAAGTCATAACAGAAAAAAGCTAAAAGCTTTTAAATGCCTCTTCCAAGAGGTTTATTTGGCATGGAGACAAAAATGCTTCATAAAGGATAATGAAATTTCACTTTACAACCTTGACTTTTTATAGCTGGTCTTTCCTGTGGGGGGAGTGCCGAGCTTCCTCGGGCTTATCGCCCTGCGGGATCTCGCCGATCTCCTTTCTCCCACGGGAGTCTCGCAGCTTCCCAACCACCCCATTCGATCATGCGAAAAACGAACCCCTTTACCAACGTTGGATGGTCTTCCATTCCCCCGGTTGTTGTAAGCATAAAACGCTATGTATCAAGCTTTCTGGGTTCGAGCACCTCCGTTTGGGAATATGATCCTTATCCTCTCACCAACTAGAATAGCTGATGATTCATGAAGGGGTTTCGAGAACCTGATATAGCCAAGGGGCGGAGGGGGATGGCGAGACTCCTGCGGGAAAAGAGTGCTGGGTGAGACCCCGCAAGGCGTAAGCCTGAGGAGGCTCACCGCGCTCCCGCGGAAAGCGAGTCATCCCCCGCAGCCCCTAACTCCCACACAAACATCTCGAAACTGAGTCTTCAAGAAAAGGGAGCTTTAGTGGAATAAGCCAAATATAAAAAAAGGACCTTCCATAAAATTGGAAGGTCCTTTTTTGCAGTAATATCAACACTAAACTTTAACAGAGCCTAAAGCAAAAAAGAATGAAAAGGGAGCCCCTTCTCATTCTTTTTTGCTTATATAGGATGAAAAAGTATGTAACTTTTCCATATCCGAAACATCTTCTTCAAATAATGGGATGCGGATCAAATGCTGCTGAGCAAAGACTCGCTCAATTTCCTGCAGATATACACTCTCCTGCCTGCGCCTTTTCTCCAAAAAAGTACCATCTGCATGAGCAGGCAGCACCTTGTTTACAATGAGTGTATTTACGGTCAAATCATGTTGCTGTAGCTTACGGACGGCCTGTTCCGTTTCTAGTATTGGAAGCCGTTCAGGGTTAAGTACAAAAACAAAACCTGTCTGAACGGGATCGAGAATCACTTTCCTCACAGCCGCGAATTTTTCTTTCCGCTTCTGCAGAACGTCGTAGATGGGATCATCAACAGGTTCCCCGTCGTTCAACAACTCGGTATAGTTATCATTGATTTTCTTTCGACGCTCAAGCATTCCATCAATCCAAACACTCATGAGCTCCGGCAGGGTCAGCAGACGAATCGTATGACCGGTCGGTGCTGTGTCAAAAACGATCTTATCAAAATTCTCCGCTTCTTCCAGAATGATGGATATGAGTCGATCGAACAGGGCTGCTTCGTCTGCCCCTGGAGATGCACTGGCCATATCAATCTGCCTGTGGACTTCCTCCACCATTTTTGATTTTACCAACCCTTCTAAATTGCCTTTCACTCCTGCAATATACCGTTTCGATTCGTGATTCGGATCTATCTCAATGCCCCAGAGGTTGTCCAGTAACGGTGTTTTCTCATGGTCTACTTTTTCATGAAAGATGTCGCCGAGGTTATGAGCAGGGTCCGTAGAGACGACAAGCGTCCGATTCCCTTCTTTAGCAAATGCTACGGCCAGAGCAGCCGAAGAAGTGGATTTCCCCACCCCTCCTTTTCCTCCAACAAAAACCACTTTATTTTTTTCGAAACTATCCACTTTTACTTCCTCCTCTAACAACAACGAATGCCATCGAGTGGAGACTTTTCCATCCCCATTCGCAAATGCCAGTCGTGAAACTTTTCAATGATATGCGGATACAACTCTAACGTATAATAAAAAGCTGGATTTGGAATCCCTAACAAGTCTGAGTACACAAGAAGTAAAAAGAGGTCATCCTCGTCCCTCAATTCTCTGGCAATTTCCTGTTTGTGAGGGAGACTCAACACTTCATCATAGAATTCGAACAAACGTTTTAAAGAAAACTTTATTTCCATGCCTCACCCTCCTCCATGTTCACACATGTACCATCAATGAAAATACTTTGGTAACGGATGCGGAAAAAAACAGATCTTAAAGCACTCTGAAACGATATATTTCCGCTTTTCACGTGGCGGAAAAAATATACAAGGATTGCCAGGAGGTTTCTTGGATCTACATAATCTACCTGGAGGTCTCTACAATTCTCCATCACATTCTCTCTATACCATTCCCCGAGTTTAAGACGGTCATGGTCGTAAGGCTGGAACTCCTCTTTCATGTTGATCAACCCATCATCATCGCTGCAGATCCCACCACAGCACCCCATGCCTATTTCTTTCTCCGGACGGATGATTATGACTTCCTTCATGGTGTCTCCTCTCCTTTCAAGGCAAAAAAAGCCGACAGATGCCGGCTTTTTTAGTTAAGCACTCTTTTCAATCGAGTTTTTTCGGTTGCCACTGATGGTTGAAACGGCGGTGATCAGAATCCATAACGTAAAGACAAGAATGATAGCCCCGAATGTGAACAGCATCCAGTCACTTCCTTCATTCCAAGGTGCCCATTCGGTCACCACCTGATCAATCATTGCCCATAAGGTCATAAACATAAGAAAGACCATGGGAATGATTGTAGGAAGATAATTACGTCCCTGCTGCTTCAGCCAAATCGATACAAGCAGTAGGCTGATTCCCGCCAGAAGCTGATTGGACGTCCCGAACAGCGGCCATAGTAAGTACCCGCCGGAACCGAATCCTTTTGGACCTTGAGGAATCAATGTCAGTGCCGCACTGGATACAACAGCTACTGTTGTAGCGACGTGGGTCTTCGTAAGAGGTGTCACTTTATATTCCGTTCCAAGCTCTGCAATAATATACCGCATCAACCGGACGGACGAATCAAGGGTAGTTGCAGCGAAACTAACGACAATGACAGACACAATGGTTGCAGCGACAGATGAAGGAATGCCAAGTCCTGAAGCTAATTGCCCGGCACCCTGGATAAAGACATTGAGACCTGCTCCACTTGCCGCTTGGAAACCACTGTAGGTGGCCGTAAATTCTCCTGCGGTCGGGAAGAAGGTGACCACAGCGATAATCGCTACAAGGGCTAAAGCTCCTTCACCGACAGAACCTAAATAACCGACAAAACGTGCGTCGGTCTCTTTATTCAATTGCTTTGAAGACGTTCCTGATGAGACAAGGCCGTGGAATCCTGAAATCGCTCCACAAGCAATCGTAATAAACAGCAGCGGGAACCACGATGTATCTGCAGATGCGTTGGTTACAGGTGCCGTTATTTCAGGATTTGTGAACAACAGACCTAAATACAATAGACCCAGCCCGACAATCAACTGGTGGGAATTGATATAATCCCTCGGCTGCAACAATTTCCATACAGGAAGAGTCGAAGCGATATAGACGTAAACCATCAACACGACAATCCACACTAAAAAAGCTGTAGAAGTTGCACTAAGTCCGAATAATGCGGAAGCCCCTTCTCCTCCAAAATAGCGGACGAGGTCAATCTGCAGGGCAGGGACATAACTGGCAACAATGGCTGCTAAGTACATGACCGCAAGCGCTACGACGGAAGGAAGCAGCATATTCCCCTGCTTTTTATAAACGCTGTAACCAATCCAGATGGCCAGTGGGATTTGAATGAATACAGATACGACACTAGCTGGGAAAGAAATGAACAGATTCGCAATGACCCAGGCGAAAACAGCATTTACCATGAGAACCAATAGTAAAATGATGAATAAAAACAGGACTTTCGCTTTTTGACCGATCAACTTACTTGCCAGTGTCCCAATCGACTGGCCTTTATTGCGGACGGATAAAACCAATGTCCCAAAATCATGAACTCCTGCAGCAAAAACGGTTCCAAGCAATACCCAAAGCACTGCCGGCAGCCATCCCCAGTAGACCGCAATGGCCGGTCCAACAATCGGGGCTGCGCCTGCGACCGAAGTGAAATGGTGACCCCATAAAACGAATTTATTCGTCGGGACAAAGTCGACCCCATCCTTATACTGATGGGCCGGAGTTACGTAATTCGGTTCCAAACGATAGATTTTCTCTGCAATAAACTTCGAATAATACCGATAACCTAGAAAAAAGACGAGACCTCCAACAACCGCTAACCATATGCCACTCACAAAAACCCTCCTCAATCTCCAAAATTATGTATGCGTTTACATTTAAATGTATTATATATTACTTTTCTCTCGGAATTCAATGCTGTATACAGATTTTTCTGAAAATATCAACAATAGAAAGATGTTTCAATTGCGATCTTCCATTAGATTATTTAAATAAGGCCTATTCTTCCGTACGTCATAATCCGAACAAAAAATACTTCTCCAAATACATAAAAAAGAAAGGAGACTAAACTCCTTTCTTACTGTGCAGATGATTTTGCTTCTTCATATTTCTTAACTGGTCGTTTAATTCCCAAAAATCGTGGTTTCCCCTGTGGCAGTTTACCAAAGATCAAACTGGCAAATGGGAAATACCGATGCGTCAACCATATAATGGAATAGCACAAAAACAGAGTCAAAAGTAATCGCAGGGAAATCCCTATATGGAACCAGTAATTATTAGGGGTTGGAATGATTCGGGCAACTACTTTCAATACAAACGGGTGAAGTAAATAAAAACCAAAGGAGTAAACCGCTATATTTTTCACATATGGAAGTACTGGCTTCCATTTAAAGGCGATCCATTCCATCAGGCGGAACATCGCGTAACTTCCAGTCATCATAAACATCAGGTTCACTAATAAATAGACCCACCCAGGCAAATAAAAAGTCGAAACAATATATAGGTGATAGTGAAGCTGCACTGTTGCAATACCCGCAATTCCTGCCACTACTGCCCAAACAGCAGTAGATTTACGGAAGGCTTTTTGTTTCTGTTCTTTAAAGTTAATTCCAATCCAGGCTCCAAGTAAATATGGGCCCATACTACTCAGGAAAAAAGTGAAAGGAATCAGTTCGAATTCACTATTCAAGAAATAATAGGATAAAGAAATGACCATTCCAAACAGCCACAAATATTTCCGGAAAAATGCTATCTTTTGCACTATAAATAATACAGCCGGGAAAAACAGGTAGAATTGCACAATTAGAAAAATAAAATGGAGCTGGTAGAAAGACTCTCCTTTTAATATACGCATTCCCATCTCGCCTAAGTCAAAGCTGACAACGCCTATATACACAGAAAGAGCTTCATAGAATAAGGCCCATACGATATACGGAAAGACGATATATAAAGCTCTCTTTTTATAAAAAGATTTTAACTCAGCGCCGTCCATTTTTTGACTAATATATTTATAGAAAAATACCATTG
Source organism: Halobacillus sp. ABR2_026 (assembly GCF_056158545.1). Taxonomy (NCBI): domain Bacteria; kingdom Bacillati; phylum Bacillota; class Bacilli; order Caryophanales; family Bacillaceae; genus Halobacillus; species Halobacillus sp. ABR2_026. The sequence continues at coordinate 3,102,544 of NZ_JBSWTM010000001.1, forward strand.
CTGTAATCATAATGAAAATTCCAGCTTCTATTCGTATAATTCTATTAATAAAATGATATTTAGTGTAAGCATCTCCGTCGGGTGGTAGGACGGACACATATGAAGCTGTTACGTGAACCAACACAACCATGACCATGGCAAAGAGACGCAATAGAAAAATAGACTCGATTTTTTCTCTAGCCATTTTAATCATCCTTTACTTGTTATATATGAACATAAAGCCTTTGCTATCTTACCACGGTCAACTAGCAATCTCCAGGTTGTTTCCTTATTTTTATAAAATTTTCATATCAAGTAATAATGCAGACAGATATTTCCTGTCCCTACTAAACCAGAATCTACTTTTCTGTCACCGAGAAAAGTTATCATAGGATGATCTGCCAACTCATTCTACTACCTCTTCACATCTGTCTACTTTCCAATATTCCCAGAGGTAAAGAACGAAAACCTTCCATATAAGTGTTGAATTCAATACAGAAAATTCTTTATAAACTGGCAGAAAAAGGTCACAAAAAAGAAGAAACCTACGAAACATGTAGCAAAATCCCCCTTCATTGTTCCCCCCCATTTTTCACAAAAATTTAACTCGATACGTGAAAATTTCATGATACCCCCAAAAATTACCACTCATTTACATTTATATAAGCCCCAAGACCCTTTTCGCCCACAAAAACTTGGGAATATCCACATTCAAAAAGATCACTTAACCGGCCTATATTCCTCCGACTATCCCAACCCGTATTTTGAAGGAAAACGGCGAAAATCTTAGAATTAGTAGAGTATAAACTTTTAAGGAGGAATTGTATTTGAAGTTCAAAAAGTTAGCAACATTGTCACTCGCAGCCTCATTAGCCCTTGTGCCGACAACAGGTCAGGTGTTCGCTGATTCCGAGCCGGAGTCACTGAACAAAGTGAACGTACAGGATGAGAAAGAAGAGTTCGTCAAAGGAGAAGTTGTCGTTAAATTTAAAAACGGCAAATCTCTCAACGCAAAACAATTGGAAAAATACGGTGCAGATGAAGTGACGGAAAAACGCTCCTTCGTCAACTCCCAAGTAAAAGTACTTAAAGTAGGAAACGTAGAAGCCGTAGCAAAAGCTCTCAGCAAAAACCCTAACGTTGAATATGCAGAACCAAACTACGTTTTCGAAGTTTCATGGTCACCAAATGATACTTACTATAGTGGATACCAGTACGGTCCACAAAACACAGACACAGAAGCTGCGTGGGACATCACACGCGGAAGCAGCAGTCAGGAAATTGCCATCATCGACTCTGGTGTTGACTACAATCACCCAGACCTTAATGATAAAACAATCAAAGGGTATGACTTTGTAGATGAAGACTATGATCCAATGGACTTGAACAGCCACGGTACTCACGTTGCAGGAACAGCAGCAGCAGAAACGAATAACAATGCTGGTGTTGCTGGAATGGCACCAGATACGAAAATTCTTGCTGTCCGTGCTCTTGATGCAAGCGGAAATGGTTCTTTGTATGACATTGCTGATGCCATTCGTTATTCTGCGGATGCTGGAGCAGAAGTCATCAACCTGTCTCTTGGCTGTAACTGTGATACACAGACACTTGAAGATGCCGTTAACTATGCATGGGGCAAAGGTTCTGTCGTAGTAGCTGCCGCGGGTAACGACGGTGTATCTACAACGTTTGAACCAGCTTCCTATAATAATGTCATCGCTGTTGGTGCTGTTGACAGCAACAACAACAAGGCCTCTTTCTCTAACTATGGAACATGGGTCGATGTAACAGCCCCTGGTGTTGACATTGCCTCCACTGTACCAAACAGCGGATATGCCTACATGTCAGGTACATCCATGGCTTCCCCACACGTTGCCGGACTTGCTGGACTTCTTGCATCCCAAGGGCGTTCCAACAGCAACATCCGTGCAGCTATCGAACAAACAGCAGACCCAATTTCCGGGACCGGCTCCTACTTCGAGCACGGCCTAATCAACTCTTATGACGCTGTAAACTATTAATCTAAAAAAAGCGGCCGGGTGGCCGCTTTTTTTATTAGTTTTCTTGAAAGATAATCTTCCTGGTGCAACAATCCCATTCATTCAAAAGAGGGTTTCGACACCCGCTATTCCTAAAAAGGGTTCAACGCCCCCCTTCACGAACAGCATTCCTTTTCACGGATCCCCAACAATCGAAAAAAACCTCGAAATCCTATCTATATTAAATAGCTCTACCCATTATAAGTAAAAAGCATTCAAAGGAGAGACTACCTTTGACGTCCTAGTAAAATTCCGCTATATTATTGGTAACAAGGGGAGTAGCGACCGTGCAACACGGTTGATGAGTCGTCATTTCAGTGGACCACCACTCGGCTCATCAAACTATGACCATAGTACGCAAGACCTTGGCCTGATTGAATAAGGGCCAAGGTCTTTTTTATTGGCCCGATAGGAGGATGAAAAATATGAACGCCCTATTATTCGCTGTATCCGCTGCTGTCGTCGTATTTGCTGCTGTAAAGCTCAACCGCTATGGCGATGTCATCAGTCAAAAATCTAAACTGAGCGGTGCAGTCGTCGGCACTTTTCTTATTGCAGGAGCCACTTCCCTGCCGGAACTTACCACCAGTTTAACGGCGGTGTACATCGATAACCCTGATATCGCCGTCGGGAACATGCTCGGCAGCAATGTGTTTAACGTTCTGATTCTCGCAGCTGTCGACCTCATTTACCGAAAGCATCAAATGTTCAATAGGATTGAAAAAACAGACCATATGCCGGCTGCCATTGCCAGTATACTTTTCACAGTCGTCGTAGCCACCGCTCTTTTCATGAGCTCAACGGTATCGATCTTCAATGTTGGGATTGAAATGTTCATTCTTGTTGGATTGTATATAGCCACTGTGAAGTTTTTTGAAAACAAGGATAAAGAGGAAATGGATGAAGCTGCGGCTACGAGTGACGGGATATCGCTAAAAAGAGCAAATATTGGATTTGCAGTCAGCGCTCTCGTTGTGTTCGCTGCAGGAAGTGTTCTTTCGATATCCGGGGATGCATTAGCTCAGCAGACGGGGATGAGTTCAAGCTTCGTCGGCAGCTTTTTGATTGCCGCTTCCACTTCCCTTCCGGAACTTGTCACTGTTCTTGCAGCCTTTAAAATCGGCAATTATAATATGGCCGCTGGATCAATATTGGGCAGTAACTTATTCAACTTACAGCTACTTGCCATTACAGACATTTTCTATCAAAAAGCTCCCATTTTAAGTACGACATCAGGAGGAAACCTATCTGTCGCCATTTTATTCATGGCCATGATGGTTCTGATCATTTTTATGATGATCCGAGGGAGAGTCGAGCACTTTATCAAATATGGAGCTCCATCCTTACTTATTGTCCTGCTTTATTTTGTATCATCCTATTACCTTTTCTGAAGATCGTAAAAAAATCTGCAGACCATCCGGCCTGCGGATTTTTCTTATAGGACTTTACTTAAGAATTCCTGAGTTCTTGGGTTTTGTGGATTGCCGAATAAATTCTCCGGCACATCCTCTTCCATGATGATTCCTTCATCCATAAATAAGACCCGGTCCCCTACTTCACGTGCAAACCCCATTTCGTGGGTAACAACTACCATCGTCATGCCTTCCTTTGCCAGATCTTTCATGACAGCCAATACATCACCCACAAGTTCAGGGTCGAGCGCAGACGTCGGTTCGTCGAACAGCATAATACTTGGCTCCATCGCGAGAGAACGCGCAATCGCTACACGCTGCTTCTGGCCGCCGGATAAGCTTTCCGGATAAGCGTCGGCTTTATCGCTTAACCCTACTTTTTCAAGAAGCGGGCGGGCTACTTTTTCAGCCTCTGCTTTTTTCATCTTTTTAACTTTGACGGGGCCGATCGTAATGTTTTCTAGCACGGTTTTGTGCGGAAACAGATTGAAGTGCTGAAACACCATCCCAACCCTGGAGCGTACATCATTAATATTTATTTTGGGATCCGTCAGGTGATCGCCTTGAATGATAACATCTCCGGAAGTTACCTCTTCCAGTAAGTTCAAGCAGCGAAGAAAGGTACTTTTCCCTGACCCCGATGGTCCAATCACACAAACGACTTCTTTTTCCTTGATTTCAGCATCGATTCCTTTCAAGACTTCGTTGGAACCGAATGATTTATGCAGATCTTTGACAGTAATCATTAGACATCCAGTCTCCTTTCCACTCGTCTCAAGTACACGGCAGTCGGTACCGTAATAATCAAGTACATCACACAAACCATCGTCAACGCCTGAAAGGCCTGGAAGGTCATTCCGTAATATTGCTGCCCCATGTAAAGCAGCTCACCCACAGCAATGACCGAGAACAAAGAGGTATCCTTCAAGCTGATGACAAACTGATTTCCAAGTGGCGGAATCATCCTTCTGAACGCCTGCGGCCAAATAATGTAGCGCATGGTTTGATTGCGGGTAAGACCGATGGACCGTCCGGCTTCTTCCTGTCCTTTGTCAATCGAATAAACGGCACCACGGACAATTTCAGCTATGTATGCACCGGCATTAATGGCGATTGCTATGATGGAAGCCGTAATTTTATCAATATTGATGCCTGTCAAATCAGATAAACCGAAATAAATGAATAAGATTTGGGCGAGGATAGGCGTACCACGTACCGCCTCAACATAAACAGTCGCGATTCCATAAATGATTTTACTTTTAGACAATCGTGCAAAACCGAAAATCGCCCCGAGGACAAATCCGATGAGCAATCCGACGAAAGTGATGAGTAATGTCCACACCAAACCCTCCAGCAAAAACGGCATGACACGGTAATAGTGCGATTCCGTAATGAACTCCATAGATGTATTCGCTCCTTGTGTTTTGATTTGTGTAATGAATCGTGCCAACCATTCCACTCATGGAAAAAGCGTAACAAGCCAATCACTTGCTACGCTTTATCTGATCAGCTTTGCTCTATTACTCGGATGATTCTGTGCCGTATTTACGCTCACCGAACCATTCTTCATAGATATCATCATAGGTTCCGTTATCAATTAAAGTCTGAAGAGCTTCATTCACATCGCTCACAAGTTCGGAATCCTTAGGAAAAGCGATTCCGTATTGCTCACCCTGGAGAATATCACCCGCCGTTTTCAAACCTTCAGAGTCGTTAGCTACATAATACTGAACGTTGGGAACGTCATACATGACCGCATCCAAACGACCGGATTCAAGATCCATATAAGCTTCTACGATTCCCGGGAATGTGATTAATTCTGCATCCGGGTGATTTTCTCTAATGTATGTCTCACTCGTTGTACCGGAACGAGTCCCCACCTTTTTACCGGCCAGATTGTCCTCAGATTGAATTTCATCATTGTCCGCGCTTACGGCAAGCATGAGACCAGCATCGTAATACGGATCAGAGAAATCAATAGTCTCCTTACGTTCATCTGTTATTGTCATACCTGCAATTCCAATGTCGTAGCGTCCAGACTGCATGCCTGCGACTACTCCATCAAATTTCATAGATTCAATTTCGATATTAAATCCTGCCTCATCGGCAATCGCCTTGATCAAATCAATATCGAAACCTTCCATCTCCCCCGTCTCCTCATTCATGAACTCGAACGGGACAAAGTTGTTATCCGTAGCTACTGAATATGTCTCTCCTCCAGAGTCTCCGGAATCACCAGAGTCCCCTGAGGACCCTGTGTCACTGTCACTGCCACAGGCAGCAAGTAGCATACTTAAAGCGATGACCATAATGAATAAGTACCATTTTGCTTTCATTCATATTTCCCCCTTTTATTATGTGACCTCTATTATCTCAAATTTTACTACTAATGCAAATTTTCTGAATAATATATATTTCACCCTTTTAAGGGGAAAAACTGGGTTTTAGGAAATATTTCATAAAATCACTCACTATTTCATTATTTTCTATCAAATATCTCACGATTACGACAAATAAATGAAGAATTTAAGGATTAATCTCAGCTTCAAAGGGTAATAGGGTATAATGGGGTATAGTTCCTAATTTTGTGTAAGGGAAGGTTTTACATGGCGGTAGAATATCACTTGAGATCAGAGCAATACCAGTCTCTTAAATCAGCTGCTCAAAAGATTTTTGAAGTCATTACGAGAAGACTGAATGTCCAGACCGCGTATATCACCATGCGGGGGAAAGACTCCATGACTGTCTTAAGTTCATTAAATAAAGAAGAAGAAATTGTTCCAGAAGGGTTCACCATTGATTATAACGAAAGTCACTGTCGCTTGGTCATTAATGACGAAAATAACATACTTAATACAAACAACCTGATGGAAGACCAGTTCACAAGGGAAATGGAAGCTTCATCCCTTTTAAAGGTGAAAGGGTACCTTGGGGTTACGCTTAGAGATCTCAAAGGAAGTGTGTTCGGAACATTATGTGTGATGGACAGGGAAGAAAAAGATTTTGATGAAGAAGACGTAGAATTTCTTCAAACCATCGCTTCCGTTCTTGCTCATATGATTGATCTGGACCAGACCCATTACAATATGGGATTAATGAATGTACCCATCATACCTATAACAGAAGGAATTTCCGTAATACCCATTCAAGGGATTGTCGATGAGGAACGGGCGGATAAATTACTTAGTGATGTTTTGACCTATGGTAAAGAGAATGATATCGATCATTTTGTCCTTGATCTGTCAGGTTTGGTCGTCAGTGATCAATTTTTCTCTGAAATGCTCCCCAAACTGATCCATGCCCTTCAAGTCATGGGAATTGAAGCAATTCTGACAGGGATTACGCCGGAAATTGCACAGAGAGAGATTCAAACGAACGTGTTGACCAAATCTAAGCCAAGAACAGTACCGAATTTAAAAACCGCTCTTTCTTCGATTGGGTTACAATTGATCGAAAGTCCATGAATCCTGCCTTCCCGGCAGGATTCGTCTTTCCTGAAAGGAACGATGCCATGATTATTAAAACAAGAACATTTCCCCGCGATATTGAACAGTTACAAGCGATCGAAAGACGCCTACAGGAAGAACACCCTCAATCATCAAAGGCGAAAGAACTATTAAAAGTCCGCCTCTCCGGCCATAAAGGAGAAATCGCCCTCGACTACCCTCTCTCTTTCCTCCCTGATCATTATCAAATCTTTCATCACCTTCGCCTTTTCGACGGCACCCACCACTTTCAAATGGACGGCTTAATCTTAACCGATGCATGGATCCTTATCATTGAAGCAAAAAACATCGGAGGAGATTTATTTTACAATCAACAGTTTAATTTTCTATCAAGGACCAGGGATGATGAATCCCAAACATTTTCCGACCCTGTCCTCCAAGTGCGCAGGCACCGTAGACAGCTCCAACATTGGCTTAAATGGAAAGACTTCCCCGAAATCCCTATCTACTGTCTCGTTGCAAACAGTCATCCAGCAACCTCGATCCAGACGGATGACCCTTCGTTAGATATTGTCATTCGGACAGAGACACTCCCTGAAAGAATCCAAAATATAGCTGATAAACACCAAGGACAACCTTTTTCTCCATCTATAGTTACAGATTTTTGCCGTGAGATTCTCCAGTCCCACAAGCCTTATCATTTTAACTACATGCGTAAACTCGCCATTAAGGAGTGTCACCTTAAAAAGGGCGTTTTCTGCCCGGCCTGTCGATGGTTGGCTATGATATGGGAGCATGGAAAATGGAAATGCCCTCACTGTGAACACAAGGATAAAACCGCTCACCTCCAAGCGTTAAAGGATTACTGTTTATTGTTTGATCCTGTAATTACGAGCAAGGATCTAAGAGCCTTTCTGATGATCCATTCCATTCATACGGCTCAGAGGATATTAAAGAATCTCGGATTAAGGTATGAGGGAAAGAACAAAGGTCGGGTGTATCATTTGAAATGCTAATAAAATGAACATTTTCGCTAATATCACCCGTGAAGTCGCTAATAAAACGACCAAAATCGCTAATAAAACTCTAAAAGGCGCTAATAAACGGTCACAACCTGCTAATTCCCATCACCTCCCCCAACAAAAAAAGACGACCTCCTAAAGAGATCGTCTTACTTCTTTGGCTTCGGGTCCGCCTCCATTAATAAATCAACGAGGTGCACAGTTTCCATCTCTAACCCTTCACGCTCAACCCCAAGCTTCATCTGAAGCTGGCAGCCTGGATTTGAAGTCACAATGCCCTCTGCACCTGATCCGCATACATCCTTCATTTTGACATCTAATATATGCATAGAGTCTTCATAATTGACAATGTTGTAGACCCCTGCAGAACCACAGCAGAACTCCGGCCGCTCCAATTGCCTAAGTTCAATTCCTGGAATCCGGCGGATCAATTCCAACGGCTCCTCAATCACGTGCTGTACGTTTCGTAAGTGGCAGGAAGGTTGATAGGTGACCGTTCGATGCAGTTCTTTTTCAAAAGTGAGCCCGTCTATTTCAACAAGTACTTCTGATATATCCTTCACACGTTCAACAAATCGTTCGGCTCTCTCCCGCCATGCTGTCCCTTCATCAAACAGATGTGAATATTCGATCAGGCGGGCGCCACATCCCCCTGCGTTGTTTACGACGTAATCGAAACCTTCTTCTTCAAAAGCTTCGATATTCCGTTTCGCAAGTTCTTTGGATTGATCCACTTTTCCTGAGTGGGCATGAAGGGCGCCGCAGCAGGTTTGACGATCGGGGAGCACTACTTCTGCACCGCTTCTCAATAACAGTTCAATCGTCCGTTGGTTGGTATCGAAAAAAACGCTGTCCATCACACATCCTTTGAAAAAGCCTACCTTCGCAGCTGCAGGGCGAGAACGGACATAACGGTTCGACCGCTCCTTACGTCTTCTTTTTGGTGAAGGCATCTCCGGTATTGCCGCTTCAAACTCATGAATCCGTAGTGGCGCTCGTTTTGTCAGACCAAAACGCTGGGAAACTTTTTGCAGGCCGCTCTTCTGATAAAGCCAAGTCGCGTTCCCTAATGTATCCATCCACTCGGATGAAGGGAAGAAAGATTGGAATAAAAAATTCTCCATTCGCGAATGGGGTTCATGATCATCAATGACCTGTTTTGCTCTTTCAAAAATCTCTCCGTATTGGACGTTCGTCGGACACACCGTCGTACACGCCATGCAACCCAGGCATTTTTCAATCGGTTCTTTCAAATCTTCAACCGAAGCTTTCCCTTCGGCCACCATTTTCACGAGGTTGATGCGCCCTCTCGGAGAGTGGGTTTCCTTCTCCATCGTTTCATAAGTGGGGCACGCAGGCAGACAGTAACCACATTGAACACAGTCAAACGTCAGATCATAGTTCAACTTTTCCTTTAATGTACTATTCATGATGAAGCACCAACTTCTGTCCTTTCTCAGGGAACACTTTTCCCGGGTTCAAAATTCCGTTCGGATCCCAACTGTCTTTGATTCGTTTCATCATATCCAACCCTGCTTCACCAAGTTCAAGCTCCATAAATGGCGCTTTCATCGTACCGATCCCATGCTCTCCTGACAACGTCCCTCCAAGATCTAGAGCGGCCTGAAACATTTCCTCTACCGCTTGTTCCACGAGCTTCATTTCTTCCGGATTACGCTTGTCACACAATATATTCGGATGCAGATTCCCGTCTCCTGCGTGCCCGAAAGCGACCACTTCCAGGCCGTACTTTTCCTTGATGAGTTCGAGCCTGTCCATGAAGTCAGGAATTTTACTACGTGGGACAGTTGCGTCCTCGGAAACTTTCGTCGGTTTGATCTTTGCAATCGCAGGGGAAACCTGCTTTCGGGCATGCCAAAGCTTGGCGGCTTCTTCATCACTTTTAGGGATGATGATTTCTTTGGCTCCCATACCTTTCATGATGTCTTCAATCAAGTTCCGCTCCGCGCGGAGAGTCTCTGGATGGCCATCCAGTTCGATAATGATGATCGCTGCTGCATTCACAGGCAGGCCGACGGGCTGAAAATTTTCGACCGCGGCAATACAAGCCTGATCCATGAATTCCATTTTGGCAGGAAGAATTCCTGAAGTAAGGGTTTGTGAAATGGCTTCCCCGGCTTTTCTTACCTCATCAAACGCTACCATCATCGTCTGTACAGCCGGTGGCTTTGGCATCAGTTTTAAAGTGGCTCCCACAATCACGCCAAGCGTCCCTTCTGAACCGACAATCAATTTTGTCAGATCAATTCCTGTGACATTCTTGATCGTACGTCCCCCCGTTCGGATCACTTCTCCTTCAGGGGTGACGACCTCCAAACCGAGCACATGGTCCTTTGTTACCCCGTACTTTAACCCGCGGGGGCCGCCTGAGTTTTCTGCGAGATTCCCGCCGATTGTTGCTACATGGGCACTGCTTGGGTCAGGAGCATACATAAGTCCGTGTTCCTCTGCCGCTTTATTAATGTTCCCCGTCAGCACACTAGGGGTTACGTTCACCGTCAAATCCCTTGGACTAAGGTCGATAACAGCAGGGAATTGGGACAAATCAAGCACCATCCCTCCATGGACAGGAAGAGGGCCGCCGCTCAGACACGTTCCTGAACCACGAGGATGCACCGGCACTTTATAACGGTTAGCAAGCTTTAAAACATCCGCGACTTCATGTTTGTCTTTTACTTGTACGACAGCATCGGGAAGATGTTCTCCGAATGACGCATCAAAACTATAACTATGCCGGTCAGCGAGCGCCGTCAGCACCCGACCCTTCGGGATCAAAGTCTGCAATTCTTCCAACCATGGTTCCATAGAAGTTTCCTCCTTAGCCTTTTTTATGTTTCTCTTTCAACAAATCCATGACATCCGTTATTTCATGAAAGTATTCCGATGCAAGGTCCCACTGTTCGGTCACAACATTTACAAATAAAATATCAATCATATGTAGCTGAGCTAAACGCGAAGAGGTGGCTCCGCTTCGAAAAGGGGCTGGAATCTCTCGCGATGCCGAGATATATAAAGATACATCCGCATAGTCCGTCACGGGAGACTGTCCATACCGTGTCAAGCTGATCGTCCGAGCACCCTTCTTCCGGGCGATCTCCATTATCTTTGCTGTTTCATGAGTTTCCCCCGAAAACGAAATACCGAAAACGACATCGTTCGAGTTTACGTTGGCAATATTCATCGCTGCATTATGCATATCGGTAAACGCAGAGGTCGGCTTGTTCATTCGCAGGAATTTCTGCTGAGCATCCTGAGCAATAATCCCCGAAGCTCCTACTCCAAAAAAGTGGATCGACCCTGCATCCTTCAACAAGCGCACCGCTTCAGACAAACTCCGGTAATCGACCATTTCCGTCGTCTCCTGAATGGCCTGCAGACTGTTGCTTGTTATTTTTTCTACAATCGAATCCGATGCTTCTCCCGGTTGAATATCCCGGTACCGCGCCTCGGGTTTTTTTTGCAAATCCCCAGAAATTCGCAGTTTCAACTCCTGCAGCCCTTTCAGACCAAGGGATTTACACAACCGTATGACAGCTGCACTACTTGTTAAGCTCAATTCCCCCAATTGGGTAGCCGTGCAGTGGATCGCTTCATGAGGCTGATCCAGTATAAATTCGGCAATCTTTTTTTCAGAAGGCGGAAGCTTGTCTTTCATCTCTTTCAAAATGACTAGACCGCCTGTAAGTGAATTTTTCAATATCAACACCACACTTATCCTTTAATGGCTCCTTCAGTCATTCCTTTAACAATTCTTCGTTGGAAAATCGCATACAGAACAATGACGGGAACGATGGCAATGACAAGGCTCGCAAACAGCGTCCCCCATGCATTCGTATATTGGGTTTCATTGCTGATATAATCAATGGCAAGAGCGAGCGTATAGTTTTCTTCGGTTTGAAGAAAAATCAGCGCCATGAAATATTCGTTCCAAAACTGGATCATATTCATAATCGTAACGGTAATAATGCCGGTTGTCGAAAGAGGGGTAATGATTTTCCACAGAATCCCGTAAGGAGACATTCCATCAATAGCGGCCGCTTCTTCCAAAGACTTCGGAATCGTTGCCATAAAGCTCGTCAGAACAAAAATACTGAACGGCAGCTGACTGACCGCATAGACAATACTTAAACCAAAAATATTATCCAGAAGGTTCAGCTGCATCAATAAAAAGAATAAAGGAATCCAACCGAGGACCATAGGAATCATCATGGCGGAAATATATAACGTAAACAACAGCCGATTACCTCTGAACCTCATCCGCTCAAGCGCATAGGACGTCGGGATGGCCATGGCAAGGGTCAGAGTCGCGCCGAGACCTGTCACAATGAAACTGTTGAACACACTCGTATCAATGTTATAGTTGCTCCACGCATTGACAAAATTACTGAAACTGAAGGATTCCGGCAATCCCCATGGATTTGCATAGATTTCAGCATTGGATTTGAAGGCCCCAAGAACCATCCAAAAAATTGGATATAAAACAGCGAGCGACCATATGATCAGTGGGATACGAACGATCGTTCTTGAAAAAAAGCTCCCTTTCTTCACTCTATTCCCCTCCTGCCTATCAGTACTCTACTTTCTCTCTTCTCATAAGAAACTGCATGATCAAAACAGTCACAAGCGACAAAATCAAAATCATAACGCCGATCGTCGCACCATAACCAAAGTTATATTTCACGAAAGCCTGCTCATATAAATAGGAGCCCATTACATGGGTAGAATTGTTCGGCCCTCCTTTGGTCATGACCTGGACGATGATGAAAGAACCATTCAATGTCGTAATAATGATATACAAAATTGAAATTTTGATTTGAGGCCAGATCAAAGGCAGCGTCACTTTCCAAAATTGCTGCCATTCCGTAGCTCCATCAATTTCCGCCGCTTCGTAGTAGCTCTTTGAAATATTTGATATTCCGCCCATAAGCATGAGCATAAACAAACCGATTCCTGCCCATACAGACGGAAGAACAAGACTCGGCAGCGCCCAGTCTTCACTCCCAAGCCATGGACGTGTCCAACTTTCCAGACCTATTAATTCAAGTCCTGAGTTCACAAGACCGAGACTCGGGTTGTAGATGAACATCCAAAGAATACCGATGACGACAACAGACATGATGTTCGGGAAGAAGAATACAATCCGGTAAAATGGGGCTTCTTTGATCTTCATTTGTGTCAACGCCACTGCAAAAAAAGTGGATAGAATCATAATGCCGATCACTTTTGTAATCACGAGAAAGTAATCATGCCAAATAGTGCGCGGAATGATGCCATCCGTAAAAAGGCGTCGATAGTTATCAAAGCCTACGAATTCTGCAAGCGACGATGCTCCTGACCAACGGAAGAAAGAATAATAAAGTCCATTGAACAAAGGGTACAATGTAAATACAGCAAACAAAACGAAGGTAGGAATAAGACAAAACGCAAGGAACATATTCCGCTGCCGCTTGGACTGTACCATAACAAACACCTCTTTCTTTTGTAGGAATGAGTATCCGAAGCATAGGTCAATCAACAGCAGGAACGTTCGATTCCCGCCGTTGATTGGCTCATGCCGGGATTCATGTGGAAAATGGAATGTGAAGACACGCGCCTCCACATTCCACATCTCTTTTACTCCAAGCTGCTGCGGTAATCCGCCGCCGCTTTTTCAGCTTCTTCTACGAATTCTTCTGCTGAAATATTTCCGAGCATCAACGATACAAGTGAGTTACTGATTGGTGTCTCAAGCTCTGAACTCATCGGGTGAGGCTTTTGGTGAATTTGAACTTGTTCAGGGTCATTGATCATCTTGTTTGCTTCGATTAAGAATGGAGGGACTTCCTCACTGGAAGCAAGATCAACGCCTTGAAGGTTCATAATCGCCCCCGTATGTTCAGAAAAGCTCTTCGCATATTCTTTTGTGAATACAAACTCAACAAAAGCTTTGGCTGCATCAGGATTTTCTGCTTTTTCAGCAATGGCTAATGGGCGAAGGTCCGGGACAATCGCATAAGGTTCGCCTTCATCCTGCATAGGAGATGGAATGAACCCATATTCGAAATCTTCCGGCGTATCATTGGCCATTTCATTCGGAAGCCAGAAGCCTACAGGAATAAACGCATTGTCATGAAGCAGGAAGTTCATTTGGGACTGAGTATGGTTCAAGGCACCAAAGCCTGAGTCAATCATACCTTCCTGCTGCATCTGTTCGACTTTTTTCATGACATTCAATACAGGCTCACTTGTCCAGGCGCCTTCTTTACCTGTAATGACATCATTAAGAAGCTCATCCCCTCCAGCTGCCCCGAAGGCAGGGTAAAGAACTCCGCGGAGGAAATAATAAGGATACTGTCCGGTCGTCACGAACGGTTCCATTCCTTCAGATTCTTTAATTTCGCTCATCGTATCCATAAAGCTTGGGAAATCCTTAGGCACATCCCAGCCCTTCTCTTCGAACCAGGCATTGTCATACCACGTTCCCCATGTGTCAAAAACGAGGGGCAGGCTGTGAATTTCACCATCATAAGTGGAAGGGTCGACGATGAAGCTCTCACTTAGAGCCGAACCATCTTCCAATTCAATCCCATTCAACCATTCCGTCAAGTTCATCAGCTGCCCATCTTCAACCATCTGCGTTTCACTGGATCCCGCTCCATCAATATATACGACATCAGGTGGATCATCGGACACCCAGCGCGACCTCATTTCTTCATTGATATTAGGGCCTGCATGTTCCGTGATGGTGACATCAGGATATTCTTCTTGGAAATCAGCGATGACTTCCTTCCACCAGGAATCTCCGTATCCTCCTACAAAATATTGAATTTCAAGTTCTCCAGAAATGGAACCAGACTCTCCAGAATCAGAAGTCGATTCCTCCTCGCCACCTTCACTCTCCGTCTCTTCCGTACCCGCTCCAGGTGCACACCCGACAAGCAACAAGAAAGCCAATAAAACCCCCATCATCAACCAAGCAGATGTTTTCCGCCACATGCTCAACATAAGCTCCCCCTTTTTGATTGGAAAATATATTTGAAACCATGAAATATGGTCTTCAAATCAGTCATATTCCTTCATTGCTTTTCGTAGATTCTCCTCATTCTCCTGAAGTAGCCGCCTTGCCTGGTCGTAGGAAACGCCAAGCTTCAACATGATGACCGCCGGCTTCACTTGCAAATGGGCGAGCTGTAATGTTTCTTCTGCTTCCTCATAAGTCGCAGACGTACTTTCCATCAGAATGCTCTTTGCCCGCTCCCTCAATTTATGGTTACTTGCGTGGACATCCACCATTAAATTCTCATAAACTTTCCCAAGTTTGACCATGACTGTCGTACTTATCATGTTCAACACCATTTTGTGAGCCGTCGCTGCTTTCAAACGTGTAGAGCCTGTCAATACTTCAGGACCTACGATCACTTCTATCGGACAGTCTGCAAAGCCGCTAATTTCAGATTGTTCATTGCACGATAAGGAAATCGTATAAGCGCCGACAGAACGTGCGTGTTTAAGAGCGCCGATGGGGAAAGGTGTGCGGCCACTAGCCGTTATGCCGACCACCACGTCTTTGGAAGTCAACTTCTTAGCCTGGAGGTCCTTTTCACCTTGGGAGGCATCATCTTCAGAGTTTTCGCTCGCTTTCATGAACGCTTCCCCTCCGCCAGCCATGACGGCCTGGACCATGTCAGGGTCCACTAAGAAAGTCGGTGGGCACTCGGAAGCATCCAATATCCCGAGCCTTCCACTCGTCCCCGCTCCTACATAAAAAAGGCGCCCTCCTTTTTTCAATGAAGCAGCCGTATGATCCACAGCCTTCGTAATGGAAGGAAGGACGGCCTTCACCGCTTCTGCCACTTTGTAGTCCTCTGCATTCATCACTTTTAAAATCTCTGAGGTTGTCATTTCATCCATATTTTTTGTGCGTTCATTTCGCTTTTCTGTCGTCAGGAACGTTAACGAATCCGTCACCGTCAGCACCGCCTTTCGTGATTATCAGATAATGCCAGCATCGCTGCTCCAAACTCTGGGGGAGCCAAAGGTTCCTTGAAGACACCGTAGCCTTTCGTCTCGATCTGGCGAATGAAATGCTGTTTCAACAATTTCGAGTGTTTGAAGATAGACCCTGCTGCAGTAATAGTGGCGCCTGTTTGAACCCCCTGCCTGACTATACTCTCCACATGAAGGACAAGCTCATCAGCCGCTTCTTTCAGAAGTTGGATCGCCACAGCATCTTCTTTCGCTGACGCTTCAATGACGCATTCAGCCAGCCTGGCAATTTCATGTTTTCCATAGGGGCGGCCATACATATACCGAACAAGATCCTCCTCCTTTTCCAGCTTCAGCTTATCCAGCAATAGCCGGGTGAGGAGCGTTTCACGCCCCCGCCCATCAGCGGCTTTCGCCACTGATGATAGCGCTTTCAAAGAAAGGGAATAGCCACTGCCTTCATCCCCGATCAGATGCCCCCAGCCTCCGCATCGATAGAGAGCACCACGAGAATCAATACCAACAGCATTGGACCCTGTTCCCGATATGATTAGAATTCCGGACGAATCATTAGGAGAGAGTGCTCCTTTTAGAGCCGCTACACTATCAGAACCAACCCATATGTTGCAATTTTCAGAAAATGAAGACCGTAAAAAAAGATTCTGGACCATCCTTTTCATCTGTTCTTCATCTTCAGGCCTTCCAATACCCGCAAGTCCGAAACCGATGCCAACGATTTGTGCAGAATCTAAGTGGAACATTTGCATCCCTTTTTCAATCAGAGCCTTCAACCGATGAGAAGATTCCTCAAAGCCTACTTGATGAGGATTCGTTCCAGGGCCCTGGACGACTTTAGGTTGTTCAGGATATGTAGCGTGATGAGCTTCAAGGAACAAACAGGTCGTTTTCGTACCTCCACCATCAATACCAAGTAAATATTCCATAGACTTCCTCCAACCTTTGTTGGTATCATTATAAAATCTATGAATTATTATGTCAACATATGTTTTAATATACTGTAATTTTATTTCAAAAGAATAATTACGCATTATATTTGTTTTATATTATCCATTTATTGGATGACCTGGTGCACCATTTTTTTCCTTGTTATTTACATGCGACTGGATGTGAAGCGGCATGTCGGGAATTCCTGGCATCCTTTGTAAGCGCCATACTTACCGATCCGGTCGATGAGTTGTCCGCCACAATCAGGGCACTCCATTTTTTTAACTTTTTCTTTCCTCTTTTCTTGTTTCCATTTAATCCTTTGGACGTGTTGAACTCTCGCTTCTTTACCCTTGATATTATAGTGGTTCAAAGCATAAACGATCCCCTTCATATGAGCGTTGGAAATTAGTCGTTCATCATATCTTTTGATAAGGGCAAGCAGGTCTAAATGATTCACAACATGAACGAGTGGCGAAGCAATGGAAATTTCCTTGAGCGTGGACTTGGAGCTGAAGGATACGATTGAACAATAAGGATGCGTATAGGTTTTTCCCAATACTTCCTCTAAGCTTTTCATGTGACCATAATTTTGATGGATCGGATTCATAAACTTATATTCTCGTTTGTAAATGGCCTGCGTCCATTTCTTATTTTTTTCATCCCCATAAATCCACCCTCGATAATTCTTCGTTTCAATCACAAACACTCCGTATATAGAAACAACGACATGATCAATTTGTGTCGTCCCCCGCTCTGTCTCTAGTAAAAGATCGTTCATCACACAATACTCGTTTTCATTCAGAGTCTGAAGCAGAAAAGAAACCTTCGCTTCACCGATCTTTCCCTTGACCACCGGCGTCGCGAAGGCTCCACTCAAAAACATTACGACCACTACCAAAATGACAATCCCCACAAAATCCCCTCCAAATCAAACTTGTCCATAACTTTTCTCTTATCGAATTATAGCTTCATATGTAAATAAATGCCACACCAGGTCATACAGAAATTGTAAAAACCACTTCTGTATGGTGATCCACCAGGTAGACATATGATTAATAAACGCTCTTTTTCTGTTTCTCTCGTTTCAAGCGGAATGGTCTGTAAAACCTACGATACTGAGCCCGATTACGATAACGTTTGTAAAGACTACAATAGGAAAATGGATGTTTCTAGTGAAGAATCAATGATAATATAAGGGTAGACACACGATTAAGGAGTACGGCTATGAAACATTCATCACATTTAAACTATTCCTATAAAGATTTCATCGACTCCCCCGAAGGATTGGCCGACAGCATCGCCGAAACTTTGGGCTGTCCTGTAACCATTGAAGATGCCAACCACCGCATCGTCTCCTACAGCAGACATGAGAAAAATGTGGATGAAGCAAGAACAGCAACTATCATGAGACGGAAAGTACCCGAGCATGTTATTAACGGCCTGTGGAAACAGGGAATTATGGCAAAGCTGTTTGAAAGTGATCAGCCGCTTATTGTCAAAAAAATTGATACCATCGGTTTGGGCCATCGTCTGGCGATTTCCATACGCAAAAACAATGAAATCCTCGGGTTCATTTGGGCACAGACGAACGAACTTTCCGTTACGGCGGAGCATTTGGAAGAGATGAAAGAAGCTGCCCAGTGGGTAAGTCACCATCTCCTACGACAGCAGGCGAAAAAAAAGAAAACCGAAGAAAATCGCAAAGAGTTTTTCTGGCAGTTGCTCACAGGGTCCCTGCAAAACCAGGCGGAAATCAAACGCCTCGCCAAAAAGTTCCATATGAATCTGCAAGGGCAATTGTGCGTCGCTGTTTTTGAGTTTACAGAAGAAATGAGTCAAGCCGTCGAGCGGCATGCCTATTATTTGACGGAGACCCTTCACCAAACGAGGATCGTTAACCGGATTTTTGATGACCAACAGCTGATTCTCCTCGTTCGGACGGACGATAATAAGGATGCTAATGAAATGAATCAGGCATTCATTCGTGAATTCACCCAGAAGATGGAAGAACGTCTGCATTTTGAAGATTTAAAAGGGGCGTTCGGGCTGATCTACGATTCACCGACTTTGATCAGCGACAGTTATAAGCAGGCGTTGAAGGTTTTGGAACTGAAAGAGCAGTTCACAGGAGCACTCCAACATATCGACAACTATCAGGATCTCGGGGTATACCAATTCCTTAACGAACTTTCCGCCCTTCAGAAGCGGGAAAACTACAAGAACGATGCATTGAGGAACATTCAAAATTACGACAATCAGCACAATTCCAGGCTTCTTGAAACATTAAAGGTCTTCCTTGAGAGAAACAGCAATGTCCACCAGGCCGCTGCTCATATGCATATCCATACCAATACGTTGAACTACCGCCTGAAGCGTATAAAAGAGATTGCCAACATCGACTTCAAGAATGCCAATCAGAAAACAATGCTTTACTTGGATCTATTGATTCATGAGAACGAACAGGAGGGTTTGTGATTTTTCACAAATCCTCCTGTTTATTTTTTCATTTTCACCTAAACAAAAATTCAGCTTAGCAAGCTATACTTTTGTTACATTCAATTTGAAAGGTGGACGTTCCTCATGATTATCGGAATTCCAAAAGAAATAAAAAACAATGAAAACCGCGTAGCTATTACGCCTTCAGGTGTCATCAACCTCATGAATGCCGGGCACACGATCCGCATCGAAACCCAAGCGGGTACAGGCAGTAACTTTACGGATGAAGAATATCGTAACGCCGGTGCTGAGATTGTTGAAACCGCTTCCGATATTTGGGCGGATTCAGAAATGGTCATGAAAGTCAAAGAACCTCTTCCATCTGAATACGGATACTTCCGTAAAGGACTACTATTGTTCACATACCTTCACCTTGCAGCGGAACCTGAATTGACAAAAGCATTGGTCGAAAACGAAGTGACCGCTATTGCCTACGAAACGGTGGCTGTTGACAATAAACTGCCTCTACTCACACCGATGAGTGAAGTGGCTGGACGTATGGCTACACAAGTAGGTGCGCAGTATTTGGAAAAATCCTTCGGTGGCAAAGGAATTCTTCTCAGTGGGGTTCCTGGTGTTTCCCGCGGAAAAGTCGTCATCATCGGTGGTGGAATCGTCGGAACCAACGCAGCGAAAATCGCTATTGGTCTCGGAGCTCATGTAACTGTATTGGATCTCAATCCAAACCGTCTGCGTGAATTAGACGATCAGTTTGGCGCAGACATCCAAACAATGATGTCCAACCCGTTCAACATTGCGGAAGCAGTCAAAGAGGCAGACCTCGTAGTCGGAGCTGTCCTTATCCCAGGCGCCAAAGCGCCTAAACTCGTAACGGAAGACATGGTGAAAGAAATGAAAGAAGGATCCGTCATCGTAGACGTAGCCATCGACCAAGGCGGAAACTTCGAAACCGTCGATCACATCACGACTCATGATGATCCGATCTATGAAAAACACGGAGTGCTGCATTATGCAGTAGCCAACATTCCAGGAGCGGTTCCTCGCACATCTACAATCGCCCTGACAAACGTAACCATCCCATACGCTTTGCAAATTGCCAATAAAGGCGTAAATAAAGCGGTCGAAGAAAATAAAGCGATTGAAGCAGGCGTGAACACAGCCAATGGCCACCTAACGTACGAAGCCGTCGCCCGCGACCTAGGGTATGACTTTAAGCCAGTCAAAGAAGCCCTGGAAACCATGGCCCATGCCTAAAACACAAAAACTCCCCCACACCGCTGGGGGAGTTTTTGTGTTGGGTTTTTACAAATTTTACCGCACCAGGTCATACATATATTGGAAACACAAACTCTTATTCGTCTAAACTACGGATCATAACGCGTACGGCTTCCGTTAAGGTGGCCTGTGACCAGCTTGGTAGATCTCCGTGCTGAACTGCCAGTTCATGAGAGGCTGGCATGTGGATGAACCCAGAGCGGACCAGGCGATTATCTTTCTTAAAATAATCGAGTCCTCTATATATGACATGGTTACATAAATATGTTCCTGCCGTATTGGAGATATCAGCCGGATATCCCTGATCATTCAAAACATCAACGAGTGAGCGGATGGGGAGAGTTGAAAACAACCCGTCAGGTCCATCCTCCTCTATCTTCCCACCTCCCGGACGATTCCCCTCGTTATCAGCTTCCTTGCTTTCGTTCCAATTCACGGCCATCCGTTCAGGCGTCAATTTATACCGTCCCGCCGCAAGCCCTAGAGACATTACCACATCGGGGTCCACATCCTTTATGTAGGAAATCAATAGATCGCCAGACTTGCTATAATCCACAGGGAGAACCCGACCTTCGATTTTATAATCCCCAACTGCCTCCCCGTCCAAGGCTTTCACTATTTCTTCTGTAGGATTGATTTTATAACCCAGAAAGGGTTCAAATCCTGTCAGCAGTATTTTTTTCATATTCTGTTCCCTCCTTAATCAGCATCGATCGTTAATGTAAATCTTACCTCCAGCGTTTTCCTCCTTCAAGAGATTCAGTTCTACTACAATCTGATAGAATGATAGAAAAGGAGGAATCGACCGTGGAAATTACAGTTCAACTAGGAAAAGAAATCATCCATCGCTTATCAAGATACATCGACGTATCCATCAACCTCATGGACCCCACGGGAAAAATTGTAGCCAGTACGGACCCCGGGCGTGTCACACAAGTTCATGGAGGTGCACAGTTGGTCGTAGAAACGCTTCAACCCCAGCGGATCACTCCCCAACTCGCTCATCGGTATATCAACACCAAACCAGGGGTCAATCTCCCTATCTTTCATAGAGGGGAACTGGCAGGCGTAGTCGGATTGACAGGAAACCCGGATGATGTCTATCAGGCAGCCGGAATGACACAGGGTTCTGTAGAAATTGCCTTGGAACAGCTGTACTTACAAAAAGAAAGCTTTTATCAAGAAAGACAATGGAACCACTGGTTTCACCGCCTCCTCTCCAGTCCGGATACGGCTGATTTGGAACAAGAAGCCCGCTATTCCCTTGGGACAGATATAAAGAAAACATGGCAGGTCCTCGTTTTCAAATCTGAATCTCCTTATGAAGAATCAGAACAAGTAAGGTTTCAGGCCGAACGTTCAAATATTCCACCACTTTTCGTCCTGCCTTTTCAAGATAATCTTGTTGTCATGCCGATCCCTTTTCAAAAGAATCTTCCATCTTTGGACATACAAAGTCCAGCAGCCATCGGGGAACCAGGCTTCAGCGCCAAAGGAATTTATGCTTCGTTCCAACAGGCCAAGCAATCGCTGGAGATTGCCGGATCTCAAGGAACTATTATTGAAAGCTCGTCTTTGAAAATGGAACGACTCCTCTCAAGCATAGCGCAAGCAACCTTTCAAGAAATCACAGAACCTTATGCTCAACGGCTAAGTCAATTAGAGAGCCCTTATCTCACCACCCTCCATGCTTTTTTTACCAACGATTTAAAAATGAGCCGGACCGCCGGTGAACTGCACATCCACCGCAACACTCTCCTTTACCGTTTGGATCAAATCCATAAGAAAGTAGGGCTGGATGCCCGGGTTTTCAAAGATGCGATCATTTTACAATCGATTTTGATTTGCAGATAACTTGTGCAACTGCACAAGTATCCGCTTTCATTTTTCTGATATTTTGTTCATCCCATCAATTGTTTTCCTTTCTCTTTTCTTGTTGAATGGAAGTAACCAAGAAAATAAAGGAGGTCAAAGAAATGAAGGTCGTTTTCGCTCCTGATTCTTATAAAGGGAGTTTATCATCCATTCAGGTCGCAGAAATCATGAAAAAAGCTTTCCAGTCCGTGGATGCCGATATAGAGACCATCACAAAACCCATGGCCGACGGGGGAGAAGGCACCCTTGAAGTATTTTCTGAGTCGGTCCCACACGAGAAAATCCACTTCTCATGCAAAGGACCCTTAGGAGAAGAACGTGAAAGCTGGTATGTGAAAATGAATCAATCCCAAGCCGTCATTGAAGGTGCAGTAATAGCGGGTCTCCCCCTTGTCCCAGAAGAAAAACGCAATCCAGACAACACGACAAGCTATGGAATTGGCCAGGCTATCACGCATGCCCTGGATGAAGGCTGTACAAACCTGATGATTGCCATCGGTGGGAGTTCAACAAACGATGGAGGGCTTGGAATGCTTCAGGCTCTGGGCATGAAAACGTATGATGCAAATGGACAAGAAACAGACATGTACGGAAAAGATTTGCACGATGTTCATCAGGTCGATTTTTCTCATTTAGATCTGCGTCTGAAAAACACATCCATCCAGGTTGCATCGGACGTTGACAATCCATTGACCGGTCCTGAAGGGGCCAGTCACATTTATGGCCCGCAAAAAGGTGCGACACCCAAGCAAGTGGAAACGTATGATCAGTCGCTATCCCGATATGGAACTCTCATTGAAAAAGAAATAGGAACCTCCCACATGGAAACTCCTGGAGCAGGGGCTGCCGGCGGTCTGGGCTTTGCTTTTCTTACCATCGGTGCTGCGCTTGAATCAGGCGCAAAGCTTGTAGGTGAAGCGACCGGTCTCAAAGAAGCGCTCCACGGTTCCTCCTTTGTATTAACAGGAGAGGGACAAAGCGACGAACAGACCCTGTTCGGAAAAGCTCCCGGATACGTAGCGGAGCAAGCTCAGGCGCAGCAAATTCCTGCGATCCTCGTCTCCGGAAGTCTAGGAGGAGATTGCGAATCTCTAAACAAACGATTCACGAGTTGTTTTTCCATTACCCAAGGCCCTGCTTCTCTTGAAAAGTGTGTGACCCATGCAGAAGACTATTTATTTGAAACTACGAAACAAATTGCACGGTTGATCGTAAATAAAAAGGAGTGAGCATTGTATGGAAAGTTTCGGTTTAGTCCTCATTATTTTACTAGGTGTTTTATTCGTTATTGTCGCTACAGCAAAGTTTAATCTTCACCCTTTTCTTTCTTTATTAATCTCAGCTTTCGCTATTGGAATTTTATCAGGGATGCCCCTAGCTAATGTAGTAGAGGCTGTAAATGGTGGCTTCGGGGGGCTGATGGGAGGAATCGGACTCGTCATCGTGTTCGGTACAATCATCGGCGTCATCTTAGAAAAGTCAGGGGCTGCTCTTCGTATGGCCGAGGTTGTACTGAGGATTGTAGGAGAAAAGAGACCTCAACTTGCGATGAGCGCCATCGGAAGCATTGTAAGTATCCCCGTTTTCTGTGACTCTGGTTATGTTATTTTATCCTCCTTAAAGAAAGCGCTTGCAAATAAAACAAAAGTGACCGTTGCTTCGATGGCAATCGCCTTATCGACGGGCCTATTTGCTACCCACACGCTCGTCCCGCCGACTCCAGGACCGATTGCTGCCGCAGGGAACATTGGAGCACAAAATTATCTCGGTACTGTTATCTTATTCGGCATCATCGTTGCGATCCCGGCGATCTTAATCGGGTACTTTTGGGCGGTCAAAGCAGGAATGAATATTCATATTGAGCAAAATGAAGAAGATGCCGCTTATGATTATGACGAGGTCGTCAGCAGCTTTGGTGACATGCCTTCCACTGCAAAATCATTTGCGCCGATCCTCGTTCCCATTCTTCTCATCGGCTTCAGCTCGGTCATTACTTTTGCCGGTTGGGAAGGAGCTTTGTTCTCCTTTTTCTTATTCCTTGGATCACCAGTCGTCGCACTTTTAGTCGGCGTGTTGTTCGCCTTTTCGCTACTTCCTAAATACGATGAGGAGACTCTTACTCAATGGATCGGAATCGGTATTAAAGAAGCGGCTCCCATCCTCCTTATTACAGGTGCCGGCGGGGCATTCGGGTCTGTTATTAGTTCAACCAGCATCGCGGACCTCATTAAAGGAATCGCTGGCAACGAAACCGCTGTCGGAGCCGTATTCATTTTCATTCCATTCATCATTGCAGCCGCATTAAAAAGTGCTCAAGGATCTTCAACAGCAGCCATCGTTATTACATCAACATTGATCGCTCCGCTCCTTCCACAAGTTGGAATCGAAGGGGCTGTTCCACTCGCTCTTGTCGTAATGGCTGTCGGTGCAGGCGCCATGGTCGTCTCCCACGTCAACGACAGCTACTTCTGGGTGGTGAAGGAATTCAGTGGGATGTCGATCACTCAAGCCTACAAAGCTCAAACAATGGGGACATTGCTGCAAGGTTTGACCGCTATCGCAGTAACGTCCATTTTA
This sequence comes from Halobacillus sp. ABR2_026, assembly GCF_056158545.1. Lineage (NCBI taxonomy): Bacteria > Bacillati > Bacillota > Bacilli > Caryophanales > Bacillaceae > Halobacillus > Halobacillus sp. ABR2_026. Next base: position 3,127,560 of record NZ_JBSWTM010000001.1, read on the forward strand.
TGGTTTGTATTTGTTTAACAGAAAGACAAAAAGACAGTTGTTGTTCTATTAATAAAAGGAAACATGAACAAACCCAACAAAAAAGTGATGCACCTCCGTCGGAGAGCATCACTTTTTTAATTTACCAAACAAAATAAACAACCGTCGCCACTAATCCCCAAACAGGCAGAGAAAGAAGCACTGCCCATAGAAGTCCTTTAAAAAAATTCCCTTCCGACTGCTCCATACCATCACCTCTTACCATTCAGTATGGACATGACTAAGAATAAACCTACCTTCTTTATTGATACAAAATCCGACGCATATTTCCCAGGTAATAATCATTACCCGGCATTTTTCATCAAGTTTCATAAAAAAGAACTTCCAATTTTATGGAAGTTCTTTTTTATATTTGGCTTATTCAACTAAAGCTCCTTTTTCTTGAAGACTCAGTTTCGAGATGTTTGTGGGGGAGTTAGGGGCTGCGGGGGATGACTCGCTTTCCGCGGGAGCGCGGTGAGCCTCCTCAGGCTTACGCCTTGTGGGGTCTCACCCAGCACTCTTGTCCCGCAGGAGTCTCGCCATCCCCCTCCGCCCTTGGCTATATCAGGGTCTCGAAACCCCTTCATGAATCATCAGCTATTCTTGTTGGTGAGGTGATAAGGATCATACGCCCAAACCGAGGTGCTCGAACCCGGAAATCTTGATACATAGCGTTTTATGCTTACAACAACCGGGGGAATGGAAGACCATCCAACGTTGGTAAAGGGGTTCGTTTCTCGCATGATCGAATGGGGTGGTTGGGAAGCTGCGAGACTCCCGTGGTAGAAAGGAGATCGGCGAGATCCCGCAGGGCGATAAGCCCGAGGAAGCTCGCCAGTCCCCCACAGGAAAGCGAGTGGCTCCCCAGCCACCCCTGGCACTCAACACAATAACGAACCCCGAACCCTCTCGAAACGGAGTCTTCAACAATCCTGCCATTTAGCGAAAGACTCAGTTTGAAATAAATGCAAATATCAACACTGAACTTTAACAGAGCCAAAAAAAAGCTGCTCAATAATTGAGCAGCTTACGATTGATAATCCAAGATCATATCTCTTACTTCCTGTACTTCTTCATCCGGAACTTCTAAATAGTAGATACCATTAATTTTTGTTCCAGTCCCACTCATCTGATAGGTCGATAGATTTTCTCTAGCCCCGCTGTAGTTTTTCATCAAGTCCTGCATCGTACTGAAATCCATATTGGTCGAAACATTCTTACCAAGCACGTCCATGACATTTCCAATTTTATTAATGGATCCGACATTCATCCCTTTATCTACAATTCCCTGGATGACTTTACGTTGACGTTCATTACGCCCAAGGTCACCCTGTGGATCATCATAACGCATACGAACATATCCTAGAGCTTCTTCACCATCCATGGTCAGTTCACCTTTTTTATAATGGAAGTTGTCCTTCCCATACCATTCGATATCATTTTGAATAGTGATTCCACCAACGGCATCCACCATTTCTTCCAAGCCCTCCATGTTCACCTGGACATAGTAGTCAAGGTTAATGTCGAGGAATTTTTCGACAGTCTGTATAGCCATATCTGCTCCGCCAAAGGCATAAGCATGATTGATTTTATCCAGATTGCCCGCTTGAGAAGAATCGCCGACCATCTCCGTACGTGTGTCACGAGGGATGCTGATGATTTGACTTCGATTCTCATTTGGATCAACAGACAATACCATCAAAGCATCGGAACGGCCGGAATCGCCAGCTCTTTCATCGACGCCCATCAGCAAAATGTTAAGCGGTTCTTTTTCCTTGCGCTTTTTCTCTGTCAATTCATGATCGATGGATGCAACTTGTTGATGCATTTTCGAATCCACTGTATCCTTAGCCCCGCTATATACAGAGTAAGCATAAACACCTACTGGTAATAACAACAACACTAGTAAAACAAGGGATACCTTCCACCATCGACCTTTTTTCTTCTCGTGTTTTTTAGAACGACTCATCTTCCAATTCACTCCATCTTTATAGCAATCTATACCTATTATATAATTTTGCAACTTAGATTACTAATCTTTTTTCAAGGTAATCCTATTGATTTCTGGAGTGTTAAACAAGCGAAAGTTTAGGAGATTTATAGCATCACTACTGCCTAAGCCCGCACTTACATATTGTTTTGTTCCTCTGTATTCCCAAAGTCCTTTCACACGATTTCTTGGGGGCATAAACCCTCCATTCTTATAAAAAGGTTCCGGAATAAAAAGCGCACCCAAAAAAGGTACGCGGATTTGCCCGCCATGATAGTGACCAGCAATAATTAAATCGTATTCCCCAAAACTATAATAAGAAGTCTTATTAATTTGATCGATTCGTGGATCAGAAACGGGATAGTGATTGAGCGCTATTGTAATTCCTTCGCCATTCATTTGATTTAATTCTTGCAATAATTGATTATGGTATTGGATGTAAGGCTCTGTTTTAGAATACTTGGGTTTCACTCTCCCATTTGCAACAACAAATCCATTCTCAGGTTTCAGAATAGAAAGTTCGAAGTCAAGAAGGTTAAGTCGTTCCCCTAGGTGCTCAATGACTTCAATAGATTCAAGGAGTTTCACCCCTCGTTTTTCCGTTTCCTCTATAAATTCACTTTTAACCAATACACCTTCCTCTATATCATAATTGGACGGGTCTGTATTACCAGCGACATAGTAGGCATATTCTTTATTTTCAATCCCGTCAATAAGACTAAAAAAAGGTGCTGTATTATCACTGTTTACGCCATCCATCATGTCTCCAGTAAAGAGGACCAGGTCATAATCCAAAGAATTTATTGTACTAATTAGTTTTTCCTGATTCTTACCAAAGGTCTTCTCGTGAAGGTCAGACACCTGTAATATTTTAAAACCATGAAGCACATCTGGTAATCCTTCTACAACGATTGCTTCATCAACTATTTTTACCCTCTTGTTATCCCAAATGGTATAAGGAATGACTAAAATGATTAAAAGAGTAGTGGTTATTATAAATAAGAGGATCATTTTTTTCACCCGTCATTCCCTCCGAAACTATAACTTAATGAGCTTAATCTTATTGCGTATCTGCTGCTTATGCCATTATAAGTGGAGCAACTAATACTTACTACCAATGTCCCAAACTCCACAAAAACCATTATTTCAACTGGACTGAAATCACTTTGTACCGCTGCATCGATGCTAATAAAGGTACGAGCAGAGAGAATTTGAGCAATCTTCTCCTAATCCAATACTCTTCAAAACGTACATTCGCTTTATGAGGACCTATTATTATCCCGTTCCCTCTTGCCATTTGAAGACTTTCAACTTTCTTCCTTTGTTATCTCCGCCCTGTTCCTTTCCCCGGAGCTCTGCTCTACCTGGAGTAGGTGTTGTATTACATGATGGAAAATTGACGCCAACACTCCCTTTTCCAGGATTCCATCTCTGAGCTGTTTCAAATTTAATTGACAGATGATCCCTCACTTCAAGAGCCTTGCATTTCTTTGTCACGCCCCCCATTCTTAATAAAGAACGATGAGTCAAAATTTTTTATCGAACAACTTTCATTTGATTACTTAACAAGTGACTAAATACATTCTTCTTATCTTTAGCCAGTTGATGGAATTCTCCTTTTTGAACCACTTCTCCTTCTTCAAGAACAACGACCTGATCCGCATTTCTTATCGTAGAAAGACGATGGGCAATGACGATGATGGTCATTCTACCTTTCAGGTGTTCAATAGCCTGTTGAATTTTCTTTTCATTTTCTGAATCCAACGCGCTTGTGGCTTCATCTAAAATGAGAATGGATGGTTTTCTTAGAATGGCGCGAGCTAACACTAAGCGTTGCCTTTCTCCACCAGAAAGCTTGATTCCACGGTCACCAATAAGTGTATCGAGTCCTTGAGGGAGCTTTCGCACGAATTCCGCTGCAGATGAAAATTCTAACGCACCCCATATTGCCTCTTCACTCGCTTCTGGATCCACTAACAGCAAATTGTCACGAATGCTCTCATTGAAAAGAAAAGGATCTTGAGGAACATAACTGATCGCTTTTCGAAGAGACCGAATCTTCTCGTCGGATATAAAATCACCATCAACAAGAACTTCACCCTCATCTGGGTAATTTAATCCCATTACCATATCTATCAATGTACTCTTCCCTGCCCCGGAGCGTCCGACAACTGCCGTCATTTGCTGTGCAGGAATAGTAATATTAATATTCTTCAGAGCATAACGACTTTCCTTTTTATATTGAAAAGAAAGATTCCGACATTCGATGGCATTATTAACCTGCAAGGGCTTATTCTGTTGATTCTCATCCATAAACTCACGGTCCTGTTCACTTTCATGCCTTACTCTGTTCACAGCCTCTAAAGAAGGTATTACTTTTGCAATTTGTTCCATAGACGCTTGAATGCCTGTGACTCGCGGCCACAACCTGGAAAAGATTACAATGATCAGCATCAATTGACCTGCTTGAGCATTGAATAACCGAATGGCAATGAATATAAAAGCAGCAATCAGAATAGACGAAGCAATTTTGTAATAGAGCCTTGATGTAGCTTTCAATTTTGTGTATTCAACCTGCTCATCCTGCATCCCTTTTGTAATCATGGCATGCCAATCGCCTCTGGATTCTTCCAGTGTATTGCTCTTTAAGTCTTTCATTCCATTCATCTGATCCGTTACTCCAGAAAGGTACCTTCGATTCAGACTATAACTGCGATTGCCTAACTCAAGCGACCTCTTTAAGAACTTCCGGTTAAAAAGGATAAGAATAAATCCGCATGTAATAACGAAGGTCGTAATGTTTGGAGACAGAATAAAAGCGAGACCAACCTGGATGAAAGTGAAAACTAAGGATGCTGCAAACTGTAAGAAAGACTGTGTACCGCTGGCTGCACGGGCAATTTCCCCGGTCATAATATTTACTAAATCTGACTTTCTCTTGTTCAAATAAAACTGCCACTTCGCATGAAGGAGTGAATCATACGTTTTCATTCGCAAATGCCTCATAAATCCCTGATGAATCACTGCATTTCTTACAGTAATCCTCCGTTGAAGTAAATTTTGAGTAATAACAATTCCTACATAAAATAAAAGAATCGATGGAAGCCCGATTTCAGGCGGAATTTGCTCCACAAACTGAAAAGCCTCGATAAAAGGCAAACCCTGAGTGCCTAAATCTACAATTCCACTTAAGCTAATCAAAGGGACAAGCAATAAGATTCCGATCCCTTCCAGGAGCCCGATTACGGTCATAGCAAACAAATTGATATACAAGATTTTTCCTGAATAACTATGAATCTCTTTCAAAAAGTAAAGGACATGCTTCATAATTTCGCGTCCCCCTATGTGATTGCGTGCTTTCTAGTCTTTCTCCACCCCCACAGAAAAGGGCGTAGAGGAAAATATAAAAAGTGGAGTCTTTTAGGCAATGGCAAAAGCTCGGCATCCTCGGGATAAGGATACAAAAAGCTCAGGATAAAAAAGAACTTTTGATTCCATGACATTAAAGAAAATAAATGACGCTTATGATAGTCTGCAACCTCCTGCGGCAAAGGCTCTGAGTGGAGGTTGATCATAGACTCTAAATAGAAAATCGCTTGTTGTGCCAAAACACGGGACTTTTTATTAACTGGCATTTCCAATGGAACAGGAGTTTCCAAAAGGACGGAAGATAAGTAAAGAGCTTGAGCTCCAGCGAGGTGGAAGTGATTGTGAATCAATAATCGCTTAAGGTTCTTCCAATCAATGGACGGATCCACCAAACGGTCTATATCTACCAACCATCGTAACCTGGACCACCCGTGCCTCGCTCCATGTGCAGATAAAAACAAAAATAAATCCTCTTTCCCCAGAATGTAGATAGGGGTTTTTGAAATCGAGCTAACCTCTTTTCGCTTCCATAAGTGTTCAAACCCTGGCTCTTTGCACGGACCGGGATTCAAACGCCAATGCAGCTCGATTTTCACTTTCTTTCGGGGATGATAGTAGGTCACATGATGATGCCTCCACTTCCAATCTTCTAACACGGTTTCGATGTAATCATCTTTTTGATATCCGTGACTTGTTAATAAATGTTCAGCTTTCTGAAGATCTTCAATCGAAATCATCACATCCAAATCACCCGAAGTCCTCAATGAAACATCCCCATAAAGTTCATGGGATAGCATGGGGCCTTTCAAAAAAAGCAACCGAATTTCATTAGATGAAAACAAACGACTCATCCGTTCCATCTCTCCACTCAATTGCAACATTTGAAAGGTATTACGCTTATATTCAAAGCAAAGTTTTTCTTCGACAAACTCTGGTATACGTCCGCTTTCAACCATTTTTACTTTGGAGTAGAGTAACGGGTAAACACGGTGATGTAACGATTGTTTAATAAACAAATTCCAATCGATGTCCTCAAACGAACTTCTTGAAAGTGCATCAATATCTTGTTGTTTATCTGACTTTAGCAACTGAAGAATCAAGTGAACCTCTTTAGGTACGTTCGCTAATTGAAGGTTTGTAGCTTTGCTCATGTGATTCACCTCCTACAGGACACGCAAAGGTACTGACAATAGTAAACCTCTCCATCCCCTTCGCTCCTGTGACAATATAAGGACCGCTTCTCAACCAGGCATGAGCAACCATCTCACCGTTATCTTCTTTTGCCGTCCCCAAGTAAAGAGTATTTCCGACCCCTCGTTTTTCAAGCATCTTCTTTGCAGCAAGAGCCTGGACAAGGCAACGACTCTCCCAGAACGTGTATTTACTCATGATTTGAATAGCTTGAGAAACTTTCGCTAATGTTCTACGATCTGTACACTCATCGTCCATTCCTGTTTCTTGCATATGTTTCCCTAATGAAGGAGCTAAATTAGAAAAAGGACGGCGCTTTTGGATTCTCGCCCAACCCAAATAAAAAAAAGACTCCAACAACAATCTTTTTGATTCCCTACCCAAGGTCAAAAAAGTCATCAACTTCCTCATGAGCTTAATTCCTTTCCAAGACTGTTCTTCTGAAGTCTATTTCTTCACTTCTATTAAATTCTCATCACGAAGGTGCTTAAGAAACGCTTGAACCTGGTCTTCACAAACATCCCGTTCCACTTCATAGACCTCAAGCAACTCATCAATCAATTCACTTACAGGTTTCAGGTTTTCGATCTTATCCCATATCTCCCCGCCAAGCTCTCCTAAATTGTAATACTTCCCATTTTCAATACTGAGCATCACACGCTCCCCATCCATATCACTCACAATATGTCCTTCTTTCTGCTGAACCATTTGTACTAAAGCTATCGATTGACTCATACTACAGATTCCTCCTTACCAATGGCCTGTAGAACCTTGTCTACTAACTCATTAGCTGTAAATTTTGAAACTGGTCTCCTCATATGAAACATATCCACATGGGGCAAGATCTTTGAAGAGGTATTAAAATGCCAATCCATCAGCCCGGCACGTCGAATAATAAAATTCCGATACGTATGCTTGAATAAAGTACTGAAGCGATATAAATCCTGTATTGGTTCAATATGAATCTGTTCGTCATCTGTTTTTGTTAATTCAATGATGCCCGCTAAAGGTAACTGACGTTCTTCGAATTGATCAACGACTGGAACTTTGAATTTCGTTTCACGATCAATGATTGGTTCGAACTCCCTTGATTCCAACCCAAAGTGATCCATGCTTTCCTGCCATAGTTTCTGTTGCGGATACGCTGGTGTGACCCTCGGAACTCCTTCATCGGAAAATGAGACGGGGATGACATCATCACTTAATAATTTATATCCGCGCTTTAGGAATGCTGAGGCCAAGGTTGATTTTCCTGCTCCCGAGTCCCCAACGATGGCATAGGCTTTTCCGTCGATGGAAATGGCGCTGCCGTGTAAGGGGAGTAATCTCCTTTGCATAAGTATAATTCCTAAGCATGTGCCCAAAACAAATATTGGAAGGCTATCATCACTATTATCCTCAATCGGAAAAATACAAATATCTCTACCATCAGATACTTTAAAAAGTGCTTTATTCTTGATTAAAAATGTTATAGAGTCAGAATCATAATGAAAACATCGCCCTTCCCGAAACTGTTGGAAGTCTACCTCTTCTTTCTTAATCTGCACCCTTACACTACGACTTTCCAAATTGTCCTCAGCTAAAGGTAATTCAGGTATATATAAATTACTCTCAAGGGTAAAACCAAACGCTTTGTATTTAGTTATAGGTATAGATAAAGACATCCACTCACCTCTTGAAGAAAGTTATTAGGCCCTGACACTACATGTTAGGGCCTAATCTATCAAAACTCTTAACTGTAGTGGTCTGCATCTTCTTCGTCTGGGTCATTTTGATGCTCATCTTCATATCTTAGTCCAGGGCCAGCCATAGTCTTATTGAAATGAAGTGTTTCTAAGTAAGGTTTTTTCCAAATTTCTTTCATATTTTCACCTCCTTTCAAGCTGTTCTAGTCATAAACCTGTGCAATATTAAGCACCTCATCATATTTTTAAATACTGGATCGAAGACATATTCATCTTTTGGCCCTTTTTCTAAATGAGTGATTCCTTCAGCTAGGCTTTGTTCATTTATATAATTTTTGAATAAAGGATCCTTTTGTAAAACCTTCAGCTCATGTATTAGTCCTTGCCATTCGGGTTTCATCCTATAAATCACGTCAGCTCCTTGAACTCCTCTCACCTTCTGGTTCAATCTAATCTCATCAGGTAGATAATTTTTTGTAGCTTTACGAATCAGAGCCCTATCCAAACCATCGTTCACAAAACATTTATCAGGTAAAGACAAGCAAAACTTTACCACTCTCAAATCATTGGTAGGATCTCTTTCCCAGAGACCATACTTCAGTGATAATTGTGTAGCATTAATACCATTCAAATTCCAAAAGAAGAGCTGTTCAAACTGTTTCATTCTAGCTTTGTTTAAATCCTGATATTGAATAAATTTGAAGTCTATTCCCTGATTTAACAACTTCTCTTTTACTCTTATTCCATTTGCGAAATTAGGATTAATGATGCTTGGGTAACTTCCTACCACTTTATTTGCATTGAAAATCCTACGCTTCATTTGTGATAATAGTTTCTTTCTGCCAACACCTGTGTTTTTACTGTACATGTGCACTTCTTTGAATAATTTAATCCACTTTAAATTTTTCATTAAATTGCTGTATTCAAACAATGCTGACCCATGAGATATCGTATAATTTCCTCGAGACCCTTTTAATAGTATGTTCACTCCATTTTTCTTGGCTTCCTCATAAATTCCTTTTGTCCAAAACGAATTACTAAAAGATTTATAGGGCATTTCTCTAAGGTCCAACCACTTATTCACTTCACTCAAAGGGCTTTTTCCTTGGAAATCATAATAATGAGCGTTTATATTACCTACAAAGTTTGCTGTAGATTTTATAAGAGGTTTTTCATTAGCCACTCTACTTTTTGGCGTCCAATCTTCGAATCCTTGAACAGGTATATAACTAAAAGTTTCTAAATGCATATTTTGTTCTCTTAAAGTATTTGCTGCAAAACTACACACTGATCCGGAATCAAGACCTCCACTTAGCTGAGCCCCTACTTTAGATTTAACTCTTAGGCGATCTTTTACAGCCCTATGGAATAACGATTGAAATTCACCTATATAATCTGTGTCAGACTTATATATTTTTTTTTCAGTATTTGTTATATCGCAATACTTTGAAAATTTCACCTCTCCCTCTTTAACTACTATTGAATGAGAGGGAGGTATCTGAAATACATGCTTATAAACCGTGTTATAGTAATCTGTTGACTCATGAACTCCTGGTATAGCTAAATATTCAGCTACCCAATAATCGTTTATATCCCTATTGATATATGGGAGTGACAACAACGCATGAATGGTTGTACTAAAAGCAAATATGTTCGCTCTATGATGGTAGTAAATTGTTCTCATTCCAGAGAAATCTCTTGCTCCAAACAACTTTTGATTTCTTTCGTCCCAAATCATAAATGCGAAATCTCCTATTAGATACCTCGGACAATCCTCTCCCCATTTCTCATAAGCCAAGAGAATAATTTTGCTATCTGGCATATTATCTTTTAGAACCTTAGATACTCGTAACATTTCAAGGAGTTCCATTCTGTTATCTATAATAGCGTCTGAAGTAATAGCCAACTTTCGATCTTGATCGTAATAAGGTAATTTTTCACCAACCGATTCTGGAGTAATCCACTGTGAATGACATCCTAAGAACACATTACGATTTTTCCAAGTATGCCTGTCATCAGAAGGGTACTTTCTTAATGACTCCATCATCCCATTCATGTGTTCCGTCAATATGGATTGTTCATTTTTCATATCAATAATACCTACGATTGCACTCATGGGATCCCTCTTTTATATTCATTTCCTGAATGAATTCTTTTTCTTTATTAAGAACGCATAGCTAAAAATAAAAAACACAGATATATTTATAGGATAGGAATATTCTATATAAAGAACATACTACACTTCTATAAAGAACGCAATATTAATCTCTATAATTCTAGCAATTATTTCAAAAAACGCCCCTTGAGTTAAAACAAGCAAAGAAGGGTACCGGTACTTTCCGGTGCCCTTCTTTGCTTGTTTAACTACAATTATTCTTCTATTTTTCCATATTGTTTGAATACCGCTAAGTCACTAATAAAAGACCACGTTACACCCCCATCCGACATATTACCAGATGAATGGTTCGGTGCAACAGAAGATGTAGTCCCACCACTTAGAGCTTCATAAACTTTTTCATTTACATTCACTCTGTCACCAACCTTATATACAGTCGATGGCCGCCAATTCGTATTGTTTGCCGTTCCTTCTTTTATGCAAATCCATCCAAGGTAATCACCAGGTTGGATTACTTCTTTCTCCACCTTTTGCCTGTATTTAAAGTACCCACTGGTTGGTTTCATATTGAAAATATAGTATGGATCCTTCACCCCATCTATAATGTTTTCATAAACGGTTAAGTTAACATTTGATGGGTTCAAAATTGTGTTTTCAAGTGTATTATCGGTAAATCTGAATGTTTGGATAGGAAATTGGGAAAGAGTCATTGCTTCCATTGGAGCACCATTAGAGTCAAAAGTATTTCCTGTTACTAATATTTTTTCACAAGAGGTAAATGAGGAAGCGAGCAAAGATAGTACTGTACCTCCAGTAGCTGAGTCCATAATAAATCGATTATTTGTAACTTCAATGACACCATTCATATCTCTAAAATAGAAAAATCTGTTCTTTGTGCTCTTTATATCACACCGATCAAACCTTAATAATTCCATGGGCTGATTATAACTTGCAAAGAAATCAACATCCTTAAAATCACAATCAATATACTCATATTTATAACCACTGCTATTAACACGAAACTGTATGGGGGTAGTTAGATTAGAACAATCAAATATGCAATTTTTATAAGTACCCGGAGCCAATGTAATAGCGACCGACCCTGTAATTAATTTAAAGTAGTTATTCGAAAATAACCAATCATTCACATCAGAGAAATTGTATATTCTCACTTTATCAAAATGATTATTTTGAATGATTTGAGGTTGACCAAATGTATCAAACTCGCTTTTGTTATTGGAAATATCAGTATTCACTGCGTCTCTACAAAAATAATTATCACTCACCAAAGAAGTAAAGCGCAAAGATTTATTAACACTCAATGAACTATTGTAAAAAAAATTATCATTAATAATGTGCATAGACTTATTCCTTGAACTTACAGAGGAATGATATAATGTATTTCCATGAAACAAGGTCTCCCCTTGTAAATCCCATGTAGATGACCTGACAATATTTTGGTTAATATGGACTTGCCTACACTCCCCCCACACGGTGCTAGGTCCCAATCTTTCCATGTAATTGCCTACAAAGTGTACATACTGGGTACTTACGAAAGCTACTCCAACCCTTGTATCGTAGAGATGATTGTCATATATTCTGATGTTTTGATTTAATCCATAACCATCCTCTACATCTATAGCACATCCAGGAGATGTCCCTCTTATGTGATGAATTTTATTATCCCGAACGTAAATATGCTTGCCTGTCGGTACTAATCCACACCTTCTAGAATGATGGAGATCGCATTTCTCAATATATACGTGGCGTGGACATAGGGATATACATAAACTTAAAGCAGTACCTTCTTCATCCAAAGGAAGATTCGATTGGTAATAAGAAAGTTTAAATTTATAGGCTCCCTCTGGTACTTCAATATCATCAAAAACCTTTACTGTCTGAACAACACTTAAAAAATCATTGTTGTTATCATAAAAAAAGATGTCAAAAGTTTCGCTTTCAATATCCCTTCCATAATCTCCAAAACTATTTCCGCAGACATTAAAGAAACCATATTCATCACGCGCACGCTCGGGGATAGATATAAAATCCTCACTTCTAATCCGAGAGCTATCCGTTATTAAAGATCCATCCCCAGTGCTTATACTTCCTTGTTCCCAACGATCGAATGCTCTCATATCAATGAAATTTGGTATTGCTTCAGTATAAATACAATCACCAGTAAAATTAAACGCATGGATATAATCGATATGAATAAATCGACTATGATGCATTACAGATATCCCCATCCCCCACTCATGAGTACCTGGTACTGTATCATAATCATGGTTATAGCGGTCTCCCTCTAATTCACCATTCGTAATTCTAATATATTCCGATTTATTCGGAATTGTAATTATCGTGTACCTTTCCAAGCTGTTATCTCTAATTCGCAATCTAGCTCCACCTAGATTTAACGTCATTCGACTTGGGACAATAATAGGATTGTTTTCATCAATAAGATAAGTTCCATTTGGTAAGACAAATTCATCATACCCATTTCCACTTGCCCATTGAAGTGCTTCATTTATCTTTGACGAAGTATTTTGAGCGTCCTCCCCAGTATTTGAAACTTCCCATTTTGACAAGTCAAAAAAATAACTATTCGTTATATCGGGGACAACTTTCAGTGCTCCACCTTCAAAAGAAAAAGTACTCCTATCCTTGACTGCTCCAAAATCAATATCAATAATGTCTTCAAGCGATATTTCATTTATTTTTCTATCTAACTCAAAAAGCTTACTTTGTAAATTTTGCTCTTCATTTACATATACAGCTTTTGACACTGTTAAAGGATATATGAATTTATTTTCACAATTGTCTTTTAATCTTTTTATTTTCCCTAACATTTATACACCCCTTAATTAATCAGCTTCAATAAACTGATGATCTCCTACGATATTGGCGTCATATCCATTTCCAGATTGATCCAGAACACTTCCAGTTGATGTATCATAATAAGCAATTACATTCTCATCATAATAAACAGATACCTTGTATATATTTCCAGGAACAGCATTAGAGTTATTTGATCCAAATATTGAAAGGATTTTATCTCTCGAAGAAGTAAGATAAATAGTAACCCGACACTCTACTCCTATTGGAACCTCATGTCCAAAATTCCCCATAACTTCTACTCCGTTTATTTCCACTTTATTAATATTCATTCTTCCTCCAGACATCGCCAAGAATGTATTGACCCCCCCTGCGTAAAACATATCTCCATTATCTTTCCGAGCAATTAATACGTTTAAATCTACTTTATTATATTTAGGCAAAGAAGTAGGAGCTGATAACCGACTTTGTTCGCCCGACATCCGGAGAAAATATTTAACATTCTCGGTAGTAATTGTTAAACTTACACCTGAAGATTCATTATTGTTAATATCGACTGATTTTATAGTGAATGTATATTGTGTTCCAGCATTAAGTGATGACACATAAAATTCTGTTTCTGAGGTATTTCCAATCAAACTCCCTTCTAAGTAAATATTGTATTGTTTTACATCACTTGAAGTACTCGCTATCCAGTTGAGAATCAAGCTTTCTTGTTGAACGTTTAGAGCAGAAAAGTTAGAGACTTCATTTGGAGGTAATGAGTCTTCTATTTCGACAGCTTCAGAACCATCAACCCAAGTTAATGCAGAAATATCTTGACATTCCTCTGAAAAATTCCGCCCCCCATTTTTAACTTTCGCATCAACATTTATTTTTTTTGTCATTAACTCCCTCCTATATACCTTGATTTATAAAATGAACAATATTATGTATATGGGGTTTATGGAAGCAAAAGAATTAGTAATCGTACAGACAACTTATTCCTTTATTCTCCATTAAATTATTCATTATATCCAAATATTGTAAATTAACGCGAAAAGGTTAACTCCCATTGGAATTAACCTCTTTTCACATAATTGATTTTTTCAGTGTCTTATTCTCTATGTCTATAAGCTTACCTTTACTCATTTTATATACGACATCGCAATTTTCTATAGTACTAAGTCTATGAGCAATAATAATAAGGGTTTTCTCACCTTTTAACCCGTCTATAGCTGCCATGATTTCCTTCTCTGTTTCATTGTCTAATGCAGAAGTTGCTTCATCCATAAACAAAATCTCCGGGTTAGTGTACAAAGCTCTAGCTATACCAATTCGTTGTCTCTGGCCACCAGATAGCCTTACTCCATTTTCTCCAATTTTAGTATCAAGTTTTTCAGGCAAGCCTTTCACAAAATCTTTTAACTGCGCCTGTTCTAATGCCCTCCATACGTCATCGTTAGAAATCTCTTCTTCCTGAATACCAAATGCAACATTAGCTTTTATTGAGTCATCAGACAAGTATATAGATTGAGGTATATAGCCTATTTTTTTCTGCCACAGATCTTTTTGATAAGATAGTTGTTTTCCATCAACTGTCACCTTTCCTTCTTCAGGTTCATATAATCCCAGAATAATATCAACTACAGTTGTCTTTCCTGCACCAGATGCCCCTATAAATGCTACAGATTTACCTATTGGTATATCTAGTGACACGTCTTTAATAGAATAAACATCTTGTCCAGGATATTTATACCAAACACTCTTCATACTTATAGAATCATTAAATATTTTATCATCCGCATTAACATTTCCCGTTTTATTTGGCGGATTTAGAGCAACTTCTGATCCCTTGTTTAATATTAAATCATTATAAACTACGTCAAGAGCAGGTTGATTATATTTTATTGAAGTAAGCATAGCTACTACTCGTGTGATTGAAGGCATTAATCTAAAGGCAGCCATAGCGAATAAAGCCATTGTAGCAATAAGCTCAGAAGTGTTTTTACCTTGAATTAAAATAATAACCATTGTCATTAAAACTACTGAGACTAATAAAGTTTCAATAAACAAACGAGGAACTTGCTCCAACATTTTTATATATCTACTATTATTTGCTTTAATTTGGCTTTTCCCTTTATACGCGTTTATGAAAAAGCTCTCTCTCCCTGATACTTTCACTACTTTACTAGCTCCTAACCCTTGGTTTACCCATTTAATCATTGAACCACTCACATCTTGCTGTTCTTTTCCTAATTGTGATATTTTTTTCTTGAAAAATTTGAAGAAAATATAAACACTTCCACCTAATAAAATAAAAGCTGTGATTGTTGCAACAGGAGAGGTAATAAGCAATAAAGTTAATATACATATAATAACTAAAAACTCTGTAAGCAATTGAAAAGTTGACATTATTACACCTTGAAACATTTTGGATACTTCCTCATTTACATTACGAAGTAAATCAGCTGTATTTCTTTGTAAATGGAAAGTGTACGATTTAGTTAAATATTCCTTAAACAAATTACTTGATAATTTCACTTGTTGATTTAATATCACTCTTAACTGTGAATATTGGAAAAGTAATAAATAAATATTTTTTAATATAAAGACTATAAGAAGTACTCCTACTGAAAATATAATAAATGAATGGTCAGACTTGAAATTTAATGAGTCATATATATTGGACAAGAAAACGCTTTCCTGAATTTGATTTGGGTCTGTAATAATACCAACAAATGGAACGATTAATCCTATTCCGATTGTTTCAAAAAAAGCTGCAAGTATCATCATAAAAAATAATATTAAAAACTTCTTTTTATCTTTCCTTTCTACTAATTCCATAACTTTCTTTATGGAATTTGACATATGAATCGCCCCTTTATCTAGCGTATAGAATAAGATATTAAAATGCCTTCAAAATACCACTTTGCTTGATACCCAAGTGGAGTTAGTGTCTGATATTGCAAGATTATTGCATAAGTACTCTCGATATTCTCTTTTCTCTATAACCTTAACTAGATTACTATATAACTCTTTTTCGTCATTAACTATTATTCCGTTTTCCCCATTCTCTATTTGCTCCTGGGCCCCAGCAAAATTAGTTGTTATGATGGGCTTTCTTAAACATTTAGCTTCAGCTAAGGTCATGCAAAAACCCTCATGCCTAGAAGGTTGTACGTACACATCCCCTCTATAAACATAAGGATATGGATTCGTTTTAGCGCCTAATAGAATAAAATTATCTTCCAAATTATATTTTTTTATGAGATCTTCATAAAAAGCACGATCTTTTCCTTCTCCTATACAGAACCACTTCACATCATAGTTTCTTTCCCTTAATTCACTTAATACTTTTATTGCTATATCTTGCCCTTTTTCTTTAGATAACCTTCCTACAGTTACAATTTTAATCCCTTTGTATTCTTCATCAAAATCTACTTTTTCTTTTGACATTTCAATAATTATATTAGGCACTATTAGATTGGAAACTCTTTCACATTTGTATTGAATTTCTGGGAACTTTTTTACTAACCGTTTTTTAGCCATTTCTGATACGACAAAAATTCTGTTAAACTTTTTATACAATTCACTATAAAGGTTATGATTAACTTTGTGTTTTGACACATCAAAATGCACCCAAGATATTTTTTCAACTGCTTTTACTTTTTTGGCTATATAGTAATCTATGATTTCAGTTGGTCCTTGATATGCGATGGCAATGTCATACCTTTCAAGGCATTTTGGTATTCTTCTCATCACTTCCTTATAATATATATACCTTTGATCAAGTTTCTTTGCTAATAGGTAAGCTAAAATAAAAGAAGGTATTTTATGAATTTTTTTATCTTTTAAGAATCCATGAACTGTTGCTTGCGGCGATTGCATTATTATTGGTGCCAAATCCGGGTACCATTTCGCTTCCTTAACGTTCACCCATTTTGGTATATAGTTCAGAAGCTCTCCTTTCTTTTCAAGTAATAGGACAGTAATGTTATAATCTTTTTTTGATAGAGATTGCAAAAAAGAAAGTAAAGATTTCTCTACTCCACCTATATTCATGCTACTTAACATGATAAGTATTTTTTTTCTTTCATCCCCCTTTTTCATGATACTCCCTCTTTTCTCTCAATAATTTTAAGCAAAGTAATTATATTCTCACTCATATCATGTTCATCAAAATTTACAATTCTGGCCTCTTTCCTATTGCTTAACTGCTCGTAAGCTCCTGTAAAATTAGTACTAACGATGGGTTTGTTAAAAACTTTTGCTTCAGCTAGAGTTAAACAATAACCTTCATGTCTAGATGGTTGAACATATAGATCACACTCTTTCATATATGGATAAGGATTTGAAGTTGAACCTAATAAAATTAAGTCATTCTGAAGTTCACTTTCTTTTATAAGCTTTTCATACCGTTCTCTTTCCTTTCCCTCACCAATGCAATACCACTTAAAACTTAAACCCTTCTGCTTTAGTTCCGTAGCTACCTTTATTATTAAATCGTGTCCTTTTTCATAACTTAAACGTCCGACAGTGAGTAATCTGATTCCACTATAATTATCATTAAACCCACCTCCTTTAACTGCCATTTGTTCGATCATGGTATTTGATATTTGGTTAGGTTTTGCATATACTTTTCCTTCCAAACTTGGAAGCAATTCTAGAAGTTTGCTTTTGCCTTCTTTTGAAACAACATGAACTTTATCGAAATTCATATATAGATTCTCAGCATTTGCTTTATTGAATCCGATCTTAGTCACATCAAAATGAATCCATTGAATTTTTTCAATAGCTCTAACTCTATTCAGAATAAAATAGCTTATGAGGTCCATTGGACCTGCATAAGCTATTGCTTGATCATATTTATCTCTATAGTTTTTTATGTCTTTCAATAAGTACTTTATTATTAAACTATTATTTTTTTCAAATTTAGATCTAACGTACAATTTCAGGAAATTATATGCTTTTAATAACTGTTTTTTTATAATAAATTGTTTAATTACATGTAAAGGAGGATTATCAATCAAAGGTTTTATACTTGGATAATCATCAAGATAGTCAATATGAACGTGACTTGGGATATATTTCAGAAAAGCACCCTTCTTCTCTAACATTAAAACAGTGATTTCGTACTTTTCCTTTGGCATCTCTGCTATTCTATTTAGCAGGGATTTTTCTGTTCCACCGATGTTCATATTAATGATCATAAAGAGGACTTTCTTTTTCATTTCTTATCCCTCACAGTCAACTTATTAGTTCATAAAACTTCTCTAACTCTTCCGTATTCCCTTTCTTTTCTTCTTTTAAGTTCTTTACTATTTGTTCTTTGAGTGAAGGGTTATTTACAAGTTTCATTATACCTTCAAAAATGCTATGCCCATCCATATCCACAACCAAACCATTTCTTTCATGGATCATTTGATTATACACGGCATCAAATCTAGTTGTAACAACAGGGATATTTAACATCCTTGCTTCTGCAATGGCTAACCCAAAACCTTCAAACCTTGAGGTCTGGACGTATATATCCGAATTTTTTATATATGGATATGGATTCGATTTAACACCTAGTAATATAAAGTGATTCGCTAAGCCTCTTTTAATAATTTCTCTTTCTACAAACTTTAATAAAGGTCCTTTCCCTAAAACATACCACTTAAAATTCACCCCTTGTTTCATTAATTTTTCACAAGCCTGTAACGCAATGTCATACCCCTTCTGATAGGATAGCCTCCCTATAGTAAGTATCCTCAAATCTCTCGATGTTTCTCCAAACCCCGATCCTTTCTGAGCCATGCTTTGGATTAAACTTGCATTATTTATATCGTATATTACCTTCATTTTTTTCTCGAATTCTGGAAATGTTTCAGCAAGTACATCCCTAGCGTTTTCTGAAACAGCAATAATTTCATCTATCCTTTCATAAAATTTAGTTTGATATTTTTTGTTTTTTCTATTTAACCTGTAATTAGCATTCACCCAAGCAACTTTACGTCTTGCTTTTACTTTTTCTGCCACATAAAAAGTTGGTACTCCTTGAGCATAACTTATAGCGACATCATAAAACTTATTATTGTTTTCTAACACCATTGATGTAGTTTCCCAATAAATCCGTGCTTTTTCTGGGTTGTTGTATTTTTTTAACCTGATTTTTGTGGAATATTTTATTCTAGATAATAGCAAAGCCGAATTTTTACTTTTAAATGAATATATAACAGCATTGTTAAGCTTTTCATTAGAATACTGAGTGAATTTTAATTGAGGTAAAACATTTACTTCCTTTGGTAAGAACTGCTCTAGAAGCTTTCCATGTGAAAATAACATCATATTTACCGAAAACTTTTGATAATCAAGTAGATTCAGCAATGAAATCAAGCTTTTCTCTGCCCCTCCGATATCTAATGAATCAATTACGAATAACAATTTCTTCTTCATTAACCCTGCCTCCTCTTCCTATTCACAATTAAAAAATAATTTTAATCCTATAAATTAATGAATCCGCCTCACATTATTATTTAATAAGAGGGATAATCTCAAAATGATTTACATCCTTTACTTTTATATTCATTTACTTCATGTGATATATAGCATGAGGTGTCTTGGTCCAATAATCGTAAGGTAATATACACAAAGCATTCTTGAAGTAATATTTTCTTTTTTGAAATTAATTATTTCATACCGACACTGTAATGCCTATGAGAATTGAAATTATATACTGGTATAATGACACTTTTTACAGGTCACATACCTATACCTTAAACGTTCATTTTCTCTTTCACCGAGGTAGAAGATACCCCTTTCGTATAAGGAAAATACACGATTTCTACTCCAACTTCTGAAAAGTCTTGCTCTAACTTAAAAAACAAAGGATCACCTTTCCAATCATCTCCTACAAACATGACATCAAAATTAAGGCGTTCCCATGCTCTATATTTATCTCTATCAACCTGTGGGACAACTTGATCTACGTACTTAATCCCTTCGACAATTTCTCTCCGATCTTCATATGGAATGACCGGCGTTTTGTTTTTATATTTCTTAACTAAATCATCTGTGCTAACACCGGCGATTAGATAGTCACATTGCTCTTTTGCTCGTTTTAAGATATTCAGGTGACCTACGTGAAAGAGATCGAAAACCCCTGTAGTATATCCAATTTTATATTGCTTCATCTAACTCACTCCTCTTATTGCCAAAGCAAGAGTCCGTTATATAATTCACTACTTCTTCTGACGCTCTACCGTTTTCAAAGGTGCCGATTTGATGTAAAAACAAATTTAGATTTCTTTGGTAATGACTTAATGAAAAGTTACTTATCACCCCTTCTAGTTCCTCATTTGAAAGAGCTGGAAGGAAAGGCAGCTGGTTGACAGCGAAGTAAAGCTTTCTATCTTGTTTTTGGTAATTATCTAAATCAGGAACATATAAAAAGCACGGGCGTTTTGTAATAGAGAAATCAAACATCAATGACGAGTAATCTGTAATCAATACGTCTGATATATGAAGCAGTTCTTGGATATCATCATACTTTGTAACATCAACAATGTGTTCGCCTTGGATTCTATCAATTAAGGATATGAGGTGAGGATGGAGTTTCACTAGAACGATCCATTCGTCACCAAACCGATTGGTAAGGCTTTCTTTCAATTTTGCATAATCTAGATCATAAACAGACATGTCGTTATTTTTTCTGAAGGTTGGCGCATACAGTACGATTTTCTTTTTTGATTCAATGTTCAACTTCTTTTTGATTTTGTTGGTTACATCACCTTGATATAAAAGATCATTCCGGGGTGTCCCTTTCTCTAAAATTTCTCCTTTATACCAAAAAGACCGCCTGAATATTTGTGTGCTGTAGGCACTCCCTGAGAGTAAAAGATCACACTTTTTGGAGTCTTTCTTAGCCATATCAATATAATGAGCAGGCAATGCATGTTCTGCGTCTTTCTCTATTTGTTTCAAACGGAGCGAGCTATGCCAGGTTTGGATATAGATTTGATTCTTTCTTTTTACAAATAAATCTGTGCTCCTGAAATTGGTTATGATGACTTTTGAAGTGCACAATTCATAAAAGTACCTTAGCGACATAATTTTCACTTTTCGAATTCGATCATCAATCAGGCGCGTGTTTGGGTCATTGAATGCCCAAACAATCTCGAATTGGTCGGGTTTATGCTTTAACATGTACTGAGTTAAATATTTTGGATTACACCCATATTGGCTTCCGTAATAGCTGAACATGAATACTTTGTTCTTTTTTATAGGAAGACAGTTGAATAAATGGGTGATGATGAGCGATAATATTTTTTTCATACAAGCTGCCCTCCATTTTTATTTAGCACCTTAATTTTTTCTAAACCATTCGTTCGTGAACGGAATGTTAATTTTCCACCTATTTTCTTCCCCCCTAAATAGAAGATGTTCAAATATGGATGAATATAAAAAAGACGCAGCTGACGATTCAGCTCCGCTTCATTTTCTGTAGCCTCATTATATTTTTCAAATTTTATATTGATTGTGTGCTGAATTTTACGACGGTGTTTGCCTTTTCGATCAACCCTTTTATTCAAGGTCAGAAGGTTGTAATGAATAAGAGAGGTTTCTAGTAACACTCTGTATGAGTCTGCTGTTAGTGATTTATAATACTTTTCTATGAATGCATGTCTTTCTTTCAATCCTTCTAAAATATCCAGATTTCTTTCTGTGTACGCCGCAACAATGCTGTCTTCTCTCTGTAAATAATGATAAAGAGGAGCCTGGATGTGAATGAACATCTTCACTCTATGCATGACTTGGTAGGCCCAATATACATCTTCAAACAATACTCCTTTTTTAAATGGAATATCTTTGATCAGTGTTGTTTTATAAAGCTTTCCCCACGCAAAGTTCTTTACGGTTTCATTTTTTAGCAGCTCTTTCATCAGCGTTTCGTTATCCAATAGGAGGAGATCCCCACTTTTAGCATAGTACCTTTGATCAAACAAAAGGTAAGAATCATGCGCATAGTAGAAGGCAGATTGTACAACATCCGCATTGAAACTCTGACTGTGGTTAATCATTCTTTCAATGGCATCCACTTCTAACCAATCATCACTGTCTACGAACATCGTATAGTGGCCGGTCACATGATTCATCCCATAGTTTCTAGCATCTGATAAACCCCCATTTGATTTATGGTAAGTTTTCACCCTCGAATCGCGGTTCGCATATTGATCAGCGATATCCCCGCATTGATCCGGAGATCCATCATCTACTAAAATAACTTCAATATTTTTATAGGTTTGATTCAGGATACTGTTGATACAGCGATGGATATATTTTTCCACCTTGTAAATCGGGACAACGATACTCACTTTTTCTGCGTCCAAATGACTCCCTCCCTTCTATACCAATTCATATAATTTATTCAGTTCTTCATGGTTGCTAAAATTCTTTTTCTCACAATGGGATGATAATTGATTTCTGGTCGATGGATGTAAATACAACTTTTCGATTCCGTCGGCAATACCTTCCGAAGACTTCTCACAAATGATGCCGTCCACCCGATTTTCCACTTGGCTTCCCGACGTTGGATATTTCGTAATGAGCACTGGTTTGCTTAGAATCTGCGCTTCCGTTACCGTCACGGCCTTTCCTTCATATCGGGATGGCTGTACATATAGGTCGGCTGCTTTGATAAAAGGGTAAGGGTTTACTTTCTTCCCTAAAAGAATAAAATCCTCAGCTAACTCATGTTCTTTGATCAGCCTTCTCATATATTCTTCATCTCCACCATAACCAACCACATACCAGACGATGTCTTTGTAACCACGTTCCTTTAAGAGCTTTAATGCAACAATCGCTTGATCGATTCCTTTGGCATGGGAAAGCCTGGAAACTGTAACTAATTTAAATCGCTTGTCCGCTTCTAGTGGATTTTCCGTGCGTTCTTCCGCCAATTCTCTTACAAGATCCGGGGAAGCTATATTCTCGATCACCACTACCTTTGTAGACAGCGATGGGTATTTCTTGATAAAAGTCTTTTTACAATCTTCAGAGACGGCAACAATATGATCAAAGTGATTCCACATTTCAATATCCAACTTTTCATCCGTATCAACTGTAGAAAAATCGGTGTGAATCCAGGCGATTTTCGTTTTTGCGTTCACCTTTTCAGCCACAAAGTAATGTGGCCACAAATAGCTGATGGCTACATCATAGGTCTTTTCGAATTTTGGTAGATACGGAATCAATAACTTCCATATATATTGCATTTGTTTATATCCGTTTTCTTCTGAACGGTGCCTGCTTGCCCTGTACTTGGCCAGAAGTCTCATTAAGCCAATCAGAAACTGTCCACTCTTCATCGTTTGAAGTATGGACATCCGAAAGGTTTTATATGGCTTCATTTCACCTACCAAACGTGGAGAAGTGGGAAGTAAATCCATGAAGTCTCCTGTATGACTATAGAGCATGAGATCCACTTTATATTGTTCATAATCGAAGTTATTTAAAAGGCTGATTAAACTTCTTTCAACCCCTCCAACTTCCATATCATACGAAGCGATCAATACGTCTTTCATACACTTTCCCACCTGTCTGTTTGTAAATCTCCATCACTTTTTGAACAGCTTGCGGAATACTATATTCGTGATTTTGAAATCGATCCTTAACTCTCTCTTTATCCCTTTCCTTCTGTCCGACTAAATTCAGAACATTTTCAGCCCATACATCAGGTCCTTGAGATAATTCTAAATTCCACATCAAATTAAGATTTAAATCAGCTTCCGGCTGAATGGCTTCCGATACAACACATGGAAGTCCAGCCGCTTGGGCTTCGAGTAAGACTAATCCTAAACCTTCATAAGTAGATGGAAAAACAAAAACATCCATACATTGGAGAAGGGTAGGGATGTCTTGTCGGACTCCTAAGAATCGGATATGATCTTGTAAATGATACTCTTCAGCTTTCTCTTCTATTTCTTTTCTTAGATTTCCGTCCCCCACTAACAACAGTTGGATGTTCTTATCCTTTTTCACTAGGAGCTTCATCACTTGTAAAAGGAACCGGTGGTTTTTGGCATCCATGAATCTACCAATATGTCCAATTACAGTTTTGTTTTCAATATCTAATTCTCTTTTTAATGCTCTTATTTCAATATCTTGCACGTTCCAACATTCCTCATAGTTGATGAGATTAGGAAAGTAATCATATTTTTTATTTGAAAGGCCAACTTTACCGAACAGATACTGCCCAGCCTTTTCGCTGCAAGCCAGATAATGGGTGGAAAATAACTTTACCGCTCCCCTCATGCAGGAAAGGTACATTTTCCTCAGCAGCGTGTCACTTTTGTCCAAAGTGGTATGAGCGTGAGAAATTCTCGTTTTGATACCCGCCAACCAGGCTGTAAGATTGGCAATGCCACAATGGAAAAGGGTATGAGAGTGGATGGCTTGATATGGGCCATTCTTTTTGATGACTTGGTATAGCTCTTTGATGGAATAAGTATGTGAAAGGTGGATTACTCTGCCGCCGAGACGTCTGATTTCTTCGTCATAATGCGCCTCTTCCGGACTATAAGATATAAAATCAAATTGAACTCTTTTCCGATCTATGTTTCTATACAAGTTCATCAGCATGGTCTCAGTTCCCGCACGGTTCATCCCTCCCACCACTTGGAGAATGCGTATAGGTTCGGTCATTCAATTATCCCTCCTTCCACTCTCTGTCTGTTTTCTGTACATTCTGCCAACGGATGAATTCCATGATCATTTTATACTCATGGATTTGTTCTTTTTTCATGCCGGAAGATTGCAAATCATGAACGAACTCAATCCATTCTTTCTCTATTGGAAAGGAAGAACATCTGCTGTATTCTCCAGAATTAAGGACTTCTTCGAGATTGACGTTTAATGCAATGGATATTTTCCGGAGCATTAATATAGAAGGATTTTGATTAATTTCCCTCTCAATATTGCTTAAATAAGACTTGGATATACAAGCTCGTTCAGCTAATTCAGATAACGAAAGGTTCTTCCTTTTTCTAATTTCCACTATATTTTTCCCAATCATTATAAAAATCCCTTTTCATTTAGAATCATACAATTCCTTCTTTAACCCCAGCACGCTCGACCAAACTTGTTAAGAAATCTATGACTTTCCTCTGATCATCAGAAGTAAGACTGGAACCGGATGGTAAACAAATCCCTTGGGCGTATAGATTATCGGAAACACTGTTTCCTTCTTGATGCGAATAGAATTTCTTGTCCCTGAATAAAGGCTGTAAGTGTAAAGGTTTCCAAACTGGACGAATCTCTATATTGTGTTTAACCATTTCATGAGCTATGTCTAAACTTCTAATTCCAGTTTCTTTTTCATTGATGGTAAGAGCAGTCAGCCAACGGTTACTCTCGGTCTCAATAAATTCCGGCAGAAAATTGAGACCAGGGAGAAAGGATAGTTGTTCATAATACTTATTGAAAATTTCCCTCCTTGTTTTCACACGGTCTGCGATGACCTCCATTTGAGCTCGACCGATGCCGGCAAGGACATTACTCATTCTATAATTGAATCCAACTTGACTATGTTGATAATGAAGTGCGGGGTCACGGGCTTGTGTAGCCAAATACCTTACGCGCTCCAGTGCTTCCAAGTCATCTGACACTAAGGCGCCACCACCGGATGTGGTTATAATCTTGTTCCCATTGAAAGAATAAACGCCATATTTTCCGATCGTCCCAGTCATTCGCCTCTTATAAGTAGAACCCAAACTTTCTGCAGCATCTTCGATTACTGGAACGCCGTGGGCCTCACTCAAGCACATAATCTCATCCATTTTTGCAGATTGCCCATAAAGGTGGACGACGATAATCGCCTTTGGTAACTGGCCTTCTCTTTTTGCTTCTAGTAATGCTCGTTCTAAGGCTTGCGGTGACATATTCCATGTGTCTGGTTCAGAATCAATGAATACAGGTTCAGCGCCTTGATAAAGGATAGGGTTTGCACTAGCAACAAACGTCAAACTTGAACAAAATACTGTATCACCTTTTTCTACACCTAATATAGAAAGAGCTAAGTGAATCGCAGCTGTTCCTGAACTGACAGCGACGGCTCCCTTAGCTCCTACATAATGAGCAATATCCTGTTCAAATAAATCTATATTTTTCCCTATAGGGGCAATCCAGTTCGAATCAAAGGCTTCTTTGATATACTTCTGTTCATTTCCCGTCATGTGTGGGGGCGATAAATAAATTTTGGAATCAGTCATTGGCACACATCCTTTTATATTACTGATGCTTTTGAAATGACCTTGGCAGGGCATCCAACTGCCGTTTGATTTGCCGATATGTCCTCGATCACGGTCGCTCCAGCTCCAATAACTGCCCAAGACCCAATTTTTAATCCCGGGATCACAGTAGCTGCAGCCCCTATGTTCACACCCTCTTCTATATATACCTGACCAGTTAATGTAGCCGTTGGAGACAAATGTACGAAGTGATCAACAAAGCAGTCATGTTCTACCGTTGATCCTGTATTTAAAATGCAGTGATTGTTCACAACAGCATTTGCATTTACGACCACTTTTGGCATCACTACAGTTCCTCGCCCAATACTGGCTGATGGGCTTACGATGGCTGATGGATGAATAACAGTTACGAACTGGCTCGGGTGGATTTGTAATCTCTCGACCAGTTTTTTTCGA
Organism: Halobacillus sp. ABR2_026; assembly: GCF_056158545.1. NCBI lineage: Bacteria > Bacillati > Bacillota > Bacilli > Caryophanales > Bacillaceae > Halobacillus > Halobacillus sp. ABR2_026. The sequence goes on from NZ_JBSWTM010000001.1 coordinate 3,154,434, forward strand.
ACTTTATTATTCCCGATGGCTAAGATGATTCCCACATTTCCCTTTATGATTTCAAATATAGAATCGACAGGGCCTACAAAGACATTCTTTCTTGTTGAACCCCTTTCATATTTATCATCCAACAATCCGATCACCCTGTGCTTCCCTTCAGATTGAATGATTTCTTGAATAACTTTGCTGTGCCCCCCGTCCCCGATCAACAGCACATCCATTTACATCACATCCTGTGAACCTTTAAATTTTTCCATGCTCACGTGATTATCCTGATGGATCCCTTCCCCTTTCAAAACTTTTGAGAAAGTTAGGAATAAGATTTTCAAATCGAGCAGGAAAGTTCGGTTGTTTACATACCAGGCATCCAATTTGAATTTTTCCTCCCAGGTAATAGCGTTTCTTCCATTGATTTGAGCCCACCCTGTAATTCCCGGTTTGACATCATTCCTAACTGCTTGTGAGGCATTGTATAAAGGAAGATATTCCAAAAGCAATGGCCTTGGTCCGACGAGACTCATTTCTCCTTTCACTACATTAAATAGCTGTGGAATTTCATCTAGTGAATACTTTCTTAAGAACTTACCAACAGCTGTCAACCTTTCTTCATCGGAAAAAAGATTCCCGTGACCATCCATCCGGTTATTCATTGTGCGGAATTTATAAAGTTTGAAAGGCTCTCCGTTCATTCCTGGTCTTTGTTGTTTAAATAAAATAGGAGACCCCATTTTCATTTTTACGATTAAACTAACTACTAAGAAAATAACAGATAAAAAGATAATCATAATTAAGGAGACAGTTAAATCCAATATTCTCTTTCTCATATGATTAACCCCTTTTATCAATGGATGACATAGTAATGGAGAGTTTTCTTTTCATTCCCTGGATCATATCGATTGCGTCAAGTTCTTTGGAAGCAAGGCTTCTGTTGTAAACACTTAATAAAACATGATGTACATGTAATCGGGTCAATTCATTCGTTTTATTCATTGAGAACCTTCTCCTGTTTTTGAGGAACAAAAAACTTCGTCGGTTCTTTCTCCAACGAAGTTTGTTTATCTGTTTCTAGAGAAGGATAGCCCTCCGGATTACTCCATTGCCATCTCCATGCGTCTTCACACATTTCATTGATTCCTCTCTCTGCTCTCCAATTAAGTTCTTCGGACGCTTTTCTCGTATCTGCAAAACACACTGGAACATCTCCAGGACGTCTTCCTAAAACCGTATAGGAAATTTTCTGTCCGGAAGCTCTTTCAAACGCTTCCACCATTTCAAAAACGCTATATCCTCGGCCTGTTCCTAAATTATAGGTATGAACTCCTTTTTCATTCTTCACCTTTTCCAAAGCCTTGACATGACCAATAGATAAATCAACAACATGGATGTAGTCGCGCACCCCGGTTCCATCTTGTGTTTTGTAATCATTACCAAACACCTTCAATTCATCTAACTGACCAACAGCAACTTGAGAGATATAAGGAAGCAGATTATTTGGTGTACCTTGAGGCGCCTCTCCGATCTTTCCACTTTCATGAGCTCCAATGGGATTGAAGTATCTTAACAGGGCTATGCTCCATTCCGGATCTGCAACATGAAGGTCCCTTAGAATCTCTTCTATCATATACTTCGTTCTCCCATAGGGATTATTTGTTTTCAATAAAGAACATTCAGGTATAGGTACAGTTTCCGGCTCCCCATATACAGTTGCAGATGAACTGAATACTAGGTTTTTCACGCTATTCCTCTTCATTACTTCACATAAGACAATCGTTCCAATGACGTTGTTCCTGTAGTACCAAAGAGGTTCCGATACGGATTCCCCAACAGCTTTTAATCCGGCAAAATGAACCACACAGGTAATTTCATATTCTAAAAAAATACGTTCTAATCCTTCTTTGTCCAATAAATCAATATGATACGTGTGAAAAGTCTTGCCTGTAATTTCTTTTACTCTTTCTAATGCTTCGGGATGACTGTTGGAGAAATTATCAATCACCACAATTTCATGACCAGCATTCAATAATTCTACACATGTGTGACTGCCGATATACCCGGCACCACCTGTAACCAGAACGGTCATACACTAACCTCCTAAACATTATTACCAAGTTAAATAATCACTTCGGTATTCTAAATTCAAGTTGATCACATTCTCAAAATAAAAGTACCCGAAGTATAAAACGATAATAGCCAAATAAATAAGCTTTTCATCTCTCGGACGAAAAAGCTTAACAACCCATGAAATAAGAATTAATTGATATAAAGTAAAGTAAATGGAGAACCTCGCAAATATCCAGTTTTGTGTAGAAACGATCATGAAAACCAATCCTACCAAGGTTAAATTAACGATATAGTCACTTTTAGGGAAAATGTTTCTTAACTTATGCCTCCCAAGATAAGCCAATACGATAGGAGCTCCAAAAACAACCACTCTTAAGAAACTCGCTCCCCCTTCAGTAAAATCTTTATATTCACCATACTGCGTATCTTCTATCGCACTGAATAAGACCGCTGAAAATTGGTCAAATCCAATGACAATCGCTACGGATAATAATAATAAGGCAACCGTTGCTTTTGACCATGCTTTGAAACGTACAAGAAAATAAATAGGTAGTAAAACTAATGCACTTTGATGAAATAAGGAGGCAACGAAAATAACGATCATGTACCTTTTCAAATTTCCATTGATAATGTATCGGAGTGCTGTAAAGGCGATAGCAGCTGCGAGAACCTGACGAATTCCGTTCATAGATACGATGAACAGTCCGCCTGTAATATAGACGTATAAACTCAGTTCAAATAATCTGGAATATTGGTAAAGGACCAAAATAATGAGTGTATTCGTAATAAGTGCTGTAGTGAAAACCATAATTTGTGGATCACTGGATATGTTTTTAAGTAGGGCTTGCAAAAGGCCGAAACCAATATCTTTTTGTGATTGAATAAACTCCCAAGTGAAATCGTTAATTTCATAGATCCTCTTGTAGAAATACGTATCCCCAATGTTCGACCTTAATCCCGATACAATCACCAATGTGGCTAAGGCCAACAATACAAAAAACTTGTTCGGCTTTGGCAGCACCATTGTTTTTGTTTGTATATTCACTCCAGCAAACCTTGCACAAAAGGCGAAGGTGAAAACCAGGGACAGATTCATCCATAATTGAGCCATAATCATTTCCTTTCAAAAGGAACGACGATCAATAGATGACATCCTTCGTTTTATTCGTAATATATAAATACAATAAAAAACCGGGAGGGATAGCTAGGCAGGTTAACCCCTTCTTCGGTGATTCACTAAGAAACCGCCAGTTTTTTTCTAGAAGACTACTAGATACATAATGGATCGACTGCCTGAATTGAAATGGAACACTAGTGAATGATAATTTCATAAGTTCTTTTCGATAAAAGGAAAAACCCTTGGGATTTCTCCGGTATTGTTTTAACATGTTTCTCGATGATCCGTCTTCCAGGTATTCGACACAACACAATACTTCATTCATTAACAACATTTCATATTGTTCATCCAACTTGAAATATTTATAGGCTAAACCTACATACTTTTCTTCATCAAACAATGGATAAGGATACTTTTTCGTTAGTTCTGTTCGATAGACTAGTTTCTTATCACCCTGTACACCATGTTTATGGTAAAGATCAAAAAGCGTTGAACGCTTGATGTGTATAGGAAACTTTGTACCAATAATGCTTTGATCCGTATACGCATCGAGGCCGATGATTCCTCCCACTGACGGACTTCCATATTCCTTCCAGAAAGTGGTAATCTTTTCGACGGCATCTTCCGGCATATAGTCATCTGAGTCAATACAGACATTTAATTCTGTTTCAATTAACTGATAAGCTGTATTATGGGCACCATGCATCCCCTGGTTTTCTTGCCTGCAATAGTGAATGGTTATAAACTCTTCCTCTATCCAGCTTTTCACTAACTCTTCCGTATCATCCGTAGAACCATCATCAATAACCAACCAAACGAAATCTTGAGATGTTTGCTTTTTCAAACTCTCATAACATTTATCCAAGCAATAGGCTCGATTATAAGTGGGAGTGAACACGGTTAAAGTAGTCAATGTCCGACACCCCCCAGTTGCAAATACTCCCTTTGAATATTTGCTGCGGTATGGTTAATGTTATATCCTTTTTCATTAAAAGAATCAGAGGGAATGGGTTTACGTTGTCCATTAGATATTCGATCAATTTCATCCAACCAGCTAGGTAATCTGGTTGGACTTATAGGCAATTGTTGTATTAAGTTTATCCCCATATCGACTTCTTCAGAGATCCTATCTGATATAAGACATGGGATTCCAGCTCCTTGAGCTTCGATTAATGTTACTGGCAACCCTTCATGGAAAGAGGGGAATAAAAATACGTCCATTGCTTGAAGTAACTCATTTATGTCAGAACGAACTCCCAGCATAAGAACATCTTTTTCAATCCCTAACTCTTTCACCTTCTCTGAAACCTTTTCTTTTAAATCCCCCTCTCCCACCAGCATTAATTTCGAATGGGGATTTTTCTTTCGATATTCTGTAAACACTTCTAGAAGGAACATGTGGTTTTTTTGAAGTGAAAACCTTCCAACATGACCAAGCACTAATGTATCTTTACCAATAAGCAAAGATGAGCGCACCTTTTCTCTTACCGAAGTAGTAAAAGAAAATTTTTTTTGTTCAATGCCGTTTTTTAAGATGTGTGCTGATGCCGCCTTTTTCTTGAAAAGCCAGTACGCAGCTGAATTTGAACAGGCATACATTTCTGTAGCAGCCGATGAGACTTGTTTACCCGCATACCATTTATAAAGTTTGGCACCCGCTCCTCCTTCACTGCTTGTATTGTGACTATGCGCGATCCTCACTGGAATATCCTCATGTTTTGCAGCTTTCAGGACAAACCCACTCATTTTATCCATGTGAGAATGAACAATTCGATAGTTCTGGTTTTCCTGAAAGAACTTTTGTAAAGATTTGATATATTTACTATGCCCGACGTCTGTTACGTAAGGAATTCGATGTATTTTCCCACCCATTTCTTCAATTTCTTTATCGAACACGCCTTTTTTACATGTAAGGAAATCGAATTGAACTTTCGACCTGTCTATGTTGCGGTATAGATTCATAATCAAAGTTTCTGCTCCGCCTCGATTCATATTCACCACAACATGCAAGACTCTTAACGGACCGCCCATAGCTTCCGTTCACCTCCGTCCATATAGGTCTGATAAATCCGGCTGTTTTGTTTAATCACCCTATTTGTACTGTATTTGTTCAAGATCATATTCCGTCCATTTGCACCGAGTTTTTCCTTCACATCTTCAATCTGTGCGATCAACTTCAACTTTTCAGAAAACTCTATAACCTCATTTTTTGGAAGAACCCACCCATTCACATTATCCCTCACTAATTCGCGGTGTCCTCGATTGTCGATGGCGACTACCGGGGTAGAACAGGCCATAGCTTCCATAATATTAACCGGAAGTCCCTCTCTTAAGCTTGAGGCCGCTACTGCGTCACATATCGACACTATTTCTTTGATATCATTTCTGTATCCTAGGAAATCCACCATATTTTCTACTCCCAGTTTTTTTGCGAGTTGCTTGCACTCAGCCCATGTACAACCCTCACCAGCCAGCAATAACCGTGCTTTGGGAACTTCTTTTTTCAATAAGGCTAGAGCTTGAATAAGCAGCTTTTGATTTTTATTCTTATTAAACTCTGCCGCATAAAACAATAAAAAGTCATCCGGCTTATAACCGAATGACTTCCTGGCTTTCATCTTCTCCACACGAGATAACGGCTTGAATTCATCCGTATCTACTCCTACACCATGAACATGCTCGATATGTTTCGTTTTAAATCTCTTCTGCGCCAACTGATAATCTTCCTGATTAATGGTAATCAAACAATCCGTATAGGAAGCGAGCTTCCATTCAATGGGATAATACAATAACCAATTAGCTAAAGGAGCACCTTTGCAAAAATGGAATCCGTGAGCGGTATAGATTACTTTGGTTCCTCTTTTTCTGGCAGACCGTGCTGCAAGGCGTGCAAGCGTTCCTCCCATTGGTGTATGGCAGTGAACAATCTGATACTGGTTTTTATCTATTAGATGTTTTAAGATTTTGTACGCCTCTATGTTCTTCTGTGCGAGTGGAGATCGTTGAATCGGGATCTCGTATTTCACATCGACGTAAGGTAGGGTCATGTTTCCATTAGCTGCGACATGAACCTCCCATCCTTGTTCCTTGAACCACTTTAAGTATGGTAAGTGAAACAATTGAAAGTGGTAATCGACGGTGGCGCAAAATAGGACTTTTTTTGGCATGATCTACTTCCACCTTTATCAACTTGTAATTGAAACCGGAGACCCTGGTCGAGACAATCCTTCATTATTTGCTAAGCTTAATAACTGCTCTCTCAACGTGTGTTTATCTAAATGATGATAATTTTCTATCAGATCTTCAATATCATCCATGACCATATCTGTTGCTCTTCCCAGATGAATTTTCGGATACACTTGCTCCCTCTCAACTTCTTCATCTTTTAGCAGTTCTTCATATAATTTTTCACCTGGTCGAATACCTGTAAATTCAACACCAATTTCATCCACACTGTTTCCAGAAAGTTTGATTAAGTTTTGAGCAAGATCGACGATTTTCACAGGCTCACCCATATCAAGCACGAAGATTTCCCCACCTTGTGTTAGCGCCCCTGCTTGAATGACAAGACTGGATGCCTCAGGAATTGTCATGAAAAACCGAACCATGTCAGGGTGGGTGACTTTGACAGGGCCACCTTTTTCAATTTGCTTTGTAAAAATAGGAATCACGCTTCCTCTGCTTCCAAGCACGTTACCAAAGCGGACCGCAACAAATTTAGTTTCACTCACTTTATTCATATTTTGAATAATAATTTCAGCCAATCTTTTGGTGGCTCCCATCACACTAGTTGGGTTTACGGCTTTATCGGAGGATATCATCACAAACCGTTCAGCGTTACTCCAACTAGCTGCCTTAGCAACATTAAACGTTCCAATGACATTATTCTTAACGGCTTCTTCCGGATTGCGTTCCATAAGAGGAACATGCTTATGTGCAGCTGCATGATAAACGACATCCGGACGATAGGAGTTAAAGATTTCCATGATTTTTTGATCATCTTGAATATCGGCGATTTCTGTTCGAATGTCGATGTTCATGCCTGAGTATATTTCCCTGAGCTCCATTTCAATGGCATGGATGCTATTTTCTCCATGACCTAATAAAATCAATTGTCTAGGTTTGAACTTCACAATTTGTCTGGAAATTTCAGAACCAATGGACCCTCCTGCTCCCGTCACAAGAATAACTTGACCTGACACATAACCTGAAATCTGATTGATATCCAAATCAACCGGATCACGGCCTAACAAGTCCTCTACTTTTACATCCCGAAACTGTGTCACTGATACTTTACCAGTCACTAAATCTTCTAACATCGGTAAAATCTGTGTTTTAGCATTTGTTTTGGCGCATTCCTTAAAAATATTTTGGATACCCTTTCGACTTAAGGACGGGATAGCGATGATGATGTTTTCCACGTCGAACTTTTCCACATACTTTTGTATTTGATTGACTCCACCAACCACGGGAATCCCAAAGATATCCAAGCGTTGCTTTTTAGGGCTATCATCGATAAAAGCGACAGGAAGTAGATCCGTATCACGATTATTCTGCAGCTGTCTTGCCACCATCGTTCCAGCAGCACCTGCTCCTATAATCAACGTTCTTTTGTGTGTTTTTGGCTGAAGTAAATAATTATCACGATAGATCCTCCAAATGAAGCGCGAACCACCAATGATTAAAAGATTCATCATCCAAATAACCGCAACTGCTCTTGGAAACACCATTTGGAAAAGAAGCAAATGAATACCGACTGTAGTTAACAGGGAATATGTCACGGTTTTTAATATAAGGATTAATTCCCCTATACTTGCATATTCCCAGGCTTTTCGATAAAGCTTCAGTTTGTAAGCAAAAAACAAGTGGCTTACAAGGACGGCTGTAACAGTTATGACCAGCGGTAACACAGGCGCATTGCCTTCAGAAGTAACTAACAATCGACTAATTAAAATTGAGCTGAGAATAATGCATGAATCAATGAATATGAATAAGGACATTCTTTGTCTATACGTCATATATTTGCCCCTTTCTTTATTCTAAATCTAGTTGAATGATTGATTATGTAGGATTTTCAAAGTTTTTAGAAATAGGACCTTATCAATCCTACTTCTAAAAATTTGAAAATAATGGGCATTCAACCCGCCCTCACGCCACACCACTGACGACTAGCGTCTAAGGTTATGGATTCTCCAGTAACCCACAGCATGACCGAGTGCCTCCTTTGATATCGGTTAGGAGACATCACCACGTTTTAACAAACGAACATTCTTTATAAAGAACGATTAGGTGTAAATTATTTGTTATTGTTCAATAAAAGGCCTAGGACGTTGGCTTGAGCAAGATCCATAACCTTCTTCGATTCTTCCGCTTCCTCTACTTTCGTCTTACCTCGGTTCAAGAGTATAAATACACCATCACAGAGGCTGGCCAGAATTCTCGTTTCGGTTGATTTAAGTACAGGTGGCGTGTCTATCAAGACTAGATCATATGCTTCTCCGACTTCCTTCAGAAGATTCTCCATCCGGTAATCCCCTATGGTGTCCGACGGGTTAGGGGAGATCGTTCCACTTGTTAATAGGTCTAGATGAGCAATACCCGTTTGATCAATGGCTTCGTTTAATTTTGTACTGCCATTTATAACATTGGTCAACCCAATACTGTTAGACGTCTTAAATAGTTGATGTAACGCGGGTCTCCGTAAGTTCGCATCAATCAAGAGAACTTTCTCTTTGTTTTGAGCGATCGATACTGCTAAGTTAGCGATTGATGTGGATGTCCCTTCTTGTTTATTAGGAGATGTAATCAAGAACACCTTTCTATTGTTTTGTTCTGTTAAAAAGTGAATATTGGTCCTAATGGTACGAAATTGTTCTGCAATCATGGAATTAGGATTCGTGTAAGTGACCAGTGGTTTCTTGTTTTTATTCGCCAGCTTTCTAATTTTGCTTAATACCAACAGATTCACCTCTAACTTCCATATTATTTGAACCATTCTTAGCTTTCTTGATTACCGAATTCTTCCGATTCACATAAGAAATTTCACCGAGAACTGGGATATCTAAAATATCCTCAATTTCTTTTCTTGATTTAACAGCTCCATCTATTGAATCCAGCAAGTAGGCAAGTCCAACACCAGTAATTAGTCCGAATAGGATAGCTATATAGATGGGGCGGTTTTGGCTTCCACTTATCGAAACAGGATTAATACCAGCTTCTGATAGGAGCTGAACTTGCTCATAATTTAAGAGGTCAACAATTTTACTTTTGTACACACTGGCTGTTGTGTTTGCGATTTGAGCAGCTCGTTCAGGATCCGTATCTGTAACTGAGATTAATACGACTTGTGATTCATCAATCCTGGAAACTTCAATTCGATTTGCCAGCCCTTCAGGTGAGCCTTCCATGCCAATAGCTTTTTGTACTTCACTCATGATAATAGGATCTTTAATCATGACCATTAAAGTATTCATATCCATGTCCTGTTCACTGGAGCCGAGAATAATTCTAGTTGACGTTTGATAAAGAGATGTATTATTCATTTGGCTGTAGCCATATCCTAAAGCTCCCATGATGATGGTAATGATAACAATAAGCCAAAAGCGGTCTCTTAACACATCAAAATACTCTTTGATGTTAATATCTTTGGACATGTAATCATCGTAAACCAATGTTTTCTTTCTCATGAGACCCACCTTTTCTTAATTAATAACGAAAATAATATATAACGAACGAAGAGTGAAAAAAATTAGCTCCTTTTAGGCGAGCTATGATTACTTAACAGTATAGTTCTATATAAAGAACAAGTCAATACTATAATACAAAAATTGCTAAATTCACTTTATAAAGATTATATAAAAACTAAAGTACAGCCTACTTTCTACAAATTTTTTGTGTGAAAGAAAATAGAGGTCGTATTTTATTTAATATAGATGTATATAGACTCTTTAGAATTTGAAAAAAGTTATTATATTTAACAATTCTCATATCCTCTAACACATTATTAAGATCGTATGCTGTTATCGATACAGGTAGCAATTTAGTATTGTGTTCAATTAATGGTTTTCCTAATACTTCAATCTGAATTCCATATTCTATTTTTAACATACGGTAAAATTTACTTTCTATATAGGCCAGATAATAGAGAGGTTGATGCTTAGTGACATGGTGAGAGAGTACTTTAATAAACAGTTCAAAATAACCCTTTCTTTGGTATTCTTCCTTAAGGCAAAGTTTATCTACTTCCCATACTTTACCATTTATTTCTGCGAATTTATGAAACATTGAAAAGTCACAGGATTTACCTTCCACAGTACTTGAGTTACTATGAGGGAAATAAGGAATAAATTCCACCGTTCCTATTATTTTCTTCTTATCCATTAAATTATAACGTATACCATCAATTGCGTACGGGTCATTATACCAGCGGTATTTGCAGCAAAAATACTCCCACGTTTGTTCAAAGTCTTTTTGCTGTTTTTTTGTTTTGACAACTTTATACAAGGACCTTCACCACCTTCAAAAAAAATCCTTATATATAAAATATAAGGAAGTGTCATTTATATACCTTAGCTATCCATTCCATCAACTGGCCAACAATCGTCTAAGATGTCATCAATTTTATCTTTTATATGTTCATAATCCCCTCCCCCCTTCATCGTTTCATTAATATAAAGAGTTTGTACCGAGGGTTGTTTCCATTCTTTTTTCATTGTTCCCCTCCTAAATTCATCAAAGTTCATTCTTTATTAAGAACATTTTCATAATATCAATATCTTTGTCAAGTGTCAATCTAAAAGGTGACTTTAATACCATTCTTTCAAACTCACATTTACACTTTAAAGTTCCAAGTCACATTTGTTAACATAAGCACCTTAAAAGTTCTTTAAGAAAGATGTAAGAAAATTAAATGCACATCTTAATCATAAAGACATTTATAAAACAATAGTCCCCCATTCAAGAACGCTATCCGCTATACTGAAGATGAATCTAAAATAGTTAAGGAGTTCCTTACATATGCAGCCAAAATGGAAACAGCTTTTTCAACTCATCAAAGCTACACGGCCGCCTAAACTCATTTTCACTACAGCCTTGTTTCTAAGTTTGTTGACGACCATGGCAGGCCTTGCGATTCCGCTGCTCGCCAGCCGGTTGATTGACAATTTTGATTTAGAAAATTTGAATCACACTGTCATCATCGGAATGGCGACTGCTTTTTTCATTCAAGCAATTGCGGGAGGTGTATCGGTATACTTCCTTGCTAAAGTCGGTCAGCACATCATTGCATCCCTGCGTGAACAGCTATGGAGTAAACTTCTTCACCTGCCTGTTCCTTATTATGATGAACATGAGACGGGGGATGCTGTCAGCCGGATGACCAATGACACCGGCATCATTAAAAACCTGATCACGGAGCATTTCACTGGTTTCGTCACAGGAATCATATCCGTTGCAGGGGCGATCATCATCCTCTTCTATCTGGACTGGCCGCTAACCCTCGTCATGTTCTCGATCATCCCAATCGCTCTTCTTTTTCTTATTCCCATTGGACGTAGAATGGCCTCCATATCTCGTAATCTACAGGCCGAAACCGCTGGATTCTCTGCAAATTTAACAAGAGTCATTTCGGAGATCCGGCTGGTGAAAGCTTCAAATGCTGAGCATAAAGAATGGAACAAAGGGAAAAGCGGGATACAAAAGCTATACCGGCTTGGTTTACGGGAAGGGATCATCCAGGCATTGTTGTCACCCCTCGTCTCTTCCATGATTATTATTGTCCTTGTCCTCATCATCGGATTCGGTGGTATTCGAGTAAGCTCCGGAGCCATGACGGCTGGTGAATTGGCCGCTTTCTTCATCTATTTGTTCCAAATCATCATGCCAATTACTCAAATCGTGACGTTTGCCACTCAGTACCAAAAAACTGTCGGTGCTACGGAGAAGGTATTATCCATCTTGGATCTTGAAAGTGAAGATTTGGAGAATGGCGACCCTATTCCTGCCAACGACAAAGATCTAATCGTGGAGAACGTATCGTTTGCTTATACGGATGAGGAAACCATACTGAAGGATGTTTCCTTCACAGCTGAAAAAGGGGACGTGACAGCAATTGTTGGTCCAAGCGGGAGTGGCAAGACTACGATGTTTTCTTTATTTGAACAATTTTACTATCCTCAAGAAGGACGGATTCTTTACGGCTCTGCCCCTATTCATCATTACCCGCTGGAGTCCTGGCGGAGAATGCTTGGCTACGTTTCTCAGGAAAGTCCGATTTATTCTGGGACGATCAAAGATAATCTCACCTACGGGTTGGAGGAAGAACCGTCGATGGACGACATCCGATCCGCTGCAAAAATGGCCTATGCCGATGCTTTCATCGAGGAATTGACCCATGGGTATGACACCGAAGTCGGGGAACGGGGAATTAAATTATCTGGCGGACAACGACAAAGGGTCGCCATCGCTCGCGCCCTGCTCCGTAACCCGAATGTACTCATGCTGGATGAGGCGACCTCAAGTCTCGACAGTCAATCAGAAACTGTCGTTCAGCAGGCTTTGAAAAACTTGATGAATGGGCGCACGACGCTGGTGATTGCCCACCGCTTGTCCACGATCGTAGATGCGGACAAGATCATTTTCCTGGAAAAAGGAAAAGTAACAGGAACCGGGACACATGAAGAACTCTATCAAACGCACACCCTTTATAAAGACTTCGCCAGACAGCAATTGAAAATAAGGGAATAAGCAAGTTCGCTTTCCGGCATAGAAAAATAGTTAGCATAGACTATGGCTCCGAAAGAGCTGTAGTCTTTTTTTCTTATTTTTCTGAAAATTCAGTACATAATATTGATTATTCCCCTTCTTTTGATAAATTAGAAAATGTAGGATAAAAAAGGTTTCGAAAGAAAGGGGTCATTTTATTGAAGAAAACGTCAAAGATTGTAACATCTGCCTTAGCTTTAGCCCTAACGGTGGGGCCTATGAGCGCAAGTGCCATCGACATGCCGTCCTCAGGTCATGAGAACGTACATAAAACTCATAACCATTCTTCTACAGGGATGCCTTTTGATGGGGCAATCGCCAATGATGAACGGTTGATCGAGATGTTGAAGAAGAGCGGAAAGATTGCCAATGATGCTTCACCTGACGAGGCTGAAAAAGGATTGAAAAAGTTCCTGGAATCAAAACAGGCTTCAGCTGAAAAAGCAAAAGGCCAGTTCTCTGATGAAGAAGCAGATACAAAGAAAAAACTAAAAAAAGCGATGGAAAATAACAGCCTGACCAAGGGCAAAGGTAACAAACTTGGACAGGCAGACACGCCTGATGGTGTTAAGGAAGAAGCTTACGATGGAGAAATGCGTACAGACAAAGTCCTCGTCCTTCTCGTCGACTACCCTGATAAACCACATAATTCTATGACTGCCGATGAAACAGACATGTATTACGAAGGCGAAGATGCTTACTCCCGTGACCATTATCAGGATATGCTATTCGGTACAGGTGGCTGGACAGGACCGGACGGAAAAAACTATGTATCGATGAAACAGTATTATGAACAGCAGTCTGGGGGAAGTTATTCTGTGGAAGGCGAAGTCGCCGGCTGGTACACGGCCAGCCAGCCTGCAGCAGCCTATGGAGGAAACTATCCAACAGAAGATGGCAGTGATGTCAATGCCCGCGGTCTGGTCAAGGAAGCTCTTGAAGCAGCATCTCAAGACCCGGATGTTAATATTTCCGACTATGACCAATGGGATCGCTACGACCTGGATGGCGACGGTAACTACCTCGAAGCCGATGGACTCGTCGATCACCTGATGGTTATCCACTCCGGCGTTGGAGAAGAAGCTGGGGGAGGTTCCCTAGGTTCTGATGCCATCTGGTCCCACCGTTGGAATCTTGGAGGAGTGACTCCAATTTCAGACACAACAGCCACTGTCGATTACTGGGACGGTGCCATGGCTGCCTATGATTACACAATTGAGCCCGAAGACGGTGCTGTAGGTGTCATGGCGCACGAATTCGGACATGACCTTGGTCTTCCGGATGAGTATGATACCCAGTATACCGGTCAGGGAGAGCCAGTCAGCTACTGGTCGATCATGTCGAGCGGAAGCTGGGCGGGGGATATTCCGGGTACTATGCCGACAGGATTCAGTCCTTATATGAAAGAAATGCTGCAAGCGTCTGCTGTCGTAGATAACGAAGGGACCAAAGGAAATTGGTTAACCGGAACTGAAGTAAATGTAGAAGATGTGAATGAAAAAGGTATGGAATTCCTTTTGGATGAAGCTAATACCAAAGGTAAGAACAATGATGTTGTAAAGGTCCATTTACCTCAAAAAGCAACGGTCATTAATGAACCCGCTAGTGGTGAGTATGAGTACTTCTCCGGTAGTGCCGATGATTTGCACAACTATCTATCTACCACAATAGATTTAACAGACGCCGACAGTGCTGAATTCAACTTCAAGACTTGGTACGATATTGAAACAGACTGGGATTATGCATACGTGACTGTTGATGGTGAGTCGATAGCAAGTGATATCACAACAAACACAAACCCTTATGGTTCTAACCTTGGAAACGGCATCACTGGAAGCTCTGACGGATGGATTGACGCTTCTTTTGACCTTTCAGCCTACGCAGGTCAGGAAGTTGAAGTAGCCATCGAATACGTAACAGATGCTGCTGTATCGAACCCAGGGCTTTATGCGGATGATCTATCTATCGTAGTTGATGGAGAAGAAGTATGGCTTGATGACGTTGAAGGCGAAGCTAAATTCAGCCTTGACGGGTTCACAAAAGATGATGGAGTGAAACGTTCCGATCACTATTACCTTCTTGAATGGCGCAGTCACAACGGTGTCGATGAAGGTCTAGCGAACATTCGCCGCGGAGACAGCCTGATGACCTTCGATGATGGACTTGTTGTTTGGTACGTGGATAAGAAATACTCGGAAAACTGGACCGGGATTCATCCTGGGGATGGATTTGTCGGAGTCGTGGATGCCGATCAGCGTGTGAACAAATGGAGTGATGGAAGTGTTGGTCTGACCCGCTACCAGGTTCACGATGCTGCCTTCAGCCTTGATAAATCCGAAAAAATGTACCTCGATTACCGTGATCTGCTTGGCGTAACGATGAAAGATAACTACACGAAACGCACACCGCTTTTTGATGATGATGAGGATTATTCCAATAAAGGTCTCGTAGATGCGGGACGTAATGTTCCGGAATATGGACTGAAGTTCAGAGTCACCGGTCAAAGCGAAGATGGCACAGTTGGCCAAGTGTTGATTTACAAGTAAAAGAATACAAAAAAGTCATGGAAGAAAAACTCTTCCATGACTTTTTTATTTAACGGTTAACATCCTGCAGATGGGCATGCATGAACTGAAACACTTCATCTTCAGTAAAGGTGGAATGGTCCCCTTTGACGGTATGTTTCAGAACACTCGAAGCCATGCCGAAATCAAGGATCGATACAGGATCCAATTCTTCAAGCAGGCCATGCAGAATTCCGGCCGCAAAACTGTCACCGCCGCCGATTCGGTCAAGAACCTGGATGGAATGTTTGCGGCTTTCTAAGAGCCTTCCGTTTTGATATAAAAAGCCCTGCAGGTGGTGGTGCTGGGCATCGGCCACTTCTCGATTGGTACAGGCGAACATGGAGATATCATACTCGCTGGCTGCCTGTTTGAAGTACTTTTCCAACAAATGAGGATGGAAGTCTTCCTTCGGTCCTTTACCGAGCAGGTGAGTGAAGTCCTTCTGCCCCGCGAAACAGATGTCCACGTAAGGAAGGATCTGCTCAAACGCGTGCTTGGCTTCATCTTCACCCCAAAGCTTGCTTCGGTAATTACAATCGAAACTAACACGAACGTTTCTGTGCTTCGCTTCCCTTACCGCCTGGATTGTAAAGTCCCTCATTTTTGAGGAGAGCGCAGGTGTAATTCCTGATACATGGAACACATCACAGGTTTGGAAGAGTTCATCCCACTCCCATTCTTGTTCAGCTGTCTTCAAAAACGAAGAATAGGCACGATCATAGGTCACCTTTGCGGAACGCGGGCCGTATCCTTCCTCGACAAAATAAATGCCAAGACGCCCTTCTTCCCTTTTCACGAAGCGATCGCTGACGTTTTGCTTGCGTAAGAACGTCCGCACGTTTTCCCCGATGTCATTAGCAGGAAGGGCCCCCATAAGCGAGACCTCATGATGGAAGTTTGCCAGACTTACACCCGTATTGAGTTCTGCGCCTCCGATTGTAGCCTGGAATTCTTTCGACTCTTTCACTCTTTGAAAAGATGGAGGCGTCATTCTCATCATCGGTTCTCCAAGTACTACGATTCTACTCATACGAACACCTCTTCAACTGCCTCGACAAACAACTTCGCATTTGCCGTAATAGCTTCATAATTCCCTTGCGCGGCAGGTTTGGTAATGTCTCCTCCTACACCCACATGGACCGCTCCATTTCTGAACCATTCCTGGATGTTATCCAAATTCACCCCGCCCGTCGGCATGATTTCCACTTGGGGCACGGGCCCTTTGACCGCTTTGATATGCGATGGGCTGAACGCCTGCCCGGGAAACAGCTTCACTATGGATGAGCCATGTTCAAGGGCTTCAATCGTTTCATTCACGGTCATGCAGCCGGGAATATAAGGAATTTGATACCGATTACATAGCCGTGCCGTTTCTTTACTGAAATTCGGTCCGACAATAAATGCCGCTCCTGAATGAACCGCGAGTTTAGCCGTTTCAGAATCTAGAACAGACCCTGCTCCTATTATCAGTCCTTCACGATTGGAAAAATGCCGGATGACTGTTTCAGCCTGTGGGATGGTGAAGGTGAACTCCAGACTTTTAATGCCGCCTTTTATGCACGCTTCAGCGGTTTCAATCGCCTCCTCTGGAGAATTTCCCCGGACGACCACAGTCAGTTTGCTGTTTAATAATTGCTGATAAACCTCAAGTTTTTTCATCTCGTTTCCTCCTTATACTCCGGAATATGCGGAAAAACCACCGTCGACTGGGACGACGATTCCATTCACGAAGCTTGACGATTGGTGATCGACCAGCCAGAGGAGCGTCCCGGCAAGCTCTTCCGCCTCGCCGAATCGGTCCATCGGTGTCTGGGTCAAGATTTTCTCGGCGCGTTCCGAATACTCGCCCTCTTCATTGAGAAGCAGGTTCCGGTTCTGGTCGGTAAGAAAGAACCCTGGGGCTAAAGCATTGACACGGATGCCCACCTTGGAAAAATGGACAGCGAGCCACTGGGTGAAATTACTGACCGCCGCTTTCGCTCCACTGTAGGCAGGAATTTTGGTCAACGGTGTGAATGCGTTCATCGATGATACGTTAATGATCGTGCTGCCGACATGTCCCGGCATATCCTTGGCAAACACCTGCGTCGGAACAAGCGTCCCTGAAAAGTTGAGACGGAACAGATCATCAACGGCGTTTGGCGATAAGTCAAAAAAGGATTGTGATTCTTCAGCATCCCCGGTAAAATACTCGCCGCTTGTTGTTGCTTTCGGATGGTTCCCCCCTGCACCATTGATGAGGATATCCACGTCTCCCCACGTTTCGTTAATGCTCTTCTTCACCTCATGAAGACAGGCAGAATCCAGAACATCGACACTGAAGCCTTCGGCCGTTCCTCCATCTTCCGTTATGGATGTAACAACCTGATCAATTTTTTCCTGATTTCGGGCAAGGACAGCCACCTTTGCTCCACATTGAGCAAGTGTCCGGCTGAGAACGGAACCTAAGACTCCGCTCCCCCCTGTTACCACTGCTACTTTATCGCTGAGATCTACTTGAAATGGCAGCTTCATCTTTTCCCTCCGTTCTTAAATTCAACTTCCACGTATCGATGATGCCGTTCAAATATGTCGCACCGAGAGCCCGGTCATACAAACCATACCCGGGACGGCCCTCTTCTCCCCAAATCATCCGTCCGTGATCAGGGCGGATGGGACCCTCATACCCGTTGTCGATCAGTTTTCCAATGATATCGACCATCGGCAGTGATCCTTCATGAATCGAGTGGGAGGATTCCTGGAAAGAGCGTTCACCTGTCCACTTGACGTTTCGCGCATGGACGAAGTGAATACGACCTTTTGCAGCCTCGATGATTTGCAGCAGATCATTCGCATCACTCGCCCCGAAGGATCCGGAGCAGAACGTCAAGCCATGACGCGGACTGTCTACACGTGCAAGAATCCGTTCGATATTCTTTTGATTGGTCACGACCCTCGGTAGACCGAAGATGTTCCAAGGGGGATCATCTGGATGGATCGCCATGTTCACGTCTGCCTGCTCAGCGACTGGAATGACCTTTTCTAAGAAATAAAAAAGATGTTCCAGCAGTTGCTCTTCATCTATCTTTCGGTATTCCTCCATAATCGTCTGCAATTCAGTAGATTGATAGGATAAATCCCAGCCCGGGAGCGTCAAGGAACCGTCCAAAGGATTCAAACGCTGGGCAGTGTCTTCCTTATAAGCGAGCGAATGAGAACCGTCGGATAGGGGCTCTGTCAAGCTCGTCCTTGTCCAATCAAAGACGGGCATAAAATTATAGCAGACGGTAGAAACCCCGGATTTCCCAAGGTTCTGCAGCGTCTGTTGATAATTGGAAATGTAATGATCACGCGTCGGTCGTCCCAGCTTGATATCTTCATGGACAGGAACACTTTCGATGACGGTAAGCTCGAGTCCTGCCGCTTCAACGACTTCTTTTAATTCTTCAATTCTTTCAAGCGGCCACACTTCACCAGCCGGGATATCATAAATCGCAGAAACAATCCCTTTCATCTGAGGAATTTGCTTGACCTGCTCCAATGTGACTGGATCGTCTTGTCCATACCAGCGGAAACTCATTTTCATAACGTCACCCCGTTCTTTAATCCGAAGTATTCTTTCGCATTATAATAAGAGATATCTTTCACATAGGTCCCGAGCCATTCGCGGTCTGGCGGCACTTTTCCTTCTGCCGCCCACGTGCCGAACATGTTGCAGAGGATTCTCCTGAAATATTCATGCCGTGAAAAGGACAGGAAGGACCGGGAATCGGTCAGCATTCCGACGAAATGTTTAATAAGTCCAACGTTCCCCAGGATTTTCATTTGATTTTCCATCCCATCGATATGATCATTGAACCACCAGGCGGTCCCGAATTGAATCTTACCGGCACGACTGCCATCCTGATGATTCCCTGCAATCGTCGCAAGAGCATAATAGTCCCCGGGGTTGAGACAATAGAGGATCGTTTTCGGCAATCCGCTCTCATACTCAATCGAATCGAGCATCGCGGATAGAGGCTTCGCCAGCGGCTGGTCGCCGGGTGAATCATAGCCCGCATCCCTGCCCACTTTTTCAAACATCTTCGTATTATTGTTACGCATCGCCCCGATATGGAGCTGCATGACCCAGCCTTTTTTCTGATAGTGGGAAGCAAGGAAACGCAGCGTGTACGTTTTATATTTTTCAACTTCCAAAGCTGTGACATGCTCCCCGCGCCTCTTTTTGGCAAAAATACCGGCGACCTCTTTTTCATCTGTCCTGGCATAAAACATCTCATCAATGCCGTGGTCGGCGGCTTTGCATCCATGCTGGTCGAAATACTCGATCCGTGCAGCCAAAGCTGTAAGAAAGTCTTCATACGTTTCAATCTCAGCCCCTGTGACATGGCCAAGCTTCTCCAGCCATTGTGAAAATTCATCTTTTTCAATTTTCATACCTGGATCCGGTCTGAATGAGGGGGCGACTTGAAAAGAATGCCCCTCATCCATCAACTGTTTATGAAAAGCGAGATTGTCCGTCGGGTCATCCGTCGTCCCTACGAACTCCACCTTATCTCTTCTCAAAAGATGCTGAGTGGACATATGCTGAAGTTGTTCATTGGCCGACTCCCATATGCGGTCCGCGGATTCAGAATTGAGATAGTCATCGATCCCGAAGTATCTTTTCAATTCCATATGCGTCCAATGGAAGAGCGGGTTACCGAGTGTATTCGGAACGGTTTCCGCCCATGCTTTGAACTTCTCTTTAGCCGTCGCGTCCCCTGTAACATAGTGTTCATCGATTCCGTTCGCTCTCATCAAGCGCCATTTGTAATGGTCTCCCCCAAGCCAAATATCTGTCAGCGTGTTGAACGTGACATTTCCGGCGATTTCATCGGGCGGAAGATGGTTATGAAAATCGATGATAGGAAGGTCTTTCGCATAATCATGATACAAAGTTTTCGCAAAATCGTTGGTTAACAAAAAATCTTCCGTCATAAATTCACTCATCGCCATCACCTTCCTTAATATCTTGGACAAGCACATCTGTATAGCTCTCCCTCAAATGAGTGCCGTTTACGATGATCGTCCTTGTTTCATTTTCCGGGAAATAGATGCGCACCTTTTCATACTCAGGCTGGTAAGTCCCGTTCATGCTGAGATGAACGTTTATTTCTTCTGCATCTGTTTCTATCAAAACCGTCAGCCAGCTTGCTACATTGTTTTCGTAGGCCATCGTTTCTCCATCATCGTCATAAAATGACTTCAAAGATGAGTGCTCTCCTCTTGCTGGATAAAGGAGCAGTCCCCGTTCAACGTCTCCTTTATGTTTATAGGAAATTTCTCCATCCCTGATCGGAAAAACGGCTCCCCCTTGGGCGAACAATGGAACTTGATGAAGGTCCGCCTCCATCGTCACCGTCTGCCCGCCGTCATACCAGGTATTTGTATTCATGTCGTACCAGCCCCGGTCATTCTCAGGAAGATAGACTTCTCTTGTCGTCTGTCCTTTTTCCATGACGTTTGCGACCAGCAATTCTTCCCCGACCATAAAATCATCATTTTCCTGGTAAGTTTTTTCATCCGCCTCAAAATGGTAGAACGTCGGTGTTAGGACAGGCTTCTGCTGCTCATGCGCTTTATATAACAAATGATAGAAATAAGGCATCCATTTGACACGTTCTTTCATCCAGTAGCGAATGGTCTCCATATATTCCGGATACATCCACGGCACGTTCACCGTCTGGTCTTCATTCCAGGAATGGATCGTAAACCGCGGATGAAAAATGCCGTTCTGAATCCATCTGATCAACAGCTCCGGTTCTGGGGCTTTTCCTGAAAAACCACCGACGTCATGACCGAAATTGTAAACCCCGGACAAGCTCAGGCTGAGACCCATCTTCAAGTTGTACCGGATGGTTTTCCATTCCGTGTAATTATCACCCGACCATGTTTGCACATAACGCTGCATACCCGGACCACCGGAGCGTGAAATGAGATAAGGACGGCGGTTCCTATCGTATTCCTGCTGGGCTTCAAGTGAAGCTTTCATCATGAGCAAGGTCTGAATGGGCTTGATCTTCGATACGGACAGCGGCTCACCGAACCCAAAGGCCAGCGCTCGTTCGTCCCACACTTCATATTCATTGTTATCGTTCCAAGTGGAATCAATCCCAAATCGCAGGAGGGCATCCTTGACCTGGTCTTTCCACCACTGGACAGCCGTCGGATTGGTATAATCCAAATAAGAACCAACCGCATCCCAGAACTGGGAGATCTCAGGGGATTCGCCCGACTCGTCTGTAATGAACATCTTCTCTTGAGCCGCTTTTTCATACTCTGGGTGGTCGGTCAACAGCACCGGCTTTATATTGGCACATACTTGAATCCCGTTATGATGGAAATAGTCATTCATCCCTTCAGGATCAGGCACTTTGGAGCGGTTCCAATGAAAGACGTAGCGCTTATCGCCGATAGACGTATAGCCGGAAGACAGCTGAAAAGAATCACAGGGGATATCGTATTCTCTGCACGCATCCACGAACTTTTTAAGCTGTTCCTGGGCATCAGGAGCGTCTGTATAAGTCATCGTCGAACCCGAATATCCGAGGCTCCATTTTGGCGGAAGGATCATTTTCCCTGTCATCCACGTATAGGTCTGAACGACGTTTTTCACCGAAGGACCGAGGATGAAATAGTAATCGAGCGTCCCTGATTTCGACTGATAGTAGCGGTAGAGCCCATGATAGTTATCCAGCTCCGCCCCCATGTCGAATATACTGTCGGAATAATTGTCATAATACATCCCGTAAGCGGTATTCGTTTTTGGTGACTGAACGATAAAGAAAGGGATGTGTTTGTAAAGAGGGTCCGTCCGTTCAGCATCGTAGCCCATCGCATCAATGGTCCGCATTTGATACCGTTTATGGTGCCGGTCCATCTCCCCGCTTTTTTCGCCCAGTCCATAATAACGATCAGCAGGATCCCTCTCCATATAATGGAAGACTCCTTCTCCGAGCTGTTGGCCAAAATTGTAGCTCTGCGTTTTCCGATCCCCTGCAACTTTCCGCCATTCTTCTTCCTTTTTTTCAAACCAATCGATATGGAAACCTTGAAGGTTGACCACAGCCATCAATTTAGAGGTATAGATATGAAGCTGACTCTCTTTCTCAATGGTTTCATAGGAAGGAAGAGAAAAAGCTGTTACGTCCTCCCTGTCTCTTCCTTCAAACGGGACATCTTCCATTCCCGGGGCAATCGCCCACGTTTTTCTTTCATCCAGATCTTCACCTGTGTGATGATGGACCCGGAAAACATCTTCCTCTAAAACGTGTAGAGAAATTTTTTCATTAGTAGATTCAAAGGTTACACGGTTGTTGCGGCCATCTGTCCATGTGAACGCTAACTGGGTAATCATGAGAACACTCCTTTTTCATTTACAATAGTCCGAACAATTCCGGCAGAGCGAGACTGATCCATGGGATATAGGTAACGAGAAGCAGAGCGATAATCAAAGCAACGAACATACGCGTCAATGGTTTGAGCACCGATTCTATCGACACATCCGCCACACTGCAGCCGACAAACAATGCACTGCCAACCGGAGGCGTCATGATCCCTATACACAAATTGAAGACGAGAACAATTCCGAAATGAACCGGATCCATTCCCAGCTGTAAAGCAATCGGCAGGAAAATCGGGGTGAAGATCAGCACCGCCGGTGTCAAATCCATGAATGTTCCGATGATGAGCAAGATGATGTTCATAATAAGCAGAATGACAATCGGGTTCTCAGATGCTTGCAGCAGCATGTCACTGATTGCAGTCGGAATCCCTGTAAAAGCCATGACCCAAGACATAATGGAAGATGCACCCACAAGGAACAGGACAATTCCTGTCATGACGACCGTCTCTCTTAGAATATCCGGAATGTCTTTCCATTTAATTTCACGATATATGGCAGCCAGAATGATCGAATACAGTACAGCGACTGCTGCACCTTCTGTTGCGGTGAAAATTCCAGCGACAATCCCGCCAATGACGATAACAATCAGCAATAGACTCGGAATCGCATCCAAAACGACTTTGAGACCTTGCTGGAACGTCGGACGTTCCGCCACCGGGTACGACTGTTTTTTCGCAATGAAATAAGCAACGATCATAATGGCTAGTCCCATCAATATACCCGGGAGGTAACCAGCCATGAACAGCGCTGATATGGATGTTCCTCCACTGACAAGAGAATAGAGGATCAAGACACCACTAGGAGGGATTAACAGTCCGGCTGGTGCAGAAGCGATATTCACAGCTGCAGAATAGGAACGATCATACCCTTCTTTCGCCTGCAGCGGCCCCATCACTCGACCGATGGCAGCAGCTGACGCAACCGCAGAACCTGAAATTGAACCGAATAACATATTCCCCACCACATTCGTATGCGCAAGAGAACCAGGAAGACGACCACCGATCAACTTCGCTAAATTGATCAGCCGGATAGCGATTCCGCCATTATTCATGATGCTTCCGGAAAGAATGAAGAAGATAACGGCGAGCAGAGCAAAACTGTTGATGCCCTGGACCATCTTTTGTGCAGCTGTAAATACAGCAACATCAAAAGGCACGACACTTAGAGCCGTAATAAAAGAAGCGACCCCGATCCCGACGGAAATCGGCACCCCGAGCGCGAGTAATAAAAAGAAGACACCGAACAAAATAAGTGAAGCCTGTAATGCCATGTCCATCCGTTACCCCTCCTTTCCAATCCTGAGTTCTTCTTGATATTCTTTGATCAGCAGCAGTTTATAAAGGACGACAAGCACCCCGCAGATCGGCAGAATCGAATAGACGACCCCCATCGGAATGTTCAGAATCGGGGTTGTCTGTGTCATCGTAATGTTGACCACTTCCATCCCGCCTTTGATCATGATCAGAATCGCAAAAGCGAAGATGAATAGATCATTGACAATCCTTACTCCAAGACGACTTTTTCCTTTGAACTTGTTCTTCAAAAAAGTGATAGCCAGGTGCTGATTGGAACCGAACGCATAGGTCGCTCCCAAAATCGCTGTCCAAACTAACAAAAATCTGAGCAGTTCACCGGTCACGGTACTAGGAGCATTGAAGAAATACCGGCTGACGACCTGCCAGATCGCTCCGACGACCAACACAGCTGTAAACACGGTCGTGACGGCCATAATTGTGCGATCCAGCACTTTTTTTATTGTTGCTACCATTTACATTTCCTCCCTCAGCGGGCTTTTCCATCTCTTTTGCAAAGTCGATTGAGCCATTTTTGGCTGGCGATCTCGGGTGAAAATTCCTTTTTTGTTACCGTCCACCCGTACGGTATCCTGCTTTGTCAAGAAGTCTGCAAAGTTCCATACCTGTTCCCCGATCACTTTTGGAAATTGATCAAATGACGCATGGTACGTCTCCAAAAACTGGACTTGAAATTCTTCAGTGAACATGACTGCTGGCACTTTATGCAGCCCTGGGATCGTATCAACCCCATATTCTGTGATGACCAATGGCTGTTCGTGGGTTTGTGTCCATCTTTCCAAGTAATCTTGCAAGTCCTCGGCCCCTGTTTTCAAATCCCCGGGGGTCGAATACCAGCCAAAATATACATTCAAGCCGATCACATCTACAAGCTTCGATACAAAGCATTTTTCCGGTTCGATCAGCATCAAGTTCACATTCATGATCGGCCGGTCATCAAGCGCCCGCACCGTTTCCACCAATGTCCGATAGTAATCTTCTGCTTCCGGCTCCATCGTGGAGGCTTCATTGGAAAGCGACCACATAATGACCGATGGATGATTGCGGTCCCGTTCAATCAAGCGCCGAAGTGTATCCAAATGGTACTCTTTCAACCGTTCCGAAATCTTCCCATTGCTGAAGACAGGTTCTAAGGCCCCTGTAGCAGGGACTCCCTGGCTCAACAATCCAACAGCAGACGTTTCATCGATCACGAGAAAGCCCAGTTCATCCGCCGTTTGTAACACCTCTTCTGCGTAAGGATAATGAGCGGTGCGGAATGAATTCGCCCCGGTTTCCTTCATTAGATACATATCACGCAAATCTGTCACCGGGTCATATCCTTTGCCCCTCAGGATTGAATCTTCATGCTTGCCGAAACCCTTCAAGTAAATCTGTGAGCCATTCAACCACAACCGGCCGTCTTCCACTTCAATCGTCCGGATTCCCACACTCGTATAATAATGATCCACCACTGCTTTGTTCTCATCTTTGAGATAAACATCCAGCCTGTATAAATACGGATGCTCAGGACTCCAAAGTTCGGCATGAGGAACGTGGAGTTCAACACGTGCTCCTTCTGCTTCAGCTACGACACTCCCATGCTTATCTTTCAGCGAATAAAAGGCAGATGGGATCCCTGTTTCCACTGAAACCTTCCCGGCATCGCCATTGAAATCGGTACCAATGTGAAGCGAATGAATATACGTATTTGGAGTTGTATAAAGAGCGACAGATCGATGGATCCCCGCATAATTGAAGAAATCATGCTGCTGATGGAGCGTTCTGCTTTTCTCCCCATTTTTCTTGGTTTCCTCCATCACTTCTCCTGGTGGGAGCATCTCCCATGACAGTTCATTGTTCACTTTCACAACAATCCGGTTCATCTTTTCCTCGTACACAAAGGGACGGACATCCACCTCAAACGGAAGAAATCCATTATGGTTCTCCACGACAAAATGACCGTTCACCCATACTTCTGCATGATGGGCGACCGCACCGAACCGAAGCATAACCCTTTCTTTCATCCATTCAGATGGTACATACGTAGACGTTTCATACCAGACATCTCCTATGTGGTCGCGTATCACCTCTGAAGTGGTAATATCGTTATAGCTTGAAGGAACAGGCATATGTATCGGGGCCGGAAGACCTTGCGTCGGCCAGCCTTCCCCGGCACCTTCTCCGTTTGGATCCAACTGGAATTTCCAAACACCATCCAATGGCTTTTTTTGTCTTTTTTCAGTCATTTTTGGATACAACAAGATCTCCGCCCCCTTAAAGATGAAGGTGCCCATAATTATGAGCACCTTTTGGTTTTATTCGTTCAAACTCTTAATCTGTTCCATAATTTCAGCGATACGGTCATCCTCCATGAATTCTTCGTGCATCGGCTGTACCGCTTCAATAAATGGCTCTTTGTCCACATCGTTGAATTCAACGCCCATTTCTTCAGCTTCAGATACAGCTTCTTCGATCGCTTTGTTCCAGATTTCAGTATGATATTCTGTTGCTTCCTGAGCAGCTTCCTCAAAGGCTTTCTTCTGGTCATCAGAAAGTCCATCCCACGTCTGCTTGCTTACTATAGCAATATCCGGGATCATCGTATGTTCGTTACGTGAGAACGCTTTCGCAACTTCCCCATGTTTACCTGTCGTTAAGGCTGTCGGGTTACTTTCCGCCCCATCCACGACTCCCTGCTGAAGAGCTGTGTAAATTTCACCATAAGGCATTGGTGTAGGCGTACCGCCAAGAAGTTCAACCATCTTGATTGCAGTCGGACTGTCCATCACGCGAATCTTCAAACCTTTCAAATCTTCAGGCGTCTGGATCGGTGTATCTTTTGTATAAAAACTGCGCGCTCCAGAATCGAAATATGTCAGACCGACAAATCCCTTATCTTCTGTCGATTGATAAATGTCCTGCACGACGTCAGACTCCATCACTGTCCGATAATGATCTTTGCTTTCAAAAATGTAAGGGAGAGAGAAAACGGAATATTCATTGGAGAAACTTTCAAGGGCACCTGCGCTCACTTTTGTCATGTCAATCGCACCACTTTGAAGTTGTTCCAGCACTTCCTTCTCGCTTCCAAGAACTCCATTTGCAAAAATCTTGACCGTAACATTACCGTCCGTCTTTTCATCAACACCAGAAGCAAATTTTTCAAGAGCCTTATGAACCGGGTGATCTTCACTCAAGTTGTGAGCCAGACGAAGTTCCTGACTTTCTCCTCCAGAATCTCCATCCCCTGAAGCTTCCGAGTCGGAACTTCCACAACCAGCAAGCAAAAGCAATGAACCAATCAACAACAAGGACCATAAACCTAACTTTCTCACTTGAACCTCTCCCCTCATTTTTTTAAGCGTTTTCAAAACTTTGTTTGTTTACACAACAAACTGTTAATCATATAATAAAGGGAACCAAACTAAATTTCAAGAGTTTTTTGAAAGGGGTTACATATGAGTACTGGAGATGCCACTTATATTAAAGCGTTAAACAAACGCATCTTAATAGAAAACATCATTGAACATCAATCGATTTCCAGAATCGAGCTCTCCCGGTTGACGGGATTGAACCGCTCAACCGTTTCCTCCCAAATCAATCATATGATGGAGGAACAGCTGATCATCGAACGGCCATCTGAAGTTTCCTATGGGGGGAGAAAACCGATTCTCCTCCAAATGAATGAAGAAGCAGGCTACACGATCGGAATTGACTTTGACATGCCTCAAACGCAAATCCATATCGCCAACCTGCTGGGTAAACCACTCGCCCATTACCAAGTGCAGACCGATGAAGAAGAAGTTTGTAAAAACATCCTGAAAGTCGTCGGAAAAGTTCACGAAGTGCTTAAGGAACATCAAGTATCCGACTCACCAAAAGGTCTGACAGGTATCGGGATCGGGATCCACGGCATCGTCAACAGTGACCACACCATTGTTTTCACCCCGAAAGTACAATGGAATAACATCAACATGAAAGAAGAGTTTGAGCAGCACTTTGATGTACCGATCCATATTGATAACAACGCCAATTTGACCGTATATGCAGAACAAGTGTACAACTTTCCGATGGAAGATTTATTCAGCATTACGATGTACTCCGGCATCGGACTCGGGATTCTCGAAGGCAATGAAATTTACAAAGGAAGTCAAGGATTCGCCGGGGAAATTGGACATATGATCGTTGAGCGGAACGGGCGCCAGTGCAGCTGTGGCAACAAAGGATGCTGGGAATTATATGCCTCCGAACATGCTCTCCGGAAAACGCTTCTGGAGAAAGGGTACATGAACAGCTTCACGGATGACTTTGATTTTGAAGCCATTCAGGACGCTTCCATCATTGAGGAATTCCTGGATTACATGGCGGTCGGACTGAACAACATCATAAATATTTTCAACCCTGAAATCCTGATCATTAACAGCGAGTTCATGCATCAGAACAATCACCTGCTCACCTCGCTGAAAAAGCGATTGAATTCCAGGATGAACAATTACAAGGAGATCGTAACCTCCTCCTTCGGGAAAAATGCCTGTGCTCTTGGCGGGATCGCCATATCCCTGAAGGAATACTATGGCATCCATTCCTTAAACCTCAGTCAGTATCCTTACTTCGGAAGGCAGGATGAAACCTGAGAAAAAACGCTCCATAAAAAAAGCGTCCCTTTTGGGACGCATTTTTTATGCATGTTTTCCTTCCACTGTCTGTTGCGAAGAAGCATCAGGCGTCAGCTTGGTTACATAAGTACCGGCAATCATGTCATGAATCGCACGCTTATCCTCACGCATACCTACCATAAAAGCACTGACGATCAGAGCGATTCCAAGCGTGAACGCATAGATGAGTGAACCGACCACTTCCCTCGCCAGCAGGCGTCCTACTCCCGCTTCCTGTCCGTTCTTTTGTACAATACGGACACCCGCTGCCTTCTTACCAATCGTATAGCCGTGCCATACAATGGGAAGCACCACGAAATAAACCATATTCATTACATTTAAGTACGGATAGTCTCTGGAGACCTCTCCAAAGATCACTAATGAAAGCAGGCTGATAGTTATTCCGAGAATGGCACTATCCAGCAACCTCGCCCCAAACCTCGGCCAAAACCCGGCAGGTTGTTTAAAGTCCATGTCTCCAACTCCTTTCAATGTTATGGGTTATATACCACAATTTGTAAAATTAAATCTCGAATATAATACAGACTCTTTTCCTGTATATAATTTGAATTAGCGCAAGGGATTGTTTATTTCCTATAGGGTACCTTCCGAGAAGGAAACCCTTCTTTTCCACCGTTCCCATTTTTAATGAAGGCTCTGTTAAAGTTTAGTGTTGATATTACTGCAAATGAGGAACTTCTAATTTTATGGAAGTTCCTCATTTTTATAGTTGGCTCATTCAACTACTTTCCATGGGGCGGGCGGTGAGACCCCGCAGGACGTAGTCCGAGGAGGCTCACCGCGCTCCCGCGGAAAGCGAATCATTCCCAGCAGCCCTATCCACAACACAAAAGTCTCGAAATCAAGTCTTCAACAATCCTGCCATTTAGTCATCTTTCAAATTATAGGTTTTAAAGCTTTTCTTTCATAATAGGTTTCCGTTGTACACCAATAAAAAACGCAGGCCATTGAAGGCCTGCGCTTTAAAATAATTATCCGTTGATCCAGTCTGTATGGAACGTCCCTTCTTTGTCGACACGCTGATACGTGTGCGCCCCAAAGTAGTCACGCTGAGCCTGCAGCAGGTTCGCTGGAAGCTTGGCTGTACGGTAGCTGTCATAATACGCAAGAGCGCTTGAGAATGAAGGTACCGGTACTCCATGTTGGATCGCAAGAGCAAGTGTTTCACGAAGCTCTTTTTGATAAGAAGTGGCAATATCCTGAAAGTATGGATCAAGCAGCAGATTGGTCAAATTCTCTTCTTTATCATAAGCTTCCTTGATTTTCTGCAGGAACTGAGCACGGATGATGCAGCCCCCGCGGAAGTTCATCGCGATGTCACCGTACTGAAGGTCCCAGCCTTTTTCTTCAGACTGTGCACGCATTTGCGCGAAACCTTGGGCGTAGGAGCAGATTTTACTCATGTACAACGCTTTACGAAGGGACTCGATGACTTCTTCTTTGTTGCCGTCAAAAGTAATTTCAGGACCTGTCAAATATTGGCTCGCTTTCTGACGCTCTTCTTTCATAGCTGAAATGAAGCGTGCGAACACGGATTCAGTGATGATCGGAAGTGGAACACCAAGATCTAGAGCACTCTTACTCGTCCATTTTCCTGTTCCTTTTTGACCGGCGGTATCAAGGATCACTTCGACAAGCGGTCGGCCTGTTTCTTCGTCTACCTTAGTGAAAATGTCAGCAGTAATTTCAATCAGATAGCTGTCAAGTTCGCCTTCATTCCACTCTTTGAAGACTTCATGCAGTTCCTCAGCAGAAAGTCCAAGTACGTTTTTCATAATGAAATATGCTTCACAAATCAACTGCATGTCGCCATATTCGATGCCGTTATGAACCATTTTCACGTAATGACCGGCTCCGCCACGGCCCATGTAGGCGGCACACGGCGTACCTCCGACATTCGCTGCAATGGCATCAAAAATCGGCTTCACTTCTGCATAAGCTTCGCTTGGTCCACCCGGCATGATGGATGGGCCTTTACGCGCCCCTTCTTCTCCACCGGAAAAGCCTGCACCGATAAAGTGGATCCCTTTTTCCTCAAGGTACGAAGCCCGGCGTTCGGTGTCTTCATAGTATGTGTTTCCACCGTCGATCAGCATGTCCCCTTCTTCAAGATGAGGCACAAGGCTTTCGATGACTTTATCCGTCGTGTCCCCTGCTTTAACCATCATCAAAATTTTGCGAGGTTTTTCAAGAGAGGCCACAAATTCTTCGGCACTGTAAGCACCGGAAACATTTCCAGTATTTTGATCGTTTCCGACCAGCTCATCTACACGGTCTGTCCAATAATCGTAGACAGAAACTGTATAACCGTTATCCTGAATGTTCAGGGCAAGGTTCGCCCCCATGACTCCTAAACCGATGACTCCGATATTCTGCTTATCCATGTTCCGATCAAATCCTTTCCATTCTATCTGTCAAACGTTCTTACCACCATGTATAACCGTCTTCGTTCAAGAGCTTCTCCGCCGCTTCCGGTCCTTCAGATCCTGACTGATACCCGTGAAGGGGAAGAGCGTCATTTTCGAAGGCTTCCAAGATTGGCTGGACCCACTTCCACGAAAGTTCCACTTCACTCCAATGGGCGAAATAAGTGGAATGTCCCTGCATCGCATCATTCAACAGGTTTTCATAAGCTTCCGGCTGTGCATCCAAGTTTTTAGAAAAGTTGATGTACGCGGGTTCGAACTTCTCATTAGAATCATCCTTCAAGTTGATCCGTAGACCGACACTTTCATTCGGATTAATCTCGATCATCAGCAGGTTAGAAACTGCACCTGCAGCATCTTCCTCAGCGTCGACTTCATTTTTAAATTCGATGACGATGCGCGTGGATTTCTTCTCCATACGTTTCCCTGTACGGATGTAGAAAGGAATGCCTTTCCAGTAATCGTTATCGATGTAGAGTCGAGCGGCGAAATAAGTATCGTTGTTCGAGTTTTCCGCAACCCCGTCTTCTTCCAAATAACCAGGAATCGGTTCTGCGTTCATTTCCCCCGCTTCGTACTGTCCACGCACCACATCTTTGGACATTTCTTCCTCATTTACCGGGCGGAGCGATTCCATGATCGCTTTTTTCTTTTCTTCAATTTGTTTCGACGTCAGTTTTTCAGGGTGGTGAAGAGCCGTCATCATCACTAACTGAAGCAGGTGGTTCTGAACCATATCTCGGACCGCTCCAGCTTTATCATAATAACCGGCCCTCGTTCCCACTCCGACAGTCTCACTAGCTGTAATTTGGACATTCGCAATCTGTTCATGATTCCACAGAGCTTTCAAAATCGGGTTCGGGCGAATCAACGATTCAAGGTTCTGGACCATCGGTTTACCAAGGTAGTGGTCAATCCGGAAGATCTCCTCTTCCTGGAAAACTTTCGTCAATTCTGCGTTCAAATGGCGGGCAGAATGCAGGTCGCTCCCGAATGGTTTTTCGACAATCAGACGTTTCCAGCCACTTGTGTCCGTAATTCCGTGCTCATGAAGCGAAGCTGCGATCGGTTCAATGAGCTTCGGTGCAACGGAAAGATAGAACAAACGGTTTTCCGGAACAGATAGCTCCGTTTCCCTTTCTTCAATAAATGACTTCAGCCCTTGATAGGACTCATCCTTCATTGCATCAAAAATGAAGTAGCGGAAAGAAGATAGGAACTCCTCAAGGTTGGATGCATCCACGTCTCTTCTTGAGAATGCTTCGAGTGATTCTTTAATAATGCTGTGGAAGTCCTCCTGCGAATAAGGTCTGCGTCCAAGGCCTACGACAGAAAGGGAAGTCGGCATTTTCCCTTCGATATATAGATTATAGAGAGCGGGATAGATTTTCCGTTTTGCCAAATCACCGCTTGCTCCGAATAAAACAAAGGTCATGTCATCCATCATTTCTAAGGTATCGATTCCATGACTTTTCATGTTGAGTTGGTCCATGATTCCTGTTACCTCCTGTACTTTTGCGCTTTTCTCAGTATAAAGCATGAGCATCAAATATGTAAGTGAACAGACTTACGCCAGGAACACTGGTTTATTGTTTGTCTCATCCATGACTATTATGAAAAATGGCAGTTCTTTATCGTGTGCCATGAAAATTATTTTACTGAAAATTCGGCTGTTTTTAAAGAGGCACCAGGCATCACACAGTCCGCCGCAGGCTTAATTTTAGCGATGTGGGAAACGTGACGCTTTGTATGTCGGCTATACTCTTAGTGTGAGCGTTTTCACTCGTATTTGCAATAGATTGAAAAAATTTTTCATAATATATTTTAATTTCACTTGATTTGCTACAGTTCTGAAGCTTTCTTTTGAAAGGATTTCACATCCTTCCAATGTCCTTTTAATCTCATTAAAAACTCTCTGACCACCACCCTGGATGGTGGTCCAGGAAATAGATGGTTTCAGTCCACGTTCTTATATAACGTAAAGGGGTTGATCGTTCATCAATGAATCCGTAATAAAAAGCCGAATGCTCCTGTATTAGGAGGCATTCGACTCTTGGTCCTTTTCGTCCGTTTGTGACCGGCGGTTCCGGATAATTGGAACGACAAACGAAAGGATACTTACAATATAAAGTCCGATGGATACGGGATCTGAAATGAGTGTCATCATATCCCCGCCCGCTGCCGTCAGCGACTGTCTGAGCGACTGCTCCATCATTCCACCGAGGATGAACGCTAATATGAAGGGCGCAGCTGGGAAGCTGAACAACCGCATCAAGTAACCGACAAAACCGAAAATCAACAGCAGGTACAAATCAAATGTACTGAAGCTGATGGCGTACACGCCGATCAAACTGAAAATTGCAACGAGAGAAATGAGCATCGGACGCGCGATTTTCAAAATTTTTGCGATGTAGGGAATCAACGGCAGGTTCAGAATCAGTAAGAAGATATTTCCGATATACATACTGGCAATGATTCCCCAAAATACTTCCGGACGGTCTGCCATAAGAAGAGGTCCTGGCTGGATACCGAGAACTAAAAAGGCACCGAGCATGACAGCGGTCGTACCAGACCCTGGAATTCCCAGGCTTAACAGAGGGACGAAGGCTCCACTTGTCGCAGCGTTATTGGCCGTCTCGGGAGCCGACAGACCTTTGATTGAACCTTTTCCGAATTCTTTCGGATTTTTGGCGATTTTCTTTTCCGATATATATCCGATGAACGAAGCAATCGTTGCTCCTGCACCTGGGAGAACGCCGAGAATGAATCCAAGAAACGACTGGCGGGTCATCGGGCCACGCATTTCTTTGAAATCAGCTTTGCTAAGCTTCAGACTCCCGATGTCCCCTTGATTCTGCAGGGATTGATCCTTCCGCTTTTTCACTAGAAAACAAATCTCAGCAAGGGCGAACAAACCGAGAGCGATGACAAGAAAATCAATGCCTTCCAGCAGGTTCGGATTTCCAAAGGTGAAACGACTTGTGCCGGTCTGGCCGTCGATTCCGATCGTCGCTACCATAAAACCGACCGTAGCTGCGATCAATGCCTTAATGGTTGAGCCGTCAGATAAACTGGAAATCGCGGTGAGTCCTAAAAACATCAACGCAAAATATTGCGGTGGTCCAAATGAAACGGCAACCGCCGATAAAGCGGGAGCGAACAACATCAAAAGGACGACAGAAACGGTTCCTCCGACGAAGGAGGAAATCGCAGCGATCGCCAGCGCTTTTCCTGCTTCTCCCCGTTGTGCCATCGGATAGCCGTCAAAGGACGTCGCAACAGTCCCGGATATTCCCGGGGCATTCAAGAGGATGGAAGATGTCGACCCTCCAAATACTGCACCATAATAAACTCCCGCCATCATGACCAAAGCGACGGAAGGGTCCATTCCGTAGGTGATCGGAATCATGATGGCAATCGCACTGATCGGACCGAGTCCCGGCATCATACCGATCAATGTTCCGGCAACGACACCGATCAGCACAAACATAATCCCCTGCCAGCTGAACGCGACTTGAATTCCCTGCATTAATCCTTCCATTGCACCCATGGTGACTCACCTCCTTTTTAAAATGGTAATAATCCTTGTGGTAGACGGATTTGTAGTAAATAGTTGAACGACAGATACATGATTAAGGGAAACAGAACGGCGACAAGAAGGGTGGTTACGAGTTTTCTATAACCCAGGAACCATGAACAGGCGAAAATAAACAGCATGGAGCTTAAAACAAATCCGAGGATTTCAAGTAGAAAGATATAAAGAAAAATCATAGAGCCGACTGCAAGTAAAACGAGCATTTCTTTTTTAGGCACCTGACGCTTTTCTTTTTCTTCTTCCGTTTCTGAAGACTTATCAAAAAATAGGAAAATAGCGAGGACGATCAGTAAGTAACCGAGGATTTTCGGAACTAAATCTGAATCGACCGGCACGTAGGGATACTCCTTCAAGTTGTAACTCAAATACAGATATCCAGCAGCAAACAAAATCAAAAAGATACTGACTTTCTGGTTCAACGTTTTCAGCAATTCCATCACCTTCGTTCTAATAGAAAAGGGCCTGCGCACAGACCCCGTCTATCGATTATTGATTCAATCCAAGCTCTTCCATCAAGATTCCGAGTTGATCCCTTTGTTCGTCCAGGAACTTGCTGTATTCTTCGCTGTCCATATACATTTCGTCCCATCCGTAGTTGGAGCGGATTTCTGCGAACGCTTCAGAATCACTGACTTCTTTCAGTTTCTCTTCATAGTAAGCGACTTGTCCTTCGGTCATATCCCCAGGTCCGAAGAAGCCTCTCCAGTTGACGAATGTCGCATCAATGCCTTGTTCTTTAGCTGTCGGGAAGTCTTCCAACACTTCTCCTTCCAGGCGTTCTTCTGCGGTAATCCCAAGGACACGCACTTTTTCAGCTTTCACTTGTTCAACCGTTTCAGCGATCCCGGTAGAATAAACATCAGCACTGCCATTCAGAATCTGCGTCATTCCGCCGCCATCCTGGGCAGAAACGTACTTGATTTTTTGAATATCCACACCTGCTTCTTTCGCAATTGTGACGAACTGCATGTGGTCCATAGAACCAGGAGCAGATGTACCTACAACCGTTACACTGGACGGGTCTTCTTTCATGTCTGCAAACAGCTCGTTCAAATCCTGCCACTTCGCATCATCAGCAACAGCAAAGGCTGCATAGTCTGCGATCATGTTGGAAAGCGGCGTGAAATCTTCATGAGACAAATCAGACTGTCCGTTCAATGGAACGAAGATCAATGGAGGAGAAGAAACAAAGATGTTATGCGGGTTGTTCGTACTGTTTATGTAAGACCAGCCGACAGCTCCCCCGCCACCTTCTTTGTTAACGACGCCAACACTTTGTTCTGTAATCTCTTCTTCTTCAAGAATTTTACCAACAGAGCGGGCCGTTGTATCCCAGCCGCCTCCGGACCCTGCCGGTGCAACGATTTCAATGTTCTTATCCGGCGACCATTCTCCATCGCCGCCCTCTCCACTCGTTTCAGAAGAGTCGCCGCCACAAGCAGCTAAAACCAATACCAACAACAAACTACCAAACATCCATAATTGCTTTTTCATAGAAACGCGTCCCCTCTCTTCTTGCTATTTGTTGATAGTGTATAAGATAAAAACACAAATGTAACCGTTTTCAAAATAACCGAAATTAAAAGCATAAAATCAATTAACCAAATAAAATGCACGGGCATGGATAAAACTGTAAGACCTGGTCACCCATTTTATGGGTGACCAGATCTTACAGTTTTTTACTATTCACTTCCACCCACAAAAAAACTCGCCTTTTAGGCGAGTGGGTATGTTCGTTTTTTTATTCTCTATAGTACTTTCTCTGCGGGCGGCCGACTTTTCCATAGTTCATTTCGGCCCGGCCTTTGCCAGTGTGGATCAAATATTCTAAATACCGCCGGGCAGTCGTTTTGGAAGCACCCATTTGGCGGCTGGCCTGCTCAGCTGTCAGCCCTTCCCCATCTGCTTCTGTCAGCATTTCTTCTACTTTTTCAAGCGTCATAGGGTCGATGCCTTTGGGAACAGGATCAGACACAGCTGCTGTTTCATTGGATGATTTGATCAACTGGTCCACAGCCTGCTGGTCGAACGTCTCGATTTCAGCCATTCGCTTTTTTCGTTCCTGATAACTCTCAATGGTCTCTTGGAAACGCTCCATTGTAATCGGTTTAATGATGTAATCAAACACGCCATACTTCAGCGCCTTTTCCACAATCTCTTTTTCTTTAGCGGCAGTAATCATGATAACATCCGTCAGCGGAGCGATCGCACGGACGTCATGGAGAAGCTCAACACCAAGCTGGTCCGGCATATAGACATCAAGCAACAAGAGGTCCGGTTGTTCCTGCTCCAACATTTTCAATGTTTCTTCCGCATTCAATGCCTTGCCGACAACTTTCACTCCATCGACCACCCGCAAAAATTGAGCATGAAGCTCTGCCACTCTGAAATCATCTTCACTGATCATCACTTTCACCGCGCCCACCTCCTCTATGTTTGGGGATAAAGATTGAAAATACAGCTCCTCCTGCTTCACTGTCGTCCACTTCCATTGTTCCTGCCAATCGCTCTACGATTTCCCTCACATTATGAAGACCGTACCCGCGGTGCTCTCCGTCTTTCGTAGAAAAGCCTCTGACAAACAACGAAGAGTACACGTCATCCGATATCCCCGGGCCATTATCTGTCACTTCAAAGACAAGGTCGTTTCCTACATCTGTCACAAAAAACTCCACCTGTTTCCTACTCTGACCGCTCACCGCTTCAAAGGCATTATCTATGAGATTCCCCAACATCGTCACAAGTTCTGTCCTTGTAATGTGAGAAGGAACCCGCTGTAATTCTGATTCTTCCTGTATGGTGAACTCCACTTTCTGTTCAGAAGCAGCACTCATTTTCCCGGTAAGGATCGCCTGCACAGTTTCATCCTGAATCCGATCAAAAATCAGCGCTTGATGCTTTTGAGAAGTTTGGAAATCTTCCTCCAGCATACTCATTGCTTCCTCCTGTTTTCCAAGCTGCAATAATCCAAGAAGCACATACATTTTGTTGGCATGCTCATGCGTTTGGGATCGAAGACCTTCAGAATGGCGTTTCACTTCTGAAAGCGCCTGAACCATGTTACGTACTTCCGTCTTATCACGAAAACTGGATACGACTCCGGCCACTTCTCCTCCGTGCAAAATCGGTGTGCGGTTGACGATCACGATTTTATCCAACAGGACCATCTCTTCGTCGCGAATTGCTTCTCCCGTTTCCAATACTTTGAGCATCTCTGTATTCGGGAAAACATCTGTGATCAACCGGCCTTCCGCTCCATCCGATACGTTCAATAAATCTATCGCTGACTGATTGATCATCGTCACAACGCCTTTAGAATCAATCGAGATGATCCCTTCCTTGATCGAAGAAAGAATCGCTTCCCGGGTTTGATAAAAGGATGTAATTTCATAAGGCTCAAGACCAAGTGTATCCTTCCTGATACTCCGGGCGAGCAGTAGACTACCAACTGCTCCGACGATCAATACTAAAACAGCCACCCCGAAGACGTTCTCAAGCTTACTCCAGACAATCGACCTTACATCCTCAAGCAAAAATCCGACTGAGACGATGCCGATGATTTCACCATCCTCACCGATAATTGGAGCCTTTCCCCTCAACGAAGGTCCAAGCGTTCCTTCTGCTTTTGATATGTAAAACTCGCCATTTTTCAAGGCACGCTCATTATCCCCGCCGACCATACGTCGGCCGATTTTCCATTCATCCGGATGCGCATAGCGGATGCTGTCTTCGTTGCCGACAACCACAAATTCCGCACCCGATTCTTCCTGCACACTCAGTGCAATCGGCTGGATAATTTCCGAAGGATGATCACTGTTGAACGCTGCTTTGATTGAAGGCATGAAAGAAACCGTGCTCGCAACTTGAAGAGCCAGCTGCCCCATCTGATCTTCGACATCTCTTTTCTCCATATAAGCAAACACACCCGCTAGCGTCCCGATGACGAAAACGAGCAGGGATAAGATCAGCACCATGATTTTCGTGCGCAGGGAAACCCTCATTGACATCTCCACCTATGAAAACGTTATCTTACTTATCGTAACATAGGAGAAGATTCTATCGATTGATAAAGTCTGAATTTTTCATCATCTATTTCGTTTATAAAAGGAGAAGGCATTCCTCTCAGTCGCCCATAAGAAAGTAGCCAGTCACAAATCGTGTTTTATAGGCTGACTTGCACCTAAAAAAATGTTCACTCCTTTTAGAAGTGAACATTTTTCAATAACTCAGATCCTTACGAAAAAATCTTATCAACCTTAGAAATTTCATCATCTGTCAGCTGTACATCTAATGTTTTCAAATTATCGACGACCTGCTCCGTGCGCTTCGCCCCCGGAATAACAGCATCTATGGATGGCTGATTCAAATACCAGGCTAATACAATATGAGGAACCTTTACGCCTTTTTCTTCAGCAATGGGGCGCAGTTGATCCACTTTAGCCAAATTCTGTTTAAAGTTCTCTCCTTGGAAAAGAGGATTTTTCGCCCGGAAATCATCAAACGTCGTATTTTCATTATACTTTCCTGCAAGCAGCCCGGATGCAAACGGGAAATAAGGAACGAACGAAATTTGGTTCTCCTCAGTATAAGGGAGCATTTCCTTCTCTGCTTCGCGCTTGAACAAGTTATACTCCCCTTGAATTACATCTACATAACCATCCTTATTCGCTTCTTTCAACTGCTCCACAGAGAAGTTCGACACCCCGATGGAGCGGATTTTCCCTTCATCCTTCAATTCTTTTAGAGCTCCTACAGCTTCGTCTTTCGGCGTTTCTTCATCAGGAAAATGGATATAGAAGAGGTCGATAAAATCGGTGCTCAGTCGCTTCAAACTGTCTTCCACAGATTTTTTCAAAAACGCAGGAGAATTATTGAAGACGACATCTTCCCCTTTGAACTGATGAGCTCCTTTTGTAGCTAGGACGATTTCTTCCCGCTGATACTCTTTCATGACCTCACCGACCAATTCTTCGGAACGTTCCGGTCCATAGATGAAGGCGGTATCCAGGAAGTTCATGCCATGATTCAAAGCGGTCCGGACGACAGCCTTCCCTGCATTTTCATCCAGATTCGGATAAAGGTTATGGCCACCGACCGCATTGGTCCCGAGTCCGATCGGATTAATCTGCAAATCTGACTTTCCTAACTGCGTCTTTTTCATCGTTTTACATCTCCCTTGATCGTTGTTCTCTTCCATTGTTTACCACGATAGCCTCCTACAGAAACAAGCAAACCGGACTTACCTCGTCTTTAATACTCCTAAAACCGCTTCGACCAATACTTCTGAGGCTTCATTCATGACGCTTTTATCAAAATCCATATGAGGGTGATGCAATCCCGGCTGCAGGTCACATCCCACCGCAAGCATCGTGGCCTTCAGATCAGGTTTCTGGATGGTATAAAAATGAAAATCATCTCCCCCGGTCGTTTGAATCGGAGGCTTCACTTTATCCTC
Organism: Halobacillus sp. ABR2_026; assembly: GCF_056158545.1. Classification (NCBI taxonomy): domain Bacteria; kingdom Bacillati; phylum Bacillota; class Bacilli; order Caryophanales; family Bacillaceae; genus Halobacillus; species Halobacillus sp. ABR2_026. Next base: position 3,194,805 of record NZ_JBSWTM010000001.1, read on the forward strand.
ACCTGTAACTCGGACAATCGCCCGCTTCAGTATATCCGCGGCATCTTCGCTGACTACGGCTGCCGGTACGTGAGATTTCTCCAAAAGTCCTATAGTCGATCCATGCAGAGAGCCAAGCATTGTACACGTTTCTTTCACTCTAGCCACTAATGCTTCCATGACATCATTCGTTTGAGCCCTTACATCGATTGAAAATGTAGCATTCCCCGGGATGATGTTTGTACTTTGGCCCCCGCTGTTAAAAGAAGTCACTTTTGCTGAGTGTGGAACGGATGGATCCATGTGAATGTTATTGATCATTTGGACGATTTCCGCCCCAAGTTCGATAGCATTCTTATTCAAATGGGGACGAGCTCCGTGCGCATCTTCCCCCTCAATTCTTCCCTCTAAAAATCGAACAGCCCCATGCCGGATGGCAGGAGCAAATTCTCCCGACCGCATCTCCTGAATCGGCCGCAGGTGAAGGCCGAACAGATAATCTACAGGATCGATGACGCCTTTTTCCACCATGGCAAGCGCCCCTTCGATCTTTTCTTCAGCAGGCTGAAAAATGACCCGAAGTGTTCCTGTCCACTCCTTCTGCGTCTTTTCCAAAGCAAACATGGACTGGAGCACTATAGACATGTGGGCATCGTGGCCGCAGGAGTGATTGGCCTTGAATTCGCCATCTACTTCCTGCCAGAGCGCGTCTATGTCTGCTCGAAGCGCCACACACGGTTTTCCTTGACCAAGTTCTGCGACTAATCCTGGACAATCACTAAAACGATGAATTTTAAAGTTGGTATCCTCTAACAATTTCATGATGTAATTAGTAGTCTCGTTTTCCTCCCAACTTGTTTCGGGATGATTATGGAGGTGGGTGAAAATTTGTTGAATGGACGGATAATTCAACATAATATATATTTCCTCCTTTAAAATATTTATCAATTTAATTCTCTTTCCTTATTAATTTGCTTTTGTAACTTCTATACTTTTCCTTAATTATCCTTTGACAATAATAAAGTGAATACATTATCACAAAAAAATTATATTTTTCACTTCTTCATAAGGGAGACTTTTTAATCATAAAGTGATCACTTTCCTGTTAAAGAACCATTAAAAAATTGAAACCAAAGCGAAAATTTTCGCTCTGGCTTATTTAAGGAAAACCCCCATACCCTAATAATCGTTCTTATTTTGAGGATTCGATTGAAGCAATAAATCAACAAGATGCTCTGCTGATATGCTTTCAGATTTCCCTTCTCTTTCAATACCAACTTTCATTTGCAGCAAACATCCTGGATTGGTGGTTATAACCATGTCAGGATTTTTCGCACAAACATCGTTCATCTTCACATCAAGGATTTTCATCGACTCGTCATAGTTCACCATGTTGTAAATCCCGGCACATCCGCAGCAAAATTCAGGACGATCCAGTTTCTTGAAAGTCAGTCCAGGAATTTTACTCAGCAGTTCCAACGGTGGAGAGGTTACCTTCTGCACATTCGTCATGTGGCAGGATGGTTGGTACGTAATCGTTTGATTTACGGGTTCTTGGAAATCCAGACCGTCCACCTCGACAAGCACTTCTGAAATGTCTTTCACTTTCTCTGTAAAGACTAGAGCTCTGTTGTACCATTCTGATCCTTCCTCGAAAAGATGATGATATTCAATAAGGCGAGCGCCGCACCCGCCTGCATTGTTAACGATATAATCGATCTCTTCCTCTTCAAAAGCAGCAATGTTTCTCTTTGCCAGCTCTTTGGATTCTCCCACTTTTCCTGAATGAGCATGAAGCGCACCGCAACAGGTCTGCTCTTCAGGGAGTACGACTTCAAGACCACTTCTCAGCATCAGTTCAATTGTTTTCTGATTGGTTTCAAAGAAGACACCATCCATGACACAGCCGGTAAAAAAGGCAACCTTTGCTTTGGCTGGACGGTTCCTTATGTACCGCTTCACCCGCTCGTTCCGTCTCTTCGGTGATGGTTGTTCGGGTATGACTTTTTCAAACACACCTAAATGAAGCGGAGCAGCCTCGGTGATCTTCATCAGCTTGGCTAAACGCTGGACTCCGGACTTTTGATAAAACCAGGTTGCTTTCCCTAAGGTATCCATCCATTTACTCGAAGGGAAGAACGTACGGAAAAGGAAGTCCTCTGTCCTCTTTTGTAATGGTCCCTTAGATCTGTTCTCTTCGATAACTTCTTTTGCACTTTCTAAGATTTGGCCGTATTGAACGTTCGTAGGACAAACGGTCGTACAAGCCATGCATCCGAGGCATTTCTCAATGGGGTCCTCCAAGTCTTTAATGGAAGCTTTATTTTCTGCGACCATTTTTACAAGGTTGATGCGTCCTCTTGGAGAATGAGTCTCTCGCTCCATCGTTTCATAGGTTGGACAGGCAGGAAGGCAATAGCCACACTGGACACAATCAAAGGTTTGATCATAGCTGAGTTTTTGCTGAAGCTCTAATAAATTACTCATGAGTCAGCACCAGCTTCTGGTCTTTTTCCGGAAATATTTTGCCTGGATTCATAATGCCATTCGGATCCCAGCTGTCTTTAATGCGTTTCATCATATCCAAGCCAACAGCGCCTAGTTCGTATTCCATGAATGGAGCTTTCATCGTGCCGATGCCGTGCTCGCCTGAAAGGGTCCCTCCTAAATCGACCGCTGCTTCAAATATTTCCTTCACGGCCTGCTCCACGCGCTCCATTTCTTCTGTATCCTTTTTGTCACAAAGGATGTTTGGATGCAGGTTTCCATCACCGGCGTGGCCGAATACAACAAGAGAAAGATGGTATTTCTCTTTGATTTGTGTCAATCGGTCCATCATATCCGGAATTTTGCTTCTTGGCACCGTAGCATCTTCGGATACTTTGGTAGGCTTGATCTTAGCAATCGCCGGTGACACCTGTTTACGAGCAAACCAAATCGCTTCCTCTTCTTCTGGAGTTTGCGGCACGGTGATCCCGGTTGCTCCAATGGTGGTCATAATTTCATGAAGCGAATCCATTTCGATTTTCAACGTTTCCGGGTGCCCATCCAGTTCAACGATGACGATCGCCTCTGCTTGTTGCGGAAGCCGTGACGGTCGGAAGTTTTCTACCGCGACAATACAGGCGTGATCCATGATCTCAAGCTTGGAAGGTAAGATGCCGGTGGTCAGCGTCCGTGAAATAGCCGCTCCAGCTGTGCGCACATCAGCAAACTCCACCATCATTGTCCGTTTCGCCAACGGTTTAGGGACGAGCTTCAAGGTCGCTTGTGTGATCACTCCTAAGGTACCTTCAGATCCAACAATCAGTTTGGTCAAGTCAAAACCAGTGACATTCTTGATCGTCTTTCCTCCTGTCCGGATCACTTCGCCTTCCGGGGTGACCAGCTCAAGTCCAAGCACATAATCTTTCGTCACTCCGTATTTCAGCCCTCTTGGTCCTCCTGAATTTTCTGCCAGGTTTCCACCGATGGTTGCCACATGGGCACTGCTTGGATCCGGGGGATACATAAGACCATGCTTTTCAGCTTCCGCATTGATCCTCGCTGTCAACACACTGGGAGAAACCGTCACCGTAAGGTCTTCAATAGCTACATCCAGCTCTTCAGGCCACTGGGACAGATCAAGAACGATTCCTCCATGAACAGGCAAGGGACCGCCGCTTAAGCAAGTCCCTTGTCCTCTTGGATAAACTGGAATGTGGAAGTCGTTCGCTACCTTCATCACATGAATGACCTGCTTCTGGTTCTTCGCCTGCACGACCAGTTCCGGAAGATGCTCACCGAAAGAGGCGTCGAAGCTGTAACTGTAGCGTCCGGCCAGGTCGGCAATCAACTGCTGACTGGGGATCTTCTCTGACAGAACTTCCATCCACTTCTCCATATGTTTTCCTCCTATATATTTCCGATGGAAACAAATTTATCTTCCAAGTATTCTTCGATTCCCTGACGTCCGCCTTCACGTCCGGTACCACTTTCTTTCATTCCCCCGAAAGGTGCTTGAGCGGTTGTCGGAATCGGATCATTCAGACCGATGATGCCGTATTCCAAACCTTCCATTAGCCGGTATGAGCGAGAGATGTCTTTTGTAAATGCATAAGCGGCCAGCCCGTATTCTGGATGGTTCGCCCGTTTGATGGCTTCTTCCTCTGAAGAAAATGTGTAGATAGGAGCGACAGGGCCGAACGTCTCTTCTTTTGTAATGACCATGTCATCAGTTGCATTCCCTAACACTGTCGGTTCAAAGAAGCTGCCGCCTTCTTGTCCAACTGCATTCACTCGCTGGCCACCACATAAAACGACGGCTCCTTTTTCTGTCGCATCTTTGATTTGTTCTTCGACCTTTTCTACGGCACCTCCGTCAATGAGTGGACCGATTTCAACTCCATCGTCCAATCCATTTCCAATCGAAAGGGCCTGGACTTTCTCAACAAAACGTTTGGAAAACTCTTCGGCGATCGTATCCTGCACATAGATCCGGTTGGTACATATACAAGTCTGTCCGGCATTACGGAACTTGCTCCCTACAACACTTTCGACAGCGAGATCCAGGTCAGCATCCTCAAAAACGACAAAAGGCGCGTGACCTCCGAGCTCCATCGATACTTTTTTAACGGTCTCTGCCGAATCACGAATCAACTTTTTGCCGACTTCCGTGGAACCGGTAAACGTAATTTTTTTCACTTTCGGGCTTTTCGTCATTTCACCGACTACTTTGGAAGCTGAACCCATGATCAAGTTGGCGACACCCTTAGGTAGTCCTGCTTCATGGAAAGCTTGAAACACTTTTATCGCAGACAAAGGCGTAGCGGAAGCAGGCTTGACGACGACCGGACAGCCGGCTGCGAGGGCCGGGGCGATTTTTCTAGTAATCATCGCCACAGGAAAGTTCCAAGGCGTGACGGCTGCGGTCACACCGACAGGTTCTTTGAATACGTGCAGACGCTTGGAAGGATGAGAAGCCGGGATCGTCTCTCCATACACCCGTTTGGCTTCTTCGGCGTACCAATCCAAATAATCGATCGCAAGATTCACTTCGCCTTTCGATTCATTCAACGGTTTGCCCATTTCTTTTGTAACGGTCTCTGCAAGTTCATCCGCTTGTTCACGCAGGATGTTTGCTGCCTTCACAAGATAGGCGCCGCGCTCTTTGGCGGTCAACTTCTTCCATCCTGAAAACGAACGATCGGCGGCATCAATGGCCTGTAATGAATCTTCGGATCCGCCTTTCGCCACTTGTTGAATCACTTTTCCAGTGGCAGGGTTCGTGACATCCAACTGTTCTCCCGACTGGCTGTTTGTCCATTCTCCATCGATATATAACATGAAAGGCCCCTCCTATTTTTCCGTCAAAACTTGTTCAACGACGTTGATTACTCGATCAATTTCTGCACGCTTAACTGTTGTTGGTGGAATGAAACGCAGGACATTCTTCTTCGTTCCGCAACCTAGTAGAATAATACCTTCATTCAATGCTTCTGATCTGATTTTAGAAAGCATATCGGAATCTGGAGAACCATCCTCTTTACGAAGTTCGATGGCAAGCATCAGTCCGACACCACGAACATCTCCGATCCCTTTCACCCGTTCTTTCAATTGGATGAGAGCTTCCTTGAAGTAAGCGCCTTGATTTTTGGCATTTGGCAAACCTTCTTTTTCTAAAATGTCGATAGAAGCAAGAGACGCAGCACATGCTACAGGATTTCCTCCGTAAGTCCCTCCGTGGGTGCCGGCCGGCCACTGTTCCATGATTTTTTTCGGTGCCACAATCGCACTGAGTGGGAAGCCCGCTGCAATCCCTTTCGCAAGCGTTAAAATGTCTGGTTTTACACCGAAATGCTGATAGGCGAACATTTCACCCGTACGTCCGAAACCCGTTTGGATTTCGTCAAAAATAAGAAGGATGCCATGCTCATCACAAAGGGTGCGAAGTTTTTCCAGGAAGCTCTTCGGTGGAACGATATATCCGCCTTCGCCTTGAACAGGCTCGAGAATGATCGCAGCAACACTCTCAGGGTGGACTTGGAAATCGAACAGTTCCTGCAGTTGAGCGAGGCAGCGCTCGACTTCTGTTTCTTCCGAAAGTCCCGTCTGGTAAGCATAAGGATAGTCTGCATAGTAGACACTCGGAAGCAGCCCTTCATAATCCTTACGGTACGCCGCGTTCGAAGCGGTAATGGACGTTGCCGCAATCGTACGACCATGGAAGCCTCGTTTGAAGGAGATCACCGCTGGACGTTTCGTCACTTTTTTCGCAAGTTTAATGGCGCCTTCATTCGCTTCGGCCCCGCTGTTGCTGAAATACACCATCTGATCTCCACCGTTCAACTCGTTCAGCTTCTCCGCGAGCTTCACATACGACGGGTAGTAGACGACATTGTGTCCGCCATGGATCATTTCATCGAGCTGTGCTTTCGCTGCCTCCACGACTTTCGGGTGGTTGTGACCAACGTTCGTCACGGCTACACCACTCGCAAAATCTAAATACTTCGTTCCATCCTCACTGAATAAATAATGGCCTTCGGCTTTCACCATTCCTAATGTCGTTGCACGGGAAGCTGTCGGTGGCGTTACTTCACTCGCACGTTCATATAAGCTTTTTGTCATTTGCACCATTGGTCGTACCTCCTAGTTTTGAAAAATTTTCTCCGTAACCTGACGAGTCAACTGCGGTAACGTTTTGAACGTGTAGGGTTTATACACGCGTTCTGTATATTTGTGCGCATCCTTTCCATAGACACCCATGTTGATCGATGGGATATTCAACTTACGAATCTCCTGAATCGGTACTGGATAGATTTCATGATACTCTGGAAAGTTATCAATCAAGGCCTGCACTTCTTCCTCTGAATCGTGCAGCGATAAATAACTGCTGTCCGATAAGAACGGAAAGAACTTTTTGACAGCAAAAGTTCCTTCCACCTGATTCTTGTTTTGGTCCGTTACTTCTCGAAGCACATCTATGATTCTCTTTTCACTATCGATCTCTTCCCGCAAAAAGTTGTGCGGGCAGTAAGGCGGTGCAAAGAATATGACGACTTTAGGGTGTTTATCAGGGTCGATACTCTGTAAGCTTTCTACAACTTGGAAGGCGATTTCCCTTTTGTCCATCGTCTCCTGAGAGTAATCCAGCTCCTTAATGAAAGTTTTGACATCGATTCCCTGCCCTTCAAGGTGACGAATATATTCTTCATACGTATAAATGGAAACATCCCAGGTGAGTCCTTCGTGGTCCGGGTAATTCCCCGTATTTAAAAACGTTTGATACTGCTTCTCCATATGCCTTTGTGTGGACGCACAGGCTTCAGCCGTTTTGGAAACAAGCTTTGCCATCACTTCATCTGGTGAAGATTCATAGATGAAATAATTGAAGTAGAGCCGGCTGGCGAGAGGCGTCTGTACATTATAGAAATCTTTCTGATCACGCTGATGCAGGCAGGTCGGTGGAAGCATATGTTCACCACTGATCCGCTCTGAAAATTCCATATTATTGTTGATGCGCCGGTTGATCTCTGCTGAAATCAACGTTGGATCGACCCCTGTCAGCGTTTCCCCAACGTGGGCTTCCCGCCCGTAAATGGAGAAGCACGGAAGCAATTTCCCGATAGCCCCCGTATACATGTAATAGTTCGGGTCGCCAGGGTACAGCTCCGTTACAAAGTCATTGTTGATGGCTACCTTCAACTCCAACTTCCACTCTTCTTGGAGGCGTTGAAGCTCCCCCACCGAGTCTATGATCCCGGTGTGCTCGTTTTCTTCAATGGGATTCAGCATAAGGAGAATATTTCCTTTAAGCTCCTCCGCCCTCTGGGAAAAATGGATAAGGTTCACTAAGTGAACTGCGATCCCGCTTTTCATATCCACAGAACCGCGTCCGAACATCCAATCGCCACTTCGTGCGTGACTACGAACTTCAGGCGTTGGGGCATGTTTGGCGAAATGTTCGTTCAGTTGATCCGGATTGTACGCAAGCCCCTTCAATTTCCCAAAATCATCGATGCCCACCGTGTCCATGTGGGAGTGATAAAGTACCGTTTCTTCATACTTAGGATTCCGAATGATCGCGTACACATTTTTTCTTCCTAGAGAATCGTTGTGCAGCTGTTGTGTCCATACAGCTTCTGGTCGTTCTTTAAAATAGGGAATCTTTCGAATGAACGCTTCCAGATACTCCGCGATTGTGACTTCTCCTGAGGTCCCGTTAATGCTTGGAATATGTACAAAAGCTTCCGTCAATCGCTCGATCTTGTCTGCATCTTTGAGGTCGCGAATTTCGTTGTAGAGAGTTTCCGGACTCTTCGGTTCCAGCGCATCTGCATGAGAAGATAGATTCATAGGAACGCTCCTTCCTTTAATAGTATTTGGCCAGGTCGACGAGATTTCTCATTCGATGCTGTTCGTTTCCCGTGAATTTGCGATAGTTCTCCAAAAAGATCTCCATACACCTCGTCATATAATGATCCGATTTCGCTGACATGTGAGGAGTCAACAGCAAGTTGGGCAATTCCCAAAAAACATGGTCACGTGGGAGGGGCTCTTCGACGAAGACATCCAGCACCGCGCCTTTTATTTTCTCCTGCTTCAAATAAGCGGCAAGAGCTTCTTCATCAACGACACCTCCACGACCCAAGTTCATAAATACAGCCTCGTGATGGAGACGACCGAGCTTTTCATGAGAGAAAATATTTTTCGTTGACGGTGTGTAGGGAAGAACCGAAAGGACATAATCGTATTCACCAAGCCGATCAAGCCCTTCCTCCATCGTGTACACCCGTTCAAAAGGCTCTTTGAAGCTTCCCCTTGTGTTCACCCCATCGATCCTCATCCCGAAAAATTGAGCGGCTTGCCCAATTTCGCATCCTATCGTGCCTGTACCGAAGACCAGGACTCTGCGGTCGACCAATTCCCCGACCAACGTCTCTCGTTCCCAGACCCGGTTTTCCTTTAATTGCAGGAAGCGGTGGAAGTGTTTTTCAAAATGGAGCATTGCTCCGATCACGTATTCCTTCATAGACCGGCAGTGAACACCTCTGGCATTTGTAATCAACAGCTGCTTATCTCGTAATTCTTCAAAAGGAAGATCTTCCAAACCTGCGCTTAACAGCTGGATCCATTTCAATGACTCAAAATGGTGGATATTCTCATTCGTCAAATCATTTCCGAAGGTAATCAAAACATCCGTTTCACTGCGGACGTCTTGAGGGACTTCATCGAGACATGAATAGATGAGAACGTCTTCTTTGTTCTCCCGCTGCCAGCTTTCTATATGGGTTTGTCTCCATTCATCCGAAGTACTTACGATCATGGCCGTTTACCTCCCATCATAAAGTTCTGGTAGATATAGAGATAAGGAAGGAACAAAGGTAATGATTAAGAGCGACACAATCAAGACCAATAAGATTGGCAGAATCGCTTTAGATATGCTCTCAATTCTTGTTCCGCTTATATTTGAAGCAACGAATAAGTTGACGCCTACAGGCGGTGTAATGAACCCAATAGCAAGGTTCGCGACCAATACGACGCCGAAGTGGACAGGATCAACGCCAAGCGCCGTGACCACCGGCAACAGAATCGGCGCCAGAACAACAAGCGCGGAAATCGTATCAATGAACGCTCCGACGATCAGAAGTAAAATGTTAATCAAAAGGAGAATGACAAACGGATTCTGTGACAAATTCGTCAAGAACTCCGCAATCGTCATCGGAACACGTTCTGACGTCATGAGGAAGGAAAACGAAATGGACAAGCCGATGATAATCATCGTTGCCCCGTTAATGACAGCTGCCTCAGACAGCGCGTCATAGACATCTTTCCAGCTGAGTTCCCGGTAAACGAACAGACCGACGACGATGGCATAAACGACGGCCACTACAGCTGCTTCCGTCGGAGAGAAAACGCTTCCGTAAATCCCGCCAAGAATGATGAAAGGTATGAGCAACGCCCACTTCGCTTCCCAAAACGTGCGAACAACATCCTTGAACGAAAAGGATTCTACAGCCGGTTTGTAATCATTCTTTTTTGAAATGACATACGAAATCGCAAGCAGACATATTCCGATGATAATTCCCGGGATGATTCCGGCTAAGAACATGCTTCCGACAGAAACACTTCCGACAACCCCGTACAGAACGAAGGGAATACTAGGCGGGATAATGACCCCTATGGAACCGGATGCGGCCGTAATGGCAGAAGCGAATCCTTCCCCATAATTTCGGCGCTTCATTTCCGGAATCATGAATGAACCAATAGCGGCAACCGTTGCCGGCCCAGATCCTGAAATGGCAGAGAAAAACATACACGCTACAACTGTGACCATCGCCAGTCCACCGACAATCCAACCGACGAGCGCACTGGCGAAGTTTAGAATCCGCTTGGACACTCCCCCTTTTCCCATTAAGATCCCTGCCAGCATAAAAAACGGGATGGCCATTAATGGAAAGGAATCGAGCGAGGTAAAGGCTCGCTGGGCGACAATCGTCAAATTCATATTGGTTGTAAATAAAATCGTAAAGATCGATGACAACCCGAGAGCAATCGCAATCGGAACATTGATGATGATAAATAGAAACAACGTACCAAATAAGATTAATATCGTCATAATTGTTCACCTTCCGAAGAGGAGTAGTCTCGATTCGGATTCTTGATGAGGAGGAGGAATTGTTGAATCAAACGGATGGACATCAACAAACCACCTGCGGGAATTGCAAGATACGCCCACCACATCGGGACCCTCATCGCAGGGGATACTTGTCCTTGCTCTATCAAGCTGAGAATTACATCGCTCCCGACATAGGCAAGCGTCACTGCAACAAAGAACCAAAGACCAAGGGCAATGAAGTCTATGATTCTTCGATAGAGCGGGGGCAGCAGATCTTTGAACATCTCCACTTTAATGTGCTTGCCTTTGCGAACCGCAAAACTTGCCGCAATCCACACCTGCCAAATATGTATGTAACGGGCTAATTCTTCTGTCCAGCTCATCGAGTCATTGAACACGTAACGCGATACTACTTGATAAAAAATGAGAAGTACCATTAAGGCCATCGTGATGACAATGAGTATTTCTTCTAACCTTTCATCTATAAATGTCTTCATCATGTCTCTCCTTTGATAATCACGCCTCTTTCCGTTTTTGAACAAATGAAAAGAGCCCGGTGGAGCTCATCACCCCACCGCTCTCTCTTATTATTCGTTCGCTGCTTTCGCCTGTTCGATTAAATCCGCACCAATTTCATCTTCGTAATCGTCATACACGGATTGAGTGGCTTGAATGAACTGATCCTTTTGTTCCGGAGTCAATTCATTGACGTTCAACCCTTCATTTTCCTGCAATTCTTTCAGGAACTGCTCATCTTGCTCACTTGCGAGTTTACGTTGTTCGTCTCTGTAGGTTTTTGCTTCTTCTTGGAGGATCGTCTGTAGTTCTTCTGGGAGGCTGTCCATAAAATCTTTGTTCATAAGTAGAATTGTAGCGGCATAGAAGTGGCCACTGACGGTCAAATAATCTTGGACTTCGTAGAATTTGTTTGTGTAGACAAGGGATACTGGACTTTCCATCGCATCGTATGTACCTTGTTGCAAAGAGGTATAAAGTTCACCAAAGGCAAATGGTGAAGCATTTGCTCCTAAGGCATTAAATGTATCTGTGTGGACAGGGTTTTCCATTGTTCTCAACTTCAAACCATCCAAATCACTAGGGTTTTCAATCGGACCTTCATTATTGAGGATATGACGGAACCCATTTTCACCGAAAGCCAGCCCCTTAAACCCTTCATCTTCAAGATCTGTTAACAAAGACTCGCCTAATTCCCCATCCAGCGCAGAATATGCGGCTTCCTTTGTCTTGAAAAGGAATGGTAAATCAAACACCATGAATTTACTATTGAAACCGGAAAGAGGTGCAACCGCAGGGATCGTCATCTCAAGATTCCCCATTTGAACTGCTTCAATGGCTTCTCGGTCAGAAGCATATAAGGATCCGTTCGGGTACGCTTCGATTTGAAGTTGACCATCCGACCTTTCTTCCACACGCTCAATAAAAGATTCTAATGCCACGTGTGTCGATTGTTCTTCACTTACTAAGTGGGCAACTTGGATTTCGTATGTATCCCCTCCCCCTTCTGAACTTGCTTCATCACTGCTACACCCTACTAATGCAGAAGATACCAACAAACCAACAATCGGTAATAACCATTTTTTCATCTTTTAACTTCCTCCCCGTTATGATTGATAATTCTTTTTGTAACTTGTTTTATGTGTGTTTCCATTGCACACTCTGCCTGTTTTGGATCATCTTTCTCAATTGCATCAATGACTTGGTAATGCTCCTCCACTGCGCCAATCGCACTATTGGATAGAGTACTCGTCAATATCAAAAAACGTTGGATCTGGCTGTTTAAATTCTCAATGAACTCTTTTAATTTATTATTTCCAGATATCTCGGCGATGTACGAATGAAACGCATAATCAAGGTCGATAAACTTATGAAAGTTCTTTTCAGCGACTGAAGCACGCTGCAAATCTGATAACCTGCGAAGCTCTTTCACATCTTCTTGCGTCGCCAGACTGCATGCTAAACCTGCAGCCATCGACTCCAAACGCTCACGAACCAATAAAAAATCGTGTGCATTTTCTGGTGAAACCGAACTGACTCTTGCTTTACTTCCTTTCTTCACCTCCACAAGCCCTTCAAAGGCTAACTTCTTTAAAGCCTCCCGAATAGGGGTTCGACTAATTCCCAATTGAGAAGCAATTTTCTCTTCTGTTAAATAATCTCCAGGAAAAACTTCATTATTAATGATGGATGCTTTGATCGCCTTATAGGCTTGTTCCATCAATGTTTCGGTACGAGCAATTCTTTCCACGAAACCTTCCTCCATCGTTTAAGTATTCTGTATTTCGCATTCTGTATACTGTATACAGAAATCTTAAGTCTTATTGTGCTCGTCAAATGACTGAATGTCAACACTTTTCAGAAAATTTAAGAAAATAATGGTTCTTTCACGTTCTTTACTTATTAGAATGATTAATAGCTCTTAACCAAATAATAAGAACTACGAGGCATGCCCCGTAGTTCTTATCATGATCCATTATATATCTGTTTACTTCTCGACCTTTACCACTCCGCTATACTCCCATCCCTATGTCTCCAAATCGGATTCCGCCAATTATGACCTTCTTCCGCACGCTTTCGGACGTAATCTTCATCAATCTCAATTCCGAGACCCGGACCAGCAGGAAACGAGACATGTCCGTCATCGTAATCGAACACGCTCCGGTCTTTCACATAGTCTAATAGATCATTCTCTTTATTGTAGTGAATCCCTAAACTCTGCTCCTGAATGAAAGCATTGTGGGCTGTCGCATCAACATGGAGGCAGGAGGCCAATGCAATCGGTCCTAATGGACAGTGTGGCGCGAGTGCGACATCATAGGCTTCCGCCATGGAGGCGATTTTTTTCACTTCGGTGATTCCACCGGCATGGGAGAGATCAGGCTGGATAATGTCGACGACGCCATCGGACAAGAGGTTTTTGAAATCCCATCGGGAATACATTCTTTCACCGGTCGCAATGGGAATCGAAGTATGGGCGGCGATATCTTTCAACGCATCATTTTGTTCAGATAATACCGGCTCTTCGATGAACATTGGGCGGTAAGGTTCCAGTTCTTTGGCCAGGATTTTTGCCATCGGTTTATGGACTCTGCCGTGAAAGTCGATGCCGATGCCGACATCTTTCCCAACACTTTCTCTTACACTCGCGACTCTTTCGACCGCTTCATCGATTTTGCTGTACGAATCGATATACTGCAGTTCTTCCGTTCCGTTCATTTTGACGGCAGTGAATCCTGTGGAGACGGCTTCCTGGGCCGCTTTTCCGACATCGGATGGCCGATCGCCGCCGATCCAGGAATAGACTTTGATGGAATCGCGGCAGGCACCACCGAGCAGTTGATAAATGGGAGCGTTATAGAACTTCCCTTTGATATCCCACAACGCCTGGTCGATGCCAGCTAATGCACTCATCATGATCGGGCCGCCTCGGTAAAATCCGCCTCTATACATCCTGTTCCAATGATCTTCAATGCGTAGAGGATCTTCACCGATCAAACCCTCCATCAATTCTTCAACCGCTGCTTTCACCGTATGAGCTCTGCCTTCAATAACGGGCTCTCCCCAGCCTGTCAGGCCTTCACTCGTTTCTATTTTTAGAAACAACCAGCGAGGGGGGACTTGAAATAGTTCGTAGCTTACGATTTTCATACCATCGACTCCTCCATATATATTTTTCCTTGTGTGTCTATTTTCATAGATTCATAACGAACTGTCTGCCGACTTCCAACGCTCCATAAACCGCAGCCGTCTCCACTTGATCATCATCCGCCATTTGAATAGAGACTGGGTAATTCTCCTGGACAAGTAAATGATAAAAAATACTTCGCAGCGGCTCGGAACCACCGATCGTAACCCAGGATACTCCTTCTTCCTCGAGCATTTGCGCCAATGCATCTATATCATAGGACAAAACGGCTCCGGCATAGTAGTTCGCCCGCTCATTCTCACTCAAGTCTGAGAACAGCTGCAGAAGACGGATCTGGTATAGACTGCGCGTCACTCCGGATTTTCTGGCCGCTTCAAATCCTTTCAATAGATAGTAGGGATCGACTTCATCCACCAGCTTTTCATTCAAAGAGTCCGATAGAATCGTTTGGTCCCTTACAGCCTTCAACATCTCTCCACCAAGAGTGGAACGGCAGCTCAACAGTTTCTGGTCCTCCCCGACGAGGACATATTTCGTATGCGACCCTGGGAGGATCATGATCCCTTTGCCTTCTGCAGGAATTTGTTCCAACAGGCCGTAAGTCTCGACTTCTTCTCCTCGCATCACATCGTACTGGTCAATGACCTCCAAGTCTTCTTTCAGGGAATCAGTTACGCTGTTCTTCATTCCCGGTACATAGAGGCAAGGGATATGGAAAAACTCTTCTGCCTCCACGATTTTCGCTCCCTGGATGAAATCCTCGATGCCTGCTGGTGACTCTACATGAGGGACTTCATAGAGTCCGAGATTAGAGGTGATCATGCCTGCTGCGACGATGTAACGGATGTCTTCTCCTGTAAAAGAATGCTCTTCCAGCAATTGAGCCACGCCTTTCGAAAGCTCCTGCTTCAAACGTTCATTGCTACCGTCAATCGCAGTATTCCGAACACCGATCGGAAGCTTCACTACTCCGATCACTACTTTATCCTCTTCCTTCACTAAACGTATGCGGGAATTTGTTGTACCCGTATCAATCAGGATGATCAATGTCTCACCTCATTTTGGTTTATGATTTCGTCCCGTTTTTGAATCAACTCGACCGCTCTTGCTTTCACTTCATCCATATTTATGTTTCCGCTCACCAATGAACTGCCGATGCCGACCGAAGCCCATCCGGATTTCAAGTAATCAGCCACATTGTCGACCGATACTCCGCCGACAGCCATCACTTGAATGGAAGGAAGCGGTCCTGCCAGATCCTTCGCAAACTGGAACCCGACCGACCGGGCCGGAAAGACTTTGACAAGCTTCGCTCCCCATTCATAGGCCGTCAAAGCTTCTGTAGGTGTCATGACTCCTGGGATGACAGGAATTCCTCTGCGATTCCCAATCTCGATGGTTTCTTTTTTTAGTGTTGGCGCGAGCAGGAAATCAGCACCTGCATCGATCGCCGCCTCTGCTCCATCCGCGTCGAGAACTGTCCCGGCACCGACGAATAGTTCATTCTGAAATTTTTCTTTCATTGTCTTCAAACCTTCTAATGCTCCCGGTGTGTTTAATGTGATTTCAACCACCCGGATTCCGCCCTCATACAAAGCCTGCGCTAAGCGTTCGACGGATTCGATACGCTCAAGCCTTACGATAGCGACAACCTTCTCCTTATTGATCCGCTCAATCGCTTGATTCATAATAAACCTCCTCGTTCCTTATTAAGGAACACTGTTCCAATTATGTAACAAAAAAAGAGGAACAGCTTTTCAAATTTTATAAAAAGTATATCCCCTGCTGAAAACGCTGTCAACTTCCAGGCAAACCGAGCAACCCTGAAATCTCTCGCGAAACCCTCTTCAAATCTTCCGCCAGCTGCTGCAACTTTTCCTCATCGACTCTCATCTTCGGTCCAGCCACACTAATTCCAGCTATGACACGACCATGATGATCGAACAAAGGGGCTGCTGCACACTGGATGCCATATTCGTGTTCTTCCAGATCGAACGCTACGCCACGGCTGCGGATTTCAGCCAGGTGCTTTTTCATCTCGCCTGGATCGATGATGGTATGTTCCGTGAATTTTGTCATCGGTCGTTCCGTTAATACTTCGTCTATTTTCTCTTCCGGTAAAAAAGCGAGCATTGCTTTACCTACACCTGTACAGTGCATCGGTGACCTTTTTCCGATGCGGGAAAACATCCGGATGGTCGTTTCCGGTTCCGTCTTATCAATATAGACGATCTCCAGTTGATCCATCATGACTAGGTGGACAGTTTCTCCCGTATCCCCGGCGAGCTGGTTCAAATAAGGCGCAGCGATGCTGCGGATATTCAATTGACTCGAAACGACTTCCCCGAGTTCTATCAACTTCAATCCAAGCTGGTACCTTTCTGTTTCCGACTCCTGCTTCACATAGCCCTGGATGAGGAGAGAACTCACCAGCCGGTGGATCGTGCTTTTGGAAACATCCAGCCGGTGGGACAGTTCCGTCACTCCCAGCCCTTTCGGATGTTCTTTCAGGATGTTCATAATATGTAAAGCCCTGTCGACGGATTGAACGGTCACTGCTTCTTTTTTGGCCATTCCTAAAACCACCCATCTGCTAAAGTTACAACAAAATTATATCATAAAGCCAAACAAAGGACCGACGATATTCCGCCGGTCCTCGTCCTTATCATCCATTACTTGAACTGTCTCGTCGCTTCGACTGCTTTCTGCCAGCCTTTATAAAGGTTGTTCTTTTCTTCTTCACTCATTTCAGCTTGGAACGTACGATCATTTTCAGATTGCTTCCGTATATCCTCTTTATCGTTCCAATATCCGACCGCAAGGCCTGCCAGATAAGCTGCTCCGAGAGCCGTCGTTTCCTGGACGACCGGACGCTCGACCTGGACGCCGAGAATGTCACTCTGGAACTGCATGAGGAAGTTATTTTTAACGGCCCCGCCATCGACGCGTAACGCTTTAAGATCGATGCCTGAATCAGCGATCATAGCATCCAGCACATCTTTCGTCTGATAAGCGAGCGATTCCAGTGTGGCACGGACAAAGTGCTCCTTCGTCGTTCCACGTGTCAACCCGAACATCGCCCCGCGGGCTTCACTGTCCCAGTAAGGCGTTCCGAGTCCGACAAATGCAGGAACCATATACACGCCGTCGGAAGATTCTACACCTGTAGCCAAAGCTTCTGTTTCTGAAGCGCTTTCGATAAGGGCCAAGCCATCCCGGAGCCACTGAATGGCTGATCCTGCAACGAAGATGCTTCCTTCAAGAGCATATTCCACTTTTCCGTCAATGCCCCACGCGAGCGTTGTCAAAAGTCCATGCTCAGAAGCTACGCCTTCTTCCCCTGTGTTCATCAACATAAAGCAGCCGGTACCATATGTGTTTTTCGCCATTCCTTTTTCAAAACAGCCCTGACCAAACAATGCCGCCTGCTGATCTCCAGCGATACCGGCAATGGGTACTTCCTGACCAAAGAAGTGATAATCAACGGTTTTCGCATAAATTTTTGAAGACGGTTTCACTTCCGGCAGCATAGAAGCTGGCACACCGAGGATATCCAGGAGTTCTTCGTCCCATTTCAAATCATAAATGTTGTACATCAACGTACGGGAAGCATTGGAATAATCCGTGATATGCGTTTTTCCACCAGACAGCTTGTAAACGAGCCATGAATCAATCGTTCCGAATAGCAACTCACCATTTTCCGCTTTCTCACGCGCTCCTTCTACATGGTCCAAGATCCATTTCACTTTGGTCCCGGAGAAATAAGGGTCCAGCAACAGGCCTGTCTTTTTACGGAACCGCTCATTGTGACCAGCTGCACGTAATTCTTTACAAATATCCTCAGTTTGACGAGACTGCCAGACCACAGCATGGTAGATCGGCTTTCCAGTATTTTTATCCCATACAACCGCCGTTTCCCGCTGGTTGGTTATCCCGATACCGGAAATCTGCCCGGCCGTAACATCTGCTTTTCTTAACACGTCAGCTATACAAGCAAGAACAGAGGTCCAAATTTCATTAGCGTCGTGCTCGACCCAGCCTGGTTTTGGAAAGAACTGTTCAAATTCTTTTTGAGCTGTTTCAACGATTTTTCCTGCCTGATCGAAAAGAATGGCTCTTGAACTTGTGGTCCCTTGATCAATCGATAGAATGTATTGGTTTTGCATATCCAACATCTCCTTTTGGTATGATTAACTAATTTTCTCCTCTAACTGTCCACTGACGGTCTGGCCTTTCTTCAACTCAGAATTGACCGCTCCCAGGATAATAACGGAAACGATTCCAGATAAAACCCAGAATGGTACGGAGAACTCCTGCATAAAGGTCGCTTTGTAAAACAGAGCTCCATAAATTCCTCCAAGAATCGGTCCTACGACAGGAATCCAGGCATAGCCCCAGTCTGACCCACCTTTTCCCGGAATCGGAAGCAAAGCGTGGGCAATTCTTGGACCCAGGTCACGGGCGGGGTTGATCGCATATCCGGTCGTTCCACCAATGGACATCCCGATAGCCACAATCAAAGCTCCAACAATGAGGGGATTCAATCCTTCGGTAAATTCATTGGCTCCAATGAATAGAAGACCCATCAACAGAACGAATGTCCCGATCATCTCACTGAGCAGGTTGGAAAAAGGACTGCGGATTGCAGGATCGGTAGAGAATACCGCCCGTTTCGCTCCTTGATCTTCTGTTGCCTTCCAGTGAGGCAGGTAGTTCAGAAAGACAATGCCCGCGCCGATGAAAGCTCCGATCATCTGGGCAGCGATGTAAGCAGGTACGTCCGCCCATGGAAAGTCCCCAACGGAGGCGAGCCCTAAGGTTACGGCCGGGTTAAGGTGTGCCCCTGAAAAACCACCGACGGCATAAACGCCCATCGTTACCGCGAGTCCCCAGGCAATCGTGATGACAATCCAGCCGGAACCTTCCGCTTTTGAATTTTTTAATACGACCCCTCCGACGACTCCGCCGCCAAAGATGATCAAAATCATGGTGCCAATAAGTTCAGCTAAAAACACTGACATATCGAACACTCCTTTCTTGGATGGCTGGGTTGGAACGAAAAAAAGACCCACAACGATTCACCAGACGATAAACGTCCGGCTTTCGTGTGAGTCTCCATGTCTCCGTCACAACCTTAACTTGTAATGCTGATTGTACTCCTTTATGAAAGCGGTGTCAAACATAATTTCAAGGATGTTTTTTCCATTCATTCTTGAAAAGGAACTTCCACCTTTGAAAAAAAGACAAGACCACTCAGACGTTAAACATCCAGGTGGCCTTGACGTAAAAGCGATGGTCTACGGCTTCATCGTCTGATAGCTTTGATATTTATGAATCGCCTGTCCCGCATAGGAAGGTTCGTCCTGGTACATCTGATGGAGGATCTGCAGTTGTTCATTCATATAAGTTTCACCTTCTTCAAAGAAAGACACTTTTTCATAAGGTTCTAAGTACTGCGTCTCTACGCCAAGGACTACGGTGCGGTTAATCTCATTGCCGTATTGGATTTCGTGATCCGTATGATAGGTGATGGAATCCTTACCTTCCGCAAAATCCCGATAAGCCATGATCACCACTCCATCACTCACGATGTCCATGACGTGATTGGAAAGAGGCTTCGTGACCCCATGATAAGTGGTTTCATATTTATCCCCATCAAACCAGAACGGCATAGCGACCATGAACTCGAAATCATGCTTCCAGTTGTAAACACTCACAACCGATTCGATGATGTGCAACCCTTTCAAATATTGATCGATGACGTCCGCTCGTTCTTCCGTATCCCATGCATCCAGTAAATAAGGTTCAATATCAAACTGGATGCCGTCAAAGCGCTGATCTTTATCCGCTTTCCGGTTATATTTCATGACGTCGAACAAACGTGACAAGGGGACGCGTCTGTTTTCTGCCAGGGCCCACTCTGCAGCACCGTCCAGGGCATGGACTTCAATGCCGTTTTCATGAGCACGTTCAATAAACGCTCGATAATGGTCCGGATGCTTTTGAATATAGGGAAGGTCCTCCCTTGCGCCAATGTTCAAGTATATGACGTTGACACCCTTCTCTTTCGCGAAAGCAATCATCTCTTCCCGTGATTCTTCACTATTGATATCCTCATTCGGGAACCAGGACCACATGCCTTTCACCTTACTGCCGGAAGCATCTGCAGAAATCACTCCAGGGAACATGACAAAGCCACAAACCATCACCATCAAAACCATCCACCATCGCCATTTTTCAGTTTGCTTCATCCGACTCCTCCCATCTTTTTATCACCCACTAAGACACGAACCCTGCGCCCTTCACCTCCTTGAATCTATGCTTTATAGCGGATTGGCGGATGCGATGTTTCGGTAAACATTGCACCGGACCCATCCGTTATTCGTTGGTTCTGAAAAAGGCAGCCTTTTCTCATCCAGTTCAGGAATGTCGTCGATGCGCCCTTGCACATAATCCGATAGTCTTCGCTCAGCTGTCTGGAATCTCGCGATCAACCCGCCGTAACGCAGATCGAGAACTTCCCATCCGAAGGGTTTGTTGGTCCTCATCCACTGTTCATAGTGCCTCTCTCTTAGCTGTTGAATTTCCTCTTTCACCTTGGGGAGGAAAGTACCATGAAGTAGCTGGAGCGCTGGAAAATCTTTCTGCTCATAAGCCTTTTTCAATCGTTCGGTCCACTCCACTTTCAACCTCAACACGTTGCACATCTGGCAAGGGACATCGAAAATCCATGCCCACTGACCGGCATGTTTTTTCAAGTCGTCCAGCTCGTGGAAGAGAGTCTCATAATAGATACTCCATGAACCATCTTCCTCTTGTGGAGCGAACAATACGACGAGGGGGTCCTGCCACAATAAATATTTGGACGGATTGGCAGGTTCAAGCTCACCTTCTACAGACCCTGGAGGCTGATCAAGCGTCCCCAAAGTCAAGAATGCCTTCATCTCAGCCCCTGTACAGAAAGCGAATCGTCGGTTGACTTTTTCCATATCCACTTCAAGGGAATACCCATGTTCCGCAATAAGCTGAAGTCCTAACAACGCTTGGAATGGATGGGTTTCTGCACCATCATCCCCCCAGAGTGTGGCGAATACTTCCTGGATGCCTTCTTTCTTGCACGCTTGATAGGAGGACTGGATGACATGGAACGTTTTCGGATAGTTTATGGAAACCCCATTCCATGTCCAGATGCCCGAAGCGAAGATGGGCGCACGACCAAAGGTGTGGTGCTTTTGAAGAAAGGAACGATAAAAACCTTCTTCTTCATGGTAATAATCCCAATAAACAAAACGGACATCCTTCGGCATATCGTCGATGACTTCCTCCGGGATATGAGCTTGCGGATCATAATATTCCCCGTCATCTGATGCCATCCGGAAGTACATGTCACTCCATACCATCGGATGGAGTCCATAGCTGCGCGTAATGTTCAAAACTTCATGAAGGTGCTCATTCATAATGTCAAAGCTCGCCCGGTGTCCGTTTTTCTTTTCATACTGCCCTTTACCTAACAGATGGGCTTCGTCCATTCCGATATGGATCCGTTTTGTCCGGAACGGCTGCATGACGGATGAAATCATTTGATCGATGAGCCGGTAAGTGTCAGTAGACCCCGCAAGCAGGATATCGGATGTGTCTCTAATCGGAGCATTTACATCCCAACGTAGAAACGTCGAAAGGTGAGCAAGCGTCTGAATACTCGGGATGATCTCGATTCCGAACTGATGCGCATAGTCGTCCAATTCTTTCAGTTCATGTTTGCTGTACCGGCCTCGCCGGTAGCCGAAGTAGGGCTGTTCTTCGATTTCGTATGTATCTTCCATATAAAGCATCAGCATATTTAAACCCATGACGGCCATCGTCCGGATCAACGCTTTGATTTGTTCCGGCTGCATGACCGCGTTCCTCGAGCAGTCGAGCATGATTCCGTTCATTGTAAACTGAGGCGTTTCCTCGATTGTAAAAGACTCCTTATGAGCAGCCATTTCCAACAACAGCCCCATCGCCCGGAAAAAATGAATCGGTTCATGATAGAAGATCGCACCCTTACGACCATCGAATGTGACCTTCAACTCATTTCGATCCCATTGGGTCACATGAACAGGAAGTCCGTCCTTTTTAACGAACGAACAGCCATACGAGTCCTTTAGCTCTGCCACCCCCGCATGTAGGAATCCTGACGCTCCTTCGAGTTTTACGTTCATATAACATCCTCCTTTCTTTCCATGGATAATGGAATTTGTACAGGTTCCTTCTCTTGATCAGATTCGTAGATGGATTGAATGGTATGAAGGATTGACATTCCATAGGCTCCTGTATTTGTAATCGGACGATGACCAGAAATCCCGTCCACCAGTTCTCTCAACTGTTGTTGAAAAGGTTCCTCTTTCCTAGACACATAGATTTGTTCATATTCACCATCGTTACTGATCCAAACCCCTTTCCCGATTTCCACTTTCATCATCCCATCCGTAAACACATATTCCGTCACATGAGTGGGGACCGGGTTGTAACCGGAGATGGACATACTTACCGGTATTCCTCCAGCTGTTTCCAAATGCACCAGGCCAGCTCCTTCGATCCCGGGGGAGTGATACGATAAACGGGCCGTCACTTTTTTAAACGGATCCTCCAAGACCCATTGGACCTTATCGATGCAGTGCGCACCGATGTTCATCATAATTCCTCCGCCGGAGCGGCCAGGATCTAAAAACCATGGAGGACGCTCTTCCGTAAAATAGGGAAGATGACGCGTTTCATTGATGAACACCAACTCTCCCAGTGCTCGATTGCGAACGATCTGACGCGCCTGTATGTTTTCTGGAAAATAATGCTGGATGTGTCCGACCAAAAGTCGTACTTGATAGTGTTCAGCTGCTTCGATTATTGTCTTGCACTCAGAAGTGTTCAAAGCCATCGGTTTCTCAAGCAGCAAATGACATCCTTGTTCGGCGGCGTAGAGAGCCGCTTCCTTGTGTAAATGGTGAGGAAGGGTAATGATAACCAGATCAGGAGTCGTCTCCTGGATCATCTGCCGGTAATCGGCATAGCCGTTCATTCCATAGGCTTCTGCCAGTCTCTCTCGCTTGGACGTATCGATTTCCGCTAAGGCTACAGCGTGAAGGTCATCCATCTGTTGGATGGCATTCAAATGTTCGGTTGCGATGATGCCGCCCCCGATGACTCCTACTGTTAACATCATCGCTGCACCTCCTGTTTCTTTAAAAGTTTTTTGAGAGTGTGTAAATCCTCTACCGCCTGCACATATACATCCTGTGTCTTTTCGGCTGGAGCAGCCACACCTTTTGTAAATTCAACGGAATACGACCCACGGTATCCAAATGCCTGCATTATGTGCAGCCGCTCTTGTATGAAACGAGGATCTTCCGACAAGGCATGGAACATTTGGTCTTTGTAGAAACTAACGTGAGCATGGACAATGCGGTCTCCTAACGCACGGAACCACTTCTCTATCTCCACTTGTTCATGGAACGGATGTATGATGACTTGGCAATCAACAACATCCAGCTGTCCCAGGACTTCCTTCGCAAAAAACGGGTCTTCCATTACCGTCCCAGGATGACATTCACATAAGAGCCGGCAACCCTTCGGCAGTTGTTCCTTCCATTCTTTCAAGTTATGAATATACGTATCGATAAGGTTTTCAGAATCTCCGAAGTTGAACTTGACCTGCTTTGCATTCAGACGTTTGACCATGGCTGCAGCTTCCATTCTTTCTTTAACCTGATCACTTTCAAAACCGACATAGGAATTAAAAATTTCCACCGGCAGCGAATGACTCCTTAGTGCTTCTATTTCCTCACCGGAAACCTTTAGAGCGTGATTCGCCCAAAGTTCAACACCTTCAAATCCATCGGCCCTTATCCGATCCATCCACTCACTTCCGTAAATGGACGGCAGTTGGTCCGGGACCCAGCGGTTTTTCTCAAGCAGAACGGTATTCATAAAAAAACGCGTCATCCTCCACATCCTTTCTATACGATTCCATCATCCAAGGGCAGATAAAGAAGTTCTTTGGTGGAAAGAAGACAAATTCACCTGATAGACATACCTCGGACGTCCTCTTCCGACGACCTGCTCTTCCCCGACGATCTTTGCTAACTGGTTCGTTTCCAATGTCGCAAGAATCCTCCGTGCACTCCTCAGTGTGATCGAGAACCCTTTGGCTAACTCAGCGGCCGTCATCCGGTCACGCCCAAGCAGACGGCATAAGGCAATCAGACGGGAAATCGTCGCCCCGCTGACGCCGATATTTTTCACAGGCTGCATGGAGTGTTGATTTTCATGTGGATAAGCAGACGGGAAGCTGGCAAAAACACCGTGCTCGCTCATCTTTTTTAATACGGTCCGTATGCAGGAGCAGGTCGGCTGGATCAACTGAACGTCATCCACACGTCCATTCAATGAGTGGTAAACATCCGGGTGGGTCGTGATGAACGTCTTTACCATAGACCGCTTCATCGAATGTTCATGATGGGCAAGAAGATCCTCCACTTTGCTTCCCTTCCGATTGAGAATCATGCACACCTGTTCCAGTGGAAACCCTGCTTCCAACAGCTGCATGCGGACATCCGCTTCGCTGCCGAAATCAATGCTCAACCCTTCGTTTTCCTTTCTTTTGGAGAAGATTTTATATAACGCCGCCTGCAGGGCCACTTGTGAGCAATGAAGTTCATAGACAGGTACTGTTGGAAAGCGTTCATTCACGTGGACACTTTGAAAGCATGGAGTAAGAACAGCGTCGAAGGAGGACGTAAGCTTTTCCCGTAACGCCCCCGGATCTCCTTCTTCTAACCACGGAGTTATCGATAAGGAAGAAAATTCTTCAGCCACTCGTTCGACTTTCTTCCACGTTTCTTCCGGTCCGACGAACAAACATCTTTTATTCATTTGGATTCACATCCCATAGACAATACTATTTCAAACCCGAGGAACTGGCTCCTCTGACGAAGAATTTCTCTGTAAACAGGAAGACGAGCAAAATCGGCACCAACGTCATCAAAGCCGCTGCAACTAAATATTGTTCCTTCCCGAACCAGGCACCTGACATCGACAGGACACCGATGGGAAGGGTGAATTTTTCAGCAGAAGACAAGTAAATGACTGGGGCCATGATTTCATTCCACTTGGTCATGAACGTGAAGATCGTCAATGTGGCAAGCTGCGGCTTACACATGGGAAGGAAGATCCTCCAATACGTCTGAAATGGGGAACACCCATCAAGCTTCGCCGCTTCTTCGTAACTTTTCGGAATCGAAAGGAAGGCCTGGCGCATCAAGAATACGCCGAACGGCTGGGCGAGCCACTCCATAATCCACAACGGGACAAGCGTGTCCAGAAAACCCATATTCTTAAAGATAATGAACTGCGGAATGATCATAACGACCGGTGGAATCATCAAGGTGCCAAGGACCATCACGAACAAGGAATTCTTGAAAGGAAACTCAAGTCGGGCGAAGGCATAGGCGACCATCGAGCAGGAAAATAACGCACCAAGGACAGACAGCACAGTCACAACCAGACTGTTCCACCCGTACTGGGCGAAATCCGTCATCCTCCAAACTTCGATGTAGTTCTCCCATTTGAAAGGGTTCGGAATCCATTCGACCGGAATCGCCGTATATTGGGTATAGGACTTCAAAGAGTTCAGTGCAGCGGCCACAAAGGGCGTAAGCATGATCAGCGCACTGAAAGTAATAACAAGATAGCTGATGATTTTCCTTTTCTTATTGGGATTTTTCATAGAAAACACTCCTGGATCCTCTATTTCTCATAGTGCACCCACTTGTTCTGCAACTTCACCTGGACGAGTGTAATCGCGAATAATATCAGGAACAGTACCCAGGCAATGGCTGAGGCATAGCCCATCTTCAAAAAGGCGAACCCTTGCTGGAACAAGTAAAGCATGAGAACCATACTGGCATTGTTCGGACCACCGGCAGCTGTAATGTCTCCGGAATTTCCTGTCATCACATAAATCTGTTCAAATGCCTGGAATGTCGTAATTGTACTTAGAACAAGAACGAGAAACGTCGTTCCAGAAATGAGGGGAACCGTGACGTGTCTGAATTTCTGCAGGACGCCCGCCCCTTCGATATCCGCCGCTTCATAAAGGTCCTCGGGTACATTCTGCAAACCTGCAAGGAAAATGATCATCATGTAACCGATCCCTTTCCAAACAGCGACGATGACAAGAACAGGAATGACGAGAGCTTCATTATTCAGCCATTGCTGTGGTTCCATGCCGAGTTTAAGAAGCAGGTCGTTTGCAAGTCCAAAGCGAGGATTGAAAATGGCATCCGCGACGTACAGGACGACCGTCCAGGAAGAAATGACCGGGATGAAGTGGGCCATCCGGTAAAACTTCAGCCCTCTCAAACTCTGGTTCAAAGCGGTCGCCAGAATCAAGGCGAAAATCGTCTGTGTCGGTACAAAAAGTACCGTGAAGTAAACCGTGTTCCACAACGACTTCCAGAACACAGGATCATTGATCAGTTTGTCGTAATTATCAAGCCCGATCCATTGAGGTGCATTCAGCATGTCGTACTTGGAAAAGCTGAAATACAAGGATGCAAGCAATGTGAAGGCGATAAAGACGATGAACTGAATGAGGTATGGGGAGATCATGAACAATCCCCATTTACCCTCATTCGTCAACCATGATCTATTCGGCGGCTTCGGTTTCTTCTGCCTGGCTAATGTCAACTTTGATTTTTCTTTAGACTTTCCGTTCTGCTGATCCGGAAAGTCCTGCTTCGGTTTCAAGTTATCCGTCATATCAGCCACACACTTTCTTCTCTATTGGTTTTCGTAAAATTCATCCAATACTTTCTGCACTTCCTGATCCGCGTTTTCCAGCGAGTCTTCTACACTCGTTTCATTAAGGAACGCGCGGTTGATGTTATCCCCGAATTTCTTCACCCATTCGGACCAGACGGCGTTTACATCAAGCGTGCCCGCATGTTCGAAACTGTCGAGGAACGCCTGCTTGTTGGCCGGCTTATCTCCGGAACCGAGGAACAGATCAGAGTTTGCGACCGATTTCTTCACAGGAACCGCTTCACCTAGAGCCGCCCATTCTTTCTGGACCTCATCTTCCTGCACCCAGTATTTCACCCATTCCCAGGCTGCTTTCGCTTTTTCATCCGGAGCACTGTCACTGATGACCCAGGAGTTGGCGATAACCGGAGAAAATCTCTCTCCATCCGGACCTTTCGGAAGGACGGTTACATCATAGTTCACGCCTGTTTCATTCGCTGCGAGAGTTCGTGCGTAAATGCCGATCCGCATCGCGGCTGTTTCACTTGGAAACGGAGACATGGGACTTTGGAAAGCCTGCAGGTCAGATGGATCGGTGAAAATGCCACGCTCCATCCCATCTACGATATAGCTAATGGCTTCTTTGTTTTCTTCCGAATCAATGATCGAGTTGCGCAAATCTTCCCCAAGAACCCCGCCACCATAAGACTTCATGACCGGCATCCAGCCTTCAGTAATATTGAAGAAGGTCAGCCCGTACTGTTTTACGCTGTCCGGTTTGAAGGAAGCATCATCAGCGACTTTCCCATCCGTATCGATCGTCAATTTCGCTCCGGCCGCTTTCAAATCTTCCCACGTCCAACTGTCATCCGGGTATTCGACACCCGCTTCATCAAACATATCCTTGTTATAGAAAAGCGCTCCGATTTGGATCCCTTGAGGGACGCCCCAGTACTTTCCATCGGAGTCCTTATTGAAATCAAGGCCATAATATTCGTCTTTGTCCAAATCTTCATCAATCCACTCCGTCAAGTCCTTCGCTGCTCCTCGCTCTGCATATTTCTGGACGAACACTCCGTCCGATAGCCATACGTCCGGCGCAGTTCCGCCTGCAATCTGGGTGTCGAGCTTTTGGAAAAACTGCTGATACGGAGCATTCTGCGTGTTCACTTTGATGTCCGGATGCTCCTCTTCAAATTTCTGAATCAGTTCGTTCATTTTTTCATCCGCACTGCCGGAAGAATAAAACCCTAACGTAATCTCGGTCTGTTCCGAATTGGCATCCGCTTCACCGCTGGATGCATCCGAACAACCGGATAAAATAAATACAAAAGCTAAAAGAAGTATTGTCCATTTGGTCCACTTGCCAGCCATCTGATTGCCCCCTCAAAATTTTTGTTATCGCTTACAACCTTTATTCTATAGCGCTTTTAATAAACATAAAATGTAAATCCATTTGAAAATTTGTGTTTTTTTCAATAAAATTAAAAATATTCAAAATATTATCCAGGAGAGGATAAGCATGAAACGGAGATTATTGAAAAAGAACTCGATCCAGTCCAAACTTTTTATGATCATCGTTGTGTTCGTCTGTATTCCACTGCTTATCCTCGGGTTGTTCTGGTATGGAAAATCGACGAACACGATCGAAACCCATGCCGTGCAGAATAGTCAGCATCTGCTCGCCCAAACGAACGAATACCTCGATTTTTACCTGAACGATCTCGAACAGACGACGGTTCCAATCGTCTCGATGTCATCGATTCAAAAATACTTGGATGTAGCTCCGGAATCTTCCAGTCGTTACGAGCGCTTCACCTTATCCAGAGACATTAATGAAGACGCCTTCTCAAGCATCCTGGAAGGAAGAACGGACATCTTCGGCCTCTCTCTTATCAATCACCTTGGGATGCAAGTAAACAATTACAGCCAGGTGAACCATTTCCTGAATATGGACAGAATTCGTAAGCGAAATGAAGAACTGCTCAAACAGACCGAAAACCTGGACGCTTATCAGATTATGGACATTGACATCATCCATGACACACCTGTATTGACCGTCGTCCGGAAAGTCTACGATGTCCAAACTTTTGAAACCTCCGGATTATTGATCATCAACCTTCGTCTCAACCAAATTGAAAATATTATCAACGAAGTGACAAAGAGCCATTTCAACCGCGTATGGATCGTCAATGGCAGCAACCGGATCATTTTCCATCCTGACAAGGAAGAGCTTGGCCAGGACTTTGACTTTGAAGAAAACCAGACCGAAAGCCAGAACTTTCTCATCAATCAGATGGAAGATAAGCGGACGCTCATGGTCATGGACCGTTCCGATCAGTCCAACTGGATGATGATTGCGAACGTTCCGATGCAGGCAGTCATGACCAACCTGATGAGCTTCCGGAACTTGACCATCTGGATCGGACTAGCTCTTATCGGTGTGGCGTTATTGTTTGTAGGAGGATTCTCCTTCTCTTTGACGAATTCCTTGGTCAACCTTCAGAAACTGATGAAAAAAGCTCAGTCCGGACGGTTGAAATTCAATAAAATCAAACCTCCGAGGTTCTACCGGAACGATGAAGTGAGCGAGCTTTATGACAGTTTCTATACAATGACCGATGAATTGAATCGGCTAATCGAAGAAGTCCATCATTCCAAGCTGAAGGAAAAAGAACTGGAAATCAAAAACCGAGAGTCAGAACTGCGAGCCATGCAGTCGCAGATCAACCCCCATTTTCTTTACAACACACTCGAACTTATCAATTCACATGCGATCATTGAAAACCAGATGATGATCAGCCGGATGACGACTTCCCTTGCTGATATGTTCCGATACAATGTGAGCAACTCAAAAAAAGTCGTCACCTTGAAAGAGGAAATGCATCAAATCCGATCATACCTGGATATTCAGCAGGAGCGATTCGAAGATTTGGAAGTGGTTTACGATGTGCGGGAAGAAGAGACCGAAGAAGTCCTCGCCACACGGATTACCCTGCAGCCCGTCTTGGAAAATGCCTTCATCCATGGGTATGAAGAGCACGGGCTTCCTCCTTCTTTTATCGGCATTTATGGAAGAAGGAACAAGTTCGATTACTCCCTGCATATCGTCGATCGCGGCGGGGGCATGGATGATGGAACCAAAGACGATTACAACAGGGCGTTCCAAGCGAATGAACCGGAAGATGATCATGAAAAGACAACGAAAAGAATCGGCATGAACAATGTTCACCGCCGTCTCCATGCCACGTTCGGACAACCTTATGGCTTATCAATCGAGCAATCCGGTGACAATGGAACCGTCATCGTCATTACGCTCCCTTACCTGACAACCGAAACGAAGAAGGAGGCTTGACCATGTATACAGTGATGACTGTCGACGATGAGAAAATGATCAAAAAGAGCATGGCCGCATTGATCAGGACGAACGAAACGGGTTTTGAAATCACAGGGGAAGCGAAGGACGGGGTGGAAGCTCTCGAACTCCAACAGAACACCACCCCTGACTTGATCATTACCGATATAAGGATGCCGAAAATGGATGGATTGACTTTCATTAAAGAAGTGAAAAAGAGGAGTCCGCATACGAAGTTCATCATCCTCTCCGGATATGATGAGTTTGAATATGCCCAGACGGCGATCCGCTACGGCGTCGTCGACTTCTTACTCAAACCGATCAAACCGGATCAGTTTTTGACTTCATTGGACAAAGTGTTCCGCCAGATGGAAAGCGAGCAGTCCTCTACCCGGCAGCGCAGCGCGAGTCTGCTGATGGTCAAGTCATGTGCTGATGATTTATCCGGTCATCTCTGGCTGCTTGAAGAAGAGCAGGTTTTCCGGACAACTGGAGAATTTGCACAGAAGCTCGAGGTGTTGGAGATTGAGCCTGACGTGCTGAGAAGTATGTATTCCGATTTGATCGTTTATGTTCAAGGCAATTTGGAAAAACAGCAAGCCTCTTTCAAAGATTCCCCTTTATTCGCCGGGGTGGACTTTCCGAGAGAGCCTGAAGAATGGAAGCCGCGTCTCGACCGAATGTGTGAGGAGGTTCTTGAAGAAATCAAAGCCTCAAGGAACATCGGTCACCGCAACCGGATCCGGACCGCCGTCCATTATATCGAAGCCAATTTCACAGAAGAAAACCTCACGCTGAGTGAGGTCGCTGAAACCATCAATATGTCTCCTTCTTATTTCAGTATGGAATTCAAATCCGAGATCGGCATCAGCTTCAAACAGTTCCTGACGAAGCTGAAAATCGAAAAAGCGATGGAACTCCTGAACAATCCCTTATATAAAACGTATGAAATTGCGGAAAACCTCGGATATAATGATTATCCGCATTTCACGAAAACCTTTAAGAAGCACATCGGACTGACCCCTACCCAATACAGGAAACGAAAAGGAATCAGCTGATCATGCCTGGCAGTCGAACGGTGAGGAGCCCAGCCTCTTCGTTCGACATTCTTTCCACCTAAACCTTTACAATGAAACGCTGTTCTTCCTTCCCCTTCCGTTTTACCAGCAGCACCTCCCCGGTCATTTGCGTGTTGCTGAACTGAAAACTTTTCGGTCCCTCGTGGGAAAACAGCAGGACTTCAGAATCATTTCCGCATTTCACCTCAAAAGCCGTCACTTCTTCCTTAGACAGCTTCTGATTTCGCGTATCATAGACGTCGATCTTCGTCAGCTCCATAGCCGGCGATTCACCATCCCGATACGGGGAAAGGAGGGTGACGATGTTCGTCGTTCCCTTTCCTTTCCTTTCAGCTTTTATTTTTTGAGAGGCTGTTTTTTGGTTGTAGTCCCTTGATATCCAGCATTTTTCCTGACGGACGTAACAATCGTCCAAATAGGTCAGATTCAGGTGGACGCCTTCCCCGCCTTTGACTTCAAGCAGACGACGGGATGAATTGTAGTGAAGGCCCGTATGTTCTGCGAAATGAAAGTGCTGGGTATACGTATGCTCCTCTTTAGAGTGGAACGTATCGACCAGCACCCAATAATAAGGCTTCACGAACATCATTTGACGCTTTACCTGGACAGGGTCATCCAAGTGGAAATACCCATCATGTCCCGCCTGAACATAATCATAGGCATCCTCACTTTTCCAAACAGCATCTACAGGTTTTGCGACATTCGCCCAATGCCAGGAATCCACGTATGTGGAAATGGAAATATCGTCCACACTGCACGTGTTATGCTGAAAAGATTCCTTGAAATACTGACGGTCCTCATTCTCTTTGTACGTGTACCTGCCTGGATCGATGATCAACTCCGACCCGTAGGCGATCAGGTCAAAATGAAGAAAGTCATCATGCCCATGAGCTCTGATCACATCCATATGACCACCATCAAACAATAGATAATGGCTGTCCGGGTCCCACCCGCTTCTCATGATTCCGTACCCACTCTGCTCAAGGAACACCGAACGAAAGGAAGGCTCCGCCGCATCAAGCTTTTCATAATCTTCGAATCCTTCCCGTCCGTAATACCAGAGTCCCTCAAAATCCAGAACATCATACCCTTGGTGTTTTAGCTCCTTACGCCCATAAAGCAAAGCGCCCCGGGAAAGCACATCCCGGATATCGGTATGGTCACTGTCACTCGTCATTGGCTGGCAGCCCCCGGGTTTCACAAAAGATAACGACGCTGTCAACATTCGGGATAAAGTCTCTTCCATGATATCCGGCACCTGCAGCTGATTTTTACGGGCGAGCAACACCGGCTCGAACAAGCAGTGCAACACTTCATGGTGATACATCGGACTTTGTTCATTGTGCATGCCATCATTAAAAACCTGCAGCTCACACATCCGCGCAAGTCTTTCCCAGGCAGCAGCCAACCATTCCTCCGCCCCTTCTGTTTCAGGAAACAGAAGCGCGACCTGGAACAATCCATTCGTTTCAAGAAATCCCCAGTTGCTCTGCTGGTCATGAGGCGTATAAGCGATGTTCAGATAGTTCCCGTGAAGGGAGAGAGCCTTTTGAAAAATCTCCTCTTCAACTTCTCCCCATACGGCCGCTTCTTTCACGCAGTGGTACCCTTTAATCCAATTGCAGATCCGGATGCCGCTGTCCAGTTTCCTCCACGTATCTTTCACATTGTACTGGCGGTGTTCACTGGCATGGATTTCTTCATCAGTCAACGGGTTCTGCCGGAGCCAATCGTTCATCAGCCGAATGAAATGTTCGGCAAATTGTTGATCGTCGGTCAACCAGTAGGCCTGCCCGAGTTCTGCCATGAAACGTGCCCGGTTCAAATTTACCGTCCACTCGAAATCGTCCTGAAACTGAAAGGTCCAGTCGATGTCATCCGAAAAAGTGACCGGAGTTTCACACCTTTCCATATCCCACCGGTGAGTGAATATGAACGTATTCTGACAGGCGAGTCGCGCACGTTCAATCACCTCATCCCTTTCGTTTCTCCAATACTGACGGGTCAATTCCTTGATGCTTTCCCTGTCTTCACCCGTATAGAAAAACTGACGAACATCTGTCTTCGTTAGTTTCCTCTCTGAAAATGTCGACATTATAAAACCCCTGTTTCCATGTGCTGGCGGACGAAATCATCGTCAAGCAGATGCGGATAGTCGCGGCAGACGCGGTCGATTTCCGCGGCCTGCCCCGGACTGAGCATCTCATGATTTTTCAAACAAATCCGCTCCCTGAGCAGCCCCTGACGTCTCAAAATTTCATTGATTCCGGCTATGCTCCCTTTAAAACCATTGGCTGCATCAAAAATTGCCGCATTGGCATCTGTCAGTTCGGCCCCCGTCGTTAACAGTTCAGCGGGAATCTGCCCATGCCTCTTCGCTTCCTTCACTTCGTTTAGCAGCGTAACGGCTTTGGATGTCCAAACCGCCCATTGACCGAGCAGCCCTCCGACAATCGGCTTCGAGACGACTGTTCCATGGACAGGGAAACGAAACGTCGTCAATAAATCATCGACGATATGGTCATCGTTCCCGGTATACAGAGCAATCTCATCCACCCGGTCGGAATGGCAGACCGCACGGACCACATCAATCGTCCGATATCTGTTAAAAGGAGCGAGTTTGATCGCTTGAACCCCTGGAATATCAGCAAACGCGCGCCAAAAATCATAGGAAAAGTTGCGTCCTCCTACAGCCGGCTGCAAGTAAAAACCGAAAACCGGCAGAATATCAGCGACCGCTCTTACCCGTTCCAAATGTTCGCGTTCACTAAGGCGGGAGAGACCGCCCATACTGACGAGCGCCAGATCATACCCTAGTTCCCCCGCTATTTTCGCTTCTTCCAATGCCTGGCTCTTCTCTCCGACGACGCCCGCCACTTTAAGGAACGGCCGGGAAAGATCCGCCTGTTCGATTTCTTCCACCGCCATACGGAGTAAGGTTTCATACAAATCAATGCCTTCTTCGCGAATCTCGAACTGGGTCGTATGAACGCCGACCGCGACTCCACCGGCCCCGCTCGATATATAATAATTCGTCAAGACCCGCTGCCTCTCCTCATCAAGCTGACGTTCCTTCGTCAAAGCAAGCGGATGGGCAGGGATGACCGTCCCTTCATGCAGCAATCGATGAACGTCTGGTTTCAACGCTTTTCCCATCAGAACTGCCCCTTTCGTTCCTGGAAATGGGTTGGCTTATCAAGCACCTGCCCCTGACCTTTCACCCAATCTGCCGTCCATTCAATCATCTGTCGGATTCCAATCGTCGGGTAACCAAACAATTCATGGGCACGGGAGGCATTGCTCAACAGAGCTGTTTCCTGCTCTCTCCCTTCGAAAATCGGTCGTTTCCCCAGCCTCTCGCCCAGCCTTTCAGCTAGCCATCGTACAGACAACGTTTCCGGACCGGTAAGATTCAATGTGACGGGAGGCGAATCACAATGCAGCAGAGACCGGATCGCCACTTCATTGGCATCTCCCTGCCAAATGACGTTGACGTGCCCCATGCTCAGGTCGATCGGTTTTCCTTCATTCACGGCTTTTGTAATTTCCAATAACACCCCATACCTTAAATCGATCGCATAATTGAGCCGGAGGTGTAATAAAGGCGTGCCGTACCGGTGGGAAAAGTGAGTGAAGACACGCTCTCTGCCGAGGGCGGACTGGCCGTATTCCCCGATTGGTCCTGTCTCGTGTTCCTCAGAAGCTCCTCCTTGACCGACTACTGTTTGTGGATACACGTTTCCTGTAGAAAAAGAG
The DNA here is from genome assembly GCF_056158545.1 of Halobacillus sp. ABR2_026. Lineage (NCBI taxonomy): Bacteria > Bacillati > Bacillota > Bacilli > Caryophanales > Bacillaceae > Halobacillus > Halobacillus sp. ABR2_026. The sequence continues at coordinate 3,230,015 of NZ_JBSWTM010000001.1, forward strand.
ACAAGCCTTGAGTTCCTGAACTTTTCAGCTACTCGCCCGGGAAGATAGGCATTCATCGCCCATGTAAAATGTTCATTTCCAGTCGTTCCGAATTTATTTCCAGCCATATAAATGACATTCTCCATTTCAGGCAGCCCCTGAAGCTGTTCTTCATTGAGAAGATCGGCTGCGATGGTCTCTATGCCATGATCATGGAGCTCTTCCTGCAGCGTTCCGTTAGAAAACCGTGACACTCCGATGACCTTCTTCTGCACCCCGGCCTCCTCAATCGCGTTTTTCGCAAGCTTAGCAAGGGTGGGCCCCATTTTTCCGCCTACCCCTAAGATCAGTAAATCCCCATCAACTTTGGCTATATCCTCAATCAACGCCGTTGTCGGCTGACACATCACAGACTCAAGTTCTTCGATCGTTTCCACGTGGATACCCTCCCTGATTTTTTCAAATATTTCCTCATCTTATAAAAAAGTTTAGAGAGACGCCTGTGATAAAACAACGACTTAAATATGTCCTTTTTTATCCCATGCGCTGACCAGGAAGGAAACCTCTGAAAAAAGACAAAAAAAAAGAGCCGGGGGACCGGCTCTCACATGTGAATCAAACAAAAAACTCAAACGGACGCATTTCCACCGTTTGAGTGTCATTTCCTTTTATTAGGCACCTACCATAGAAGGCGTCTGTTCTTTTTGCTGTTCTTTCTGCATTTGAAGGACCTTCATCCGTTCCTGCTCCAGCTCTTCGCGGAGGCGCTGATTCTCCTTCACAAGCAAATCTCTTTGATCAAGTACTCTCAGCATGTCTTCTCTCATTCATTTCCCTACTTTCTTTTAATGATCAATCCTTGCATCCTCAAAACTTATCGGCCAGCATCTCATTTGTCATGATTTGACGTTTTCTCTGTCTTTTTGTAGTCAAATGAATAATACCCCATTAGAAGAGTACCTAAACAATTGGCTCTGATAAAGTTCAGTGTTGATATTTGCATCAACGGATGGCAGTGACAATGGATTCACGGTGTAACCATTGAACCTTGTTGAATCATAATTTCGAAACGGAGCCTTTTGATATAGGGCAGGATTGTTTAAGACTCAGTTTCGAGACTTTTGTGTTGTGGATAGGGCTGCGGGGAATGACTCGCTTTCCGCGGGAGTCTCGCCATTCCCCTCCGCCCCTTTGCCATATAAGTGTCTCGAAACCACTACTTAAAAAATCAGCTTGTATGGGTAAGAGAAGGGAATGATATCATCTCCGTTTAGCATACGCAAATGCTTGATACTACGCACGATCTGCCCGCCTAGGGGAGAAGAATGGGAAACTTACGAATCCATACAGATGTTCGAACCTCAACCATTCAAGCTCACCCTTTTTAAAGTGGCTTCGAGACACTTATAAGGTCAAGGGGGCGGAGGGAAACGGTGAGACTCCTATGGGACGTGTGGGACAGGTGAGACCCCGGAAGGCGTAGCCTGAGGAGGCTCACCGCCCGCCCCATGGAAAGCGAACCTTTTCCCGGAGCCCCTAGAACCACACAAACATCTCGAAACTGGATCTTCAATAAAAGGGAGCTTTCGTTGAATAAGCCAACTATAAAAAAGATGAACTTCCATAAAATTGGAAGTTCATCTTTTGCAGTAATATCAACACTAAACTTTAACAGAGCCAAACAATAAAATGTATAGCTTTAATCCTCTACTTCTTTTTCTGGATCAAATAGAACAGAGCTCCTGCGATTGGTATCGCACCGATCCAATGAATGGAATGGCGGTGTCCTTCCTTATGCTCTCTCCAATTGATCACATAAATGGACAAAAGCGTCAGCACCAAGAAATCAACCGTCATCACATGGACGAACTGGGAAGTCCGGAATGCTTCAAGATAAACGTAAATATCGCCCTGGACGCCTCCATACCCGGCTAAAGCAACCGTCCCTATGAACAATAGAATGAGGAGAATACGAGATTGCAGCAGTGACAAAAGCCATGCCGGCGTCCTCTGAGGTCTTACGGATTCTCCTTTTGTAAGGAAAAAATAGGGCATAAGTGCAAATGCTCCGAATACGAACATTCCGGCAACAAAAGGCCATAGGGGAAGAGGCGCATCATCCGCCCCGAGCAGTAAACTCGCAAATACCATGGGATAGATTCCGAGAAAACTGAAAACCGCAAGCAGGGTGGGATCTGGGTCATCCATCCTCACCAATTGCTGGAGGTATCCTTGGTCTCCGTCCGGTGCAATGATAACCGCATACAGAATGAAGGCGATCCAACCTATGAAAAAAAGAAGACGTCGTCTCATAACTTTCCCTCCTCCCTATTTGGTTGCATCAGATTTTATATCTTTTTCCCAATTAAGAAAAAGAGAAACATAGATTGCGAAAACCCGCTATACGAAGGCCCTCTGTCCTATCTTCGTGAATAAAAGGACCATCGGTAAAATTCAGAAAATTAGTGAATTAGGGTGCAATCTTTCATCATGTCTGTTATAGTACATAATTAACGGAACATTTTAGGACAATGTCCAAAATAAATTTGAAGGGGTGCCTTTTTTTGGGAACCTTACAATCTTACATCCATGATATTGAAAAAGACATTTATCAAATTCGCAGACAACTTCATAAATATCCTGAACTGAGTGGCGAAGAAATTCAGACTTCCGCGCTCGTCAAAGAGAAGCTTACCGAATACGGCATCCCTTATAAAAACGGGTACGCCGCTACCGGCGTACTTGGCATCATCGAAGGTGGAAAACCCGGAAAGACCGTCGCCTTAAGAGCCGACATGGACGCTCTTCCGATTAACGAAACGAACGATCATGCGTTTGTTTCCACCGTCGAAGGAAAAATGCATGCCTGCGGACACGACGCTCATACCGCTATGCTCCTGGGAGCAGGTTACGCCCTCAAGCAAGTGCAGAACCAGATGGAAGGGACCGTGCTGCTCGTTTTCCAACCAGCAGAAGAGGATGCTCCGATCGGCGGTTCCAAACCAATGATGGAGGACGGCGTATTCGAGGAATACAAACCGGACGTCATTTACGGACAGCACGTCTGGACGGGACTTCCCGTCGGACAGATCGGGGTCCGCGACAAAGAAATGATGGGGGCATCCGATCGTTTTACGATCAAAGTAACGGGCCGGGGCGGTCACGCGAGCATGCCTCATGAAGGCAATGATGCCATTATCATCGCCAATCAGATGATTACGAGCCTGCAGACGATCGTAAGCCGGAACATCAATCCTCTCGATTCCGCGGTTGTCACTATCGGCCGGATCGAAGGCGGACACCGCTACAATGTCATTCCGAAAGAAGTGACCATTGAAGGTACAATCCGCACGTACAAGCCGGAAGTAAAAGAAAAAATCAAACACCGCTTCCATACCATTTTGAATCAAACCGCCGACGCTTTTGAAGCGGAAGTCGATATCGAATATTTGGACGGCTACCCGGCAACGATCAACACCCCCGCCTATGCCCAGCAGGCGAGACAGACTGCTCAGCGGTTGTTCGGAGAATCCTCCACCCCGGAAGTCGAACCTGCTCTCGCCGGAGAAGATTTTTCACGCTTTCTCCTGGAGTATCCGGGAGCGTTCATCTGGCTCGGCACTCGCTTTGAAGATGAGGACGGTCAAAAGCCGCTGCACGACCCAGGCTTTCAATTGGACGAAAGAGCCCTGCCGATGGGCAGCCGGTTTTTAGCAGAAATCGCCCGGGACACCCTGCAATCTCTATCGAGTCAGGAGGGATGACGAGAATGGAAACATTCGATGCTTTTATAAAAAATCTGCAGCCCCGGTTGACCGATTGGCGCCGGGAGCTGCACCGAGAGCCGGAATTAGGGTTCCTCGAATATAAAACCACGTATAAAATCTCCCAGGAACTGACGGAGCTCGGATTTACAACCATTACCGGACAGGAAGCCATGAACAGTACATCCCGCTACGGCGTACCTGATCGTCATGTACTACAACAGGCAGAAGCCGAAGCCCTTGAATATGGGATCCCTTCTGAATCGATGGAAAACATGAGAGGCGGGCATACCGGCGTTGTTGCACGTTGGGATACAGGCAAGGACGGCCCCCATCTCGCTTTTCGTTTTGACATCGATGCCCTGCCGATCCAGGAATCCACTTCCACCGGTCACTTTCCGTACCAGCATGATTTTATTTCCAATCATCCGGACGTCATGCATGCATGTGGTCACGATGGACACACCACCATCGGTCTCGGCCTTGCTCACATGATCGCTCACTTCCATGAAGAATTGAGCGGGACGTTCACGCTTCTTTTCCAGCCCGCAGAAGAAGGCGGTCGAGGAGCGAAAGCCATGGTGGACCAGGGATGGCTTGACGGAGTCGACGAATTCTACTCCGGTCACATCGGTATCAATTCCCTTCCAGTCGGCACGGTTGCTGCTTCGACTCAAGGGTTTCTCGCTTCATCAAAATGGAACGTGACATTCCGAGGAGAGTCTTCCCATGCCGGAATGAAGCCTGAAGATGGAAGGAATGCTTTACTCGCAGCAGCGACAGCGACCGTCCAACTGCACGCAATCCCACGCCACAGTCATGGGATCAGCCGGGTCAACGTCGGCAGACTAACGGCTGGAAATGGACGCAATATTATTGCGGACAATGGTTACTTGGAGCTTGAAACCCGGGGAGAATCCGCAGAAATTAATGCATATATGCAAAAGGAAGCGAAACGGATCATTCAATCGGCAGCATCGATGTACGATGTGGATGTTACGATCGATTTTGTCGGTGAAACGGAAGAGATGCGATGCGACGATTCGCTCGTTCGTCGCTTGACCGATCAAATGAAAAGTTCCTGGATTGACCGGGTCGATCCTGTCGCTTATGTATCCGGATCAGAGGATGCAAGTTTCATGATGAATGCTGTCCAATCGAACGGCGGCCTGGCGACCTATATGTTGTTCGGCACCGCCCTGCCGGCTAATCACCACTCGCCAGCCTTCGATTTCGAAGAAAAGGTTTTACCTGTGGCTCTTGCCGCCTATGCCCATACGCTTAGAGGAGGAACAATTGAATGAAGCAATGGTTGGAAGAAAAATTACTACAACTGAATGTAACCGAATTCATGGATGAAGAAAATGGGTTCACCCGCCTCAGCTACACCGAGGAAGAAAAGCAAGCCCACAAAGCTTTTATTGCGGTGGCTGAAGAATTGAACCTGGAGGTCACACAGGACAAGGCCGGGAACTTATGGGCCAGGTGGAACGCGGCAGATCGTGACGCACCAGTGATCGCTATCGGATCCCACCTCGACACGGTCAGTAACGGAGGCGGGTATGACGGTGCTGCCGGTGTCCTCACAGGCCTCGCAGCGGTCAAAAAACTGCAGGACAAAGGATTTCAGCCGAAAAAGAATGTAGACATCGTCTGCTTCGCTTCGGAAGAATCTGCCCGGTTCGGCGTATCCACCATCGGAAGCAAGGCGGTCACAGGCCTTTTGGAAAAAGAGGAACTCGGAAGCGTCGCGGACGTAGACGGCGTCACAGTGAAAGAAGCGGTTGAATCTTACGGACTTTCCTGGGAGGCCATCGATCAGGCAGAAAAGACGGTCGATGAATTGGAGAGCTTCCTGGAACTGCACATTGAACAAGGGACACAAATCGAAGATCACGGAGCAGAAATCGGCATCGTCCGCGGAGTCGCCTGTCCCGTTAGACTTCAGGTCACTATCAAAGGAATGGCTAACCACACGGGCACGACACCGATGAACAACCGTGCCGACGCGTTCGTAGCCGCCGCTCCCGTTGTTTCTTTCGTGGAAGAGGAAGTTCGGAAGCTGAATGAAACGCAGACGATCCCCATCGTCGCTACGGTCAGCACCGCTAAAGTTTCACCAAACGTCATGAACGTCATCCCAGGAGAGGTCGAACTCGGCATCGACATTCGGAGCGTAGATGATGACCTGAAAAGAAGCCTGGCGAAGCATATCCAGCAGTATTGTCTAACCATTGAAGAAACACGTGACGTAAATGTCCACGTTCATACGCTCGTCGATAATGATTCTGTACTCCTGGATGACTCGATTCAGGAGCAGCTCACTGCGCTTACAGAAAAAGCCGGTTACCGTCCCCACGCCATGGACAGTGGAGCAGGCCACGATGTAATGAACATGGCTGCACGCTGGCCGTCAGGACTCATCTTTATCCCGTGCCGCGAAGGGCTCAGCCATCACCCGAAAGAACATGCGTCCATCGAGGACTTGAATAAAGGAACAGACGTCCTCGCGTCTTATATTGAGACGATGGCGAGTGAACAGCCATGAAAACGAAAATCGGCGTCATCGGACCAAAAGACTCCGTTGAGCAGATTATGTATGTAGCAGAAGAATTCAAGCAAATAACGTTTTATCCATTTTGCTACGAAAAATTATCCGATGTCACGGACATTTTGAGAGAACACAGGCACGAAGTCGATCAATGGTTTTTCTCGGGTGTGCTGAACCATACGTACGCCATGGAAAATGGTTTGATCACCGAAGAAGAAGGTGGCTACCCTCCTCTTCACGGTTCAAGCTTTTTCGGAATTCTTCTGGAAGCTCAGCTGACGACGAACCACGTGTATCGCAAAGTGAGCATCGATACGATCGCCAACGAAGAATTCGATAAAATCCTATCTTATTATCAGATGGACGATTTGGAATATGAAAACTTTCCGTTTGAGAAAGTCCGTCACACCGATGAACTGACTGATTTTCACACCAAGGTGTACAACGAAGGGAAAGCGGAAGTGGTTATCACGTCGATCAAGGCCGTCTATAAAGAATTGAAAGAAAAGAACATCCCGGTCTTCAGGGTCACGCCCTCTTACCTTTCCATCAAAATGCTGATCCAATTTTTAGAGGAGCGGGCCCAGTCCAAACACTTCCGTAACTCCCAGGTAGCGATCATCGGCTGCCGGGTCGAAATGAACGCCTCGCATGCCGAAGAAAACTACTACTCATTCAAGACGAAATATCAGGAGCTCGATGTCCGCCGGCAGCTGCTTTCCTTTGCTGAAAAAACGAACGGTTCCGTGATGCAGCTCGGCGACGGCTTATTCTTCATCTTTACAACACGCGGCGAATTGAGTGAGGAGGCAGAAGCGGATTTGTTCACCCTGATCGAGGATATACGGATTCAAACCAATCTGACGGCACGTGTGTCCATCGGGTTTGGAGAAACCGTCTCCCAGGCGGAAAATCACGTCCGCATCGGCTTCCGCCACATTAAAGCAGAACAGGAACCCCTGCTTCTCATCGTCGACGAAGATCAGTCGATTTCTGTGAAACAGCAGCAGAAGACCTTGAGTTATCATACTACTGAAATCGGTCATGTGCTGCAGAACAAGATGAAAGAGGCGAACCTGAGCCCGGGGGTGATCTCCAAGCTTCTCGCCTATTCCAAACAGTATCACCGTGAACATTTCTCCTCCCAGGACCTTTCCCGCTGGTTGAAAAGTACAGAACGAAACGGACGCCGGATTTTAGCCGAACTCGAACGCGTCCAGATCGTCGAACAAGCCGGGGAACAACAATCCGGGGAACGGGGAAGACCGAGGAAAGTGTTTCGTTTCATGAAGGAGGAATAACCTTTCCTCCCTTTCCACTCTCTTTTACGGAATAATAAAGGAATTTTTCCTAAATATAGAAAGGATGATTGATGTGAGCGAAAAAAGCTCAACGAAGAAAACCAAAGGTTTCTCTAAGTTATTGAACGGTGTGGAGAAGGTAGGGAATAAGCTGCCCGATCCATTCATGCTCTTTGTTTACCTGGCTGTCTTTACTATCATCGGATCCTGGATCATTTCTCTTTTCGGGGTGACTACCACTCAGCCCGGGACAGGCGAAGAAATCCCGATTAAAAGCTTGATTTCAGGAGAAGGACTGCAGTACATCCTGACGTCGATGCTCGAGAACTTCACTGGTTTCAAACCGCTCGGCCTGGTGCTGGCCATGATGCTCGGTATTGGCCTTGCGAATAAAGTCGGCCTTTTGGAAACAGCGATTAAAAGCACCATTTTGAAAGCACCAAAGTCTCTGATCACGTACGCCGTCATTTTCGTCGGTATTCTAGGTAACTTAGCTTCAGACGCAGCTTTCGTCATCGTTCCCCCTCTCGCAGCCATGGTCTTCTATACGCTCGGCCGTCACCCGCTGGCTGGTCTCGCTGCAGGTTTCGCCGGTGTAGGTTCTGGTTTTACCGCAAATATCATCATCGCAGGAACGGATGCCCTTCTTTCCGGAATTTCCACAGAAGTGATGGAAAGTTTAGATTCCAGCATCGTCGTCACTCCTGTCGACAACTGGTACTTCATGATTGTATCCGTTATTGTCCTATCCGTTACAGGTGCATTAATCACAGAAAAAATCGTCGAACCACGCCTTGGAAAATACGAAGGTGAAGGCGGGACAGAACTTGAAGCAAGTACAGCTCTTGAGAAACGCGGTTTCAGAAACGCCGTTCTCGCAGCTCTCGGATTTATCGCTCTATTAATTTTTGCCATTGCGGTTCCAGGTTCAGCCCTTCGAAATGAAGAAGGCGGAATCATCCCATCCCCATTCTTAAGTGGAATTGTGCCAATTATTTTACTTTTCTTCATCACGATCGGGGTGGCCTACGGAGTAACCGTCAAGAAAATCACCTCCACACGTGACATTTCAGGTTTCATGGGAGAAGCCATGAAAGAAATGTCCGGCTTCATTGTCCTGATTTTCGCGGCTGCTCAGTTCATCGCATACTTTGATTGGACCAATATCGGAACATGGATCGCTGTCAGCGGTGCCAATTTCCTTGGATCCATCAACATGACAGGCATTCCAGTCGTCATCGGATTCGTCTTCCTGACCGCCCTCATGAACATGTTCATCTTCAGTGGCTCTGCCCAGTGGGCATTGGAAGCTCCGATTTTCCTGAAAATGTTCTATCTCTTAGACTATCACCCAGCGTTCATCCAAGCGGCTTACCGTATTGCCGATTCCTCAACGAACATCATTACACCGATGAACCCTTATATCATCATCGTGCTTGCGTTCATGAAGGAATACGACAAGAAAGCAGGGCTCGGTACGCTGATTGCCCTTATGCTGCCATACGCTGTCATCTTCCTTAGCGTCTGGATCGTGCTTCTACTTGCCTTTGCTCTCCTGGGCATTCCATTCGGTCCTGGTGTAGGCATGTATATCAATTAAATCTTTCCATGAAAAAGACTCCGAAACTTCGGAGTCTTTTTTTATGTCGATTCTATTTTTCGTAGTAGAAACCTCTTCGCTTATGTAGAGATTTCCAGACGTTCATTACGACTTATCGTTTTGGTGGCGTGCTTTTTCCAGGACTTGTTTCGCCATTCGGAAATGATGGTTAATTTCCGCTCTCGTTTTCGCTTCACGCATCTTCCTGACGTGCATCATGAATTTCTCTAAGGTCTCTTCCTGCCCTTCCATTCCGGATGGCCGGAAAGGAATTAAATCCCCCATCTTGATCGCTCCCATTCAAATATCTTCCATTTATCTTACGCTTGGATGATTAAAGCGTGTGGGGGATCAAACCAGATGAACACAAGGAATATAAAAGCAGTCCCGCTTTCAATGGGACTGCTTTTATACAAACAGGATTTAACGTAAGAATTTCACACAAACCGGCTCAGGTACTTCAACGCCGGATTGAATTAACGAAAGCTTCCCAGTCGTTTTGTCTCTCTCAAACAATGTCATCGTGTTTGATTTTTGGTTTGTAGCGATCAGAAATTGTTCAGAAGGATCGAGGACAAAGTCCCGCGGCCAATCGCCTTCGGTAGATGTCCATTCGATGAACGTCAGTTGTCCACTGTCCTGGTCCACTTTGTAGGAGGCAATAGAGTTATGACCTCGGTTTCCGGCATAAACGAACTGTCCGTCTGAAGAAATATGAATGGCACTTCCATCATTCGTTTCCCCGAAATCTTCCGGAATAGTACCGATGGACTGCTGCTCAGTAAAATGGCCATCGTTTTCATTATAATGAAGCGTCAGGACTTCAGAGCTCAACTCTGTCATGACATATGCATACTTTCCGTTTGGGTGGAACGTGATATGCCTCGGTCCGCTTCCTGGAGTGGTTTTCAAAACATGAACCTCTTCAAGCTTCCCGTCTTCGATCGCATAAGTAATGACACGATCGTTGCCAAGATCAATGGCAATCACAAACTTTTCATCAGGGGTAAACCCTGCAAAGTGCATGTGCGGTTTTTCCTGGCGTTCATGCGGGCCCGTCCCTTCATGCTCTATAACAGAAGCCGTCTGTTTCAACGATCCATTCTCATTCGTCAAATAAGAAACGATATTCTTCGTATGGTAATTGGCTGTCACTACTGTGTCTTTGTCATGATCGACACTTACATGACAAGGAGGAGATCCTGCATCTTTCAGATCGTTCATCTTCGACAGTTCTCCTGTTTCCCTGTTAATGGAAAAGGCTGTGACTCCACCTTCTTCTCCTTTCTTCATAACGGAGTACAAATGTTTCCCGTCATCGCTTACTGTCACATACGTTGGGTTTTGCAGTTCAGCCGCCAGCTTCACATCTTTCAGCTCTTTGCGATCAGTATCAAGCGTGAACTGGTACACGCCTTTACTTTCCTGTTTGGTATAGGTCCCGATATATCCAATAGACTTCGCCATTTTAAAACTCCTTTGATTTTTTATCATATATTCTGCCTCTATTATCTCATAAACTTCCTCACTCCTAAATAACCACCCATTAAAGGGATTTCCCCCGAATGCTGCTTGTCTATCCAATAGATCAGCCTTGTCATCCCCCCGGGTTGAACGTATGATAATAGTACGAGTGGCCAATGAGCAGGGAGGTAGCAGGATGAGATATAAACGAAAAGATTACTTCCGTTATGAGTTCAAAGAACCAATCCGAGCTCTCTTCCGCATCCAGAGAGTAGGTCCTAAAGAGGTTCACACATCGAATGGGGAAGCTAAAATCATCGACATCAGCCCCCGCGGTATGAAGTTGAATGCAAGTTTTGATATCCCGCATAGTGATGATCACAACATCGGGTTATTGATCAGCTTTCAACTGAATGAAGAAGAATTCCAGCTTCCGGGAACCATCGTTTGGAAACGAAGGGCAGCTGGATACAACTATGGAATTGATATCAACAATGATGAAACAGAAACCAGAAGATTGGTGAATGCGATCAAAGTGTACGCGGCCACCAATAACAATTTGAAAGAAGTATAAAAACAGGGAGGACCTCTCGTACAGAGTCCCTCCCTGTTTTTATACTCTCCTGCCTCTTTGTTCTTTTACTATTTTTTCCGTTTCCAGACGCGACGTCTTATCATAAGTCTCTATAATAGTTTAGTGTTAATATTACCAACCTATATGACGTCATTTCGAGGTGTTTGTATAGGTTTAGGGCTCCGGGAAAAGGTTCGCTTTCCATGGGGCGGGCGGTAAGCCTCCTCAGGCTATGCCTTCCGGGGTCTTCCCTGTCCCACACGTCCCATAGGAGTCTCACCGTTTCCCTCCGCCCTTTGCGAAATCGTTCTCTCGAAACAAATAGTTTTGTAAGGAATATTTCATTGATGGACGGTTAAGCGTTAAACACTACTTCTAAGTTTACACTACAATCAGTGCTTCTAGGACAACCAGCAACCCCAATTCGTATGGGTACTCACACAGAACGCGCATAATTACCTGTAACCTTCCCCTCGATAAAACATCTTGAAATGGACTCTTCAACAATCATGTATTCAAATTGGGCTGCGTATCCAGTCTATAAATATCAAAAAACCTTTAACAATGCCTACCCTAGAATTAGCGATCCATATCTAGTGCTCCACCCACTTTCCTATAAGACGTTAGCCGACTTAATATCAATAAAATTCTATACTCTTCCCAAAAAAATCTCTAAACAACACTAAAATAACCATAATAACCGAACGATATTTTAATAAATATTTCTATTGTTCACTTTTAGGTTGTTTATTCCAGAAGTGTTTGTTATAGTAACAACACAATCACATCACGTACTCGTATATTCTCAGTAATAAGGTCTGAGCGTCTCTACCTGGTTCCCATTGAAAGAACCGGACTACGGGTTGAAGCTATACACTTGCTATAATGCATCTATGATTTTATGCGTACAGTTGGGCTTTAACTTTTTAGTCTGGAAGGTAGAAAATTCTACTTTCCGGACTTTTTTATTTCCTGAAAAACGAGCAACGGTGGGGTTGAAATTACATCAAGGGAGAGCTACTAATGAAAAACATTCGCAGCATTGCATTCGTACTATTCATCACACTGATTTTTTCTTTCCTGACCGGGTGCCAAAATTCCACAGAAGAGCAAGCATCCGCGGAAGAAAATGAACAACAGCCCATCATCATCCAGGGGCCGATGCCTATTGAAGCAGAAAATTTCGCCGCAAAGCTTGATGGGGTGGAAGAAGAAACCTCCGGAAACTTCGTCTTTTATAAAGGGAAAGTCGACGATTATCCTGTAATTGTCATGAAAACAGGAAAAGGCATGGAAAACACAGCCGCTGCTACAGCCATTGCAATCGAAAAATTCGAGCCGGCTGCCATTATTAATCAAGGAACTTCAGGAGGGCACGATCCTGACTTGCACGTATTTGATATCGTCTTAGGTGAACGAACGGTCAACATCGGTTCATTGAAGACGGGACATAGAGAAGATGAAGCAGGCATCGCTCCGAAAGAATGGATTCCTATGGATCTCATGGCTTCAGAAGGCAGCGCAGGCGAAGACCCTGATGCTGAAAACATCCGCTATTTCGAAGGAGATAAGGAGCTGCTCCAAGCGGCCCAAGCCGTCAAAGATACGCATGAAGAAGGAAAAGTCGTAGAAGGAACGATTGGTTCTGCAGACGTTTGGAATAATGAAGTCGACCGGATCCAGTGGTTCCATGAAAACTTCGGCACTTCTGTGGAGGAGATGGAAGGAGCGGCAGGTGCCCAAATCGCCAAAGCCTATGATGTGCCATACCTCGGCATCCGCACCCTATCCAATAATAAAACGAACGGCGGCGAATATAATCCTGATACGGCTGAAGCGAACCAGGAGTATGTTTATGAAGTTGTGAAAGAGTATATTTCAAACAACAATTAATAAAAAAGTAGGCTCTGTTAAAGTTTAATGTACTGCAAAAAGGAACTTCCAATTTATAGAAGTTCCTTTTTTTATATTTGGCTTATCCACTAAAGCTCCCTTTTCTTGAAGACTGAGCTTCGAGATGTTTGAAAGATTCTAGGGGCTCTGGGAAAAGGTTCGCTTTCCATGGGGCGGGCGGTGAGCCTCCTCAGGCTACGCCTTCCGGGGTCTCACCTGTCCCACACGTCCCATAGGAGTCTCACCGTTTCCCTCCGCCCCCTTTCCCTTATAAGTGTCTCGAAGCCACTTTAAAAAGGGTGAGCTTGAATGGTTGAGGTTCGAACATCTGTATGGATTCGTAAGTTTCCAATTCTTCTCCCCTAGGCGGGCAGATCGTGCGTAGTATCAAGCATTTGCGTATGCCAAACGTTCATGGGGTAGAGATGATATCATTCCCTTCTCTTACCCATACAAGCTGATTTTTCAAATAGTGGTTTCGAGAGACTTATATGGCGAAGGGGCGGAGGGGAATGGCGAGACTCCTACCTTAAGTGTGCAGGCGCCTCGTTCAGCGGCGTATGGACTGGACTGAGCTGGAGGAGATAAAGGAAACACGAAGAACGAAGAGATTCGATGTTGACTTATCGTACAGAAGCGAGGGAAGTCTCACTAGCCGCTAGGCGCAGAAACCGGATATCTACGAGGAAAAAAGTGCAGGGTGAGACCCCGCAAGGCGTTAGCCTGAGGAGGCTCACCGCGCTCCCGCGGAAAGCGAGTCATTCCCCGTAGCCCCTATCCACCACACAGAAGTCTCGAAATCAAGTCTTCAAAAATCCTGCCATTTAGCGAAAGACTCCGTTTCGAAATTATAACCCAACAATATTCAATGGTTACATCGTGAAAGGAGATCATCTAAAGGTTTTGATACTTGGATATTAATTCTCTTTTTGGAAATATCAACATTGAATGTTACATCCTCCACCTTATTAATCCCGAGAGCCAGAAGTGATATTTTTATAAACAACCTCACCGTCCACAATTGTCATCTCCACACGTCCATTCCCTTCCAACGGATGCTCATCCCACAATACAAGATCCGCGTCTTTACCAACTTCAATACTGCCGGTCTGATCAGCAATTCCCAATACTTCAGCTGCCCGAATCGTCACGCCTTCCAAGCCGACAGCTGAATCTAGTCCCGCTTTTACAGCAAGCTGAGCCGAAGTCTGCAGCTGACCGATCGGAATGACAGGATGATCCGTAATGATGGCAAATGGTATGTCATGGGCATCCAAGGTCGCGTAAGTTTCCCACGAAATGTTTCCGAGTTCTACTTTCTTCCGGCTCGATAACGTCGGACCGACGGAAAACTTATACTGCCCTTTGTACTTTTCCAGATGCTTGGCGATTTTATGACCTTCCGTTACATGCTCGATATGTAAGTCGATTTCAAATTCATTGGCGATACGGATGGCCGTCATTATATCATCCGCGCGGTGGGCGTGGACACAAAGCGGAAGTTTCCGCTCAAGTACTTTTCCAATCGCTTCTAAGCGGAGGTCCCTGGGCTGGTCACGATCTAAGTAATTGGCGGCCTTCACAAAGCTCTCCCGGATCATTCCGGCGACACCCATGCGAGTGACTGGTGCCCGCCCCTGCTGGCCATGAAATTTCTTCGGGTTTTCTCCTAACGCCATCTTGAGGCCCGCTTCTTCCTTCACGATCATATCCTCCACCACGTCCGCAGGTTTCACTTTAAGGATCCCTGTTAACCCTCCGATGACATTTGCACTTCCCGGGAAAACCTGGGCGGTCGTGATCCCTGCGTGGGTGGCGTCCACAAAACCCTGATCGCTAGGATTCACTCCGTCAATCGCTCGCAGGTGCGGAGTCATCGGTTCAGACGTCTCATTAAAGTCCGCCCCTTCCCAACCGTATCCTTCTTCATCGATGCCGAGATGGGTATGAGCATCAATCCAGCCCGGCGTGACGACTTTTCCTTTTCCATCGATCACTTCCCGGCAGTCTGAGATGTCTACAGAACCTTTTTCCACTCGTTTGATTTTGCCTTCTTCGAGGATTATTGTTCCTTCATCAATCGGAGGTCCGTGGACTGGGATGATGGTAACATTTTGTATAGCTAGCATAGACTTTTCCTCCTTATTCATCTCGGATGTACGTATAAACCTGACAGGCAAGCTGGACGTTGAACCAATCTCCTGAATCATCAAAGTCAAGACCAAGGATGTCCTGGATCCTTTTGACACGGTAATAGAGCGTATTGGCATGAATGTTCAGTGCCTCTGTAATCTTGCGCAGATCTTTATCATGGTCGATGTAAGTAATCAACGTCTGAATCAACTCCCCGTTCTTCCTACGGTCGTATTGAATCAATGGACCGAGGATGTCGGAAACATATAGCTCGAGTTCTTCTTCACTGTGTTGCAGGAAAAAGCGGTAAATGCCTGCTTCTATAAAGCTCATCACTTTCTTTCCCGGCTGGTTTTCTAGAAGCTGGATGCATTTTTCAGCATCTTTGTAGGAAGCATTCAGCTGGGACAAATTTTTATGCACCCGGCCAATGCCAAGTTTCATGGGAGCGGATGACTTTTCCATCTGATAGATGAACGGTTTGATGTTTTCCCTTGCTGCCATTTTCCCTTCCTGATCCGGAAAGCTGACCATGGCAAAGATATAAGAGCTGTTCATGGAAACAATTCCATTAATGTGATGGTCCGCTAGTGCATCTTCCAAAGCCTTCACGATTTCGTCTTTCTGACGTTTCACATGCTGGGCCATCCCTTCATATTCAGCAGCGGAGGCATCCCGTTTACTCAAAACCATTACATAATAATCCGAAGGGGAAAATCCGAGGTTCGACGCCTGATTTTCTAAGGAAGGTGTCATTTCCCCGGACAAAATGCCTTCAACAAGTTCACCTTTCGCCCGGTTTTCCGCTTCGCGAATGGCATCCTGCTTCGTCAATTCCAAGGAAAGCACCGTCGCCCCGTATTCGAATAAGACAATATCGTTCTCAAAAAAGTCCGCGGAATCGATCCAGACACATAGGAACCCCCACATCGAATCGACACCTACAACGGGAAGGACGACCAACCGTTCTTCCCCCTCTGTCTTGATCTGCTGCCACTTGTTCGTGGAGATTACTTTTTTCACCCGATCATGGTTGAGAAACTTCTCCGGCAGCGTTTTTTCTTCTGCTTCTTTATGAATGTAAAAAGGTTTCAGGAGCGAATCATAAATGGCGAACGGGTAACGGACCATGCGCTCCAACGTTTTCACGATAGCATCCGCCCCCTCCCCCCGGGCCGCGATGTTTGTGAGCTGATGGTGGAAATCGGTCGTCCGCTGCATCGTGAGGTGTTCCTTCCGTAATGCCTGGTGCGTCTGCTGCAATTCTTTCCGCTGTTTTTGTTCCTGTTTGAACAGCTTCGAGTGGGTGATGACGACCGCAACGTGGTCAGCGAGCGATTCAAGAAGTTCCAGGTCCTGCTCGGAGAAGAAACTGTTTTCCTTGAAGCTGTCGATCGTCAAAACCCCGATCGTTTCATATTGGAAGCGGAGAGGTACGGAAATCATGCTGTCCGGAAAAGCTTTATCCATCGTCGAATCTATATAATATTGGAAGTTGGCTTCTGTCATGTTCTGCATCGTTGCCG
This sequence comes from Halobacillus sp. ABR2_026, assembly GCF_056158545.1. NCBI lineage: Bacteria > Bacillati > Bacillota > Bacilli > Caryophanales > Bacillaceae > Halobacillus > Halobacillus sp. ABR2_026. Next base: position 3,246,800 of record NZ_JBSWTM010000001.1, read on the forward strand.
CGATTTCCTTTTCTCCATGAATCATCATCGACTTCCCATGCTGGAAGACCATGCCGCTGACCCCTTCGCCGACCGTCAGTCTCGTCTTTTTATAGCTGTGTTCTTTAAAACCGACCGCCGACTGCACGAGCAATTTGTCCAGTTTGTCGTCATGCAAAAATAAAAAGCCTGTATCAGCCGCGGAAAGTGCGTCAACGACAGACTCGATGATAATGTCCAGAATGTGATCTTCATACATACGAGAAGCAAGCGTATGAGCGACATCCATCAATAAATCGAGTGAGTTCTGCTTTTCCTGATCCTTCTTGTAGTTCATCAGCAGTTTCAACCACGGCTCGTATTGATGGAAATAGTCATACGCTTCATTTTCGTCATAGTTTTTTGAACCGGAAAGAACGACGATGATTTCACTGAACTGGAAACCTTTCAGCGTCGGGGATAGCGGAATGATCTTCTCGTCACTCTCCAGGCATTGATCGATCCAGCTGGAAACGTTCATGAAGTTCTCCCTTCCTGAAACGGCCCGTCTGGATTCTTTATCAATCAAATAAATTTGGTTCTGTTTGAATTTGCTTTTCAACTGTCCTAATAAATCAGTTTTCATCGCCCCCACCTCATCCTCTACTATAGAAGAGATCATCGAAAAAAGAAAATTCTTAAAATACTGTCCCTTCTTTGACGGCATCGATCCACTCATAATAACGGTCGATCAAAATCGATTTGTTCTTCCCGTAAATCCGGCGCAGCTCCTTCACGGGTTCCTCATGATCATCCACACGGAAGTCGACGAACGGATACTGATCGACATCGACCACTTTGATGGCGGAAGACTGTTTGCCTCTCACATCTCCCCCCGCTTGATCAGCTGCATCCAGGGCCTCAAGCAGCCGCTCTGCCAATGGTCCGGAAGAATGTTCAAAAGCTTCCGCCATGGCATCCAGTACTTCTGGTCCTGTTAAAAGGTTACCTTGAATCGAATATTGTTCACCGATGCGGTGACCTTTGTACTCGTCATTTTCCACACCTGTATAAGCGGAACAGTTGCCGTAGGAGTCCATGACAGCGACCTGCCTCAGTTCTTTCCCAGGGTCATCGAGTAAAAGGTGGCTCAGCGTTTCGTTCGCTGTCCGTCCTTCTTTCAGATGATCGAGCCCTTCTTGGCCAAGCGGCGGGTTGACCCACCCCTGAGTGACGACCGCTCCGACGTCCGGTTGGATGTGAGGAGAATAAGCCCCTACTCCCGGGAAGGCCGTAGCGACCGCTCCGCCGAAATTACCCGTTTCAGGACAGCGGGCGATGATTGAAAATGTATTGAGTTTCATAGCTTACACCTCATGACAGGCCACATAATGACCGTTTTTTATTTCTCTGAATGCTGGAACCTCCCGTTTGCATTGTTCAGTCGCAATCGGACACCGCGTATGGAATCGGCACCCGCTCGGTGGATTGTCCGGGCTCGGTACCTCTCCTTCAAGAGGAATCCTGTCCCTCTTCACGTGAATATCCGGGACGGGAATGGAAGACAAGAGCGCCTGTGTATACGGATGAAGCGGATCCTCATAAAGGTCATCACTTTCGGCAAGCTCCATCATCTGACCGAGATACATGACACCGACTCGGTCGCTGATGTACTGGACAACACTCAAGTCATGAGCAATGAACAAATACGTGAAATTATATTCTTCCTGCAGATCCATCAATAAATTGATGACCTGGGCCTGAATGGATACATCAAGGGCTGCGACCGGCTCATCCGCGACAATGAACTTCGGTTTCAGCGCAAGGGCACGGGCAATTCCGATTCGCTGGCGCTGACCGCCGGAAAATTCGTGCGGGTACCTGTCTTTGTAACTTTCCGGAATGCCGACATCCTTCAGTAATTTATGGACACGCGCCATCCGTTCTTTTTTTGGCATGCCGACCGTCGTCAACGGTTCCTCGATGATATCAAGCACTGTCATCCTCGGATTCAGGGACGCAAACGGATCCTGAAAGATCATTTGAAAATCGCGGCGTCGTTTTTTCAATTCTTTTTTATCCCAATCGAGAATGTTTTCGCCTTCAAAATAAATCGATCCATCCGTTGCATCCAGCAGCCGCATCAGCAGGCGTCCCGTGGTCGATTTTCCGCAGCCCGATTCACCGACGATGCCTAGCGTCTCCCCTTTATGGACAGAAAAACTGATGTCATCGACAGCTTTGACCGTACTTTTCTTGCGGAACATCCCATTCGAAACGTTAAAGTACTTCTTCAACCCTTCGACGCGTAGAATTTCTTCCGTTGTCATCGTTGTTCTCCTCCTCTTCTAACCAGCAAGCCACCGTATGTTGTTCCGACTCAGAAGGTATAAGCTCTGGCTGTTTTTCCAAGCACTGATCCATGACGAACGGACAGCGTTCCGCAAACCGGCACCCTTCCGGCAAATTATGAAGGTTCGGGGGCTGCCCTTCGATCGGCTCCAGACGGTCACGGTTTCCCGGACGCGGCACAGAGTTCAGCAAACCACGGGTGTAGGGGTGTTTCGGACGGTCGAAAATGTCTTCCACCGTTCCTTCCTCCACGATTTTCCCTGCGTACATGACGGCAACACGATCGCAAAGTTCTGCTACCACCCCTAAATCGTGGGTGATCATGACGATGGCTGTACCGGTGTCGTCCCGCAACCCTTTCAAAATGTCGAGCACCTGCGCCTGGATCGTGACATCAAGCGCTGTCGTCGGCTCATCTGCAATAATCAGATCCGGATCACAGGCGAGTGACATTGCGATCACCCCGCGCTGCCGCATCCCCCCACTGAAATGGTGCGGGTATTGTTCGGCACGCTTCGCAGGTGACGGAATGCCAACCTTCGTCAGCATTTCGACCGCCCGCTTCCACGCCGATTTTTTATCCTTTTTCTCATGGATGATCGGCATCTCTGAAATTTGAGTCCCCACTGTATAAGCCGGGTTCAGAGACGTCATCGGATCCTGGAACACCATGGATAAATCTTTTCCACGGATCTTCTGCATCTCGAGGTTCGTTTTCTTCAAAAGGTCCTGTCCGTGATAGAGCACTTCCCCTGTGACCTCTTCACTTTTCTTTTCCCCGACGAGGCGCATGATCGACTGGGACGTCACACTTTTTCCACATCCGGATTCGCCGACCACTGCGAGGATTTCACCTTTTTTCACTTTGAGACTGACGCCGTCAACGGCTTTGACGACGCCTTTTTTCGTATGAAAATGGGTCTTCAAATCATTGACTTCCATAATGTACTCAGACATCGTATCTCTCCTTTTCTTACGCGGACTCATTTTTCAGGCGCGGATCCAGCGCGTCACGCAGTCCATCTCCCATCACGTTGAAACTGAAGACAGCCAGGGTGATGGCGATTCCAGGGAAGACAGCGATCCACCAGGCGGTCTCCATCCAATCCTTTCCTTCACTGAGCATGATCCCCCACGATGGCGTATCCGGAGAAACCCCTAGCCCAAGGAAACTGAGGGCCGCTTCTGCGAGAATCGCGAATGCGAACGATAAGGTCACCTGGACGATGAGCGGAGCCATACTGTTCGGCAGGATGTGCTTCCACATGATCTTCAAGTTGCTGACACCCATGGACTTCGCTGCTTCTATATAGAGCGAGTTTTTATTCGCAAGCACGGACCCACGAGCGATCCGGGCGAAAATAGGCGTATAAACGATACCGACGGCGATCATCAGGTTGGTCAGGCTCGGCCCGAGAATAGCCATAATGACAAGGGCGAGTAAAATGTCAGGAAACGCGAACATGACATCGGTCAAGCGGGACAAAGCCGCATCCACCCATTTTCCGTAATAACCGGCAACAACCCCGATGATCGTTCCGAACACAAGCGAAAGACCGACGGAAATGATGCCGACTTGCAAAGATATTCTCGTGCCATAAATGATCCGGCTCAAGATATCCCGGCCGAACTGATCCGTCCCAAGCCAGTGGGCCATGCTTGGTCCGGCGAGCCTCGCTTCCGGTGACATCTGGTAAGGATCATAGGGCGCAATGAGAGGGGCCGCGAGTGCGAAGATCATCAATGCTAGCGTCATGAACATGCCGAACATCGCTATTTTATTTTTCTTTAATTGATACCACAGGTCTGACACCTATGAGCCCTCCTTTCTAGTAGCGAATTTGCGGATTTAAAAATCCGTAGATGATATCGACGATCAAATTGACAAGGACGAAAGCACTGGCGATGAACAAAATCGTCCCCTGCAGCAAGGCATAATCCCGGTTCGTAATAGCTGCAAGCGCCAGCTGTCCGACACCCGGAAGACCGAAGATCTGCTCAATGACGACAGATCCGCCAAGCAGGTACCCAGTCTGAATTCCAAGGACCGTCACAACGGGAATCAACGCATTTTTAATCGCATGCTTCCAAATGAGCCGTTGATTGGAAACCCCTTTCGCACGGGCCATCTTGATGTATTCCTGATTGGTCACTTCCAGCATGGATGAGCGTGTCATCCGCATCGCAACAGCTCCGACCGCGGTTCCAAGAGCGATCGCCGGCAGCAGCATGCTCCTCAAATTGCCCCACACGCTTTCATACAAACCGACAAATCCTCCAGATGGGAACCACCCGGCATACAACGATAAGAAGAGAATCATCAACGTCCCGAGCCAGAAGTTTGGGACAGAGATGCCGAGCATTCCGAAAAAGCTCGCCCCATAATCGAACTTACTGTTTCTGCGCAGGGCAGCAATCGTTCCTAAAGGAATCGCCAGAACGACGGCAATGACGACGCTCAACACCGCAAGTTCAATCGTAATCGGGAGCCTGGCAAGAATCGCCTGCAGCACAGGGGTGTTCGTAAACTGTGAATACCCAAAGTCCCCTTTCACGACATTTCCTAGCCAAACTAAATATTGCTGAATCAGCGGTTTATCCAATCCATATTTCGCCCGAAGCGCTTCTGCCTGACTTTCTGTATAACTGTTCCCAAGCATCGCTGTCACGGTATCTCCCGGCACAAGCCGGACGATGAAAAACGCGACGATCGAGATCCCGAGCAACACCGGAATGGAAACGAGCAGCCGTTTTAAGACGTATTGAATCACCTTGTTTCCTCCTCCCGTAAATGGCTATGGATGAAGGAAAAAGCGGCCTTAAGCCAAGGTCGCTTTTTCCAATCCTGTTACTCTGTGACTTTCGTTTTCTCCAGGGACTTCGTCGTTACCGTCGGAGCCACTTCAAAACCTTCGACACGGTCACGAATCGCTGAAATGTGCGGGTTTGCATAAAGGAAGACCATCGGTGCATCCTCTGCAATCATCGTCTGTGCCTGCGCATAGATTTCTTTCCGTTTTTCCTGATCCATTTCCGCACGGCCCTGCTCCAGCAGCTCATCTACTTCCGGGTTGGAGTAATTTTGCTGGTTGTACTTGCCGTCCGTGTGGAAAATGTTGTACAAGAACTCATCCGGATCGACAAAACCGACCCAGCCGACGACCGTCATTTCAAAGTCCCCGGAACCTAATGCTTCAAAGAAAACACTTTTCTCTTGAGAAACAACATTCACGTTGATGCCGACTTCTTTCAACTGCTGCTTGATCACCTGGGCAGCATCAATCTGGTACTGGTTCGTTCCAACTTTCATCTTCACATCCAAGCCGTCTCCATAACCTGCTTCATCAAGCAGCTGTTGTGCTTTTTCAAGATCCGGTTCCGGATAAATGTCTTCTTCCAAATGCGACCAGTGGTTTTCAGGAATGTTTCCGCTTAGCAGTGGAGATGCTTTACCAAACTTCACCGCTTCGTTGATCGCGCCGCGGTCCGTTGCCCATGCAATGGCCTGACGTACCTTCTCCTCAGCGAGCGGCCCCTCTTCTGTATTCATACCGATATACTCCCAATAAGTTCCCGGCACACTCTCAACATTGACGCCTTCCGCTTTTTCCATCAGTTCAATATCTTTTGGTTCCGCCTGCAGAATAATGTCGATTTCGCCATTACGAATGGCTGTAGAACGAGCCGTTTCATCCGGGATTGAACGCCAGACGACTTTATCTAAGTATGGGAGGTCTTCTTTATAGTAATCATTGAATTTCTCAAGCACCATCTCCTGGTCCTTCGTCCAATTGACCAACTGGAAAGCCCCGCTTCCCGCATCCGCATTGGATAAATCGCCATCATTCTCTTCAACGACCGTCTGGTTCACAATCGCATTCATCGGATTCGCAAGGAACGTCACGAACGGCGCCACCGGCTTGCTCATCGTCACGACAACCTCGGTTTCAGAAGGAGTCTCAATGCTCTCCAGTGCATCAAACTGCGCCTTACGCACTTCACTCTCTATAATGCGTTCGATTGAGTACTTCACATCCTCAGAAGTCAACGCATCCCCGTTGTGGAAGGTCACCCCTTCATGAAGCGTGAACGTATACGTCTTGCCATCTTCAGAGACTTCGTAATCTTTCACCAGTTCCCCTTCGACTTCCCCATAAGCATCGCTCTTATAACGGAACAATGTATTGTACATGTTCTCGATGTAACGCATCGATGCCGCATCTGTTACTGTGTGCGGATCCAGACTCTGGGCATCCGTCAGGTCGGTGATGGTTAGCGTCCCACCTTCACTGCCAGATGAAGACTCTCCACCCTCTTCATTTCCTGAACTGCCTGTTTTGGTCGGATCCTGACACCCGGCTAAAACCAATGTGAAAATGACGAGCGATACAATCCAAAAATGCTTCTTCATTTTGTTCCTCCTCTAATTTTCAGTAAATTTAAAAAAAACAGTAAATTCATTGTATAAAAGAAGAGGTGGGAATGATATGTGACGGTTCACGAATATATCATTTTGTTTTTGCTACATCTCACAATAAAATTCATAACCATTTGTGTATGCGACAGGGAAAGTAAGGTCAGCTTTCCTTGCATGTGCTAAAACTAAGGTTATTTAATTAGGCTCTGTTAAAGTTCAATGTTGATATTTGCATCAACGGATGGAAGTGACAATGAATGAAAGGATGGTAAAAGGGAATTTATTTCCAAGTATCAAAACCTTGAGAGGATTTCCTTTCACGATGTAACCATTGAATCTTGTTAGATTATTATTTCGAAACGGAGTCTTAAGCTAAATGGCAGGATTGTTGAAGACTTGATTTCGAGACTTCTGTGTTGTGGATAGGGCTGCGGGGAATGACTCGCTTTCCGCGGGAGCGCGGTGAGCCTCCTCGGACTACGTCCTGCGGGGTCTCACCAAGCACTCTCTTCCCGCAGGAGTCTCGCCATTCCCCTCCGCCCCTTTGCCATATAAGTCTCTCGAAACCACTACTTAAAAAATCAGCTGTATGGGTAAGAGAAGGGAATGATATCATCTCTACCCCATGAACGTTTAGCATACGCAAATGCTTGATACTACGTATGATCTGCCCGTCTAGGGGAGAAGAATTGTACTAATCCATACAGATGTTCGAACCTCAACCATTCATGCTCACCCTTTTTAAAGTGGCTTCGAGACACTTATAAGGGAAAGGGGGCGGAGGGAAACGGTGAGACTCCTATGGGACGTGTGGGACAGGTGAGACCCCGGAAGGCGTAGCCTGAGGAGGCTCACCGCCCGCCCCATGGAAAGCGAACCTTTTCCCGGAGCCCCCTAGAATCACACAAACATCTCGAAGCTGAGTCTTCCACAAACGGGAGCTTTAGTTGAATAAACCAACTGCAAAAAAAGGAACTTCCATAAAATTAGAAGTTCCTTTTTTGCAGTAACATCAACACTAAACTTTAACAGAGCCTTTAATTAAAGGGTTTTCGCACTTCCAAATAAAAAAACCCCAACAATAAAGTTGAGGTCATCTTTATACGTCCTTGCTCACAAGGTTTTTCTTATTCCTAAGCTGAGGACCAGACTCTTCATGTACTGAAAGAAACTCGTTCAGTAGATACTTTCATAACCTGCTTCGACTCACTCGCCTCCAGAGCAGCTAAGATTACCTGCAATGACTTCATCCCTTCCTCTCCTGTAATTAGAGGAGATCGTCCATTCAGAACCGATTCCACAAAATGGTCGATAACATGAGTGGTTGTCTGGCCTCCTTCTCCATTCGTTTGAATCTTATCCAGGCTGTAGCGGACACTTTCTCCATTCTTATAGGTTACTTTCAGAGAATAATCAGGATCGTTCTCGAGCTCCATAATGCCTTTTTCTCCATAGATAACCGTTGAGTTATCATTTCCGGAAACGTAGGACCAGCTGGCAGTCAAAGTACCAATCAATCCAGATTCCATTTTCAGAATACAAACGGCATTATCATCAACGTTCGTATGTTCTTTCGCTGAAGTTTGGACGAAAGCACCAACCTCTGATACTTCACCTAACAAATAACGGATAAGATCCGCTTTATGTACGCCAAGGTCCCCCATCGATCCGACGAAGGCTTTCTCTTTTTCAAAAAACCAGCTGGACGATCCGTCAATGCTCCAGTTTTCAGGTCCTCCATGGCCAAAGGTCGTCCGAAAACTGTAGACCCTGCCTAAGTCTCCACTTTCAATGATCTTTTTCGCTTTCTGATGAGAAGAGACGAAGCGTTGATTGTGAGCGATCATCAATGTTTTCTGATTCGTTTTGGCAGCTTCATTCATAGAGTGAGCTTCTTCTGCAGAAACGGCCATTGGCTTTTCACAAAGCACATGCTTCCCTTCATTCAAAGCATGGACCGTAACCGGCGAATGTAAATAGTTGGGTAGACAAACACTGATGGCATCCACTTCTTCCAGTTCCAGCACCTTTTTATAATCCGTAAAAGCTACGGCCCCGTACTTTTGTGCCATTTCCCGTGCTCTGTCTTCCACAACATCACAAACCGCTACAATTTCCACATGCTCGTTGGCCTGATACTCAGGAAGATGTCGTTTCTGAGCAATACTTCCACATCCAATCACACCTACTTTAAAATTCCCCATTGCCTATTCATCCTTTCGATACAAGATTTTTTGCGAGATGTTCTGAACTTTGTATTTCCACACGTGTTCCTGATTTCGACGATTCATGAAAAGCGTGCATCACTTCTAAAATATGCAAGGCTTGCCGGCCGTCTGTTCTGAAAGAGGTTTGATGTTGTATGGCCTCCACCATTTCAACGATTCCTAATCCCCTGCTGTTACCGGAATGAGGATGGGTTAGTGCTACTTCCGTCCATTGATCGTCCTCTTTTGTTTTCATGAGTACTGGACCGCCAAAGGTATTCGGATCGGGCACTCTCAAGGTTCCCATTTCCCCGTAAATCTCCATTAATGGAGTTTCCGTGGCGGCAACATCAAAGCTCATCGTCACCATAACAACCGGTCCTTTTTCAAATTGTAAAATCCCTGAGTAATGCGTCGGAACCTCTACGTTTAGCTTTGTTCCTTTCTTGGCGCCTGTTTGAATTCTTCTTTCGCCCAGATTCTTTTTAGCAACTGCCATGACGGACTGAATCGGGCCTAATAATTGAACAAGGGTCGTTAGATAGTAAGGACCCATATCAAAAAGAGGACCTCCGCCTTTCTGATAAAAAAATTCCGGGTTTTCATGCCATCGTTCGGGTCCTAATTTGAGCAGGGAGGCAGCCCCTGCGGTCGGGGTACCGATCACCCCTTGATGAATCAAATCCCAGGCTGTCTGAATACCTGCACCAAGAAACGTGTCCGGTGCGGCACCTACCTGGAGCCCTTTTTCCTCAGCCAATTCCACAATCTTACGTCCGTCTTCTAATTCAACAGCCAGCGGTTTTTCACTATATACATGCTTGTCATTCTGTAAAGCTTTCAGTGAAATCTCAGCATGAACCGCTGGGGGAGTTAAATTTAGGATCAGGTCTATATCTTTCCGGCTCATCATTTCGTCCACAGAAAGGTTTATTACGTGATAAAGTTCTGCTTTCTTTCGTGCCAAAACGTCATCAATATCTGCACATGCCACAATTTCAAAGGTTGAAAAGCCCTTACTATTATTAAAATATATATCACTGATGTGTCCACATCCGATGACACCGATGTTCAAAGGCTCCATAAAAAGCACCTCTCTTTCCTCTCTTTCCTATTCTTTTACGGCTCCACCCGCTAGGCCTTTGACCACCTTTTCCTGGGAAAAAAGATAGATCATAAGGATGGGCAGACTGGCAAGTGTCAACGCCGCCATTAGCCCTGGAATGTTGACCGAAAATTCTCCTCTGAAATCCTGCAGCCCGAGAGGAAGAGTCATGCTTTCCGGACTGGAAATGAGCACCAAAGCAAAAATGAATTCGTTCCACAAATGAATGAAGTTATAAATCAACACAGTCATTAATGCAGGCGTCAACATGGGAAGGATGACCCTCCAGAATACACCAAAATGCGTGCACCCATCCATTTTCGCTGCCTCTTCCAGCGACTTCGGAATTTCCTGCATGAACTGAGTCAAGATAAAGATAGAGATGGGTAAGCTGAAAGCTATATACGGACCAAGCAGCGCCCATAATGTATCGTAAAGACCGATATTTTCTGTCAGTTTAAAAATGGGGATCAGCGTAGCATGAATGGGCAGCATCATTCCTGAGATAAAAATCAAAAACAACACACGGTTAAATTTGAATTTCATCCGGCTGAGTGGATAACTAGCCAGAGACGCAATGAACATGACAATGATGACAGCAAGGAAACTGATCAGGATGCTGTTGAAAAAGTAGCGCGTAAGCCCCATCTCAAAAACAGAGGCGAAATTTTCAAGGTTGAAGGATGTAAAGAATGAAAAAGGAGCCTCGAAAAAAGTCGTCTGATCCTTCAACGCGGTCGACAACATATAAAGAAAAGGAAATCCTGTGAATACGAGCAGCAGCAAAGCAATGGCGTACAGAGGCATTTTCTTGAAGGCAGCTGTCATACATATGCTCCTTTCTTTTTACGATAGTAGTCCAATAGTTGAATGATGATCGTCACGACCAAAGCAATAAAGAACATCAGAAAAGCAATCGCACTGGCGTACCCCATATTGAAATTGATGAACGCTTGCTTGAACATGTAAGTACCCATCAATTCTGTGCCATGGTTTGGTCCTCCACCTGTCATAATATAAAAAATATCAAAAGCCTTTAACGACCCGACAATAGCCAAGATGGAAGAGCTTACGATTGTAGGCATCAACATAGGTAATGTAATGTGAATGAATTTGGTCAGAGCATTGGCTCCATCCATCTTCGCCGCTTCATACAATTCCTCTGGGATGCCGACAATCGCCGCTTTGAACAGAATCATATAAAAAGGCGCAAACTGCCAGACGACAACAAGCAATACAGCAAACATAGCCGTATCTGCCTGGCTTAGCCATGAGACACTTTCAAGGCCAAAGAGTGTGACGAGTTGGTTAATGATACCGTTGATCGGATCATACATGAGCACCCATAACAATCCGATGGCAACCGTAGACATAAGAAAAGGAAAAAAGTAAACACTGCTCATAAACCGGATGCCTTTGATCGGGGCAAATAACATCATGGCCATTAAAAGGCCCAGAGGAATTTGCACAAAGACCGATACGATAACCACCCAGGCGTTGTTGGTTAATGAAGTCCAAAATACAGCATCCTGAAACAGTTGAATGTAATTGGCAAAGCCGACAAACGTCATCTCACTCATTCCATCCCATTGGTGAAGACTATAACGGAAGGTGGAGAAAATCGGATAAAGAACATAGACGGCATAAACGATGAAAGCTGGAGCAATGAAAAGCAGGATCGTAAGCGCATCTTTAAATTTAACGTTTGTACTTTTAGATTTCGTTTTGGACACGGCTTTAGAATGTGCCCTTTTATTCACCATTGTTTGCACAAGACCTCTCCTTTCATAGGGTGGAGGGGGAAAATCCCCCTTCCTTTATTCCAGCTCTTCCTCGGCCTTTTTCTCCATTTCGTTCGCCGCTTCTTCCGGTGTCATATTCAAACCGAAAATGGCCTGTGTTGTATCCTTATGAAGCTCAGCAAGTTCCGGCGGAAGTGTCTGATCGTAAGGCATCTGTAAATGCGTAGCCTGCTCGACAACTTCGTAGAACTCACTCGTAAATTCATCAGAAGGAACGACATCTTTCACAGCAGTCAGTGATCCAGTGCGATCCGTATAATTGCGTGCCGTTTCTTCACTAGTCAATTCTTTGATCAACTCCTTAGCTAGTTCAGGGTGTTCAGAGTTTTCCGCTGCAGACCAGACCGGTCCAGTCGCTGCCCCTACGTGGGTTTGATCGCCTTTACCGCCTTCAACTTTAGGGAAAACGAAAAAATCCAGCTTTTCTTCAAAGTCAGGGGCTTCACTTCGAACGTTGTTCAAAAAGGAGATTGTCATATCCATCATTGCTGCCTGTCCTGAATACAGCAGCTGTCTTCCTGTTCCTTCATCATATGGAACACCGTTGAACCCTTCATTGAATGCGTCTTTTTCCACCATTTCCTGTATGTACTCTCCTGCTTGTACATACGCTTCATCATCGAATCCTTTACCTTCTCGATTAAAAGCGCTTTCAAAAAGCTCCGGTCCCTCAATACGGCTGGCAAAATTCATGAGATAATACGCACCCGGCCATTTAGTTTTATTAGCTAAAGCAATAGGAATGACTTCATTTTCATTCAACGTATCAATGATGGTCAGCCATTCTTTATAGGTTTCAGGTTCTTCCAACCCGTACTCTTCAAAAATTTCTTTATTATAGAAAACGACATCAATAGAAAGACCTAACGGAAGCCCATAAACTTGATCATCAAAAGTACCATTCGCAAGAGCCAATTCATTAAAGTTCGACGGCTCGATATCTTCCGTAAGGTCCATGACTTTATCCTGATCGACGAACTGTTTCAACCATCCACCACCCCAGCTATGGAAAACATCGGGAGGATTCCCTCCTGACATCGCAACGGAAAGTTTTTGTTTATAAGCATCGTTCGGAATCCTCAACACTTTCACATCGACGTCCGGGTGATTTTCTTCAAACCTTGCTACTGCTTCTTCATAGATTTTTTCTTTCTCACCCGGGTCTATATGCCAGAATTCTAAAACCTTTTGATCACTTCCCCCTGAAGAACTTGAAGAATCTCCCCCACATGCTGTCAATACTAGTACTAAACCAAGCAACATCAAACTACCTATTTTTTTCAAAGTAACCTCTCCTTTTTACTTGAAATCAAATGGATGTAACGTTTTGACGCTGTAGATAACGAAAGCTCTCCTGTATACTATCTAAGGCAGATCCTTTCGACTGGTCTTGTTCTACGATCCACCATTCCACATCATTCTTTGTAACTTTGTCCAACACCCCTTTGACATCCACTCCGCCTGTTCCTAACTCTGCAAAAAACTGTTCCCCGTCTAATGTCATATCTTTCAAATGGACGAGCGGTGTACGTCCTTTATATTGCTCCAACCATTCTTGAGGAGACTCACCAGCTTTAGTTAACCAATAAATATCAAATTCTGCTTTCACCCATTCGGGGTTTGTTTCCGATAGGATGAATTCTAATGGGGTCCGCCCATCTTTCATTCGCCGTAGTTCAAAATCATGGTTGTGGTAGGAGAGGCTTATGCCTTCTTCAGCAGCCTTCCGTCCCGTTTCATTTAAAAGATGGACAAGACGATGATAGTCTTCATCCGTTCTCCTATCCTGAGGTAGATGCGGGCAAACAATGTGGGAGCTTCCAAGAACCTTTTGTACTTCAATCACTCTCTCCAAGTCACTTTCTAATGAAGGAAGTGGGATATGACTCGATGCTGCTTTCAAACCCAAATCGTCTATATAATCCCTCAATTCTTTTGGCTGAAGCCCCCAATATCCGGCAAACTCCACACCATCGAATCCAATCTGAGCGACTTTTTCCAACACTTCTTTAAAGTCTTTCTCACTCTCTTTCCGTAATGTAAACAATTGAAGACCTACAGGTATGTTCGTCATTATTTCCACTCCTTTTATCATGAATGTAATCGATTACATTTGATTCTGATAAAAATTCGGCCTCCTTTTCTTCCTAAAATGATTCACTTTGTAATCGATTACATTTTCACCTAAAAATTTTTACATGGACAGTAATTCCTCTTTCAACTTGGCCCCACAAGATTGTCGAATGATCAATTCATCCGGAAGAACATGCTCCGTTTGGGAAATCATTTCTCCATTCAGCTTTTTCATGAGGAGTTCCATGGACCTCTCTCCCATCCCATGCAAGGGCTGCGCAATCGTTGTTAAGGATGGATTGAACATGGATGCGAATTTGATATTGTCAAAGCCGACAACAGCAAGATCTTCTGGAACTTTAACACCAAGTTCATTGGCTGCATTAATGGCACCGATTGCCATATCATCACTGGACGCATAAACGGCTGTTGGAGCTTCCTCTTGTGAAAGCATGTCCAACATATGTTCATAACCCGACTCATAGGTGAATTCTCCTTCCCGAACGAACTTATCTTCAAACTTCAGCCCATGTTTTCTCAGTGCATTCTGATACCCCTCGCAACGATTCCTTGAAATTAATGAATAGGAAGGTCCGCTAATGTGGGCAATTCTTTTGTGCCCAAGTTGAATTAAATGTTCTGTTGCTTTTTCACTGCTCCCTACATTATCAATAGATACAAATGGAATCGTAGGTGTTTCCAAATGAGCAGTCGCAAGGACGATCGGGTATTGCTGACTGATTTCAATTAGAGTTTCCTCATCTAATTTAGGAGAAAGCATGATCATGCCATCGACCTGCCTCTGCTTTAAATGTTCAATAGAAGCATATTCGTTTTCCAATTGATTATTGGTGTTACGAAGCAACACACGATAACCATTTTTTGAAGCTTCCTCTTCAATCCCACCGACGATTTCAGAAAACACTGTGTTACTGATGTTCGGAACAAGAACTAAGATTGTATTCGTTTCTGTTCTTCGAAAATGTCGGGCCAGCATATTCGGTTGATAGTTCAACTGATTGATAGCATCATGTACTTTCTCCTTTGTATTTGTCGTTACAGCATCCGGATTCCTTAAAACCCTGGATACCGTTGCGGTTGAAACCCCCGCTAATTTGGCTACGTCACTCATCTTAGGCATATCTAATTCTCCTGTTCTACCAACAATGTAATCGATTACATTCAGTGTAGCGGATTGATTTCTGAATTGCAAGATAATTAAGCATGTTTTTTAGTTTGTCTAAAGAAATAGCATATAATATCTGCCATCACCAGATGTTTGTAGGCGTTTAGAATACCTTATATACGTTTCCTTAATAAACATCCCTTTCACTTGATTTGAGTATAAGAATAAAACTCCCTCGCTTACATTTGTTTATTACACACAAATGTAAGCGCTTATATTTTGTAGTTTCAACGAACGGTTATAGATGAAAACGTGGTAAGGTAGAAGATGGACATTTTCAAGACCGCCCCTACATAGACGGTTACAACAGGATGAGGAGGGTAATGATGCTAGAAATATTGAACCAAATCAATGATGTACTATGGGGAACTCCCAGTTTGGTCCTGTTATTCGGGACAGGGTTGTTTCTGACCATTATGTTAAAGGGCCTTCAGTTCAGCAAGCTGTTCTACGCCTTTAAACTCGCTTTTACGAAAGAAAACAAAACGGAATCATCTCAGGATTCCCAAGGGGATATCAGTAATTTCAAAACATTAATGACAGCGCTGTCAGCGACGATCGGAAACGGGAATATCGCGGGTGTCGCTACAGCCTTGACCCTTGGAGGTCCAGGAGCGATTTTCTGGATGTGGATCGTCGGCCTGTTAGGGATGGCGACCAAATACTCTGAGGCTCTCCTTGCGATGAAGTATCGAGTGAAAAATGAGAACGGAGAATATTCCGGTGGACCGATGTATTATGTTGAACATGGAATCGGAAGAAAGTGGAAGTGGCTCGCCGTCGCATTCGCTTTGTTTGGCGCCTTTGCTGCTTTAGGAATCGGAAACAGTGTACAGTCCAATACCATATCAGACGTCATGACGGAAAGCTTTCATATTAATGGTTGGTTTACAGGAGCGGTTCTGGCTATCTTGACGGGGCTGATTATTTTCGGAGGCATTCAACGAATCAGTACAGTGGCGGGATTTTTCGTTCCGATCATGGCCTTCCTTTATATTGGCGGGGCTCTATTCATTATCATCGCCAATTACGAGGCGATTGTCCCTGCTTTTGAAATGATCTTCCAATACGCATTCAGCCCGGTTTCGGCCGCGGGTGGTTTTGCAGGTGTTGTCGTCATGGAAGCCGTCAGAAGCGGTGTATCCCGAGGTATTTTTTCAAACGAAGCCGGTTTAGGTACGGCCGCATTAATTGCCGGTAACGCTAAGACCGATCATCCAGTAAAACAAGCGCTCGTTGCCATGACAGGTACGTTCATCGTAACGATCGTCGTCTGTACGATGACTGGACTTGTGCTGATTATGACTGGTTTTTGGGACCCTTCCGGTGGAGCGATCTCAGGCGTTCAGCACGCCACCGGCCTGGATGGCGGCGCTCTTACAAGTGCAGCATTCGGACATGCACTAGGAACGATAGGCGAATACATCGTAGCCTTTTCCGTCATTTTCTTCGGATTTTCGACGATTGTCGGATGGTATATGTACGGAGAAAAGTGTTTTGAATACCTCTTAGGTTTACGCTATATCGTCCCTTACCGTTTCATCTACATTACGGCAACCTTTATGGGTGCCGTCATGCAGCTTGATCTTGTATGGGCATTTGCGAATATGGCGAATGCATTAATGATGATTCCCAACTTAATCGCTTTGCTGCTTCTTTATAAAGTGATCGTGAAAGAAACGAACCACTACTTTCATGATTATATTCATCAGCATCACTACACGCGATCGAAAGCAAGCTAATCTTATGGTGGAAACAACCTGTCTTCGGGCAGGTTGTTTTTTCATTCAGGCTTCTTCCTTGTGATCCATTGATGGAATGAAGACTTGACTTTGATTATATATATCGCTGCTAGCAGCTCCTTTCATATACATTTCAAATTTCTCGTAATCCAATGTTAACTTTTCTCTATAAAAGTGTACCTGTTCCAGTACCTTCACCACTTCCAAAAGCAAATCAGCATTCGCTTTCATATCTGTTCTCAATCCAGCGATGCTGTAAAAAAGGAGCGAGTCAGCTCTCAGCTTAGGCTTCTCAATAATTTTGATCATCTCCAGCAGTTCAGGGCGACGGTAGGGAGACCCTAAATATCCCAGGTCACTGTACCTTTTTGTAATGGTCAGATCATTAGCTCTACAGTACCGATGCAAGACTTTGTCCTGGTGAACGATCCGTTGAACAGGAGACCACGAGTTCCTGAAATTCATAGATTTTCGATAATAACAGAACACATCTTTCATGCTCACTCACATCCCGTTCACGTAGTTCCAGGAAACTGAAGACATAAAAAAAGCATAATCCTCCAGCCAGCTGGATTCATATGCTAGTATCGCCCTTTTACCCGTACAAATATTCTTATTTAACTAGATTTACGTAGAAGCCTACGGGAGTCAGCAGATGACTTATGATCCCCCAAGAAAGATGCCTCCATAAACGAGGGAACCAAGAATGACAAAAGCGGGATGAACTTTCACTTTCTCCAGGAGAAGAAAACTTACCGCAATCAATAATCCCATCTGAAGGAAACCGCTGCTGTCGTAAGAAGTTTTGAAAAACTGGAAAGCCATAAGTCCGAGTAATACAGCGATGGCCGGGCGGATTAAGTTGGTCATCTTTTTTACTTTCGGTGAGTTTTTAAATTTGGCCAGAAGGCTCATTAATAGAATCATTAAGATTAATGAAGGAGCGACCGTGGCAAAAACCCCCACGACAGCACCTAAGATCCCTGCTTGCTGATACCCGATAAACCCAGCCATCTTGGTGGCAATCGGGCCGGGTAAGGCGTTGGCCATGGCAAGCATTTCACTGAACTCTGCGACAGACATCCAATGGAATCGATCGACCACTTCGTTCTCAACTAAAGGAATCGAAGCAGGCCCCCCACCGTAACCGACTATACCTGGAATAAAGAAAGCAATAAATATTTTCCATAACATTAAGATGATCGCTCCTGACGTTTAAGAGGGGGGCTTTCCTCTTTTTTTTGAGGCTTAAGCAGCGCATAGAGGAGCAGGGCAAAAATGATGATCCCGGGATGTATACCGCCCCATTCGATGAGAACAAGAGAGCCTGCTCCGAGTATTATCGTTGTGATCCAACCTATATTCATTTGCGCCTTTTTGATGAAATCATACGTCAGCTTTGCCAACATCACACCTACGACAGGGATAACCGCCTGGGTCATTCCATTCACCCATGGCTGATCCCTGAAATTGTTTAGCGAAGTAATTAACACGATCATGATGATGATGGTCGGCAAAATCGTAGCCAGTACGGCATTCACCATCCCCATCACCCCTGAGACCCTGTAGCCGATATAGCCTGCCATTTTGGTGGCAATCGGCCCGGGAAGGGAATTTCCTAATGCGAGAACATCACTGAAATCATCATCATCCAACCAATGATATTTCTCGACAACCTCCTTATGGACTAGCGGAATAGAAGATGGTCCTCCACCATAGCCGAGCATCCCCACTCTAAAAAAAGCGATAAAGAGATTCCATTGCTGCATGTGCTCAACTCCTTTCTAACCCCTCCTTTCCATTAATAAGCAGAGATTGTCCCATCCGTCCGAGACTCCGTCCCCCCATACAATGTCCCTGTATCCGGGTCGCGCCAGATGATTTGGCCCCTTCCAAAAGCACCGGACTCCAGCTGCACTTCTATGTTGTGACCTTTTCGGGTCAGAGCTTCTGCGACATGTTTAGGAAAATGGGGTTCCACCCAGACGGTCTTTTCTTTCATCCATTGCCATCTGGGTGCATCTAAAGCAGCCTGCGGGTTCAAGTGAAAATCGATGGTATTCATAGCCACTTGCACATGGCCTTGCGGCTGCATGAAACCTCCCATCACCCCGAACGGCCCGACAGGATTCTGTCCTTTTGTAAGAAAACCGGGAATGATCGTATGGTAAGATCGCTTCCCACCTTCCAGAGCATTGGCATGGGCAGGATCAAGCGAGAAATTATGACCGCGGTTCTGCAAAGCGATCCCCGTCCCAGGTACCACTAAACCTGAACCGAATCCCATATAGTTGCTTTGAATAAAGGAAACCATATTCCCTTCCGCATCAGCTGTTGCTAAATAGACGGTTCCACCTTTAGGAGGTGTGCCCGCTTCCGGTGTGCCGGCAACATCACTAATTTGACCTCTTCGTTCTGAGGCATAGTCATCATTCAGCAGTTCATCTGCTCGAACGTCCATATAGCTTTCATCCGCCACATATTTCTCCCCATCTGAGAAAGCAAGCTTCATCGCTTCGATTTGTTTATGGTACGTACCCTCCGTTTCCTTCCCATCCAATTCAAACCCTTTAAGTATGTTGAGGGCAGATAGTGCTACGATTCCCTGCCCATTCGGAGGGATTTCCCAGACGTCATACCCTTTATAATTCACAGAAATGGGGTCCACCCATTCAGGCTTAAAGCCTGCTAAGTCCTCTTTCGATATGTACCCATCATATTTGTTGGAAAACTGATCGATCTGGTCTGCCAGCTCCCCCCGATAAAAAGAATCACCTTTCGAATCAGCAATTTTCTTAAGCGTTTCCGCGTGAGCTTCAGACTTCCAAATTTCACCGATCTTTGGCGCCTTTCCATTCGGAGCAAAGGTATCGAACCAATGTGAAAATTCTTCTCCAGTCAACGTCTCTTTAAACTTCTCCACGGCCATCCCCCAGAACTTCCCTAAGACAGGAGTAATCGGATAGCCTTCTTCTGCATAAGAGATGGCCGGAGCCAGCAAGTCTTTAAATGGAAGCTTTCCAAAACGATCGGACAGTTCCACCCAAGTCCCAGGGGCACCCGGAACTGTGACAGGGACAAAGCCATATTTCGGGATTTCCTCATACCCTTTCTTTTTCAACTCCTCCCTGCAAAGAGAAGAAGGAGAACGCCCGCTTCCATTCAGTCCATAGAGTTTATCTTTCACCCAGACGAGAGCGAACGCATCCCCGCCGATGCCATTGGAAGTCGGTTCGACGACGGTCAGCGCTGCTGCTGTGGCGATGGCCGCATCAATCGCATTCCCTCCCTTCTGTAACATGGACAAACCTGCCTGAGCAGCTAACGGTTGGGAAGTCGCGACCATGCCGTTTTTGGCCATTGTCGTGTGCCGAGGCGTTTGATAGGGATTGTACAGATGATCTAAATGCTTCATTTTCGTGCTCCTTTCCTGGACCATACGTATTCTTCTATAGTACATTCTTAAACTTCATGACAGGCGACATAGTGCCCCTCTTTCACTTCCCGCCATTCCGGCCGTTCTATGCGACAGCGTTCATGAGCAAGTGGACATCGGGTATGGAAAGGACAGCCCGTTGGATAATCAGCCGCATTCGGAAGTTCTCCTTTCAAGCGAATCCGCTCCTTTTTCTTACCGACCACCGGCCTCGGAATCGCTGATAAAAGGGCACGTGTGTAAGGATGCAATGGATTTGAGAAGAGTTCCTCTGAAGATGCAAGTTCTGCCGTCGCTCCTAAATACATCACCAGCACACGGTCGGATATATGTTTGACCACACCTAAATCATGAGAAATAAACAAGTAAGTCAGCTGATGGGACTTTTGCAGCTGTTTGAGAAGCTGAATGATTTGTGCCTGGACGGACACATCGAGGGCGGAAACCGCTTCATCGCAAACGATCAACGAGGGATTCAAAGCCACCGCTCTTGCAATCCCGATCCGCTGCCTCTGTCCCCCGCTGAATTCATGCGGGTACCGGTCGGCATGTTCTTCTTTCAATCCGACTTCCACTAACAGCTGATGGACTCTTTTTCTTCTTTCCTTTTTATTCAGCTTCGTATGAATGATATAAGCTTCTTCCAGGGCATCTCCAATCCGCTGTCTCGGATTCAGCGAGGCGTATGGGTCCTGAAAAATCATCTGCATCTCTTTTTTATATTTTTTCAACTGACTGTCGGAGAGGCCGCCGATTTCTTCTCCTCGGAATTTGATGGAACCGGCCGTCAAGCTTTCTAAGCCAAGGATGGTTCGGCCGAATGTCGACTTTCCACATCCAGATTCCCCCACGACCCCAAGCGTCTCTCCCTCCATCACGTCCACCGATACGTTCTCGACCGCCTGGACATTGGAAGTTGTCCGCTTTAAGAAACTACTCTTAATCGGGAAATACTTTTTGACGTTTTCGACTTCAAGAATAGGCTTTGTCCCGGTACTCATTCGTTTCCACCTCCTCGTGTAACCAGCATTTAGATTGGTGTTGATCGGAAATATGAAAATCCGGCGGAACCTTTTCTTTGCATTGATCCATGGCATAAGGACACCTTGGATGGAAACGGCACCCCGGGATTTTTTCATTTAAATTAGGG
The DNA here is from genome assembly GCF_056158545.1 of Halobacillus sp. ABR2_026. Taxonomy (NCBI): domain Bacteria; kingdom Bacillati; phylum Bacillota; class Bacilli; order Caryophanales; family Bacillaceae; genus Halobacillus; species Halobacillus sp. ABR2_026. Next base: position 3,268,228 of record NZ_JBSWTM010000001.1, read on the forward strand.
AGCGTACCTGGTATAGCTTCCAAGCGATGATCCTCGTCATCCACGTTCGGAACGGAAGCTAAGAGCCCTCTCGTATACGGATGCTGCGGTCGTTCAAAGATCTCCTCGACCGTTCCTGTTTCCACTACTTCCCCTGCATACATCACCATCACCCGATCAGCTACTTCTGCGACAACCCCCATATCATGCGTGACCATCATGACGCCCATTCCTAATTCTTCTTTCAATTCGTCAATCAGATCTAAAATCTGGGCCTGGATCGTTACATCGAGCGCAGTCGTCGGTTCATCCGCTATTAACAAAGACGGGCTGCATGCGAGAGCGATCGCAATCATGACTCTCTGCCTCATGCCGCCGCTCAATTCATGAGGATACTTTTTGAGGACATTTTCCGGATTCGATAACCCCACTTGGCTGAGAAGCTCGATCGCCCGTTTGTTCTTCTCCTTTTTCCCAAGGTTCGTGTGCAAGTGCAAGGGTTCCAGCATTTGATACCCTACCGTAAAGACAGGGTTTAAAGCTGTCATAGGTTCCTGAAAAATCATAGAGATATCGTTTCCCCGGTGCTTTCTCATCTGTTCTTCTTTTTTCTTCGTCAGCTCTTCCCCTTTAAACGTGATTGTTCCATCACTAATTTCTCCATTATCCGGCAGCAGCCCCATCACGGATAATGTTGTGATACTTTTTCCACACCCGGATTCGCCGACGATACACAGTGTTTCACCTTCATGAACAGAAAAAGAAACCCCTCGCACAGCGGGGAGTTTTCCCTCAGCTGTGCGGAAAGAGGTGACTAAATGATTGACATCTAATAAAGGTTCCATCCTACACCTACTCTCTACTTACGTTATAAAGAGACCATTGGCCGGTCGGGTCAACAACCAAACCTTTGACGGAGCTATCAAATGCTGCCGTAACCACACCATGGTGCATAGGCACCCATACCCCATCATTTACCGCCATCACATTCGCTTCGTGAAGTTTCTCCTGACGAACTTCCTGATCCACGGTCGTCCGGGATTCATTCACAAGCTGATCGAATTCACTGTTATCATAAGCCGTACGATTGGAAGATCCGATGTTGTCGGAATGCAGATTCGGATATAGCAGTTCGCTCCCGTCTGCTGTACTGTTCGACCATCCGAGGAAAGTCATTTCGAAATTCCCCTCCGTTGTCGTATCCAGGAATGTGCCCCATTCCATTGTTTCAATGTTTACGTTCAAACCAGCATCCGTCAGCTGCGCCTGGACAATCTCAGCCATCTTCATATACATATCCCGGTTAGCGGCCAGCAGCGTAATTTCCTGCCCTTCATACCCATGTTCTTTAAACAATTGCTTCGCTTTTTCAGGATCATAATCATAGCCTTCTTCAGAGGCTGATTCGTCATAACCGAATACTTTCGGACCGATGATGCTGTTGTTCTGGACGCCTAACCCGTTCAATTGCTGAACATAGGCTTCACGGTCGACGGCATGGGATACAGCTTTACGGAAGTTGATATCATCAAACGGTTCCTTGTTCATGTTAAAGCCTAGGTAATAAACCGGTGTCCCCGATTTCTGTTGAACCTCTACATTATCCATGGATTCCAAACGAGGAAGCTGTTCTGTTGGAATCGCATCAAGGAACTGTACTTCTCCTGTTTGAAGCATGGAAACAGCTGTGGAATACTCCGGAACGACCTTCATCGTTACTTCCTCTAACTGAGGAGCTCCCTGCCAGTAATCTTCATTCTTAGATAGCGATACATGATCACCCTGTACCCATTCTTCAAAAACGAAAGGTCCTGTTCCCACAGGGTTTTGGTTTAAATCTCCAGCCTGGTCGGCTTCTGGACTGACAATCGAAGCATTCGTGTGGGAAAGAGCAGCTAACAATGGCCCATAAGGTTCAGCTGTTTTGAGGACAACAGTATACTCGTCCTGAACTTCAATAGACTCTACCGGCTCCATCAAAGAAGCACGAGGAGCTGCCCGCTCTTCACTTTTGAACTCTTCAAATGTGTATTTGACAGCTTCTGCATTGAATGGCGTGCCGTCGTGGAACGTGACATCCTCCTTCAACTTGATCACCCACGTCAGAATCATCCGGATTCTCGTAGGATTCTGCAAGGTGAGGTTTGATTTCCATAGTTTCAGGATCACGGACAAAAAGAGTTTCATAGACTTGTTCAATCACGGCAGAAGAAACAGAGTCGTTGGTATCAATCGGCGAAAGACCCACCACATCAGATGTTGTTGCATAAGTAAGCTCTTGAGGTGCATTGGAACCGGAGTCCCCCTCTCCTCCTTCTGAACTGGATTCATTGCTGCACGCAGCCAGCACCATCAATAACAAAACCAATACGGATAAACTTAACAAACGAAACTTCTTCACTGTCATTCCTCCTCTTTATTGATCGAGCTCCATATTCGGGTCGAGCGCATCTCTCAAACCATCACCTACGACATTAAAAGCAAAAACAACGAGCATAATGGCAATACCAGGGACAATCGTAAGGTGCGGGGATGTAAACATGAAATCCTGACCTGCTGCAATCATAGCTCCCCATTCTGCCGTCGGGGGTTGTGCCCCTAAACCAAGGAAACTCAAAGCTGCGGTCGACAGGATCGCTGTTGCCATCCGCATCGTAGCGAATACGATGATCGGCGCCGTACAATTAGGCAGTACGTGTTTGATCAATATACGAGTGTTGCTCGCCCCAAGAGATTTCATGGCAAGGATGTACTCCTGCTTTTTAATAGAAAGAACACTCCCCCTTACGATCCTTGCACATGTAGGAATCGACCATATGCTGATGGCTATCACTACGTTCACTAAGCTTGTCCCAAGCATCGCTATAATCAACATCGCTAACAGAATGCCGGGAAAAGCGAAGAGTAGATCTACGAATCTCATAATGATGCCGTCCAATCTCTTAAAATATCCGGAGATCAGACCGAGCGTGATTCCGCCGATCAGTCCCAAGCCGACCGATCCGATCCCAACCAGCAAGGAAATCCTTGCTCCAAAGACAATTCTGGACCAGACATCCCGTCCATAGTTATCTGTGCCCAGCCAATGCCCTTCCGAACCCACGCCTAATTCGGTGCTCGTCAAACTTTGTTTTATCGGATCATAGGTTGCAAACCAAGGGGCAAAGACGGCCATCACCACCTGGATCGTAATGATTATCAACCCGAACACCGCCAGTTTATTTTTCAGGAGACGCTTGACTGTCTTCAAAGCCATCTTCTCTTTCTTCACCTTGTCCTTCTTCACAAAAACTTGTTCATTCGCCGCGGAACTTGATTCTGCCAATTCACTCCCTCCTTTCCTTAGTCATAACTGATCCTTGGATCAACAAACGCATAAATGATATCGACGAGCAGGTTAACGACAACAAACAAAGTGGCTACCAATAAAACGGTGCCTTGAACGACAGGAAAATCCCTCGCAGCGATGGCATCAATCATCAATCGGCCCACTCCGTTGATCGCAAAGACCTGCTCGGTAATGATCGTACCGCCCAATAAGAAACCAAAGTTCAGGCCAATGACTGTAATCACCGGGATCATGGCATTTCTCAACGCGTGGACCCAAACGACAACGCTCTTCTTAACGCCTTTCGCTCTGGCGGTCCTTATGTAATCCGCACGTATAACTTCCAGCATGGCGGATCGGCTCATTCTGGCGATCATGGCCGCTGAAGCTGTACCGAGAGTAATGGCGGGAAGGATCAACTGCTTCATTCCTTCCATCGTCCAAAATGGTGCACTCAAACCTCCAACCGGTAACCACTGAAGCTCAACCGAGAAGATGAGTATCAACATGGCTCCTAACCAGAAGTTCGGGATGGAGATTCCAGCGAGTGCTACCGTTGTGCTGGAGACATCAAACCAGGAATTTTGCTTAATAGCGGAAATGATTCCTGCCGGCACTCCGATTAATACAGCGACCACCATACTTGCAACAGCAAGATTCAATGTTTGAGGAAAGCGGGTAACAATCGATTCAGACACCGATTGGTTGTTTTGGAAAGAGTATCCGAGATCTCCTTGTACAACGCCTCTTATGTAATCCAAATATTGAACCAGTACCGGTTCATTCAATCCAAGCTCCGCTCGTATAGCCTCAAGGTCAGACTCTGAAGCTGTCGGCCCGCCGATGATCGTCGCTGGATCCCCAGGTGCTATATGCATACTCATAAACACCAAAAACGAAATCCCGAAAAGAAGTAAAACCAATTGAAGCAATCGTTTTACGATTAAAGCAAGCACGTAATCCCTCCTCGTTTTTAACAAATCACTTGAAAGCGATTCCCTTTAAAATCCCCCATAAAATAACTAACACTCTCCAAACGTTTTCGAAAGTTAATCAAAAATCATTTTTTAATTAACAAATGGTAATACGTTGTAGATGAGTATAATGCAATATTCAGAAAATTAAAACCCCTAATGACAAAATAATTCAAATTTTTTGTTTTTTTATCCAAAACCTTTTCCCTCGTTTGAAAGGGGACTATTTTAGTGGTAAGATTTTTGAAGGCTGAGCTTTTGAAAAAGTGAGGTGTATTTTATGCAGGAAGATGCTTCAATGAAAATTGATGACACCGACAAACAAATCCTTGAATTACTAATTGATGATGGACGACTTTCCTATACCGATATTGGAAAAACATTGGGATTATCGCGAGTAGCGGTCCGGTCCCGCGTCAACCAGCTGATTGACTGCGGGATCATTGAAAAATTCACAGCTGTGGTCAATAGTGAAAAAGTAGGGAAGCAAGTATCCGCTTTTTTCGAGGTCGACTGTGAGCCCCGGTCCCTAGTGGAAGTGGCCGAAAACCTTGCCAACAACCCCTATGTTGCCAGTTGTTATCAGATGACAGGACCAAGCACCTTACATATGCATGTTCTTGTCAAAGACTTCAAAGAACTTGAGTCTTTTATTAATAACGAACTGTATGCACTGGAAGGAATTACCCGTGTAGAAAGTCACACGCTATTGCGCAGATTTAAGAGCAGAAATGGTTTGAAACTATAAAAAAGGCCGTTGATTCTTTTTTAGAATCAACGGCCTTCTTCTTTAGAGTTATAACGGCGTGACATATAAGTGGTATAAGGTATTGGAGTCATCGACGAGTCCTGGAGAAGAAGCGAGGGAATCATTCAAAACCTTGATTCCCCACTATTCTTATAAGTTCTCCGTCTATTAATTCTTGGATTCTTGGCTCTGTATCAAGATGAGGATTGAGCCTTCATCTTAAAATCTAAACACAGTCATCCTAGGAAAGATTCGAGCTGTATCCATATAAATAGGCGACCAGTCTATGGAATTCTTCATCTGAAGAACACTCGATCTGCAGATCAATAAAGGTCATGACAACTTCTTCATCCTCAAAAGGAAAATGGCTGTTATCCACATTGGATAGGATCTCGCGTTTCGATAACCCTTTTTGCAACAACAAGTCAACGGCCTGCTTCATTGAAGATACTTCTGCCATGTGTATGCCCCCTTATTTCGTATCATTCGTCCTGTTTCCATCCAACGGGAAGATCCTCCCTAAGAGCTCAACTTTCCGTTAACAAGAAGGATGTATTCCTGTACATAACAATTACTACATACCTCTTATAAATTCCTGCTAACCCTAAGTAAGATTCCTTTATTAAGAACCTGTTGGAGCGCTTGTACGACTACTAATTTCAGCGATGCCATCAAAAAAAGCGCCACATCCAAGATTGGATGCCACGCCTCCAGCTCATTTCTCACTTCGCTTACGACTCGCTTCCTTTAAAACCCAAATCGCCATATTATAGTGGTATTCTATTTCCGCCATTGATCTCCCGTTTTTCATGGCCTCTACATGCTTAAAATATTCCAGAATCGCCTCATCAAGCTCCTTAACTCCCGTCCGCCGAAAAGGTATCAAGTCCCCCACTTCGTTCGCTCCTATCCATATTGGCTTACCTATTACCATACGAAAGGAAGGGGAATACGTGTGTGCGTTTGAATGGTTTACTCTAATCCATTTATGGCGGATTCCAAATTCCTGTGGGTCTCCACATTTCCATATTCATAAAATGCCAATATGTTTTTATTCGTGTACCTTTCATGCTCCACTACGGAAGCACTTGCGGTTTTCATCTCAAAGTCCTCCATTCCCTTCTCCCGCGCTTTTGTGGAAGGGAATTCATAAATGGAGAATGTATGACCATCTATAAAATAGGATTCAGGCAAAACGTTGTTTAATTCTCTGGCGAAAGCGGAAATGCTTGGTAAATCAGCCTCCCCTAACATCACTTCTTGGTCGGTCACAGCCGTTATCACCTCATCTAAAGTGATAAGGTCTTCTTCTTTTACTGATTGCTGACTGCAAGCGCTAAGCATGACAAAGAGTAACCCCATGAAAATTAGTTTTTGAATCATATGCATCTCTCCTGAATATGGTTATATAAAAGTCGTAACCACTCCAAATAATTACTTATCCCAATATTCAGGAAAAATAAAGGAACTCCTTTTTATCGTCTCAATCTCTTAGACAAGCTCCTACGATAAACAGTCTTGAATAAAATAAATTTTCCCACTTTTCTATTAAATGCATTGACACCTATCCTTTCCCTTGCTAACATGGCACTTAACCAAATAATGAAAGAACGATCTTATCCAGAGAGGTGGAGGGACTGGCCCTGTGAAGCCCGGCAACCGCTATGTGTATAGCATGGTGCCAAATCCTACTGAGTGAAGGCTCAGAAAGATAAGAGATTTCCATAATCTCTAAACCTCTCGATACGGATCGGGAGGTTTTTATATTTTCCAATCGAATACGATTTCTTATCCAGAGAGGCAGAGGGACTGGCCCGTTGACGCCCGGCAACCATCAAGCGACCGCTTGAAAAGGTGCTAATTCCTGCAGGAGATGATCCTGGAAGATAAGAAGAGCACAAGAGCCCTCTTCTTATTTTTGTGAAGAGGGCTCTTTCTATTAAAAAGGCTCTGTTAAAGTTCAGTGTTGATATTTGCATCAACGGATGGAAGTGACCATGAATAATAGGATGATTAAAGACTTAATTTCGAGACTTTTGTTGAGTGGATAGGGGCTGCGGGGAATGACTCGCTTTCCGCGGGAGCGCGGTGAGCCTTCTCGGACTACGTCCTGCGGGGTCTCACCAAGCACTCTCTTCCCGCAGGAGTCTCGCCATTCCCCTCCGTCCCTTTGCCATATAAGTGTCTCGAAACTACTTTCAGAAGTAGGTGCTCTCTATACGAATGGAGAGCTGTATCCCTTACCTCCATCGTATGGATGGAGGTCATAATCGCTTGTTATAGAGCACTTTCTTACTGTAAGTAGTAATAGTGGAGGATGCTCCTTCTTGATGTAGGGGTTCGATTCTCGCATGATCGAATGGGGTGGTTGGGAAGCTGCGAGACTCCCGTGGGAGAAAGGAGATCGGCGAGATCCCGCAGGGCGGTAGCCCGAGGAAGCTCGCCACTCCCCCACCGGAAAGCGAGTGGCTTCCCAGACGCCCCTAACGCTCAACCGGGCAATGAATCCCTGGTATATCTCGAAATAAAGTCTTCAAGAAAAGGTAGCTTTCGTTGAAGAAGTCAAATATAAAAAAAGTAATATCAACACTAAGCTTTAACAGAGCCATTAAAAAAAAGGAGTTGTTCTATATATGACTACCGTTCTTTTAGATGGCATCCGTACCCCTTTTGGTAAATGGAAAGGGGCTTTGAAAAAGCAAACCGCTACAGAACTCGGATCACAAGCGTTGCGAGCTTTGATCGAGAAAAATCCAGTGGCTGCCACAGCTGATGGAGTCCTGCTTGCTCAGGTGATTCAGGCGGGCAGCGGACAGAACCCGGCAAGACAGGTGGCCGATCAGGCAGGCGTCGATATCCATACCCCCGCCATCACGTTGAACAATGTTTGTTTAGGAGGAATTGCGACCATCGCGGATGCGTCCCGGAGGCTGCAGGTGAAGGAAGGAGAATTATATATTGTCGGCGGCTTCGACTCGATGACGAACGCTCCCCATACCGCTCCTGTTCGTCCTTCTTCAGGGCTTGGACATACAACGTTGACCGATACCTTACTGAATGACGGGTTATGGTGCGCCTTGAGCGATGTGTCCATGGGTGCTTTGACCGATGAGAAAAACCGCTACTTCGATATCGGCCGTGAAGAACAGGACGAATATGCTGCACTCTCACAGCAGCGGGCAGAAGCGGCCCAGGATAAAGAATCGTTCCGACCGGAAATCGCTCCGGTTGCGGGGGTGCTTGAAGAAGATGAAGGCATCCGCAAAGGAACAACCGCAGACAAGTTAGCCGGCCTCTCCCCAGCTTTTTCCAGTGAAGGTACGATTACCGCAGGGAATGCCTCACAGATGACCGACGGAGCGAGCGTCGGCATCGTCACAACCAAAGAAAAAGCGGACGAGCTTGGACAGGAACCGCTCGCCGAAATCCTCGGCTGGGCAGAAGTCGCCGGTCCAGATGCAAGTTTACAAACGAAACCTTCCCAGGCGATCCAAAAATTACTGGACCAACACGAATTAACGACCGACGACATCGATCTGTTCGAGATTAACGAAGCTTTCGCCAGTGTCGTCATCGCGAGCTGTCGGGAACTTGGCATCGATTATGACCGCGTCAATGTGAACGGCGGGGCGATCGCTCTCGGTCATCCTTTAGGCGGTACGGGCTTCCGTCTCGTGTTGACACTCGCTCATGAACTGAAACGCCGCGGAGGGGGCAAAGGCATCGCTTCCCTTTGCGGTGGTGGTGGTCAAGGAATGGCCCTGTTCATCGAAGTCCCACATACAACAGCTGAAAGGAGAGAAAATCAATGAGTATACCAACACCCGCTACGCCATCCCCTTTTCTATGGGAACCGACGAGCGAACGAATCGAAAACTCCCACATCCGAGCATTTGCTGAATCAACGAATCAGCCGCTTTTTCCTTACGAACGTTTCCACCGCTGGTCCATCTCGCACCTTTCTGAATTTTGGTCAGCCGTGTGGGATTATGCCGATATCATCGGGGAAAAAGGCGAGTGCGTCTACGTCCCCGGGGATGCCATGCCGGATAGCCAGTGGTTCCCGGAAGCACGGCTGAATTTCGCGGAAAATCTCCTCCGTGGACCGCTCCACCGGACAGCGGCCTACGAAGCGAATGAAAACGGTGTACAGGGAAGCATTACATTAGGAGATCTGAGACGTTCGGTCGCGAAAGCTCAGGAAGGATTGAAACGGCTCGGGGTCGAGAAAGGCGATTGTGTCGCCGGTGTTACGAAGAACGACATCCAGGGAATGGTGGCCTTGCTTGCGACGACTTCCTTAGGGGCCACATGGACATCGTGTTCTCCGGACTTCGGAACAAAAGGAATCGTCGACCGCATTGGCCAGGTGAAACCAAAAGTATTGATTGCCACTCTTTCCTATCAATATAAACAGAAGCCGTTCCATATCGAGGAAAAAATCAAGCAGACGACCGAACATCTCGAAGGACTGTCGGCTCTCGTCACTTTGGGAGGCGAAACGTCCATAGAAGGCATCCACACGCTCTCATGGGAAGAGCTTTCCAGCAATGAAGCCGAAGAACCTTCGTTCCAACCGGTTCCGTTCCAGCATCCGCTCTATATTTTGTACACATCCGGAACGACGGGACTGCCGAAAGCGATCGTCCATTCCGTCGGCGGGACGCTGCTTCAGCATGTGAAAGAGCACCAGCTGCACGGCGATGTTCAGAAAAATGATGTCCTGTTCTGGTATACGAATACCGCGTGGATGATGTATCCATGGCTCGTCTCAGGCCTTGCCAGCGAAGCGTCGATCCTGTTGTATGACGGCTCACCTGTCAGAAAAGATTCCCTCACCCATTTGTGGGACATCGCCGATGAAGTGGGCATCACCCATTTCGGCACGAGCCCTAAGTATCTGGATACACTAATGAAAGCAGGTGTGGACCTGAAAAGCACCCATTCACTTCACTCATTGAAAAGTCTGCTCTCCTGCGGGGCCCCGTTAGCATCCGAGCAGTACGACTGGATCTATCAAACGATCAAAGAGGATCTGTTCCTGGCCTCCATTTCCGGAGGAACCGAAATCATCGGCTGTTTTGTGATGGGCTCTCCTGCCCACCCGCTGAAGCGTGGCGAAATCGCCTGTAAAGCATTAGGCATGGCCGTAGATGTGCTGGATGAGCGCGGAGCTTCGGTTTACGAAGAAAAAGGGGATCTTGTATGCACGAAACCGTTCCCTAGCATGCCGCTCACCTTTTTCGGGGAAGGGGGCGATGAACGCTACCGAAGGAGCTACTTTTCCAAGCGCCCTGGGATTTGGACCCATGGCGACCTGGCAGAACAGACCATCGACCAGTCGTTCATCATTTACGGACGAGCGGATACGACGTTAAATCCTGGTGGCGTCCGCATCGGAACAGCAGAAATTTACGGCGTCGTTGATCATATTCAGGAAATCAACGACAGCGTCGTTTTCGGTTTACCGAAGGAACAGGACGAAGAAATCGTCCTTTGTGTCGTCACTGACGAATTAACGGAAGACTTAGCGAAAGACATCCGTCAGCAGATCAAAACGAAAGCCTCTCCGCGACATGTACCGAAGCGGATCTATCAAGTGGAGGACATTCCTCATACGATCAATGGAAAAAGAGTGGAAGGTGCTGCGAAAACGGCTGCTCTAGGAGATGAAGTGAAAAACGAAGCTTCCCTCCGCAATCCATCCAGCTTACCAGCATTTCGTCAGCTGACAGAAAGGAAGTTCTTCTAATGGCAGGCAACATTCAAGGGGCGATCACAGGCATCAGTGAACTGAAGCCCGTGCGCTATTCTCAAGGAAAAACGACGTTAAGTTATATTGCCGAATCTGTCCGGCTTGCCATGGAAGATGCCGGGATTTCAAAGGAAGATGTCGATGGTCTCCTCGTCGGACCACAAGTCGGGGAAACGCCACAGCATGTACCGGCGACCGTTTCTGAATATCTCGGAATCGATCCCAACATGTCCAACACCGTGGACCTGGGAGGAGCGACCGGACCGGGGATGATCTGGCGCGCAGCTGCCGCCATTCAGGCAGGGATGTGCGAAACCGTCGTCTGTGTTCTTGCCAACAAACATGAAAAAGGCGAAACATTGAGATCCCCGAACCGCAATCCGATTCGCGAATTTGATGTTCCTTTTGGAGCGTCTGGTGCGAATACGTCCTATGCTCTCTTAAAAAGACAGCACATGGCCGTCCACGGATCCACCCAGGAGGACTTTGCAACCATCGCCTACTGGGCCAGAAAAAACGCCCAATTGAACCCGGAAGCCATTTTTTACGGGAAGCCTGTAGAGATCGAGGATATCCTCGTTTCCCCGATGATCACCGATCCGCTTCACCTCCTGGAGATCGTCATGCCTGTCGCTGGCGGGGCAGCCGTAGTCGTGACGTCGCCGGAACAAGCAACCAATAGTAAACACAAGCCGGTCTACTTGAAAGGCGCGGGAGAAAAAATCTCCCACCGGGCCGTGAGCCAGGCCCCCGACATCGATGCCCTGCCTTTCACCTATTCGATCCCGAGAGCGCTAGATCAAGCCGGGACGACCGTTGACGATATCGACCTCTTTTCTTTGTACGACTGTTACACGAGTGTCGTCGCCACAACGCTTGAAAGCGCGGGACTATGTAAGCCCGGGGAATTCGGAGCGTTCGTCAAAAATCACACCTTCAGCCACGACGGGGACTATCCATTAAACACACACGGTGGTCAGCTTGGGTTCGGCCAGGCGGATCTCGCAGGCGGCATGTCCCATGTCATCGAAGCCGTCCGTCAACTGAGGGGCGAAGCAGATCATCGCCAGGTCCCACATGCCAAACAGGCACTTGTCACAGGAAATGGAGCCACATTAAGTGAAACGACAGCGCTCGTGTTAGGAGGAGAACAATGAGTGATTCGCCAAACATTTCATTGCCGGGGCCGACCATCACCCCGGTCAGCCAGCCCTTTTGGGAGAGCATCAAAGATGGAAACCTCAGCCTTCAGCAGTGCGACAAGTGTGAGCAGTGGATTTTCTACCCACGGGAACACTGCCCTTACTGTTTCCATCACTCGTTATCGTGGAAACAATCGTCCGGTCGAGGAAGGCTGAAAACATGGAGCATCATCCATCGATCCGGTCATCCCGCCTGGCAGGACCACACGCCTTATGCCGTCGGAGTGGTCACTCTTGAAGAAGGACCTTCGCTTTTGACCCATCTCTTAATAGAAGAAAACCAGTTGACTCATCATCTGAAGGTCGAAATGGAAATCAGTAACATCGGACCACATCCTTTGCCATTTTTCAAAAAACAGGAGGAAACGCTATGATCCTAACCTATTTCATCGCCGTCGCTTTATTCTGGCTGCTCGGTTTATTCATTTGGAAGAGCTTTTACACGACAAAGAAGGGAGAACGATAAACGATGCTTACGAGTTCCAGTGTGTTGTTATGGACCGTCATTCTTTTATTGGCCGTATACTTTGCCGCTGTAACGTGGGTGGGTAAAAAAGGACGGGCACACAGCCAGTCGATGGCCGGATTCGCCACCGCCCGGGGGAAAGTAAGCCCTTGGCTAGTCGGGGCAAGCTTCGCCACCTCCTACGCCAGTGCCAATTTATTCATCGGCGTCCCGGGGCTCGCGTACGAACACGGAACCGCCGTGCTCTGGTACACGCTCGGCTGCTTCGGTGTCTCCTGGGTCGGACTGCTTCTTTTCGCTAAAACGTTCTGGCGTTACGGGAAAAAATTCGGCCATGTCTCGACACTTCCCGAATGGCTGGGCAAACGCTACAATTCGAAAGCCCTGCAAGCCCTCGTCTCCCTGTTGATCTTATTCAATGTCTATTATATTGTCGGGCAGAATGTCGGGCTTGCAACCATCTTTGAAACCGTCATCGGTATTCCTTACACGTGGGGAATCATCATCGGGGTCGCCATCACTATTCTTTACATCGGTCTTGGAGGCGCCTTCGCGCAGATCATCACCGACGGCATCCAGGGAATTCTCATGGCGATCACCTCAATCTTCATCGTCGTCTCCTTTTTCTGGACCATCGGTGGAGGATGGAACGTCTTCGGTGTCCTGACCGACCGCTTGCACAGCATCGATCCGAACCTGACCGCTGCCATCGCTGACGGAGGACCTTACAACAGCGCGCTCGCCATCATGGCCGTACAGTTCCTCTTGTTCAGTTTCGTATTGATGCCCCACCTCTTGAACAAAGTCTTGTCGATTGAAAAAGAGGAAGACCTGGCCCCGTTCACCTTATCTGCAGGGCTGGTGCTATGCATTATCTCGACACTGATGGTCCTCGGTGGACTCGCCGCCCGCGTCCTGTTCCCGACTTTGCAAAGTGCCGATGCGGCAATTCCGACCTATGTCATTGAAGCCTTCCCGAGCGTCATCGCAGCCATCATGATCGTCGGTATCATCTCCGCGATCTTATCGAGTACGGACAGCCTGTACTTAGGAATCACGACTAGTATCGGGAACGACTTGTACCGCGTCGTCGCACCATTCCTATCATCTAAAAAACGATCCGCCCAACAACTGGACAACCAGTCGTTAAAAGTCGCGAAAGGTTCCCTGATTGTCGTTGGACTCCTGTCGCTCTACTTCTCTTTAGAACGACCAGAATCGCTGGCGTTTCTGATCCAATTCAGCTTTTCCGCGATCATATCCGGGATTATCGCACCGATCACACTCGGGTATTTCTGGAACCGGGCCAATCACTATGGCGCCATCGCCGCAGTGGTTACGGGGGCTTCGCTGTATGTCACCTTTACTTCTCTGAACTTGATCGGAAATATTTTCATTGCGATGTTCTTTAGTGCCGCTGCGGCGTTTGTCATTATGGGGGTCGTGAGTGTGCTGACGGCTAGAGGGGAGGAAAGGAAGTTGGTGTTGGAAAAATCCAGTTAACTTCCAGTTACAATAAGTTGCTAAAAAGAAGCGTACTACCTTAGGTAAGGCCACAAGGGTACGCTTCTTAATTATCTATCTTTTTTTATTACATAAAGTATAGCAAGAATCCGGAGAAAGCTTTCCATACAAACAAAAACCTAAATAAACCCACTCAACAAGACCGCCCTACCAGTTTCTTTGCAATCTACTACCCTGTCAAAAAAGAGACTACCTAAATTAATAGATAGTCTCTTACATCCTCACTGCCCATAGTAAGCATTTTCCCCGTGTTTTCTTTTGAAGTGTTTATCCAGTAAATAAGGGTTCATATGATAAGCATCCTTTGAAAGTTGCTCCGTATAGTAAGCTGAACTTGCGATTTCTTCCATGACCCGGGCATTCTCTACTGCATGGGAAGGAGTGGTCCCCCAATTGAAGGGCCCGTGTTCCTTTACTAATACGCCTGGTAAGTGCACAGGATTCAAACCTTCAAATCTTTCCACAATGACCTTTCCTGTATTCACTTCGTATTCTTCTTTAATTTCGTCCCGTGTCATATCCCTTGTACATGGAATTTCATCATTAAAGTAGTCGGCATGTGTCGTTCCATATGTAGGAATGGGACGACCAGCCTGAGCCCAACGTACTCCCCACGGGGAATGTGTGTGCACTATGCCTCCAATTTCAGAAAAAGCTTTGTACAATTCAAGGTGCGTCGCCGTGTCAGAGGATGGATTCAACTCCCCTTCAATTTTGTTCCCATCCAAATCGACGACAGGAAGCGAATTCATAGTCAACTCATGGTAAGGCACACCACTTGGCTTAATTACGACAAGTCCGCTCTCCCGATCGATGCCGCTCACGTTCCCCCAAGTCAGGATGACTAATTGTTGTTTTGGAAGATCCAGATTGGCCTGGAGTACTTCTTCTTTTAATTGTTCAAGCATGGGTATCTCCTTTCGACTTTAGAGACTGCTCAAGACTTTCATATTTCCTTTGACATTTTCATAGACATTTTTATATTGCTCATAGTATTCATTATATAGAGAGTGATTCAATGGATTCGGATAGATGGTATCCTCAAAATCCAGCCAATCTCTCACAACATCCGGGCTCTCAATTGTATTAGTTGCTATGCCAGCTAATATTGCATCTCCCAGAGGAGCTTCTACATCATCTTTAACGATTTTGACTGGGTGCCCTGTGACATCTGCATAAATTTGCGGCCAAATAAGGGACTTCGACCCTCCTCCTACAATGACGATTTCCTCATCAAGATCGACATCTGTCCCCGCTACCATTTCCATATTGTGTCTAAGAGAATAGGCAACACCCTCCATGAAAGCTTTATACAGATGGGATTTTTCATGAGTCAAGCTCAATCCCATGACCATCCCGCGTGCTGAGCTGTCCCATATCGGACTTCTTTCTCCCATGAAATAAGGGAGGACAAGCAGCCCTTCACTACCAGCCGGGATGTCTTTAGCTTGAAGATCTAACAATGTATAGGCATTAATCTTCAATTTTTCTTCACTTGAGCGTTCATCCTG
This sequence comes from Halobacillus sp. ABR2_026, assembly GCF_056158545.1. Lineage (NCBI taxonomy): Bacteria > Bacillati > Bacillota > Bacilli > Caryophanales > Bacillaceae > Halobacillus > Halobacillus sp. ABR2_026. Next base: position 3,283,715 of record NZ_JBSWTM010000001.1, read on the forward strand.
TCCCAGTACATCTTTAAACCATTTCAGAATCACACCGGCTGTCGCTGCCCCACCAAATGTATAAATAATCTCTTCGGAATTATACACATGAGGCATGCTTACAAGCTCAGGAGAAAGATTTGGCTTTCCTGTAATGAACCCCCAGCACATCGATGTCCCTAACATCGCCACATGGTTTCCTTCTTCCAGAGCACCTGCGCCTAATGTAGCGACTGGAGCGTCCACCCCTCCGCAAATGACGGGTGTTCCCTCCATTAACCCTGTTTTAAGGGAGGCTGCTGGCGTGATTGAACCGACAATATCGGTTGATTCTACTAACCTCTCAGGCAAATAGTCCAAAGGAATTCCAAGGTCCTCAGCCATTTCCGGTGACCATTTTCGTTCCTTCAGATCAAATACACCTCCTACGTTTCCAGCCGATGAGTAATCAACAGCCAACTGTTCGGTCATTTTAAATACGATATAGGGTGCCGGCGGGATAAAATAATTGATTTGGCCCCATACATCAGGAAGGTTATTTTTCATCCATAACATCTTAGTAAACCCAAAATAAGAATTGACGTGATTTCCTGTAATACGGAATAGTTTATCTAAATCGATATGGTTGTGAACCCATTCGACTTCTTTTTCAGCTCTACGATCCATCCAGATCAGACATGGAGCCAGCGGATTCATGCCCTGATCGACAGGAATGCCGGAACCCCCATATAAACTACTGACAGATACTCCATTTACCTTAGATGGATCCACTTGAGATTTCCTGATAACCCCCTGGATCGTATCATAGACGGCATCTTCCCAAACCTGAGGCCACTGCTGAGCCCAGGAGGGTTTGGGAGTTTCCACTTCATAACCTTTATAGCTATGTCCTAAAACTTCCCCCAATTCATTAATAAGAACTGCTTTCGTTCCCTGTGTACCAATATCTACTCCTATAAGATAGCTCATTCCGCCTCTCCTTCCCTATTTACTTACTTCTTCTATAACTGGAGGTTACGGTTTTATTGACACTTTGATGGCGCTGGCATCCTGAGCCATACCGATCGCCTCCTGGAAATCCTCCAGCTGATAAGTATGAGTCACGATTCCTTCGGCACTTACCAAACCTCTTTCAAAAAGATCAATAGCCACCGGGTACGTGTATGGACCTAAGTGAGAACCTCGGATGTCCAATTCCTTTTTATCCCCGATAACACTCCAATCTGTTGTCGTTTCCTGACCGAATACACTGAATTCTACATACCTGCCTAACTTACGAATCATCTCCAACCCTTGTGTTACGCCTTTTGGATTACCTGTAGCATCGATATATACATCGCACCCGTATCCGTCTGTCATAGATTTAATCTTTTCAACGGCATCCTCATTCATCGGGTTGATAACCATATCCGCTCCGAAATTCCTGGCTGATTCCAACCTTTTATCATTGGCATCCAATACGACTAATTTTTTGGGAGTCTTTAATTTAATCAACTGGGTCATACAAAGACCGAGTGTCCCCGCTCCCGCCAATACAACGACATCTTCAAACTCTATTTCTGCCCTTTGTACAGCATGAATCGCACAAGCCATTGGTTCAATGAGACTGGCTTCATCATCCGTGACACCCTCTGTGACTTTGTAAATTTTGGACTTGTTACTGAATCTCATGTATTCAGCCAACGCCCCTTCGGCTACCTCTTGCTGGAACCCGTACATATTGTGGACTTGGCACATCCAGTACTTTCCGGTATTGCAATACCTGCAATTTCCACAAGGGTTTATTTGATCGGTGGTAACCTTATCTCCCACTTCTATCCCGTGTAACTCTGCTGCACCTCCCCCTAAATGGACAACGGTCCCAAAAAATTCATGCCCTGGGATAACCGGAGCTTTCAACCATGGATCATCACCCGCCCAGTACATATCCGCTCCATGATAAACTTTCAAATCACTTCCGCATATTCCACAGGCTTCAACCTTAATAATCACTTCCCCCGCTCCAGGCTTCGGTGTTCTCACTTCTTCTACTCGGTAATCTTCCGGTCCATAGCATACGACAGCTTTCATATGTTCAGGTATGTTCGTCATATCAATCTCTCCTTTTATTAGAATTAATCCTTCTTCACTCGACTGCTGTAATAAATAGCACCGATGATAATAGCGCCCTTCAACACCCGCTGGACGTAAGGGGAAATACCCAGCAAATTCAGTCCGTTACTTAAAACACCAAGCAATAAAGCCCCAAGCAAAGTTCCAAAAATATGCCCACGGCCTCCCGAGATAGCCGTACCGCCAAGTACCACAGCGGCTATCGCATCAAGCTCGTATCCGACACCTGCATTGGGTTGGCCAGAAGCAAGTCTTGAAGTCATGATCAATCCACTGATACTTGCTGTAACCCCACTAATTAAATAAACAAGAGCCTTGATCCGCTTCACCTTTATTCCTGAAAGTCTGACCGCTTCTTCGTTTCCGCCCAGAGCATAAATGTACCTGCCTAATGGTAAATGGTTAAGAATCAAATATGCAGCTAAAAAGACAAGTGCCATGATGACCACAGGCATCGGAATGACGCCGAACAGATAACCCCGGCCGATAAACGTAAAGGAATCCGATAAACCTGAAAGCGGGTATCCTCCTGTATAAAGGAGGGCTGCCCCCCTCGCAATTTCCATCATTGCAAGTGTTACAATAATGGCTGGAATCTTGGCATACGCAACAAATGTACCGTTGATGTATCCAATAACGCCCCCGATTAAAATACCGGCCAGGATGGCCAGAAGAGGTGGCAATCCACTATTAATCATCAATCCAGCCATTATTGTTCCTGTAAAGGCCATGACTGACCCCACTGACAGATCGATCCCACCTGTCAAAATAACGAAGGTCATCCCTACAGCCAGAATTCCGTTGATGGAAACCTGCCTGAAGATATTTGCTATGTTCGTTCCCGTTAGGAATTCGCTGCTCATCACTGAGAAGACGATGCAGAGGATGACGAATCCTAGAAACGTCAGCATCTCTGGATTTTTGAACATTTCTCTAGAATTTCTTACTTTCAATTGATTCGTAAGTGCATTCGATGCATTCACTTCCCATCACCACCCGTTGCAGAATACATGACTTTTTCTGATGTTGCTTCGTCACCCTTTATTTCTGATTTCACATGACCTTTGTGCATGACAAGCACCCGGTCACTCATTCCTAAAACTTCCGGAAGCTCAGAAGAGATCATAATAATACCGATTCCTTTTTCGGCCAAATGCCGCATCAACTTATAAATTTCTTCTTTCGCGCCAATATCAATACCTCTTGTCGGTTCATCAAAGATTAATAGATTACAATCGGTATTTAACCATTTGGCCAATACAACTTTTTGCTGGTTTCCACCACTTAGATTTTTGACTTTCTGGTTGGCGTGCGGGGTTTTAATCAATAAATCCCTGATGGAATCCTGCACAATCTCATTTTCCTTCTTTTTGTTTATAATGTTCAGGTTATTTGATAGTTTATGAAGAATCGGTAAACTGATATTATTTTTAACCGTTGCCCCTAAAATGAGCCCTTGAGTTTTACGATCCTCTGGAATAATACAGATCCCATGCTCCAATGCTTCAGTCGGAGATTTAATGTTCACTTTTTTTCCATTCATAAAGATTTCTTTCCTTTGTGCTTTATCTGCACCAATCAGAGCTCTAACCATTTCGGTTCGCCCTGAACCAACCAAACCGGCAATCCCTAAAATTTCCCCTTTGCGGACATGAAATTGAATATTCTCTATGTTTTGATTATGAAGATCCTTCACCTCAAAAAGCATCTCATCATGTTGATACTCTTTCTCCTTGTTTGGAAAAGCATTGGTGATCTCTCTTCCAACCATCAACTTTACAATTTCCTGTTTATTTGTGTCAGCGACATCCTTGGTCGCCACCCATGTTCCATCTCTCAAGCAAGTCATACTATCACACATGGAAACGATTTCATCTAAATGGTGCGAGATGTAAATGATCGTGACACCCTCAGACTTCAATTTTTCAATTAACCGAAACAGGTCCTCAATCTCTTTTCCTGTCAAACTTGCGGTTGGCTCATCAAAAATCAATACTTTCGTTTCAATGGCGATTGCTTTCGCAATTTCGACAAATTGCTGCTGAGCGATGCTCAATTCCGATACCGGTACCTTCAAATCTATATCAGCATGAAGCGACTCCAATACTTCGACAGCTTTTTCTTTCATGAAAGATTTGTTCAACAACCCGTTTCTTTTTCTAACTTCTCGTCCGAGAAAAATATTATCAACCGTATTAAGATAGGGGATTAAGCTGAACTCCTGATGAATAATACTAATCCCAAGATTCTGCGCCTGTTTTGGATCGGTGAGTTGAATTTCTTTTCCTTCTAAGTAAATTTTTCCTTTTGTCGGATGATACACTCCAGACAATATTTTCATCAGGGTCGACTTTCCTGCACCATTTTCTCCGACGAGTGCGTGCACTTCTCCTTTCCGGATAGAGAAGCTGACATTTTCCAAAGCCTTTACTCCTGGAAACTCTTTCGTTATGTTTTGAATGTTGAGTATATCTGTCACATCCACACCTCCGAATTCTCAATAGCGCGCCTGAAGAAAGGAGCGCTATTGAATGCATTTACCAGCTGAATCCTTCCGCATTTTCTTTCGTTAGAAGTTTGACATCAATCGGAACTTCTTCAGGAACAACTTCTGCTCCCCAGTGCTTTGCCAAAGCCATACCCATTCCTACTCTGATTTGATCCCTCGGAAATTGAGCAACCGTAGATTTGAAGATATCGCCTGAAACAATCGCTTCCACAGCCTCAGGGTGACCATCGACACTATAAAGCGCTACTTCTCTTCCAGAAGATTCAATTGCGCCTAATGAACCAAGCGCTCCTCCATCATTCACGCTGAAAATCGCATCCAAGTTCTGATTGGCCTGCAGCATATTCTCTGTCACTGACATCGCTTTTGAACGATCTTGTTCTCCATTTTGAGTATCGACAATTTCAATGTTTGAATGTTCACTGATGGCATCTTTAAACCCTTCCACACGTTGCAGAATAGGTACAACTGGTATTCCATCCAGAATGGCCACATTCCCCTCTCCACCTAAATCTTCCACCATTTTTTCGCCTGCCATATAACCCGCATCATAGTTCTTGGATCCTACAAATGAATCGATGGGACCTTCTGCCTGAGCATCGATTGCCACTGTAATAACTCCAGCTTCCTCCGCCTGCATTACAGCGCTTTCAACGCCTTCACTATCCGCAGGGTTAATCAGTAGAATGTCAATGTCCTGCTGGACCATATCACTGATGTCGTTCACTTGCTTCGTTACATCATGCTGAGCATCAGAAATTATGGTTTCAGCCCCGACAGATGCAGCTGCTTCTTCAAAAGATTCTTTCATAGAAATGAAATAAGGATTGTTCATTTCCTGAAAAGACATTCCGATTTTCAAATCCTCTCCACTCTCAGCTCCACTTGCCGCTCCGCCGCTGTCGTCTGCGCAGGCACTTAGTAGAAATAAAGCAAGTGTAGATAATAGCAAAACCAATCGATAAGATATTTTCAAATTCATAACCTCCCATAGGATAAATTTCATCACATTCGTTTATGACACCTATTCACGTTCAATGATAGAACTACCACCCCCTTAAAAATTCATTAGAATAAAAAAAGCGCCTTATTAGACACTATACGTTCGTGATCCACACGAAAATATAGCTCATAATAAGGCGCTCTTAGCCTGAATGTCCTTCCACCACCCATAAGCGGAAGAACACAAAATATGTTTTGGATAACTTCTGTAACAAGAATAAAATAAACCGCTTTCAAAGTCAAGAATAATTAAAAAATAATTTCTGCTTCATCCTCATAGCAAACTTTCCATTTCGATAATACTCTTTGCAATGTCTACTAATTTCTTATTTTTGTTCCTGCTCATCGTCTGCATTTTTTTCATAGCTTCCGGCTCTTTCAAGCTTTTGGACTCCATTAATATTCCCTTAGCCTTCTCAATAAACTTCCTAGCCTCCAGAGCTTTCTTTGTATCATTGAGTTCTGCTTGCAATCCCTTGAATTCTTCTACTCTGGCCAGCGTAATGTTGATCGCTGCTTTCAAATCTTTCAGGTCAACAGGCTTTACTAAATAGCTGAACACTCCCTCTTCAGAGGCTCTTTTAATTAAGGTTTCGTCATGGTAAGCGCTGATGATAATGGATGGAACAAACATTTCCTCGTTGATCCTATGGATGGCTTCAATGCCATCCATTTTTGGCATACTCACATCCATAAGAGATAGATCAGGCTTCAGATCCAAGGTTAACTGAACGGCTTCATCTCCATCTTTCGCTTTTCCTACAATTTCATGCCCTAACTCTTGTAAGTTGGCTTCCAACCCCATCATAACCAGCATTTCATCTTCTGCGAGAACAATTCTAAGCTTGTTTTCGATCGATCCCACCCCTTTATCATCTATTAATCTTGACAAATTCCATGTCGATTTATGACTATTAGTTCATTTATACTGTACTAAAGTGTAATTGTAAAACGCAACTCAGAAAGGAGACAGGGAATACTATGGAACCATCTTTTTTTGAACTGAATAACTTCACCTACTCTGACCCTTCCCAGTCATTTAATATCCAGATAAAGAAAAACGAAATTCATTCGTTAATGATCAAAGACTCCAGTGAACAAGAATTATTCATCGAACAATTGCAATATATCCATCGCAATAGAAAAAATGTATTTTTTCAAGGGGAAGAGGTGAACCCGCCGCCCAATGGTCTTGATATCGGACATCATACGTCCATTGAATTTCTCCATCGCTCCCCATTGACGTCGGACAATTTAACCGTAGCGGAGAACGTAAACTTGATGCATTTACCAAGATATCCCTTCCTTCCCTTCCTGAATTGGAACAAAATCTATAAGAATACAGTCGATCTTTTCAACCGTTTAAACCTGGACTATGACCCTAAAGAGAAACTCTATCGTTTGTCTGCCGAAGATAAAAAATTCATCTACTTATGCCGGGTGTTGATTCTGAATCCTTCATTCCTCATCTTGCATGAACCAACAGAAAATCTCTCATCCAAGAACGCCATTAAAATGTTTAATATCCTCCAACAGTTCAAAGAAGAAAGAGGCAGCCTCCTATTAATAACCAAACAGTGGGAAGATGCCTTGAAAATCGGCGACCATATTTCCATTTTGAATAATGGGGAGTTAACCGGCCAGATGTCTGCATCAGAAGCCAAGGCAGATCCGCAAATGTTCCTGAAGCGAATCGAAGGATACAACTTTCAAAACCAGGATCAGATGAGTGAAGACGGCAAAAGCTTTCTGAATTCCGTATTCAAAGCAGCCGAGTTTTTGACATCTGAATATGAATTGAAGGACGTACTCCTCCTTCTCGCTAAAGAAGTCAATAAATTCATGCATGCAGACGGATGTGCTATTCAATTGCTGGATGAGGACACTTGGAATACTATTGATAAATTTGAATATCAGGATAACAGCAGCATCAACGTTCAATTAAAGAAGGATACCATCCTGAAAATTGCAAAATCCAACGAGATTTTTTATATCAACCAGAAAGACAAGGAATTCGATATTCTGTTCGAGAAAAATGATAAAGTCAGGACATTCATCTGCATTCCTGTACTTATCCGTTCTCAAGTCACAGGTTTGATCAGTATTTATTATGAAGATTACTATGTCTATTCCAAAGAAGAATCACAGTACCTTTCTGCTCTGGCTAAACATGTTGCAATAGCCATCGAGGATACAAGATTAATGGGGAGGTCCACCCTCCTGCAGGAAAGTCATCATCGCATTAAAAACAATCTGCAGTCGATCATCGGATTGATCACCCTGCAAAAAGCTGTTTACAAACAAGATAAACGCCGCTCCATCGATGAATTACTGGATAATGTCATTCACCGCATAAAGAGTATTGCAGCTGTCCATGACCTGCTCTCGAAGGATCGTATGGGGAGGAGCATCATCAATTTAAAAGACCTGGTGGAATCAATCATAGAAGTTTCATCGGCAACACCAGACATATCTACTTCTTTAAGGTTGGAAGATGTTTTTATCCCCTATAATAAAGCGACTTCTATTGCATTGATTATCAATGAGCTTGTGATTAACTGTCATAAACATGCGTTCAACCACCAGGACAGTGGTCATATATGGATTCATTCCTATAAGGATAATGATTATATCACCCTATCGGTTAGTGATGATGGAATAGGATTGCCCTCTGATTTTGATATAAAAAAAAGTGATAGTTTAGGTCTGACCATAATAAAGGGCATCCTGCAGAGTGAGCTTCATGGGAGCTTGAAGCTAGAGGAATCTTCAGTGGGAGGCAGTGCTTTCACTATTATGATTCCGACGAAGCACTTATTTGCAACATAATAACCCCATGCCCACTTAAAGGAAGTATTGTAAAAGGAGGATGATTGTGCTAATCTTGCGTGTGGCTCATCATTTACTCGTGTTTTTATACATTTACATATTAACTATTATTCTCACTGTTCCTTAAACCTATAAAACCTAACAATAGATTAGTAAAAACACTCTCCGACTCCCGCTCCCCCGCTTATTTGGAAGTCCAATATCTAAAAAAAATAATATAAAGGATGAATGCTTTGAAAAAATTAATGTTTATAACGTCTGTTGTTATGATTTTCTTATTGATTCCTAATCTCCAAGCTCACGCTTATCCATTTGAACCGGTCGATATTGAAGGGCATTGGGCCTATGAAGAACTGGATCAGTTTGCGAAATCTTCTCTTGTGAAGGGGTATGAATTGTCAGATGGCAGAAGAGAAATCCGACCAGACCAGTCGATTACTCGCGCCGAATTCGTAACCATTTTGAATCGTGCTTTAGACCTGAAGGAAGTAGAGGGTGGAGAGGAATTTCAAGATATTAAGGGGAAATGGTATGAAGAGAGCATTCATCTTGCTTCTTCCCATGGACTGGTGAATGGGGTTGGACATAATAAGTTCGCACCCAACCGTGACATTACACGAGCAGAAATTGCTACCATCATTATTCGAGCGATGGAAGACAGTGTTGACTTTTCTAAAGGATCTGCCAAAACGTTTGAAGACGTATCTCAGCACTGGGCATTAGATGCGATTAATCAGGCCAGTAAAGTCGGCATTATCCAAGGGGTCTCCCCGACAGAATTCAAGCCCAACCGGAACGCTAATCGTGCAGAATCCATTGTTATGATCAAGCGGGCCTTAGACAAAGAACAAAGCAATGCTCCTTCGGAAAAAGATCTGGTGAACCTCATTCATCAATTATCCGACGAATGGACTTCCGCTCTTGAAACGAAGGATCATGAAAAGTTAAGAGCTACACAAGACCGGACCACTGGCTATTATGAAGCGATGCAATCGATCAGTATTTCCTACGACATCAAAGGGATGGAAGACGGAACTTCGGTGGAATATGAGAGGACTACTCCGAAACAAGGACATGCCGTTCATATTGCTGATCGATTCGCTGATGTGAAGATTACGCAGGGGGAAGTAGAAAGAACAGTGACTTTCCCTTACGAACGTAATGGAAGTAATATTTGGACTTCCTCTATTTCTGAGGTGGGAACCTACCGTTTTTATAAGGAAGATGGAAAGTGGAAGATTTACGATGTACAATCACCAGAGGAAGATCATTTGCTGCTATATTAAACGTAAAAACCGCTCCAAAGCGACAATGCTTTGGAGCGGTTTTTTATTTGAAATTCCGCTGAATATTTTCTACACAATCACATAAAGACCTACTTAAAACAACGATGCTGAACCAGCCTATCATGGTCAGTCTTTTCTTATAGACATTGCTTCCACCAGAACCCTTATCGCCTTCTTATAGTGATCTTCCATTTCTGTCCCTGATTTTGCATTTGGTGTTTTTTTCTCTGTGCATTACCTGTCTCGGGTTAAGAAGTATGAAAACTCTCCTATGATTCTCATATCTTTGACAAGACGAGCGGATATGGAAAACGTGTGGATGTGGACGGGCGTTCTAGCAGGGAGTACTTTTACGAAATCGGGGCAGGAACCCTTATCGGATTAAAATTGTGAGAGATCAACAGGCCTTGCTTCAAGCGAATCATTAGTAAATAAGGTATTTTTCAAATAAAGATCCTCCAGCATTTCCGGAGCACACAATACAATCAATTGGACATCCTGATCTGTCCTGCTTAACTCAAATAAAAGTACCTGCTCATGATAACTCACTTTCAAATAACTTGGAAACTCCAAACCCTCTTTATATAAAAATACCTTCTCATAATCGGCATAGGCCTGGACTGTTTCTTCAAGCGTGCTTCTTCTGGCGATTCCCTCATTGGTTCTGGTCGTCTCATAATTTCCGCTCCTGCCCCAGGAGACAACCTTGACAACCCCATCCCTAGCGACAAACCTTATTGGCGGTGAATCGTAAATTGTATATCCTGAATTTCGATCAGACGGCTCCCCCATCCAGTCGATAATCAATTGCTCGGGGTCTCCTATTTGTCTCGTCCTGCTGAATTCCGCCAGTTTTCTTATTTCAAGATCAGGATCATATTCTCCTTCTGCTTCTGCATCCTTTTGAACGGGTTCTTTTTCCGGTTCCACGGTTTCCTCTTCAATATGATCTTCTTTTTCATTAGATTCTTGAGAACTTCCCACCATCACCTCTTCATTGTCGCTTTCTTCTGTTAGAAGCGTTTCATCCACCTCTTGATCGTTTTTTTCTTTCACAACAGGACGCTCGAACTTTTCGGAATCCACCAATAGATCTTCCAAAGTCATATCAAGTAAAGCAAAATATGTATCTTTCTTAAACATCCCCATTTGACTTATTTCATCTTCCTCTGCTTCAAAGGTGAGGAAATAAGACTTGTCGTATAAGTAGTAGGTGTCTGCCAATTGCAAAATGGAGTAATCAGGATATACTTCCAAAAGCTTGTTAATAGAATCACCGATCTTAATACCCGACGTCGTCTCTGTGTCATCCGTACTTCCAACAAAGCCCGTTATTCCACCCTCAACTAAGAGAAAATAAAGGGATTCTTCATAAATCATTTCTTCTGCAGCTTCAGACTGAAGGTCTTCCAACGGACTACTAGAGGTGGGCTCTCCTAATTGGTCGACCAATTTTTCTTTTGAGTCTGCAATGGTCACCCCTGATAAGGTAAGTTCGTATTTCAAATCTGATTCTTCCTGTTTTTCTTTCATCTCATTTTCTTCTGTTTCCACCTGTTCCGACTCTTCCTTATTAATTGTTTTCGATTCGGTTTCTTGAATGCAGGCAGTTAACAGAAATAGAAAGATTAGTCCAAATAAAAGTTTCTTCATATGTCACCTCAGTTTAGTATTTTCCCTATGACTTTTCTCCTATTCTTATCGGTCTGTGCAGACTATTTCTTTAGTCTTTAATTATAGAAAAACCTTAAGCGCATGTGCCTAATGAAAGGGAGCTGTTCTAAATTAAAATTACATCCTTTTCTTTGTACTGTAAGCAACGGTGGTAAAATCCCTAATAACAACGGTTCCAAATTCCCCAATAATAACAGATAATCATTTCTATACTAGATAAAGATATGGAGTGTAGAAGTGATGATCAAGATTGGGGAATTCATAATGATTAGAGAATTATTTCAAAAAGGGTGGTCAATCACAGCTATCTCTAACGAGACTGGCTTTGACCCAAAAACTATTAGGAAGTACATAAAATCTGAAGAATTACCAAAGATGAAGAAAGTACCTAGAAAAGGTAGTAAGCTAGATCCCTTCAAAGGTTACTTAGAGAAACGCATGAAGGAGGGCACCACTAACTGCACCGTATTATTAGAAGAGATTACATCTATGGGGTACGATGGCAAAATGACAATCCTCCGGGATTTCATTCGACCATACAGGGTGCGACCAAAAAAGCAAGCTACTATCAGATACGAGACTCCTCCTGGGAAACAAGCTCAGATGGATTGGGGACACATTGGTAAATTCGAAGTTGATGGTGAAATAAAGGATATTTATGCTTTTGTGATTTTACTAAGTTATTCGAGGCTTAAATATGTAGAGTTTACAGACAGCATGGATTTAGAAACGTTAATGAAGTGCCATATGAATGCCTTTGCTTATTTCAATGGAGTTCCTGAGCAAATTTTATATGACAATATGAAAACTGCTGTTATCAGGCATAGCCCAATCGAAATCAGATTCAATCGGAAGTTCGAAGAATTTTTAGCTTACTATGGAATTGTTCCAAAGGCATGTAAACCACACCGACCACAAACAAAGGGAAAGGTAGAAAATGTTGTTGGATACTTAAAGAAGAACTTTCTGCAGCGCAAGCATGAACCTACGTTAAAAGCATTAAATGAAAATGTAAGAGTGTGGTTAGATCAAGTAGCAAACCGTAAGGTTCATCAGACAACGCTTGAATCACCTCATACTCGTTTCCAGCATGAACAAAAGCATTTAATGACTTCAAATACGAAACCATTATTCCCTATTCATCATTGGGAAATTAGAAAAGTGAGTAAGGATTGCTTTATTTCTTATCTCGGTAAGAGGTATTCAGTACCCTTTCGGTACGTTGGACAAGAATTGAAGATAAAAGAAACATTAGATCATCATTTAGAAATTTATGACCATTATGAATGTGTAGCTAAACACCCTATTATGACTGGAAAGGTAAGAGATCATATAAATCTTGAACATTATAAAGGACTGCAACCGACTACTGATGGTTTGCCGACCCACAGCCGTTTACAGTCCCCTGATATTGAAGTAGAACAACGTTCCCTTCAAATTTATGAGCAACTAGAAGGATGTGATCAATCATGACCACAGACCTTTTAGTTGAACGCTTAGAAGAAATCGGTTGGCATTACACCGCCGATCAAATAGATGGTCTGCTTGAAGACGCATCTAAAAATAATGTACCATATTCGGACTTCTTAATCACGCTATTATCCCAGGAAATTGAACAAAAGGAAAAAGCAGCTTTAGATAAGCGTCTAAAGAAAGCGAAGCTTCCTTACATCAAGAGTATTCATGACTTCGACTTCAGTTTTCAACCTAGTATTGACGAACGAAGAGTGAAAGAAGTCTTATCGGGTAGATACATCCATAATGGAGATAACATCCTACTTCTAGGACCACCTGGAGTAGGGAAAACACATTTAGCCATTTCCATGGCTTTTGAAGCTATCACGAATGGACACCAAGCACTTTTTATCACAGCCAATGATTTTATAGCTGAGTGTCAAAAGGCAGAGAAACAAGGGTTAATCCAACGGATTATTAAAAGATATAGTCGACCAGAATTACTAATTATTGATGAATTAGGTTACTTCAGTTTCGATGAGCTAAGCGCGCACACACTTTTCCAAATCATATCAAGAAGATACGAACATGGAGCGATGATTATCACTTCAAATAAATCGTACGTTGAATGGGGTAAGATCTTTGGAGATGAAGTTTTAGCAACGGCCATACTGGATCGTCTAATCCATCATTCCACGACCTTTAATATTAAAGGAGACTCTTATCGTCTGAGGGAAAAGAAAAAGGCTGGCATACAGCCAGCCAAAATCCACTGATAATAGGGAATTTGTATCCGTTGAAAACAGGGAATTTTAAACCGTTGTTGACAGAACATCTTCATCATCAGGAAAACCATCGACCAGAGTGTGGTAAGGTTCAGTGGCTGTAATCATCTGGGTCCCTTCGATGTTGAGAATATGGATTACTTACTCACCCCCAATAAAAAGAGCCATCTCATTGGTGACTCAATTGACGGCATCCATTAATTTAGGAACACCCTAGGAACCTCTATGCGAGGTTCCTAAGGTGTTTTGTTTGAGTAGATCTTCTAATTTTTCTTATTCTTACTTTTTCACCAACAAAATAAAGTATAAGGAACGGAATGATAAAACCTTTTATGAATTGACTTGATAAATTGGTTAAATCCGCTCTTATGCAATAAATTAGTACTGGAATAAAAACAGCATATGCTAGTATCCAAAAATCACTTTTACTAAACTTCACTTTTAAGTATAGAAATTTACAAAAAAACCCGAGTAATAGGAAAAACGCGCAAACACCTATTGTTCCAAAGTTAACAAATGCTTCACCAACTAGAGTAAAACCACGACCGCCTCCTTGACTTACAACCCCAGGGAAAAAAGTTCGGTTGAACCACCCCACTGCGGAGTCAGGACGATCAGGCCAAAGCGCAGAAGGTATAGCATTTGCAAGGGTAGCCAAATAAGTAGAACCATACAGAAAATCTACATTATTAGGTATATTTTCCACTACCACAAACATATTTCTTGCGGCTGATTGAAACTCTCCACTTAAAGATGTGTACCATTCCAGTTTAACAGTTTTGAAAAAATGGGGGATCATGTTATAAATAGGGACACCTTTTAAGTAATTCAAGGTTTGGAATGCAAAATATCCAAATAACCCAATCGCAAAGAAAGGTGCAGATTTTATTCTCTTGACTTTATAATGACGAACAATCAATAAAGAAAATAAAAGTATAGAAATTTCTCCTCTCTCCCCAATAAGCATGGATAGAGAAAAGTAAATTAACAAAAAGATAAAAAACCCCTTCATTTTTCTCTTACCGATATTAACTTGGTAAAGATAAAAGCTTAATAAGCTGACATTCAAAAACTTAAAACCGAACAATAAAGACGAAACCCAACCCATGTCGCCCTTTGATTGGGATATCTGCATTTTCGAAAGACCACTAAAAGCCCCAACAGCAGTAAAGTACACCGCTAACATAGCAATACCGCCAGTTATTAAAAGAGTTATAGTTTTTAAATGACTTTTATTTAGTTGCATTTCATTCGATTCACTTTTTTTGCCTACCCTGTTATACCAAAACCCCATATAGAAGAACAATAATGCAAGGGTCTCTAAAATTAAGGTGCTTATCACACTATCCGTTGGATAGTACGATAGATTCATTAATACTCTGATTGGTTCTGTTAAAGAGTAAACAGTAAATCCACACACAAACAAAAAATCGATAGATAAAGGGTCAAACTGTTTACTTATTCCTTTGAAAATCTGTGGAATAATAGCCACACTCAAGAACATGGATATCCAAAAAAGTATTGGATTAAATGTAATCCTCCCACCAATTAATACAGATAATATACCTATGAAAATTCCAATTAAAGAAATAGGCAAGATATATTTAATACTAAATTTTAATTCACCATCCATTTACAACTCCCTCTCCAGCGAAGCTTAAACCTTAAACATTACACAAAAAGATTGTGGTGGGTTCAATAAAATTAAAAGTTAATACAGGTGTATTCTCACCAGTTTTACTGATAGTTGATTTAATATTCATAAGTCTATTTTCACTACTTTTTAAATCCTATTTATCTTGGTGATTTAAAATGATTTTTAGATATTGATTAGAGATTCTGTTTAAATCAAAGTGCTTAACTCTTTCACTAGATAAAACTGAATAATCAATCAACTTTTTATGACTTTTATAAAAATCAATTATTTCTTTAGCCATACCCTTTGGATCTTCTTTATTTATTAGAACACCATATTTACCATGTTCTAATATTTCCAAAGGACCTTCTGATTTAGTACTTAAAATAGGTAGGCTTACTGACATGGCCTCTAATATTACGTTACCGAATGCTTCATTTTTAGATGAAAGTACAAATAGGTCACTCTGACTCAATATTATAGAAGGATTTTCCACCCACCCATGAAACCTAACCTTATCTTCTATACCCATAAGTTTAGCTTGTTCCTTTAAAGAATACTCTAAGGGGCCTTCACCAACTATATTTAGGGTAATGTTTTGTGTATTTTCATTGACAACTTTAAAAGCTTTTATCAAATTTTCATGATCTTTTATAGAAACTAATCTTCCAACTGTAACTATAGAAAAATTCTCTTTTGGGGAAAGTTTATATTCATTGATACTTTCTTCAATTTTTATGGGGTTGTATATAACTTCAATTTTACTTTCGTCTATACCTAAACTTACTAAACTTTGCTTTACACCATTGGAAATTGCAATTATCTTATCAGAATTTACATAAGATTTCTTTATTAACTTCATCATTATCTTATCTTTAAGACTATTACTAGAATACGTGGCTGTAGTTATTGTCCTTTCAGATAGGATTATCCTATGCTTTTTACGTAAAAAAGTAAATGCATTAATAATGTTTGCTCTATTGAGAAAACTGACAACTGCAAATGGCCTTTCTTGTATGATGACTTTTAACAATTCCAAAATTTGTAATGGGAGATTCAGAATTTTTCCTGCTCCCCTATTAAAAACTCCCGTATGGAAACTTTTAATTTTAATCTTGGAATTAAAGTCATAAGCAAAAGTTTTCTTTTCTAAAGTATAAATTATAATCTCAATATTTTTTTCATCTAAAAATTTATGAGCTAAAATGTTTAATACTCTTTCTGCTCCCCCTCCCTCTAATGAGTTGATTAAGAATAAGATTTTTTTCATTATTAATACACCCTATACATGAAGGTTATTTTAATTCCTTAATATACACTTTTGATAGAGACTCAAGTGTGTTTTTTTGTGCAATTTTTAGTCCTTCAGTAGAAACTTCATATAATAATTGAGGATTATTTTGAATTCTCAATATCGTATTGCATATCTCATCTGCTGACTTTGGACTTATTAGAAAACCATTTACTCCATGCGTAATTACCCCAGGAATACCGCCAACATTTGTAGCAATGACAGGCGTTCCTTGAGACATTGATTCTAGTAAAACTTTTGGCGTACCTTCTGAAAGAGAAGGGAGAATAAATATATCACTGTCTCTATATAAGTGATATAATTCTTCTCTATTATTTACAGGACCTAACAAATTAATATAATCCTCTAAACCTATTTTTTTTATATAAGCATCCAAACGTTTAGAATAGCTACCTCCACCAACAATACTTAACTTCACATGAAGCCCATTTTCTATTAATAATTTTATAGAATCTATGAGATAGTCCAATCCCTTTTCTTTTGAAATTCTCCCCACATACAAAAGTTTTATTTTTGTAGAGATATTTATTTCCTTTGGTAATTTAACAACTTCATCGTCTTTAAGTGTTGTACTAATTATTTTAGTTGCATTATATTTTTTAAACTTTTGATAAAGAGCATTTCCCGTTACAAAAGATTTGGAGTTCTTCACCATATAGCTATCCATCATCTCCCAAATCTTCAAAAAAGGCGACGAAGCTATTCTTAGTATTTTACTATTTATGTAAAGTAGGTTCCCGTTGAAGGTTTCCCCCCCACATAAACAATATGTTTTTTCCCCTTTAATATACCACTTATCTTTAAAGAATAATAAGATATTAAGCTTAAGTAACTTGGAATTCTAAATTGTATACATTCCCATTCTTTAGAATAAGTAATAATCTTTTTAACAATTCCCCCCAAATAAACAGCCTTTATGAATCTACCATTAATAAATGGAACTTCATCGAATTGGATCTTACTATTAAAAAATTCCCCTTTATTATCATTGGAAACATACTCTATTGGTGCACATACTCTCACTTCTTCAAATTCAGATAAAAAACCTTCAACCGCTCGTACAAACCCGCCACTTGTGAAGTATTCGCCTTTATCATTTTTTTTTATATGCTTATGACTAATTATAGTAATTTTCAATTTGTTAATCCTCCGACATCTAAGTTTAAATATTCCCATGGAAGCTTATTTATTCCATCTTAATTATTAGATAAGCTGTTACAAACAATCTCGATATAAAAATGGTGAAAGAAGAAATAATAAGAACATAGGCCGCTCCTTTTATACCAAATGTTGGTATAATAAACCAGCTTGAAACAAGAGTTACACTTATCCATAAAAAACTCATGTACAACTGGAGTCTAAACTTCCTAAAGCCCATTATACAAGTACCTAAGAAAGTGCCCATATAATTAAATAAAGCTGCAACCATTACTAATAAAAACAGCCAATTATATTCAGCATACGCTTTAGAATAAAATAGTGTGAGTAACATTTCTCCTAAAAATAGAGATATTGCACACCCTATTACACCAATAAACATTCCTACTAACTCTAATTTTAGTAGGAATGTGAATAAAGAGGACTTATTATTGGCGTTAATTAATCTAGTTATTCGAGGTAAAACCGTTTGTCCTAATGCGCTTACTAATGTATTTCCGACCATTATGAAATAAGTGATGGAAGCAAAATAGCCCAATTCTTCAGCTCCAAAGTATCCTTCTAAAAAATATCGAGGTATATTGGTATTAAATGAACTTAGAGACTGAGCTAACCCTAAGGGGATAGCAGGTAACACAATTTTAATAACTATACTTTTATTAAAACTAAATTTCCACTTGGATAAGGAAGAAACCGTTTTAAGATCCAAAAAAATAAATATCAAAAACCAAGTTACTGTTACAGAAATTAATGAGATTATTAAACTATCAGAAATATACATAAATATCGAAAATATTAGCAAAGCTAATATCCCTCGGATGACTTTAGAGATCGCTATTAAATCCATTCTCTCTTTTTGCTGCATTAATCCATGGGTAATATCGCTACATGCTTCAATGGATTTCATAAACCCAACAATTAACAAAACCATGAAAGTCGTACCTTGGTCATAGCCCAACATTATAGCTACAAAAAATATAATAAGGAATGTCATTAAACTTGTGATAATTCTAACCGCCAAGTAATCTCCAAATTGATATTCATTATTTAAATCAGTAGTGAGTACTGACCTTAATTGTAAATTGAATAATATTTGAATGGGTGCTGATATAGCAAGACCTAATGTGAAAAGACCTACAAATTCAGCTGACCCTAATTTGGCCATTACTATTAAAAGTCCCCATTGAGTTGCTGAATATATTGCATTACCAATAAATCCCCATTGGAAATTCTTTTTAAGAGAAAGTTTTCTGTTAATTATCATAATTTTTCAAACCTTACTTATAAGGTCCAATGAGTAATTGAATGAGGGTTCCTTCCTTTATCTAAGCTGCTTTTTAGATCAACTACTATCCCTTTATTATGTTTTAGTAATCTTTCAAATTGACCCCATCCTTTATTAAAGTATTCAGTATGAGGTACTGCCAAAATTACAGCATCAGCGGGCTTTAGATTAGAATAAGGTATAAGATCAATATTAAATTCCTCTTGAGCTTCCTTGTTACTAGCATGTACATCGGACACTTGTAATTCTACTCCAAACTCTTCTAATTCATTAATCATATCAATCACTTTGGAATTTCTAAGGTCCGGAACATTCTCTTTAAATGTTAAACCTAGAACTGTTACCTTTGCCCCTTGAATTGGCATATTCTTATTTATCATTTCTTTAATGAGTGAGGTAGCTACAAACTTGCCCATATTATCGTTAATCCTTCTTCCAGCCAAAATTACTTCTGGATGATAGCCTACTGAATTCGCCTTATAAGTTAAATAATACGGATCGACCCCTATACAGTGCCCACCAACTAATCCCGGTGAGAATGGCAAGAAATTCCATTTAGTCCCTGCAGCTTTTAAAACCTCATCTGTATCTATATCAAGCTTGTCAAAAATAACAGCAAGCTCATTCATTAAAGCAATATTTAAGTCACGTTGTGTATTTTCAATAACTTTAGCAGCTTCCGCCACTTTAATTGAAGAAGCTCGGTAAACTCCAGCCTCTACTACTGAACCATAGACTTCTTCTATAATATCTGTAACTTCTTCATTTTCACCTGAGATGACCTTTGTAATCTTAGTGAAGGTATGCTCCCTATCTCCTGGATTGATACGTTCAGGTGAATATCCCACATGGAAATCTTCACCTTGTTTCATTCTAGAGAACTTTTCGAGGGTTGGAACACATATTTCTTCAGTCACACCCGGATAGACTGTAGATTCATATACAACTACTGTTCCTTTTTGCATATTTGTTGCAATTGTTTCTGTCGCTTTAATCATCGGTGTTAATTCAGGTTGTTTATTTTCATTAATTGGTGTTGGGACAGCCACAATAATAAAATCAACTTGATTGAGAGATTTAGGGTCTGTCGTGAAATCAATATCAGCTTCTTTTAGATCGTTCTCTTCTACTTCATCTGTAAAGTCGATTCCGTCTCTTAAAGTATGTATTCTATGTTCACTAACATCAAAGCCTACTACTTTATGAGTCTTCCCGAACGCAACCGCTACTGGTAATCCTACGTATCCTAAACCTACTACTGCAATTTTTCGATTCATCATTTAATCCTCCAAACAAATATTCTTATTTTACTTTGTAATAACTAAGATACCAATCCACAAAATTATTGACACCGTCTTGGATGGATGTCTCAGGTCGGAAGTTCACCTTCTCGAATAGATCCTCTACATCGGCATAGGTTTGAGGTACATCTCCGGCTTGTAGTGGAAGGTAATTCTTCCTGGCTTCCATTCCTAGCTTATTTTCGATTGCATATATGAAGTCCATTAGTTTCACAGGATTATTGTTTCCGATATTATATACTTCATATGGAGCATAACTCGTACCAGGGTCTGGTTTTTGACCATCCCAGCTTGTGTTTGGCTTAGCTTCCTGTTTAGTGAGTCTAAAAATGCTTTCAACAATATCATCTACATAAGTGAAATCACGCATCATATTTCCATTATTGAAGACATTTATTGGTTCATTATTAATAATTGCTTTGGTAAACAAGAATAAAGCCATATCTGGTCTTCCCCAAGGACCATAAACAGTAAAGAACCTTAAGCCTGTAGTAGGTAAGTTGTACAAATGACTGTATGTATGAGCCATTAATTCATTTGCTTTTTTAGTAGCTGCATATAAACTGATTGGGTGATCAACATTATCATGCACTGAGAAAGGAAGTTTTGTATTGGCCCCATAAACCGAACTAGATGATGCATATATAAGGTGATCAACACCATTATGTCTACAACCCTCTAAGATATTTGTGAAGCCGACAATATTTGCATCGATGTAAGCATGTGGATTTTCCAAACTATACCGTACCCCTGCTTGAGCGGCTAAGTTTATAACTATATTCGGTTTCACATCATTGAAAATAGATTCCACTCTATTCCGGTCTTCTAAATTGACTTTGTAAAAGGTGAATTGGTCTTTATCTTGTATTTGACTTAATCGGTCTTCTTTAAGTGTTACTTCGTAGTACTCATTTAGATTGTCGATACCTATTACTTGAAAGCCTTCTTTTAACAATCTCATAGAGACATGAAAACCAATAAAGCCTGCAGCTCCTGATACTAATACTTTTTTCATAAATGATTTCCTTCCTGGCTTAAACTAAGCACATTTCCTTTAATATTTTTCCATTCACTTTTGCTACATCAAACTTTTCTTCACAAATTTTATGACTAGCATTTGCCATTCTTTTAGTTTCCGTTTCATTATCTAAAATTCTCATCATAGCTTTAGCTAGTTGGTCATGATTTTTTGCTGGGATTAACAAACCATTTTCTCCATGTACTACCGTTTCTCTGCACCCCGGAACGTCAGTAGTAATGATCGGCCTACCTGTAGCCATAGCTTCGAGTACACTCTTAGGAGTACCTTCGTGATACGAAGGTAAGACATATGTATAGCATTCTTTTAAGAAAGGAGCTACATCGTTTGTTTTCCCTAAATAATCAACTATTCCAGCCTTTTCATAATCCTCAATAACTTCAGGGCTAATGGCTGTTGGATTCGTATCAAAATAACCTAATAATTGAAATTTCACATCTGGATACCTAGCTTTAACTATTTTTGCAGCTTCTAAGTATTCTAATATCCCCTTGTCCTTTATAATTCTCGCTATTAGTAAAAATTTTTTCTTTTGGGGTAAAGGAAACTTCGGGAATTTTTCTAAATTAACACCAGACCCATTTACTTTAACAACTTTACTTCGATTAACCAAGTTTGCGTCTATGCAAACTTGAACATCATCTTCATTTTGAAAGAATACACTATCACAAAAATTGAAAGCAATTTTATACTGTAGGCGAAGAATTTTTCCCACAATATTTACTTTTTCACTACGCATAACAGAGCCTAAGCCGCCCATCATTGCATAAATTCCTTTAACACCAGTGAGTTTCGCAGCTACACTCCCATAAATAACAGTTTTGGCCTGATAGGAGAAAATTTTATCTGGCTTTTCTAGCTTAATCACTTTTATGATAGATGCTAACCCTTTAATATCTGTGATTGGATTAGTACCGGTTCTTTCTAAGCCTCTAATTGACCTGTAACTTATACCCTTTTTAGAAAATTCCCCTTTCCACTCTTCTTCACTCTCTGGAGCAACTGCCACTACCTCATGGCCAGCTTCCTTCATTGAATTCATCATATCTTCACGAAAATAAAAAAGTGTGGGGGCATAACTTGATAACACCATTACCTTCATATAATTGTCCTACCTTTTAAACTTTCATTTTTTTGTATTGTTCTACTTCAGTGGATATGCCGTTACTAAAAGACATAGGATTATAGCCGAAATCGGCAGAAGCCTTTTCATGGGAGTACGATCGATTTTCTCCCATTCTTAATATCTTTTCAACTACATTTAGTTTCCCAGCTGTGAACAGTTTTAAAAATTTAGCTAAATATAATGATACTTTCATCGGAACTGGAACAAAGAGGGTTTTTGTTTTTAATTCCACAGCAATTTTATTTAGAGAATCCTTTAGAGAAATGGGTGCTTCTCCTGTCAAGTCATACTCTTTATTAGCGGTAATAGTAAGATTTTGCATAACCTGATAATAGGCCCTTCCTAAATCTCTTGCATTGACTGGCTGGATAAGAGCTTTTCCATTATTAATCAAAGGGAATACTGGGAATCTATCTATCCATCTAATAAAGCTACTCATGTTATGGTCACAAAGATCTCCATAAATCATAGAGGGTCTAAGTATGGTCACAGCAACTTTGCTGTTTTTTGAGATTTCTTTTACTTTTTGCTCAATCTCAATATACTCTTCCGAAGCCATCTTATAATTTGAATAAATGCCAGTAGTATGGATTAGTATGACATTCTCAACACCATTTGCTTTAGCAGCCTTCAACATATCTACCGAGTGATGAATGTTATAAATATGCACAATAGTTTTTACATCTTCTGTACACTTTTTAATAAATTCTTTATCGTTCAGATCACCGGTAACCGTTTCTATATCTAGCCCGGAGTCCTTTAATTTTTTCAGGTTACTTCCAGGTCTTACAGTACACCTGATTTTCCCTCCGTAGTTATTACTAATTAATTCATCTAAGAAATACCTTCCACTATGACCCGTAATACCTGTAACTAAAAGCAACTTCACCGCTCCTAAAGTGTTTATTTTTTTCCCTCTTTAACCCCATTGCTCGTTATTACACTAGTAATCGTTTTTAAGAATATTTTCAAATCGAATCCGAGTGATATGCTTTTTACATAGTCCCCGTCTAGCATAGATTTCTTTTCAATTGGTAGTTCGTCTCTACCATTGATTTGCGCCCAACCTGTAAGGCCAGGATAAATATCATTTGCCCCATACTTGTCCCTTTCATTAATTAAGTCAGTCTGATTCCAAAGGGCAGGTCGAGGACCAATAATACTCATTTCGCCTTTTATTATATTTAGCAACTGTGGTAACTCATCCAAACTTGTCTTCCTTAAGAAACTACCTACCTTAGTAATATATGTTTCAGGATCTTCTAACAAGTGTGTGGGCGTATCTTTGGGTGTATCAATTCTCATAGTCCTAAACTTATAAATATTGAAGTATTGTTTGTTTATTCCAACCCTCTTTTGTTTAAACAAGATAGGCCCTTTTGAGTCTAGCTTTATCCACAAGCATACTAGTAGAAAAAGGGGAGATATTAAAATAAGTATAATACTTGCCACTGTAATATCCGCAACCTTCTTAAAGTTAAAGTACATCATTCCATCTCCTATATAATTTCTAACATAATCGAAAGGTACATTACTTACATACAAAATGAAGCCGAAACTGACTTCATTATGAATCTAATGGTGATTAAAGAACTTCTTCAAGAAATTTTTGATGTGGCAATTTATTATTAGCTAAATCAATGGCATACTCCTTCAAGTCTTCAACGTTAGACTCCGCATAATGCTCTACTAAATATTCCACTAACTCATAATCAAACTCCACCGTCTTCCCAATAAAAATCTTCGGAAACACCGGCTTCTTATTCACTTCCTTATCACTCAGAAGCTCCTCATACATCTTCTCCCCAGGACGAATCCCATTAAACTGAATCGGAATCTGCTCTTCTGTAAAACCAGACAGATGAATCAAGTTCTTCGCAAGATCAACAATCTTCACCGGTTCACCCATATCAAGCACAAACACTTCTCCACCACGAGCAAGAGCCCCGGCTTGTAAGACCAATCTCGAAGCTTCCGGAATCGTCATAAAATAACGCGTCATATCCGGGTGAGTAACTGTAACCGGCCCACCTGCAGCAATCTGCTTCTTAAATAGTGGAATAACACTACCACGGCTTCCAAGTACGTTACCGAACCGGACAGCCACAAACTTTGTCTGGCTTTGTCGCCCAAGGTTTTGCACGATCATTTCTGCAATACGTTTTGTAGACCCCATCACGTTAGGCGGGTTGACCGCTTTGTCCGTAGAAACGAGCACAAAGGCTTTCACCCCTGCATGGTGTGCAGCTTCGGCAACGTTTTTCGTACCGATGACATTGTTCTTAACTGCTTCTTTCGGGTTCGCTTCCATTAATGGCACGTGTTTGTGAGCAGCTGCGTGATAAATGTAGGATGGAGCATAATCCTGTACAACTTGGAAAATGCGCTCTCTGTCCTGAACATCGGCAATAACAGTCACAAGTTCTGCATCGATGTTGTATTGTTTTAATTCCATATGAATCGTATAAATGCTGTTTTCACCGTGCCCCAGTAAAATGAGTCGCTCCGGACCGAACTTGACGAGCTGCCGGCAGATTTCTGAACCGATGCTTCCACCCGCGCCTGTAACCATGACCGTACGTCCTTTGACTTCGGATTCGATGGAATCGATGTCAAGTTCGACTGGCTCACGGCCGAGAAGGTCTTCAATCTGTACGTCTCTAATTTGGTTCACTGACACATTACCCAAGGCGATATCCTCAATCATGGGCAGTGTCTGGACATTTTTAACAGATTTTTTTGATATTTGTATGAGTTTTTTTATCGTTTCCTGCTTAACAGATGGCATCGCCATGACGATATGATTGATATAGTGCTTATTAGCTAGATGTTCAATTTCATCTGTTCTTCCAAGGACAGGAAGTCCTGCAATCGTCAGATGGTGCATGGTTGCATCATCATCGACAAAACCAATCACTTCCCCCTTGAATTCTTGGGAGCTATTCATTTGCCGGGCCAGCATTCTTCCTGCAGCCCCTGCTCCTACAATTAGAGTGCGTTGGTGGTCAGGGTCTAAGTTGACGATTTTAGCTTTTCTTAATTTAGGGGTCAGTGTTATTCCATAAGTTTTATAATATTGCCAGGCGAAACGAACTCCACCGATGAGTAAAATATGTAGCATCCATGTAATCGTTAAGGCACGTTCATATACGTTTCCAAACGCTAACCATTGGACAAGTACGGCCGATAGAATCGATAGCGTGACCACACCGATAATACCAATTAATTCTTCTGTGCTGGCATAACGCCACTTTTTCTTATACATACCTGTAATACTGGAAATAAAATGATGGCTGATTAATAAGGTGGCTGATAGAACAATCATGACTTGATCGAAAACAGCAACGTAAGGGTTTAAAAAGAAGTGGGACATATAGACGGAGAAAAATACGATAAAGGAATCGATTAAGATTAATAATAGGAGTCTTCTTTTATAAGCCGTGGTCAACAGGAACCCTCCTTTTTCACACGTAATATCTTTCGTTGTTTCAAAGCGTTACCTATTTCTCTTTCTATTAGAGACAGTTTTTCATCCGGAGCTTCATACTTGATGTAACGTATGGTTTTCATCGCGGACTTTGGTAATTTTTTCTCTTTCAATTGCATTTCACGACCTTTATTCACTTTAGTTGGATATGATTAACATTTCATTGTAACTTTTTTGTAACATATGTATTGTATCAGTAAGTTAGTAACTGTGGAAGGGAATTTTTGCGAGAATTTACAACTTTTTTATATTTTTTGTAAGTGGATGTTATAAAGCGTTTTCACATGGCGTTTATTGTTAAAATAAAAGTGATTTTGCGAAGAATGCCAAAATCACTTTTATTTGTTTACCTGCCAAACAATCCGAATATTTTTTTCTTTTTAATATGTTCGGGTGGTTCTGCCTGCATTACGCGGCCTGCGATGACATCTTCAGCATTTTCAGAAAGCAGGTATACCATATCCAGTCCATAATTGCTCCTTATTTCACTATAAGCTTCTGTCAGGCAAAAACCTCGTGAACTTGTATTATGAGCATCATTGGCGATCAAATGGGCTAGGTTTGCTTCAAGAAGCTGCTCAGAGAACTTCTTAATCTTCTTCCCAAACTTCCCACAGACACTGGCGGATGTCAGCTGTACAAAAGCCCCTTTTTTCACAAAAGAATAGAGCAGATCAGGATTCTCTATGATAGCCTTATTTCGTTCAGGATGAACGATGATTGGCTGATACCCTTCCACTTGCAGATCAAAAAACAGTTGAGAGGCAAATCGCGGGACAGAATTCGATGGAAATTCTACAAACAAATAGTTGGTATCGTCATTAATAGGTAGAATCTCGTTCGAGCTTAATGCTTCGACCATCTCACCAAAAACTCTCGTTTCCTGTCCAGGAAGCACTTGAAGATCTATGCCTCGTTCCTGGAAAGTTCGGTTGAGCTCGGCAACCTGAATCTTAATATCATTCTTGTAATTGTCATACGCCCCGTTCTGGTGATGCGGGGTGGCTACAATGTGTGTAATGCCATCTGCTATCGCCGCTTCTGCCATTTCAATGCTTTCTTCGATGGTTTGGGCCCCATCATCGACACCTGGTAGGATGTGACTGTGAATATCAATCAAAAGACCTACTCCCCTCATTTATCTATCTGGAATAATTAATAATAACATGAAAAGTTATAATTGTGATTATACCAATAATAGACAACTATTTGAATAGCTTGGATAAATATTTTGCAAATATTTACGAGTTTTTAAAAAATATCACAAATCCATGTTTCTTTTTGTAGGTTTTTAAACAAAAAGAAGAGCCGCAGCTCTCCCTTTAATGGCCATAATAATAGTAATAATTGCTGGATTTAACATCCTGATCATTCAGCACGACACCTAAAATGTTAGCCTTTGCCTGGTCCAATTGTTCTTTAGCTTTAACTGCTGCTTCCTTCTCTGTCTGTTTGCTTCGTGTGACGAGCAGTACACCATCAACAAAGCTCGCTAACACCTGGGAATCTGTCACCGCAAGGACGGGTGGCGTATCGAAGATGATCATATCGTACGTCTGTTTGGCTTCCTCTATGAATTGCTGCATTTTCTTTGAACCAAGCAATTCAGATGGGTTCGGTGGGATAGGGCCACACGTAATGACATCCAGGTTTTCGACATCGGTTTCCCGGGCTAATGCAGTGACTTTCTCTTTCCCCACCAGGTAATTGCTCAATCCACTCGTATTGGAAACTCTGAACGTATAATGGACGGTCGGCTTCCTCAGGTCAGCGTCAATCAAAAGCGTCTTCTTCCCTTGCTGGGCAAAGACGACCGCCGTGTTAGCCGTTGTGATCGACTTCCCTTCCGAAGGGCTTGCCGATGTAACCAACATCGTTTCCAATTCATGATCAACGGTTGTAAATTGCAAGTTGGTACGGATGGTACGGAACTGTTCAGCGATAGGTGATTTTGGGTTTTCATTGGCAATGATATTTCTGCCTCTTGTATTAACCATTTGTTTCTTCTTACGTACCAACAGACTCACCCCTCATTTCTGTAACGTTCGACTCTTTTCTGGACCGGCCTGGCGCTGGCAGGTCATCTGCGGTAATAGTTGACACGACGCCTAGTACAGGTAAACCAAGGTTCTCTTCAATGTCATCTTCACTTTTGATCGTGTTATCTAAATACTCCAGCAAGAAAGCAATTCCTACACCCAGCATAAGCCCGACAACCAGGGCAATCGCAATGTTTAAGGCTGGATTCGGACTCACTGGAGAAGGATCCGGGCCTATTTCAGCACTGGATAGAACATTGACATTATCGACATTCATTAATTGAGGGACTTCTTCCTTAAATACTCTTACAGTCGTATTCGTCAGCTCAGCTGCCAGTGTCGCATCGCTGTCTGTAGCTGTCACACTTACTACCTGGGATTGATCCGAACTTGATACTTGCAGCTTCTCTGCAAGTAAAGCTGATGAATAATCCACTCCGGTTTCATCAACGACAAGATCAAGAATACGAGGACTTTTAATGACGTCATTATATGTATTGATTAATTCCACATTTGTACGAATGTCATTAATATCGTAGGGAGTATTCTGTTGTTGATCCTGTGACTGGCTGACAATGAATTGTGATGATGCCTGGTACGTAGGTGTAACTAAGAAAAAGGTGTATGCCGCACTTATAGCTGCAGCCAAAACGGCTAAACCGATAATAAGACCTATTCTTTTTTTCAACACCTCGAAAATTTCTTTCAAGGAAATCGTTTCTTCCATGGATAAACCTCCTGTTGTTTGTCAAATAAAACAGATATCGACATTATAGCATATGTCATCTTCCTATCGACCTTGAATTCTTGAATATTTAACTATTTTTTTACATAACCTATGAATCTTTCTAAACAGTATTATCGGGTGGCTTTCTTCCAGGTTGTAGAGAAATCCATGAAATACCGTCTATTATCCTAGTAGCTTATATACTTAAGTGAGTGTAAAGATACATATCAAAGTGAATATATGGAAAAGTTATATAAATACTAATTTCATTCAGAGTATTTCAAATCGTTTTTTCACTCCTGTTTATTTATAAGGGGACCTCGAATTTTAGTTCTATTGTGAAACTATTACATAGAAAAAGACCTTTTTCTTCATTTTTCTATTCTATGTTGCTTCATAATTATATAGAAGAAAGAAGTCGATTTTTGACATCAAGTCATAGTCGTAAAACTGGTGTAATACCATCTGAAGGCTCACTCATTTTTCCTCTTGCATCCTTACATGAACAGCCCCATCTAAGATGAAAAACCTATATTACTTAAAGCTCCTCCCCTATGAAATGAAGCTGGATCACTAAATAAATCGCTCTATATTCCCGCTCAAATCAACAGTAAAACCTATGAAACCTAAATGTTACACAACTGTAAAACTATGACGAATATTGTTGTGTTACGCTTGTAAAGGATTAAGAGGTTACATAAAAAAACACAAGGGGAGTATTACTAAAATGAGAAAAGTCTTGACGTCACTTGTCGCATTCGCCACGATCTTTCTACTATTTACACCTAACGCTTTTGCCAACCAAAAGGTTCGGGACCAAGTAGTAGATATTGCCTATCAGTATTCTGGTTCACCATATGTTTACGGGGGAACTTCACCAAGTGGATTTGATTGCTCCGGATTTGTACAGTATGTTTTCGGAAAAGCAGGAATCGACCTTAACCGAACTTCTCGTTCACAGTACCATCAAGGCGAATACGTCAAACGTTCGGACTTGCAGAAAGGGGACCTCGTTTTCTTCGGCAGCCCGATCTGGCATGTAGGAATATACATAGGGAACAACAAGATGATTTCAGCTGAAAATCCTGGCGATGATATTGAAGTTGCTTCTCTTAGCGGTTACTGGGGCCGTAACTATGCAGGTGCAAAACGTGTCATCGATGACGAGCCTGTAGAAGTTGCAGAAACAAAACCTGAAACCCTTGATCAATACAGTGATGTGCCTGTTAACTACTGGGCAGCGGATCACATCGAGCATATGAGCGATGAAGGGATCATCGAAGGTTACAATGGTTCATTCATGCCGACAGATCAAATTACTCGTGGTTCCGTTGCGAAGATGTTAACAACGGCACTTGGCATCAGCCCTTCAAGCGATCAGCAATTCTCTGATGTTCCTTCTTCCCACTGGGCTTCCGGTCACATCAACGCTCTAGCGAAGAAAGGCTATATCACTGGATATGAGAATGGCACTTTCGGTCCGGATTCAGATATTACACGTGAAGAGATCGCTGCTTTATTCAACAAAGTTTTCGATTTGAACGGTACGACTTCAAACTTCAATGATGTCAGCAGCCAGCACTGGGCATACGATGACATCCAAAGTCTTGCTGCTTCCGGTGTGACCCACGGTTATCCGGACAACAGTTTCAAGCCTACAAAAGAAGCATCAAGAAGTGAATTCACAGTATTCTTGTACCGCGCACTCTATTAATTAAAAAAGGTTCACAGCTTATATAAGCTGTGAACCTTTTTTAATGGAAGAAAGAATTTCAACGATACACCTATATAATAGAAGAAACTCATCATCCCTTCACAATTCCTATATAGTTCCAGTAATAAGAGAAACGGGCATCTAGAGATCCAAACGTTTAGATGAATATAAAAAAGGGAAGTCGGTACTGTAAGCACTCGCCTTCCCTTTTTTATGTTAACTCTCTTTCCATTCGTAATAATCCATGATCCCTTCGGAAATTGCCTTCGCTGCTCTATCTCTCCAGTAGCTGGAGCCAAGCTTGGAAGCGTCGGAAGGGTTTGTTGTAAAGCCTAGTTCAACGAGTGTAGAAGGAATAGGTGTACTTCTAATCACTCGGTAAGGAATGTCTTTCACACCACGATTGCTGGTGTCGATCGCTTTATATAAGCGGTTCTGTATAAATGTAGCGAGCTGTTTACTATCTGTCACTCTTTGGCTTTGGGAGGAATAGTAGGTTTCCGACCCATTAGCGCTCGGATCACTGAATGCATTGGAATGGATGCTGACGAACGCATCAGCTCCCTGATCTACGGCATAACTGTTTCGTTTATCAAGTGCGATGAACGTATCATCTTCCCTTGTCATCACAACTTCTACGCCGGCATTTTCCAAGTAATCTCTAATCCGTTTACTAACATTCAAATTAATCTCTTTTTCAACAAGTCCGTTATATGCAGCTCCACCATCGGGGCCGCCATGACCGGCATCAATAGCGATGACTCTGTTACCATTTGACTTACGGGCTGTATAATCACCATGTACATAACCATTCAAACTGCCTGTCGAGATTTTCAGCCACTTTCCATCCACCTGGTGGACCTTGACTGTCGTTCCTCTGGTAAGCTGGCCGACACGGGAATATGAAGTGCCCGGACCTGAACGTACGTTCAGGACACTTGTCGTAACGACACGTTCTTCAATCGTAGAGTCGTCTTGAGAGACTCTGTAATCATCATTCATTCCGCGTGCAACGAGTAGAGAGTATTCGGTTCTAGTAATCGATTTCGCAGGTCTGAATGTACCATCACTGTACCCATTGGCAATCCCTGCTGTCGATATTTTATTGATCGCTTCGTATTGAGATCCTGCACCATCGACATCCTTATAAGAAACAGGGCTTTGATCTTTAAGTGAAAAAGCTTTAGAGATCAGATAAGCCATCTCTCCGCGTGTCATCGTCTTTTTCGGCTTGAATGTTCCATCGGGGTATCCTGTAATGATTCCTTTTTCATAAGCTGACTGTATGTATCCTGATGCATAAGAATGGGCATCCACTTCCGAGAAAACGGTCTGCCTTTGATTTCCATTTAACCCTAAGGCTCTTCCTACCATTGTAGCCGCCTGCTCTCTTGTTACTTCATCGTGCGGCATAAAATCCCCACTCGGATATCCCTTAATAATTCCTCGATCCACTAAATAATTGATTTCCGTTTCATATTTACCAGGTATGTCATGCATCGCAAATGCTTTCCCCTGCGGCATGAGTACGGCAACAACAAACATCAGAAACCCAAGACTACCATATAACCATTTTTTCGACATGTTCGATTATGCTCCTCCTTTATTTTACGTACTTCTGTACATCCATATCTATTATACTATCTTTTATTCGCTAATAAAGAGGATAAATCGACTCATTTCGTAAATTTTCCAGTACTTCTTTACCTGATTGTCACAAAATGAATGGGTAAAGACACAAAAAAAAGGACCATTCCTCGGAAGAATGGTCCTTTTTCTTGTTATCTCTTATTCTTTGAAACGATCATCTTCTGCTCTAGCTAAGAACATGGCGAACTCTGATCGTCTTGTCTCATTACTAGGTTTGAACGTGCCATCTGGATAACCAGTGGTGATTTCATTCGCTGATAGTGTGTTGATGTAAGGTGCTGCCCAGCTTGACGGGGAAACATCCTTGAAGCGTTTCGAAGTCTTACCTTCAAGATCATACGCTTCGACTACGATTTTCGCCATTTCAGCACGGGTCAGGGTCTTATCAGGCATAAATTCGCCTTCATCAGAACCTACCATAATGCCGGCATTAGCAATAGCTGCAATTTCACCATAAGCACGATCATCCTCATCTACATCCTTCAAACCTGGATTCTCAACGTTCGATGTATCCAGATCGAAAGCACGGACGATCATTTGAGCAGCCTGGCGACGGGTGATCGGATCATTGATTCCGAAATCACCGTCCGGGTAACCATTGATGATACCTGCTACATTCAGTTTCTGGATCGCTTCTTTGCCCCAGTATCCATCGCTGATATCATTGAAGTTTTTCGGTTCATCGTCGCTGTGGTAGACCGTAACGGTTTGTTCCGTCATGTTACCAGCAGCATCTTCCACTTTCACTTGGAAAGTATTCTTGCCTTCTTCCAATTGAACCGTATGCGTATAATCTTTCTCTGTAGACTTCATGCTGTAAGGTGTTTTATTCCCTTGAGCATACACTTCATTTCCATCCATATAAAGTCTGAGAGAATCATCGTTATCTTTCATATTCGCATGCAGGTCAATTTCGCTTTCACTTGTAATATGCGGCCCCTCAACGGTAAGTTCAGGACTTGTAGAATCAAGAAGGAAACGACGCATGAATGAAATATCATTTCCGCTATCATCCACAGCCACGAATTCAATCTCTTTCAGACCATCTGACTTGAATTCTACGGTCGTATTGAAATCAAAACGCTTCTCAGCGGAGTTCCAGGTCAGTTTGACTTCTTTTCCATTGACAGTAAGGCTTTCCACTTCAGAGTCATCGGTAACATAACCAATCACCGGCACAGCACGATCCGTCTGGAATTCAAGAGCCAATGGAGTCAACGCTGTCACATAAGGAATCGTATCATCGTCCACTTCCAGGGCACTTTCCGTTGTACTGTTCCCTGCATAATCGTGAGCGACTACTCTCACATTTTCCACTTCTTCTGTATCAAGCTCGAAGGACTCCGTATTTGCAGATAGTGGTTCTTCCGTAACGCTGTTTCCGTTAACCAGAATTTCAAAGTGAGAGAGGCCGGCACCTTGATCGGTTGCTTCCCATATCACTTCATTCGTTTCGCTGTCGTAGTCGACATTAAGTTCTGGAGTTTTTGTATCCACGCGCACCGGAATTACTTTAGACTGCCAATCAGCATCTGGATAATCAACAACAGATTTAATTTCATAGTAATACAGGCCATCTTCTACAACTTCACCGTCCACTTTTCCATCCCATGCGGCCTGGTCATATATATTATAGGAAGGACCTGCTCCTCCGTCAAAGTAATTCTTTCGCACTTCATCTTCCGTACGCAGGGTACGAAGTTCGTTCTTATCTTCATCCAGAATATTGAACTCAACTTCTTTCGCGTTTCTTAAGAATGATAGAATCGGCATGACCGTATCTGCCATCTGATCTCCATCTGGAGAGAAACCGATATGAAGTTCAGAACCAGTTAAGGCATCTTCTTCACCAAGGAGTGGATCGACCCCTAGATAAAACAATTCTGCCCCGAATGGTGTTAATAGACCTGTTTGACCATAGAAGGATTCTCCTTCTGTTTCGTAAATGGTATCATCCACAATTGGTGCTTCGTCCCAATCGCCATTGAATCCGACATATGGAACGTTCAATGTAGGATTGACATCCGCCGGGTCGACCAATTTAACGAATCCTTCCACGAAATAACCATTTTCAAAGATTTCTTCGAGCGGCATGTTGTAAGCCCAATCGACTGTGTTTTCAAGATCAATCTGTACATTGATGTCAATGGAAGAGCCGGCAGGAACGAACACTTGGTAATCATCATTGACCTGACGTCCATTTTTCGAGGAAACTTCAATCGGATATTCCCCAGTAAATGGTGCCTCTTCACTGATTGTTCCTTCTTTATAAATACCCTGTGCTTCTTCTCGGCTTCTGCCTTCGACAATAAGGTCTGTCTGTACAGTGCTCTCTACATTATAAGTCGCTCCTTCATCACTGAAGTTCTCGACTGTCAATGTAAAGGAAGCTTCATCATTGATTTCTTTAAGGGCGACCTTTCCAAGTTCGGTTTCTTTCTCCGTCACAATGGCAGGAGTCTGCATAGCCGCATGCAAGTCCATCAATCCTGCTCCCTGTCTTCTTGGAGAGAATGGCAGACCGAAATTATAGGCGTCGTTGAATTGACCGGTATCCATCTGCGGAACAGATGTGTTCATCATGATATTCTTCGCCATTTCGACACGGTCTTCACCAGCCAGTTCAAATTCATCGTTGATTCGCTGCATGACTAGAGCTGACCCACCGGCAACGTGTGGAGCTGCCATGGAAGTCCCACTCATCAATCCATATTCATCGTCTTGAAGGGTAGATAGAATATTGCCACCAGGTGCCGTGATTTCAGGTTTGAAATCAAGGTTCGGTGTTACCCCCCAGGATGTAAAGGAAGACAAATTTCCGAAGTCTGGGTTAAGCGACTGGACTTCTTCGCCTCCAAAAGCAACTTCCACTGTACTTCCGTCTAATAATTCGTCCCTCAAATTCTGACCCAGGTCTTTCATAATGGACAATTGCGGAATATTGATTTCTCCGCTGGAAGCCATACTGATATATCCGGAAACGTTATTGAAAATAATGACACCTTTGGCTCCGCGTTCTTGAGCGTTAAGTGTTTTACTGACAAAGGTAGACTCTCCACGCTGAATCAGCGCGATTTTACCTTCGACATCGACATCTTCAAAATCATTCGCTTCCGGTGATGCATCAGAATCACCAGGCGTTCTTCCTAAACCAGCATAGACCAGTTCGTGATATCCTTCTTCGAGAGAATCAGGATGTACATCACTGGCTGAAAGGAAAGGAATCGGTGTTCCTTCTTCTCCATTAATCTTCGTGTTCATTCCATCAAGCATCAAATATTTATTTTCGAATGATGCTACCTGCAGGGAGTCTGTGGATAATCCCGGTGCACCAACAAGACCGATGTCAGGGTTGGAAGCAAGCGGGCTATCGAAACCTGCACCGAATTTGGCAGAGTTTCCTGCTGAAATGGCCATCATGACGCCATTGTCCACAGCTCTTGCAATCGCTTTCTGTTCAGGATCTTCTTCATCTACAAAGCTTGCTGTAGAGCCGAGACTCATATTGATGACATCTGCTCCGAGAAGGATGGCATCATCAATAGCTTTTACGTAGATGTCTCCATATGTTGATGGCATTTCAGGATCATTACCAAATACTTTCAACCCAAGAATCTGAGCTTCTGGTGCGACCCCTTTAATGCCGCCATTATCTTCGTCTCCATTGGCACCGACTGTTCCGGAAACGTGCATTCCGTGCATGCTTGCATCCGGCCCGATGTCCAATACTTCGTTATTCTCATCGGCATAGTTATACCCATAAGGGACTTTCTCTGTGAAGTACTTCCCATCAAGCTCGCCTGAATCCGTCAGTGTCTCGACATCAGAAGGGCTGATTTCAGGGTCTGTACCTTCACTTAGGACCATGTCCTGATGTTCAGGATCAATTCCTGTATCAATGACACCGACCGTCATACCTTCCCCTTTATAGCCATACTCCTGCCACGTCTTTTGAGCATTCACCAGTTCTTTACTGTAAAGCATTTCCGGCTGCTCTGTCGGACGTTCGTATTCATTTGTGATATGTACTTTCCCAACATTCGGTAAGCGTTCTATCACTTCGACAGATTTGTATGTCACAGTACCACTGAAACCATTGACTACAGTTGTAAAGCTTTCTTTGTAATCCATCGGAATGGATTCACTTTGAATGGATGCTTTTACCTGTTCCTGGGCATCCAATGCAGCTTTTCTCAATTTCTGTTTGTTCGAATTAGATAGTTCGTGATAACTCTTACCTAAACTTTGCGCGGAATAGATCGTTGGTTTATCTTCCAGTTCTACAATGACTCGGACTTCTTCATTAGGATCGAATTCTTTTTCCTGCTCTTCTGTTTGAAATACTCTTTCCGTACCTTTTTCTGCCCGCTCATCATTGGATTCTCCTAAACTCTTATGGCTTGGAAGACCACTGGCTGCGAAGGCAGAGTTTGAAAAGGCCAGAAGGAAAATAAAAAACAAAATCAAGCTCTTCTTTAGATTCAAAAGGTTTCCTCCTCTTTCTATTTTAATCGATTACGAAAGTCTCCTCTCCTTTCTATTATTTTACAACCTCAATTATATTCAAATTATTCTAACAAATCAATGAAATCGACGAATTATTTCGATACTGAAAATAGTTTGATCGGGAGGAATGTAGAAAAAAAGTCTTAGAACATGCTAATATATGAAGTAATGACTATTTTTTCAAGGAGCGTCTGTATAGATGATAGATTCAATGAAAAAGATTATGCCCACCAAGAAGGAACGTCAATGGAAGAAATATGAGTCATCTGTCCAGTCCATCAATAAGTACGAAGAACAAATGGTAGATCTTTCGGATGATGAATTGAAGTGTAAGACCTTACAATTTAAGCAGGCGATACATAATGGGACATCAATGGTTGATATAAGAGAGGAAGCTTTCGCTGTTGTCCGTGAAGCCGCGAAACGTGTGCTGGGCTTGCGTCATTTTGACGTCCAGCTCGTGGGTGGACTTGTATTGACCGACGGCGATATTTCTGAAATGGCTACAGGCGAAGGAAAAACTCTAGTCGCGACTCTTCCCAGCTATTTAAGAGCATTGGAAGGGAAAGGTGTCCATGTGATCACCGTTAATGAATATTTAGCAAAACGTGACTTTGAAACCATGGGTCCGCTCCATGAATTTCTAGGACTGACGGTTGGCCTGAATGTCCCGGAACTTTCCCAGTCTGAAAAGAAAAAAGCTTACGAAGCAGACATCACATATGGAATAGGGACTGAATTCGGCTTTGACTTCCTCCGTGATCATATGGTCAATGATCTGAGCCAGAAAGTGCAGCGTCCCTATCATTTCGCTATTGTCGATGAAATTGACAGCGTACTGGTCGATGAAGCAAAAACCCCCCTGGTTATCGCAGGACGGATGGAGTCGAGCGCCAACCTTCATAAAGTGGCAGCGAGATTAGCCCGTTCCTTCCAGCGTGAGGAGCACTATCAATATGATAGGGAGACGAAGAGTGTCTCCTTGACCGAAGAAGGTATGACCAGAATCGAACGCGCTTTCGGCATCGACAATTTATTCGATATCGAGCATCAAACCCTCTATCACTATATGATCCAGGCGGTACGAGCCCTCGTCATGTTCGAAAGAGATGTCGATTATATCATCGATGATCAGCAGTTAAAGCTTGTCGATATGTTCACCGGCCGCTTAATGGAAGGACGCACGATGTCCGATGGCCTCCACCAGGCTTTAGAAGCTAAAGAAGGGCTGGACATCACTCAGGAAAATAAACCACAAGCTTCGATTACCATTCAAAATTATTTCCGCATGTATCCGACATTGGCCGGGATGACAGGAACAGCAAAAACGGAAGAAAAAGAATTCCAGACCGTCTATGGAATGGATGTGATCCAAGTTCCGACCAACCAGCCGGTGGTACGGGAGGATCGTCCGGATAAAGTGTTTCTTACCAAGGAACAAAAATATGAAGAACTCGTCCGGGAAGTAAAAGCGGTTCACGAGACAGGACAGCCGATTCTCATCGGGACCTCCTCCATCCTCCAATCAGACAAAGCGGCAGAGTATTTGGGGAAGGCTGGCCTTTCTTATGAATTACTGAATGCCAAAAGCATCGAACAGGAAGTGCGTCTCATATCACTTGCCGGTCAAAAAGGGACGATTACGATTGCTACGAATATGGCAGGGCGCGGAACGGATATCATGCTCGGTGAAGGTGTACAGGAGCTCGGCGGTCTTCACGTCATTGGAACGGAACGTCATGAATCCAGAAGAATCGATAACCAGTTGAAAGGCCGTTCCGGTCGTCAAGGAGACCCGGGGTCATCTCAGTTCATCATTTCTTTAGAGGATGACATGATTGAAAGATTCTCCCAAACGGAGCGGGATCGTAAACTTAAATCTGTTAAAACGGACGATCAGGGCATGGTATTGAATAAAGACCTGCACAAGTTCATCGATACGGTCCAAAAAATTAGTGAAGGCAGCAATTATAATATCCGTGAGTTCACGTTAAAACTGGATGATGTCATTAATGACCAGCGTAAAGTGATCTACGAGCTACGAAACCAAATTCTGAAGGAAACGAACATCATCACCCTTGTCTCCCCGATGGTTTCAGATTACCTGCAACACGAAATTGACCGCTACTGTCCGGAT
The DNA here is from genome assembly GCF_056158545.1 of Halobacillus sp. ABR2_026. Classification (NCBI taxonomy): domain Bacteria; kingdom Bacillati; phylum Bacillota; class Bacilli; order Caryophanales; family Bacillaceae; genus Halobacillus; species Halobacillus sp. ABR2_026. Next base: position 3,322,463 of record NZ_JBSWTM010000001.1, read on the forward strand.
ACCGTCGTCCCTGAAAATTGGCCGCTTCAGCACTTGGAGGAAGAACTGCAGCGTGGCATTCCTCCTATCCAGGAGGCTGGACTCTCAGAAATCACTTACGAACACACGGATGATTTGAAAGAGAAACTCTCGCCCATCGTCGATCGTTATTTGAACGAATTAGGGAAGTTTAAAGACCATCCCGCCATTCAACATCGATGGAAACAGGAAGCGTTGAATGCACTTGACCAACACTGGGTCCGCCATTTAGAAATGATGAATCGATTGAAAGAAGGAATCGGGATCCGCCAATACCAACAGGAAGACCCCCTCCGACTTTATGAGAAAGACGGCCTGGACATTTTCCAACATAACTTTAACCAGATAAAGAAGGAAATGGTCACCCTCATGGGCATGTTGTCCCGTCCACCGAAGAAGAGAACAACGAAGGAGGGAGAGAAACATGTTTAATTTCTTGAAAAAGAAAGACAGACAAGGAAACGGTCCCTTTGACGAAGGAGCCGTCCATGTGGGAGACTTCATGGACGGAAAGTCATTGAACCAGGAGGATGAAGAAGTCTTTACCGACCTTTCCATCCACCCTGAATGGCGCCTCCCGGAAGAAGAGATCTATGTGTACCGCTTCTTAAATCAAGAACTTCCCCCATTACGCCCGAATCAAGTAAGCGTGTATGGAGTGGACATTCAAGAAAAAGATGGTGGCATCATCGTTGATGGTTTCGTTCGAAATTCCTTACCCAAAGGCATTCAAATGAAACCCGCGGCTATACTTGTCCTTGATAAACAGGGAGGAGTGATCGCCCGTAAAACTTTCGATTTGAATGCAGTAGGAACTGTCCCTGGGAAGTCCAGTCGGCCCTGGACCTTTTTATTCCCTCCTTCCACCGTTCAAACGGAAAATAAACTTCCTGTTCACGGGTGGCGTTTAGCTTTGGAGTTGAAAAAGAAACCCGCCAAACACACGCTCGATCTACCCGATCACTGGAAGGAAACCCTTCCCTTGGAAGAGGTGCAAAAACTTCAGAGACTCGTAGATTCCATGGAAACTCCGAAAGCAGGAGAAGTGAATTTCTTTGGCCTCGATGCCAGACAAGCTGAAAATCATGATCTCCATGTCACTCTTTTGATCCGGAATGGGACAGAACAGGATATAACGCTTCGGCAGCTGCCTCTCCGTTTTGAAGATGCTTCCGGAGAAGTCGTGGCAGAGGGAGGTTTCAAATTGAAGCCGCTTCACGTCAAGATGAATACGAGTAAACCCTGGACATTCATCTTTCCTGCAAATCGTATAAACAAAGAGACGCTGGATTTGACGAAATGGAAGGCTTACCCGGTACAAAAATAATCAATTTTAAAATGTAAGGCACAATAATTAAAAGAACCGCTCCCTTCAAGGAAACGGTTCTTTTTTTATGAATGATTCTTATATTGATTCTCTAAATTGGTTTTAATCAATTCATACATATTGAACTGTTTGGAGGCGGACGAGCTCTCAGCATGAGTCAATTGCCTTAAGAAAAATTGTGTGGAAAAGGACATGAAAGCACTCTTGCTGATTCCCAGTTCTTTCGCTTTTTTCTCAATCTCCTGATTCAAGCTTTCTTCGATACGAACACTCACCTGTTTCTTCATACCATTGTAACCCCCTACGAAAGTCTAAGATGTAACAAATATGTAAGTCTATCCATCTCATATTATACTTAAAATACCAGTTATTTGCTAGCATTCTACTATCTTCATTTAACCCCCAACCATATTATGGTACTCTAGTAGGTGCGAACATACTAGAAAGGGGACGCCATACATATGAAAAAAATCCTGGCAAGTGTCATAACGATCGCTGGACTGTTAACTGTTCCGATGTTTTCAGCCCATGCAGCGGAGACCATATCTGAGAGATGTCATTTGGAAAATCTACCCGAGGATAACCCTGACTTACAAACGGTCAACTGCTTATTGACTGAAACGGCTCTCAAGTATGAGATCCCACCTGAAATCGTCAAAGCTGTTGCTGAGAAGGAAAATGGAGATTGGAAACACTTTGATGAAAAGGGAGATCCGATCGTCTCTGAAGATGGAGGCATTGGACTGATGCAGGTAACCAACAAGCCCTTATTGGATGAAAAACGACTGAAGTACGACTTACCCTACAATATTGAGGCAGGAGTTCAAATCCTTGATCAAATGTTTGATCGAAAAGATCTGCCAACCATAAACGGTATGGAAAGGAACGTCATCGAACATTGGTATTTTGCTGTCATGGCCTATAACGGTATCAAACCAGTGAACAGTCCTATCGATCGTGATGGAGAATATAACGCCAATGCTTATCAGGAGCAGGTTTTTCAAAACATAGAAGATTTCAGTAAAGTAAACCTTGTGTCCCTGCCGTTTGAGAAGAGTGATTTCGCGTACGACCGTGAAAGCAGCGATAACATTACATTCAAAACCATGGCTTACGATATTGAACTTCCGTTGACAAAAACCCGTCATCACTTAGAAGATGGGTACCAGGCGGAAGTTACCACCGCTACAAAGCTCAGGAAAGACCCTACGACAAAAGACAGCGATGTCATCACTGTCCTTAAGGAAGGTGAAAAAGTAGAGATCACCGGGCCCTTTGTTTATGAGAAAGTAGAAGATCGTAAAAATCATTTTGTTTGGTATCCCGTGAAGACAGAAGAGGGAAAGACAGGTTTCTTAACTTCTATGTACATCGCCTTTTCCTTCAGTGATGTGAGTGATGATTATTATGCAAAGGAGCATATTGAGTATTTGTACAACCGGAACATCATCAATGGAATCCCTGGCGGAAAATTCGGGGTCGGCGATCCGTTAACCCGGTGGCAGGCCGTTCTGTTAATAACCAGAGCAAATAACACAACCATTGGCGATCGACCGGATCCCGGCTTTGAGGATGTCTCAAAAGATTATGCCTATTATGAGGAAATTGCCGCAGCCGTAGATGAAGGGCTGTTCAAAGGTACAGGAGATCATAAGTTCAAACCTTCAGCTACATTGACACGAGCGGAGATGGCCGTGGTGCTGCAGCGATTGTATGAATTTCCGGAAACCCATGAAGGTCACCCTTTCTCAGATGTGAGTCAATCATGGTACACAGATGCTGTGAACAGACTGTACCATGCCGGCATAACAAATGGATACGGGAATCTTCATACATTCGCTCCTAAAACAACCGTGTCACGAGACCAATTTGCTGTATTTATGACCCGCTCCATCGACACAGCTTACCGTATCCATTAAAAACATGAAAAGAGGCGCAACCTTCAGTGAAGGTTGCGCCTTTCTCATATTTATTCTCCTGCTGCATCTTCGATTCGATTCTCGATTACTGGCTCTACTGTCCCTTTATCAGCTACATATTCACGGAAGACTTCCCAATCGGAAAGGCCAAGATCTGTTACACGACCTTCTTCATATGCTTTCGCAAAGACGTCATAACCGTCCCCGCCCTTAGCTGTAAAAGCATTCGTTGCGATGACATACGTTTCATTATTGTCTAATGAGACCCACCCGCCATCTTCATGCAGCTTAACTTCTTGTACACGTTCTCCTGCAGACTCGGAGCTATCGTACGTATAGTTTAATCCGGCGACCTGCAGGAAGCCACCGCTCTCATTCGGAGCATTGCTTACACTATGTTCCAACGCTTCTTTGACTTCAGCACCAGTCAGTTCCATCGTAGCAAGGGTATTCCCGAAAGGCATGACAGTTAGAATTTCACCGATAGTGATCGGCCCCTGGTCAATAGAAGTACGAATGCCACCGGAGTTCTGGAAAGCAGCAACCGTTTCACTGTTAAATTCCTGAGTTTTATCCAGCATACCGTCTGTGATCAAGTTTCCAAGTGCTGTTTCGCTATTTCTTACACTCGTCGAACCATTCCCATCGGAAATTCGCGGGTTAGGAAAAGCTTCTACAGCCACTCCGCCACTCTCTTCATTTCTTACTTCATCGACTTGTTTGGAGTATTCCTCCAGAGCCTTCGCAGCTTCCGGGTCTTCCTCTACTTCGGCTACGTCAATCAACTCACCTGCATATCCGACAACAACTCCATCTTCGTCAAATTCTACATCCAAAACGCCTAAATCGTCTCCATATTGACCGGCCTGGACAATAATTGTCGGATCTTTAGGATCTCCGTTCTCATCTTTCGTCACTTCCACCGGCTCATCTAAAACCGTATGGCTGTGACCACCGACAATAATATCAATACCGTCTACTTCTGCCAGCATTTGATCATTATCATAGGCTGGATTATCATCATATCCGATATGAGTAAGGGCAACGATTTTATCGACACCAAGTTCCTCCAGAGCTTCCACACGATCCTCTGCCGACTCGATGTAATCTTCAAACTGAATCTCCGCCGGACTGGAAATGTCTGCCGTTTCTTCTGTTGTCAAACCAAAGAAACCGACTTCTTCTCCATTTACCTTTTTGATGATACTATTATAAGCCATACCATCTGAAGGTAGTTTACTTATATATTTTTTGTACAGCCCATTCATGTTTTCATCTTCACTGAAATCGACATTGGAACTTACAAATGGAAACTCCGCACCTTTGACGAATTCAGCTAAGGCTTTGTGACCTTCAGGACTCGATCCGAGGTCGAACTCATGGTTGCCAAAAGTCATCATGTCGTATTCCATCATGTTCATGAACTGAAGATCTGCCTGTCCTTTGAACTCGTTGAAGTAAAGCGTTCCTGAAAAGACATCCCCTGCATCAAGAAGGAGTGCATCCGGCTTTTCTGCACGTACTTCTTCCACTGCTGTGACTCTACGGGCGACATTGTCTAAATGACCATGGGTATCGTTCGTGTGCATGATGGAAAGCTCATAATTTTCAGGTTCCGGTTTCGGGAGCTTGTTTCCATGTTTATAATCGGTAGTCGCTAATAACCAGGCAAAATCGCCTCGTTTGATTTTATGGGCGGGTCCGAATTCTGTTTCAGACAAACCGGAAATCAACCCATGGGCATACAGCGTTTCAACAGCTGATTCATACCAGGAACCTTCCTCCAAATCTTCAAAAGGGTGGTCAATCTCCTTCCTTTCCAGTTTGTAGGCATCCACAATCAGTTCAGCAAACTCGGCACGGCTCATCTCTTTATATGGAGCAAACTTATCGTTTCCAATCCCATCAATATAGCCCGCTTCGCTTAATGCATGAACGGATGCTGCATACCAGGCGCTTTCGGGAACATCGGTAAATCTGGATTTTGAAGTACTCATATCCAGGTCCAGCATCTTGGCCATCATTTTTGCGGCTTGGGCTCTTGTGACGGGATCTCCGGTATGGAATAAACCATCACTATACCCATTTACAACACCTGCCTCATACAGGTCATGAATAACACCATGGTACATGTGATCTTCAGAAACATCCGGGAAAATGTGGTCAGCAGATACGGTAACAGCGGGAGTAAGAGAAGCAGCGAGCATAGCAGCTCCGACAGCTGTAATGGAAACTTTTCCTTTGTTCAAGTTCTTCATAATGGGAACTCCTCCTTGAATATGGTTTCAGTTCATAACAAAAGCTACGGATATACAAGTGACCCTTAGGATTCTCCTCTAAAGTTCTTAGAGACTATGTATCTATAATTTAATATTACAAGAATTTCCGGTAGATTCCTACATATATTCTTCTAATATGACAGAATTTTTACATACTGTTTATATTTTGATTTTCATTCAAGCTCAAAAAGCAGCCCGGCTATGATTCTTAATCATAGCCGGGCTGCTTTATTTCGATTAATCTTCCGGATGTCGGGCCTGTTGATATTGTGCAATGGTCTGCTCTTCAAACGTACTATCGACCATTCCGCATTCTTCAATATCATTTTTAATCGTATTCGTTATCTTGTAAAGATCAGATAATGTTCTCACCTTTGTTAAGTCTGCCGGAGATAACTGGCTCACGACCTTTTCTGCCAGCCTCTCACTTTCAAATGTAATGTCAAGCTGTTGGAGAATTTGAACCTTATTCGTCATGTCTACCTGCTCATTCAAAGTAGACAGATGTTTCTGTAACCTCGTTATTTTTTCATTGACTTTGCTTACCATTTCTTCCTCTGGCAGGGCTAGAACCTCTTCTTTATCCAAGCGAGTCATGACCCACTTTCTTCCTAAGGATCCTAAATTAATAAAATCCACAAGCTTTCTATTAATGAGTTCGTCCTCCAACGTATTTTCCTGGTTACTTTTCTCTTCTTTTTGCTTATAATTGTACTGTTTTTGCAACTTCCTCAGCTTGAAAAGCCCTTCTTCGTACCATTCTGATTCAGGAACAAGTCCCACTAATAAGGACCTGAATTCTTCCAAATCTTCTTCGAGCAGAAGATCTTTCGTTCGCAGATATGCGTATTGCTCCTGCATTGTTTGATACTTGTAACGGGGGGTTGTATATGGAGTGGACGTGAATGTAATTTTTTTCAGTTTAATAGGTTGGATTCGGCCGGAAGCTCTCGTTCCAGTCTCAGTTGTTAAGTTCATCATCTTAGATTACTGCCTCCATTTATGTAAGAAAGAAGCCAACCAAATGGTTGGCTTCTTAAATATAGATTTTAGATTAGAAGTTTGCAACGATAGATGAGATGGAAGTATAACCTTCTTTATCATCGTCACCATCTACATAATCAGGACGGGCATCTAGTACGTTTTCTGCTACAGCTAGCTGTTCAGCAGCAGAAAGCGCTTCGTACTCTTCAATGTTAAGAGCTTCTAGAGCCTGATCTGTTTCCGTAATAGATTCAGCATCGTTAACGTCTTTAATCAGCTCAAGATATCCTCTTTCATCTGTATCAACATCGTTAGTGATGACTTTAGTCAGAGCATTGGAAATATTTTCAGAAGATGTGTAATCATCCTCCATGTCTTCAAGATCAGCTAAGAACCACTCTGCTACTTCCAGACGTTGTACACCTGAAAGATTGTTGAAGCTTCCATTCTCAAGGTTTACAAGAGCTGCGGCAAGATCTTCTGCCGTTTCAGCATCGTTAATAGAACTCACGAGTTCAAGTTCTTCCGTCTCCGCTACAAGAGCTTTTGTTGCCTCTTCGATATCCGCTTCTACCTGCGTATCCGCATCAAGAGCAGCTGTTACAGCTTTATAAAGATCGGAATCTTCATCTCCACCTGCCGCAAGATAAGCTTCCTGTGCAGCCTCAGCTTCAGCTACTGCTTCATTTAGGGATACAGAGCTTTCTGTAGCCGCCTCAAGAGCAGTTGTCGCTTCAGTTAAATCACTAGTTACATCTGTAAGAGCACCTACACTGTCATAGTCAACATCTTCAGCAACTTCCAGTTGATCTTCTACAGCTGTGTATAGATCATCTTCTTCACTGCCACCTGCATCAAGATAAGCTTCAAGAGCATCTTCAGCAGCCGTTACTGCTTCAGAAAATTCTTTTGTAGCAGTTTCCAGATTTTCGAAGCTGGTCTGGTAGCCTTTGACCACATCAAGAAGCGCTTGTTCTGCTGGAGTAGCCGTTGCGTTATCATCATCATCTTCTTCACCAGTCATTGGCACAAGTTCTTTCAGTGCATCAAGATCCTCTTGAGTTGTTTCAGCATCTACTGTGAAGTCTTCTACTGTGTTTTGGGCGTTCACGAAGTCCACTACATACTGAAGGTCTTCTACTGTGATTGTATCCACGTCGTAATCAGTCTCATCGACAGTTACAGAGCCTTCTAATGCTGTTTCGTAATCTTCAATGTTATCTTCATTTACATTTTCAAAATCAGCCGTTAGCAAGTTGAATAGTTCCACTTGTGTTTTCGCCGATAGAACGGGCTCAACAACGTTCACATAGTTTTCAACTACTTCTACAGCGTCATCAAGGCGCTCTTGAAGGTCTTGTGCTGCTGTTTGGTCATCATCTTCGTTTACTTTGTAGTCAGCAGGAAGCTCATCAATAGCTTTTTGCGCTTTTTCTACCATTTCAGCGAAGTCTTCTTCATCGAAGTTATCTGTATTGTAGGAACCTTCATTCACTTGATCTTCCAGTGTTTCTAAAGCTTGTACAGCTTCAGTAGCAGCATTAAGATCCGCTTCTACTTCAGCATCAAGCATAGCTTTGTTTACGTCATCAATGACTGACTGGATACTTTCCACTGAATCATATCCAAGTTTGTTGTCTTCATCATCTGTAGGTTCGTTCTCCTCAAGTGCTGTCACGTAAGCACTGATATAATCTTCGTTTACGTCCATGAAAGGCTTAACATCCAGCGCACGGAATGTTTCCAGTTCACCCTCTGCATCGTTTACAGCTTCGATGATGCTGTCAAGTTGATCTTGAACGTTGACAAGACGAGCGTTCAATAGAACTTTAGCGTCAGAGTCAGAAAGCTCATCCACTAGCTCTTGTGCGTCAGCTAGATCCTCTTCAAGTAACGTCTCTTCAGCTGTTTCTACAGCTTCTGTCGCTTCTGCGATAGCTGCCGCTTCTGCTTCAAGAGCTTCGATTGTTTCTTCAGCTGTTACAAGAGTTTCAAGACCCTCAATATCAGCATCTTCATCCATTTCATATACAGCTTCTACTAGTTCACGTGCCATTTCTACTGCTTCAGCATCTTCCAGGGTCAACTCTTCCGGAAGTTCTTCAATCGCTTTTTCAGCTGCTTCTACAGCTGGAGCAACTGCATCATAGTCAACTGTTACTGTGTAATCGACGCCGTCCACATCAAACGTTACTGTGTTTTCGCCGTTTACTAGAGCTTCGTCTAATTCCACAGTAGTTGTTTCTCCATTACTCCAAGTAACTTCAAGAGTCATAGCGTCTACTACTGATGTGCTTTCGATAGAAAGTTGCTCTTCGTTTTGCATAGCACGGTAGACCATTACTGCGAAATCTTTACGCGTCACGTTATCTTTAGGCATGAACTCACCAGAGCCATTCCCTTTAATGATGCCATTTTCAGCCGCAACTGCGATTTCATCTTCTGACCAGCTGCCCTCTTCAACATCAGAGAAGTTATGGTCAGTATCTCCTGTAAGCTCGTACGCACGCACGATGATTGCTGCTGCTTGTTCACGAGTCAAATTATCGTAAGGGCTGAATTCTCCGTTATCCCCTTCGAAAATCGCTGGAGAAGTTGAACGAACGGCGTTATAGAACCAATCATCTTCATCTACATCTGAGAAGTCTTCTGTCCCACCAGGAGTGATTCCTTTTGCTTTCATTAGTACTTCAGCAGCAGAGGCACGGATGATATCTCCGTCCGGGTTGAAAGTACCATCTCCAGATCCTTGAAGAATCCCCTGATCTGCAAGTTGTTGAATAGCTTCTGAGTAATATTCGCCATCTTTTACATCACTGAATTCGTGGTGGTCGGCGGATACAGCAGCTGGTGCTACTGCGGATGCTACGACTGCTGTAGTAAGAGCTGTAGCGTAAAATTTACGGTTGGATTTAGGTTGGTAAGACATAGTGTTGTTTCCTCCTAAAGGTATTTTTCAACTGATTGAGCCCAATTGGCCCCTTTGAGGGTAGAGGGACAAAACCAGCAGATTTAATTAAGTCATAAAACCCAGATCTCACATTATGTAGGTATCTTTGATGCCTTTATGAGACTTACAGATTACTAAATTGGATGTTTTTATCTGTAATGGATTAAATTTTCTCAATTACTAATTTTACAAGATTTCGATTTTATTTCAACCAATAAAATCCTATTTTTGAAATATTTTTGGAAATGGTGTCGATAAAACCCCTACACACAAGTGTTATATCGACAGGAAACTCTAAACATTTAACCCCTTTTCTGGTATTTATTAAAAAAATTCTGATTACCTACCTGTAATAGTTCAGAATATTATTATTTCACGCAGAGTCTATGAACCCAAGTCATAAGTCCCCAATTCATAGTTTCCAGCTATTTAAAAATACAATTGTACTTGAAAAGTGATAGAATATAACTTGGCATTTTTTGTGTGTAATTCCTAATTAATATGGTGGTGCTTTATGGTCTTCAGTCATTTAGTCTTTTTATTTTTCTTTCTTCCCGTGATCATCCTTGCGTATTTTATATCACCAAAAATCCTAAAAAATTCCGTTTTACTGCTTGGGAGTTTATTCTTCTATGCGTGGGGCGAACCAATCTATATTTTCCTGATGCTGTTTTCCATTCATTTGAATTATTTCTTCGGGTGTTTGATTGGGAGGGGTTCTGCAAAGAAAGGGATGTACCTCACATTAGCGATTACCGGAAATCTGTTGATTCTCGGTTTTTTCAAATATGCGGACTTTTTTATCATGAATACGAATCGTTTGTTTGGCACTTCGTGGAATTTATTGGAGCTTCCGCTTCCTATCGGGATTTCCTTCTTCACATTCCAGGCCATGAGTTATGTGATCGATGTGTACCGGAACGATGTGGCACCACAAAGAAACCTGATTTCTCTGGCTCTATACATATCATTCTTTCCACAATTGGTGGCTGGGCCAATCGTTCGTTATCATTCCATCAATGAACAGTTAAAGAGTCGCAAAGTGACCCTGGATAAGTTCTCTTATGGAGTAAAACGGTTCATTACCGGCCTTGCTAAAAAAGTACTCCTTGCAAATGCCTTTGGTGAAGTGGCTGATGCCGTGTTCAACAGTCAGGCTGAAGAATTGAGTACAGTCATGGCGTGGATTGGAATAATCGCCTATACACTTCAAATATACTTTGATTTTTCCGGGTACAGCGATATGGCTATTGGACTTGGTAAAATGTTCGGGTTCGATTTCCTGGAAAACTTCCGATACCCATATATCAGCAGAAATGTGACTGAGTTTTGGAAAAGGTGGCACATTTCCCTCGGTTCATGGTTCAGGGATTATGTATATATCCCCTTGGGAGGCAACCGGGGAGACACAGCAAAAACCGTACGGAATCTCCTGCTGGTTTGGACGATTACCGGGTTCTGGCACGGAGCAAGTTGGACGTTTATGGCCTGGGGATTTTACTATGGAGCACTTATTACGCTGGAACGCCTTGGTCTGTCTACTTGGTTAGAGAAATTATGGCGTCCCATCCAGCACCTCTACCTCCTGCTTATGGTCATGATTGGATGGGTCTTCTTCCGGGCAGACGATTTCCCTTATTCCCTATCTTATATTCAGACCATGTTCGGAGGAAGCCGCATCCTTATCGACAGTCAAAGTTATATTTATTTAAACGACTATTGGTATATTTTCCTTTTCGGTATGTTATTCAGTCTGCCTCTCCTCCCTTTCGTCCAGGAGAAGACCGGCCGGTTGTTGGAACATAAATCGATCCGCTTCCTCTATCCAATGGCAGCCGCTGTCTTTTATATGATGTTAATGATCGGTTCAATGCTTCAACTGGTGAACTCCACCTACAATCCATTCATTTATTTCCGTTTTTAAAGAGGAGGGGATTTTGTGAAAAAAACAACGAATCTATTGGTCACGGGGTTTTTCCTGTTCACTATTTTTTTGTGCGGCATCCTTGTCATCGTCACTCCTTCCAAAGACACGTCTTTCATAGAGAATCGAACACTTGCTACGCCTCCTCCCTTTAAAGGGGAAGAGTTCATAAATGGAGGGTTCATGGAAGATTTCGAAACGTTTTTCACAGACCAGTTTCCTTGGCGGGACCAATGGCTGGAAGCTTATGTAACTCTTCAGTCCAGTCTTGGAAAAACGTTTCTGCTCGGCTATTATGTATCGGAAGATGACTGGATTACGACAAAACCTGATCCTTCTTTTCCTAAAGAAAAATTGGATGAAAAGGCACACCGAGTCAATGAATTTCAACAAGCGCTGAATGATCGTGGCATTGACTTTTATTACGTTCAGACGCCACATAAAGTGAGCAATATGCAATTTCTTCTTCCCGATTACATTGATAAGGGAGCCTATGATTCTGTACGGGAACATTTCCAATCCTCCCTGTCTCCAGAAGTGCAGAAGCTTGACTTGTTGGAAGCATTCAATCAATCGTACTCAGAGAAGGAAATGAAAGAGTTGTTCTTTAGAACGGATCACCATTGGAATGCCAGAGGAGCTTTTGAAGGATATAGAAGGATCATCGAGTGGTTGGATGAAGAACGAGAAGGGTTTCTATCTCAACCTGATAAGCTTCAATTGGAGAACTACAAGGAAAGCTGTTTACCAGATAAAGAGTTTATCGGCAGCTTCAACAGACAGTTGTATCTAACCGTAGAAACAGAGGAAAGAAAATGTGCGTACTATCCAAAAGATGAAGGTTTCACTGAATTTCTCGTTGAGAAAAACGGGAAAACTACCAATGGTGAACCTATATATGGACAAGCTTTCCACCAGCAGGAGGACAACGTGTACTACAGTACCCTGCATACCGGTGATTACCGTGAATTGAAAATTACCAACCCCGCACTTGAAGACAGAGGGGATCGTGTTCTCATCATCAAGGATTCTTATGCGAACGCTCTGTCTTTTCTATTTGCCCAGCACTTTCATGAAACGACCTATTACGACCAGCGCCACAACAAAGACCGCTCTCTGCTTGATTACATCGATGATCATGAGTTTGACTTCATTCTCATGATGTATACAGACCCTTCGAGTGAAGGAGCAATCTATGAATTCAGAGACCCACAGGAATAAATCAAAAGAAGCGTGGAATCATGATAAACATGATTCCACGCTTTTTAGATCAGCGGTTATTTAACGCTCTCGCTAGAATAGTTGCAAACTCTGAACGTGTTATATTTTTACCCGGACCATACGTTCCATCAGGAAAGCCCGTTACAATTCCTGAAGCCCACACGGCATTCACTGCATCATAGCAGTAACAATCGGAAGAAACATCAGGAAAAGGCTTTTCTCCATCTGACTCTAATTGAAAAACCCGTTCAATGATGACGGCGACTTCTCCTCTCGTAATCTTCTGTTTAGGAGCGAATGTGCCATTCGGCAGCCCTTTAATGAATCCTTCTTCTACAGCAGACGCAATATACCCGGAGCCGAAAGTTCCTGGATCAACATCCGGGAACGGCTTCTCGCGCTGTTCACCATTCAGGTCGATACTTCGCCCTACCATGGTAACGACTTCTTCTCGGGTAATCTCTCCTAAAGGTGCGAATGTGCCATCTTTAATCCCTTTTACCGTTCCATCCTTATAAAGTTGTTGGATGAACGAATAATAGTAGTTTTGATAGGAAAGGTCAGAAAAAGGCTGATTCAGCGCTTGAACCATCCCGTGTCCATAATCGAAGTCCTTCCCTTTCTCACCTAAATCAATGGCATGGTCTATCAGAAGTTCCTTAACAGAAGTCAAATCTGTATTTGGATAGGCCTGCATCGTCAAAGCCAATGCACCACTTACGTACGGGGCTGCCATAGATGTTCCATTCATACTGTTATATCCATCGGGATGTTTTTCGTTCGTAATATAAGTACTGTACACTTTAGTCCCCGGGGCTACAAAATCCAAAGAATCCCCGCTGTAGGAAAAAAGTGCTCTCGTGTGCTTCTGGTCGATGGCCCCAACACTGATTACACTTTCATAACGAGCCGGATACATAACATCATCCAAATATTCTCCACTGCACAGCACGCCATTTCCAGATGCAGCCACGACAGCAATACCTGAATTTTCAGCGCGTTGAATGGTATTCTTCATGGCTGTGGATGGCTGACAGGATGTAAGACTCAAGTTGATAATATCAACCTTTTCTTTAATCGCCCAATCAATTCCTGCGATAATTTCACTTTCCCATCCATCCCCTTCTTTGTCCAAAGCTTTGACAGCGTATAAATCAACTCGTGGAGCCATACCGATCGTCCCGATTTCATTATCTTGAGCACCTATGACTCCAGCAACGTGCGTGCCGTGACCATTGTCGTCGATCCAGCTATTATGCTCATCCAGTACACTGATGCCTTTAGTAACGTTCAAATCAGGATGTTCTGGATCAATACCGGTATCGATGATGGCGACTTTCACACCTTCCCCATCAAGGCCCCAGGTCTCGGAGTCAACCGCGCCCGTTGCTTCATATCCCCATGTTTCTTTTTGCGTACTGGTTTTCACCTTTTGATCTCGCTCCACCCACATGATATCCGGATGGGATTGCAGTTCCTCCACATCTGCTTCATCCAGTGAAGCAGCAACTGCTTTCATATTTTCATATGTATGGTGAATATCAAAATCCTGTAGGATCTCCTCATTAATAGATCCATGAAAGCCAATGATGACACGCATGGTACCTTCCTGCTCAGCAGCTGAAACGTTTCCCCCGGTTGAAATGATGAACAATACCATGAATAAGAGTACGAGTTTCTTAATTTCCTGATGCATAAATTTTCCCCTCCCGGATGATAAAACAAATAGGAGCGAACAACCGTCCGCTCCTATTACCTTATTCTTTCCAATTATAATAGTCAACAATCCCCATAGCTATTGCTCTGGCCGCTGCTTCTCTATATTTTTGCGTCTTCAGTTTAGAAGAATCTTCTCCATTGGTCAGAAAACCAATTTCTGTGAGTACCGCAGGAAGAGGATTGGCTTTAATCACGCGGTAACCAACGTCCTTAACCCCGCGATTATGCATATCCATCTCTTTATACAGACGATTGTTGATGAAATGCGCTAGTTTGTAACTTGCATACTCCCGGTCTGATAAACCTGACGCATAATAAAAAGTTTCCACTCCTGTGGCACTCTTCAAAAAGGCATTTGCATGAATGCTCACGAACGTATCTGCATGATGATCTTTTGCAATGACCACTCGTCCATCCAGGGATGGATACCAGTCACTCTGGCGTGTCATCACCGTATCGATGCCTGCATTCTCTATATACTCCCGGGCTTTCAGGCTTACGTCAAGAACTACTTCTTTTTCGATCAATCCATTAGCTACAGCACCTGGGTCCTTCCCACCGTGACCAGGATCAAGAGCAACCTTCCAATCCCCTTTTGGTTTATCTAAAAGATAATAGGAATGAACGTACCCTTTGAGGTTACCGGACTGAATATATCTCCAGTCCCCTTCTTTTTTATAAACGGAAACCGTCTCTCCTGTCATGAGCTTACCGACGGTTTTGTGAGAGGTGCCTGGACCTTGGCGAACATTCAAAAAGTCAGCATCGACGACTTTTTCGCCGAGCACTTGTAAAGGCTCTTCATCTTCTTGCGAAACTTTGAAGTCAGCATTTAATCCTCTAGCTAAGAAAAGGGAAAATTCTGTTCTGGTAATCGTCTTATCAGGCATGAAATCACCAGCCGGAGTCCCTTGAGAAATTCCAGCTGTTGTTAACAAGTTAACCGGTAAGGAAACATTACTTCCTTCCTGAATATCACGATAAGAAACGTCACTTGTCTTCTCAAGCTTGAAGGCATTGGAGATCAAGTAGGCCATTTCCCCACGGGTCATAATGGACATCGGTTGATAGGTTCCATCTGGATACCCTTTTATAACTCCCGCTTCAACCGCTGATTGTATATATCCAGAAGCATAGGATTCCTTAGTTACATCCGGGAATTTCGTTTCTCTCTGTTTCCCTTTCAAACCTAATGCACGACCGACCATTGTTGCGGCCTGCTCTCTTGTTACTTCATCATCACCGTGGAAATGACCGTCTGGATATCCTTCGATAATAGCTTTCCCAGTCAAGAACGTTATTTCATTCTCGTAAGCAGATGGAATGCCCTTCACAGCAGCTGCAGAAACTCCCATTCGCTCACTTTGCCCTACGACTAAACTCAACAGCAGAAGTCCTATCAACAAACTAGAAACTTTCTTAATCATTATATCGTTCTACCCCTTTATGATTTTATCCCAGAAGCGTATTTCGACAGTGTAACGACCGTATCCTTCCCTCCGATCTAATGAATTCCATATTATGTAATAAAAGCCAACATCTAGTTGTTCATTATATCGGAATATACGACACGTTTTTCATCCAACTATATTCCTATTTTTCCAATTTAATAGGAATTCCCTCACTTTTATAGTTTTTTCGACGATAAATAAGGGTAAGAGATTCTTTTTTTACCATCAGTCATTCAATCAAACACTTCTGACCCTTTACCACTTGGAAGAGAGCAGGGCCGGAGAAGATTATATCCAGCTTAGAAAATATACTAAATTTTACTAAAGTATAAAGAAATAGTGCTATTCAGACATTCGACTTTCTGATAGGTTAATTGAAGAATCTACTATTCGACAGGGGAGGAAAAAATTACATGAAAAAAGTGCTTCTTATGTGTCTGACTCTTGTCTTTTTAGCCGGAGTGGTGGCACCAATCACTTCTGTTGCCGAAGAAGATGATATAACAGGTACGCTATTTGAAGAAGACATGAGGGCTCTTATAGACGCGGGAATTATGCAGGGATATGGGAATGGACATTACGGGCCGGATGATAAAGTCACGCGCGCCCAATTTACGACATTCATCGTCCGTGCTCTGGACATCCAATATGGGGAAGAAGAGATCTCAGAAGTTACTGCTTCTGAAGATTATAATTATGAAGACGTTGAACCTTCCAAATGGTATTATCCATTTGTCATGGCAGCTACAGAAGAAGGGCTGATCAAAGGTTACCCTGATGGGAACTTTGGACCGACCGATTACATAACTCGACAGGACATGGCTATGATCATGGTAAGTGCCGCCGAGATGAAAGGCGTCATCAGTGAAGCTCAGGAACTGGTATTTGATGATGAAGAAGAAATCAAAACGTATGCCCTGGAAGCCGTCAAACGATTAGTAAACCTGGGTATCATTAATGGGAAACAGCAAAAGGACAGCCTTTACTTTGCCCCGTTCGATAAAACATCCCGTGGGGAAACAGCAGCGGTTATCAATCGGTTGTTGAAAGTATTGGATCCACCAAAAGAACTGGACTACGAAGTGGCCAGCCTTTCCACAGAGAAAGATCCCGTTATTCATAAGAAATTTGAGACTTATGATGAAGCCGTTTCTTATGCAAGCGAAAATCAAGTCGTTTTAAAAGGAAAGAACATCGTATGGATTCCAGAAGGTAAAGGGACGACAAATGCCTTCACCATTCTTTATACTTCCGAAGCCTTTTCTTCCAACTCCACCTATGTAACAAGCGGAGTGGACGTTGAGTTACTGGAAATCAACGAAGACTGGATCAGAATCCGTTTGGCTGACACCGAAGGCTATGTGGATCCTCAGAAGGTTAATTTAACACCTGACCATATGGTGAAAGACCAGTCATATTATGAAGTGAAAAATGGGCTTCTTTACCACCGTTTGTATAACGCCATTACAGAAAGAAGCTCCAGCTACTTGTATGGGGAAGCTGCAGATTTCATGAAAGAGAATGGAAAATATTACAGTGATAATGGGAATACATTCTATAATGAAAATGGCAAACTTATGGGGGAAGCTTATCAATATTTCAACCGATTGCCCCTTTATTCCAAGACATCCTATACAGGAGAACAATTGGACGAGTATCTAACTCACATTTCTCCGGACAGTCCCTTGATCGGCACTGGAGATGCTTTCAAAAAAGCTGAAGAGGAATATGGAACGAATGCTCTTTATTTACTCGCGCACGCTATTCACGAAAGCAATTGGGGAAAAAGTAAGATTGCAAGAGATAAGAACAACCTGTTCGGAATTGGAGCGAACGATGGGAATCCATATGAAGACGCATGGGAATATGAAAGCTATGAAGACGGAATTCTTGAAGCTGCCGAAACCTTTATTGTCCCTCGTTACTTCACCTCGGGATCTTCCATTTATAATGGGGCTCACTTAGGAAATAAGAGCTCGGGGATGAACGTCAAATATGCTTCCGACGCTTACTGGGGGCAGAAAATAGCCGGTCACATGTTCCGCGCCGACATGTACTTAAGTGGAAAGCTTGAGCAATCACCGGAAAACGGAGCTTATAAATTAGCACAAACTATTACCCCTTATGTGAATGTACGTTCTGCTCCTGAAGTTACGGACAATAAACTTTATCAAATCCCAAGGAACGGGGTCACACTCCAAGTGTTGGACAGAGTGGAAGCAAAGGGAACATGGTATGAAATCACACCGGAGAACTTCAATAGAACAAAAAATGAAAGATACGAAAAAGCATTTGTATACAGCGATGGCTATAGTACTTACGGTACAAGCCTGAAACAATTACCGATTGCTGATGGATCGGATTCATAAACGAACAAAGCTCGTAGAAAATCTCTTTTTCTACGAGCTTTGTTTCTTAACGCGAATATCCACTCCTCTCCTTCTTTCAGAGGAAATTCCACCTGTATCCTGCTATTCTTAAATAAGTCAGGAAAAAGGTCACTAATTGACGAAGAAAGTCTAATGCTTGAAGTGAACATCTATATCGTACTGCCAGATTTATGTTATTATTATTGGGAGTAGGATTGTGTAATTTAAAGGAGTCACAACATAAAATGAAGCAGGTAAATATATTAGGGATACCATTCACAAACATGGACCATGTCACGTTAGTCCAACAATTACAACTGCATATTGAACAAAGGGAAAAGTCTTTCGTTGTTACCGCGAACCCTGAAATTGTGATGCGTGCGCATGATCATCCCCATTATATGGATTGTTTACAAGCCGCTTCATACATAACGGCTGATGGAATCGGTATTGTGAAAGCCTCACAACTTCTTAAAAACCCTTTACCCGAACGGGTGACGGGATACGATATCATGATGGAATTCCTGAACATAGCTGACCAGCAGAAATACCGTGTCTTCTTACTGGGAGCCAGAGAAGATACATTGAGACGAGCAGAACATAATATACATACTCATTACCCTAACGTGGAAATTGCCGGTTCAAGAGACGGCTACTTCGATTGGGATGATCCAACAGTAGCTGAAGATGTCCGCCAGGCAGACCCCGATATTATATTCGTTGCGCTTGGAGTACCTAAACAGGAACGGTGGATTGCTGAGAACTATTCCAAATTCAACAAAGGAATTTTCATCTGTGTCGGTGGGAGTATAGATGTTGTAGCTGGAGACGTAAAAAGAGCCCCGATGCGCTGGCAGAATATGAACCTTGAATGGCTTTACCGTCTCATGAAACAGCCGAGCAGGTGGAGAAGGATGCATGCCCTCCCCCGCTTTGCCTATCAAGTTATGAAACAACAAAAGGCTGGTCGTTCGTCATGAGGCCGGGCGATTTTCTAAAAAGCACGCTGATTCTGACGATTGCCACTCTATTGTCCAAGTTGCTGGGCAGTTTATTTCGTGTACCGTTGCAGAATATCGCCGGGGATGAAGTGTTAGGAATTTTCAGTCTCGTCTACCCTATTTATATGGTAGCGTTGATCCTTTCTGTTGCCGGCATTCCCATTGCAATTTCCAAACTGATTGCTGAAGCTAGATCCACCGGAAAAGAAACAGATATTTTTTATATACGAACAACAGCCCGTACGTTGGCCCTATTGCTTGGCATAAGTAGTATGGGCCTTCTTTTGATTGGATCCAGACCATTATCTCAAATGATAGGAGGGGACTCTACAAGACCCGCATTGATTATGGTTTCATTCACCTTATTGTTCG
Organism: Halobacillus sp. ABR2_026; assembly: GCF_056158545.1. Lineage (NCBI taxonomy): Bacteria > Bacillati > Bacillota > Bacilli > Caryophanales > Bacillaceae > Halobacillus > Halobacillus sp. ABR2_026. The sequence continues at coordinate 3,341,997 of NZ_JBSWTM010000001.1, forward strand.
CACCCTATATGGCTGTAGACAGAGGTTATTTTCAAGGGTTTGAGGACATGCGTCCTACTGCCGTATCGCAAGTTCTGGAGCAGTTTGTTCGTGTGTTATTCTTATTGGTCATCGCCTACACGTTGTCTGTTCTTGAGTACAGCCATTCTATTATAACCGGCGGCGTAATGGCCGGATCTATTTTTGGAGCCCTGACTTCTCTCGTATATTTGAAGCTCCGTTTAAATCGTTCAGAAATCTCTATAAAAAAAGACTATCCCTATCCTTTTTCTCAATTTAAGACCTGGAGCTGGAAAATCCTTTCCACCTCTATCCCGATTGCGATAGGAACATTAACGATGGCTCTCTTTAATGTAGTGGATAGCTTAACTGTTCCTATTAATTTACAAATGACATCTAACACAAATGAAATTCCGTTCGTATATGGAATTTACGGGAGAGGACTCGCTCTTGTGCAGATTGCCACGGTTTTCGCCACATCCGTGATCCTCCCGCTGATTCCTTCACTTACGAAGAAGTTGAAGGATGGGAAGCTCAACGAAGTCCATCATTTGATTGAAGGCACCCGCTGGTTAACCCACACAATAGGCTGGCCTTTAGCCATTCTTTTAACGGTCTTAACGATACCGATGAACATCACTCTGTTTACGGATGCTCAAGGAAGTCTGATGATCGGCATTATGAACATCAGTTCTGTTTTCATTTCACTTACTCTGGTAGGAACAGCCATTTTACAAGGGTTGAATGCTGCTCGTTTAGCAGCATTTTTGATTCTCTCAGGAGCTTTCATAAAAGGCTGCCTCAACTTCATTTTTGTTCCAGAGTTCGGGGTAGAAGGGGCTGCCCTGGCTACTTTATTCACTTATATGGTCTTAACAGCACTTCATACATTTTTGATTCATAAACACATCCAAATTCCCTGGATGCCTCCACATCTTCTTAAGATTGTGATGATAGCAGGGTTTCTGGGAGGATTGCTATGTTTCCTTTATGTGTTCACCGAACCCCTATCCTGGGGGAGAAGCGTGTCGTTAAGTGTTATCCTCATTACCGGGTTGCTTTATATGATTCTGTATATATGGATCTTATTCAAATGGAAGGCAGTAGATGAGCGGATGGTAGCACAGGTTCCTTTCCTGTCGAAGCTACGACGTTAACATCAATGAAAGTAGGTTAAAATATGAAGATCGTCTTATCTGGATATTACGGTTTCCACAATACGGGGGATGAAGCGATTCTCCAGTCCATCATTCAGCAATTAAAGACTCATAGGCCGGATATCCATATTATCGTCCTTTCCCAAGATCCTGTTTATACAAAACAAACGTATGAAGTGGATGCGGTCAATCGATGGAACATGAGGGAGATCATAAAAGCATTGAAGCAATCGGACGGTTTCATCAGCGGAGGAGGAAGCCTCCTTCAGGATGCAACCGGACCTAAGTCCATTCTATATTATACAGGTGTCATCCATTTGGCCAAATGGTTGAAAAAGCCTGTCTACGTTTATTCACAAGGCATGGGCCCGTTTCATATGAAAATAAGCCGTCAGCTGGTCAAACTGGCTTTAAATCGTGTGGATGGTTTATCCGTACGCGATAGGCTTTCCAAGAACCTTTTAGAGAGAGTAGGGGTTTCAGAAAAAATCGAGATCATCCCCGATCCAGTATTTGCTATGTCGCCTCCAGCCTCTTCTGGGCAAGTTTCAGAAACGCAAAAAATAGCCGTCAGTGTCCGGGATTGGAATAACGCTGACCACTATCTCCCTAAAATTGCAGCTGCTCTGGACCAGTTCGTCAACCTGGGGTATGAAATTGTCTTTGTTCCTATGCATGGGGAAGCAGATGTAAAGTGTTCTAAACGATTAGCGTCTTCTATGAAAGAACAATCTTCTATCTACACAGGAAACTCCACTATAGAGGAGAAGTTATCCTTCATCGCATCTTCTGCTGTACTTATTGGAATGAGACTGCATGCGCTTATTTTTGCAAGCATCTGCAACGTTCCATTCATGGCTTTATCCTACGACCCCAAAATCAAAGCATTAACGGAGCAGCTTGGTTTTCCAGTAACAGCCGATGTAGAAGATGACACATGGGCAAGCCAAACCATAGTCGAAGGTATTGAAGAAATTCTTCATAATAGAGACACTCACCAGAGCGTGTTGGCTGAAAAGACAGCTTTACTCAGGGAAGGTGCTACGTCCGCTCCCTTAAAAGCTCTCCACTGTTTTCAATCCTATAAATAAAGAGCCGTTGTCCAATGGACAACGGCTCTTTATTTTTTCGACTTCCAAACTTTCACCAGGAAAGTAGGAAGTTTAATTTGTCGTTTTATTCTCCATGGCTCTTTGATCAATCGATACAACCATTCCAAACCTAACTTCTGAAAACCAGCAGGCGCTCTTTTCACTTTACCTGACAGGACATCGAAGGATCCTCCGACTCCTTGAAAAATACGAACATCAAGCTCATCCATATGATCGACGATCCAATGCTCCTGCCTAGGGCTGCCTAAGGCCACAAATAGAATATCAGGCTTAGCTTCATTAATCGTCTCTTTGATCAAATTCTGATCCTTCACGTAACCATCGAGAACACCGGCAATTCGCAAGTTTGGATATTTTTCAACCAGACGGTCTTTCGCTTCTTCCGCTACATTAGGTTTAGCCCCATAGAGGAAGACGGATTTATCATGAAGGGAAGCCTGTTCACATAAGGCCAGTAACATGTCAATACCGGTTACTCTCTCTCGAATGGAACCGCCCTTCAGTTGCGATGCGATAAGAATACCAACCCCGTCCGGGATTTGGTACGTCGCTTTATTCAAGAGGTTCAGCAAATCCCTATCCTTCTGTGCCTGAAGGATTTTCTCAGGGTTGATCGCCACAATAAAGGACTGACGTTTCTCATGGATATCCGATATGATATTGTTCTTCAACTGATCGTACGTAAAGTTGCTTACGTCAACCCCTAAAAACTTTTCCTTCATGATTTCACCTAGACCTTATCCGTTTTTTGAATCTCCTAAGCGTTTAGCTATGAAGCCAGCTTGCTTCCACTCATTCAACGATAGCGCATTTTTAGTATCAAAAACAAGTCTATTTTTCATTTTACCTTGTATATATTCAGGGTCAAGAGCTTTAAACTCATCATGATCTGTCAAAATAACAAGAATATCCGCACCATCCAGAGCTTCATCCATACTCTGTGTCTGATTGGAAACGACATTCTCTTTAATATGTGGGTCAAAGGCAGTAAAGCTGATTCCTTTCTCCACTAATTCCATGATTACTTTCAATGAGGGACTTTCCCGCTGGTCATCGATGTTTGCTTTGAAAGAAAGACCGAAAAGCGCTACCTTAGGATCTTGAATAAACTGTTCTTTCGTCAATTTTTGTATTTGCTCTGCTGTATAAATCGGCATGTGGTCGTTGGTATTACGGGACAGCTGAATCATCTTGGATAAATCCGGTTCAATTTCTGCTAAAAACCATGGATCTACAGCGATGCAGTGACCCCCAACCCCAGGCCCCGGCGTGTGGATATTTACACGAGGGTGGAAATTAGCCAGCTTGATCGCCTCCCATGAGTTCACACCAATCTTATCACTGATCAATGCCAGTTCATTGGCAAAGGCAATGTTTACATCCCGGTACGTATTTTCAATCACTTTCGCCATCTCAGCTGTCGTTGCATCTGTAAGGTGAATATTACCTTTAACGAATGATTCATACAGCTCTTTCGTCATCTTTGATGACTCTTCGTTAATCCCACCAACGATTCTGTCATTGTCGACTAATTCCTGAAAGACTTTACCTGGAATGACTCGCTCAGGAGAATGGGAAACGAAAAGCTCTTTTCCAATCTCCAAACCTGTCTTTTCCAGAACAGGAATCATAACGTCTTCTACTGTACGTGGAGGGACGGTTGATTCCAAAATGACAAGGTTTCCTTTTTGGACATAAGGAACGATTGCTTCTGTGGCTTTTCTCACATAATCAAGGTTTGCTGTCTTATCTTCTCTGATAGGGGATGGAACAGCAATGACGAAGACATCCGCTTCATCAGGTTCTACGGAAGCTTTAAAGTTTCCTTCATCCACAGCCTCTTCCAGACGCTCCTGCAAACCATTTTCCTCGATATGAAGTTGTTTAGCATTAATCATTTCAACAGCTTTACGGTTAACATCGACCCCATGAACTTTGTGGCCATGTATAGCGAACATAACAGAAGTCGGCAGACCAATATAACCTAACCCGACGACACATAGTGACTTTTTCATTCAAATACTCCCTTTCTTACTATCCCACATCTTAAGGTGATTAGTCTAAATGATTGATAACGAATTTATGTTTTCCACCCTTAGTCTTTTCAAATTGCTCCGTAATGATGATTCGAACATCATCTAAATCTGCTTTCTTCTGAATCTGATTCTTAATGGAATCCAGCTGCTTCTCAAAAGCAGAGTCTGATAACTTCAGCTTAATGTCAACGGTCCCCGCTTTTTCCTGGATGACTTGAAATTGTTCCACTTCCTCATATTGTCTGAAGGTGGTGGAAAAGAAGCCTCCGTGCACTTTCCTGCTCCCTTTAGCATAAATGAATTCCTGCTTTCGACCTTTGATATGAGTGAACCGTATCAATCCGCGTCCGCACGGGCAAGGGGCTGTATTCAAGGCGCCGTAATCTCCGACTTCATACCTTATAAACGGCATGGCAGCGTTCGTAAGGTCTGTGAGCAGGATGCGCCCTTCCTCACCTTCAGGAACAGGGTTACCATCATCATCGACGATTTCCACTACACATCGTTCCATACCTATGTGCATGCCCTCGTGTATGTCGCATTCAAAAGCGGAAACTCCACCATCATTGGCTCCGTACTGATCGAAAACAGTCGTTTGAAAGGCCTTCTCTATCGCATCACGATAATTCGGCATAAGCACTTCAGATGTAGTAATGACTCCTTTTAACTTAATATTATATGAATGCTTCAAGATATAATTGGCCAGTTCATAAATCGACGAAGAATAACCATATAAGAAGTCCACATCATCTTCACGCAGCTTCTTTATGTATTGTTCCATCGTCTCTTCCGACATATCATAAGAGGAAAATGGAATCCAATTATTCAAGTAGTAGTAAATCTTCCTTTTATAATCAAATCCAGATAATAATGATCCTCCTGCTAGCACGGCAACCTTGTCACCAGGTCTGTACCCTGCCGCATTCCAACCACGCCATATATTTGCCCACATGACAGAATGAGAGGTTTTCGGAACATAGTACTTGAGGGGCTCACCAGTGGAACCCCCTGTCCGTTTTTCCTCAGCTTCCATGTCCTCTATATCCTTCGATAAAAAATCATTTTTATGGCGTTTTAATGTCTCTTTATCAATGATAGGCAGTTGCTGAAGTTGATCCAATGATTGGAATGAACTTGGATTGATATTATTTTCCTTCATATAATTCCTGTAAAACGGAACTTTCTCATATACATTTTCTATTAAAGTCAGTAAGCCGTTTTCCTGTTCTTTGATAAGATCAGGTGTATGTTTCCATTGGTTGCTTTTATATTCATGATAATAACTCATGGCATCGGTCTTTCTCATTTTTTCCATGAGTTTGATTTTCTTATGGTTGATCCAACCCATTAGATTCTCTCCTTAGTTGGTCGTTGTCGTTGATTGGATGGATGAATTCTTCAACTATTCATTGTATCTTAATTTCATTTCAATATCTATTCATGCCTTATATGCATATGGTCTAATTATACGTCTTCTATATTTGCTTCTTCAACAAAATTATTCCTTAATCATCAACTTCAGACAAAGTTATTCGCACATAGACAGTCATTTAGGAATGGTTTATACTTCACTATGTCCCACCTATTTTACTGGGGTAAAAATTATTGAGGTGTTATAAATGTCAAGATTGTTTCAAAAAGAGTTTTTCACTAAGCTTTTGCTCCTATTTATTATTCTACAACCCATCCTTGATATTCTTACATATTTATCTCTACGGACTTTTAATATCAGTTTAACCGTAGGTATAATCGTCCGAATCTTATTCATGGGAATTTCCATATGGTTTATTCTCTTTGGGAATTCCAGCAAGTTCAAAAAATACGTCATCGGTTATTTAATCATGATGGCGGTTGTTTTCGGCATCGGTTTGATTTACAACTACTTTGCTAAGCCTATTTTCAATCCTTTCCTTGAACTTCAGTTCTTAGCTAAAACTGTCTATTTTTCTGTTATGTTAGCTGCCTATTTACTATTGTTTACCACACTGGAGGAGATTTCATCCGTCCGTATGGAAATATTAAAGGCGATTTACATCGGTATGTTGATCGTTTCGACAACCATGTTTCTAGCCGTCCTTACAGGAACAGCCTCTCAGACATACGAGTGGAATAAATTCGGCTTTAAAGGTTGGTTTTATTCCGGGAATGAATTAGGTTCCATCGTAGCCATCAGTTTTCCACTCGTTTATTTGTACACGTTAAAGAAAGTGGAAAGCATACGAAAATCCTATTACTTTATACCATTAGTCATGTTAGCGATCGTTTCGATTCTTCTTGGAACAAAAGTAGGGTATTTCGCCGTTCTTGGAGCTGCAATCATCGTTTTTGCGAGCTACTTCGTTTACTGGATCATCCATTTCTTCAAGCAAATAAAAGAACCTCTCATCCATTTACGGTTGATTTCATCTTTTATATTTTTAGTTTTGCTATTAGTTGTAGCGCCCTTCTCTCCTGCTTTTACGAACGTAAGTGGTGATGTTGGCCAAATTAATGAAGAACGAGAATCCACCCAACAGGAAGAAAGCCAGAATGGCGGGGAAACAGGTGAAGAATCCGGCGAAGAAACAGGAGACGGGGAAACCGTCGGAGGAAATGATGCAGCTGCTGCACTGGGAGAACAGGCTTTGATGGAATCCCCGATCCTGCAGATCATCCTGAGCTCAAGAAACATCTATTTTTCTCACATTTATGGAATGTATGAAGACGCAGGCCCTGTCCAGAAGTTACTGGGAATGGGGTATGCAGGAAACTATGAAGAAATTCGCAAATTAATCGAAATGGACTTCTTTGACCTGTTTTTCTCTTATGGGATTCTAGGAATAGCATTAATCCTCGTTCCTTTCTTGATCATCATCGGACTGTTTATGCGATTACTCTTTAAGGTCCCTGGAAAAATGCTACATCCGGAGAATATCCTGATTCTATTATCGATCGGTTTCGGTACAGGAATTGCTTTTCTTGCCGGTCATGTCCTATATGCCCCGGCAGTCAGCATATACCTTGCCGTCAGTATCGTCCTGTTGATGATAAATATGCTTAAAATGAATAGAGAGACCCGAGAAGCTTAAGTCTTGAATGTCAGGAGCATACCCATGAAAAAAAGAACCGTGTTGCACGTCGGACCTCTCCCCCCACCCATTGGAGGCATGTCCGTCTTTTTACAACAATTAAAAGAAATGAAAAGTGATAAATATGAGCTTCGCTTTTTCAATATCTTCCCGAAAAAAAATAAACCGCTTCATAAAGCGGCTTACAACGCAATCGTTTTATTCAAATTCATTTTAACTCTACTAACAACAAGACCTGATCTGATTCACATCCATACAGCCGGATACCGTGCCTTTACTAAAAGCAGTTACTTCGTGCGGATCGCCAAAAAGCTTGGTTTTAAAGTTGCCCTGCACATCCATAGCGGAAAATTTGTGGAGTTTTATCAAACCTCCCTCCCTAAGAAGCAGCGTCAAATTCATTCAACTTTATTACTTTGTGACAAATTGATCTGTCTTTCCGAGACCTGGAAAAAGAAGTTCAGCACAGTATTTGCTATAGAAGAAAGTCGATTCGAAGTATTAAAGAATGCAATATTCGTTGATGAATTTGAAGGTGTCACTCCTGCCTCTCCGGAAGGTGGGAAAACCATACTTTTCGTTGGAAAACTGGGAGAAAACAAAGGGGTGCTTGATATTATCGAAATGGCAAAGCTTCTTAAAGACCACAAAGATGTGAAGTTTTTATTGATGGGAAGCGGGCCCCTCAAAGATAAGTTACGTCAAGAGATCCAAACGCATGACTTAAATGTAGAGCTACTGGGCTCATTATCAGGAGAAGAAAAGATCACCCATTACAAAAGAGCCAACCTCTTCCTTCTTCCTTCCTACTTTGAGGCCTTGGGATTATCCAACCTTGAAGGTATGGCAGCAGGACATGTCATCCTCACCACCCGGGTAGGAGGGATCCCTGATATCATTCACGATGGTGAAGAAGGTTATCTGTTCGACCCAGGTGATGTGGAGGGCTTTGTAGATAAGATTCTGTCCCTCAATCCTGAAACGATGAGTAAAATCAGCATCCATAACCAAGCTGCCATCCAACACTATGATTTCTCTGTATTAGAAAAAAATTTAGAGAACATCTATGATCGTCTATCTATTTGAGCTGCACCTACCTCCAGCTCTTTGTTATTCATTAGGCTCTGTTAAATGTTAAAGTTCAGTGTTGACATTTGCACCAACGGATGGAAGGGACCATAAATGATAGGGTGGTAAAAGAGAATTTATTTCCAAGTGTCGAAAACTTTAGTTGATCTACTTTCACAATGTAACCATTGAACCTTGTTGGATCATTATTTCGAAACTGCCCCTTATCATCTCCCCAACTAGAATTGCTGATTATGCATGAAGGGGTTTCGAGACACTGATCTAGCCAAGGGGCGGAGGGGGATGGCGAGACTCCTATCTTAAGTGTGCAGGCGCCTCGTTCAGCGGCGTATGGACTGGACTGAGCTGGCGGAGATAAAGGAAACACGAAGAACGAAGGGATTCGATGTTGACTTATCGTACAGAAGCGAGGGAAGTCTCACTAGCCGCTAGGCGCAGAAACCGGATAACTACGAGGAAAAGAGTGCTTGGTGAGACCCCGCAAGGCGTAAGCCTGAGGAAGCTCACCGCGCTCCCACGGAAAGCGAGTCATCCCCCGCAGCCCCGAACTACCGCACAAACACCTCCAAATAAAGTCTTCAAGAAAAGGGAGCCTTAGTTGAATAAGCCAAATATAAAAAAGAGGTTCCTGATCAGGAACCTCTTTTTAATTATGAAGTTTTAGATTTTCTTTTTCGCACAATCTCGATCAGTTTATTAAATCCTTCTCTATAAAACAGGTATAACCCCACAACATATGTCACGGCTCCGATTGGAACGAGAATGGACAATTGAATAAGGGAATATAACTTTTCAATCGGTGTAAAAAACTCAATAAGCAGAATGGGAAGAGCCATTAATGCTGTTGGCAAAGCTACTCTTCCAACAAGCTTTATTAACCTGGAAGCTTCTCCATTCGGCATTTCTTTATAAATAGCATAAGTTACAAATGTTAAATAATATAAGGATACGACTGAACTGGATAGTGCTAAACCTGGATACCCGAATGGGATTAAAAATAGATAGTTCAGTAAAGCATTCAATAAAATCGTTGTTGAACTTATTTTCAAAAGCTTCTTTGTAGCGCCAAGAGCGTACATTCCTTTTATAGGTATCATAATCAAGCCTTGGGTGACAATTAAGGGAATGTACATATAAAGGACTGTGACTGTATTTTGAACGTCCTCTGCTGTATAAGCCCCACGTTCAAAGATAAAGGATATGGCCTGCTCTCCGACAAGCCAAAGACCGATGGCAAGTGGCATTAAGGCAAGTAATCCCACCTGATAGCCCATATATAAGGTATCTTTGAATTTCTCTTTATTGCCGCTTTGCTCAGACATTAATGTGAATATGATCGCAACTATGGTCGTCTGGAAGATGGCACTCGGGATACTCATAAGCAAAGATGAATTGTTCAAATAAGTAACCGCCCCGCTGACTGTACCAGACGCAAACATTTTATTAACAAAAACATTGATATGCCCAACAGACGAGTGCATGATAGCTGGCACTAGCAGAACGAAAAAAGCCCGCGCAAACTGAGGGTTGATCTTAAAAGTAAGAGCCCAGCGGTACCCATATTTATATAAGTAATAAATCTGAATCAACAAGCCCACCGCTAATCCTGTTATGAAACCATAGGCAATACTATAGATCCCCCACACATCTGCAAATAGAAGGATGAATAAAGTAGCTACCACTGTTCCTAACAAGTTAACAATCTGGTTAGGAACAAAGCTTCTTACAGCCTGCAGATAAGACTCAAGAACACTAGTCAGACCAATAATCAACGTAAATAAAAAGAAGATTTTAGTCATTCGAATTGCAACCATCTCTGTAGTTTCTGTCATGGAGCCATAAACTTGAACGATATAAGGGGTTAGGAAATAGCAGGATATTGTGATAATCATCAAGAAAACAATCGTATAGTTGAGCATACTATTGGCATTTCGATCGGCTTCTTCAGGACTCTCCCGCTGATTCCTTTTATATTCCGGCAAAAATACAGAATTAAATCCATTCTTTATCAACGTTTTCATCAAGGTGACAAAAGTAAAAGCCAAGATGAAACCATCCGTATAATCTGTAGCCCCGAACTCTTTTGCCATGATGCTTTCCCGTAAAAAACCGATAACTTTCAATACCAGGGCCAGTAAAGTAATCCATATGGCCGTTTTTTTCAGTTTAGACATTTCTCTACCTCTTTTTTCTTTCTTTATGAACGCTAACCAATATCGTAGCATCTTTTCCAGTAATTGAACAGATACAGAAAAAGGGGTTCATGTGCATCCGTTTAGAATTTTGATATACTTTAACAGTGTGGGTTCATACCCCGCCCCCGTTGGATTGCAACATATTTCCACCTCTTTTTTTAAGCATAATTGAAAGGAAAGAATACTATGTCAGTTCGATTCTACCAACCAGGCGATGAACATCAGATTCGCTCTTTATTTAATCAAACGTTTAACCATGACCGATCGCTGGATGAATGGGAATGGAAATTCATCCATAACCCCAAACAGGAAGAACCCTTCATTCTCGTCTTCGAAGAAGACCAGAAGATTTTAGGCCATATAAGCTTATGGCTGACAAAAGCCTATTTAAAAGGAAAAGAGTCGGTCATTGGTTTACGTGTGGATACAATGGTGGACCCTGAAGCCCGGGGCAAAGGCATTTACAAAAAATTAAACGAAGTCCTTTTAGAAGAAGCCATCAAAAGGGAAATTGATTACATCTACGGCTTCCCCGCTCCAAAGGCTAAAGAACTATTCATCCGTTATACGAATGCTGTTCATCTCACAGATATGCCAAGATGGATGCTTGTCCATCGACCGTTCTCCCTGTTATCAAAAAAAATTAAACCAGTCCGTGCATTCAAGCCTTTGGATAAATTAGTCATTAGGTTCAGAAAGAAAACTCAGGTTGATTCAGACAGTTACCTGGAAGAAATCACACGCTGTAATGAATCCTTTGACGATCTAGCAGAAAAAATGAAGGATTACCAAGAAGGCATAGTCGTGCGTGACGCTGACTACCTCAATTGGAGGTATTTCGATCACCCTACAAATAACTACCAAATGTTCGCTTCGTTCCGGAAAGGAATATTACAAGGATACATTGTCCTTAAGAAGCAAAAGAAATCTTTTAAGAACGGTCTCATTATCGACTGGCTTGCCATCGATCCAAAAACCTGGGAGATGCTACTGAATAAAGCAATCATCGAACTTGACGATGTGGATCTTATCCAATCATGGGCACTCCCCCATACCTCTGCCGCCCAAGTGATGAAAAAGAAAGGTTTTTTCCATAAAGATAGCCCGATGCCTCTCGTCGGTTTGGAAATAAACATGGATTATACTGAACTGAACGACCCTCATAAATGGTATATCACTCCAGGAGACGTCGATTCATTTTAAAAAGGAGCCTCCGTGAAATGGATAAACGAAAATTATTGAATAAGGCTTTGCCCATCATTCGACCAATTAACGAACGGATGATCAGCAACTATTATAAAGCAGATCTTCCCGTGCATCTCTCTTGAAACAGATAAAAGGGTCTTGTTGCTTGCCCCTCATGTGGATGATGAAACCATAGGGGCAGGAGGTACTCTGATGAAGCATGTGGAAGAGGGCGCTCAAACACATGTCCTCTTTTTAACAGATGGATCCGGCAGCTACACGACCGGATCCAGAGAAGAACTCGTGGAAAAACGGAGAAAAGAAGCAAAAGAAGTTCAAAGACTCATAGGTTTACATTCCATTGATTTCTACAAGGCGAAAGATGGACAGTTAAAAAGTGATGCCCCTACAAAAGATTGGGTCAAAGGTAAAATAGCATCAGTCAAACCAGATGTCATTTATGCCCCCGTGTTTGTCGATTGTCACCCTGATCATATTGCTGCAGCCCGAATTGTCCGGGATCTATTAGAAGAAATGGACGCCCCTGCCATCAAAGTCCGCCTTTATGAAATTAATACCCTCCTCCCAAAGGAAGAGATCAACTGTGTTATAGATATCACCTCTTATATGGAAAGGAAAAAGAAGATCATAGATATTTTCCAATCACAAACGATTGATTTTGATGGATTTCTCGCGCTTCAAAAAATTAAACGCCAACTGCTTTCCACTAATTCTCCAGATGCTGTGGAGACTTTCCTTCAATTAAGTCCCGAAGAACTCATCAAACGATTCGATCAAATAGAAAACCAGTACAATTACAGCGAACACTTTAAACAGGTAAATAAAGAAGCCACCCTCCTCTATGCGCTATATAAAAATCTGAAGTTCAAACAAAAGGTATATAAGAAGAGCGAAGCCCGCAAATAAAAAAAGCTTGTTGACTATTTGAACTGTAACCTCAAAAATGGACAGTTTAATAAAAAGTGCTAGGCTGCTAGTAGGTGACCTCGGTATTGTACCGGGGTCATTTTTTGTAAGGACCACTGATATCGACCTTCATTGTAATACTCCATGTATTCTTCAATCGCTTGCTTGACTTCAAAAACAGAAGTGCATGTTTTAAAATCTATCCCATCTTTCATGTGCCCGAAGAAGGACTCCACCGGGGCATTATCCCAACAGTTACCGCGACGGGACATCGACTGATCCAAACCTAGATTACTGACTTTCTTTTGGAATTCCGGATGCGTATAGTGCACGCCCTGGTCGGAATGGATAAGACAGTCTGGGTGGGGAATAAAGTCTTCGCGTTCCATTAAGTTATCAAGCGTCGTGTACACAATGTCCATCTTTAAGGATGTTGAAAGATGATAAGCTAGTATTTCTCTTGTTGCGCCATCTTTAATTACGGATAAATAAGCTTTCTTCCCTTTCGCATAGTAGATATAGGTAATATCTGTTAGAAGGACTTTGTGTGGTTCTTGTTGATCGAATTGACGCTCCAATTTATTCTCGCACGTCTTATGCTCTTGTGTTGCTTGAGCGATTTGCTTATAAGGGTTTGATCTCCGAATACGGCACACCAGACTGTACTTCTTCATAATACGGCGGATACGCTTATGGTTCATCACAACGTTCTCTTCGTTCTCTAAAATCATTTTGATTTGGAGGGCTCCCACTTTTCCATTTTTCCGGATATACACGTTCTTAATCAGCTTGTAATCCGCCTCATCTTTCTGCTCTCTTTTTGCGCGGGTACCTTCTGATTTTAACCAATTATAATAACCAGAGCGACTGACGCCCGCTAACTCACAAAAATATTGGACCAACTCTGGGAAATTATGATCTCTTACCATTTGTTCAATAAGCTGAAATTTTTCTGATGTCGTTACTTGTTCTTCTTCGCCTGCCTTTCGAGTTCGTCGAGCTTTTTTACGAAGTCCAGCTCCGCCTCTAGATACGCAATGCGCGCTTCTGCTTTCTTCAGCTTATCTTCAGAGGAAAGCTCTTTTGATGAGGGGCGCCCTGTCGCACTTTTCCCTCGGCGTTCGGTGTAAAACCCATCTTCTCCGTACTTCTGAAACGTTTCTCGCCAGCGCTTTATACATTGTTTTGGCTTTTTAACACCAATAATAGAGAGATCGAATCCATGTTCGACAAAGATTTGGTGAGGTCCTTTCCCTTTCTCGTTTTCCTTCACAGCTTTCACTTTGAAATCAGGAGAATAGGTGATGGATCGATCTGAAACTCTTAAGATGTTTGGGTTGGACTCAAGTTCTCTTCTTTGTGATTCAGTAAAAATAATCTTAGGCATGTTTATCCCTCGCTCGCATTAGTTAATTCGATTATAAATGGACAATCGAGGTCATGAAACACAAAAAACCCCGAATAAGGGCACTTTTTTATCAGTGTCCATTATTCGGGGTATAGTTCAATTTAAAGTCAACAAGCTTTTTTATTCTCCTTTTTCTTTTCTCTTTCGTCTTTTAGAGAATAGGTCAATGACGGGTCGTTTTCCACGATACACAACCCCTGTCATTTCTGCAAACAAATGCAGAAGGAAAAGCAGAACAAACGTAATGATCAGAGATACTCCAAAAGAAGTTAACGAGAACAGCAACGCAAGAAAACCGAATACAGCACTGAACCCATAAATAATCAAGACAGTCGTTCGATGGCTGAAACCTGCGGCTAGAATTTGATAGTGAATGTGTTTATTATCCGGCATCATGATCTTTTGTTTGTTTATCAATCTACGAATAATAGAGAACAATGTATCAAATACCGGTATAGCCAGCACAATGATTGGAATGACAAAACTGAAAAGAGTTACATTTTTAAATAACCCGACCATAGATATAACAGCCATGGAATATCCAAGGAATAGAGAACCCGTGTCCCCCATATATATTTTTGCCGGATAGAAATTGTGAAAGAGAAAGCCTATGTTGCTTCCAATTAGAACTACGCACAAATAAACAATGGCTACTTGTGGTTCGATGGCCAGGGCCATAACTGCAATACTGATCAAAGAAATTGTAGAAACACCTGCGGCCAATCCATCAAGACCATCGATTAAATTAATCGCATTAGTAATCCCTATAATCCATAAAAACGTAAAAATAATGCTGATCGGTTCATTAAAAGAAACCATTCCTACAAACGGAATGCTCAGTACGTCTATTTTCAAACCTGAAAAAATTAAAATTGCCGCCGTCAAAACTTGCCCTGCCAGCTTAAATATCGGTCGAATTTGAAAACGGTCGTCCAGCAATCCGGTTAGAACGATAATGATGGCCCCAATACATATCGGGATAATGTAGGGAAGTTCAGGACGGATGAATATAACCCCTGCTGCCGCCCCGCCAAATATAGCAAGACCACCCATCCGAGGGGTAATTTCTTTATGGATTTTCCTCAACTCAGGATAATCCATCATCTTCCATTTAACAGCTAGTTTCATAACAGGAAAAACAAGTATATAACTGACGATCATAGATAGTAGAATTGCTATTGTCATTTCTAAATAGATGTTCATAAGAATCCTCACTTATTGTTAAATATCAACGAAGTCATCAATGCTATTCATTATAACATAGGAAAACTTCTTACCCACTAGGAATTTGAGCACAAGAAGCCTCTTGAAAGGCTTCCTTTTCAACTATCGGTTGGCATTCACTTTTTTATCATAGCATTACAAATAGAAAAGGAAAACTATGAACTGCCCACGTTAACATGAGCCCGCCGGACTATAAAAAGTGTTTGTAACCTAAAGGCATTTTTTGTATGATAATAAAATGGCATTATAACTATATTAATAGCTAAAGGGATTTGGTATATTTGAAACTTATTACAATTTTAGTTCCCGCTTACAATGAAGAAGATGTTCTTCATCACTTGAATAAAAGACTGGAAGAAGTCCTTGCATCAGTTCCTGATTATAGATTTGAAATTCTATTCGTCAATGATGGAAGCAGCGATCAGACAATGTCTATTATTAAGGAACTACGAGATAACGATCCAGGGATCTCCTATGTGGACCTTTCCAGAAACTTCGGGAAAGAGACAGCCATGATTGCGGGATTAGATCATGCGGAAGGGGATGCTGTTATTATCCTTGATGCAGATTTACAAGACCCGCCCGAACTCATACCGGATATGATTTATTACTGGGAACAGGGGTATGACGATGTTTACGCTAAACGAAAAAGTCGTTCCGGGGAAACGTGGTTCAAAAAGACCACCTCTCATATTTTCTACCGTGTATTGAAAAGGATGAGTCAAGTACCTATTCAGGAAGATACAGGAGATTTCCGACTGTTGGACAGAAGATGTATTGAAGCCATTAAGCAATTAAGAGAGTCGCAGCGATACACTAAAGGAATGTTCAGCTGGGTTGGGTTCAATAAAAAAGAAATCCTATTCGACAGGGATCCCCGTATATCCGGAGAAACGAAATGGAATTACGGAAAACTGGTAGATTTAGCTATCGAAGGTGTCACATCATTCACCACTGCTCCATTGAGGATTTCATCTCTAGTTGGAGTTGCCGTTTCTATGTTCGCGTTCATCTATATGATCTGGATTATATCCAAAACTCTCATCTTCGGAGAGCCAGTGGCAGGATATCCTTCACTCATGACTGCCATTTTATTCATCGGTGGTATCCAACTGATTGTTCTTGGAATTATTGGAGAATATTTAGGCCGCGTCTTCAATGAGACAAAGCGCCGACCATTATACTTTGTGAATGAATACAATGGAGATAAGTCTCGTATTTATCCATCCGCACCAAGTGCAGAGTACAAAGTAAAGGAAATGGATTATTATGAGAAATAAGAAGCAACTTACTGAGATTTTTCTGTACTTGCTATTCGGTGGATTGACCACCCTTGTCAATATCATCTCTTACTATGGCTTCTCTTTATTTAGTGATTACCGTGTTGCTACTGCCTTAGCATGGGCAGTAGCCGTTTTATTTGCCTTCATCACAAATAAACTCTATGTCTTCCGCAGTGAAAATTCAAGTTCTAAAGAAATTCTCCCTTTTCTCGGGGCGAGAGTCTTATCACTGTTTTTAGACTTAGGGGTTATGATTGTTTTAGTGGACATCATGAATCAGGATGACCTGCTGGCAAAAATTCTTGCTAATGTACTTGTCGTAGTTTTCAACTACATGGCTAGTAAATTTTTCATATTTAAGCAACCTGTTGGAGAAAGGGAAAATGCTTCATGGCCAAAATCTTAAAAATCTCACAAATCTTTTGCGTTCTTGTTATCTTCACATTTGGTCTCTTTTATTTCGGTGGAGGAACCTACTTTAATTTACTAAAGGTTAGAGAAATCTTCAGCGGAACAGAAATTCTGTTCCTTCTCGTCCTGGTCCCTCTTACTTTAAGTACCCTTTACTTGGTAAGCCTCCTCCCCTTTAAAGGGCGGAAATTCTTACTCCTGTTATTACCAACTGCGTTTATCATCAGACTAGTTTGGATTATTTATGCACCAACTGAACCGACATCAGACTTCTTAATGCTTCACAACGCGGCAGTTGCCACCGTTGACGGTAATTTCAGCTATGCGGATAATGCCTACTTCACCAAATGGGTATACCAATTGGGCTTTGTTATGTATGAAGCATTCGTTATCGCTGTGTTCGGAAACGAAACGTTCATATTGAAGCTATTAAATGTCTTATATAGCACCGGTATCGTATGGGTCATTTATGAATGCGCCCGCTACATCTTCAATGAAAAAACAGGAAGGTTGGCAGGAGCTGCCTATACTATCTATATTCCTGCTATTATAATGACATCCGTTTTAACCAATCAGATTTTATCTACGTTGTTTTTTTACAGCGGTGTTCTTTTATTACTTAAACGCTTTGAAAAATCCCGTTCCGCCTGGATTTTCATTGGACTACTCTTCGCCCTTGGTCACATTATAAGACCTGTGGGATCATTAATACTGCTGGCTACCGGGTTCTTTATACTCGTGATCTACCTATTTAACTTTAGAAAACCTAAAAGATGGTCAGCAACGTTGAAGTTTGCAGGGATCTTAGCCGTCTATTTATTGACTCTCACTCTCTCGAGTCAAGCTCTGATGGCTGCCGGCATTTCTGATTATCCACTGGAAAATAGAGATCCTAAATGGAAATTTGTCTTAGGATTAAACCAAGAAACCACGGGGCAATATTCTAACGAAGATTCAAAAAGTCTGAAAGGTCTCGCCCTGGACGAAAGAATCAAAAAGGAAGAACAGATCATAGAAGAAAGACTTTCTGATAAATCAGCTCTCCTCCCTCTCTTCCTAGATAAATTTGAAATAATGTGGAGTGGCAATGACTCATCCATCTATTGGAGTTATCAAGGAGAAAGTGAACGAATAAAAAACCTGATGTATGAAGCAGAAAAGGTATTATTCACCATTCACTTCATTCTCGGACTTCTCAGTCTTGGAGCATTATCCTGGAACGTATTATCAGATCA
This sequence comes from Halobacillus sp. ABR2_026, assembly GCF_056158545.1. NCBI lineage: Bacteria > Bacillati > Bacillota > Bacilli > Caryophanales > Bacillaceae > Halobacillus > Halobacillus sp. ABR2_026. The sequence continues at coordinate 3,360,327 of NZ_JBSWTM010000001.1, forward strand.
AAAAGACTCTAACTACTATTATCTTAATGCCTTGTGGTTCACCCTCTTTGTTGTAGGATATGCGATGATTCATTTGGCAATTGAAATCCAGACGCGCTATCGATTCGTGAGTATACCAAGTATCATCATTATTCAAAGCTTTGGACATTATCTTATCTTCCAGCTTCGGAAAACAAAAAAGTCCCTTTCATCTTAAATGGATGGAAGGGATTTTTGTTTTAACTATCTTTTTCATCATTCTACTATTGTTGTAAGTGCTCAATCAGCTGATCAATCACTTCTTTTGATGATAGCAATTCCGAGTTTTCGGTGCGCTTAATGATGTTCTGTAAGACCTCTTGTAAATTATCCATGCTACCCACCTTTTCCTAAATAATCAATTAATCTTCTATTTACTTAAACGTTCGTCCCTAAACGACTTTTTCTGACGGCTTATACTGTTTCTAGTAAATTAGACGACATAAAATAATAAAAGTTTCAAAGATTCATTTATTTCCGGGGAAATATGACGAAAATAGTAAATGATTCTTATATCATAGCCCATTTCCTATTTTTTGAAAAGACAAATATACTATTCATTTTTATGTATGGTATACGTAAGAAAACCCGGGATGCTATCACCGGGTTTATCCAGATTTAGAAATAGTGGCCCACGTACGTTGAAGAATTTTCAATTTGTAGCTTCTATAATCGAACCGGTGGATATGCTTCTGTATGACTTGAATCCCTTCCTGATGGTATGTGAAGAATATGACTGCTGGGTGTTGAAGAGAATCATAGAAGAAAATAGGATTGAAGCTTCTTAGGCTTTTTTCGAAATTCCAGCTGCCGAACAAATCCAGGGTGGAAATGTATTCATCATCTACAATTGCTTGAGAAAACACATCCGTTTTAAGGTCGCTATATTCCATAAGGTGATGGTAGCAGACAGCCGCCTGCAAATAAGATAATGGAGACTCGTCGCCAATAACCCCTGCCATTAATTCTTCATAAGGGACACGTCTTCCACGATCAGCCGCATAGACCTTTCCACGATCAGCATGAATGGTCCATCCTGGCTTTCTTTTCAATTGAGAGTATTGATCAACCACCTCACTCAATTCAATTATTTGCCGTTCTTTCACACAAGGCAGAGGTGGAAGGATATCTGCCCTGACATTCTTATATGCAGCTTCACGTCTGAACATCGTTTTATTTTTCACGCCCGCCCTCCTCGTTTTACGAATTACTTAATACCCTTATCATTCTGATCAGCGTACTTATGTGTTAATAATTCTTCCAAGGGTACATCCAATGTCCTGGCCAGTTTCCCCATAATAATCAAGGATGGATTCTTTTGGACTCCTCTTTCAATATTACTGATGTAAGACTTTGAAACGCCCGATTTCTTAGCGAATTCATTTACAGAAAAGCCTTTTCCAACACGAAGCACACGAATTTTTTCCCCAATAGGTGTCATTACGGTTTTCCCCTCACCTTCTAATCCTGAATTTTCGTTCTCTATAAAGAATATTATAAACTTTAAGTTCTCAAAAAGAAACAGTTAAATATCATTATTAAGAACATACCGCAGTATCCTTCTACTAATATCTTGAAAATACACGCATTTATTCGTTTTAAAGTTTTACATAAAAAAAACCGGAGCATAGGCTCCGGTTCTTATTCTTCATTCATTTTATATTTCTGCCTGAACTCTTTTGGCCCCATGCCTTCAATACTTTTGAAGACCCGTGTGAAGTAGCTCTGGCTGTTGTAACCAAGCAGCATGCTGATATCCATCAAAGAGTGATGAGTGATACAAAGCAGTTCTTTCGCTTCTTTTATCCTCTGTTGATTTATGAAATGGGAAATGGAAACCCCTTTTTCTTTTGCAAAGACCCCTGATAAGTAATTCGGATTCACCTTCAACGTCGCTGCGATATCTTTCAAAGAAAGGTCACTCGTAAGGTTTTGGAAAATGTATTTTTGAGTTCTTTCAACGAGCGGAGAATGAAAAGGCTGCTCTTCCACTTTCCGTATGCGATCAAGAAAAGACTGCAGAATATTAAGCTCCAATGACTTCAAATCTTCCATGCTTTCTTTGGTCTCAAGGAAATTAATATAAAAGTCACAAAGCGAATCGACTTCATTTTGATGACAGCCTTTTTCAATACAAATATAGCCTAATTCTGCCACTAGTCTAATCAACTGGTTTTTAAACATTCTTTCATCAGGATTTGCAAGTACTTTTCCTCTATATGTTTGATACTCTTCGAGAGCCTGCTCCTCTCCCTTTTTAAATAACTCAATAAAATCCTGTTTTGTAGCAATGATTTCAGGGTATGATTGAACCGACTGTGTAAATTTTTGGTATTGTTTAGTAATTTGTTGTTCTTCAAAACCCTGGCGGTATTTTTTTTCTTTCTTGGGTAATAGTTGGTTTAGCAACCGTTTGATCGACTGAATCTGAACTTGATTGAATGTTGGTAATTGTTCAAAATACTGAACAAACTGATCTTCAAATTTTGAATCGAGGTCGTTCATAATCAAATTCATTTTTATATGTTTCCTTAGCATATCCTGTTGTAGAAAAGGTCCGATTCCTAAGATATATTGATTCCCTTCCACTTCCATAGGGTAAAGGAAGAGGTGCTGGTCATAGGGATCCGTGAAAAGTTGGATAACATATGGACGCTTTCTGCTTTCGTTGATGTAACTCTTATGTAAATCTCTTAATACTTCCGGCGGTTTTTGAAAACTGTCCGGAAAGTGATAGGCCAGTTGATTGCGATCGTTGATCAGTATGACCGGGATGTGTAGGGCAATCGAACAATCCTTTAACAGGTTAATCACTTGATATTTCGTCATAAAGGCCCCTCTTTTCACTACATCTTTTTACTCATCATCTATCATGTCAAAAAAAGAACACCCTTTCAAGTAAAGGGTGTCAGACCGTATTCTTATCTTTTTGGTTCAATTGTAAAAAGCGTTTGACCTCTTCCGTGCTTAACCCTAAGTCTTTCGCTTCTTTTATTAGTGCAATCCACTCATCATCCAACATATATTCCCTAGGCAGTGGCTCCATCCGGTTAACCTCCCTAATTTGTTCTGTGTGATGGTGTGGATGAGCTCCCAGCTCGGTGTTACCCGTGATTCTGAGTTCTCAGCTCCTTTTCGATGTTCTTCTAGGTACTATTATAATGGATAGCAGGGAGATACTTTTTAACAAAACTCATTATTTTTTCACATTTTACATATAAATTTTCAGACTTTTCATAAAGTTATTGTATTTTTTTGTAGAATAAAGTACAGAAAAAAGCCAGGTATTTTTGGAACATACCTGGCTTTACGTATACATGTTATTCCATTTTTCAGTAAGAAGACGAAAAGTTTCTTCGTCATTTTGATCGATCGCCCGGTCGATGAGGCGTCGAAGGTTGTTTTTCTCTAATTCGCGGATGATTTCTTTCACTTCTTTAGATGATTGCTGACTGATTTCGATCCCCTCTTCATAATACGGCGACACAATCGAATGAAGGTGCGTGATGAACTCCGGGAGTTGCAGCAGATCGGAGACAGAAACATAGACCATTTTCTTGCCTCTTTGAAACACGAATATATCGAAAACGTTGTGCACCCGCTGGCGATTGCGGTCGATTATTATTTCTCTTGATTCCATAGGAATGAATTGATACAACTCATTGTCGATGAACAGCGAAAAGTACTGGTAGGCGAGAACGACTCGAATGAAGCGTTTGTCTTCTTTAACATAGTATGGTTTAAGCATCTTTATGTTCAACATGGGCCCACCCCTTTTTTATTAAATCTGAATTTTCAGTATTTTATTCTATTATCGCGCATTTGTCAACAAAATGAAAGCGATTTACAAAGAAGGGGCGCCGAATGGAATTTCTAACAGAAAAACCCTCCATCCCGTTCTGACGGATGGAGGGTTTCTGGTATTAAATCAAGGCATGCAAGCGTTCGTTAACGGTTGCTTTTACAGCTTTCAGGAGCTCTTCACTTTCTTTTCGTGTATTGGATTTCACACCGTAATAAAACTTAATTTTTGGCTCTGTGCCTGATGGACGCAGGCAGAACCAGCAATCGTCCTCGAGGATGAATTTGACGACATTTGATGTCGGAAGGTCGATTTCTTCTTCTGTACCTTCTTGGACATGTTTACGGATCGTCGTGGCATAATCTTCGACAGCGACGACTTTTTTGCCACCCGCTTCTTTGATTTCCGCATTACGGAAGTCATCCATGATGGCACGGATTTGATCTGCTCCTGACTTTCCTTCCAGTTTCATGGACTGGAGGTCCTCCAGGAAGTACCCATGCTTTTCATACAATTCATCCAGAGCATGAAGCAGCGTTTTGCCCTGGTTCTTCCAATGGGCTCCGACTTCTGCTGCCAGGACTGCTGCTTGCACAGCATCCTTGTCCCGTGCGAAATCTTTAACAAGATAGCCGTAACTTTCTTCATAGCCGAACATGAATGTATGCTCTCCTGTTTGTTCGTACTCCCGGATTTTCTCTCCGATGAATTTGAAGCCGGTCAATGTATCGAGCGAACGAATACCGTAGGCGTTCGCAATGACGCGGCCGAATTCAGAAGTTACGATGGTTTTAATGAGCATGCCGTTCTTCGGAAGCTGTTCCGATTGGCCAAGAATATAATCGAGCAAAAGTGCACCGGTCTGATTTCCCGTAAGCACGACGTATTCCCCGTTTTCATTAGGAACGGCAACTCCAAGGCGGTCAGCATCAGGGTCTGTAGCCATTAGCAAATCTGCACCAATCGCTTTCCCTTGTTCAATCGCCATTTCGAACGCCTGGTGCTCCTCCGGGTTCGGGGATGCGACTGTCGAAAATTCAGGGTCCGGTTTTGCTTGTTCTTCGACGATATGAATGGAAGTAAAACCACTCTGCTCTAGCCCTTTTTCCACGAGGTCACGCGCTGTCCCGTGCAGAGGTGTGAAGACAAGGGAAAGATCTTTTTTAATGTCAGACTGAACGGTTACCCCTTTAAGTGCTTCCAGGTAAGCGGCGTCCACTTCCTCACCAATCCAGCGCAACAGTCCTTTTTCTTCAAGCTCCTGTTGCTCAGCCGCTTCCACTTGCAATTCGTTTTCCACCTTGTTGACGAAATCAATCATAATCTCCGCCTGCTCAGGTGGGAGCTGGCCTCCATCTTCATTGTAAGCCTTAAACCCGTTATATTCAGGCGGGTTGTGACTTGCTGTAACCACAACGCCCCCTGCTGCGTTCAAATGACGGACAGCAAAAGACAATTCAGGAGTCGGCCTTAACGATGTGAAGACATACGAAGGAATGCCATGATGGCCGAGGACCCGTGCCGTTTCCACCGCGAACTCCCTGGACATATAGCGGGAATCATAAGCGATGGCTACCCCACGATTGGAGAGGCCCTGATCATTCACATAAGTAGCAAGTCCTTCTGCTGCTTTTCTCACCATGTAGATGTTCATGCGGTTCGTTCCTGGTCCGAGTTTCCCACGCATTCCGCCGGTTCCGAACTCCAGGTTTTTATAGAAAGCATCTTCCAAAGATTGTTCATCTGATGTTAGTTCGTCCAGCTTGGATGCAAGGTCTGCATCCAGTTCGGTAAATTCTTTCCAACGATTGTAATCATTTTTCCACATGCACAACACTCCTTGGTGATTATTTTTACTTTGTTCATTAGAGGGAAGTCATTTTGAGCGGAATTTTGGCTGGCGACATAAGAAACTGGTGCTATTTCCAACTCGTTCTTCTCTAGTTCTTTTCATTCGCCATCTTTTGTAAAAAATCCTGTTTTTTTGCATATTTATGGCCGATTCTTTTTCATTTCCCCTTCATGTCGTAGAATTTCCAACTCTATGTATCTACTAATTATATTGTATCATTTTTTTACATCGGTTATAGTGTGGAAATATTTGTATGACCTGGTACGCCATTTATTTCCACCCCATATTTCGTTGCGGAAATGAGCGAAAGGAGTGATATTATTGTGTGGGAAATTCTGTATGACCTGGTCCTCTTGGTTGTCATCCTGTTTTTGCACGCATACAAAAGACCGCTGCAGAAGATGCCAGCGGTCTTTGTTGGTGATTTGGTGAACTATTGATCGGTGGGGAAGGTTTTACGAAGGTCCGTTTTTATGGCTTCAAGTATGTTTATTACCGTCGTCTCACAATTTTCAGACTCACTCTGTTCTCGATGAATGCGGTACACAGTGGCTCTACCCTCTCTAATGAATTCTTCCTCACTTCCGTACAGTCTCCACTCTTTCATAAGCGATCTGACAAACTCATCACAACTTTCCATGCACTTCATTAAATGTAACGACTCCTCTACTCCTGCCTGTGCATACATCAACACTGTTTCAGCTCACCTCCTTCAATAGGTTCCATTTAGTTATAAAGTACCTTCCATTATTAGTCAATATATACTATATTTCACCAATTGAGCAGATCTTCAATTTTTTACAATAATTTATTTTTAAAACCCGTTTTCTCATGTGAATCTCATAATAAAAAGCCCTTTTAATAAGTGAACATACCTTAAAATCAAATTTTTAGAAATATTATTAAATTAATGTAAAAGTTAATAAACATCACCATTTTTCTCCTTTATAGATATTTCTTTAAACGACTGATCTATTGGTAAAACCGAGCAAGGATCCCCTTCCAAAAACTGGGGTGCCAGGTCATACATAATATGGAAGTTGAATCGTCGGATAATTCGGTCTTGTGCTTCAATTTCCTTTCCGTTACAATGTCCTTTATACAAAGAATAATGTTTATTTCAAGTAGACAAGGAGTGTGAACGATGAATAATACCATTACCGTAGGACTACTGGGACTAGGGACGGTCGGAAGTGGAGTCATAGAGATTCTCCGCGATCATAAGGAACGCATTGAACATAAGACAGGGTGTGATGTCACGATTAAGTCTGTGCTTGTCAGTGACATGTCCAAGCCCAGGGAGATACCGGCTGATACCCAGTTGACGGATCAGTATGAAGAGATTACGAGGGATCCGGAGATTGATGTCATCGTAGAGGTGATGGGAGGAATCGATCACACGCTTCCTATATTATTAGAAGCGATTGAACACGGAAAACATATCGTCACGGCGAACAAAGACCTCGTTGCCCAGCATGGGGAGCAGCTTTTTGAAGCGTGTCAAAAGCATAACTGCGACCTTTATTATGAGGCGAGTGTTGCGGGCGGAATTCCAATCATCCGCTCGATCATGGACGGACTATCCTCCGACCGCATTACGAAAATGATGGGAATCGTCAATGGAACAACGAACTATATTATGACGAAAATGGCTCAGGATGGTGTGGACTTTGATAGCGTCTTGAAAGAAGCCCAGGATCTTGGTTTTGCGGAAGCAGATCCAACCGCTGATGTAGACGGTCTGGATGCTGCAAGAAAAATGACAATTCTTTCCATTCTAGGCTTCTCCATGCCCTACAGCCTGGAGGATGTAGATATCAAAGGGATCCGCGGAATTTCTTCCGACGATATTACGTACGCAGAGGAGCTTGGGTACCGCATCAAGTTGATCGGTATTGCTGAGAACGATCACACAGGGGTTTCTGTCAGTGTGGAGCCGACCCTGCTGCCCATCCAGCACCCGCTTTCCTCTGTTAATGATGAATTCAATGCAGTGTATGTATACGGGGATGCCGTAGGTGAGACGATGTTCTACGGACCAGGAGCTGGGAAATTGCCGACAGCTACAGCTGTTGTCTCCGATTTGATTGCGGTTCTCAAAAACATCCGTCTCGGGACGACAGGTACGGCCTATGTACAGCCACAGTTCCCTAAACAGGTGAAAACGAAGAAAGAACAGCTGACGAAGAAATATATCCGCCTTCATGTCGATGATAAACCGGGCATGCTGAACGAATTGACGAACATTTTTGCACAATATGACCTTTCCTTCGATCAGTTCACCCAGCGTTCCACAGACAAAGATGGCGAGCGTGAATTGATGATGGTGACCCATCAGGTCAGTGAAGAAGATTTTGAAAAAGCCGTACAGGACATCGAATCGCTCGCATCGGTTCGAAGCATCGACAGCATATTCCGTGTAGAAGGAGGAAACTGACATGTGGCGTGGATTGATTCAAGAGTATGGGGAGTTTTTACCTGTTACGGAAAAAACACCGAAGTTGACGCTGCATGAGGGGAATACCCCTCTCCTTCCCATCCCTTCCATTTCCCAGGACCTTGGGATTGAAGGCTATGTAAAAATTGAGGGAGCGAATCCGACCGGTTCATTCAAAGACCGCGGCATGGTGATGGCAATGGCCAAAGCCATCGAGGAAGGATCTGAGGCTGTCATCTGCGCGTCGACCGGGAATACATCCGCTTCTGCTGCTGCCTTCGCTGCACGAGCGGGTCTCCGGTGTATCGTCGTCATTCCGGATGGGAAAATTGCGGAAGGGAAACTGGCACAGGCCGTCATGTATGGAGCAGAGATTTTTGCCATTAAAGGAAATTTCGATGATGCCCTTCGAATGGTCCGTAAACTCGCTGAACATGAGCCTGTGACACTCGTGAACTCTGTGAATCCTTACCGGATCGAAGGGCAGAAAACGGCGGCTTTTGAAGTATGTGACGCCCTCGGGTCCGCTCCGGATATCCTAAGCATCCCGGTCGGTAATGCCGGCAACATTACAGCGTACTGGAAAGGATTCAAAGAATACCATGAACGACACCAGTCAGGCCTGCCGAAAATGATGGGCTTTGAAGCCAGTGGGTCTGCGGCTATCGTGAGAAATCAGGTCATCGAAGATCCAGAAACGCTCGCGACAGCGATTCGGATCGGTAACCCGGCAAGCTGGAATCAGGCTTTGAGTGCACGTGATGAGTCGAACGGTTTGATCGATGAAGTAACCGATGAAGAAATCGTACAAGCCTATCAATATTTAGCTGAAAAAGAGGGTGTGTTCGCTGAACCAGCCTCCTGTGCTTCCATAGCAGGGATGATCAAGAAAGTGAAGGACGGAACGATTCCTCAAGGGGCAAAAGTCGTTCATGTCCTGACAGGAAACGGTCTCAAGGACCCGAACACAGCGATTGATCAAAGTCCGGTCAAACCGACACGCATCGCAAATGATTACCAGTTGTTCGCATCCCATGTCACGGGTGTCCAGTCATGAGCCGCTTCCAAATCCGAGTGCCTGCAACGTCTGCGAATCTCGGGCCTGGGTTTGATTCCGTAGGCATTGCACTCTCAAAATTCGTGACATTGGACTGCCAGCCGGCAGATGCCTGGTTTTTTTCCGTACCGGAAGAAGACCAGCCCTATATTCCTTCAGATCAAAGCAATCTGATCTATAAAACAGCCCTGTTCACTGCAGAAGCAATGGGGTATCAGGAACTTCCCCCGACCCACGTGACATTGACGAATGATGTCCCCATCGCACGCGGGTTGGGCAGTTCTTCAACAGCCGTCGTCGGAGGTATTGAACTGGCTGATCACCTCCTCCACCTAGGCTTAAGCCGTTATGAAAAGTTTAAAATCGCCTGTGAAATCGAAGGACACCCAGACAATGTTGGCCCGGCGATTTTTGGAGGGATTATGGTTTCCAATTATGACGGGGAACATTTGGATTATGTCCATTTTACAGAAGGGATGGAACGGCTCACATGGCTTGCGATCATCCCTGCGTACCATTTAGAAACGGAAAAAGCCCGCGGGCTTCTTCCCTTGGAAATCGACTATAAGGCTGCGGTCAATAACAGTGGCAGCGCAAATGTCCTTATTGCAGCGATTGCAACGAAAAATTGGCAGCTCGCCGGCAAAATGATGCAGCGCGACCGCTGGCACGAGCCATACAGGCAAGTCCTCATCCCTGGATTCCCTTCCTTCCAGGAAATTTTGGAAAAAGAAGAATCCCTCGGCCATTATATCAGCGGGGCAGGTCCAACGACCGTGGCGCTTTTTGAAAAATGGGATGAAGACAGGCAGGAGCGCCTGACTCAGGATTTGAAAGATTACCAAATCGAGCCGCTTCATGTGAATATCAAAGGGGCAGAAACATTCGTTCTAGCTTCCGAACAATAACGAAGCGAACCAGCACTTTACCGGCTGGTTCGCTTTTTCTTTTTCCAATAATAAATGAGGATCGTCAACAATGCGATCATCCCTCCGATGCTGTCGATGACAACATCGCCGGCATATGGTGTACGATTCGGGGTGAGCGACTGATGATATTCGTCGAAGCATGCATAACAGACGGTGGTGATATAGGAAACGATAAGTTTTCCTTTCAGCCCCCATGCCGTGTTATGGTGAAAGGCGAGAAATGTCGTGACCATCAATAGAAAAAACACGAAGAGATGGGCTCCTTTTCGGATGAAAAATTCGAGCATTCCGTCGGCTCCGTAGCTCTCGATATTCACCGTCTCGCCGTGGTACGTGAATTCAATCGGCGACAAGAACGACGTTAACCATTCCACATTCATATAAAGGTTCATCGTAGGTCGCAGGTCTTGCTGCTCATAAGGCTGGGAAGAAAATAAAAATATTAACCCCATCACACTTACGGGTAACAAAACATATGCTAATTTTTTTAACATTAATCTCACACTTTCCTAATATCTTTCTTTTGACATACCAAATAGTTTACATGAACTGCAAGTAAATTTAAAAGATTTAAAGAATTTATAACTCATACTATTATTATGGGTGAAACTTGTATACAATGTTACTAGAAAATAAAAAGGGGGATTCGAAATGGCGAAGAAGAGCAAACAATACGACTATGATCTCAGCGAAGTGAAACGCCTGATCGGCGAGACAGATAAAAACTACCGAGAAATCGCTGCTGAGACGGGATGCCCGTACGCGAGCGTCGTTTACCACGGTCGTAAAATCCGCGGACGCGTCAATCGTATGCGTCAGGAGGATATGATTGAGGAACAGCCGCAATCTTTCATTTCCATTAGAGAAGATCAAGTAACATCAGAGGATGCGACAATGCTGTCTGGCGGGACGACACTGAGCATTTCAAGAAACGATGTACAGATCCAGGATGCGGAGCAGGAAGCTGCTCGAATGATCAAGGCCGCGCGTGCCCTTGGATTGAATAAAATCAACATCACGATTAATAAATAAAGAGAAAGTCTCGGGGAGCTCTCCGGGGCTTTTTTATATGAGGGGACCTATTTCCATTAACTTTTTTCTCGCATGGCGGCCCCAGTTTTTCACCGCATCCTGAGTGACGTTCTCCAGACGGGCGATCTGTGTGATTGACCGGTCCATGACGATGAAATGGTAGACCCACTTCCATTGATTGACTGTTAGTTCCTTTTTTACCTGATTCCATAACCGTTCATCGGTAATGTGATCCTCCCATCGGTCTTTACCCTCCTTTACCATCTGCTCGATGATTCGTTCCTCACGCTCGAAGGTTTTCGAGTCTTTACGGATTTTATCAATTAAGGCGTTACGAACCTTCCAATGAATGTATGATTTCAACGTCCCTGCATCGGGGTCATAGGTGCGGTAAGCATTCCATAAGGCGAATAGACCTTCTGCATAAAAATCTCCATTTCCATCTCTGATGTTCAATTTATGAATGTGATAATGGATCAAATCTTCACTTTCAGCTACGAGTTTTTCGAACTTTTCATCGGTGACCATGACACACCTCCCAAAAAATGCCTTCATACTATAATCGATAGAAAACAAGATTTTGGTGTCATGATTCTGCCAATTTTTCAATTTTTGTCAGGAGAAAGTCGAATTTTCACTTCTCTTTTCTTGGAAATTAAAGGATAATAGTTTTCATAGAAAGGAGTGTGTTATGAAAGATTCGATTCTCGAGTTTCACGAATATGAACGACTCATCCATTGCTGTCTTCATCAGTGGGACCTGCCGGAACCTTACGAAGACTGCCTCCAGGAAAGTTACCTCCTCTACATCCGCTGCCTCGGGAAATATGACCCGTCCCTCAGCAAATTCACCACTTTTTTCACCGCATCATTACACCATCATTTTCAAACGATGAACCGAAACCATCGTCGTGCCAAGGAAGCTGAACACATATATTACCTGCAGAAAAATCCTCCCCAACATGAAGCTCTCCAGGAAGCCATCCTTCTACTTGATATTTCCTCCTATTCTTGCTTCACTGCCCGGGAACAAATGGTCTTTGAGCATAGTTACAGTGGGTACACTCTCAAAGAAATCTCCCACCACACTGGAAAGAGCCTTTCGACGGTGAAACGTGCACGTAAACAGATGAAAAAGAAAGTAAGTCGTGTTTACCAAATGGAAATAGAGGGAATGTAAAATTATCCTAATTAAACGGAGGAATCCTCTTTGGAACAAACATCCCGATCCTTGTTCCCCCTTGTGAACATCTGGCTAGATGAAGTTCCGACAACCTTCATGCATGCATTTCTGGAACGCCTCGCCTATGAGTGGATGGTCGAAATCGTGAATCCTTTCCCCCTTCCCCTCTTGGAAGACAAAGAAATGGTGATCAATATTTCCATGGAGCAGAACGATGGCACAATGTTTGCCAACCTCCCGATCCAATCCTACAGTATTGAAGCCGGTGAAGAATTCACTGTTTACCGCTTTCACATGTATCCACCAGCGTGATTTCCCTCCTTGATCCATAGAATGTTATAATAATGGCGACGTTCTATGGAAAGGAAGAGCATATGATCTATCTCGGTTTCGCCGGTTTTTTTCTCATTTATTTAATATTGGGATGGTTTACGGACACCATTGAAATGTCGACGTTCAGCGCCGTCTTCAGTGTCGCTTTTCTGTTCCTGAACCTCTATATGTTCTGGAAAGAAAAGAAAAAACAAAAATCCACATAAAAAAGCCCGCCTTCCAAAGGCGGACTTTTTTTGTGCTTGGAGCGAGATTGATTGAGGTTGTCTGGAATTATTTGTATGACCTGGTGCTCCAGAATCTGTAAGACCAAGTACAACAATATTTGGAAATTGAACAGGAATTTGCTTAGGTTTGTCGAATAAAGGAGAGGTGTGATTATACTTGAACAGAGAAAGGATTGATGTGATGCGGAAGCGTCCATGGTTTCCTAAGGCCTGGTATCATATTACGGCTAGAGGAAATCGAAAAACCGAAATCTTTTATGATGATAAAGACAGGTATAAGTATTTAGCCCTTCTTCGAGAAGCCAAACTCTCCCACCCTTTCTATCTCCACTCGTTCTGCCTCATGTCCAACCACGTACACCTTCTGATTGAAACGATTGATCTTCCTCCTGGTACCTTCATGAAAGACCTTCACTCGCAGTATGCAATGTATTTCAATAAAAAGTATGGCTACGTTGGTCATCTTTTCGAAGGTCCTTACAAAGCGAGACTTGAGAATGATGCGAATGATGTTCTTCAAGTGAGCCGCTATATTCACCTCAATCCCTGCCGTGCCCTCCTCACCTTCCAGCCGGAACACTACAAATGGAGCAGCTACGCCCACTATTTAACCCCCTCTTCTTTCTATTCCGACTTGATTACCACTTCTACAATCCTTTCCTATTTCAAAGATGAGAGACAGTATGAGTTTTTTGTTCAATTGGCAAATAAAGTAAGACCTGGTCACCCAAGTAATGGGTGACCAGGTCTTACATAAAATCCCAATCAAGGCTGGAGGAAGTTTTCTACTTCTTCCAGGGCTTGGGGGGCGTCTGGGCCGATGCAGGTAACTTCGATTTCGTCACCTTCCTGAAGTCTGAGATTAATCAGACCGAGGAAGCTTTTCAGGTTGGCTTCATGAACGCTGCCCTGAACCACTTTCTTCAAGATAATTTCTGAATCGTAACTTTGGATGATTTGTGACAGCTCCATAATCGTCTGGGTTTCTTTCATGTAAACCTTCACGTGTTTTGATACTTTTTCACTCATTTGCGTTTCCTCCTTTAAATGTACAGGTTCAACAATATAGGTATGGTGACAACACTGAATAGCGTTGTCACTAACGTGATGCTTGAAACAAGGTCCGGTTTCGAATTGAACTGGACGGCATAAATCGTCGTCGTAGCTGCTGATGGCATAGCTGCACAGACAATGAGGACGGCTGCCATCATATCACTCATCGGGAGCACCAGGGTAAGCACGAATGCAATCAAAGGGGAAGCAATTAAGCGCACCCCTGCCGCATAAGAGACTTTCGGCCATTCCAGGTTCTGTAGAGGAATACCCGCCAGCTGCATGCCGAGGACAACCATGATCATCGGGACCGTTGCTGCGGCGAGCAGATCGACACTGTTCATGAGATTCTCAGGAATTCCGATGTCTCCGAGATTCATCGGCAAGGCCACAAGCACCGCATAGGTCGGTGGCATCTTCAGTACAGATACGATCGCCTGCTTCAGTCCTGATGTCCCTTTAGCCGCATAATAAACACCGAAGAAGTTCATGATGATCGCCTGGAGGACCATGAAAGATACCGCGTAGACAAAGCCTTCTTCCCCGAAAGCGAATAGGATGATGGGGACCCCGTAGTTCCCGGAGTTCATAAAAGCGGTCGATAGAATCAGCCCGCTTTCCATGTTTTGATCATACTTTCTTACCTTACAGACCACCTTGTTGATGGCAAGGATGCTGAAAAGAAGCAGAGCGGAGAAGACGAGCATCATCAAATACTCTCCATTCAAGTCCGCTTCATAAAAGGTTTGGAAAACTAAACATGGCAGCATGACATACAAAGCAATCGTCGATACGGATTTCACGTCTAATTTAGCGATTTTCTGAATGATAAAGCCAGCCCCGAAAATCAATATGACCGGCAGTACGACCTGGATGAATACACTCATAACAATAGTACCGTTCGGATGCGTCCCACCATCATACAGGCAGCGCCCGCACCGCCTTTCTTTTAACAAATTAAATCTCGAAATCTTTTTACAATCCCGCTATAAAACCGAAAAACCCTTGCCTAAAAGCAAGGGATCTCGGATGACGTACAGGAGGGTCAGTCCTTGTGTCCATCAGTCAGCAAAGCTGATCAACCATAGAGATAGTTCTGGTATAAACGTAATCATCAGTAACGAGAAGATCATCGCGAAAAAGTACGGGATGATCGCCCGTGACAACTGTTCAATCGATAGACCGGAAATTCCGGAGCCGACGAACAAGTTAACACCGAGTGGTGGTGTAATGAAACCGATCGCCAAGTTTACGACCATGATGATCCCGAAGTGGATGGGATCGTATCCAAGGTTTACGGCAATTGGTAGCAAAATCGGCGTCAATATGATAATTGCTGCAAGCGTATCCATGAAACATCCGACAATCAATAAAAGGACGGTGATCAATAGAATGAGGATAATCTCATTTTCCGAAATGGACAGCATGAAGTTGGCTACCTGTGTCGGAATCTGTTCAATCGTCAAGAGACGGCCGAAAGCTGTGGCCGATCCTACGATGATCAGGACCGTTGCTGTCGTCAATGCAGAATCTGCGAAGATCTTCGGCATGTCCTTGATGCTGAGTTCACGATATAGAAGCAATCCTGCAATGATACCGTAAACAACCGCGATGACGGCCGCTTCTGTCGGTGTGAAAATTCCGCCGTAAATTCCGCCAAGGATAATGACTGGAATGACGAGGGCCCATTTGGCTTCCCAAAATGTTTTTCCGATGTTTGCAAGGGACGTTTTTTCTGCCATGCCTTTATACCCTTGTTTTCTTGAATAAATGTACGCCCATGCAAGCAGTGCACCACCGACAATGAATCCAGGAATGATTCCGGCGATGAACATGTCACCAATGGAAGCCCCGCCAACTACTCCATAAATAACCATTGGAATACTCGGAGGAATGATAACCCCGATCGAACCTGCTGCAGCTACGGTAGCTGTTGCGAACTTTTTGTCATACCCTTGTCTTACCATAGCAGGAATCATGATTCCGCCGATGGCAGCAACGGTTGCCGGCCCTGAACCGGAAATCGCAGCAAAGAACATACATGTGACGATGGTCGCCATCGCAAATCCACCGGTCTTGTTACCGACAAGCGCGTTTGCGAAGTTGAATAGTCGTTCGGATATGCCGCCTTTCCCCATAATTTCACCAGCTAAGATGAAAAACGGGACGGCCATCAATGGGAATGAATCAACCGACGTGACGAGTTCTTTCATTAAGAACTGAACCGGAATGGCACCAGTGTAAAAAATCGTCGCAAGCGTTGATAATCCGAGAGCAATTCCGATCGGTACACTTAGCAGAAGGAAGAGGGCGAACGTACCAAATAATACGATTGTTGTCATGATTCATCCTCTCCTTCCTGCTTCTGCATACGATCACGTTCATCATCGACATCGAGTTCTTTTTTGCCGATCAACATTTTAATTTGTACAAACAAGTTCTGTACGAGACGGATCGCTGTCAATGCGAATCCGACGGGTGTCGCCATATATACAAGCCCCATCGGTATATGTAAGGCCGGAGACTGCTGGCCAAACGATAAAAGCTGGGAAGCGATGCTGTAACCATTGACGACCACGTACAAACTGAATACTAAGAATAGTAGATTTGCAATGATGGCAAGCAACAATTTCGCTTTTCCTTTTAATAGAAGCAGCATGACGTCCACTTTGATGTGACGCTGCTTCTTCACTCCGTAACTGATTCCGATATACACTAACCAAATGAAGCAGTACCGTCCGAGTTCCTCTGACCACGACAATGAATTTCCCGACACACGCATTGCGACCTGCAGGAAAATGACACTGACCATGATGGTCGAGAAAATGACGAGCAATACTTCTTCCAGCCTGCGGTCGATCGCTCGAATGATGTTCATTTTCTTCACCTCAACTGACCCTGAATGGAGAAGAATACGCTGCAGTTTCGCTACAGCGTACTCTAGTCATTCTATTATTTTTGCGCTTCTTCGATGGCTTTGTAAACTTTTTCTACTGTTTCTTCACCAATTTTACCTTTGTAATCTTCAATCACTGGCTCGACAGCTTCTACCATTTCCTGGCGAGCTTCATCCGTGATTTCAGTATACTCCATGCCTTCTTCCTGAAGCTGCTTCAAGTACTTCTCGTTCGCTTCACGGTTCAACTCACGCTCGTGCTGGCCTGCTTCAACGGCTGCCTCTTTAACAATCTTCTGCTGATCTTCACTCAAACCATCATAGAAAGATTTGCTCATCAAGAATACGAACGGGCTGTAGATGTGGTGCGTGTTGGAAACGTGCTCTTGTACTTCATAGAACTTCTGAAGATAGATTGTTGCATAAGGGTTTTCCTGACCGTCAACTGTCCCTTGCTGCATCGCTGTGAACAATTCTGTGAATGCCATTGGTGTAGGGTTAGCGCCTAGTGCTTTGAAGGCATCCAAGTGCAGATCGTTTTCCATTGTACGGATTTTCAGACCATCGAAATCGTCGACTGTCGCAACCGCACGCTCACTGTTTGTAAGGTCACGGAAACCATTTTCCCAATAAGCAAGACCGACAAGGTTCTGTTCTTCCAATTTACCAAGTAGTTCTTGTCCAACTTCCCCATCCAATACTTTGTCTGCTACTTGTTCGTTAGGGAAAAGGAATGGAATATCGAATACGCTGAATTCTGGTACAAAGTTTGCAAGTGGTGCTGTGGAAGGAATAACAACTTCCTGAGTACCCAGCTGAAGAGCTTCCGTCATGGAACGGTCGTCGCCTAGCTGACCACTGTGGTACGTTTCAACTTTGATCGCGCCATCTGTTTCTTCTTCAACAATTTCCTTGAACTTCAAAAGACCTTTATACTGTGGGTGATCACTGTTCAGTCCGATACCAGCTTTGATTGTTTTCGTTTCGCCGCTGTCACCTGAAGCGCTTTCACCTTCGCTGCTGCTGGACTCTGAATCGCCATTACCACATGCAGCCAATACCGTAATCAATAGGACGATTGACAAAAAACCTAATACTTTTTTCATGTTTGACCTCTCCCCTTGTATGTAAAATTTTTTCACAAAACGATTGTACTTCCCTCCCCCGGTAACCGCTTTCAACAAGCCGCTAACGAAACAGGAATCGATTCCATAGAAAGTAGTTTTCGATGGGTTATCCTCTTCCACTCTCTTATTTAGAAGCGCTTTCAAATGAACTCTAAAAAAAAGAAGGTTACGGAGGAATATTTCGAAAATTATTTTCTGTAATTCCGATTATACAATAAATCTTTTTTAGTTCAATAGTTTTTTAGAAAAAAAATTCACCGAAACCGAACTTTCTTTTGAAATAAATTTCATATACAATGAAAGAAAGTTGTAAAGCTGAAGGAGGAATCCCTATGATTGAAACTCCCACGAAGCATGTCATCAGTAGAATCCGTTCTTCTTACACTCAATTCAGTGAAAAAGAAAAGCTGATCGCTGATTACATTCTGGAAAATACAGAAGATATCGTTCACTCTACCATTAACCAGGTGGCGGATGATCTTATGGTCGCTGATGCAACCGTTTTCAGATTTTGTAAGCGCTTAGGTTTTAAAGGCTATCAAGCACTGAAGATTGCCCTGGCATCAGAAATCGTAAATCCCATTCAGGATATCCACGAGAAAATTTCCGAAGAAGATACCGATTTCGAAATTACTGAAAAAGTTTTTCAGGCGAACATCCGGGCTTTGGAAACGTCCAGAGATGTACAAAACCCTGTTTCCCTGCAGAAGGCGATGGAATACCTCGTAGAAGCGGATCGGGTTTTCTTTTTCGGAAGCGGTGGATCAAACATCCTAGCGATGGATGCCCAACACAAATTTATTCGAACCGGGATGGAAGCACATGCCTACCCTGACACGCACCTGCAACTCATGTCTGCGTCGCAGATGAGGGAAACGGATGTTGCCGTCGTTATCTCCCACACAGGATCGAATCAGGATATATTGGATATTGTCGAGGTCGCGAAAGAAAACAACGTCAAGACGATTGCAATCACGAACTTTGCCAAGTCTCCCCTAACGAAAGTTGTCGATCTTTCATTATATACCGTAGCTGAAGAAACAGAATTCCGTTCGGAAGCGCTCGCTTCAAGAATCGCAGGACTCTCCCTGATTGATTCTCTGTTTGTAAACTACAGTGTAAAAATGAAAGACCAGGCACAGGCGGCGACCCAGCGCATGCGGGATGCGATATCAAGGAAACGTGTGTAGAAAGGAAGTTGTTATATGAGCTATGTAATTGGATTAGACCTTGGGACGACGAGCGCCAAATCCGTCGTCTTTCATCATAATGGAGAAGTGGCGGCTGAATATGAAGTCGCTTACCCCCTCTCCCATCCGGTCGTCGGGCACGCAGAACAGGACCCGCTGCAAATGGAGGAGGCAGCTCTTGAAGCCTTAAACTTGAGTACCCGGTCCATCGACCATGAGCAAATTACCGGGGTCGGCATTTCCGCTGCGATGCACTCTCTCATCTGCATGGACGAGCAGGGAGCACCTTTGTCCCCTTCCATCATTTGGGCAGATGCGCGCAGCGCCGAGGAAGCCACTGCTTTGAAGAAAGAGCACCCGGATGTGTACATGCGCACAGGAACGCCGCTTCACCCGATGTCTCCTTTATCTAAACTCCTTTGGATGCGAAACCATGACTATGAACCTTTGAAAAAAACGGACTACTTCGTATCCGTGAAAGAATTTTTGCTATACCGATGGTTCGATGAAAAAGTCGTCGATTATTCCATTGCGGCTGCTACCGGCCTGTTCAACATTCACGAAAATAAGTGGGACGAAGATGTTCTGGCAATCGCCGGCATTGATCAAGGACAGCTTTTCCAGCCGGTCAAGCCCACTTACTCTATGAAAGGAATGAACAGGGAAGCAGCTGTTAAATCAGGTCTTCCTGCGGACACACCTTTCGTCATTGGAGGCAGTGATGGTCCGCTCGCAAACTTAGGGATTGGGGCCATCCAGCCAGGGGAAACAGCGATAACCATCGGAACGAGTGGAGCGATTCGCCAATTTTCCAACGAACCCCTTCTCGATGATCGTCAAGAAGTCTTCTCCTACAGCTTCACTGATGAGCTCTGGATCACTGGAGGGCCGTCTAACAATGGTGGATTAGTTCTGAAGTGGATTCAACAGCTTTTCTCAGAAGAGGAGGAGATTCCGGTCGAACAACTGACAGAGCTTGCCAGTGAAGTAGAAGCCGGATCTCGAAATCTATTGTTCCTTCCCTATTTAAACGGTGAACGCGCCCCGTTCTGGAATGCTGAAGCGAAAGGGTCCTTCATTGGTTTGACCCCCTCTCATGGAAAAGGACATATGACAAGAGCCGCCATGGAAGGTGTGCTGTTTTCAATCCTGCATATAGGAAGCGCCCTTGAGCGCCTTGGGAACACGCATGACAAAATTTATGCAAGCGGCGGGTTTGCACGATCAGAGATGTGGGTGCAAATGCTCGCTGATATATTTAACAAGCGGGTCGAAATTCCAGTCAGCCATCAAAGCTCTGCCTGGGGAGCCGCCTGGGTCGCCCTTTACAGTCTTGGACATGTAGATAGCCTGTCTTCGATCAAATCTTCCATTCCAATGAAAGGCCACTATGAACCAAATCCTGAAACTCACGAAAAATATAAAGCACTCTTTGAGATTTACGCATCGGTCTCTACCAAACTGCAACCCGATTTCGAACAACTTCATCGGATGTAAGATGTAAATAAATGGTGTACCAGGTCATCCAATATATGGATGACCTGGTACACCTCTTTTTTTCATTTTTATTTGGCGTCTTCTTTCAGCCAGTATTCTCCATCTTTATATTCAATCTGTTCAGGGTAGCGGAGGTCGGTCACTTCATCCTGTGTCTGTTTAGACGGCGGGGCTGTGATGAGGGAAACAACGACGTTCGCTAAGATGGCGGCTGCCGACCCGAAAACTCCCGCTCCTGTATCGATGATTCCGAGAATCGTGAAACCTCCATATTTTGCTGCAAAAATATAGCCGAGGGTCACCGACAACCCGACGAGCATCCCAGCAATAACCCCTGGACCGTTCGCACGTTTCCACCACACTCCGAGAAGCAGGGCCGGGAAGAACGAGCCTGAGGCGAGTGCAAACGCCCAAGCGACAATCTGTGTAATCGCGCCAGGCGGGTTCAATGCAATCAAACCGGCGGCAACCGTTGCCAGTACGATGGACCAACGACCGACAGCCAACCGTTTTTTCTCACTCGCGTTCGGATTGATGGAACGGTAGTAAATGTCGTGGGATAGTGCAGCTGAAATTGCGATCATCAAACCACCAGCTGTAGATAGGGCAGCGGCCATCGCGCCTGCCGCCATCAAACCGATGACGAAAATACCGAGGTCCGCGATTTCAGGTGTTGCCATGACGACAATATCATTACTAATGACGAGCTCTGTCCATTGCAGGACTCCGTCGCTGTTGTTGTCAGCCAGAGAAAGACGTCCGGTATCGACCCAAGCTTGTGTCCATGCCGGAAGATTGTTCAATTGAGAACCTGCAACCTCCGTCATCAAGATGAACCTTGAAAAAGCCGCATAGGCAGGAGCAGATAAATAAAGCAGGCCGATGAACAACAACGCCCATGCACCACTCCAGCGGGCGGCCTTCATCGTTGCGACCGTATAGAAACGGACGATGACGTGCGGCAGACCAGCTGTTCCGGCCATCAACGTAAACATTAAAGCCATGAACTGCCATTTCGATCCTTCGGTAAATGGAATAATGTATTCAGAAATCCCGAGGTCCTGGTCGAGGGCGCGCATTTCTGATACGACATCACCGTAGGAAAGCCAAGGGACCGGATTTTGTGTCAGCTGCAGGGACATGAAAATGACCGGAATCAAGTAAGCAATGATCAATACGAGATACTGAGCTACCTGTGTCCATGTGATCCCCTTCATACCACCCATGGCTGAGTAGAAGGCAATAAGCACCACACCAATTAATGTACCGATCACTGTATCCACCTCGAACAACCGCCCGATCACGACACCGGATCCGGAAAGCTGGCCGACGGAATAAGTAAAGCTGATGATGATTGTGGCAACAGCCGCAATCAACCTTGCCGCATTACTCCGGTACCGGTCACCGATAAACTCCGGCACCGTATACCGTCCATATTTTCTTAACTGTGGAGCAAGAAGGAAAGTGAGCAGAAGATATCCGCCTGTCCACCCCATAATATAGGCGAGTCCGTCGTACCCGAGAATCATGACTGTTCCGGCGAGTCCGATGAATGAAGCTGCACTCATCCAGTCCGCTCCGATGGCCATACCATTAAAGACCGGCGGCACCCCGCGGCCGGCAACGTAGAAATCTGATGTAGCCCTTGCTTTATTGTAGACAGCAATCCCTATGTACAGTGCAAATGTGGCAACAATTAAAGCAAGGGAGACCATAAACTGTGCGTCCATTATTCTCCCCCTATCTTATTGATTGACTGCTTGATTTTGTTCAGATTTATCTTTTGGAATCAGTCCGAATTTCTTATCGACGATATCACTGATGACGGCATTGAAGAAAAGCAGGACGATAAACGTGATGATCGCTCCTTGTGCCCCCATGTAATAGGGAAGAGGAATGCCCATCACTGTAAAGGACTGAAGACTTTCGGCAAAAAGAACAACGACGAATGATACAAGTACCCCGACAGCAAGATAGATGGAAATCAACATCGTTCGCAGCCGGAAATAAGCTTTCGCTTGTTGTGGGTCCATCTTTTTCACAATCGTTCAACTCCTTTCCATTTAACCTCGCAAGTTAAAAATGAACTGCACCGTTTCCCAGAACGGCATCGGAACCATGATGATCTTGATAAGAGCGACTCCAAAAAGAGCAAGAAACGGTACGGCCAATAAGAATGGCCGCTTTTTCTTCAAAGCGAAAACGACAGACAATATGGTGATGATGGAAAGAATAATCGGAATCAGCAACGACACTATCCTCCTCCCTTAATTGTAAGCGTTCACATAAACACTTAAAAATTTTTAAGAATATTTAGATTTAACTGAATATTACAACTAGTATTATTCTAAATATTTCAAAAATTGTCAACAGGTACGATATAACTAGGAAACGGTTCATAAGAATGGGTGCTTTTTCCCAAATAACCGCCGCCACGTTCGAGGTCCGACAATACCATCAACTTCCAGCACCTGCTGCTGTTGGAACGCGCAGACAGCCTCCTCTGTTGCAGGACCGAACCTGCCATCATCGTCCGCTCCGACCGCGCGCTGGATTCTTTTCACAACATCACCGACAGCCCCGTAGTCAATCGGTTCGTTCGGATACGTCCTTTCCTGAAGTCTCGTTAAGGTCAGAGGACCCGCACTCCCATCCACCTCCAAACCTTCCTGGTGCTGAAAGTCGATCACGGCTTGTTTCGTTCTCGGGCCATAAAATCCGTCCACGGGACCCGGGTCATAGCCGAGTTGGAGCAGCTTCATCTGGGTATCCTTCACCATGTTTGTTTTTTCGGGCCACTCCAGGTGGGCATAATCTTTGAACGTCGACCAATCCCCACCCCATTGAAACCCCAGACGCTTAGCGAGATCTGCTGCATGGCGCCACTTTTTATCCACAGTCCAGAGGGCGTTCGTGCCATCACGGCTTACTAGAAAGAAGTCGACCGCCCGTCCACTGTGATGATTGCTCTTTCCAGGTTTAGCATAGGTGACAATATTCCCACTATGTCCATAGCGCTTCCCTTTCCAGTAATAATCGGGACGTCCTTGTCCATAAAGCCACGCCTGTTCCTCGTACGTGCGGTGGCCTGAAGATATTTGAACGAAGATTTCTTCTGCATAAGCTTGCTCAATCAACCTCATGACGTTTTCCTTTACGACCGGCAGCACTCGTCCCATCTTTGACACGCTTCTGTTTTTCAACGTTTCCACTGTCAACATAAAAATCCCTCCCTGTTTCTATAATCGAAGCAGAGAAGGATTTGGTGTCAGGAAGACCTTGAATTGTTTTAACTTAGGGAAATCACGCTCGACACCAACGACAAAGTAAACAAAGGATCGTTTGAAGAACCGTATCCTACATTGTACGACCTCCTATTTCCTCACCTTTACACGAGAGGGCGTTCAAACAGATTCATGGAAATCAGGCGATGGCCATCGTAAAATGGAAGGGAATCTAAAAAAGAGGTGAACTCTATGAAAATTGAAATTTGGTCAGATTTTGTCTGTCCTTTTTGTTATATTGGTAAACGCAGACTGGAAGAAGCGCTTGAGCATTTTCCAGGGAAAGCGGTGGACGTGGAGTATAAAAGCTTTGAATTAGACCCGAATGCCGAACGAAATACAGGGAGAAACATGCACGAAAAACTTGCTGCCAAGTATGGCCGCTCGCTTGAAGAAGCACGCGGAATGACCCAAAACATGACGGAGCAGGCGAAAATGGTCGGGCTCGATTTTCATTTCGATCAAGTTGTGCCGACGAATACGTTCGATGCTCACCGTGTGTTTCAATTGGCGAATGAAAAAGGCATCGGAAAAGCGTTTGCCGAACGATTCTTCAAGGCTGTGCTGACAGACGGTCATGATATTGGGGATCCTGAAACCATCCAAACACTGGCGGTTGAGGCTGGTCTGGATCGTGAAGAGGTAACCACCGTGCTTGAGGGTGATGCTTATACAGAAGCAGTCCGCAAAGAAGAAGCGGAAGCTCAGCAGATTGGCGTCCAGGGCGTTCCATTTTTCGTCATCAACCGGAAATATGCTGTTTCCGGCGCACAGCCCACAGAAGTGTTCGTCCAAGGTCTGGAAAAGGCGTTTGCCGAAGAAGATCAGAAGCCGGCCTTTGAGGATCTATCCAGTGAAAACGGGGCTTCATGCTCAGAAGACGGTTGCGAAGTTCCAGAAAAATAATTCATAAGAAAAGCCGCGGGAGCTCCCGCGGCTTTTTTATATGATTCCTTGAAATTTCAATATCGCTTCTGCAATCAGCGCTGATCCTAAAAACGTTCCCAACATCACACAAACGGCAACAACAATGCTGCGCCAGCCGAGTTTTACAAAGTCTGTCCATGAGCGGCCGATCGCAATGCCTGCATAGGCAAGAATGGGTGTCGTCAGTGCAAGCAGGTTCACTTCATTGGTCGCCGATACAATTACGTCTGACCCAGGCATCCATGGCATCGAAAGAACAACACCAACAAGTGCGACATAAGCGATGCTCGGCAGAGAGCCTGGAAGCACGTCACCTAAAATCAATCCGGTTAAGCAGATCGCTAGGAGAATCAGCATCCCCGGTATGGCATCCACCGGAAGAATGTCATATCCTATCCAATTTCCCACAAGGGCGACCGCCCCGAAAATTCCAAGCAGCAATATCCATTCCTGTATGTTTTTCAGCATCTGTTACGCCCCTTTCCTTACGCTTGATTTCGTTTTTTTCTTATTCGTCATGAGTTGATACAAGCGTTCAGTCAGTGGTAATCCGATAAAGATGCTCATATATAGCCCTGTCGACAAGGATAGAAGGTTACTCGCTCCGGCGAAAGCGAGGATATCATTTTCCAGGTTCGGGAAAGCCGTGACTAAGGAACCGCTCGCCGCAGCCATCATGCTTCCGCTGCCGATCCCGGATGCCATTGCGAACGAAAGTGGATGAAGCGGCGTCCACGTGGCAAGAAACCCGGAAATCAATCCCATGAACACGGCTCCGAAGACGGTACCGAATATGTAAATCGCCATGACTCCCCGGCCTTCCGGAGAATTGAACCCATACTTGTCCATAATCAAACCAACATTCGGTTCACGGGCTACCGAGTGCGCCATCCCGATACTTTCCCTCTTGAGACCTAACCAGACGGCCACCGGAAGCGCGATCAGAATCGTTCCCAGATTTCCGAATTCCTGCAGGAGCAAAGCGGGACCTGCCTCAATGATTTGCGGCAGTGATGGACCAATGATGACCCCTATTTTAGCAATGAGGACCGTAACACCAAGAACGATAAGTGGCTCCGCGTTACTCGACTGCTTTTCTTTGATCACTGGTGTAAAAAACAATGAAAGACCAATAATGATGGCATAAAGCATCGGTAATAAAAGAACAACACCAGGACCGACAGTGAACGAGTGCGTTCCGATCCATTCGGTCAATAAGACGATGGCGAGCACCACCGCATGCAGCCTCCAATCCTTCCATATATTCGAGAGTTGCTGCTTCATATAGATCCCCCCTGAAAATAAATAATACTAATCATTATAATCTTCAGAATTTTTATTGCAAGGTCAAATTTTGACAATAACGTCCCAGCCGTACTTCACCTCTTGAGAAGTGGTTGAATAGCCTATGTAAAAAAGGAGGCATTTTTATGGATTTGACGATGTCTCATTGGATCTATGGTCTCTTCACTCTTCTCATCATCCTGACGATGATTTTTCGAAAAGGGGTGGTGCTTCCGACATTACTTGGGACTTTTATTGTCGCCTGGATGTTCAACGGCAGCCTGATCAGCGGGTTTGTAGGTGTTTTCAACGCCAACTTAGTGGCTGCCAAAGAATTGTTCAATATCTTTTTAATCATCACTTTCATGGTCGCCCTGCTGCGGTCTTTGAAAGACCTTGGCGCTGATACCCGAATGATCCAGCCCATTCAAAAAGTGATGATTAACAGCCATGTCTCATTTTTCATCCTTGCCGGTATCACTTACGTCGTATCGCTTTTCTTCTGGCCAACGCCTGCGGTTCCGCTCATTTGTGCACTTCTCGTCCCAGCTGCCATCCGAACAGGGCTTCCCGCGATGGTCGCTGCTATGGTCGTTGCACTTGCTGGTCAAGGGATGGCCTTATCTTCGGATTACATCATCCAGGTCGCCCCCGAGCTCTCTGCAAAATCCGCCGGAATCGATACTGGAGCCGTCATGGATCAAGCCCTTGTCTTATCGTTAATTACAGGTGGCATTGCCATCGGACTTGCGTACTTGTTCAATAGAAAAAAATTCAGAACCAAAGACGATCCTATAAATCACCAGGAAATCATCCAGATGCAAGGATTGAAAGAACAGAAAGAAGGATCCGAAGCCCCTTTCTGGAGCCGGCTGTTTGCGATTCTGGTCCCTCTTTCCATGCTTTCGGTCATGATCTATATGATATCGACCAAACTGTCTTCCGGGCGGATGGGAGGTTTTGAAGGTGGGAATGGAGCCGCCTTCATCGGCGGCGTCGCCGTCATCCTGCTGTTGTGTTCCACCATAGCCTTCGGAAAACAAAAAGCGCTCGATCATGTGAGTGAGCACATTACAGAAGGGTTCGTTTTCGCATTCAAAGCAATGGGACCAGTCATTCCGATCGCCGGATTCTTCTTTCTTGGAAGTGGCGAGTTTGCTAAGGACATTCTCGTCCTCCCCGCTGAAGCCACACCTTCCTTTTTATTCGACCTCGTTCAATCCAGTCAGGATTACCTGCCCCAGAGTGCGTTTTTGACCGCATTCAGTATTCTGATCATCGGTATCATCACAGGCCTTGATGGATCGGGCTTCTCCGGACTTCCGCTCACGGGGGCACTTTCCGCTTCCCTCGCGAATGGATCTATAGATGCTTCAACGCTTGCCGCTATTGGGCAGATGGGATCGATCTGGACTGGTGGAGGAACGATCATTGCCTGGTCTTCCATCATCGCGATCGCCGGCTTCTGCGGGGTCCCCGTCATGGAACTCGTCCGAAAAAACTTCTTCCCCGTCATCACCGGATTAACCATCGCCACCATCCTAGCCCTGTTCCTCTTTTAATTACCATTTTATGGTGTACCAGGTCATCCATATATTGGATGACCTAGTCTTAATCTTTACGAAGAGCTCCTCACGAGGAAGTAGTACATATATCACCTTCTTATATTACAATTTATCCGTTAGTCATTTATAATGAGTAAAGCATCATCCATTTGCTAAAATTTACTAGGTAACTTCACTATGAATATAAAATTTACAGGGTGTTACAAGCGTAGAGTGGATTTTTTCACTTTCTTATTTATGAAATATGATGAAGCTTTTCTACTTGGGAAAGTCTAATCATCATTCCTTCCCTCACCCTAAAACATTTCTATTCATTCCTAAAAAGACGGGGGAGAGTGTATGAGTGAAATCTATAAAGATTTCTCTAATCTAATCGAACAATTACCCAAAGAACATAATCGGAATTATGAAACGGCTATTGTTGATTTCGTTGTTGGACAAGCAGAGGCTGACGTGGAAATGGTTGAAGAAGAATTAATGAAAATAATGGACGAAGACCCGGCACATGATATTCATCATATAGCATTTATCGCTTTCCTAGCTCTGGCAACTTACTATAGACGTAATGACTATGCAAAAAAGCATCAAAGATTATTCTTAATGGAAGAGGATAGCTTCAAGGAGTATCCTATTTACTACCACTTCAGATCCCTTATGTATAAATCTATTGGGGAAACAGAAAAAAGTATTTACGATTCTTTATACTCATTGGAGGAAGTAACACTGAAAAACCATCCTGGTATCCTACATAATTACGCCGAATCAGTGATTGAGTTGGTTGAAAGAAACTCCCTACATCGGATTCCTTCACAACAACCACATTTATTAATCCAGGATGCTTATGAATATCTAAATAAAGCTGTAGACTTAACAAAGGACGGTTATGCTAAATTCTTTCATACAAGAGCTCGTTTTAAGAGACATTTCCAAAAATATGAGGGGGCATTAAAGGATGTTCAAGAAGCGATCCAAATCGAAAAGAAGGGACACGACTATCAGTTAAGGTTATCCAGGTATTACCAAACACTGTCTTTAATCGAGGTTGAACAAAGGTTGAATGAAGATAAAATCATTCAACAGCAGACAATTGAAGAATTAAATAGAAATATCCAAAAAGCCAAAGGAGAAATTGACTTATCTGTACAGGACCAAGAAAAAAAACACAAGGAATTGTATAATGAAACTGTGCAAAACCTTGAAGGTATGAAACAGCAAAACTTACAAATTCTTGGTTTTTTTACGGCGATTATTTCATTTACGATCGGTTCTCTTCAAATTATTCAAACTCAAAATTTCCCATCAGCTACTATGCTACTTCTTGTGCTATGCGGAATATTACTAATTGCTTACTCTGGCTTCAGTTTTATGCTTTTTCATATAGTAGAAAATAAAATACAAGAAAAGAAAATCTTAAGAAAAAATTTAATTGGTGCCGGACTGGGCATAATTTTAATCCTGCTATCGATCGCAGTTTATTACTTTGAATGGCTAGGAGGAATAT
Organism: Halobacillus sp. ABR2_026; assembly: GCF_056158545.1. NCBI lineage: Bacteria > Bacillati > Bacillota > Bacilli > Caryophanales > Bacillaceae > Halobacillus > Halobacillus sp. ABR2_026. The sequence continues at coordinate 3,389,521 of NZ_JBSWTM010000001.1, forward strand.
CCAATGTATAATACGTCCATCGTTTATGAGAGCGGAAACGGAAAATACAATGAAGACGCATATGTCATTAATGAAAAGTCGAATATATTCGCTGTTCTAGACGGAGCCACTGGGCTCCAAGAGGGAATGCCAGGTAAATTAGCCTCTGAAACAATGCGCGAATCCTTACTACAAGAAAACCAATCCCTCCTCGACCTTATCAAACAAGGTAACGAAAAAATCGCCGATAAGATGATGAAGGAGCATCGTCCATATTCTGAAGAAAGTGGTAAATGCATGCACTTTGTTCCTAAAGAAAAAAGAAGTACCACAGGTATGGCAGTTATACAACTGAATGCGGAACAACATTCGTTTGAGTATTATCATGCCGGGGACTGTATGCTTTTTGTCCAATATGAGAGTGGTGAAATTCGTGCGATTACTTATGATTTATTAAATGATTTAGATAAAAAAGTTGTTTTTGAAATAAAAGAATTACAAGAAAAATATCAATATCCGGACATACCTCATATCAGCGAACTAAGAAATAAAGTCATGCCCCTTCTGATTGAAAACCGCAAGAAAATGAATACAGATAAAGGATATGTAATTATTGATGGAAGTTCAGAAGCCATCCCTTTATTAGAATCAGGAAAAATTTCCCTAATAAAAGTAAAGAACATACTGTTATTAAGTGATGGAATGGTTTTACCTACTGAAAACACTGAAATTGATAGCTGGTTACAATCAGCGAAAATAGCATTTGAGGATGGGGTAGCAACTTTAAAAGATAAAGTGTTTGAGAAAGAAAAAAACGATAAGCATTGTGTTCGTTTCCCACGTTTAAAAACAAGCGACGACAAAACAGGCCTACTTATTCGTTTAGATAGAGAGGACTGAAATAAAAAAGATCACTCCATTTCAGAGTGATCTTTTTATGTTTGATTGCAATCCATTATATTAATAAATCTTCCAAACACTTTTTGTTACCGTTTTCATTTTAATGCGTACTATTATTGGTGTTCCTCTGTGTTTTCAACTTCCATATCCAAAAACCATGTATAAGTTCCTCCTGCTGGAATATAGAAATGATTTGGTTTGTCCTCAATATCATATAGGTTATTACTTGCACTCATACACGGCTCTAAAGCGATACTATGTTGAACAGCGTGCCGGCGCACCCCGATGTATTGCACTTTATTCACCGGAAAATGATATGTCAGCTTTCTATTCCGATTCGGTTGAATGAGCGAGCAATGACCTTGAGGAACTGATCCTGGAATAGAGAATTTTATTACGCTGCCTTCCTCTGGGAGCACAGGCGGTTGTGTACGACTACCTACTGAACTTTCCGTTCGTTTATCAATCGGTTCCAAACGTTCAGGCATCTCCACACGTGTCTGATCATCAAGGTTAAGCCATGCCAGTGGCCTCCAGACAAATGGGCATTCTTTGTCGCTCTTATTAACCACTTCATACTTGATTTTAAGACCGTCGCCGTGAAGACATATTTTCTTTTTCAACGTGTATGGAGACTCCGGACTGTGGACTTGAAGGGAAACTCCATCATAAGTTGCTTTATATTCCCAAGGAAGTCCCCAAATTTCTCCGTACTCGACATTGTTTTTGTGATCAGAAGTGTTTGTCCCTTTTTCCCAAGCGAAAAAGACTTCATGAAATCCACTGGAATCATACTCTGATAAATCTGCTTTCCGGGGTGGGAGTTCAAGGTTGGGACGGTCGGTCTGATACAGCCATTCATAATCGGCTTTCTTATCAAAGAAGCTAACCATTTTCCCTCCGTAATCCGGTAGAATTACCGCTCTAACCTTTTCGTTCTCCAAAACGACAGCATCCAGACTTTTGAACTTTGTCTTCTGGTATGTACATACGTTGACCATCGGTAACCGCCTCCTTAACCTTTTTCATAGAATTTCAGCATCCCTAATCCTTACGTTTAAGCAGGGAAAAATGTTTCAAAATTTAAGAATTCCTTTGTCTCATTCCACAATTTCCAAAGATTAACCCTACCCTACACCCCTTCTAGGCGGTCCCTGGCATTTCCTTGTCTTCCTATTCTTTTCATTAAAAATCCAATAAAAAAATCCATCCACCATTCCATGGATGGCGGATGGAGCTTCCTTATGGGTTGTTCTGAATCTGCAGGACCATCCCTTCCAGCACATGGATGTTTCGAGCCGAGTAGCGAATGCCCTTATAGTCAAAAACGAGGATTTGATTATCCTCAACGTTGAGGAGTTCCTCATAGTCTTTATCTGCCTTGATTTTTTGATAACTGATGGTGGCAATTACGCTCTTCTGAGCCAGGTATACTTTCATTCCATTCAATTGTGAACGAGTTTGTTGATCAGGAAGTTCCTTATCATAAAAATAAACAAAATGGAGTTCGTTCTCCATAGAAGAGGTAAACTGTTGGACCGCCCTATCTGCCGCATTCTGTGCACACCCTGCTAAAAGAATCAATACGAACAACAGCCCCATCCACTTTCTCACGTAACATTCCTCCAAAAAATAACTTACCCCACTATATGCCGGCACCCTCCCTCGTACCACACCTTCCAGAAAATAACGTACCAGGTCATCCATATTCTGGATGACCTGGTACGTTAAAATCTTCCAAATGACTCATCATCCTACTATTTTCCCGTAGTGTTTTTACATGTATCTACAAAAATCGTATAATAGGATAGGAGTTTATAGAAAGAGGTGGGTGAATGGAGCGCAGAGAGCTTAAGAGAAAGAAAAGACGTAAACGTAGACGTTGGAAAGTCCTCCTTTTTGTTGTAGCATTCATATTTTTAATCGGAGGCATTTATTTATATACCATCTATAATGAAGTACGTACGACTGTGAACCAGGATTTACATGAAGACGTTACTTCTATCGATACAGACCAGACTAAGAAAAAAGTAGATAATAAGGAACCGCTGAATATCCTTCTTCTCGGTGTGGATGAAAGGGAAAATGATATCGGCCGTTCGGATACAATGATTGTCATGACGCTTGATCCTAACAATGACCAAATGCAAATGGTCAGTATTCCGCGGGATACGTATGCAGAAATCGCCGGAGACGGTAGAAAAACAAGAATTAACCATGCCTATGCCTATGGAGGCAGTGACATGGCCGTCAATACAGTGGAAAACTTCCTGGATATTGAACTGGATTATTACATCCGGGTCAATATGGAAGGATTATCTCAAGTCGTAGACGCTGTTAACGGCATCACGGTTGATAACAACCGCGCCTTCAGCTCAGGTCCATTCGACTTCAAAGAAGGTGAGATTCAACTGGATGGCCGTGAAGCCCTTGCGTTTGTGCGCATGCGTAAAAATGATCCAAATGGGGACTTAGGTCGTAACGAACGACAGCGCCAAGTCATTCAAGGGGTTATTAACAAAGGCGCACGCCTGGATGTAGTAAATAAAGTCGGGGACGTCATGAATGTGCTTGGTGACAACGTCAGCACAAATATGCAGTTCGCCGATATGCGCAGACTTGCTACTAATTACAGAAGTGCTCGTAAAAACTCCAGCACTTATCAGATGGAAGGAGAAAACTTCCGGGCCAACGGCATGTACTTGATCAACATGTCAGAAGAAGAAATTCAAAAAACACATGATATGATCGTCAATTTCGGTTCTGAATAACAAAAAGCCCTCTTCTTCTAAAGAAGAGGGCTTTTTTATACGGTCAGGCTGCATCCCGATCCGAATTTTTGCGTGCACGATATCTTTTTAAAGCTCGTATGATTCCGATAAAAACAAAATAAATGCCACAAAATAAAAAGAATCCGAGCACACTGGCTAACGCATCGGCAAACTCCATGTTCCCACTACCCGTGATTTTCTGCTGGATTTCCACAGCAAAAACAAACACGAGGACCATAGCAAATGTAAACAAAAAGGAGATGGCCGTAATGCTCCATTTGGCAATCGCATGAAAAATGACATCTACAAAAACCAGGCCAATGATGCCGAGAATTCCAATCACCCAAAAATGTAGATCTTTATCTGTCAGCTCCCACCCCATCATCTGTGAAAACCTCAAGATCACATCGTGCCAAACATTCACCACATCTGCCAACAATAAAATAATTTCTCTCATTAGTACTCTTTTATTCTCCTCACACTTAAGCTAAAACCAACCACAAGAATAAACTAAAAATACCATAAGGAGAACAGGATTGTATATGTTTAATTACAAATAATGTTAGACCTGGTCATCCAAACTTTGGATGACCAGGTCTAACATATATTTCCATACTAAACAAACATAAACCGCATCATCACATGAGCGGCTAGGCGGCTCGTCATGTCCCGGAAATCTTTCGAAGGATCGACTTCTACAATATCCATCCCTTTGACTAACGGGTGCTTAGATGCGAGGGCAACGCTGCTTAGAAGCTCCCTTGACGTCAAACCTCCTGGACCAATCGCAGGGCAACCGGGCGCAAAGGCCTGGTCGACCACATCCATGTCGACAGATAAATAAATGCCATCACATTTCGTTTCCAATTTCTGTATGACCTGGTCTGTCAGTTTTTGGATACCTACCTCTTCCACTTCGTTCATGGTGTGGGTCTGGATGTTGTGCTGGCGGGCGTACTCGGCGTAGGCTTTGGCATTGGAGAAATCGCGGATGCCGATTTGAATGAGGTCTTCCCCCCGTATGACTCCTTCTTCCAGTAAACTGCGAAAAGGTGTCCCGTTTGTTCGTCCACCATCTTCCACATTACGCAGGTCATGGTGGGCATCCCACTGGATGACCCCTATCCTTCCATATTTCTCTTGAAAGGCCGAGAGGCTCGGAAAACTAATGCCGTGATCGCCACCGAGCATGACATACTTCGTACAGGATTCGGTTGAAAGCATTTCTTTTACGCCTGTCTTCAGACGATGCAGGTTTTCTACGTGATCTGTCGGGTGGACAGCTACATCACCGAAATCGAGCACTTCTACATCATCAAACGTTCGATCCATTTCCCCCGAGTACGTACTGTACGACCCAAGCGCGCTTCTGATCGCGCCCGGAGCCTCCGAGGCTCCGGATAAAGAAATGGAAGTCTTGGACAGCGGGAGGCCAAGGAGTCCGACATCACCCGTTTTTCCAGATTTATAGCTTTCGATGGTTTCATCCACTTTCATCGTGTGGCGATCTTTGAATCTAGCGCTGCCGCCCGGGTTGAGGTACTGGAAAGACATCGGCGCCCCTCCTCTCCCACACTTTTCTCCCCTTCTTCCATACAGCTTTCGCATGATTCGCCGCATAATGATAAGGAATGTACTGATAATTCGGAACGTCCCACAGCACAACATCCGCTTCCTGTCCGACCTGGATTCGACCGGCAGATGCTCCTTTTCCAATCGCATGAGCCGCATTGACGGTTACCCCGTTCCAAATTTCCTCCGGCGTCATTTTCATTTTCAAAGCAGCAAGTGACATGATCATCTGCAGGTTGTAAGTCACACAGCTGCCAGGGTTGAAGTCTGTAGCTAAGGCCACGGCCGCACCGCTGTCAATCATCTTCCTGGCATTCGCGTATTGGTCTTTTCCTAAGTAAAAGGTCGTACCTGGAAGGAGTACAGCTACCGTGCTGCCGCTGACAAGGCTGTCGATTCCTTCATCAGAAGCCGCAACAAGATGATCCGCCGACGCTGCATTCATGGAAACGGCAAGTTCCGTTCCTCCGAGCGGGTCGATTTCATCCGCATGGATTTTCGTTTGGAAGCCAAGGTCGAGAGAAGCTTCCATGAACCGTCGCGATTGCTCAATGGTGAAAACACCCGTCTCACAAAAAATGTCAGTAAACGCAGCTAACCCTTCCTCGCTAATTTCAGGAAGCAGTCGAATCATTTCATCAAGAAACTCATCTTCTTGCCCCTTGTACTCTGTCGGGATCGCATGTGGTCCAAGAAAAGTCGACACAACATCAAGCACGCTTTCCTCATTCAAACGCTTCACAACGCGAAGCTGCTTCAACTCCGCTTCCCGCTCAAGACCATAGCCACTTTTCGCCTCAAGCGTCGTCACGCCATGGGCCGCTATATGACTTACTGTTTGTTTAGCCTTTTCATAAAGTTCCGTTTCACTTTCAGCCCTTGTCGCCTGAACGGTTGATAAGATGCCGCCGCCCTGCTGTAAGATCTCCAAATAAGGGACGCCCGCCTGCTTCAAGGCCATTTCATTCTCCCGAGAACCACCAAAAACGAGATGGGTATGAGGATCGACGAGACCTGGGGATACCGTTTTTCCCATGGCATCCACACGTTCGCGGGCTTTTCGTTTCTGTCCTTCTTCATTTGTTCCGATCCAGGAAACTTTGCCCTCCTGAAAAGCGACCGCCATGTTCTCTTTTACATCCAGCTTCTTCATCGCTTCAGCTTTTAATGGTCCTTCGGCAGGTAAGATCAACTGTCCAATATTTTCAATAATCGTTTCGTCCATTACTGGCCCCTCCTTTTCATTGGGATATCCAAATCGTTCTTCTCTGCTTCTTCAATGGCCTTATCATACCCCGCATCCGCGTGCCGGAGAATGCCCATGCCGGGGTCCGTCGTCAGGACACGTTCCAGTCTTTCGTCGGCAAGATCGGTGCCATCAGCGACTACCACCATTCCTGCATGGAGCGAATACCCCATTCCTACGCCACCGCCATGGTGGAAAGAAATCCAAGACCCGCCAGCCGCAGTATTAACGAGTGCGTTCAGCACAGCCCAATCACCGACCGCATCACTGCCGTCCTTCATCGCTTCTGTTTCCCTGTTAGGTGACGCGACCGAACCACAGTCCAGGTGATCCCTTCCAATCACAATCGGCGCACTCAATTCTCCTTTTCGTACAAGGTCATTGATCGCAAGCCCCATCTTTTTCCGCTCCCCATAGCCAAGCCAGCAGATCCTTGACGGAAGTCCTTGAAACTGGACTTTTTCCTGAGCCATATCGATCCACCTCAACAGTTTTTCATTTTCAGGGAAGAGTTCTCTGATCAGTTGATCGGTCCGTTGGATATCTTTCGGGTCCCCTGACAAGGCTGCCCAGCGGAACGGTCCTTTTCCTTCACAAAAAAGCGGCCGGATGTAGGCAGGGACAAATCCCGGAAAATCAAAGGCATTCTGAACGCCTTCTTCCAAGGCGACTTGGCGGATGTTGTTGCCATAGTCGAAAACGATGCTTCCCTCTCTTTGAAATTGCAGCATAAGCTCGACATGGGCAGCCATCGACTGGGAGGCGAGCTGTACATACTTTTCAGGATCTTTTTTTCTCAAAACTTCTGCTTCCTTAACCGAATAGCCGACAGGGACATAGCCGTTGAGCGGGTCATGGGCAGATGTCTGATCGGTGACGATATCGATATCCAATCTGCTCTGCAGTAACTTCTCGTGCATCTCTGCAGCATTCCCTAACAGCGCGATGGAGAGCGCTTCCCCGTTTGCCTTCGCTTCCTTCGCCCATAAAACAGCTTCCTCCATGGATGATGTACGCACATCACAATAACCGGACTGGATCCGCTTTTCGATCCGACCTTCATCCACTTCCACCGCAATGACGATTCCTTCGTTCATCGTAACAGCAAGCGGCTGGGCTCCTCCCATCCCCCCAAGTCCTGCCGTCAGTGTGACCGTCCCTTTCAACGAGCCACCGAAATGTTGATCGGCAATGGCTGCAAATGTTTCATACGTGCCCTGCAAAATCCCTTGGGAACCAATGTAGATCCAGCTGCCAGCCGTCATCTGACCGTACATCATCAACCCTTTCTGGTCGAGCTCATGGAAATTCTTCCAATCCGCCCATTTCGGTACGAGCACGGAATTGGACAACAGCACGCGCGGCGCCTGTTCATGTGTCTTGAATACACCTACTGGTTTCCCGGACTGGACGAGCATCGTTTCATCTTTCTCCAGACGCTTCAGCGTCGATACAATGGCGTCAAACGCCTCCCAGCTGCGGGCTGCTTTTCCAATCCCGCCATAGACGACGAGTTCTTCCGGAATTTCTGCCACATCCGGATCAAGGTTATTGCACAGCATCCGAAGGACGGCTTCCTGCTCCCAACCTTTGCATTCCAACTGTTTTCCTGTTTTTGCTTTCACTTTACGTGTGGTCGACATAGGTTTCTCCTCCTTCAAGTACGGACTTCCATTTGCTCCAGTCAAAAGAACTGCCTTTCAACCATTTCTCCATAATCTCGATATCCTTTGAAAACACACGGTCCTGCGTCACTTTCGGCACGATTTGTCTGGCCGACTTCCAGAGATCCTTCGCAAGCGGCGACGCCCGGTCGATTCCTTTCCATTCCAGCGCCTGCAGACTGCAGATCAATTCGATGGCAAGCACCTTCGTCGCGTTATCGATGATCATGCCCGCGTGCCTCGCAGCAGTCGTTCCCATGCTCACGTGATCTTCCTGATTCGCCGATGATGGAATAGAATCCACGCTCGCCGGATGAGCGAGTGTTTTATTTTCAGAAACTAAAGAGGCGGCTACATACTGCACAATCATCAAGCCGGATTCCAAACCAGGATTAGCACTTAAAAAGGGTGGGAAATCATTCAACTGCGGATTGACGAGCCGCTCAATTCTCCGCTCCGATATGTTGGCAAGCTCGCTGATGGAAATCTTCAGGAAGTCCATGGCAAAAGCAATAGGCTGCCCGTGAAAATTTCCTCCCGATACAACGATCTTACCTCCTTCTAATAGAAGGGGATTATCAGTCGCGGCATTCATTTCAATCGTCAATTTCTCCCGAACATAATGAAGCGTCTGCCAGGTTGCTCCGTGAACCTGGGGAATACACCTTAACGAATAAGCATCCTGCACCCTTTTTTCTCCTTGAAACGTGACGAGATGGCTGCCATTGATCAGGTGTCGCATTCGTTCGGCCACCGCCATTTGTTCCGGATAGCCACGTGCTTCATGAATGCTCGGATGAAAAGCATCACGGATGCCTTCCAGCGCCTGAAGAGAAAGACTGGCAATCCAGTCACATTGCAGGGCGAGCAGCTCCGCTTCTATAAGACGGATCACACCGACCGCAGTCATCGCCTGCGTTCCGTTAATGAGCGCTAAGCCTTCTTTCGCTTTCAAGGTCAATGGCTTCAAAGAAAGCTCTTGCAGCACCCCGGATGTCTCTCTCCGTTTTCCTTCATAAAAGACTTCTCCCTCACCCATCAAAACGAGCGCCAAATGCGCAAGCGGAGCCAAATCTCCTGAAGCTCCGAGTGATCCTTGAGATGGAATGACTGGATGGACATTCGCATTGACCAGATCACAAAGCCGTTGAACGACCACTTCCCGCACGCCTGAATAACCTTTCATCAGTGCATTCAGACGAAGAACCATCATCGCTCTGCTCACTCGTTCAGAAAAAGGTTCTCCTACTCCGCACGCATGGGAGCGGATCAAGTGATGCTGCAGACTGTCGACGTCCTCAGCCGCGATCCGGACATCACTCAGCTTTCCGAAACCAGTATTTATGCCATACACGGTGTGACCGCGCTTGACGATCTCTTCCACAGTCTCCCGGCTTGCCCTTACATCAATCAAACTCGTTGGAGACAACCTGATTTTTTTATTTTCAAAACAAATGGCTTTCATATGTTCAATCGTTAAGTCTCTTCCATTCAATTCGACCATCCACAATCCCCCTTTCCTATGAAAAGATTCTGGTGGATTTTCTACAAAAAGGGGCGACAATGGCATGGGAAATACCATTGTCGCCCCCTCATCGCTCATGACTATAGGCCACCTATTACCTTATATATGATTGATACCGAGTCCAAATGTCTCATGTTCCAAACCTTTTACCGGAGCACCGATGGTTCCGTAAAAGGCAACTGCGATCCATTCGCCTTCTTCCTCTCTGTCATATGGCCGGCCACGGACGACCGAAAAGCGCAGTCCAACCGTCCGCATCATATTTCCGACACCGATCTGTCCGCGTGTGACTCCCTGCAGAGATTCCAAAATGGCGTGATAGAGCGCATGGGTTTCTCTGTACGTATGTTCAGAAATGATGCCATTCCGTTTGGCTGCTGTTTCGACAGCCGCAATCACTTTCTGGACTTCCATCGAACCTGCTTTTCCCTGGCAATATGCTACATCGTTGAATGTCTTAGAGAATATTTCTTTTTCACTCTCATCCAAGGAAGCCAGCAGCATGGCAAGCTTCCCTATTTTAATCGTTTGGGTCATCTCATCTCCACCCTGCTTTTCACTAATAACTACTTAAATTGTAACCGCTTTCTTAAATGTCTGCAATACAAAAAAGATGACCTCATCCAAATGGACCAGGTCATACATTATTTTCCATATTGTTCAGTTTTAAGTACAGACGATAGTAGGCGGAAAAGGCGAGGAAGCTGATGATCGCCCCTGTAAAGATCGGGATGATCAACGGAAAGATGTACAAACTGACGGCAAGCATAAATCCCGCAGTGACCGCCACGGTCAGAAACAGCACCGGACTCACGAAAGTGAGGGTCAGCGCTTTTTTCAAAGCAGCCCCTGGTTTCAGATCATAATGGACAAGGGTGCTGAATGTATTGATTGTAAATACGAACAGCAAAATCCCTAAAATGAGAAACACGTTCATGAGCAGAGCACTCGTTTTGGAAAAGTAGTAAAGGTCTGCTGCGAGAACGGTCCACAGTACGGTAAGAACGATCCCCGTTTTCATACTGCTTTTGTAATTTTCTTTGTAATAGCTGAGGTAGGATCTGTCCGCCGTTTCTTTATGATCCTTTCTCACCCAGTCGCGGGCCTTCGCAAACATGGCCGTAGTGGCTGGGAAAAAGGTGAAAGGCAGCATAAGGGCAAGCGGTGGCAGCAAGTACCACAAATGCTCCAAACTCCCTATATTCAGTAAACTCAACAACAATAGGGCCACAGGCAGGTTGAAGAGCGCCCACTGAAGATTCGTCAATGCAAATTTGCTGATCCATTCACTGACGGCGTATAAACCGCCTCTGATTCCTGATGTTTGTTTCATAATCTTCCCCTTCCTGGCTGCCTCGAAAAAACCCCTCTTTCAATGAGAGGGGTCTTCCGTTTTCCTGTTACGCCCACCACATTTCTGCTGCCGGCTCTTCAATCAATACCGATTTCAAGTTTTTCACAGCTTGATTGAAGCCCTCATTGATGGACATGATTGGATCTTCATGCTCAATGCTTACGACATGATCATACCCGTACGTACGCAGGGCACTGATGATGTTCGACCATTCTTCAATGCCGTGACCGTAGCCGACAGAGCGGAAACTCCACGCACGCGTCTGCACATTTCCGTAGTTCTGCATATCGGTCAGACCGTACATGTTCACATTGTCCTGGTCGATGTACGTATCTTTCGCATGAAAATGATGTATCGCATTGGCTTTTCCTAGTATTTTGATAGCGGCTACAGGTTCAATCCCCTGCCACCATAAGTGACTCGGATCAAGGTTCGCCCCAATGGCATCACTTGTCGCTTCCCGAAGCTTCAACATCGTGTAAGGCGTATGGACGAGAAAACCTGCATGCAGTTCAAGTCCCACTTTAACGTTGTGTTCTTCAGCAAATTTCCCTTGTTCTTTCCAATAAGGAATCAACTTTTCATTCCACTGCCATTCTAACACATCGGAATATTCCGGAGGCCAAGGTGTGACCGGCCAGTTAGGAGCCGTATCATTTTCATGACCACCAGGGGTTCCTGAAAAAGTGTTCACCACTGGGACATCCATCAGATTCGCCAGTTTCACCGTTTTCACAAACGCTTCATGGGACTCTTCTGCGAAAGCTTTGTCCGGTGAAATCGGGTTTCCGTGACAGCTGAATGCACTGATGGTCAGGCCGCGGTCGTGGACCTTCTGCAAATATTCTTTGCGCTTCTCTTCACTTTCCAACAGCTCATCGATCGGGCAGTGAGCATTTCCCGGGTAGCCTCCTGTTCCGATTTCAACGGCTTTCAACCCTGATTCTTTCGCATGGTCCAACATTTCTTCAAAGGATTTATCAGAAAACAATACCGTGAATACGCCTAATTTCATGAAGAATCTCCTCCTGCCAAGTTTATAGTTTCACACTCGTTCCTGTTTCGCTGCTTTGGTAGATCGCTTCCATTAACTTTGTCACTTTCAACGCCTGTGCCGGTTTCACGACAAGCTCGTCGTTGCCAAGGCAGCTATCGATGAAGTTCTCTGCCTGGGCGAGACCTGGCGTCGGTTCCCCTACCCGGATTTTAGCCGTACTATCCAGTAAGGCCCCGTATTTCGCCTGATATAGTTCGAATGGATAAACACTAAGGCCGCCATCAACACCGGAGATCGTCAGCGACGTGTGATCTTCCTTGATGTTAGCCGCCCATGAACATTCAAACTGCAAGGACTCTCCGTTTTTGAATGTAATGTAACTCGTCACATGGTCATCGACATTGAATGTTTCATGATTGAACGCTCCCCAGTCATTGACCTGACCCGGGGTCTTACTCAACCGATCATAGGTGCGTCCCATAACTTCAACCGGTTCAGGATCATCCAAGAGCCAAAGAGCAAGGTCCAGCAGGTGGCAGCCGAAATCGATCAAGCTGCCTCCTCCTTGTAAATCTTTGTTCGTAAATACTCCCCAACCTGGAACTTTCCGGCGCCTCATCGCCTGAACGCGTGTAACGAGAGGGTCTCCAATCTCGTGGTTTAGGATCGCTTTTTTTGCGAGCTGCGCTTCCGGTGTGTACCGGTAGTGATAAGCGATTGATAAAAGGCGGTCATTTTTCTCAGCCGCTTTCATCATCGCTTCACATTCTTCTGTCGTAATTGCCATCGGCTTTTCACATAACACATGCACGCCAGCTTCAAGAGCGGCAATGGAAATCTCCGCATGAAACTTGTTCGGCGTACAGATTGTGACCGCATCGACTTTTGCAAATAGATCCTTATAGTCTTTGAAAACGTAGGGAATCTGATGGGCTTCAGCTACTTCTTCCGCTCGCTGTTCATTAACATCCTGTAAAGCTGTAAGTTCCACTTTGTCTTTTAAATCAAGGAAAGAGGGAATATGCCGTCCTTGGGCAATTCCCCCTGCTCCGATAATTCCCATTTTCAAGCGAGTCATTTCGTGACTTTCTCCAGGCTGCTGATTTGTCTCGTTTCGCCTGAGCGGAGGGCACCGAGAATGACTTCCAGTGATTTCATACCTTCTTCTCCAGTGATTAGCGGTTCGGTATCCTTTACAATACTGTCAACGAAGTGATCAATGACGTGCGAATTGTTCTGTCCACCTTCTTCGTTGGATTGAATTTTTCCAAGCTGGTAGTTGACGATATCGCCGTTCGTGTATTGAGCGATCAAGGAGTATTCTGGATCGTCTTCTAAACGAAGCGTTCCTTTTTCCCCGTAGATTACGGTTGAGTTATCCTCGCTCGGATTATACGCCCAGCTGGCAGCCATCGTTCCGACAACACCGGACTGGGAACGTAAAATACAAACCGCGTTATCATCGACAGTGATATCCTGCTTAGCGTTATTCTCAATAAAGCCGGCAACATCGACGAATTCTTCGCCAAGGATGTAGCGGAGCAAGTCAGCTTTATGTACTCCTAAATCACCCATGGCACCGATGAACGCCTGATCCTTCTTGAAAAACCAGCTGTCTTCCCCTTCCGCACTCCAGCCTTCCGGGCCGCCGTGACCGAATGCCGTACGGAAGCTGTACACTTTGCCAATAGCGCCTGATTCAATCAATTCTTTCGCCTTCACGTGAGACGGAACAAAGCGTTGGTTGTGAGCGATCATCAATTTTTTCCCGCTCTTTTCAGCGGCTTGAATCATTTCTTCGGCTTCTTCTTTGGATGTAGCCATCGGCTTTTCACAAAGGACATGAGCGCCTGCATTCAGTGCAGCGATCGAAACGGGCGCATGCAGGTAATTCGGAAGGCAGACGCTTACAGCATCCACTTCTTCCTTTTTCAAGAGCTCGTTGTAATCGGTGTAAAGAGTAGCGCCATGCAATTGAGCGATTTCCCGCGCACGCTCTTCTACGATGTCACAAACTGCTTTGATTTCTACGTTTTGATTCGCTTCGTATTCCGGCAAATGACGATTTTGAGCAATACTTCCACATCCAATGACGGCAATTTTCAATGTAGTCATAATAAAAGCTCCTTTATGAATGAGTTGAAATTTTTTCTAAAGGCTGAGCGTTTCCATATACAGGTGTAGGTGTTTCTGTATTCTTCACCCATTTCACACCATTACGAATGACTTTTTGAACTTCTTTGTTATAGTAAGTCGGATACGTTTCATGACCAGGGCGGAAATAAAAAATCTTCCCTTTTCCACGGCGGAACGTGGCTCCGCTCCGGAACACTTCTCCCCCTTCAAACCAACTGACAAAGATCAATTCTTCCGGCGTCGGAATATCAAAATGTTCGCCGTACATTTCTTCTTTTTCAATTTCAATGAACTCACCGATGCCTTCTGTAATCGGATGACTCGGGTCGACTACCCAAAGACGCTCTTTTTCATCAGCTTCACGCCATTTCAAATCACAGGAAGTGCCCATCAACTTTTTGAACGGTTTGGAGAAGTGGGCGGAGTGCAGGACAACAAGCCCCATGCCTTCAAGAACGCGCTGCTTTACTTTTTCAGCAATCTCATCTTTGACTTCATCATGTGCCTTATGCCCCCACCATACGAGCACATCCGTATGTGCCAGCACCTCATCCGTGAGCCCATGTTCTTCTTCATCAAGCGTTGCTGTTTTGACGTTCTCATGGTCCTCACCGAGGAAATCAGCCACCGCATGATGAATGCCTTCAGGATAAATGTCCGCAACCGCCTGGTTTTCTTTTTCATGACGATTCTCATTCCATACTAGTACGTTCATGTTCATTCCCCTTTTCTAATAAAATAAGCGCTTTCTTCCATTCGAATAAATTATTCCGTCTGCTCAATCGCCTTCCGCGGATGACAGGAATCTCTCTCTACAATAACCGTCGGGATGATGACGCTTTTCTTGATCATGTCCGGACGGTTCAATAATTCGATTAAGTTCCTGGCTGATTCATGCCCCAGTTGGAATGATTGTGTATCCACTGTTGTTAAGGCGGGATTGGATAAACGGGCGATCATCGTGTTGTTGAAGCCGACAATACTCATTTCTTCCGGCAGTTTGACGCCTTTGGATGTCAGAGCACGCATGACTGTCAACGCATTATAATCATCGGTAATGACAAGCCCTGTCGGCGGTTCCTTCATCGCAAGCAATTCATCCACTACTTGATCGGCATCCGCAATATCAGCCTGAATATTTTTCTGTAATTCCTTAAATTCCACTAAATTTGCATTCGACAAGGCTTGTCGAAATCCTTCTAAACGGTCCCTTGCCACTTCGAAATGATAATCCCCACCAATGAAGCCGATCCGCTCATGACCGAGCTTGATCAAGTGTTCCGTCACTTCTTTACTTGCGAGAATATTATCATTGTCTACGTACATGGTTTCCCCTGTGCGGCTTACCGGCTTCCCGATCATGACGAATGGAAAGTCACATTCCCTCAAATAAGGAACAACATTGTCATCTTCCCGGGAGTACAGGACGATGACACCATCCACCCGCTTGCCCTGCACCATTTTGACGACTTCTTTGAAAATCGCTTCTTCTGTATTTCCTGTCGTTAAATAAATGCTGTAATCCTGCTCATGACAGGCATCGCTGATCCCCCTCAATAGTTCGGAAAAAAAGGGGTTATCGAAGGAGTGAACGGTGGAAACTTTGGTGACAATGCCGATCGTCTGCGTCGATTGGCTGACGAGGACACGTCCGTTGTAGTTGACATGATAGCCAAGTTCCTCCATCACTTTTCGCACTTTCCGTTTGGTCCGTTCGCTGATGCGCGGACTGTCGGAAATGACTCTGGATACCGTAGAAGGAGCGACATTCGCTTCTTTCGCCACATCTTTGATCGTGACAGACACGTCCATCGACTCCTTTCCTCTCTTCATTTTCTGTTTCTATATTCATGTCCCATCTTCCTTCTGTCGGAAGACTGGTTTCTTACCTATTTGGAGTGAATGGGGTTTGGAAACCACCCGCTTTCCGTGGGCGTCCGCTGAGCTCCTCGGGCTTACCGGTAACTCTGTTCTCACAGAAGTCTCGCAGTTTTCCAGCCCCCATTATGCTCGAAAGAGAATCGAAATCTTCTATTTTTGTTTACCCTAAATAGCACTTTTAGAAAGATAAGTTAATCCTAACACCTGCCAGGACAGGCGTTCCTTCAAATAGATTCTTCAAGACTCCATAGGAATGACCTGCGTCAGATTGTTGTTATTTGACTGCTCCTTCGGATACGCCGTTGATGATTTGCTTTTGGGCGAAGAAGTAGCCGATGATGACTGGCAGGATGGCGATTGTCAGGCCAGCGAGTGCCAGGTGCCACTGTTTCGTGTATTGACCGAAGAAGTAGAACATCTTCAATGGAATCGTGGCATTAGATTCATTTAACACGAGAGATGGAAGGAGATAGTCGTTCCAAATCCAGATGACGTTCAAAATCGCAACCGTCACAGAAATTGGCTTCAGTAATGGGAAAATGATGTACCAGAACGTCTGGAAGCGGTTAGCCCCATCAATGATCGCTGCTTCATCCATAGACTTCGAAATTCCCGTCATCGCTCCGTGATAGAGGAAGATTGACAAGCTGCATCCAAATCCAAGGTACATGAAAATCAAACCGCCGGCATTCAACATATCCACCTGTCCGAAAATGGAGATGAGTGGAATCATCACAGACTGGAACGGAATCAACATCGCTGCAACGAAAATGAAGAAAATGATTCCGCTGAGCTTACTTTTGTTTCGTGCCAGTGCATACCCGGCCATGGATGAGAACAAGATGATGATGGCGATACTTAAACCTGTAATCAAGACCGAGTTGAACAAAGACTTCAAGAATGCAAGATCTATGAAGGCTTCTCTGAAGTTTTCAAATACAGGGGTTTCAGGAAAACCGAGCACCCCCGAAAAAATGTCGCGCTTTGTTTTAAAAGCGTTGACGATCATCAAATAAAACGGGGAGATCCAGATCAGTCCAAGCAGAAGGCCGAGAATTTCTATGGAGATTAAATTCCGCTTTTCTTTGTTCTTCTTCATTACATCTCAACCTCCCGTTTCTTGTTGTAGTACACTTGCGTCAACGCGATGACGGCAACGATTAAGAAGAAGATAACCGCTTTCGCCTGCGCATAGGCCATATCATTGTCAGAGAAGGCCGTACGAACAATTTCCATTGCTACCATTTGGGTAGAGTTGAAAGGTCCACCGTTCGTCAATGACAAGTTCTGGTCATAGATTTTGAAGGCCATGGAAAGCGTTAAGAACATGCTGACCGTAAATGCGGGAGCAACGAGTGGGAACGTGATATTTTTGAAACGCTGGAAGCTGCTCGCCCCATCAATTTTTGCTGCTTCAATTAATTCTTTCGGGATGTTTTCCAGGTAAGCGATGTAGATGATCATGATGTAACCAGCCATCTGCCACGCTGTCAAAATGACAAGTCCCCAGAAACCTGTGTTTGTCGTGGATAACCATCCGTTCAATCCTTCGATGCCCGTTAGCCCGGCAATGTCTCCGAACACGCTGATGAAAATGAACTGCCAGATGAAACCAAGGATTAGTCCACCGATCAAGTTCGGCATGAAAAATACTGTACGCAGCAGACTGCTTGATTTAATATTCCGCGTTACAAGCAGCGCCAGCCCCAGTCCCATGATGTTCAGGAGGATGACGGTTACAACTGCGAATTTGACCGTGAACCAGATCGAGTCCATGAATTCATTTTCCTGGAACAGTTTTACGTAATTTTCAAACCCTATGAAGGCGTTCGCTGTAATCCCGTTCCAGTCGGTAAATGAATAGAAGAGTCCATATAGGAAAGGAATGACGACGACGAGCCCAAGACCCATGATCACCGGCGTCAGGAACAACCAGAAAGATAAACTTCGATTCTGCATGTAATACTCCTCCAATACTATTAACGGTGCGTTCCGCACATTATGATATCGATTTCATATGATTGGATAAAACATCCCATCTATTAACATACTTACCTATTTAAATATCCTAATAGAGGGGATCTTTTATAGTACCAGTAAGGGCGTAAGGCCCTTACTGGTTCCCAATCCTTACTGACGAGCGTCTTCCCATGCGGTTGTAGCTCTTTGTTCTACTTCTTCCCAGCTGATGTCACCAGCCAGGTATTCTTGTACAGCAACTCCGAAAGCATCTTCCGTCCAGCCTGTTGGGGCGCCAAGGAAGACCCAGCCAAGCGTGTTGCCGGCATTAGCATACTCATAAATTTCCTGTGAAATCGGATCGGCGATTTCCTGATCTTCATACCCTTCGTACGCCGGGATGAACTTGAATTCTTCTGTTACGAACTTCTTACCTTCTTCAGATGTGTACATCCAATCCAAGAAGTCTTTACTCGCTTGTACCACTTCATCACCAGACTCTTTGTTCACAACCCAGTAGTTCGGTACGCCTACAGGAATGCTGCCTTCATATCCTTCTACAGGAATCGGAAGCAAGCCAATATTGTTCTCAGCAAATTCCGCATCCATGGATTCGACCGTGTTGTACACCCAGTTTCCTTGCTGAATCAAAGCAACTTTTCCAAGGGAGAAGTTTTCTTCAACTTGTTGGGAATAGTCAAGACTCAACGTCGGTTGAACAGAGTACTCATTCTGAAGGTCCACGAAACGCTTCATCTGTTCTCCCATCTGGAACTCAATGGTGTCCGCTTCATATGCTTCCATGATGTCATGGTTGAATTCATCGGCAATATAGGCATTTGCCAGGTGGTTACCGATTACCCATTTCTCTTTGGCAGGGAAGGCAAACGGTGCTTCAATCCCTAACTCGTCTTTTTGATCTTCGAGCGTTTGGACAGCTTCTTCCAACGCTTCAAATGTTGTAATTTCTTCTGGGTTGATTCCTGCTTCTTCAAAAACTTTTTTGTTATAAAGAAGTCCGTAACCTTCCTGGTTAAACGGCAATCCTAACACCTGATCATTACGCGAGACACCGGATAGCGTTCCTTCGAGGGCAGCGTTCGCTGCATCGGTTTCTGATAAATCCGCTAAGTATTTCTCATATTCATCAACGTCTGTAGGTCCACCTACGTTGAAAATATCCGGCTCTTCACCAGAAGAGAAAGATGTTTTCAAAGAAGCCCCGTAATCATTTCCGCCCCCAACAGTTTTAACATTGATGTTCACGTCAGGGTTTTCTTCTTCATACATTGATACAAGCTCTTCGAACTGGTCTTTGAACTCTACTTTAAACTGGAAAATGTCGACTGTTACGCCGTCCCCTGACGAATCGTCCCCAGAACTGCTGCTGTCGTCTGAACCAAATGAACATCCCGTAAGTGCAACTGTAGACGCTAACAGTGCTGTGGCAATTCCAGAATAAAACTTGTTCTTTTTCATCTCATCCACCCCTATTGATTTAGTAATTATTGAATCCGCTTACATACCACATCTAAAAAAAGAGTTTTTCAATTCGTGCAAGATACGCGCATACGTTTGCGCAAATGACAATTAAAAAACTCATCAGCTTGTCCGTAAATGAGTTATAAAAGTGCTATTGTGGTCGATGTGAATACGTTTGCATAAAATCCAATAATCGAAGAAGTTGAGTAAATCATAACACGCGGTTCTGGCAAATACAACATCATTTTTCAAAAAATTCCCCAAATAGGGAGCGCTTTCATAGAGTGGGAAATACGCATATGCTTGTCGCAGCATGAAAACGAAAGCAGACACATACTTTGTATGAGTGAGGTGAAAATGATGAAAAAAAAGAGCGGTCCGATTGATTGGGGGGCTTTTTCTGACAATGTGGAAAAAGTGCTCGGGGAAGATTTCTGGAACGATATGCATCATGTCATTCCGAAACGCGGACCTTCCTATGACTTTTTTGAGACAGAAGATCAGGGCGTCATTGTGATCGAACTGCCTGGTTTAACAGATAAAGATCCCGTCTACCTGACCCAGGAAGGGACATCCTTGATCCTCAAAGGGGAAATCACTACTCAATATCCCGTAACTGACGACGATTTGCTCCACAACGAAAGGATGAAAGGAAATTTCAAACGGATCATCCCTGTACCCTTCCATTACACAGCCGAGGATATCGTAACCGCTTATAAAGAGGGGCTATTGATCGTTACGATCTTCAAACGTCAGAAAAACAGAAACATCCCGATCGAACGAGAAAATCAGTAGTGGAGAAAGATTTCTTTTTCATCCGTGCTTTTTTTCTGGAGCCGGACCTCAACTGCTCCATCCTGGTATTGAGCATACGCATTTCTTCTGCTCGTCTGTGCGGGCAATGCAATCTCTATCCTCTCAGGACCAATCCCACCTACAAATAACTTCCCGCTCCCAACGCTCAAGCGGATCTCCTCAAGCTCGACACCATATGGAACAGGGATGATGATCACGACCTCCCTCATCAACTCCATGACTTTATAGTTGTTTTCTGAAGCTTTTGGTTTTAACGGATGATCTTTTGGTGCCAAAGCATCCTGCACGGACTGCTGCACGAATTCGTTCATCTTTCCCATATCCATCAGGTCATCAGGAAGGAAAGAGCTGTTTTGTCCAAGGGGATTGAACCAATTCATAAAGTCTTTCATGCTTATCTTTTCCTTTCATACATTAGTCATAGGAGGTGATGATATGAGTCATATACATTTTAAAAATTTGTCCGTTGACCAAATTTCCGACGCATCGGGGATTTTTTCTGGAACGAACCTCCAATCTGGATTCAAGGCCGTCAATCAGAGCTGGGAAGGAAACGGGAAAATCGTCGGTCATCGAAACACTCTCCAACATAATAAACATCTAATCATCAAACGGCCTTCTAAAAGAGTGTAGACGAAATGTTTTTTAAAAGACGCCGTGGAAAGCAGGAAGATCTTGATCAACTTTCAAAAGAAATCCATGAGCTGAAACAAGTGATTCAACAGATGCAGGGCAAGCATATTGAATACCATATCCACTTTGATCAAGTCGATATCCATGACCCTAAACTTGAACAATTGACGTTCCAGCTGGATCATTTAGATATTGATGAATTGAGTGGTGCTCTAAACATGGGGAACAACTTCGGGGTGAATGTTAAGCCGAAGTCACCCACGCAGCCTGAATGCCGACAAACGGACAACGGCTTGAAATTCAGTTTCAAATCAAAGGAGGACTCCTGATATGGCCGGTCTTTCTCCTTACTTTTTCATAGGGAACATCAGAATTGGAACGATTGAAAATGCTTCCTGCCTCAACATGGGAAATAACATCCCTACAGGCTTTGAAAGCCATCAAAAATTGAACCAGGGATTCGGAAACGTCCATGGCGATGGAAATACTTTGGAAGGTTTACGCTCCATCCTAAGCGATTCAGCGATCCTTGATCTCATGTCCCAGAACGGAGAACAGGAAATCCCGGAGTGGGTGCAAAAGCTCATTGAAAAGAAAATGGAGGATCATCCCGCAGACTGATCGGCTCCATTCTCTTTTTTAGGACTTACCACTTTTGATATGGGCATGTCGATTTCATCATTATCATAAACCACATTTACGTTGTAAGAGATGATATTTCCATCTCCTACGACCGTTCCTAATGCCGCATTATGCTTTTCCTGAGTATCCCAGTGGGTCTGAGTGTTCGGCCCGACAAAGATTCCCGAGTTATTCGTCATATGATTGACGTAAATGGAATCAAAACGAATATCGATCAGGATCCCCCCTAGAATTGGACGTTTGGTTGAGGGTTGTTGATGGTAGGGTTCACGATCGGTGTATCGGTGACATCATTATCAATGATTGTATTCACATTATTGGTCGCAATGAAAAAGCCGACCGGGATTCCGGCTGCGTTATTGTTTTTCCCCTGCCATGACCAATCCGGCTGATTGTTCTGCCCTGTAGATATGATTCCATTTTCAGTGATCGAGTTAACAGCAATTTGATTGAAGACGACGGATACGGGCATTCCTATTCACCTCACCTTTTCTTCTGTTATCCTATTCTAGAACATTTGGAATGTGCCTTTTTCGGACAAACCTGCCTCACCTCCGTACTTTCCAAAACACTCGAAACATAATTCGATATCGAGGGATGAACCATTTGTGACCGTACACACTTCATCTTCACGCAATTCTGTTTTACACATCCAGCAAACGGTATGAACCTCATTCATCTGCTGCATCCATTCTTTCCAATCCACCTTTTTCCCACCTCTTCAGATCTGTCATAGCGTTATTCTACTCTGAATGTAAACATAGTCCTAATTTGCAAATTGATCTTTCAGGTGGCGACGTAGGCCCTGTATCTCTTCTTTTCCAAGGAAGAATTTTCTTTTTCAGGAGGATTTTCGACCTCATACATCTAATTTCTACTAATAACAACATGTCGAAATAGAAGAATGAGAAAAGGAAGGGATTGTCAGATGAACACACCTATACCATTCGCGGTACAGTTGTATACTTTACGAAACGAAACTGCTTCAGACTTTGCAGGAACATTAAAAAAAGTAGCCGATTTAGGATTTGATGCCGTAGAGTTTGCCGGGTTCGGTGATCATACCGCTCATGAAGTGAAAGAACTGCTGGATGAGCTGGGCTTAAAAGCCGCTTCCAGTCATATTCCTTTGGATGAACTGAAGACCAATCTGTCTCAGGTGATTGCAGACCAGAAGACCATTGAGAGTGACTATATTGTGTGTCCTTATATAGAAAACCGAACAGAAGCGGATTATAAGGAATTGATCGAGGATTTGAAAAGTATCGGGGATGAATGCAAAAAGCATGGGATCACTTTGTGCTATCATAATCATGACTTTGAGCTGGAGCCACTGCCGGACGGTCGAAAGCCCCTGGATGTGATTCTCGAAGAAACTACCGAACATCAAGTTCAAGCAGAATTCGATGTTTATTGGCTGCAAAAAGCCGGAGAACAGCCTTCTACGTGGATCGATCGTTATCAAGGACGGACTCCTTTGGTTCACCTGAAAGATATGACGTTAGATGAAGAGCAGTATTTTGCAGAACTCGGAACAGGTGGGATCGATTTGGATACCGTGTTCGTTCTCGGGGAAAAGTCAGGTGTGAACTATTGGATCGTCGAACAAGATGAGAGCCGGAGCACGCCACTTGAAAGCCTGGAGATTAGTATGAATTACTTGAAAGAGAAATTTCCTCAACAATAATAGGTACTTCCCTATATGCTATACAGTCTTAGAAACCTTTTGAAAAAGAGAAAAGCCTGATCTCTTAAAGAGAGCCAGGCTTTTATTTATTCTGATGGATTTTCCATCTATTGAACTCTAAATACTCACGGAACTGTTCTTTAGAGATCCCTGAATTCATCGCTTCCTGAACTAAATTCATCCATTCTTTATCCAACGTTTCATCTTGAGGTTCACTTTCCCCGTGAAGCAAAAAGTTGATGGATACATCCAGCTCCTGAGAGATTTTCGTCAAAAACTGAACGGAAGGGTTCTTTTGGATATTACGCTCAATCGAACTCAAATAAGACTTAGCCACTCCCGCCCTTTCAGCCAATTCGGACAGCGACATATGTCGGTCTTTGCGAATTTTTTGTATGCGTTTACCGATCATAATCTCACCTTCTTTCCTGTTGATAAGAGTATAGCATAGATACAACAACCGTTCTATTTAAAGCACGTAAAATCATTACGGAGTCCTATGTATGCACCTTCTTCTTTATTGAGTACACTTCGTATTCCCTATCTTTTATTATCGTACATTCATACGAATTATTTAGTGAAAGTTATACTTTAACGAACGTTTTTCAGCTTTTGTTCATGGTTATGTTTAACACGGAGAACATATAGAAATATATGGAATAAATTTCAAGTGCTCCTGTAAAGGGAGAAGCTTCCCATCCCACATGCTTACATTAAAAAATCACACAGTGAATAAGAGGTAAAATGAATGACTTTGGTGCAGGTTTCACACACTACCTATAAAAACGAGTGAGAACCCTTAGAAAAGGTGAACAAGATGAATGAGATTGTGGAGCAGTTTGAGGTTACATTCAACCAAATCCATCAACATTTGAAAGAACTGAACGGCTACCCGAAAAATGATAATTTCGTGGAGCTTCTTCAGCGTTCCAAGTTGAAGCACAGCGTCATCCGCGTCCACTTCGATCAGTTAAAGCAATATGCTAAACTCAGAAATGCCATCGTTCATGAACGAATCAGCGGGGATTACTTCATCGCTACGCCTCATGAGGATGTCGTTCAAGCCTTAAAACGAATTAAACGAACGCTTGACCAACCTCCTGAGGCCTTGGATTTCGCTACTCGTCCCGTTCTTTTTTTCAAAGAGAATACCGCTCTCAGTCATGTGATGGAAGCCTTCAGCCAGCATGGAATTTCTCAATTTCCTATCTATGCAGAGGATCATTCTTTCTCCGGATTGCTCACTAATGATGGGATCGTTCGCTGGTTTTCGCAAAATAACAAGAATGGGAAAATCGTTCTTGAAGACGTTTGCTCATCGGATGTCCTGTCTCACGAACAAGAACGAAGTGTAGAATTTCTGCAAGCGAGTGCGACTGTTTTTGATTTAGAGGAACGATTTGAACGAAGCCTGAATGAGAACCGAAAGTTGAAAGCAGTCATCTTGACTGAAACAGGCAGTCCTCATGACCTGCCGATGGGAATCGTGACAACATGGGACCTTATAAAAGTGGACCGACGCGATGATGATGAATCGTCTGAGGGTAAATGATTGAACGTTCGTTCGGAAGAGGATATGATAAAACCATCCACAATAAATAAGAGGGGTGATTATCATGAACGAACGCAGACATGAACCCTTCCGGTATCCGTTCCAGACGCCTCTTCCTGGTTTTTACAACAAGAAGTTCAGCAGTCACGTCTCAGGTCCTATGGAAGTGCATGATATCAGTATGAACGGATTGCGTTTTTCTTGTAATCTGCAGCCCGGGTTGTCCATGAAAGATGAATTGTTCCTTTCGTTCATCTATGAGAATAAGACGTTCACAGCCGAAGGCCGGCTGATTGGGATGAAATCAGAAGGTGAACAAATGACATGTGGGGTCCACGTGTTTGAATTTCCGGATCAATTGAAAGAAATTATTCAAAAGCTTGGAGATTCACTCGAAGAATCTCAAAAGAATCACCATGACACGAAGTCTCCATGATGGAGGCTTTTTTATTTTTGGCTTTGTTACCAGCATCCATCTCCGAATGTACAAACAAAGCTTGTATTAAAAAAAGGCTCTGTTAAAGTTCAGTGTTGATATTTCCATCAACGGATGGAAGTGACAATGAATGATAGGATGATAAAAAAGGAATTTATCCTCAAGTTTCGAAACCTTTAGATGATCTACTTTCACGATGTAACCAATGAATCTTGTTGGATTATTATTTCGAAACGGAGCCTTTCGCTAAACGGCAGGATTGTTGAAGACTTAATTTTGAGAGGGTTCGGAGTTCGTTATCGTTTTGAGTGCCAGGGGTGGCTGGGAAGCTACTCGCTTTCCTGCGGGGGCTCACCGCGCTCCCGCGGAAAGCGAGTCATCCCCCGCAGACCCTAACTACCTCACAAACATCTCGAAACTGAATCTTCAAGAAAAGGGAGTTTTAGTTGAATAAGTCTAAGATAAAAATGAGAAACTTCCATGAAATTGGAAGTTTCTCATTTGCAGTAATATCAACACTAAACTTTAACAGATCCAAAAAATGTAAGTTAATCTTTTTGGGCTCTTTTGCGGAAGAAGCCTGTGATTTTGTTGGAAAGGTCGTCAAAGTAAGTATAGACGACCGGGATGAGTACGAGGGTAAAGAAGCTGGATACCGTCAGACCAAAGATAATGGTGACGGCCAGAGGCTGTTGTGCTTCTGCCCCTCTCCCGATCCCGATAGCTAACGGTACCATTCCAAGCACTGTCGTAAGCGTCGTCATCAAGATCGGTCGTAGACGGTTCGGACCTGCTTCTAAAATGGCTTCATAACGATCGTACGATTTTCTTCTCAGAATGTTGATATAATCCACGAGAACAATAGCGTTATTCACTACGATTCCTGCGAGCATTATGATTCCGACAAAGGCTGGGAGACTGAACGGAAGTCCAGTTACGAACAACCCGCCGGAGATTCCAATGATGGTTGCCGGTAGTGAAAACATGATGATAAACGGAAACAGGAAATTCTCAAACTGTACAGCCATAACAGCATAGACAAGAAAGATAGAAAAGATCAAGGCAAGGGATAAGTCACCAAATGCTTCCTGCATATCCTGCGCCTGGCCACCTATGGTATAGGAATATCCGTCAGGGAAATTCAACCGTTCCAGTTCGGCGCGCACTTCTTCTGTTGCTGTACCTAAATCAATATCTGCAATTTCCGCTTCCACATTCACCTGTGGCTGCTGATTTTGCCGGAGCAGGGAAACCGGGCCCTGCACTTGATTCAATTCGGCAATCGTCGCGAGCGGAATCAATGAGCCATTCGGGGTCTGAACCGACATCCCCTCTAAATCAGCAATCGTTTGCCGCTCCTCCTCCGGAAGAATAAACCGGACATCAATTTCGTCCGTTCCATCCCGGTATCTTGTAGCCACTTGACCATTGAAACCGAGCTGGACCTGACTGATTACCTGCTGGTCTGTCAAACCGTACTGGGCCGCTTTATCCTCGTCCACCTCGATCTGCATTTCCGGACGCCCTTCATCTGTAGAAGAAGCAGCGTTCTGGACCCCATCAATCTCATTCATCAAATAAGCGACCTGGCCGCCAAGCTCGTCCAGGACTTCATATTCTCCCCCGTTGAGCTGCACCTGGAGAGGAGCTCCTGTACCTAAGCCTGCATCCAGTTCACTGACTTCGATTTCAGCTCCTGCGATGTTTGAGAGAGATTCATTCATTTCTCCCATTACAGTCTGGGTTGTTTTTTCCCTTTCGGAAGGTTCCACGAGCTGAATCGTGTAGGAGGCGAAATCGGATGATCCATTCCCCACGCTCCCCATCGAGCCCCCACCGATGGATAGGTAGCTCACTTCGATGATTTCCTTGTAATTTTCAATTTTGGCATCTATTTCTTCTGTCAGGGCTTCCGTTTCTTCAAGAGACGTTCCTTCAGGCATATTGACCCGAATTTCCACTTGTCCTTGGTCGGAAGGGGGGATGAATTCTGTCCCAATCAATGGAATAAGAGCTACACTCCCCGCAATAAGTGCGAAAGTAATGGCGATGGTCGTTTTCCTGAATTTCAACACCCACCTCAAAATGGAACGATACCCGTTGTTCACTTTTTCAAGGAATCGGTTGAACCAATAACGACGCCCCTCTTCTTTCAATGATTTGGTCAACAACTTCGAAGATAACATCGGAATTAACGTCACAGAAACCGCTAACGATGCGATCAGGGCGAACATGATCGTTAATGCGAGCGGAGTGAAAAGTTCGGATGCAATACCTTCAACGAAAATAATCGGTAAAAAAACTACGAGCGTCGTTGTTGCTGATGCGACCACAGCAGGAGCCAGTTCTGATGCTCCCTCTTTAGCCGCTTCGACCATTGAATACCCTCGCTGGCGATAGCTGACGATGTTCTCCAGGATGACGATGGAACTGTCGACCATCATTCCAATCCCGAGGGCCAGTCCCCCCATCGTAAGCACGTTTAATGTTTCACCGGTAAAGTACATCAGCGTAAAGGTCGATATAATCGCAATCGGAATCGACAATCCGATAACGAGCGTGGCTCGAATACTTTTAAGGAACAGCAATAAAATCAGGACAGAGAAAATACCTCCGAGTATGATATTCAAGACAACACTGTTTATGGATATTTTAATAAATTCGGATGTATCAAGCACAATGTTCGTACCGACACCTTCCGGAAGATCAGATTCAAGTTCATCCATCGCCTCCCGCACGTTATCTGCGGTTTCTACAGTATTCGCATCTGTCTTTTTCAAAATGGACAGAACGACCGAAGAGGATCCGTCCACTTTGCTGATGGTATTCGAGTTCGTGAAGGTTTCGTTCACATCCGCAATTTGATCCAGTGTCACCTGCGCACCTGTAGGAGATTGGATTCTCGTGTTCCTTACCTCTTCGACAGAATTGTATTCTCCATCAATTCGGATCTGCAGATCTTTCTGTCCTTTTTGAATGGTTCCTGCTGACGCGGATTGATTGGCTGCGTTCAGAGCCTGGATCAACGTTTGGGAGTCCAGGCCATATGTAGCCATTTGGGCACGGTCGACGAGCACTTGAACTTCTTTTTTCTGTCCGCCTTCAATACTGACCGAAGCAACACCTTCCTGCCGTTCAAGAAAAGGGACGAGTCGATTTTCTGCTACTTGCTGGAGCTCATCCGGAGTATCCCCTGAAAGTCCGACCGTCATGATCGGAAGCTGCTGAGGGTCAAAGCGGAGGACACTCGGGTCTGAGGCTCCTTCAGGTAAAAGTCCTGTCACTTGATCGACGTTTTCCCTTACCTGTAAGAGTGTACTATCAAGGTCCACTCCCGTATTGAATTGCATAAGAACGAGAGAAGCCCCTGCCTGTGATTGCGACTGGAGCACCTCAAGCCCTTCGATGCTGCTGACTGAAGATTCGACAGGCCGGCTGACGAGCTTCTCCACTTCCTGTGGAGCCGCCCCTTCATAGGAGGTGGATACGACTGCAATCGGCAGGTCAATTTCCGGATAAAGATCAATGGTCAAACTTCGCAGCGATACAAAGCCAAGACCGAGGATCGCTGCAACGATCATGATGACACCGACCGGTCTTTTGACAGAAAGGTTCACCAGCTTCATGAGGATCCCTCCTCCATGATGGTCACTTTGTCCCCATCAGATAAAGTCAATTGGCCTGTCGTAATGACCGACGCCGCTTCAGTCAAGTCCCCGGAAACCGCAGAGAATTCCGTTTGGGATTCTAAAACAGATACGGGCACTTTCACCGCTTTTTTATCTTCAACCTTATAAACGAATGTTTCATCATTCTGTTCTACCAGGCTGTCTGTTGGAACGATGAGGGTATCTTCTACAATGTTTTCGGGAAGAAGAAAATTTGCCATCATTCCCGGTTTGATTTTCTCATCCCCATTCCCTACAGTCGCTTCCACAGGGTAAAGCCCCGTATCATCAGGAACGGAAGAAACATAACGGACGGTAGAAGAGACCTGTTCTTCAAGAGAAGTGAGATCGACCGTTAATTCTTCCCCTTTTTCAAAAAGGGGAAGCTGATCAGCCGTGACAGAGGCTGTTATCGTCATTGGATCAAGGCTGACAATCGTAGCAAATGGCTGCTGATTGGTGACCATATCCCCTTCCTTGGCATTCAAAGTAGACACTTCTCCGGACGTTGGCGCTGTGATCGCTTCATTTTCTGCTTGCTCCTCAGCCTGATTCAACTGCACATTCGCTTGCTCTACCTGTAGTTCTGCCTGTTCGACAGCTACCTGCGCTTGTTCGAATTGTTGCCGGGCCTGATCGACCTGTGCCTCCGCTTGGGCGACGGCTGAAGAAGATTGCGACTTCTGGCCCTGCAGCTGCTGATATTGAGCATATGCTTGATCTGCACGGCTCTTCGCTTGTTGGTATAGGGCATCAGGAATCGTGCCTTCATCCGCTAACTTCTTCGTTTCCTCTGCCAGCTGCTTCGCTTGTTCATACTGCTGCTTGGCTGCTTCTCTTGCCTGAGCGGTTTGGCTCGCTTCAGATTCAGAAGCTTGTTCAGCTAAATCCACCTGCTCCTTTGCACTTTCAACCCCTTGAGCTGCCTGTTCTTTGGAAACTTGGGCATTTTCCAACTGGGTCTGTGCCTGACGGACGGCAATCTCCTGTAATTCCACTTGATTGTCCACGTTACCTCCAGGTCGGACGACAGCTACCGTTTCTCCTTTTTCCACTCGATCCCCTTTAGAAATGTTCAATGTTGCTAATTCCCCTGGGGTTTCAGGAAGAACAGGGGATGTATCTTGAGCGGTCGCCCTGGCGACCAGTTTACGTTCTACGACAAAATCTTCTTTTTTCACGGCTTCCACCTTAACAGGGGTAATCCGTTCTTTTTCGTCCTCATTCGATTCTCCCTGTGTACAAGCGGTTACAATAAAAAGGATCATAACCATCCAAAACAACCGTTTCATCTAAGACTTCCTCTCCATATTCAGACTCTCAAAATCTAACCGAACACTAGTCATAACCTTCTATATTACCCTTCGCCTATTAAGCAGGGACTCCTTACACACGTACTGACCATGTAGTCATAATTACGATTAATGTTACTAAATCGAGATATGTAATGCAACTTGTTGACTGCCGACGAAATTGACAAAATTGTGACTTTTTTTGGAAAAAGATCCATCCCAAACCTGGCACCTTCCCTGCCTCTTTTGGTACCAGGTACGGCAGAGAATAAATCTGTACCTGGTACCCTTTTCTAATCATTGGGTACCAGGTACGAAAAATCTCCTTTCCTGTACCGGATACCAGAGATCAAAA
The DNA here is from genome assembly GCF_056158545.1 of Halobacillus sp. ABR2_026. Lineage (NCBI taxonomy): Bacteria > Bacillati > Bacillota > Bacilli > Caryophanales > Bacillaceae > Halobacillus > Halobacillus sp. ABR2_026. Next base: position 3,420,068 of record NZ_JBSWTM010000001.1, read on the forward strand.
AAACGAACCAGGATTCCCGGCCACAAAAAAACTGAACCTCTGGAAAGAGGTTCAGTTTCATCTGTTGATTATTGCATGTTGTTGCCAAGCTGGGCTACAATTAAGTCCAGTTTTTTGACTTTCGGGAACTCGTATTCCGGGAAGCGTTCGTCAAAATGAGCGAATACAGGCTCCAACGATTCCTCCGCCAGAAGTTCTTCATAAGTACGGAAAGTGTGCTGATACTGACCGATGTACCGTTTCATCTTCTTATCAAACCCGGATAAATGATAGGTGGAAGAATAATCGAACGCTTTCACGATATCACTATCGTACGTAGGAAAACTAGGATTGATCGTATGCAGCATGGATGCCGCTAAAGGAAATTGCATCGTAGGATTTCCTTTGTGGTTCTTCACATCATAAAGGCTTTTCGTAATGTGGACAATATTCGGGCGTTCGTATCCACGTTGTTCTTCCATCAGTTTGAAATAATACGTCTCAAACTCCTTCGTCAAACTTGGATTGTCGAGGCGGAAGAAGTGCCGAAAGATGAATTGATAGAGCGTATCGTCAGGTACATAAGTATCTTGAAAGACACTATGAAGATAGAGGTACACATCCAATTTTTCCAATGGAATTCGGTTGACCACTTTTTCATAATCTTCCAAGATCAAATCTTTTAGATCGTTTGCCGTTCTGTATTTCATCAAAAATCACCTCTATTCGCTTATTCCACACATTAGAAACCGAGAAACTCCTGTTTGTTAAGTTTTTATGAATATTCTATTTCCATTCTACATAAGATTCCGTCGTTTTCCAAAGGTTTTCAAAGATCCACTCGAAGAGTCATCAAGTCCGATCCCCTACTTGAGATCCCGCCGAACCATCCGATGGTATAAGAAAAGGAGGGATACGATGGACATCGCTGCAATATCCATGGCTATGAGTACAGCAAATTTGAAGCAGCAAACCAGTCTTGCCTTAATGGATAAGGCAAAGGGGGACGCTGAAGAAAAGGGAAACCAAATGGTAGAAATGCTTAAACAATCTGTTCCTCACCCTGATCTTGGGAACAAAATCGATTTAAAAGGGTAATGAAAAGAAAGGAGACAGCAGTAAAGCTGCTGTCTCTCCTTTAAGGGGTGAGGAAATGACGACCCGCCTTGCATTTATTGGATTCACGTTTTTTATGATTGGCATCGGCATCTACCTGCTCCAGCCGGGGCGCTTTCTTGGTTCCTTCACCCCCGTCTTTACCATCGGCGGGGTATGTATGATTGCCATCGCCACCATTTTGTCCATGAAAAAAAGCCGCTGAAAAGGCGGCTTTCCTCTATTCATTATTCATATCTTCGTCTTCAGTGGCCCCATCGTCTGTAGAGCCGTCTTCACCATTTTCACCGTCCGTCATATCATCCTGCTCTTTCTCTTCTTCCTCCATGTTTTCCTCTTCTTCCATGCTGTCATCTTCATTATTATTTTCTTCTTCCATATTTTCTTCTTCCATATTTTCTTCTTCTTCCATGTTGTTTTCTTCCTGCGGCTCCTCTTCAGAAGCACAAGCTCCCAGCAGGGCTACGGCAAAAAAAGCAACGAATAGTTTCATGAGCAATGCTTTCATCGGTATTTCCTCCTTTTATTGTTTTCCCAAACTAGTATGTCCAAATCCTGTAAGTTCATCCATTTTTCATTCATTTTTATTGATCAGAAAGGACCGTTATTCAATGCCTTCTTCCATGACCGAGCGAAACGCCTTGAAATTCGTAAACTGTATACTCGGTACTTTATCTTCCTCCTTCCATTGAACATTTCCTTTCAGCCTCGTTGTATTCCTTTTTTTACACTGATCATCAGAATTGTTTCAGTTTCAAAATATTGGTAATTAGTAGGATGAAAAAAAGAACACAGCTCTGCTGCGTTCTTTTCTCCATTATTTTAATGCGAACATGATTTCCGCTTCGCAGGCGATTTCCCCATCTACGGAAGCCGTGGCTTTCCCTTTTCCTACAGGGCCTTTTAAACGAACGATTTCCACTTCCAGCTTCAATCGATCTCCCGGCTTTACCTGGCGTTTAAAACGGCATTTATCGATTCCTGTGAAAAAGGCGAGTTTGCCTTGATTTTCTTCTTTTTTTAGCATGGCAACCGCCCCCATCTGAGCAAGTGCCTCTGTGATCAGAACCCCAGGCATGACTGGATAATCGGGGAAGTGACCTTGGAAGAATGGTTCATTCATCGTCACATTTTTATATCCGACCGCTCGTTCTCCTTCTACAAGCTCTTCCACTTGGTCAATGAGGAGGAACGGATAACGGTGAGGAATGATTTCTTTGATTTGTTGGATGTCTAACATATTCAGGCTCCTTTCCTATTCCATGCTTTCATTATAAAAGAACCACAAGCCATGGACAAAGTTTTTATGAAGATTCGTTTTAAAAACGCCATTTAGGGAAAATATACAAGTAAGTTCACATATTACAAAGAGGAGGCGACTGCGATGCTTTGGACGATATTAATCATCATCCTTGTATTGTGGTTATTAGGTTTACTCGGCGGAATCGCGGGTAACTTGATTCACATATTACTGGTCGTAGCCCTGGTCGTTCTCATTATCCGACTGGTGCAAGGCCGCGGACGATTATAACTGGACACACAGAAACCGCTATGGATATCCATAGCGGTTTTCTTATTTAGGAACTGCGTGTGAGCTCATTGGCATTGGTCACGCTTGTTGCCAGCGTCTGCTCGCTGCTACCGGCCATCTTCGTATGTTTCATTTCCTGAACCGGGCTGGTCGGACTTAACCAAAACGTATACCATGATCCTTCTTTTATAATTGGATCAAGATCAAACATTTCGTATTTGCAGTTTCGGGAAATCTCCTGCAGCTCCTGCTTATTCGGAAGAGCAAATAAGTTCGAATGGGCGACAAAAAAGCTGTTGAAGGCGGAAGAAAAAGCTTCCCCATGTTCGGTTTCATTGATCGGGGTGATGACGGATACCAGTCCCTGTTTTGTCACATAGGAATGTAAGTGATTCAACAGACTTTTGCGGTCCGTCGGATGAATGTAGTGAAAGATGTTATGAAGTAGAACGACGTCCACTTTTTCATCTTGACGCGGCTTCCATTCATGAATGTCCCCAACTTCAAAGCTGATATTCGGATACCCTTCAGATAAGCTGCGGGCTTTATCAATCACCTTTTGGTTGATATCGACACCGATCATTTCAAGATGCGGATATTCCATGGCCAGTTTTCTTAAGTACCCGCCATGACCACAACCAAGATCGACGACGGAGGTCACTTGTTTATCTTTAATCATCCGCTTAATTTTTTTCATCGCAAAATGTTCGAGTAAAGCAGATGTTTCAGCGACCACTTCGCCGTGGCGCTCATGATTGAATTCGGCACGTTCCTGTGATTTCATAATGTCTGGATACTTCAGCATCGTCGGTAGATGCAGTTCCATCATTTCCTTAAGAAGTGCTTTGACTCCAGGAGATTGGTTCTCTCCCATTAAGCTTGCACACTTTCTTTTTGAGGTCCGGTATCTGTTGTTCGGGCGTTTCTTCATGTGTTTAACCGCTACACCTACTTTCACCCATGAAGCGAGCAGATCATAAGGGTACCCCGTTTTCTCACTGATCGCTTCCACCGTGCGTGCCGTCTTGAATTCATCAAAAAGTCCAAGTTCTGACCCGACATAAGCATGCCAGCTCGGCAGGAATGACTCATTCTTTTTCATCCACTTCCTCGCCTGCATCGCAATCACCCATTCGTTCATGATATCCTTCCTTTCTCGTTTCTTTTCCAAGGATAATCTTCAGTCTCTGAAAAAAGGAAACGACGCTGCGTTTGATCGGATACCTTCTTTCGTCGAGGCGGAATCATACTGCCCTGGACAGCTCTATCGAACAAACTGAAATCCCATTTCCCTAAGCCTGATATGTTCAGCATTTGTTTGACATGGAGCTGGTCATCATCATAAATTCTTTGTACAGCCTTCATCCTGAACTTCCGCCACCACTCATATTGAAAGGAATAGACGAGAGCGGATAAGTGACTCAACGTAAGCAGAAACTCCACACGCGGCTTTCTTACCTCTTCATAGTAATGAAGATAATCGGTGTAACGTTTCCCTTGTTCCTTACACCAGGCAAGAAGCTCTCCTAAGACGTCTGCATCCTGTATGGCAAGATTCATACCCTCACCCGCCATCGGATGGACAGTATGGGCAGCGTCCCCCATGATGGCTAAATTCCCGGAATAATAGCGGTCAACATGATACGTAAAAGGAATCATCAACTGAACGGTCTTCCAATCCTTGATTGTCCTGACACCTTCAGCCAGCTCAGGTTCTAATTCGCTGTAGGCTTGATAAAGGGACTCCAATCCTTTTTCCTGAATTCTCTTGTATTCTCCTGCTTTGATTAAAAATACCGTTCGTACTTCCTCGTCAGGCAGAGGGAATAATCCTAGAAAACAGCTGGAAGTTGTTATGATTTTCCCTTTTGTGAACGTTTCCGGTCGGGGAATCGTCACCGTCAGGAAATGATGATTATAATCTTTCCTTTTGACACGGACATTCATAGCATCACGTGTCGGAGAGCTTCGCCCCTCTGCCCCTATGTAAACTTGAGCCTGGACGTAGAACGTCTCCTTTTTACGTTTCAATTTGGCCATCCCTTTTTCAAAACCTAAAAATCTTGTGCCGGGTAAATAATGAAAGAATTCTTCATACTCTTTTCCTTTATTCCTGAGAACCTCTTTCGTTTTTTCGTGGGGTACCATCAGGGCGTGGTCATACTGGCTCGCTACCCGGCTGTAACTGAGCTCTGTAAGGTTGATTTCATTCGGGGTGCTCCCCCGGTTGCGGTGAACCTCCTGGAACCGGAGCTGGTCGATAACATGGCCATTATCTTCCACCTCGTCTAACACATTCAGCCTTTCCAGGATCGCCAGAGTCTTCGGCTGTAACAGTTCCCCTTTATATACAGGAGACTCCCGCTTCAGCTGCTCTGCAATGACCACGTGCACTCCCCGGCTTGCAAGCTTGGCAGCAAGAGCCAGCCCTCCTACACCACCTCCGGCAATAAATACATCTGTTTTCATGATTTTGATCCCTCCCGGCTGCTTTCTCCTCTGTACGAATGTAATTCCCTAATCCCCATCTTGAAAACATCCCACCTCGCTCACGAACAGTCCGAAGGTGTGATGACTTTGTCGGTTCCTTCCTTCTATTTTGGTACCGGGTACTCCTCCATTAAATCCTGTACCAGGTACCGACGAAGAACAAGTCGTACCCGGTACAGAAAGCGTATTTGCTGTACCCGGTACCCAATCAGTATGGAATCATGCCAGTTTTGGTGCTCATCTGTTCACAATGGATAGAAAAAAGAACACGAGCCTCTTAGGCTCGTGTTCTGCATATTGAAAGGCGTTGTACCATAGAATGAAGTACAAGCTTTTATTCTGTTTTCATAACAATATCCCAAATGTGGCGCCATGTGTCCATATCAAGCGCGTCTGTAGGATTACCATCCCCTAGGACACCATACCCGACCATCAATCCAATCAGTAAGGCCGCCGCACTGAAAAGAACGACAAGGATGATACGCAGCCAAATAGGCAGGACCCGTCGACGTCCTTTTTTCGAAGCTTTTTCTGTGGCTTCTGCTTTCTGTTTTTTGGACGATGCTTTTTGAGGCTTTTTCTTTGTGGCTTCATCTAAAGCTTGACGCTTTTTTTCTCTTTCCTGCTCTTGATTCAGCTTTTTGCCTTTTGATTTAGGATCTGTTGCCATGGTCCGTCAAACTCCTTACGTTTATGATCTCAGTTGACTCACGAGTCCCATCATTTGATCACCTGTGGATATGGATTGAGCATTAAATTGATAGGCGCGCTGAGCCATCATCATTTCCGTCATCTGTTTCCCAACATCCACATTCGATGCCTCAAGTGTACGGGACTGCATCTTAACATCTTCCGGGAGAACCTCACCTATGATTCCCGCTTCTTCCACATTGTCAGGAATACGGAAGCGGTTCGCCCCTACTGATTCTAACATACGTGGACGGACGGCATCATTAACAGCTAATGTACCTTCGACATTTTGGTTGTCCCCACGGGTTACTAAAAGACTCCCATCTGCATCGATCTTAATGGCCTGAAATCCTTCTTCCAGAACAATGTTGTCACCGTCCGCTCCGATAACCGGATGACCATCTGCATTTGTTAACATCAGTTGTCCGTCATTCACAGGGTTCAAAAAAAAGTTGCCTGCACGTGTGAATTGGACCTCTTCCCCTTGTTCTGATGCCACCCGAAGCCCGAACATATGGTGATCTTCCAAAAGAGCTACATCCAATTCTCTGCCTGTGTTTTTCAAACTGCCCTGTGTCATATCCAAATTGGTATGGCCAAGCTTCGCTCCTGAACCAACCCGGACACCTTCAGGGGTCAATCGCCCAACTTCCGCCCCAGAATGTGACTGGTTATTGAGCTGTTGATACAACAATGAGGAAAAGTCGGCACTCCGGTTTTTATATCCTTCTGTTTCACTGTTGGACAAGTTATGGCCTACGAGGTCCAGCTTCTTCTGCAGCTGTCCCATCGTCACAGCTGCTTGGATCATCGAACGATTCATGAGTGATGCCACGCTCCTTAACTGATTCTGCCGATTTCTGTCACGGCTTTCTGCATGCTTTGGTCGTAAGCTTTTAAGACACGTTGATTCATTTCAAATGAACGGTATGTATTCATCATTTCCGTCATCGTCCGGTTGGGATCTACATTTGAACGTTCCAAATGGTTTTGATGAATCGAATAAGCCACGCCGTCTTCCGCTCCTGGGTTCTCAATGAGTTCCCCTTCTTCTGAGAGACGGAAAAGATCATTTCCTTCCTTGACCATCTGCGACGAATCAGGAGTATAGGAAATCCCCATTGTGGCAGCTTGTCCCCCCACGGTTACCTCCCCATTTTGTGAAACGTTAAAATCCATTCCATCTGTATTGATCGGATTCCCTTCATCATCCAATACGTAATACCCATGGTTCGTGGTCAAAAAACCTTCGCCATCTACAGTGAAATTCCCGTTCCGCGTATACCTGTCCTCTCCGTCCTCATTTTGGACATGAAAGAAAAGAGTCCCCGAAGCTTCCGGAACCGCTGATTGTACAAGAGCGAGATCTGTTCCAACTCCTGTTTCCTTAATGTCCCCCTGAACGAAAGAAGGAATAGCTTCCTGCATGTAAACACCTGTGTTAAGGGATCCTACCCGGTCACCATCAGATATATTGAATCCACTTTTTGTAGGGATCGTCTTACTCCCCATCCGCTCAATCAATAACTCTGGAAAAGCGCGCATCGTCCCCTGGTCTGCTTTGTACCCTGGTGTATACGCGTTCGCCATGTTATTCGACAACGTTTCCTGCATTCTCTGATTGGCCATCATACCTGCAGCAGCTGTGTAAAATCCTCTCAACAAGGTGCTTCACTCCTTCCTATTCATCTGGACTATAGTTTAGCTGAAATACGCTTATCAATATTTTCAAGCATAATGCCCGTACCTGTAGCGACACAATCCATCGGGGATTCCGCTACAAGTACAGGGACCTTCAACTCTTCAGCGAGCAATTGATCGATGCCATGCAACAGAGCACCGCCACCTGTCATAATGACTCCACGGTCGATGATGTCCGCAGATAATTCAGGCGGTGTACGTTCCAATACCTGTTTCGCAGCTTGGATGATCACCTGTACGGACTCCCGAAGCGATTTCTCGATTTCCTCAGAATTAACAGAAATTGTCCGTGGCAGACCTGATACCATATCGCGGCCTCGGATTTCGATTTCTTCATTTCGGGAACCAGGGAAAACCGTAGCTACACTGATCTTAATATCCTCAGCTGTACGCTCTCCGATCAACAATTTGTATTCCTTCTTAATGTATTGAAGAATTTCGTGATCAAACTTATCTCCGGCCATCTTGATTGATGAAGCCGTAACAATATCACCCATGGATAAAACAGCGACATCTGTCGTGCCTCCACCGATATCGACAACCATATTCCCGCTTGGTTGGAAGATATCCATACCGGCACCAATCGCTGCTACCTTAGGCTCTTCTTCTAAATATACTTTTTTACCACCAGATTTCTCAGCCGCTTCCTTGATCGCTTTCTGTTCTACTTTCGTAATGTTCGTCGGGCAGCAGATCAACATGCGCGGTTTGGACAAGAAACCTCTCACGTTCGTTTTTTGGATAAAGTGCTTAAGCATCGCTTCTGTAACGTCGAAGTCAGCGATAACCCCGTCTTTCAACGGACGGATCGCTTCGATATTTCCAGGCGTACGTCCGACCATACGTCGGGCTTCTTCCCCTACTTCCAGCACTTTTCCTGTGTTCCGGTCCATAGCCACCACAGATGGTTCATTTAATACAATGCCTTTCCCTTTCACGTGAATGAGTACATTTGCTGTACCTAAGTCAATTCCTATATCTCTCGCAAACATGTTCTGTAGATCCTCCCTATTGTAAAAAACATAATTCAAGTAACGTCCTGGACCCTCGAAATCCGTTACGTTACAACGGCAATGGAGAACAATCTCCGTCTACTTATATTTCCCTATTGTTTCAAGTTCTATTTTTGTTTAAATCATACACATCTAATTCTATATTCTATCACAAAATTACGACATCCGTCTCTTGAGAACTGAAAAAAGTTACCAAATATCGAGGGAATGTGACAAAGGGAGGAAAACACTGTCAGGCAAGAGGTTGAACAGGTTGATCATCTACGAACTGGGATTTATACTTTCTTCTCGTCGCTTCTCCACCCCTTAAATGGCGGATCTCCTTATGATGATCGAGAATTTTCTTCACTTCCTTAGCAAGTTCAGGGTTCACTTCCGGAAGCCTTTCTGTTAAGTCTTTGTGGACCGTACTTTTCGAAACACCAAACTCTTTGGCAATCACTCGTACCGTTTTTTTCGTCTCAATAATGTGCTCTCCGATCTTGATGGTCCTCTCTTTGATGTAATCATGCACTCCACTCGCCTCCTGTGATTGACTATCCAAGGGGGTGGGCTTCTTAGGAAAGCGGCTCGATTGACTTGTGTGGGTGTTTTTTCTCTGGGAGTTAAATCATGCTGGATCACCCTGGATGTTACCGAGTGCTCGGTTATCCTCATTGTATTAATAAAAGTTCTAAGATATGCCAGATCCAATCTGGTGCGATGTGATTTCTTGTAATTTTATGCTTAGAAAATGTTCGAATGTTCTATGTATGGTTCAGAAGCGCTTATATAAAAAACAAAAAAAATGAGGGAAAACCCTCATTTTTTTAAGTTTGTGTGGTAGAGATGGAAGAAGCACTATCCTCTACAGGAGCTTGCTCTTCATCTTCTGACCCAGCTGGATCTTCATCCGTATTCATTTCTTCTTCCGTTGATGGTTGTTCAGCATCATCAGAGGACTGTTCTGTATCTTCAGAAGGCTCTTCTCCATCTTCTTGTGGTTCTTCAGATGGAGCGTCTTCTTCTTCCTGAGCTTCTTGATCAGCATTATCAATGATATTACTCATTGGCTGGCCGAAGAATTCTTCAGGATTCACAGGTTGGCCGTCGCTGCGTACTTCAAAGTGCACGTGGACGCCACTTGCTTGTCCGAAAGAGTTGCGACCGGCAGATCCAAGGGTTTCACCTTGAGCTACATCCGATCCTGCTAATACATCGACATCTTCTAAACTAGCATACACAGTTGTGATATTTTCATCATGTGTGATTTCAATGACATTGCCGTATAGCGGATCTTCCTTAACTTCCGTGACTGTTCCTGACAGGGCAGCTGTAACTTCGAAAGCTTCTCCGTCTTCTCTAGTGATGTCTACGCCTTCGCTTTGGTAATACTTATTGTTGTATAGGACCAGTGCACTTTCTTGATCTTGCTCGGAAGCGTCGTAATCATAGAATTTAGTGACAATAGAAGCAGCTTTCTCATCAGCGACCGGCATTTCCAAGTTTTCCTGATGTTCCATGACAGGTACTGTATCTTTTTCGTTATCTGCCGTCAAGAACTCATCCTGAACTTGGGAATTCGGCTGGTCTGCCATTTTGTCTTCCAAATCACTAGCCCCTTGTTGATACCAGAACACTCCGACAAGTACTAATGCAGCGACTGACAAATACAATGCTGGATACAACCACTTCTTGCGCATCAAGCGTTTGAACTTTAATTTAGTCACGCTTTTCTTACCTTCCTCTTTCATGTTCATCACCTCAAAAACCATTCTGAACACTTCTTTAGGATTATATACATTAGCAGGAAAAAATTTATAAATCATAGAGTGCTTATACAAGAATCGCTCCCGCTTGTTGATTACTCATTTTCGAGACTTTTGTTGAGTGGATGGAGGCAGCGAGACTCCCGTGGAAGAAAGGAGATAGACGAGATCCCGCAGGGCGAAGTCCGCGGAAGCTCGCCACTCCCCCACAGGAAAGCGAGTAGCTTCCCAGAAATCCCTGGCGCTCAACCCGGACACCCCGGAAAGGCTCGAAATCTTGTCTTGAACAAAGAAAAAAGAGCTGCTTTGGGCAGCTCTTTAGTTTACGGTGTCTTCTTTTTCAATGGTTAGTGAAGCGGTTTGGGTGCTTAATGGAGCAATTTCTGTGTCCTGGTAATAGTGATGAATGATTTCCTTATAATCTTTTCCTGATTTCGCCATGCCGTTTGCTCCGTATTGACTCATTCCTACACCGTGACCATAGCCTTTAGTCGTAAAAATGACGTGGTCACCTTTTTGCTTGATGGTAAAATCGCTAGATGGCAATTCAAATTTCTCTCGGATTTCTCTTCCTGAAAAACTTTGGTTACCAAAATGGACTTCATCTACTCGGTTTCCTTCTGTCTTGGTCATTGTCGTCTGTTGAATGCCAGAACCGATGTCCACCCCCAGGGTTTGTTCAAGTTCTGCCACGCTGATAATCTTTTGATCAGCGAATTTCGGTGAATCTTGATCCCAAGGGCTTTCGACGCTCTGTAGATAAGGAATGTCATGCTCCCAATAATCACCAGCGTTTTCTGTGTACCCGTTACTGGTTGAAAAGAATGCTGCGGTAATCGGCTGTTGATCGTACGTAATGATTTCACCTTTGGTAGCGTTGACTGCTTCCATGATTTTTTCCATGTTCTGATCATATTGGTCTTTCCATTGATTGCGGAGCTGAGCTTCGTCTTTATATACTTGGTGACTCACAGTATCTGTAACATCTGCCTCAGAAGAAACTTTCTCTCCCTGTACCATGTGACGGGTAATGTAAGTCCTGGCAGCAAGTGCCTGGGCTTTCAATGCTTCCGTTTCAAAATTTACAGGCATTTCGGAAGCGACCACGCGGGCTACATAGCTTTCCAAAGGCACTTCCTCAACTTCTTCCGTTGTACTGCGTAACACTTTAACAGCAAACGGTGATTCCTCCACGCTTGCTATCTCTTCTGACTGCGGAGTTTCCTTCACTTCTTCCGTACCTCCGGAATTCGTAAATGGAACAACGATCATAGTCGGTAGTATAAGGATTGTTGTAAATAAACCGCATACAGCAAGTATTCCCATTCCATTGTTTTTCTTCATCCGCACCCTCCTGGATACAAAGTTATTCCTCTACTAAAAATGTATCCAAAAATGAAAGATGATAGAACTAAAAAAGCTTACCTATTTCAATAATATTGAAACAGGCAAGCTATGAGGATATATATTATAATGTCGATACTGATTCGCTTGGTTCGTGATCTTCTGAATACATTTCCTCTTCTCTGACACGCTCAATATCAGCGCCGAGAGCAGCTAATTTTTCAGTGAAGTTCACATATCCGCGATCCAAGTGCTTAAGCTCTGTCACTCTTGTATATCCATCAGCGACTAAGCCAGCAAGGATCAAAGCAGCACCAGCCCTCAGATCGGTTGCAGCAACTTCTGCTCCTTGTAGGGAAGATGGTCCTTCTACGATGACGCTTCTACCCTCAATCTTAAGATTCGCGTTCATACGACGGAATTCTTCCACATGCATAAAACGATTTTCAAATACCGTTTCCGTAATGACACTCGTTCCTGCTGCATTCAGCATAAGAGCCATCATTTGGGATTGCATGTCTGTCGGGAAGCCCGGGTGCGGCATCGTTTTAATATCTGTAGCTTGAAGAATGTCTGGACCAATGACACGCAGTCCTGATTCTTCTTCTTGAATGATTACGCCCATCTCTTCCATTTTTGAAACGAGAGAACGTAAATGCTCATGGATGGCACCTTGTACGAGAACGTTCCCGCCGGTAATAGCAGCGGCAACCATTAGTGTGCCTGCTTCAATACGGTCAGGAATAATTGTATGTGTCGTACCTGTAAGCTTTTCCACACCTTCGATTCGGATCGTCTCTGTACCTGCACCGACGATGTGTGCGCCCATTTTATTCAAATAGTTCGCCAGGTCGACAATTTCCGGTTCTTTCGCACAGTTTTCAAGAACGGTTTTACCTTCTGCAAGAGCAGCCGCCATCATGACGTTTTCTGTCGCTCCCACACTTGGTACATCAAAGTAAATTTTCGCACCTTTTAAGCGGCCATTCACTTCAGCTTCAACATAACCGTTTCCGACAGTTACCTCAGCCCCCATTGCCTCAAAGCCTTTCAAGTGCTGGTCAATGGGACGTGATCCGATCGCACAACCTCCTGGCATAGCTACCTTAGCATGGCCATACCGGGCCAAAAGTGGTCCCAATACAAGTACAGAGGCGCGCATTTTTCGTACATATTCTATTGGTGCTTCTGTTTCCAAATCATGAGAAGCATCTACCGTGACTGTATTCCCCACCATATTTACATCTGCATTCATATGTCTGATCACTTCGTTGATCGTATATACATCAGCTAAAGCGGGTACTTCGTGCAGTACGCTTTTTCCTTCACTTGCGATAATACTTGCTGCGATGACAGGCAGTACGGCATTCTTGGCACCTTCAGCTTTAACGGTACCATTCAGCTGCCTCCCACCACGGACGATGATTTTTTCCAAGGTTCATTCTCCTCCGCGTCCATATTCATTATTATTAATATTCAGCAGTTATTATGGGTGTGCCAATCGTGATGTTTGTCTCCCCGCCCAAAGTTCGGGTTGCGAATTGTACATTCATTAATTGATCCCCTGCATCTATGGCCTGGTCCCATTCGTTGGTGTATCCGGTCCTGCTTGTCCAACCGTTTTCGTCGAGTTCATCTATTGTTGTTATGTCGAAGTCTTGTTTGAATTTTTCATACACTAAAACATCATCAATAATACCACTAAATTTGGTCTTAATACAAGAGAATTTAGTGACATTTTTTGAGAAAAATCGACGAGATATCATTTCCATGGTTGTTTCCTTAAGAATTACTAATGAAGGTGTTCCCTGTCCTTCTGTGGTGTAAACCACTTCCACATCGCTCCACTCATTTTCGGGGACGATCATACTAAATGTTTCGTTGAATTCACCGTTTTTATGACTGTTTTCGACGGTGTACTTAACAGCATTGATTGTATCCTCCTGTTTTCTGGAGGCGTGAGGCCAATGAGCTGAGATCTCCTTGAACATACGACTTGCTTGATCGCGAGAGACCTTTTCTTTCATATTGATCGTCCAGCTACTCACTTCAAGCTGCTTATCCGCAGCAAATGACGAAAACTCCAGAATAGGTTCTTGAGCCTCAGTCATTTCCTGTGGATAAGCACCTGTTCCTATAATAAATAGAGCTATCATTCCAGCCAAAACACTTTTCATTTTTGAATGCCTCCCCAAGCATTTTCTTACTATAAGTTTGACCTGAGAAGCAGACATTCATACGGGACATTTCTTTACAACTTTAGACATTCATATAGAGGTCAGAATAAATAAATCAGGCTGTTGGACCATTTAATAAAATCAAGAAAGAAGTTACTTACCGTCGTCCCGAGCGCAATGGTAATCATGATGAGCAACGCCCTGGCTTCAAACACTTTATTTTTCCTGAAGAAGGCATCAAAATTGATCGATTGTAACACTCTCCATGTAATGATGATGAAAATCAAATGGGAGGTCATGCTAAGGATAGCTTCCTCTGCTAAATATTGTTCCATCATGTCTCCTCCTTTCCTTAGATTGTCGAGACCTTTCGCTTTCCCTTCGTTCAACGAAGACGAATTGACAAAAGAAGAAATATTCCACTCCATTTCCCGGGCAATAACTGATAGACTCCGTTATTTTGACGGGACCACCTAAAAATCGCTGACGAAAAAACGAATATCTTCCCATCATTATTTTTCACAAAAAAACTGCTCTCTAGAAGAAAGCAGTTTAGAAGTTGTTCTCATAAACATTCAAGCGATTCAAGGCACGCTTGAGAGCCATTTCAGCCCGTTGGAAATCAATGTCGGATTGTTTGTCCTGAAGGCGACGCTCGGCGCGTTCTTTAGCCATGCGGGCACGGTCGATATCGATATCCGTAGGTTTCTCTGCAGATTGAGCAAGAATCGTCACTTTATCAGGACGAACTTCCAAAAATCCACCGCTTACAGCGATGCGATCAGATTTACCTTCCCCTTTAAGACGAACAGCGCTGATCGTCAATGGAGCAACCATCGGAATGTGACCGGGCAGTATTCCGAGTTCACCGCTTTCCGCCTTACAGCTGACCATTTCAAATGCATCTTCCAACACCGGGCCATCAGGAGTGACTACACTCACCGTCAGTGTGCTCATTCGTATTCCTCCTTGGCTGATCATGAAGAGGAAGAGGAACTTTCTTCAAGCCCCTCTATCCACCAGACCTGTTTATTGCATTTGTTTTGATTTTTCAACGACTTCTTCAATACGTCCGACAAGGCGGAATGCATCTTCTGGAAGATCGTCGTACTTACCGTCAAGGATTTCTTTAAAGCCTTTGACCGTTTCGGAAACAGGCACATAAGAACCCTGCTGACCAGTGAACTGTTCAGCTACGTGGAAGTTCTGAGAAAGGAAGAATTGTACACGGCGGGCACGGGATACCGTCAATTTATCCTCATCAGATAGTTCATCCATACCAAGGATCGCAATGATATCTTGCAACTCTTTATAACGCTGAAGTGTACGTTGAACTTCACGTGCAACATCATAGTGCTCATCCCCGACGATTTCAGGGTCCAACGCACGGGAAGTGGATGCAAGTGGATCCACGGCAGGATAGATTCCCTGCTCGGAAAGCTTACGCTCAAGGTTTGTTGTTGCATCCAAGTGTGCGAATGTCGTCGCAGGTGCAGGGTCCGTGTAGTCATCGGCAGGGACATAAATCGCCTGGATGGAAGTAACGGAACCTTTATCTGTCGATGTTATTCGCTCCTGAAGCTGACCCATCTCCGTAGCAAGTGTCGGCTGGTAACCAACCGCAGATGGCATACGGCCAAGAAGGGCAGATACTTCCAGACCACCCTGAGTGAAACGGAAGATGTTATCGATGAAGAATAGAACGTCCTGTCCTTCTTCATCACGGAAGTATTCGGCCATTGTTAGTCCAGAAAGGGCTACACGCATACGGGCACCAGGCGGCTCGTTCATCTGCCCGAATACCATGGCTGTCTTCTTGATAACTCCGGAATCCGTCATTTCATAGTAAAGGTCATTACCTTCACGTGTACGCTCACCAACACCAGCGAATACAGAGATCCCTCCGTGTTCCTGGGCGATGTTGTTGATCAATTCCTGGATCAGTACGGTTTTACCTACACCGGCACCACCGAACAAACCGATCTTACCACCTTTTACATAAGGGGCTAGAAGGTCTACGACTTTAATTCCTGTTTCAAGAATTTCTGTCTCTGTCGCCAGGTTTTCAAATTTAGGAGCCTCACGGTGGATTGGGTCACGACGTACCTCATTTCCAAGTGGCTCATCAAGGTCGATGGTATTTCCTTCTACGTTAAATACGCGTCCTAGAGTTACTTCACCTACAGGGACTGAAATCGGCTTACCTGTATCGGTAACTCCTGTACCACGCATGACACCATCGGTTGATGACATGGCAACGGTACGAACGGTATTGTCACCCAGGTGAAGGGCAACTTCTAGTGTAAGATCGACGCTCTTTTCGTTTTCATTCTTCGCTTCGTAACTTACGTGCAATGCGTTATTAAGATCAGGGAGATGTCCATCATCGAATGTTACATCAACAACGGGTCCCATGATTTGGGTCACGCGTCCATTACTCATCGATTTCCCTCCTAACTTACTGTTCAAAAATCCGGAAGACCCTATTCGAGGGCAGCTGCACCGCCGACGATTTCGGTAATCTCCTGGGTAATAGCAGCTTGACGGGCACGGTTATAAGAAAGAGTCAGATCTCCGATCAATTCATCAGCATTATCTGTCGCACTCTTCATCGCCGTCATACGTGCTGCGTGCTCACTGGCTTTACTATCGAGTAAAGCGCCGTATATCAAGCTCTCAGCGTATTGAGGAAGCAAGACTTCTAAGATCTCTTCTTGGTTCGGCTCATACTCATATGAACTTTGACTCGCTTTGCCTTCTTTATTGAAATCGGTCAGTGGAAGAATTTTCTTCTCTGTCACTTCTTGAGTGATAGCACTGACGTAGTGATTATAATAGATATAAAGTTGATCTATTCTCTCATCTGTATACAATTGAACGGTATCTGAAGCGATATCTTTGATATCAGCGAAATCGGGCTGATCCGATACCCCTGTAATATCCATATCCACAGGCATGTTCCGTTTGCGGAAGAAATCACGCCCGATCCGACCAATCGTAATCAGGGTATATTCCTCAGCTGACGTATGCTTGCTCGTGATCTGTTGATAAACCTTACGGAGAATGCTGCTGTTGAATGCTCCTGCGAGTCCACGGTCGGAAGTGATGACAAGATACCCTGTCTTTTTAACATCACGGGCTTCAAGCATCGGGTGACTAGCATCACCGCTACCCTGGGCAATGCTTGACACGACTTCCTGGATTTTCTCACTATAAGGAACGAACCTTTTAGCATTCTGCTCGGCACGGTTCATCTTGGAGGCGGATACCATCTCCATCGCTTTTGTAATCTGCTTCGTCTTCTTGGTTGAAGTGATCCGACCTTTAATATCTCTAAGGGATGCCACGCTGTTTCACCACCCTTTCTAGCTATGATTCAATTATTCAGAAACGACAAATGTTTTCTTGAATTCCTTCACAGCACCACTCATATCTTCATCTTCTGCAAGCTTTCCTGTTTCACGGATTTGTGCAAGCAGTTCTTTACGGTTGTTGTCCAACCAGTTATGGAACTCAGATTCGAAGCGAGTGATATCTTCAACTGGAATTTCATCCAGGAATCCTTTTGTCAACGCATAAATGATCATGACTTGTTTTTCTACGGCTAGTGGTTGGTGAAGACCCTGTTTCAAGACTTCAACCGTACGCGCACCACGGTTCAATTTGGCCTGAGTGGATTTATCCAGATCGGAGCCGAATTGAGCGAATGCTTCCAATTCACGGTAGGAAGCCAAATCCAGTCTAAGCGTACCGGCTACCTTCTTCATCGCTTTGATTTGTGCGGAACCACCGACACGGGATACTGATAAACCTGCGTTAATCGCCGGGCGCACCCCTGAGAAGAATAGATCAGACTGTAAGAAAATCTGACCATCTGTGATGGAAATAACGTTAGTTGGAATATATGCAGAGATATCTCCTGCCTGCGTTTCTACGAAAGGAAGGGCAGTTAAGGAACCTCCGCCTTTCGCATCACTAAGCTTCGCTGCACGTTCTAGTAAACGGGAGTGCAGGTAGAATACGTCACCAGGGAAGGCTTCACGACCTGGAGGACGACGAAGTAGTAGTGAAAGTTCACGGTAGGCAGCTGCCTGTTTGGATAGGTCATCATATACAACAAGGACATGTTTGCCGTTGTACATGAAATCTTCACCTAGAGATACACCCGCATATGGAGCAAGATATAGTAGTGGAGCAGGCTGGGAAGCACTTGCCGTAACTACGATTGTATAGTCAAGAGCACCGTGACGACGCAGTGTTTCAACAGTTCCACGAACCGTTGATTCTTTTTGACCAATTGCTACATAAATACAGATCATATCCTGATCGTGCTGGTTAAGAATAGCATCGATTGCGACAGATGTCTTACCTGTCTGACGGTCACCGATGATCAATTCACGCTGTCCACGACCGATCGGTACTAGGGCGTCAATCGCCTTGATTCCTGTTTGAAGCGGCTCATCGACAGATTTACGATCCATAACCCCTGGAGCTGGAGATTCGATTGGACGAGTTTTTGTCGTTTCAATCGGACCGCGGCCATCAACTGGCTGCCCAAGTGGGTTTACAACACGACCCAGCATTTCCTCTCCAACAGGTACTTGCATGATTCGTCCTGTACGACGAACTTCGTCGCCTTCTTTAATATCTGTATATGGTCCTAGAATGACAAGACCAACGTTACTTTCTTCCAAGTTTTGTGCCAGTCCCATGACACCATTGGAGAATTCAACGAGCTCACCAGCCATGACATTGTCAAGACCATGAGCACGGGCAATACCGTCACCAACTTCGATTACGGTGCCCACATCATTGACTTCTATATCTGATTCATAGTTTTCAATTTGCTGTTTAATCAGCGCACTGATTTCTTCAGCTTTGATGCTCATGCCATTTCACCCCTATCATCTATTGTTCGCAGAAACTAACTTACGCTGTATGCGGTTAAGTTTTCCACTGACAGAACCATCAAATATGCGATTTCCGATTCTCAGGCGAATGCCGCCAAGGATGGAAGGGTCTACGATATTCGTGAGGTTCAAGGATTGTTTACCTACTTTTGGTGCAAACGTCTCTGAAATGCGCTGTTTTTCAGCCTCAGAAAGTTCTTTTACAGAATAAACATCCGCATCAGCAATACCTTTCGCATCATTCATCATTTCGATATATGACCCAATCATATCAACGATGATTTCTTCCCTGTGTCTTTCCACCAACAGTTTCAAAGTATTGACGATTTCCTCAGAAAAGGACTGGAAAGAATCGACGACGAACTTCTTCTTCTGTTCCATAGAAAACTTCGGGTGGTTCAGAAATGAGATAATTTCCTTGTTCCCGCGAAAAACATCACGCAGTGTCACCAGTTCGGTTTCAAATTGTTCCAATTTCGACTTTTCTTTTCCAAGTTGGAAAAGTGCGTCTGCATAGCGTTTAGCAATGATAGATTGACTCATCGCTCTTCGCCTGCCTCATTAATATATTGATTGATCAGCGCCTCTTGATCTTTCTCTGAAAGCTCTTTTTCAATAACTTTCGAAGCAATCATGACAGACATGGTTGCCACTTGATCCTTAAGGGCTTGAACAGCTTTTTCTTTCTCCTGCTCAATTTCCTGACGAGCAGATTCCTTGATGCGTTCAGCCTCCGCACGTGCTGATTCAAGAATATCCCGTTCTTGCTGGCCTGCTGTTTTACGAGCATCCTCAATGATATTCTGTGCATCCTGACGAGTCTCTTTCAACTCTTCAGAAGCTTCACGCTGCATCCGCTGTGCTTCTTCGCGACTTTTTTCAGCCGTGTTTATTTCATTTGCTACATAATCTTCACGTTCTTTCATCATGTTCATCAATGGTCCCCATGCGAACTTACCTAAAAGAGCAAGTAGACCAAGGAAGAAAACAAGCTGAATAATCATGTCACCTATGTTAAGTCCTCCAGCTCCGAGGACCAGACTCTCTGTGAATCCTTGCACAGTTTTCACTCCTCTCCACACCATCTCGTAACAGGTTTACACGTTATTGATTCCGCAGAACTTCTGCGGCTAGACAAGCGAAAAACCCGGCTTCCACTGTAATGACAGCTTCCGTCGAAGTTTTCTTACCGTGACTTTAGGGTATAAAGTTTTCGTAAGGTATAAAGGAAAGGCGAAGATCGATGGAGTTGAACTTCGCCATAAGCGTATATGCCCGTCCTTATTATTGTCCCATTACGATGAATGCAATAACAACGCCGATGATAGGAATCGCCTCTACTAGGGCAACACCGATGAACATTGTTGTTTGAAGCGCACTGCGCAATTCTGGTTGACGCGCAATCCCTTCTACTGTACGACTAACAATCAAACCGTTACCAATACCAGCACCTAGTGCCGCTAAACCTACTGCAATTGCAGCTGCTAAAAGACCCATAATGAAAATCCTCCTCAATATTTTTAAAAAAATTAATAGAATGCTTTATATTAATGGTCTTCGCTCACCTTGTGAGACAAGTAAACCATCGTTAACATAACGAAAATAAACGCCTGGATGAAACCAATGAAAGTACTAAAGCCCATCCATGCAATCATCGGAACGGTCGCTCCGATAAATCCTCCTACGCCAGTCGCTGCAAGTCCAACGAGCAAGCTCAACAGGATTTCACCTGCATAAATGTTCCCGTAAAGACGCAGACCAAGAGTCAACGTATTTGAGAACTCTTCAATAATCTTGAACGGCAGCAGGAACGGCAATGGACGTACAAATCCTTTTGCATATTCTCTGCCTCCCCGTAGTTTCACTCCATAATAATGGGATAACACAACGACTAGTGTCGCGAGTGTCAACGTGATTCCGGGATCAGCTGTCGGTGATTTCCACCACAGTGTGTGTCCAACTACACCATTAGTGACTACCCCGAGCATGTTCGCTACGAAAATGTAGGCGAATAAAGTCAGTCCCAGCGGTAAAAAGAGCCTACCTGTTCTCCAATCCATGTTGGAACCGATGATTCCTTTAATAAAATCGATCAGCCATTCCATGAAATTCTGGAAACCTGTCGGATATCGCTGCATGTTTCTTGTCGCCGCTACGCCGAGGATGAATACGATCAATGACGCGACAAACATCATCAATACGTTCGATAAGTTGAAATCCAACCAAGAAATTCCAAACGCATCCTCCCACATCGGTGCTTCGTGATTCAAACTGTTCACCTACCTTCCATCATGCTAAACTGTTGATTTATTGAACAGATAATCTATTAAAATGACAATATAGGCTGCCATTAAGCCCAATACTACTGATATTAAATGGAAATGTTCTTCAAACTGAAGGGCGATGACTACGGCTAAAGCGCCAGAAGCCAATCGAGTAAACGTACCAATTCCTCTTGCGGAGCGGTTATCTGCGGAAGCTTCGCCAAGCTTGCGGTATTTCGTTGCATGAGCCAGAGGTTGTAGAAGCTCAATGCACTTCCGAGAAGTAGTCCGAGGAAAATCGGCTGCCAAGGGGTAATGCCCCAACCAAGTACAAATAATGCCAGAAGGTAGAACATCCATTTTCGCTGACGGGTCATCATCTGTTGATATCCTTGCATGTCAATCGTCTCCCGTATACTTGCGTACTAAATGAATGGTTCCATATGTACCTGCACCTAACCCGAGGAGTAATCCTATGATTAAGAATATGGGTTCAGTGGAAAAGTGACGATCCATCCATTTCCCAAGAAAAACGCCCGCTAACGGACCACCTGCGAGTTGGGATGTAATCATGCTGGTTAAAGCCATCGCTTTGAAGGGTTGACCGGTCTGTTTCATCCGCTTTCCCCCCATAATTTTCTAGTGGCAGAAACCTTACGTGTCACTAATGAAAACCTTATCATTCCACACTATGTAAGAATACAATAGGGGTCCTTTGATGTCAATGAGTATGTGAGTAAAAGTACAAATGAATGACATAATTCGATCACATTTTCGTCACATTTAGCACACGATTATATGGCTTCAAATATGTGGAACACAACCCAAAAATTATCATTGTTTCACGTTATACGCAATACCCCATTGGAGAAATAGGAAAAAGAACACCGGACGACACCCGGCGTTCTTTTTTTATTCCTTTCCTTCTATATAAATAGGGAAAGAATAGATGGATTCTCGGCCATCATTTTGAACGGTAATCACTGCGAGATAACTCCCTTTTAAATGTAACGAATCCAGTCTCACTTCCCCTTCCACTAGCCCCGGGCGCAAGTCCTTCATATTCATTAACGTACCTGCTGTCAACATTGTGCCTGCCCGGTAAATATCCACCCTCAACTCCCTGACATCTTCTGCCAGGTGGAACCTGTACCTTGCCATTTGTTCGTTCTGCCATGTCGTTTCAAGTTCAAATCCTGACACGACTTCATAATTGGAAGTCTCTTTCACAAATACATAGGGAACGGAATAGGTGGTTTGTCCTTGATTCACCTGAATAAATCCTTCATGCACACCATCCTCTAAAAATGAAGAAGCTCCACGAAGTTCGACGGTCAATTCCTTTGTTTCTCCTTCAGCTAGTTCCACTGTTTTAGGCACCGTCCATGATACTCCTTTTTTCATAGAAGGAGTTTCAATCACAAGGTTCACCGTTTCCTCCTTTAAATTTTGAATGGTTAAAGGGAGTTGCTTCCGGAATATCTTCTCCTCTATTTTCCCAAAAGACAGCGAACTTTCCTGTATAATAAGTTCAGGGTCCAATGCTTCATTAATATCTACATAACCCGCACCTTGTTCGGTTGGAGGAAAAGGTCCATCTCCATTCGCCAGGACATTTGCGGTACTTGTTAACGACTGCTTTACTTCTTCAGGTGTCCAATCCGGGTGTGCTTCCAGGATTAAAGCCGCCATGCCCGCTACATGCGGAGAGGCCATACTCGTCCCTTGTAAAGATTGATAACCTCCGGGTACGGTACTTGATATATTCACTCCCGGTGCAAGAATATCAGGCTTTATTTCCCAATTGGTCGTGACAGGTCCCCTTGAACTGAAAGGAGCGACCTGATCCCCTAAAGAGACATCCAGTGTTTCGACCCACTGGTTTTCACGAATTACTTTCTCCTTCAGCCACTCCCCCGATTTCTTCGATAAAGAACCGACAGGAATCGGCAAGTCCCCTTCCAGCCCCCCCTGAAAACTTCCTTCTTCGTTATTATAAATAAGTACAGCCACTGCCCCTTGCTGGTAAGCTTTTAACGCTTTATGGCTAAATGGAATCCCACCTCTTTCAAACAATACAACCTTCCCTCGAACATCCTCGAACTCCTCTTCCCCCGTCCCGGCAAAAACAACGGGATACTTTTTAGTCAAATTCCATGCAGGGGATCCAGCCATCGTTTGAACGATTATCCTTTCCTTTTCACCAGGAACCTTCAGGACCTTAGCCTTCATCGATAAAGCAGAAGCTCCTACTGTAATCGCATCTGTTGAAGTAGCCGGCGACCCGATCGTCCATTCCCCTGGACCGGAGTTCCCAGCAGCAACTACCACGACTGTTCCTAATTCAATCGCCTTATTCACCGCATGACTGGTTGGCCAGTCCGGACCGTTCACTTCATTTCCTAACGAAAGATTAATCACATCCATGTCATCTTTAACCGCTTCTTCAATCGCAGCAATCACCTGAACCGAGGAACCCACACCCCCAGGACCTAACGCACGGTATGCGTACAGCTCCGCATCAGGGGCAATTCCCTTCATCTCCCCGTTCGCACCTACAACACCTGCCACATGCGTTCCATGGATGGTTGCCCCTTCTTCCTCTGTTTCCATTGGATCGTCATCAAAATCCACGGTGTCATAACCGCCCCGGTAATTCTCTTTAAGGTCCGGGTGAGTATAGTCGAGCCCAGTATCAATAATGCCGACCTTCACCCCTTTTCCAGTCTGCGGGTGACGGAGGTCGTTTCTTATGTCTTCTGTTGAAAAAGTAGGAAGTTCTTCTTGGAGAGCTTGATACGTTTGGACGGGGTGCTGACTTTTCACGACATCCATCCTTGCCACTTTTTCCAGTTCTTCTGCTGTTCCTCTAATGGCAGCTCCATTAAAAATCGTATCGTAAGTCGTCACTACTTCAAGCCTCGGCAAGCGTCTTTCTATCTCCTGCACAAATCTTTCCGGTGACTCTGACAATTCCACGATCATCGTCACTTCTTCATCCGGTTCAGGAGCACTGAATCCGCTCAATAAAAGCAAGACTAACCATAAGATCATTCGATATCGCATATCCTTGTGCTCCTTTTTTCATAGCATTCGCCAGAAAAGCACGATTATGCGAAAGCAGGATAAGGATTTCTCTCATAAAAAATCAGCAGACAAAGAAAAGGACGAGGGCCTGCTACCCTCGTCCTTTCGCTCTCTTGTTATTCAATTTCAAATGGTGCCGGCTTGTCCTCCCGATGGTTAAAGAAATAACGAATCGCTTCTGCAATACGGGCAGAAGCATTGCCATCTCCATACGGGTTGGAAGCTTGGGCCATCGCTTCATGCTTCTCTTCATCGGATAACAGCTCATGAGCAAGATGGAAGATATGATCCTCTTCTGTTCCTGCCAGTTTCAAAGTACCCGCTTCAATTCCTTCCGGACGCTCGGTCGTGTCACGCAGGACGAGAACAGGGACGCCAAGAGAAGGAGCTTCTTCCTGAACGCCCCCTGAATCGGTCAAAATAAGATGGGCTCTTGAAGCGAAATTATGGAAGTCGATCACATCCAGCGGATCAATCAGTTTGATCCTGTCATCATCTCCTAAAATTTCATCAGCCGTCTCTTTCACTACTGGATTTAGGTGCACGGGATAAACGACTTGGATATCTTCGTGCTCCTGAACGAGCCGTTTGATCGCCCTGAACATCTGTTTCATATTGTCCCCGAGGTTTTCACGACGGTGAGCCGTCATAAGGACTAGACGCTTACTCCCTACTTCCTCAAGAACTTCAGAAGCGTAATCTTCTGAAACAGTCGTCTGCAGAGCATCAATTGCTGTATTCCCAGTAACGAAAATATGATCTTCAGATTTATTTTCAGCAAGAAGGTTGTCTCTGGATTTATTCGTCGGTGCAAAATGAAGGTCTGCCATAACACCTGTCAACTGGCGGTTCATCTCTTCAGGGAATGGAGAGTACTTGTTCCATGTACGAAGCCCTGCTTCAACATGCCCAACCGGAATCTGGTTGTAGTAAGCCGCCAATGACGCGGCAAACGTCGTCGTCGTGTCCCCGTGGACCAAAACAACATCCGGCTTTGTTTCCTTCATCACTTCATCCAGCCCTTCCAGCGCCCGGGTCGTAACCTGGGCGAGAGACTGGCGCGCTTTCATAATATCCAGATCAAAATCAGGTTCAATATCGAATATATTCAATACTTGATCCAACATCTCTCTGTGCTGAGCGGTTACAGCAACGATCGGCTCAAATTGTTCCGTTCGTTTTTTCAATTCCAGCACGAGCGGAGCCATCTTGATCGCTTCTGGTCTCGTTCCGAATATCGTCATTACTTTAATGCGTTCTGTCATGAATGCTCCTCCTTTAGTGAGGAAGTGATTTTATTTGGTTCCGTATAAACGGTCTCCTGCATCTCCTAAACCTGGAACGATGTATCCTTTTTCATTCAACTTCTCATCCAGGGCAGCAAGATAGATATCCACATCCGGATGTTCTTTCTGCACAGCTTCAACACCTTCAGGGGCAGCTACAAGACACATCAAACGGATTTGGCGTGCTCCACGTTTCTTCAGGGAGTGGATTGCTTCATTGGCAGATCCGCCGGTTGCAAGCATCGGATCGATGACAATCAGTTCACGTTCTTCGATATCACTTGGAAGTTTCACATAATATTCGACAGGTTGTAATGTTTCCGGATCACGGTAAAGGCCAACGTGTCCGATTTTCGCAGCTGGGATCAATTGGATGATTCCATCTACCATACCGAGACCGGCACGGAGGATAGGAACAAGTCCGATCTTTTTCCCTGTCAGTACTTTCGCTTTTGCATCCTGTACGACTGGTGTATCGATAGACACTTCTTCAAGCGGTAGATCGCGGGTGATTTCAAAGGCCATCAATGCAGCTACCTCATCGACTAGCTCACGGAAGTCTTTCGTCCCTGTCTCTTTTTTACGTATGTACGTCAACTTATGTTGAATCAATGGGTGATCCAGTACATAAACGTTTGCCATTGCCATTCACTCCTTCTGAAAATTTACATCCTTTAAATTGTACAGAAAAAGAAACCTCTCCGCAACCTATCAGCGTATTACGAATTATTACAGAATTGCGCCCATCAGTTTCAAGATGTTTTCGGGATTCGTTGCCTTGTTGGGCGTCAGGGGTGGCTGGGAAGTTACTCGCTTTGCTGTGGGGATGACGGCAAGCCTCCTCATCACTCGCCCACGGAAAGCGAACCTTGTCCCGAAGCTCCTTAACTTCCGCAAAAGTCTCAAAACCAAGTCTTGCACAACCCTGACTGATTCTTTAAGAAGAGCCACTAGATCAGTCTAGTGGCTCTCGGTGGCTACATTCATTAAATAGAAGAAAAGTTGAGTGTCTGATATAACGGGAAGCGGGACGTGAGTTCACGAACGCGTTTTTCCGCTTCTTTCATTTTCGATTCATCTTCATGATGGTCGAGCGTGAAAGCGATCAGATCTGCAATTTCTTCCATTTCCGCTTCCTTAAAGCCCCGGCTGGTGACAGCGGCGGTGCCGATTCGGATTCCGCTGGTAACAAACGGGCTTTCAGGGTCGAATGGAATGGTATTTTTATTTGTCGTAATTCCAATTTCATCTAAAGCTTTTTCAACTACTTTTCCGGTCAAACCTTTGCTGCGTAAGTCAAGTAAAAGTAAATGGTTGTCCGTCCCGCCGGAAACGAGATCGACTCCTTTTCCGATGAGAGACTCTCCCAGTTGTTTGGCATTGGCGATAATTTGACGGGAATAGATTTTAAAATCCGGTTGCAAAGCTTCCTTGAAGGACACAGCTTTAGCTGCAATGACATGCATCAATGGTCCACCCTGCATTCCCGGGAATACGTTCTTATCAATTTTCTTCGCGAATTGTTCTTCGCAAAGAATCATGCCTCCGCGTGGTCCACGCAGTGTTTTATGAGTCGTCGTCGTGACGAAATGAGCATGGGGAACGGGGTTCGGATGAAGACCCGTTGCAACCAGACCTGCAATATGAGCCATGTCGACCATGAGGTAGGCTCCGACTTCATCAGCGATTTCACGGAATTTAGCAAAATCAATTTCTCTTGGGTATGCACTGGCACCAGCTACGAGCAATTTAGGCTGGACTTCTTTCGCTTTCTCCAATACAGCATCGTAATCGATCGTTTCATCCTTATCATTGACTCCATACTCTTGGAAATTGTACAGTTTCCCGCTGAAATTGACAGGACTTCCATGGGTAAGGTGACCGCCGTGATTCAAATTCATTCCGAGTACGGTATCTCCATGTTCCAGAACAGTGAAATAAACCGCCATATTGGCCTGGGCACCAGAGTGTGGCTGGACGTTTGCATGATCGGCACCAAACAGTTCTTTTGCACGATCACGTGCCAGGTTTTCCACAACGTCTACGTGTTCACAGCCTCCATAATAACGACGGCCCGGATAACCTTCCGCATATTTATTCGTAAGGACAGAACCCATCGCTTCCATAACTGCTTGGGAAACGAAGTTTTCTGAAGCAATCAACTCAATATTATCCTGTTGGCGCTGTCTCTCGTCCTGGATGGCTGCAAAAATTTCTGCATCTGATGATTTTACATGATTCATGGTCTAGCTTCCCCTTTCCATTCCTAATGATCACAAGAACCTTCTTCTTCTTGACTTACATAAACCGCCCGTGCTCCACCAATGAGAGGAGGTCTCGTTTTCGCTGCTGTAATGTGAGCATGACCGATCGCCTTTTTAGCGATACGCAGCGGAACAGCTACGCGCTTCAAATGCATACCGATAAGTGTATCACCGATATCAAGCCCGCCTTTTGCTTCAATACTTTCGACGAGAACGGGGTCTTTCAGATGCTTAAAAGCGAAGGACGCCATCGATCCACCGGCTGTCGGAACAGGGATTGCGGAGACTTCCGTCAAATGTTGTCCCTCCAACACATGGCGTTCGACGACTAAAGAGCGATTCAAGTGTTCACAACACTGAAAAGCGAGGTGAACGCCGGCACGTTCCGCAAAATTCTTCAGCTCACTGAAAATGACTTCAGCAATTGCCTCACTCCCTGAAGTTCCGATCCTCTCCCCGGCAACCTCACTGGTAGAGCACCCGACAACAAAAACACCCGGCTGAATGCCTCCTGTTTCCATAAGCTGATCGGCCACAGAACGGACATCCCTTTGAATCTCATTCACATCCATCACTCTTCCACCTCCTCTATGTGTCAGCACATGCGGGGAGACCCCCGCAAGCGATTATTTACAAAAAAAGGAGAAGCATCCAGCTCCCCCTTCAATTGTCAGCATCCGCTTAAGCTTCAGCTTTTCTATATCCCATTGTATTACTTATTTTCATATTCGGCAATCTTACTCACACGTCTTTCATGACGACCCGCTTCAAAATTCGTCGAGACCCAGGTACGCGCGATTTCCCGCGCCAATCCAGGTCCAATTACACGCTCTCCCATGCACAGTACATTGGAATCATTATGTTCGCGGGTGACTTTCGCTGTGAATAAGTCGTGCACTAATGCGGCACGAATCCCTTTGACTTTATTAGCGGAAATAGACATTCCGATTCCTGTTCCACAGATGAGGATCGCTTTATCAAATTCTCCGTTTGCTACACGTTCAGCTGCAGGGAATGCGTAATCGGGATAGTCGACGGAATCGTCACACTCACACCCTATATCTTCAAACTCAATGTCTAATTCACTTAAAACGTCTGCTACTTCATTACGTAAGTTCACTCCGCCATGGTCGGAGGCAAGGATCACTTTCATCTATAGACACTCCCATCTTCTAATATCAACCTTATCGTGACAGTTTCCCTCTCCCCTGTCAATGTGAGGAAGGTAGGACTTGATTGGCTTAGTCACTACGTTCTTTAAATGAAAATCATTATTACCCGCGATCATTCATTTCCCTTCATGTCACAGGTGGATAATGGTTTCCCCGATCATCACAGTATAGTCCTGAAAAATAGGCTCTGTTAAAGTTCGGTTTTGATATTTCCAATATAAAACTCATTTAGAGATGTTTTGGCTCAAGGAAAAGGTTCTTCTTGCTCCATCATCCAGACACTCGCGCCATACTACCCGTAAAGAAATGAAAAGCATTCCCCGGTGCCGGTTGACGTATGCCAGTACCCCCCATTGGTGTGGTGTCCCGCGGAAAGGGAGTGATTCCCCGTAGATCTATCCCTAACAACCATTAACAGCGCAAAAAAACCCGGAATCTCCGGGTTTAGAATATGTATAAACATTAAATAAAGGCTGTGAGCGACGAGGATGTGTTCAGAGTCAATCATTCCTCGTCGCGAAGTTTTTCTACGAGGCGATCAATGTAGTGGTTCAACTCATCACGAGTTTTTCGGTAGATGGTAAGGTCTCCACCAAAAGGATCGATCACGTTCAAATCAGGCAGATCTTTTTCGAGCTGCTCAATTTCTTTTATTTCTTCAGCAAGTTCGTCAAACAGTTTTTGTTCCAGTTGCTGTTCGTCGAGCTTGTCTTTGTATTCACTTATTATGGATAACCGCTTTTCTTCAAAAGAAGCGTAAAGATTTTTCAGATGCTGCCACTGGTTTTCATCGACAAGGACATATTCTTTCAAGGTGTAGTATTTTTCTTGATGGTCCGGATACTGGAGGGCGAGCGTCTGTTTGTGCCGGTCCGTCATTGTAAGCACAAGGTCTGCCCAGTGTAACAATTCGTGATCGACAGGCTTTGTCTGATGGTTCAAATTCAAATGAATCTCCCGAAGGACGTTGGCCGAATTTTCAGCCAGAGGTTCCCCTTTTCCAGCGAAGATTCCTGCAGATTGGACACTGCCTTTCTCAAGTTTCGATTTCAACAATGCCTCAGCCATCGGACTGCGGCAAGTATTCCCAGTACATACAAATAATATGTTCATAACCAATCTTCTCCTCATCCATAGTCCGTTTTCTCTATAGTACCACAGCTATAATTCAGACGGAAAACATGTCAGAAAATGGCATTTAATCCTAGCGCACATAATATGCTGCCTCCAAGAAGTTCACTATACGTGCCAAGTAACCCCCCTGCCCGTCGTCCAATGATAAAGCCCGTCCATGTCAAAACGGCACTGAACAGCCCGAAAGAAAGAACGGAAATGAACATCTCCGCCTCCCGCAAACCCAAACTGAACCCGACAGGAAAGCTGTCAATGCTCACACTCAAAGCAAACAGCCACATCCCGATGCCGGTGACACGATAAGAAACGGAATGTTTCTCAGTGAACGAGGCAAACACGGCATAGGCTCCTAACCCGAACAGCATAACTCCCCCAGACAACTCTGCCCATTCAGCCGCGCTATCCGACAACCACTTTCCGAGCAGCATGCCAAGTCCAGGCATGACCATATGAAAAACACCGATGACGATCCCAGTGAAAAATGCGTGTCTCAACCTTACAGCCTGCAACCCCATTCCTAAAGAAACGGGAGAATGCGTCCAGACCTAAAGCGATCGATAATAATAGTAGTGAAGTGATATGCTCCAACTGAAACTTCCCCTCCCCGGACATGCTATATCATCGTATGCATGCAGGAAGAGGGGTATGTCAGTACGTCTGGATTCTCTGGACAGCCGCTTTTTTCAATCGGTTCATAACAGCCGCTCCGACACCTTTTTCTGTGAAGGACTCGCACAGAATCAAGTCGACATCAGACTTTTTAAACTCTCGTAAAGCTCCGTAAAGATTGACGGCTATCTCGTCCAATTTTTCTCTTGAGCCACATCGTATAAGCGGCGCATGGTCCAGTTTTTCAGCCAGTTCATCACTGGCGATTACGCCGATCTTGTATCCCTCACCCCTTAAATGATGGAGTTGTTTCGAGAAAAAGTCATCATTGCCATCCACCAGCCAAAGTGGCGATTCAGGGGCATAGTGAGTATATTTCATTCCAGGAGATTTAGGCTTTTGTTTTTCATCCGCAAGCGCTGGATCGATTATGACTTCAGGAAGGATCTTTTCCAAGTCTTCTTTCGTCACACCACCAGGCCTCAGTATAATTGGAATTTCTGTTGTACAATCCACAACTGTGGACTCTACTCCCACACCCGTCGGGCCACCATCCAAGATTCCTGCGATTCTTCCATTCAAATCCTGATAGACGTGGTCAGCTGTCGTCGGACTTGGACGTCCTGATCGATTGGCGCTTGGCGCAGCAAGTGGCCTGCCCGTTTGACGAAGCAGGGTTAATGCAAGAGAGTGATCAGGCATACGAATGCCGACTGTGGATAACCCAGCGGTCACATTTTCAGCAGCTGTACCATTACTATGGAGAACAAGCGTCAATGGCCCGGGCCAGAAAGCTTCCATCAGTTTACTGGCTACAGGGGGAATGTCAGAAACTAACTCACTGACTTGTTCCTCATCTGCTACGTGTACAATCAAAGGATTATCTGAAGGTCGACCTTTGGCTTCAAAAATCCGTTGGACCGCTTCTTCATCTGTTGCATCCGCACCCAGTCCATAAACCGTTTCTGTCGGAAAAGCGACCACCTGTTTATTTCTCAAAAGCGCAGACGCCTCTTTGATTTCAGTGGCTGCTGCTTCCGGATTCTTCGATTCTTTCCACCATTTCGTTTCCATACTCAACGTACCCCTTTATTCCGTATCTTTTGTCGATTTCTATTATGATGAATTCTACAAAATATCGCAAATTTAGACATTATTCACAAGATGTCCTCAAGTTATCCACAATATTACCCACATATCCAAAGAATCCGTTAGTAAAATAGAGGTGATGAAAATTTTAATTCACAACTTATTAACAAGTAATACCCGAATTGTTAATAAGTAAGCTACTTATGCACATTTAATCGTGTATAACTTCATATATCCACAATCTTTTTTCGACATCCTTTTTCTTGAACTGTTGATGTTGAAGGAGAAAGTCCAACGTATCTGAATGACTTTCTACGTGGAGCTCTTTCCAGCCATCTTCTTTCACATACTCCTGGATCACTTCGAACACCTCTAATATTCGGGCCGGTGAAACGTGGTCCTTCACTTGAAGCTGTTCGAGCTTTCCTGCCCCTTTGGATAACTGAATCAAACGGAACGACCCGATCGACTTGTCGTCTTTTTTCAATTGGTAAAGTTCTTCCTCTACGTGCTCTATTCGCATAATAGAATCCACACCCCTTTGTCCTACTCTATGAAAAGGGATGTGGATTCTATGCTAGGAAAAGATGCTTTCCCATATTTTCAAGACAAAGAACTGGACTTCCGCGTCTTCATCTTCTACTATTTCATCCGTTTCTGCTTGCTCTACTTCTTCCGCTTCAGCTACACTCGTCCCATTTGAGAAATCGAGGAAACATAGAGGTGGAAATAGAACACACCACCAATTGTCGCCTTTCCCCTCTCCCAAAGTAATAAGAATCGCTTCATATTCCCCTGCAGGGTAGACAAAAGATCCATACAATTTCGTCGGGAACTGGACGTTTGAGTCATAATCCACCGTATACGTTTGATCGATACCTTGGCTTTCCAGAGTCTGTCCTACGATCGCCTGAAGCTCAGGCAGCCGGCTTTGAATGAGGCCCCTTGCCGCTTCAATGGAAGTCAGTTCTGCTACCCATTCCGTAATTTCGGCATTCACTTCATCCCTGACCAAGCGTTTAACATTCTGATCTGCCTTGTCGTTGCTATCTGCTAATATTCGAAGACGGATGGCTTCATCCGGAATTACTTGATAGTCATGCTGGGCCTGTGATTGCTGCCCCCAAGGGAGGACCGCAATAATAATAGATAATGATAAGAATAAAAGCCAACTGTTTTTCATGTTTATTCCTCCCTGTCCCTCTACTAGTCGCTAGTATGGACAGAGAACACAGCCTTTAAACCACCAATCTATTAATCTTTTATTTTATGCTATCAAAAAGGCAAAAACCATACGATCTTTCCCATTGATATCTTTCCTGACCTCCGCCTGATATTCCGGCAGCAGTTTTTCCAAAAGTCCTGAAACAGCTGCGCCCTGATCTTGTCCGATCTCAAAGGCCAGGCATTTCGGCATTTGCTTCAACCTGGACACCTGGGTGAGGATCGTTTGATAGGCAGCAAGCCCCTCTTCATCCGCAAATAAGGCCATTTCCGGATCAAAGTTTAATACCGTATCATTCATTTCACCTTTTTCGGAGTAAGCAATGTACGGAGGATTGGAAACAATGATGTCGAAGGACTCCTCTAGGAGCGGCTCCAGAAAATTCCCTTGGCAGAAGGCAACATCAGCACCGTGACGTTCGGCATTTTCTGCCGCCGTCTTAAGAGCTTCACCCGAGAGGTCGACTCCTTTGACAACACTTCCCTCGATTTCTTTAGAGAGTGTAACGGCAATGACCCCGCTACCGGTTCCGAGGTCGACGATTTTTGGAGTTTCCAAGTTATTTTGCAGGACAAACTCCACGACCCCAAGGACCAGTTCTTCTGTTTCAGGACGTGGCACCAAGACATGTTCATTCACTAGAAATTCTCGTCCGTAAAAATGGCCTACTCCTGTCAAATGCTGAAGCGGGACTCCTGTATCCGCATGCCTGCGGACAGCTTCCATGAACGTTCGGGCCACTTCCTGCGGGAGAGCTTCATCATCAAATGCAAGAAGTTGCGCCGGACTCCAACCGAGATAATGTTCGAGAAGTAAATCAGCTACCCTCGCTTCTCGTCCCTGTTCTTGTAAAAAAAGAGAAGCCCAGCGGCGGGCTTCCCGAATCGACGTAAAAGTAGGCTGCATACTATTCACCAATCTGCTCTAGTTTTTTCGTCTGCTCTTCGATCAACAAGGCATCAATGATTTCATCCATGTTTCCTTGAAGGATCTGATCGAGTTTTTGAAGCGTTAAACCAATACGGTGATCCGTCACCCGTGTCTGAGGGAAGTTGTACGTACGGATCCGTTCAGAACGATCGCCGGTCCCGACGGCAGACTTACGGTTTTCATCGTATTCCGCCTGTGCTTCCTGTTGAAATTTATCATACACACGGGCACGAAGAACTTTCATCGCTTTTTCTTTGTTCTTGATTTGTGATTTTTCGTCCTGACACGATACAACGGTCCCTGTCGGTACGTGAGTCAGACGTACAGCGGACATTGTCGTGTTGACACTTTGTCCCCCCGGGCCACTGGAAGCGAATGTATCCACACGAATATCCTTATCATGCAGCTCCACTTCCACTTCTTCCGCTTCAGGCATGACAACGACTGTCGCAGTAGAGGTATGAATCCGGCCGCCTGATTCTGTCTCTGGTACACGTTGAACACGGTGTGCGCCGTTTTCAAACTTCAGCTTGGAAAAAGCCATGTTTCCAGAAACCATAAAGATGATTTCCTTATAACCACCAACATCGCTAGCATTTGCCTCAATGACTTCCGTTTTCCAGCCTTGCGCCTCCGCATAGCGCGCATACATCCGGTAGAGGTCACCTGCAAACAAAGCAGCTTCATCTCCTCCGGCTGCCCCACGAACTTCCATGATTACGTTCTTATCATCATTCGGGTCTTTCGGAAGCATAAGCACCTTCAAACGCTCTTCAAGGTCTTGCTTGCTTGTGGAAAGTTCATGAATCTCTTCCTTTACCATTTCCACCATATCCGCATCCATCTTGTCATCGAGCATTGCTTTTGCATCGTCAAGCTGCTCGACAACCTCTTTATACTCGCGATAGGCAGTCACAGTTTCCTGCAGTCCGGATTGCTCCTTGGAGTACTCACGCAGTTTGTTCGTATCAGATATAACTTCAGGGTCACTAAGTAGTTCATTCAACTTTTCGTAACGATCTTCTAATGTTTGTAAACGTTCGATCAATGGTATGCACCTCTTTCTCCATAACATTCTAATTATATTATAGAGAGGTCATGGTTACAACCACTCAACACGACTCATGATAAGCCCGTCAAACCCTCGACATTATTTGATTTTCACATGAATGTCATAACGAGGAACGGCTTGATATACTGCTTCTTGAATCTGGTCTTCCCATTCCGCCCGTTCTTCTTTTGAAAGTTCTGCATCACCTTTAATATGAACGGTGACCCACACTTGATCCGCTTCTAGCGTTACTCTTTTCACTTCTACACCTTCAAGTTGCTGGGCGGCTTCTTTAATATTCTCCCGATCCTGTTTCAAGCCCCATGTGTACCCGACTTTATTCATGGACCTCGGGCTCTCTTCTCCTCGTGTCACTTCATTGTTGTACCCCATGTTTTCCACATCGTCGCGACTTGTCATTCCCTGATATTTATCTCCTTGCAACCCACAGGCACTCAGCAGAAGGACCGCCACACCAGCAGATAGAATGAATCGTTTCATCTTCAGCACCTCTTCACTTTTTACCGTTATTGTCTCCGTAACCTCAACACTTATGCCAAGCTTCTCACAGAAACAACATTCCCTTGATCCAGTTTCCAAAATGGTAAAAGCGTTCCTTGTTTCCTTTAACGACAAGAAATTTTCCGTCACTTGATCCATGGGAGATGACCCAGGGGACAGCGAGACTCCTGCGGGAACCAGGTACAACGAGAGACCTCGGAAGGTATAGCCTGCGGAAGTTCACGGTACCCTACGGAAAGCGACCACCTCCCGCATTCATCAGAGGGAAGGTCCTCTTCTCCTTATAAAAGTCCAATAAAAAACCAAGCGGAAGGGAATCCGCTTGGTTTAACCGTTTATTTTTGAATAAGCAGTTGATATTTTTTCGGTATGACATTCTCCTGCTTAATTCTTTCCAGATAGGCTTCCGCCTCTTTATAATCTTCAAAAACGAGGTCTTTATTATCTTTCCTAAATTCAATGATGACATCTTTATTGTCTACTCCAACAATACGATACAGATGACATACTCCTTTCTTTGAGCATCCTAAGCTCGAAGAACACAAAAAAGCCGAAAAGTATCTACGTGTCGCGTGTTCGATACTTTTCGGCTTTTGCCTAGCTCTATTGTCCAGATCAATATTACCGAATGATTTATTTAATGTTATATCAGTCTTCAATGGATGAAATAAAAGTAAGGACCAAACCTTTCCGCTCCGTCCCAAATACTATTATAGTATAGATTTACGCAGATTAAAACCGTGCCTTTATACCGATTCTTTCATTTCCTTATGTCGCTGAACCACGTGATTCCCTTGAAGGGCTTCACAGAGACTCACATACTCTATACACATTTGGTGAATGGCATCATTTCCACCATCTACAAGGACCAGACATTCTTCTGCCGCTCTTCTACATGTTTCCGCGCATGAAGCAGAAATGTCATCCATTATGGGACTATTCTTTTCGACCGTTTCAACAGCGTACTTATACGCCTGCATACAGTCTTCCAGCAGTAATGCCTTCTCCATCATTATGGAACTTCCATTCGTACGCATCCCATCATCCCCTTTTTATGGCTTCAATATGAATACCATATAACTGCTGTCTTTATCGAAATCCCAGTCGACAAAAACACCTTCAATACTTTTGTCTAGTATTGCTTCGAGTGAAGCAAGGTTCAATAGTCGTTTCTCAAGCCTCCGCTTGGAAATCTTCAAAGGCTGCTCATATCCTGCATGAATCATTTCCTTCTCAATGGCCACTAGGATTCCTTGTCGCTCAACAAGTAATGTCCTCTCATTTAGTAAGTAAGACCGGATGGAAGCAGGCGTTTTTTCAGCTTTACGACTCATCCTTTCCACTTCTTCATGGACAGCGTCTTTATGTTCATAGGATTTCAAATCCTCATCACCTGGTTGTTCCGTATCAATGACTCCGATCAACATGCCTGTATGATTAGCCAGGGACCAATCATAGTACAACGTATTGACATATATTCCTGCGCCGGCACGGAAGGTCGCTTTAATATCTGGAATCAGTTCCCGCATCATAAGATCACGGGTTTCTTCCACTTTTTTATCGTTTCTCTGACCGACCAGCACCCTTTCCATAGGGGCAAGGAAATCCTTCAGGTAAATCGTCAGGAACTTCCCCTCGATGGAAACAAAGACACCAGAAGGTCCTTTTCCGAAATTATCCCGCAGCAATTTCCCGATATATGTCGACATTTCCGACTGAACAGAACGCTTATCCATCACTATCACTCCAGACCAATCGTGTATCTACTATTAAAGTATCACAAAAGGGGCAGATTTAAACGGACGCGAGCACATTTGTTAAAACAGGAAATAATGGAGAGAGTAGTCCTGTTGCCTCTTTTAGACCCTGTTCTACAAACCTCCCCCATGTAAATGAAATAGTTTCGTGTTAACACCCATCACAACAAGGCGTTCCTTCCATAAAAAAAGCTCTGATAAAGTTCAGTGTTGATATTTGCATCATGGGAGGACTTTTGAAGACTTGATTTCGAGATGTTTTTTAAGTGGATGGGGCTACGGGGAATAGCTCGCTTTCCGCGGGAGCGCGGTGAGCCTCCTCAGGCTAAAGCCTTGCGGGGTCTCACCCTGCACTTTCTTCCTCGTAGATATCCGGTTTCTGCGCCTAGCGGCTAGTGAGACTTCCCTCGCTTCTGTACGATAAGTCAACATCGAATCCCTTCGTTCTTCGTGTTTCCTTTATCTCCTCCAGCTCAGTCCAGTCCATACGCCGCTGAACGAGGCGCCTGCACACTTAAGATTGGAGTCTCGCCATTCCCCTCCGCCCCTTTGCCATATAAGTGTCTCGAAACCACTACTTAAAAAATCAGCTTGTATGGTTAAGAAAAGGGAATGATATCATCTCTACCCCATGAACGTTTAGCATACGCAAATGCTTGATACTACGTATGATCTGCCCGTCTAAGGGAGAAGAATTGTACTAATCCATACAGATGTTCGAACCTCAACCATTCATGCTCACCCTTTTTAAAGTGGCTTCGAGACACTTATAAGGGAAAGGGGGCGGAGGGAAACGGTGAGACTCCTATGGGACGTGTGGGACAGGTGAGACCCCGGAAGGCGTAGCCTGAGGAGGCTCACCGCCCGCCCCATGGAAAGCGAACCTTTTCCCGGAGCCCCCTAGAATCACACAAACATCTCGAAGCTGAGTCTTCCACAAACGGGAGCTTTCGTTGAATAAGCCAAATATAAAAAAAGACAGCTGGGTAATCAGCTGTCTGGATCAATGTTTATGTTGTTTTTTCGGCGTAAACCTTCTTCACTTCCTGTTGCCTGGGTTTATTCGGCACCTCGTGGTGGTGACGACACCTCGGTTCATATGATTCGGATGCTCCGACTAAGATGATGGGATCATCATAGGAAGCGGGTTTACCGTCAATCAAACGCTGGGTCCGGCTCGCCGGGGAACCACAGACAGGACAGATGGCATTCAATTTGGTGACACTCTCACTCAACGCCATCATCGCTGGCATTTTACCGAATGGTTCACCCCTGAAGTCAGTATCCAGCCCAGCGACAATGACGCGTATGCCTTTGTCCGCCAAACACTCTACGACCTCTACGATATGCTCGTCAAAAAACTGCAGCTCATCAATTCCAACAACGTCCACTTCATCCGTCACGTGCTGAAGGATGTCCAGCGAACTCTTCACAGGGCGGGCCATCACTGAAGTGCCATTATGAGAAACTACTGCATCTTCTTTGTAACGGTCATCAATCGCCGGCTTATAGACGCGGACCGTCAAATTACCGAACGTTGCACGTCTAACGCGACGGATCAACTCTTCGGATTTCCCACTGAACATACTCCCGCAGATGAGCTCAACCCATCCACTTTGTTTCATTACATACACGTCCACTGTCGCTCCCTTCTCACTCGATCAAGCATCAAACATACGGAGAGCCATGCGGATCTCTCCTTTATTTCAACAAAAAAGAGCGCCCCTGATGAGGCCGTTGTTATACGGCGGCTAATCATCACCAAGGACAGCTCCCCTTATTCATAAAGTCCTTTAAAGAGTGTCGTTCCGAACGATATATGAACGCCGTACACCCCTATTTTTTGACAAAAAAACAGGCAAACCTCTGAGACAATTTGCCTGTTTTTGTTCAAAATGATGAAGCCCCCCTCAAGAGAGGGGGTATCATAATTATGAAAGGTTATATTTCTTCTTGAAGCGATCCACACGGCCGCCAGCTTTATCAGCTTTCTGCTTACCTGTGTAGAACGGGTGAGACGCAGAACTAATCTCTACGCGGATCAATGGATACGTGTTTCCATCTTCCCACTCGATTGTTTCTTCAGAGTACTTAGTAGACCCTGTTAGAAACTTGAAATTAGAACTTGTGTCTAGGAATACAACTTTACGGTATTCTGGATGAATTCCTGCTTTCATGTTCTTCCACTCCTTTTTGCCCTGAATCCTTTGGAAACAGAGTTATTGTAAGAGCCGTCGAAGGTTCGTAAAAACACCTTGTACTGAAACTCACATAGAATGATTATAACAGGGGGTACCCTTCGATGCAACATCCAGTTTCAAGAAACCGGAACGTATCATTGAAAGGATCAGCGGCGAGCAGGCGTCGCTTTCCCTTTCATTTCTTTATCCATCAGATCAAAAAATTCTTCATTATCTTTAGATGCTCTCAAGCGGCGAAGGAACCGATCTGTGAAATCCTGAGAATCGGACATAGATTTGCGAATCGCCCAAATTTTATCCAGTTGGGTCTGCGGAAGAAGCAGTTCTTCCTTACGCGTTCCTGACCGGAGAATGTCAATGGCAGGGAAAATGCGCCGTTCAGCCAGACTGCGGTCAAGGTGCAGCTCCATATTCCCTGTCCCTTTGAATTCTTCATAAATGACGTCATCCATGCGTGAACCTGTATCCACGAGTGCTGTTGCAAGAATGGTCAAGCTGCCACCTTCTTCAATGTTCCGCGCAGCTCCGAAGAACCGTTTCGGGCGGTGGAAAGCAGCAGGATCGATTCCTCCAGACAATGTCCGTCCACTTGGAGGAATGACGAGATTGTAGGCCCGGGCAAGTCTGGTGATGCTATCCATGAGTAC
Organism: Halobacillus sp. ABR2_026; assembly: GCF_056158545.1. Taxonomy (NCBI): domain Bacteria; kingdom Bacillati; phylum Bacillota; class Bacilli; order Caryophanales; family Bacillaceae; genus Halobacillus; species Halobacillus sp. ABR2_026. The sequence continues at coordinate 3,460,005 of NZ_JBSWTM010000001.1, forward strand.
AATTACATCTCGTTTATGCTCAACAAGGCGCATCGCTCTTTCCAATACCAGTTCAGATACCTTGATGTGGTTTTCAGGAACTTCATCGAAGGTGGAGCTGACTACATCAACATCAGGAGCAACGGAACGCTCGATATCCGTCACTTCTTCTGGACGCTCATCAACCAACAGGATGATCAGTTTCGCATCTGGATGATTGGCTGAGATGCTGTTCGCCATTTGTTTCAAAAGCATCGTTTTTCCTGCTTTAGGCGGAGCGACAATCAAACCACGCTGTCCATAACCAACCGGCGCCATCAAGTCCATGATTCTTGTAGACAGCTTTTTCGTCTCTGTTTCCAGTTTGATATGACGATCCGGATACAACGGTGTCAACGCCGGGAAGTGTACTCTTTCTTTCGCAGAGTCCGGGTCCTCTCCGTTTACGGCATCCACATGTAGAAGTCCATAATAACGCTCGTTTTCTTTCGGCGGACGGACTTTGCCAGAGACCTTGTCCCCGTTCCGCAAATCAAAACGGCGGATTTGTGAGGCTGAAATATAAATATCCTCTGCACTAGGCGAGTAATTGATCGGCCTTAGGAAACCGAAACCTTCTGAAGGGATGATCTCAAGAATTCCATCCATAAACAGAAAACCATCTTTTTCTGCCTGTGCTTTCAAAATTGCAAAAATCAACTCTCGTTTTGTCAATTTTGCATAATAAGAGACTTTATACTGTCTTGCTTTGGCGTAAAGCCCTTTCAATGTCATTGTTTCTAAATTGGAGATTGTTAAATCTGCCACATAATCACCACTTTTTTTAGTTTTCTATATTTTCAGGTCATACCGACAAACAGGATCCAACCATCTATACGTTCTCTAACTGTAAAAAACGCAAACACAGCCACACGGAGGTGATATCCTGAACCTATTAAATGATACTTCTCTTAAGGGTTTGTGAATAGCACTGCAAAAATGAAGATCTGCTACCTAGCAGGAGAAGACATTCCTTCAGCAGAACTTATGGTTAGAAGAATGAGAAGAAATTATATGAAGTCATTGACTGGAAAGGTAGGGAGACGTACGTCATTACCTTCTATCATAATCAAACAACCTTTATTGTACTCCTGTCTTTGCGGAGTTTCAATGCTATTTTATGAAATGTTGAAGTGGAGGGGCAATTATAGATGAAGAGGAAGCTGGTTTATGACAGCTTCCTCTCTAATGGGTGGACGTTTTCTTTATGGTTTCATAACTAGATTCGGCTTTTTCTTCAAACTGTGATCTCCATCGATGAAGCGGACTGTGCCTGACTTCGCCCTCATAACGAGCGTTTGAGTCGTGGCCTTCTGTCCTTTGAACTGAACGCCTTTCAGCAACTCTCCATCCGTGACACCGGTAGCAGCGAAGATCGCATCATCCCCTCCACAGAAATCTTCCATGTAAAGGACTTTATCGATATCTTCAATTCCCATCTGCTCACAGCGAAGGCGCTCTTCCTCATTGGAAGGGACAAGTTTCCCCTGGATTTCACCACCCAGGCACTTCAAACCGACGGCAGCCAGAACTCCTTCCGGGGCTCCACCAATGCCGAACAAAATGTCCACACCGGTATGATCGAAAGCCGTATTGATGGCTGCGGCGACATCTCCGTCAGGAATCAGCTTGATTCTCGCACCTGCCCCGCGGATCTCCTCAATTATCCCCTGGTGGCGGTCACGATTCAAGACGACAGCGACGACGTCTTCTACCTCTTTATTCTTGGCTTCTGCTACAGCTTGCAAGTTCTCTGATACGGAAGCGGTGATGTCTATTTTCCCTACCGCTTCCGGTCCTACAGCTATTTTCTGCATATACATATCCGGGGCATGAAGCAGCTGCTTATGATCAGCGATGGCTAAGACTGCAAGAGCATTCCATGTCCCTAAAGCAACGATATTTGTTCCTTCCAGCGGGTCCACAGCGACATCCACTCGTGCGCCATAACCGTTTCCGAGTTTCTCACCAATATAAAGCATAGGCGCTTCATCCATTTCACCCTCTCCGATGACAACTGTCCCTTTCATCGGGATGGTATCAAATACATCGCGCATAGCAGAAGTAGCCGCATCATCGGCTTCTTCCTTCTTCCCTCTCCCCATCCAGCGTGCGGATGACAAGGCAGCTGCTTCTGTTACTCTTACTAATTCCATCGATAGACTTCTTTCCATGGTAAATCTCCCCATTCAATCAAAGATTTTCCTCATCTCCCCATGGAAATCACAAACCTACGAATTTTGGAATTGCTCGATCTCTTCGGCTGACATTTCCTCATACCAGACCTTTGCACCCAGTTCAATCAGCTTATTCGTAATATTTTCATATCCGCGCTCAATGTGATCGACTCCTGTGATTTCGGTCACACCTTCAGCCATCAGGCCGGCAATGACAAGTGCTGCTCCAGCCCTAAGGTCCGTCGCTTTCACTTTAGCTCCTTGAAGCTTGGAAGGCCCTGTCACAATGGCAGAACCACCTTCGACTTTTATCGAAGCATTCATACGCCTCAATTCATCTACATGCTTGAAGCGGGCTTGATAAATCGTATCTGTTACAACACCTGTTCCCTGCGTCTGGGTAAGGAGCGAAGTGAACGGCTGTTGTAAATCTGTCGGGAACCCTGGATAAACAAGAGTTTTAATGTCAACACTTTTCAGCTCATGGCCAGGCTTAATATAAAGCTGTTCATCATTTTCCTCGATGGTGACACCCATCTCTCTCAGTTTTGCCAGGAGCGATTCCAAGTGCTGCGGGATTACGTTATCGATAATCATTTCCTCACCTTGAGCAGCAGCCATGATTGTATAGGTTCCTGCTTCGATCCGATCAGGGATAATGGTGTGGAGGCAGCCTTTTAATGTATCGACACCTTCAATGCGGATGACATCTGTACCTGCTCCTTTGATTTTCGCCCCCATGCTTGTAAGCAAAGTAGCTACATCAATGATTTCAGGTTCTTTCGCTGCATTTTCAATGACCGTCTTCCCTTTTGCACGTACGGCCGCAAGCATAATGTTGATTGTAGCACCCACACTGACAACATCCAAATAAATACGTGCACCTTTCAATTCACGGGCCCGCAAATAAATTGCACCCTGCTCATTGGTTACTTTAGCACCGAGAGCTTCAAACCCTTTAATATGCTGGTCAATCGGACGAGGCCCTAAATGGCAGCCTCCCGGAAGACCGATGACCGCTTTATTGAATCGTCCAAGCATCGCTCCCATAAAATAATAGGAAGCTCTCAACTTTTTCACTTTTCCATTCGGCAAGGGCATGTCGACCATTTCAGAAGGGTCGATATGTACGGTTCTCCCGTCTTTACGTACCGTCCCACCGATTTCTTCAAGCAAATCAGACAAGATTCCCACATCAGAAATATCCGGAAGTCCTTCGATTGTCACTGGACTTTCAGCCAGAATCGCCGCTGGCAGCAAAGCTACTGCGCTGTTCTTAGCGCCGCTGACCCTGACTTGTCCACGTAAGGGCCTTCCGCCTTCCACTAATAGTTTATGCATGTAAAACTCCTCGCTTTAAGGTGAAAATTATGACTTTAGTATGTGCAGTTTCTTCCAAATCACACCACTATTTTTGATTATTCCAGTCATTGAGGAATTTTTCAATCCCTTGATCTGTCAGAGGGTGCTGAACAATCTGATTCAGAACTTTAAATGGAATGGTGGCAATGTGAGCCCCGTGTATTGCGGCATCTGTTACATGGACAGGATGACGGACAGAAGCTGCGATGATTTCCGTTTCAATGGCATGACGATCAAAAATCTCAGAAATCTGAGCAACAAGCTCCATCCCGTTCTGACCGATATCATCAAGTCTGCCAAGGAAAGGAGATACATAGGAAGCACCCGCACGTGCAGCCATCAGTGCCTGGTTAGCGGAAAAGACCAGGGTCACATTTGTTTTTATGTTCAAATCACTGAAGGTTTTAACAGCTTTCAATCCTTCCATCGTCATCGGTACTTTCACCGTAATATTCGGAGCAATAGCTGCAAGTTCCTTCCCTTCCTTAATCATGCCTTCTGCATCTTCAGAAATGACTTCAGCACTTACAGAACCTTCGACTTCTTCAGTAATCTCCTTCAAACGATCATGGAAGGAAACCCCTTCTTTAGCGACAAGACTCGGGTTTGTCGTAACTCCCGCCAGAAGCCCAAGAGCGTTCGCTTCCCGAATATCCTCAATGTTTGCAGTATCAATGAAAAATTTCATATCCCCACTCCTCTTCTTTCCTTTTTTGTCCAAAACTTAAGAAAATTGTCGAATGATGGCGTTTTCATACACGATGAAAAGGAAACCGCTACAATGTAGCGGCTTCCTCTAAACTATTTTACGCTTGTTGAGAAGATCCGAATTCACGCATCTTGCCAATAACCGTTTCCTTGATTGCGTCACGGCCAGGTCCAAGATATTTACGTGGATCGTACTGCTCAGGCTGTTCAGCAAGTACTTGACGTACTGCTTTTCCTTGAGCCATTTGGTTCTCTGTGTTTACATTGATTTTAGCTGTTCCGAAAGAAATAGCTTTCTTAATGTCAGCAGTTGGGATTCCAGTACCACCGTGAAGAACAAGCGGCTTGTCAACAAGGCCCATGATTTCTTCCATGCGGTCAAAGCCAAGGTTCGGCTCACCTTTGTAAGGTCCGTGTACAGAACCAAGTGCTGGTGCGAATACATCAACGTTCGTTTCGTCAACTAACTGCTTACACTCAGAAGGGATCGCATAAGCGGCTTCCGCATCATCAACGATGATATCGTCTTCTTGTCCACCTACACGGCCAAGTTCTGCTTCAACAGATACACCATGGATGTGTGCAAGTTCAACAACTTTACGAGTAACAGCAATGTTTTCTTCCAATGGATCATGGGAAGCATCGATCATAACAGAAGTGAATCCAGCGTGGATCGCTTCTGCACATTTTTCAAAGCTTGAACCGTGGTCCAGGTGAATCGCAACAGGTACTGTTGTACCGTAAGCCTTCATAAGTGCTTTTACCATGTCGACAACTACGTTGAAGCCGCCCATGTAACGTCCTGCACCTTCAGATACACCCAGGATTACTGGAGACTGCTCTTCTTCAGCAGCCTGAAGAATCGCTTGAGCGTATTCTAAGTTATTAAGGTTGAACTGACCTACGCCGTAGCGTTCTTCCTTAGCTTTTTCTAGCATTTCTTTCATTGATACTAGTGGCATGAAAGAATCCTCCTTTAGTTAGCGTACTGCATTGTATTTACAAGTCTGTTTCCATACGAAAACACACCATGTAAGTTTGGTTACAGTAATAGAATACCAATACCCTTTCTATGGTGCAACAGCAGGAGGATTATATAGCGCTTACATCAAGAAAAAAGTCATGAACGGCTGTGAACAAGGGTTCCATTAACCATTTCTTTCAATTTATGGATGTCAAATGGCTTAGCTATGATATCTGTTACAAAAGGAAAAGCCACTTCCTTTTCTATGGATTCTTTCGAAGCCCCTGTAATGATGATGACAGGCGACCCGAAGTTCATTTCTTCTAAGTAGTGCAGCACTTCTTTTCCGTGCATGACGGGAAGGTTGTAATCCATAATGATGAGATCCATGTCCTGTACTTCTACGAGGTCACAGGCTTCCCGGCCTGTTTTTGCACTAACCGTTTCGTAACCCTCAGTTTTCAGAATTTCCTCTAATAAGAGTCTTATCCCTGGCTGGTCGTCCACGATCAGAATTCGATTTGCCATGCTTTTACCCGCCCTTCTATTTTTTATATCTCTTCATTCCACTCACTATCTATCTCTATCATGTATTTTCTATACACTTATTCAGTATTCCTGCGCACGTACGTTCTGTTTGTCAAAATTTCTGTAATTCTTTTTCCACTCAGGCTACCAATTGTGGAAGAGGCCGTTTCGAGACTTCTGTTGAGTGGATGGGGCTGCGGGGAATGACTCGCTTTACGCGGGAGCGCGGTCACCCTCCTCGGACTTCGTCCTGCGGGGTCTTACCAAGCACTTTGTTCCCGCAGGAGTCTCGCCATTCCCCTCCGCCCTTTTGCCCAATAAGTATCTTAAAACCCCTTTCAGAATAAGCTGCTTTTATGTATGAGGGCAGGGAAAGGAGATCACCTCCTTATGGATACTATCCTGTGTGTTGGAAGCTTGTTAAGGACCGCTTTCCGCCTATAATATGAGGATAGTCGAAGACACTCTTCCACAAGAAAGGGAGTAGCTAACCGCCCCCGCTTCTTTGGTAGTAAAAAGAGCCCTATAACCAGAGAGTGTATCTTCAATTTCCTCAAAAAAACGGTGCACTACCCTTAAGCAACCTAATAGACCTCTTTGGCGACCGCCATATAACTGGTAAGTTGTGTTTAAAACCTCAAAAATCAGTACTTATCATATGTTTTCAGTTACAGGCAGGAGGTTTCATTAAAAGGAGATTTTGAGAGCCTCATAGGATAAAGGGGCGGAGGGAAACGGCGTGACTCCTATCTTAAGTGTGCAGGCGCCTCGTTCAGCGGCGTATGGACTGGACTGAGCTGGAGGAGGTGAAGGAAACACGAAGGACGAAGAGATTCGATGTTGACTTATCGTACAGAAGCGAGGGAAGTCTCACTAGCCGCTAGGCGCAGAAACCGGATATCTACGAGGAAAAGAATGCCAGGTGAGACCCCGGAAGGCGTAAGCCTGAGGAGGCTCAGCGCCCGCCCACGGAAAGCGAGCCGTTTCCCGGAGCCCCGAAACCCACACCCTAAAGCCTCGAAATCGAGTTTTCAAAAATCCTTCCATATACTTGAAGGACTCTAAAAAAAGAGAGCCAATCTCCCAGCTAGGGAAATCGGCTCTTTTTTTATTGATTAATGATTTGTTTTCATTGCCGCGCCGATGAATCCGTGGAAAAGTTCCTGTGGACGTGTCGGGCGTGATTTGAATTCTGGGTGGAACTGGCTGGCTACGAACCATGGGTGATCTCCACCTCGACGATTTCAACAAGGCGGCCGTCCGGGCTTGTACCGGAGAATTTGAATCCAGCTGCTTCCATTTGTTCACGGTAGTGATTGTTGAATTCGAAGCGGTGGCGGTGACGCTCATACACAACTTCTTCACCGTAAGCTTCCATCGCTTTGGTTCCTGGCTGCAAACGGGATGGATAGATCCCAAGACGAAGCGTACCTCCGAGGTCAGACACTTCTTTCTGTTCTGGAAGAAGGTCGATAATCGGGTGCTCCGTGGAAGGGTCGATTTCTGCGGAATGCGCTCCTTTTAGACCAAGAACGTTACGGGCAAATTCTACGGTGGCCAGCTGCATACCGAGACAGATTCCCAGGAATGGCACATGGTTTTCACGCGCGTAACGGATCGCATCGATTTTCCCTTCGATTCCGCGGTCACCGAATCCTCCTGGAACAAGAATTCCATCGACGCCCTGCAGTTCATCCTGCACGTTTTGTGCATTCAATTTTTCAGAATTGACCCATTTCACATCTACATCAGAATCGTAGCTGTAGCCTGCGTGCTTCAATGCTTCTACGACAGAAATGTAGGCATCAGGAAGCTCTACATACTTTCCGACCAGGGCAATAGTTGTTTTGTGTTCAAGGTTTTTCACCTGTTCAATCAACTTGTTCCATTCCGTCATGTCTGCCGGTGGTAGATCAAGTCCGAAATGCTCGCAAGTGAGCTCGTCCAACTTCTGCTCCTGCAGTGTAATCGGCACGTTATAAAGAGTATCCGCATCGCGTGCTTCGATTACGGCATCTTTATTGATATCACAGAAGAGAGCGATTTTTTCTTTCATATCTTCGGAAATTTCCATTTCCGTACGAAGGACGATCACGTCAGGCTGAATTCCCAACGAACGTAGCTCTTTCACACTGTGCTGGGTCGGTTTTGTCTTCATTTCACCTGCCGCATTCAAATATGGAACAAGCGTACAGTGAAGATACATAACATGCTCGCGCCCAATATCACTCTTGATTTGACGGATCGCTTCAAGGAATGGGAGAGATTCAATATCCCCTACCGTTCCTCCGATTTCAGTAATGACAACATCAGCATTCGTTTCGTGGCCGGCACGGAAGACACGTTCTTTGATTTCATTGGTAATGTGCGGAATGACCTGGACAGTTCCTCCTAAGTAATCCCCGCGACGCTCTTTCTTGATGACATTGGAATAGACCTTCCCTGTCGTTACGTTGCTGAATTTATTCAGGTTGATATCAATGAAACGCTCATAGTGACCAAGGTCAAGATCTGTTTCTGCTCCATCATCCGTTACGAAAACTTCTCCGTGCTGATACGGGCTCATCGTCCCCGGGTCGACGTTAATGTAAGGATCGAACTTTTGAATTGTCACCTTCATGCCTCTGTTTTTCAACAAACGTCCTAATGAAGCGGCCGTAATTCCTTTTCCTAAAGATGATACGACACCGCCTGTTACGAAAATGTATTTTGTTGCCACGTTGAATCCCTCTTTCTCTATTTGTCATATTTAGTTATTCACTAATCCAAGCTTTTTGATAAGGGGCAAATAAATGAAAGCGTAAGCGTTCCGTAAATTCCAATGGTGCCGTGGACGGATGCCTACGCTGGATGGTTCAAAAGCACAGGCGCCTGTTTGTGATAACCAAGGCGCCGTGCATGATCATATAAAAAAACAAAAAACGCTCCCCTCGCTAGGGGAGCGTTTGGAAATTTCGTTTCAGGAAATTAAAGAGCCCAAATAAGATTCTACTGATTTGACTTTTAAAAGTCAACCACCTTATTTATCTTCTTCGTCGTCATCTCCGATAAAGCTGATGTCATCTTCAACGATTTCTTCCTCTTCTTCATCCAGGTCATCGTCTTCATAATCACCTTCGAAGTCATCGTCGTCATCATCAAGGTCAAGGTCTTCATCGGTCAACTCAAGATCATCCTCAAGGTCGTCCTCATCAGCATCATCATATTCTGATACACCCAACTCATCTTCAAGCAGCTTGGATGGTTTCTTCTTCTTCTTCTTCTTCTTTTTCTTTTTACGCTTTTGTGGAAGGTTGGCAATTTCTTCTTCCAACTGTTCAACCGGGTACCACTTTCTTAGACCCCAACGGTTCGTTCCGATTGTCATGAATTGACCGTCAATATTCATGTCCGTATAGAACTGGGCGATGTACTCTTCTTTTTGCGCATCTGTAAAATCCTTCATAGCTGCGATGCGGTTGAAGATTTCATTGAAGTCAATCGCTTCACGCTCATCTTCTAGAATTTTGGTAGCCAGTACAATCATGGAAGTTTCTTGAATTTGCTCTCGGCTCATTTCTTTTAAGCTCACGGTCCAGCACTCCTTTATATAAACAAGATAAAATAAATGACCTCATGGGCATACGAATCACATTTAATCATACCATCCATTATATGAGTTGGCTTTACAAAAATCAAATGGAGTCTTCTCTCCTTTTCTAGACAAATCTACATGAATTTAAACTTTCCATGTAAAATAAGGCTTGGGCATAAATGGTTGGTGTTCCTGCCGATTTATTTTAAAATAAGAGTAGACTTCATCGAAAGAAGGAGAGACGTACTGTGGAGAATCATCCTTTTAATTGGATCGCCACCATCATCGCTGCAGCAGCGATCGGCATCTGGCTGTTCACAAGCTTTGGCATCATCCATGAAAAACATCAGGAAGAAGCCGAAATCACATCCAAAACCCATAATGATGACGGGTACTTCGTCAATATCGATGACAAAAAGCTGCATGTCAAAGATACAAGTACATGGATGTTGCTTCAAGAAGGCGAAACGTACAACATTACTTATGAATGGTATGGCATGAAAAAGCCTTATGTAACCGAAGTGAACCAGGCCCATGACGACGACCAGGTCGGCGGCCACTAAAAGAAGCGCCCTCGCCAATCAGCGAGGGCATTTTTCTTCTATTAGGATCTTTTCTTCATATATTAGCAGATTCCCCTGTTTTATTCGCGATTTCCCGCCCTATATTAGCGATTTTTCAGGTCGCTACATATTCCTTCTGTATTGACCGCCAACCTCATACAGCGCATTGGTAATTTGACCAAGACTTGCAACTTTGACGGTTTCCATGAGCTCTTCAAAAATATTTCCTCCGCCAGATGCTGCTTGTTTCAAGCGCTCTAATGCAGCCCCAGCTTCGCTATCATGGGAGGATTGGAATTTGCGTAATTCTGTGATCTGGTGTTCCTTTTCTTCCTTAGACGCACGCGCCAGCTCCATAGAGTCGATTTCTTCTTCAGAAGGAGGATTCGGGTTCAGATACGTGTTCACACCGATAATCGGTAGTTCCCCTGAATGCTTCTTACCTTCATAGTAAAGGGACTCTTCCTGAATTTTCCCTCGTTGATATTGACGTTCCATCGCTCCAAGTACGCCTCCGCGGTCATTGATGCGTTCAAATTCCTGCAGGACAGCTTCCTCTACAAGGTCCGTGAGTTCTCTTATGATGTAAGATCCCTGGAGGGAATTTTCGTTTTTCGTCAAACCGAACTCTTTGCTGATGATCATCTGGATCGCCATGGCTCTACGAACCGATTCTTCTGTCGGTGTCGTGATCGCTTCGTCATACGAGTTTGTATGCAGGGAATTACAGTTGTCCTGAATAGCGATCAGCGCCTGTAGCGTTGTCCGGATATCATTAAAGTCAATTTCCTGGGCATGCAGAGAACGGCCGGAAGTTTGAATGTGATACTTCAGTTTCTGACTGCGTTCGTTGGCGCCATATTTATCGCGCATGACGATTGCCCAGATTCTGCGGGCTACACGACCGAGAACCGTATATTCAGGATCAAGACCATTGGAGAAGAAGAAGGATAAGTTCGGTGCAAACTTATTGATATCCATTCCTCTGCTCAAGTAATATTCCACGTACGTAAATCCGTTGGCTAATGTAAAAGCGAGCTGGGTGATCGGATTCGCTCCTGCTTCTGCAATATGGTAACCGGAAATGGATACCGAATAATAATTCCGTACTTCGTTATCAATGAAATACTGCTGGATATCCCCCATCATTCGAAGAGCAAATTCCGTAGAGAAAATACAGGTGTTCTGCCCCTGGTCCTCTTTTAAAATATCGGCCTGGACAGTCCCACGGACGACATTAATCGTCTGGGCTTTAATTGTTGCTGCTTCTTCTGCTTTCGGCTCTCGTCCGTTTTCTTCTTTAAATTTCTCCAACTGTTTATCAATAGCCGTATTGAAGAACATAGCCAGGATGATCGGTGCCGGGCCGTTGATGGTCATAGAAACGGATGTAGATGGAGCGACGAGATCGAATCCGTCAAACAATTTCTTCATATCTTCCAAGGTACAAATATTGACGCCACTTTCTCCGACTTTCCCGTAAATGTCCGGACGCTCATCGGGATCTTCCCCATATAAAGTGACCGAGTCGAAGGCTGTACTGAGACGTTTCGCTTCATCTCCTTCGGATAAATAGTGGAACCTGCGGTTGGTCCTCTCCGGGGTCCCTTCGCCTGCGAACTGACGTTTAGGATCTTCCCCTTTACGTTTGAATGGAAAAACACCTGCGGTAAATGGAAAAGCTCCTGGAACATTTTCACTTCTCAGCCACGTTAGACGGTCTCCCCAATCCATATACTTCGGCAGAGCAACTTTAGGGACTTTCGTTCCGCTCAAGCTTTCTGTTGTAATATCCATCGTTATTTCTTTATCTCGCACCTTGAACGTGTACGTATCTCCACTGTATCGCTCGTGGAGAGCCTCCCACCCTTCTAAATTCTCTTTAGCTTCTTGAGAAAGGTGACGTTCATAATCCTGGATGAGCCGCTGAAGACTTTCTTTCACCGATTCATCCTCAACGACATCAATGGTTCCTTTCAATTGATAAAGTTTGCGTGCTTTCTCCGCCTGCCCTCCTGTCTCTTCATGGTAATCACGGACAGCGAGTGCAATATCACGCAAATACTGCTTTCGTTCGTTCGGAATGATGACATTTTGCTTTTCTACTTTTTCCAGGCCGGAGAAAGACGTCTCATCCTCCCAGGAGAACCTTTCGTTCAACTGATCAACGATGGCCGCGAATAGAGTATTTGTGCCAGGGTCATTGAACTGGCTGGCAATCGTTCCATATACCGGGAACTTACTGTCATCTTCATGGAAGAGCATATGACTCCGCTGATATTGCTTTTTCACTTGATTAAAAGCATCTTCGGATCCTTTCTGCTCGAATTTATTGATCACGATGAAATCGGCAAAATCAATCATATCAATTTTCTCAAGCTGGGACGGCGCGCCGAATTCTGCGGTCATCACATACATGGACAGGTCGGTGATATCTGTAATCGCCGCATCTCCCTGACCAATTCCACTCGTTTCAACGATAATGAAATCAACCCCGGCCGCTTTAACGACCTGAATGGCTTCTTCCACCGCTGTTGACAGTTCCGAACGCGCCTCCCTCGTTGCGAGAGATCTCATGTAAACGCGCGGATTGAATATAGCATTCATACGAATGCGGTCTCCAAGAAGAGCGCCACCTGTTTTTTTCTTCGTTGGATCGACAGACAAAATCGCGATTTTCTTATCCGGTATCTCATTGACGAAACGACGGATCAATTCATCGGTAAGAGAACTCTTACCCGCTCCTCCTGTACCCGTTATTCCGAGAACAGGAATTGTTTTTTCCTGCACCTTTTCGACAGCGCTTTCAAAAGCGGCCACAGCTTCTCTTTCTTCTTTCGGAGTATTCTCCACATAGGTGATGAAGCGGGCGATCGATTGATGTTCACCGGCGGAAAGACCTTCGACCCCTTTTTCCACATCAAGGGGCGGGAGGAAATCACACTCTTCAATCATAAGATTGATCATGCCTTGAAGGCCTAGGTTACGGCCATCTTCCGGAGAAAACACACGGGCGACCCCATATTCGTGAAGTTCTTTAATTTCCCTCGGGATGATTACCCCTCCGCCACCGCCATAAACACGGATGTGGCCGGCGCCCTTTTGGGCGAGCAGGTCGACCATATATTTAAAATACTCTACATGACCACCTTGATAAGACGAAATCGCAATCCCCTGCGCATCCTCCTGGATAGCGGCATTTACCACATCTTCAACCGAACGGTTATGACCAAGGTGGATGACCTCCGCTCCTGTCGCCTGTAAGATCCGGCGCATAATATTGATCGACGCATCGTGACCGTCAAAAAGACTAGAGGATGTCACGAAACGGACGGGATTCTTTGGTTTGTAGACAGTCGGCTGTTCCATATCCAATCTTCCTTTCTATTGGAGTGTCTCTTCTTTATCGAGACCTTTTAACAAGAGCTGTATCTGGGTATCCGTATAACTTTCGAGGGTAAAGGTCCGCTGCAGGATCCAGCGGCGGAACCCCCACATCTGCCCCTGGACGAAAATGTTGTTCGCAATCAGTTTGATTTGCTCTTCCGGATGCTCTCCCGGCAGACTATTCACGATGACCTGCTCAAGCATGGCCACCATGTCACGCTCCTTCTGCAGGACATAATCCTGTGCATCCCTGGAAAGTGACTTGACCTCCTGATACATGACAACGACTTCATCCTGCATCTCATCCATCAGCTGAAAATACGAATGGATGGCATGAACAAGACTTTGAAGACTCGTCTGGTGAGGATCGATCGCCTCCTCCATCCGCTCTTTCACTTTTTGATAGATGGAATCACAAACGAGAAACAGAACATCTTCTTTTTTCCGGATGTATTCGTAGAGCGTTCCTATACTGAACCCGGAAGCCTTGGCAATTTCACGAGTGGTCGTTTTATGGAACCCTTTCTCTATGAAAAGGGTAACGGCACCCTTAATCATCTGGTTTCTCCGTTTAGAGACGAGAGCTTCATCTTTAATGGTTGAAGGTACTTGTTTTTCAGCCAATTTACTACCCCTTCCTTCCCCATTCACGAAACCAGGACCGGGCCAGTTCATAAGGATCCGCATCCGGGTTTTGAAATACTTCGACCTTCTGTTCATCGCTTTCGATCGTGCCTTTGACTTCCCGCCAAATCTCCTCGCGGATCAAATCGTACACTTCCAGCTGAAGCTGTTGCTTCCTCCGATCCGCTCCTTTGTTCGTCTGGTAAAGGAAGTCCCGGTGGTTTTTCATAGTCTCATAGAGTTCTCTCATCCCCTCAGCTTGTGTCGAGATCGTTTGAACGATCGGAGGCTCCCAGCCTTCAGGTTGCACGATCATCATATACTCTTCGAGGGTAGATTTAAGCTTCCTCACTCCAGGTAAGTCCGCTTTATTGATGATAAACACGTCAGCAATCTCCATTATTCCCGCTTTGAAAATCTGAAGGACGTCTCCACTGTTAGGAGTCAAAACAAGCCCCGTAGTATCCACAACTTTCATAATATCCAGTTCTGATTGCCCGACACCGACCGTTTCCACAAGAACGACATCAAATCCATAGGCGTCGCACACCCGGATACTATCTTTCGTAGCCCGTGCTAAACCTCCGAGGCTTCCTCGTGTCGCCATGCTTCTTATAAATATTCCCGGGTCAAGGAAGTGCTGGTTCATTCTCGTACGGTCCCCGAGCAGAGCTCCCCCACTGAAAGGGCTTGTAGGGTCGACAGCAATGACTGCTACCGTCAGGTCCTGTTGTCGCAAGTAAGTGAGCAGCTGATTGATCAATGAGCTTTTCCCTGCACCCGGTGAACCCGTAATGCCGATATAGTGTGCTTGTTTCTGAATAGAGAAGATATCACTCATCAAGTGGAGCTTTTCATCATCTTCGTTCTCAATCAACGTAATCGCCCGTGCTAAAGCCCTCATGTCCTGCTTTTGGATTCGTTCAGCCAGTGGATGCATGACGCTGCCCTTTTATTTCGTGACCATTCGGCCGACAACGAGTCTTTGGATTTCTTGTGTTCCTTCATAAATTTGCGTAATTTTCGCATCGCGCATGTATCGTTCAACTGGATAATCCTTTGTATATCCATAACCTCCATGGACCTGTACGGCTTCTGTTGTCACCTTCATAGCCGTATCCCCGGCAAACAGTTTGGCCATGGCTGATGCTTTGGAATAAGGAAGGCCTTCGGATTCCAAATATGCGGCTTGATACGTCAGCAGACGCGAAGCTTCTATTTCTGTCGCCATGTCCGCGAGCTTGAAGGAAATCCCCTGAAGGGCTGCAATAGGTTTTCCGAATTGTTCGCGTTCCTTCGAATAATGGACCGACTCATCCAAGGCTCCTTGTGCGATTCCAACTGCTTGAGCTGCAATTCCGTTACGACCACCGTCCAGGGTCATCATGGCTACTTTAAACCCTTCCCCTTCTTCTCCAAGCAGGTTCTCTTTCGGGATCTTACAATCTTCAAAAACCAATTCCGTCGTTGGAGACGAACGAATGCCAAGCTTCTTCTCTTTCTTGCCTGTCGTGAATCCAGGGGTATCTTTTTCTACGATGAATGCACTGATGCCACGGCTGCCCTGGTCCGCATCCGTTTTTGCAAAGACAACGTAAATATCCGCCACTCCACCATTCGTGATCCAGACTTTATTTCCATTTAAAACATAATGGTCGCCATCAAGTTTCGCCTGCGTCTTCATGGAAGAAACGTCACTTCCTGCGCCGGGCTCAGATAAAGCATAAGCACCGAGAGCTTCTCCAGAAGCCAGTCGAGTCAAATACTTTTTCTTCTGATCTTCATTTCCGAATTTGAAAATCGGCCAGCTTGCCAAAGAAATGTGCGCAGACAAGGTGACTCCTGTAGAAGCGCAAACACGGGAAAGCTCTTCAACTGCGATTACATAACTTACGAAATCCGATCCGATGCCGCCATATTCCTCCGGCCATGGGATACCCGTCAGGCCAAGCTCAGCCATTTTATCGAAGATATCACGATCGAAGCGTTCCTCTTCATCCCGTTCCGCTGCGGTCGGTTCAACTTCATTTTTGGCAAAATCCCTGACCATTTTTCTGAGCATTTCCTGTTCTTCTGTCAACGTAAAATTCATCCTGTCGTCCTCCTACTCTCTAATCAAATGATTGCCTATAACAACCTTTTGGATTTCACTGGTTCCTTCATATATTTCACAGACCTTGGCGTCCCGGAAAAATCGCTCCACGGCGTAATCTTCTGTATATCCATAACCTCCATGGACCTGTACGGCTTCAATGGATGCTTTCACAGCTGTCTTAGATGCCATCAGTTTTGCCATGGACACTTCTTTCCCGCACTTCTTCCCTGCCGCCTGCAAAGCAGCTGCGTTATAGACGAGCAGCCTGGATGCTTCTACTTCTGTCGCCATATCGGCAAGTTTAAAAGAAACACCTTGATGATGAGCAATCGGACGGCCGAATTGCTCACGTTCTTTTGCATAAGCGACGGCGTGCTCCAAGGCCGCTTCGGCAATTCCGAGGGACTGGGCAGCGATGCCGATTCGACCGATATTCAAGTTGGAGAGGGCGATTCTGTAACCGTCTCCTTCTTCACCGAGTCGTTGTGATACAGGAACTTCACATTGGTCAAAATTCAAAGAAACCGTACTTGAACCGTGCAGCCCCATCTTCTTCTCCGCCTTCCCAATAGAGAAGCCAGGGGTGTCACGTTCAACGATGAAAGCACTTAAGCCTTTTTTCGTTTCCACGTCCGGATTTGTACGGGCAAAAACGATGAACGTATCTGCATTTCCTCCATTTGTGATGAAGACTTTGGACCCGTTAAGGATGTAGTGATCCCCTTGCCTTTGTGCCCGCGTTTTCAGACTGCTGGCATCAGAACCTGCACTTGGTTCTGTCAGTGCAAAAGCTCCTAGATATTCACCTGAGGCAAGTTTGGGAATGTATTTGTTCTTTTGTTCCTCTGTACCGAAATATAAAATCGGGTTCGTTCCAACTGATGTATGGACAGACAAAATGACCCCAAGCGTTGCACTCACTTTTGAAATCTCATGAATAGCGATGATATAGGAAAGGTAATCCATTTCTGCACCGCCGTATTTTTCCGGGATCGGTACGCCCATCAGCCCGAGCTCACCCATTTTCGGGATCAATTCAGAAGGGAATCGATCTTCCTGCTCCATCCGTTCTACAGCAGGAGCCACTTCTTTTTCCGCAAAGTCGCGGACCATCTTCTTCATCATTTCCTGTTCATCCGTGAACTGCAAATTCATTCTCGTTCTCCCCTTTACACGTTAATCGTAGGTGTAAAAACCGCGTCCAGACTTCTTCCCAAGCCAGCCTGCCTTTACATATTTCCTAAGAAGCGGACATGGACGATACTTGCTGTCTCCAAACCCTTCATGAAGCACTTCCATGATGTATAAGCACGTATCCAATCCGATAAAATCTGCAAGCGTAAGTGGGCCCATCGGGTGATTCATGCCGAGCTTCATGACAGCGTCCACATCTTCAGGAGAGGCGACTCCTTCGTGCACCGTATAAATCGCTTCGTTGATCATCGGCATTAAAATCCGGTTGGACACAAACCCTGGGAAGTCCTCAACTTCTACAGGTGTTTTTTCCAGTTTCTTCGTCATATCTTCAATAGCCTGATAGGTTTCATCACTCGTCTGGATAGCACGGATGATTTCCACCAGCTTCATCACAGGCACAGGATTCATGAAGTGCATGCCGATTACCTGCTCTGGACGTTTCGTAGCTGCAGCAATTTCTGTAATTGGTAAAGATGATGTATTCGTTGCCAGGATGGCATGTGGAGGAGTGATCTCATCGAGCTGTTGAAAGACGCTCACCTTCACATCCATGTTTTCGACGACAGCTTCTACCACAAGGTCACAGTCGGAGGCATCCTTCAATTGCGTCGTTGTCTCCAAGCGTCCATACGCTGCCTTTTGATCCTTTTCCGTCATTTTCCCCTTATCCACTGCGCGGAGCAGACGCTTTTCAATTCCTGCAAGACCCTGGTCGAGGGCATCCTGACTCATGTCATTCAGTTTTACGTTCAATCCGGCCTGAGCAAAAACCTGGGCAATGCCAGCACCCATCTGTCCTGCTCCTATGACCATGACTTGTTTAATTGTCATTCAGCTTACCTCCTATTGTTTCGGTACTTCGATCAATACAGCATCTCCCTGGCCGCCGCCTGAACAAATGGCTGCGATTCCAAGTCCGCCGCCCTGTCTCTTCAACTCGTGTGCAAGTGTAAGCAAAATCCGGGCCCCACTTGCTCCAATCGGGTGGCCAAGAGCTACAGCACCACCATTTACGTTCACTTTTTCATGGTCGAGCCCTGCAATTTTACCACTGGCTAAGGAAACGGCAGCAAAGGCTTCGTTCACTTCAAACAGATCGATATCTTCTATGGATTTCCCGGCTTTTTTCAAAAGTTTATTAATGACCAGCCCAGGCGTCTGTGGAAAATCCTGTGCTTCTACAGCGATTTCGTCATGTGCAAGAATGGTGGCCAGCGTTTCAGCTCCCAGTTCTTCCGCTTTCTCATCGGACATGAGCAGCATGGCACAAGCTCCATCGTTCACACCAGGCGCATTCCCAGCTGTGATCGTTCCTGTCTTATCAAACACAGGACGGAGTTTAGCCAGGCCTTCAACGGTCGTATCCTTCCTAGGAGCTTCATCACGATCGACGACTATCGGGTCCCCTTTTCTTTGCGGGACTTCAACAGCGGTAATTTCTTCCGCGAGTTTTCCTTCTTCTGTGGCACTCACAGCCCGTTGATGACTACGATAAGCCCATTCATCCTGAGCTTCTCGCGTCAGTTCGAATTCTTCGGCCGTACGGTTGCCGTAGTTACCCATATGGACATTTTCGAAAGAACAAGTCAATCCATCATGGACCATCATATCTTTAACCGCAGCATCTCCCATGCGCAATCCCCACCGGGCTTTCGGCATGAAATAGGGGGCATTACTCATGCTTTCCATTCCACCTGCGACAATGATCTCTTCTTCCCCGAGTCGAATGAACTGATCCCCCATCGTGACACTGCGCATGCCGGAAGCACATACTTTATTCACTGTTTCTGTTTTTACATCCCAAGGAATGCCAGCTTCTCTTGAAGCCTGACGGGAAGGCAGTTGTCCCTGCCCCCCTTGAAGCACCGTACCCATGATGACTTCATCTACTTCCTCTGCTTTAACACTCGCGCGCTCCAGAGCAGCTTTGATCGCTATGCCACCAAGCTTTGCAGCTGTCAGCGGGGCAAGGGCTCCTCCAAATTTCCCAAAAGGTGTACGAGCTCCAGCAACAATAACAGTTTTACGCATGTCTGTTCCTCCTCATTTGATAACGCTTTCATAAATGACGATTGAACGCTCGCTCAAAATCGTCTCATAAGGAAAGTGTACATAAAATGCTGTACACTTTCCACAATATTCATACTATTTTTTTATTTTACGCGGTTTATTCGACGGAAAACTCGATTGGTCAAACGTTTGATTAAGCCGTCTTTTCTTCTGTTTTATCAAACATGGATTTTGCGAGGATCTCTGCAATATCCATGGTGCTCACTTCTTCTTCCACTTCTTTCGCTTTCGTTCCATCAGAAAGCATCGTCAGACAGAAAGGACAACCGCTTGAGATCATCGTCGGCTCGACTTCAAGTGCTTGTTCGGTACGTGCGACGTTGACGCGGTTTCCGGATTTCTCTTCCATCCACATCATTCCACCGCCGGCTCCACAGCACATGCCGTTCGAACGGTTACGCTTCATTTCCACGACTTCCACACCTGGAATCATTTCAAGTACTTCACGCGGCGGCTGATACACTTCGTTGTAACGTCCAAGATAGCAGCTGTCGTGATACGTGATCTTCTCGTTCACGACCCCTTCCGGTTTTAAACGCCCATCCTTCAGCCATTCAGCAAGCATCTCGGTATGGTGATAAACTTCAGCTTCCAGCCCAAAATCCGGATACTCATTTTTGAAGATATTATACGCGTGAGGGTCAATCGTGATGATTTTCTTCACATTGTGTTTTTCAAATTCTTTCATGTTCTTCTCAGCAAGCTCCTGGAATAGGAATTCGTTCCCCATACGGCGCGCCGTATCTCCAGAGTTCTGCTCTTTGTTTCCAAGTATAGCGAACTTAATATCCGCTGCATTCATGAGTTTCGCAAACGCCATTGCAATTTTCTGACTGCGGTTATCATAAGAACCCATCGAGCTGACCCAGAATAAGTACTCAAATTCTTCTCCTGATTTCTTCAACTCTTTCACGGTAGGAATATGAACATCTTCATCCGACTGTCTCCAGTCTTCTCGTTCTTTCTTGGAAAGTCCCCAAGGATTTCCCTGACGTTCGATGTTCATCATGGCACGTTGTCCATCAGCATCCATCTTTCCTTCTGTCAATACTAAATAACGACGAAGGTCGATGATTTTATCGACGTGTTCATTCATGACCGGGCAGGCATCTTCACAGTTACGGCAGGTGGTACACGCCCAAAGCTCTTCTTCTGTAATGACATCTCCGATCAAACTCTTGTTGTTCACGGCATCAAGCGTAGCAGCCGCTTCATCAGAACCTTGAGAGCGGGACATTTGTGCGAGCGTATTCCCTTCGGTACCGGAAAACGCATAAGCAGGGACCCACGGGGATTGACCGGTCACGGCTGCCCCTTTTTCCGTTAAATGATCTCTGAGTTTAACTATCAGGTCCATTGGTGAGAGCATTTTCCCTGATCCTGAAGCAGGACAGACATTTGTACAGCGCCCGCACTCGACACAAGCATAGAAGTCGATCATTTGCAGCTGATTGAAATCTTCAATTTTTCCAACGCCAAAGGAAACGTCTTCTTCATCAGCATCTTCGTCGATTTCAAAATCGATCGTCTTCAATTTTCCTGGTGGTTCTTCACGACTTAAAAAGACATTGACCGGTGCCGCAATTAAGTGTGCGTGCTTTGATTGTGGGACGTAAACCATAAACGTCAGTAAAATAAGCAGGTGAATCCACCACATAACGAAAAATACTGTCGCAGCTGCGACCGGCGGCAGCCATCCGAAAGCGCTTGCAATTCCGGACGCAACAGGTTCTGTCCACGCTCCATCATGCCCGTGCCAAATGAGACCCATGCCGTTCCCTACAAGAACGGTGACCATCAACGTTCCAATAAAAATAAGGACAAGCCCTGCTTTGAAGCCTCGCTTCAAACGGACCAGTTTTTCTATATAACGGCGGTAGAAAGCCCAGATCACAGCGACAAGAATCGTCAGAGTCACAATTTCCTGGAAGAATGTAAACCCTGGATAGAACGGACCTAAAGGCAGATGGGAATCCGGTGCCAGTCCTTTCCAAATAAAATCAATCGCCCCGAACTGGACGAGGATAAATCCGTAAAACATCATAACGTGGATAATACCTGATTTTTTATCTTTCAATAATTTCTTTTGTCCGAAGACATAAATCCAAATCTTCTGTAAACGCCTTTTCAGCTGTCTGTCATACTCGAATTTCTTCCCCAGTTTGATGTAAGCGACGCGGGTCTGAACGACACGGACGAACAAGTACAGGCCGTAGACAAGGACGCCAAGAAATAAAATCCAGTTTGCCATCAACAACGGATTCATCGGTTCTCCCCCTCTTTGTTGTTGTCGCGCGATGGCGACTCCCCTTTTCTCCGATCAGAAAATCGACATGGATTCTTATAATTTTCTGAATCTTATAGCTTTACTATAAATTATGAATGAGCATTCAGTCAACATGTTTTCCTGTTTTTCCTTTTGAAACCTTTAAAATCGGGGAAACTAGGGGGAAGATACTTTTAAGGAGGATTGAGAGATGCTCGTCACAATTATACTAGGCGTCATTCTGCTAATACTTTTATTCATCGATTTCAAACTGGGACGGGCGGCTCATGAGAAAAAGCCTCGGACCCTTCCCCTGCCTGAAACGCGGGGCGACTACAAACTCTACAAAAATGGATCGGTCCTCTATGAACAGATGTTTCAGGAAATTGCAGAAGCAAAGGAACAAGTCGATATTTATTTTTACTTGGTGGATGATGATTATATCAGTGAAAACTTTCTTGATGTTTTAAAAAATAAAGCTCGAAACGGGGTACCTGTCCGTTTCCTCGTGGATGGCTCGGGGGTTATAAAATCAATAAACATGCCAGGAAAAAATTGAGAGATGCAGGTGTTGCTTTTTATTTCGCCGAGACACCTGGATTCCCCTTCTTTTTTTATAAACTTAATCGGAGAAATCATAGAAAAATAGCGGTTATTGACGGAAAGATCGGTTATTTAGGAGGATTCAACATCGGAAAGAATTACATTGGAGAATCCGCAAAATTTGGGGATTGGAGAGATTATCACTTGCGGTTAACAGGCCCGGTCGTGTCCCAGATCCATAAAGTGATGCTGGATGACTGGTACTTGGCCTCAGGAGAAACGATTTCGCCTTGTGATCCTTCAGAAGATGGAGAGTATGTCATGAACATCGTGGCTACTGATGGGGTCGAGCTGGAGAATGAATTTGCGAAGATGATGGATTCGGCCGAAAAAGAAATTCTGATAGGAACTCCTTATTTCATCCCGACTGATCGCTTGCAAACAAGATTGAAACAAGCGATCGATCGCGGAGTAGAGGTTCATATCATGATTCCAATGAAAGCCGATCATCCATTCGTAAAACCAGCCGCCGTCCCTTACCTGAAAGAGCTTCATCAAAAGGGAGCGACTATAAAATTGTTTGATGCCGGGTTCTATCATTCCAAAGTCATTATGATTGACGGAACATTCGCTGATATTGGAACCGCGAACTTTGACCGCCGGAGTTTCTTCCTGAACAAGGAAGTCAACACTTACGTGTACGATGAAACATTTATCAATGACTTGAGGACCGCGTATTTCGAGGATGCCTCTGACGCAATCCCCTTTGATGAACACTGGCTCAAACAGAGGTCATTGACTACCCGCCTGAACCAGAGAATTGCCGTTCTGCTTCGTCCCTTCCTGTAAACCATTACTTGAGCAGTTCCGAAACCATCGGGCCAGCCCATGCCATGACTTTAAATCCTAAATATATGCCGATGATCCCAGCGACTCCTGCAAATGCAGGTGGGGCTGGAATCGGCAGTTTAAACCCTGCAAACACGAGCCCGACAATAAATCCAGTAAATAATGCAATAATAACTTCTTTCATTTTTCCACAACCTTTCAATATGTAAGACGTAAAGATAGCTTTTGCTTGCAGCGACCTTGTCATGCAAGCTTCTTTTTTTATGGTACGAATGCATACTTTCATTCATGTCCATGGCATTTTACCTGCCCATACCAAACGATATTTCCAACCCTTCCCATGAAAAAAGAACGCCCCTGCCCGGTTCGCAAAGACGCCCTTTTCCTAGTTTATGGGATTACATCTGATTTGGTGCAGAAACCCCGATTAATCGCAGCGCATTTCTCAATGTTGTGCGGACAGCTTTCATCAGGGCGATTCTGGCTGCTGTAATTTCTGGGTTTTCTTCATCCAGTACTTTCACTGCATTGTAAAAACTATGCAGATTGGATGCCAGATCAAAAGCATACTGAGTGACCCGGTGAGGGGTGCGTTTCTCTGCAGCATCCGCTAAGACCTGCGGGAATTCACCAAGGCGCTTGAGGAGATCTTCTTCCTTCTCAGATGTCAAATGACTTCCGTCAAAAGAGTCTTTCACAAGCCCTTTTTCTTCCGCCTGTTTCAACATGGTGCAAATCCGTGCATGGGCGTATTGAACATAATATACAGGGTTTTCATTCGACTCTGAACGGGCGAGGTCCATATCAAAATCCAAGTGGGAGTCACTAGATCGCATGGAGAAGAAATAACGCATCGCATCGATTCCTACTTCCTCCATCAATTCACGTAGAGTGACCGCCTTCCCTGTACGTTTACTCATTTTCACTCTTTCTCCGTCCTGGAACAAGTTCACCATTTGGATGATTTCGACTTCAAGTGTATCTTTTTCGTATCCAAGGGCTTGGATGGCTGCTTTCATCCGAGGGATATAGCCGTGGTGATCAGCGCCCCAAATATTGATAAGCGTATCGAATCCACGGTCCAGTTTATTTTTATGGTAAGCGATATCAGGTGTGAGATAGGTGTATGTCCCGTCATTCTTGATAAGCACGCGGTCTTTGTCATCCTCGAACTTCGTCGTTTCAAACCAGGTCGCATCATCTTTTTCAAAGACATAGCCCTGATCCTTCAATACGGCAAGGGCATTTGTAATTTGATCGTCACTATATAGGGAAGTCTCAGAGAACCATTCATCAAATGGTACACGGAACTCTTCCAAATCTGTTTTAATTTTATCTAATAGGAATTTCAATCCATACTCACGGAAAAACTGCAGGCGTTCTTCTTCCGCAGTATCCACCCATTTCCCACCATCTTCAGCGACGAGCTTTTCAGCCAGACCAATGATATCCCGGCCATGATAGCCATCTTCAGGCATGCTCCACTCTTTCCCCAGCGCCTGCATATAGCGGGCTTCGAGAGATGTGGCGAGATTAGCCATTTGATTTCCGGCATCATTGATATAGTATTCACGGGACACATCGTAACCTGCGGCGTCCAGCACGTTACATAGGGAGTCACCAACAGCTGCGCCACGGGCGTGTCCAAGGTGAAGGGTACCCGTCGGATTGGCAGACACGAACTCCACCTGGATTTTGTGCCCTTCTCCACTGTTGCTACGTCCATATTCATCTCCTGCCCGTAAAATAGCAGGGACCAATTCCGTCAAATACTGATTGTTCATATAAAAGTTGATGAATCCAGGTCCGGCAATCTCGATTTTCTCAATCGATGCTTTGGACTTGTCGAACTGTTCCACGAGCTCTGTGGCGATGGCACGCGGATTCTTCTTTGCCACACGCGCCAGCTGCATCGCCATGTTGGTCGCATAATCTCCGTGTGCCTTGTCTTTCGGCTGCTCAAGTATCACTTCAGGCATTTCGTCTTCTGAAGCAAGTTCAGCGGCAAGGACTGAGCGTACAATTTCATCCTTCAGTTTCTGTTCCATTTGTTCAACGATATTCATGAATCGCTCTCCTCCTCAAACGTCAACGTCAAGCGGTGGGCTTGAGTCACTTCATGGTTTAAAGTCATGGTATAACTTAAATACAGCCGGCCCTCAGTGGATTCTTCCATCGGACGGTATTCCACTTTATCTGTAAATGTCTTCATATGAAAATCACCATACGTATGATGATATAAATTTTCAGTCACCGTGGATGTCTGGAAAACCTGGCGCATTTCCACGCCACCGCTCCGTTTGATGCTGACATGTTCAGGTTTGATCGTCACCATCGTACTGACAGGCTCCCCTTCGTCCGGGTGCTCGTTAAAGGTGAGCACCTGTGTATCGCCTCGTTTGAAAAACTGTCCGGGCTCCTGGATCTTCATCGTCTCTTTACGATCCTCGTCCTGTATTTCCGTAACAAGCTTTACCTGGACATCTTTTGCATTCCTTGGCATCTTCCCTCCACCTTTTCTGTCTCCGTTTTTACGTACAAGATATAACTAATATATTATAAGAATTCGAACAAAAAAACGCAAGCATCATTCCAGCAGTAGATGGACGTACTCCTGGACTTCTTTTACCTGAGCGACGTGATTCGGTATCGAATAGGCCGCATATAGAACTAGGATAGCCAAAACAATCGTCAAGTACCACTTGAAGGGCAGAATTTTTTTGAAAGGACGACGGTCCGGTACGATGGCGAACAATAAAAATGGCAGCAGCAGTCCAATCGTCCAGACATCGATGCTCCATTGTCTATTTTCCAGCGAAACAGCAAGTGTGAACTGCAGAAGATCATTCATACGGTCTTCCACATCCACTTCCTCCACTACCTCTCGCCCCATTCCTTCCTGGATGATGAGGGTGTCTCCCTCCAACTCATAGGATATATTGGATGGATTCCAATCGGCCACATACGTTACTAAAAGCAGGGGAAGCATGATTAAAACATAAATCCCTGCTACTCCTATCGTTTTTTTATCCAAAACAAAAGCTCCTTTTTGCATGTCTTCTCTCATTTTATTTCCGACACCTTCCTTACCCTTTTCCCTGCTTCTTCTCAAATTTCAGGGGAAGCATGCCGGTACAGGGGCTGTCCCTGTATAATCGAAAAATAGAAAAACCACTATGAAGACCTTCACAGTGGCTGGTTACATTCTATCATTTATTTAACGAACCCTAAAAGCATTTCGCGGACGAACTTGCTCGCAGCAATCTGTGTTCTCTCCGTGGGATCATAGGCAGGCGCTACCTCAACAAGATCGGCTCCCACAATATTGCTTTCACTTGCTGCTAGCGCATGAATGCTTTGCAGAAGTTCTTTAGAGGTGATCCCCCCAGCTTCAGCCGTCCCCGTTCCAGGGGCAAAAGCAGGATCAAGCACATCAATATCGATCGTGACATATACCGGACGGACGGCGAGTTCAGGAAGGGCTTTTTTCAAAGGCTCCAGGACTTCAAATCTGGCCATATGCATCCCGGCTTCTTCTGCATAGTGAAACTCTTCCCTCATGCCTGAACGGATGCCGAATGAATACACGTTCTCTGCCCCTATTAATTCACAAGCTTTCCGGATAGGTGTCGAATGGGACAACACTTCCCCTTCATACTCTTCCCGGAGATCTGCATGGGCGTCGATATGAACAATCGCAAGGTCTGGATATTTCTTGTACATCGACCGGATGACCGGCCATGTCACGAGGTGCTCCCCTCCAAGCCCCAGAGGGAGTTTACCCTTTTCAAGCAATTCATCCATATACTCTTCAATCATATCAAGGCTGCGCGCTGCATTTCCGAAAGGCAGCATCAAATCACCTGCATCATGATAGTCGATATCTTCCAGGTGGCGGTCAAGATATGGGCTGTATTCTTCCAAACCTATGGAAGCTTCACGAATGCGGTTCGGACCAAAGCGCGATCCTGGACGGAAACTGACGGTCCAGTCCATCGGCATGCCGTAAATGACAGCGGCCGCTTCTTCCTCCGTCGCCCGGCTCATGATAAACACTTTTCCAGAGTAAGATTCATCGAAGCGCATAGCGGTCACTCCTTTG
Organism: Halobacillus sp. ABR2_026; assembly: GCF_056158545.1. NCBI lineage: Bacteria > Bacillati > Bacillota > Bacilli > Caryophanales > Bacillaceae > Halobacillus > Halobacillus sp. ABR2_026. The sequence goes on from NZ_JBSWTM010000001.1 coordinate 3,487,032, forward strand.
TGAGGTCTTTGACGAATTTCGGAAGGGCAAAACACGCCCGGTGGATATCGTCCGTATAATACTTTGTATCAATCTCCTTAAAACGTTCCTCACTTACTTGAAGAGGATCATGAACTTTACTGCCCATCGTAAATGTCCAAAGTCCACTTGGATAGGTCGGAATATTGGCAGTGTAGACTTTGGTGATCGGGAAGGTTTCTTTTACGTCACTGTATACCTGGCGGATAAGATCCGCTTTGAACCATGGATTATCCGTCTGAGCAACAAAAATCCCGTCATCTTTCAAGGCTTTGGCAATTCCTTCATAAAAACCTTTCGAGAACAGGTTTACGGCCGGGCCAACAGGCTCAGTGGAATCGACCATAATGACATCGTACTCGTTTTCACTCTTCGCGATGTGCATGAATCCATCATCCACTTTCACTTCCACCCGATCATCCTCCAAGGTGCCTGCAATGGTAGGCAGGTACTTTTTCGAATACTCGATGACTTTGCCGTCAATCTCGACAAGGGTCGCTTTCTCTACACTTTCGTGCTTTAAGACCTCACGAATGACACCACCGTCGCCACCTCCGACGACGAGGACATTTTTCGGCTCGGGATGAGTGAATAAGGGAACATGGGCAACCATTTCGTGATAAACGAATTCATCTTTCTCCGTCGTCATGACCATGTCATCAAGGACGAGCATATTTCCCCACTCTGCTGTTTCCAGCATCTCCAATTCTTGAAAGTCTGTCTTTTCACTATGAAGGGAACGATTGACCTTCGCTGTAATCCCGAAATGATCGGTCTGTTTTTCAGTAAACCATGTACCCATGTTGCATTTCTCCTTTTTCATCTATGAAATAACTTGCCTTATATACGTGTTTGTTTCACTCAAGAAGTTTATTTTACTACGTATTCTCACATAATAATAGCAGTCTTTATACATTCGTAACAGATAGGAGTCTAAAAGAATGCGATCATCTTTCAAAACGGCCTATCGATGGACGGTTCGTGGGGTAAAACTTACACTTTTCAGCGCAATCGCCGGGGTTGTCGGCGTGATCGGTGTACTGATTTATGCCATTACACAAGGACCTCCCTCTTTAATGACCGAACAAACGACTGTTTTCTATGGAACCGATGGTGAAATCATAGGAGAAGAACGAGGCGTCGAAGAACGATATTGGATTACGATAGAAGAGATGCCTGAGGCTATTAAGGATGCAACTCTCGCGATCGAAGACCGGCGGTTTTATAACCATTTCGGTTTCGATTTGAAACGGATAGCCAGTGCTGCCCTCACGGATTTGAAGCAGATGAGAATGGCCGAAGGAGCCAGTACCATTACCCAGCAGTATGCGAGGAACCTTTACCTTTCCCATGATAAAACGTGGAAGAGAAAACTCAACGAGGCTCTCTATGCTGTTAGGCTTGAGATTTTTTACAGCAAAGACGAGATATTGGAAGGGTATTTGAACACGATTTATTACGGACACGGGGCTTACGGGGTTGAAGCCGCCAGCCGTCAATATTTTAATAAACATGCTTCAGATCTTACCTTGACGGAGTCATCTATGCTGGCGGGCATTCCTAAAGGACCCACCTACTATTCTCCACTAGCAAATGCAGAGCGGGCAAAAGCGAGACAACAGCAGATCTTAGTCGAGATGGAGGAAAACGGCTATATCACCTCCTCCGAAAAAAGAGAAGCGGTGGAAGCGAGCCTCACGTATGCAGATGACGAAGAAGAAAAAATCCAGGAAGTCGCCCCTTATTTTCAAGATCAAGTGGTCACTGAAGCGGCCCAAATCCTTGACGTTGACAGAGAAAGTGTCCAAACAGGCGGCTATCACATCCACACCACGTTAATAGAAAAACACCAACAAATTCTGGAAGAACAGGTGAAGAGAAACATTCCGGTGAACGAGGACATTCAGGTCGCTTCCACTGTCATGGACAGCCACACAGGAGCCATCACAGCGCTTGTGGGAGGCAAAGATTATGGAGAGAGTCCCTTTAATCGAGCGACTCAGGCCAAACGATCGGTCGGTTCAACCATCAAGCCATTTCTGTACTATGCCGCTCTCGGTTCCGGGTACTCACCGGTCACTATGAAAGATACAGGTCCCGTTGAAATTGAAGTCGACGGCAAAACTGAACCCTACATTCCGTCCAACTTTAACAACGAATATGCAGAAGACCCGATCTCTATGGCTCAAGCCCTTGCCGTATCCGATAATATTTATGCAGTAAAGACCCACATGGATATCGGCCCGGAAAAATTAGGGGAAACGATGAAGACGTTCGGCATTGATGGGACATTCAAGCCCCACCCTTCCCTCGCCCTCGGTTATTCTTCCATTTCCCTGCTCGACATGGTCAGCGGTTATGGAAAATTGGTGAAAGGAACCGAATCCATCGAAGGGCATACGATCGCCAAAATAACGGACAGGCATGGCAACGTCCTTTATGAGTACAAACCGGTCTACAATAAAGATGATGCGGTCGACAAGATCAGGGCGTTCACCGTTACCCATATGATGACAGGCATGTTCGATCCTTTGTTGGATGCGGACTACGCATCTGTTACCGGGACGCCGATCAAAGGAAAGCTGACACGTATGTATGGCGGAAAATCAGGAACCACCGATAACGACAGTTGGATGATCGGATTCAGTCCTCAATATGTATCCGGTGTCTGGATAGGATATGACGAAGGCGGAAAGCCCCTTCAAGATTTCAACGACCACCGTTATGCCAAAGCCATCTGGGCAGACATGATGGAGAAAATCCATGAAGACGAACCCACCGCTGCTTTCATACCGCCCCCGGGGGTAAAAGGCGTTTACATCGATCCCGAGACCGGCTATGTCGCCGGTCCAAACTGTCCACAGGAACGGTTGGTGTACATGCAGGAAGCCGACATCCCTGAAGAAACATGCGGCGGTGACGATAGCAAGAACCCTGACGATGAGTTTAAAGATGACCCGTGGTTCAAGGATGTCGTCGACTGGTTCTTTTAACGGGGGCCGGGTGTTTTGGCGCGGCTCAAGCTCTCTTTGGCGCGAAAGGCCATTCTCAATAGGAATGGCCTTTCGCTTTTTATAAGTTGGCTCTGTTAAAGTTTAGGGTTGATGTTACTGCAAAAAGGAACTTCCAATTTTATGGAGATTCCTCATTTTTATATTTGGCTTATTCAACGAAAGCTCCCTTTCCTTGAATACTTCATTTCGAGATGTTCCAGGGATTCATTGTCACTTCCATCCGTTGATGCATTTACTTTAACAGAGCTTATAAATTAAAAAAAGACAGAGAAAACGACCGGCGGAACCGGTCGCATTCTCTGTCCTAGTAAACATGTATAACCCATGTGTTACTAAATATATTACCCATATTGCTTATTCGTCAAGATTCGCCGTCTGAATTCCGACATTTTTTTCTTGAACATTTTGTGAACAAAAAGTGAACAGCTTACAAAATGGTAAGATCAGCAATATCACTGAGTGAAACGGTCACTTTTTCTTTCATCTGTTCATCCACGCCGGATACGGTCTGGCGGCTTCGGTTTACGTGGGTCACCTTCATTTTTATGTCTACATACTCAAAACCGTTATGCACTCTCAACTCTACGGTAAGATTGTCGGTCAAGGCACGCTGAAGGAGAAAATCAATTTCTACCGCTTTTTGCTCATCCATGATTCCTTTTTCGACGCGTTGATCTTCTTTCCACAATTTTTTTACCATTTCTACATGCTCAGGCAACATAAGTGATGTCCATTTGATCGTCCCGCGATCCCGATTCCTGTTATCCATCATTGGCTCCCTCCACCACGAACGTTTGTTCTTATTCTACCATAAATGCAGACTTCGTAAACTGGAATTTTCATACTTGGCAAGGAACACCATCAGAAAAAAACGAAGCTGCGGGCCGATTCTCAAATAGGACTTATGGTTTCACAACGCTTCCTTTGTTTCCTTTCTTCTGATATCCGAACACGAATATACAACTTACATAGATCACGAATGCTCCTCCGATAAACCATAAACCTGAGGATAAGTAGCCGTGTTCCTCATAAAAGGACCACTTGAACAGGAAATGGAGGATTCCTGAAACTAGTCCTACAAGGGCAATAACAAAATGAAACACTACATCATTTTCCAATATTCTTTTCATCTCCATCCCTCCTTTCTATTGAAGCTGATCGAATCGCTCATACAGAAAGAGAGAAACCTCTCAGTTCCCCTCTTCCCTATACCATTCTGTATGAACGTGAACCTTTATTAGACTTCCAGAGAATCTTTAAGTTCTTGATCGGTATTTTCCCAAAGCTCTGGTTTGAAATCTCGCAGGTAATCCCCGAGCAGCTTTTTGGATTTTTCATCGATGTGATCAACAGCAAAGCGGCCTTTCAATGATTTATCCATATGATTCACGTGCTCCGGCATTGATTTGTATCCTCGTTTAATGGAACGATCCACCACGATTTCACTGGCAGCTACGCCGTGATAGCACGGTTTACCTTCCCGATAGTCCACCGTTACCCAGGCGATCCAGTAGCGCAGTCCATTTTTTACGACTTCCCGATCCGTAATGAACTTGATCCGCTTCTCTACTTTACTGCGGGCATGGAGCGCCCCCATATCGACATAGGCTTCTTCTTCGTTCGGGTCCACAATGACAGGCGTCATATTTTCAAGACTGATGGAACCGACCCCGTATCCCCCATGACCGTCGGTGGAGTCATCTTTGATAATCGTAAATTGATTCTTCTTTTTATCTGTACTTTCACCATTATTTTTGAACTGATCGAACTCTTTCATAAAGCCATCCTCCTCATCAATCGTCCTATTATTTTGTCCCATTTTAACATACATAACGATTCTTGTTAGGAGAGATGCTTCATGAATAATTAATCAAACGTTTGTTTAATCTGTTCATATTCCTTCTGCAGCAAGGAAAAGACAACTGTATCATGGAACCTCTTTCCGTCATAGTCCGTTGCCCGTAGGACCCCTTCTTCCCGGAAACCGAATTTCACTAAGAGTTTTCGGGATGCTTCGTTTTCGAAAAAGATATCTCCCGTCACCCGGTTCAAATTCAATGTCTCAAACCCATATGGTAGTACACAGCGGAAAACTTCTGTCATGACGCCCGAATTTTGATAAGCCGGGGCAATGACCGCTCCAAGTTCTGCTTTTCTATGCCACACATTCCATTTATGAAAACGAAAGAAACCGATCGTTTCGCCCCGATTATTTTCAATAACCCATGGGATTTCTTGTTGATGAAGGAAGTTCGCGAGTCGTTCTTCTATGTAAACTTCCATTTCCTTCAATGACAAAACGGGATGCGGGGTGATGTATTTCATTGTTTGTGCCTTACTCATGAAGGCAAATAAGTCGGGAGCATCCTGGAGCTTGAGTGGCCTCAGTTTTCCATTCTCCATATCCAAAACCGGAATTTGAGACACTTCACCTTCCCCCTTTCGATCCTGTCCGGCGGACGAATTGGAAGTCATCGTTTTCCGTTTCAGTTGATGGCCGGACCGTCTTTTTTTGTTTCCGGAGTCTTGCTCTCCATTTTCTCTTCGTAACAGGTGTTACCCCTACTCTCTGCTGCTGCACATCTTTTATTCCTTCAACGATGAACTGCACCGCAATGATCAACACTACGAAACTTAGCAGCACAGGGACAATCATCCACAGGTTTCCAGACATCAAAGCGGTCTTCGATGAGCTGATCAAGCCTGACCATTCATAACTATAGCTTCTCGGAGGATCCGGGTTCAATGGATCGTTGGAAGTAATCGTCCCCCCTACAAACAGACCGAAAACGCCTAAATGGATGAAAACGATGAGCGTCTGGATAAACTGCTGACCGAACAGAATCCCAAGTCTTGATCCTAAATGAGGCAGGATGTGTCTCCAGAAAAGGTGGCCGGGATCACCGCCAAGGACTCTCGCCCCTAACACGAACTCACGCTGAAGTAATAACCGGGATTCATTACCGATCAGCGCGGTCAAAAGCGGCAATGACAACACGGTCAGCACAACGACTTCAAACGCCACCCGATCAGCGAGTGAGGTTTCGAACCCTCCAACGGACTGAACCATTGTCGGTTGCAGAATGACAAGGGCAATGAGAGTTATAGGGAGATAATGAAATCCGTCTACGAACTTATCCACCCTTTCCTGCCACTTTTCTTTCATTAGAAAAGCGTAAGGGATGGACAGCAGCAGCCCTCCTACCACCCGAAGGAAAGAAATGAGAATTGCTAACAAAATCGTATACTTTGCACCTGTTAAGATTTGATCATAAATGCTGAAACCCAGCCGGTCAGTCCCCATAAAAATAAATTCAGGCGCATGAGGAGGCGTACTGACCAGTTTATTATCCTCATCATAAATAAACCCATAATCGCGGACGACGACATCCGCTGTCACGGAGTGATAAATGCTTACTCCAAGCATCCCGAATACCACCAGAAAACCAAGCGTAAATTTAACATTTTTAAAATGCTTCAACGTTTCCACAAACCCGCGCCACAGTAAATTCCAAAGCGGCCACCGTTTAATCCTTGTCCAAATTCCCGTTCGTTTGAACTTGACAGTAACGGTTTTAACTTCATTTCTCTTCAAGACCATTTCTATGGAATGATAAAAAAAGAAAAATGGAGTGAAAATCATCCATAAAACAATTGCCGTTACAATAGGTCTGAAATCTTGGAGGATGTAATAGGTCAGACCATTCGTGTTAAACACATATTCAATCACCAACAGGCTCGACAATGCTCCCCATACAATTGTTTTCGAATGATAAAACACGCTGTAGACAATATTCCGGAACACATGGTAAACAATGATTCCTCTGAATTTAACGCCTTTACTTTGCGCGAATTGAACGTAATGTTTCTTCAACTCCTCTTCTAGTAAAAGAAGTACGATCTTATACAAAGAAACCATCGGCAGGATCGCTAGCGTGAGGATCGGTCCAATGTATACCTTCTCATCTCCGAGTGTTGCAAATTTGAAAAGAAGAATATCTGTCTTTTTATAGACTGCCACCACGACCATTTGCAGAAGGAAAGCTACAAGCAGATCGGGGATGGTTTCAAATAGATGAAGGACTTTTTTTGTCAAAACCCGGAGAGGAGCTGGCAGGAAAACCGTAAACGCACTCAGAAACATAGCTAGAAGAAACCCCAGCAAAAGGGAAGACAATAAAATTGTCATGGAATACAAGTAGGGTTCCCACAGAAAAGGCAGAATCGGCTCTTCCATCTGTTTAAATAGATACACCCATTCGGAAGGCTGGAACAGCTCCCCAATTAATGTAATAAACTCTTTGATCATGATAAAGAAACCCATCAAGCCATTCGTACTGAAAAAGGAAGGCGAAACACTGATGACCAATATCCCTATGAGCCCAAGCAGATAATATTGAAAAACACGCCCGACTCTCCACATCAACTCGACCACCTCCTACGGTTACCTTCTTCGTCCGATTTCGATGGTGCATGATTCCTTTGAATGAATACGAAATCGTTTTTCTTGATAGGTGTTTCATCCACCTTTTCTGCCTCTTTTCTTTGAAACAGCCGTTTCAACCCATTGTTTTGTTCAACAGATACTCCGACACGGCGCTGCTGGACTTCTTTCATCCCTTGAATCATGAACTGCATGGCGACGATGATGGCCATGAAACAGAAGAGCGTAGGAATGATCAACCACCACTGGCCGGTCATTAAGGAGTCTTTAGCCGCCCCGATCATCCCGGACCATTCATAGGTCGTCGTTACAGGGGGATCGGCCATCATTGGATCATAACTCACTTTCGTGCCCCCGAAATAAATATCAAACACTCCGAGATGGATGAAAATCAGCATCGTCTGTATAAATTGCTGACCGAATATAATTCCCATCTTCGTACTTAAATGAGGCAGAAGATGTTTCCAAAGCAGGTGGATCGGGCCGCCACCTAATACACGCGCACTGGTAATGAACTCCTTTCTCATCATGCTTTTCATTTCATTTCCGAACAAGGTCATGACAAGTGGTACAGCTAAAACCGTCAGAACGACCCCTTGATAAACAATCCGTTCCGTTTCCGTTGTCGTAAACCCTTCATAAGGCATCCATAACACGGGCCTCAACAAAAGGAAGGCAAGAATAGTCATCGGCAGAAAATGCATGCTGTCTATGACTTTCGTCGAAAAAACCTGAAGCCTGGCCGGTAGAAGAAAGGCATAGGGAATAGCAAGAACAAAACCGAGGAACATCCTCAAAAAGGCGATAATCACTCCGAACAAAATAGTATATTTAGCACCGACCAGAATTTGATCGAAAATACTAAACCCGAGCGGGTCCGTACCGAGAAACACGAATTCTGGAGAGTGCGGGACAGAACTTACCAGGTTGCCGGCATCGTCATAAATCAATCGATACTGATCAATAAGAGGATCGGCTGTATTTGTATAAACAATGCTTACGAGGACTGCTCCTGCGATGACAACAAATCCAAGCAGAAACTTCACGTTTTTGAAGTGAACAACGATTTCATTTAAGGCCTGGATAAACCAACGTCCACCACTTCTCCATGAGATGGAGGCAAAAAACATCTCCGTTCCCTGATAAAGAATGTAGAAGGGCGTAAAAAGCATGAGCAGGATAAAAAAGGTAACGATCGGCCGGAAATCATTCAGGAAGACAGAAGTGATGCCATTCATATTGAAAATGTATTCGATCATCAATAAACTGGATAACGCTCCCCAAACGATGATTTTGGAGTGGTGAAACATGCTTCTGCCAATATTCCGTGAAATATGTATAAAGATGATAGCGGCTTTTTCCAACCCTTTCCCTTTCGCCATTTGAACATAAGGTTTGGTCCACTCTTCTTCGAGGAGAGCCAGGACGATTCTATACATGGTCACCATCGGCAGGACGGCAAGTGCCATGATCGGGAGTAAATATACTTTGTCCTGCCCGAGAGAAGCGAATTTGAACACTAAAATGTCAGTCTGGTTGTATACCCAAACCACAAGCAACTGTAAGGAGAACGCAAGCAGCAGATCGGGGACGCTTTCTAACAAGCCGACCATTCGATCGACCAATCCCTTCAACCACTTCGGCAGAAACATGGTCAAGACAGCTCCCGCGCATGCAAGGAAGAACCCGAGCAGAATCCCCCCGAAAAACACCGTCATGGAATATTGATAAGGCTCCCACAAGTATTCAAAAATGGGCACTTCATTCCCTTTAAACAGGTACACCCATTCGTCAGGATGAAGAATTGTTTTTAAAAGGATACCTAAGCTATCCCAATAGTTGCTGAGGTCAAAAAACGCTTCATTCCTGAACAAAGCAGAGGATGAACTAATGAACAATATCCCTACAAGACCTAACGCATAGTACAAAACAAATTTAATAAATTTCACATATCCGGCCTCACTCTACATTTATTTTTTCATCCATCATGCTGTGAAAATATGAATCATAACCACTTTCTATTGGATTCTTTTCTATCATTCAGCGCATCACGCGACTCGCCTGCCCATACAAAATCCGCTTCTCGAACCATGACCTCCTTCTTACTGTGACTGTTTTTTCTACGGAAAATTCTTTTAAGCCACGTGTTGTGTTCTGCAGGGATGCCGACCCGGCGCTGCTGCACTTCTTTAATGCCCTGTATGACGAGCTGCATCGATATGATAATCCCCATGAACGAGAGCAGTGCCGGAACGATGAGCCACCACCGGCCGGTCATGATAGAATCTTTCGCAGCTCCGATCATCCCCGACCATTCATAGGTCGTACTTGTCGGAGGATCTGCCATAAAATCATAGCTCACTTTTGTCCCACCGAAATAAATATCAAAAATTCCAAGGTGAATGAAAATCAAGAGCGTCTGTATGAATTGCTGGCCGAAAATAATGCCCATACGTGCACTCAAGTGGGGCACGAGGTGCTTCCACAACAAATGTACAGAACTTCCTCCGAGCACTTTTGTACTGGCGACGAATTCTTCTTTCATCAGAAGCTTCATTTCATTTCCGAACAATGTCATTACGAGTGGAACAGCCAGCAAGGTCAAGATGATGCCTTGATAAAGGATCCGCTCCATTTCTGTCGTTGTAAATCCACCAGGAGGCATCCACAATACCGGTCTCAGAAGTAATAGAGCAATGATGGTCATCGGTAGAAAATGCATACTGTCCACAAGTTTTTCAAACCCAAGCTGTAGTCTTTTAGGCAGAAAGAATATGTAAGGGATGGCCAAAATGAATCCTAATCCCATTCGGAGAAAAGCAATGACCAGACCGAAAACAATCGTATACTTCGCCCCCACCAACAATTGATCAAAGATGCTGTACCCAAGTGGTCCCGTACCTAAAAAAACATACTCCGGGGAGTGGGGCATCGAGCTGACCAATTTCCCCTCCTCGTTATAAATCACTTGGTAATGGTCCACCAATGGATCCGCGGTCCATGTGTAGATGACACTGATGACAACCGCTCCCAGGATGACCGAGAACCCAATAAGGAATTTGACATTCTTAAAGTGAGCTCCGATTTCTTTCAGAGCATAAGACGCCCAGCTCCCCTTCCCTTGCATCGAAACAGCCCCCATAAAATGATTCATCTGAGGGACTGTATCCTCCTCTTCCGGATTTTCTTTAAAGATGAACAACCCAGCTCCCTGATAAATAAGATAGAACGGCGTAAAGAGCATCAGAAGGATGACACTTGATACAAACGGACGGAAATCATCCAAAAAGGCAACGGTAATCCCATTCATATTAAAGATGTACTCGATCACCAGTAAGCTTGATAATGCTCCCCATACGATGATCTTCGAATGGTAGAAAGCGCTTTTTCCAATGTTCCTAAAGATATGAACCGACAGGATGGCTGCCTTTTTCAACCCTTTCCCCTTCGCCATTTGGACATATGATTTTGCCCACTCGTCTTCGACCATGGACAGGATAACCTTATACATCATCACCATTGGAAGAACAGCTATGGCGATCATTGGAAGGAGGTAAACGTTGTCCTCCTTGAGAGAAGCGAAAGAAAATAATAAAATTTCCGTTTGTTTATAGAACCAGACGACCATCAGCTGTAAAGAAAAAGCTAATAACAAGTCCGGAACACTCTCAATTATCCCAAGCACTCGATCAAGGAGGGAACGCAGCCACTTCGGAAAAAATACGGTGGTGAAGGCGCCAATGAAAGCAAGCACGAATCCAAGAAGAACCCCTCCAAAGAAAACGGTCATGGAATATCGGTAGGCCCCCCATAAGTGTTCAACAATCGGGACGGATTGCTCCTTGTACCTATACGTCCATTGTTCTGGATTCACAACAGCAGACAGGAGCTGATTCAATTCCTTTATGTAATTCCCAATGTCCAAAAATGCGCCATCCCTGAATAAGGCAGGTGACGTACTGATGAGCAAAATACCTACCATCCCGCATAGGTAATAAAGCACAAACTTTATAACCTTCATCGATTCGCAACCCCCCACTCTACTTCCGATTTATATTTTTTTCAATTATCTGACATCAAATGCTAATAAAAAAGGTGTACTTCAATGTACACCTATACTTATCTTAATGAATGGAACGTAAATATTCAATAAATTTCCATCCTTCTTCGATATCTTCTTCATTATAATTTTGAGCACTTTTCACGGTGAATATCTTCTCTGCTATCTCTTCTTTCGGCAGATGCTCAAAAAACAGCATCGTTGAAACCAGCTCAAGAAAACGGGAGCTGCGTCCATTCATTTCTTCAATATGTGCTCCCAACGGAGGCAGGTCCATTTCATAGTGCGTGAGGAAATTTCTGCCGCTGTCCGTCAGATGGTAACGATATTGATAATAATTTTTCTTTTCTTCTTTTGTTTCACTGATAAAACCGAGGTTGCACATTTCCTCGACCCTCAACGTCAGCTCCTCTGAATAGGGTCCATAAAAATGAAATTGATAACGCTCTTCAAAAGGGATTTCACACTTTTTCAGTATGTAAATCATCTTCTGCAACTTCTTACGACCAACAATTTCATCCGTGCTTGAGAAAAACTGCATCAATTTCGCATGATTCTCCAACATGGAGGTTCACTCCTTATCCAAACAATATTTCCATAATCCGCTTCTTCGTTTTGCTTCGGTTCGACATTTCCTCAAGACGGTCGAGAGGAATATACAGTTTGTGATCCGTCCGTTTCTTTCCAGAGATGGATTCGACAATGTCTGAGAGTCTCGATAATTCCTTCAATTCACCGTTCGGCTGCAACAGATGAATCGGCAATCGTTCCCCTTCTTCGCCAGGGCGATAGAAATCATAGGGAAGGTCCGAGCTGGAATCGACCACTAAATAGTAATCAGGATTCAACCCTGCTTTTGTAAACAGTTTGTACAATTCCATCCATTCGTTCATCTGCGCGTTCGGGTTAAATTCGATGTATTTGAATAATTTACGGTTCACGAAACGGTGGCACAAATCACTTAAGACATCGTCTTCTTCGTTCATCCAGGTTTGGAAGTAATAGAGAACGACTGCTTCATCAAGGGCTAAATATTCATCAAGGGTAGGCTCCCCGGAGAAGAAGGACAAGAAATGCTTCGGTTCCAATTTGAACGTGTACCCTTCTTCATAAAGCTCTTTGGCACGGTGAAGGATTTTCGTCAGAATCACTTCTGCACTACGGGTAACCGGGTGGAAATAGACCTGCCAATACATTTGATAACGACTCATAATGTAATCTTCAACCGCATGCATTCCGCTTTCCTTCACAACGACCTGATCTTCCATCGGACGCATGACCCTGAGGATGCGCTCCATATCAAAGTGCCCGTAGCTTACTCCTGTGAAGTAGGCATCCCGCTGCAAGTAATCCATGCGATCGGCATCAATCTGGCTGGAAATCAAGCTGACGACCAACTTATTTTCATACGTCTTATTAATGACATCGGCCACTTTCTTAGGAAAGCCTTTTTCCACTTTACTGAGAACCTTGTTGACTTCCGTGTCCCCAAGCAGAATGGCCTGTGTGAAATCTTCATGATCGAGTTTGAACACTTTTTCAAACGAGTGGGAAAAAGGTCCATGACCAAGATCATGCAACAGAGCCGCACAAAGACAGAGCAGCCTCTCTTCCTGGTTCCAGTTTGGACGGTCCTTGAAATTCTCGATAATTCTTCTCACAATTTCATAGACACCCAGGGAGTGGTTAAAACGGCTGTGTTCTGCTCCATGAAACGTCAAATAAGAGGTTCCAAGCTGTTTCACTCTCCGAAGCCTTTGAAATTCAGAGGTACCGATCAAATCCCAAATCACCCGTTCACGAACGTGAACATAGCGGTGAACAGGATCTTTAAAAACCTTCTCTTCACTTAATTTTTCATCACGATAGGCCATCAGTTTGTCCTTTCTACACGACATTTTTATCTATTATATACCTTAAATTCCGACAAAAAAACACCTTGACAGACAGAAAATGACAGGAGTTCGTCTGAACACCTGTCTATCAGCGTTCTTGCTTTCATTATGAACTTGTGATCCATCAGAGAATTTTACAATCGTTCTTCCATTCATGCAAGACCTGACTTTTGGTATAATGGACGTTGCTATATAAAAAGGAGAACGATTGCTATGAGTGAACTTCATCCACTATTAAAAACAGAAACATACCGCTTCATCGATCAAAGCAATTTAGGACCCGGATTTTCGGCCCTGCAATCTTTTGCTATGGACGATGCTTTGTCGATGAGTGTTGGAGAACGAATGAGTCCGACGACAGCCAGACTGTGGGTCCATCACGATACCATTGTCCTTGGGATTCCTGATGCCCGACTTCCATATATTAAAGAAGCCATCCAGTATGTAAAATCGAATGGATACGATGTCATCGTCCGAAATTCCGGGGGACTTGCCGTCGTATTGGATGACGGTGTTCTGAACCTTTCCCTCATCTTCCCTGATTCTAAACAGGTAAATATCCATGACGGATACGAAGCGATGGTGTCGTTCATCCGCCACCTTTTTTCTGATGTAACCGAGGGAATCGAAGCCTATGAGATTACGCAATCCTATTGCCCCGGGACGTATGATTTGAGTATTGATGGAAAGAAATTCGCCGGCATTTCACAGCGCCGGGTCAAAAATGGATCCGCTGTCCAAATCTATTTAGATGTGAGCGGTAGTGGCGCAGAACGAGCTGCACTTTTAAAACGTTTCTATGAACTAGGAAAGCGCGACGAAAACACGCGTTTCACTTATCCCGATATTGCCCCTGAAGTCATGGCGTCTTTGAACGAGTTATTGAACACTTCCTTGAGCGTCGCTGACGTTCGAGACCGTATCTTAATGAAATTACACGAACTTTCCGGCCACCTTGTCACCCACCCCTTGGAAGGTGAGGAAATCGACTGGTTTCACAAGCGGTTTGAGCAAATGATTAAGCGAAACGAAAAAGCGCTCGACAACCTGGAATAATGGTGTCGAGCGCTTTTGAATGGCTCTGGTTAAGTTTTTTATCTTTCACTTCGTAAGATAACCTACGGAGGTAACGGCGCATAGCAAGCGACTCTGTTCTCAATTTCCTTAAAGCTGTACAACCCCATCGAAATGGACTTTTTGTGATTGGATAAAAATTCACCTCATGAATGAGCAAAAAAGCTCGCTGGACGTTGTCCGCGAGCTTTTAGTACCTTATAGAGATTGAGCAGCCGTAATGATGGCTAGTTTGTACACATCATCAGCGTTACAACCGCGTGACAGATCGTTTACTGGCTGGTTCAAGCCTTGCAGGACTGGTCCAACCGCATCGAAATTCCCTAGACGCTGAGCAATTTTATAGCCGATATTCCCTGCTTCGAGACTCGGAAATACAAACGTATTTGCTTCACCCTTCAATGGAGAATCCGGCGCCTTTTTCTGAGCGACAGATGGAACAAACGCAGCATCAAATTGGAATTCACCATCAATAACCAAGTCTGAATTCTGTTCTTTAGCGATTTCAAGAGCACCTGATACTTTCTCTGTTTCCGGAGATTGCGCAGAGCCCTTTGTTGAAAAACTCAGCATAGCAACCTTTGGATCGATGTCGAACAGTTTCGCTGTCTCTGCACTTGCCAAAGCGATTTCTGCTAAATCCTGGCTGTCAGGGTTGATGTTGATAGCACAGTCAGCAAATAAATATTTCTCTTCATCACGGACCATGCAGAAAACACCTGAAGTTTTCTTGATGCCTGGTTTTGTTTTAATAATTTGAAGAGCAGGGCGAACCGTGTCTGCTGTAGAGTGTACCGCTCCACTCACAAGGCCATCTGCTTTACCCATATAAACGAGCATTGTACCGAAATAGTTGCCGCTTTGAAGGATTTCACGAGCTTTTTCCTCCGTCGCTTTCCCTTTACGACGCTCAACAAAGCTTGCGACCATTTCATCAAACTCATCATAATTCGATGGATCGAGAATTTCAGCAGCAGATATATCAAGATTTAATTCAGAAGCTTTCTGTTCTACTTTTTCTTTATTTCCGACTAATACAGGTGTCAACATCGCGTCTGCACCCAATTGACTCACAGCCGTTAGAATTCTTTCATCTAATGCTTCTGGAAATACGACCTTCTTGCCTTTTCCATCAATCTTAGACTTCAATGTATCAAATAGGTTACTCATGATTAACCCTCCATTTATTCATTCTGTTATACATGATAAGACCTTTCGTGTTTAAATGAAAGTGGTTCGAACGAAGTTTTCTGTTTGAAGCGATTACATTTAATAACTTTACCCTATTTTACAGAAGATGATACTTCTGATTCTCGCCTTCCCTTCCCTTATTCACAATGTTATCTATCAACATTCAAATGTGTTATATTAATGGAGGATGTTTTATAAGTACAATACTTCAATGTAAAAGGAGCGATCGATCCCATGCCAGAAGCAGTAGTTACCATGGACGGCTGGTATTGTCTGCATGATTTTCGTTCTGTCGACTGGACAGCATGGAAGTATGCATCAGCTGAAGACCGTGAAGAAGCGATCAGTGAATTCAAAGAACTGATCGGTCAATGGGAAGAAACCGAAAGCAGCAAAGAAGGCAGTCATGCTTTATATACAATTGTAGGGCAAAAAGCAGATCTTTTAATGATGATCCTGCGTCCGACAATGGAAGAGCTGAACGAAATTGAGACAGCATTCAACAAATCCAAGCTGGCAGAATTCACGAAGCCAGAGTATTCGTATGTTTCCGTTGTAGAGCTTTCCAATTACATGGGGAATGCGAACGAGGAAGATCCTGAAATCCAGGCTCGCCTTCGCCCTACCCTTCCGAAATGGAATCATATTTGCTTTTATCCGATGGACAAGCGCCGTCAAGGCAATGATAACTGGTATGTTCTCGAGAAAGATGAGCGCGCGAAACTTATGTATGCTCACGGAATGACCGGCCGCCAATACGCTGGGAAAATCCGCCAAATCATTACTGGTTCCATCGGTTTAGATGACTGGGAATGGGGCGTTACTTTATTTGCTCATGATATCCTGAACTTCAAAAAACTCGTCTATGAAATGCGCTTTGATGAAGTGACTTCCCGTTACGGCGATTTTGGATCTTTCTATATCGGAAATATCCTCCAACCAGACGCAGTTGAACAATTTTTACAAGTATAAGAAAAAAGCTGCCAGCTCATCTGGCAGCTTTTTTACATCCCCTAATATCTAGATTCGAGCTGTTCTTTAGGGGCTGCAGGAAAAGGTTTGCTTGCCACGGGGCGGGCGATGAGCCTCCTCAGGCTCCGCCTTCCGGGGTCACACCTGTCCCGCAAGTCCCCTAGGAGTCTCACCGTTTCCCTCCACCCCTTTACCATGTAAGTGTCTCGAAACCCCTTCATGAATCATCAGCTATTCTATTTAATGAGATGATAAGGATCCTATTCCAAGACGAGGTACTTGAACACGGAAAGCTTGATACATAGCGTTTCTTGCCTACAACAATTGCTATAGAGGAAGGCCATCCAACGTTGGTAAAGGGGTTCGTTTACCCCCTCTTGGAATGGGGGGATTGGAAAGCTGGGAGACTCCCGGGGAAGAAAGGAGGTCTGCGAGATCCCGCAGGGCGTAGCCCGAGGAAGCTCGGCACTCCCCCACAGGAAAGCGAGTAGCTTCCCAGCCACCCCTGGCACTCAACACGATAACGACCCCAATCCTTCCCTATTGTTTAAGACTAACAAAAGGACCATCCCTGCGCGGGAGGTCTTTTTTTGTTGTCCATCGGAAATTATTTTTAATCATATCTCCATAGGCGTCCAACATATAGTGATAAAGAACATGCAATCATGCCTTTTTTAAAGTGAGGTGACCGCATGGCTGTTATTGCCTTCAATGAAGCCGATGTCAAGTTGTTAGCGAGACTCATGAGAGCAGAGGCTGAAGGAGAAGGAAAACTAGGCATGCTTATGGTCGGTAATACCGGAGTCAATCGTGTGCGAGGGAATTGCATCGATTTCACGGATATCGATTCGATTCGCAAAATGGTGTACCAAAGCCCCGGTGGCTTTGAAGCCACCCAAAAGGGATACTTTTACCAGCGTGCACGTGAAAAAGACAAACGGCTTGCAAGAAGGACAATCAACGGTGAGCGGTTCCACCCTGCCAGTAATTCACTTTGGTTTTTCAAACCTTCTGGAGACTGTCCAGCTCAGTGGTTCGGCCAATGGAATACGGGCAGGTACAAATCTCACTGCTTCTATTCTCCGACTCGGTCTGACTGTCCTAGTGTTTATTAATTCCAATAAGGAGTGATTGAATTGGCACAAAAGAAACCGCAAATGGGCGGGCAGGGTCAGGGGCAAGGACAGGGACAGCCGATGTATGGCGGTCAATCCTCTCCCTATTACGGTCAAAACCCTTATATGCAATACTACCCGATGCCCAATCAGGGAATGCAAGGGCAGCAAGGGGGAATGCAGGTTCCTCAAATGCCCCAGGGGCAATATAAAGGAGGAGTCAATCCGCCAAATATGCTCCCGTCGGAAGAATCCTATATTGAGAATATCCTGCGCCTGAATGCAGGCAAACCCGCCACGGTGTATATGACTTTTGAAAATAACGACCAGTGGAATGCGAAAGTGTTTAAAGGAATCATTGAGGCTGCGGGAAGAGATCACATCATCCTCAGTGACCCTCAAACAGGCAAACGTTATTTGCTCCTGATGGTCTACCTTGATTACATTACATTCGATGAAGAAATCAACTACAACTACCCCTATGGCTCCGGCCAGGGGATGGCCAACTATCAACCTCGGTAAGGATGCAAAAAACTCGCTATTTCGGTAGCGAGTTTTTCATTTCCATATTCACGATTACTGGCGATAAGCCAAAAGAAAAGGGTGGAAAGATGCGACCTCCATATGAGAGTTACCACAGAGCCCAGTTAGGGACCCTACTGTTAGCCGTTATTCTTGCTGTCGTCGGCCTGTTCCAACTCGAGCATCAATGGATTATCCTGCTCATGTTTTACGTACTTGCCGCAAGCTTTGCCTTGGAAGCGATGATCGAAATGAAACGTCAGCAGAAAGTTAATGCCATCATCCAGCTGATGAGGGCCGTTATCGTTCTGTTTTTCACAACGATCCTTTATTTCTAAGTTTAAATATATTTAATGACTGCATAACCAAGCAAAATCCAGCCGATCAAAAATGACAGTCCACCGAGCGGCGTGATCATAGCAAATGTTTTAATCCCCGTAGGCGCATATATATAAAGGCTTCCGGAAAAAAGCAGGATACCGATCAAGAAAAACCATCCCGCCCCTGTCATCATGCCGGTCTGGGTTTTGCTCATTAATAATGCAGTGACAAACAAAGCCATGGTGTGGAACATTTGATAATCGACCGCTTTGCCCCATTGCTCAAGGCCTTTTTCGGAAACTTTCCCTTCGAGACCATGAGCGCCGAATGCACCTAAAGCAACAGATAGGAATCCATTGATGACAGCTAATATTAGAAACAATTTCATTATTTATCCCCCTTAAAAATCAAAGATTGAAGGTCCGTTGGCCTCATCATGGTCAACTTTCGTTTCTTTATCTTTTGATGGGACAGGCTGTGATTGTTCAGCACCCATCATTTTTCGGATTTCTTCAACAGTAGGTTCCTGTACCCCAGAAGGTTGATCTTGTGTAGTTGATTCTTCTTCCAAAAGCAGGTCCGCGAGCAGCTTCACTGAACGTACATGTTCACGTACCTTTTGTTCATCTCCATGTTGAAGCATCGCTTCCTGGATTTCACTGGACATCTTTTTCAAGACCGTTCGATTGGTGATCGCCATAGATGGTTTACTCCTTTTCCATAAAAAGATGGTACTCTGTCGTAGTTTAACACGTTCCCCTCATCCGTGTCCTTTCCTTCCCGTCAGTTTCATAAAATGTTTAAGATTGTTAGTCTTAAGCATCTTGAGGGGAGTCTTTAAAACAAGGGATTGATTTTAAGAGCCTTCCACTTCGCGAGTGTTCAAATGCAAAATAATAAGGACCCTGCATGCTGCAGGGTCCTCCTCTTGTTCTTATAGCGAAATAACGCCGATTTGATTGAGGAAAATTAAGACGATCATAACAGGTGCCACGAATTTAACGATCATAAACCAGATGTTTCCGATTGCATCGTTCTTCATATCCGTAGATTCCAGCGCTTCGGATTTTTTGAAGTACCAGCCGACGAGGAGTGCCATTGAGAGACCTCCAAGTGGAAGCAGAATATTAGATGCGATGTAGTCCATCGAATCGAGGATATTCAAATCTCCAATCGGCGTGATTCCTGACCATAACCCAAAGACGAGGGAAACACCGATTCCCAATACGAACATGATGGACCCAACAAGCACACTTGTTGCAAACCGAGTCCAGCCGAAGGCTCTCATGAAATAGGCCGTCGGCACTTCCAAGATCGATACCGAAGATGACAAGGAAGCCAAAATCAACGCAAAGAAGAAGACAAGACCAATCATTCCTCCAAACGGCATTTGTTCAAAAATGCTTGGAAGTGTAATGAAAACAAGCGGCGGTCCTGAACTTGGATCAATGCCAAAGGCAAAGACGGCAGGGAATATGACCACGCCTGAAATAACGGCGAAGAAAGTATCCATAATACCAATACCAAGTGTGGCACTCGGCAGCTTGTTTTCTTTTCTCAAATAACTGCCATAGGTAAGCATAGCTCCCATTCCAAGACTCAGGGAGAAAAAGGCTTGACCTAAAGCTGCTATATAGATCGATGGTTGACTGAAAGCTGTCCAGTCCGGACGGAATAAGAATTTCAACCCTTCAGAAGCACCATCTAATGAGAGACTGAAGAAAGCAAGTCCAATTAAAATGATCGCCAATAAAGGCATGAATATTTTATTCGCAGCTTCAATCCCTCTCTTCACTCCGCTCAATACGATGACAATCGTCAAAACCATAAATAATGCCGTCCAGGCAATCGGATGCCAGGAATGGCTGATAAATTGGCCAAATGCTCCTTCATAACCGACATCAGGCGATGTAAAAAATGATCCATTCAAATAATTCCAGAAATAAAAGATCGCCCAGCCAGCTACAACAGCATAAAATCCTAAAATTAGAAAAGCACTCGCGATACCAAAGAATCCTGTCAAAAACCACGGAGTCTTAGGAGCCAGTTTCTGAAAAGAACCGACAACATCGCTTGCGGCCTTCCGTCCAATGCTTACTTCCGATAATAACAGCGGGACCCCGATCAATAGGACGAATAATAAATACAAGATCAAAAAGGCGCCTCCGCCATTATTACCCGCAACAAAGGAGAACCTCCATATATTCCCGAGTCCGACAGCTGATCCCATCGCAGCCAGCATGAAGCCCAGCTTCGTCCCCCATTGTTCTCTTGCCATACCTACTCCACTCCTCTCACTCATTCAACTTCTCAGCCGTTCTTTTTGTTTTCGGCTTACTGAAATATTCATCAGCATACCACAGAATGAGCGAGTGTAAATACATATTCTGAAATTTCATTTAATTTACAGTCGATAATCGATCATGGATGAGGTTTCAGCTGGATTTTTCTTCTTTTTCTGATTTTTTTCAGCAAATTGCAAGCATTCTGTACCGGTTGATTTCAAAACATAGGCCGATGGGATTTCTTTCGATTTAAATCCATAGGCCGCACAAGCTCGAGGAAATGCAGGGTTCCACGTGGTACGGAAATGCTTGCAGCGGAAGCAGTTGACCTTCTTCATGTCGACCCTCTTTTCTTCCGAATGATATGGTAGAATCATAGCACAGGACACGACCGATCTCTAGGAGGTTTGAATGGTATGGAAGCATGGTTCAGTGAACAAATCGACCAGACGTTCATTACATTCGGGACGAGCCATCAATGGATGCTCCTCATCTACACGACTATTTCTCTAACGATTTTGTTCTTTCATCACCCTTTGAAGCATTCTACGTTCTTTCATAAAATGGTCCGTATCGGACTTTTCACACTTTTGATCCTCTCTGAAGTCAGCTATCAAATATGGACCTATATGCACGGTCTGTGGATGGAGGGGTCCCATCTCCCGCTCCATTTATGTGGCATTGCTTCTCTCACAGCTGCATCAGCCCTCCTCACAAATCATCCGAAACTCATAAAGATCACTTTTTTCATAGGTATTCTCCCTGCAGCTATCGCCTTGGTTACTCCTGACCTCCCTCATGGATACGAGCACTTCCGCTTTTGGAAATTCTTTCTCCACCATATGGCTATCTCATGGGCGGGACTTTTCTTAATCGTAACGTCCAACCTGCACATTAAGTGGTTCGATTTAGTAGAAACCTTCCTTTACTTAATGGGCTACAGTGTGTTGATCTACTTGTTCAATACCTACTTCCAGACCAATTATTTGTACTTGAATGGTCCTCCTGTGGCTGGTACTCCACTGGATTGGATGGGAGAAGGCGTTACCTACTACATCAGCCTTATCCTGGCAGCGTTTTTCGTTTTTTCCCTCATGTACCTCCTATACAAGGTCATTAAAAAACGCAGCAGTTAGAACTATGGGCCAGGTACTTGAGTGTCAAAAAAAAGCGTAAACGATAAGTCTGAGCATCACACGGATAACATCGACGAAGGAACAGTATGGATTGAAGTTTCATGCTTTTCTATGAATAGTGCTCTTACCAGGATTTGCTCCGTCAGAAACATGACCGGATGGCTCCAATGACAAAGTACAAAAAAAGCTCCTGACAGCATCAGGAGCGGAAACATTTATGAACGACCATGAAAGTTTTCAAGTCGCTCGATTCTGGCTTCTAATTGTTCGTACTCTGCTTTTGAAACAAATCCTAACTCAGACATTTGATCCTGAAATTTTGCTTTCGCCTGCTCATTCCATTCTTTATCTTTGTTCTGCCCTTTCGAAATCCAATGAGTCATCCAATTGTTCACCATGTTTTTAGCTTGAGAGGGGCTGATTTCTCCTCGCTTCACCATATCATTGACCATTTTTTCAAATCGTTCTTTTCCACTAATGGCGGCACCTAACCCAAGGTGAAACCCTTTTTTCAATAAATCACTCATCCTTCATTCCTCCTCGTATGATGAATTCGTTTAATCATCCTCAGGTGATTCACAGAAGTTACAAGAAAACCAAGGACACCGATTCCTAACAGAGTCCCCCCCATCCATAAGCTCGGAAGCACGGGGATAATAATTGTATAATAAAGGGCTGCAGCGCCTGCCCCTAAAGTGATCAGGGATAGGATTGTATAGAACAGATAATATTGATGAAACAGATGATTTTTTTGATGATAGCTCTTCCATTCCCTCTCTTTATCTCCATCCTCCAGGTATTCAATCAATGCTCTCGGAAGAGATAACAATGGACGCGCTGTTTCTTTCGCTATTTCTTTATACAGCGAGTAACTGGAATCTTCTCCTGACATCCACTCTTTGATTACCGGCCTTCCCCATTGAATCAAATCGATTTGAGGATAAACGCTTGTAAGCACTCCGACAATAATGGAGGTCGCACGTCCTAAAAAGGCGTAATCAGCAGGGAGTTGAATGGGTTGTTCTTTGACAAACTCCTGTAAATCGCCCAGCATATCATTCATCATATGCGCATCCAACTTGTCAAAGTTCCCATCCAAATACATGTCGGTCGTTTGTTTCAACAGTTTTTTCACCTTTTCCGTATCTGCATTGGGGAGAAGAAAGTCCATTTCCTGCAAGGACTCGATGACACGATCATAATCGTCCAAAATGAAGCCCTGAATCATTTTGCGGATGGAATTTGCATCCTCATTCCGTATTTCTCCGACCATTCCGAAATCGATTACAACAACTGTTCCATCTTCTTTCAGCATCAAGTTTCCCGGGTGAGGATCAGAATGAAACATCCCGGCATATAAAAATTGCTCCACGCACAAATCGAACAATGTACGTGCAATCGCTTCTCTGTCGATGCCATTGTGCTTAATGTATGAGAGATCGGTTATTTTCGCTCCTTCAATCCATTCCATGACGAGTACGCGCTTCGTGGATAAATCGGAATAATATTCAGGAATGTAGACATTCTCAAACTCTGAAACCCTCTACTTAAAGTGGTTGCCGTTTTCCAGCTCCATCGTAAAGTCCAGTTCATTGCTAATCACACGTACAACTTCGCGATATAAAGCAGGAAGGTCCGCTTTCTTTCCATATACCGTAAGTTTATCAAGCATCCAGAATACAATCTTCAATGCTTTGAAATCCATACGAAACGTATCTCTTACCCGGTATCTCTGGACTTTGACCGCAACTGGTGTCCCATCTTTCAAGTAAGCTTTATAAACTTCCCCAATTGAAGCTGAAGCAATAGAGTCTTCATCTATATGTGATAGATATTGATCGAGCGGAGCATTCCAGTCTTTTTCGATTGTCTCTCTGGAATAATGGAAAGGGATGGGTTCCACCCGATCCACAAGCCCTTCCAACTCTTTAATGAAGGATTGGGGAAGCAAGTCTCCCCTTGAGCTTAGGAACTGCCCGAATTTTATCAGGAGTCCTCCTAATAAAACGGCTTTGCTCCGATATTCCTCCGCCTGTCTGGCCAACATCTCCTCCCACTTACGTTTGGTATCCTCATCCCAAATCCGGTGTCTTTTTTCAAACCAGAAGATTTGGATGAGGAATTTCAAAGCCATCCAAACGATGATGGATATTCTGTATATGGATAAGTATTTCAACCGATGTCCCATTGTCTTCCCCCTTCACACGTCTGTCCTTCATTCTTCCCTTCCCCGATTCTCATCAATCATAACTTTTGATGTTAGAAGGAGTGAATAATGAAAGAAGAGGATGTCCCCTCATTCACAAACGGATAAAAGTTGCGCTTGCATTCAATCTTGTGTGAAAATTTAGGATAGAAAGGAGTGATCCGATGCATATTCGTGAATTAGAAGTGAGAGAGTTACATACCGTAGCGGAATGGCTTTGCAAAGTTAATGAAAAAGACCATCATTTCGTTGCCTGGATGGCCTCCGAACAAAATGAGATTTTCGAACAAATTTGGACATTAACGCAATTTAAAGAACCTCTCGCCTATGTAGCATGGGAAGGAGATGAAATGATTGGCTTCCTCGGCCTTCTACCCTTTTTCGAACAAAAGCTCTGCCGGTTGCTGGGGCCCTTTGCCATCAAGGATCATGAAGAAGTCATCGAGCGTTTATGGGATAAGGCCTCATTAACCGCGCAGCTGCATTTCGATGCTGTGAAAGTCGCCTGTTTTGCTGCCAATCAAGCGCTTGTTTCATTTTCAGAAAGACATGGGTTTGAATTGTATAATATTGAAAGAACCTTAGCCGTCCAAAAATCGACTTACCAAGCGGCTGATGTGAAAAATCATTCGATTGTGCGGCTCAGTGAGGAAGATTATAAAGCACTTGATGACATTCACCCTGCCGCTGCTTACTATACAACGCGGGAAATGCTGCATCTGGCCACAAATGGAAACCATTTTTTATGGGGATATCATCAGAATGGAGCGTTAAGGGGATACATTTATTTTGAAACCATCATCCCGGATCATGAAGGGGAAATCTGCTTTGTAAACGTAGCAGCGGACTACCGTAACAGCGGAATTGGTACAGAATTGATCCACCATGCTCTGCAATATGCCTTCTTTGCTCTTGAATTAGAAGTAGTCACCATCTCTGTACGTATAGAAAATCAACAAGCGGAAGACTTGTACAAACATTTCGGCTTTCAGGAGATCCATACCATCCATGCCTATCAAAAAGAAATGAAGCCAATGGAGCCTATCTCCACAACGATCCATTAAATGAAGGAGAGATTGAATGGAATCATTTATCCGTGAAACTTTACAGAAGATCGGGGAAACATCACCGCTCCGCATCATTCAACCTGTAAGCGGTGGTGATATCAATGAATCGTTTTATGCAGACACAGACAATCGACCTTACTTCATTAAAATCAATCAACACGTAGCGCCACACTTTTTCCAGGCGGAAGCTGAGGGGTTACAGCGCATCAAAGAAACCGGCACGGTCCGGGTTCCGGAAGTGTATCATTATGACAGCCCTGAAAAAGGGGAAAAAGCTACCCTCGTTATGGAATGGATCGAGCAAGGGAATCTGAAGCAGTCTCTTGGCAAACGCCTCGCTCTTATGCATCAAACGACAGAAAGTAAATTTGGGTTCGGGACTCCTACGTTTGTTGGTGAATTGGATCAGCCTAATAATTGGTGCGAAACGTGGACGGATTATTACAGCCAGTATCGCCTGGGAAGTCAGCTTTCCATAGGAATGACTAGGGGCACGATGAAAGGCAAACGAAAAGAGCGGCTGGAAAAACTCATCGAACGGCTTCATGACTTCCTTCCAGCCCATCCAAAAGCCTCTCTTCTGCATGGAGATTTATGGGGTGGGAATTGGATCGCAGATAAAGCAGGCGAACCTGTTCTGATCGATCCATCTGTTCTATATGGAGATCATGCCTTTGAACTCGCCTTCACTGAACTTTTCGGAGGATTCCCTGCGGATTTCATGAAAGAATATCAGTCTCAATTCGAACTTCCTGTCGACTATCAGGATACAAAACCTCTCTATCAGCTTTTTTATCTGCTCGTCCACCTTAACCTGTTCGGTGAAATGTATGGATCACAGGTCGACCGAATTTTAAAAACGTACGTTGGTTAAGGTCAAGAGTAAGCCCTCCCTTTTCCTGAATCTGATATTTCTACAAGTTCAAGAGGATAAGGTTGAAAGTACGTCTGTCCTTCGAGATACCCACTTTGGAAACGGGCGACCCAGCAATTCAACACACTGATTACCGCACTCAAAGGTACTTTCTCTTCCTTGTATTGTTCCACCAAACGTTGAAAGCTTGCTTTCTCTTCCTGGGACAATTCCTTCTTGAAATATCCTGCAATATGCTGACATACGTTCACATGGGCCTTGGGCTTTGCCGGGCTTTCCAGAAGTTTATGGAGGAGAGGTTCATAAGCAGCCACCACCTCTTTGTACTCTAAATGATCGTGGTTGGCTAATACCCTCCCCATTTGCTTCAATGTACCGGGGTGATAGGACATGAAAAGGTACTTGTTACGGGCGTGGAATTTCTGTAAACGTTTGACCTCCCGTGTTTGCTTCACATCGCGAAAGTCTGCTAATGTAAATAACTTCGTCAGGAAATGGTGTCTTAAGGTGAAATTCTTCATTCTTCCCTCTTCTTCAATAGCCAGTCCTCCATGACGATGAAGAATTTCTTTTGCAAAGAACCCGGTGGTCTTGCCTACCACCTGGGAATTGCCTTCCCTGTGATAAACTTTCACATCTTGCATGCCGCATGTGGGCGAACGGTTTTTCAAAAGAAAGCCATCGACATCATCCTTCAACCAGTCGAGGAAACCTTCGGAGAATTGCTTCATTGTCCGGGTAAGGTTCTCCCCTGTTTTTGGCTGTACAAGCTGTTCTTCTTCCCCTTCAATAATACGAATAACATCTCGCGGTACGCCAAGCCCGATTTCCACTTCCGGGCAGACGGGTATGAATTCTACATGATTCACCATACGTTGAACCGCTTTGTCAGGAATAACAGCTCCATTGAACCGCACTTCTGCAAACTCTAAACAACGACTGACGACGACCTTTGGTACAGGGAATTCCCGCATGTCCTTCACCCCTTTCCTACAAATACAAGTATTAGCCAAGGTTCCTCATTTTTAACAGGCGTAAACACGAGCTGCACATTATCTACAAATTTCCTATTGGTTTTTGACGGAAAAAGTAATAGAATAAATAGTGTTGCATAATTATTCTTCCGTATTTATAAATAAAACAGACGACGTCAGGAGAGATTTTGGATGAGAGCGAAAGACTTCAATACATCTTCCCATTTAAAGTTCATCATTCCATCCTTGATCGGAATATTCCTATTCATGTTTCCGATCTTCGGTGAGGACGGGGCCGTTACGATCCCCATCGCTATTTTAGCCGGCTGGGTGGAAACATGGCTTGCCGACTATTTATCCATGATCATGATGATTATCATCACGATCACAGCTATTGGGACACTCATAGCTAAAGCTGCTGGAAAAGAAGCTTTGAAAGGTTCACCTTTTTTCCAGTCTCTATTTAATGTCCCACCCGTATGGGTAGTTACCCGCCTTTTAGGTATGATTTTTGCCATCATGGTCTATTTCCAAATCGGACCGGAAGCAATCATCAGCGCAAACACAGGAGGTCTCCTCCTGGATTCACTCCTTCATGTTCTTTTTGCCGTATTTCTCTTTGCCGGGCTGTTTCTGCCCTTGCTTTTGAATTACGGGCTTCTTGAACTTTTTGGAGTCATCCTAACAAAAATCATGCGTCCCCTTTTCCGACTGCCGGGACGTTCGTCCATCGATTCCTTAGCCTCATGGCTGGGAGATGGAACCATCGGTGTCCTGCTTACAAGTAAACAGTATGAAGAAGGATATTATACGAAACGGGAAGCTGCTGTCATTGGGACAACCTTTTCCGTTGTTTCGATCACATTCAGCCTGGTCGTGATTCAGGAAGTTGGTCTCGGCGATATGTTCGGCCAGTTTTACTTGACCGTAGCTATCGCAGGCTTCATCGCTGCGTTGATTATGCCGAGAATCCCGCCTCTTTCCCGCAAAGCGGACACGTATGTGACAGAGGAGCCAAGCGACCAAAAAGAAGATGTTCCGGATCACCACAATATCTTCACTTATGGATATACGAAGGCTGTGGAACAAGGCAGCAAAGCTAGTGGCGTTTCAAGCTTCCTCCAGCAGGGTGCGAAGAATATTCTTGATATGTGGATGGGAGTGGCTCCCATTGTTATGGCACTCGGTACAATTGCTCTTGTGATTGCCGAATTCACACCATTTTTCACATGGATCGGTATGCCTTTCATACCACTGCTTGAACTGATGCAGGTTCCATATGCACAGGAAGCATCGGAAACGATTCTTGTTGGTTTCGCCGACATGTTCCTGCCTGCGATTATCGGTTCGTCGATTGAAAGTGAAATGACGCGTTTTATTATCGCGTCTTTATCGGTCACTCAGTTGATTTATATGTCCGAAGTTGGTGGATTGCTGCTCGGATCGAAAGTTCCTGTCAACATGAAAGACTTGTTCATTATTTTCCTTCTGAGAACGATCATTACACTGCCGATCATCACTTTGATCGCGCATCTATTGTTTTAATGAAGAGCACTTCCTCCGTAGAGGGAGTGCTTTTTGTTTTTGCCAGATGTAAGCCTTTCTTGCCCATTATCAAACCCTGAAAGGAGGAGGTCATCATTCATAGATCCGATATAGTTCATCATACAAAAAACCGCTAAGCTTTGGATGGCTTAGCGGTTTTTTAGAAGTTGGAGCATTTTTTGGGCAGTTGTTAGGCTGGATTGGGGATTTTGTCCGGTTACAAATGGTTCGTCAGTGATAACGTGATCGGAATAGGCTTCCCCAGCTATGAATTCAGCT
Organism: Halobacillus sp. ABR2_026; assembly: GCF_056158545.1. Classification (NCBI taxonomy): domain Bacteria; kingdom Bacillati; phylum Bacillota; class Bacilli; order Caryophanales; family Bacillaceae; genus Halobacillus; species Halobacillus sp. ABR2_026. Next base: position 3,516,024 of record NZ_JBSWTM010000001.1, read on the forward strand.
CCGGCTTCTTTTAATTTATCCTCAAGCATGAAGGGGACCACAGAGTCAAGGTTTGTCTCGATTTCTTCTTCATTGGTGAATCCAGTTATTTTCTTCCCTTCTACAAGGGGCTGGCCATTGTGATCTTCCATTCCTAATAACCCGGCAGGTCCATGGCAAACCGCTCCAATCACTTTCCCTTCGGTTAAGAAGTGACGCAGCAGCTCTTCGAGGTCTTCATTTTCAGGAAAGTCGACCATCGTGCCGTGGCCTCCACACAAAAAAATACCGGAAAATTCTGTAGGGTCGACTTCTTTTAAAGGAATCGTTTGATCTATCGGCAGCATAACCCCGTCCCATACCTTCGGAAGTTCGTTACTGTAACTATTCGGATCGATCGGAGGACGCCCCCCTCCAGGACTAGCAGCTACTATTTCATAACCCGCTTCTTTAAATTCAGTGGCGGGCTCAACGAATTCCTGCAGCCAAAGTCCTGTTTCATGGGTGCGATCCAATCGATCAGCGTTCGTTACAATCATCAATATTTTTTGATCCATGAATAGTAACCTCCTTGTCTATTTCCCCCCTATTGTTTACTAGCGGTGCCGATTCAATCCCACCCTTTTTTCATCCACACCTGCTTTAACACCGTCTTGAAACCCTCTTGGTGTAATGCCTGGTACGCCGCGCTCTTTTGTGGAATGTTAAAAGCGGTGATCACAGAGAAAGAGAACTCGTTGCAGAGAGCGGTTAAACATTCTTTTCCTTTGTTTTCTGTTTGCATTTGAAACAGGAGAATGTCTCCTTTTTGATTACGGGAGACCAGCAATCCACCGATTATCGTCTGTCCCTCTAACACGCTATAATACGTTCCTTGATCAACAGCGAAGGGCTGGTTCTGCCATGGATACTTTTCTCTCCGGGCGCCCTCGTTCCACACTTGCTCGTCCACCGGTTCTAACCGAAACCGGCTCAGACCGGCCGACTTACCTCCGGCAGCTTTCATAATATGCAAATGATCGATCACTACATATCCATACGATTCATACAAAGCAATCGCGGATCGATTGTCAGCAATGGCTTCCAACCGAGCTTCCTCCACCTCTTCTTTTTCGTACATAGCTAAAGAGGAGTGGACCAATAATCGTCCTACTCCTCTTTTTCGATAGGAAGGATGCACAGCCGTGCCTCCGTTGTATGCGGTTTTCACACCATCAATTTCCTGAATGCCATTCAAAATAATTCCGACAGGGCGATGGTCTTCGAAAGCCATAAATGAAAGAGACGGGGGCAAACGTTTAGAAACCATCATCTTCATAAAGCTATCCCATTCCATTTGGATGTTTACGGGATAATCTTGAAAGCTTGCATTCCAACAGGAAAGAGCATCTTCATACGAGCAATCCTTCAGCGATACGATTCTCATTGGATGATTCCTCCTTCTCCCCATCCTATTCGGTTTGAAGGAGGAAATCCCTGCTTAGGATTGTAAAGAAGAGTCTTTCTGATTATTTTGGGACCACCATCTCTTCAGAAGCTGGATGCGCCCTTCAATGAATGGCTGCGTAAGCGTTCGTATGATACGGCTCGACAGCACGTATACGATGGCACCAGCCACGATGGCAAGACCGAGCAGATCGAACACGTGATCCACTTTAAACCAGTCCGCCTGGCGGAAAAATTGGATGAAGAATCCGTGAAGCAGATAAACATAAAGGGTTCTTCCACCAAGATAGGTCAAACGGTACTCGGTATTTGGAATCCATGCAAATACACTAATCGTCATGAGAGCAGCCAGTACATAAACCCCTAGTCGGAAGACACCTCCCATTTCAGGGCTTCCCAGAACCTCATAGGATTTAGAACCAAGCAGCCACCCGGAACTGAATTCCGGGAACAAAGCAATCAGTGAAGCTACAACCGCCATGACTACAAGACTCGCTTCTTTCACGCGGCGTGATCTCCATTTGTGGACATGTTCTTTCGTCAACCAATAACCGGCCAGGAAGAATGGGAAGAAAACAAATGTCCGTGACAAACTGAAGTGGTGACCGATATCACTGAAATAACCGACCAGCACTCCGATTTGTACGGCGATGGCCACTCCAAGGAACGGTGGTATCTTTTTGAACCAATAGAGCAGAATATGCCAGCAGAACAGACTGAATAGGAACCAAAGAGACCAGTGAGGATAGAAGATCCCACTCAAGGTCGCCCCTTTTCCTATGAAAAAGTAATAGCCTGTATACACGAGTTGGAAAATAAGATAGGGCAGAATTAGCTTCTTAGCCAGTTGTAAAATATAATCTTTCTCTCCCGAACCTTTTGCAAAAAAGCCGGCAAGAAAGATAAAGGCAGGCATGTGGAATGTATAAATCCAAGTATATAATGTGTACATCGGCCTTGATCCATCCGTGAACGGCTGGATGATATGACCAAAGACGACAAGAAAGATTAGTACGAGTTTGGCATTATCAAAAAAGGCATCACGTTTCATGTTGTCTCACCCTTCATTATCGATTAGTCCTCTATCTCTTATTTACCACATTTGTTAGCTTTTTAAGACGTTTTTATTCATTTTTAAACCATCTGTAAACCGATTGTTATCTTTTGTTATGTATATTTCTAAAGGCTCTGTTAAAGTTTAGTGTTGATAGTACTGCAAAAAAGGAACTTCCATTTTTATATTTGGCTTATTCAACGAAAGCTCCCTTTTCTTGAAGACTCAGCTTCGAGATGTTTGTGTGATTCTAGGGGCTCCGGGAAAAGGTTCGCTTTCCATGGGGCGGGCGGTGAGCCTCCTCAGGCTACGCCTTCCGGGGTCTCACCTGTCCCACACGTCCCATAGGAGTCTCACCGTTTCCCTCCGCCCCCTTTCCCTTATAAGTGTCTCGAAGCCACTTTAAAAAGGGTGAGCTTGAATGGTTGAGGTTCGAACATCTTTATGGATTCGTAAGTTTCCCATTCTTCTCCCCTAGACGGGCAGATCATACGTAGTATCAAGCATTTGCGTATGCTAAACGTTCATGGGGTAGAGATGATATCATTCCCTTCTCTTACCCATACAAGCTGATTTTTCAAGTAGTGGTTTCGAGACACTTATATGGCAAAGGGCGAAGGGGAATGGCGAGACTCCTGCGGGAAGAGAGTGCTTGGTGAGACCCCGCAGGACGTAGTCCGAGGAGGCTCACCGCGCTCCCGCGGAAAGCGAGTCATTCCCCACAGCCCCTATCCACAACACAGAAGTCTCGAAATCAAGTCTTCAACAATCCTGCCCTATAGCGAAAAACTCCGTTTTGAAATAATAATCCAACAAGAATCAATGGTTGGATCGTGAAAGGAGATCATCTAAAGGTTTTGACACTTGGAAATAAATTCGCTTTTACCATCCTATCATTCATTGTCCCTGCGATCCGTTGATGCAAATATCAACACTGAACTTTAACAGTGCCTTTCTAAAAAAGAGGCACCCCGTATGGATGCCTCTACATGAATTATTCAAATCGGATAGCCCATGACCCTTTTCGGAAAATCGGCTCAAAATTTCCTTCTTTGGTTTCCCCGTCAATATCCAATTCTGACGACCCCATCATAAAGTCTTCATGGATAAGACTGTCGTTCACCCCGTGAGAATCCATTTGTTCCTTATTGAAAGATGATCCCCCGCGAATATTGGTAGGATAGGCTTTACCGAGAGCAAGGTGACAGGAAGCATTTTCATCATACAGGGTGTTGTAGAAAATGTGCCCTGACTTTGAAATCGGTGATTCGTTCGGAACGAGGGCTACTTCTCCCAGGCGTTTAGCTCCGTCATCACTCTCAAGCAGGTGCTTCAACGTTTCTTCGCCCGATTCTGCTTGATAGTCGACCACTTTCCCATTTTCAAAAGTGAGGGTGAAATTCTCGATAAGATTGCCTCCATAATTGAGTGGTTTCGTACTCGTCACCTGGCCCTGAACGCCGGTTTTATGAGGCATAGTGAATACTTCTTCTGTCGGGATGTTCGGATTAAACTCCACACCTTTTTCAGAAGTCGTCGACCCGCCGTGCCATACATGGTTGTGGACAAGTTCGATGGATAGCTCTGTACCAGGTGCTTTATAATGAAGTTTCTTATATTGCTTCTGATTCAGAAATTCACGAGCTTTGCGAAGTTTTTCGTTGTGTTCTTCCCAGGCTTGAATCGGATCATCCTGATCAATCCGGGTGATATGGAAAATCTGCTCCCACATTTTGGCTTGCGCACGTTCTTTGGAATCATCCGGAAATACTTTTTGTGCCCAGGCTTCCTGAGGGTAGGCAATGATTGACCAGGTGACTTTATCATTCATGATAAAGTCTCTATACTTCGTCAAGGCTTCCCCACTTGCTTTGTTCGCTTTGGCAATACGCTCTGAGTCAACACCCTTGAATAAATCAGGATTCGGCCCGTAAATGGACAAAAGGGCATAGTCATCTTTCACCATTTCCTCCAAACCCTCTGCTTTCCACTTCGGAAAATTCTCGAGCACTTCCATAGGAGCATTTTTCATTTTCATAAAACTGAGAACCTCATCGCTCCATTCAAGATGGACATTCTTCGCCCCTCTCCCATACGCTTTCGCAGATATTGTCCGCACAAGTTCCGCTGCTTCAATAGGGGCATTGATGATCAATCCTTGTCCCCTCTGTAAGTTCACCCCTTTTTTCAGTGCTAGATCGGCATACTTCTCTAATTGCTTTTGATGTTTATTCAATGTATATCCCTCCACCTAATCTGTAAGTTTGTGATTGCATCTATTATGCACGATCATTCCTTGTTATCTTTAAACATTTCAATGGCTCGTTCCCTCATCGTTTTATGATCGACCATCGGTTCTGGGTAATCCTCTCCAATGATACAGCTCGCCTTTTTCTGCTCTGCTTCTGTCATATTGGAAGGGGCGTGAATGTGCTTTTTCTCTACATTCTCCAACTCAGGAAGCCATTCTTTTATAAATCGTCCATGAGGGTCGAACCGTTCCGACTGCCGTGTTGGATTGAAGACACGAAAATATGGGACCGGGTCAGTGCCTGTAGAAGCCGCCCACTGCCATCCGCCAATATTGGAAGCTGGATCATAATCGACCAGACGTTCGGAAAAATACCGTTCTCCTCTCCGCCAGTCCATTAATAAATCCTTCGTTAAAAAAGAAGCTACAGCCATCCGAAGGCGGTTATGCATCCATCCTGTTTCATTCAGCTGACGCATGGCAGCATCGATGAGCGGAAATCCTGTTTGACCTTCTTTCCATTTCTGAAAAACATCTTCATCGTCATTCCACGGAAGTCCCCTGTATTTCTCGACCATTTCTTTATCATCGGATTCCGGGTAATTGTGGTAAATCATATTATAAAAATCCCGCCATGCTAGTTCGGAAATGTAAGTATCCACCCCGGACGTATTTTTTCTAAAATCCACGTCCTCCTCAATCTTATGATAAACCGTTCGGATCGAAATCGCTCCCGTACGGAGGAACCGGGACATAAGGCTCGTCCCATCGACCGCTGGAAAATCCCTGCGCTCATCATAATCATAAATGTCCTCATCAAGGAAATGCTCCAGCCGAGTAAGAGCATCTTCTTCTCCGATACCATCATAATTCCCTGCCGTTTTCCCTATCAAAGCATCATAGGCTTCCTGCCCATCCAGGAAAGACTTGCGCTCATCCAGCGAGACACGTGATAATTTATCAAGATCCACCCGTTGAACCGCAGGCTTTTGAAGCTTCTTCCACATCTTAAGGTATGGAGAAAATACTTTATAAAAGCCACTGTCCTTCTTTTCCACTTCACCAGCCCCGTGAAGATGATGATCGATATAAGAAAAGACTTCTATGTCCTGACCTTTTAAATAATCAGTGACGGACTCATCCCGCACCTTCCCAAACCCGACCTCATCTCTATTGAAATACACAGACTCGACCCCAACTTCATCAATCAAATGTTGAAAGGCTTCCTCCGTGTCTCCATGTATAAAATGCAAAGGAGCCTCCGTTTCCTCCGCCCGCTTCACGAGACTTTCCAAGGTTTGAAAAAAGTAATCATGCCTGGGTGTAAAGGATTCATTCAATGATGGGTGTATATGAAAAAACAGCACGATGCCGTCATCCTCTTTTGTATGTTCCAGCGCCTTTGCCAAGGCGGTGTGATCATTGAACCTTAAATCTCTCCTGAACCATACTGCTCTCCTTGTCATCGTTCCCCCTCCTTCACTCCTTATCCTTCCTTTTTCCTTGTGGACATAAACTAAAGAACCGGCATTTATCCACAAGTGGACAGCTAACATCTGCTCTTTCTCGGATCGCTTTCGCGCAACTCGAGGCCCCTTTTGCGCGAGCCAAGCAGAGACCCCTCTCATGTCAGATGGTTTTCCGCTAAAAAGAGCTGACCATGGCTATGGTCAGCTCGATATCATTTATTCGAAGTTTTTCAGGAGAGTAGCCATTTCGATCGCTGCTGTTGCGGCTTCCCAGCCTTTGTTTCCTGCTTTCGTTCCTGCACGTTCGATGGCCTGCTCAATGGTGTCGGTGGTGATGACTCCAAAGATGACTGGAATTCCACTTTGTTGAGCGGCTTGAGAAACTCCTTTTGCTGCTTCGCTGCATACATAGTCAAAATGCGGGGTGGATCCTCGTATGACTGCTCCGAGGGTAACGACTGCATCGTACTTCCCGGAGTTTGCCATTTTACTTGCAACTAATGGAATTTCAAAAGCTCCTGGTACGTGCGCGACTTCAACGTCATTCAATTCTACTCCGTGACGCTTGAATGCATCCACAGCTCCCTCATACAATTTGCCTGTAATAAAATCATTGAAACGTCCGACGACGATGCCTACTTTCAATCCAGTACCTACGAGATTTCCTTCGATTGTTTTAACCATATGTTCCTCATCCCTTCTAATAGTGAAATAGGTGTCCCATTTTTGATTGTTTTGTTCTTAAATATTTTTCATTTTCTACTCTGGATTCCATTTGGATCGGTACACGCTCGACAACTTCGAGACCGAAGCCCCCTAACCCGGATATTTTCTTAGGGTTGTTCGTAAGCAGACGCAGTTTCGTGATTCCGAGATCTTTCAAGATTTGTGCACCTACGCCGTAATCTCTAAGATCAGGACCGAACCCTAATTTTTCGTTAGCTTCGACTGTATCCAGACCTTCTTCCTGGAGCTTATAAGCCTGCAGTTTATTCATTAAACCAATGCCCCGGCCTTCCTGACGCATGTATAACAGGACGCCGCTGCCATTTTCGGAAATCTGTCTGAGAGCGTTGTGAAGCTGCGGTCCGCAGTCACAGCGATAGGAGCCGAATACATCTCCTGTCAGACACTCAGAATGAACTCGGACCAGCGTAGGCTCATCCGGATTGATTTCTCCTTTAACAAGGGCGACATGATCTTTAAAGTCTATATCATTGGAAAAACCGACGGCGTGGAAGTCGCCGTATTCTGTCGGCATTTGCACTTCAACTTCACGAGTGACGTGGTTTTCTTTTTTATGACGATACTGAATGAGGTCTGCGATCGTGATCATTGGTAGATCGAATTCATCCGCCATCTTTCTTAAATCCGGTACGCGTGCCATTGTTCCATCGTCTTTGATGATTTCACAAATGACTCCAGCAGGGCGCGCTCCGGAAAGTACGGCGAGATCTACAGCGGCTTCCGTATGACCGGTCCGTCTTAGAACACCGCCTTCCTTCGCAATGAGAGGGAAGATATGTCCAGGCTTCTGGAAATCTGCAGCTGTCGTTTCAGGATTCAACATTTCCTTTATGGTCAATGCCCGTTCATCAGCAGATATGCCTGTAGTTGTATCTTTATGATCGATACTTACAGTAAAAGCCGTCTGGTTGGGATCTGAATTATTATCCACCATCGGCACGAGCTCTAAATCCTCGGCAAGCTCATTAGTGACCGGGGCACAGACAAGCCCGCGGCCGTGCTTGATCATGAAATTGATCATTTCGGCTGAGGCATATTCAGCAATCCCGATCAGATCCCCTTCATTCTCCCGATCTTCATCGTCACAAACGATGACGAGTTTTCCTTGTTTTAATTCTTCTATCGCTTTTTCCACTGAATCAAACATTGTTCCACCCTCTTATGCAAAGCCGTTATCTGACAGGAACTGCCTGCTCAGGCCTGACTCCGGCTTCTCTTTATTTTGTCCGCTCAGAAAATGAGCCACATACTTTCCGATCATGTCGCACTCAATATTGACGCTCTCCCCAGGTCCTTTCGCTCCGAGCACCGTGTGCTCCATCGTATGAGGAATCAGGGAAATCGTCACACCGGTATCGCTTACCCCGAACACGGTCAATGAGGTACCATCCACAGCAATAGACCCTTTGTATACGAAGTATTCGATTAAATCTCCTGGTAATTCTATTTCATAGTATACGGCATTGGATTCCGGCTTTTTGGATACGATTTTACCTGTCCCATCGATGTGGCCGGAAACTAAATGCCCGCCAAAACGGCCGCCTGCAGCCATAGCACGCTCTAAATTCACAGGGTCGCCCTGCTTCAACTCATGAATGTTAGTAGCCCTGTAGGTTTCCGGCATTACATCAAACGAGACGGTGCGGTCGGTATAATTCGTTACAGTCAGACAGACACCATTGACGGAAATGCTGTCACCGAGTTGAACATCTGTTAAGACTTTTTCCGCTGTAATGTTCACTTCGAGTGCTTCTGTCTTATTTTTCACTGACTTTAACATTCCTATTTCTTCAACAATCCCGGTAAACATTAAAATTCTCCTTTTTTAACGGATACGATTTTCATATCGTCCCCCAATTTTTCAGAAGAAACGATATCAAAGGATCTTACATTTTTTAAATGCTCAATCCCTTTCCCTCCCACAGGTGTTAAGGCTTCTTTGCCGCCAATTAGTTTCGGAGCAATATAGGTAATGATTTCATCCACTTTTCCAGCCCGGACAAAAGCATCCGCAACGGTAGAGCCTCCTTCAACAAGGAGAGAAGTTACTTTTTTTGCTCCTAAATATTGAAGGACTTCTTCGATTGTAATTTCCTCTCCGCTCAGCGGAATAATGTGGACATGCTCTTTTTGTTTGAGAAGCTCCATATGCTCAGCCTTCACATGCTTTCCTGCAAAAATCCATGTAGGCGCAGAATCATCCTGAAGCAGCTGGGAAGACGGCGGAATTCTGAGATCGGTATCGAGGATGACCCGGATCGGGTGGCTTCCTTCCCCCTCAATACGCGTCGTAAGTTTCGGATTGTCTACCAATACCGTGTTGATTCCTACTAATATCGCGTCTGATAAATGACGATATTGATGTCCGTCCTTCCTTGCCTCAGGACCCGTGATCCATTGGCTTTCACCCGTAGACGTTGCAATTTTCCCATCCAGGCTCATGGCAGTTTTCAAACGGATATAGGGTTCTTTTTGTTGAATGTAGTGAAAAAAGCTTCGGTTGATTTCATCGGCTTCGTCTTTCAGTACATCTGTCTTCACTTCCAGGCCCTGTTCCCTCATCATCCGTATTCCTCGACCGGAAACTTTTGGGTTGGGGTCATTGGATGCGATTACGACTCGTTTAATACCAGCAGCGATGACCGCTTCTGCACATGGGGGGGTCTGCCCATGGTGGCTGCATGGCTCAAGAGTCACAAAGATTTCTGCCCCCTCTGCCTTTTCACCAGCCATACGGAGCGCATGAACTTCGGCATGTGCCTCACCTGCTTTAACGTGGACACCGACACCTACAACTTGATTATGTTTCACTACAATAGCAGCAACGGAAGGGTTCGGACTCGTTTGTCCAGCTGTCGCACCTGCCATATCCACGGCCATCCGCATGAATTTTTCATCCCTATTCATTCTTCACACCGCCCTTTTCAACATTAAGGAAAACAAAAAAGACCCTGAAGAAGACATACTTCTCCAGGGTCTTATGGACGTAAATCGCATACTCCAAAAAAGGGTACACGTGTATTGAACTTTTGTACCTTTACGTTCCTTCAACCTTCTCCCATCCAGACTTTAACTGTCGGCTTTGGAATTCCACCAAATCAGGGAGAACCGTGCCTAACACTGATTCTCCGTCGCGGGCTCAGAGCATATGCTCATTACCGCCGGCTGGGATTTTCACCCGACCCCGAAGGTTTTCGCTATTCAATTTTCTATTACAATATAAATCATATCGGATATAGAGTGGAAGTGCAATTCAAAGCTCTCCTCCCACCTACAGAATCTCTATTGTAAAAAAACACGAAATCCGCTAATATAGACCTCATCAGGAAAACGTTTGCACAACCTACTGGTCATTGAATAAAAGCGATTTATTATCCGAGACTTGAAAGCCATCAAGTTTTTCTTTTTTCATCCCAACCATGTAATCTTGTTGAATTATTACGAAACGGAGTCTTTCACTAAATGGCAGGATTCTTGAAGACTTGATTTCGAGATGTTTTTTGAGTGGATGGGGCTACGGGGAATAGCTCGCTTTCCGCGGGAGCGCGGTGAGCCTCCTCGGACTACGTCCTGCGGGGTCTCACCAAGCACTCTCTTCCCGCAGGAGTCTCGCCATTCCCCTCCGCCCCTTTGCCATATAAGTGTCTCGAAACCACTACTTAAAAAATCAGCTGTATGGGTAAGAGAAGGGAATGATATAATCTCTACCGCATGAACGTTTAGCATACGCAAATGCTTGATACTACGTATGATCTGCCCGTCTAGGGGAGAAGAATGGGAAACTTACGAATCCATAAAGATGTTCGAACCTCAACCATTCAAGCTCACCCTTTTTAAAGTGGCTTCGAGACACTTATAAGGGAAAGGGGGCGGAGGAAAACGGTGAGACTCCTATGGGACGTGTGGGACAGGTGAGACCCCGGAAGGCGTAGCCTGAGGAGTCTCACCGCCCGCCCCATGGAAAGCGCACCTTTTCCCGGAGCCCCTAGAATCACACAAACATCTCGAAGCTGAGTCTTCAAGAAAAGGGAGCTTTCGTTGAATAAGCCAACTATAAAAATGAGAAACTTCCATGAAATTGGAAGTTCCTTTTTTGCAGTACTATCAACACTAAACTTTAACAGAGCCTTTTCATAAAGGCGCAATCGATTGCATCTATTCAGGGTATAGTTCTACAAACGAAGCGAAATGAGGGGATACTATGGAACGTGTATGGTGGAAAGAGGCTGTAGGATACCAGGTCTATCCGCGCAGTTTTCAGGATTCAAACGGGGACGGAATCGGTGATCTTCAAGGTATGATCAACCGGTTGGATTACTTGAAAGAAATGGGCATTGATTTCATTTGGATCTGCCCGATGTATAAGTCTCCTAAAGACGATAATGGATATGACATCTCGGATTATCAGGATATTCTCGAAGAGTTCGGGACGATGGAAGATTTCGACCAGCTGCTCAAAGAAGTGCACAAACGGGACATGAAATTGATCATCGATCTTGTTCTCAACCATACGAGTGACGAGCATCCATGGTTCATTGAATCGAGAAGTTCAAAAGATCATCCGAAACGGGACTGGTACATTTGGCGGGATGGTAAAAATGGAGCAGAGCCGAACAACTGGGAAAGCATTTTCGAAGGTTCTGCCTGGGAATACGATGAAAAGACCGATCAATATTATTTACACGTCTTCTCTAAAAAGCAGCCGGATTTAAACTGGGAAAATCCCGAAGTCCGGCAAACACTTTATGAGACGGTCAATTGGTGGCTCGAAAAAGGGATTGACGGTTTCCGCATTGATGCCATCAGTCATATTAAGAAGCGGCCGAATTTTCCGGATATGCCGAATCCAAAAAAAGAAGCGTATGTTTCTTCTTTCGATATGCACATGAACCAGGAAGGCATTCATGAATTTTTACAGGAGTTCAAAGATGAAACCTACAGTAATTATGATGTGTTAACGGTAGGTGAGGCGAACGGCGTCCGTGCCGAAGAGGCCGATCGCTGGGTCGGGGATCATGGCAAGATGGACATGATTTTTCAATTCGAGCACTTGGACCTTTGGGATCAGGATGCAGAACAGCAATTAGATATCCCAGGATTGAAAAAAGTGCTCACCCGCTGGCAGAAGGCATTAGAAGATGATGGATGGAACGCCTTGTTCGTAGAAAATCATGATAAAGCTCGTGTTGTGTCTACATGGGGAGATGACGAAGTCTATTGGCGTGAAAGTGCGACTTCCATTGGCACAATGTATTTCTTTATGCAGGGCACGCCCTACATCTATCAAGGTCAGGAAATTGGCATGACCAACATGGCCTTCCCTTCTATTGAAGACTATGATGATGTGGCAGCTAAAAACTTGTACAAAACGAAAAAGGAACAGGGAATGGACCATGAAGAAATCATGCAAATCCTGTGGAATACATCCAGAGACAACAGCCGGACGCCTATGCATTGGAATCACGGCGAAAATGCCGGATTCACGACAGGGACGCCTTGGATGAAAATCAATCCAAATTACACAGAGATCAATGTGGCAGACCAGGAAAACGACCCTCATTCGATCTTGTCTCACTACAAGAAAATGATTGAGCTGAAGAAAAAGTACGACTTGTTCACCTATGGAACGTATGAACTCATCATTTCGGAGCACCCACAGATTTATGCCTATACAAGAACGCTGAATCAGAAGACAGCTCTCGTCATTACGAACTTAACGAAACAGCCAGCTGCCTTTGAATCCCCCTACTCGTTAAATAAAGAGGACATGATTTTATCCAATTTTATCGTGGACCATCATGTGGATCATAAGCAGTTCACGCTCAAACCTTTTGAAGCGCGTGTTTATTTGATGGAAGAAGAGCTGTAGGCACGAAAGGACGGCCCCAAGTGAAGGGACCGTCCTTTTATTATTCAGAATCGATACTGGTATTGGCATCCATTTCCAGTTCAACATTGCCCTGAATGGCTTTTGAAATCATACAACTCTTCTCTGCTTTTTCAACCAGCCGGTTAAGCTTCAAAAGAGCTCTCTCATCCGCTTCCTGCAGCAGCACAACCCTCGGTCTATGAATGATCTTTTGATAAGTGAAGACCCCATCTGTCACATCCACAATTCCTTCCGACTCCATATCCATTTCCTTCAGCGGCAAACCTGCCCGTTCGATCATAGCTGCAAGGCTGATAATATAACAGGTAGCAGCTGCTCCAAGCAGCATTTCATCTGGATTTGTTCCTACGTCCGGTCCATCCATCTCTTTTGGAATGGATATTTTTGTTTTCAATTTTTCTGATTCGATATAGCCGACTTCATCTCTTCCGCCCGGCCAGTCTGCCTTCAAATGAAAATGGTGCAATGCCATGCTTTCACTCTCCTTTACTCTTTCTTCATAGACACAAATTCGAAATGTCCTCCATTGGTTGCCTGGATAAATGTTTCCTTTTTCGTAAACCCTACACGGTCATAAACGGTGACTGCCCTCTGGTTGAACACAGCGACAGACAGGGTGAAGGACTTCGCTTGGTACTTCCTTCTCATAAAAGCAAGACAAGACTCTACAAAGTCTTTCCCCTCCCCTTTGCCCGCTTCCTCCGGATGCATTCCAAGACCGATATCGACGGTGGGATAGTGACTCAAGTCCGCCGATAAGAAACCGATCAGCCGGCCGTCGCTTCTAGCACTATACGTATGGGGGCTGCGCTTTTTCGGATGTATAAACATCTCGTAGTCTTCCTCATCAGCTGTCATATCGTAAAAATCATAAGGCTCTGGATATTTCCATGTAGCGATTTCTTCTGCTTCCGATTGAGTCATGGGACTCCAATCGATGGTCATGACTTCTCTTCCCAATCTTTTTTAAAACGGGACATTTTCACCTGCAGCTGCTCGATCATATCGAGTACACGGTTAAAATCTTCAATATCCACATTCTCTTCATCCATGCTGGATACGACTTGATCAAGCATGTGAATTCTATTCTTTATATATTGAAACTGCTGAGATGGGTGTTGCACAGCTTTTCCCATACCAAGGCCCTCCTTATTGATTTCCTCTTCTTTCATCTTAACTTGGATGCGTAGAAAGTAAAAGATTCTGCCCATGAAAAAAGCCGCGGCACCTGCCGCAGCTTTTTTTACTCTTCTTCTACTTCCTTTTTATCGGACAAGAACCATCCCAGCAAGGCAATTATGACTAGAACCACATAGAAGGTGATTTTCCATAATGCCGAATGGGCAAAGTGCTCATCAAGGATTTGAACATTCGGGTGGGCGAGTGTGGATACGACAAGTTTAATACCAACCCAGCCGACGATGACGAAAGCAGCAATTTCTAAGCCCGGGCGGGATTTCAACAGCTTCACGAACACATTCGCTGCAAAACGCATGATAATGATCCCGATCATCCCACCGGCCAGGATAACAGCGAACTGAGCCCCATCAAGGCTTCCGACTTCCGGTAGGTCTGTTTCAGGCAGTGCCACAGCGAGTGCCACAGCCGCCAGTATCGAATCGACGGCAAAAGCCAAGTCTGCAAGCTCCACTTTCAATACCGTAGCCCAGAACCCTTTTCCTCGCTGATTCTCCGGATTCTCATCGACTTCTTCTTCCTCATCGTCCCCTTTGGATTTCCACTTATCAAAGAGGTGTTTAGCCGATATAAACAATAAGTATGCGGCACCTAAAGCCTGCACCTGCCATACGTCCACAAGGAAGGAAATGATGAACAACGATCCGAATCTAAGTATAAATGCTCCCGCTAAACCATAGAATAGCGCCTTTTTTCTCTTCTCTTCCGGCAGGTGTTTGACCATGATTGCAAGGACAAGGGCGTTATCAGCTGCAAGAATTCCTTCTAACCCTACAAGGACAATCAGCACCCAGCCGTATTCAATCAATAATTGAGCGTCCATTTCTTTCTCTCCTTTTTTAAATAAAAATGGTCCCCACCATCATGGTAAGGACCAAAAAGAATAGACCTTTACCACAGTGGGTAAAGGTCTCGCTAACAACTTCCGTTGCCAATAAAGCCGGGGAATGTTTCCCGAAATGACGACTTTATTGTCCCAGCTACTCCCCTTTAGGAATGCTACATCTACTCTCAATCATAGCATGCCACCATGTTTTGTCAACGACTTTCCTGCCCACTTTATTGAATAAAGTTAGTATGAGAACAGGAAGGTTTCCTTATGCAGGATTGGTCGGACGTTTGATACATTCCCGCCTTTTGACTTTTTTAAGCCTTTTCTTCAAACAACCGGGCGATTTCGACGATGACTTCTGTGGATTTCACCATACTCTCGAGTGAAATGTACTCATACTTCCCGTGAAAATTCTCTCCTCCGGTGAATAGATTCGGTGTTGGTAATCCCATATAAGAGAGCTGGGAACCGTCTGTTCCACCGCGAATTGGTTTCACAAGGGGCTTTATATCTTTATTCACCATAGCTTCATGAGCGATATCAACAATGTGTTTCACAGGTTTGATTTTATCACCCATGTTGTAATATTGATCTTCTATCTTCAATTCCACACGATTGGTTCCGTGAATTTCCTGAAGTTCTTCTGCTATGTGCTTAAGTTTATCTTTTTTCTTTTGAAATTCGTCGTTATCATGATCACGAATCAAGTACGACAACTCAGCTTTCTCCACATCCCCAGTAAAACTGTGCAGATGGAAGAATCCTTCATACTCCTCGGTGTGCTCGGGAGCTTCTTCCGGAGGAAGCTTTTCCTGAAAAGCGATAGCCAGCTTTGCTGCATTCACCATTTTATTTTTAGCTGTACCCGGATGGACACTGTGCCCATGAAAAGTTACTGTAGCTGCTGCTGCATTGAAACTTTCATATTGCAGCTCTCCCAATGGACCGCCATCGACCGTATACGCGTAGGAAGCACCGAAACGGGAGACATCGAACTTATGAGGTCCCCTGCCGATTTCCTCATCTGGAGTGAAAGCGACGCGGATGGTGCCATGTTTTATTTCCGGGTGTTCCATCATATGGTGAAGAGCTGTCATAATTTCTGTAATTCCAGCTTTGTTATCTGCTCCAAGAAGTGTTGTCCCATCTGTGGTGACCAATGTCTGACCTTTATATGAAGAAAGCTCCGGAAACGATTCTGGTGAGAGCCATACATCTTCATTCAATCGAATCGGACCGCCATCGTACTTTTCTACAACTTGTGGTTTCACCCCAGCCCCAGTAAAGTCTGTCGCTGTATCGATATGTGCAAGGAATCCAATGACCGGGACTTCTTTATCTGTATTAGCAGGAAGCGTCGCCATCACATACGCATGATCATCGACAGTCACTTCCTCCAATCCCATCGCTCTTAGTTCCTCCACTAATTTATGAGCCAGATCCCACTGCTTTTGCGTAGATGGTGTTTCAGGACTACTCTCATCCGATTGGGTATCCATTTGTACATAAGAAGTAAAGCGTTCCAACAATTCTTTTTTCAATTCTATCCCCTCCAAATTCTTATTCTGTATTCAGTTTATTCCCAGGGTCTTTATATGTAAATGTATTGCTTCACCGCCAAACTTTGGTATTCTTAACATAGTGATTAAACTCTTACATAAAGGTGTGTCCGCCATTGATTCATAAACGTTGGTTCCAAGTCATAGTTACGGCTATTTTACTCTCGTTGTTAGTATTGTTATTGAATAAGATTCAGTTTTTCTTTGAACCGATCCTGACCTATATTGCTGCTATCGCTGTGCCTCTTATTGGAGGAGGTATTCTCTTTTATATCTCACGGCCGATCCTGCAGCTGCTGGAGAGATATCGGGTGCCTCGTATTCTTGGGATTTTGATGATCTTTCTTCTCTACATATTCATTGGCTTTCTGATCGCCCGCTTCATTGCACCGATTGCTCAGGAACAATTCACGAAGCTCGTAGACAATATTCCTGAAATGGCGGACATGATCAGTGAGACAATCACCTACTGGCAGCAGAACCAGGATATCATTCCAAGTGAATTTGATAACACCATCAATAATGTAGTCGATAATTTAGAGGGTTATCTTCAAGAGGCACCGACTGTCATCATCAACTTCGTCAGCGGTCTGATTGGCTTTGTTTTCGCCCTTGTCCTCATTCCTTTCTTCCTCTTCTTCATGTTGAAGGATGGGGATAAGCTCGTACCGTTCATCAAGAAATTTCTGAATGATCGTGCAGCGAAAAGCTTTGAAAAGCTCGCTCGTTCAGTAGACTACACGCTGAATGCCTTCATTCTTGGACAAATGACGGTAAGCATCGTCGTCGGCCTTCTCCTATTGATCGGTTATATGATTATCGACTTGAGGTATGCCCTGACCCTGTCTCTGTTCGCCATGGTCATGAATGTCATTCCATTTGTAGGTCCATTCTTAGCGGTCATTCCTGCGTTATTAGTGGCCTTTTTCCAAGACCCTATCCTTGCGGTCTGGGTGGCTGTCATCACGATCATCGCCCAGCAATTAGAGGGCAACTTTGTTTCGCCGAATGTTATGGGGAAAGCACTCAGCATCCATCCACTGACCATCATCACCTTGATTCTGGCAGCTGGAAGTCTCGCCGGATTTCTCGGTCTGCTGTTCGCAATTCCGACATACGCGGTAATAAAAGCGATCATCAGTCACTTTTACGAGGAATGGATCGAAAGAAAAAACACAACGGATCCGCATTAACTGACGAAAACCCGCTATTTATAGTGGGTTTCCTTTTTTGGATCGGTACCACCAAAATCAGTAGAAAAGGGAAAATACCATTCCCCTCTCAAGCAACACTACCATGATCTATAGACCAAAAACGGAAGAGAGGACGAAGAAATGACTCAACCTAAACTTTGGACATGGCCGTTTATATTTCTTATATTAGCCAATCTCTTTACATTCATGAGCTTCCAAATGCTGCTCCCTAACCTGCCTCCCTACATTGAATCAATCGGAGGTACAAGCCTACAAGTAGGATTGATAACGACAACGTTCGCCTTTGCCGCTATTATCATCCGTCCATTTATCGGTCATCTGCTCATGACGAGGCCCCGTAAAATTCTCGTATTAGCTGGGGCCATTTCACTGCTCATCATGACCGCCCTGTACCCGATTACACAGGTCGTCGTCATCTTGCTGGTGATCCGTTTCGTTCACGGGCTGGCCTGGGGATGGTCGACGACAGTTAATGGCACCGCTGCCGTCGACCTCGTACCAAGAAAACGTGTAGGAGAAGGCATGGGATACTTCGGCCTTTCTGTAACAGTCGGGATGATTATGGCTCCGAGCCTCGGCATCTATCTGTACCAAAACTTTTCCTTTCATTTACTCGTCATCATTGCTGCTGTTCTAGGCATCATCGCCATCGTATTGTTTTCCGTCACCACTTTTGTGACTCCTGAACAAGTGTATAACAATCAGAAAGAACCCCCGAAATTTTCTTTTACAGGTTCACTCATTGAAAAAAGGAGCTGGTATCCTGCTTTGGTGACGATCCTGAACACGTTCGGATATGGTTCTGTCGTTACGTATATTGTAATTTTCGGAAATGAACAGGGACTGTCGGGGACGTTTCTCTTTTACTTCTTCAATGCGGTTTTTGCAACGATTACCCGACCGGTTACAGGACGTTATTTTGATAAGCATGGACCTTGGAAGCTGATAATGATCTGCTCGGTTGTTTCTTTTGCCGCCATGTGGGTCCTTGCTCTCGCCAGCTCAAACATGCATCTGATTATTGCCGGCTCTTTATTCGGCATAGGATTCGGTTCAATGATGCCCGCCCTTCAGGCATGGGTAATTTCTAAAACGACAACGGAACGGAGCGGAATCGCCAACGGGATGTATTATTCGTCCATCGACCTTGGAATCGGGTCGAGCGCTTTTATTCTCGGCTTCATTTATCAATTCGTCGAAACAGCTACCCTGTTCAAATTGTCGAGTTTTCTTTTCATCGCAGTCCTTCTCTTGACAGTGATGGATTATAGAAAGCAAACCGAACCATGGACAGCACCAGAGTAATGGATGTCCCCTTATTAAATAAGACATAAAAAAAGTCCAAAGCTGTCTGCTTTGGACTTTTTCTTTTATTCACCGGAAGCTTCGATCTCTTCTTGTAGTTTATCAAGAATTTCTCCATCGACGGTAGATACTTCCTCCCGGTAGAAATCGCGAACAGGCATTGCTTTTTCTTTGAACGCTTCTCTCTGCTCTTCTGTCAATTCAACGATTTCTGTTGGTGTTTCCGTATCATCCTTGATGACCTGAAGGTATTCTTCATTTTGTTTCTTCTGTTCTTCAAATACCCAATCCTGCATTTCTTCAACAGTCTCATCGATCGTGGACTGCATGTCCTCGTCAAGATCGCTGTACCAATCCGTATTCACCGTAGTCATAGCTACATAGTTGTTATGATTGGAAATTGTCATATAATCCTGTACTTCGTGGAAAGAGGCGTCACCAATAAAGAAAATCGGGTTTTCCTGTCCTTCCACCGTTCCTTGATCAAGACCTGTGTAAAGTTCTCCCCAGCTCATCGACTGTGGATCTGCCCCATAAGCCTTGTAAGATTCGAGAATCAAAGGAGAAGTCTGGGTACGCATCTTCAGCCCATCAAAATCTGCAGGTTCTGAAATCTTTTTGCTTGAAGTCCACTGCATAGCTCCTTCTGACCAATAAGATAATGGAGAGATGCTGTGTTCTTCATACAGTTCACGAAGATCTGTATTCAATGCTTCACTTTCATTCAATATTTGCTGTGTAGTTTCTACACTGTCAGGGAAAAGGAAATGAAGCGCAAACAGCTGACCTTCTTTTACCATGTTCCCTGTAAAACCAGGAGACATAATTGCCATTTGAACAGTACCGCTTTGCAGCTGCTCCACCTGGTCTGTTTCACTGCCAAGCCCACCGAATTCATAAACTTCGATATTTACAGCACCATCGGTTTTTTCATTCATCCGCTTAGCAAATTCTTCTGCATATTCATACTGGACTTGTCCATCAATTTCTTCCGTTACAAATTTCCAATTGTAGGTAGTTTCTCCACCATCACCGCCGGCACTTCCATCACCATCATCACTGCCGCCACAGGCAGCAAGTACCAAGCTGAGTACAACGAACGTCATCAACGCTAAAAGACTCTTTTTCTTAAAGATAAAAATGACCTCCCCTTGTTTTTGTGTATAATAGCTTTCCCTTTCCCCTATAACAGGATGAGAGAAAGTTCTTCAAAGAATATAAGTAAGGCAGATATTACAAACATCATCAGGATATATGGCGGTGTTCCTTTGATCACTTCCAAGTACGGTTTATTGAACACCGCGCTTGCGGTGAATATATCCACACCGAATGGCGGTGTCGCAGATCCTAACGCTGCCTGGAAGGTAATGACGACCCCTAAATGAATCGGGTCGACCCCTGCACTTATCGCAGCCGGATAGAAAATCGGCGTTAAAATCAGGATGACGACAATCGGATCGACGAACATACAGCCGATGAAGAAGAAAATCGTCACCATTAACAATACATAAATGGCACTCGGATCAGACCCAAGCACTGTATCTGTGATCATTTGCGGAATTCTCGCAAATGAAATCACCCATGTAAAGGCCTGACCGCCAGCCACTAGTACAAATACCGCGGATGTAACAAGACCCGTCGATTTTGCGATTTTCGGGATCTCCTTAATATGAACAGAGCGATAGATTAAGACCTCTAAGATGAAGGCGTAGAGTACAGATACACCGGCAGCCTCTGTAGGACTGAACAATCCCGTGTAAATCCCACCGATGATCAATACTGGGAAACCTAAAGGCAGGAGTGCCTTTTTCGTCATATGTAAGCGATCGCTCCAATTGGCTTTATCAGCAAGCGGGATATTCGCTGCTTTTGCATAAATGACACTATAGACGGCAAAGCAGAGGAAAACCAGAACGCCTGGGATGATCCCAGCGATGAACAGCTTCCCTACCGATGTTCCTGAGACAAGACCATAAATGATCATCCCGATACTAGGCGGTACAAGTAAAGCTACATCACTTGAATTGATGATTAATGCAATAGCTGATGAATCTTTATAACCGACTTTCCGCAGCCTCTCGCGCATTGGCTTACCGATCGCTACCACTGTTGCCTGTGTCGATCCAGATATAGCCCCGAATAATGTACAGGCAGCGGCCGTCGTTACGGCATAACCACCCCGAATATGTCCGATAAAGGACCCGATAAAATCCAATAATCGGTTGGATGTCTTTCCTGTTGTCATGATATCTGCTGCAAATATGAAAAGAGGGACAGCGAGTAGTACATACGCTTCGATCCCTGTGGAAAATTGCTGCATGAGGATCATGGGGTCCAGCGTCGGAAAGTAGATGAACATAATGATCAATGGTGCCACCATAAGAGGGATCATCATCGGGAAGTTCAAAAAGAGCAGCACCACCATGATTATAAGCATTGTCGCTATCATATCGTTACCCTTTCTAGACCGTGGATTTTTATTACAAGTGTGTTCCTTCTAATTCTTCTGTTGTGTCTTGATCATTGTAGTCTTTCGCATCGGTTCCCAGATACACGTCCTCACGGTTACGGATATTGATCCACATATTTCTGAGAAACTGGATTCCGCCAAGGAAGAAGCCGATCGGGATGAAGATATAAAGGTAATACGCCGGCATTTGGAGAGCTGATGTTACCCTTCCGGACTCCCGCACATCCATGACATACAACCAGGAATAATAACCAAGAACGAATAAAACGATCGCCGTGACTAACGGAATGAAAATAGCCAAACCCTTCCTCACTTTGAAAGGTGCCAGATCATAAAAGGCGGACATACTGATATGACGGCCTTTTCTGGCGGCATAGCTGATTCCCATGAACGTAGCAACGACTACAGCTATTTGGCTGACTTCATCGGCGAATGGCAGGGAATACCCGAATGTCTCACGAATGATCGCCTTCCCTACCACCATCAATGCAATGATGATGACAGCATAACTTAATATGAATTCTTCGAGTTTCAGAATAGTTTTGTCTACTACCTTTAACACATTCAACTATGTAATCCTCCTAAATGATTGTTGTAGTAGTTTTTAGGTCAATTACTAAACATAATACCGAAATAGTGCCCATGCACTCAAATCAGTTTAAACAGAATTTTTCGTTTATTTCGATTATATTTTACACTATAAGGAATTTGGAGTAGGCGGAGGCTTTTATCTTCCACATCCCTCTCCATACGTACCAAATGCTCCAATTTCACTATTACTTTTAACTTATATTGGAAATTAAGGATGGAAATGATAGACCACAGAATCTCCAATCCTTTCGTAACCAATTTTTTCATAGATGGAATTGGACGTTGGATTGGAAAGATCCGTGTAGAGCGAACAGAAAGAGAATCCGCTGTTGAGCAGCTTTTCCGTCAGGTGCCATACAGCCTGTGAGGCATACCCTTTCCTTTTGTAAGGATCCGGTGTATAAACTGCGTTGATTGTTGCCCCGTTCTTTGTCGTGCGGGCACGACTTACCATAGAGACTGGTGTGCCATCGACTACCCAGAGATGGAGGCGTCGATCCGCAAGCAGACTTTCTATGATCTCCCTGGCTCCATCAGCCATATGTTGTTCGCCAGTTTCTCTCCCATACTGTTTCAGCCAGTCTTCCAAAAAGCTCTTATGAGAGGGTTCCCCTTCTATCAAATGTCCTCTATGCTTCTGTATAGGCTTCAAGCGATCCAACTTATAGAGGCCCTGATCCATCTGTACCTCTGCTTTCTGCCCTGTTATGTTCTTCCATTCTCTAACAAAATATTCGCAAGCTTTTTTCTCCCCAACTACGCCCGGCACTTCCTGCCCTTCATTGTGTAGATATTGTGTGAAGGCACGAAGGTGTGCAGGATTCCAATGAGCTAGTGATGGAATGATCCATAGATGAGGTGGTGTTCTCATGGACATGAACAAAGGTTTACCGTTGTCCTGGTAGCTGATTAGATGACAAGCTTCTTGCCTTTGAGAGGTCTTCAATCGTTCCAAAATACCCAAAGGGAGGTTGTTTTCAGCTTCCTTAGACAATAGCAGCGGTTCCACTTGTTCATGAAACTTGATTGGATCGTGTTCATAAACAATAGTCAAATGTACATACCCCTTTTCCTTTAGTTCGAAACCGTTTTTTGTTAAAATTCTGAATAAGATGTTTTTTCTCATTATACTTGTCTCAATCAAGAAGAACAACATAAAGAAAGGGTGGATGAACATGAACAAAAAAGAAATTCAGGACCAAATCACTTTCCTGAAGGCGGATTATATACGAATCCAAGGGGATTTAGATAAGTTAGAAGCGGCGGGAGCAAATGTTCAGAACGCAGAAAAGCAGCTGGCCCGGATGGAAGAGGAATTAAAAGATTTGAATAAACAGCTAGCTATGGCTGAGCAATAAAAAAGACGGAGGAATTTTATTTCCTCCGTCTTTCTTTTATTCCTTCTTTTTATTTTCTTTTTCTTTCCTCTGACCTTCAAGTTTCTCTTGAATTTTTTCAAACTCTTTACTTGGCGGCATCAAGGAGACAATGACATCTCCATTTTCAGCTTTATACTCAATATCCGGAGTGAAAAAGTCGACCTTTCCGGACGCGCGCTTGGCGAATAGGAGCATGGCATGCTGATCCATATTCTTCATGTAATCGTTAAACGTGTATTGTTCGGTTATTGTCGTTTTCCGGAATACATAACCATTTTCGACCCGGGCATTCATCTCTTCCCAAGATGCCCCTTCTTCGAATAAGACTCTCCCCCCGATGGTATGGACGAGATCCTCCAAGTCATCACCTTCCCTATTGTTTAAACTCAATTGGAAAGAATTGTTCCGACCGAACTCAGGGACGAATGTCGTACAAACAAGGGCATTGTAGGAGTCTAATTCAGTGGCCGCGACTAAATATTCATAGGGGGTCAGATCCAAATAGTATTCGGTCTGTTCAGATAAGATTTCCCCATGGTAAGATTCAATCCCCCGTGATCGTGCTCTTGAAAGTCTTTCCCATGATGAGTCTGTGAGGAGAACAGGAATCTTAAGCTCTTCAAGCGTTTTAGCGAGACCAGTAGAAAAGGCACTCCCTCCTGCTATGAGAACACCCGGTGGTCCTTCCATTGACAAGCCTAACTTCTTAGCCAGCCACCCAATGGAGAACCCATGAGCGACAACGGTCGTAAAAACAAGGGCAAATGTTAACGAGATAAGAATCGAGGCATCTTCAAAACCTTCATCCAACAACACGCTCGCAAAATAACTCGCAACCGTCAGGGCTACAATCCCTCTCGGGGCGATCCAACCGACGAGAAGTTTTTCTGATTTCGACAAGTCTGTTCCGACTGTTGATAAGAAGATGGACAATGGTCGGACGATGAATAACATCAAAGCAACAAACCCGATAATCTGCAGGTTGAAGATCTCCACCAACGTTTCGACAGTCAACGAAGCGGTCAGCATGACAAAAATCGTAGAGATAAGCAATAACGATATGTTTTCTTTGAAATGTCTCATATCCGCAATCGATGAGATGTGCATATTGGCAAGTGTCATCCCCATTGCCGTGACTGATAACAACCCTGTTTCATGCATGATTTCATCTGCTATAGTAAAACACGCAATAACAACAGCAAAGACAGCCGGGGATTTTAGAAATTCAGGGATATACCCCGTTTCAAACATCCACCCGACTCCTTTTCCGCACACCCAGCCCAGAAATACAGCAAAGGCAGACGCAGCAAAGAACATCAATAAGGCGGAAGGATCGTTGTTCGTTAAGAAGACAATGATTTCAAAGGCAAAAACGGCCAGCAGGGCACCGATCGGGTCTACGATAATCCCTTCCCATTTCAAAATTTTAGCCGGCCTTGGCTTCAACTTTGCCTGACGCAACAAAGGAAGGATGACGGTTGGCCCCGTAACAATGAATAAACCTCCGATCGTAAAAGCAACTGCCCAGGAAAGTCCTGCCACATAGTGGGCCGCCAATGAACCTAAGATCCAGCTCAGGAATGCCCCGAAAGTAACGATTCTAAATACAGGACGGCCTAATCCCTTCACTTCCTTCATATCCAGGTTCAAGCTTCCTTCAAAAAGGATGACGGCGACTGCCAAAGATATTATAGGTTTATATAGTTCTCCGAAGTCCTGCTCAGGGTTCATCAATCCGAATACAGGTCCTGCTAAAAGACCGGCAATGGACATGACGACAATGGCAGGCAGCCGGAAACGCCAGGCCACCCATTGGGAGCCAACGCCAAGAAACCCGACCAGCATCAGTTGTAATAGTAACGAATCAATCATTGAACAGTCTCCTTCTGTAAGGTGTATGTACGGCCTCAAGTGATATAGACATATTCTATCTGCCACTCCATCATCTGTAAACTAAATTGTCTGTAAAAAAAGCCCCTGATTTTCAATCCTTTATAAGTCTTAGCCACCCTCGCTTCATCTACGATCGAACGAAAGCGTTCTCTAACTTATACTTCTTCTCTCTCAAACATGCCTCGATGGGAAAAACAAAAAGAAACTATCGTGGCTGACCCTTATATTGACAAGGCTTCTCCTTCCATAATTAATATGGTAATCATAACCTTTTTAAATTTTCTAAAAAAACAATTGACAGAAAGGTATGACATTGATAGTATTACGGCGGTGCATTCATCTCATTCGTTTTTTCCATAATGAATATTATGCAGAACCTTAATTCTTGACGCTCGCCTTTTGGATAAGAGCGCTTTTTTTACGCAAAATATACAGACATCTGTGAGGAGGATTCCAGTATGAAAGCAAGAGATACCATTTTTATTGGATTTACACTGTTTGCTTTGTTTTTTGGCGCTGGGAACTTAATCTACCCTGTTTCCCTCGGTATTGAATCAGGCACTTCCTATTTGCCAGCCATTTTAGGCTTTGTGCTTACCGGCGTCGGTTTACCCATCATTACAGTGGCAGCCATTTCCCTCGTACGGAACGGGGCCGTTCAACTGGCCGGACGCGTGCATCCTATGTTCGGGCTATTATTCACAGCGATGGTCTATCTAGTCATTGGACCATTCTTTGCAATACCAAGAGCTGCGAATGTGGCCTTCGAAACAGGAATCGTCCCTTTTACGAACGGAAAATCAATGACCCTATTCATTTTTACGGTCTTATTCTTTCTACTCGTTTACTGGCTCAGCCGAAACCCATCCAAGCTGGTGGACCGGGTCGGTCAAATTCTAACTCCTGCTTTATTCCTGGCGATCCTCGGACTTGTGGTTGGAAGCTTCTTCATGCTTGATGGACCGATTCAACCTGCAGGGGAAAAATATCAAGCCCAGCCGTTTTTCACCGGTTTCATTGAAGGTTACCTTACCATGGACGCCATCGCTTCACTCGCTTTCGGAATCATTGTCGTCTCTTCCTTCCGGGACCGCGGGGTCACTGACCCTAAAGTTTTGACTACCCGCACGTTAAAAGCAGGCCTTGTGACAGCCGTTGGTCTCACCACGGTGTATGCTGCGATTGGCTGGATCGGTGCGAAAATGGCGACAGAAGGATCCTTTGATAACGGCAGTGCCATTCTGGCAGGGGCAGCCAGCCTCATGTACGGGGAAATTGGTACAATCCTTCTCGGTCTGATCGTAGGACTTGCTTGCCTGACGACATGTATCGGTCTCACCGTAGCCTGCGGACAATTCTTTTCTAAACGCGTACCAGGACTCACCTATAAACATGTGATTATCATTGTAAGTTTGATCAGCTTCGCTATTTCAAACATCGGATTAAATCAGATCATCGCTTATTCTGTTCCCGTTCTTGTATTCGTGTACCCGATTACGATTGTTTTGGTTGCTTTGACATTCATGAGTCCGCTATTCAGGCACTCTCCTTATGTATATCGGGGAGCTATCCTTTTGACAGCTGTCATAGGAGTATATGATGGACTTGTTGCATTTGGAGCAGACGTCTCTGCCATTGAACCATTGATCAGCCGACTGCCATTGTTCGAATTGAACCTTAGCTGGATTTTCCCTGCTATCATCGGTGGGCTCATCGGTCTCGTCATTGATTTCAGCAAAGGGCAGCCTAGACATAAGGAAAGCTTTCAAAACAGCTGACGTATGAAAATCCCTCTCCATGATGGAGAGGGATTTTTTTCATTGATCCAGAAGAGCTACACTGACTTTCACATCAAGGTTTTGACCACCGCCGCGATAAACACCCTGAAGGGGGCTGACGTCCGCGTAATCCCTTCCTGTACCGATTCTAATGTGCTGTTCCAAAGCCTCTACATTATTCGTCGGGTCCAATCCGATCCAGCCGATGCCGGGGACCATCACTTCCACCCACGCATGAGTCGCCGCATCGCCCACGAGAGCTGAATCTTCCCCTACATACAGGTAACCGCTCACATACCGTGCAGGAATGCCCTGGGATCTTAGGACCCCAATCATAATATGGGCAAAATCCTGACAGACTCCCCCCCTTAAAGGCCATGATTCATACGCCTTCGTATTGACGTGAGTGGACATCGTATTATAAAAGAATGAACGATGGATATAGTCCATCAACCTTAAAGAAAAGCGGATCGGGTCTTTAGCGTCGCCAACTTCTCTAATAATTTCTTCGTGCTGTTCTTTGTAAAGAAAAGTATAAGGAGTCTCATTCAAGTACGCTAAATAGTGGTGTCGGAAAAGTTCCGAATGAAAGATGGTCCTCATTTCATCTGAACATTCGATGTTACGAATGAATGGACTCTTCTGAATGCTGACCGTGGAAATAGTTTTCAACGTCAAATGTTCATGCTTCTCCGGAATGAAAAAGGTTTCCACGTGGTTGCCCCATAAATCGATGTGTTCTTTCGTCATCGATCCCGGGGTAATCTCCGTCCGATAAGCGAGCAGACGCTGACATTCATCCGTCCTCGGCTTTAGACGGATATGATTCATGCTCTGATCGACAAAATTATCATAATAAAAGGTGTTGGTATGCTCGATTTGAAATTTCACTACGTACTCCTCCTGAGTAGCCTCTACTTGGCATGTACGGGTTCTATCAAATAATAAGTTTGAGAGAACATACGGCTCAATGTCATACAGCGATCCTGAAAATGATCGAGGAACGACATGAGCTGATTCATATCCATTTCTTCTATATTCGTATTTGTAATTTCATTCTGGATGAGATCCAGCATTTGAAAGAGATCCTCAGAGTAATGAGAGACCTTTCCATCCTCCAGCTTCTCTACCGCTTCAAAAACATGATCCATACAATAACGGATGGAACGGGGGAAGGTTCCTTCTTTAATTAAAAAACTAAGAACGTGCTTGGATTCCATGGTAGGAGGGTGCTCCTTAATATAAGCATCATATCCATTCAGGAACTGCAGAGCCGTCAGCCAATAATAATAATGGTCCGTCGGAACATCCGCTTCTTTCCGGTTCTTCTCACAAGTCACGTTCAATATTCTTGCCGTTTTCTCTGCACGCTCCAGCCATTTCCCTACTTTAATGAAGGTGTAAGGGGTACCTCTGCTCATGCTCGATTCAATCACGCCTTGAGCGGTCATCGATGTATGGATGACTTTTTTCAAGTAATCCTGAGTATGCTGTCTTGTATTAGGGAGTTCCTGCCAGTCCTTTTGATCCAGGTGGAACTCATTTAACACTTCCCACAACTCCTCCGGGATAATGTCGCGGGTAGCCCTTGCATTTTCCCGGGCATAGTTCATCCCATTCATCAAAGAGTTCATGTTAAATGGACTGATCGTCAAGTATTGGATAATCGTCTCTCTATCCAAACGGTCATAAAGGCCATAATAATCCTTTGCGGAAGCACACACTTCCACAATCTCTTCCCAGTCACGATCGGCGGCCTCCTGATTTTGCGCTTCAAGCATATGAATCAACTGAACACTAAGCACTCTGGCATTGTTCTCCGCACGTTCAATGTTGCGCGCCATCCAGTAAAGAGAATCTGCGACACGACTAAGCATGCTGATCACCACTTTCTGTCAAAATCCACGTATCTTTTCCGCCTCCGCCCTGCGAAGAGTTCACCACGAGAGATCCCTCTTTAAGAGCTACTCTCGACAATCCTCCTGGCAGTACGTTCGTTTTTTCTCCATTCATGACAAACACACGCAAATCCACATGACATGGATAAAATCTTCCTTCCTGATAAGCAGGAGCACGCGATAATTTTATTGTCGGCTGAGCGATATATTGATGAGGACTTTCGATGATTTTCTTCTTGAATTCCTCACGTTCGCTCTCATCTGCCTGAGGACCTATCAGCATATCGTATCCTCCAGATGCCCCTACATTTTTAATGACAAGCTCATGAATGTTCTCCAATACATAATCCAAACGTTCCGGATCGCTTAAAAAATAGGTCTCTACATTTGGAATGATTGGTTCTTCCCCGAGGTAGAAGCGAATCATTTCCGGAACATATACGTACATCGCTTTATCGTCTGCCACACCATTTCCGATGCCATTAAGTATCGATACATTCCCTTTACGATAAGCCCTCAACAAACCGGTCACCCCCAGGGCTGAATCCGGACGGAAAGCCTCAGGGTCAAGGAAATCATCATCAATTCTTCTATAAATGATGTCTACGCGTTTCAAACCTTTAATCGTTTTCATATAGACGACATCATCTTTTACAATCATATCTCTTCCTTCAACGAGTTCAATTCCCATCTGCTGTGCCAGAAAAACATGGTCATAATAGGCTGAATTATAAATGCCCGGGGTCAACAATACGGCTGTAGGGGCCTTATCCAAATCTGCATTAGCAGGCAGATGACTTGTCACAGCCTGGTGCAGTTCGGAAAGCTGGTGCTCCAATGTTGCAATAGAATGTTGGAAGAACAGTTCAGGATATACCTGCCTCATTACATAGCGGTTCTGAAAAACGTACGACATTCCGGAAGGGTTCCGGAGGTTATCTTCCAATACCCGGTATTGCCCCTTTTCATCTCTGATCAGATCCACTCCTGCAAGGAAGATATGATTTCTTAACGGGACATTGATCCCTCCGACCTGTTTGTTGTAGTAATAGGGGTTGTTTTCAATCAACTCTCTAGGAACGACACCCGCTTCCACAATTTCCTGATCATGATAAATATCTTCAAGGAAGTGGTTGAGGGCAGTCATCCGCTGCTTCATTCCTTTATCGATCTCTTCCCAATCTTTCCTTGGAATAATAATTGGAACAAAGTCGAACGGCATCGTTCTTTCGGTTCCACCTGTATGATTATACACGGTGAATGTAATGCCCTGCCTTAGAAAGTTTAATTGTGCGGTTTCATGCTTATTCATCAAATCGCGTTCTGTAAATTGATTGACCAGTTGATAAAACCATTGATAATGCTGTTTCGGCTGACCATCCTGTTTCATCATTTCATCAAAATAGATACCCGTTTGATAATCTGTTAGCAAGACCTCTCCTCCATTCTGTTTCTCCTATGTCTTTACCCTAAGTCTAACGCAATCACTCATAAATTGTAAGAAAATTAAAACAAATATTGACAGACAACGCCTTCCAATTTCAGGGGAGTACTGGGAAATGAACGCTGGCACATGAGTAGAACTTGGTTTTGTGGCACTGCGATAGGCAAGAAAGGTGGCGGAGAATGCCAGACACATCATGAAACAAAAATCCCCGGTTGAACATCAATCAGAGTGGTTCAACCGGGGGATGCATCATTTTATGTTGATGACGATTTTTCCTTTAGCATGATGAGTTTCACTTAGATTATGCGCTTCCCTCAGACCTTCTTCCGTCAGATCAAATCTATGGCCGATAACGGATACTAAATCTCCTGATTCCATCATGGCAGCTAATTTTGACAACTTTTCACCACTTGGTTCCAGCCATACAAAACCGGCTTTGACACCATGTTCTTCCGCCAGCTTCTCATCGGGCGGCTGAACGATGGACGGGAGTCGTCCTCCTTTCTTAAGGACAGAAAAGCTTTTCTCCTGTATCTCTCCCCCAAGCGTATCAAGGACGAGATCATAATCGCTTAATAGCTCAAAGAATTCTTCTTCTCTATAATTGATAAATCGATCCACGCCCAAGTTCTCTACCCATTCCTTATTTTTTCCGCTGGCGGTTGCAGCCACATAGGCACCTTTTTGTTTAGCTATTTGAATAGCATAATGACCGACACCGCCTGATCCTGCATGAATAAGGACGTGGTCTCCCTCCTGAATGTCACCAAAATCCACAAGACACTGCCAGGCGGTCAACCCGGCCAAAGGGACAGCAGCTGCTTCTTCAAATGATACATTCTCAGGGAGATGAGCGAGCAAGTCTTCTTCAACGGCTGTATACTCGGCATAGGTTCCGAAACGCGTCGTGTCTGGTCGGGCGAAAACACGATCCCCGACTTTGAATTTATCTACAGAAGACCCAACTTCCGCAACGATTCCGGCGGCATCCCAACCTAAGGTGATAGGGAAATCAAAATCCAGCATTTCTTTTAAATACCCTTCCCTAAGCTTCCAGTCGATGGGATTAATAGACGTTGCCCGAAGTTCCACGATGACTTGATTTTCTTCCGGGACAGGCTGATCGACGTTTTTTTCTACCAATTGATTTTTATCTCCATATTGTTCAATCACAATAGCTTTCATCAAAGAATCGCTCCTTTAGAGAGGTCTGGATTCTATAGTTTTCCCCACTGTTTTCACGTGAAACATGATAAGATGTGGGAGTAAGAAGATTATATTTAAAAGGATGATCATGATGATTCAACAGGCCGAAAAAATTCTCCAGCAGTACTACGGTTATTCCTCCTTCCGCCCTGGTCAACAAGAGGCGATCTCCCACGTTCTTGAAGGGAGAAACACCTTAGCAGTCATGCCTACAGGTGGCGGAAAATCCCTCTGCTATCAAATCCCCGGACTTACACTGCAAGGAACCGCGATCATCATTTCTCCATTGATTTCGTTAATGAAAGACCAAGTGGATGCCCTCCTTTCCTATGGTGTCGCTGCTACATACATAAACAGCTCTCTTTCCCATAACGAGCAGCAGCAACGACTGCGGGATATGGAAAACGGCCGCTACTCGTTCGTGTATGTCGCTCCGGAAAGATTCGATTCCCCGAATTTCCTGGCCGCCATCAACAGCATTCCGCTTTCCTTGATCGCCTTTGATGAAGCTCACTGTATATCCCAATGGGGACACGACTTCCGCCCAAGTTACCGTTCCATTGTTCCCACTTTAAAACAAGTGGCAAATCTGCCTGTCCTCATGGCTCTTACAGCTACAGCCACACAGGAAGTCATCAAGGACATAAAATCTCTGATCAATGTTGAAGATACTGATGTGATCAATACCGGATTCACAAGAGAAAATTTATCCTTCCGCATTATCAAAGGACGAGATAAACGCGAGTTCATCAGCGAATATCTGACTCAGATTCCGAATGAATCAGGGATTATCTATACCGCCACAAGAAAAGATGCCGACCAACTTCACTACCTGTTGACGAAAAAAGGGTTCGCAGCGGGAAAATACCATGCAGGCATGACCGAACACCAAAGAAAACAAGCGCAGATGGATTTCGTTCAAGATGAAGTGACGACAATGATTGCAACCAACGCTTTCGGTATGGGGATCGATAAATCTAATGTTCGGTATGTCATTCATTATTCGATGCCGATGAACATCGAATCGTATTACCAGGAAGCCGGACGTGCCGGACGTGATGGCGAACCCGGGGACTGTGTGCTGCTCTTCTCGAGTCAGGATATCAATCTCCAGCGCTTTTTGATTGACCAGTCTCCGAATGAAGAGAAGAAGAAAGAGGAGTATACAAAACTGCAAGCGATGGTGAACTACTGTCACACTCACTCCTGCCTGCAGCAATACATCCTGGACTACTTCGATGATCCAACAGATAAGGAACCGTGCGGTAAATGTACAAATTGCACGCATGAAGGAGAAGAACAGGACATGACAAAAGAAGCTCAAATGGTCTTGTCCTGTGTGAAACGGATGGGGGAAAAATTCGGAACCGGTCTAACCGCGAAAGTTCTGAAAGGATCTTCAGATCAGAAAGTAAAGCAGTTCCGTTTTCAAAACCTGTCGACCTACGGCATCATGCCGAATTATACTGAAAAAGAATTGACCCGGTTCATTCAATTTTTGACAGCAGAAGGGTATCTATCCACAGGAGAAGGCCGCTACCCTGCTTTAAAGCTCACGACTGAAGCCGTTTCTGTCATCAAAGGAAGTCAGCCTGTCATGATGCTCGTTGAATCCACAACAAAAAAACAAAAAACGGAATACAACGAGGAATATTTCGAAGTCCTGCGCCAGCTGCGTAAAGCGATTGCAGATGAAAGTAACCTGCCTCCTTATGTCATTTTCTCTGATGCCACATTGAAAGACTTATCCATATATCTTCCGGAGAATAAGGAAGAAATGATAAACATCAAAGGAATCGGTGAACAAAAGTTCGAAAAATATGGAGAACGGTTCCTAGCTGAAATACATCCATGGGCTCAGGAGGCCGAAACGAAAAAGAAACCTGCGGCTAATCGTTTTCCTGAAAAGAAAGATCCCTTTGACGAACGTCCAAGCCATATCATCTCTTACGATTTATGGACGGAAGGGCACGAAATCAAGAGCATAGCCGAAGAGAGAGACATGGGACAACAGACGATCGAAAATCATATTTTTCGCGCTGGAAAAGAAGGCTATGCTATGGATTGGAAACGATGGTTCAATGAAGAACAAGAACGGACCATCATCGATGCTTATGACCAAATGGAAGAAAAAAAACTAAAACCTTTAAAAGAATCACTACCTGAAGGTTTTTCCTACCCTATGATCAAAGCCGTGCTTGTGAAACATCAGTTGCTTGAAGACTAATGGATGAGGAGGAACAACGATGACCAAATCTGTCATTTCAAGAGAAGATGCAAAAGTGCTCGACCTCGAAGACCCGCTTCGGGTATTCAAGGATGAATTTTATCAGGAAGATATGATTTATATGGATGGGAATTCCCTGGGGCTATTATCCAAACGATCAGAAGAAACTCTTGCCACTTCTTTAAAGGACTGGAAGACCCACGGCATAGGGGGATGGACCGAAGGACAAGAGCCATGGTTTTACATGTCTGAAAAAATCGGGGCCATGACCGCCCCTCTCATTGGGGCTAATGCTCATGAAGTGATTAACACAGGTTCCATCACATCGAACATTCACCAGCTGCTCGCCACATTCTACAAACCAGAGGGAAAAAGAACAAAAATTCTTGCTGATGAATTAAACTTCCCGTCAGACATCCATGCCATTAAAAGTCAGCTCGAATGGCACGGCCTTGATCCACGTGACCATTTAATCCGTGTCCCCAGTGAGGATGGCTACACCCTTTCCGAAGAGACCCTCATAAAGGAAATGGATGAGGATGTCGCTCTCCTCCTCCTCCCTTCTGTTCTGTATCGCAGCGGTCAGCTGCTTGACATTGAAAAAATAACACGAGCCGCGCACGAATATGGGATTGTGGCCGGATTTGACCTGGCCCACTCGATAGGCGCTCTTCCCCACCAGTTGAATGAGTGGAACGTCGATTTTGCTGTATGGTGCACTTATAAATACTTAAACAGCGGACCCGGGGGAGTAGGTGGACTTTTTGTCCATGAAAATCATCTCGGCAACGGTCCGGGTCTTGCCGGGTGGTTCAGTTCTGATAAAGATAAACAGTTTGATATGAGCCACACGTTGACACCAGCAACCTCCGCAGGAGCTTTCCAGATGGGAACGCCCCATATACTGAGCTCTGCCCCTCTGCTTGGGTCGTTGAAACTTTTTGAAGAAGCAGGGATCGAAAAGATCAGAGAGAAGTCATTAAAGCTTACCCGAATGCTAATGGACCTCATCCATCAGGAATTACCCGGACAGGGGTTCCAAATCGGAAATCCCCTGAATGATGAAAACCGAGGAGGTCACGTATGCCTCATTCATAACGAGGCTGCTAGTATTTGTAAAGCTCTGAAACAGGAGTCGATCATTCCTGACTTCCGTTCACCGAATGTCATTCGTCTCGCCCCGATCGCTTTTTATACATCTTACGAAGATGTTTATGATGTCGTTGTATGTTTGAAAGATATTTTGGAGAATGGAAAACAAAAATTGTTCAAAAATGAACGAGATACGATTGCGTAAGGAGGTCTATGGAATGACATTCATTGATATAAGCATGACCCTGAACAACGAAACGCCTCCGTGGCCGGGAGACGAACCTTTCGAATATAAACGTACATGGACGATGAAAGATACGGGTTCTGTCAATGTCGGGCAGTTTAAGGGAAGCAATCATATAGGAACACATGTAGATGCTCCCTATCATTATGATGACCATGGATTAAAAATTGCAGATCTACCTGTCGAGCGCTTTTCCGGACGTGCCCTTGTCCTACCTATCCATGATGCGCCCATCATTACCAAAAAGCTGGTAGAGGATGTAGACTTGAGCGAGGTGAGCAAAGTGCTGTTCTTTACGGACAGTTGGAAAGACCGCCAAGTCTTCCCTAACCGTTACACCGTCATTGGAGAAGATCTTGGCCCCTTTTTAAAAGAAAACGGCATCGATCTCATTGGCATCGACACACCTTCTGTTGATCCTGAAACGAGTAAGGAGTTGAAAGGACATCACACCTTATATCAACAAGATATACTTATTCTGGAAGGGATAACTCTCTCTCATGTTACACCAGGATTGTATGAATTGTTTGCTTTCCCATTAAAAATGGAACAGGCCGATGGAAGCCCCGTACGGGCGGTCCTCCGCAAAAACGAATCGTAATAGATCAAAACATAAATAACCGCCCAGGGGATTCCCTGGGCGGTTATTTCAGCTCCTTTATTGCTGGGATGTGGGAAGGAAAGAAAAGATGTCCTTCTCTTCTGGCGTGAGTTTTCTCATCACCATCTACTTCTTTGTAATCCGTTGATCGATGGCCATTTTTTTCGCTACTTTTGGAGCGAGCCAAACCATTGGCAGCAATAGAATGGACACTGGGACGGCCGTGACGACGATAAAGTTCTGCAGCTGAGTGATCCCACTGTCTCCTGTAATTAACAGAATGACAGCGATCGCGCCCATCAAAACTGCCCAGAACACACGAAGCCAGCTTTGCGGGTTCCCTTCTCCGGTTACAGCCATAGCGATCGTGTACGACATGGAGTCACTCGTTGTTACAACGAAAAGAATCGTCAAAAGCAAGAATAACGGAGATATAACACTTGCGAGTGGGAATTGCTCCGTAATTGCAAACATCGCCGCAGGGTTGCCGGCTGCATTTAGTGCATCGGAAACGGACCCGGGATTGCTCAATTCGAAGAAAATTCCGGAACCACCAAGTACTGTAAACCAGAACGTCGATATAACCGGTGCAAACACGGATACGGCAATGATGATTTCACGGATGGTCCGGCCTCTGGATATACGGCTGACGAGAATCGCCATCATTGGTCCATACCCGATAAACCAGCCCCAGAAGAATACTGTCCAAAGAGACAGCCAGCCTTCGTCTCCGCGATACGTACTCATCGGGATAAACTGATCCACGTAATATCCAAAGCCGGAAAGGAAGTGATCAATAATGAAACCACCCGGTCCGAATATGACGATAAACGCCATCAGTACAATAGCCATACGGACATTGAAACTGCTCAAGAATTGAATCCCTTTGTAAAGACCTGTAACAGCTGAAATTGTAGATATGATCACAACAGCCAGGATAATTGAAAATTGTGTGCTGAACTGATTAGGAATTCCGAAGATTTCCTGAAGTCCATAACTGGCCTGCAATCCTAGAAAACCAATCGGTCCGATTGTACCTGCAGCAACAGCGATAACAGAAAAGGCATCAATAAGCGTGCCAAGCCAGCTGCTGCGTAGTTTCTCACCGAAAATAGGATACAGCAATGTACGAGGCTTCATCGGCATCCCTTTATGATAATGCCCATACATCATGACGATGGCACTGATGGTTCCTAAAATGGCCCATGCAAGGAAACCCCAATGCATAAAGCTTTGAGCTAATGCCGGGTCGATAGCTGCTTCTGTTCCAGCTTCGACACCAGATTGAGAAGGCGGGACGGTCAGGAAGTGCCACATTGGTTCTGCTGCTGCCCAGAATACACCGCCTCCTGCTAATAAAGTAGCCATGATAATCGAAAGCCATTTGTACAACCCTAGCTCAGGCTTTTCCATATCCCCCATTTTGATTTTTCCGTAACGGGAGAAAGCAAGCCATATGCCTACGAAAAAGGTCGCAAGCATAAGCACCTGCCAAAAAGCTCCGAAGTACTTGGCCGACCAAGCGAAGCTGTCGCTGACGACCATTTCAATCAAATCAATATCAATAAGTGCAAGAATGACGAAAAGGACTAATAATCCGCCACTTATGACAAATACCGGCCAATCAATCCGGCCTGAGTTTTTATTTTCCATTAGTTGTCTCCTTTAGTTCAATAATGTGTTTGAATGCACAATGTACAACTCTAACACTACTATTATTATGGTGTAAAGATATTTCATTTATCCTTCAGGGATGGAAATGGATCGAATAAAAAAGGCCTCCCGCAACCGGGAGCGCCCTCCGTTTCTCATTCATCTCTCGACTCCACCTGATGATCTTCCTGAATATCCTGACATTCCTTACAAAGGTTTATTTCCCTCTCTTCTTTAAGTCGCAGAGGTTTTCCGCAGCGTTGACATTCATCATAATTGTTCGGGTTCGTCTGGAAACCCGGCATTTCATTGCTACCAGCATTGTACATTTACATTCATCTCCTTTATTAAATCTCTGTTCCCTTTCGGACCATCATCTTGATAGTTCGCTTGCTGCAATAATCCCTGAGAGTGTGACCCCTAGCGTTCCTGCTCCTGGAAACACAGTGTCTCCACACTGATAGAGATCAGGTATACCTGTACGGATCGAGTAACTATTCATCCAGCTATATTTCCCTGTCGGTGCGTACCCTCCTACTTTGCCCTGTTTTCTTCTTAACCATTTCTGAAAAGTGACGGGTGTACCTGGGAGCACGATTTCTAAATCATCTTTAAAGCCAGGAAAGTAATGATCCACTGTATGAATCAGCCGATCTTTCATTTCTTCTTTATTGTTTTC
Organism: Halobacillus sp. ABR2_026; assembly: GCF_056158545.1. Classification (NCBI taxonomy): domain Bacteria; kingdom Bacillati; phylum Bacillota; class Bacilli; order Caryophanales; family Bacillaceae; genus Halobacillus; species Halobacillus sp. ABR2_026. The sequence continues at coordinate 3,554,125 of NZ_JBSWTM010000001.1, forward strand.
GTATTGGTCTGAATCCCACCAGAAAGAGATGGGGGTGTGGGTGGAAATCGTCAGCGACCTTTTCCCAGGCGGAGCCATAACTGCATCATCCGGATGTGATAAGGACATTAAAAACTGTCCGCCATCGTGAAGGTCATCAGGATTTTCAGGGTCGATGAACTGATGATAGAATACATCCTCATTATCAAAAGCATCCCCCTTGATTCCTGCGTGGATGATAAAAGCCCCCCATGCTTTTCTCTCAGCCTCCTCCAGGACATTAACATATGATTGGTCACCCAGTTCTTCTGATACCGTATCATGGAAGTTGTGGACGGAATTATTCAATAGAACCTTCTGTGCATGAAAAACGCGGTCACGCTTTGTATGAAGTTCGAAGTGATGGCCGTTCTTCGTTACGTTATAAATCGGGTGCCTCCTATAAATATCGCTCCCCGCCCTTTTAATGAAAGACGCCAGACGTTCCGCCACTGAGGCAAGCCCGCCATGAACCGCATACGCCCCTTTGTGAAAGGTCTGAAGAGCTGTATAACCCAAAAACGCCGGGCAATTTTCCACACTCGACTGGACACTATCCATCAATTCGCCATTCAAAAATACTCGGAAGAGCCGATGATGGTGAAGGCCGTATTTTTTCATACGATCTTCTATGGTCTGAGTCATAAATGGGAGAAGTTGAAAAGAATGAGTGTTCACTAAAGGAAGGAGCCTCAAATAATCTTTCATCGTGCGCGGTGGAAAGACAGGAAGCCTATCTATTAATTGATCGACCATCGCCCCTACTTTGAACACCTCATCATAAAAGGCTTGGATCGCAGAAGCATTTTCCGGAAAATGCTTTTGAATTTCCTCATACCAACGGTGACGATCACGATAGTAATGTATTGTACGATCGGGCATATGAATATTCATAATCGTATCCAGCATCGTCATCGGTGGAGGTTTGATTTTCAGCTGTGAAAAAAGCTCATTCAAAACCCCGCCCTCTTCAAAGCCCATCCCTACAGTAGCCCCTGATTGAAAACGGTAGCCGCTCCTTTCGAACTTCCCCGCACTTCCTCCCAGTTCATTGGAAGCTTCAAAGACAGCTACTTTCCTTCCTTTACCGGCTAAAGAAGCTGCAGCCGAGAGTCCCCCAAAACCGGCGCCGACAATAGCGACATCATACATCACCGCTCTCACCTCCTCCTCCTCTTTTCCCCATTTCCTCCTTTTTTAGCCGTCCTCAATGTTCTAATGGAGAAAGCCGTCGTTGAGTCCCCTTGAACTTTTCCCTGTAGTATTTCAATAAGGATGCTCTTCCTGCAGGATTATCGCCATCCCCTCTATCCTTGCCATAAATCTTTCTCAAAACCACTAATTTATAGGATTGACCAATGGTATGAGGTGTATTTCGAACATAAGAGCCATGAACAACTGGAAGAAATGAAACTTTCGTATACGTAAGAAAACCGGCAGCTCATGAGCTGCCGGTTTTTTATCATTTTCTATTCGAATGTAATGGCCCAACTACCTTTACGCATGACAGGTTCTGTCGTTCCATCTGAAAGGACACCATCGATATCAATCTCACCAGATCCCATCATAAAATCAACGTGGGACAGGCTGTCATTCACACCGTTTTGATCAAGCTCATCTGCATTCATATCCGAACCACCCGTCATGTTGTTCGGGTAGGCTTTCCCTAAAGCTAGGTGACAGGAAGCATTCTCATCATATAGCGTATTATAGAAGATCAGCCCGGATTGAGAAATCGGGGACTCATGCGGAACGAGAGCCAGTTCACCAAGGCGGCGGGAACCTTCATCTGTATCCAGAAGATGCTTGAGGGTTTCCTCCCCTTCTTCCGCTGTGAAATCCACAACTTTTCCTTCTTTAAATGTCAACGTGAAATTGTCGATCACATTCCCACCGTAATTCAGTGGTTTTGTGCTGGAAACTTTCCCATCCACTCCGTACTTATGCGGTGCAGTAAATACTTCCTCTGTCGGCATGTTCGGATTGAATTGAACCCCCTCTCCGACTGTCTTCGAAGGGCCGCCTTTCCAAATATGGCCTTCAGGAAGCGCTACTTCCAAATCAGTGCCCGGGGCTTTGTAGATGAGCTTTTGATACTGTTTATGATTCAAGTATTCACGGGCTTTAATCAAAGTTTGATTATGTTCTTCCCAGGCTGCCACCGGGTCTTCACGATCGACACGGACGATACTGAAGATTTGATCCCATAGTTTCTCAACTGCTGCATCTTCCTCTTCACCAGGGTATATTTTTTGGGCCCACTTCGGAATCGGAATACTGACAATTGACCATTGAATACGATCATTCATCGTGTAATCACGGAATTTGGACATTGCTTCTGATCTTGCTTTTGTAGCTGCTGCAACTTTGCCTGCATCAATGCCCTTCAGAAGGTCAGGGTCTGTGGAACGAATGGACAGGATAGCCGCTCCCTGCTCGGCAAAATACGTATACTGCTGTTTCTGCCATTCAGGAACATCCGACAACGTTTCCTGATCGGCATACTCATATTTCATACGAGTCAGTTCATCGTCACCCCAGTTAATATGTACATCTTTAGCACCCATCTCAAAAGCTTTGCGTGCAACGACACGGGTGAAATCTGCTCCAGCGATGGTTGAATTGATCATTAACAATTGGTCTTTTTGCAGGTTAACGCCTGTACGGAGGGCCAACTCTGCATACTTTTCCAAGTTTTCTATGCTTGGCATTTTCATTTTGATTCCTCCTGTCTTTTTTTGTATCCGTATTCATTATTCCATAAAACGCACGGAACTACAAAAGGAAAAGAACGGCTCCGTATCGCCTCTACCATGAAAAAGAGAGCGGCACGAAAGTACCGCTCTCCTCTGCTTACTTCTCCTCTTCCCCTTCAACGATCAGAGAAAGTTCTTCCCACCGTTCCATTTTTGCTTCCAATGCTGCCTCAACATCCTCTTTTTCCTTTGAAATCTCCTGGACGCGATCGTAATTCGTAGCTTCAGCCGCCAGCTGCTCATCAAGAAGCTCCATCTTTTCTTCAAGACCAGCGATCTCATCTTCGATCGTCTCCCATTCCTGCTTTTCGCGATAGGATAGTTTGCGTTTTCTATTTCCTCTACGGGTTTCCTCCTGAGCCGATACCTTCTTGGTTACCTGTTCGGCTTTCTGCTCGGCCTTTCTTTGCTCAAGGTATTCTGTGTAATTGCCGTAGAATCGTTGGATTTCCCCATTTCCTTCAAATGCGAGCAGGCGGTTGACTACACGGTCAAGGAAATAACGATCGTGGGAAACTGTGATGACGACGCCCGGGAACTGTTCCAAGTAATCTTCTAAAACACTCAGAGTTTCTGTATCAAGGTCGTTGGTTGGCTCGTCTAAGAATAAGACATTTGGTTCACTCATCAATACTTTCAATAAATAGAGACGGCGGCGCTCTCCGCCAGAAAGCCGCTTGATATATGTCCATTGCTGCGGACGCGGAAACAAAAAGCGTTCCAGCATCTGCTCGGCAGTGATTTCGTCTCCTCCAGCCGTCGTGATCACTTCAGCTGTCTCTTTAATATATTCAATAACTTTAAGAGAGCCATCAAGCTCTCCATGATCCTGCGTATAATAGCCAATTTTGACCGTGGAACCGATGCTTACAGTCCCTGAATCCGGTTGGATTCGTTCGGCCATAATGTTCAACAAGGTGGTTTTTCCTGACCCGTTCGGCCCTATAATTCCCAATCTCTCTCCAGGCACCACAAGATAGTGGAGGTCTTGAACCAATCGCTGTTCCCCGAAACCGTGGGTGATACCTTCCAATTCAATGACCTCATTCCCCAGTCTGGTGGACCCGATGGCCATCTCCACATTTTCTTTTTTCGTATCGAAGGTTTCTTCTTTCATCGACTCCACCCGTTGTTTGCGGGCTTTTTGCTTTGTCGTTCTAGCTTTTACTCCGGCTTTCAACCAGGCTAATTCTCTCCGAAGGGTGTTTTGATGTTTCTGCTCAGCCTGACGCTCCTGTTCTTCTCGTTCCGCTTTTTTCTCCAAGAACGTTTCATAGTTTCCTTCATAAATATAGAGGCGGCTTTTATCTAGTTCATAAATCAAGTTTGTCACCCGGTTCAGGAAATACCTGTCGTGAGTAACGATGATGAGGGAGCCTCTATAAGAAGACAAATATTCTTCCAGCCACTCAATCGTTTCATTATCAAGGTGGTTCGTCGGCTCATCCAGCAGGAGAAGGTCCGCCGGTTGAATGAGCGCTTTTGCAATTGCCACTCTTTTTTTCTGACCACCGGAAAGCTCGCTTACTGCCTTATCAAAGTATGAAATTCCAAGCTTTGATAACACCGTCTTCGCCACTGTATTGGCTTCCCAGGCTCCTTTTTCATCCATCTTCTGCTGAAGTTCAAGCATTTGCTCTTGGACACGTTTATTTTCGGGCTGATTAGAAAGATCTAAAAGAGCCTTTTCATAGGCTCTCATGACCACCATTATTTCAGCATCCCCGTGATAAATCTGCTCAAGGACGGTTTTACTCTCATCAAGTTCTGGTTCCTGAGGTAGATATTCCACGGTGAAATCCTTGGCGTGATCCTTCTCACCTGTATCTCCGCTCTCTATTCCCGCGAGGATTTTCATCAGGGTAGATTTCCCAGTCCCGTTTACTCCAATCAGACCGATTCGCTGGTGATTGGAAATCGTAAATGAAAGATCGTCGAATAGATCCTTATCTCCATAACTTTTACTCAAATGATTGACTGCTAATAAACTCATTCCGCTCATCCCTTTTACTGAATATCTTCATCCATCATATCACATCTGCATGCCCACTTACGGTGAACAGAATTTGCTCACATCTCCTGTTCTTCCTCAGATGATAAAAAACCAGCCTTCGGATGATATCCGAAGGCTGGTTTTTATATGTTATCCTTCTTCTTTCTGAGAAGTTTGATCTCTTCGCCAATATTCCATGCCATCGACACCTGGAAGATGATCCTGATAGAAGACAGGATCTTTCCCTGCTTTTTTCTGCTTTCTGTAGTCTTGCAGTGCAGCGTAAGCAACTGATGATAATCGGAAGATCGCATACAAGTTGATCAACGCCATAATTCCCATCGTCAAGTCAGCAAGTGACCAGACAAGACCAAATTCAGCTACTGCCCCGAACATCACCATAAGCAGCACAGCTACACGATAAATAAAGATCGCCGGCTTGCTCGTCTTAATAAATTCGATGTTCGTTTCTCCATAATAATAGTTTCCGATAATCGAACTAAAAGCGAACAGGAAGATCGCGATTGCAATGAAAATGGCTGCCCATGTACCGAGTTCAGATTCAAAAGCCGCCTGGGTTAATTGAATACCGTCAAGATCTGTTCCTACATAATCACCAGCAAATAAAATGATGACGGCTGTGGCACTACAAATGAGCAGTGTATCTGTAAATACCCCTAGCGTCTGAATTAATCCTTGTTTAACCGGGTGGGTTACTTCAGAAGTAGCCGCTGCGTTTGGTGCACTACCCATTCCAGCTTCGTTGGAAAACAGGCCGCGTTTGATACCAATAAGAATCATACCACCAAACGATCCACCAGCAATTTCACGGAAGCCGAAGGCCCCGGCGAATATATCTCCAAACATAGCAGGAACCTGTCCAATATTCACAATCAGGACATAGCCGGCTAAAATAATATAAAAAATCGCCATGATCGGGATGATAAACTGAGTCACTTGAGCAATTCGTTTCAAACCACCGAAAATAATAAGTGCGACAATAACCGTTAGAATTGCGCCAAGCAGCCATTTATCCATATCGAAAGAATTTTCAAAGGCCAGGCGGATCGTATTCGATTGAACAGAACTGAAAACCAGGCCATACGTGAACGTGATCGTAATGGCAAATACAATCCCCAAACCTCTATTTTTCAGCCCTTTTTCAATATAGTAGGCCGGTCCCCCTCTATACTGATTCTTCTCTGGAACTTTGTAGATTTGAGCCAGCGTACTTTCGATGAAGCTTGAAGCTCCGCCGAGAATAGCGACGATCCACATCCAAAAAACAGCTCCCGGGCCACCGACGGTGATCGCCGCAGCAACACCTGCCAAGTTCCCCGTACCTACACGGGAGGCCGTACTGATCGCAAAAGCTTGAAATGGAGATGTCCCTTTTTTTCCTTCTGCAGAAATCGACCGTTTGTCAAATAAAACGCGGAGCATTTCCGGTATGTATCTGAACTGGGCAAAATTCAACCGGATCGAAAACCATAAACCTAAACCAAGTAAGGCTGCGACAAGAATGGTTCCCCACATCCAGTCGTTCAGAAAAGTAAGTATCTCTTCCACCATATTTTTCACCTCTCTAGTTTTTCCATTTTTAGTCATTTCCCGTAATCGTTTACAAGCAAACTCCCACAACTACAAGAACTTATACATTTTATCATAGAAGAGCTCTCCCCCTCTACTTCATTCCTATTGAAATACCTCCCACGCCTCGCAGACAAACTTATTTTTGGGCAGCAGAAACCTCTTCCCTATAAGCATCTCTAAATATTCGCTTGACTTCTTAACTGATTAAAGTAAAATGATATCTGGAATGAAAATCATTATCATTTGACAGAGAAATTATTACATAATGAGGTGGAAAGAACATGAGAAACAAATGGTTTTTAATGAGCTTGATCCTTACCCTTTCAATGATCGTGCTTGCTGCATGTGGCGGCGGTTCTGATGAGGAAGAGTCTGCCGATTCAAATGATGCTGAAAACAGTCAGACAGAAGAAAATAGTGAAGAAAATGCAAGTGAAGAAACAGGCGGGGAAGTGAACTTATATACCGGCCGCCATTATGATACAGACCAGGAACTGTATGATACATTTACAGAAGAGACTGGAATCAAAGTAAATGTCATCGAAGGAAAAGATGATGAATTGATTGCGCGCCTGGATCGTGAAGGAGAAGCTTCTGAAGCAGACCTTTTAATTACTGCAGACGCTGGACGTCTCCATCGTGCAAAATCCCAGGACCTGCTGCAGTCCGTTGAAAGTGATGTATTGAGTGAAAATATCCCGGAAAAATTCCGTGACGAAGATAACAGTTGGTTCGGTTTGACTAAACGTGCTCGTGTCATTGCTTACCATAAAGAACGAGTAGATGAAGAAGAAATCCAAACCTATATGGACCTGACAAATGATGAACTTCAGGACAAAGTATTGATCCGCTCTTCATCAAATATCTACAACCAGTCTCTCGTTGCATCTATGATTGCAACGGAAGGTGAAGAAGCCGCGAAAGAATGGGCTCAAGGAATCGTAGACAACATGGCCCGCGACCCTCAAGGGGGAGACCGTGACCAGGCAAAAGCTGTAGCAGCCGGCGAAGGTGATGTAGCTGTCATGAATACCTATTACATGGGTAAAATGTTAAATTCAGAAGATGAAGAAGAAGTGAAAGTCGCGGAACAGCTGGGAATTATGTTCCCGAACCAGGACACGACAGGTACACACGTGAACATCAGTGGTGTTGGTGTCACTGCCAGCAGCAAAAATACTGAAAATGCAAAGAAATTCATCGAGTTCCTTTCAAAAGAAGAAGCTCAAAAACAATTTGCTGAAGCGAACTATGAATATCCTGTGAATCCCGAAGTAGAACCTTCTGAGCTGCTTCAAAGCTGGGGCGAATTCAAAGAACAGGACATTCGCCTAAATGAGCTTGGAGAAAACAATGATCGCGCCATTCAAATTATGAACGAAGTAGGCTGGAAATAACACCTTTTAAACCGCACCGTACCCTGTCATGGTGCGGTTTTTCTATACAAAACCATTGAGAACTGTTATCATTATAGCGGACTCAACCTTGAATAAAGGGAGCTTTACGGCTCGTTTCATTCAAGGCTGAGAACGATTGAAAGGATAAAGGGCGTGTCATGCTTGAACTTGTTACGAAAGCTTCCCGGTTATATGAACATATGGTCAACCCTCAGTCTGGTGATTGTCATTCTGATTTTGATTCCGAATGTGACCATCCTTTTTAATTTCTTCACACAAAAAGCAGAAAATTGGAATCACATCCAGGAATACATCCTTCCTGACCTATTGAAAAATACCGGGTTCCTTATTTTTTTCACCGGAATCCTGACGATCATAATCGGAACCAGTTTAGCATGGATCTTGTCCGCTTATGATTTTCCGATGAAGAAATTCTTTAAATGGGCACTCATTCTTCCATTGGCACTGCCGCCCTATATTGCGGGGTATACCTATAATGGCATACTGAATTACACCGGAGTCATTCAAACTACTCTAAGGAATAAATGGGGACTGGAGGTTGATCAAGTCTATTTTGACATCCTCAACCTTCCAGGAGCCGTTTTCATCTTCACACTGTTTCTCTACCCTTATGTGTATACAATCACGAGAGCTTTTCTGGCCAACCAATCTGCATCATTGATCGAAAATGCCAGACTGCTCGGTCGATCGCCTATGAATATCTTCTTTAAAGTAGTCCTCCCTATTTCACGGGGAGCCATCATCGGAGGCGTCAGTCTGGTCCTACTGGAAGTATTGAACGATTACGGACTCGTCCAATACTTTGGTGTCCCTACATTCAGTACAGCCATCTTTCAGACATGGTTCGGAATGAATGACCTTGCTTCAGCCATTAAGTTATCGGCGACTCTCATGTTTCTTGTTTTCGGGGTGCTTATTTTAGAAAGAATCCTTCGAGGTCGAAAAAAATATGCTGCGACCACAGCCAAGGCGCGCCCCCTCCGCCCTTCACATTTGAAAGGGTGGAGAGCATGGGGAGCTTTCAGTTACTGCGCTTTTATTTTCTTACTTGGATTTCTCATCCCGTTCATTCAATTGGTGGATTGGATGATATTAACCTTTGAAAAGATTGCATCACCGGAATTTACGACCCTCATATGGAATTCACTTTTTGTGTCTTTCGTCGGTGCTCTGTTCATCGTCCTTTTTGCGGTCATCATTGCCAATTTTTCCAGGATGCATCAAAGTGCACTGTCAAAATCAGCAGCCAAAGTAACCATATTAGGCTACTCCATACCGGGAGCTGTCATCGCGGTAGGGATCAGTACCGTATTCATTGGTTTAGACAACGGTATTTCCCGTTTTTATGAAACGACAGGCTTAGAAACCCGTTTATTTTTGAGTACCAGCTTGATCATCCTGATATCTGCCTATATCATCCGCTTCCTTGCGATCGGTTACAACTCCATTGAAGCAGGATTTGATAAAATCGGTAACAAATACACCGAAGCTTCCCGGATGCTCGGGATGAACATGACACGCACATTCTTCAAAGTTGATATAAAAATGATCAAAGCTCCGCTTGTCAGCGGTTTCCTGCTTGCTTTCATAGAAATCATCAAGGAATTGCCCTTAACCTTAATCTTAAGACCGTTTAACTTTGGAACCCTATCGACCAATGCCTTTAAATACGCAAGCGATGAACAAATCCACGAGGCTGCCCTCGCCTCCATCATTATTGTCGTCATCAGCGCCCTCGCCGTTTTTGTCTTTCACCAAGTCTTAGAAAAGGAGTCGAATTGATATGTATGTCCAAATTAAAGACCTCTGTTTCGGATATAGAAGTACCAGCAACATGACGATCCAGCATTTCAATCTGGAAATCGAGCAGGGAGAGATCATCTCCATCCTCGGCGAAAGTGGCAGTGGAAAAAGTACCGTGCTCCGTCTTTTATGCGGGCTCGAAACTCCTTCTCAAGGCATGATAAAAATAGGCAGCCGCATTATGACGGATGAACGCACGTTTGTACTTCCCGAAAAAAGAGGAATCGGCATGGTGTTTCAAGATTATGCCCTCTTTCCACATATGACGGTTCGGGAAAATGTTCAATTCGGATTAAAAAATTGGAAGAGGAAGAAAAGAAACGAGCGTACGGAAGAAGTTCTGGGGCTGGTAAATATGAGTGCCCTTGCCAAAAGGTACCCTCACGAATTGAGCGGAGGACAGCAGCAGCGAATTGCTCTCGCCCGTTCCCTTGCACCTGAACCCTCCCTCCTCCTTTTGGATGAGCCGTTCAGTAATCTGGATGCAGACCTTCAAATTAAAATAAGGACAGAGTTGAAAGATATCATCAAAAAAACAGGGACAACCTCCATCTTTGTTACCCATGACAGAGAAGACTCACGGGCAATTGCTGATCGGATCATTACAATGAGGGACGGCGGCGCACACGACTGGGATTCTTTATGTACGACAACACCTCGGCAGGATCAAAACCATCGTCAGCCTGAGCTCGTTCGACTTAAATAAATGCCTGACCAGAAAAAGCTTGGCTCCCTTTGACGGGAGCCAAGCTTTTTTTAACAATCACGTTTCCAGGGAAGACTGGTACCGAACTTCTCTGCCAGTTCCTTGGATTCTTTTCTTCGATTTTTTCGATGTTCATGGCGCTTCTGAGCATTTTCATGCAGCCACTTTTCTTCTTCAGATTCTGGATAGACGCCTGGGACAGGAGAAGGTTCATTCTTTTCGTCCACAGCTACCATGGACAGGAAAGCTGTCGTACAAACTTTCCGCTCCCCCGTCAAAAGGTTTTCTGTAGTCGCTTTGACGAACACTTCCATAGAAGTATTATGTGTCCACGTAACAAAAGCCTCCAGACAAATCGTGTCACCTTCGAAAACAGGCTGCAGAAAATCTACGGAGTCTGTAGAAGCCGTCACGACCGGCTTTCTGCAGTGTCTGACAGCGGCGATCGCTGCGACATCATCAATATGAGCCATCAATTTCCCACCGAATAACGTACCATGACTATTCGTATCCGGGGGTAATACGTGGGAGCTTTTCACTGTTAATGAATCGATACAAGGTTTGTTTTCCATGCTGTATTTCCTCACTTCCATTATGGAATCGTTCTCTGCTTCCTATTATACCATGATTGCCATCTCTCACTCTTTATCTCTAAATTCTATTTCGAAAATGGCTCCTGATCGATCGCTGCGGTTGTTAGCATGAATCTTTCCACCGCTTCGTTCAATGATCGCCCTGGATATAGCAAGCCCAAGCCCTGTCTCCCCTTCTTTCCCTTTGATAAAACGTTCAAAGAGTTGCGGAAGAAGCTCCTCTGGGATCCCTGCCCCATCGTCCATCACTTTGACTTTATAGGTGCCTTTTCCATATTCTGTCGTTATGGCCACTTTTCCTTCCGCGTGTCTGACAGCGTTGCTTACGATATTGATCATTGCCTGCAGCACCCGTTCTCTATCCACGTATGTGTGAAACGCATGAATATTTTCTGTAATGAGTTCGATCCCTTTTTCCTTCGCCAAGGGAAACAGACGATCCCGTGCCTGGATGATAATTTCCGATATCTCGGCACTTTCTGGATGATAAACATCTTCGCTGCTATCAAGCTTCGCTAACAAAATCATCTCATTGACGATTTTCTTCAAGCGCTCGGTCTCACTCACCATCACATTGAATCCCTTCTCTGCTGCTTCCCCTTCAAACACCCCGTCCCGGATGCCTTCAGCATAGCCCTGAATGGACATGAGGGGCGTTTTCAATTCATGGGAAGCGTTCTGGAAAAATTGCTTTTGTGAATGGATATACCGGGAAAGCTCAGCAGCCATATGTCTGAGGCTTTGTTCGACTTCGCGGACCTCACCTGAAGCCTGGACTTTTTTCACATCCGAGAACTGACGCTTCTCTATTTTTTTCACTTCCTCCTTGAGCTTTGTAAGTGGAGTGACAAGACGCCAGGTCAACACGTAACTCAAGACGATCGCAAGACATAAACCGATGAGGAACACCACAATCATACGGGATGCAAAGACGGACTGGACCGCTTGCAGGTCGTTAAGAGGTGTGGCCATGACGAGGACCTGATTCTCATCCTGACTCACTGGAAAATCGTAGGCAACATACTTCTCTCCCATCGTTTCCCATACTTCCTGATCAACAAGTTCCTCATCATACCTATCCACCCATGAGTAAGCCACCACCGCAGGCATTGTGCGGAATAAGATTTCATTTCTTTCCCGGTCAAATAACAGTATGGGGTAATTCCGATCCTGCAAGAGCTGGGAGAGTTCCGTACTTCGATCCGGATCCTGTTCATTGATAAGATCAACGAGCAGATCCGCCCTCCCTTCCAGTTGCCGTTGTTCATCCTGGATGAGCATATCCATAAGCAAAGAATAAATGAAAAACGCGGTGATCGACATGATGACGATGATTAATGTAGCAAAAGCGGCATTCAGTTGATACAGCAGTTTCATGAACGCTTCTCCCTTAATCGATACCCGTGCCCCCAAACGGTTTCAATCGGAAGATCCTTCATTTTCTTCCTTAACCGTTTCACGAGATCGTCCACGGCACGATCACTTCCGAAATAATCTTCCCCCCATACTTTGACCAACAATTCTTCCCGGGAAAAAGCGCGATTCTCTTGAGAGGCAAGGATTTTAAGCATCTCAAATTCCTTTGTCGTCACTTCCATTTCTTCGCCTCGATAGTAGGCCTGCCTTTCTGCATCGTTCAGCTCCAAGTCCCCGGAAACAATGGTATCCTCCTCTTCTGACGTCTGCTTCATCACCTGCCAGCGCTTCAAGTGACGTTTAGCTCTAGCCACCAATTCCCTCGGACTGAACGGTTTCGTCAAGTAATCATCTCCACCAAGCTCCAGTCCTAATATTTTGTCCACTTCCTCATCCTTAGCCGATATAATAATAATCGGTACTTCTGAGGTCTGTCGGATTTTCTTACAAAATTCATAACCATCCATACCTGGAAGCATAATGTCCAGAATCCAAAATCCGGACTCTGCTCTCTGAAAATCTCCCATGCTTTTTCCGCTGTATCGACAGCTATCACTTGATATCCCTCTTTCTTCAAATACCCTTCCACGATATCTCGAATATTCGGATCATCTTCTACCAGACCAATCAACTGATTCATAGATGAACCCCTCCTCTATCCAAAGCTGCTTTGCCTTCATTCTCTCACATTTTCTTGGATTACTCTTACATTACACACTTTTTCCACAATTACACCAAAGTCATTCCATAACTCTGTCGTAGAATAAAAATTGTCAGAGGGAAACACCAAAGATGAACAGCGAATCTCATGGAAAGGGGCGTCGTTACTCTAATGTTTGATGAACAGAGGCGTAATGATAAGAAACAATACAAACGTTCCGGGTTAGCTTACACTGTTCTGGGTGCCATAGCCGCTGTCTTTCTAGTAACGACTGTGTTTCAGTGGCAGGGTATATCAATAGATATCAACACAGAAAAGCCCACAGCACAGGCCAATGAACTAAATCTTGGAAAAAGCCAGGAAGAAGTGACACAGGCCGTCAATGAAGTATCTGACGCTGTCGTTGGAATCAGCAATATCCAGAATACAGGGCAAGGAGCTGAAAAAGCCGGTACTGGGTCCGGGGTCATCTATAAAAATGAAGGCGGGAAAGCTTTCGTTGCCACCAACCATCATGTCATAGAGAATGCTTCTGAACTTGAAGTGGTCCTGAGTGATGGAACGAAAGTCCAAGCCAAATTAAAAGGCAGTGACCCTTTAACAGACCTGGCCGTTTTACAAATAGATAGCGAACACGTGCAGAAGGTTGCTGAGTTAGGTAACGCCAGTGACGTAGAGGTCGGGCAGACAGCCATTGCCATCGGTAACCCGCTGGGCATGGAGTTCGCAGGGTCCGTAACGAAAGGTATTGTCAGTGGGTTGAACCGTAATATTCCAGTCGATATTAACGGAGACAAGCAGCCGGACTGGCAGACAGAAGTCCTTCAAACCGATGCAGCCATCAACCCTGGAAACAGTGGTGGCGCACTCGTGAACCTGCAAGGTGAAGTCATCGGAATCAACTCGATGAAGATCGCCACAGCGGAAGTGGAAGGCATTGGATTCTCTATCCCTATGGACGTCGCTAAACCTGTCATCGAAGATTTAGAGACAAACGGCGAAGTCCAACGTCCTTACATGGGAGTTTCCCTGCAAGACTTAACCCAAATCCCTAATCCCGTATTGCAGCGCGAATTGGGATTACCAGAAGATGTAACTGAAGGCGTCCTCGTCCAAGGCGTCGAAAAAGGCTCCCCGGCTGATGAAGCAGGTCTCGAAAAATACGATGTCATCACCGCCATCGACGACAAGGAGATCGAATCGCTGATCAGCTTAAGACAGTATCTCTACAACCAAGCACAAGAAGGAGATCAAGCGGAGCTTGAAGTTTACCGTGACGGGAAACCAACCACCGTCCAAATCACGCTAACCTCTCAATAATTGAACAGATATGAAGAATACGTGGTGAAGAAATATTATATAGTGGAAACGCTGATGGAAATTCGACATCCAATAGATATGATCGATCCCCCCTCCAAATAGCTATTCGGTGGAAGAATTCCCTCAGCCTTTCTCGTGTTACAAAGGAAAACCAATACCAAAACAACCTCTCTCAAAAGCCCTGCGCAAAATGCGCAGGGCTTTTTAATATATTCCATGATAGGAGAAGCTTCTTTCAGACTCTGATTACTATAGAATTGGTGATAATAGCCTTGAGATTGCTTCTTTGAAGCGGATCCATTTAGTTCTGGATTGGTAGAGTTTAAACGTGAGTTCTGTTGACTCCACAATGTCTTCATGAAAGCGGTCGGCCAGATCTTTTGCGACTTCAGGATGATACAGAAAGGCGTTTACTTCAAAATTCAAACGGAAACTCCGCACATCGATATTCGCTGTCCCCACAGATGCGATCTTATCATCAACGACGATGGTTTTGGCATGGAGGAAGCCTTTTTGGTAGACATAGATTTTCGCCCCCGCTTTTAACATGTCTCCGATATTTGAGAAAGTGGCCCAATAAACAAAGGGATGATCCGGTTTATTCGGAATCATGATTTTCACATCCACTCCTGAAAGAACGGCTACCCGGAGTGCATCAAGAAGGCTGTCATCCGGAATGAAATAAGGCGTCTGAATGTACACATAATCTTTAGCAGCCAAAATCATTTTCAAATACCCATGTTTGATCTGTTCCCACTCTGAATCTGGACCACTGGAGACAATCTGCATGGCGACGTCGCCTTTCGGTTTGGCTTGATAATATCGCTCTTCATAAACGATATCTCTTCGCGAAGCATGGTTCCAATCCAGGATAAAGCGTGTCTGCATATTGTTGACCGCTTCCCCCTCTACACGCAAATGGGTGTCCCGCCAATATCCGAATCGTTTATTAAAGCCCAAATATTCATCACCGATATTGAACCCGCCTATATAGCCGATTTCACCATCAATGATCGCCAGTTTTCTATGGTTGCGGTAGTTGATTTTCATGTTCACTTTCGGTATCAAAGAAGGGAAAAAGGACTCCACCTGGACCCCGGCTGCTTCCAGGCTGCGTTTATACGAGCGCTTCAAGAGCCTCGAACCCATGTCATCATACAGAAGTTTAACCTCTACCCCCTCTTTCGCTTTCCGTTTCAAGACATCCGCAAGACGATGACCCAGGTTGTCATCTCTTAAAATATAATAAAGCAGGTGGATATGATCTTCTGCTTTTTCAAGATCTTCAATAAGAGCATGAAACTTCTTTTGTCCATCGGTGAAAATTTCAACTTCATTATTTTGAGATAATAGGGCGTCGTTATTCTTAAGATGCATGTAAATTAAATCTTCATAAGGAATGACATCCTTATGCTGGACTTTCAATTCATTCATCTTGATGGCAGTCAATTGTTCTTGGACAGCCGCAAGCAGACCGAGACGGCTTTTTTTATCCCAGGTGAATATTTCTTTATTACTGAGGCGTCGCCCGAAAATTAAATAAAGGAAAAAACCCGCCACGGGGATGAAAAGCAGTACCATCAACCAGGCCCATGTGGCACTGGCATCCCTTCTTTCAAGGAAAATGATGGCTAACGCCAGCAATACGTTCAAGGTCAAGATGATACTTACAAAAATCGGCAGGATGTTCACGTGGCCACCTTCCTTTTTTCAGCAAGAAATTACTGATACAAATATATCATATTCCTTCCTTGTGTTGATTACGACTTGTCTAACAGTCCATAAATTTACAAAAATAGAACGGCTTCGTTAACGTTCCGTTTTACAATTTCAGCCATAAAAAAAAGACAAGCTTTCCTTATAGAATGCTCATCTCTTTTTAGGCTTCCTTATTATCTGGACATCAATATTCCCGCTTCTTCAAGAGCTGTTTCGGCTTCATCAAGAGCCTCCCTGCTGTCAGCAGCTATTGTATGTGTATGAATGCCTCCCGTTAATTCAAGCAGGAAAGAAGCTTTTGTGCTGTTCACCTTTTCAATGAATTTCTTCACATCACGGCGGTTAGAGATCCTCAATCTGGCGGTCAGGTCGCCATAGATCGGATGTTCTACGACTACATCCTGTACGTGGACACCGTGGTCTACCAGAATGTTTAGTTCCTGTTCAGTATCTTCCCCTTGATGCTGACATACGATGGTCCGCTGGAAAGGAAGATCTTCTTTTCCATCCATCATATACATGTATCCCTGGCTTGTCGCGACAATCGGCTCGTTCTTTGCTTTCAGAAGGGAGACGTCCCCGACAATCACCTGCCTGGTCACATTCATTTCCTCAGCAAGAGAACTCCCGGTTACAGGAGCACCTCTTTGTTTCAATAAAGCGAGTATATACTCTCTTCGTTCGTTCGCTTTCATTTTCTTTGAAGATTGACTCATAAACATGACCCCTCCGTGCGATTTACATAAAATTATCTTACCACAATAAACGGGCTTTCAGAAAGTCAGTTTCCAAGTTCAGGAATAGTGATAACCGCTCAAATCCCATTTTTCAATGGAAAAGGTGGTCGCCCCAAGTGACGTGAAGAGGATATGTTCTTCTTCCGCTTGAGGGAATATTCTGGAGGTGAGGACTGTTTCCCCTCCATTGATGAAGACCTCCAGAGATGACTGGTCGATGAATATCCGAAGGCTAGTCAACCCTTCATCTACTTTCACCCTGCGGAATTCTGTCTTGGACCTATCTCCCAGTTGGGGCCTTGATAAAGTGATGACCCCGCCCTTATAACTTAAAGAAGCATATTGGAAAAGCTCGATTGCGAACATATCATCCAGGTTATCGATTTCGATATTCAGCTCAATCGACCGTCCCTGGACACCTCTTATCGCTTTTTGATCATTTTCAATGGTGACCGATGAATGAAGAAGGACAGGTCCCCGCATCGATGCGAGTTCATCTACTGGTTTTTGTAGAAGTTTATCCCCTTCCCATTTCAATTCACGAGGTATTGTGAGGCAGTGGACCCAATTATGTTCCAAGGTCGGATGTGCCTGTTCATATTGATCCGGGACTCCCATCCAACCGAACAGCAGCCTTCTCCCCTGTTCATCCTGCGTAGTTTGAGGTGCATAAAATTCAAACCCATGATCCAGTTCATGAAAAGCCCCATGCCGGAATTCTCCGTCTGTCTCATCCAACTTTCCGATAAAGTAGCCGCTCTGATATGTATTGGCATAATCCATCCCTTCAGCTTCAAGCCCTTGAGGACATACAAGAAGCACTTCTTTTCCATCCAGTTCAAAATAGTCCGGGCATTCCCACATATACCCGAAATCGCCGAGGCCGCCTTCTGCACTTCCTGCAATCGGTCCAACATGCTCCCATGTCCGGAGGTCACGGGAACGAAACAACACAGCCTTGCCCTGCCTTTCCTTCGTTTGGGCGCCGACTACCATATACCATTCGTCACCCTTCCGCCATACCTTAGGGTCTCTGAAATGGCTCGTATAACCTTCCAAGGGTTCTATGACAACTCCCTGTTTTTCAAAATGGACACCGTCGTATGAGGTAGCCAGGCATTGGTACTCCCGTTCAGGTCCCTCTTCTCCTTCCACATTCCCTGTATAGAATAAGTACAGTTGACCCTCATGGACAATGGCACTCCCAGAATAAACGCCATCTTTATCAAACCAGTCAGAAGGCGTGAGCGCAACCTCCTCATGCTTCCAATTCACAAGATCCTGAGAGGTGTAATGACCCCAGAACTTTGCACCGTGGGTCGTATCAAAAGGCATCCATTGATAAAAAAGATGATACATCCCCTGCCATTGGACAAATCCATTGGGGTCATTCAACAACCCTGCCGGAGGCATATGGTGATAGTTTTGTCGGTAAGGACATGCTTCTACGTTCTCCTTATGGTCCTGCATTTGTTTTTCTGCATCTTTTCTTAGTTGTGCATCGTTTTGAGACATTCTGTAGATCCTCCTTTAATCCGTTCCGTATTCCTTCCTGCCCCATTATAAAACATCATGATCGCAGCTGCCATGAAACCCTTCTTTTCCTATAAACTTTCTACATATGTAACGCCTTTTTTGAAGAGGCTCTGTTAAAGTTGAGTGTTGATACAAATATAAAAAAGGAACTTCCATTTTTATATTTGGCTTATTCAACGAAAGCGCCCTTTTCTTGAAGACTCAGCTTCGAGATGTTTGTGTGATTCTAGGGGCTCGAAACTACTTTGAAAAGGATGAGCTTGAATGGTTGAGGTTTAAACATCTGTATGGATTCGTAAGTTTCCAATTCTTCTCCCCTAGGCGGGCAGATCGTGCGTAGTATCAAGCATTTGCGTATGCTAAACGTTCATGGGGTAGAGATGATATCATTCACTTCTCTTACCCATACAAGCTGATTTTTTAAGTAGTGGTTTCGAGAGACTTATATGGCAAAGGGGCGGAGGGGAATGGCGAGACTCCTGCGGGAAGAGAGCGCTTGGTGAGACCCCGCAGGACGTAGTCCGAGGAGGCTCACCGCGCTCCCGCGGAAAGCGAGTCATTCCCCGCAGCCCTATCCACCACACAGAAATCTCGAAATTTGGAAATAAATTCTCTTTTACCATCCCATCATTCATTGTCACTTCCATCCGTTGATGCAAAGATCAACACTGAACTTTAACAGAGCCTGTGAAGAAGAAGCCTGAAGTATCAGGACACTTCAGGCTTCGTTTGTCATGATTTCGTTTTAAGTGTCACAATCGTTGACTCTCCTGCGGAAGCACCGTCGCTATAGGACGGATCGAATTGTTCAACAACATCGTCATAGTTGGTAATGACGACGGGAGTGATCGTGCTCTTCGCTTTCTCTTTGACCAGATCCATATCAAAAGTGATCAAATGGTCGCCGGCATTCACTTTGTCTCCTGTTTTAATATGCCCTTCAAATCCTTCCCCTTCCATCGATACCGTTTCGAGACCGATATGGACAAGGACTTCCACCCCTGATTTCGTTTTAATTCCTACGGCGTGATTGGTTGGAAAGAGCTGTACAATTTCTCCCGCCACAGGACTGACCACTTTTCCATCTGTCGGTTCGACAGCCACCCCGTCTCCCATCATTCGTTGGCTAAATACAGGGTCATCCACGTCGTCCAATGGAACGACTTTACCGCTCACAGGAGCAACCAGCTGTTCCTCGACACTTTTATTGCCACCAAATAATTTCTTTAACATCACTTCATCGTCCCTTCTATGTTTATTAAAGCTGTTAGCCATGTTCATCGTTACTCTAGTTACTACTTTTCCCCATGTGAGGACGGCTAAACACAGGAAACCCTCTGGAGCGTATGTTTACATTCCCTGAAATTTCACCATGCACCTAGGGATAGGAGAAGATTGAGGTATTCGGAAAATAAAAAAGAGCTCTATACTTTGAACTATACCCCGAATAATGGACACTGATAAAAAAGTGCCCTTATTCGGGGTTTTTTGTGTTTCATGACCTCGATTGTCCATTTATAATCGAATTAACTAATGCGAGCGAGGGATAAACATGCCTAAGATTATTTTTACTGAATCACAAAGAAGAGAACTTGAGTCCAACCCAAACATCTTAAGAGTTTCAGATCGATCCATCACCTATTCTCCTGATTTCAAAGTGAAAGCTGTGAAGGAAAACGAGAAAGGGAAAGGACCTCACCAAATCTTTGTCGAACATGGATTCGATCTCTCTATTATTGGTGTTAAAAAGCCAAAACAATGTATAAAGCGCTGGCGTGAAACGTTTCAGAAGTACGGAGAAGATGGGTTTTACACCGAACGCCGAGGGAAAAGTGCGACAGGGCGCCCCTCATCAAAAGAGCTTTCCTCTGAAGATAAGCTGAAGAAAGCAGAAGCGCGCATTGCGTATCTAGAGGCGGAGCTGGACTTCGTAAAAAAGCTCGACGAACTCGAAAGGCAGGCGAAGAAGAACAAGTAACGACATCAGAAAAATTTCAGCTTAT
Organism: Halobacillus sp. ABR2_026; assembly: GCF_056158545.1. Lineage (NCBI taxonomy): Bacteria > Bacillati > Bacillota > Bacilli > Caryophanales > Bacillaceae > Halobacillus > Halobacillus sp. ABR2_026. Next base: position 3,574,397 of record NZ_JBSWTM010000001.1, read on the forward strand.
TGAACAAATGGTAAGAGATCATAATTTCCCAGAGTTGGTCCAATATTTTTGTGAGTTAGCGGGCGTCAGTCGCTCTGGTTATTATAATTGGTTAAAATCAGAAGGTACCCGCGCAAAAAGAGAGCAGAAAGATGAGGCGGATTACAAGCTGATTAAGAACGTGTATATCCGGAAAAATGGAAAAGTGGGAGCCCTCCAAATCAAAATGATTTTAGAGAACGAAGAGAACGTTGTGATGAACCATAAGCGTATCCGCCGTATTATGAAGAAGTACAGTCTGGTGTGCCGTATTCGGAGATCAAACCCTTATAAGCAAATCGCTCAAGCAACACAAGAGCATAAGACGTGCGAGAATAAATTGGAGCGTCAATTCGATCAACAAGAACCACACAAAGTCCTTCTAACAGATATTACCTATATCTACTATGCGAAAGGGAAGAAAGCTTATTTATCCGTAATTAAAGATGGCGCAACAAGAGAAATACTAGCTTATCATCTTTCAACATCCTTAAAGATGGACATTGTGTACACGACGCTTGATAACTTAATGGAACGCGAAGACTTTATTCCCCACCCAGACTGTCTTATCCATTCCGACCAGGGCGTGCACTATACGCATCCGGAATTCCAAAAGAAAGTCAGTAATCTAGGTTTGGATCAGTCGATGTCCCGTCGCGGTAACTGTTGGGATAATGCCCCGGTGGAGTCCTTCTTCGGGCACATGAAAGATGGGATAGATTTTAAAACATGCACTTCTGTTTTTGAAGTCAAGCAAGCGATTGAAGAATACATGGAGTATTACAATGAAGGTCGATATCAGTGGTCCTTACAAAAAATGACCCCGGTACAATACCGAGGTCACCTACTAGCAGCCTAGCACTTTTTATTAAACTGTCCATTTTTGAGGTTACAGTTCACTTTGCACTAGAGCTCCTCTCCTTCCATATAAACTTTACGATTCATCAAGGGCAAGCTTGAGATCTTCCCATAAATCATCGACAGCTTCAAGTCCTGCAGACAGGCGGATCAACGAGTCACCGATTCCCATTTCCTGTCTCTTATCTTCCGGGACAATGGCATGGGTCATAGTGGCAGGGTGTTGAATTAATGTCTCAGCATCCCCAAGGCTGACAGCAATTTGAATTAAGCTCAGTCGATCCATGTACTGCTGCGCTTCCTCTTTACCTCCAGCAATCTCAAAAGCCAGTACACCGCCTCCTGTCTTCATCTGCTTTTGGACAATCAGAGACTGATGGTTTCCTTCAAGTCCAGGATAATACACACGCTTCACTTTGGGGTGGGTCTCCAGCCTTCGGGCGAGCTCATCTGCATTTTGACTATGGCGGTCCATACGGACATGCAGGGTCTTCAAACCCCGCAGCAGAAGCCAGGCATCGAAAGGGGAAAGGACTCCTCCAATATCTTTTTGCTGTGACATGGCCAGTTCATCCATGAACGACTTTTTCCCAACAACAAGCCCGGCAATTACATCTCCATGCCCACCGATGTATTTGGTCGCACTGTGCAGGACGATGTCACAACCAAGGTCGAGGGGACGCTGCAAGTACGGGGTGCAGAAGGTATTGTCGACCACAACAGGAATCCCATACTCTTCTGCCACTTGTGCCACCATCTCTAAATCTATGATTTTCATTGTAGGGTTGATCGGTGTCTCAATAAATATACAGCGGGTCTCTGAGGTTATTCTCTCCCTCACATCCTGGTCTGTTTCCATATAACTGAAATCATGAGTAATGCCATATTTTTCTTCAAACATCTTCAATAATCCATACGTACATCCGTAGAGTCCGTTCGAACATAGGACATGATCCCCCGCTTTCGTCAAGGCCATTAACACAGCGGAGACAGCTGCCATTCCTGAAGCGAAAGCAAGCCCGCGCTCCCCGCCTTCAAGGACCGCAATTCGATCTTCCAATATCTTTACCGTCGGATTGCCGAGCCGGGTATAAATATAACCTTCTTCTTCCCCTGCAAATCTTCTTTCTCCTTCAGCTGCAGATGAGAAAGAAAAGGTGGAAGTTTGGAAGATTGGTGTCGTCAAACTTCCATCATACTTCTGTACTTGTTCATGGCTATGGATCATTGTTGTTTCTATCCGCTTTTCTTTGTTTTTCAAAACGGTCTTCCCCCTTCACATTGTAAGCGTTTTCAATTTATTTTAACAAAAGAAGGAGAAAAAGACCTCCTTCTTAACTACTATATTCAACCGTTTGACCTGTGTTCGAACGAACCTTCCTGCCATGAAGAAGGAAGTAGATTCCGACGGCTCCGAAAACGAGAAATGAACTGTTAAAATAAAGCGATGAAAAACCGATGCCGGTTGCCACAGCACCTACGAGGTAGGATCCGGCTCCGATCCCGATATCAAAAATGGTGAAAAAAGTAGCCGTGGCCGAACCTGCTCGATCAGGCACTTTTTTCAAAGCGATCGTCTGAAGACTGGGGACAATTGTTCCCCATCCGAGACCGATCAATCCCCCGGCCAGCAGGAGCACAAAAGACGTCTCAGCAAAACTCAAGATCATCATCCCCGATCCAAATATTACGATAGCAGGAATAACTATGATATTTTCTCCATATTGATCGAACCACCTTCCCGTAAATGGACGGGAGAGCAGCAGCACCACAGCATAAACGACAAAGAAATAAGAAGCCGCTTCGGCAAGGCCGAGCTGGTTGGCATAGACAGAAACAAAGGAGAGCACCCCGGCATAAGCAAGAGCCATGACGGCTCCAGTTAAAGCTATTGGCAGAACTGGTTTTTCCAAAATTCCCCGCAGGTTCGGAACAATACTCTTCTTCATGCTCGCCTGAGCTTTTTCCAAACGTACGAAGAGGATGGTCAATAGAGCCGAAGCAGAAAGTCCGGCACATACTATAAACATGAGGGTGAAATTGGTTTTTTGAATCAACGTAAGGCCTAAGTACGGGCCAATCACCATGGCAGCATTCATAGACATGGCGAAATAACCAAGCCCTTCTCCTTTTCTACGGTCTGGGACAACGTCAGCAGCAATCGCCCCGAGTGCGGTTGTCCCCATTCCGAAACCAATCCCCTGAATGAACCGGATGGCAAGAAGTAGAGATAAAGAGTCGAACCATAGGTATAAGAAAGCACTACCTAAAAAAATACTTAAAGCCGTCACAGCAACAGGTTTACGACCAAACGATTCCACCCATTGTCCAGAGAGAGGACGAATCATGATGGCCGCGAGCAGGAATACGGTAATGACTAATCCTGCCTCCCCTTCTGCTACTCCAAGCGCTTCCATCGTATAAATCGGCATCGTAACAAACATCAAGTAAAAGACTAAGAATACCAGAAAATTCCCTGTACATATGTTAAGGAAACTAGCTGTCCATAAACGAGGCTTTTTCTCCATTAATTTCTCCCTCTTTCTTGTTCTATGATCTGCGACAGTGTTCGAACATGACGGTCCAATTCTTGTTCCTTACGCTTCCCATATTGTTGGAGTACTCGGACCTCCGCTTTTTGAATCGCTTGTTTCCATACCGGGAAACGCTCGTTCCCCGCCTTCGTCAATGTAATATCATTCGTTCGCTGATCGAAACTTTTCCTTTTTTTTATATATCCAAGGGCTTCAAGCTTCGTAATGACTCTGGACAAAGGTGGAGCCTCGATGTTCAAACGGTCTTTCAATTCGGCCTGGGTCATCCCTCCTCCATTGGTATGCAGTTGAAAAAGTACCGCCCAATGGGACATATAAATATCTTCTTCCTTTAAGCTCTCATTCAAATATTGGTTCACATTCCGAGACAATTGTTGAATATGGTGAAAGATTAAACTCATCTGAACCACCCTTTCATTACCTAGGTAACGATTTAACTAAAAAAAGAGCTCTCCTCTTGAGAGCGCCTTCCGTCATGCTATCATACTCATTCAATCTCAGCTATTCCGAGGGATGGTTGTTGAAGTGTTCCTGATAGAGCTGTTCCGACCAGGTGATAGCTTGACCATACACTTCAAACACTTCTGAATACGACAACTTCCATTCCTCCAGGTGTCTTTCCAGCCATTCAAAATCAGCAGTCTCCATTCCAATTGCCAAATCGAGAACCTGCCGATACATATTCCTTTCTCCTTGAAGCGCTTGTTTTATTTCTTCATCCAGAGGGAGAGTAGGAATGACTTCATGAACCGGCCGTTGAGTGATCACATCGATCAATGACATGAATCCGGTCAGAAAACATCCATCCGCTTTCTTATTCTCCCTTATCCTGATCGCGATCTGCTCACATAACTTGGCCCGGACCAGGCTGGACTTGATAACCAGCTGGGATTGTGTAGAGGTGATGGTCGTCGTTTGTTCGATGGATAATACATACAGCCACTTTTTCAACCCTTCTGTTCCGAGCAGCATGACCGCTTGTCTGATCGATTGAATCGGCACCCTCGTCCTTTGCTGGGAAGAATTAATCAAACGTAGTAATTTGTAGGTAAGAGCCAGATCCTGCTCCATGATTTCGGTCACTTTTTCAATATTGATGTTCTCTTCAGAACTTGTAAGCTCTTTGATCATTTGTAAATATGTCGAGGTGAGAAACGGGATATCCATCCCTTTGACGATGACGGGCTTGCTGAAATAGAAGCCTTGGAACAGAGTGAACCCCTCTTTAATGCAGCGTTGATGCTCTTCGTGAGTTTCCACCTTTTCTGCTAACAGCGTAAGTCCATACTCCTCGCCCAGTTTTATAATCCGTTCTCTGTTCTCATCCGTCACAGCACGAAGATCCACTTTAATGATGTCCACATAATGAAGCAGCTCATATAAAGAAGGACGATCGATATCAATAATATCATCGAGGGCAATCAAGTACCCTTTTTCCTTCAAGGTTCTGCACACTCTAATAAGGTCCAGGCTGAAGGAAACGTGCTCCAGAATTTCCACGACGAGCTGTTCAGAATTGAAGTATTCAGGCACTTTTTCGAGCAGGAGGTCTTCCGTGAAATTGATAAAGCAGGGTTTATTGTTGGAAAGACGATCCAGGCCAATGGTTACAAAACTATTCATCAATACTTCTGAAGTGGCCTGGCTTCCATCCATCGGTACGAACCGATTTTCCTCACTGTTTCGATACAGCAGTTCATAAGCATATACTTCATTCTTATCTGTCAAAATCGGCTGCCGCGCGACGAATACTTCCATCTGTTTACCACCTTCGTACGATTCTTCCCATCTTGTTCAATTATACTACAAAGCCTATGTGTTGTTAATTTTTCCATGGAAAAATACATGAAACCGTATGGGAAGGAAAGACTGAAAGAAACGAGTCATTCAGGAGGGAAATTATGGAGCACCACGAGAAATGGACGCACCCTGAACCTTTATGGCGGGAAAACATGTCACTACCGACATTTGAAGCTCTGCGTGAAGACACATCAACAGAGGTGGCTGTTGTCGGAGGTGGAATTACCGGTATTACAACCGCTTATCTTTTGGCTAAAGAAGGAAAGAAAGTCACCCTCATCGAAGCGGACGAATTGTTGAATGGTACTACAGGCCACACAAGCGCCAAAGTGACCGCCCAACATGGGTTGATTTACCATGAACTGCTGAAGCATTTTGGTGAAGAAGAAGCTTCCTTGTACTATCAGGCCCAAATGAGTGCATTGAAATCCATGGAAGAATGGGTCGACAAGTATAAGATTGACTGCGATTGGGTGAAAGAGGATGCCTATCTTTTCGCTACGACGAAAAAAGGTGCCCATAAGCTCGACAAAGAATATGAAGCTTACCATAAACTTTCCATTCCAGGATCTGTAACAGAAGCGCTCCCTTTTGATATGGAAGCAAAGAAAGCCCTTCGTATGAAAGACCAGGCACGGTTCCACCCTTTAAAATACATGGACTCTCTCCTTGAGGAATTCACGAAATTGGGCGGCGAAGTTTATGAACACACAAAAGCGACGGATGTCACCGAGAAAGACAGGATTGAAATTCAAACAGGATCCGGACATACGTTGTCCTGCGAGACGTTGATTTCGTGCAGTCACTTTCCTTTTTACGACGGAAAAGGATTTTATTTCAGTCGTATGTATGCCGAACGTTCTTATATCATCGCCATTGAACCAGAAAAAGAGATTCCTGAAGGGATGTACTTGTCGGTAGATGAACCGAAACGATCCATCAGGTCGGCGGACTATAAAGGCACCCCTGTTCTTTTGATAGGCGGTGAAAGTCATAAAACCGGACAGGGTGTGGATACCTCCTTCCATTACCATGCACTGGAAGAGTTTGCAGCCGAGACGTTCGGCATCAAACAGAAACTGTTCCAATGGTCCGCCCAGGATCTCACAACACTCGATAAAGTTCCATACATCGGACCGATCACCCGGAACAATGACCGGATTATAATCGCTACCGGCTTCCGAAAGTGGGGGATGACCAACGGTACACTCGCGGCGCAATTGATTTGTGATTATGTTCGTGGGGAAGAATCACTGTTCCATCCTCTCTTTAAACCAACACGCTTCAAGACTGATCCTAGTATGAAGCAATTCTTATCCCAGAACTTTGATGTTGCCACTCATTTGGTAGAAGGGAAACTTGAACTTGTAGCCGAACGCCCCCATGCTCTTAATAAAGGAGAAGGCATGGTTGTCCAATGGCGGGGGGAACGTGCGGGTGCCTACAGGGATGAGGAAGGAAAGCTTCATGTCCTTGATACGACGTGCACTCATATGGGCTGTGAAGTCGAGTGGAATAGTGGGGAACATACGTGGGATTGTCCTTGTCATGGATCCCGTTTTTCTTATGACGGAACCGTCGTCGAAGGTCCTGCCGATCAACCGTTAATGAGAATTGCTTTGGAAGAATCAGAAGACATTCCGTCTCCTATCGACAAAGACGTTCAAAATGAACAAGGAAAACAAATATAATATCACGGCCCATTTCGGGGCCGTGATTTTTTACCTTCTGTAAGGAATCAGTGATATAATGAAGCGGATCTATAAAATTTTCCATCTGCGAAAGGGTTCTCATCATGAATGAAGAAAGACTGGGGATTATTTATACAGCGGGAGCCTACATATTATGGGGCATCCTCCCGATCTATTGGAAACTCATCCAGGAAATACCTGCATTCGAAATCCTCGCCCACCGTATTGTCTGGTCCTTCTTCTTTATGGGGCTGATCATTGCAGCAGCGAGAAAACATAAAGACTTTCTTAAAGAATGCCGGAAGATCCTCAAACATAAAAAACAGCTGGTCGGCATCACACTCGCTTCTGTGACAATCAGCATCAACTGGGTCACTTACATACTTGCTGTCAATACCAACCATGTGGTTGAAGCCAGCCTCGGATATTACATCAATCCACTCGTGAGTATTTTGCTTGGAATGATCTTTTTAAAAGAAACCTTCTCAAAAGCTCAGTGGCTCGCTTTTTTACTTGCGGGACTCGGTGTGTTTTACATGACCATCAACTTCGGGTCCGTTCCATGGCTTGCCCTGCTGCTTGCTTTCAGCTTCGGGACATACGGCCTTTTGAAAAAGTTAGTACCGTTGAATGCCATGTTCGGTCTGACAATCGAAACGCTGATCGTCATGCCGATCGCTATGACTTACCTCCTCCAGCAGCAGTCGGGGCAATGGGCAGAGATTCAACTGATGTCATGGACTTCGATGCTCGTCTTCGGAGCCGGCATCGTTACAGCTATCCCTCTTCTGCTGTTTTCCGCAGGAGCCAAAAGAATCCCTCTCTCGATGGTCGGATTTCTCCAATATTTCGCACCGACCATTATGCTCGTCATCGGGATCTTTATGTATGGAGAGCCTTTTACCAGCGTCCACGCTGTATCCTTCACGCTCATCTGGTCAGGGCTTGCCGTCTATACCGTCACACGGATGAAACGACTGAAAAAATACGAAGCGAAAGCCAGTTAAAAAGGTTGGGCGTTTACGCCCAACCTTTTTCTGCCCCTTCGCATCCATGTACAATCTCGTTACCAACTGAGATAAGCGGCCGCATCCTTGCCTGAGAGGTACGCACTTTCAAATCTAGTGCGTCCAGCCTCGTCCGTTAACCTTAAAAAAGCATCGCCTGCGACGACCAACCTTCCATCTCCTGAAAGATCAACATAGGACTGCCTCATGACTTTTTTCGCCTGCGCATACCGCCACCTTTTCAACTGTTCCGACTCAAGATGATCCCAATTCAGATAGTCCGCAGCTTTTTCTTTAATCAAGGACATGACATAGTCCTCCCCGTAATGTTTGCGGGACCATTCAGCTTCCATATACACGCTGACGACCGTGTCATCGGAAATTCCTTTTTTTCGATGGTCTACGACACGTTCCATACCTTCAGGAAGGCCGACATCAACATGACCATCCTCCGGGAGATCCGTTTCCTGATTGAATTGAAAAATCCCTACGTATGTCGGTTCGAAGTATATGTTTCTAATTTGTTTCAACTCTTCTTCATCGACTTCCACTTCACTCTTTTTCAATAATTCAATGATCTGCGGGGCCGGTATCGTCAACAGAACTTTGTCCGACTGCCATTCCTTTCCGTCTTCACTGTACAAGCGGTACCCTCCATCCATCTCAAGCAGTTTGACTACTTTCGTATGTAAGGATACCGGAACGCCTTCCGCCAATTGCTTTGCCAAGCCGTTCATCCCTTCAACCGCTGTATAGCGCGGGTACTTATCCCCAAACCACCGCTTGATCCATTGTTGATCCAGCCAGTTCTGAACTTCTTCCTCTAACTCTTCAGTTCTTACTGTGAAAAACTGAGCCCCATGATCGGCCCTTCCTTCTGCAACCCTTCTAGTGGCCAAACGACCACCCACGCTCTTGCTTTTATCCGTCAACAACAAGTTTTCTCTTCCTTGCTTCATTAATCGGCGTGCTGCGGTAATTCCTGCCAGCCCCGCCCCGATAATCGTAATTTCATAATGTTCCATCAGAACCCCTCCATCCTACGATTTCTCAACCATTCCCATTTCTATAACCTGAAAAACAAAACCTTTAATGTGCAGAAAAAAAGAACATCCTCACGATGAGAGGATGCTCTTATTCTATCAAACTCTATTTCGTACTTTCTGTCTTTTTCTGTCTACGGAACTTCATTAATGTTTCATAAGCCAACGGTACAATGAGCAAGGTCAATAGTGTCGAACTTGTTAACCCTCCGATAACCGTGACTCCTAGTCCTTTACTGATGATCGATCCACCTTCAAAACCGAGAGCCAGAGGTAGAAGTGCACCAATTGTAGCAAGGGCTGTCATCAAGATCGGACGTAGTCTTGTCATTCCAGCATCCAATAAGGCCTCACGTGTAGAGAAGCCTTCTTTTTCTCTGTAAATGACACGGTCGATGAGTACAATTGCATTAGTTACAACAATACCAATCAACATCAATGCACCAATCATGGCTGAGATGCTGAGCGTCTCTCCACTGATCAACAATCCAAGGACTGCTCCGATAATGGTAAACGGCAGGGAGAAAAGAATGGCAAGCGGAGCCAAGCCTCCACCAAAGAATACGACGAGAATCAAGTAGACGATTGCAATGGCAGCAAGCATCGCCAATCCTAATTGAGAGAAGGATTCATTGATATCTTCTGCAACACCGCCCTGAGTGATCTCTACGCCAGAAGGTGTTTCAATCTCCTGTACTTTTTCATTGACTTCCTGGGAAACGGCACCTACGTCGTCCACCGTAATCTCTGCACTGACACTAGCATAGACACGCCCATCGCGACGGGTGATCGTATCAGCGGTTGTTCCTTCTTCCACTTCAACGAGCTCGCTGATAGCCAACGTCTGACCGGTTGGAGTTGTCATTTCTTTACTTGTTAAATCTTCGATACCAGAAACGTCTTCTTTCTCAACTTCTAAATAAACATTGAGCTCTTCACCGTCCTGTTCAATGGTTGTGAGAACAGGTTGTTGACGATTCTGGCCAAGTTCCATTCCTATCTGAGCGGCTGTAAGACCTAACTCGCTCAATCGTTCATGGTCAGCGACAAGTGTGTATTCTTCATAGGATTCTGAAAGACTGGAATCGATATTTCTTAGATCTTCCTCATCAGCAAGCAGTGCTTCCACTTCAGCGACAATCGGCTTGATTTCTTCAGTGTTATCGCCATATACACGAAGCTCAAGACCACTGCTGGACCCTGCACCTGAGAAGTCCTGACTCATCCACTCGCCATTTTCCGTCTGTTCATTCAAACCATCAATGACACGTTGCGTTTCTTCAGAAAACTCTTCGGTATCATCCGAATACTCCACATAGAACATGGCCTGATTAGAAGCCCCCGGGTTCATAGGGTTTTCTCCACCCACAGAATATTGAACAGTTTCTGCACCATCTCTGTCCATGAAGAACTGTTGAGCTTCTTCAGCGATGTTCTCTACATCTTCGCTTGTCTGTCCAGGTTCAGGACTGAACGTTGCGACAACCATCTTCTGTTCCTGATCTGGAAGGAAACTCGTTCCCACAAATGGTAAAAGCGCAATGCTTCCGACAAGGACGAGAACAGCAACAATCATCGAAATGATTTTATGGTTCAATGTACTGTTCAGCACTTTTTTATAGAATAGAGCAAGCTTTCCTGCTCCTTCTTCATGTGTGTGCCCTTTGATTTTCGACTGTTTCAACAAGGAGTGCGAAAGCATCGGCACTATGGTAACAGCTACCAGCAAGGATGCCAGAAGCGCAAAAACAACAGTTAGAGCAAACGGCATGAATATTTGACCAACCGTACCTTCTACAAGTCCAAGTGGAAGGAAAACAGCGATCGTTACGAGCGTTGAGGAAAGAATCGGCATGAACATTTCCTTCGTCGATTCACGAATCAACGCTTTTCCTTTCAACGGCTCATCGGACAACGACATCCTCCGGTAGATATTCTCTACAACGACAATTGAATCATCGACTACACGTCCGATAGCAACCGTCATGGCTCCGAGCGTCATGATGTTCAGTGTGATATCCATCCAATTCAAGAATAAGATCGCAATCAATAAAGACAACGGTATAGAAATAACAGAAATCAGAGTCGTTTTAATGTTACGAAGGAACAACAGGATGACAAGCACCGCGAAGATTCCACCGAACAAAGCTTTGTTCAGCATCGTACTGACAGATTCTTCAATCGGCTCTCCCTGGTCAAAGGAATAGACGAATTCAACTCCGTCTAACTCATCTTTGAAAGATTCGGTTTCTTCTTTCACAAGGTTTACGACATCTACGGTGTTCGCTTCTTGTGATTTCACGATTTGAAGGGAAATGGAATCTTCTCCATTGGTACGGGAAATCGATTCAGCTTCACCTACAACTTCTACGTCTGCAATGTCCCCTAAAGCGACCGTCGGAATTCCATCGACAGCCTGGGCCTGCATGTCAGGAGCAGCCGCTTCCTGTCCCTGGCTTCCCTGTGGAGCTTCGGAAGGCATTTGACCGGCTCCCTGAGAAGGCATTTGTTGACCGGATGGTGCTCCTCCGGCGGATGGAACAGCCGGAATCTGCAATTCTTTCAATTCTTCGACACTTGTCAGGTCCCCATCAATGACGACAGATTTTTGAGTATCGTCAAAGGTATATAGACCAAGCGGGAAAGAAATGTCAGACCCTTGAATGAAACTGGTGATTGTGTCCTGATTCAGCCCACGCTCACTCAATGCTTCTTCATCCAAATCGATCCGCACTTCTTCAAGCTGCTGGCCGGACACTTGCACATCCGCCACACCTTCAAGACCTTCCAATGCCGGTACGACTTCTTCTTCGACCGTCTGTGTTAATTGTTCAAGTGACCCTTCTCCGTTAATGGCACTTAAACTAACAACAGGAAAGGCATTGAAGTTTAGACGTGAAACAGAAGGCTCTTCGGCCTCTTCAGGCAATGTCACCTGATCGACAGCTTCTTGCAATTCATCCTCTGCTTCATCTAAACTTTTATCAAAGCTGTATTCCAACTGAAGCGATGAAGCATTTTGGAAGGAGGAGGAACTAACCGTCTTCACTCCACTCAAATTACTCACTTGTTGTTCAAGTGGTTCAGATATTTGGTCAGCTACCTCTTCCGGTGTAGCCCCCGGATAGGTCGTCGTCACCGTAATGATTGGCGGTTCGATATCCGGAATCGTTTCAAGCTTCATATTCAATCCTGCATAAAGTCCTGCAGCGGTAATGAGGATTGTCATAAGCCAAATAGCAAATTTGTTATTCATCGAAAAATCGATGATTCTTTTCATCATTAACTCTCCCCTTCATTGACCAGTTAGTCACAACACTTTATAATATAAATGACCAACCAGTCAAAGGTCAAGAGAAAACATCAACTTCTCCAAATTTTAAGGAGCGACAATTATGGAACAAAAATCTGTTTTTATAATAGAACAATCGATCAAGCTGTTTGCTAAAAAAGGATTCAGCTCTACATCTGTTCAAGAAATTGCGACCGCATGCGGCATCTCTAAAGGAGCCTTTTACCTTCATTTCAAATCGAAGGATGCCCTGCTGTTAAACATCTTCAATTATTATTACGAACGTATCCAAACCCGCATCGACGAGATTCAGAAGCTTGATGCAGATGAACGGACAAAATTCATTAAACAGTTAAAAGTCACATTTGATGAGCTCGCAGACCACAGGGAATTCATCATTATGCAAATACGGGAGCAGGCCATTCCTTTTAATGAAAATATCGAACAGTTCCTCACCCAAATGCGGGCGAACGCGTACCTTTTCTACAAAAGTCATTTGATTCAAATTTATGGGGACCGTGCCAAAGATACTGTCTGGGAACTCAGTTTAATTCTGCAGGGAATGTTCAAAGGCTATATGGACCTGATCATCATAGAAGGTGCGGATTTGGATTTTAATCAGTTGGCAGAAGCTATGCTGCGGAGGGCTGACTATATCGTTGAGGGTTTCGAACGAAACAATGACCAACCAGTCATCACAGAAGAAATCATGAGTCAGTTCTTACCTGCAAACGTGCATAAGGAAAAAAGGGTCCAGTTGATCACAAAATTGAAGGAACTGGCTAGTGCCGGTCATCAGGATATCCAGGACACCGTCCATGTTCTGGCAGAGGAAATGGAAAGAGATCAGCCAAGACCGGCCATTCTGAAGGGGATGATGGCTAACCTTGAGGGCTACTCATCGTTCGATGAAATCATCGAGAAAATCAAACAGTTTTATCAAGTGTATTCATAAAAGAAAAGCTCAGGAGATCACCCTGAGCTTTTCGGCTATACACGTTCTGCTTCGAGCACCTCATTTAAAATGGGGTAAACCGCTTCTACTCCTTCTTCCGCCACCAGGCAGGCTACACCTAAAGGCGTATCCCAAAAAGAGTCAGGGATATAAGGGTTTTTCAACCCCGCCGGCTGATAAAGAGAACGATAGATTCGGTTCAAGTGCTCCCGCGTCTCCTCGGCCTCTCTTTCTTTTTCACCTCGTGCCAACAGAAAAACGTACCTCATCGACTGAAACAAGTTGTCACCAGGCATGAACGTATATTCCTTGAAAAATTGGAGTTGCTCCCGGGATTTTTCTTTCAATCCTGAAGGTACAGCAAGGTCGTCTAAATGCTGCAGCAAATGGTTATGCACCTGTTGAAACACTCTTCGTTTTTCATCCTGCATTACTTTATCGTCATAAATCTCCTGAAGCTTGGCAAAGGCGGTTTCTTTTGTCCATTCCACATTGATCACCTCACTCCTTACATTCGACTTTTCCAACTAGGAATCCTTGTTGAATCCGAAGTGTTCCGCCTCCCCTTCTACGGCATTATGAAGAAGAGGGAAGTCAGCTGTATCCTCTTTTAAATGACGGGACAAATGGGGAACGAGTTTGTTCCAAACCATGGGATTAGCGGCGATGGATTGGAACAAAGCCACTTCATCTGACGTCCATTTTCTTAAAGTTCGTATGTAATCCAGCGTCATTTGAAAACCAGGGAAAAGCTGTTCATCTCTTTTTTCTGCAAACTCCTTCAAGGCTTCTTCTTCAGGAACGCCCTCATCCATCCGGCCACAGGCTTCCGCCAGTAAAAAGGCCTGTAAAAAGGCATCATTAATCCCTAACCCCGTGCTCGGATCTTTGCAATGACCCGCATCTCCAATCAGAGTCCAGCCCTTTCCAAAAGCTTCCCTAAAGAAGTTCGGCACTCCAGGCGTCCCGATGATTCTCCCTTGAAGACTGGCTGCCTCCATCCTGTTTTTCATTCCATACAATTGATCAAACATTCGTTTAAACGAAGCTTCTGGATCCTGCATCACAGTTTTGAATTCTTCTGGATGAAGTTCGATGCCTAAGCAGTCCCGTTCAGGTTCCATTGGAAAAACAAATCCGATCCTTCCTTCATGGAGAAAGATTTCTGTAACAGGCTCAGGCAACGCATCGACTCCATGGAAATATCCGTACACAACCGGGCGCAGCGGTTTCGTTTCTTTCTGCTTACGTGCCCCTGTCCAATGTGCAATATTGGAATTCTTTCCATCTGCTCCGACAATTATATGTGCATAGGCAGAAGCTCTCTTGCCATTTTCAATATACTGAACACCAACGACCCGCTCTCCTTCCCAAATCAATTCCCGAACGGGCGTCTCTGGTTTAAAGTCGATGGAAGAGAATTTCAGGGCTTGTTCAATAAGGATCGCATCCAGCCTGTCCCGCTTCGGAATAATGGTATAGGCTGTCCTCGGACCCTCGACAAAACTGCTTCCTATGTAGGTACGCATACGATTCACTTTCCTTAATCCGGAACTCTCCAATTGATCGAGGACCCCCAACCTCTTCAGGAACTCAGTGTGGGACATAAAGTGAGTGGATAGTGTATCACTGGGAAAACGGGATTTATCCAAAAGGAGCACCTTTTTCCCCATTTTCCCTAAAAGGATGGCCAGACTTGCGCCGGCTGCACGTGCACCGACGATGATGAAATCGTATTTATTGTTCATAATTGCACACACCTTCGTAGATGATCTACCTCCATCATACCTGCCTTACTTGTAAAACACTAGAAGCTCTCATCTTTCTTTATTGCTCCACTCAGTCCGTTACAGCATTAATGGAGGGATTCTGAGGAATGCAGCCTACAGACAGTTTGGATAGAACCCACCATAGGCTTAAGCAGGGCAAAAACAAAAAAACTCCCGTTACCGGGAGTTTTTCTTAATAGGTGCGTTCTTCTTCCACTTCGTGGTTCTGATCCAGGATTTGAAGCTTACTCGGTTTGTTATCCTTTGCGATTTCCTCAGCCTTAGCAACTGCCGTATCGCGCTCATCGTAAAGGTCTGTCGGAGCGACATCCTCGATTTTAACGAACCATCCAGTCACATCTTTATTAGGTACAACACTATATTGTTTCATGAACTTCACTCCTATCTCATAGACTTAATAATCCATTCCCACAGCTCAGGCTATTCAAACGTAACTTATATTTTTGAAATTGTTTGACAACAGTGGAGGTCGGCTTTATAATTTCAAACAAGTCAGATAAATTTAATAAAAACAACTCTTATCGAGAGCGGCAGAGGGACTAGGCCCTACGACGCCCGGCAACCTTCAAGGTGAAAACTTGAAAAGGTGCTACATCCTACAGATCAAAAGATCTGAAAGATAAGGGGAGGTAATGATACATAAAGCCCTCTTCTTATTTTAGAAGAGGGCTTTTACATTTTCCCTTTTCCCCACGATGGATGCCCTAGGAAAAAATCAGAGGAGGAATTTTTCCATGAGTACACCATTCCATACGTTCGGTCCAGAAACGAATCTGCTTCACGGAGGACAGGAGCCCGATCCTTCTACAGGATCCCGTGCCGTACCGATTTACCAGACCACCTCTTACGTTTTCAATGATACAGAACATGCTCAAAACCTATTTTCCCTGGCAGAACCCGGTAACATCTATACACGCATCGGGAATCCCACCGTCGATGTATTCGAGCAACGAATTGCTCTTCTTGAAGACGGGGTGGCAGCTGTAGCTACATCATCAGGGATGTCTGCGATCACGATGGCCATTTTGAATGTCGCTGGAGCTGGTGACGAAATTGTGACCTCCACAAACCTTTACGGCGGCACATACAATTTGTTCGTCCACACTCTTCCGCGCTATGGAATCACCGTAAATTTTGTTGATGACGATGATTCCGAGTCTTTTGCCAAAGCCATCACTCCAAAAACAAAAGCGATTTTTGCAGAGACCATCGGAAATCCCAGTTTAAATGTGTTGGATATTGAAGCGGTAGCAGATATAGCTCATGAACACCACATCCCGTTCATCATCGACAACACTTTTGCTACTCCATATGTGTGCCGTCCCATTGACTGGGGAGCCGATATTGTCGTCCATTCCGCAACGAAATGGATCGGCGGACATGGCACAGCCATCGGAGGTGTTGTCGTAGACAGCGGACGATTCAATTGGAACCATGAAAAATTCCCTGGATTCACGGAACCTGATGAAAGCTATAACGGGATCCGCTTTGGAATCGATGCCGGACCGGCAGCATTCGCCATCAAGCTGCGTGTCCAGCTGCTCCGTGATATTGGAGCATGCCTCAGCCCCCAGAACGCTTTTCTCCTTTTACAAGGGTTAGAGACTTTACACTTAAGAATCAAAACTCATGCCGACCAAGCCCTTGAGATCGCCAATTTTCTGAATGAACACGATGGTGTCGAATGGGTGAACTACCCTGGGTTAAAAGATCATTCTACTCACCAGCTTGCAGAAAAGTACTTCCATTATGGTCACGGCTCTATCGTAGTTTTCGGAATCAAAGGGGGTCGGGATGCAGGAAGACGATTGATCGATGAAAGTACAATCTGGTCGCATGTGGCTAACGTAGGGGATGCCAAATCGCTCATTATCCACCCCGCCTCCACTACCCACCAGCAGTTAAGTGATGAAAACCTGAAAAAATCCGGAGTAAAAGAAGAACTTGTCCGATTGTCTGTCGGTTTAGAGTCTGTGGAGGATCTAATTCAGGACTTAGACTATGCGATATACAAGGCGACAGGGATTACAAATGCGTATAAGGAAAAGAAACATCCGGCTCAGGAACTGCTATCATCCTCCCTGGACCGAACAAACGGGGAAATTAGAAAAAGAGTGATTGCTGGTGTCGGATTAGATCCGGTAGAACAAAGCAGGTTGGAAAAGCTGGGGTACGTAGTGGCTGCCTTCGACAACCTTGAAGACGTCCAGAAAGCCGAAGACACCCAATGGGATATCTTTTATGTGGAAGAAGCTTCAAGTGAAGTACTAACGGCGGCTAAGCAATGGAAACCATTGGTGATATGGTCGAAAAGTTCCGTGCATATAGAAGATGAAACCGTTATTTCCGGGTCCAGCCTTTACGAATCCATCATCCGTCTACGATCAGGAAAAGAATTGTCCAATGCTCTCGCATCGGTTCAGTAAAAGAAAGGAGAAATAAAAGCATGTCATTAAAAAATCCCGCCAGTCATCCGCGCACGAATCAAGTGATATCGATCGGAGCTTTCACCTTTGAATCTGGAGAAAAGCTCTCAAACGTTGAACTGGCCTATGAGAGACACGGTCCCGAGACCGCTCCCGTCATCCTTGTCTGTCATGCGCTAACCGGGAACCAGATCGCCTTGGGATCAGAGGACGAACGGGGCTGGTGGGCAGGTTTAATCGGGAACAACTGTCCGATCGACACCAATCACTACCAGGTCCTCACCTTCAATGTACTCGGGGGATGTCACGGGTCGAGCGGGCCTGCAAGTACCAATCCTGAGACAGGAGAGCCCTTTCGTCAATCTTTCCCAAGAACGACGATTCGGGATATGGTCCACGCTCAATATAAAGCCCTCCACCAATTAGGCATCACACGCGTACACGCCATTGCCGGAGGTTCACTCGGCGGCATGCAGACATACGAATGGGGGTTGCTTTATCCAAAATTCATGGATAAATTATTCATTCTCGCCGCTACTCCCTACCTGAGTGATTATGGAATAGCATTTAATCATATCGGTGCACGTGCCATTAAAGACGACCCCTGCTTCCACAATGGAAATTATCGTTCAAACGAAGAACTACAAGGGTTTGAAATCGCCCGGATGACAGGGATGGTCACCTACCGAAGCAGCACCCTGTTCGAAAAAAGGTTCGACCGCTCTTATCAGGAAGATACGTCCTATGAAATTCAATCGTATTTAGATTATCAAGGGGATAAAATCAAAGAACGGTTTGATGCCAACAGCTACCTTTATCTCCTGGATGCTATGAACAATCACGATATCGGCAGAGGTAGAAATGGATGGGAGAATGCAGCCAAACAGTACGAGGCGGAAGTTCATACGTTCAGTTTCGAGCACGACCTCCTCTATCCGGAAAGCTTGATTGAACCATTCTCCAAATACGCTGGTAAAGGAAACCATCATCATATAAACACCGATTATGGACACGATGGATTTCTCGTAGAGTTCGAACATTGGGGAAAATGGCTGGAAGAAGCATTGAAAGAATGACCTTCCCTTCCTCATAAAACAGTCCTGACAAAAACAAAAACCGTTCCGTTTCATTCAGAAACGGAACGGTTTTCTTGTTGATCTAAAATATGGCCTACAGGAACTACTTTATACCCTTCCGTGTACAGCTTTTCCAATAGTAATTCCACAGTTTCCACCGTAGACTTTTGGAGGTCATGAAGCAGAACAATAGAACCACCTTCAATTTCGGAGAATATATCCTCTGCGACCAAATTTGGTTTTTGGTCATCCCATTCTTCAGAATAAATGGTCCAGGGAACGATGGTCGATTGTCCCTGGTCGAGACCTGATGGCGAACTTCCGAAAGGCAATCGGAGTAAATCGACACTTTGTCCGGTCAGTTGTTCAAGCATCGTTTTCGTAGATGATACCTGATGAGTGACCTGTTCTTGAGACAAGCGCCCCAAACGGGAATGATCCCAGGAATGGTTTCCGATTTCATGCCCGCGATCATTCACCTCCCGAACAACTTCAGGGTAATACCCCGCCCGCTTCCCAATCATAAAGAAAGAGGCTTTCGCTTCGTACTTATCCAGTAAATCCATAATCTTTCGTGTCACTTCAGGGTGTGGACCGTCATCAAAAGTAAGAGCCACTTCTTTCTCTTCCTCATGTAAATGATTCTCTAAAGAAAAATCCGGATATTTTTGAACCCTTTCTGACTCCTCAGCCATCGTTCCTAAATCCTCCTGCAGGCTCTCTTCCCCAAGATCGCCTGCATAATCAGAACGGATAAACTTAGACATCGTATCTTTCTCGATCATCACCTGAAGAGATTCTCTAGTAGATGGGTCTTCTAGAAAAACGAGCATGCCGTCCCCAGTAAGAGCAATGTTTTGATAGGCATCAGGTTCAGCTTCAAGTTCTTCCACAAGGGCAGCCTTTTCTCCGCCTTCGTCTGACAGCTTTTCTTTCGTCCACTCATGGATCCGATCGACATAATAAACATCATCTTTGAATATCTCTTCGAGCGTGAGTGCTTTTCCATTCTTTTTGTCAAAATTCATGATGGTTTGATCGGTTTGGACCCCCTCTTTCCCGAGATCCAATGTCTCCACGAATCTTACGACGAAAAAACGTTGGTTTTGATGAATCACTTCAAAGTCAAGGTGTAACTCATGCGACTCGTTTCCATCGTTTTTCTGTTTACTTTTATAACTTTCCTGTTTAAAGAAAGATTTCTGCTGATTCACAAAATCTATAATGGTCTGGTCAATTTGGTTGTTTGGTGTTTGTGGATAATGAGCGGTCATATGATACTCTTCGAATTCATCGATATCTGTCTCTATACTGATCTCATACATCGCCTCTTGAGCTTTCGTCTCTCCTGATTCGTTATTGGCATTGGCAATAAAGGAGCAGCCGGAAGCCGTTAACATAACAAACAATACGGTATATACAATTGGTTGTCTCATTTATTTCCCTCTTTATCTCGTAATCACATTATCTATTGTAACACAAATGTAACAATGACTTAATCCCAACGATATATTCAGTAAATTAAGTTAACTTAAGAGAGACCCCTTTTGTAGAACAGGATTGGAAAAAAGACTTTGACGTTATGACTTCCTCCCCCTCCCCTTCAATGAAAATCCGTTATAGAAAGTGGGGAGCGCGTGTTGCACACCAGTGATGTGGAACAGAGATAACAATAATAGCGTTCAATTAAATAGATATAAAAAAAGAACCTTCCGGTGGGAAAGTTCTTTTCATATAGTGGTTCTAATATCCCACAGTTCCGGGAAGAACCGGTGATCGAGGACCTTTTTTAAATAGCCGACTCCGGAAGAGCCACCCGTTCCCTTTTTATGACCAATGATCCGCTCCACTGTTTTCATGTGACGGAACCTCCATTGCTGGAGACTGTCTTCGATATCCACAAGCTTTTCTGCCAGTTGATATAAATCCCAATATTTATCCACCTGTTGATAAACAGTCGTCCAGGCAGCTTCTACCGAAGGATCCTTCTCATGCGTTACCGTGTACTCACGCTCCAGCACCGCTTTTGAAATCGGAAACCCGGAAGACGCAAGCTTCTGGATGGCAACATCATACAGACTGGGAGATTGATAAGCCTGTTTCAGTCGTTGGTGCAGGGAAGGGTCTTTCTCGTAGATCCTCAATACGTGTGAGGTTTTATAACCAAGTGCAAATTCAATCATTCGATACTGGTAGGACTGGAATCCGGAGGCCTGTCCTAGTGCATCTCTAAATTCCATGTATTCCGCCGGAGTCAATGTTGACAAAACGTCCCAGGCTTGGATGATTTGTTTTTGGATACTCGAAACCCTCGCAAGCATCTTAAATGCTGACTGCATTTGATCGTTCTGAATGGCTTCAATTGCTGCATGAAGTTCATGTAGCGTCAGTTTCATCCACAGTTCACTAACTTGATGAATGACGATAAAGAGCATTTCATCATGATGGGAGGAAAGACGATTCTGTGCAGACAGCAATTCTTCCAAGTTCAAATACTCCCCATACGTCATACGGGCGGAAAAATCTGTGTGGATATTCTTTTCATGGCTGTCGTTCGTTTGGTTGCTCACTGGTTTCCCCCTTTCAGTCCAGAACCCCGCGTTCCGGTATGTTATTGAAAGTCATGGGCAGATACTCTGTATGAACCATACCTTCATACATTAAAAGTGTCCCGAACACCGGATGTTCCGCATGGACATGGACCCGAAAGGCGCCTTCTTCTTCATCATAGTGTTCATAAACGCTTGTCGTCGGATTTGTTAGCGATAAGAGACGATCCACATTCATCGCTTTTGATTCCATATATAGCCCACCTTGGGCGGTTACATGGAGGTCCAGTTCAGTCTGGATCAGACCGCTCTTTCCCAACTCATCGACAATACACCCTTTTTCCTCGTCAAAACGCATCGCCGCATCAAAGCCACGGATAGCATACGGAAAGAAAAATCTACGGATCCAACTTACGGTCTCACGTCCGCGTTCGTCTTCGTAGATATAGTTTTCAAGCGTGAACGGAACATCTTTCCCTCTTTCTGCAAAAATCAGATGGTCTTTAGCTCCGCTCAGAAGGAATGGACGTAAAACGGGATGCGTCCCTCTAATTTCCGTCATTCTTCCCTGCCCCAGAACCATAAGGTTTTGATTACTTGTCAGGCCGTACTTCTTTTGAAGTTCAGGATGTAGATTTTGGAATTGCTCTCCTAATGCTCGCTGAAAAATTGACTTCATATAAAAACCTCCCGCTAACGGTTCCATCCAACACGGTGGATGTTCTGGATGGTCGTCCTTTATGTACTCATTCTATTATCATCTGGTATGAAACTATAAAATTTGAATATGGTTTTATTTAGGAACTTCATTCTGTTGAGGTATGTATTGGCATTATAGCATAAGTAACCGCTTTCTATTACATCTGTCCATAAAAATAAGACCTGCCGATTCAGCAGGTCTTTCCACTTGCCTAACCATGCAGAGAATGACACCATGGATCAAAGCCAAGAGCTTACATCACTTCTTCTGCAAAATCACTAATGGAATAGCCTTTCTGTTGTTTCATAAGCCACCCTTGTTTTTCAAGTTGATTGAATAATTTTTGAATGTTTTTCTCCGGCCAGCTAGATAGGATCCCGAACCATCTTGTTTCGTGCAAATGCAGCTTTCTTAACTTGTTTGTGGCTTTTCCAGCGAGCACTTGTACCAGCGTATGGGCAGGGAAATCTGTTCCGTAATAATGAATGAGATCGAGCACTTGCTGTGTTTCTGCATAAGTCAGCGACCTTCCCTTGACCGTGATAATTACATCATCTTCATCATAACGCACGTCGTTCAATTTATTTTTCAATTCTTCCAGCACATGACTAGTCATCGGATATACGTGCTCAGGGACGATCTTCTGCCACTCCCGAAGCTCTTTCAACATTTTCACGTCATCGAGTTCCACTTCTGAGAGCCACAATAACTCGGATTCAGTCTTACGTTCAGGAATGCGACTCTGATTCAGTTTGTCATACATATAGAGCAGCGGATAAGACTTCATGTCCTCTTTACACTGGTATCTTTCGATTTGTCTTAAAACGTCCAAACTTTCATCCAACGTTTTTCTCGCGGTCGTCAATTGCTTTTTCAAGCCTCTTAACTGGTGAAGTTGTTCTAACAAGCGTTGATTCTGTCCAGCAATTTCATTGAACTGCTTTTCAATGGTCTCCATCCGCTTCCTAGCTGTTGCGACATTGAATTCTTCTTCAAGCTCCACTCGATCCTCGTCGATATAGTAGATCAGCGAATAATCACACGTTTCACAATGACAGCAAATCGCACGCTCCCTCGAGTAGAAAGTCAAAGATTTCCTATGTGAGCAGCCCTCTTCTCTTCCTTCGAGCCACGATTCAGGTAAAGCTCGGAAAGGCCGCATGACGATACCTGCTCGATGCCTCCAATAAGCCACATCTTCCGGATAATTCAACACCGACAGAAGGGCAGATTGATTCATGATTTCCACAGCGTCCACCACGTTCCTTTTTTCATGGAACAACCGGACGATCGGGTGATTATGAAAGGCGTTCGTGATCTTGTCGATCCAATGCTCGCGGTCTTTTTTACTAATATGTGATAAAAACAGATAATCCTCAAGAATTTCTCCTATATGCTCATTAAGCTTTTCAGAAGAAAGTTGAGTGAAATCTGTCGGGTACAGATAATCCTCTTGTAAAGGTAGTCCATGTTCTTCAGACAAGGACCTCCATAAAAATAATTCTGGGCGCAACAAGTGTGGATGAACGGTTCCTTCTTTGACGAATGAAACCGGAAGGACAGCACTTCCTGACAATCCTAAATAAGAGCGGATGTGCTCAAGATCAAGCGCTTTGTCATTGATCTGATCCACGATTGCGTCATTCAGCCTGGATAGTAACCCCCGTTCAAATTTATGTCCAATCGACCGGATTTGTTTGTTCTTCTTTCCGATCGGTGCAAGTACTACATACGGGTATCGTTGATCCTGGTAAGCAATCCTGTTTGGCAGTCCCATAATGATTCCCCTTTGAATAAGGATTTACTACTATTATAGAAAAAGTATTACGATATACCAATAAATATAAGTAAAATGGGCGTCATACCGTTAAAATTTCCACGGAATACCCAATGAAAAGGCCCGTTTCTATGATTCCTGGAATCGCACTCAGCTCTTTTTCCAATGTATCGTAGATCTGAGGGAACCTCACGTCCATGAGAACATTCCCACCTTCAGTTATGATGGGGCCGTCCTTCGATTGTGCCATCCTTAATTGGATATAAGAGGGGCTGAACGCTTGTATGGAGGTTTCCACAAGGTGTACAGCACGCGGATCCACTTCGAGAGGGACCGCGAACTTCTCTCCCAGCCTTTTCACATGCTTGCTTCCATCTACTAAAATGTACGTTTTTGCAGCACTGGCCATCACGAGTTTTTCAGCAAAAAGAGCCCCTCCTCTTCCTTTGATGAGCCGTTGTTCCCCATCCACTTCATCAGCTCCATCGAATCCCCAATCTGGTTTATGAGTGAGAAGGCTGGTCGTGTTCAGCCCGTAGTAACTGCAGTTCATTTCTGCCTCTTTAGAAGTCGGCACTGCCATAATGGACAGCTTTTCCTTCCTGGCCCTTTCCGCAATCTTCTGAACCGCAAGGAATGAAGTCGATCCGGACCCAATCCCGATTACATCGCCATCCTTCACAAACTGGCTCACTTGTTGAGCGACTTCCTCTTTCTTCTGCCGATTGGATATATCCCCTGAACATACAGGGTGACAAGCCAGATCATTCTTCCACTTCACTGAAATCACCTCTCCCTTGGTATTCCCGAATGGCCTGGAAAACAAGCATAGGTGTTATAAAAAGTGTACCAAAAGAAAAAGCCCCTCTTCAGATTCTCTATGAAAACTTAGTCATTCTTAACGCTGCGTTCACATAACAATAAACTAACCATTGTTCTACAGAAAGAAGGGGATGGAATTGAAACGAGTATACTGGAAACTGTTCATCTTCTATCTCATTCTCATCACGGCCATCGTGCTGGTCTCATTGAACCAATGAGGGAGCTTAAACATTGAACAAACGTTTGATTAAGGCATTAATATTTCAGCACATGAAAAACCTCGACCAATAATGGTCGAGGTTTTATTGGATTAGATCATGCTTGAAAGCATAAATAACCGCCTGTGTTCGATCTGATACCTGCAGTTTCCCAAGAATATTACTCACATGGACTTTTACGGTTTTAAGCGCTATAAACAACTGCTCTGAAATTTCCTGATTGGTTTTCCCTTCCGCCATTAACATCAGGACTTCTTTCTCTCTTTCTGTCAATTGGGCATGTAGTTCTGTTTCTTCCGGCGAACGCATCTTCGTCATGATTTTACCGGTTACTTCAGGTTCTAAAATAGACTGGCCTGCGTATGTAGAGCGGATGGCTTTTGCAATCTCCTCGGCTTTCGAGGTCTTTAACATATAGCTCGTTGCTCCTGCTTCAAGTGCCGGATAAACTTTTTCATCATCAAGAAAACTGGTGACGATGATGACCTTCGCTTCCGGCCATTGTTCAGTGATCCGTTTGGTCGCTTCTATACCATCCATCACATCCATCACCAGGTCCATTAAAATGATATCCGGACGATGTTTCAACGCAAGATCCACGGCCGCATCTCCATCGTCCGCCTCCGCAATGACTTCTATATCCGGCTGGGCAGATAAGTACGCCGACACTCCGATCCGGACCATTTCGTGATCATCAGCAAATAATACGGTTATCACCTTTCATCGCCTCCTGTAGTGCGGTGAGGTACTTTGACTTCCAACCGCGTTCCTTGATCTTTTACGCTCACAATTTTTAAATTCCCGCCTATCTCAAACGCACGTTCCTGCATATTCTGCAGCCCATAGGAACTCGTTTTCGCCTCTTCCACATTAAACCCTATACCGTCATCCATGATTCTGAGGATGACATTGTGATCCCGTTCAATCAACATGACGCTTAATGAGTGAGCTTTGGCATGACGGAGTGTATTGGAAACAGATTCCTGCAGGATGCGGAAGAGTTGATCTTCGATTCCTTTTTCCAGGACCAATGGTTCTACAGACCAATCAATTTCCATCGGTACTTTTTGGGTGAGTTCATACAACAGTTCTTCCGCACCTTCAGAAAGGGATTTGTCTTTGAGGGCTACGGGTCTCAAATGGAGCAGCAGCGCCCGCATTTCGAGTTGGGATTGATGAATCATTCGTTCGACCATTTTCATCTGCTTTTGGGTTTCACGGCGGTCAGCATCATCACTATCGTTTATAGCAGACATCATCATGGACGCTGCAAAAAGCTGCTGACTGACGGAGTCATGAAGTTCTCTCGCCAGACGGTTTCTTTCCTGTACGACCACTTCCTGCAAACTCTTTTCACGTTCTTCCGCTCTTTCTGTCACCATCCGTTGAGCAAGCTCTGTTTGTTTGATCATCTTTTCTTCCAACTGTCGTAAATAAAGGTCGATTTGTGCAATTTCTTTCAAGTTGATTTCTTCTTCGGAAAGTTCATTCCCCTTGCTCAATTCCGATACGCGATGTTCAATGGTGAGCAGCTGCCTTCTCCAAAACCAACCATGGAGGACGCCAACTATAAACCCAAACGATAGAGAGGTAAACAACACAAAGAAGATGTAAGGAAGGTCGAAAACCTCTCTCTCCCAAAGCTCCCCCCAGGACCCAAACGGAAAGGCATAAAAAGTAATCCCGAGAATCAGAATGGCGAATCCGGAAAACGTCAACGTACCAGACAGCAGCTGCCTCTGCCATACATTCATACGCGCTTCACCTCAAGTTCTCCCGAAACCATGGACGTAATAATCTTCACTCGAGGCTTCCCTTTGTGATAACCCTCCGTTTGATAGGAGACCACTTGATTAAGCACTTTCGACTTTTTATATTGGAAGATGGAACTGCGACCTACTAAAGCACTGTGGTGAATACTGACTTCTACTTCGTAGGGGACATATACGGTCAGATTACCAATCAACTGCCGGATGGAAATCACCGCTTCATCGTGGGGGAGTACAGTTTGACTTAAATCAACCACACGATCTCCGAATCCGCCATGTATATTTATATCTCTCCATTCATAAGAGGTTTTCGGCGTAGATTCATTTCCAAAAAACTTCTGCTTCAGCACCGGCTCCTGATCAGGAATCTCCTGGGAGACTTCAATGATTTCCGGGCGGATTCTTGTTGGATTATCCCTCGATTTGAAGTAATCTCTCAAAAAAATCAGAAGGAGCGCAATAACAAGAAATCTCACAGCGATCATACTCAGTACGGTGAAAATCAAACTGATCAAACCGACCCAGAAAAAAACTTTCCTCCATAATGGGCGGTAATTTTTCCATCCGATATAAATGAGAACACCGGAAAATACAACAGAAAACACAAGTCCTCCGTTAAAAAAGACAATTTCCACGACGAGGAGAATCACCCCTATGATTAAAATCGTGTTCATCATATCTGTTGAAAGCCTTTTAAGCATAAAGGTCATCCCCCTCTCTAAATCGATAAAGGCGCAGAAATCTGCGCCTTTATCATACCATGATTTCTATTGAGCGGACACTTCTTCCCGTTTCTCCATTTCTTTTTCCAAGTGTGCCATCTTACTGTCGAAAGTATTATGATAATAGTCACTATTCACTTTGTATTCCAAGTCCTCCATGTAACGGTCAATTTCAGAAAACTTGGAATAAGGCTTGTCCGCTGCATCATCAATGACGCGATCCATCCGATGATGGGCGCGGGCAATGTTCTCCCGCCCCATCAATTCCATCCTCTTCAGGTGCATATCTTTCAATTTATGTTTCATTTCTTCATATTTGCGTTCCAGAGCCTCCAACTGTTCTATCGACTCTTTCCGTGAAGATTGCAGACGCTCCGTACGCGCTTCATATTCCTGCTGCTCTTTAACTGCAAATTCGTACATGTCCGTTTCTCCGGCTTTCTCGGCAATTTCTGCCTGACGCTTACGCTTGTCCGCCATATCCTGAGCTTTATGTGCCTCTCGGGAAAACTCATCCTTCAACCGATACTGACGCTCGACCAGCTTTCTCACCTTTTCTGTTTCCTTTTCACTCTCACGCAGATATTGATTCAACATCGCGATCGGATTTTTTTGTTCCTTTTGGTCCAACGCTTCGTGCAAATCTGCTGTGACGGAATCTTTCAACCTTGTAAATAAGTTTGCCATAACGTGAATCTCTCCTTTGAAATTATTTGTTCATCTCTGCCCATTGACGTTCAAAGTTTGTAAAAGGATCATCAGACTTTGAAGAGTGGACTTGTCCGCTTTTGCTTGTCCAATTTTTATAGATCCAATAAAGCGCAAAAGCAGCAGCTACACCGAGTACCGCATAAATATTGGAAACGGCTATGCTGAGGATGATCAGTCCAAGAATGACCCAGCCGATTTTTCCGGCCGTAGAATCACTCTTCATGAATTGCTTGAACACGACATACAACAGCCATACACTGACACCCAGGAGGATCATCGGTCCAAGATTGGCAAGCAATACGGTCAGAGCGATTAATCCAGCCAGGAAAAGTAGAAACTTCTTCATCGTTTTTCCCTCCTTGCTGTTTTCTTGTCTTTATCATACCTAGAATAGAATTTTGCCGGAATGATCCAGAGATATATTTTCAACTAAGACCAGAGGCGTATAACACGTTGGACGCGGATCGATACACGCATGTTTTAACTTTCCTTTTTCTAAGGCTCTGTTCAAGTTCAGTGATGATATTTGCACCAACAGATTGAAGTGACAATGAATGATGGGAGGATTAAAAGGGGGGTATTTCCAAGTGTCGAAACCTTTAGATGATCTCCTTTAACGATGTAACCATTAAATCTTGTTGGATTATGATTTCGAAACGGTGTCTTAAGCTAAATGGCAGGATTGTTGAAGACTCCGTTTCGAGAGGGTTCGGGGTTCGTTATTGTGTTGAGTGCCAGGGGTGGCTGGGAAACTACTCGCTTTCCTGCGGGGGAGTGCCGAGCTTCCTCGGGCTTATCGCCCTGCGGGATCTCGCCGCTCTCCTTTCTCCCACGGGAGTCTCGCAGCCCCTAACTCCCACACAAACATCTCGAAGCTGAGTCTTCAAGAAAAGGGAGTTTTAGTTGAATAAGCCAAATACAAAAAGAAACTTCCTTTAAATGGAAGTTTCTTTTTTTGCAGTAATATCAAAACTAAACTTTAACAGAGCCTTTTCTAAAAATCCCCTACAAAAAAAGACCGCCAGGACATGGCGGTCTTTTGATTATTCGATAATTCGCAGTTCTTTCGGTGTCTTCGTCAACGTGATATATCCATCATCCGTCACTAAAACGTCATCTTCCAAACGTACGCCCCCTACTTCAGGGTCGTAGATGCCCGGTTCGATCGTGTATGTCATTCCTTTCTTCAACACACCATCGTTCAGATGGCTCATGGAAGGAAATTCATGTACATTGATTCCGAGGCCGTGGCCGATCCGGTGAGGGAACTTGTCCCCATAACCTGCTTCTGAAATAACATCCCGTGCCGTCTGATCAAGGTCACCGATGCGCGTGCCAGGCTTACTAATAGCAAGCGATGCTTCCAGCGCTTCTTTCACTTTGTTGTAAATGGTCCTTTGTTCTTCATTTACTGAACGATAAGCGAATGTCCGTGTGATGTCTGAGGTGTATCCTTTCCAGACAACGCCAAGGTCGAATAAAACGAAGTCCCCGGCCTGAAGACGGCGGTCGCCAGGGTTTCCGTGGGGCTGGCCGGATTTTTCACCGAATAAGACCATCGTGGAAAAGGACATTTCCGCTACCCCTTTTTTCTTCAATTCGTATTCGATCTTTGCAAGGACTTCCATTTCAGTAATTCCTTCTTCAAGGGCTTCAACACCTACGCTCACACCGAAATCTGCAAGCTCCGCTGCTTCCTTCATAATGCTGATCTCATGCTCATCTTTAACGACACGCATCTCATTCAATCGTCCTTCTATGTCCTCAACACTCACTTGATCAAACAGTTGAAAGAAGGATTCACTTCTGCCGTAAGAAAGCACCTGCTTTTCAATGCCGACGGTTTTCACACCGGTGATGCCGTTCTCTTTCATTTTAACAGCCATCATCGCCCACGGATCTTCGTGATCCGCATAACCGATCACTTCACGAGTCCATCCTGCATCACGGATCTGACCTTTTTCCATTCCTGGAAGTACGGCAATGGGGTCTGCTTCAGGAAAAACAAGCAGACCGAGCAGTCTTTCATGCGGGTCGGTATGAAATCCTGTCAAATAAAAAAAGTTTTCGGTCGAATTAATAAACGCTGCATCAACGTTCGTTTCTTTCAGATATTGTGAAAACTGTTCCAATCGATGTTCCAACATTCATCACTCCTCTTTACTTCTTGTTCCATCATAGCTCAAACATTCAAGCAATCCAAATCACACAAAAGTCCGAAAAATATGAGGTTTTCCAACTCTTACAGCTTTTTCATTCTCATAAGTGAAAGCATTCGATATAATGGCAGAAGTTGATTCATTTTAGGAGGTGAATATATGGACCGCACTCGTTTCTTTGTTCGTACAGCTGCGATCTATGCACTGATCGGTGCATTCATGGGCTCTCACATGGCTGGGGGTGGAGGACTTCAATTAAGCGCCATACACGCCCATATCCTGGTTGTTGGGTGGCTTTCCCTTTTTGCATTCGGTATTTATTACAGAGTGTTTTCCATTCCGAAACACTCGAAGCTGGCAACTGCCCACGTATGGACATCTTTTTCAGGGGTCTTCGGTTTGACTGTCGGGATGTGGCTTTACTACACGCAGCCGGTGCCCGGCCTGCAAACTTTCAATACCGTATTTTTCATTGTAGGCGGTACGATTCTCCTTACTGCTTTCGTTTTGTTCGCCATCATGACATTCGTTCATGGAAAAGAGATATCTGAGGACGCATAGAAAAAGGATCCGCCGAACCACGGCGGATCCCTTTTTTTATGCGGCCTGCCTTAAGGGAGTGCGGTGAAGCAACACCCTTTCCAACCTAATGGCAAACCCGGCAGCTACTATAGCTAATGCTATATCTTTAATCAAGAATGGGACCATACTGGACCAGGCTACGGCAAAGCTTATGCCTCCTCCACCTACCCAGAAATTCAAAGCCAGATAGAAAAGATTGACCCCGATTAGATAATTCAAAGCAATACCGACCAATGCTGCCGTAATGTAAGTCGGAAGGTTACGTTTGGATTCTGCAATCTTTCCAACGAAGAACGCAAGGATCACATAAGAGACGATAAACCCAAATGTAGGGGATAGAAGTATGGCAAGTCCCCCTTTGAATCCTGCAAAAATCGGGGCACCGACAAGGCCTAAGACGGCATAAACCAAAACTGAAAACCCTCCAAGTCTGCTGCCAAGCACAAGACCAGCTAAAATTGCGAAAAATGTCTGCAGCGTCAGCGGCACGCCCATGACTTGCAGAAATGGCATAAATGCGGTGATATTGGCCCCGATGGCCATGAGTGCTACAAATAGACTTCCAAGGGTAATGTCGTATGCAGATAAACGAGATGATTTCATGAAGATGTCCTCCTACTTTTATACTCTAGAACTAATATAAAGATACGAGAACTCACCCCACAATGTCAACCTTAATTGAAAAGGGTTAACATCATCTGTTCTTCATGAGCTCACGTTCTCCCTAATTGCCCTTCGCCTGATTATCCCGACATCACCCGTCTTTTTATTTCCTGGGAAATCAAATTACTTCAAAATTTGATAATCTCCCCAATCTTCCGGGATAAGCTGCAAATATTTTCTTGAAAGAAAACGGTCATCGACAAGTTGTATCGAACCATGATCATACTCAGAGCGGATCAGCCGTCCTCCTGCCTGCAATACTTTATTCATCCCTGGATAAACATAAGCATAATCATAGCCGCTTCTCCCTTTTTGATTGAAGTAATCTTTGATCAATTCCTTTTCAAAGCTTTTAGGAGAAAGACCTATCCCTATAACAGCGACCCCATTCAACCGGTCGCCTCTAAGGTCTACACCTTCTGAGAAGATACCACCAAGTACCGCAAACCCTGCAAGACGGCCGCCTTCCTCAAATTGAGAGAGGAAATCCTCTCTACGATCTTCATCCATCCCCCGCTCCTGCATGACGGCATCCACATCTGAAAATGCTTTGAACTTTTGATAGATCATCTCCATGTATTGGTACGAAGGAAAGAAGAAGAGATGATTGCCTTTATTCTGAGCGGTTTGTTCATACAAACGCCGGGCCAATTCCTCTGACGTTTTTTCTCTACTCTTGTACCTTGTCGATAAAGGCGTGATCGTAAAATCGATTTGAGAAGGATTATATGGAGAAGGGAGATGGAGAATATAATCCTCCTTCGTACCACCCAACATCTCTTTATAATAGGCAAAAGGCGATAGGGTAGCAGAAAAAAAGGTGCTTGACCGGAATGTTTTTGTTGTTTCACGGAGCACATGAGAAGGATCGAGACAAAACAGCTTCATGATAAAGTCTCCTTCTTTCGTACTTTCCCCCAGCAACCGGTAATGTTCATCCACATATTCAAGAATTTTTATAAATCTCTGAGATTGAAAATATACATCCGCCAGACGCTCAGCTCGATCTCCTTCACTATCTTCTAGTAAGAGAGATTCAGCTGTTGATAAAAACCTTTCCAAATTTTCCTCCAATTGACCCGGCACCTGTTCCAACTGCTGAAACTCTTCATTCGTAGAAAAGAACCGTTCCAAATCTCCAGCGATTGCAGAGGCTGCTTTCACCAGGGAGTCCTCATCCCCCGCCCATTCTTCTGACACGTTTTCATACGACTGCTTTTGGATAGAAGCAGAATACATGTCCCGGGCACGTTCGACAAGATTATGACTTTCATCAACGAGAAGTGCTGTTTTTTTTCTGCGCTCAGGCGTCAATCGTTTCAAAGACACCCTGGGGTCAAAGATGTAATTGTAATCACCAATGACTATATCAGCCACATCGGTAAGATCCAGAGAAAATTCAAAAGGACATACCTTATGTTTTCTAGCATACGACTCAATGATCGGACGGGTCATCCGCGTTTCATGAAGCAAGATATCAATGATGGCTCCATTGATCCTGTCGTAATACCCATCTGCGAATTCACAGTAATCCGGCTGACAGATCGTTTCTTCCTGGAAGCAAATCTTATCCTTGGCCGTCAGCGTAACGGAACAAAGCTCTAGACCACCGTCCTCCATCCGCTGAAGGGCTTCTTCTGCCGTAGCCCTCGTAATCGTTTTCGCGGTTAGATAGTAGATGCGCTCCATTCCTTCAGACTGCAGAGCTTTGATCGCAGGGAAAAGAGTGGATATCGTTTTTCCGATTCCTGTAGGGGCCTGAGCAAATAAATGTCTTTTTTCTTCAATCGTCCGATACACGCTCCCTGCCAGTTTTCGCTGTCCATCCCGGTAGTTTGGAAAGGGAAATTGCAGGTCAGGGACTGTCTTTTCTTTCTGCTCTCGAACATGGATAAGAATTCTGGCATAAGAAGCATACTCTTTGACTGTTTCCTCCATAAACTGATGCAGGTCACCATATGTAAATGTACGTAACATCCGTTTTTTCTCTTTCGTTCTTTTCTGGACATACGTCAGTTGCACCTGGATTTCGGGAAGCTCTTCCTTCGCCGCGTAAATAAATGCATATCCTTTGGCCTGCGCCCAGTATACAGGGTGGCTTGAATCATCAATCTCCTCCAATTCTCTGGAGGTGGACTTAATTTCATCAATGACCGGACCTTTATCGGTGTCCAATAGACCATCACAACGTCCCTGTACCCTGAGGTTAACGCCATCCTGCTGAAACTCATATTCCAGAAAGACTTCGGACTCATCCTTTTCTTTATACTTTTTTTGGACCTCTTGATGTATAGCCGTTCCTTCTACAAGGGCTGTATTGGTTTGGAATCGTTCATCTATACTTCCGGACCTGTATACATAGGAGACAAGATCTCTGACTGATATCGTCATTTGATTATCCATCAAGTCCCTCCTTCTCCGACGGTTTTTATTTCTTACCCTCATCTTCTTATACTCTTTTCCGTATGTCTATTGTATAAGACCATGATATAATTGTGGTTAAAACTTTTCATTTCCCAATGGATGGAAACCACATATAATAGAAGTGAGATTACCCTCGGGAGGGATTAAGCTTTGAAAACATGGAGATGGTTAGCAGCCGTCGCACTCTCCTTCGTGATTGCCTTTTTTATCATAGCCGCTTTTATATATACCCCGGAAGAAGAGCCGTCGACAAAACCAAAAGACTCAGAGCAAGCAGCGGAAAGTATCCCTGCCCAGGACCAGAAGGTAGATGATGGAGAAATCGATGCCTCGGAACCGGAAAGCGAAACAGAAGATGAAGATAAATTGAGTGAAGGACTGCGCGAGGTCTTCACAAGTGTGATTGAAAGTGCAAGGGATGTATTTATTAAAGATGACTTAAATATCGTTGCTATAGGTGACTCTTTGACCCAGGGGGTCGGAGATGCTACGGACAGCGGAGGTTACATTGGCATTCTGGAAGAAACGTTCAATGCCAATCCGGATACAGAAAGCCTCAATATTACAAACTACGGAAAAAGAGGGAACCGGACGGATCAAATGCTGGCACGGATGGAGGATGAGGAGATTGCCCAATCCCTTCAGGAAGCAGACATCATCCTGATCACCATTGGTGCCAACGATGTTATGAAAGTCGTGAAAAATAATTTTTCAAGCTTGAATTATGAGGATTTCGTTGAGGAACAGGACGGATATGAAGCGAGAGATGCGTCAAATTATTGATCGAGTTCAACAATTGAACCCAGAGGCGCCGGTCTATCTATTAGGTCTCTACAACCCTTTTAACCAATACTTCAATAACATCCCGGAACTTGGACAAATTATGGGAGACTGGAATGACATCAGCCGTCAGGTCACCCAGGATTATGAACAAGCGACCTTCATCCCCATCCGGGACTTATTTGAAGGAGAAGAAGATGAACTGCTCTGGGAGGAAGATTCGTTTCACCCGAACGAAAGAGGGTACAAAAAGATGGCTGAGCGTGTATTACAATATATCAAAGAAGATATCCAACAATAACAGGTGGAATGTATAAGATGAAACGACTTTTGTTAAATAATAAATGGAGAACGTTATTTTGGTTTTTAGCTCTGATTAATGTAGGAATTATCATATGGCTTGTCGCGCTCGTATTTTTACCAAGTTCCTATACCATCGTCAATGTAGATCAGAAAAAAGAGAGTCAGGATGCAGAGTTCACCATCGTCTCCACAAAAGAGAATATGGAGCAGCTCGCCAATGAATATTTAGCTGAACTCTCCACACAAACCGTTTTCGATTATTCAATTTCATTGGATCGTAATGTTACCTTATCCGGGAATATCAAAGCCTTTGACCAGGTCATCCCCATCAATGTCGAACTTCAGCCTGAAGTACAGGAAAACGGGGACCTTATATTAAAACAGGAAAAGATTTCTCTCGGAAAACTACCTCTTCCAAACAAAAAGGTACTGGAGTTTGTGAAAGACAATTACAACCTTCCTGACTGGGTGATCGTAAACCCGAACGAAGAAAATATATATGTAGCTGTCACTCAAATGGACACAGCGAGCAATTTCAATGTCCGAGTCGACCGGTTTAACTTGAATTCAAACCAGCTCGCCTTCAAAATTGCCGTGCCGAGTAACTCGTTCCAATTCGCCCAGCAAATGGTCAACGAACACCTGGAGTAATGAGCACACGGTATGAATGCTCCCATCGATTTATGATAAAATTGGACTACCATTCCCAACTATAAGGAAGTGACAGACATGCGCGTAGTAAACAATATTTCGGACTTAATCGGTGATACACCGTTAGTGAAATTGAATCGTGTTGCTCCAGAAGACGGAGCTGATATTTATATGAAACTGGAAAAGTATAACCCGAGTGGTAGCGTCAAAGACCGTGCAGCTTTCAACATGATGGAACAAGCAGAAAGAGACGGACTACTCAAAAAAGGCGCGACCATTATAGAGCCGACAAGCGGTAATACCGGAATCGGAATTGCTATGAATGCTGCAGCCAGAGGGTACCGCGCCATTCTCGTCATGCCGGACACGATGACCCAGGAGCGCATCAATTTGCTTAAAGCTTACGGTGCTGAAATCGTGCTCACCCCTGGCGATGAAAAAATGCCGGGAGCGATCGCTAAAGCGAAAGAGCTCGTCAACGAAATTGAAGGAAGTTTTATGCCGATGCAATTTGAGAATATGGCAAATCCGGATGCTCACCGACACACCACAGCCGCTGAAATTATTGAAGCGATGGATGAGCTGGGCAAGCCTCTGTCCGCTTTTGTTTCAACTGCCGGTACTGGCGGAACCATTACAGGAACCGGGGAAGAACTAAAAAAACGTTATGAACATTTGACGATTCATGTAGCAGAACCCGCCGGCTCTCCCGTTCTTTCTGGTGGAAAACCCGGAAAGCATAAACTCGTAGGGACAAGTCCTGGATTTATACCGTCGATTTTGAATGAAAAAATCTATGATGAAATCTATCAGGTGACGGACGAAGATGCTTATGATATCACCCGCCGATTAGCCCGTGAAGAGGGATTACTTCTCGGCACCTCCTGTGGTGCCGCCTGCTGGGCAGCTATTCAGGTAGCTAAACAAAAAGAACCAGGCGAAGTCATTGTATGCATTGCACCTGACACAGGTGAACGGTACCTGTCAGGAGACCTTTTCCGCTACTAGTTGAATGAAGCCTCCAGAGCATACGATCTCTGGGGGCTTTTTTTGGTATCATCTCTATTCATTCTGCGAGCGGCAGAACTCTTTTTATAGGCGATATAGATCTCTGAAGCGTAAGTGCCAGCCCAGATGGAAGGAGGCGACGCGACAGATGATGACGAGTAGGAAAATCATATAGGTCTGCCATGCACTTCCTATATCCACCCACCCCAATCCGATAACGAGTCCGGCCATTAATGCCCATACCGCATAGATTTCCTGGTGCATAACCATTGGGCGTCTCTGAGCAAGGACGTCCCTCGTAACACCGCCCCCGACCCCTGTTAGAATGGCCGCAAAAATGATCCCACCCAAAGGAAATTCGTGGTTGATAGCAAAGGATGCCCCTTGCAAAGCGAAAGCCGATAACCCGACAGCATCCGGATATATATTCCACCGGTCCCATGCCATGACCCATGTTTTAGGAAAGAAATACACAATAGCAATCGTCCCTAGCGCCACATAAAAAAGGTACCCCTGCTCCCACACGTGCACAACCGGGACATCCAATGCAATATTCCTGATAATTCCTCCAGCAAAAGGGGTGGCAATACCTAAAATGAATGTTCCAAATATGTCATATCTCTCATTTAACGCTACAATTGCTCCACTGAAAGCAAAAGCCGACACAGCTAATATATTCAAAATTTCCCACGTCATAATGATCCTCCTCCCGGCTCAACGTATGGCCTATTTATATATTCAAAGGAAATATCCCTCCAGGGGATGACGTTTATTCATGCCAGACTGATGTATTATATCAAATTTTTCTGAAGGAAAGATGGAGTTTTCATCTTTTTCTTGTTCGTTCTCAAAGCCTCTCTCTTCCACATCGAGATGTATGGTTCATATGTCTGGAGGGTAAAACATGGGGGAGGTGATTGACATGAAGCAAAAAAATTGGATCATGCACCAGGAATGGGAAGACTTAATTTTTATGCACTGGCCTGTCCCCACCGATACCTTACGACCGTTCATCCCCTCCCCCTTTGAAATTGATGAGTACGACAATACTGCATGGATAGCCATCGTCCCTTTCCGGATGCAGAATATCAGGTTCCGCTTTCTCCCTCCTCT
Organism: Halobacillus sp. ABR2_026; assembly: GCF_056158545.1. Classification (NCBI taxonomy): domain Bacteria; kingdom Bacillati; phylum Bacillota; class Bacilli; order Caryophanales; family Bacillaceae; genus Halobacillus; species Halobacillus sp. ABR2_026. Next base: position 3,611,859 of record NZ_JBSWTM010000001.1, read on the forward strand.
TCCATTCGGTGACCAGCTGCTTGAGTTGAATGTCCGCACGTATATTACTTATAAGGGAGAACCAGGAGTATATTTTTTAACATTAGATGCCAACCACCCTCTCGGTGTCCTTCTAGCCCGTAACATTTTTAAACTCCCTTATGTAAATGCCAGGATGAGGATGGATCAGACGGAGAATGGCTATCATTTCACAAGCCGCAGGGTACATAAAGGCTACCCGGCTTACCATTTCCATGCCAGCTTCCATACAATATCTGAACCGATGCACCCCCGTCCATGTTCCCTCCTTTATTGGTTAACGGAGAGGTATGCTCTCTGGGTGAAAAATGGTTCAAAAATTTACAAAGGACCCATCTTGCACAAACATTGGCAGCTTCAAAAAGCTGAAGCTGTCATAAAAACCAACCATCTTCTCGATTTTCTGCCTGTTGAAGTAAGGAATAAGAAACCAATCACCTACTTCTCCAGATCCCTTCACACAAGGATTTTTCCTTTTGAGAGAATAGATTGATCCTGAAGCTTTGACACTTTCTTTGAATCATTATATAATTATCTCGAATTCAAGATAAATGATAAAGGGAGGATTCACCATGGAACTCAAAGGGATTCATCACGTATCAGCCATTACTGCGAATGCTCAGCGAAATTATGATTTTTATACAACGGTTATGGGCATGCGTCTCGTAAAAAAGACGGTCAATCAGGATGCTCCGTCCATGTACCATCTATTTTATGCTGATGAACAAGGCCGTCCAGGAACAGATTTAACCTTTTTCGAAATCCACCGTGCAGGAAATACGTACCCTGGAACCCGGAGCATTTCCACCACCTCCTTGCGCGTACAGACAGATGAGGCACTTGAATACTGGCAGGATCGCTTCAAAGAATATGAAATTGAAGCAGAAGAGATGAAAGAAAGATTTGGAAGAATGACGATCGCCTTCAAAGACCCAGAAGGCCAACGATTGATTTTGGTCTCTGATGAAAATAATCACGGTGTAACTTCGGGAAAAGCGTGGAAACATGCTTCTGTACCAGAAGAATATGGGATTACAGGACTTGGCCCTGTTCACCTGACCGTTAATGAAGCTCAAAAAACCGAAACTGTCCTGACAGGGATTTTAGGTTTCCGTAAGAAAGGTACGTATGAGCATTGGACGGTTTATGAAACCGGAGAAGGAGGTACAGGCGCGGAAGTCCATGTAGAAGAAAAAAGGCAGGAAAACCCTGAAAAACCTGGCCGCGGTAGTGTACATCACGTAGCTTTCCGCGTACATGACGAAACTGAATTGAAAAAATGGCACGAAATCATCCAAGCGGCCGGTTACCCTAACTCAGGACTGGTTGATCGCTACTATTTCAAATCTCTTTACTTCAGGGAAGCCAATCACATTTTATTTGAACTAGCTACGGACGGCCCTGGTTTTGCTACAGATGAAGACATGGATCACCTAGGAGAAACACTCGCCCTTCCTCCATTCTTAGAGCACAAACGTGAGGAAATAGAAGAGAACTTAACCCCCTTGGATACCTCGCGGCGGCAATAAAAATTCCCGGCAGGTTTTTCTGCCGGGAATTTTCATTAGGCTTCTAATCTATTCTTCACCCAATTGATCAAGCCACCCATCTGCATGATCTCTATTTGCCGATCGGATAACGCATGCTCCAGCTTCAGGGTTTTCCCTTTTCCTTTCACTTCAACTTCCACCTGAGGGGACTGCTTGATTGTATTGCGAAGATCTTTGAAAACGAGCACGTCCCCTTGTTCTAATTCATCAAGATCAGCACTGTCTGTGAAAGTTAATGGGAGTACTCCAAAATTCGCAAGGTTCTGCCAGTGGATACGGGCAAAATCTTCGACGATTGCTACTTTAAGACCAAGGTACTTCGGCGCAAGAGCCGCGTGCTCACGACTTGAACCTTGTCCATAATTGGCCCCCGCAACCACGGCATGCCCTCCATCATCTCTCACTTCCACCGCTCGATCGTAATAAGTTTCGTCTACAATTTCAAAGGTGAATTTGCTGATTTCCGGCAAGTTGCTTCGATAAGGCAGTACACGTGCCCCTCCTGCTAAGATTTCATCCGTGGAAATGTCATTCCCCATCTTCAAAAGAATAGGCAGTTCCATTTCATCAGGAAGTTCTCCCATTTCAGGAATAGAAGCAACGTTCGGACCCTTGACCAGCTCCACTTCTTTCGCCTCTTCATAAGGCAGCGGTTGGTCCAGCAATCTTGTATCTACCGTTGGATGATCCAAGTCTTTCACAGATGGGAAATCGATTTCTGATTTTCGCGGATCGGTGATTTCTCCTGTTATAGCTGATACAGCTGCCGTTTCTGGACTGGAGAGGAACACACTATCTTCTTTTGTACCCGAACGCCCAGGGAAATTCCTCGGAGTTGTACGTAGACTGTTCCGGCCGGTCGCAGGAGCTTGTCCCATTCCAATACATCCATTACATCCTGCCTGATGAAGTCGACCACCAGCTTGAAGGAAGTTCGCAATATGCCCTTCCTGGGAAAGGTCAATTAACATTTGACGTGAAGTCGGGTTCAAATCTAAGGAGACTCCATCTGCAATACGCCGACCTTCAACGATTTTAGAAGCCACTGCAAAATCACGATAGCCAGGGTTCGCAGATGAACCGATGTACGATTGGTAAATGGGCTCCCCTTCGACTTCCTCAATCGGAACTACATTCCCTGGACTGGATGGCTTAGCAACCATCGGCCCTAGTGACGAAAGATCCAACTCATCATGGACATCATACGAAGCATCTTCATCCGCTACAAGCTCCATCCATTCATCTTCTCTTCCCTGGAGCTTCATAAATCGTTTCGTTTCCTCATCAGAAGGAAATACCGTTGCAGTAGCTCCCAGCTCAGCTCCCATATTTGCAATGACATGACGATCCATTGCGGTCAGGTTTTTCAACCCAGGACCATAATACTCAAAGATATGATTGACACCACCTTTGACACCATGCCTGCGGAGCATTTCCAAAATAGCATCCTTAGCACTTACCCAATCTGGAAATTCACCTGTAACTTTTACTCCCCAGACTTTAGGCATTTTCACATAGAACGGCTCCCCAGCAATAGCCATGGCTACATCAATTCCTCCAGCCCCCATAGCAAGCATCCCCATACAGCCATTCGCACAAGTATGGCTGTCAGATCCTAGCAAAGTCTTACCAGGCTTGGCCAAACGCTGCATATGGACAGGGTGACTCACACCGTTGCCCGGTCTGCTGAAATGAAATCCAAACCTCTTCGCAGCACTCTCAAGAAATAGGTGATCATCCGGGTTTTTACTATCTTCCTGGATTAAGTTGTGATCCACGTATTGCGCAGATGCTTCCGTTTTCGCCCGTTCGATGCCCATCGCTTCCAGTTCGAGCATGACCATCGTCCCTGTCGCATCCTGCGTAAGTGTTTGATCGATTTTCAAACCAATTTCCGACCCCGGGTTCATCTCCCCCTCTATCAAGTGATCTTTAATTAATTTCTGTGCGACATTATATCCCACAATTATTCCTCCTTCTCACTTGTAGTCGATGACGTTCCTGATGATAGACTTTTTATTAAATTCCTATACCTTTTATACCCTTAATACGTTATGATTACTCATAAGTAACAAAATATCCCTTGCCAGGGATATTATAGGTTGCTGAAGATCAATCTATGAAAGTCCCCCTCCAAAAGTCCCCTTAAAGCAACAAAAAATCCTCAACTTGGGAAACTAGTAAATTTTGTTGAAAATCCCGGAACGAACATGTATTCTAAATATAGATTTAAAAGAGTTATTACTCTGAAAAATCAAGAGTTGATCAACTAGGTGTGAGAAAAATGGAATATGGTAAAGTGCTTCGATTCCATCGTGTGAAGCAGGGTTTGACGCAGAACCAGCTCGCAGATGGGATAATCTCTCCGGCGTATTTGTCTAAGATTGAGAACGACCAAACCGTTCCCGCGTTCGAGGTACTTGAACACCTCTACGAACGTCTTGGGCTCGACTTCCACGACTCCTCCTATCATCATCCTTCCAAAGAAAAATTGAAGGAATGGTATGAAGCGATCGTTTTCAAAAGGAAAGAAGAAGCCAGGGAATTGAGGGAAGAACTCTCACAACAAAAAGATACGCTTAACAATCATCATTTGTATATATTCTTCGAGCTGTTCCGCATCCGCCATCTTTTGTTGGAAAACGAAGTGGAGGAGGCTTACGAAGTATGGAAAAATATACGACAGCATAAGGATACATTCGATGAAGAGATGGAGTATTATTTCCACGTAACTTCTGGTCTAGTTAGCTACTATAGAGAAGACTTTGAACAATCTTATTTAGAACTTATGGAAGCCAAGAATTATAGTGTTTCCATTAGTTTAGAAGGTTGGGAAGAAAGTGACCTCTATTACCTTCTTGCCTTGAGTGCTAGTCAAGCTAATAATATATCAGCTTCTATTTTTAATGCAGAGCATGCATTGGATTTATATCAAAAACAATATAATTTGTTTAAAAGTGCAAACTGCCATATTTTATTAGGTATAAACTATGGTCGACTTAAAAATTATGGAAAAGCATTAGAAAATTATCACTTAGTTAGTAAAATTGCCCTTCAAACTAATAATTATTATCAGTTGGGGGTTATATATCATAATATAGGCGTAATAGAATCTAGACTCGGAAATTTCGAATCAGCTATTATGAATTACAAAAAATGTCTTTCATATAGGACTGAAACCGCATCCGATCACGAAATTTTCGAAACAATTTATTGCTTAGTTGTAGAAACTTATAAAATTGGAAATATTGATGATTGCAGAAATTGGCTTGATGAAGGTTTTTCTCATTTGAAATCCTCATCTTCTGACACGACTACAGACGAAATTCATTTAATTATTTATAAAATGCTAATAGAGCAAAATGAAAGTACAATTGATTATCTAGAGAATTCAGCAATACCTCATTTTCTGGATAAAAAACATCATAGATTCGTAATTCGCTATTGCATGATTGTTTCAGAACTATTAGAAGCTGAGCGAAGTTATAAAAAATCCACAAAATATTTAAGGTTAGCAATTGATTTGTTAAATAAATATTCCAACTTAGGAGGTATTGTAATATGAAAAAGCTTTTCGGCGTTATCATCGCTATGGGGCTTGTTTTATCTGTTTCAGCTGGAGTTAACTATGTTGATACTGCAGATGAAAGACATCCTCAACCACTAGTTGTGGATCAAATCTAATTCACAAGCAACATTTTTGTTTTAATTTTGTGTGTTAATTCAATTTCTATATAATTAACACCTCCCCTAATCCTATACCTATACAAACTTTCGCCTCTATCTCTATGGTAGAGGTCTTTTTTTGTCAAAAGATTCCCATCTCGGATAATAGGCCGTTCCGCTCCTTATAAAGCAAAAGGACGAACACCCTTACTAAACCTAAAAAACACCTGCCTTTTCCAAGGCAGGTGTTCGTGTTAAGCTTTGGCTTTTTCATAAAAATCTTTCAAGGCCGAGAATCCACCTTTTAAATTTAATACACCTTTAAACCCATTCGCCTGCAGGACACTTGCAGCAATCGCCGACCTCACCCCTGACTGACAATGGACAATCGGTGTTTTATTTGAAGGAATATCCTGAATGCTTTCCTTCAATCTCCCCAGCATGATATGCTGCGCTTCATCAATATGATCATCGTCCCATTCACTGTCATTCCTAACATCAACGATGACATAATCCTCGTGCTTCCTGTACGTATCCTCCAATTCTTCAGCGGTGATACTGGCGTATGTTTCCAATCCTCCATACCCATCGATTTCTGATTCATCAATATAGCCTACTAAATCATCCAGTCCGATGGATTCCAAGGAACGTTTGATATCAGGAACAGAATCTTTCGAAGCTACTACTATGATTTTTTGATCATAGTCAATTAGCCACCCCGCCCAATTTGTGAACGAACGATTATACGGGATGTTCAACGTTCCTTTTAAGTGACCGTTTGAAAACTGAGCGGAAGGTCGAGTATCTACGAATGCATATTCTTCGGTTTGGTAATTTTGTGAATCCTGTACGGATACGACATTTACATCTCTGTCTTTTTCTAAGGAAGGTCCTTCTTTGTTTAATTTTTTCATCATAGAGAAATATTTAGGTGGTTCTGGCTGTCCATCCAGCAGCTCCTCATTAAATGACTGTTCCTCCGTATGTTTCAACGCCCAATTGTTCTCTTTCTCGTACCCTACCGTTGAAGATGGCACGGCGCCAAGAGATTTACCACAGGCACTCCCAGCTCCATGTCCCGGCCATACCTGCACATAATCCGGAAGTTCTTTGAAGCGCTGAAGTGAATGATACATTTCTGAAGCCCCCTGGCTTGCAGTTCCTTCTGCTCCGGCTGATTTTTCAAGTAAATCAGGACGGCCCACATCTCCAACAAAAACAAAATCACCTGTAAAAATCCCCATCGGAACAGATGAACCTCCTCCTTCATCCGTGAGCAGGAAGGAGATGCTCTCCGGCGTATGACCAGGAGTATGGATGACATCCAACCTGACTTTTCCTACATAAATTTCATCTCCATCTTTCACCAACTGATGACGAATTTCTTGAAGGTATTGATATTTCCAGTCATCATCTCCCTCATCCGAAAGGTACAATTTAAGTTCGTTGTCATTGGCCAGCTCTCTAGCACCTGAAAGGAAGTCGGCATGGATATGTGTTTCAACTGCTGCTGATAAATGAAACCCTTCTTTTTTAGCTGTTTCATAATAAGGAGATAAATCCCGCGCAGGATCAATAACCATGGCTTCTCCGGTTTTCTGACAGCCGATCATATACGACATCTGCGCTAATTCTTCATCAAAATACGATTTAAAAAACATTCAAACCCCTCCATTTTATGAAATACTCTCCACTATACTTATACCCTGTGCGGTATAAGAAAAACATTATTCCATTCCCATATTATCTATCCTCTAATTGATATCCTTCTTTTCCTACTGAATTTAATACAGGGTTAACATAAAAAAAGCAGTAGTGTATATACACTACTGCTTTTTGAAATATCCGTTGAACTCTTTAAATGGAACAGTATGTTCCAGATTGTTGAAAATGAGAACCTTATTATGATGTTCATTAATGCCTGCTGCATCTATATCTTCATAAGCTTTACCTGCTGCCAGCTTCTCTGTGAAAAGCTTAATTTCATTCATCATTCCCAAAACTTTTCTACTCTTCGTTTTTGTATAGACAATTTCATCAGCAGCACCCAACATGTAGTCTGCCTTCTCTTTATCGATACCTAGCAGTTGAAATAATTGCTGGAGAGATCCTTTGATGACGCTGTCCAGGTGCTGGAACTGCTCTTTTCTCAGACCGAGCAGTGTCAAATTAAGCCCCGTGGCGTTATTCATAAGAATGAGGCATTTTCTCCTATTAATCGTCACCACATTTGCATGCCATTGATGAATTTCGGGGACCTCTTTATAGTCTTCTACATTTCCAATCGGGTAATCGATCTCATTTTGTAATTTCTTTGTAGCTCCAATAACGAACAATTCGCCCACCTCGTCCTTACTAGTCGTACTATTATTCTAACGTGTAACGATTAAAAAACAAAGAGGAACCAATCTATGGCCCTCTTTGTTTACATTTTTGTCCTGCGAGCAAAATCCACAAACTGAAATTTATCAGGTCTGTGCCTGGACTCTGTATATTGGAAGGCCGTTGTATCGCCCAAATACACATAATTTCGGATGACAACCACTTGGTCATGTCCATTTAAATCCAGGAATTCTTCATCTTCCTCTGTAACCGGTTCGACGACGATCTCTTTCTTCGCGAAACTGATATCCAGACCAAGTTCATCCTCCAAGTATTGATAAATTGAAATTTGTGCAATTTCTTTTGTTAGACCAGGGACAAGATCTTTTCTTAGATAATCTTTATCCAAGATGATTCGTTCACCGCCAATTTCTCTGGAGCGTATGATTTTCCATAGGGGCGCCTTGGATTTATCGTTAAGCTTCCTGCAAACATCCGGGTCTTTCACCAGAGTCAATTCATGTACATGGGTATGGAAACTCTGTCCCAGTCGTTCTGAAAGTTCTTTGAAGCTGGTCAATCCTGAAACGGGGAATTCAAATTTATCACGATCAAGAACAACCGACCCTTTCCCTCTCACTTTTTGAATATATCCATTTTGAGAGAGGAGATTAAGTGCTTTACGGATGGTTTCCCTTGATGTTTCAAACCTTGCACTTAAATCATGCTCAGAAGGGAGAGTACCCCCGACCGTGTACTCTCCCTTTTGTATATCTTTGACGAGACCGTGATAAATCTCGACATATTTCTTTTTCATAGTAAGCCCCCTCACCTGGATTAGGTAAGATGATAAACGACCGACTCGTATGGGCGCAGATTGATTTCCCGGTGACCTTCCGGAGCATCTTCGTAATTGCTTAATAGGATGTCAGCTTTCCCAAGTCCTTGAATATTTTCAGGTACCGTGAACGTCGTCTCTTTTCCATAGAAATTGTTCACAACGAGCAGCTGTTCACCATTCCATTCCCGCAGGAAAGCAAACACTTCTTTATGATCCGGCGTCAAGAGCAGGTAATCCCCATGCGTGATAATATCATACGTCTTACGCAAACCTATCAATTTTTGATAGTGATGGAAAATAGAATCTTCCTGATTCATGACTTTTTCCGCATTGATTTCCTTATAATTATCCGCTACATCAATCCATGGGGTCCCTGAAGAAAAGCCGGCATTTTCCTCTTGATTCCATTGTACAGGAGTACGGGAATTGTCACGAGACTTCTGTTTTAAAATTTCCAGGATTTTGTCCTCACTGACTCCTTTTGCCTTGAAGTCTTCATACATATTCAGTGATTCCACATCCCGATAGCGGCTGATGCTTTCAAATTTAGGATTCGTCATGCCAAACTCTTCACCTTGATAGATATACGGCGTCCCCTGCATCATATGAATCGTTGTGGCCAGCATTTTCCCTGATTCTTCAGGATAGTTTACGTCATCTCCGAATCTTGATAAAACACGGGGCTGATCGTGGTTACACCAGAATAGAGCGTTCCAGCCATTCCCTCGATTCATTTCACGCTGCCACTTGGAAAGAATCTGCTTTAAATCATAGAAATTAAAATCAGCATCTGTCCATTTTTCACCATTTGGATAATCCACTTTCAAATGATGGAAATTGAACGTCATACTCAATTCATCCCGTTCAGGAGCCGTGTATTTTATGCAGTGTTCTATGCTGGTCGAAGACATTTCTCCCACCGTCATCAAGTCATAGGGTTTGAAAACTTCACGGTTCATTTCCTGCATGAATTCATGGACACGTGGTCCATCTGTATAGTATTTACGACCATCACCTGGAGCGACACTTCCATCATCATTGGGGAACTCCTGATTTTTGGAAATTAGATTGATGACATCCAAACGGAAGCCATCCACTCCTTTTTCACCCCAGAAACGCATCATTTCATAGATATCTTCACGCATCTGTTCGTTTTCCCAGTTTAAATCGGCTTGAGTAACGTCGAACAAATGCAAGTAATACTGACCTGTTTGTTCATCGTACTCCCACGCATTGCCCCCGAATTTAGACTGCCAATTCGTCGGCTCTTCCCCATTCACAGGGTCATGCCATATATAATAGTCACGATAAGGATTGTCTTTTGACTTTTTAGCCTCTTGAAACCATCGGTGTTCCGTAGACGTGTGGTTAACGACGATGTCCATGATGAGTTTCATCCCACGTTTGTGTGTTTCTTGAAGCAGTCTTTCAAAGTCTCGCATGGTCCCGTATTCATCGTGAATGTCATAATAGTCACTGATATCATATCCATTATCATTTTGAGGAGACTTGTACATCGGGGTCAGCCAAAGGACATCGACCCCGAGTTTATGCAAGTAATCCAACTTTTCAATAATTCCCTGAATATCACCGACACCGTTTCCTGTCGTGTCATTGAAGCTTTTCGGATAAATTTGATAAACGACAGCTTTTTTCCACCAAGGTTGTTCAATCATTGTAGCACCACCGTTTTTAAATTTTTTATACGTCTTTTTTACGCTTCGCATAGAGATACGTTCCTACGAGCGGAAGGACAATGACGATGACCATTCCGATGGCAAAGTCCAGCCAGTACTCTGCAACGATTGAGAGATCCCCGGCACACCACCGACTCCGATAGAGCTTGCCAATACACCTTGAGCTGAGATATAAAGGCCAGCAAGGGCGGAAGAGCTGATCGCTATAATGAATGGATACTTAAAGCGTAAATTCACTCCGAATAGGGCAGGTTCAGTAATGCCGAGCCAAGCTGAAATACCGGAGGAAACGCCCAGGCCTTTAAGCTTGTCGTCTTTAGAAGCGAGCCAAATAGCAAATGCTGCAGAACCCTGTGCAATGTTGGAAAGAGCGAGCATCGGCCATAAGAATGTGGTGCCCGTACTCCCCACCAGTTGGATATCAACCGCTAAGAATGTATGGTGCATTCCTGTAATGACGAGCACACCGTACAGACCACCATAAATCAGACCGCCTAACCAGGCGAATGTATCAAAGACACTAACAAGACCATCTGTAATCCAGTTACCGATTGCAAATGTAATTGGTCCAATGATAATAAACGTCAGGAAACCAGTAACTAACAAGGAAATCGGTCCAACGAACAGCAGTTGAATATTATCAGGAATACGGTTCCTTAAGAAAAGTTCTATTTTAGTCAACAAATAAGAGGCAACAAGGACGGGAAGCACCTGCCCCTGATAACCGATTTTTTCTACTGTCAATCCGAATAGATCCCAGGTTGGTACAGAACCTTCAGCTACGGCATCACCGTAAGACCAGGCATTCAGAAGGTCCGGGTGGACAAGTACAAGACCTATGACAATCCCTAAAATCGGACTACCTCCGAATTTTTTAACCGCCGACCAGCCAATGAGTCCGGGTAAGAACACGAAGGCGGTATTGGCTATGATGATGATCATATTCGCTATACCGGACCACTGTGGATAGACATCAATGATCGACTGATCATCCCAGAAAATACCCTGTGCCGTCAAAATATTATTGATCCCCAGCAATAAACCAGCTGTTACAATCGCTGGCAAAATCGGAATGAAAATATCCGCAAGCGTTTTGATTGCTCTTTGCAGCGGATTCATCTTTTCCTTGGATGCTTCCTTGACTTCCTCTTTTGAAGATTCACCGATGCCTGCAAGCGCGACGAATTCCTTATAAACCTTATCCACCGTTCCTTGACCGACTACTATTTGAAACTGTCCGTTCGTTGAAAAAGAACCTTTTACAGCATCAATGTTATTCAATTTTTCTTGATCAACGATTCCTTCATCGTGTAAAGCTAAACGTAGTCGTGTCACACAGTGCGTCGCAGCAGAGAGGTTTTCCTTTCCACCGATCGCTTCTAATATTTGTTCGGCCTGTTGCTTATGGTTCATTTTTCATACCTCCTGATGAGTTATTTTTTCCTCAGCGTCATGAGTGACGTAGAACCAGCTTTCATTTCAACTTCTTCAGATGCCTGCACCACAAAGCCATCACTGTTCGTAACGATGACTGGAGTCACCGTGCTCTTTGCCTTTTCCTTAACGAGGTCAAGATCGAATGAAATCAACTTATCTCCAGCTTTTACCTTGTCTCCCTGAGATACAAATGCTTCAAAACCTTCCCCTTCCATGGCAACCGTTTCAAGGCCGATATGGATTAAGATTTCTGCCCCACTTTTCGTTTCTAACCCTACCGCGTGATTCGTCGGAAACACTTGGACAACTTTACCTTCCACCGGACTGAGGACTAGACCTTCATCAGGTTCGATTGCAATTCCTTCTCCCATCATCTTCTCTGAGAATACTGGATCCGGTACTTGCTCCAAGACCACCTTCTTTCCTGACATGGGTGACGATACAAGCTCTTCGGTTTCTTTATTTCCAAACAATTTCCTGAACATCCATCTTCCTCCTCAAACGCTTTCATAAAATCTCAAACATGTATATACATCAATTAACTATGATTATAATTTGTATATACATGTTTTGCAACCGTTATCAACTTATACTTATATCTGGAATTCCCTTCCTTACGGGAAGAAAACTTATGAACAGAAAAAATGCTGGATATCTCTTCATTCTTCTTTCATCAAAGATCGGTTTTTACTCTCTCCTCCGATGTTTTTCGTTTTTTTCTTCCCGTACGTTACTCGTAGAAGAAATAGAAATTTTTAATGACGATCGAGCGTTCTTATCACTGACACATGTTAAGATAGATGTAAAGACATCGGGAGGGGATTGTATGACACGTGCGTTGATCATCATTGATTATACAAATGACTTTATAGATCATGACGGAGCCTTAACATGTGGAGAACCCGGGCAGGTTTTAGAACCGTACATTTGTGAGACAGCAGAGGCCTTCCTGCAAAGAGAAGACTTTGTCGTCTTTGCCGTCGACGTCCATGAAAAAGGGGACCCTTATCACCCGGAGACGAATCTTTTTCCTCCTCACAACCTGAGAGGATCAAAAGGCAGAGAATTATACGGAACGCTCCAAAGCATTTACGAACAAAATGACAAGAAAGCCCATACCCTATACTTGGATAAAACAAGATACAGCGCCTTCACAGGAACGAACTTGGACGTAAAGCTCAGAGAACGTGAGATTACTGAACTTCATCTCTTAGGTGTCTGCACGGATATATGCGTCCTCCATACAGCCATTGAAGCTTATAATCTTGGATATGAAATCCACGTTCATAAAGACGGAGTGGCAAGTTTCGATGAAACCGGCCATCACTGGGCATTGAAGCATTTTGAATCGACTCTTGGAGCAACCCTGTTGTAAAAAATCTCCCGTTGAGATCTCAACGGGAGATTTTTTATGCCTGTTATTTTTCTATCTTTGAAACATGTGGTATAGTATTTCGGGTGTCTAATGAAATGATAGAAAGGAAGAAGTGACGATATGCCAATAACTTCTCATCCTTCCCAGGAACATTTTCGTACAGTTTTTATATTAGCTGCTACCATTTTGATTGTTGTTATGAATACCACAATGTTTAATATTGCACTTCCAAATATTCTTCAAGACTTTTCCCTTCTGCCATCGGAGGGAGCCTGGATTGTTTCAGGCTATTCAATCGTCTTAGCTATTTTCACCATTACTTTTACGCGACTATCTGATTATCTGCCGATCCGAACCTTGTTGACGATAGGAATTTGTATATTCAGCCTCTCTTCCATCATTGGTTTTCTTGCCGACAGTTACCTCTGGTTAATGATTGCGCGTTTATGCCAGGCAGCAGGTGCAGCCTCCATCCCTGGGTTATCAATGGTCTTTGCCGGGAGATACATTCCGATGACCCGGCGGGGAAGTGCGTATGCTCTGATCGCCTCCGCTACATCCTTAGGCTTTGGATTGGGACCTGTGATTGGGGGTCTAATCACTGACTACTTGAATTGGAATTATTTATTCATTGTAACCATCATGGTTTTCATCGTTATTCCCGCCCTCTATAAATTCATGCCATTAGAGGAATCAAGAAAAGGACGTTTTGATTTCATCGGAGCTGTTTTATCTGGTGCCACAGCCACCTTGTTCTTGTTATATATTTCAACATTAAGCCTCTCCTATCTGTTTGCAGGCCTCTTGTCCGCCGGCCTTCTATGGTGGAGAGTCAATCGTACTAAAGTTCCCTTCGTTCAACCTGATTTACTAAAGAACGGACACTATCTTAAAATCGTCTTTGTAAGCTATATCGGCTTCACGATGCACTTCTCCATCCTATTCCTAATGCCGATTATGCTCGAGCAGGTTTACGGGCGCGGAGCAGCCGCCATCGGGTTCATCATCTTTCCTGGTGCGATGCTGTCAGCTGTAGCAGCCATTTACGTAGGACGGATGATCGATGCTTACGGAAACATCAGAGTTCTCTTTTTGTCTCAAGTATTATTGATGATCTCTGCATTGATTTTCTTCATTCTTGCAGGTAAACACCCGTATATGATCATGGGGGCTTACATGTTCACAAGCTTCGGCTTCTCGAGCCTTTCATCAAGCTCTACCAATGAGGTATCGCGAATTCTTCCCAGTGAACAGATCGGTGCCGGCATCGGTTTGAAGCAGCAGATGCAATTCATCGGAAGTGCGACCGGTTCTGTCCTTGCCGGAATCCTATTGGAGCTCAGTCCTAAACCTTATTCGGCTGAAAACTTCGTTCTCCCTTTCGGATCCTTGGTTTTTCTAATGACGGGATCCATTCTGGCTCTGTGCGTCTATTCATACAGGATTAGACGTGTGAAAATTGTTCAAAAAACTGACATTTGAAATCTGTTGACAAATCGAATATGATGGACTATGGACATTTCTGTTATTTACTATTGTTTAGATATAAATCTAGGAGGAATCACTTATGAGCTCAAAAGATTATCGAGTTCTGCTGTATTATAAGTATGCCGACCTTCCTGACTATGAAGAATATTGCCAAAACCACTTAAAATATTGCAAAGACCTTGGTTTGAAAGGCCGTATTATCGTTTCTCACGAAGGGATCAACGGAACGGTCTCAGGAACCGTTGAACAAGTGGAAGACTATATGAATTTTGTACGCTCTGATGAGCGTTTTGCAGATATCCACTTCAAGATTGATGAACACGAAGGTCATGCATTCAAAAAAATGCATTGCCGCGTGAAGCCTGAACTGGTCAACTGGAGCCTCGATGATGATGACATCGATCCGAAGACGTACGGCGGTAAACACTTGAAGCCGAAAGAATTCAACGAACTGTTAAAAAACGATGACACCATTATCATCGATGGGCGTAACGAGTATGAATATCGAATCGGACATTTCCGCAATGCGATCCAGCCTGACGTCAACCACTCCCGTGAATTCCCTGAATGGATCGCTGAAAATGCAGATCAATGGAAGGATAAAAAGGTCCTCACCTACTGCACAGGTGGCATTCGTTGTGAAAAACTTACCGGAATTCTTAAGAAAAACGGAGTCGAAGATGTATACCAGCTTGAAGGTGGCATTACCACTTACGGCAAAGATCCTGAAGTTAAGGGTGAACTCTTCGATGGAAAGATGTATGTATTTGATGAACGCATTTCTGTGCCTATCAACCAAGTAGAAGAAAAGGTGATCGCAGAATGCGAACACTGCGGAAAAGCTGAAGACCGTATGATCAACTGCAGTAACCCCGTGTGTAACCGTCAATATGTATGCTGTCAGGAATGTGAAGAAAAGCAACATGCGGCATGTACAGCAGAATGTAAAGAACACCCAGAAAACCGCTGGGACGTTGACCGCAAGAAACAAATCGATAAATATGACCGAATCAATGGTTAATAAAACAAAAACCCCATGCCCACCGGATCCGGTGGGCATGGGGTTTTATTTTAAGCCTCTGTTAAAGTTTAGTGTTGATATTTCCAACACAAACAATGTACCCTCAAAACGTCTTGAAATTAAGGATTATCCACCATTTATGCACAGGGTGATTTCCAAAAATTGTTCATGATGATTCCATGGTTCGATGAGCCGCATGGTAGGTGGAACCAATCCCACGATCAAAAGATAAGGCATGACGGATAGCACTGGTTACGAATGACTTTGCTCTTCTGACCGCCTCCTCAACCGGGACGCCTTTAGCAAGTTCTGCTGTGATAGCCGCTGAATACGTACACCCTGCACCACTGGTGTGTATAGTGTCCACCCTCTCCGTTTCAAGCTCCACAATACCAGACCCATCATAGAGCATATCCACTGCAGGATATCCTTTCAAACTGCCTCCCTTGACTAACACATAATCGGCTCCTAAATGATACAAGTCCCTTGCCACCACTTTCATATCTTCCGGTGTTTCAGGAACCTCACATTGGAGCATCCGCGCTGCTTCATGCAAATTCGGAGTGATGACTCTTGCCAGCGGGACGAGTTTTTGAGTAAGACTGTTAATGGCTCCATCTTTCAACAATTGGGACCCCATCTTCCCGATCATCACGGGGTCCACCACCACATTTTCTATTCCGGTTTGTTCAATCAATCTGGCTACCGTTTCGATGATTTCTTCGGTGAACAGCATACCCGTTTTTAGTGCATCCACTCCCACATGTTCCAGGGAAGCATGAAACTGAGCTTCTACGGATTCAATAGGTTGAGTGAAAATTCCCTGTTTTGTTTGAGAGTTGTTTGCTACAACAGCTGTAACCGCACTCATTCCATATACATTGAATTCCTGAAACGTTTTTAAGTCTGCCTGTATCCCTGCACTCCCCTGCGCCGCAGACCCTGCTATACTCAAAACTTTTGGTATATTCATGAAGAATCCCCCTCTCTACTTTCTATGAGAAATTGTACCAATAAAGATGGACTGGTTCTATTCCTGAAGCCTATGTCCCCAATAAAGTGCAGAGTTCTGTTACTATTATTGGATGAACCCTAAATATCCATCCGTTAAAGACATCAAACGGTGCACTCTATAGAAGGTCGAAGCTTCTACGACTCATTAGTTGATCTTTAGGGAGAGAGTAGATGGACGTGTCATAGAAAAAGGAGTTCGAGTTATGCAACCTTTTACTGAACGCATCATAAAGATTATACGCAGCATTCCAGCAGGACGCGTCATGTCCTATGGACAGATTGCTTCTTGTGCCGGAAACCCTAAGGCCGCTAGACAAGTCGCCCGGGCCCTTCACAGTATGAGCAGTAAGCATAATCTCCCCTGGCATCGCGTGCTCAATGCGAAAGGGGAAATTACAATCAGTGATCCATCCAGACAGCGTCTGTTACTGGAAGCAGAGGGCGTCGTTGTTCTCCATGATAAAATATCGATGAGAGAATTCCAACATGATGATCCGCCCTGTTATGATGAATGAATTAAGTTACTGAAATCTATGAACAAATTAGAAAGGTGTTCCTTATGTTTGAAGTGAAACCTTATCCAGAACTATCTTGGTCTTTGTCCCGACATAAAACCATGCTGACCTGCCTCCGCAAATATGCTTATGATTATTATGTTTCCCATAATGGATGGCTCCGTTCGTCTGATACTTTAGCCAAACAAACGTACCGATTAAAAAAGATCACCAATTTGGAAATGCACTTCGGAAGCGTTGTGCACGATTTAATCTACCAAACGATTCAGCGCACTTTAAAGAATCAACCAATCATGGAAGAACAGGAATTCATAGACGAAGTCCGTCACCATCTGAACCGCGGCTTTATAGAATCCACAAAGAAGGAACATTTATGGGCGAACCGGCCTAAACATTATACAATGCTCCATGAAATCTATTACAGTCAAACAGACAAACTTCCAGAAGCAAAAATCAAAAAAATAACGGACCGTCTTCAAAAAACGGTCAAAAACTTCTACTCCAGCAAAACCTTCATCGATGTCCGAAATAAAGAAGAGATGCAATTCTTAGAATCTGAAACTTTTCGTTTCCTAAAAACTGACGATGCAAAAGTTTATATTGTGATGGACCTTGTGTATAAGGATCTCGTAAACAACAAGTGGATTATCGTGGATTGGAAAACAGGTAAAGCCTCTGAAGAAGATCGTAACCAGCTGGCTCTTTATGCGCTTTATTTACAACACAAGCACAAGATCGAGTCCCTTGACGACATTATCATCCGAAACGAATATTTAGTCGACGGTACGCATGTCGAACACCAGTTAACGGAACAAGACCTTGTGAATGTCCAACATTTATATCAGATCAGCATGGAACAAATGAAGCTGTATCTGGAGGACGAAAAGAAAAATCAACCTCTGCCTATTGAGCAATTCCCGATGCAGGATGATCCAAGGATTTGTGCGCGCTGCAATTACCAGGAGCTTTGCTTCCCATCTCAACTGTAGGTCTATATGTTTACTGGATACAGAAACAGGCTAAACAAGGATTGTAATCTTATTTCAAGAAGGAGTCGTGATTAATAGATGAAAGTACTCGTAGCTGGAGCAAATGGACATACGGGACGTTTACTCGTTCAATATTTGAAACAAGATGGTCACGAGCCATATGGCATGGTCAGAAAGGAAGATCAGAAAGCGACAGTCGAAAAGTTGGGCGGAACACCGGTCCTTGCTGATCTTACCAAAGATGTCGGCTATGCTGTAAAAGGTATGGATGCTGTCATCTTCGCTGCGGGATCTGGATCTTCCACCGGCCCGGAACAGACAGAAGCCGTGGATCGTGATGGAGCGATTAATTTGGCGAAAGCGACAGAAAACCTTGGAATAAAGAAATTTGTTATGTTGAGCGGCATGGCTGCAGGGGATCCCGATAGAGGCCCGGAAGAATTGAAGCATTATCTCCAAATGAAAGGGGAGGCAGATGACTTCCTGAAAACGACGGAACTCGATTATACCATCGTGCGCCCCGGCGGATTGACGAACGATGATGGAACGAGCAAAATCCAAGTGGGTGAAACGGTAGAACGAGGAACAGTTCCGCGCTCAGACGTTGCTAAAGCAATGATCGCTTCTCTTCAGGAACCAAATGCTTATCATAAGACCTTTGAAATGATTTCAGGTGATACTCAAATCGAAGAAGCCTTAAAAACACTATCCTGATATCACAGCTCAACCACTTTCTGTGGTTGAGCTTTTTACATATTCCTCCAGACCATCTCCATTCGACGGAAAGGATAACCATTGAAAGTGACGGTATTTTGATATAATGTAATTAATTGGCGCTTTAAAGGAGTAGTGACTATGAAAGGTTCGTTAATTAAGCAGCATCGTAAATATAAAAATCTGACCCTTGAAGAACTTGCATCAGGGATATGCTCGGTATCCTATTTGAGTAAAATTGAACACGATACCATTAATGCCAGTGAGGAAATTTACCGCCTGATCGGTGAACGGTTGAAAATCAAGTTAACTGATATCAACCAGGAGTTTGACGAAACGATCCACCAAAACCTTCTGGAATGGCATGAAGTGATTCAACGCCGTGATCTTCCATTAATGGAAACTTACTTTGCGAAATGCACAGAGGCACTAAAATCTAATCAGAACACAACACTTAATCATTTATATATGATCGTGAAAGCTCGTCACACCATGAAGACCAACGAAGGACCTCTCTCCGAGGGCGATTTGAAGGAAATCAATAATTTGTATCCATATGCAAATGATGAATATAAATTCTTCTTCCACAAAACCGTCGGAATCCATTACCTTTTAAAAGATCATCAGTTAAAAGATGCCCTTCATCATTTCCACAAAACAGAAGAGCTTTTAAAAAAACTCCCCTTTACTGATAGCGAAACATATTTTCATTTAGCTCTCGCTTATTCTCAAACCAGAGCAGCGGTTGAGTCTAACTTTTATGCTCACACAGCATTAGAAGGCTATATAAAGGATTTTGATTATGAACGGATTGTAGACACCTATATGGTGATCGCCTTAAATTATCGAGCACTTGAAATTTACCCAATTGCAGAAGAATATTTCATGAAATTAAAAAAGATTTCAAAATATCATTTGAAATCCATTGATGAAAGACGAATCTACCACAACCTGGGTTATATTTATGGAAATCAGGAAAAATATGAAGAAGCGCTTGAACACCTGGATAAAGCTCATAACATGACCCTTGAGATCAAAGACGACTATTTTTATGTGAACACGATTTACTCCCTTGCGTCGACAAACTACTATGCGGGAAATATAGAAGAAGCATGGGAATATATCGAAAAAGGGGAAAAGGCTTCAGAAGAACATGAGATCCAATTCTTTAAATACAAATTTTTTGTGTTAAGAAACACGGTATTAGATAAAATAAAAGAAGACTTTTTTATGGAGGCCCTGGAAAATGAAATCATCCCTTATTTCCGGGAACACAATGAATATGGCAGCTACAAAAATTACTGTGAGATGTTAGGAAATTTATACTACGAAAAACGAATGTATAAAAAAGCCGCCATGTACTTTAAAGAAGTGAACAATTACCGCAAAACGCAAAAGAAAGACCTCTTATAAAAAGGCCGGAAGATTTCTACTTCCGACCTTTTTTCACTTACATCCTCACTATATTCTTTTTCCAGTTTTTAAATTCAAGCTCATCAAATTTTGCACTCATCTTTTCATCATCAATATAGAAAAGAGCCTCCTCCAAGGAACAATCTACGTCCGCTTCACAATGGATAGCCGCAAGCTTTCTGGACAGGTGGAGCATATCCAGATCATCCTTGATCTTTGTGCGCTGCCCTTTTGTCAGTCCTTCGATATTCTCAAGAATTCCTTCTATCGTTCCGTATTTCAAAAGGAGTTTCAGAGCAGTCTTCTCACCGATTCCTTTCACCCCGGGATAATTGTCACTGGAATCGCCCATGAGAGCTTTCAAGTCAATCATCTGGCCCGGTGTAATTCCTTTTTCCTCCGTAAATGATTCTTCATGGTATTCAGCATAATTGCCATAGCCTTTTTTCAACAGGACGACATGGACATTCGGTCGAAGCAGTTGGAGAAGATCCTGATCCCCAGTCAATAAGAAGACCTGGGAATGCTCACTGTAAGCCCGGCTTAATGTTCCCATACAATCATCCGCTTCATAACCAACCTGGCCAACGTTTGGAATATTCAACGACTCCACGACTTCTTTCGCTAAGTCAAACTGAGGAATCAACTCTTCCGGCGGAGCCCCTCTGTTCGCTTTATACTCTGGAAACAGGTCGTTCCGAAACGTCTTGCTCCCCATGTCCCAGCAGCAGATGACATGGGTCGGCTGATAGGCTTCAATGGCCTGAAACAAATGTTTCATCATTCCGTAGACACCGTTCGTAGGAATCCCTTTACTGTTTATCATATAATAATTGCTCATGGCCGTTGCGTAGAAGGCACGGAAGAGAAGCGCCATCCCGTCAACGAGCATCACTCGGTTTGTCGTTGTCATATCTTTTGAAAACTCCTTTGACTGTAGATAATTTCATTATAACAATCTTTCCTTTCCAATCGTACCCGAAAATCCTCCGCATTTATCTGTAAATTGACAATATTCTGTCTAAGTGGTAATTTAAAGAGTAAGAGCGCCTACTTACATAATTTCACTATTGTAAGCGGTTGCAATATATTTACTAGGAGGATGTTTTACATGGTATATGCTTTTCCTAATACGGAAGGATCTAAAGTTCAATTTAAAGAACGGTATGACAACTTCATTGGTGGAGAGTGGACCGCACCGGTAAAAGGCCAATACTTCGATAATGTAACACCAGTAACCGGTAAAACCTTCTGCCAGGTGGCACGCTCGACAGAAGAAGACATAGAGCTTGCTCTCGATGCCGCTCACAAAGCCAAAGATACCTGGGGAAAAACTTCCGTTACTGAACGTTCGTTAGTGTTAAACCGGATTGCTGATCGAATGGAGGAAAATCTAGAAAAATTAGCAATTGCGGAAACGTGGGAGAACGGAAAAGCTGTACGTGAAACGTTGAACGCTGACCTGCCTCTCGCCGTCGATCATTTCCGTTATTTCGCATCCGTGATTCGCTCCCAGGAAGGGACGATCGGAGAAATAGATAATGATACAGTCGCCTATCATTTCCATGAGCCTCTAGGTGTCGTCGGGCAAATCATTCCTTGGAACTTCCCATTATTGATGGCCACTTGGAAAATCGCCCCTGCTCTTGCAGCAGGAAATACGATTGTCCTGAAGCCTGCGGAACAAACACCGGCATCCATCCTTTATCTGCTGGAAATGATTGAAGATTTACTTCCAGCTGGTGTTCTGAATGTCGTTAACGGGTTTGGCCTGGAAGCTGGAAAGCCATTAGCCCAGAGCGATCGTATTAATAAAGTCGCTTTCACAGGCGAAACGACAACCGGTCGAATGATCATGCAGTATGCTTCACAAAATATTATCCCGGTTACCCTCGAGCTTGGCGGAAAATCACCAAACATCATTTTTGAAGACGTCATGCGGGAAGACGATGACTTCCTGGATAAGA
Source organism: Halobacillus sp. ABR2_026 (assembly GCF_056158545.1). Taxonomy (NCBI): domain Bacteria; kingdom Bacillati; phylum Bacillota; class Bacilli; order Caryophanales; family Bacillaceae; genus Halobacillus; species Halobacillus sp. ABR2_026. Next base: position 3,633,886 of record NZ_JBSWTM010000001.1, read on the forward strand.
CGATTGAAGGCATGGTGATGTTCGCACTAAACCAGGGCGAAGTTTGTACGTGCCCTTCCCGTGCCTTGATTCAGGAGTCGATCTATGATGAGTTCATGGAACGCGCCATCAAGCGGGTTAAGGAAATCAAGACAGGAAATCCACTGGATCCAGAAGTGATGATGGGAGCACAGGCTTCATCTGAGCAATTGGAAAAAATCCTATCTTACCTGGAAATTGGTAAAGATGAAGGAGCCGAGTGCTTGACTGGTGGAGCACGTAACCAAATGGAAGGCGACTTTAAAGAAGGCTATTATGTTGAGCCGACAGTCTTTAAAGGGGACAACAGCATGCGAATTTTCCAAGAGGAAATCTTCGGTCCTGTCCTATCAGTAACGACGTTCAAAGATAAAGAAGAAGCGATGCAGATTGCTAATGACACGCTTTATGGACTTGGAGCTGGCGTGTGGACACGTGATATGAACACAGCCTATCGTTTCGGACGTGGAATTGAAGCGGGTCGTGTCTGGACAAACTGTTATCATGCATATCCTGCCCATGCGGCATTCGGTGGATACAAGATGTCAGGCGTCGGCCGTGAGAATCATAAAATGATGCTCAGCCACTATCAACAAACGAAAAACATGCTGGTTAGCTACAGCCCGCAGAAACTTGGATTCTTTTAATGATCAGCCACTGGAAACATCTTGATTCTGGCATCATGGAAAGGAGCTGAACGATGGTTGAACGTGTAAAAGCGACAGATGCTGCTCTTGAATTGATCCAAATGTTGAAAGAAAAACACGGTCCCCTGCTCTTTCATCAGTCAGGAGGATGCTGTGACGGTAGTTCTCCGATGTGCTATGAAGAAGGCGACCTTATGATCGGCAGTCAGGATGTTTTGCTTGGAAAAATCGGTGAAACCCCATTTTATATTAATAAAAAACAGTATGATTACTGGAAACACACGCAGTTGATCATTGATGTCGTCGATGGCCGTGGTGGAATGTTTTCGCTTGAAGGAGTAGAAGGAAAAAGGTTCCTTACCCGCTCACGCGCGTTCACCGACGAAGAATATAAACAATTGAAAGAAAGTGTAGATTTATAGATATTCAAGAAGCCCGGTGGTCCTCACCGGGCTTCTTGAATGTGGATGTAATGGAAACTTAAACATCAACTGGAAAATTTATAGACACCGACTCTCCCAGTTTCCTTACAACCACAACGGTTAAATACATTCAACATCGGCTGGTTATGTATACTTGTAGCTCCAACACTGTAGGAAGCTTTGAAACGTTTTTTCAAAAGGTCAAGACCCTCCTGATACAACGGAGTACTCTTGTTTTTCCCTCGTTCTTCCGGCACAAGTCCGAAATAAAAAAACCTTCCCTCATCCATTGTCCCCGGTTCAATGTGCGGCATGATCACACCCATCGGACGGTCTCCTTCATAAGCTGTCAGGCATGTATTCACATAACCTGCCCCCAACTCTTTTTTCACACTTCTCATCTGCTCATCCATGTTCAATGACTGAGGAGCATTCAATGAGCCCTCCATCGATCGGCGCCAAGTCTCCCGGAAGACCTCCTCTCCCACTTCACTGAATGGCTGAATGGTAAAGGACCGCTCTCCTTCCCAATCCCACTTCTCTAAATCACATTTAAAAAAATACACCTCATCATGATGGCTGAACCCAAAGCTCTGTATAACTTCAACTGTCTCTTTTTTAAATGTGGAAGGAACGAGAAGGGTCCGGTTTTTCAATCCAGAAAAGTCAGGGTCCCTGATCAAATATGAAGATAAAGACTGAAGTTCCGCATCTGTAAGAGCATCCGTGTCCTCCACCGTTACAAAATTTTCACCTTCTACGAATTTCACTTTTTCATAAAGCATCTCTTTCATAGTTTGCCCCCCCCTCTCTTATCCTACTGCTTGAAACATATCATTTCCCTATCAAGGAATCTACCCGTTATGATACAAACAAGGAGAGTGATAGCAATGAATAAAGAGATCCAATTAGTGAAACGTCCGGAATCTGCCCCCACACATGAGCATCTCAAAATGGTAGAAACAAAACGCCAGGACCCGTCTCAGGGCGAGGTTCTCGTTAAATTGCTTTATGTGTCTGTAGATCCATATATGAGGGGCCGCATGAGTGCTGCTAAATCCTATATCGCTCCTTTCCAGTTGAACGAACCAATGGAAGGCGGAGTCGTAGGTGAAGTTGTGGAAACAAAGGCTGAAGGGCTGCAAGAAGGTGACATTGTCACGGGGATGCTTCCTTGGAAAGAGTTTGCAACAGCTCCTGCCGACACCTTAAGAAAAATCGACCCAAGCCTTGGACCTGTAACGACATCTCTTGGTATTCTCGGCATGCCCGGGTTAACGGCTTATTTTGGTCTGATGGATATCGGACAGCCAAAAGAAGGCGAAACCTTAGTCGTATCAGGTGCCGCAGGAGCCGTGGGTTCAACAGTTGTTCAAATCGGAAAAATTTCAGGTTGCCGCGTCGTCGGAATAGCCGGTTCAGATGAAAAGCTTTCATATTTGAAGAACGACCTTAAAGTCGACGAAGTCATCAATTACAAAACCGAAAACGTTGCCGAACGTCTTGAAAGCGCCTGCGCCAATGGAATAGACATTTATTTCGATAACGTCGGTGGTGAAATCTCTGATGCGGTCTATCCACTATTGAACAAATTTGCCCGCATTGCACAATGCGGCGCGATCGCATCTTACAATATCCCAAATGATCAGGGACCGCGTATGCAGACCCACTTGATCAAATCAAGCGCCCTCATCAAAGGGTTCACTGTTGGAGACTATCAAGATCGCTTTCAGGAAGGCTTTAGTCAATTGGCTCAATGGCTTCAAGAAGGACAATTGAAGTACGAAGAAACCATCACGGAAGGGTTTGAAAATATTCCAGATGCTTTCTTCGGATTATTTGAAGGAGCGAACCTAGGGAAGCAACTCGTCAAAGTAGCTGAACCTTCTCATTAACTTCACCCTTCATCTGCCTGAAAAAAGGACGGAGAGTTTTATACTCTCCGTCCTTTTTTCGATCAATCGCTATGATGAATGTAAACGCCGATCTCTTCCAAGGCTTGATGAAGGCCTGCCTTCGTATGTACCTGAGTGAAATCCACTCCCATATCAACGAGCGATTTTGCCGTCTCGGGGCGCAATCCAGTGAGTGTCGCATGAACCCCAACAAGTTCCAGCGCGTGAATCACTTGATAAATATAATTTGCAATCAATGTATCAATGACCGGAACACCGGAAACATCGATAAAAATATAGTCCAATTCGTACTCTGAACTTTTATTCAAAGAGGTTTCCATGATCAACTGAGCACGATTAGTATCCACTTCTCCAATCAAAGGAAGAACAGCGACCCCTTTTGTTATCGGAACAACAGGAACCGATAGTTCAGCCATTCGCATTTCTTTCTTCTCCCATTCATTGCGGATGTTTCTGGAATAAGTTTGACTGAAATGCTTAGTGATTTCATCCAACACTTCATTCGTCGTCTTACAAACATGAACAACCGTTTGAGAAGAAAAAGCATCATTGGATAGTTCATCAGAGAAAATCCCCCAGATGGCACGGCGGACAAAGTTCATCGTTCGGAGAGATTGATCCAATTCAACTTCCGCTTCCACCTTCTGCTCTCCGGCACGGTCAGCCCAGGACTCGATTTGCGCCATCGAAGAAGGTCCTTCTCCAATGATGACTTCACCGATATAGGAGAAAAGCTCCTCCCAATTGGCTGTACGAACGGTGGCAGATCCAAACTCTTCGGTCTTTAACTCCCTTACCCGCTCCGCAAGCTGATCTGTGTTTTTTAAGATTTTTTCACCGATATACCTGACTTCATCTTTCATATTGGATACCCCTTATATTATTTTATTCTCCCATAATAATGTAACACAGAAACCTGGATAAAACGAAAATCGTCCGTTATGATAAAGAGAGTTTACATCTAGGAGGAAATAATGAATAAAATATCCTTACTCCTGTTTCTGATTCTATGTCTATTGTTTGTAATCCACGGCCTGTACCAAGGCATCGTCAACGATCAATGGACGTCACTAGCCTTCGCAATGATCGTTATCATCCTCGGCTCATACAGCCTTTTCAAAAAGAAACAAAAATAGTCCCTCCTGGGGTGAAAAAATATCAAGTCGGGGCAGTAATGCTTTGTTTTATTTAAGCATATCTTGGTAGGTCGTACCGGCCGAACCATTGATGACGGTGATCCGAAAACCAGCGGTATAACGGCGAGCCAATACGTCCAGCCCCCGGAAATGAAAGAAGAATGCCGATAACAGAAAGCAGAGGCAACGACAGCAGGAGTTTGCGGATCGTTTCAAACCCTTGTTTGACCTCCCCCTCCTTCGTCAACATATGAATTTCATCTAAGGTATTCCGGCCATCCAAATAGGGGTACTTCCCCTCCTGTGTTGTCTCCTGAACAGCTACCCATTTGATTTGATGAAACCAATCAAACGTTCGAAAGGTTTTCTTCACATAAAAGCAGAACGGACACTGAGCATCATAAAAAACGATATGTTTGTTCATCAAATAACATCCCTTCCCATCATTAAGGGTTGTCCAGTAGATCCACCCTTACCCAACCTCTTAAAGCATTAACCATCCATATTTCATCAAACGAGTAAAGATCTTTTTTGAAGAGGACTTTTTCCTCTACTCTTCCACTTCTTAATAAATCTTCTCTAAAAACGCCTGGGAGCAACCCAACATGCACAGGAGGAGTATAGAACTTCCCATCGCTTTTGACCACCAGATTAGCAATAGTGAACTCCGTCAATTCTTCTTTTTGATTCCACAACAACGTTGCTTGTGCCTTCTTTGATTGGTGCTGTTGATACACATCTCTGAACGTCGTCTTATGAAATAAAAAGAAATTGCCCTCGTCCAAAGGATTTGCTGACACTATACCTGTGACCCGATTCTTGCCAAGAGAAACGGGCTTGACTTGAAGCTCCACGGCACTGCTTTCATCAACAAGCATGCGGACTTTATAAAGGCCTTGTGGACAGGAAGCAGCTGCTTGTAAGCATTTCTCCTCCAGGACTCTTCGTTTCACAGGTATGCCAAAATACGAAGCTGATTCCACTACCCTATTCAAATGGCCCTTGAGGAGCGGAATCGATCCATTCTCCAACTTCATCGTTTCCAATAGTTGAAATGTTGGACGTTCTTCCGTAAGAAGACGTGCTTTCGTCTTCAATTCTTCATATTCACCCTTTGTAGTGGAATCCCATGTAATGCCTCCACCTGTACCATAGGTCGCTCTGTTGTTCTGGTGATCGACCATTACGGTCCGTATGGGCACATTGAAGACGGCGTCTTTCTCCGGTGTCATATAACCGACCGCCCCGCAATAAACCTCGCGTGGTGTATCTTCCAACCGTTCGATATACTCCATCGTTCTCACTTTCGGGGCGCCGGTAATGGATCCACATGGAAACAGGGCCTTAAACAATTCGAACATCGTATAAGATTGAGGCAGTTCCCCTTCAACTGTGGATGTCATCTGATGGACCGTAGGGTATGTTTCCACTTCAAAAAGACTTGGCACATGAACACTCCCGGGTAACACAATTTTCCCCAGGTCATTTCTTAACAAATCAACGATCATCAGATTTTCAGACTGTTCCTTTGCTGAACTCCTTAAATGCTTCAAGCGTTCAGTGTCTTCTTCGAAAGAGCGCCCCCTGCCGGCGGTCCCTTTCATTGGTTTTGTGGTTAATCGTTTTCCATCGATCCGGAAAAACAGCTCCGGTGATGCGGATAAAATCCTGCGCTCTCCCATATTCAGGTAAGCACTGTATGGGCCCTGTTGGTTTTTCACAAGTTTCCGATAGAAGGTATAGTCGTCTCCTGAAAAAGCAGTCGTCATTCTAGTCGTGAAGTTCACCTGATACGTATCCCCACGCCCAATGCCAGCTTTCACTTCTTCTATTCCTTTTTGGTAAGAGGCATAATCGCCTTGCAATTCCCAGCCTCCCACTTCGAAGGGGCCTATTCCCTTTTGATATTCAGTTTGAAATCCATCAAACACGCCGAACCACACCAACGGCCATTCAGGATGAGAGTGGACACTAAAAGCCTGATCGAAGGCTGGCGCGGCTTCATACGACACGTAACCTGCTACGTAGTATCCCTCGTTCAGTCTTTTTTCCACACGATCAAAAATTTCTTTAACCTCTTGCAGGTCATCCGTTGAAAGAACTTCAATCGGATTTTCAAACACCTTGGGCGCCGACTTCCCCATAAGATCTGTATACTCAAACTGCATGTAAACGGAAGAGGTCATACGCCGACCACCTTCTTTTCTGAATAACGGACCGCCCGCTCATATACATTTTTCAAAATATCAAACCCATATTCCGTCATAATGGACTCTGGATGGAACTGGATCCCTTCCATCATCATGTCCCGGTGACGAACGCCCATGATGACACCATCCTCCGCCAGGGCTGTAACCTCAAGAATTTCCGGGAGTGATGAAAGCTCGGCTATTAAAGAATGGTAGCGGGTGACTTTGAAGGATCCGGGAAGCTTATGGAAGAGGGTGCGGCCGTCATTTGTCATGGCGGTTACCTTACCGTGCATCGGCCGTGCGCCTCTATGAACGACGCCTCCGAAGTGCTCAACAATCAACTGATGCCCAAGGCAGATTCCCAAGATAGGAATCTCTCCTCCGAAGTGCTGCAAAACCTTCCTGGAGATTCCTGACTCATCAGGTCTTCCGGGACCCGGAGAAATAACGATGAGGTCAGGGTGTAGAAGACGCATTTCTTCCATTACCCATTCATCATTACGTTTTACAACCACCTCGCCATCCATTTGTTTGAAATATTGGAATAAATTATATGTGAATGAATCATAGTTATCGATAATAATAATCATAATTGCGGACACCTTTCATCCTCGGTTATATGTCTATTATACTACCGCATGCTTCGATTTCCATAGAAGATAAGATTGGAAAACCTTTCTTCTTTCCACGGGAATAGAAAAAAGAATCGAAAATATCAGTCTCATATATTAGAATATATAGAAAGATATCGTCGTTAGGGTGACTTCCATTGAAATCAGAATTGCTTACGTCGAAAAGTATTTGGGTTAAAATCGTTCTCATATTGATCGGAATGACCATGCCACTCTGGCTTAGCGTTGAAAAATCCGGTCTGGCAGAGGTCATCGACAGACTCCAATCAGCTCCTTCCGGGGCCAAATTAATGATGGCCGCTTTTGGACTCGTCATGTTAAACACCATCCGTGCGCTGCCCCATTACATCGGAGCCCTCCTGCTCGGAGACGAACTCGGAGTTAAATTGAACCGTCCATGGCTGAAGGTGATTGCCCCAGTGCTGATCATTCCATTGGTTTATGCATTCATCAATGGCTACAACTCTATCCATTATCATTTTGGTGGGCCTGCCATTTTCCTTTTGTTATCCATCGCTGTTCTTCATTTTTTAGGGAACGGACAATTACGCCCTGTTTTCAAAGCCTTTATTCTTGCTCAGCTTCTTTTCGGATTTCAATGGCTGGATACCGTCCTATTCCTAAGTGCTTTCGGTTTTGGCGGCGGAGAGATCTCCATGGAAGTGAAAAGGATCGCAGAAGAATTAGGATTCGGCAGTACATTGAGTTTTTACAGCCTCGTCTTTTTCGCTGTATTCATCGTCAATGCCACCTTTCTTGCTGTTTACTTGACTGTAGCGGAACAGAAAGCAAAAATGAGACAGGATTTGGACATTGCTCGCTTGGATATGGTCGAGTCCAGATCCGGTAGAGAGGCCCTTCATCTCGTTCATGACTTAAAAACCCCCCTATCTCTGATGGAAGGGTTGAACAGTCTGATTCAAATGAAAACCAAGGATGAGGAAATCCTTCAATACACCAATAAAATTTCTTCCTCCATTCAAGCGACCAGTGATATGGTCTCTGAAATTTTATATCATGAGAAGAAGAACTGGTGTACATTGAAAACGTTCATCGAATATGTTCGCGCCAATAAATTATCTGATTCGGCCACCATCTATGCATTCGATTTGGAAGCCGATGAAAACATAGAAATCTATATCAATAAAATTCGAATGACACGCGCACTCGTCAACTTGATTGATAATGCCAGTGACGCTGTAGAAGGAAAAAAAGACGCCAGAGTCACCATCGCAACCAAAATTGACCAATCGAGCATTCTGATAGGTGTCAAAGATAATGGTCACGGCATAAGCCAGGCCAATATCGATAAAATTTGGAATGCTGGTTATAGTACGAAGTCCCATCCGGGTGTTGGGCTGACGTTCGTTCAGAACGTCGTCAAAGAACATGGGGCGCAACTTTCTATTGTAAGCGAACAAGGAGTAGGAACAACATTCTGGATCCATTTACCGAAGGAGAGAGTACGCGATGAAAATACTGATCATGGATAATGATGAATCCTTACGTTACATGCTGACAGAGTTTTGTAAACACGCAGGATGGGAATCAGATACAGCAGCGAACGGACGCGAGGGTGTGGACCTTTTCCTGAATGGATCCTATGACGTGATTCTCGTCGACTACCACATGCCGGAGATGGATGGGCTGCAGACCGTCCGGGAAATACGCAAGCATAATACGATCGTTCCTCTTCTTGTCCTCACAGTGGATGAGAGGCAGGAAGTCGCTGATCGATTCCTGGAAGAAGGGGCGACCGATTTTGCTTTGAAACCTGTAAAAGCTCCTGATCTCATATCAAGAATCAAACTTCATGCACAAATCGCCAACATGAAAAACAAACAGGAAGAAGATGAAGATGTATTTACAGCGAAGGGGATCAGCAAAGGAACGCTTCATTCAATTTCGAACTACCTTCAGGAAAATCGAGATGCCTATCCTGTCGATATCATTTCGAAGGAAATCGGCCTTGCCTACCCGACCGTTTACCGTTACTTGATGCATTTACTCGAAGAAGGGAAAGTGAAACAGGTCGTCAGCCACCAACGCATTGGACGACCGAAAAAATTATACAAGTGGTATGCCCACTAGTGTCCCCATACGTGTATACGGGTATAGGAAAATTAGAAAGATCGAGAAGGAGTGTTTGAATGAGATCCGGCAACCCTGTTTTAAAAGATGACGCGTTCCGCCGAAGCGGATCCACGGGTAAGACCATGACTTTAGGTGGAACGACAGCTAAAGTTTCTCTTTTGTTTCTGTTCTTATTAGGAACTGCCGCTTATACGTGGTACCAGTATTCGCTGGGAGTGGATGTTACGCTCATGATGGTCATTGGTGCCATCGGAGGGCTTATTTTTGCCTTGATTACCGCCTTCATTCCGAAAGCGGCCCCCATCACCGCCCCAATTTATGCGGCATTGGAAGGCTTTTTCATAGGCGGGATATCAGCTTTTGTAGAGAGTTCCTATTCAGGAATCGTCATTCAGGCTGTCAGTTTGACGCTGGCGGTTATGGGGGCGCTCTTGCTGCTTTACGCGACGAGAGTGATTAAAGTGACGAGAAACTTCCGGCTCATGGTCGTTTCTGCGACCCTTGGCATCTTCCTCGTCTACCTTGTGAACTTTATATTGAACTTCTTCGGGATGACCGTCCCCTACCTTCACTCTAGCGGCCCGATCGGCATCGGAATCAGCTTATTCATTGTAGCCATTGCTGCTTTGAATCTGGTCCTTGATTTCGATTTCATTGAACGCGGAGTCGAGCGCGGGGCACCGAAACATATGGAATGGTACGGAGCCTTCGGTTTAATTGTCACTCTCGTTTGGTTGTACATCGAAATTCTCCGTCTTCTTCAAAAGCTGAGACGTTGATCCCCCACTCATAAAGAAAGGACTCCCCGGTCGGGGAGTCCTTTCTTATGTCATTGGTCAAATCCGTTTTGATTCAAAAATTCAAGAATGCCTTCAATCAGTCCTTCAGCAAGAGGCAGATCAGGATTCGTATAAGTCGCTATATTTTCTTCCCGATTTTCCGGGGCTTTTTTCAGTACATGATTCATTCCGTCAATCAACAGAAGATCAGCTTCTGGTTTTGCTTCTTTCAACCGCTCTGCTTCTGATACGGGGACTTGAATATCATGTGTTCCATTGATGATTAACGCCGGCACATCTATTTCCTTTAATTGCCGGGCGGGGTCATAAGACATCCATGATAGGATAAAGGGCTGGGTATCCGGTGCAAATACTCCTCTCAACGATTGACTGACATCATCAACCGTCTCTCCCTGGCGCAGGCTCTCCAGAATCGTTTGACTTTCTTTGTGTAAATCGTCAGGAAGGCTTTGACTCAATTGCTCTTCCAATACCTGATCAATTGTCCGGCCGGCTCCAGCAAGGGAAATGAACGCCTCTGTCGTTTCCGGACCTGAAGCCATCATACCAACAAGAGATCCTTGACTGTGACCAATAACTGCAATATCTGTAAACCTTTCATCGCCTTCCAACGTTTCCAGCCACTGCTGAGCGTCGTCGATAAATACCTCAAAACGCATGTCGTTTTGATTACCTACCGCTGCACTATTCTTTCCCGCACCTCTTTTATCATATCTTAAAGAAGCTATGCCCTTTTCGGCCAGAGCTTCTGCCAGGAGTTTGAGACTGTTATTCTTCCCACCACTCCCCTGCGAGTTTCCATTCCGATCCGTCGGTCCTGAACCCGGGATGATCAAGGCGACAGGGAAAGGACCTTCTCCTTCCGGCTTCAACAACTCGCCATACAATTTACCTGTCGTAGTTTCAATCGATAGAAACTCCCCTTCATCCTCTTCTTTCTTTTCTTTCACACCTTTCACCACCGAGAAAGGAAAACTTTGTCCATTTTGTGTAAAGGTACCGCTCAGTTCTTCTTCTTCAAGGTTTCCATCAAATTCCACACTCTGACCGGGAAGAGGCATACGGAAAGTAACCCTTCCTTCACTTTTCTTCACTTCCGTCAGACCAAAATCCGCAATATTCTGTGCAGGGATGGTAATCGTACCCGTCCACTTTTCCCTGGATTCAAAATCAAGGATTATACTCAAAGGTTGGTTCGGAATTTCAATGGCCCCTTCCCAATGACCTTCCAACTCAGCTTCTCCCCCTTCAGTTTCTTCCTCAGGATTGCTGCATCCCGCTGTTATAATAAATATCATCATGATCCATAATAATTTCTTCATCGATATCCTCCCTCTCATCTCCTATTTTACAAGAGATAGAGGAAATATATAACAAGGGAATCACAAGCTTTTTCATAAAGACACTATAAAGGTTTAATGAAAACGGAGACTCCAAGGGAAGGACACGCATGTGTGAAAGCCTTCATTTCAAGGCGTTTATGGAGTGGGAGTAGCTGAGGCCAATGACTCACTTCCCAATGATGTTTCTCCACTATCCCCCATTAGTAGCATAAGGCCTTTTTCAAGCTTTCAGAATCGATATACACCTAATAGACCGTTTACCTTTCATCAAACGGATACAGGCTTATTTATAGACTCTCCGTTAAAGGATTTCTTTATATTTGTGCCACCATGGTCGTGCTTCCTCAAGTTGAGAAGCAAGCTTCAGCAGTGTCCGTTCGTCTCCGAACCTACCCGTGAAGTGGGATCCGATCGGAACATTCTCTTCATTCCAGTATAGAGGGACGCTCATGGCCGGCTGTCCAGTTACATTGGCTACCGGTGAGAGATGGGCATATTGAGCAGATACAGCCAGAATTTCATCGATGGTTTTTTCTTCTCCGTTATAACAACCGAGAGGCAGCGCAGATTTCGAATTAACGGGGTGCAGAAGTACATCATATTGATCGAAAAAGGCATGGTACTTCACACTTTCCGTCGCCAAAAACATCCGTGCCTGTTCATACTCCATAGCTGTGTATCCTTCCGCTTTCTTTATGAGAGTGGAGAGCATTTTCTCCAAGTTGTCATCAGAGGGCTCCCTTCCATTCATACGCGAGGCGCCCTTGACAGCCAATGCTCCTCCGACCACCCAAACGGTCACGAATGCTTCCATGAATCGATGGAGGTCAAAATCGGGATAAGCGATTTCTACCTCATGCCCCAGTGATTCACATAGCTGAGCCGTTTCTTGAATCGCCGCCTGCACATCGTCCTGGATCGGCATCGACTCTCCGAAATCAGCCATATAGGCGATCCTCAACGATCCCAGGTTCTCATGGTTGATTCCTGCATAAGGTTTCTCTTGTAAAGGTGTGGCAAAGAGATCCCCTTTTTGAGGACCTTCTAATACATCAAGAAGAGCTGCACTATCCCGCACTGATTTCGTAATTCCGTGACTAACAGCCAGACTGTTTAGGTGCATCGAGAAGGGCGTCCTTCCTCTTGTCGGTTTCAACCCGAACAATCCGCAGTTGGACACCGGAATTCTGATCGAACCTCCCCCGTCACTGGCATGTGCAAAAGGGACCATTCCGGCTGCTACGGCGGCGGCTGCACCCCCGCTTGAGCCTCCAGGTGAATATTTCTTATTCCAAGGGTTCTTCGTAAAACCGAGATGAACAGATTCTGTCGCCGGTGTAAATCCGAATTCAGGGGTATTGCTTTTTCCTATAAACGTCAGCCCTCCTTTTCTGAAACGCTTGACGATTTCATCATCCCAAGCCGCTTCAAATCCTTCCATAACCTTAGAACCATAAGATAACGGCTGGCCTTGCACAGCATTAAGGTCTTTAATGAGAAAAGGAAGACCACGGAAAAATCCTTCTTCCCGGATGGGTTCATCTATATAATGGACGACAGCCTTCAATTCGGGATTCATCCGTGCCATGATCGTTTTATAATGGTTTATGACCTCATGAATATTCAATTCTTTCCGAACCAGTTTTTCCCTCAATGCCATCGCATCGAGATTGTGTATGTCTGTGATTTCCAAGTTTTTTCTCCTTCCTACTCATTTATTGGTATAAACGGTTACACAACTTCTACCATTTTCCTTTGCCCTGTAAAGCGCTTGATCCGCTTTGGTGAGGAGTTCTCCCTGATTCAGCCCATGTTCTGGATAAATGGAAATGCCGATGGAAACACTGATTTCTATTTCATACCCTTGCAGAAAAATGGGTTGAAGGACGCGATGGAGCATCCTGTCTGCCACCTGACGGGGGTGGTCGACATCTGCTAAATCAGTTAAGAGAATGACAAATTCATCGCCACCAAGACGAGAGAGGGTATCAGTTTTTCTCAACCCTTGGTTCAGTCGTTTCGTGAAAATAACAAGAAGCTCATCTCCAATTTGATGGCCATAGCGGTCATTGATTTGTTTGAAATTGTCCAAATCAAAAAACAACAGAGAAAAAATTGACTCTTCCTGCTTCACGCGCTTCAGTTCATTTTCTAACTTCTCAAAGAAATACCGTCGATTCGGAACTTTTGTCAACTGATCGCGATAAGCCAGATCCTCCAAATGGTCCTGCTGCTTTCTCCGTTCCGTAATATTGCGGCCGATCGTTTGAACAGCTTTGGTTTGATTATATTCTACAAGACCACCATGGAGTTCCACATCAATGATGGTCCCATCCACCCTTTTGAGCTGACGTTCAATAGGACCCTTTACTACTCCCCCAGACAACAGCGTAGCCAGTCTCTTTCGTACATCTTCATACGATTCATTGTGAAGAAATAAGGCAATATCCAACCCCAGCAACTCTGCAGCACTCTCAGCACCCAGCATTCGAACGCCTGCCTGGTTCACATAAATAATCTTATCTTCTTCATCGTGCAAAAAAATGGCATCTGGGGATGTCTCCACCAAATATTGATACCTTTTTTCACTCTCAACGCGCTGCTGTTCTTTCTTTTTGAGAAGTTCCATTGTTTGTTCGGACCCCATTTTTATGTAAAGAAGATAGAGCTTGTCCTGGTTTAAACTTTGGATAGCATAGCGGATTTGGAATGGACTAAGGGAAAGATCATCACTTTCCACCCAAGTTTCTGACTCACGATCCGATTTTTTTATAGTTGTCACAATGTGGTGTAATTGCTGTTCACAATAAAGGTGGTCAAGATTACACCCTATTAAATCACCGTACATTTCCTCCATCATCGGGTTGGTATAAGTAAATAGGAAACTTCCTTTTTCCTTCTGTATAACAGCTACGGCATCACTAGAATGGTCGAATAAATTTTGAAAAATTCCTGGATGGTTCATGAAGGTATAATTCGTATCTTCCATATTTATGCACTACTTTCTTGTTCTTCATTAGGTGAAGAGAACTATAATTCATTGGTTTCATCTCGAAAATTATACCACTTTTTCCCTATATTTACCTGTTTCCAAACAGAGTTTTTACACTTTTCTTAATTATTCAGTATAAACCTATAAATTTTAAGGTCAAAATCTTCCGCATTCACTTATATGCCTATCTACATAGGTTTGTTTAAAGACGGGAAGGGTAAATGAACCGAAAGCCATTCAGGAGTTGAGTTTTTAATGAAGACTTATCCGTTGGTTCACCAAATGGACCATGGCTCCCATTTTTTGCAGTTCCTTCTTCCTGATTACTATATTGGGAAGCCATGCATTGTTGTCCCGCTCCATAATTCCTCCATTGTTTCCCATGATTCTTTCAGGCATTGGATCGTTAATCTACTGGCCTCCTTTCTTACTGCAAGGTTCTTTTATTCGCCGCCAAAGCTGTGCCCGCCGTTTTATCTACTTATCGTTAACATTCATCATGTTAGTGATCAGCCACGAAGTATTGGCATCATTGAGTCCTTCTTCTTCCCAAGCTGCTTTTATGTTCATGGGCGTATTGGTTATGATCACTCAATTGTTCTACTTGATCATGGAATGGGCAGAATCTGAGAGGGTAAATGATCCTGTAAATGTGAAAGGCTACTTCAAGTCAGTTACTAAAAACTAGACTCCGTTAAAGTTTAGTGTTGATATCTCCAAAATGAGTATATCCATAACAAATATTAAACAGAGCCAAACAAAAAGACGAATCCCTGTCATTAGGGACCCGTCTTTTTGACTAACGCGGTGTCATGAATAATTGTGTCCAATATCGTTTATAAGGGCCTGAACCTTCGATATACCCCACGCCGATATGCGTGAAATCTTCATGAAGAATATTCGCCCGGTGGCCATCACTGTTCATCCAGCCCTCTACAACTTCCTCCGGGGTCCGCTGCCCAGCGGCGATATTCTCACCGGCAGCCTGATAGGTGAAGTCGAACTCATCCATCATATCAAAGGGTGACCCATACGTCGGGGAAGTATGACTGAAATAACGTTTATCCGCCATATCCTGTGACTTCACATTTGCTAAAGCACTTAAACGATTGTGAGTCTCCAGAGGGGCCAGGTCTTGTTTCTTCCGCTCTTCATTGACCAGAGTGACAACTTCCTTTTCAAATGCTTCTAACTCATAATCTGAAAGGGATCCTTCCGAAACATCTTTTTCAGAAACCTCAGCGGTTTCCTGCTCATCCGATGACTCTTCTGGATATTTCCACTCCACACCTTCAAGAAACTCAAAAAAAGATTGGATATCGACCGCAAAATTTTCAAACTCGCGTTTTATATTCGTATTCTCCACCATGCCTTGGACGTGCTGCGATACCTTTTCATAGGAAGCCCGCGGGCCTTCTTTCCAAAGGTCCTGAGCAGAAACTGGTGTCGCTATGACAATGATGATAAACAAGGCAGTGAGGAAAAGGAAGAACTTTTTGATCATCTCAATTCTCTCCTTCCTTCATGTTGGAAGTCTTCTATTCCAGTATTCCACGGGATCGCGCCAAAGACAAATGAGAAGGTCTACTTTCAGGAAGTTTGAATGTTTCCTTTGTAAATATTTGCTCGATGAAGAGGTACATCCAGATCACGTGCAAATTTCTTTAGACGTTTCTCTTCCACAGAGTTTACAAGTGAAACGACGGTTCCTTCCTGCGATCCAATCCGGCCTGTCCGGCCTGCACGGTGAATATAGGAGGTCATATCTTTAGGAACATCCAGATTAATAATGTAATTGATTTCTTTGATATCCAAGCCTCTTGCTGCCACATCCGTAGCCAATAGTAATGGATATTCTCCTTTTCTGAATTCCCTGATCGCTTTGGCACGTTGTTCTTTTTTTGCGTCACTATGCAACAAACCGATATCCAAATGTTTATAAGCAAGCTTTTCAGCCATAACATTCAGTTTGGCGATGTCCTGCAGAAATGCAAGGCCTTTGAAGCCGTCCATACGAGCCAGCTTTCTCAAAGTTTCTATCTTATCTCGATCTTCACAGACGATATATGTGTGAGTGACATCAGGTTTTTTCACTTCTTCCCTCACCCTGATGACTTCTGCATCATCATCCATGAAGGTTCGGGCGACCTCAATCACTTCATCCGGCAGAGTGGCCGAGAACAACAGTGTCTGGGTATCACGCATCGTGCTCCGCAATACTTCTTCCACCGTTCCGATGTGCTCCGGTACAAGCAGTTGATCGGCTTCGTCCATGACAACCGCATTGATTTCATGAGCTTTCAACTTTTTCTTCTGCATCAGCTCAAATACTCGGCCGGGAGTCCCTACGACGACGTGGGGCTTTTTCTTCAGCTTATCCATTTGTCTTTTAACATTTGCTCCGCCGATCATAGTCATACTCGTGATCCCACTACCCTTCGTCCACGTTTGGATTTCCTGGTGGATCTGCATGACTAATTCATGAGACGAGGCCATGATCAACACTTGGGTGTGTTTCTTTTCAGGATCGACTTTCTCAATCAGCGGGAGTACATAAGCGAGCGTTTTCCCACTTCCTGTAGGGGCTTCCGCCACAACATCTTTTCCATTTACAATAAAAGGAATGGCCTGTTCTTGTATTTGTGTCAAACTTTCATATCCTGACTGGTTCCATGCGTCTTTCGTCGAAGAGGACAACTCCTCCGCCCATGACTGATTCATATCTGTCATCATTCATCGTTCCTTTCTATATCTCTCTATATTCCCTCATCTAAACGTTCATCATCCATTCTGACCACACGTTCTTCTTAAGAAACGAGCGTTCATATTCATACATCATTCAGCCTGAATAAAAAATAGACCTCTTCCCATGTTGGATAATGGAGAGGCCTTTCATACATGATCCATAGCTTAGTCTTATTATATCACCATTACGAAGAAGATTCGATAAACTTCTTTAAATGCTTCAGGTGATCCTGGTCTTCTTTTTTTATAATTTTTTTGATCAACGGCTTCATCAATTTATTACGTAAGCCTTCTGTAAATAATTCACCACGGAATTCAACCTTTGTCCAATCGGAAGTCTGAATGAACTCATAATGGTACCTGACATCCAGTCCGTGCTGGTGGCTACGGACTGAATATTTGCGGTTTGGATCGAAATCAGTCACCTCAATGATGGCACGGGCTTTTCTCCCCCTGATTTCACGCGTCTCCTGAAACCTGTAACCTTCCCTGACCGGACCTTCACTCAAGAGCTTTACATCGATGACAGTATCCATGATCTCAGGGCTGTTGGTGAAATCCGCAGCCATTTGAAACACTTCTTCTACAGGTTTCTCGATAATTACGGTTTGATTCATAAATGTCATTAGTATCCTCCTCTGTTCGAAGCTCTCCCCCCTATATTCGCTTTCCAATCCCATAGTCCTTTTTCCCGGGCGGAGAATATCCTGGCCAAACACACACAAGCTAACAGAAGACTTCTAAAAAGTGAGGTACATACGTATGGGTTGGATTTCGGTTGTTCCTTTCATTGTAGTTATCGTTACTGCCATCTGGACCAAGCAGGTGATCCCGAGCCTGCTTTTCTCTGTAGTCGTGGCTGGATACATTATTGACCCTCACTGGCTTGGTGGCATGATGACAGCTTTAATGTTCATTATTGATGGGTTAAGGGATGAAGCCAATTTAAAAATCATTCTCTTCCTCTATGCTTTTTCGGCACTCATTGGATTAGTGAAAATGTCTGGAGGCATTAAGGGTTTTGTCAAAGAAGCTACCGAGCGGATCGATCATAAGCGGGGAGCCTTCATTCTTACATGGATCTCTTCACTGGGAACCTTCAGTGCACCGAGCTTTCGCATCGTTACCATCGGCCCTGTCATGAAAGCATTAAGAAAGAACATTCCTATGACGAAACAGGAACTTGGCTTCGTCATTGAGACTACTGCTTCTCCGCTTGTAGTATTGATTCCGATTGCAACTGCCTTCGTCGGCTATATGACATCTGTCATTGAATTGTCGTTGCAGCAGGCGAACACTGAGGGAGACGCCTACTCCTTATATTTAAACAGTATCCCCTTTAACTTCTTCGCTTTTTCTATGTTGATCGTCGGTTTTTACATGAGCTTCTTCCATAAAAACAAGAAACCCGCAACGGATGCTGAGAACATGGACCAGGAACCGAAGGAAAACGATGATCAGTGGGAAGATTGTCATCCCGCCGTCACAAAAAACCTCCCGGCAAAGCCGTGGCACCTTATCGTTCCATTGTTCAGTGTCATCGTCCTCACATTCTTCCTTATGTACACGGTCGGTGTAAGAGGAGGTAAGTCAGGCTTCGGCGCCTTAATCAATGCCAACGTATTAGACGCGATGGTTCTTGCCGTCGTTCTTACTTTAATTGGATTTGTCATCTATTTGAAGTTCCGTAACGAGAAGCTTAAAAAGATGATGGAGACAGTTGTCACTGGAGGAAATGAAATGATGGGGGTCATCGTGCTCCTTGCCATGGTCTGGGGTTTAAGCAGCGGTTCAGAAGCCTTGTCATTCGCAGATACGATTTCCCAGTCTTTTAACTGGATACCCGGAGGTTATGTGGCAGTCATTTTGTTCATTGTCGGGTGTGGGCTTTCCTATTTCATCGGATCTCCTGGGGGACATGGGGAATCTTGATGCCCGTGGGAATCTCCATAGCTACTGCAGCGGGCAGCCCACTCCCTGTCGTCATCGGTGCCGTTTTTGCGAGCGGTACTTTTGGGGCTTTCGCTTCTCCATTAAGTGATGATACGAACACGACAGCAGGAATCTTGAATTTGAACCCGATCAAATATGCGCGTTTTAAGCTTAAGCCAGCGCTTATAGCTGCAGGTGTAGCCTCTATTCTTTATTTTGGAATTTCATTCTTTTAGCAGAGCATAAGGAGGAGCCTCTTTGAGGCTCCTCCTTATGTTTTCTATCCCCTTTTTCAACTCTCATGCCCCTCACAGGACATGAAATTTCCCAAGTTAACCAACTGTGCATTTTTGCAAATTTAAAATCTACAAAAACCGCACACTGAAACCCCTTACACAACTCCCCATGCAGAGTTATACTGTATTCACAAGATGATCATCTATTCCATGTGAGTCCAAGTTTTGCAAACTTTCAAAAGTAGTTATCCAAAGGGGGCCCCATGATTTTAGATAAACGACGCGCGCATTTATTATCTATCATCCAACATGCCGATGACCCTGTATCCACCAGGGATCTAATCGACAAAATGAAAGTTTCTCAAAGGACCATTTACTATGATATCGACCAAATCAACAACTGGCTGGTTTCCCAAAGTCTGGATCCCATCCAAAGCAAACACGGACGCGGATTGTTCTTACCCCCCGATTCTAAAGCAGAACTCTACAACAAACAGGATTGGGGAATCAATGACTGGCAGTACCAACTATCCAAGCAAGAACGAGAAACACTTATTAAAGCGAAAATCTTACTAGAAGACCAGGATGCTTCTATGGAACAGTTTATGAATTTGACCAGCATGAGCCGGGGAACAATAGCCAAAGTATTAAAGAGTATCAAGCAGGACTTTAAGGAAGCAGGTCTGGACCTTCAATACAAGAAGAATGTAGGGTATCAGCTTACTGGTTCTGAAGAAGAAAAAAGAAAAATGCTTTCCAATATCCTTGCCACCATCTTTTCACAATCGAATTGGCAGAACGTCAGAAATAAAATTCACCAAATGATCCAGCCTGAATTTGAAAACAGCTCTCAGGAAACGGAACTAAGAGATAAAGTAAAAAAGATCCTCTTTGATGTTGAAAAAGAGTTAGGGTTGACGCTCACCGATGAAATGGTGGAAATCCTCTCTTTCCAGGTGCTAATGGTCATTAAACGAATTGAACGGAAGAAGTATATTTCCGTCCACCCTGAAGAAAAAAAGGTATTGCAGCAAACAACCGCCTACCAAGGTGCTTTACTCATTACCAAATCGCTTGAAAACTGGCGGGATATGGATTTCCCTGAAGATGAAATATGCTTCATCACAATGAACCTATTAGGTTCAAAAGTTCAACATGAAGACTTCAGTCACTACTCCGAACAAGAGTTGTCAGGATTAAGAGAAGTCGTACATTTGATGATGAATGACTTTCAAATATACTCCTGTGTGGTGTTTGATGATAAAGATGGACTTACGGAAAACCTTATCTCACATATAAAACCAACCTATTACCGACTTAAATATGGTGTGAAAATCGCTAATGATTTAGCATTCAGCATTCAGGAAACGTATCCTGACATCTTCCACTTGACTAAAAAAGTCATGAAACACTTAGAGGTTTACGTTGGTAAGAAGATTCCAGACGAGGAAGTGGCCTATATCACGTTACATTTCGGTGGATGGATCACGAAAGAAAAGAAAAAGGTAGAAACAAAACTCACGGCCATCATTGTGTGTGAAAACGGTATAGGCACATCCAATATGTTACGTTCCCAACTTGAAAACCTCATCACAGGCTTAACTATTACAGACACCTTATCCATGAGAGAGTATCAACGGCGGCATTATTCTGCAGATGTTATTTTCTCAACCAATTTCATAAAAAAGAAAGACACCCCTGTTGTCCACGTCCCTGCTATATTAACCAACTATGAAAAGCAGAGAATCATTCAACGGATGAATGAACTTTTCGGTTCAGATACGACGGAAAATGACCCGGGTTTTCAGTTAATGGAAGTCATCGAACGTCATGCAAAGATTTACCGTAAAGAAGAGCTGAAAGAAGAACTCATAAAACTGTTAGAACAAAATATTCTGCAGACAAAGGAGCCACGAAAACCTATGCTCAATGAATTATTGACGGAAAAGACCATTAGGTTTAAAGATCGCATATCCGACTGGGAAGAAGCCATCACGGAAGCCTCTACCCCCCTTCTGGATCAACATTTCATCCGTCAGGAATATGTGCAGGCAATGATTGAAAATGTAAAGGAATTAGGCCCTTATATCGTCATTGCTCCACGAATCGCCATCCCTCACGCCCGGCCAGAAGCAGGAGTGGAAAAGCTTGGGATGAGCTTATTAAGACTCAAAGAACCTGTTTACTTTTCGGATAAAGAAAAGCACAGGGCTCAACTCATCATCGTGTTAGCCGCTATAGATAATCAGACACATCTCAAAGCGCTCGCCCAACTTACGGGCCTATTATCAGAGGAAAAAAACGTCGATCGATTAATTGCAGCCGATAACGCTGAAGCTGTCATTCAATTAATTAACCAAACGGTAGAAGTTTAACAATTTGAGGAGGAATAAATAATGAAAAAAGTATTAGTTGTATGCGGAAATGGTCTAGGAAGCAGCATGATTGTAGAGATGAATGTCAAATCAGCATTAAGTGAGATGGGAAAAGAAGCTGAAGTCTCCCACACCGACTTGACGACAGCAAAAACCGAACAGGCGGATGTGTACTTAGGATCAGAGGATATTGTGGAAAGCCTTGAAGACGGACAGAAAAACGTGGTCAAATTGAAGAATTTGATGGACAAAAATGAACTTCGGGAAGCGTTGGAAAAGCAGAGTTTATAAGTTACCTACACCAAATAAATAGTAAGGAGCGTCTACCATGATTGATTTAATAATGAAGGACATCTTAGGAACTCCCGCCATCCTTGTTGGGTTATTTGCCCTGATTGGTCTGCTGGTTCAGCGTAAGAATTCTGGAGATGTTATCTCCGGAACTCTAAAAACAGTCATGGGCTTTGTTATCCTGAGTGCAGGTGCAAATGTACTCGTACAGTCCCTCGGGAAGTTCAGCAGCATGTTTAATGAAGCATTCTCTGTCGATGGAGTCATTCCGAACAATGAAGCCATCGTAGCTCTTGCGCAGGATAGCTTCGGTACAGAAACTGCCATGATTATGTTATTTGGGATGGTCGTTAATATCATCCTCGCGAGAATTAGTCCTTTTAAATATATCTTCTTAACTGGGCATCATACGATGTTCATGGCCTGCCTTATCTCTGTCATCTTAACGACAGGTGGATTTTCTGGAGTTTCACTTATTCTCCTAGGTTCCATTATCCTCGGTGGTTTAATGGTTCTATTTCCAGCGATGCTTCAACCTTTCACCAGAAAGATCACCGGATCTGATGATTTTGCCATCGGTCATTTCGGTTCCATTGGATACTTAGTCGCCTCTTTTGTAGGGAAGCGTGTTGGCAAAGGTTCTAAGTCAACAGAAGAGATCCAAGTGCCAAAATCACTCGGTTTCCTAAGAGACACAACCGTATCTGTATCCTTGACGATGATTATTCTTTTCTTCGTTGTTGCTGGAGCAGCCGGACCTTCATTTGTTGAAGGTGAACTTAGTGAAGGACAAAACTTTTTGGTTTTCGCCTTTATGCAGGGCCTTACATTCGCCGCAGGCGTTTACATTATTTTAGCAGGTGTACGGATGCTCCTCGGAGAAATCGTTCCTGCTTTCAAAGGAATCGCCGATAAAATTGTCCCAAATGCCAAACCTGCACTCGACTGCCCAGCCATCTTCCCTTTCGCCGGGAACGCGGTCATAATTGGTTTTCTATCCAGTTTCATCGCCGGGCTGATCAGTATGCTGTTCCTCCCTTTATTAGGCTTGAAAGTCATAGTACCAGGATTGGTTCCTCACTTCTTTACAGGAGCAGCCGCAGGGGTATTTGGTAACGCAACAGGCGGCAGGAGAGGCGCGATTTTAGGATCAATGGCAAATGGAGTAATGATCAGTTTCCTCCCGGCGCTCCTCCTGCCCGTTTTAGGATCCCTTGGCTTCCAAGGAACTACGTTCGGCGATGCCGACTTCAGTGTAGTAGGAGTAGTCCTTGGTAACCTGATTAATTTGATCGACTCAAATGTTACCGTGTTCGCTTTAATTATCTTGATTCTCAGCATTCCTTTCCTGATAAGCATCAGGTCCAGAGGCGGGAAAGATAAACAGGACCCAAACGCTGCTTAAATCCAGGAACCTACTTTTTCGGGATCATCACCTCATTCAAACAGCAGCTTCCATTCTTCAAAGAATGAAACATAAAAAAGCAGGGAAAACCTCGGTTTTCCCTGCTTTTACTTTTTTATTTGATGGGCAGATATAAGCAGTAGCTCGTTTCCGTTCCTGTATATGGACGATATTCTTCAAACCCGAACCCTTCGACCTGTTCGAACCCTTCTTCTTCCAGCCATTCATGCAGGTAAACATAAGGGTTGAAATCATGAATTGAAGGATCATATTCAAGCATGGCATACGTATGAGCAGGGATCGTCTTTGTAATCATATTGGATGGAATCTTCTCAAAGCTGTCGACCTCTACTGCAGCAATCCAATAAAAAGCGTCCGTCATTTCATTCCAATTCGGCGGGTCGACAAACATCCCGATGGAGCTTGGAGCATTCACCCTGTTTCTTACTTTCGGCAGATTTGTCGTATGGAACTGTTCCATCAAGCGTGGAATTTTGACTTCCCGTTCATCCATCATCGTTTGACAAGAGACGCCGACGACTTTGATGTTGGACTTACGAACAACCTGGGGTTCCACAACGGTTGTCAATGACTTACTCATTGCATGGCCACTCCTTTTCATTTGAATACTCTCCTCAAACTACTTCCACATCCGTCCTGGATTTCCTTGTAAAAGTTGTACGTTCGATGAAATTCGTAGCCTTTCGACCTTCTTTTTACATGATTGAATGATGAGTTCCTATTCCTTTATCCTATTATTGTTCTCATTTGATTTATGCTCATAAATTCACTTCCATCCGACGAGGGCCTGCAAAATCGCTTTCTGCACATGCATACGATTCTCAGCCTGCTGAAAAACCGCCGTATGCGTACCATCTATGACCTCTGCCGTCACTTCTTCCCCGCGGTGGGCAGGGAGACAATGAAGAAAAGATACATCCGGCTCAGCCATGCTGATCAAATCATTATTCACTTGATAGTCATGGAAGTCCACCAATCTTTTTTCCGCTTCCTCCTCCTGCCCCATGCTCGTCCAAACATCTGTATAGATAACATCCGCATGCTTCACAGCTTCATTTGGGTCTGTCTCCAGACGAATCGATCCCCCGTACTTTTTGGCAAGTGCTTCAGACTTTTTAGTGATCGCAGGATCAGGCTGATACCCCTCGGGAGCTGATACGACCATCTCCATTCCCATCATAGCAGCCAAAATCATCAAGGAGTGTGCAACATTGTTTCCATCCCCGATATAAACAACCTTCACGCCCGCCAGACGGCCTTTCAGCTCAAGAATGGTGAAGATATCCGCAAGGGCCTGACAGGGATGATAAAGGTCGCATAAACCGTTAATAACCGGCACCGTTGCATGCTCTTCTAATTCTTTCAATTTATCATGGGAAGACGTTCTGAACATGATGGCGTCCACATATCCAGAGAGCACACGGGCGGTATCTGCAATGGTCTCTCCCCGCCCCACCTGAATATCATTTGTATTCAAATAAAGCGCGTGTCCCCCCATTTGTACCATACCGACTTCAAACGAAACACGCGTCCGTGTCGACGACTTTTCAAAAATCATCGCCAGGCTTTTCCCTTTGAGAGATTGGGAATAAGGGTTTTCTTTCAAATGCTGGGCCTGTGCTAATAACTGCGACACTTCTGTCTGGGTGTAATCAAGCCAGGTCAAAACGCTTTTTCCGTGCATCGTTCCATTTGCAGAAGACATTTGTTCCATCAAATTCATTAAGATCGCACTCCTTTACGTGAATTGCCCGGCAATGGGGCCGGTACATAATGTTCGCAGGATAAAGACTGGATATAAGCATTGAATGTCGTCTTTTCACTAAAGACAGTCAAACCATTTTTGACGGCCCGGATTCTTCGCTCAGCATCTACAGGTTCATCACCATCATTGACATAGATGGACGCTTCCTCCTGTTTCAGCCAATCGGCAAAGTCTGTCGTTGTACCTGGAGACTCTCCCTCTACATAGCAAGCTCCCTTCACTTCATCGGCATCCGGGAGATGAGCGAATACTTTTCGAAGCGCTTCGTCTACGTTTTTTCCCAAGCACATCCCTTCACCCGTCGATTTCATATTTGGACCGAGTTTATGATCAACTTCCGTTAATGCATAAGAAGAAAAAACAGGGTACTTAACGGCCGTTGTAAGGAAGACAGGCGCAGGAATCTCCGTAAGATCAACCTCACTGCCTGCCAGAATCCGGACAGCCAAATCAACCATAGCTACATCCGACACCTTGCTCACGATAGGAACCGTCCGGCTCGCTCTTGGATTCACTTCCAATACATAAACGTCTTCTCCACTCAATAAAAATTGGATGTTCATAATCCCTTTATAGTTAAAATGGGCAGCGATCAGCTGACTATAGGAAGCGATCTTATCTTTGAACACCGCAGGCAATGTAGATGGGAAAAGAGCCATACTGTCCCCTGAATGCACGCCTCCCGGCTCAATATGCTCAATGATCTCAGGGAGGTACATATGATTTCCGTCCGACACCAAATCAACTTCCACTTCTTTTCCTTCCATGAATGTATCCAGCACAATCGGATAATGACGGTCATCTGTCTTTTGAAGCGACTCTTTTAGTTCAGTCATGTTATGGACGATGACCATGCCCTGTCCACCTATGACATAAGAAGGTCGACAGAGAATAGGGAAAGAATAGTGTTCAGCAGCTTGAAGTGCTTCATTGCCTGTGTGACATGTGGTTCCTGAAACATAGGGAATCTCCAATTCTTTCAATGCCGAATAGAATTTATCTCGATCCTCAAGAGCATCCAGGACACTAGTATCGACACCGGCAAGCGGTATACCTTCCTCTTCCAGTTCGGCGGCCAGATTAATAGCTGTCTGTCCACCGAACTGAGTAAATACCAGATCGATTGTTTCATGATCCACAATCGATTTGATGATTTCCTTTTGAATCGGTTCAAAATAAAGGCGATCAGCTGTTTCATAATCTGTACTGACGGTTTCCGGGTTGTTATTCACCATAATGGTGGTCCATCCTTGCCTTTGAAGACTTTGTATAGCCTTTACGGCGCTATAATCGAATTCTACTCCCTGACCGATTCGAATGGGTCCCGACCCAAGGATTAAAGCTTTCTTCTCCCCCTGTAAGGGCACGATTTCGTTATTTCCTGCAAATGTGCTGTATACATAGTTCGTAGCGGCTTCAAACTCCGCTGCGCAAGTATCCACAAGTTTAAATTGACGTTTAATGCCGGCGACTTCCCTCTTTTCCTCCACTTCTTGTTCAGACAGGCCGGAGAAGGAGGCAATTTCTTCATCCAAAAACCCGAATAGCTTCACTTTTTCTAAAAGCTCATCACTTAATGGTTGTTGCTGCAGTTGTTGTTCACACGTAATCAGGTTTTGAAGGACTTGCAAATAAAAGCGATCGATTTTGGTTTTCTTATGAATCTTTTCTATACTCTCCCCGTTCCTTAGAAGGTGAAGGATAGCAAAATAGCGTAAATCGGTGGGCTGCTCAAGATGCTCCCACGGATGAATAATATCCGGGATGCTGGTATCCAGTGATTGGACAGCCTTTTGGAAAGCTCCTTCCAACGTCCGATCGATAGACATGACTTCCCCTGTCGCCCGCATTTTCGTTCCCAGTTTCCGATCCGCCTCGGAAAATTTATCGAACGGCCAGCGAGGGAATTTCACCACAACGTAATCAAGCGCCGGTTCAAAGCTTGCGTACGTATGTCCAGTAAGCGGGTTTTCCAACTGATCAAGCGTATAGCCAAGGGCTACCTTTGTCGCCATCTTCGCAATTGGATACCCCGTGGCTTTCGAAGCAAGGGCGGATGACCGACTCACACGAGGATTCACCTCGATGACGTAATAATTCTTGCTTTCAGGATCGAGGGCTAGTTGAACATTACAACCACCGATAACATCTAACTCTGAGACAATCTTGAAAGATGCTGTCCGAAGCATTTGATAGTCATTGTCCGATAAGGTTTGCGAAGGAGCGACTACGATAGAATCACCGGTATGCACACCGACGGGGTCAAAATTCTCCATATTACAAACAGAGATACACGTTCCATTATGGTCACGCATGATTTCATACTCGATTTCCTTAAAACCTGCAATACTCTTCTCTACGATGACTTGGTGGATCGGACTTGCTTTTAACCCTGTTGCGATCAACTCTTCCAATTCATCAGGGCTGTGAACGATTCCACCTCCACGTCCACCGAGGGTGTAAGCCGGGCGACTGATGATTGGATAACCGACCTTTTCAGCGAAATCTTCGGCCTGAGCGATCGTCGTAATCACTTCACTCTCAGGGACCGGCTGGGAGAGGTCCTGCATGAGACTTCGGAACAACTCTCTGTCCTCCCCTTTTTGAATAGAGTGGACGCTCGTTCCTAACAATTCGAGGTTATAAGCATGCAAAACTCCTTCTTTCTCCAGTTCAACTGCCAGATTCAGAGCCGTCTGTCCCCCGAGCCCTGCAAGCAGAGCATCTGGTTTTTCGAGTTCAATAATTTTCGTCAGACTTTCGACGGTTAACGGTTCACAGTAAACGACGTCTGCAACATCATGGTCCGTCATAATCGTCGCTGGATTATTATTTACAAGAATCACTTCGCACCCTTCTTCTTTCAGTGCGAGACAGCCCTGCGTCCCTGAATAATCAAATTCTGCGGCCTGACCGATCATAATAGGTCCAGATCCAATGACTAATACTTTACGAGACATGTGTTTTCACTCCTTTGTTCTTTACAAGTGTTAGGAAGTCGTCAAACAACCATTCTGCATCTTTCGGCCCCGGATGAGCTTCCGGATGGAATTGGGCGGACATGATGGATTTCGACTCATGCATCAAACCTTCTACCGAACCATCGTTAACGTTATAAAACCTTTTGACAAGCGGTGTATCATCCAATGTTTCTTCTTTCACGACATAATTATGATTTTGGGAGGAAAGAAACACTTTTCCTGTCACCACGTCTTTTACAGGATGGTTGGCTCCACGGTGCCCGAAGGTCAATTTTGTCGTATCCGCTCCATAAGCAAGGGCAATGACTTGATGACCCATACAAATACCAAAGGAAGGATACTTCTCCAATGCCTGTGTTAACAGCGGTAAAACTTCTATGGTATCTTTCGGATCCCCTGGTCCATTCGATAGGACGACAGCGTCTGGATCCATTGAATCAAGCTTTTCCAGCTCGGAAAAAGGAAGCACTGAAACCCGGACCCCTCGTTCAAGAAGAGCGTTTAAAATCGATTTTTTCCATCCGAAATCGATAAGCGCGACATGCATACCGGATTCACCGTACGTTTCTATACCTTCCCCTTTCACCTGTTGAATTTGGTTGTTCTTCGTCGGAGAAAAGGAATAGTCTCGTTCAAAGGTGAGAGCGGCTTGCTGCGTCCCATCCGCACGTATGGACTTAGTCACTTCTCGTGTGTCTACGCCTGTCAAATACGGGATACGGTTCTCTTCCAAATAAGTACCTAATGACTTCTTCGCTTGAAAATGGGAAGGAGTGTCTGCACATTGGAACATGACAACCCCACTCACCTGGATTTCATAACTTTCTCCATCCTCCTCATTCACCCCGTAATTTCCAATCAACGGATAAGTGAATACAACAATCTGATCTTTATAAGAAGGATCCGTGAGAACCTCCTGGTAACCCGTCATACCTGTAAAGAAGACGACCTCACCCTGGACGTTCAGGCTAAGAGTTTCAGAAGCCTCTCCTTCGAATGTTGTTCCATCTTTCAAACATAAGTACCCTTTCATTTCTTCACCCCACAAAATGAATATTTATTATATATTGCGCATTTTTATACATTAAGATCTTGAGAAAAACGGTGCGGATCACAAATGTGATCATCACCGTTTATACAATTTCATGCTTTTTGAAGACTGTCTTCATGTTGTTGGATCGCTTCCGTAATCAGCGCCACTGCCTGATCCAACTCCTCGTATTCTACCGTTAATGGTGGAAGCAGCCTCAGCACGTTAGGGCCGGCGACGACGGCCAGGAGTCCTTTTTCCCTTAATGAATGAACGATTTGAATCGCCTCACCGGATACAGAAACCCCAAGCATCAGTCCTTCTCCTCTTACTTCTTTCACGCTATTAAATCGACCCAGCGAATCAACCAGTTTATCTTTAAATGCCATCCCTTTCTCTGAAACACTTTTCAAAAAGACTTCGTCAAATACTTTTGTGGCTGTTGCTTTCACGGCGCTTGACGCTAATGGATTACCACCGAAGGTAGAACCATGCGAACCTGCTGTAAAGGCTTCCTTTAAGAAAGCTTTCCCTAACATAGCCCCGACTGGGAAACCACTCCCCAGTCCTTTAGCTGCGGTTACAATATCAGGGTCCAAGCCATGGTGCTGATAGGCAAAAGCTTTCCCTGTCCGTCCTATGCCCGTTTGTACTTCATCGATGATCAACAAGGCTCCAAGTTCCCGGCACTTATCCTGGACTGTTTGAAGGAATTCAAGAGTGGCTGGAAGTACCCCGCCCTCTCCTTGAATGACCTCGACCATAATAGCCGCCACATGACCATCGTGTACCTCTTCAATCTTTGAAGCGTCGTTGAATGGGAAATATTCAAACGTCGGCAGCAACGAGCCGAACCCGTCATGGATTTTTTCCTGGCCCGTCGCACTCATAGTAGCAAATGTGCGTCCATGGAACGACTGCTTGAACGTAATAATCTTCTCTCTTCCTGTATATTTACGTGCCAATTTGATAGCAGCTTCATTCGCTTCAGCTCCACTATTACAGAAAAACGCATAATCAAGACCAGAGGCCTTGCATATGAGGTCGGCTGCTTCTTCCTGAACAGGAATTTGGTACAGGTTGGATACATGCCACACTTTGTTCAACTGTTCTTCCAGAGCTTCTTGAACTTCCGGAGGGCGGTGACCCAGGTTGCATACAGCAATACCGGACACAAAATCCAAATATTCACGCCCCTGATCGTCTACTACTTTCGTTCCCTCTCCAGATACAATCGTTAAAGGAAACCGATTGTACGTCGGAAATAAACTCATTCTACCGGCTCCTTTCTTTTCGCGCGAATCGATGTGCCATTCAACGAATCGCCTTCCATCAATGCTTGCTCGCCACTTACAATTCTTACTTCTTGTAATTGACCGGATAACGCTTCCGTAGCTGAATGAACTTTCGGGATCATCCCCCCATAAATAACTCCCTGATCGATCATGCCCTCGATTTCCTCAGGAGTTGCTGAAGAAAGAATTTCATCTTTCACTAATATCCCGGGTACATCCGTCACATAAAAGAGTTTATCGGCTCCTACTGATCTGGCTATAGCTCCCGCTGCTGTGTCGGCGTTAATATTGACGTTTTGATCGTCCCCTGTTCTCCCGAAAGGCGCAACGACAGGGAGATACCCCTCATCGAGAAGGTGATGCAGGATAGCAGGATTTACCCGTTTCACTTTTCCCACATACCCTAATCTCTCTTTATCGAGGTAATCAGCGAGCAAAAGTGAAGTTTCTGAACCTTTCACCCCAATGGCGCGGATACCCTTTTTGGCTAACTCTCCCGTGATCCTGCTGTTCACCGATCCACCAAGAACCATTTCCACGACTTCAAGCGTTTCCGAAGTGGTTTTCCTCAACCCCTCATGGAACTCACCATCAATGTTCAACTTGTCCAGCATTTTAGTGATCGCAGGACCTCCGCCATGCACAATGATGCATCTAAAATGTTCCTGCATCTTTTTAAAACTATCATAAAAATCTTCGGTTAGACGATCCAGCATACTTCCTCCGAGCTTAACGACAATGACAGGCTTACGTTCTGTAGCTTGCATTAATCTTGACATAGTCATAAGTCAAGTCGCACCCCCAAGCCGTCCCTTTTCCCTCACCTTCATGTAGACGGATCGTGATTTTCACCTGCTCATTATCCAGATCTTCTGTTGCTTGTTCCTCAGAAAACGGACAAGGAGTCCCATGGCTGAACACGAGCTGTTCTTCCAAATAGATATCACATTGATTTGGATCCACTTCAGCCTCACTGTGACCGATGGCACCGACGATCCGTCCCCAGTTGGCATCTAAACCATAAACGGCTGTCTTTACAAGACTCGATCCCACGACTTTTTTCCCGATGATGCGAGCTTCCTCGTCCGAGCGAGCACCTTCTACTTCTACTTCGATCAGTTTGGTAGCCCCTTCCCCATCCTTCGCAATCTGCTTGGCAAGATCTTCGCAAACCAATTGGAGGGTCGTTTGAAAAGCTTCCCAGTCCTGATGGTCTTCTGTCAGCGTGGAATGCTCGACTGCCCCATTTGCAAGGGCTAGGACCATATCGTTCGTTGAAGTCTCTCCATCGACCGTAATCTGATTGAATGACTTATCAATCGTATGGCTGAGTGCCCGTTGTAGAGCTTGAGATTCTATCGTTGCATCTGTTGTAATAAAACCGAGCATTGTCGCCATGTTCGGATGAATCATCCCTGAACCTTTGGCAGCCCCCCCGATGCTGATGGTTTTTCCATCCACCTGCACCTGATAGCACGCATGCTTCTGACAAGTATCTGTTGTCAGAATGGCTTTTTGAAAGTCCTCGTATCCATCTTCCGTCGGTTCTACATGTTCACAGCCGTGAGCAATCTTCTCCATTGGAAGCTGCTGTCCAATGACCCCAGTTGAGGCCACTGCTACATATTCATTCGAAATCGCAAACCTGTCCGCAATCATGCGACGCATCTCATAAGCGTTCGCAAGCCCTTCTTCCCCTGTACATGCATTGGCAACGGCACTATTGATGGCTACACATTGAATTTTCCCTTGTTCCGCAATGCTTTCCTGGGTCACCTTGAGAGGTGGAGCTTGGAAATGGCTTTGAGTATAGACCGCTGCTGCCGAAGCCGGCTGCTCACTGATGAGAAGTGCAAAGTCCTTTTTCCGGTAGCGTAACCCACTATGAACTCCGCCAGCCTTATATCCATTCGGTGTAATAATTGACCCGTTTGTTACTTTTTCAATCGTCTTGGTATTCTTCGCTTGTATCAAACCATCTCTCCCTCTCTTCATTATGGATAAGCAGGCAGCGCTCCAAGACCTGCCCGTTCATCGAAACGGAATACGATATTCATATTGTGGACCGCCTGACTGGCCGCCCCTTTCATCAAATTATCAATTACACTTACGATGGTCACCCGGTTTGTGCGAGTATCGATCGTCATGCCGATGTCACAATAGTTGGATCCATACACATCTTTCGTACAAGGAAACACCCCTTCTTTCCTTATACGCACGAAAGGCTCTGTTTCGTAATAGCTTTCAAATTTTTGCCTGAGGGCCTCTTCTGACATCCCTTCTTCCAACTGAAGGTATATCGTTGCCATAATCCCCTTAGTCATTGGTACCAGATGGGTGGAGAAAGTGATCGGTTCTATCCGGCCGTCCCATTCGGACAGTTGCTGTTCTATCTCCGGAATATGCTGATGCTGGTTCACTTTATAGATTTGGAAATTCTCCTGGGCATGAGCAAAATGAGTGATCGGATTCGGGTTTTTCCCCGCCCCTGAAACTCCGGATTTTGCATCGATGATGATCGATCCAGGTTTCGCTAGTCCCTCTTTCACCACTGGTCCTAAGCCAAGTAAAGCTGCTGTTGGATAACACCCCGGGTTCGCGATAAGATCCGCATCCTGAATCTCTTCTTTCTTCCATTCAGGAAGGCCATAGATTGATCCATTCAGCGTCTCATCAGGAGCCGCTGCTTTTTTGTACCATTGTTCATAAGAAGCCGGGTCTTTCAACCTTAAATCCCCAGATAGGTCAATGACCTTTGCATGACCTCCTCGAAGCTGTGGAGACAATTGTGAGGAAACTCCAGAAGGTGTCGCAAGAAAAACAATATCCAGTTCTTCCTTCATTTTTTCCGGCTCTAAATCTTGTAATCGGTAAGTCTTTTCCCCTTGAAATTGAGGGTAAATATCTTCAAATTTCACCCCTGCCTGGGATGATGAGTATAATGTGATCGTTTCAACATGTGGATGATTGGTTAACAAGCGGAGCAATTCAATTCCGCCATATCCGGTCGCACCTACAATCCCTGCTTTCACTTTGAATCCACCTCTATGTATATTTATTATTTAAACTGTATATTTACAATATTATTAACCCTTAGGAAGCAGATGTCAATAGATTCCCATCACAATTTGCGAGTTTTACAGATTCTTAACGGGAACACTGCATAAACTCAATATCCCCTGCTAAAATCGAATCGTAGAAAACCAAGAAGAAACATCACTTATAAACATGTGGATAAGTGATGTTTCTTCTTGGTTTTTCTTTTTTTATTCACATATGCACAATTTTATACACATTATCAACATTCACCTAACGAAAAACCCCCGGTCATGAATGACCAGGGGAAAACTTTAAACATTGAATGACTGGAAGATATTCTTCTCATTCGTAGGGAACACTTCACGCCCTACCAAATGATTAATAATCACTTTATTTCGATGAATGGATAATCCGAGGTTAGTCGAACCAACTCCATGAGTATGGGAAATACCGCTGTGGACGTAGATTTGATTTTCCGTCTCCTCCGTCGTGATCAAGCGATAGTCTTCAGTCACCTTGTACCTGCCTTCTTCATCCCATTCCAGGAAATCTTCCAGATGATGAATAAAGTCTGGAACATAAGGCTTGTAACCTGTAGCTGCAATCACAAGATCCGTGGAATGAGTGAACGTTTCTTTCTTCTGATAATGATAACACTCTAATTCATAACCGCCTTCTGCTTTTGGACGGACGTCTTTCACTTCACTGAGTACCTGCAAACCTACATTCAATGCTTCCTGTCCCACTGAATATTCGTAAAGCAGATTATAGATATCGTTAATGGTATGATTGCTGATCCCTTTGTAATACAACCCTTGGTTCGCAAATATTTCGTCCTTTTGCTTTTGAGGAAGCTGGTAAAAATAATTCACATAGTCCGGTGAAAAATGCTCGAGACTGAGCTTTGATTCTTCCATCGATTCAAAGCTGGCAGACCGGGTAATCCAGTCCAGTCGATATCCACAGTCCCTTTGTTCTTTCAGCAATTCCCTGAAGGTTTCAGCAGCACTCTGACCTGACCCTACAACCGTAATGGATTGCGCTTTTCGACAGCGCTCCTGATTAGGAAGAAAGTCAGCTGTGTGGAATACATCTTCAGATGAAGCCTCACGGAAAGACCTCGGCATGACAGGAACACTCCCCGTCCCCATCACTAAATTTTTCGTGCGGTATACGTCTACATCTCCCGTTTCCATGTGAGTCACTTCAACTTCAAATACTTCCTCATTATCCTTGTAGTGCTTGATGTTGCTTACCCTTTTTCCAAACTGACAACTGTCCAGCTGACCCGCCGCCCATTGGCAGTAATCATTGTATTCCCTTCTTGGGATATCCAGGCGCTGCAAAAAGTAAAACTGATACATCCGCTCATTTTTACTGATGTAATTCAGAAAGCTGTACTTATTTGTAGGATCTGCCATAGTCACCAAATCCGCTATAAATGGCACCTGCATTTTTGTACCTTCAATCAGCATTCCGGGGTGCCAGTCGAATTTCTCACGCTGTTCAAAAAATAAAGCTTCCGCTTCGTCAACCTCATCAAGCAAAGCAGCCAGGCTGAGGTTGAAAGGTCCTACACCCACCCCGATCAGATCGTAAATCTTACCTTTTTGTTCCATTATTGACGACTCCTTTAAGTAACGTTCCTCATTTATATTCATTGCTGGTTTCCTACTCCTGCCTTTTCTCCTTTTCAGAAAAATCCCCGATTTCTGAAAAGGATAGACTAACCTTATGTTATCATAACCACATCCATACGATAATAGCCGGAAAGGAAGATCTCATGACCACCATTCGTCTCCTGGAAACAAAGGACCGCCGCCGTTACATGTCCGATCTACTTTTGGCTGATGAGTCTGAAGAAATCATTGAAACTTATATCGATGATGGACTTTTCTATACCATTTCCTTAGGAAGTGAACACATTGGAGTATGCTTGTTCGTATTCCCCTCGAAGAACACAGTGGAAATCAAAAATATAGCCCTGCTCGAATCCTATCGAGGTAAAGGCCTCGGAAAAGAAGTCCTGCAAGCATCCTTCCACCTTTTTTACAAACAAGGGTTCAGTGATATGCTTGTCGGAACATCCAATTCAAGCATCGAAAACTTCGCCTTTTATCAGAAAGCTGGGTTCAGGTTTCATGATATTCATCACGATTTCTTCCTTTCGTACGAAGCCCCATTTTATGAGAATGGGATTAGGGGCCGGGACATGATATATTTCAAAAAGTCATTGAACCCGGGATAAACGAAAGCCTCATAAATGATTCCACAGAAGTAAAAGAAACCGACGGACCATCTGGGTCCGTCGGTTTCTTTTACTTCTTAACTTCATTGAAGAATCAACTTTCGACCTTTGTTTCCAGTGCACGCAAAATCATTTCTTTAAGCTGGGGGGTCATGGATCTCAAGTCTTCAACACTGTAAACGGCCGTAAAATACTGAACGACCAATCCATCCACGAAAGCTACAAGAAGCGAAGCTCCTGAAGGTTGGTGCAGTACAGGGTATTGTTTATCTTCATCCAGTTCAACGAGGCGGTCCCGAAGGTGATCCACCATTTCATTGAACGCGCCCTGAAAGGTGGACTTGTGAATTTTCCCTTGGGCATATTTTTTCAGAGTGGACTGGATCATTTCAATGTTCGTATCGTTGTACTCCCAGGAATCATAGAGGAATTTTTCAACGAACCCTTCCACTGTCGTACGGTCGTTGTCCCTTACGGCCTGAACATAATCGTCCTCCAACTTCTTCAGCGATTCATCCATATTGTCATGCGAAATCCGGTGCTCCATCGTTTTCCTCCTTTTTAACCATCGCATTCCCTTTAGCTTTCTACATAAACCTACAAAAATCGATCATCTCTCCATTGCTTATAAAAGATATTCAACCAACTTCCCTATTCTCATAAATTCTAGAAATATGAACATGCTAATGCAAAACAACGTCAGGAGAGGTGGGACCCTATGAAGGATGACAAGAATAAACAAACATTGTCCGATGGGACTCAACCTCTTCACCTTTCCTTAGCTGACAACATTAAGGAGATTCAGGAGATGCTGGGAAACAGCTCCGACCTTGTCATACGTTCTTTTACTATACAGAAAACAAAAGCGGCTGCCCTGTATATAGATGGACTAGTCAATACGGACAGCGTTCAAAAATTCATCCTGGAATCACTCATGCTGGAACTCCCTGAGAGTCACCGTATTAAACACCATTTATACCAATCGATCAAAGCTGCCAACCTTCCTATCGGGGAAGTCGCTGATGTTTTGGATAAAAAAACATTGTTCGACCGTTTGCTTTCGGGGGAGACCATCCTCCTTCTGGATAAACAAAAGGAAGCCTTATCAGCGAGTACAAAAGGCTGGCGTGACCGAGGCGTTCAGGAAACGACGTCGGAGAGTGTCATCCGCGGTCCTAAAGAAGCATTCACAGAAACCATCCGAACAAACACAGCGCTTCTAAGGAGGAAAATCAAAGACCCCAGTCTAAGAATTGAAGCAAAAAAAATCGGGAGAAAGACCTCTACAGATGTAGCGGTCGTTTACTTGGAGGGGATCGCCGAACAAGAAATCATTGACCAGGTGAATACCAGACTTGAGCAGATTGATATTGATGCTGTGTTGGAAAGTGGCTACCTTGAAGAATTCATTCAGGATGCTCAATATTCCCCATTCCCTACTATTTTCAATTCAGAACGGCCTGATGCCATCGCAGGCGGACTATTGGAAGGAAGAGTGGCGATTCTCGTCGATGGGACACCGAATGTGCTTTTAGTCCCTGCTCTTTTTGTAAACTTCATGCAGTCAAGCGAGGATTATTACCAGCGAGCGGACATTGCAACACTCGTACGACTGCTCCGTCTGTTCTGTTTTTCAGTGGCCTTGTTTATGCCTTCTCTTTATATAGCGTTCACTACCTTTCATCAGCAAATGATTCCTCCACCGCTCCTCATAAGTCTTGCTTCTCAACGGGAAGGAGTTCCCTTTCCCGCCTTTGTAGAGGCAATCATGATGGAACTGACGTTTGAAGTCCTTCGCGAAGCCGGAGTCCGCCTCCCAAAACCTGTAGGTTCAGCCGTATCCATCGTCGGTGCTCTTGTGCTTGGTCAATCCGCCGTCCAGGCGGGGCTCGTATCCCCCGCTATGGTCATTGTCGTTTCTATTACAGCCATAAGCAGCTTCGTCTTCCCTGCCTACAATATGGCCATTTCTGTAAGAATTCTTCGCTTTCCATTTATGATTTTGGCCGCAACGTTCGGGGTTTTCGGGATTATTCTAGGAATGATTGCCCTGGTTCTGCATTTATGCAGTTTAAAGTCATTTAATAAACCTTACATGGCACCTCTCGCACCTTTAATCGGCAAAGACCAGCAGGATGTTCTGGTTCGCTTCCCACATTGGGGGCTTTTATCCCGTCCAAAATCCTTAACTAAAGCCAGTCAGGAACGCGTGGATTCCACAACAAAGGAGAGATAAGGATGAATAAACCTGTATATTTTAAAGTATTGTTCATGACCTCTCTCTCCTGCCTGCTGTTTCTTTCGGGCTGTTGGAACAGCAAAGAATTGGATAACCTCGGTGTCGTGGTAGCTATGGGCATTGACCGGAATGAGGAAGGGATGTATTCATTGACCACACAAGTCCTCAACCCATCAGAAATAGCCACTGATGCCCCAACCAGCAGAACTCCGGTTTCTATTTATAAAACGACTGGGGAGTCTCTGTTTGAAGCTTTCCGAAGTATGACCGAAAAAGCTCCGAGAAAAATGTACTTATCTCAACTCCGTCTGCTGGTCATTGGAACAGAACTAGCCGAAGAAGGGATTCTGCCTTCTCTGGACATTTTTTATAGAGACCACGAATTTCGAACGGCTTTCTTTGTCGCCATTGCCAAAAACACAGACGTAGAAGAATTGCTTGACGTGCTCACTCCGTACGAAAAAATTCCTGCCAACAAAATTATGAAATCGATCGAAGATGTCCAGAGTTATCACGGGGACTCAAGAGGGATGGCTATAGACGAGCTGATCGGTCAAATATTAAGCAAAGGTCAGAACCCCGTTCTGACCGGTCTGGTGGTAGAGGGAGACCCCGCTTTTGGCACAGCGATGAACAATGTGGAAAGAATGGATGCATTGACACAGCTTAGAGTGGATGGTCTCGCCGTTCTGAAACAAGATAAACTAGTCGGGTGGCTGGATGCTGATGCTAGCAAGGGATTGAATTATATAACGGGAGAAATGAAAAGTACGACTGTCACGTTTCCTTGCGATGATGGACTTGGAAGTGTGGAGGTACTCCGGACAGACAGCCGGCCGGAAGTAAAGTTTAAAGATGGCCAGCCTTCTGTATCCGTAGAATTGGAACTGGAGGGTAACGTAACCGAGATGGATTGTTCCGTCGATCTCTCCAACCCGGACGTCATTCAGGATATCAATAGCAAAGTGGAAGAAAAAGTTAAACAGCAGATGGAAACAGCAGTAAAAGCTGCCCAGGAAGAATTCGGGAGCGATATTTTCGGATTTGGAAGTCTCCTCCACAGAAAAAATCCGAAGTACTGGAAGACGGTCGAAGATCATTGGAATGAAGAGTTCAAAACGTTGGAGGTCAACATTAACGTGATCGCTCAAATAAGAAGGAAAGGGAACTCTACACAACCCCTGACCAAAGAAGAGGCGTGATTCATATGTGGTCTACCTTGGCCATCCTCATTTTTTCAATAGCCCTATTTTTTCTTGAATTTCCAAAACTAATAAAAAAAGACAAAAAGAAAGATGCTGGATTTTTTTCAGGTTTCCTCCTCATTTTTACGATTATTGCCGTGATGGAAGCCCAAGGGGTAGCGCTTCCGAACCCTCTTACGTATATTGAGAGGTTTTATAAGATGATTGGATTTTAAAAAACGCTTTTATTATTTTGGCTCTGTTAAAGTTCAGTGTTGATATTTGCATCAACGGATGGAAGTGACCATGAATGATAGGGTGGTAAAAGAGAATTTATTTCCAAGTGTCGAAACCTTTAGATGATCTCCTTTCACGATCCAACCATTGAATCTTGTTGTATTATTATTTCGAAACGGAGTCTTAAGCTAAATGGCAGAATTGTTGAAGACTTGATTTCGAGAGGGTTCGGGGTTCGTTATTGTGTTGAGTGCCAGGGGTGGCTGGGAAGCTACTCGCTTTCCTGTGGGGGAGTGCCGAGCTTCCTCGGGCTTATCGCCCTGCGGGATCTCGCCGATCTCCTTTCTCCCACGGGAGTCTCGCAGCTTCCCAACCACCCCATTCGATCATGCGAGAAACGAACCCCTTTACATACGTTGGATGGTCTTCCATTCCCCCGGTTGTTGTAAGCATAAAACGCTATGTATCAAGCTTTCCGGGTTCGAGCCCCTCGGTTTGGGCGTATGAACCTTATCCTCTCACCAACTAGAATAGCTGATGATTCATGAAGGGGCTTCGAGACCCTGATATAGCCAAGGGGCGGAGGGGGATGGCGAGACTCCTGCGGGAAAAGAGTGCTGGGTGAGACCCCGCAAGGCGTAAGCCTGAGGAGGCTCACCGCGCTCCCGCGGAAAGCGAGTCATCCCCCGCAGCCCCTAACTCCCCCACAAACATCTCGAAGCTGAGTCTTCCACAAACGGGAGCTTTCGTTGAAGAAGCCAAATAAAACGACTAAAAAGAGGTGTAAAGATGGATAATCAGACAATCAGTCCCAGGCAATTCATGTTTCTCGTTCTTTTGTTTTTCGTGGGAAGCTCGATCCTGATCGTACCGGGACCGCTGACGTCCAACGCCAGGCAAGATGCCTGGATATCCCTCTCTATATCTATCGCCATCGGACTACTCCTTGTCGTCATGTACAATCATATGACCACACTTATGAAAGGACAAACCTTTGTGCAGGCCACCATTGAGGTGTTCGGTAATTGGCTCGGAAGATTTTTTCTGCTTTTCTACCTCTCATTCCTGTATATTTTGGCCTCTCTTGTGTTACGAAACATAGGAGATTTTATGACAACTCAGATCATCCCGGAGACTCCGCTGCAGTTCACCCATATTCTCTTTTTGTTTGTCGTCATATGGGGTGCTTATTTGGGGATTGAAGTTATTGGAAGGTGTTCGGAGATGTTCATCCCCTGGGTCGTATTACTCCTGATTTTCTTTACTATCTCCCTCGCTCCGCAAATCAAGATAGAAAATATACAACCCATGATCGGCGAAGGGTTTCTTCCTATATGGAATACTTCCACTTTCCTGATCGGAACGCCTATTCTCGAACTGGTGACTTTTTTGATGATTATTCCTTATGTCAAAGATTCAAAAGCGAAGAAAAAGGCATGGTTGCTCGGCACAGTTTTCGGCGGAGCTGTCCTAATGTTGATCACTCTTTTATGCATTCTAATCCTCGGAAGTGACCTTACTGCCTTGAACACATATCCGACATATAAGCTGGCCCAAAAGATCAACATCGCTGGTTTCTTAGAAGGGTTGGAAATCATCATCGCTATCATTTGGATGATAACCATCTTTTTCAAAATGGTGGTTCTCTATTACGCCATCACCGTCGGGACCGCCCAATTCCTTACAATGAAGGATCATCGTCCTCTTTTACTCCCCCTTGGCATAGGAATGGTCGTATTATCCATCATCGCTTACCCGGATGTATCTTATTTTGAGTCTTTTGTTAATAAAACGTGGTTCCCCTATGCAATAACCCATGGACTGATCATCCCATTCATCGTATGGGCGGGCTTATGGATCAAGGCTGTTAGAAAGAAAAAAAGCGCACCAACGTCCTAACCTTATGTCCCCTGTTCTTTGCTATCATGATGCAAAGGAATTATATAAGATGTCGACAGCGATCCATCCAAATTTAAGACCATAAAATATTAGAATGAGGCTGGCAGCGCGCTGGATCCCATTTAACACAACCGAATGAACGATAAAACGACCAAAGTGCACAAAAAAAGCCAAGTTCGCATTCCAAAGGCCGATTCCGAGAAAAACCATTGAACTAATGATGAAGGACCGGATAATATTCTCATCCTGCAGCGCCCGACTTAAGACAGAACCGTAAATGCTGATCCAAAACAATAAATTCATGGGATTCGTTCCTGCTATTATGGCACCTCTTATGTAGGAAAGGAGAGCATTCCCTCGTCCGCCCCCCATACTCCGTACAGCATCTACACTCCATTCTTCTTTGATCCTGAGACTTGTCCATCCCGAATGAACCAATACGATACAGCCGATGAGCATCAGCACGACCTGCACCCATGTCCATGTCAAAAACACTCCAGCGCCAAAGAACATGACGGCCATCAACAACAAATCAGAGGTCATCCCGCCAAGCCCCACGCAAAAAGCAGGCCAGAACCCATAAGAAAGGCCCCGCCGCATGATCTCAATATTGATCGGTCCGACAGGTGCGGC
This sequence comes from Halobacillus sp. ABR2_026, assembly GCF_056158545.1. Lineage (NCBI taxonomy): Bacteria > Bacillati > Bacillota > Bacilli > Caryophanales > Bacillaceae > Halobacillus > Halobacillus sp. ABR2_026. The sequence continues at coordinate 3,675,633 of NZ_JBSWTM010000001.1, forward strand.
GATGGACAATCCGAGTACTATGGAGCTTACGAACAAGACGACCATGCCGTTCATCCTTTCTATCCAATGTTAAAAAGAACACTCAACCATCAATCCACAACGATGTAGGCGATCATGGGACCATCCGATCCGATATCCGCATGGGTAGTGCAGATGAGACGGTAGACGCCCTCTTTTTTAAATTGAAGATCCAAAACCGTTTCTTTTCCCTGCTCCACGACTCCTTTAATATCCGTTCCCTCAATATAAAAAGGATGTTCCTTGCCGTTCACACCGTACACGCTTAATTTGAAAGGCTCATCCTTTTCCACAAAAATGGTCCCTGGATCAAAACGGTAAGATTCTATTTCCTCGCCGGCAGCCGTCTCTGCTTTAAATTCTCCTGTCACCATATGAATCATCCGCGGTTCACCATTTACGGGCTCCGTTGAAGTAGAAACCGCCCCTTTCCAAAAGAAACTTCCAATAAAGTACGCAGCAAAAGCAATGATCACCGCTCCCACCAGCAATCCTACTTTACGTGCAGATACAATCCATGCATCCAATGAAAACCCCTCCTATCATGTCGTTCGTTCATATATATGCGACCGCCCACCAAGAACTTGTCTACTTTTTTCCCTTCACGTCCTTCCCTTCGATACTCAGAAGGATAAACAAAAATCACCACGTCCCGGACGTGGTGATTTTCTTTCAATCAACATGGCAGACTAGAAAAATATTTTAGGGTCAATCCATTGAGTATAGGAGGATGATTCTTCACGGTCTTCAGAATCAAGAAGTAAAGAACTGCAGGTGTGGTCATAATGAAAGGGGATCGACTGCTGATAATCTGTTGGGTGTAGATCTGCATTGCGGTATTCTGTAAAAGGGAAATCAAGCGGTTTTCCTGCTACAAAATCTTTCTTCAATTCTTCCACTACCATACGACCCACCTGTCTTCCAAGACGCAGTCCCTCATCATTATCGACAGGATAATGCACCCCTGCATAAAGCCTGGATCGTGCATTTTCTTCTGCCAGTTCATTCAGCTTCCGTCTCTCCGCTGGAAAGAAATAGCTTAAAATGATCTCTGCAGCACCTGAAATAGTCGCATGTCCGGAGGGATAGGATGGATGTTTCGGGGTACAGATGACTGTACGCAGATGAGGATCCAACTGGTTCGGCCGTGGTACAAGCCACTGGTATTTTAAGGACCAGCAGACAACGAACGCGTCATTCATCCCACTGAAAACGGCTCCTAAAATTCGTGCAGCCCTTGGAGCTTCCACCCCATAAGTATCGATCAGGCGGTCAATAATCGGAATCCATTGCTTAGACGCCGGCCCCTCTCCCCAATACATGGCTATTTTCCTTTGATCAGCCGTTAAATGAGCCAACGTTTCTTTTACATCTTTCAATTCGCGGTGCCAATCAATGGTTTTTGGATTTTTAATCGCAAGTCGGATCGGGCGTCCATCCAACGTTTCAAATCCACTCTTCCTGCTATGTTTAATAAAATAGGTCTTCCACTTTCCAGCCTCGTACTCTACTCCGTCACTCCCTGCAGGTGGCCGGCTTTCCCCGGCATAAGGTAAATCAGTCCAGTACGGATATGGTTGATTCAGTGACATCGTCACCCCTCCCTTTTCCCTATCGTATGCCGTGGGATAGGCAGAGGTGTAATCATTACCCGGAATTCTGATTCATAGAGGAAGTCTGCGCCTGAATCAGCGCGGCGTACTCCCCTTGTTCATTCATAAGCGTTTCATGGTCTCCCTTTTCAATAATCCGGCCACCTTGAAGCACTAAGATCAGGTCGGCTGACCGGATGGTGTGCAGGCGGTGGGCAATTACAAAACTCGTCCGGCCCTTCATTAAATTCGTAAGACCTGCATTAATCTTCATTTCCGTTACAGTATCGATGCTACTGGTTGCCTCATCCAAAATAAGCAGGGAAGGATCAGCAATCATGGCGCGGGCGATGGACAGTAGTTGTCTCTGCCCATGACTGATTCCTTTCCCGTCTGAGTCGAGGACCGTATCATACCCATTTGGCAATTGCGAAATGAAATCGTGTGCTCTTGCAGATTTAGCAGCCACTTCCACTTCTTCATCCGAAGCATTCAACCGCCCGTACCGGATATTTTCCCTTATGGACGTATGGAACATACTGGCATCCTGCAGAACGACCCCCATTTGACTTCTTAAACTGGCACGCGTAATGTACCCCAAGTTCTTTCCATCCAATAATATTCGGCCGGCGTCCGGGTCATAAAAACGGGAGAGCAAAGAAATAATCGTCGTTTTCCCAGCCCCGGTAGGCCCCACCAGCGCAACCGTCTGACCGGGTTGTACTTCAAAGGTGATATCTGAAAGTGTAGCCTGGTTTTCCTCATAAGAAAAATCAACATGCTCAAATCGTATATCTCCTTTGATTTGGTTTACTTCAAGCGCGTGTTCTTCATCAAGCTTTTCTTCTTTCTCATCCATCACTTGAAAGACTCTATCCGCCCCTGCGACGGCTGATAAGATCATATTGAATTGATTGGCGAGGTCGTTCAGAGGGCGCGTGAATTGACGAGAGTATGTCGTAAAAGCGACGATGACACCTATGGATATGTCTCCATTCAATGCGAGCCATCCACCCGCCCCTACAATGATCGCAAAGCTTACATTATTCAACATGTTCATTAATTTGGGGATGAACCCGGTATAGACTTGAGCATAATAACCTGACGTTCTCAATGCACGATTCTTCTCTTTGAACGCATGAATGACATCTTCTTCTTTAGAGAACATTTTAATGATGGGTTGTCCTGAAAATATTTCCTCTACATAGCCGTTGACTTCCCCAAGGTCCTGCTGTTGTTTTTTGAAAAATGGTCCTGTACGATCGGTAATCCACTTCATGCCAACGTACATTCCAGGAACAATCGTCAAAGTCAACAAGGTAAGCATCGGACTTAGGGCTACCATGATAATGAGCGTACCGATAATGGTCAATACACTCGTTAAAAACTGGACAACAGCCGTATTCAAGGTCCTGCTTACATTCTCGATATCATTCGTCAGCCTGCTCATCAGTTCTCCCTGTTGGATTTTTTGAAAAAAAAGGAGAGGAAGCAATTGCACGTGTGAAAACAAACGTCCTCTCATCAGCTGAACAGCATTTTGAGCAATGCCGATCATCCAGTAATTTTGAAGCCATAGAAAAAGCGACTGAAATAAGTAGACGAGAAACAACACTCCAAGCATTCGAAGAAGTGCATTAGATCGAGGATCTTCTATGATCGCGTCTACCGTCTGTCCCAGAAGGTAAGGACCCAGTAAAGATAAGGATGAACTGATGATAATAGCAGTCACAACCAAAGAAAAAGTCATTTTCTCCGCAGCCATATAACCCCATATTCTACGAAGAGTGGAACCGATGTTTTCAACTTTATCCAGTTTCACAGTTGTCCCGCGAGTGGGCCGCCCGGCTCTCGTCCCTCGAGTCTCTTTCATGACCCCACCCCTTCCTGCTGAGATTGATGAATATCGGCGTAGTATCGACTTTCCTGTAACAGTTCTTCATGTGTTCCTTGAGCGATGATTTCCCCTTGATGAAGAATAAGAATATGGTCGGCATCCTTAATGGAACTTACTTTTTGGGCAACGATGAATACTGTACAACGCTGTTCTTCTAAAGCTGCTAAAAGTCGTCTTTCTGTATGGGCATCAAGCGCACTCGTACTATCATCCAGTATTAATATTCGAGGGGTTCTCACAAGGGCTCTCGCAATAGAAAGCCGCTGCTTCTGTCCACCGGAGAAAACCACCCCTTTCTGACCGATCTGCGTGTCATATCCATCGGGCAGAGAAACGATAAAATCATGAATCTGCGCCTGTTTTGCCGCTTCTATAATTTCTTCGCCCCCTGCATCTTTCTTTCCCCATGCGATGTTGTCTTTTACTGAACCCGAGAACAAATGAACCTCCTGAGGTACGATGCTGATCTGTTGTCTAATAATTTTCACGGACAGTTTTTCAATTTCCACGTCATCCAAAAAGAGTTGGCCTGCATTTTTTTCATACAGCCGGGGTATTAAATGTAACAAAGAGGTTTTTCCGGAGCCTGTTTCCCCAATAATTCCTACCGTGGCTCCCGCCTGTACCTTGAAATTCAAATGACTCAGCACCTGGGTCCCTTCACGGGATAAGGAGACATCAGAGAAGCGGACTGCTCCCTCTAATTCTTTCATCTCGCCTCCAATTTCTTCGTCTGTTTCTTGCTGCAGAACATTAGAAATTCTGTCCGCCGATGCTTGTCCCCTGGAAATGACCATGATCAGAAATGTGAATACTGAAAAGGTGAACAAGATACGGGTCGCATAATTAATGATAGCAACCAGTTCACCAGCCTCCACTCCAGCTGCACTAAGTACCTGTGCACCGACAAACAGTAAAACAAGAATGACGATATTCATCCCCAGCATCACGACCGGGATGGCCACTTCCATAAGCCATAACGCTCTTTTATTATGCTTGACCAGGGAGTCATTGCCCTGTTCAAACCTTTTCACTTCATACTCCTTACGATTGAATCCTTTAACCAATCGGATGCCGGCAATATTCTCACGTATGATCGTATTCAATCCATCGATTTTATGCTGGACTTTCTTGAACCACTTGATCCCTTTGGTCAATAAGAACAGTAAGAACAGCAGAAATAGAGGAACACTGGCAAATAGAAAAAGAGCAAGTTCCCGGTCTATCGTAAACGACATCACTAATGCAAAAACAATAAACAAAGGTGCCCTCAATCCTATTCTCACAAACATAAACAGCAAGTTTTGGATTTGAATCACATCATTAGTGATTCTCGTAACGAGACTCGGGGTCGGGACTTTTTGAAAATGATGGTCTGAAAACTGCTGGACTTTAGAAAACATATCCTTCCTCAAGTCATATCCAACACCCTGGCTTAGCTCAGCAGCAAAAAAAGAGTTGGTCATCCCTGCAGTAAAAGCAATAAATGATAAACCCAACAGCACACCGCCCCATACCAGGACAGCCTGATAGTCTCCCTGTAAGATCCCATCATCTATAATTTTCGCCATGAGCAGAGGCTGCGCTAGTTCTACCAGTAATTCTATAAACATCAGAACAAGAGCAATTACTGCCGGCTTTTTATAAGGAAAGGTATAAGAAAAAATCGAACGCATAAAAAAACCTCCAAACACTCATACAAGTAATGGCCCACTATACAGATGGGAAATAAATTAAGCTTGGAAAACACTCGTGTGATGCTGATTTTCAAATTCCCGGACCCAATCGTTGTACAAAAAGGCCTTGCCCGGTTATCTCAGTATAACTTTTGTATAAGGATAACAGCACTGGAAGTTGCTCCACTGAGGCAAAAACACGGACTTATCCATTGATTTCATACTTCCCGATAAGTCATAATAGTTTATGTACGCGCAAGGTTCACTAATAGTAAATGGTTAGAATTATATCAATAGTATTTCCCGAATAAACAGGAAGGTGATCCTTTTATGGATAATATAAAACCGATTTTTCCCGTTACCGAAGAACTTTTGGAACTCGTGGACTTGCTGAATCAAGTCTCAGAATCGGAAGAAGAAAACGTCATCCCTCAAACGATGACTGTCTTAAATAAGGTCTATGCTCAAGGAATATTGGAAGGTTACGAAAAAGCTATGCAAAAACACGGACAGACTACAAAAAAATAACGAGAGGTGATTCAGGATGAAGGAAGATGGGATCGGCCTTGATGTAACTCTTGAAGTGGTATGCGGAAAGTGGAAAGGTTTAATTTTATGGAAGCTCATCCACGAAGATCATCTGCGTTTCAATGAATTGCGCCGTTCCCTTGATGGGAATATATCTTCCAGAATCCTGGCCAGAGAACTTAAAAAGTTGATTCATGATGGTTTAGTCGAGCGTATCGACTATGAAACCATGCCTCCCAGAGTGGAGTATCGCATTACCCCCTATGGCAGAACGACAGCTTCTTTCCTTGAAAAGATGAATCACTGGGGAATCCATCATGAACGTAGGCTGGACAATCAGCAGAGCCGCCCGGGCGTATCGATGACAAGGAAAGAAAATTAGTAAAAAGAGGCACATGTTTCTATATGTGCCTCTTTCTCCGGGAATCTAAGACCGGTCATTCGGATAGGCCAGGCCGACCTTTTGGCGGGCCTCCTCCATAATTTTCGCGGTCAAAAGTGTATGCTCTAATGAATTATTCTCAGATCGTCTCTCTGCATCTTCCACCAGGCTGATGAATTCAGCAGCTTCATAATACATTGGTGAATAATTATCTTCGAAAGAAAGTTCTTCTATCGTCCCATTCCTATCGATTATTTTTATATCTCTCGGTTCAGAAATATTCGGAATGAGGATTGTCCCCTCTTCTCCCTGAATTTCAGATGGGGTATGAGAGTCCACGATTTTGGAGTGATGAACGATTCCTTCCATTTCATCATATTCAACGAAAACGGTTCCCTGTCCGTCAACACCTGTCTCTAAAAACACAGCACTCGCCTGTACGTTTTCAGGCGCGCCAAACAGCGTCACCATCGGATATATCCCATAAATACCCAGATCCATCAACGACCCATTGGATAATTCGGGCTTGAATGCATTCAGTACTTTTCCCCGTTTATAGGCATCATACCGAGAAGAATATTTGCAGAAGTTCCCGACAAAACGACGCACTTTTCCAATCTTATGTAAATGTTCCTGAATACTTAAAAAACCGGGCATCAGTGTCGATTTGACGGCTTCCATCAATTGAACCCCTTCTTCTTTCGCCACTTCAATCATGGATGCAATTTCCTGTTGATTAGAGGCCATCGGTTTCTCACAAAGGACGTGAGTCCCTTTCCTCATAATGACTTTCGCCTGCTCGGCATGAAAAGCATTTGGGCTGGCAATATAAACCGCATCAACATTCGGATGGGCAGCCATCGCTTCTATATCCGTAAAAGTTGCATCTGCACCATGTTTATCTGCAAAGGCCAGAGCCCGCTGTTCAGACCGTGAATAAACCGCCTGCAATTCAAACCGGGGGTGCTGCTTTGCTGCTTCAATAAATTTCTCTGTAATAGTGTTTGTGCCTATGATTCCAAACCTTACCATGTTTTTTCACCTCCAAAATACCAATACCTATATTATACATGAAAGCAGGGGGGAAGACCCAAACAGAGACCTATTCAATCCAGGTGCTTTAAAGCAAGGTCAGCAAGAACTTTCTGGCCCGACAACGTAGGATGAACATCCCCTTTAAGAATATATTCCGGATGCCCGTTATAGGCCTTGTATGCATCAACAAGAGTAACAGGTGAAAAATGTTTAAGGAGTTTGATCAAAGAAGCATATTGCTGGTTAATATATGCGAGTGGTGTGTTCAACTGATCACCAGCTGCCGGATAAGGATTATAGATGTTGTAGACTAAAATCTTCCCGTCGGTTAATTCATCAATCTCCAAAATTGTTGAATAGACGTTATAAATAAGATCCCGGATGACAGGGGCTGCCTGCTCCAATTCCAATCCATCCAACCCTCCATTTTTTTTGACGATATTCAACAAGTCATTACCACCTATATACACAATCACATAGTCAGCGTCTTTAAGACTATTCCTGAATAAGTCGTTGGATTGCACAGCTGCCAGCAATTCTGCAGAAGTCAATCCAGGGATGCTTAAATTGGTCACTTCCATGTCCTTCTTCATCCCAATTAAAGATGGGAACGCACCATCCGGAGGATTTGAATTTTCTTTAGTCAAATTATATCCAAATGGAATAGAGTCCCCTATAGCAACCAACCTTTTCTCAGTAAAAGCATGGCCTTGAGAAGGGGATGACAATAGGAGGATGATGACCAATAACATTCCAAGCTTTTTCATTTTGCTTCCCCTGCCTTATCCTTATGTAAAACAAGACGCCTGATACGAACCAAGCGTCAAGTTTTATTATTTGGCTATAAACATTTGTACCCAGTAATTTCCGTCTTTAGCATACCCGACACCAATGTGGGTAATATTTTTGTTCATGATGTTCTTACGGTGTCCTGAACTATTTAACCACCCATCCACCACGGATTGCGGCGACTGCTGTCCTGCAGCAATATTCTCAGCGGCTGTCGAATAATCCACACCGAATTCCTTCAACATATCAAAAGGACTTCCGTAGGTTGGTGATGTATGGGAGAAGTAATCATTCTCAGCCATATCTTCTGATTTGGTCTGAGCCACCTCTTCAACCTCATTGCTGTTTTTCAAAGGTTTCAGACCATTTTTCTCACGAGCTTTGTTCGTCAGTTCAATTACCTGCTGTTGAAAATCTCCATCCGCCTGGTCACTGGTTTGCCCACTATCTCCACGGTTTTGGCTGGAACGATTGTCGGCCTGCCCGGATGGTTCCCCACCCTGAGGGTCTTGAGTGTATCGACCATCGTGATCAAAAAAGTACGGACCCTGCATCGATCCACTTGTACCATTAGGGTTCATTCCTTCAAAAGGGATGTTCGCATCAAAGCGGCTTTGCCCATTAGCCCCAGGGTCCATGTAACGGCCTTGATTCCCGTCTGCCCGCTCCCCTTGACCTTCAGGACCGAAGCTGACTTGATTCAAATTGTTCCGCTGACTCTCGCGTGCGCGTTCTTCAGATGTATTACAAGCAGCTAACAGGACAATCATCGTGATCGCTGCGATTAAAAGAAACCATTTTTTATTCATCTTGCATCCTCCTCAGGATTAATCTTCACGTTTACTATTTGCATGAAAGCAAACAATATCCCTGAGAAGAAGTACCATTTACATACGACAGATTCTTGATATCAGCTTCCATATGATGGATCTGTTAAAGTGTTGATACTTCCAGGAAAGAGAATCCGTTTTCCTCAGCCCTCTTTCAAAAGGAGTATCTCGATAATCTTTTGCCACTCCTGTTCGAAGGATCCATATCAACAACATTTAACCCCCTCATAATAAAAAAGAACCTGAACGTCCACTGACGGACGTTCAGGTTACTGAAAGATTATTTAGTATGGCAGTCGGGGCAGCAGTGGCGGCAACCACTGACATCACTGTAAGTATGGGTCGCTTTTTCGATGGCACTTGCACAATCATCATGCCCGCCCAACTCTAATAAATTTTTCTCAAATGGCATAAAATCACAACCTTCAATATGGACCTCATGTTCTCCATCCGTCTGTTGGTTTTGATTCACAAAATATTGTGCCATTACATGACCTCCTTTTGAAGGAGGCTTTCCCTAACCAGTCCTCTGACAAACAGAACAATAGGACATGGGTTGATTTACTCAATCGTCAAGCTGAAAACATACGACTTTTTGTTCGGTCATGGATTCCATACTGAACCTCACACCTTCACGTCCGATTCCGGATCCTTTCGTTCCTCCGAACGGCATTTCATCAATCCGATAGTCACTTGAATCATTAATCATGATACCGCCGACGTCCATTTTTCTGATCGCTTTGAATGCCTGGTTAATATCGTTCGTGAATATTCCGGCATGTAGACCGTAATTGACGGCATTCGATTTTTGAATGGCTTCATCCAAATCATCGACAGCATCTACCATAACCACTGGTCCGAACACTTCTTCCTTCATGAGCTTAGCGTGAGCGGGCACATTCGTCATGAGGGTCGGCCTGTAAAAAGCCCCTTCACGCCTCCCACCCACTTCGACTTTCGCTCCCATATCCACTGCTTCTTCGACCCATTGCTCCACTCGGACCGCTTCTTTTTCATTGATCATCGGTCCCATATCTGTCCGCTCATCCATCTTATCACCGACTTGCAATGCTGCCGCCGCCGCTGCCAATCCATCCACGAAGGCAGGGTAGATATCCTTTTCTACAAATACCCTTTGCACCCCGATACAATTTTGACCAGCCGCTGAAAAGGCTCCAGAACAACAGGCGTGAACAGCTTTTGAAAGATCGGCATCTTTCAATACAATCACCGGCGAGTTCGATCCAAGCTCCATACTCACTTTTTTCGTCCCTGCTTTTTTCGTAATAGCCTCCCCTGCTTCGCTGCCCCCGGTGAAGGAAATCATCCGTACGGCGGGGTGAGTGATCAAAGCATCCCCGATTTCTCTCCCTGAACCTGTAACAACCGATAAAAAACCAGCAGGGAGACCCGCTTCTACAAATGCTTCGGCAAGTTTCAATGCACTCAAAGGGGTAGCTGAGGCAGGTTTAACGACAATGGCATTACCTGCAGCAATAGCAGGACCTATTTTATGGGCGACTAAGTTGAGAGGGTCATTGAAAGGAGTGATGGCTCCTACGATCCCTACAGGGAACCTCTGGTAATACCCGACTCTTTTTTCGCTTCCAGGGTTTTGATCAAAGTTAATGGTTTCTCCTTTCATGCGTCTCGCTTCTTCGGCACTGATACGAATGGTTTGGGTGGCACGTGAAACCTCTGATCGTGCTTCTGAAATCGTTTTACTACCCTCTCGTGCCAAGGTTACTGCAAAATCCTCAGCGTTTTCCTCCATATAATCCGACACTTTGCTAAGAATCCGAATCCTTTCATGAGTCGGAATGGGATCCAGATGATGGAACATCCGTTCAGCCGCTTCTACAGCTTCTAACATCTCCTCTCGGGTAGCTGCTGGGACAACTGCTTCTACTTCACCATTTTGAGGATTGCTTACTTCAAAATTGTCTGAACCCGTGCGCCACTCTCCACCGATAAGCATTTTATATGTTTTTACCTTCGTCGTCATGAATGACTCCCTCCTCCCACTTTGATGATCCCCAAGTTTTTGTGGGCGTGAACCAAATCAATTAATAAAGAAAAACCTGTTTCTTTCAAACCTGCACCAGCCCCTGTAAGCATGATCGGGCCTGACAAATCACATTCATAGACAATAGCGTTTGTCGCTCCAGTAATGCCGGCCAGTATATCATCTCCTCGAATCCGCTCAGGTCTTACGGATGCTTTAACAATCCCTCTGTCTTGTTGAATACGGGCGAGGAGCTTCCATTTCTCCCCTTCTTTTGCTGCTTCTTGAATATCCTCCGCCGTTATCCCCGTTATCCCCTCACAAAAAATTTCATCGGGATCGATGTGGACACCAAAAACATGATTGGATAAAATTGCTGCTTTATACCTTACATCGTATCCCTCAAGGTCGCTCGTCGGATCAGCTTCAGCATATCCAAGTGACTGCGCCTTTTCCAACGCATCATTTAACGTCATTCCACTCTCCATGGACGTCAGAATATAGTTGGTCGTCCCATTCAATATCCCTCTGATTTCCTTGATCTCATTCCCAGCCAAAGTTTCAAGAGGAAGTCTTAAAGCAGGCGTTCCACTCATGACGGTTCCCTCAAAACCAAAAAAGACATGATGACGTTCAGCTTTTTCGATCAGTTCTTGATAGGCGAGAGCGACAGGTCCTTTGTTCGTAGTAATCACACTTTTTCCCGTTTCGAAAGCACGGTGACAATGGGTAAGGGCAGGCTCACCAGACTTCACATCCGTGTAAGTCACTTCCATAATGACATCGGCGCACGATTTCTCTATCGTTTCAATACTCCCCCAGCCTTTAACCGTTTCTTGGGAGGAAGGATAAGTCTCAACAGACCCCGTTTTTCTGACACATTCCAAAAGTTTAGGGATGTTCAGTCCTCCCGGCTGGTATACAGACCCTTTCATTACATCAGAAACGGCAACAATTTCTATGTCCATGCCGTAATTCTGCTGCATTTCTTTTTGTTTAGCTTCGACTATTTCCGCAAACGCCTGACCTACTCCTCCGAATCCGATCATGGCTACTTTCATCATTGTTCAATCCCTCCCTGCTCAAGTATCCGATAAGCACTTTGCAGTAGAACCCGCACACCGATCGGCATCGATCGTTCGTCGATGTCGAAATCAGACTGATGAAGGCTCCTTTCTCTACCCAATCCACATCCGAGAAAAAACATAGCCCCCGGGACCTTTCTCGTGAAATGACTGAAATCTTCACTCCCCATACCAAAGGGCTCTTCATACACTTGTAAATCCTTCGCCACTTCCAAAAATACACGATTGATCCGAGGGTCATTGATTAATGAAGGTTCCCCCTGGTCAATTCGCAACGTATACTCGCCACCAAGGGCTGTGATTACGTTAGCAGCCTGATGAAGTTCTCTGCTCAAACTCTCTCTTACATTGTCTTTGTAAGACCTTAGGGTTCCTTTTATATCCACCCAGCTTGGAATGACGTTACTGGCATCACCAGCATGTACCTGACCAACACTGATCGTTCCCACTTCAAGCGGGTTAGTCTTCCGTCCGTTAAGACTGTATAAGATTTGAAGGAGGGTGGTGGCCATCCAAATCGGGTCCTTAACATGCTGCGGATATCCTGCATGCCCGCCAACCCCTTGTATTCTCAAATGAAACTCATCGTTATTCGCCATGCTCGGCCCATCATTCCACTGCAGTTCATTCGTCTTCTTCCAAGGGCACATGTGAAGAGCCATGACGGCATCCAGACGATCCAGTTTCCCTGAAGCCAACATTTTTACGGCCCCCGTTTCTCCCTTTTCATCACACGCTTCTTCTGCAGGTTGGAAGATGAGCTGGATGGTTCCCTGAAAACGGCCGGCTTTTGCATCTTCCGCAACCAATTGAGCGATGCCGAGTAAAATCGATAGATGCGCATCATGACCACAAGCATGCATGACGCCTGGATGCTTGGAAGCCCAGGGGGCGCTCGATTCCTCCACAATCGGTAAAGCATCCATATCCGCGCGTATCCCTACGACCGGCCCCTCTCCACAAGTCACGGAAGCAATAATGCCATGGCCGCCAACATTTTTCTCTATGACAAAAGTTTGCAGGCTGCTCAGGACCTCTACAATTTTTTCACTCGTCCGCCTTTCCTGGAAGCTGAGTTCAGGAAAAGCGTGAAAATCTCTCCGCCATTCCACAAGGAAATCCATAAGCTGACCGGCCCGTTGGATGAGGTCATATTTTTCACCTTTCCCATCTCCCATCCTTACTTCTCAGCATAGGCGGGTAAAGATTGAAAGGCCTGAGAAAGATCCTGTTTCAAATCTTCGATATCTTCGATGCCTGCGGAGTAGCGGATTAAGCCTTCTGGGATCCCCATAGCCGCTCGCTCTGCAGGTGTACACTCCACATGGCTCGTCGTCCTTGAAGGTCCTACCACAGTCTCTACAGATCCAAGATTGGCGGCACGATTGGCATATTGAAGTTTGGGTAACAAGTCTCGCACCGTCTCCACTCCGCCTTTAACAGCAAAGCTCAGCATCCCTCCGAAACCTCTCATTTGCTGCTTGGCAATATCATGATGAGGATGGGTTTCCAAGCCCGGATAATAAACGGCTTCCACTTGATCAAAGGAGTGCAAATGCTCGGCTATGGCTGCTGCATTTGCATTCTGCTTCTCTACTCGGAGTTGCAGTGTTTTCATGCCCCTCAACAGCAGGTAGGCAGCCATCGGGTCAAGAGTGGCTCCATTAATCTCCCGGTAATGATAAATGGCCTCAACAAGACCCTTTCTACCACAGACCGCCCCGCCTAATGCATCTGCATGACCTCCGAGGAACTTCGTCGCACTATGGATGACAAGATCGGCCCCGAGATCCAACGGGTTTTGATTGACCGGTGTAGCAAAAGTATTATCCACGACCACTGTGGCACCAACAGCTTTACCTGCGGCTGCCATCCGCTTAATGTCAGTGATTTTCACGGTCGGGTTCGTTGGGCTTTCCAGGTAAAGGACTTTACACCCTTTCGCCACTTCTGCTTCAAGCGCTTCATGATCCCCTGTATCACAAAGCACGACATCCACTTTCTGTTTTGGCAGAAATTCTGTAAAGATTTTATTCGTGCCTCCATACGTGTCTTTGATGGATACGACACGATCTCCCGGAAACAGAAGAGTACCAAGTGTATTGCTGATCGCAGCCATCCCTGTTGAGAAACTGGTCGCTGCTTCTGCATTTTCAAGAATGCGGATTTTTTCTTCGAAAGCCTGTACGGTAGGATTCGTATTCCGGCCATAAATGTGGCCCGGCTTATTGCCGACCGCTACTTCATACCATTCATCCATATCGTCATAACCGAAAGATACACTGTGTACGACAGGTACCTGTGTAGCACCGAAGGCAAGCTGCTCTTTCTCTCCTGCCCAAATCGATTTTGTACTAAATTTCGCTTCGTTCATGTGTAACGCCCTCCCTGATTAATAATCGTTGGTATACTTCTCTTGCAATTGCGGTGTCCTGCACACCGGTTCCTGTAAGGTCACAAATGGTCACCTCATGATCTGTCTTCCTAAACGTACGTCTTCCACTTGTAATTTCTCCGATTTCTATGGCACGTTCCTGTTCTGTTGGAGATTGACGCAGCTCGCCCAGACGGAGGGATTGCGCTTTAAGATCACACACAATGACATCCGCTCTTTCCATCGATGAAGGATGAAGTTCCTGTTTATGCTCTGCATCTGAGCCCATAGCGGTAACATGCAGACCGGGACGCATCCACTCCCCGTGAATTAATGGTACGCGTGACGGAGTCGTGGTTACGACAAGATCACTGTACTGCAGGACCTCTTCCACTGAATGACAGACGGCCACCTCGACTCCCAACTTTTGTTCGACTTCTTTTTTATAACCTAACGCTTTCGAGGGATCTCTTCCGAAAACGAATACCTGCTCGATCGGGCGGACCAGGGTGAGAGCGTCAAGCTGGAGACGGGCCTGTGCGCCTGTTCCGATGATGCCTGCCGCACGACTGCCTTTCCTGCTCCCATATTTTGCAGCAACGGCTCCTGCTGCAGCGGTTCGAAGATCGGTCAATCTCCCTTCATCTGCCAATACAGCCAGCGGCTCCCCTGTATGGCTGTGTATAAGGATCATAAGCCCATTAGCACTCGGCAGCCCTTTGGAAGGATTATTGAAAAAACCGGAAGACAATTTGACGGCAAAGCTGTCTTCCCCTTTCACATAAGAGGATTTGATATCTACTTCTCCGTTTTGATCCGGTACATCGATCCGCATGATTGGCGGCACATTCGTTTCCTTTTCCACCAGGGCGGCAAACGCTTCTTCTATTTTTTGTATCAGGTCTGTATCCAGACGGATCACTTTTTCGATTTCATTTTTAGAAAATAATCGGATGGAAAAAACCCCCTCAACTGATCTGACCGCTCAAATCCATATGGTCTCTTATAATTAATTCCGGCGGGTAAGTGGTAAACCGTTCACTGCCTGACTCTGTAACCCTGAAGGTTTCGCTGATTTCTATTCCGTCTGTATCGAACCACAGGGCAGGAATCAGATGGAACGTCATATTAGGCTCCAAAACCGTTGTATCTCCTTTGCGAATGCTGGCCGTGTGCTCTCCCCAATCCGGTGGATAGTTCAATCCAACGGAATAACCCAACCGTGCTTCTTTTTCAAACCCATGCTTTTTAATACTGTTTCGCCACACTTCTTCCAATTCACCGCAAGTCACCCCTGGTTTTGCAAATGCAAGCACTTCGTGAACTCCTTCTAAAACGACAGGGGCGACCTGTTTCATTTTTTCGTTAGGTTCACCAATGGACACCGTTCGGGCCAGAGGGACGTGGTATCGTTTGTAACAACCGGCAAGTTCAATAATCACAGCGCTGCCTTTCACAAATGGACGGTCTGACCACGTGAGATGCGGGATAGATGTATGATCGCCTGTTGGCAAGAGTGGAACAATTGCCGGATACTCCCCTCCGAATTCAGGTGTACCTCTGACCATGTGATAATAGATTTCTGCTGCTGTATCGCATTCCCTCACCCCTGGATGAATGCTTTCCACTCCTTTTGTCATGGCCACATCTGCAATTTGCGCCGCTCGTTTCATGTATTCAATTTCCTGGTCGGACTTCACGATACGTACGCGGTTCACCAACAGGTCAGCGGATGTGAATTCAGCATTCGGCAACCCTCTTTTCAATCGCTCCAACGCCTTGGCTGTAAAATAATAGTGATCCATTTCTACACCGATCTTGCGTTTTCCCTGACCGATTTGAAGCAGAATATCAGCTATAAAATCCATAGGGTGATGAACTTCTGAGTGGACGTAATAATCCGGATAGGCAATGACATTTTCATCATAAATCCACGTCGTGACTCGTGCGCCGTTGGCATCCTGGTAACGCCCGATCCACAGCGGCTGCGGTTCATCAATAATGATCACAAGCATTTGGTGCACATAAAAAGACCAGGCGTCATAACCAGAAAGGTAATTCATGTTCGCCGGGTCTGTAATCAAAAGCACGTCAATTCCCTGATCAGCCATACGCTCCTTCGTAGCCTGTAAACGCTGGTGATACTCTAAAATGTCAAAAGGAAGAACCATTTCATCCCCTCCGCGCTATTTGTCTGAATTTTTAAACGACTATACATTCATTGTATTCGAAGATTTTTTTTCTTGTAATGTAAAAAGTGTATGAAGTTTTGAAATTGTCCTTAATACAATGTGGAAGCGATCGCCTTTTGTTCATGTTAAGATACGGGTATCCAAGCTAAGAGGAGGAGATGAACATGCCTTACAGTTACTTGTCTCATTTGTACTGCCCGAAATGTGAAGAAACGTATGACCCGGTGAACGCTCACCACCTTTGCACCTGTGGATCACCTCTGCTTGTAGACTATGATTTGAATGAATTAAAGAAATCATGGTCTCCTGATGATTTGAAAGAAAGAAATCCTGACCTCTGGCGTTACCATGAACTGCTGCCACTCCAAGACCCTGTCCACAAAACTTCATTGGGAGAGGGCATGAGCCCTTTGCTTCCCCTCCCTTGCCTTCAGTCAGATATGAATATTCAAACCTTGCATATGAAAGATGAAGGAACCATCCCTACCGGCTCATTCAAAGCGCGCGGAGCAGCCGTCGGGGTTTCGAGAGCAAAAGAACTCGGGATCCAACACATCGCGATGCCCACGAATGGGAATGCAGGAGCCGCATGGTCCTTGTATGCTTCAAGAGCATCTATGAAGTCCACCATCGTCATGCCGGTGGATGCCCCTAAGATTACCCGCAACGAATGTGCCGTTTCAGGTGCTGACCTTTTTCTTGTAAACGGACTGATCAGCGATGCCGGGAAGATGGTCGCAGAAGCCGTGAAAGAATCAGATCTTTACGATGTATCTACATTGAAGGAGCCTTATCGGATCGAAGGAAAGAAAACAATGGGACTTGAAATAGCCGAACAATTGAAGTGGAACCTCCCGGATGTCATCCTCTATCCGACAGGCGGGGGTGTAGGATTGATTGGAATTTACAAGGCGTTCAAAGAGCTTCAGGAACTTGGGTGGATTTCCAAGGACAAAATGCCAAGGCTTGTGGCTGTCCAATCCGATGGATGTGCCCCTATCGTCGAAGCCTGGCAGCATGGAAGAAGGGAATCAACCTTCTGGAAAAACTCCAAAACGACAGCTTTTGGTATCAATGTCCCGAAAGCCATCGGTGATTTCCTTGTCCTTGAAGCTTTGTATGAGACCGATGGATGTGCAGTATCCGTAAGCGACGAAGACCTTTTGGAAGAACAAAAAACGGTCGCTCAAAAGGAGGGCGCATTTGTCTGCCCAGAAGGAGCCGCTGCGTTTTCTGCCGCACGCAATCTCCGCGCTGATGGATGGATCTCCTCAACAGATGAAGTGGTTGTGCTCAATACGGGTGCCGGCATCAAATACCCTGATACCATACAAATGGATATCCCGACTCTCCAACCGGAAGATCGTTTGAACGATCAAAAAATCAACAATTGAACTTTACAGCCTATTCGCAAACGATGCATACATAGGCCATAGACAGAAAAAAGGAACGCATGGCCTATGCGTTCCTTTTTTCTGTCTATATGGAGTTTACTGCAGCAGCGATGTTTTCTGCCTGGGTGATCGCTGAAATGACAGCCACCCCATCCGCCCCTGCTTCGATCACTCTTGCGGAATTCCCAGGGTGTATCCCTCCGATCCCTACTACCGGCAGGTCCGGATGTCGTTCCTTTACAACTTTCACCCACTGTGGTCCCACGACCGGGCTGGCATCTGACTTTGTATTCGTTTCATACATAGGGCCAATACCTAAATAATCAATATGGTCAATGGGACTGGATGCTAACTCAGAGCGATTGGATACCGAGAGTCCAATGATTGTTTCAGGAAATTTCGACCGGATTTCCTCTACGCTCCGATCATCCTGACCAACATGGATTCCATCTGCCTTCAGGGCATCAAATAACTCGACATCATCATTGACGATGAACAACACTCCCGCTTCCGCGCATCGCTGACGAAGCTTATGCCCGAGGCTGTACTTCGCCTCTCCCGACAACGCGCCTTCCCCTTTTTCTCTGTATTGAAAGCAAGTAATACCTGCTTTAAGTGCCTCATCCAAAATAGTCAAAGGGTCACGTTCACAGTTTTGACTCCCCATAATAAAGTATTTTCTTAGTTTTTCAGCATTCATGAATCTTCATCCTTTGCCAGGGCATCTATAAAACGCGGGAGAAAAGTGCCAGGCCCCCCGACATCGGGATGGGAGGCCGCCTGCTCCGCTGCCCATCCATAATGGCTGAGTATAGCAAGCACTTTTTCTAACGGGCGGCCTTCGACTGATAAACCTGCGGCCAGCAGAGATCCTAACAAACAACCAGAACCTGTAACTTGCGCAAGGTAAGGATGTCCCGTTTCATTGTAAGAGAGTTCCCCATCGATACACACGACATCTTTCTTCCCTGTACATACGGCACCTGTCTGATATTGTTCCGCCACCCGTCGGACGATGGACTCTTGATCCGACGCTTCTGAGGAATCCACCCCTTTTGTTTCAACGTTTACACCGACGAGATGGGCAAGTTCACCCGCATTCCCCTTAATGACTGTCGGGCTAACTTCCTTCAGAATTTTTTTACAGACTGTGGACCGATAGGAAGTCGCTGGGGCACCCACAGGATCAAGTACGACAGGGATCCCAGACTCATTCGCTACTTTCCCTGCGAGTATCATCGCCTCAACCTGCTCCTCATGCAACGTACCGATATTTAATAAAAGACCTTGAGATAAACGGGTGATATCTGGAGCATCCTGCTTTGCGTTGGCCATGATTGGAGATCCTCCAAATGCCAACAGGCCGTTTGCTGTAAAGTTCATGACCACTGCATTCGTCATATTATGAATGAGCGGCCGCTGTTCTCTTACTTGTTGGATGACGTGATTTTTCATGGTTGATTAACCTCCTTACGTAGGGCAAAATGATTCGTCGGCCCGTTTCCTTTCCCTAAATCAAAGGAGTAACGGATGGCCTCGGTTACGAATTGCTTCGCTTCTTTAACGGCCTGAGGAAGCGGGTAGCCTTGACTTAAATACGCTGTAATGGCAGCAGAATACGTACAACCGGTGCCATGAGTGTTGGAAGAATCGATGCGTTCAGCCTCAAATTCATAAAATTGCTTACCATCATACAGAAAATCGATCGCTCTTCCTTTAAGGTGGCCCCCTTTGATCAAGGCAGCTCCAGCCCCGAATTCCTTCACGATGACTTCAGCTGCTTCTTTCATATCCGCTTCTGTCGCAATATCTCCCCCGACCATCACTTCCGTTTCGGGAAGGTTCGGGGTGACAAGGGCTGTCTGCGGCAAAAGATATTCTTTTAAATAACGCTGATCTTCTCTTTCTATCAATGGATCGCCACTTTGAGCGACCATGACCGGATCCATCACATATGGAGCATCCAGATCTGACAGCCATCCACTAATGACTTTCATCATTTTTTTATTCGCGATCATTCCCGTTTTTAATGCATGCACAGGCATATCCTCCGACACGGCCCTTAATTGGCTTTCTATGAATTCTTCAGGCAGGTGATGGACATCTTTGACCCCCGTCGTATTTTGTGAAACAACGGAAGTGACGACACTCATTCCATAGCTTTTCAACTCCTGAAATGTTTTCAAATCTGCTTGAACCCCGGCGCCTCCGCTCGGATCTGTACCGGCAATCGTCAAAGCACAGGACACGTCCCTCATCGTACTCCCTCCTTTTCACAAGGCCACTGTTCCTCGGTGTAAGCCATTTCCCAAAAGGCATATTCCAACTGGCAGCTTTTCCTGAAGGCTTCTCTCATCCGCTGCTTTTCAACTTCTGAAGCGTCTTCCGCGTATGCATCCAGACGTTCACACAACACGCTGGTGAGGCTTTTCACATCCGCATCGGCATAAAATTGGATCCATGGATAAAAAGGATGGCCGTCGTCAGGTTTGAATGTTTCCATCAATTCAACACCGATCTCGTAATACGTCCACGGGCATGGGAGCAAAGCGGCCAAAATTTCTCCAATGCCGCCATGATGAGCATGGTAGAGCATATGCTTGATATAATGATCCGCGGTCGGAGGCAGTGGAAAGCCTTGAAGTTCTTCGTAAGGAACGCCGATCTGTTCACAAAAGTTGTTGTGAGGATGAACTTCACTGTTCAGCACAAAATCGATTTGTTCGTTAAAAAGTTGAATATCTCTCCGATCCGTAGACTTAGAAATAGCTATTCCATAAACATGCATAAAGGCATTCAAATACTCATAATCAGCTTTGATGTAATGAGTCAAAGCATGTTTCGTGACTTCTCCCTTTCCGATTCCCTGAATGAAAGGGTGATTGAAAATGGCTTGATAAACATCCTGGTTTTCTCTTCTTATTTGGTTGGAAAAAGACATGGTAGAGCCTCCTATTATTATCGGAAGCTACTAGAGGACAGTAGAGGACTAATACTACTTCCCTCCGCCGGCATGACCCGGATCAGGTAGTAAGGGACCAAGGAAAATGATCCTTATCTCAGCGATTACTCGCGCCCCTAGCAGTTTCCGTGTATTATGGTTGTAAGATCATATTTTCCTTTTTGACGCGTGATAGAATGAAAGAAGCAATTAACGCTCCAGAAACACTACTCACGAGGAACGATGGAAGGAAGGTTAATGCACCTGCACCACTTCCCATCAGAGCATGTGCAATCGGTACTGAAACGAATGCCCCGATGACGCCGGTACCAAGTACTTCACCAATCACCGCAGACCTCTTTTTCTCATAAATCCGATAACAAATTCCAGCAAGTAGAGCACCGAACATTCCGCCCGGAAAAGCTAGAATCGTGCCTAGCCCCAGTAGAAAACGCAGCATACCAATAACAAAAGCGATAGTGACCGCCGGAACAGGACCAAGCACCACTGCCGCGATCACATTTACAGCATGCTGTACAGGATAAGCTTTGGCTATCCCTGCAGGGAACCAGAGAAGCTGTGCGCCGATCGTCCCCATGGCGACAAGGACAGCCATCGTAGTGAGCACCTTCGTATTTTTCATAGGTCACCTCCCTCTTTGAAAGAAGCTGAACAGGTTATAACAAAAAAGCCAGATCCTTAGAGGACCTGGCCTGGTATGCAGTAAGTCGATACATGTATCGTCAGACTACTTCCCTCCGCTGGTATTAACCAGATCAGGTTCATAAGAGTCGGAAAGTTTGTCTACTTTCCTCTCAGCCTATTCAGGCCCCCCTAGTAGTTTCATAAATCTATTCGCTTGTTGATTATCATCATAACAAAGTTGGATGTTTCTGTCATGTGAAACTTTCTCTACCATTCAAACGTCTTCATAAAGTAGAAAAGGAGTGTGGGAAACATGAAAATCATAGGGATGCTTGGAATGTCGATCATCATTTCTTTTTTTCTCAGTAGTTGCGGCCTTTTATCAAAAACGGAACCAGTGGATGTAGAGGAAGTGGATGCTGAAACTGCTGCTCCTGATATAAGCGGGTTCGTCATGGCCCAGGAAGAGGACAGACTTCTTGTTGTCACCCCAATGAATGATGGATCTAAGGATGAAGGACGAGCCATGTGGGTATCCGATGTGCCTGAAGGCCAATGGGTGGGAAAACAAGTGGAAGTCTGGGTGGATGGGGCGATTGCTGAATCTTATCCTGAACAAGCAGCGGCAGAAAAAGTGCTGGAGCTTGAAATGAGTGAAGTCCAAGGGGCAGACATGAAAGCATCTGAAGCTTTGTCCACAGCCTTATCTGAAAAAGGGCAGGCCCAGACCGAAGTTCTCATTGTTTCTTTACTTTCCTTTGATGAAGAAACCGACCAGTGGACGATTACACTTGATCAAAGGGGAACAGGACAGGAGAAGTGGAAAACCACCGTTAAGGATCAAAAATAGAGCGCCATCCCTGGGCGCTCTAGGCATCTACTTTTTTCAGGATCCACAGCCTTACACTCAGCTCCAGTAAAAAGAGATCATCCGCATTCAGAAGGGACAAGCCCGTCAAATGCTCAATATTTCTCAGTCTGTGAAGCAGAGATTGACGGTGAAGGTTAAGGGCACGAGCTGTCTGACTGACATTGCTGTTGTATTTATTATAGACCATAAACGTATGGATCAATTCTGTCTGCCTCTTCTGATCATAATCAATCAGCTTCTCTAGAGTATCCGATACGATGGTGCCGATTTCCTCTTCATGGGACAGGGCCATCAGTAACCGATTCATTCTCGTATCACTGAAAAATGTCCGTTCACCCTCCTCATGCTGCTGACCAATTTTCAATGCCGTCGCTGCTTCTTCATAACTTTTATGAAAGACCTGGTAGCCTCCTTTATGACAGGAGATTCCCCAACTGATTGTAATCCCCTTCAACAGCTCATGAAGTCTCCGCTCAATCAAATCCAGAAACTGATTCGCAATTTCTTCAAAGTCCGGACGGTCCGTTTCTAAATAAACGATCACTTCACCTTCATCAAACGTCGTCATCGTACGCCTTTGGAGAGTATCTCCTGCGTGGGTGATTTCCTTTTGAATATAATAATTCCGGCTGTTGATCGAGGAAGACTTCACATGGGATCTTGTGGCATTCGGTTTCTCTTCTTCCGCAGGAACGAAACGAATATGACCGACCAGGCAGATGTACGGTTTCTCTAAATCATAACCGAGGAGCTGTGCCTTCGACAAAAGCGCCCGATCCATTTCCTTATCCTGCTTTGCTAAGTCTAATAAAAAGTTGTCTTTCAGCCGTATTTCCGTCATTTCAATCGCGTTTTCTTTTACAAAATAAAGGGCGCAGGCTGTGAGGGCATGTTCTAAAATATGGAGATTCACCCAGTTCAAATCTTTTTCATCCTCGGGCTTAAAAAGGATATATCCCTGCTTTTTATAGTTCGATAAAATTGTCAGCTGATAGCATTTTTGATCTTTAAACTCATAGGTTTCAATGTAATGACACAGGGGGTGATCACTCTCCAGTTGCGTTTGGACGAGAACCCCCTCCTTCGAAGGCTCATTCCCATTCAGAATATCAATATAGTAACGATCGAAATACTGATTGGACCGGACCTGTTTGTTATGATCACTGATGGCTGTGGGGATACCTGTTGTTTGATAAACAATGGTAGTGATCTCCTGAAGCCCTTTCCCATTTAGGACACAGTTGATCAATTCCTGACGTATTTCTTCTGTCCGTTGCTGCTCATTCTGCTTTTCCTTACTGATTAGCCGTAATACATCCTGCAGAATATCCCCAAAGCGGATCTCCCATGGTATTTCCATGACGATCAATTTATGTTCCTCAGCAAGCTTCAACACCCGGTCCGGAATTTTATACAGATGACGTCCTGTGGCAAATGCGAGAATGGATGCTTCCGAACGAATGACATCTTTCACATACTCTTCGAGTGCAAGAACATCGTCTGCACACCCTACTCCTGTACTTAAAACAAACTCATTGTTCCTCACAAAGTTCTCTACAGGTGTTTCAATGACAGATATCCAGTCCACCTCGCGCTCATACAATTCTGTCTGAACTTTCGCCTGTTGGAATACTGGAAGTTTCAAAACCTCTTCCACCGCAACCCCCATCTCCACTCCTCCCCGCTTACGAATTAACAATGAGTCCTTGAACAACCTCATGGTCGATATTGTTCCCACTCATGATGACCACGACCTTCTGATCTATCCGGGAACTCCTGTGAAGAAGGTGTCCCACACAAGTCGCAGCAGCTCCTTCCACGACCATTTTATGATGTTCAAGGACAAAGAGCAGTCCTTCCTCAATTTTCGATTCTTCTATTAAGACACCTTCATCCATATACTTTTGAGTCATCGGAAAGGTGAACCGATTGTCCGTTCCGATTCCTCCGAGCAAACTATCGGCCAATGTAGGCTGTTCCTCGAGGATGACCGGCTTTCCATGGCGGAGACTCTCCTGCATGACTGCCCCTTTTTCCATCGTTACACCGGTAACATGGATAGAAGAATCTATAGATTTCATTACAAAAGCAATTCCTGATAACAGCCCTCCTCCAGATAAAGGGATCACGACTTCATCCACACCCGGACACTGTTCCATAATTTCCAGAGCAATCGTTCCCTGACCTGCAATGATAGCCCGATCATCGAAAGGCTTGATCACTGTCTTTCCTTCCACTCGTTCCAATTCACTACATCTTGCTTCCGCATCATCCTGACTCTTCCCGACCACCTCCACCGTTGCGTTTAGATCTTCCAAACGATTCACTTTCGCTTTGGGAACACGATCGGATATACAGACGGTACAAGGAATTCCCAGCTTGTCAGCTACATAAGCTACCGATATGCCATGGTTACCTGTCGAGAACGTCGTCACCCCTTTTTCCAAATCCTCCTGGTCGAGAGTCAGCATTTTATTCGCCGCCCCTCTGAGTTTGAAAGAACCGGTGGGATGGGTATGTTCAAGTTTCAGATGAATACGCGCCCCTGTATGTTTTGAAAGCGGATCTGAATAAAAGAGCGGGGTAGGTTTGACGAGGGAATCGATTCTCTTCTTCGCCTGCCACACTTCCCTGAGAGAAAGGCTGATCATCCTATATTTCCCCTTTCTGATATGGATGTTTTCGTTTTGAATTTTCAGTTATTTTAATTATAGTGGAACATCCCCCTGTAATAAAAGATAAAAGTCATTTTTACCCACAATTGCCAGACAGATCAGAGCGGCGTCTACTACAACAGTGAGCGCCCTGAACGAGTCCAAAAAAAAGAACAGATGCACAAGACATCTGTTCTTGGAAATCATGCCGTCGCCCATTTGCCAACGGTATGAAGCATTTTTTCTTTTGGAAAATGATTTCTGAAAATCTGATAATAGAACATTTCCTGTTTAGAACGAATAGAGACGGGCGCCTCTTCCTGAAGATTTTGGAAATCTCCATCTGTAATTGTCCGTTCTGCATGTATATCAAGGAGGTCCAAAGCGCCGCTCCCTTCGGAGAACTCTGCCTTTTTGCGCCATAACACTTCGTCAGGAATAATACCGTCAAATGCTTTTCGAAGCATCCATTTTTCCATACGGTCTTTTTTATGCACTTTCAATCCGGCAGGAATTTGTAAGGCATTATCAACGACATCCAAATCGAGAAAAGGAACGCGCAGCTCAATGGAGTGAGCCATGCTCATACGGTCCGCCCGCTGGAGGTTTACATGATGAAGAGTGTTCAGCACACGGATGATTTCTTTATTCATAGATGCGGTGTCCTGATATTTTTCCATGTAGGCATAACCGGCAAATAGCTCGTCAGCACCTTCTCCGGATAAGATGACTTTGACATGTTCAGCTGCCAGTTTAGAAACAAAGTAGTTAGGAATGGCACTCCGTACAAGAGAAGGCTCGTAAGACTCCAAGTGATAGATGACATCAGAAACAGCCTCGATCAATTCTTCTTCCGTATAGATATATTCATAGTGTTCTGTGCCTAAAGCTTCCGCAACAATCCGGGCATTTAGGATATCCGCACTCCCTTCAGAACCTACACAGAATGATTTCAATGGTTTGTCCGTCCCTTTGTGCTTTTCAGCAAGTGCCGCGATGAGACTGCTGTCTAACCCTCCGCTGAGAAGAACACCCACTTCAACATCCGCTATCAATCGCTTTTGAACAGCTTCCTGCATCGTTTGTTGAATGGAAGTAAACACTTCACTCATTTCATCTTGTGTGTAGGATTGATCTGGGGACTGGATTTTCCGATAACAAACAAATCCCTCTTCAGGTGTAAAGTAGTGTCCGTGTGGAAACTCTTTCGCTTCTTCCACAAAGGATTCAATCGCTTTTAATTCAGATGAAAATACATACTGACCACTACTGTCCTCTCCGTAATAAAGCGGTTTGATTCCAAGGGTATCCCGTGCCACAACAAAGGAATGATTTTCTTCATCAGCAATGAAGAAAGCGAACATCCCATCCAGCTGATCAATCGCTTCCGGCCCTTGTTGTTCTACTAATTTCAAAGCGACTTCACTATCAGAATGGGTTAGAAAAGAAACATCCTCTTCTAAAGATTTTTTAATAGACTTGTAATTATAAATCTCCCCATTACAGACAATCCAGCGTTTTTCATCGGCTGTATTGATCGGTTGAATGCCGTCATCAAGACCGATGATCGACAAGCGTCGGTGCCCCAGATGAATCCGATCGCTAACGACGGATTTCCCCTCGTCCGGACCACGATGGTACAACAGACCCAGTACATCCTCCATTTGATTTTCACTCATCTCTCCTTGAGAAACGAAAATTCCACACATAGTTATAAGAACCTCCTAAATTTGCATGCATAAGTTGCATACGAATCAGGCTACGCTTTTTTTATGTGTCTATCAAACCGGTTCTGCTGTCAAAAAAAAGCAAAACAAGCGAAATGTTGATAAGACCTGCGGATAGACTAAACATTCTTGGAATGGTCAGCTTTTCAAAAGAAATCCTCTTAATCCTTCGTATCTGTTCATTTTTGTGAAGAATTTTCCAGGGAATTGAGAGAGGACCGAGACCTCTCATCCAAAAAACCACCCGCGTGAATTCACGCGGATGGTTTTTGGTAGGTGGATATCGATTGACTCATTACTTTAGCAAGAGGTCCCACATCTTTCACCGATCGTATACTCGCCTGAAAACGGCTGAAGCTTTTCCAGTCCTTCCCCATCAACTATTGAAAAATCAGATCCGCCGCCTCATGAATGTAGCGGGCCTGAGCAAAAGAAAACCCGTCTTTCATCAGATTATCTGTCCTTAATTTACCGGCAAATGGATAAAGGTCTAAAAAAGATGGGTATGGATTTTTTGTAAATGAAGCAGGTCAAAATCACCCGGAACCGGAGATGATTGATTAAGACATCTGTTCCCGCAAAACAGTACTTCGACTTCCCGTTTCCGTACCTAGGATGAGGCATGCCGCGCCAATTCCAACGCCTGGGCTATAAACGCCTCGTGAGAGAGCTCACCAGTCAAACGTTTCTTCACAAGGGCTTTCTGTTTCTTGTTCAAGCGATCTCCCTCAACAGAAAGCGAGGCGAGCGCAGGGTGCATCAGTAGTTCCACTTCTTCTGAACGTACTGTCATGACTCCCCCTCCGAACGTTAATAAGTTCCTCACTATTATACAGATCAAATCCCTATAGACATCAAGGAAGGACTAAGAAGTCTTTTTCTTTCCTGAGGTCGTCGTTTTTCTTTTTGTTGTTTTCTTCTTTTTGGACGACCCTTTCGTTTTCTCCAGGGACTTCTCCAAAGCGTCCATTAGATTTGTTACATTATCAGGCTTCGGCTTATCTTTAGCCGTTGTCACCTCTTCATTATTTTTCTTCGCTTCAATCAATTCCATCAAAGCTGTCCGATACTCGTCTTTGTATTTGTCCGGATCGAATTCCGCCGTCAGCTGGTCAATTAATGTAACGGCTGTGCTCAGTTCTTTTTTACTCAGATCTGTTTCTTCCGGGACATTGGGTACATCCTGGACAGACCTTACTTCATCTGGATAGTGGATCGTTTCCATCAACAGCGTGTTTTCATAGACGCGTACAATAGCCAATTGTTCCTTCGAACGGATGATGATTTTTGCAATTCCGATTTTCTCTGTGTCTCCAAGGGCTTGTCTCAAAAGACTATATGCCTTGGAACCCCCTTCACTGGGAGAAATAAAATAGCTTCGTTCAAAATAAATCGGGTCAATTTCTTCCAGTTTGACGAAATCGATGATCTCTACCGCTTTGTCTTCCTGCTCCTTTTTTAATTGATCAAGATCTTCCTTATCTAAAACAACAAATTTATTCTTTGCATATTCATAAGCTTTGACAATCTCATCATTCTCTATTTCACGATCACATACAGGGCAGCGTTTCTCATACTCCACCGGAGACTTGCATTCCTCATGAAGCTGTCTTAATTTAATATCCTTATTCTCTGTTGCAGCATGCAGTTTAACTGGTATATTTACCAGCCCAAAACTGATGGTTCCTTTCCACATCGTGTGCATGGCGATCCCTCCATTTTTCTATAGGTTTCACGGGAAAGAGGAAAAATATGTTTCACATGTATGGGTAAACTACAGGAGAAGAACCATGGATCAGTGGAAGGGGAAGAGAAAATGAAACCCATGCTGTTAACAACAACGGAAGAACTTCCCACAGGCAAAGAATGGGTATATGAAATTAAATATGATGGGTTCAGGGCCATTCTGGAAGCTTGTGAAAGCGGCGTCAAGATTATGAGTCGTAACGGGAAAGAATTAAGTAGACAATTTCCGGAGATTGCACAGATAGAGATTCCTAAGAATCTGGTCCCCTTCACATTGGACGGAGAACTAGTCATTTTGAACACTCCCTATCAGGCAAACTTTGAAGCTTTACAGCACAGAGGCCGATTGAGAAACCTTCAAAAAATTCAAGGCCTGTCAAAGGAAAGACCAGCAACTTTCATAGCTTTTGACAAAGTTGATGAAAAAGATCTTCCCCTGTTAAAACGAAAGGAAATCATGGAAACCATTGTCGATCAATTGAATCACCCAAACATCCGGAAAGCCGATGTCTACAAGAATCAAGAGGAAGTTTTATCTGTTGCTGAACTCCATCAGTCTGAAGGCATCATAGCTAAATGGAAAAAGAGCACCTACAATCCCGGAGAGCGCAGCAGGCAGTGGATGAAATGGAAGCAATGGAGGACAATCTCCGGGTTCCTGAAAAGTTACAATTATACAAATGGATATTATGACGTTGGCTTTTACAACGAAGACACCAGGCTCCCGCTTGGGAAATTCAAACATGGATTAACAGCGGAAGAAAAAGAAACTCTCAACACCTTCATTAAGAAAAATGGGCAGAGGCGTAAGGACAACTGGATCATAGCCCCGGGGACTTGTGTGGACCTGCATTGTCTAAACGCTCGTAATGGAGAACTGCGTGAGCCCAGCTTTCATCGTTTCAGATTTGATTTGGACCCAGAAGACTGCACGGAAGCGAAAAAGCAGTGGGATTTGTCATTATTTCCTGATGCATCTTCGCCGTCGCATGTGGATAAACCATTATGGAAAGGAGTTTCTAAACAGGAGTTCCTCGTGTATATCCGACACACCGCTCCCTACCTTCTCTCTTTCATAAGAGATAAAAAGTTAACTTTAATCCGGTTTCCAGATGGGGTATATGAAGCATCTTTCTATCAAAAGCATTATCCGGACTATGCTCCTGAATTCCTTACCATGTGGATGGAAGATGGAGAACCTTTCATCCTTTGTGACAAGCTACTCTCCCTCCTTTGGATCGCCAATCAAGGGGCACTTGAATATCACATCCCTTTCGAAAAAGCAGGTGCGATAAGCCCTGATGAAATTGTCATAGATTTGGATCCAGCAGATCACAGCCATTTTCATCAAGCTATTACAGCTGCAAACCTTCTTAAACACTTATTAGATGAATTGGACGTCATCAGTTTCATTAAGACTTCCGGAAATAAAGGGATGCAGATTCATATTCCAATCCATGAAGGAGAGATGGATTATGAGGAAACGCGAAAAATAACAGAAACCCTGGCGTCCCTTCTTGTGAAGGAAAGGCCTGACTTATTTACCGTGGAACGACTGAAAAAGAAACGAGGCGACCGATTGTACATCGACTATGTCCAACATGGTGAAGGGAAAACAATCATTGCTCCTTATTCCCCAAGAGCAACTAAAGCAGCGACTGTAGCTACACCGTTACGCTGGAGTGAAGTGAAAGAAGGTTTACATCCAGAGGCATTTACTATTGCTACGGTGCCGAATCGCCTGAAAGATAAAGGCTGTCCATTTTTCAATTATGAACAAGCGCGAGATGATCAGCCTATTCAAAAATTGAAACAGCTGATTCAATGACTTGTCGAATATTGCCCGGGAAATACAAAAAAAGCCGCCGGTCGTCACCGGCAGCCTTCCCAGGAATTGAATCTGTTTTTATTCCGATAATGTTTTACTCCGCTCTCTTAACTTAAATTTCTGAAGCTTCCCACTGGCATTTCGTGGAAGTTCATCGACAAATTCATAACGCCTCGGTCTCTTATACCGCGCAAGCCTGTTTCCTGTCATACAAAATTCATCAAGTTCTTGTTCCGTCACTCCGCTGTCTTTTTTCACAATATAGGCTACCACACGTTCGCCCCACAGTTCATCCGGTTCACCTATGACCGCAGCATCCATGACCCCGGGATGGTCGAACAGAGCATCTTCCACTTCTCTCGAATAAATATTCTCCCCACCTGACAGGATCATATCTTTTACGCGGTCACTGACCCATAGGTATCCATCTTCGTCAAAGCTTCCGATATCTCCCGTATGATACCATCCTTTATACATCACTTCTTCGGTGGCTTCCGGTCTATTGTAATACCCCCTCATCATGCTCGGCCCTCGAACGATAATTTCCCCGAGTTCATTCGGTTTACATATCTCTTCAGGCTCTGCCGGTCCATGCTCATTCGTCCTGACCACTCGCACCTCATGATTCAACAAGGCTCGTCCTGCCGACCCGGCTTTTTTCACTTGTTCTTCCTCTGTAAGAGCTGTAATGGCAGGGCCCATTTCTGTCATACCATACGCCTGAAGGAGTTGTACGCCCAACGATTCATGCAGTTTCATCGTCAAAGCGGGGGCCATTGGCGCGCCTCCATAGAGACCTTGCCTTAACGTTCGGAAGTCCTCTTTCGTGAATTCTTCCTGTAACATCATGTTCCACATTGTGGGAGCAGCAAAGAACGAAGTGATTTGTTCTTCTCTTACGGTTCCAATAACTGTGTTTGGCTCAAAGTGATGCAGGAAGACGTTGGTTGCCCCAATCATCACGCGTGGAAAGAAGGCACAATGAAGCTCCGCACAATGGAAAATAGGAGCAACCGTCAAACCCCGGTCACTTTCTGTCAGGCGAAGACATGCGGCCATGATCAAGGCTTGGTCGATCATGTCGCGATGAGTATGAATAACTCCCTTAGGAAGCCCCGTTGTACCGGAGGTATACATGATGGCGTAAGGATCGTCCTCATTCAGTTCGCATACCGGGCGGTCTGTAGTCACTCCTTCGACTCTTTCATAATAATTCATCGCATAGGGCAGATTCTCTTCATCAATGGACCAGAACTCGATATTTGGCATTTCTTTAGCTACAGGAGTGATTTGAGAGGCCGTGGCTTTTTCAAAGACGACCACCTTCGGGTCAACATCTTTCACAATAAATGCAATTTCTTTTTCCGTAAGGCGGAAGTTCACCGGATTAAAAACAGCACCGATCTTCATGCATGCAAACAACACTGTGGCAAATTCGGCCGTATTAAAGAGAACAGTCGAGACTCTATCTCCTTTCTCTACACCAGATGCTTTCAGGGCGTTCGCCGTACGATTCACCTCTTTGTCCCATTCATCGTACGTCCATCTTGTTCCAAGCCGGACATCTACCAATCCCTCTTTCTCCGCATGCTTCGCTACTGTTTGCTCAAACATACTTCTAAGTGTTGGTCCCATTTTTCTCATCGACTCCTTTTGATTTTTTTGAATCCGTCCGCCATGATCTTTACAGAAAAAGCTTCCACACGAACAAATCGGAGTACTTCAGTCCTACAAATCGAACCTCAGACCTCGCAGGACAGTTTCCTATTTAGGCTGCATTCGAATCGCTCCGTCTAGACGGATCACCTCCCCGTTCAACATTGGATTATCTATGATGCTGAGAGCTAACTTCGCAAATTCATAGGGCTTACCTAAACGTGATGGGAATGGAGTGGCTTTTCCCAGCGCATTTCTAGCTTCTACAGGCAGCTGTTCAAACATAGGGGTTTCAAATAAACCAGGGGCAATGGCCATCACACGGATGCCGTCCCGGGCAAGCTCCCTCGCCACAGGCATCGTCATAGCTGCCACCCCTCCCTTGGAAGCACTGTAAGCCGCCTGCCCAATCTGCCCTTCAAAGGCGGCAACCGATGCTGTATTAATGATCACGCCACGTTCTCCGTATTCATTAGGTTCGTTTTTCTGCATTTCTTCAGCAGCCAGACGAATCACGTTAAAGGTACCCACTAGATTCACTTCAATAATTTTCGAAAAAGAATCCAAACGATGGGGGCCTTGTTTCCCCACTACTTTTTCGCCGGTAACAATTCCTGCACAGTTGATGACTGCGTTTAAAAACCCGAACGTTTCCTTCGTCGTGATAAGCATTTGCTTAATGGCATCAGTTGAGGTAACGTCTGTTTGAATAAACGTTACGGAAGCACCTAACTCTTCCGCGAGCGCTGCACCTTTTTGTGCATTTTGATCGACAACTACGGCCCTGCCACCATTTCTTACTATCTTTCTAACCACCGCTTCACCAAGACCTGAAGCTCCTCCTGTTACGACAGCAACGACATCTTTCACATCCACCCTTATCCCTCCAACCTTTCAATAATCGTACCGTTCGCCATCCCATGACCTTCACAGATCGCGAGCAGACCATATTTACCTTCTGTTCTTTCCAGCTCATGAACCAATGTAGTCATGAGTTTCGCCCCTGTAGCGCCTAATGGATGACCTAGAGCGATCGCCCCTCCGTTTACATTCAATTTTTCATGAGAGACTCCCGTTTCTTTCATCCAGAATAAAGGAACCGGTGCAAATGCTTCATTTACTTCAAAAAGATCAATGTCTTTCACCTGGAGCCCCGCTTTTTTCAAGACTTTATATGTAGCGGGTACGGGACCTGTGAGCATCAGCGTAGGGTCTGATCCAACAACCGCCCGGGACACGATTTTGAACCTTGGCTTCAAACCTAGTTCTTCGGCTTTACGGCGGGACATTAATAAAACGGCCGCTGCACCATCACTGATCTGACTTGCATTCCCGGCGGTAATTTTGCCATCTTCCTTGAAGACTGTCTTCAAGGTGCCAAGCGATTCTACTGAGGTCCCTGGACGAGGACCTTCGTCTATTCCGAATGAATGGGACCCTGCTGTAGCTACAGGGGTGATTTCTCTTTCAAACCGTCCTTCATCCATCGCTTTTAACGCTCTTCGATGACTTTCAGCAGCATAAGCATCAAGTTCCTCTTTACTCAATCCCCACTGGTCTGCAATCCGTTCTGCTGAAAGACCTTGATTAATCATTTCATAGTTGGAAGTCAATTGATCATTAAATCCCGTGCCCTGCATATTCGAGAACATCGGTACCCTTGACATGCTTTCTACCCCACAAGCTATGACCACATCCATATCCCCACAAGCAATCGCCTGAGAAGCAAAATGGATGGCCTGTTGGCTTGATCCACACTGCCTATCAATTGTGACGCCCGGTACTTCTATAGGAAAACCAGCCGTAAGAGCAGCAATTCTGGCAATATCTCCTGCTTGCTCCCCCACCTGGCTGACACACCCGGCAATGACATCCTCTACTTCTTCAGGGTTAATGCCAGCCCTTTCCACAAGGGTCTTGAGAAGATCAGCTAAAAGGATATCCGGACGTACTTCACTCAACCTCCCGCCCCTTTTACCTACGGGAGTTCTTAACGCTTCCACGATGACTACTTCATTCACCTCATCATTCCTCCTATACTAAGCCCATTTTTTTCGCAATGATCGTTTTCATGATTTCATTGGAACCTGCATAAATAGCGGTGACCGGGGCATCCCGGAAACGCCTGGCAATCTCATACTCTTCCATATATCCGTAACCGCCGTGAAGATGCATGCATTCCATGGCTACCTTTTTCACAAGGTCGGTGGTCCACCATTTCGACATCGAAACTTCTTTCACTACATCTTCTCCCTGCATATGCGCTTCAATGGTCCGGTCGAGAAAAGTCCTTCCAATTTCCACTTCCGTTTGAAGTTCAGCCAGCTTGAATTGGGTATTTTGAAAAGAAGCGATTGATTGATTGAAAGCCTTACGCTCTTTCACATAGTCGATTGTCAGCTCCATCATCCGTTCACAGGCGGAAATCGCTCCTATGCCTACAATCAAACGTTCCTGCTGGAGCTGGTTCATTAAATAATAAAACCCTTCCCCTTCTTTACCGAGCAGATGACTATTAGGTACAGCTGCATCTTCAAAAATCAATTCTGAAGTGTCTTGACTGTTTAACCCGATCTTGTCCAGTTTCCTTCCCCTTGAGAAACCAGGAGTATCCCTCTCCACAATCACCAGGCTGATCCCTTTATAAGCTGGAGATATTTGGGAGTCTGTTTTGCAGACAACAACGATTACATCTGCATGAATTCCATTTGTTATAAAAGTCTTCTCTCCATTCAGTATATAGCCATCGTCGTTTTTCACCGCCGTTGTACGTATAGACGCAAGGTCTGATCCGGCTCCAGGTTCCGTCATGGCAATCGCTGTAATGCATTCACCTGTGGTACATTTCGGCAACCATTTTTTCTTTTGCTCTTCTGAACCGTAGGCTTTCAAATAAGGGACGACAATGTCATTGTGTAAACCGACGCCGATCAAACCGGTCCCCACCTTTTCCAACTCTTCATTAATGACAACCGAGTAGCCAAAGTCTGCTCCGAAGCCTCCGTATTCTTCGTCGAGCCACGGACAAAGATACCCCTGTTCTCCGAGCTTCTTCCAAAATTCACGAGGAACTTCACCTGCATTTTCCCATTCGGTATAATAAGGATAAGCCTCTTTCTCGAGAAATTTCTTCAATGATTGGCGGAGTATTTCATGTTCTTCCGTTATGTATGCTGCCTTCATAAATTTCCTCCCTGAAGTTCTGGACTATTGGAAGTAATTCTCGTTTCACAGCTCCCTTTCCTGCCGTTCACGGAAAACGCTTACATTATTTTGTATTTAGAACGTTTTCGACAGCCTTTATTCCGGCCGGGGCATCTTCGCTCGAATAATAGCCACCCTAAAACCTTAACCATCCTATGATATAAGACGTCCTCTACAAAAAAGAAACCAGCCTTGTACGGCTGGTTTCTTCCTATTGTTGCAAGACTTTTTCAATGGCATAGGCCACTCCATCATCTTTATGGCTCTTTGTGGTAAAGTCCGCCTCTTCTTTTACCGGCTCTTGGGCATTACCCATAGCGACACCTAAACCTGCTGCTCGAATCATCGCCATATCATTCATACTGTCCCCTACGGCCATTACCTGGTCCATGCTTAGATCCAGCCACTTGCAGACTCTCATTAGAGCAGCTGCTTTATTCACTCCCGCAGGATTGATTTCGATATTGGTTGGACTGGAGTTTGTAATTTCTAGGTCCTCATTGTTATTGAGCTCATCCAGGATCACTAGCCTTACTTCATCCTCTTCAATATCAAATCCGAATTTCAACCAGTCATAATCTACTATGTCCTTGTCGAACGGGGATTGACTATTGTACAAGCCCTGGACAGTCGATGACCAGAAATGAAGTCCATGCTCTTTTTTCAATTCCCATAACCTTTGAACATGTTTATGCTCCAGTTTGTTCTGCTCGACAAGATTGAATTCATGATCGTAAATTTCCCCACCATTAATGGTTACGATATACGACGAACGGCCAAGGTCTTCTGCAATAGTTCTGCAACGGGAAAGTGAACGCCCTGTACTGAGCACAACATGGATCCCCTTTTCTTTTGCTTTCTGCACTGCTTCAGCATTCGCTTTGGAGACTTCACCTTCGTGGTTGACGAGAGTTCCATCTAAATCCAAGGCGATTAACTTGATTTCTTTATCCATATGCTTCACGTCCTCTCTATGACTTCTCTTATTTTAATATAAGGTCCAGTCGTACACAATGAATCAGCCGGCCCTTATGGACCGGCTGTCTACTAAAGACGTTTATGTTCCTCCTGGATATCTTTTAGCAAAAGTGGATCTGTTAATAATTCAAGGCCGGTTTGAGCGAGTGCTGCCGCCCCCTTGATTAGAGCTGCATCTCCTTGTTCAGATACTGCAGCTTCCCGGAATTCATCGGTGTGGGCTACAAGATGATCTGCACCGATTTTTATATAAGGGTGAATAGTTGGAATCACCTGGCTGATATTCCCCGCATCCGTGGACCCCAATCCTTTACGATTCTGGTGATAATATTCCCCGAGCTTTGATATCTTTCCTTCAAACACACGATCGAATTCCGGGGTGACCTTAAAGTTATCGACTCCATTTTGTATCCTTGTCATCCGATAAGTGGTTCCAGTCATTTCTGCCGCGCCTTTGGCAACCTGTTCGGCCTTTTTCGTCAGCTCATCGCACGTTTTTCTTTTATCTGCACGTAAAAAGAACCTTGCACGTGCATAGTTGGGGACAATATTCGGAGCGTCCCCTCCGTCCAGTATCACTCCATGGATGCGGACATCATCCGTCACATGCTGTCTTAACGCATTCAACCCATTATATAACTGAATAACCCCATCCAGCGCATTGATCCCATCTTCGGGATTGCTTGCAGCATGGGCCGGCTTGCCAAAAAACTCGAAGTCAACCGGGTCTACAGCAAGCGTAGGAGCAGAGCCCGATGTGCGTCCCATAGGGTGGACCATCATACAGGCATCCAACTCTTGTACAAGTCCGTGTCTCACGAAAGTACCTTTTGCACTTCCGTTCGGTCCTCCTTCTTCCGCAGGCGTTCCAAGTACCACTACTTCTCCTCCTGTTTGCTCCAAAAAATCTCCTAGTGTAATGGCAGCAGCCACGGAAGCCGTACCGATAATGTTGTGCCCACATGCGTGCCCGAGACTCGGGAGAGCATCATATTCAGCAAGGAAACCAATTGTAGATCCTGGTTTACCTGAAGCCTTACGTGCTTTAAAAGCTGTCGGGTGTTCCGGTATCCCCGTATCCACATCAAAACCTGCCGCTTCAAGAAGAGATATTAGTTGCTGGGACGCAAAATACTCTTCATTTCCAACTTCAGGATTCGCGTGAATCGCATGACTGACTTTCAGATATTTCTCTCGATGAAATTTCAATTTCTCTTCTATAGAGGCTTCTAATGAATGATTGATACCTATACTCATACTCGCCCCCCCCTTTACCAACCGATGTCTTCCAGTGGAACAAATGTAGGAATGAGCGACTGATTGTATACTTCCTCGATGTGTTGAGCTACATCTTCCTGTTGGTAGATTTCTACGATTTTTTGATACGTTTTATTGTCGGTTTCATCCGCACGGGCGGCGATGATGTTAATATATGGTTGAGCCGTTTCATCCTCAATGGCAATCGCATCTTCAACCGGAACAAATCCAGCTTCGACCGCTACACCATTATTAATGATCGATGCTGATACATCCGGCAGAACACGAGGGGTTTGAGCCGCGACAATCGGTTCAAATTCAAGATTTTTAGGATTATCCTTCACCTTGCTTAAATCGCCGTTTCCGTCAAAATCATCTGGAAGTCCAATCAAACCAGATTCTTCCAGAAGCAAGAGCGCCCGGCCCATGTTAGTCGCTTCTTTCGGTATGGCAATTGAGCTTCCATCGGGAATTTCACTGACATCTTCATACTTGTCAGAGTAGATACCCATCGGGGCAATCAATGTGGTGCCGATCGGAGCAAGATCCAAGTTATGTTCTTCAATAAAAGAATCGAAATAGGAGACCGTTTGGAAAGCATTCAAATCGATGTCTCCGTCCGCAAGAGCCATATTAG
Source organism: Halobacillus sp. ABR2_026 (assembly GCF_056158545.1). Taxonomy (NCBI): domain Bacteria; kingdom Bacillati; phylum Bacillota; class Bacilli; order Caryophanales; family Bacillaceae; genus Halobacillus; species Halobacillus sp. ABR2_026. The sequence continues at coordinate 3,713,574 of NZ_JBSWTM010000001.1, forward strand.
GACGAACATAATCAGCAAATTCGACGAGCTCAATTTCAATGCTTTCTTCAGCCGCTTTTTCTTTGATTTTCTCCCAGATTGGTACTCCTGACCCGTTCAATCCCACTTTCACTGTCTTAGTTTCCTCAGAGGCTGCCCCGCTTTCATTCGAGCAACCTGCGAGTACAAGACCTCCTATGACGATTAAACTTAATGCAATGATCCATTTTTTCATCATTAAAACCTCCTATTGTCTTCGTATCTTTTTAGACGCCATGTTTCCGATCGTCTGTGTGATTTGTACAATTAGAACAAGTAGTAAAACTGTAGCGATCATGATATCTGTTTCAAATCGCTGGTATCCATACGATATCGCGAGATCTCCAAGACCTCCGCCTCCTACGAAACCGGCCATAGCCGATGCTCCCACCAGACCGATCGTCGCAATCGTTAAGTTGAGGACAATCGAACTTAACGCTTCCGGTATGTATACTCTGCGTATGATCTGCCACGGGGTAGCTCCCATCGCTTCCGCCGCCTCAACGACTCCAGGTTTCACTTCCATGAGGCTGCTCTCTACCAAACGAGCAATATAAGGAGCAGAGAAAATCACGAGTGGGACGACCGCTGCTGCAGTACCTATCGAGGAACCCACAAGCAGTCGTGTAAATGGCAGGATGGCCACAAGCAAAATAATAAAAGGAATAGAACGGAAAAAGTTCACCACGGCACTGAAACCCCCGAACAGTGTTTTATTTTCCAACAGCCCTCCCTGTCTCGTTACGACGAGAAGAATCCCCAAAGGCAGGCCGATCAAAGTAGCAGCCAGCAAGGAGATCCCCACCATCAACAATGTCTGATACGTCGCTTCCCAAATCTTCGGCCAAAAATCCATTAAGTTAACCTGCATGTGAAGACACCTCCTGGACCGATACTCTTTGTTGAATATGATTGATCACCCGGAGAATTTCCTGATCTTCCCCTTGAAGTTCTACGACAAGGTGACCGAACGGTGTACCTTGAAGTTCTGTAATTTGCCCAAACAGCACATTCACTTCTACAGGAAATGATTTCGCCACCTGAGAAAGTACGGGTTCGCCAGCCCTCTCATCTACAAACGTCACCCTGTAAATATTCCTCGCGGATCCTCTTTCCTCAATCCCTTTTAAGATCGATGCCGGGATGTCATTTTCAAGGACCGTCCGAACAAAATTTTGAGTGGTCGGATGTTGAGGATTCGAGAAGAGGTTGAAAATCGATCCTTTTTCAATCACACGTCCATTTTCCATGACGGCGATCCTGTCACATACATCTCGAACGACATTCATTTCGTGTGTAATCATCAGAATCGTTATCCCGTATTCATCCCGTACTCTTCTCAACAGCTTCAATATTGATTTTGTTGTTTCTGGATCCAAAGCCGATGTCGCTTCATCACATAGCAAAATATCTGGCGATGTGGCTAAAGCCCTTGCAATGCCGACTCTCTGTTTCTGCCCCCCGGATAATTCCTCTGGATATTGCTTCGCTTTATCAGAAAGGCCGACGAATTCAAGGATTTCTTCAACCCTTTCATTCACCTCTTTTTTCGGGGTCCCTGATAATGACAATGGAAAAGCGACATTGTGGTGAACAGTCTTGGACTCAAGCAGGTTGAAATGTTGAAAGATCATCCCGATTCGCTTCCTCACCTGCCTCAAATCAGGCTTGGAAAGACTGGTCAATTCCTCCCCATTCACCAGCACCCTTCCTTCCGTCGGCCGCTCCAGCAGATTGACAAGTCGGATCAAGGTGCTTTTACCGGCTCCACTAAAGCCGATCACTCCAAAAATCTCACCTTTCTGAATAGTGAGATCCACTTGGTCTACAGCTCTCAAGTCATTCCCATTGTGATCGTAAACCTTTGAAACATTTTCGAACTGGATCATTTTGTCCCCTCCTAGACGCAAAAAGAGCCCCTCTTCTTAAAAAATAAGAAGAGGGGCTCCCAACCTGTATGAGATACCGTCTCTCCTCATCTTTCACATGCATTCGCACATGCTGGAGTTGGCACAGTTTCTGATCCATAGATCAGTTCCGCTGCCGAGGTTTCGTAGGGCCAGTCCCTCCACCTCTCTAGATAAGAAGAAAATTCATTTGCTTTTTTATTGATGTTGCCAATCATAATACAGCTAAAAACCTTTGTCAATTTAATTCACTAAAATTTCCGAAATATCGATCATTACGTCATTTTATGCCGGAAAGAAAATGCGGCTCTCCTCTCAAATTAAAGCTGTGTAAGGTTCTGCCGCTGAGAATGATTAATTTCATACCTCAACGGGTATGGATAAGAAGAATTTATGATCAAGGAGGGTCTTTCCATGTTTCATTATACTGTGGAAACAGACAAAGGAATTGATGAAGCCATCGAGAGTCTTGAAGCTAATTTGAAAGAAGCACAATTCGGCGTATTATGGAATTTCGACATTAAGGATAAGCTTCACGAAAAAGGACTGGAATTCGAAAAAGAATTTAAAGTCCTGGAAGTCTGCAATCCCAAAGAAGCTCAACGCATTCTAAATGAAAATGTAATGGCAGGGTATTTCCTCCCTTGTAAGATGGTCGTTTATGAAGATGGACATAAAACTAAAATCGGTATGCCGAAACCGACTTCCCTGACAGAAATGGTCGATGATCAAACCATTCAGGAAATGGCCGGTGATGTTGAAGAAAGGTTAAAGCGCTGCCTTGACCAGAGCGTATAATATCCCAAAGAGCCACCTTAAGCGGTGGCTCTTTTCATTCCTCCCTCCACTCAATGTTCAATGGGAGGTAAATCTTCCGCTTTTTTTCCTTTTAACGAATAATGGAACGCCCCCTGGCTTGTAATTGCAGCATAAAAGACCTCTTGAATTTTGTGTCCTCCTAGTGCAGTATTCAACCATTCCTTGTCCCTTCCTAAGCGGGCCAAGAGATCTTCTTGCATTTGACCATCAAGAATAAGTGGAATATCATAACCCCCACCCCTATGTAAAAGACCAAGGTCTTCCCGTGTCGGCGTTTCTTTTTCGTTTTTCAACTTTACCGAGAGTTGGCCATTAGGTTCGATGATCCCCAAAGAGACACTCCCCAGTTCAAATACTTTCTGTTCCCTGAGCATGTGTGTAATGTTATCAAGCGAATAGTGAATCCTTGAAATATTTTCTTCCACCATTCTTCCATCATAAACCACGATCGTCGGTTCAAAGGTTAGAACTTTGCCGATCGTTCGATGGTGGAGCTTCACCCATACGATAAATTTCTGTAAAAGAGCGATAACAATAATCGCTGTCACCGTATGAATATGATCAATCTTAGGATCTGCGATATCTGCTCCAACAACAGACCCCAATACGAGCACGACTAAAAAATCAAATACAGGAAGCTCACCGATTGAACGCTTGCCCATAAAGAGACCTACCCCCAGAAGCAGAGGCAGAATGGTCAAAATTCTTCCGATTACTTTAAGGGTATCCATCCATAACTCCATATTCCTCACCTCGCTTTTAGTTTGATACGGACTTATAGGCATTATCCAAGAAAATACGAGCTTGGGTGTTGACATTATACCTACAGGGGTATATTATGAGTCATGTACTGTTCAATAGCGAACGATCCACACTTCACAAGGGAGGTCTTATTCAGTGGAATATAATGATGCAGCCAAAAATAGAATCAAACGCTTGGAAGGTCAACTGCGAGGCGTTCTGAAAATGATGGAAGAAAATAAAGACTGTAAAGATGTCATTACTCAGCTTTCCGCTTCCAGAAGTGCGATTGACCGTGCGATCGGGCTCGTGGTAAGCTCCAACCTTGTGGAGTGTATCCAGGACGCTGACGATCAAGAAAACAAAGAAGCATCCATTAACGAAGCCGTTCAATTGCTTGTCAAAAGCAGATAATTTTTTTACAGCAAAATATACCCATACGCGTATAACTATAAATATTAGGAGGATGAAGCATGTCTGAAACAAAAAAGACGAATATTGTTCTATTCAGCGGGGATTATGATAAAGCAATGGCTGCCTATATCATTGCAAACGGGGCCGCAGCTTATGACCACGAAGTTACGATTTTCCACACCTTCTGGGGATTGAATGCCCTTCGTAAAGATGAGAATATTCAAGTAAAGAAAGGCTTCATGGAAAAAATATTTGGTAAAATGATGCCCCGTGGAGCAGATAAGATGGGCATCTCTAAAATGAATTTTGCAGGGTTTGGCCCTAAAATGATCAAAGATGTGATTAAAAAACACAATGCAATGCCATTACCAGACCTCATTGAAATGGCTCAGGAACAGGAAATTAACTTAGTTGCATGCACAATGACCATGGATCTTTTAGGATTGCAGAAAGAAGAATTACTGGAAGATATTCAATATGCAGGTGTAGCTGCTTATCTTGCAGATGCAGAAGAGGGAAATGTGAACCTGTTTATCTAATGAGGAGGAATCATATATGAAAACAATGACAGCAAAAGAAGTAGAACAACAACTATCTGAAGGTAAAGAACTAAACATTATCGATGTACGTGAAGATGAGGAAGTGGCAGAAGGTATGATTCCTGGGGCAAAGCACATCGCACTGGGTACTGTTGAAGAACGTACAGATGAATTGGATAAGGATACGTCTTATATTATGGTATGCCGTTCCGGCGGTCGCAGCGGTCGTGCATCTCAAATCCTGGCCGAAAAAGGATACGATGTGACGAACATGGAAGGCGGCATGATGAGCTGGGAAGGCCCTACTAAATAAATGACTGAACACAATATACCTGCAAGGGTAGAGGAGGAATGTAAGAATGGAATTGAAAACAGATCTTACGTTAGATGCCAAAGGATTAGCTTGTCCTATGCCTATTGTGAAGACAAAGAAAACAATGAAGGACATCGAAGCTGGGCAAGTCCTTGAGATCCAGGCTACTGATAAAGGTTCAAAAGCAGACCTTGAAGCATGGTCGAAAAGTGCAGGACATCAGTATTTAGGAACGATTGAAGAAGGAGACGTCCTCAAGCATTATATCCGCAAATCAAGTGGTGAAGAAGAACAAGAGAAGAAACATCCGAATGTTGTAGACAACGAAGAGCTGGATGTTCTGCGCAAGAACGATGATGTCCTGCTGGTAGACGTGCGCGAATCTGCTGAGTATGCCTTCGAGCATATCCCTGAAGCAACGTCTCTTCCACTTGGAGAACTAGATGAACGTGCAGATGAATTGGATCGTACGAAGAAGATCTATGTCGTCTGCCGTACAGGAAGCCGCAGTGACCTTGCTGCTCAGAAGCTTTTAGAAAAAGGGTTTGAGCATGTTTACAATGTAATTCCAGGCATGAGTGGCTGGAACGGCGAACTAACAAAACTTTAAATCTATATTTTTTTACGAAAAATTATACCCCGGGAGGTAATAAGATGGCTGTAAAAAACATGACGGTTAAACAAATCACCGATAAAGTGTTGAATAATGAAGAACTTTTCCTTCTTGATGTACGGACCGAAGACGCCTATCAAGATTGGAAAATAGAAGGCGAAAACTTTTCTTATCTGAACATTCCTTATTTCGATCTCCTTGATGGTGTCGAAGAAATTGTCGATCAGCTTCCAAAAGAAAAAGAAATTGCTGTCGTTTGTGCCAAAGGCGGATCTTCTCAAATGGTTGCTGAAATGCTTGTGGAAGAAGGATTCGAAAATGTTTACTCCGTAGAAGGCGGCATGAAAGCCTGGAGTGAACATCTGGAGCCTGTCAAAGTCAATGACCTGAAAGATGGCGGCGAACTTTATCAGTTCGTACGTATCGGGAAAGGCTGCCTTTCTTACATGGTTGTATCTAACGGAGAAGCAGCGATTATCGACTCAACAAGAATGACAGATGTTTATGTTGATTTCGCTAAAGAACTCGGTGTGAAAATCACGAACGTCTTTGATACGCACTTGCACGCCGATCACATTTCTGGTGGACGCAAAATTGCAGAACAAACAGGTGCCACATATTGGCTGCCTCCCGAAGATGCTGGTGAAGTGACATTCGATTACCAACCACTTCGTGATGGAGACCATGTCACGGTAGGAAATACAAACATCGATATTCATGCGTTGTACTCTCCTGGACACACGAAAGGATCCACTTCCTTCGTTGTAGATGATCAATACTTGATGACAGGCGACATCCTATTTATTGATTCTATAGGACGTCCGGACCTTGCCGGGAAAGCAGATGACTGGGTCATGGACCTTAGAGAAACTCTTTATACACGTTATAAAGAGCTTTCTGACGAACTAATTGTCCTCCCTGCTCACTTTATGATCATGGATGAGTTGAACGAAGACGGTACAGTTGCAGAAAAACTAGGAACGCTTTTTGAAAAGAACCATGGTCTGAACATTGATGATCAGGATGCGTTCAGAAAAATGGTAACAGAGAATCTTCCGCCTCAACCGAATGCTTATCAAGAGATTCGTGAAACAAACATGGGTAAAATCAGCCCGGACAATGAAGATCAGCGTGAAATGGAGATTGGGCCAAACCGTTGTGCCGTGAGATAAAAAATCATGAGCCTGGAAGCCCACGCTCTCCACAATAAATAACTTAACATTTGGAGGTATTCAATTATGAACGTAGCAAAAACACTGGATGCAACAGGATTAGCTTGCCCAATGCCGATCGTAAAAACTAAAAAAGCCATGAATAACATCGAAGCGGGAGAAGTATTAGAAATCCACGCAACAGACCAAGGTGCAAAGGCAGATTTGACCGCATGGGCAAAATCAGGTGGTCATGAACTTTTACAAACAGAAGAAGATAACGGTATATTCAAGTTCTGGATCAAAAAAGGAGAATAATCAGATCACGCCTGACTGACTCAAGATAGAATAAAGGGAACCTGCAGTGGTTCCCTTTTTTATAGGAGGTAATACAATGGAATTCGGACTAATCATGACGATCTTTTTAATAGGCTTCATAGGTTCTTATATATCTGGAATGCTTGGAATTGGCGGGTCCATTATCAAATACCCGATGCTGCTTTATATACCGCCACTTATAGGTTTTACAGCCTTCACGGCCCACGAAGTATCGGGAATCAGTGCCGTACAAGTCTTTTTCGCAACGATTGGTGGTGTATGGGCGTACCGTAAAGGCGGGTATTTGAACAAAACGCTCATCGTATATATGGGTGTCAGCATTCTGATCGGCAGCTTTATAGGTGGGTTTGGATCGAGGTTCATGTCTGAAGATGGCATCAACATTGTTTATGGTGTTCTGGCTTTAATTGCGACAGTCATGATGTTCGTACCGAAGAAAGGTATCGATGACAAACCATTAGATGAAGTCACCTTTAACAAACCTCTAGCCGCCCTGCTTGCATTAATTGTAGGAATCGGAGCAGGGATTGTCGGAGCTGCCGGCGCCTTTCTTTTAGTTCCAATCATGCTGGTTGTTCTAAAAATCCCGACACGGATGACAATCGCCTCTTCCCTGGCCATCACTTTAATTTCATCCATTGGAGCGACAATCGGAAAAGTAACGACTGGACAGGTGGAATACTTCCCAGCGGCCATCATGGTGATTGCCAGTCTGATCGCGGCCCCTCTTGGCGCCATGGCAGGTAAAAAAGTGAATACAAAAGTATTGCAAACCGTTCTTGCTCTTCTCATTTTAGGAACCACGATTAAAGTTTGGTTGGATATCTTTTGATATCGTTAAAGGGTAAGACGTAACTCCTTCAGAGTTACGTCTTACCCTTCCCCCTTTCTTTTTACATATATTGGGTTAAAATCACATGTGCAGGGTATAGAAGAATAAAGGAGCGATAGATGATGAGTAAGAAATGGAAAATATTGTTTATGATTCTTGCCGGTCTCATCCTCGCTGGGTTCTTCATCTATGACTTCATATCCGGAGATGTCGGCTACAGGACTGGTAAAATAGCACTCGCTATCGGGGTCGTCATTTACGTCCTTTACACCGTTTTCTCCAAGAAAAAAGAAAGTGAATTATAAGGGGGCGATATTTCTGTTGATCCCCCTGCAGTTTCACTAAAAGGCAAAAAGGCCACTTTCCATATGGAAAGTGGCCTTTTATAATTATTCTTCTTTATTTTGGTTCGGTAAGGTGCTTTCACTTTGCACCATTTCAGTTTCATCAAGATAACGCAACAGATCGCCATATATGATGGAATCAGACATCTCCAACTCTTCTTGAGCTTTATTAAAGCCTTCTGTACAGAGGTCTGCTTCTAATTCTTCCCCTGTTTCCCGATCATAACATGTTCCTTGAATACCAACATGTTCCTCACTGGCAAAGTTACCATCACGGGTAATCATCAACTGACGACGATCCTCATCAAGAAGATCATGTCCGAATTGAATAGGGTTGTCATCCTGGATACCTAGTAAATTCGTAAGCGTTGGCCGCAGATCGACTTGACCACCGACTGTGTGATTTTTTTCAGAGTCGATTCCTTTTCCATAAATCAGTAGAGGGACGCGCTGCAATTGGAATTGCTCGAACTCATTGATGTCTTTATCCAGATATTCGCCCATCGCCTCTTGGTGGTTTTCAGAAATTCCGAAATGATCCCCGTACATGACAAGAATCGTGTCATCATACAGCTCGGAATTTTTAAAGTCTTCTACAAATTTTTTGAGCGCTTCATCCTGGTAACGGATGGTCTGGAAATAACGGTTCAATGTACCGCTCGTCGTCTCCCCTTCAGCAATGAACTTCTGCTCTTCAGGAAGGGTAAAAGGATAATGGTTCGTCAGCGTGATCAATTTAGAATAGAACGGTTTATCCATTTCCTTCATCATGTTCAAGGAATCTTCAAAGAAATACTCATCAAGGTAGCCCCATCCATGAGACTTCTCCGGTGTCACTTCATAATCTTCTTTTGAATAAAACTCGTCATAACCTAAAGAATCATACATCACATTTCTGTTCCAAAACGTCTTATCATTCGCGTGCATGGAATTGGTCACATATCCATTTTCACTAAGCAGCCCCGGAAGACCTTCGTATTCATTTGAAGAATGGGTGAAGAATACGGCTCCACGGTTCAAGGGATACATGGAGTTTGCAAGTAGGAATTCCGAATCTGAAGTTCTTCCCTGTTTTACCTGGTGGTAGAAATTATCAAAGTAAACTCCTTCTTCTTTCAAATCATTGAAGTAAGGCGTTAACTCTTCACCGTGCAGTGTATTATCGACAACAAACGTCTGTGTACTCTCAAGGGAAATTAAAATTACATTTTTCCCTTCCGCAGCCCCCTCCATACGATTGCTGTCTTCTGATTTATTTTCGTTCAAATAATTAATGACAGGGACGAGTTCGTTACTGTCGGCCAGCGTCTTTTTCATCTCCGTTTTACCTTGAAGGACTATGTCATAAACATGATAGTTGATGACACCAATATATTTCACGAGCATATTACGATCAAATGTACGTTCCAAAAGATCCGTACGTTCCGTTTCTGCCCATTGAAGGTTGATCATGAACAATGGAACGGCAACAATCGCAAGGATCAAGCCTTCTCTGCGTTTCGGCATGAAAGACTGCAGGCGAGATGGCTTCAAATAGAATAATAGAAAACCAGCCACGAGAACATCTACGAACAGGAGAGCATCCATGGGACTCATAATGGTAGTAATACTACCACCAAGGTCTGCAAGGTTTGCCACTTGATTCAGCATCGGGATTGTAATGAAATCGTTGTATTCTCTATAGAAGAGAACGTTTACGTATAAAAGAATGGAACCTAGGATATAGGAAACAAACATTCCCCGACGTCCCCCAAGAAGAATTCCCAATCCAAAAATCAGAAAGATACTGCTCAGTGGATTAAAAGACAGGATATTCGCTTCATTGGAATTTTCAACATTAAGGGAAAAAATGCTTGTTTGTATATAGTTCATTTTTAACCAGAAAAGGCCAATAACTACTAGATAGACTACTAGTTTCAAACCCATTTTTTTATTTATATATTTATTGTTTGTAAACATTGTAAAACCTCCGTTAATTTTACATTACCCTATTTTACCTCATATCAAATCTTTTTTGTACCATCTTACTGATAGTTTAAAAAGTCTGACAGATTGCCATCATCTATATCAATGGTTAGCTGTACAAAAATGAAGCTCAATACCTATAAAGATGACATATTTCCTATAAAAGGAAATTAATAAAAAACACACGCTCCTCTTTTTATGTTAACCTTAAATAAAATATGTTAACAAAAGAGGGGATGCGATTTATGTCTGCACAAAGTGAGAAATTAAGGTTCATCATAAACGGAGCTCTTTTCGCTGCACTGACAGCTATTATGGCTCAAATTGAAATCCCCCTGCCGATTGTACCGATCAGCGGCCAGACATTAGCAGTCGGATTGACAGCTACTATACTTGGAAGCAGACAGGGAGCGGCGGCTATGATTGGATATGCTGCCTTAGGTGCTGTTGGACTTCCGGTATTTGCAGGGTTCAGTGGTGGTGCGCAGGTTTTAGCCGGGCCTACCGGGGGCTATATATTCGGCTTTATCCTTACTGCGTTCATCACGGGGTATATCTTAGAGAAGACGACCTTTCATTTACCGATGGCCATCATAGCGAATGTGATAGGTATGATCATCACATTAATGTGTGGAATGATTCAATTGAAATTCGTACTCGATATGTCCTGGAATCAAGCACTCGCAGCTGGGGTTTATCCTTTTATAGCTGTTGGGCTCATTAAAGCTTTTTTAGCCGCATGGATTGGTATCACCGTAAGAAAGAGACTTATACAAGCAAGATATATAAAGACAGGATCTCGTTCCGTAGCTTCCTGAACCTGTATTTCCGGGGAAATAAGGGATATATAAACATATCACATGTCGCTTTTCCTCATATCACTTGAGTATCCTTATGTGCATGAGGTTCATTCAACACATCGCTTTTTTCATCATTCATTATAATTTAAAGAATTTCGGGGAACTTAATATTGGAGGTGGATGAATATGCAACCGTATTTATGTCCCAATTGTAAAACCAATCGTTCCCGTTTCAATTTAATTGAACAAGAAGCAATAGCTATCAAAATGAATCCTAGAACTGGTGAACATGATGAAACCTATTCTTCGGAAAACATAGACCCGTTCCACATGGCATATAAAGGTCCTCAAATGAAAGTCCAGTGCGGCGCGTGCGGATTAGTTGAAGATGAAAAGTCATTCATCGCATTTGCTGAGCACAACCGCTTGAACTGATCCTCTGACATGAAACAGAGGATCTTTTTTATTCTTTTATTTCTATCGGGGAATGACTGACGTGCTTCAACAGGAATATAGGAAGTCCAAGTAAAACTAATGGCTGATAGATACCTGCTCCTATAAGGATCAGAGAGGCTACTCTTGTCCATTCTTTTTTGTAAAAGTTTTCTTTTTGAACAGTCATCATTCGTTCAGATACGACCTTCGCTAAATCGAAAAAAACAAATATGACCGTAGCCATCACCTGCATCACTATTCCTGCGAATGAAACTTGAAGCAGCACCTGTACCATGATCAAGGTCACAATCATAGGCACGGCCCCTAAATAAGCCCACTGCAAATAGCTCTTTTTACAATCTGTTTCCTCAATAGGTATAGCATGGAAGACATTCTCCACATCAGAAAAAAGTCCACCCGCCACTTCATTGTAAACGGCAATGGCGATTGGGAGTGTAAACATCAACATCCATTCTGCTCGTAATGGGATGACCAGTACAATCAGACAAACCGTTGAAATCGTCTTTAAAACTATATCCATAGACCTTTGGAAGTAGCCCAGCCATATACGTCCGAATAAATGGCTCATCGAATGATGACGTCCTCTTTTCTTTTTCCAAATGGACTTTGTAACCCCATACCTTTTTGGCGGTTTGATATTCACATGTGTGAACTGCCCTACCAGCCACATATTCCAAATTCGTGCGTCATTTATATCTATCATCCTCAACCAGTTCATTTCTACCTTTCTCATAGTTACCCAAAACACGATAACGGTTAAGCCTGCGAAAAGAATGAGGCGCGGGCCTCCATTAATATAAAACAGAGTCATGGCCAATACTGATAGGGGTAATAGAATCTTAACGGCAAGCGAATAAGAAAAGACCTTCCATTGCACCCATAAAGACAACGGATAGCTGAGAATCAGCATAAACACCCATAAAACGGCTGGCTTCCAATCCATCAAAAGATAAGCCGAAGGCAGTGGAATCAGACAGATAATGAATACACGAATCATTGTTTTTTCTACAAATAAATAGCCAATGATTTTATTTCTTGAATGAGGCAACTGCTCCAACTGTAATTCAGATGAACCGAAACGGATGCCTGGGTCTGTAAGGGACGTCATACATCCACTCATTACCGCAATAAAAGGAATAATCAAGACAAACGGGGCAATAAATGTCCCTCTCCCTTCCAATATAGGTAGGAGTTGCTGTAAAAAATCGTAACCTATAAACAAACAAAACATTAAGAATAAGATGCTATAGAACACTAATACAGGATCTACGACAAGATTGTAGGTCCGTTTATACATCTCCATCTTTTTCTGCAGCCTTTTGACCCGGATCCATTTATAGACGTAGTATGTCGTATCCTCAATCATTATGTAGATCTTCTTTCTAATTCGTGAAACTCCGACACTACCCCTGAAGAAGATACTTTGCCTTCAACGAGCATTACGTAACGATCAGCAAGTTCAGATACTTTATCTAATTGGTGTGTGGTCAATACGATACTGCATCCTTCTTCTCTTTTCTTCTGCAATTCACTCTCAAGGAATCGACCAGCATAAACATCCAAACCCATGAAAGGTTCATCAATGAATAATACAGGAACGTCTGGAATCAATGCACAAATCGTTTGAACTTTTTGTCTCATCCCTTTGGATAACGCTTCCGGGTATTCATCCAACTTATCTTTCAGTTCAAATCCTTCAGTGTAGGATTTTACACGGTTTTCAAAAACATCATCTGGAACCGAATAACTTTTTTGATAGAGTTTAAAATGGTGATAGACTGTCAATTCGCTAAACAATAAGGGCTCTTCCGGGATGTAGGTGAAATTCTTTTTATATACTTTATAATTCTTATCCTGGTCTTTAGCTGATATGGATATCGTTCCAGATTTTTTGGCGCGCGAACCAATCATCGTCTTCATCAGAGTCGACTTCCCAGCTCCATTGTGACCGACCAAAGCCATGATCTCATGGCAGTTGACATGGAAGTTGACATCGCTTAAGATCTGCTCTTTCTGTATATCCACATTACATTCAATCACTTCTAAAATGACTGCCATTATCTACACCTCCGGAACTTTAGATTATATACGGTCTCTAAGATCCATTGGTTTCAATATTTTCCAATAAAAATAAGCCCTCTCTGCTTATACGAGGGGCTTACTTATTCATTCTGGATAAAAAATCTCCCAGCAGATCATCATCGGTTTCTTCTTCAACATCTTGTCGTTGTTCCTGAAAGTCCACCTGAAGGTTATCCAGATCCAAGTCATCTAAGTCATCGTCTCCGTCTATCTCCAACGGAGTTTCCGGCAGGACAGCCTTCTCCTTCACGGTTTCGATGTTTGCCTGAGGAGGTGCATCTTCTTCCGAAGCAGCTTCTTCTTGAAGATAGAGAGCATCATCAATGTTATAGGCATTACTGTTCAAAGATGCAAGTAAAGAAGTAGCCCTTACAGGATCCATCATAAGCTGATAGAGAATACTTCCGATTAGAGCTTCCGAGTGTTCATGCTTTATCCAATTTCTCTGTTCTTTCGTTAATGCCTTTGGAAGTGGAATGGTTACCGTTTCTTTATCTTTCGAATGGGACTCGTTGACTCCCTCAAGGACGAACTGTGCTATTTTACTTGAAAAGTTACGACGCTCTTTCTCTTTTAACTGGGACAGCTGCTTTAATAAATGATCCGGTGTATCCGAGGGGATACGAAAAGTAATCGATTGTCCCCTCTCCACACTTTTTCTAGAAGAACTCATCCAATCACCTTATTTAGAGGATCCGGCTTTTTGTTCTACTTTTTTTTCAGACTTGTCCGCAAGCTTGGTGTTCTTACGGATATAGTCAGAAATAAGCTTATAATAAGCATTGGCCATCATCCAAATGCTTTCATTTTCATCCTCAAAAAATTCGATATTAAAGCCGTCCAGTTTATTGTTCAATGTCTTAATGTAGTCTTTCAAGACAGCCGAACCACCACCTACGAAATAGCAGATTTCAGACTGAGAGTTTTTCTGCCATACGTTTCTTAAATAGCGGTATTGTTTCTTTGCAAGCTCCAGTAAGATGCGGTCGGTAATATCATGGACATTCGTACGGCTTCCGCGGACCATGATGTGATGACGATCATTTTTACGGGTGATGATATCGACTACGTCGCGGCGACTGTCGAGTTCAACCCCATGCTTTGTCAGGATTTCATCACGAATCATCTCTAGTGATTCTGATACCCCCAGATTAAAGCCCTGCGCTTTATCATCATCTACATTACGGTTTCTGATGACTGCGATATCAGTTGAAAGACCACCAATGTCCTGAATTAATATCTGTTTATCAACAAGTTCCTTATTTATGATGTTCAGATCATTGTCCATGACCAGGTTCACGTATGCAGCAAATCCCTCTGGATATACCTTCACTTCATCAAATTTAATGTTCACTTTCATCCCTTGGTATTTAGGAGTGACCAAGAATTCCACCTGGTGAACAGAACCAAGAAGCTGGGAGCGGTATCCCACATCTTTTCCTTCTTTCACTTCACGAAGGGGTAATCCTGTACCCAATGTATAATTCGCTTCAATTACATTGTTTTTTGCGGATTGGGCATCTTTCCCTGTTACGGCATCCATGGCAATTGATGCAAACAGCATGATCAACGTTTGATCTTCTTCGGATTTATAACTTCCGGGATCCAACTCTGCAGAGTTTGTTGTTTTCGTAGCTAAGTTTCCCACACGGTAAATCGCATTATTTTCACGCAATGCTGGCGAATGCACTCGAATATGTAAATTATCGAGTGGATCCTTATCGTCTAAATCCTCAATTCCGATGACTGGACGATCCTCAAGGTCTCTAGCGACCACATTCGGTATATACAATGAAGATTCCAATTTCCCAAAGTTCGCCTTTACGGCATCATTTCCAACATCAACAGCTGCAATTCTTGAATTTGTCATTACACAGCTCTCCTTTTATATTACCTAGATTTGACCTCTCCTTGTTCTTAATCTATTAAACTATCAGAAAATAGTCAATGCGCCTTTTTTCGTGTTCATAAATGCACACTTGCACACATAATTGTATACATGAATACAAACAAGCAAACAAGTCGTCATCATAGCATGTGTACAAGATTGATTACATGCACACGAAAAAGAAAACATCATGTTTACAATTTTGTGTACATGCAATCATAATTGTAAACATGAATTCGTTTTTGTATTCAAAGCACAATATAACACTATATTACAATCAATAACACAAAAACATGGACTTAGTTTATCCTGCAATTTCTAGACCCTGGGCTGATTTGCATAAAAAAAGAGAGGCAAGGGCGCCTCTCTTTTTTAAACTAATTGATATAGGTACTGAATAAATCTTCGAGTTTTTTAGTAAGCGCAAGGGTCATTAACCCATTACCTTCAGCAACTTTCGAGTGTCCTAGAGGGGTTGTTCGCTTGATAAGTTGAGAAAAGATTTCCGATTCAGACATTTGCCTTTGAAACTGCCTTTCCACCAACGGAATGATTAAAGCAAGACCACCAGAAACATGAGGGGTTGCCATAGAAGTCCCTGATAAACGAGCATATTTTCCTTCTAAATAGGTAGAAAGAATATTAACTCCTGGGGCTACGAGATCAATTTGGTCGTTCGTGTTAGTGAAAGAAGCCAAAAGTCTATTTTCATCTACAGCTCCTACTTGAATGACCTCATTGTACGCACCGGGATATGCATATTCCATCGTATCTTCCCTCCCATCGCCTTCATTACCCGCTGCACAAACAACAGATACTCCTTCAGCAATGGCTTTTAAAATAGATTGGCGAAGTTCAGGTGTATCCTCAGGACCTCCAAGGGACATGGAGATGACACGGACACGTTCGTTATTCTCCCCTCTCCATTGAACCGCATAATCGATTGCGTCCGTTATCCATTCATATTTCCCGTTTCCTTCCTCTGAGAGCACCTTAAGGATGAGCAACTTAGCCTGGGGAGCTACTCCTACTACTCCCTCTCCATTTTCTACAGCAGCTATCGTCCCAGCCACGTGAGTCCCATGACCATTATTATCTTCATAATTACTCGAATCTCCATCATGATCGTCCGTGAAGTTTCTCCCCCCTATAATTTGACCTTGCAGGTCAGGGTGATCCTTCTGACAGCCCGTATCAATCACGGCTATGACACTACTATCCCCCTGCTGAGTATCTTCCCATAGACTTTGAGCCTCTACCATATGCACACCTTTTGGCACTTCCTTTGTCGTATCCAGAATCGCATCCATTCTGTAAGGAATAAGCTTCATTCGGTTCATCATCTTCCTCCTTCATTATAGAGCTGTGGAAGACTGATCTTGTTGAAATGGTAATTCTTACACAATTATAACACCGACCATTATATAGGTTCATCCTAAATCTTTGGAGAAATAAAGGAATAAAATACTAGAAAGGTATCAACATCATAAATGCAGCTTGTAAGTCCTCATTAATCCTGTATAATTTAAAGAAACATTCTATATAAAGAACAACTTCATACATAGAGGAGGAGATTATGTTGATAAAGAAAATATGCACCAAGTGCTATAGAACTTCTTACAGCAGCAGTCCAGCTTGGAAATGCCCTGTTTGCACCGAAGACCTTTCACATCTCCCTCATTTACCAATCAAGCCTCAAGCGTTCCAAACATCTAAAAAGAAAGCGATTCATATGTATGAAAAAAGTACGGGAAACCTATAGAGAAAATCAGAGTCTTTATCATCACAGCGCATGCGATTGTCCACATGTGTATAAGTGGGAGTTTGTGACTACTGTGATATAATTTCATCCACAAGGGGCTCCTTTCTGAGAAACAGTACTGCATGTGCATCTAAGGTTTTTTCCCCCTGTGTTTGCCTTAAATCAGTTGAGCGTTAAATAGAAAAATTGGAAACAAAAAAAGAGAGGAAATCTCGAAGATTTCCTCTCTTTTTATTCCCCTCATCTAATTAAGGCAAGTATTTACGCGGGTTTACAGAGTTTGAACGAGCACCATTCCAGCTTCCTTCATGAATCTCAAAGTGAAGGTGCTGACCTGTAGATGCTCCTGTGCTTCCCATATTACCAAGGAATTGACCTCGTGAAACAGATTGGCCTGCGGATACGGCAGGTGCACTTCTCATATGAGCATAAACCGTCGTGAATGTCTGTCCGTTGATTCGGTGAGAAATCATAACAACATTTCCATAGCTTGTGGAATAGTTAGCTCGAATGACGGTACCGTCCGCAGCGGCACGAATTGGAATCGTACCTCCTCCTGCTAAATCAATCCCGGAGTGAAGTTTTGGCTCGCCTGTAATTGGGTGGATACGGTTCCGATCAAATTCAGATGACACCCCAGCGCTTGCCGGCCAACTGAACAGAGATCCACTACTGTTACTAGACGTTTGACTGGAAGAGTCTGAAGATGAAGAAGTATTATTGCTTCCTGTATTCGAAGCTTGTGCTTTCTTAGCAGCTTCTGCTTTCTTTCTGGCTTCTTCTTCGGCTTTTCTTTTTCTTTCAGCTTCACGTTCAATTTCTTTTTGGATGGCTGCTTCTTGCGCGGCAAGGGTTTCCTGCTCTTCTTCTATATCAACCACGTGGTTGTGTGCAAGCTCTTCATCACGCTCAAGACTTTCCATCAATTCATTTTTCTTTTGTTTCTTTTGATCAAGTTCTTGTTTCAAAGTTTCTAATTCTTGTAGCTTTTGTTCAAGGTCTGCTAGTTTGGATTCAACTTCAGCCTTTTTCTTTTCAACTTCTTCTTTGTCAGCTTTATGCTGCTCAAGAATTTCTTTATCTTGTGACGCAATTGTGTTCAAGCTCATTACGCGTTCCAGGAAGTTTCCGAAACTTTCTGCTCCCATGAGAACATCAAGGTAATCAATGGCTCCCCCATTTTGGTGCATGGACTTCACGCGGTCTTTTAGTAGTTCATCGCGTTCAGCAATTCGCTTTTCAAGCTCAGCAATGTCTGCTTTCAATTGTTCAATATTTTCTCTAGTATTTGCAATTTCACTTTCTTTTGCTTCAATCTTATCCATCGCTTCCATGACCTGCTTGTCCAATTGAGCGATTTCAGCATTTACTTCTTCCTGCTGTTCTTGAAGATTTTCAATTTCTTCCTGTTTTTCCTGTTTTTCTTTTTCAATTTCAGATTGTTTTGCACGGTTTTCCTCTAGTTTATCCTGGTTCGTTTCAGCGTTGATTGTAGTGGAATAGAGTGGAAAACCGGATAGAATAAGACTGACGGTCAGAGCGGCTGTTAAAACTCTCAACTTCAAACTTTCTTCCTCCCCCGAATCCTTACCTTTTTATTTGGCAGATCAATAAATTTAAACTTTTAAATACTTTCGAATAGACGTAAAGCTTCCCCACAAACCAATGACAATTCCCATTAAGACCAGTAGTGCAGACACTTTCAGCACGAATGGATAAACAGGAAGCAATTCAATAAACAATGTTGGATACCTTGTAGTTACTTCTGTATACAAATAATCATAACCGAATACGACGACAGCAATCGGCAGCAGTGATCCAAGAATTCCGATCAGCAGACCTTCAAAAAGAAACGGCCAACGGATAAACCAATTGGTTGCTCCCACCATTTTCATGATTTCAATTTCTCTCTTCCGGGCAACAATCGTAATTCGAATCGTATTAGCAATCAGGAACATAGCCGTAAATAGGAGTCCTGCAATAATAGCGAGTCCAACGTTCCTAGCCATGTCCATGACATTAAAGAGGCGTTCGACCGTTTCTTTTGCATATTCGACTTTGTCGACACTGTTGAACTTTTCAATCTTCTCTGCAACTGTAATGGTGTCTTCAGGGTTGTCCGTTTTAACGATGTACACATCATTCAAAGGATTCTCATCTTTCAAGGATTCAAATACCTCACCATCGTCCCCGAGACTGTCAATCAGCTGTGTTAGTCCTTCTTCCTTGGACTGAAATTCTACAGTAGACACATCAGAAAGCTCTTCTATTTTGCCTTTCAAGGCATCACGGCTTGCATCTTCTGCCGTTCGATCGATAAAGACGCGTACTTCCACATCTTCTTCAATCTGTGTTCCAATATCATTCAAGTTCAAAAGTAATGTGGCGAACACCCCAACAAGCAGCAAGGTAACTGTCACAGCTGATATAGAAGCTATCGACATCCACCTGTTTCTTGATAGGTTTTTCACGCCTTCTTTTCCGTGGCGACCAAATGTTTTAAATTTCATAATGCTGGTCACCCCATATATTCCGTTCAATCTTCCTATTGGTTGGAACGGAAACCCTCAGAACATAAGGTGCTGGACTGCGGTGATGCAGATCGAACAATTTATATCACTTCCTACTAAACTCTCATTTTGTATATCTATGATGTCTGTTTTTATGTACTTTTTTATCTGTTTCATTTACCTTTCTCATTATATCAAAGTTATTCGCTAAATAAAGACAAATTATTATTACATTTATGTTTCAGAACGTAACATATCAATGGGAAACCTACATTTCCCTTCGACAAATTTTGATGAAACTTCCTACCTTTCAAGGATAAAAGTCATGGGTTCATAGTACCGCGACACCGTTTGAAATTAGGATGATACAGATTCAATAGAGGGACTTTTACATTGAGTATATAGCGAGCACCTTCAGCCCTAAAAAATATCACGAAAAAAGACAACCCTAAGGGTTGCCATGGAAACGCATATTTATCTTTTCATTTTTTTCAAAGCTTCCAATTCGCGCTTCAAACGGATGTTTTCCTGACGAATACCCTCCAAGGTCTGAGGTTTACTTTTCTCCGGTGACAGTTGGATTTCATACCAGGATTTTTTTAAGGCATCATTCACCTCACTGGTTCTTTTTATGAGGGCTGAGGGGTATTGGGCTTTCAAGTGTGAAACTTCTTTTTCAGAAAGCCTTAACTCTCTGAAGGTCACTCCCTCTTTGAAAGACTCTGACAAAAATTGTTCGAACCCGCTCTCGGCCATGGAAAGCATCCCTCCTGAAAATTCGTTCTTGTAACAAATATAAGAAGAGGGAACACGTTTCATGACTTTTGATAAACAGATTCTTTAACGACGACGTTGGCTACGACTTCCATTGGATCCATTAAAGGAACAGGGAGGTGATAAGGCTTCAATACAAGGCCGATTTCCGTACACCCTGAGATAATAACATCCGCCCCACGATCCAGAAGTTCCTCGGATGCCTCTTTCAATAATTGCAGAGGTTCTCCATCTGTGTTTCCACTTTTAATTCCATTTTCACCATAGATCGCTCTCATCACTTTTTCATTCTGAGTATATGGGGAAGGTTCCATGACTTCCAAGTGATTGAAATACTTTTTGAACAATCCGGTTTCCAACGTACCTGTAGTAGCCAGCACACCGATTTTCCGGACGGTCGGGTAATGGTCTTGAATGAACTTCTTCAACTCGAGAAATGCATTCAATAACGGGAAGGAAACGGACTTTTGGACTTCTTCAATGAAATAATGGGCAGTCATACATGGGATACAAGCGACATCAACGTCCAGCTTCTCTAAATTCTTTGCCGCATGGACCATTTCAGGCACTGGATTCTCGCCTCGTCCAGCGATCGCTTCTGTCCGGTCAGGGATTTTTGCATTGCTGTCAATGATCACCCGATAATGCTCTTGATCTTTGCTTGCGTTCGTCGCTCGTATAATTTTCATATAACATTCGGCTGTTGCTTCAGGCCCCATCCCCCCGAGTATGCCGATAATTTTATCATTCACTGTTATGCCTCCTAACGAAAGACCGGGCTCTGCTGTATCAATTCTCAAAGGATCCCTGCAACTCTGTTCTTCAATGGCTTGAACAATTTTTCTTCATCCATATCCGGACGATTTCTATTTAACTGCTCTAAAGCAATTTTTGCACCGGGGTCCATGCCCTGGCATCCCGCCAAAAGGACAACATCATCTTGTTCAGCTTCCGAAAGAGCATGATGAATGGCATCATCCAGCTCTTTATATAAATGAACATGGATACCTGCTTCATCCATCATCTCTTGGAAAACTCGGAGTTCTTCATCCGTCACCCGGTCTTTTTCATCCACGTGGGAATGGCTTACAGTAGCAATTACTTCTGTCAATCCTAATTTAGGGGCCCATTCCACGATGGCCTTTGCATTTTCTTTGTTGACGGTTATTCCCCGGCTTCCACGAATCGCATATACAAGCTTAAGACTCGAGTAGTCCATTTGCTGAAGAGTGTTCAACGTAACATTGATATTTCCGTAGTTGGCGAAATGGTCATCCAAAATTTTAATATCATCCTCGAATACCATCTCAAAACGACGCTCGACGCCGCCGAACGCTTTTAAGCCTGCCTGAATAGTTGGAATCGGTACCTCATTCAGCAACCCTGCGATAATCGCAACCATGGAGTTGTAAACAGAATGATAGCCCGGTGTAGACAACTCTATAGAGAATTCCTGAGGCTTATAGGTTGTCCCTTCCACAGTGAATGGTTTACGAATTTCAACGGTGAATTTCGCACGTCCGGTAGACAAATCCAAGTCTTTACATATCAAGTCTCCATCTGAAGTTTCTACGCTGAACGTCAGTAGATTAGCTTCTGTTTCATCGATTAATGATGCGGAGTAGGGATCATCCAAGTTGAGGATTGCCCACTTCCCTTTTCCGGCTTCCCGGATCAGACTTGCTTTACTATTGAAGTACTCTTCAAAAGAACCATGAAGATCTATGTGCTCACGGCTGATGTTGTTTAATGTAACAATATCAAAGTCCACACTTCCGACTCTGCTCAAATCTAGAGCTGAAGAAGAAACTTCCATGGTGACGTGGGAGACGTCCTGATCCCTCATTTGCGCAAAATAATGATGCAGATCCAATGATTCAGGTGTCGTCAGCTTTGTAGGTTCGGAGTAGTCCCCGAATTTAACCACGACTGTACCTATCAAGCCTGTTTTAAGCCCATGTTCTTCAAGAATGGCATCCGTCATAAAGGAAGTGGATGTCTTACCGTTCGTCGCTGTAATTCCAATGGTTTTCATAGCCTTAGATGGGTGATGGTAATAAGCATCACTCAGTGCTGCAAGGGCACGGCGGCTGTCTTTTACACGATATTGCGGAAGACCATCCCACCCAGGCTGGTAATCTTCAACTATAATGGCAGACGCTCCATTTTCCAAAGCATCCGCAATATAGCGGTGACCATCTGTCTTAAAGCCTTTGATACAAACGAACACATCTCCTTGTTCGACATTTCTTGAATTGTATGCGAGTCCACGGACGTCCAGTTCCTTATCATTCCATGACTCAAGTACATCGATGAATGATAGTAATTTTTTCAACTTAGCCATTCTTATCTACCTTCCCTGCATTGTTTTTGCCTTGTCCATTGAATGCTCTGTCGTTCCATTCATATGGTTCACTTATTGGTTAGCATTTCCTATGATCCATTAACTATATTCTAAATAAGGAATTATCTGTTTTTCTTCGTAACCTTATCCACGACTAAACCAGCAAGCTTCTTCCCGAATGTAAAAGCCGGTTTTGGATCTTTAGGATCCCAAATCGCATGAGCTTTAGGTCTGAAATAGGATTTCAGAACTTTTTGCGGCGAAAGCTGACCGGTTTTAATATATTCCCTTACTGCCAGAAGGTCTTCATAGGCATACCAGAACACAATGTTCTGATCCTCTTCAACCGCTTTCGGTGTGACAGGGTCCCCGATCAGTTCACGGTAGGTAATATAAGGAATATTAATGCCTGTTTTCTGCAATAGGTGATTCAAGTTTGTAATCCGCACATTAATTTCAATTAAATAATACGTGCCTGTTTCGGCATCTTTTTTGAATTCAATCTCCGCGAATCCTTTGTAACCGATCCCTTCCAAAAATTTCGCCCCCAAATCGTAGAGCTCGGGTACGTATTTTTGCTGCGTGTAAACAGACGCTCCATAGTTTACAGGGAATTGACGGAGTTTTTGACACGTCACCCAGTGTGTCACTTTAGATCGTTGATCCAAGTACGCATCAAACGTGTACATATGATCGTCAAAACCAGGAATAATGCGCTGGACAATCACTTCGATATCCGCTTCTTTCGCCTGCTCCACTTTCTCTATTAATTCTTCTTTATTGTGAACTTTGAAGAGCTTTCTTCTGAACTTGGACACAAAAGCGGGGGAGTCCACCGGCTTTACAAGACAAGGGTATTTGATCTCCTCTTCCACTCTGTCCACAAGGTTCTCATCGTCCACCTGTACGGTTTCAGGAACAGCTACACCGTGCTGGGAAGCCAATGTGTGCAGAGTACCTTTGTCCATTATCTTAGTATATAATCCCTGCTCTGTTTGAGGAATGAGGAAATGTTCCTTTAATTCTGGAAGATATTTATCTACGAATTCTACGTACGGATCAGCTGTCGGGATCAGTACAGGTGCAAGCTCCTGCTGTTTCGCATAGTCGATCAAGAAAGATTTCAAACCTTCAGGGTCTTCTTTATAATGAGGTCCGATTAATGCTTCTGTACAGTATTTGGACTCGAGGCCGTAGGCGCCTTCCCAGGCATAGTCAACCGCTGCCACATGAACATCATGAATCCCGAGACACCTGATCGTGCTCAGTCCAATATAATAATTCGCTCCTAAAACAACCGCTTTATTCGCCATGAGATATCCCCTTTTCCATCTATTGGATTGTGCTTGAAATTTATAATACACGCTATTATTTTGGTGGTTTTCTTTCTATATGTAAACATAACTATTTTACCACAAACAGGAACCTAACAAAACGTAAACCCCCGCCCTCAACCTAAGTACCCATCACCATTCCAATAACAGCGGTATCGTTACTGTAAGATGAAAGCCTTGGATCCTTGCCATGGTAAGAGCGGGTACGGTCGGGAGGCGGTGATTTTGATTAAAAAGAAAGTGACTCCACTTAACTAGGAGCCACTTTCTTTTAAAGCATTTATTTGAACGACTGGTGGCTGAAATCGACTTCAGCAGGAACCTGGTCTTGTTGAATCGTAGGATTCTGGATTTTCTTGTAGCGACGGGCAACTTTATCAACGGCATATAATACAAGGAACGTAAGCAGAACGGTTAACGACAATACATAAAGAGATGTAAGCATAAGCTGCAATCCCCTTTCCTTTTTTCTATAATTCAGGTAGGAACAAACATAACCTTCCCCTGTGGACCAGCCCGTTTATTCGCCTGTATTTTATTAAATCCTAGTATATAATACCAAATTCTACACTGAAGTAAATATATATTTTAAAATTCTTTTAAATCCGTCAAAATCCTCAGCTATTCCTTTATGTATTCCCCTTGAACTTCTCCATAAAAAGATAAAAAGCTGCTTCGTTACAAAGCAGCTTTTCCATTACCATTCAATCTCCCAATCTTCTTTTAACACTCCATAAGCGGCATATAACCTGTCAGCGAGCTTTTCTTCACTCTGCGCACCATCATCTAAACCAAGCTTCGGGAGCAGAATTTTGGCTACCTCATGAGTCATGTCTGATTTCTCCGTCGGTGGTAAAGACGGATATCGTTGGACATACGTTTTCAAGAGATTCCAATCTCTTGAGGTCACACGCTGCCTCTCCCATTCCCCTATGGTTAACTGCCCTTTCTCCAATCCCCGATGTTCCCATTCGCGTTCTTCAGCAGGTCGCTTCTTCTTGGTCCGTTGTTTCTTTCGTTCATGTATCACAATTGTCCCACCTACGAGGTCTCCGAGTCTTTTGTGCTGGGGATGGAAGAAAACCATCAGCATCCCAAATAAATAATAGAAGGGAAGCATGTCGATGATCCTTATTAAATTGCGGATCAATATCGATAAGGCCGTCGCTTTTCCTCCGTCCTCCTTCACAACCCGAAGCCCGAGCATCATCTTACCTAAGGTTTTACCCCCGCTGAACCATTCGAATAAGAAGAAATATCCCCACTGGATCGCGAACATGAGGAGAATGACGAAAGCAATCAGCCATCCTCTTCCCTCCACCATAAATTCCAGGTGATTCTCTGAAATTAGGAGGAGCGCGACTATTCCGATGTAAAATAATCCTAATAAGAGCGAATCTACGATCTGTGCAGCCCCTCTGCTTCCTAAACCAGCAGGTTGAAAGTGTAGGGTCACATGTTCCGGTGTCTTCACTTCTACTCTCTCCTGCATCTTATCCCTCCTCGTTTATGGGTTTCCATATGTCCGTTGTTTTTCTATAATAGAAATAGAATGTAAAAAATTCCCGTATTGCAGGTGAAAACATGAACTATCGCACTTTCCTCCAACGCCATCGCGACGAATGGAAACGTTTAGAAGAATTGATTCAATTGCTGCACAAAAATAAGAGTCAGTGGGCTCCCATACATTTGGATGAATTCCAGCGCCTTTATCAAAAGGTCACCCAGCATCTCGCTTTCAGCCAGACCTACTTTCCTAAAGAGGAAACAACAGGATATTTGAATGAGCTTGTGACAAAAGCTCATAACATGCTCTACCAGGAAAGTACATCCAATTGGAAACAGTTGAAGCAAATGTTTGGCAGCTCCTTTATTACCCTTATCAGCGAACAGTGGAAGTTCGTTGTCCTCAGCATGCTGTTATTCTTGTTAGGGGGCGTGGGAGCATTTCTCGCCGTTTATCAAGATCCTCTGTCCCTGTACACCATACTTCCGGACTCCATATCACAGGCTGTAGACCCGGCCCGTGTTGGAAATCAAGCAGGAGCAGTAAATGCTCCCATTATGTCTACCGAAATAATGACAAATAACATCCAAGTCGCTTTTCTCGCTTTTGCCGGCGGCGTGACATTCGGTTTACTGACGGTATATCTGCTCATTTATAACGGAATTATCGTCGGAGCACTTGCAGCGCTGTTCATGGTTTATGGAAATTCCTACGATTTCTGGGCCTATATCGTCCCACATGGAATCATTGAATTAACAGCTATTTTCATCGCAGGCGGAGCCGGGCTATTGATGGGGTATAAGCTGTGGGTTCCAGGAAAAAGAACACGCAGTTATCAATTGAAAACCTACGCCTACCGATCCGTACTTCTGTTGATTGGTACGCTCCCTCTTTTCATCATTGCGGGAATCATTGAAGGGTTCATCACCCCTTCACGTCTATCTCTTGAAGCTAAATATATGTTTGCCTTCCTTACGGTGCTCGGATTGTTGACTTACATAACGATTGGCAAAATAAAGGCCGGTCAAACTAAAGGACCCCACGGTTCATAATGTGGATATAATGAGATACAGCGGTTGTCGCCAACTGCTCTTCCGGTGCTTCCACCATCTGTAGACCTTGGCGTTCCCATTTCTGCATTTCCTGTTTTTTATCCAGTACATGTTTTTGGGCCATCGTTTTCACTAGCGTAGACTGTATATCATCAGGAGACCTTTTCGCCTGAGCTTCCATGCTTTGGTCCTCGATTCCGATCATTAAAAAAAGGTGAGAACGACGAAGTCTCTGCAAGTAATATAAGGCTGCTTCTTC
Organism: Halobacillus sp. ABR2_026; assembly: GCF_056158545.1. Lineage (NCBI taxonomy): Bacteria > Bacillati > Bacillota > Bacilli > Caryophanales > Bacillaceae > Halobacillus > Halobacillus sp. ABR2_026. Next base: position 3,740,337 of record NZ_JBSWTM010000001.1, read on the forward strand.
ATAAAGAAAAGTGCTCACATCACTGAATAGGAGGAGAAGGCTTCTTCTGCTCTGCACGCTTTGAAGGTGTTGGAACACAGCCGTGTAGTTGGATTCATGACCTTCGACGTTCAAATGATAGATTTCACGGAGGATGGTCTGGATATGGGCCATCCCTTTTGCTGGAGGTACATATACGTGAACATGAGTGGAAAAGGCGAGAACAGCTACATAATCCCCACGTTTTAAGGCTGCCGTCGCTACGGTCATCGCTGCCTCGAGTGACTTTTCTAACCGGTTATTCTCTTCAAGCTCCACACCCATCATACGACCACAGTCAATCAAAAGCGTGACGAATTTCCCCTGCTCCGGTTCATATTCATTAGTCATTAGATTTTGTGTTTTGGCCGTCTGTCTCCAATTCATTTTCCGTATATCATCTCCAACAACATACGACCGTATTTTACTAAACTCGCCTGTGCCCATTTGATGCTTCTTCAAGCGTGTCCCCTCATAAAGGAGGAAACGTTGAGCATCCTCCAAAAAATTTTTACTTTCTGTAAGATCCGGGATGATTTTCACCCTGTCTTCCTGTTGTACCTTCATTTGTTTTTCCCATAATCCCAGTCGAGAACGATAACGAACATGAAGGAAAGGCAGCGTGTAATCTCCACGTTGATCCGCGGAGAAAGAATAAGAAATGGTAACCTCATCTTTTCCCTGCAGCGATTGTTGCAAAGGAAAGGGTTGATTGAACGTCTGCGGAAAATGATCGATGATGTTCACAGTCATTCCTTTGTCAGCGGTGTTTTTGACGACGACCTTCGCCTCGTTTTCGACCCGCCGCTCCATTTCTTCATCAATCACCCGGTATACCACCAGTTCTTTTCTCTTTGGTGAGAAGAAAAGGTCCATGAAGCTCAACATGAGGGCGGCTCCATTCACACCGATTACAAAAGGCCAGGAAATCCCCATCCACGAAAGCAGAACCAATACAATCGACAAAAAAAACAAGACGTTGATAAGACGTCTGCTCGGAACAATTCCCTTATCTCGGAACAGGAACTGATCCCACAAGCTCTTGAATGATCTGGTCATGGGTTGATCCCTCCAGTTCCATATGTGGCGCCAGGATAATCCGATGCCTTAAGGAAGCATGGGCGACCTTTTTGACATCATCCGGAGTCACATAATTTCTTGAATCGAGATACGCCCACGCCTTGGCAGCTTTGGCCATGGCAATCCCTGCCCGAGTACTGGCCCCATGACGAATGGCTTCTGTTTCTCTCGTTTTACGGACGATGGTCATGATATATCCATACATTTCCTCAGTCATTGTAATCGTTGAAATCTCCTCAGTGATTTGGATGAATTCCTGAACCGTTAATAAAGGCTGGGTTTCCTCGTCATCGCTGGTTCCAATCACTTGTTTCAGGACCGACACCTCTTCTTCCTTAGAGGGAAAATCAATATGCAGCTTGAATAAAAAGCGATCTTGCTGGGCTTCCGGCAATGGGTAAGTCCCTTCAAACTCCACAGGGTTTTGTGTTGCAACGACAAAAAAGGGATTGGGCAGTGGGTAGGTCCCCCCCTGAATGGTCGTTTGCTTCTCTTCCATCGCTTCTAGCAGAGCAGCTTGAGTTTTCGCCGGTGTCCGATTGATTTCATCGGCAAGCAGGACATTTGTGAACACAGGACCTTTCATGGTTTCAAACTCCCCGCTCTTCATGTTATATATCATGCTGCCTGTTATATCACTCGGCAGAAGGTCAGGCGTGAACTGAATCCTTTTAAAGTCTCCTCCCAGGAGTTCAGCTAACGTGCGCACCATTTTGGTTTTTCCAGTTCCGGGCACTCCTTCTAATAACACATGGCCGCCTACCAGAACAGATGAAAGCATCAACCGGACATTTTCCGCCTGTCCATAAACCTTCTTTTCGTAGGCATCTATTAAATCTGTCAATTTCTCATTCATGACCCCTGCACCTCTTTCCTCATCTCATCGAATGTATGTGACCATTTCAAGAATTCTTTTTTATCGACCTCTGTGATCCCTACTAACGGTTCGACGGCCCGCGTCCATCCTTCCCAAGCTTTATAATCCTCATCATTTAAACGATAGGATAACGTGTGACGGATGTCCTGCCAGGAAGCAACAGAAGATACCCCAAACCGTTCGTGGAGAAGTTTTCGAATGTAGGATTCCTGTACTTGTAGAGACTCTCTGTAAAATGTGCCTTTACGATACCAGGCGGCCAGGGCCTGGAGCCTTTCATCTCCGAACCTTACCGAAGCTTCTCTCGGAAGAAAAGCAGGACCGAATCTTTTCCCCTGCATCCATAAGAAAAAGAGAAGGAGCAGAGCCGCCTGGATTGTGAAAACAGAAAGCCACATCGGGTAAACATTGATCCCACTGAAAAAACCTTTTTCTTTATGAACATACTCATCAAACCAAAGGCTGCTGAAATCTGGTTCAGTTCTCAGAATGGATGAGATGATTTCATAATGGTCCTGATCGGTTATGACTCCATTTGTGAACCAGTCCGGATTCATACCGACCATCAGCTTCCCTTCTCCATAAGGACGCTCAAAGGCAAGGGTTCCTTGCTCATCACTCAAGAGAACCTTATCGGACTCCTTCGGCAGCAGACGGTGTTCCTGTGGGACAACCGCTTGATATGTACGCCCCTCCTGATCCTCTACCGTTGTTTCTCCTTTATATCCAACTCCATATTCTACTTCGACATCAAAATAACCGACAGGGTTGTTTTTCATCAGCCATAACGTATTCCCTTCTTCCATCCACTGTTCATACTGATCCATTTCAGCTCCGCTGACGGTGAAAAAAGGTTCGATCAAAAGGAGCGTTTGGTTTCCTTCCGCGGCCGGCAGCCCAGCCGGATGGTTGTTCCAACGCCGCGGATTTTCTCCTTTTTCATCAAGAAGCGTAAAATAAGCTTTTACTCCTGTAGGAGAAGGCGACTCAGTTAAGTAAGGAGGGTATGGCTCAGGACGTCCGCTGGACACCCAATAAAGCACTCCTGTAAGAATGGAAACCGTGAGGGCGATCCACACCCATGTTTTTTTCGAATCATTCACGCTTCTCTCCTCCTTTCGCCGTCCATCCAACGAAAAGCTCGGGAGCGGTAATCGTTATATTCTTCTTTACGAAGTGAGCGATGACCGTAAGTGATTTGATCAAACGTATCCGCCAAGTAAGCAAAATCATCGAGCATACCTTTTTCAAAACTCTGCAATTCTTTTTCATAATCACTGTTCGTTTTCCAGGACTGCACATCCACCATTTCTCTGGCATCAAAATTCAAAAGCATACCTAAAAAGGTGTGTCTCGCTGCTTCTGAATATTGCTCATCACCTGCCTGGAGTGCCGCTTCCTTCAGATGCTTTTCAGAAGACCAGCCAAAATCCGTGTCCATCCGGAACGTTCTCTGTTCAGGGAGCGTCTTCTCTCCTGATATTCTTCCAGCAAGCTTAACCACGAGGAGGATAAGCACCCCCATTCCGATCAGGCCGAAAAAATAGATCCAACCATTGATCGCAGAATCAGAGACTTGAAAGTCAGGAAACCAAGCGGAAAGCAGCTCCTTCACCCACGCTGTAATAACATCCATCAGGTGCTCCCGTGCCGTCCCGCCCTGTTCATAGGCCTGGTATTCTGAACGCTCTAGAATCTCATTCAATTGTTCTTTTTCTTCTGTTGATCCGCTCATATGATTCACCTACGTTCATCATTCTTTATAAGAAGCAATCATATCCTTCAAATCATCCGCTTCATTTCTCGTTTTCAAATCAAAGAAGACCACCGTGTAGCCCACCATGATAAATAGTGTCGTTATGATGGAAGCAATATCCGTCAACACACGTCCCAGCAGACTTCCTCCTAATAAAAGAACCGATACCCCTTCAATGATGGAAGTAAGCAGAAAAGTAATGATTACGAAAACAATGAAAAGACCGAATGTCGCCCAAAATCGTCCCTTCGTCAGCTGCCAGCTTTTCGAAAATCCAGGAGCGACCTTTTGAAAAACAATGGCTCCAAAAAACATACTCCATTTCACTGCAAGAAAAGCAAGACCGGCTAAGAAGAGGAGACCGAACAGAACCGACAGGACGAACCCTGCACCGAAGCCGTCCCTCGCAAAGCTTATGCCTCCTAAAACGCCGAACATAAGGAGGGAAATAAAGAATGCGGTTCCGAAGATGAGGCCGACGAGGACCGTGCTGCCGAGAAGTGGCCAGAACCTCGATAAGGCACCCTTGACTGCTTGGGCCTTGGACCATTCTTCCCGCTTCAACACTTTACTTGTTGCAACCACTATGGACCCTTGCGCCAGCGGGTATATGATAACTGCAAGAATGGTAGAAACTAATAAATAAAGGACCTCCATACCAACCCCAAGGTTTGTAGCGACGATTTCCTGTGTCGCCGCTGCTGTATCAAGGTTATTGAGAATGGATTGGCCGAATCCCCCTTCCGATGGTTCGCGGAATACGTTGATCCCACTCAAAAGCATAAATAAATAATCAAATATGTAGAGGGGCCCAAACAAAAGAAGCAGAATAAGAAATAACGGGCCGAAGTTGTTTTTAGATATACTGAATGTATGATCCAATATTTCACCGAATGTTTTAGGCTTTAATTGTGATTGTTCCATGTTCAACCTCCTAGCTGATATCTTTCTATTATTCTAACATTTCAGCGTTTCATTTTGACAAAAAAAGACAGACTTATCCAAATACCTGCTCTTAAGGTATGAAAAAAAGACGACAATCATTAAAAAAGAGGAATATTAAAAGCTTGATTGCGGAAGCGTTCGTCAAATAACTTCCATATCAAAAAAAGGACCTTCCAATAGATTGGAAGGTCCTTTTTTTGCTGGAAGGATCAAAATCATCTCCGTTTCGATGTACAATTAACAGAATCTTCCTTATAATTCCTGCAAATATTTACATACGGTTTCGATCCCTTTTGTGAAGTTTTCAAGATGGAAATGCTCATTCGGTGCATGAAGATTTTCTGTCGGAAGCCCAAAGCCCATTAAAACAACCGGTGAATCCAGTACACGACCGAATACTTCCACGATTGGTATGGACCCTCCTTCTTTCGGGAATAAAGGGCGAACCTCATAGACACTTTCAAACGCATCGGCTGCTTTTTGGATGTAAGGGTTCCTGGAATCTATGGACACTGGATCTGCGGTAATGTACTGATGTATATCCACGCGCGCCCCTTCAGGCTTCTTAGTCATAATATGGTGTTTCACCGCTTCAAAGACCGCTTGGGGGTCTTGATGCCCCACAAGACGACAGCTTATTTTTGCACTTGCCTCTTTGGGTACGATCGTTTTTAAACCTTCTCCTTGAAACCCTCCTGAAATTCCGTTAATTTCGAGCGTCGGCCTAATGCCTACACGTTCCTGGAAAGTGAATCCCTCCTCCCCGAACAGGGATTCAAGGTTAAGCTCTTGTTTTGTCCGTTCTTCATTGAAGGGAACTTCCGCCACTTCCTTCCTTAGTTCCACTGTAGGATCAGGAACACCCTCATAAAAACCTTCGACTGCGATACGGCCGTTTTCTTCATGGAGAGAATCAAGCAGATGAACGAGAGCGTGGATAGAATTAGGTACGCCTCCCCCGTAGGTGCCTGAATGCAAATCCGAATTAGCGGTGGTCACAGACACTTCCATAGCCAATGCTCCCCTTAAGGAGGTACAAATAGCCGGCTGACCTTTTTCACTAAAAGAAGTATCACTAATCACAACCGCATCACACGCAAGCTTTTCCTCATTGTCCTGAATGAACGGTCCCAGGTTTGGGCTTGCGATTTCCTCCTCCCCTTCAATGACAAACTTTACATTGACAGGGAGCTGCCCATTTTCTTTCATGAGAAGGTCAACGGCTTTGATATGGATAAACAGCTGCCCCTTGTCATCTGTAGCTCCTCGAGCATAAATTTTTCCATCCCTGATCACAGGATCAAAAGGAGGGGATTCCCACAATTCAAGAGGATCTTCCGGTTGAACATCATAATGACCATAAACGAGGATGGTAGGCTTTTCTTCGGCATGCATCCAATCGGCATAGACAATTGGATGTCCTTCTGTAGGGATAACCTCGACATTCTCCATCCCCGCTTTTGTTAAGGCATCAGCGGTCCATGATGCGGCTTCCTTTACATCTTCTTTATACTCTGACAATGAAGATATACTCGGAATGCTTAAATAATGCTTCAATTCTTCAATGAACGTATCTTTATGTAACTGCACAGATTCTCTCACCATGACTCCTCCTTTGAATCGTTTGTCTATAGTATACAGAAAATTGATGACCGCCTGAAACATCCTCTCTTCATAGAAGAGATGAATTTCATGGTTGATAAAGCTGCCATAAAAAAATGACCAGTATAGACTACCGGTCATTTTTATGGATCATATGAAAATTATTCATTATAGCAGAGAAATAATAAAACCGATCACGACAACTAAACCAATGATCATTAAAATTGTTCGAATCATGGAATCACCTCTTCACCTTATAATATTTACTCATCCTTTCCCTTATCTTCACGCCATTTAAACAAACTATACTAAAAAACCTTCATTTCACCCTTGGAGACACCAAATAAAGGAAATCCTCCCCACTAGAGGACAGGACCTTTAGTCGTGTTACAACCAAAAAAACACCGGACTCGAATACACCGAGTCCGGCAGTCTTTTCTTATATTAATTGACGATCCCAATGACGGTGGGCAGCGACAGCCTGAGCGAAGTCCTTCGCAAATCCATCCATGTCATCACCGGTAACTACACCACTCTGGTCTGCAAGTTTATTATCGCTGAGCCATTTCACTGCATTGTGTGTCGCGCCTAGCGGTTTAAAGTGGGAGAATGCTTCGTTTAGGAAATGAGACGTGTGCTTCTTAAACGCTTCGCCTTCATCACTTCCCCCCACAGCATAAATCGCATCATATAGCACAGAGTCTGTCGTGAGGAAGGTGTGATCGATTTTCAGTTCTGACCCATCGTCTCCCTTGACCATCCCCTGCTTATCGCTAATGATCTCCGTCATGATGCCTTCTGAAGAAAGCTTTTCAAGGGCCTGATTGACTTCTTTTCCATTGAAGCCACTAGCCAGAATAACGCCTACCTTACGCGTGGAGGCTTTATGCACGGTGTTCGCCTGACTTAAGGCTGGAGAGGATTTTGTGACATCAGAACCACCACTTTCAGGAGGTGTCACACCGATATTTTCTGCGAATCCCCGGGCAAGCTCCAGGCTTACATGAGAGAACATGTCCACTACCTGCTCCCGGACAGCTTCACTTTCAACTTTTCCGAGCTCAAAGCTGAATGCGTTGATCATATGTTGTTTTTCATGATCGCTCATACTGTTCCAGAAAAGCGTAGCCTGAGAGAAATGATCTTTGAAGCTCTCACTTCGGGCACGTATTTTGTGGCCTTCTACTTTCTCCTGATAGTGCGAATACCCGCCTTCTTCCTCACTTGCAGGAGCAGGTGTGTTATTCCATAGGGAGTTCTTATGATAACTGACCTGGCCTTTATTAATGGTTTGACGGCCATAGCCATCCCGCTGGTTATTGAAGAAAGGGCATACCGGGCGGTTGATCGGAAGTTCATGGAAGTTCGGTCCCCCCAGACGGATCAATTGCGTATCCGTGTAAGAGAACAAACGCCCCTGAAGCAATGGATCATTCGTGAAATCAATACCCGGTACGACATTACCTGGATGGTAGGCGACCTGTTCATTTTCAGCGAAAACATTATCTACATTCCGATTCAACGTCATCTTACCAACAATTTGAACAGGGACATCTTCTTCCGGCCACAGTTTCGTTGGATCAAGAACGTCGAAATCGAACTTGAACTCATCTTCTTCAGCAATGACCTGAATTCCAAGCTCGTATTCTGGGTAATCGCCATTTTCAATGGAGTTGTAGAGATCACCGCGGTGGAAATCCGGGTCTTTACCATTGATTTTCTGCGCTTCATCCCAGACGAGAGAGTGAGTACCGAGTAAAGGCTTCCAGTGGAACTTTACAAAATGGGCTTTTCCTTCACTATTGACTAAACGGAACGTATGAACACCAAACCCTTCCATCATCCGTAAGCTCCTTGGAATAGCACGATCAGACATCGTCCACATCACCATATGAGCAGACTCCTGGTTCTGTCCTACAAAATCCCAGAAGGTGTCATGAGCAGAAGCCGCCTGAGGCATTGCGTTATGCGGTTCTGGTTTTACGGCGTGAATCAGATCCGGGAATTTGATGGCATCCTGAATGAAAAATACAGGTATGTTATTACCGACTAAATCATAATTTCCTTCTTCTGTGTAAAATTTCGTGGCAAATCCCCGGGCATCACGCACGGTTTCCGCTGAACCTTTAGAACCTGCGACTGTAGAGAACCTTACAAACGTGGGAGTTGTCTTCGATGTATCGGTCAGGAAGTCGGCTTTTGTATATTTCTCAAGCGATTCATATAATTGAAATTCGCCATGCGCTGAGAAACCTCTCGCGTGTACAATACGCTCAGGGATTCGCTCATGGTCGAAGTGTGTCATTTTTTCACGAAAATGAAAGTCCTCCAGTAAAGTAGGTCCACGGGCCCCTGCTTTTAAAGAAAATTCGTCTTCTGAAACTTTGACCCCGTGATTGGTTGTCATATGTTTTCCGGAGTCATCCACCCGAAACTGATCCAACTGCTCATCTTTTCTTGATCTCTTATTACTCATTGAGCTCCTCCTTAAGAAACCATTTTTTTAGAATGGTAAGTAATAAATAAACATTACAATCTACGTACCCGGCCATTCGACAGAATAAACACACAAATTACTTTTCCAGGAAAATGTTCTGTCAGAAACTGTTGCCGTGAATCGAAATTGTTTCCATTGTTTTCTTTAGGTCTCTTGAAAAGCCATCACCGAAAGATGCTTGTAGTCGTTCATTAAGAGAACTGGGCTGTTTGCCTTGCAGGATGAGGGCAGAAGAGGGAGGTTCTTCAACAACATGACATGGAACTCCATAGAAAAAAGCCACCTCTGAACTAGAGATGGCTTGAAAGGTTGGTTCATATTTATGGAAGTTGTGAAGCACCCATCATATAGCGGTCACATTCCCGTGCGACTTCCCGGCCTTCGTTGATGGCCCAGACGATCAAACTTTGTCCTCGTCGCATATCTCCAGCAGCAAATACACCCTCGACGTTCGTGGTGTACTTTCCATACTGGGCCGCAACATTCGAACGTACAGTCGTTTCGATTTCCAACTTATCAATTAGATCCTGTTCAGGACCACTAAAGCCGATAGCCAGAAGGACAAGGTCTGCTTCCCATACCTTTTCAGTCCCCGGAATTTCTGTACGTACTTTGTTTCCATTCTCATCATAAGAAAGAGCGACATCAATCGTGTGCACTTCTTTGATACGGTTGTTTTCATCCCCCACAAACTTTTTCGTCATGACTGCATAGGCACGAGGATCCTTATTGAAAGTCGCCTCCGCTTCTTTTTGGCCATATTCCACACGGTGGATGACCGGATACTGCGGCCACGGGTTGACCTCGTTATCCCTTGTTGAACCTTTTTTATCATAAATATCGAACTGTGTCAGACTCTTACAGCCATGGCGCATCGATGTTGCCATACAGTCGGTTCCAGTATCACCGCCTCCGATTACAATGACATTCTTGTCTTCTGCGCTGATGTAATTTCGATCGGCATGGTTGGAATCAAGCAGGCTCTTTGTATTGGAGTGTAGGAAATCCATGGCATAATGGATCCCCTTTAACTGACGACCCTCTACTTCCAAATTTCTAGGCGTGGTAGCCCCTCCGCATAAAATGACTGTATCGTACTCTTCATTGAGCCGGGATACCGGGTAATCACGTCCAACTTCAGTATTCGTCATGAAGGTGATTCCTTCTTGCTTCAGAATGTTCACCCGCCGTTCAACTACCCAATAAGGAAGTTTCATCTCCGGAATGCCGTAAGTCAGCAATCCACCAACGCGATCATTACGTTCATAGACCGTGACCCAGTGCCCTGCTTTGTTCAATTGGGCTGCTGCTGCAAGGCCTGCCGGACCAGAGCCGACAACGGCCACCTTCTTACCTGTCCGATAAGCCGGAGGTTCTGGTTTGACCCATCCTTCTTCGAATCCCTTCTCAATAATCGAACGCTCTACACTTCGAATAGCGACGGGAGGTTCATTGATTCCAAGAACACAGGCTCCTTCACACGGTGCCGGACAAGCAAAACCTGTAAACTCCGGGAAATTGTTCATTTCATGTTCTTTAGCAAGAGCTTCCTGCCACTTTCCCTGATAAACGAGGTCATTCCACTCCGGTATCAAGTGGTAAACCGGACACCCACTCGTAATTCCATTGATCTCCATTCCGGAATGACAGGTAGGAACGCCGCAGTCCATGCAGCGTGCCCCTTGCTTCTGTGCCTCTTCATCTGAGAGGGGAAGCTTATAATCTTCCCAATCTTTTATTCTTGTTTCAGGATCGCGCTCAGGTGTTGATTGGCGTGTATATTCCATGAATCCAGTAGACTTACCCATCAGATTCCCCCTTCTCCGTTATTTGACTGTTGCTACCGGTTTATTTCGTTCATCGAATGCTGTCATTTCAGCCTCGAATTTATCCAATCCACTGTCTCGAAGGTTTTTAATCCGTTCCTGCATGGACAGGTAATCTCTTGGAATTACTTTGACAAATCTAGATACAAAGTAGCTCCAATTGGATAAAACCTTCTGCCCTAATGGACTGTTTGTATAAGAAACATGCTGCTCGATCATGTCATATAGTTCCTGGATTTCTTTGTTATCTGTCAACTGTTGGAGATGGACGAGTTCCTTGTTGCATTTCGTATCGAACGGTTGTGCAGCCTCATCGAGTACGTAAGCGACCCCGCCAGACATACCTGCGGCAAAGTTTCTTCCCGTACCTCCAAGGACGACAACTCTCCCGCCTGTCATATACTCACAACCATGATCACCGACACCTTCTACGACTACATCGGCCCCACTGTTACGAACACAGAATCGCTCACCTGCAAGTCCGTTGATATAAGCTTCACCCGCGGAAGCGCCGTAGAAGGCGACATTTCCTATAATCGTATTTTCTTCAGGTACGAACGAGGACTTGGTAGAAGGGTGGACGATGATTTTTCCTCCAGACAACCCTTTTCCTACATAATCATTGGAATCTCCCACAAGACGAAGGGTGACACCTTTTGGAATGAAGGCGCCAAAGCTTTGCCCGGCGGATCCTTTGAAGGTCAGTTTAATCGTGTCTTCAGGAAGTCCTTCTGCCCCATATCGGCGTGTGATTTCACTTCCAAGAATCGTACCCGTTACGCGGTGGATGTTTCGAATGGATCCGGTACCTGTCACGGGTTCACCTGTTTCGATGGCTTTCTTGCAAAGCGGAATTAATTCTTCCATATCCAATGTTTTTTCAAGGTTATGATTCTGCTTTCTCACGGCGAAACGACCATAATCTGCCGGGACGTCAGGTTGATAAAGCAAGGCAGACAAGTCTACACCTTTGGCTTTCCAATGGTCTACGGCCTCATTTGTCTGCAGGACATCTGTACGACCGATCATTTCATTGACCGTACGGAATCCAAGTTCTGCCATGAGTTCACGTGCTTCCTGAGCTATGAACCGCATGAAGTTTTCCAGGTGATCAGCTTCACCAGTAAATTTCTTACGAAGTTCAGGATCTTGTGTTGCGACACCGACTGGGCATGTGTTCAAATGGCAGACACGCATCATCACACAGCCAAGCACAACAAGCGGCGCAGTAGAGAATCCGTACTCTTCTGCTCCCAATAAGGAGGCGACCACAACATCGCGTCCGGTCATCATTTTCCCATCGGTTTCCACGACAATCCGGTCACGCAGGCGGTCGAGTACGAGCGTTTGATGTGTTTCGGCAAGACCGATCTCCCATGGGAGACCGGTATGCTTAATACTTGTCCTTGGAGCGGCACCTGTCCCACCATCATATCCGCTGATCAATACAAGATCGGCGCGCCCTTTTGCAACACCGGCTGCGATTGTCCCGACACCGACAGCTGATACAAGCTTCACACTGATGCGGGCTTTAGGGTTGGCGTTTTTCAAGTTATAAATCAGCTCAGCCAAATCCTCGATGGAATATATATCGTGGTGAGGAGGTGGTGAGATGAGTTCAACTCCTGGAGTAGAACCACGCACTTCTGCCACCCATGGATACACCTTTTTACCAGGAAGGTGTCCTCCTTCACCAGGCTTCGCACCCTGAGCGACCTTGATTTGGATTTCATCGGCATTGACAAGGTAGTGACTGTTAACACCGAAACGTCCGGACGCCACCTGTTTGATAGCGCTTCGTTTCAAATCACCATTTTCTTCAGGGGTGAATCGATCAGGATTTTCTCCGCCTTCTCCGGAGTTACTCCTTCCTCCGATTCGGTTCATCGCAATCGCTAAAGCTTCATGAGCCTCTTCACTGATTGAACCGAACGACATTGCTCCAGTCTTGAATCTTCTGCAAATATCTTCTACAGATTCCACCTCTTCAATTGGTATGGAAGGGCGTTCCTTGAAAGAAAGCAATCCACGAAGAGACTGTAAGTTATTCTTCTCATCCGTCAGCATCTTCGAATATTGTTTGAATAACTCATAGTCATTGGAACGGCAGGCATGCTGCAACGTCGCAATCGTCTGCGGGTTGTACTGGTGGTCTTCCCCATTGTGGCGGTACTGGTATTCATCTCCTGCTTCAAGGGTACGGTTTGAACCACGTGTTTCTCCATATGCCAATTCGTGTCGCATGAGTACTTCTTTTTCAATGATATCAAGACCGATTCCGCCCAGTCGGGATGCTGTACGCGTGAAGTACTGGTCGATGACATTTTTATGAATGCCGACGGCTTCAAAAATCTGAGCTCCACGATAACTTTGAATAGTGGAGATCCCCATCTTGGAAAGCACCTTGATGATCCCGTCGGTTGCCGAATGGATATAGGTTTGAACAGCCCCCTCATGCGACTCCGCTTCCAGCAAGTTACGATCCAATAAATCTCTCAAGGATTCATACGCAAGGTAAGGATTGATTCCTTCGGCTCCGTAGCCGAGAAGTGTCGCGAAGTGATGGACCTCCCGCGCTTCTCCGGATTCAATCAGCAAGCTTACTTTCGTGCGGGTCCCTTTTCGAATCAAATGATGGTGCAGCCCAGAGACAGCAAGCAGGGATGGAATCGCAGCAAACGATTCACCAATGCCACGGTCTGAGAGCACGAGCAGTGTAGCCCCGCTTTCTACCGCTGCGTCCGCTTCATCGCATAAACGATCAAGGGCAGGTTTTAAGCCGCCTTCTTTTGCATCGAACAAAATGGAAAGTGTTCGAGCCTCGAATCCATCTATATCCTGCTGGCGGAGCTTCTCAAGTTCACGGTTCGTCAAGATCGGTGTTTGCAAACGGATTTGACGGCAGCTTTCCGGTTTCGGATCCACCAAATTTCCCTCTGCTCCAATAGTCGTTTCCACCATGGTGATCAATTTTTCACGAATAGCATCAATAGGTGGATTCGTTACTTGAGCGAACAACTGCTTAAAGTAGCTGTATAACAATTGTGGTTTTTTGGACAGGACCGCAAGAGGGGAATCATATCCCATAGAACCGACCGGGTCCTTCTTCTCATTGACCATCGGCATAAGGATTTTATTCAACTCTTCTGTGGTATAACCGAAAGCAAGTTGCTGATCAATCAATTGATCGACTGGGCGGTGTTCGGTCATAGGCTCCGGAAGGTCTTCCAAGTCAAATTTATTCTCTTCGATCCATTCCTTATATGGATGTTCCTGTGCTATCTGAAGCTTAATTTCATCATCTGGAATAATCTTGCCTTCTTCTAGATCCACGAGCAGCATTTTTCCTGGTGCAAGGCGGTCTTTATACAAAATATCGTCTGCGAAAATATCAAGGGCTCCTACTTCGGATCCGAGGACAATCATTCCATCTTTTGTTACATAATAACGAGCAGGACGTAAACCGTTACGGTCAAGGCAAGCCCCTATTTGCTTCCCATTCGTATAGGCAAGGGCAGCCGGACCGTCCCATGGTTCCATTAAACAACTATGATACTCGTAGAAATTCTTTTTATCTTCTTGTATGGTTTCATCATTCGACCAAGGCTCCGGGACCATCATCATAGCAGTATGAGCGAGTGAACGGCCGGATAGATATAAGAATTCAAAAGCATTATCAAACATAGAAGAGTCACTGCCATTGGAATCGATGACAGGCAGGAGCTTCTGCAAATCTTCTTCACTGAAATATTCAGAGTTGCAAAGTTCCTGGCGTGCTCTCATCCAATTCACATTGCCCCGCAATGTATTGAATTCTCCATTATGAATCGTGAATCGGTTCGGGTGCGAACGTTTCCAGCTCGGGAAGGTGTTCGTACTAAAGCGGGAATGCACTAAAGCGAGGGCCGTTTTGAAATCCGGGTGATTCAAATCAATATAGAAGGAATCCAATTGTTCAGGAATCAGCATCCCCTTATATACGATCGTGTTTGATGACAAACTGCTAATATAAAAGTCATCGTACCCATCTTTTCCGGCGATCTCGATTTCCGCCCGTTTACGAATGATGTACAAACGACGCTCCAAGTCCATTTGGTTGTGAATGTTTTCAGCTGGAGCTACGAATGCTTGACGAATGAAAGGTTTGGTTTTCTTCGCATCTTCCCCAACGAACGAATCGTTAACCGGTACCGTACGCCAGCCTAAGAATTTCTGACCTTCTTCAGCGACGATTTGCTCGAATGTCTTCATACAATGAGTTCTCGTTTCATGATCCTCTGGAAAAAAGATCATCCCGATACCATATTTTCCTGCTTCCGGCAGGTAAATATCTTCCTTTTCACATTGTGCTTCGAAGAAATGATGAGGGATCTGAGTCAGTATTCCAGCCCCATCTCCTGTACTGACATCAGCGGATTGTCCACCACGGTGCTCTAAGTTACATAGAATAGTGATGGCATTCTCTACAATACTGTGACTCTTCGTTCCATCGATGTTGGCAATCACTCCGATACCACAAGCTTCATGCTCATTTTCCGGATGATATAGCCCCTGCGGAACAGGATATCCGTGTTTTTGCATATTTTCTCCCCCTAGCGGACATATTCTTGTAGGTCAAAGGCAAATATTAAAAAATTCTGTCTTTTCAGTTTCTTACTAGTATAGCATGAAAGACTTGAAGAATCACTCTTCCATCAGGGTCATACGCTGAATTTTCACGAAAATCCGACAATTCATATTCCATAGAAACCCGAATATTAAAAGGATGTAAGCGCAATCAATAAAATTTGGAAAATCGAATAATTTTTTTCACATATGCTTGCTTTATGCAGAAAAAAACAGAAAGATAAAGGGTGTATGCATATTCAAGCTATCTATCGTATGAACATGCAATGAAAAGGATATATCGGGAAGCTTTTCGAATAAAGAAGAGGGAGGTGTTACGATGAATTCATCCATAAGAAAACAGGGGTTCACTATAGGTTCCTTACATGTAGGAGAACGAAATCAAATCACAGATGTGCCTGGTGTGACGGTGGGTCATCACACATTGGATAAAGGCCATACCCAAACAGGTGTAACCGCAATTCTTCCTCATCAAGGTAACCTTTTTCAAAAAAAGATGCTCGCGACTTCTCATATCATCAATGGCTTCGGTAAGACAGCAGGGACAGTTCAGCTTGAAGAGTTGGAAACACTAGAAACACCGATTGTATTGACGAACACTTTCGCCGTAGGATCTGCCTATGATGCACTGGTCGCTTACTCTTTGAAAGAAAATCCAGAAATCGGTCGAACAACTGGAACCGTAAATCCAGTCATCGGTGAATGCAATGATATGTATATCAATGACATCCGCGCCCAATCCGTAAGTAAAGAAGATGTATTACAAGCGATCTCGAAAGCTCGCCCATCGTTCTCTGAAGGGAGCGTAGGGGCGGGCCGTGGTATGGTTTGTTACTCCATGAAGGGAGGAATCGGTTCCTCTTCAAGAAAGGTCTCCCTTACACACGGGGATTATACGCTTGGAGTTTTGGCACTCACTAATTTTGGACGGTTAAAAGACTTTAGGGTGAAGGGATACCCCCTCGGGGAAAAACTTCAGAGCTATATAGAGCCGAGGAATGTAAAGGATAGAGGTTCCATCATGATCGTAGTCGCGACAATATTCCCGTCTCAGGCCGTCAATTAAAACGAATATGTAAAAGGACAGTGACGGGGTTATCCAGGACAGGGTCGATCATTGGAAATGGCAGTGGAGATGTGGTTCTTGGATTTTCCACCGCTTGGAACATCACACACCACAGCACAGAAAATCTTCAGTCTTATTCCATGATGCATGAAGAGGAAATAGAGGCAGCTTTTGAAGCTGCAGGAGAAGCGACAGAGGAAGCTATTTTGGAATCTCTTTTCCAAGCAGAACCGGTAATGGGCCGAGGACCTTACCGGATTCCTACTTTGACTGAACTGCTGAGTAAGTATCAAATCCAACTTCCACTCAAATAAAAAAGTCCCGGATACCACTTAAAGGTATCCGGGACTTTTTTAGGTCCAGAATCAAGCTGCTTTTGTTTTGTCACTTCCATGCCTGCGGTGGTAGATGACATTAATTTCAGCACCTACCATAAGGATAATTCCTGTGAGGAAGAACCATAACATCAAGATGATAATCCCTCCCAGGCTGCCATAAGTCGCCGAGTAATTACCAAAATTACTGACATAAAAAGAGAAGCCCAGGGATATCAATTGCCAAAGTACAGCAGTAATCACTGCCCCTGGAAGGATATGTTTAAAAGGAATGTTCTTGTTCGGAGCAAAATGGTAAAGGGCCATAAGAACCGCTCCGATTACAACAATACTCAACGTCCAGCGGATTACTTGAAGAAGAATAGCCGTCTGAGAGGGCAGGTTGACCATATCAATCAAAAGCTGACCAAAAACAGGAAGCACCAAAGCTACGATAATCGCCAGAATCATTCCTACCGTCAAGGCGATGGACAACAGGCGGACTTTGATGAATGACCTTGTTTCTTCCACATTGTATGCTAGATTGGAAGACTGGATGAAAGCGTTGATCCCACTAGACGCAGACCACAGCGTCCCTAGTATACCTACTGTCAATAAGCCTCCGCTAGGCTGCTCCACAACTGCTACAATATTCTCCCTGAAAACTTGTGCTGTATCACTTGGGATGACGTTACTCATCGCCTGAATGGCCGTTTCAGCTTCTATGTTCAAGTAGGGGAGTATCGATAATACCAAAATCAACAGAGGGACGATTGATAACAAATAATAATAGGCCTGGGCAGCACCTAATAACGGAATGTTATCTTTTTGAAATTCAGCAAAAACATCTTTAGCATACGATACAATTTTTTTCACCAGTGACTCCTCCTCATCCATCATCTACTAGACTATCCCCTTTTTTTAAGGGAACTAACCTAGGAATGCAACAGAACGGGAGAAAGCCCCTCGCGTGCGGAAGCTCTTCGTTTTGATGAAGATGGAAAGTGAAGAGACTCCCGGTATTTTGCAACAGTTCGGCGGGAGACCTTCACATGGTGTTTTTCCTTTAATTCTGTGGCCATTTTCTGATCGGATAGAGCTTTCAAAGGATCTTCCTTTTGAATCATTTCTTTAATCAACCCCTTAACATGCGAAGCTGAAAACTCTCCTCCATCCGCAGATTGGTATCCCGTGCCGAAAAAACTTTTCAACTCGTACAGGCCTTTTGGTGTCTGTAGCACTTTATTAGCAACAGCACGGCTGATCGTAGATTCGTGTACGCCGAGTTTCCTGGCGACTTTTTTTAAAGTTAAAGGTTTTAAAGGACCTCCGCTCAAGAATGCCTGCTGATGTTTGATAATGAATTCGGCCACTCTCAAAATGGTGTTCTGGCGTTGTTCAATGCTTTGGAGAAGCCATTGTGCTTTCTTAAAGCAGGCATCCAAGTACTCATGAGCTTCACTACCTTCTTTATACATGGTAACCAACTGCTCATCCCACTTGATTTGTCCCCCTACTTGAAAAGGCGTACGTAACACATATCCCCCCTCATTCTTCTCTACGATTAAATCAGGCATGGCCGGAATATTCTCCGGACCATGCTCGATCAGAAGAGGGCGTGGTTCCAGAGACTGAATAATTTTCAATGAATCGATAACCACCTGTTCCTCTATTTCCAACTCTTGAGCAACCTTCATAAAATTCTCAGTAGCAAGGTCTTCCAAATGATTCTCTATCAAAACCGATAGCACGGAAGAATCCGGGTGATCCTCCTCCACTTGTAAGAGCAGGAACTCCTTGAAGTTCAAACACCCGATTCCCATTGGCTCAAACTGCATTAACAACCGTCTTGCTCGCTTAATCACAACTAATGATTGACCGGTCTGAAGGGCCGCTTCTTCTTCAGAAATCCGACAAAACCCTTGATCATCTATATTTCCGATTAAAAATAAGAGTGCTTTTTTCAATGTACGATCAATATTCAACCAGCCTGCCTGCTCCACCAAACCGTCTCTCCAGCTTTTTTTATCAGGAACGATTTGGTCGATGGGGTCGTGATAAGCTTCTCTGTGGTGATGGGAGGGTCCGACTGGTGATTCCAACGTAAGAATGGGATTTTCATAGACTTCCTGCTGAATTTGTTCCCACAGCTCAGCAGAATTCCATTGAAGCATCGTGATTGCTTGACGCATTTTTGTTGTCATTACTAAGCCTGTCGTTTGCTTATGAGCCAATTCAAGCTTCATGTCCACACCTCATTTTGATAACGCTTTCATTGTTGTTTAACAGTATATATTTATTACTAATGATGCGCTAATCAGACCAAAAATTCAAATTTATATGGAATTTTTAGATTTTTGGTGTATATTCGAGAATGTTGTGAAAACCTATTCTTTAACCCTCCCACGCTTTTAGAAGTGTATGGCTATAAGAGCATGACAACATTGAACTTATTGATGTCACTTCAACAGAAAAAGTCAATTAGGGTTATCTCTGAAATTCTCTTACGGAACCAGATAGAAAATCACTGCACCATCTTTTCATTTAAGCAAAAGGCTCTGTTAAAGTTTAGTGTTGATATTACTGCAAAAAAGGGTCTTCCAATTTAATGGAAGACCCTTTTTTTATATTGGGCTTATTTAACGAAAGCTCCCTTTTCTTGAAGACTTTATTTCGAGATGCTTGTGCGGTAGTTTGGGACTGCGGGGGATGACTCGCTTTCCGCGGGAGCGCGGTGAGCCTCCTCAGGCTTACGACTTGCGGGTCTCACCCAGCACTCTTTTCCTCATAGATATCCGGTTTATGCGCCTAGCGGCTAGTGAGACTTCCCTCGCTTCTGTACGATAAGTCAACATCGATTCCCTTCGTTCTTCGTGTTTCCTTTATCTCCTCCAGCTCAGTCCAGTCCATACGCCGCTGAACGAGACGCCTAAACACTTAAGATAGGAGTCTCGCCACCCCCCCTCCGCCCCTTAGCTAGATCAGTGTCTCGAAACCCCTTCATGAATCATCAGCTATTCTAGTTGGTGAGAGGATAAGGATCATACGCCCAAACCGAGGTATTCGAACCCGGAAAGCTTGCTACATAGCGTTTTATGCCTACACACCGGGATAGTGGAAGACCATCCAACGTTGGTAAAGGGGTTCGTTTCCCCCCTCTTGGAATGGGGGGATTGGGAAGCTGGGAGACTCCCGTGGGAGAAAGGAGCTCGGCACTCCACACGATAACGAACCCGGAAACATCTCGAAATCGTAAAAGTAGATCATCTAAAGGTTTCGACAATTGGAAATAAACCCCCTTTTACCATCCTATCATTCATGGTCACTTCCATCCGTTGATGCAAATATCAACACTGAACTTTAACAGATCCAAGCATAAAAAAATAAGCCGGGAACCTTTGCTCCAGGCTTATTTTCAGAATTGTTTCACGTGAAACATTTATAGAACATAAGTGGCAAGGGTTTGTTGGACTTCTTCAATTGGACTATCTTTCTTGAACAGTTTTCCGATCGGCTCATTTGATCCTGAGAGCCAGATTTTTAGTTCAGAATCCAAATCGAAGCTTCCGGCTGTTTCCACGCTGAAATGCGTAATGCTTTTATATGGAATCGAGTGATATTCTACTTTCTTCCCCGTCATGCCTTGTTTGTCAATCAGCAGTAATCGCCGATCTGTAAAAATGAAAGAGTCTCTCAACACCTTATATCCACTTTGGATCGCCTCTCCTTCAATGAGGATATCCTCCAGCTCTCTTTCCAGTTTATCTACATCCACTTGACTTGCATTCCCCATAAGACCATCTAAAAACCCCATCGCTTTTCCCTCCTATTTCATCAAACGTAACAACATCGCTTCACACGGTTCTAATTGAATCGTTAAGACATTGTTCTTAGAGCTGAAAATACGTTTTTTGTTCTCTAAATGCTGCCACTTCCCTTTTTGAATAGGAAGATTGATTTCTATGCTTTTTCTCGTGTGACGGTTGAATAGATAAAGAATCCGTTCATTAGAAGCTTCTCCGTTGAAATGGTCCACTCCGTCATCCGTCCAGCGTTCAAAACCGATGACATCATAATCGAGAGTGAACGATTTCCAGTGTCCCGTTCGAAGAGCTGTATGTTCATTCCGCCACTGCCCGATTTTCTTATACCAATCCATCAGTTCCTGATCTTCCCTGCCCCATGGATAAGGCTTGCGATTATCCGGGTCCGCTCCCCCAGTCACTCCTGCTTCATCACCATAATAAAGGGATGGAACGCCTGGAAAGGCATAAATCCATAAACTGAGGGCTTTGACTTGCTTAATGATGAGCTTATCTTTTTCATCTCCACCAAAATCATCTGGGAGATAGTCTTTCAACATTGTTAAAATCCGTTCTACATCATGGCTGGAAAGCATGTTCATGAGTGCGTAGAAGTATTCCTTAGGGTAATGTTCACATAAAGTCATAAGACGTCTGTGAACCGCATAAGCATCCATTTCGCCTTTCATGAAATCCAGCATGATGCGACGCATCGGGTAGTTCATCACAGAATCCAGAACACCACCCAAAAAGTAATCACGCCTTTTTCCATAGGCTGTTTTGTTGGAGGCATCCTCCCACACCTCACCGAGCAGGACGCTATTCTCATTGTTCTGCTTCAGCTGTCGATAAATTTGACTGATGAGATCATCGGTCAATTCATCAGCAACATCGAGACGCCAATGGTTCATGCCGGATTTCTGCCACGTTTTAATGACACTGTCGTCATTGTGAACGAGGAAGTTTTGATACGCTTCGTTTTCTTTATTCAAGGTAGGCAGAGTCCCCACTCCCCACCAGGCATCATATTCGTCCGGATAATGATGAAAGGTGTACCACGTGTAGTAAGGGGAGTTCTTTGACTGATAAGCCCCCAATGAATCATATTTACTTTCTCTGTTGAAATAGATACTGTTGCTCCCGGTATGACTGAACACCCCGTCGAGCATTATTTCAATGCCTTTGGCTGCAGCTTCACTGATCAATGTTTCCAAATCTTCTTTCGTGCCTAAGAGGGGGTCTACTTTATGGTAATCACCTGTATCATACCGGTGATTACTCTCCGCTTCAAAAATCGGGTTCAAGTAAAGGACAGACACTCCAAGAGATTGGATGTAATCCAGTTTCTCTGTAATGCCCTTGAGATTCCCTCCAAAAAAATCCCACCGGATCACTTCTCCCCGTTCATTACGGATGTAAACCGGGTCATTTTCCCAATGAGCGTGCACAAGACTCGTTTCAGGAGCCTTTTCCATCTCTAAATCCCCAGCTGAATAAAATCGGTCAGGGAAAATTTGATACATCGTCGCGTTTTTCCACCAATCTGGAGTTTTGTAGGAAGGGTCGTATACCGTGATCTGCCAGGATGGAGGAATATGATCATACACCTCTCCATCGCCGCTTTCATAGCTTTTTTCCCGCCCGTAAAAAAGCGTCTGATCTTCTAATACAACTTCGAAGAAATACCATATAAGCTGGGGCGTATCCGGCATACGGATGGTCGTTTCATAAGAGACCTGCTGATGTTCCTGACTGTGAAGATCCATTTCCTTCGTCTTCTCATCGTCGGTGCGGTCTAAGATGTAATGAAGGATGACATGGGATACTCTGTATCGGTCGCTGATGTCGATTTTGAGTGTAACAGGAGAACCCTTCGGTGCAGCACCGAAAGGCTCTCGATAAGATTCTTCAAAACTATTGTGATACATCTCCTTTTGTCTCACACATCCGTCCCCCTAAAAAATACCTCACTTCAATGTTTTTACACGTTGAAGGTCCCAAATATCACGAGCATACTCCTGGATTGTCCGGTCGCTAGAGAAAACACCGGATTGAGAAATATTAACAAGGCTCTTTAAGTTCCATTGACGTTTACGCTGGTAATCCTGGCTCACTTTTCGCTGTGCCATTAAATAACTTGCAAAATCTTTCAGTACAAAGTACTCATCGTTATAAGTGAGAAGGGCGTCGTAAATGTCTTGAAAATCAGTTTCACCTTTCGAAAACGGGCTGTAGTGGATAAGTTGGTCAAGGGTATGTCTGACACGTTCATCATTTTCATAAACGGCCCGGGAAGAATAGGATCCGTTGCGGTAATAGTCCCACACCTCATCAGACCTTAAACCGAAAATGTAAATGTTTTCATCTCCCACGAGGTCATGGATTTCCACATTCGCCCCGTCCATCGTCCCTAGAGTCAAGGCGCCGTTCATCATGAACTTCATATTCCCTGTTCCTGACGCTTCTTTTGTGGCCATTGAGATTTGTTCACTGACGTTACTAGCCGGTATGATTTTTTCTGCAATAGAAACCGAATAATTTGGAAGGAACACGACTTTTATATAATCCCTCACATCAGGGTCGTTGTTGACCACAGATGCAATACGGTTGATCAGTTGAATTACTTTCTTCGCAAAGTGATAGCTCGGTGCGGCTTTTGCCCCGAAGAAGAAGGTTCTCGGAACGATATCAAGGGTCGGGTCCGACTTCAGTTCATTGTATAAATGCATAATATGAAGAGCGTTAAGCAGTTGTCGTTTGTACCCATGAAGCCGCTTGATGTGCACATCGAAAATGGAATTCGGATCGACCGTTATTCCTTGGGTGTTTTTCACCCAGCGGGCAAAATCCTTTTTATTCTCATGTTTGATTTCATGGAGACGGTCAAGAAATGCAAGGTCATCTTTACGGTCAAGCAGGCGTGACAATTGTTGCGGTTCTTTCATCCACTCTTCCCCAATCGCTTCTGTAATCACAGAGCTCAAAGAGCG
This sequence comes from Halobacillus sp. ABR2_026, assembly GCF_056158545.1. Lineage (NCBI taxonomy): Bacteria > Bacillati > Bacillota > Bacilli > Caryophanales > Bacillaceae > Halobacillus > Halobacillus sp. ABR2_026. The sequence continues at coordinate 3,763,737 of NZ_JBSWTM010000001.1, forward strand.
GTTGGCATGCATAAGCCATCGCCGGTGGGTAATCCCATTCGTTTTGTTATTAAAGCGTTCAGGAAATGTATTGTAAAACCGTTTCATTTCCCTTTCTTTCAAAATATCCGTATGGAGTTTAGCTACCCCGTTGATGCTGTGGCTGCCCACTATACTTAAATGTGCCATCTTCACTTGACCATCCGCAACAATCGCCAAATCGGCAATCCGGTCGAATTCTCCAGGGTATGTTTTCCATAAAGCCTGACAGAACCTCTCATTAATCTCATGAATGATCATGAATATTCTCGGCAGGAGATCCCGTACAAGCCCCACCGGCCATGACTCGAGAGCCTCGCTCAACGTCGTATGGTTCGTATAGGATACGGAAGCTTGTGTAATATCCCAGGCTTCTTCCCATCCAATACCTTTTTCATCCATAAGAATTCTCATCAATTCAGGAATGACAAGGGCCGGATGGGTATCATTGATATGAAGCGCCACTTTGTCAGGGAAAGAAGACCATGGCAACCCAAGCCTCTCAAATGAACGCACAACGGATTGCACGCCAGAAGAGACTAAAAAGTACTCCTGTTTCAGACGAAGCCGTTTTCCTTCTTCCGTGGAGTCATCAGGATATAGAAAATCCGAAATGGACTCAAGAGATCGTTTATGTTCCAAAAAGTGTCCGAAGATCCCCTGATGTTCAGCCTTCGTCATTGTATCTTCCACACTGGGCTCGGCGGACCAGAGCCTCAGAGTATTGACTGTATCATTATGGTAACCGACCACCGGTACATCATAAGGGACGGCTTGGATCGGTTCATAGTTCTCATATTTAAAATGGAGCTTTCCATCTTTATCTCTTGTTGAGGAAACGTGTCCTCCGAAACGCACTTCAATCGCATCTTCCGGACGACGAACTTCCCACATGAATTCTTGTGAAAGCCAATAATCCGGGAATTCCACTTGTTTACCGTCCATGATATGCTGATCGAACATTCCATAACGATACCTGATCCCATAGCCATGCCCAGCCAGTTCCAAGGATGCTAGAGAATCAAGAAAACAAGCAGCTAATCGTCCTAAACCTCCATTACCAAGTCCCGCGTCGCTCTCTTTTTTTTCAAGTTCAGACAAAGAGAGCCCAAGGTCCTTTAAACCTTCTTCCACGAGTGAAAGATTATCAAGATTCAACAGATTGTTACCCAGGAGACGCCCCATTAAAAATTCCATAGAGAAATAATAGACCTGCTTCGTCTTATTCGTCTTGTAGGATTGATTTGTCTTCAGCCAATCTTTATTGATCTTTTCACGGATCAAAGACCCAAGCGCCCGGTACGTATCGAATTCGGACGCTGTATCCATGGTTTTTCCAAATTTACGTTCCAACTGTGCTTGGAACTCCGACTTGAATTCTTCCTTGTCACTGAACATCACCATGAAGGTTCCTCCTATCACCGCTGCTAACGGAACATGGATTGATAAAGGTCCATATACTGATCAGCAGAGTTTTTCCATGTGAACTTACTCTTACAAATATTTTTCACTAGATTCTGCCAAGCAGCAGGTTCCTGATAGAATTCGAGCGCTCTGCGTATGGTGTACAGCATGTCATGGGCGTTGTAGTTGGAAAACGTAAACCCGTTGCCTTCTCCAGTCTCTTCATTATATGGCTGGACGGTGTCCGCGAGTCCTCCTGTTTCCCTTACAATAGGGGCGGCTAAATAGCGTAACGCAATCAGCTGGCCGATGCCACATGGTTCGAACCGGGAAGGCATAAGGAAAAGATCGCTCGCTGCATAAATCTGTCTGGAAAAAGGTTCTGAAAAACGGATATTCGTAGACATCTTCTCAGGGTGTCTTTGCTGGGCCCACTGAAGCATCTGCTCGTATTGATATTCTCCTGTACCTAGCAGAACGATCTGGACGTCATCATGATACAACAGCTCATCAATGACCCTCCCGATCAAATCGAATCCTTTCTGCTCCACCAGCCTGGAAACGATGCCAATCATCGGTACATCTTTCCTGACCGGTAACCCAAGCTCTGCCTGAAGCCACATTTTGTTCTGAGCTTTTTTAATTAAAGAACTGCGAAAAGGAAAAGCCAAAGCCTCGTCTTTCATAGGGTTATAGTTATGATCGTCGATGCCGTTGACAATTCCGATCAATTCATCCGTCCGCTTTCGTAGGACTCCGTCTAGGTTTTCCCCATAATAAGGGGTTTGAATCTCTTTTGCGTAAGTTTCACTCACGGTTGTAATGAAATCCGCGTAATTCAAGGCACCCTTCATAAAATTGATATCTCCGAAAAATTCAAAAGCATCTTCGGTCATCATGTTCTCATCAAAGTCCATCAAATCATGGAGAACGGATTGGGCGAAAACACCTTGATACTTCAAATTATGGATGGTGAAAACCGTTTTCATACCTTGAAGTTTTTCAACTTCTTTATAGTGGGTATGTAAATACACCGGGATTAAACCTGTCTGCCAATCATGGCAGTGGAGAACATCCGGCGTCCATTCCATCTCGCAGATCCAGTCCATGACTGCACGATTGAAAAATACAAACCTCTCTGCCTCATCATCATATCCATACAGGTTGGATCGCTTGAAATAATACTCGTTATCTATGAAATACACAGGGATTCCATCGTAGTTGATATATTCAATCCCTGCATATTGATTACGCCAGCCAAGGGTAACATTCAATTCACCCAGGTGCTCCATCTGATTCTTCCAATGATCATCCATATTCTCATATTTCGGCAGAATAACTCGCACATCCGCCCCTTGTTTTTTCAGAGCATGTGGCAGAGAACCCAAAACATCAGCGAGTCCTCCCGTTTTAATAAAAGGGGTACATTCAGAACCTATCATTAATACATTCACGTTTGACCCACTCCTTTTTTAATGGTTGTATGTTCAAGACATCACGTATGCGCTCATTACATGAAAAGGACTGTCAGAGTGATGAAGTCCGGACAGTCCCTTCCCTTAGGGGTATTACATTGTTCTTCGTTTCGCTACGACAAACGGTTTTTCCGGTGCACCAATTAATGTCTTCCCGTTTGAAATGTTGCAGTCTTTATCAAGAATGACGTTTTCCAATACAGCATTGCTTTCAATTTCACAGCGCTGCATAATGATGGAATTTTTAATGACTGCTCCTTCTCCGACTTTCACCCCACGGAAAAGGATGCTGTCTTCTACGTGGCCTTCAATTACACACCCATTCGCCACCATCGTATTCGAAACGTTTGATGTAGCCGTATAATTGGACGGTGCTTCATTTTTAATCTTCGTGAAGACAGGAGCATCATCTTTGAAAAGCTCATCATGTTCTTCTGCATTCAAAAGTTTCGCACTGTTTCGGTAGTAACTTTCTACGGAATTGATCAACGCATGGCCGCCATGATACTCATACGCATGGATGTTGATATCAGGCAGCTGGGCTTTGATTCCATCAAGGAAGAAGTGAGAGCATCCATGAGCTATGCATTTCTCAATGAGTCGGTACAAAAGATCTTTTTCAATGATATACATATCCATATACACATTCTGACTGCTGTGATCGTTATGGATCGCCGTTACGCGGTTGTTTTCATCGACGTCTAATTTATGGGCTTGCTGATGCTCAGGATAGAGCTCATTCACTTTCTTATAGACAACGGTCACGTCTGCCCCTGAGTTTTTATGCTCCTGAAGGACATCTTGATAATTGATATTACAGATGTGCTGGGAACCTGACACAACAATATATTCAGCCAGCGTACGATTAATAAAATCGATGTTGTTATGGAAATGTTGCAAATCCCCTCGGGAAATGTCCGTCGGATCGTTCCAATCTGGTGGAAGAATGAACAACCCACCACGCTTGCGGTCCAAGTCCCACGCTTTTCCCTGCTCTAAATGATCCATTAATGAACGGTATTTCCTCCGAGCGAATACCGCAACGGATTCAATCCGGGAATTGGTCATATTTGAAATGGCGAAGTCGATCATACGGTAACGCCCTGCAAATGGAACAGCAGCGCCACAGCGGAAATAAGTCAATTCATCCAACATATCTTGTTCATGATCCAAATTTATGATTCCTGCTATACGATCCATAAAATCCTCCCTTTAACTATTGGTAGCATAACTTGTGGCAAGGACACTCCCCTCATCTGCCACGAGTGTTATTTCACTGTCTGGTGATGGGTCCCCGATCACTGTCCCATCTTCGATGACACTTCCTTTCGAAATAATGGCCCGATGGATTTTTACATTTTTTCCGATTTTCACATCAGGCATGATGACACTGTCTTTAACCACTGAGGATTCATCGACGTGGACACCATAGAAAATGATCGATGTATCTACGGTCCCCTTGATCCTGCAACCCTCATTGATCAAGGCATTTCTCACATGAGCGCCTGGTGCGATATATTGAGGCGGCTGGTTCGGATTTTTTGAGTAGATCCGCCACCTTGGATCGTTCAAATCCAAGTCAGGATCTCGTTTCAACAGGTCCATATTCGCTTCCCACAGACTGTCGACCGTACCAACATCCTTCCAATATCCATCGAATGTATAAGCCATCAATTTTTTATAATCGTAAAGAAGAGCTGGGATGATGTCTTTACCGAAGTCATGGGAGGAATTTTCCTTTTCCGCATCCTCCAGCAGATATTGTTTCAATACATCCCAACGGAAAATATAAACACCCATGGACGCCAGGTTGCTCTTCGGATTCTCAGGTTTCTCATCAAATTCCGTAATTCTGCCATCCTCATCTGTATTCATGATGCCAAAGCGGCTGGCATCCTCCCAAGGGACTTCGATCACTGATATCGTAGCGTCAGCACCGGACCCTTTATGGTAATCAAGCATGGCACCATAATCCATTTTATAAATATGGTCACCGGAGAGGACTAACACGTGTTCCGGATCATACTGGTTCAAGAACTTCAGGTTACGGTAAATGGCATTGGCTGTTCCTGTATACCACCCGCCACCTTCAGCCTGCATGAAAGGCGGGAGAACAGAAACACCGCCAAATTTACGGTCAAGATCCCATGTATCGCCAATCCCAATGTAATCGTTTAAAATTAAAGGTTCGTATTGGGTAAGGACACCGACCGTATCAATTCCTGAATTCGTACAATTGCTCAATGGAAAGTCTATGATTCTATATTTACCGCCAAAGTAGACGGCAGGCTTTGCGATTTGTTTGGTTAATGACTTCAGCCGGGTACCTTGGCCACCAGCTAGAAGCATAGCTACACATTCTTTATTTTTCATGATTTTCCTCCTTGGATACTGAAGTTCTTTTCAAGAAGCTCACACCGAGCGGGGGAATCGTCATGGAAATATGCTGATCCTGTCCTTGCCATGGGGAAGGTACACTATCAATAGGCAGGCCGTTCGTCTGCCCGGAACCTCCGAAATGTTCCGCGTCGCTCGAAAAGATTTCTTTATATGAGCCGTGTTTCGGTACTCCGACTTTGTAATCGTGATAGACTTCGGGAGTGAAATTGCAGACGACCACCAGTTGGTCGTTCGACGTACGGCTGTTACGGACAAATGAAATAATGCTCTGCTCATAGTTATTGGCATCGATCCACATGAAGCCCTCTTCCTTATGATCGAGTTCCCATAACGCAGGCATATCTTGATACAATTGGTGCAACTGTTTCGTATAATCCAATATGGAGGCGTGGGAATCATAATCCAATAGCTCCCAATCCAGGTCTTCTAAATCTTTCCATTCATCGAACTGTCCGAATTCACCTCCCATGAACATGAGTTTCTTCCCTGGGTGGGCATACATATAGGCGAGAAAAGCCCGCAGGTTCGCGAACTTCTGCCAGTAATCACCCGGCATTTTATTGAGTAACGATTTCTTACCATGAACGACCTCATCATGAGAAATCGGTAATACAAAATTCTCGGAAAAAGCATAGAACAAAGAGAAAGTAATCAAGTTATGGTGGTACTTCCGGTGAACCGGATCCATCTCCATATACTTAAGCATGTCATTCATCCAGCCCATGTTCCATTTATAATTGAAGCCTAGACCCCCGATGTAGGTCGGTGCACTGACGAGCGGCCATGAGGTGGACTCTTCCGCCATCATTAACACATCCGGGGTTTCTTCAAAGATCGCTTCGTTCATTTTCTTTATGAAAGAGACAGCTTCGAGGTTTTCACGCCCCCCATATTCATTCAGTTCCCATTCGCCGTCTTCCTTGCCGAAATCTAAATACAGCATGCTGGCAACGGCATCGACCCTCAAACCATCCAAGTGGTATTCTTTCAACCAGTAAATGGCATTCGAAATTAAAAAGCTCTGCACTTCGTTCCTGGCAAAGTCGAAGGTCAGCGTCCCCCATTGGGTCTTCTCTGCTTTCCCAGGATTGGCATATTCATAGAGAGCTTCTCCATCGAACCTTCGCAGCCCGTGAGCGTCTTTACAGAAATGCCCAGGCACCCAGTCCAATATGACACCGATTCCATATTTATGACACTGGTCGACAAAATATTTGAAATCATCCGGCGTTCCGTATCGGGAGGTTACAGCATAATATCCTGTTGCCTGATAACCCCAGGAGCGGTCAAAAGGATGTTCTGTCAAAGGGAGAAGTTCGATGTGGGTATATCCCAGTTCTTTGACGTATGGGATGACCATGTCTGCATAATCCCTGTAGTTATAGAAAACCTCAGGTTCAATGTATTTCCATGAACCGAGATGAAGCTCGTAGATAGACATCGGAGATTCATAGGGGTTCTTCGCCTTCCTCTGCTTCATCCACTCGCCATCTCCCCAGGAGTAGTCATCCAAAGGGGAGACAACAGAAGCCGTATCCGGGCGAAGCTCGCTGGAAAATGCATAGGGGTCCGCTTTTAATTGAAGGTGTCCGTGAGCTGTTAAAATTTCATACTTGTAAATGGTTCCTTTTTCAAGGCCTGGAATGAAGGCGATCCAAATTCCGTTATCATTGATTTTTTCCATAGGATGCTCCCGACCGTCCCACTGGTTGAACATTCCGACAACGCTCACCTGGACCGCATTGGGAGCCCAGACAGCAAAACGGATGCCTTTCTCCCCGTTTCTCTCATCTGGATGTGCACCGAGCAGTCTGTGACTGTAACGGAGATTTCCTTCATGGAATAAATAAATATCATGCTCTAATGTTGTACCTTGGACCACACCATCACTCCTCTTTTTCTTTTTTTTGAGATTCATAGGTTTAGTTGCAAAAAATGACGTGTTTATTTTTGCCTATATTTATCATAAAATCAGCGTACATCTTTTACAATTGCTATTAATAAAAATTTTCTGAAAAGTTTTGTCGAATTTTGACGTTTTTTTATACATTCTCATTATTATTGCTTTTTTTATTATTACTTTTATAAGTAAGCGCTTGCATAAATAGGTATTTCCCCCAACTATAAATGGAAAAACCTTACCAGGTGTAATTATCCAAATATAGGACTTTTTGAGTAGGTGATGAAAAAAACCTGCATCGGTTTTTCTATTTCCAAAAACTTCTCGCCGTCAGGTGTTTCGATGAAAAAGATTAGTGGTATAGCTTTAAAAGAAAATTCAGAGGTCAGATCGGAGATGAGAACCGATTCTCCGACGGCTTTTTCTCTATCAAAAAGGTAGAGAACATTCCTAAATCATAAAAGAGGTGAAGAGTCATGTCATTAGCGGGAATCAGTTTACTCATCATTGCGGTTGCCTTTGCATTTATCGCCATTTTCGTTGTGAAAACCCTGAAAGCCGCCTCCAGTACGATGAAAAGTGTTTCACATACACTGGAAAAAGTCGAAGGACAGATGCAGGGGATCACAACTGAGTCAGAAAGCTTACTTAAGAAAACAAACCATATCGCTTCAGATATTGAAACCAAGACAAAAACCCTTGATGGACTGATGGATGCCCTAAGCAATGTAGGGACGACTGTCGGCCACGTAAACCAATCCATACAGGGAGTTTCTGAGAGTGTTGCCCATGCTTCTCACGAAAAAGACGAAAATGTCACAAAAGCCCTCCGCTGGGGAGATGCAGCGATTGAACTTTACCTAAAGTGGAAACGAAAAAAAGTACAATAAGGAAGTGAGGTTTTTTATATGGATTTCTTAGGAATCGGTGTTCTAATTATCGGTATTGCCTTTGCCATCGTATCCATCTTTCTCATTAAAGCATTGAACAATCTGGCAGGTGTGCTCGGTGGAGTTAAAAAAACCGTCGATCAGCTTCCTGAGCAGTTGGATTCTGTCATGAAAGAAACGACGGGGGTTCTCCACCAAAGTAGTGGCACATTAGAGGACGTCAATGAAAAAATCCGCGCACTCAGCCCACTTTTCTATATTGTCGGTGATATCGGAGAATCATCCAGGAAGATTACCTCCTCCCTTGTGGATATGACCCATTCTTTAAAACAGACCACCCACGAAGGAGAACAGAAAATCAATGAGGAAGGCTGGCGCGGTGTTTATGGAGCTCTTGCGTTAACTTATTATTTTTCACAAAAAAGGAAAGCATTAAAAGCCGCTCAGCTGGAAAGCTCGTCATCATGAAGGGACTGGAGTGGATCATCGGTGTCACCACAGGTTTTGCCGGCGGACTCATGTTCAGAGTCTTGAGAAAAGAACCTTCTCTAACGAAAATGAAGTATGACCGCAGAAAAGAGGAGTTTTACCAGACGGGTAGAATTCAATATGAAGACATCCAAGCGACTAAAGAAAAAATGCGTATCGAAGCACAAAAAAATCTTATCACCGAAAGGGGAACATCATAATGGAAAACCAAAACGTAAATCAGCCGCAAACAGAAACACCTAAAAAGCGAGGAAACAAAAAGCTGCCTGTGGCCATTTTGACAGGGGCTTTGATCGGTGGAGCCATCATCCTTATCAAGGATCCATCTGAAAGAAAACGATTAAAAGAGGGGACACGTTCAACGAAGGATGCCGTATCGGGATATGCTTCGGAAGTGAAAGAAGACCCGTCCGCTAAAAAAGATGACCTTGTCACCCGCGTCCGCAGTGTTGTAAACATTGTCAGCGAAGCAGCAGCAACCATCCAGGATGTTTTTAATAACCAAGGAAAAGAAATCGCTGAAAAAGCGAAAGATATTAAAGAAGAATCAGAAGAAATCATCCATACAGCCAAAGATGCCGGAGAAGACCTTCAGGAAGTCGGAGATAAAGCACAGGAAGCCAAGGATGAGCTCACAGAAAATTCCACAGAAGAATCAAACACTCCTGTACAGCAGGAGAAAGTGGTCGAAGTAAACCCACAGCGTTAATAAATAACCAATAAGGAGAAGCCCTCATTTTTTTAGTGAGGGCTTCTCCTTACTCCTTAAAGTTCAACCAACGGGTCCTATATGGTACACACGCAAGCTTCAATGATTTCCATACAACAGAGAACCAACCGGATCCAATCGTACTGACCCGCTACTTGTTAGTCCGTAAGCTCCGTCAACTGCTGGGAAGAAGCTGCAACTTTATAGACGGCCCCATTAATTTCCTCGATTACATGAGCGAACTGCTCCAGTTCCTCCTCAATTCCTGAATTGTACGATTTATTCTGCCCCATAGCCGTTACAATTTCCGTGAAGAACTGATTGATTTGCCCCATGCTGTCTGCTCCCTCTGAGATCATTGTGTTAATGTCTCCAACATTACTGGAAACATTGTGGATCTGGCCGCTTGTAGTAGAAATCAGTTCTGAAACTTCCGCCACCGAATTTTGAGTCTGCTCGGATAACTTTCGAACTTCATTCGCGACAACGGTGAATCCCGCCCCGTGCTCGCCGGCTCTTGCGGCTTCAATGGAAGCATTCAATGATAGGAGGTTCGTCTGTTCGGCGATGGAAGAAACAATCGTTACAATTTTACTGATTTCTTCCGCCACATGCTTCAAGTTTTCCATATCACCGGAGATCTCATTGATATTTTCCTGAATCTCGTTCATTTGTTTCTGCTGAATTTCCAAACGCTGCTTCCCTTCCATGGACTGCTGCTCAACCTGCTGAGCGACTTGAGACCCTTTTTTGGAATCATTGACAATCTTATCTGTCTGCTCCGTCAATTGTTCAGTCGATGCGCTCGCCTGCTGGGAAACCGCCGCTACTTCTTCGGACATTTGATCGACTCTGCGATAAGCTTCTTCCCTTCTCTCAATTTCCAACTGACGCCGTTCTTCTGCTTGGATTTGGAACATTTCCAGCACTAACTGCTGTTCAATGTTGAGAATCTTTGTTGTCGCCCGTGTCGCCATGCTTCTATGGTCTACGGGAAGTTCCTGTTCATAAATATCCATGAAGGAAAGTAGCAGCTCCTGGAATGCAGCAATGTACCATTTCGGCTCTAAACCAATCTTCAAGTGTACCGCCGCGATCCGCTTACGTTTTTCAATAAATTCAGGATTAATGACCCCTTTGAACATCTCCTGAATGTGAACGGACAAGGTTTGCTTCAAACGATCGACAGAACTGTGTTTTTCTATGATCTGCTGTAAGGAAGGTTCAATTTCTATATTTTTATAAAAACCTGCAACTAAGGTTGTGATTCGTTCACTTACTAATGGTTGCAGCGACTGGAGAACAGCCAGATCCTCTTCGGTCAAGTGCACCATTTGAAATTGTTTATGCAGATCGGAATGAGGTGGTAGATCAATCACTCCTGTGTATCCCTCCCCAAGTGGCCGTAAATCCTCTTTTTTCTTCGTCATGAATAAGCCCATCGTTATCCCCCTTATTAGATTCTCTCTTCTAGTTATATCGACTTAACTTAAGAAACAGTTAAGGTTGCGATCTCCAAAGGTTCTCCTCCACATATTTTTAAGCTCTATTAAAGGGTGATGATGGCAGGGTTTTCAAGGCTTGATTTGGATACTTTTGTGTTGGGGATAGGGGCTGCGGGTAATAGCTCGCTTTCCGCGGGAGCGCGGTGAGCCTCCCGTGGGAGAAAGGAGATCGGCGAGATCCCGCAGGGCGTAGCCCGAGGAAGCTCGGCACTCCCCTACAGGAAAGCGAGTGGCTTCCCAGCCACCCCTGACGCTCAACCAGGCAATGAATTCCTGGAACATTCCGAAATAGAGTCTTCAAGAAAAAGGAGCGTTGATTGAAGAAGAAGTTTCATGTAAAAAGAGGGCGTCAATAAAATGGGCTCCCGTTTTTTATGGTGGATGTAACAAAGATCCCCACAGGGAAGACCCTGTGGGGATTTTTGCTACGCGTCAGCGTTGTATCCTAAACGCTCACGGTCAATGTACTCATTCGGAACTTCTCCAAAATGAGTGCTGTGGTTTTTGAATTGAGCTTTTCGGCCATTCCGGTGCTCGCCATGGCTCTTTCTTTCCTTGAACTGGCGATCCGGCTTATTTTCCTTGTTGCCCATCCTAATCACCTCGTGTAAAACATGATGTCTTACAACGATATTTTGCTTCTGTTCCACCACTTTTATTCATGAACTTGAAAGGAAGGTTCATGTGTTCCCCACTTCTCTAAATGTCTACGGAACAATGCCATTACGATCAAATGTGCTTTCGCCTGCGTGTACTTGTACAAAAACCAAGGCAGCGAAGGCATGTAATCATGAATGGCGACAATCGCTTCCTCCTTGCCCGGAATTTTTCGAAACTCCAGCCTTCCTCTTACATTTTTTTGTTTATTGCTCAACTGTCCCCCGGAGATGTAATACAAGGCGCGGTCTTTCGTGCTTCTTTCTACAGAATAAGTGAATTCAAGCAATGGAGTCTCATTAAAAACAACACCAATTTGACAACAATGGGTATCATCGACCATCGTTTTCACCCATGGATTCAACACTTTCTCCAGCCACTTCACGTAGTACTTTCCCACCCAGTCTGCCGAGTGTCCTTGCGGAAGCGGAATACGCTGGACGGACCGGACATCATCCTGTACAGCAGGGAGCTTTGGTCTTGATGATTTTCCATCCTGTTGTTTCTCTTCTTCAAGCGCCCATTTCACCGCTTCCTGAAACGAAGTTTTCCCTTCACTAATACCTTCAACGGTCTGGTCTGGTTGGGTAACCATCGGATGGACAAGGCTCTCGATCAGCGGATATACCATTTCCTTTGGTGAACCTGTGACAAGACGCACCCATAACTTTGATAATTCTATCGTAAGAAAGGGCACCTGAACCATATAGGGGTCCCTCCCCATCACGTGCGCCACTTTTTTCATCATTTCCTCATAGGTCAATACATCCGGTCCGCCGACATCGATAGAATTTCCTTGTAAATGATCTGCTCCCACCGTATGATCCAGAGCCCCAATGACATCAGGCAATGCAATCGGTTGTGTTCTCGTCTTCGTCCATTGCGGAAGAATCATGAAAGGCAGTCGCTTTACCAATTTTTTAAGATAGGAAAAGAAGAACCTCTTGGACCGACAATCAGCCCTGCACGGATGGTGGAGACGGGAACCCCATAAGACCCGAGGATTTTTTCAACTTCCAAGCGGCTCTCTAAATGACGGGAAAGTTTTTTCTCGTTTTGCGGAATGATTCCGCTCAAATATACGATTTGTTTCACTCCGACTTTTTTTGCTGCCTGGGCAAAGTTATCTGCAAGAATGACGTCCATATCTTCAAAAGACCCCTGCGTCAACTTTGCAGAAGGCATCATCGAGTGAACGAGATACACGGCGATATCAGCACCCTTCAACCCTTTTTCAGCATCAGCCATCGAGTATAAGTCACACGATCGCCAAGTGACTTTTTCGCTGTCATCCTTATCATCTCCATTGCGGGACAAAGCGATAATATCTGATCTTTCTTTCAGCTTTCTCATCAGATTTTGTCCTATATATCCACTCGCTCCAGCCAGAGCGACTACGGGTCTCTGCTTCACACACTCACTTCCTTCTATGTTTTCTACTCTTGTACCCTACCCCCAGGTCCTTGTAACACTAATCCTTTGAACAATGGCCTTATGTATGGCAGGATGAAAAAGATTTAATTTCAAGAATTTCGTTTTACGAATATAAGTAAGTGGCCCGAGGGAAAATCAACGCTTCCATAAAAGTCGCATTTGAAAAATTTGAATGAAGTGCGTGTAAATGTAAAGCTTTACCGTTGACATTGTTAAGCACATGCCTTATCTTACCCTAGTAAACCTAAGTAAACCAATCAGCATTATTACGTTTATATATTTTGAAAAGAGGAGGGGTTCACCATGAAGAAGTTGTGGAGAATCTATACACAAACATCATTGATCAAAAAAATCACCGCAGCCTTGATCCTCGGTGTAACCGTCGGGTTTCTGTTCGGAGAGGACGCCGCTGTTTTAGCACCATTTGGTGATCTGCTGCTTCGCTTATTGAAGTTTATCATCGTACCATTGATCTTATTTACGTTGATCGTGGGTATAAACCAGACCGACATCCGTTCTTTGGGACGTAAAGGAGGGAAGGTCTTCCTTTATTACCTCGGAACTTCTGCACTGGCCATCCTTGTCGGTGTGACAGTCGCTTCATTGTTTAACCCTGGCACAGGAATGAGTCTTGGAAGTGAAACGGTCGAGGTTCCGGATAATCCAGGAGTCACAAGTGTTCTGTTAAACATTGTACCGGATAATATCCTTACCGCTTTTACCAGCATGAACCTGCTCGGAATCATATTTACTGCGATTGTCTTTGGGCTGGCTCTTTCTTATATGCGTTCCACTAACGCCTATCACAGTCTCGGCGGGCATTTGTTCAAAGTCATCAATGCCTTGAATGAAGCTACGTTGATTGTCATGAAGGGAATCCTTCAGTACGTACCGATCGGTATTTTCGCAATTATTGCCAAAGTAGTTGGTACTCAGGGTGCTGATACGCTTTTGGAACTAGGGAATTTTGTGATCGTTCTTTATGTAGGGCTGATTGTCCAACTCGCTCTGTATATTCTCTTCCTATTTCTAAGCAAACAAAAGCCGGGAGCCTTTTTTAAAGAAGCACGAACACCTATGCTGACAGCATTTGTTACACAAAGCAGTTCAGGTACACTTCCAGTCACGCTGAATGCTGCTAAGAACCTCGGCTTGAACAAAAGCCTCTATGGATTCAGCCTGCCCCTCGGGGCCACGATTAATATGGACGGTGCCGCCATCCGTATTGCTGTTTCTGCCGTATTTGCTGCGAATATCATCGGTGACCCTCTAAGCTTTGTGTCTATCCTTCAAATCGTACTGATCGGCACACTTGCTTCAGTAGGAACCGCCGGTGTTCCTGGCGCTGGTATTATCATGATTGCGACAGTCTTCTCACAAGTAGGTCTCCCAATGGAAGCCGTGGCACTCCTTGCATCGGTGGATGTCCTGATTGGTATGGGTGCTACTGCTTTAAACGTTACTGGTGACCTTGTCGGAACAAGTCTCATCAATAAATCTGAAAGAGATGAATCGTAACCCCTCCCCCGCCTTCACCGGCGGGGATTTTTTTATGCATGTTTAATTCCCCTCAAAAAATTTTTATCAAAAAGGAGTTTCAGTCAATTTAATTCAAGGGAAAAACGAGTAAATGTCAGAACAAAACCACCAGGAATCATCATCCTGAGAGAAAGAGGTGTACCCATGACTCCGAATGAAATAGGCTTCGCACTTCTATACATCGGTGTCTTTCTTTTGATCGGAAAAATCATCCGCGTCAAATCGACATTTTTACAAAATTTATTTTTACCATCTTCCATTATTGGGGGATTCATTGCTCTATTCCTTGGACCGCAAGTATTGGGCAGATTCATGCCGGAAGACAGCTTCTTAGCGAACGGAATCATGACGTCATCCATCATCGATGTGTGGGCTGCTCTTCCAGGGCTCATGATCAATGTCGTATTCGCTTCGCTTTTTCTAGGAGCTACGATCCCTAAGTTAAAGGACATTTGGTACTATGCAGGTCCACAGCTGGCCTTGGGATGGTCCGTCGGATGGGGACAATATGTAGTCGGTATCCTGATCGCCGTTCTCTTATTAGTTCCCTTCTTTGATCTGCCAGCCATGTCTGGGGCGCTCATTGAGGTCGCATTTGAAGGCGGGCACGGGACGGCTGCTGGAATGGCTAGCACTTTTGAAGAACTGGGATTCCCGGAAGCCTTCGACTTGGCCATCGGTCTTGCCACCATCGGTGTATTATCCGGGGTCATTTTTGGAATCATCCTCATCAACTGGGGCGTTCGCAATAAAAAGACAAAGGTCATTGAAAACGTGGATGACTTTTCAAACTTAAGAAAACGAGGAGTCATGGAGTATCAAAACCGTGAACCGGCCGGAAAGATGACGTTGCGTCCGGAATCCATCGAACCTTTATCTTTTCACTTGTCCATCGTATTTATCGCTATTCTTATCGGCTGGTTATTGCTGCAAGGCTTAATCGGTCTGGAGAGGATTACAATCGGCTCTGATTTTATGAGTTATATTCCTTTGTTCCCTGTAGCCATGATCGGAGGAATCATGCTGCAAATTTTCTTCAGCAAAAAAGACAAATACAACCTTGTTGACCGCAGGATGATCAACAGGATCCAGGGGCTCGGGCTCGACGTACTCATCCTTACAGCCATCGGAACCGTATCCCTGGACGTTATCGGCGAATATCTCGTTCCATTCCTTATTTTAGCGGCAGCGGGAATCGCTTGGAACTTGTTTGGATTCTTAGTGCTTGCGCCGAAGATGATTCCTCAATACTGGTTTGAACGTGGAATCGGTGATTTCGGACAATCGATGGGCGTTACAGCCACAGGTCTGCTCTTAATGAGAGTGGTCGATCCTGACAATGAATCTCCTGCATTTGAAGCTTTTGGGTATAAGCAGCTTTTCTATGAACCATTCCTGGGGGGCGGCTTAGTGACAGCCTTATCCGTACCGTTCATCGCTCAATTCGGACCGTGGCCGACTCTCATTGTCGCAGTCGCCATGACCGCAGTCGGTATTTTCTTTGGACTCTTCTATTTCGGAAAGAAGAAAACCGCATAAAAAAACACAGCGTCTGCACATGCAGGCGCTGCTTTTATTATTCGGCACCTAAATTTATTTTAAAAAATATAAGCAGTATACTGACCATACACCGTTTTATGTGGTATGATATTTTATTAGTTTCCTAAGTAATAACGAAAGAAGGTAATACTATGTCATCCCAAGAAATTAACCGTGTCCCTTTGATGATTGTGCTGATTTCCGGGGCTTTTGTCGCCATTTTGAATCAGACGCTGCTCGCTACAGCTCTGCCCCACATTATGGCTGATCTGAATTTGGATGCGAATACCGCCCAGTGGCTGCAGTCGATCTTTATGTTAGTGAATGGCATTATGATCCCGATCACTGCTTTTCTTATTGAACGCTTTTCTACACGTGGTTTGTTCATGACTGCAGTCGGGCTGTTCGCTTTCGGTACTCTTGTCTGTGGAATCGCTCCAAACTTTTCTGTCCTGTTGGCTGGAAGAGTGTTACAGGCCTCTGGTGCAGGAATTATCCTCCCTCTTATGCAGACGATCATGTTTCTCGTATTTCCTGTTGAGAAAAGGGGATCTGCAATGGGCATGTTCGGACTTGTCATTGCCTTTGCCCCAGCTATCGGACCGACTCTATCCGGATGGCTGGTGGAGCAGTTTCCATGGAGAAGCCTGTTCTTCGTCGTATTGCCGATCGCGGTTGCTGACTTAATCGTAGCCTACTTCATATTGAAAAATGTGACGAAACAGACGTTTCCGAAAGTGGATCCGATCTCCATCATCCTTTCCACCTTCGGTTTCGGAGGACTTCTATATGGATTCAGTGT
This sequence comes from Halobacillus sp. ABR2_026, assembly GCF_056158545.1. Lineage (NCBI taxonomy): Bacteria > Bacillati > Bacillota > Bacilli > Caryophanales > Bacillaceae > Halobacillus > Halobacillus sp. ABR2_026. The sequence continues at coordinate 3,780,498 of NZ_JBSWTM010000001.1, forward strand.
GGCTGGAAGTGCCAGTTTCTTAAGTCAGGAAGTACTCCTGTCCCTCGGTGTCGGAGCAGTTACGTTAACACTATTCATCTACCGCCAAATGAAATTGGAAAAGCCGATTTTGGAGTTCCGTATATTTAAATACAAAGTATTTACACTGACCACTGCTCTTGGCATGATCGTCTTCATATCCATGATCGGAGGAGCGGTCATTTTACCGATCCTCATGCAGGATATGCTTGGGTTCACGGCATTTGAATCAGGACTCATGCTGCTGCCGGGGGCTTTGTTGATGGGCGTCATGAATCCGATCACGGGCCGGCTTTTCGATAAGTTCGGAGCACGCTGGCTTGCCATTATTGGGCTCGGACTACTCTCAGTCTCCACCTTTTTGTTTACGGTTCTGGATCCGTCTACGACATTTCTGTACTTGGCGCTCGTCAACTGTGTAAGGATGTTCGGAATTGCGATGGTCATGATGCCTGTGACAACGGCAGGGCTCAATCAGCTGCCCCAGCATCTCATGCCTCACGGAACGGCCATGAACAATACGATGCGCCAGGTTTCCGGAGCCGTCGGTACAGCCCTGCTCGTTTCTGTGATGACGAGCCAGACCATACCTTCTGAAGGAGTGACGGGGCTGATTCATGGAGTAAACGTCTCCTTTATTGTGGCTGGTATTTTCGCCATTACTGGTTTCATTATGGCTTTTTTCATTAAAAGATCACGCCCGGGCGAAGGCGAATTCAGTAACGCTTAAAAAAATTCACACAAGTAAAGCCTCGCTGTCCTACCAGCGAGGCTTTTATTATCGGGTGGGGTTTGGGTCCGGCATTGTTTCCGCTCTCTATTAACGGAAGGCGTTGGAAATAGTAACGCGCATTTTGCAAATCATCAATCATTCAAGGAAGACCACCAACTCCTGCCACCTCTTTGTTCATGAACGAGCGTTCTTTGCGGAAGTTGATGAACATAGCCTTTCCCTTAAAGTTATACAAAAAATAAATACATGGTCACTAAAACAAACAGCAAAAAGGCGACAGATGTCATATAAACAATGATCCGGTGGGAGGAAGCAAAGCGGTTTTCATTGATATTCTTCCGCGTATGATAATAATTCACGGTCGCTCCGATAATCGTCATGACGCCAAGGAATAAGGATGAAATACTGACAAGCACAGCCAGACTTCCCGCCAAAACTCCTGCCGTCGGAAGAGCTGATATATGGACGGTAGTCGCTAGAAAACCGATGCCGACTAAAGCGATACTCGTGCGTATCATGCTAAGTATGTTCGTTCATTCGCTAAGTGCTGCTGAATCAATTTTCTCTCATCGACCATCCAACATTCACCCCTTACCTCTTTATCTTACTGTTCCTAAAACTTATCCTACAGCCATCATGAAAAAGAGAAGGCCTTTTAAAGCGCCTTCCCCTATTTACTCAACGCCGATTTATAGCGTTCATAGTAGCTGTCTACATTATTCAATAACAGCAATTCTGTATACAGGTAAGCTTTCATATTAAAGTCAGCGAAATCTATGTTCGTAAGCTCCTGAATTTGTTTAATTCGATAATTCAACGTATTCGGGTGAATAAACAGCTCATTTGCTGTCTGCTTTCCTTTGCCATTGTTCGCCAGGTACGCTTCCAAAGTAAAGAGAAGGTCTGTCTGCTTCAACGTATCATTCTTAATCAAGGTCAGCAGGTCTTCACTATAGTAATCCTCTGAACTGTTTTTCTCATACAGGGCAGCTAAATATCTGTACAGGCCCAACTTAGAGAACTCCCGCGGCATTGTTTCAGGCCTGGGTCCTATAAAGTTAGCCGTCTCGATGACTTCAAGAGCTTCGAGAAAGCTTTTTCTCATGTAGTAAATTCTCGTGTATTCCTTTCCGACCCCGATGAGAAAATGATAAAATTCATCCTCACCGGTCTCTATTTTGACGACATCAATGAGGTCACGGGCGATGTCTCTTGAGGAAAAGCGGTCAGATTCCCTTCCTTCAATGAACAGGATCAATTGGAATTCGGTTTTCAAGTAGTACAGATGACGGTTCGTACGGAAGCGGTTGACTGTCGATTCCAAATCATCCAGCATCGACTTGTATTGTGGAGCCGTCACTGAAAAAACGACGATGGAAAAACGATCGGGAATTCTCAGTTTAGCGAGGGAAGCGTCGTGTCGGAACTGACTTTCACTGGCATATTCATGATGAAGAAGCTGCCAGAGAAGTTCTTCCTTCCGTCCTTCTTTGGCATTTTCTTTCATGAACTGATCGTAAATCAGCTTGCCGAGATGCCCGGTAATCTCCTGTAAAAACTCCATTTCTTCCATTTCCAGATGTTGATCCGCTTCCTGCACCCAGACGTATCCCATCGTATGACCAAGATGCTTGGCTGCAATGACGACGCGTTGTTGAAAACCAAGATCCTCCATAGGATGAACCCGTATAGGATCGGATTGTTTTTCCAGTCGAGTCACGATGCCTTCTTTTTTTAACCGATCAATAATAAAGATCGGACACTTCTTCGAAAGAATCGTCTTCTGCTGAGTCTGATCGAAATCATCAAAGGTCGAACTATATGCAATCAACTCAAAATTCTTATTCTCTATTATGACAGGCTTCTTTAATTTCGAACTGATCAGCTCTGTCGCTTTATGGATATCTTCTGCCTGAAGGATCAATTCTTTGACTTCCATAGGAATCCTGACCTTTCCGAGTAGGTTAAATGTCATGTATCGTTACCCTCCATTATATCGTTTGTAACTGGAAAGAAAAAGAAATATATCGAAAAGCCCCTGAAACAGACCCCGGCACTATTCGCAGGTGCATCAAACCTTTTTTCGTCTGACCACAACTGCTGGACCTATGGAATTCCGGGCAGAAACACGATGTAAAAAAGCTCCCCCAAGTATGGGAGAGCCTTAGGCTTCATTAAAACATTTCCGATATTGTTTTCGCCTGCATGTGCAGCGCCAGATAATCTGGTCCGCCGGCTTTGGAGTCAGTACCACTCATCTTAAATCCGCCGAATGGCTGATAACCAACGATGGCACCTGTACAGTTACGGTTGAAATACAAGTTACCGACATGGAAATCATATTTTGCTTTTTCCAGGTGGTCACGATTGTCAGAGATGACCGCACCTGTCAGCCCGTATTCGGTGTTGTTGGCAATGTCGATTGCCTCGTCAAAGTTTTTCGCTTTGGTGAAGCAGACGACCGGTCCGAAGATCTCTTCCTGCTGCATGCGGGAATCAGGGGCAAGGTCTGCGAATACAGTCGGTTCTATGAAGTACCCTTTTGAATCGTCCCCTTTACCACCGGTGACGAGACGACCTTCCTCTTTACCGATTTCGATATAGCTCATAATTTTATCGTAGGCTCCTTGATCGACAACAGGCCCCATGTAGACATTTTCTTCAGATGCGTTGCCGACCGTCAGCTGTTCCGCCCGTTGTTTTACTTTTTCCAATACTTCGTCATACACATCTTCGTGAACAACGGCGCGGGATCCAGAAGAACATTTCTGGCCGGAGAAACCGAAGGCAGACACGATGATCGCATCGACAGCCGTTTCGATATTCGCTTCTTTGTCCACGACGACGGTGTCTTTACCACCCATTTCAGCAATGACCTGCTTCAAGTGGGTTTGACCTTCTTGAATTTCCGCCGCTCGTTTGATGATGCGCGTTCCGATATCACGGGAACCTGTAAAGGAGATCAAGGCTGTTTTCGGATGATCAACAAGATAGTCACCCACTTCGCCGCCACTTCCTGGTACGAAGTTCAAGACGCCTTTCGGCAGACCTGCTTCTTCCAGTACTTCTACGAACTTGGCGGCAATGACCGGGCTGTTACTTGCAGGCTTCATCACGACCGTGCTTCCTGTGACAAGGGGAGCAACCGTTGTACCTGCCATAATGGCAAACGCAAGATTCCAAGGCGGGATAACAACGGCAACGCCTGTGGATGTATATACATAACGGTTTTGCTCACCAGGGCGGCTTTCTACCGGCTTTCCTTCTTTCAGCTCAATCATTTGGCGTCCGTAATATTCAAGGAAATCGATTGCTTCTGCTGTATCAGCATCCGCCTCTTTCCACGGCTTTCCTACTTCATACACAAGATAAGCGGAAAATTCATGCTTACGACGACGGATGATGTGAGCTGCACGGAACAATAACTCAGCGCGAGCACGCGGATCCCATTTTCTCCAGTCTTCAAAAGCAGTCGCTGCTGACTGGACGGCTTTTTCGGCAAGCTCTTCATTCGCTTTAGATACAGTCCCTACAACCTGCTTTGTATCAGCAGGGTTTGTGGATGTGATGGTATTGTCTGTACGAATGCGATCGCCATCAATGAGAAGATCATGATGCTGCCCTAATTCTTCTTTCACTTGCTTTAATGCTTCCTCAAAAGCTTTCTTGTTTTCTTCAATTGTAAAGTCTGTGAATGGTTCGTGTTTATAAGGCTGGACCATGATAAAATTCCCCTTTCTAATGTGTAGAAGTTTTATTTACTAAAAACACCTTTTAATGCAAAGGCGATGTTCGCTGGTCTCTCGGCGAGTCTTCGCATGAAGTACCCGTACCAGTCCTCACCATAAGGGAGATAGACTCTGACCTTGTATCCTTCTTTCAGAAGGTCTTTCTGCATTTGATTCCTCATCCCGTAAAGCATTTGGAATTCAAAGCGGTCGGTTGGAATGTTATGTTCTTTTGCTAATTTCTTCGTATACTCGACGATGGCATCATCATGACTGGCGATAGCTGTATAATTGCCATTCAATAAATTTTTCTTAATCAGATGCTTCAAATTATCATCGACGAGATTTTTTTCTGGAAAAGCAACTTTCCCTGATTCTTTGTACGCCCCTTTTACGAGACGCAGGTATGGCATGCATTCATTAAGGTTATCGAGGTCTTCATCTGATCGGTATAGATAAGACTGAACGACTGTGCCCAGATTCGGGTATTCTTGTTTCAACTCCTGATAGATCTCAAGAGTATCCCCGCATCTTGAGGAGTCTTCCATATCAATCGTCACCGTGATGTCGTATTTCCTCGCTTCTTTCAAGATGAGTGCCATGTTCTCCATAACCAGGTCACGGCTGATGTCCAGCCCAAGTGACGTTAATTTCAGAGACACTTCAGACTGCAGTTGGTTGCTTGCAATCTGCTGGATACAACGGATGCATCTCCCGCCCGGTCTCTGGACTCTTCTTCACAGTCTACAAACTCACCTAAGTGGTCGACGGTTACGACCAGACCCTCGTGGTTCAATTGCTGTATTAATGGAATTGCCTGGGAGAACGTCTCTCCCCCTACTATCTTGTCAGCCCCAAATTTACTGCCAAAGCGCTTCGCAAAGCGATCTAACAACTTATTGTTGGAAAGGTATAAGAAAAAATTCTTACTGATGGCTTCCAAGATCACCACACCCTTTCATCATTCTCTATTGTTTCACCAACCGGGTTCGCAAGGTGGAATGGAAGTTCTAATGTTTGAACTGTTAAGAAAATTGTAACGAATAGCGCTTACATTCGACAACGTGTACCAAACACAAAGATAAGCACAGAGTTTTATAGTTTAAACACAAAAGCGTCCCTCCCCCGTTTATACAAGACGTAGAGCGGGAACAAACCTTGCCATTGATTTTGGTATTATCTGTAAGACCTGGTACACCAAATATTGTTAATGTCTAACCTCTCTTTCTTTTGACTAGACTGATAGATGATCAAATAGAAGATAGAGGTGACCGAATGAGCGATTATATCGTTTCTCTACACTGGATTTATACGTTTGTCATGTTAGCGGGGGCTCTAACATTTTTGTACTTGAGCCGTAACCCCCGCGGTGTCCCGAAATATGAGTATGTTATTGCTACCATTATCCCTTTATGGTCAGGAGCTGCTTACTTATCGATCGCTTTAGGCCAGGGGATTCTCGATCAACCGGACAAACCCGTTTACTTTGCACGCTATTTAGACTGGGTTGTGACCACCCCCCTCCTTCTGCTCGCTCTTGCATTAACAGCGATGTACTATGAAAAGAAAAAGGACAAAGCTCTGATTGGTGCCTTGATCGCGTCGGATGTATTCATGATCCTGACCGGATTGATCGCTGACTTCTCTTCAGAAACACTTAAATACGTCTGGTACGTTCTCGGTCTGACCGCACTGGCAATCATTCTTTACATTGTTTGGTATCCGTTGCGAAAGATTGCCATTAAAGGTGGGGAGGAACTGAAAAAACATTATCAACGATCCGCTGCCTATTTGACGGTTTTCTGGGTCTGCTACCCAACCGCATGGTTCATTGGCCCTTCGGGTGTCGGATGGACCCAGCATGCTACAGAAATTACTGCCTTCATAGTCCTTCCGATCTTATCCAAGATCGGCTTCAGTCTCATTGATGTCGGAGGATTACGCCGCCTGAAACTTCCAGGGGTGGAAGGGTAACAGAGGAATGGGAATATATGTATGACCTGGTCTGCAAAAATTTTGAATTTCATTCCATAAAAAAACGAAAGCCTGAGGAACTCCATCAGGCTTTCGTTTTTGCTTATTTCATGACTAACACAGGGCAGGTGGAATGTTGGACGATGTTATTGCTCACACTTCCGAGAAACAACTTCTTCACCTTCCCAAGTCCGCGGTTCCCGACGATAATCAAGTCCACGGTGTGCTCCTCTGCATATTTACAGATCTTAAAACCAGGATTTTCTTCTACATCACTAACAAGAACCTCCGTGACAACACCCACTTCAGATGAAGCCATTTGTCCTTTCAACACTTCCATTTCAGAATTCAACTGACCGGCTATTTCATCCCCAATACTATGGGAGAGTGCGGCATTTGTTGCTGGACCTGTGGGTGTGACGACAGATACGATATGAATTTCCCTATTGGGCGTTTCGCACGGCTGATTTCTAGCTTCCCACACCGCTTCCCTACTCAAATCACTCCCATCATATGCAACGAGGATTCGTTTGGTCATGGGGGGTGCCCTCCTTAATAGAGTATCCTTTCATACTTCTATTATATCATATTGTAAACGCTTACTTAAGAGTCGAATCAACCATCCCTTCTGCCTTCCACACTGATAACCTCCTAAGAATAAACAATCACCCATGACAAGTGTCATATAAATGTCCTGACGTTTATGTCTTATAAAATGCAGGGCTTTTTCCTATCATAAGTAACATGAAGAACTATGAAGGAGTCGTTATGATGAACAAGGATAAACAACGAGAGCTGAAGAAGAGTGTTTCAGCCTTTGCGAAACCCGATACAAAAGCCGGCATCCGGCAGTTGATTAACACGGTTGTTCCGTTTATAGCACTATGGGCACTGGCCTACCTGAGCCTCTCTTTATCTGTTTGGGTCGCTATTCCTGTAGCGATGATTGCAGGTGGATTTGTTATCCGTCTGTTCATTATCTTCCATGACTGCACACACCAGTCATTCATGAAAAGTCAGAAAGCAAACCGGATCATTGGAACGATTACAGGGATCCTTACGTTGTTCCCGTTCGACAAGTGGAAACGCAGCCACTCCATCCACCATGCGACAAGCGGTAATTTGGATAAACGTGGAACCGGAGATATATGGGTGATGACCGTTGATGAATACGTCAAAGCCTCTTGGAAAGAACGTCTGGCTTACCGCCTTTATCGCAACCCGATTGTCATGTTCGGCCTTGGGCCATTGTATTTGTTTCTCGTTTCCAACCGTTTTAATAGAAAAGGTGCAAAGAAGAAAGAACGCATTAATACGTATGTGACCAACCTATCCGTTGCTGTCTTGTACAGCCTGCTTATCTGGGCGATCGGCTTGGAAGCTTTCCTCATCATTCAAATACCGGTATTATATGTGTCCGGTGTTCTCGGTATATGGTTGTTTTACGTTCAGCACCAATTCGAGGATTCTTATTTCGAAGACGAATCCGAATGGGACTTTGTTAAAGCCGCAGTTGATGGAAGTTCCTACTACAAGCTTCCTAAAGTCTTTCAATGGGTGTCAGGAAACATCGGTTTCCACCACGTGCACCACTTGAGTCCTAGAGTACCTAATTATGCTTTGGAACAAGCTCATGAGCAGACGCCGCCGCTTCAGCACGCGACGACGATTACACTCGGAACCAGTCTTGAGTCGATTCGATTCCGACTCTATGACACAGAAAATAAAACATTCGTATCCTTCAAGCACGTGAAACCACTCTTGAAAAAAAAGCAAGCCGGCATGATGAACCAAAGCCGGCCAAGCTTCCAGGATGAATGAAGGAGCAAGCCCATTCCCTCGAATGGGCTTTTCCTTTATGCTAAGAAAAAGGAGGTGCCTGCAGATGAATAACTGGTATCAAATCATTCCAAAAAATACGGGGCTGAGCACATATGTCTGGATCATTTTCTGCGTACTGCCCTTTTTCTTTATTTTTCGTTCTTCCTCCATCTATGAAATGCTGTTCGGTATTCTTATGACCTTGATTTTCTTCCTTGCCTACCGGCTGTCGTTCATATCCAACAGCCGACTGGTCTATTTGTGGGTGAGTGTGGAGATGGCCATCAGCATCATAATGACCGCGTTATTCGGTTATATTTATTTTGCACTGTTTATCGCCTTTTTCATCGGGAACATCAAACATCTTGGAGGCTTTTTAGCTTTATACATTGTCCACCTGACGACAACATTGATTGTGAGTACGACAACATTTATATATGAAGTGGATTCTCTATTTCCAAACCTCCCCTTCATCATTATCACCGTCATCGGGGTCATCCTGCTTCCGTTTACAGTCCGATACCGTAATCAGCAGCATAAACTTGAAGGAGAATTGCAGGACGCCAATGAACGAATTTCTCAACTTATGGTCATCGAAGAACGTGAACGTATCGCTCGGGACCTTCACGATACGCTCGGCCAAAAGCTGTCCATGATCGGCTTAAAAAGCGATCTCGCCCGCAAGTTAATGACCGTAAGCCCCGAAAAAGCCACGAAAGAAGTGGAAGACATCCGTAATACCGCCCGGACGGCATTGAAGGAAGTCAGGGAGATGGTATCGAATATGAAAGGGACGAAGCTGGAAGATGAAATTGTACGTGTCCAGCAAATTATTGAAGCTGCAGAGATGCATTTCCAATTTCAAGGGGACCCACATGTCACGAATACCCCCCTGCTCGTAGAAAATGTACTCAGCATGTGTTTGAAAGAGGCGGCCACAAACATAGTGAAGCATAGCGGAGCTGACTCATGCGAGGTATCCATTGAACAATTCCCTACAGAAATTGTGATTAAAGTCCAGGATGATGGAAAAGGCCTTCCTGACTCTTTAGAACCTTTTAGGGGAAATGGATTACAAGGGATGCGTGAGCGTTTGGAATTCGTGAATGGTAGACTTGAGATCCAATCAGACAATGGAACGAGACTTGAATTTCATGTCCCGAACGTTATAAAAAATAAAGAAAAGGAGGGAAACGCATGATCCGGATTGTTATTGCTGAAGATCAGCGGATGCTTCTCGGGGCACTCGGCGCGCTGCTCGACTTAGAAGAGGGCATGGAAGTTGTCGGCCAGGCATCCAATGGTGAAGAAGCCACCGACCTTGTGAAAAAATTAAAACCGGATGTGTGCATTATGGATATTGAAATGCCCGTTAAGGATGGACTGGATGCTGCAGAGGAGTTATATGAAGAACCATGCAAAGTGATTATCCTTACGACATTCGCACGCCCGGGGTATTTCGAGCGCGCCCGCCGTGCAGGGGTAAGCGGCTATTTACTGAAAGATAGCCCCAGCGAAGAACTCGCTACAGCCATCCGTAAAATCATGGACGGCCAACGCATCTTTGACCCAGAACTGATCGATCTTGCCTTCACCCAGCAAAACCCATTAACAGAACGCGAGCGTGAAGTTATCCAATTGATGGCAGATGGAAAAAATACGAAAGATATCTCCCAAGAGCTGTTCATCACCCCCGGGACCGTCCGTAACTATGTTTCGGTGATTTTAGAAAAATTAGAGGTCAGCAACCGTATTGAAGCGATCTCTAGATTCAAAGAAAAAGGGTGGTATAAAAAATCCCGCTGACCCCCTTTTCCGAGAAGTCATCCACTAATAAATCTCTGCCGAACTAGATTTATTAGTGGATGACTTATTCAATTTCTTTCAACTCTTCAAATCTAAAATAAAGGCTCTGATAAAGTTTAGTGTTGATGTTACTGCAAAAAAGGAACTTCCAATTTTATAGAGGTTCTTCATTTTTATTTTTAGCTTATTCAACGAAAGCTCCCTTTTCTTGAAGACTCAGCTTCGAGATGTTCCGGAGGTTCATTGCCTGGTTGAGCGTTACGGGCGGCTGGGAAGCCACTCGCTTTCCTGCGGGGATGGCGGCAAGCCTCCTCGGACTTCGTCCTGTGGGGTCTCGCCAGCCCATCCATTCCCGCGGGAGTCTCGCAGCTTCCCAACCACCCCTTTGATAGTAAGGAGAAACGACCCCTATACCTAGAGGAATTTTTCCCTCTTCCCCATATTAAGGCAGGCATAAAGTGCTCTGTATCAAGCTTATAAATTTTGAATGCCTGCTGTGGAGAGGTTATATGATCTACTTTCCTCAGTCATTCAAGCTGATTGTTCCAGTAGTGATTTAGAGAATCTGCCATGGCAAAGGGGCGGAGGGGAATGGCGCGACTCCTATCTTAAGTGTGCAGGCGCCTCGTTCAGCGGCGTATGGACTGGACTGAGCTGGAGGAGATAAAGGAAACACGAAGAACGAAGGGATTCGATGTTGACTTATCGTACAGAAGCGAGGGAAGTCTCACTAGCCGCTAGGCGCAGAAACCGGATATCTACGAGGAAGAGAGTGCTTGGGGAGACCCCGCAGGACGTAGTCCGAGGAGGCTCACCGCGCTCCCGCGGAAAGCGAGTCATTCCCCGCAGCCCCTACCCCCAACACAGAAGTCTCGAAATCAAGTCTTCAACAATCCTGCCCTATAGCGAAAAACTCCGTTTGAAATAATAATCCAACAAGAATTAATAGTTGGACCGTGAAAGGAGATCAAAATAAAAGAACATTGAATAAAGTGTGACCAAAACCACACCAGCAGCCATAATATGAGGGGTGAAAACACCTAATGCTTATAGACCGGATGTTATAACATAACTCACAGGTCTGAATCCCATGGAAGCAGAACCCCATGATCCGTCCCCGCTTAAACGAAAGCCTCACAACCAAGACTTCCAGCTTCCTAAATATACTTCTGAAAATTTTGTCGAACCGTTTGTCTCCTTGTCTTTCCACTTGTATGATTGAGACTTTTTTGATAACATGCAACTAACTAAATATTTTCTTATTTCAATTGATTTTGAAGTAAGGATAGAGGTGCAATGACATTAGTACACTTAGCGGAGGAGAAAGAGCTCCTGAGATGCAGGTGGAAAGGGGAAATTGCCGAAGCGAAAGGGAGCTCATCTCCCTGATGCTGGTTCTGCTGCTGAATAAGTACAGGACTGTCATATAGGAAACTATATGGAGGGCTATCTTACGCAGGAACGGTTAAAAGTTTCTACGGCAGCAGCGAGCCCTCGTTGCTGCCGTTTTTATTTTGACTGCCTAGCCCTCACAACCTCGAACGTATTCAAAATTCTAACAAAGGTGTGAGGTTATGAATTTCGGCCAAGTATTAACAGCTATGGTGACCCCTTTTGACAGCGAAGAGAACATTGATTTTGACGCCACCCGTACACTCGTCAACCACTTGATCGAAAACGGTTCGGACGCCCTGGTTATTGCAGGAACAACAGGAGAATCCCCTACTTTGACGACGGAAGAAAAAATAAGTCTCTATAAGTTCGTCGTTGAAGTTGTCGATGGCAGGGTCCCTGTTATTGCCGGTACCGGCTCCAACAATACAAGAGCTTCCATCAGCTTGACTGAAAAAGCACAAGAAGCCGGCGTCGACGCTGTCATGCTCGTTACTCCTTATTACAATAAACCAACACAAGAAGGACTGTATCAGCACTTCTCTACAATCGCCAAGTCCACGAAGCTTCCGGTCATGCTCTACAACATTCCTGGCCGAAGTGTCATCAATATGGAGCCAGCGACAGTCATCCGCTTAGCTGAAGTAGAGAACATCGTATCCATTAAGGAAGCAAGCGGAGATTTGGATGCAGCGACAGAAATTATTCGTGAGACCCCGGATGAATTTTCTGTTTACAGTGGTGAGGATTCCAATACCCTACCATTCGTGTCCATTGGTGGTACAGGAATCATTTCTGTCTCATCCCACGTAATCGGAAATGAGATGCAGCAGATGATTCGAAGTTACCGGAGTGGTGATTTCGCCTATGCCGCCCGTCTTCACCAGAAGCTTGTCCCGGTCATGCATGCCATTTTCTCAGCCCCAAGTCCTTCTCCTGTCAAAGCGGCTTTGAATGCCAAAGGCGTAGAGGTTGGTAGTGTCCGCCTCCCTCTCCTGCCATTAACAAATGAAGAGAAATCGTATGTGCTTGATGCACTTGAACAGGTCCAACCGCAAGAAGCTGTAACGGCTTCATAAAAAAACCGCCCGTAGGCGGTTTTTTTATTTGGTATAAACAATCTCATCGATGATTCCATACGTTTTCGCTTCTTCTGCACTCATGAAATAATCCCGATCCGTATCTTCCGCAACCTTGTCTACCGGCTGCCCTGTCCGTTCCGCAATGATTTGATTGATGTGCTTTCTCAGTTTGATGATCCGTGTTGCTGAAATTTCAATGTCTGCTGCCTGACCCCGGGCCCCGCCAAGTGGCTGGTGGATCATGATTTCACTATTCGGAAGAGCATATCGTTTCCCTTTCGTCCCTCCGAGTAATAGCATGGCTCCAAAAGACGCGGCCATCCCTGTACAGATCGTCCTCACATCAGGACGGATGTAATGCATCGTATCCAATATGGAGAACCCTGCAGTCGTTGATCCTCCCGGGCTGTTGATATATAAAGAAATATCTTTTTCAGGATCATCCGCGGCAAGGTATAAAAGCTGAGCGACGATACTGTTGGCCATATGACCTGTAATTTCTTCACTTACCATCACTATCCGATCCTTCAGCAGACGAGAATAAATGTCGTAGGACCGCTCTCCTCCGCTTGTTTTTTCAATAACATAAGGAACAGTGTTCATCAGTTATGCCTCCTTTAAGCTGCTACGGAGAAGACGTTTAAAGAGTTATCGTGGTGTTGGGTGCTGGAAGCTGGTTGAAGGAGAATCGGAATTTTCTCAATTAAGACAGAAGGATCCTGAATAGTCAGTGTCTTCACCATCGTTTGGTAGAGGAGATCGTCCCTGTTGCGGGTCTTTAACACCAGGAGTCTTTCCTTTTCGTCCCCTTTGAATAAGTTGCTGCGCGCCCGTCTCAACAACCCCTTGACCCCCGTATCCTCCATTTTCAGAAGCTCGGCAATCTCTGAGATTTTATATTGGAACGCTTCCTTCAACACAAATGAAAGAACCTGCTTCACCGTCAACCTTTCTAACAAAAGCTGGACGACTGTGTCATCTACGTCATTCATTCTGACTGAAGAAATAATGGGCGTTTTTTCCATCAAAGACTCTCGTTTCTCCTTCCGCTTACAATCCACCCAGACATGGTAAGCGATTTTCTTAAGCAGAGACGGACGGACTTCATATGTGTCATAATGTTCGAGCGCTCTCAATACAGACTCCTGTGCAAGATCATTTCCATCCCACTTGTTTTTTGTGATGAACAAACAGTAGTGTAGAAGTTTACCATAGACCTCTTCATCCAACGTATGTTTCCATTTGGTCATCCCTCTATCGAAATCCACCTTCCACTCTCCTTTCGTCCTCTCACAGCTAAAACGGATAACGGTGAGAAAAAGATACGGCTTATGATCATCTTATTCGTTTTTTTCTCCCAAACTCCTTGGATCCCGTGGATTTTCAATAGCCAAGCGATTCCACAAAGCTCTCCTATCACTCATCTTTCACGGAAATTTCCATCGTATCTTCATCCAAGGTCGTTTCAAATAAAACGACCCACCGGCCTTCCTCTTTCCTGAAGTCAATTTGCTTTACACTAACATAGCTTGGAGAGTGAGTCGGTTCCTCCATCTCTTGCTCCGCTTGTTCAACGGATTCTTTAATAACTTCACTTGAGGTCTTATTCGCTCCCTCCGGGTGCACATCCTTTATAAACGCCGTTTCCTTTGCTCCCGATTGTGCAGGTAAAGATTCCATAACATTGGTATACGATACTCTCACATGGTCACCGACTTCCACTTCCTCCGGCCGGTTACTGAACCAGATCATATTAACGAGCATTTTCCCCTCTTTCAAGGCTGTCACATATCCTTCTAACTCGTTCGGTGCACTTACCTGTACAGCAATTTCAACTTCTGTATGATCATTCAGAAGTTTCTTTTCTTCTTTCGTTAACGGTTCGGTCACTTCCACCTTTAATAGTTTTGCAGGACTACATGTTCCATATCCCCATAGTTTATCTTCAATGGTAGACCCCTCCAGCGTTTTGGATAATGCTTCTGAATGCGTAGCCAAATCATTCGCCGCAAGACTCACTCCTTCGATATTGACGGCTTCTTCATTAAAGGTTTTCTTAACTTCTTCCGCAGCTTTCAAAATCGAGCTTTTCACTTTCTGTTCTTGTTCGGTCAACGAGTCTTTGAATTGGAGGACAATGGTCCCCTTCATAAAATGAAAATCACCGATATCTTTTACATTCCTTAAAGTGTAGCCTTCTTCATCCAATACTTCCGTAAAAACTCCCTTTCTCTTGCTCTGCAGCATGGCGACCTGAATAAAGTCTGAATCCACTGCATGCGTATCTTTCATCCGGGTGACATCATATAACTGCTGCTCTTCCTTTGATAAATCATTGAACGTCTGTCCCTTATCGACCAGTTCCGGACAAGATTCCACAAGCATTTCATAGCTTTCTCCCGGACTTCCTGCTTGTGTATGGTTCTCTCCAGTTGGATCGGTCTGGCCGCATGCAGCGAGCAAAACCAACATGAACAGGATAAGTCCCTGCGTTTTTTTCATTAGACCGCCGCCCCCTTCGTGTTAGTTAGACGTTACAAAATGGAAATAGTTACAAATTTAGAATGAGACTATTTCCCAAAATTCACAGCTCCCCGACCATAAAAAAGCCCGGCCGCATGGGCCGGGCCTCTCTTTTTATATTTCTACTGTCCAATCGTAGCGATCTTCTTTCCTGCCACGCTGTATGCCTGTGATCGTATCGTAGAGTTCTTGAGACAGCGCTCCGATTTCATGATTGTTGATGACCATCTTCTTCCCTAGCCAGTTAAGCTCACCAACGGGAGAAATAACGGCCGCTGTACCTGTGCCGAATGCTTCTTCAAGCTTCCCTTCCTCATACGCCTGATACAATTCCTCAATGGAAATCCGGCGCTCGTTTACCGGGACCTCCCACTTGCGGAGGAGTTCAAGAATCGACGTCCGTGTAATTCCTTCAAGGATACTTCCGCTCAAAGAAGGCGTTACGATTTCCCCATCGATTTTAAAGAAGATATTCATACTGCCGACTTCTTCAATATATCGCTTTTCAACCCCGTCGAGCCAGAGGACATCGTTATTTCCTTCATCAGCCGCTTTCGCCTGGGCCTGGTACCCGGAAGAATAGTTTCCGGCTGTTTTAGCCATACCGGTTCCTCCTTTGACCGCACGGGTGAACTGGTCTTCAACGTTGATCGTCACCGGCTTGATTCCACCTGAAAAGTAAGGGCCGACAGGGGAAAGGATAATCATCAATTTGTACGTTTTAGATGGAGCAACGGCTAGACTCGGTTCCGTCGCGATCACGAATGGACGTATGTAGAGTGATGTTCCTTCAAAGGAAGGGACCCAGTCTTTTTCAAGCTTTACCAATTGCTTCAAATAAAGGAGCACTTCCTGTTCATCTACAGGCGGGATGCTCAATCTTTCACTGGAAAGATTCAAACGGGCGAAGTTTTTCTCCGGGCGGAACAGAAGCACACGGTCATCATCTGTTCGATATGCTTTCAACCCTTCAAAAACCGTTTGTCCATAATGAAAGATCATGGCGGCAGGATCCAGCGTCAATGGTTCATAAGGGACAATTCGTGGTTCATGCCAGCCTTTACTCTCTTCATAATCCATAACAAACATATGATCTGTGAAAGTGCGTCCAAAAGGAATCTCTCCACTTTCTGGTTTGGCTTTTTTAGAGGTTGATTCGACGATGTTCAATGTCATGTTCAGGACTCCTTTTTTATAGTTACTTGTAGATGTCGTTGAATATTAGTATCCATTGTACGCCCATCCCTATCATTTTTAAAGAGGATTTGACGGAATGATCAAAAAATTTTCAATGCATTGCCGCTTTCTCGCAATAAAATGCGTACGACCACTCTCATTTGCTATACTAAGAAAAGGTAAAATACGGAAAGTTGGTGCCTTTAATGTTCAAATTACTGCTGATTGAAGATGACCCGACGCTTTTTCACGAAATGGAAGAACGATTCTCACAATGGTCGTACGACGTGTATGGCATCCATGATTTCAGCCGTGTGATGGATCGTTTTACTGAAGTAGACCCTCATCTTGTCATCATCGATATACAACTGCCTAAATTTGATGGGTTCCACTGGTGCCGGATGATCCGTGAGCATTCTAAAGTACCGATCGTATTCTTATCCTCCCGGGACCACCCGACAGATATGGTCATGTCTATGAACCTGGGAGCCGATGATTTCATCCAAAAACCGTTCCATTTTGACGTCCTGATCGCTAAAATTCAGGCGGTGCTGCGTCGTGTTTACAACTACACGACGGACAAGCTCGAATTACAAACATGGATCGGATCTACGATTGACTATGAACGAAACCGTGTCACGAATGAGTGCGGAACCGTAGACCTTACCAAGAATGAAATGTTCATTTTGAAACAACTGATTGAGAAAAAAGGCAAAATTGTCAGCCGTGATGAAATCATCCACCGATTATGGGAGGATGAGCGCTTCGTCAGCGACAACACCCTCACCGTGAACGTTAACCGCCTACGCCGAAAACTGGCAGATGTAGGGCTTGGGGACGCAATTGCAACAAAAGTAGGTCAGGGGTATGTGGCGAGGGATGAAGCATGATCTGGAAATTCATATGGGAACGGTTCAGCTGGATTTTATTGATTGTCATCCTGCAGCTGCTCGCTTTATTTATCGCTTTTGTCGACACTTCCGTAGCGGCAGCATCCATCGGTTATTACATATTTTTATCAACCATCATCGTATTTCTTTTTCTATTTATCCGGTACCGGAAAGAAACCCGCTTTTATACAGAATTGGAAGATCAGGACAGGGACCTTGATTTGACCACATTCCCATATGCCGAAACGCCATTTGAAAAAATCATTGAAATGAATGTACGCGACCAGATGGAGCGGATGAAACGAGAAGCCCGCCACCACCAGAGTCTCTTGGAACAGGAGAAAGATGAATTATTGGCGTGGATTCATGAAGTGAAAACCCCCATGACAGCGATGCGCCTGATCATCGATCGTCTGGAGGACCACAAGCTGAAGACCCAGCTGACTTACGAGTGGTTGCGGATCCACCTCCTTCTTGATCAACAGCTCCATCAAAAACGGATCCCATTTATAGAAAATGATTTATATATAGAGGAGGTAGAACTTGAGCAGCTCTTGTTTAATGAAATCAAACCCCTGAAATCATGGTGCATGCAAAAGGGAATCGGTTTTGATATTGATTTGGAGGCAGACAAAGTTCTCACAGATGCAAAATGGCTGTCTTTTATCGTCAGGCAGTTAATGACGAATGCCATCAAATACAGCGAAACATCCGATATTACCATCAAAAGTGTAGAATCATCCAGGCGGGTAAAACTTATCATCGAGGATGAAGGGCGGGGCATCGACCCGAGAGACCTCCCGCGGATTTTCGAAAAAGGATTCACCTCAACAGCCGCCCATCAAGATCAAGCGGCTACAGGAATGGGCTTATATTTGACGGACCGCATCAGAAAAGCGTTGAAAATAGAAATCGATGTTCAATCTGAACCGGGTTCAGGGACGACCTTCTCCCTCCTTTTCCCTGAAGCGAACGCCTTCACAAAGCTTAGGAGCATGTGACGAAACTGTCACATGCTTCCGTTATTTTGTTAGGTGAATCGAAGGAAAATACAGGCAGATGACCCTACAATGGAAATATAGATGAAAGGGGGTAACGAAATGAGTTTACTAATAGCAAGAAAAATCCATAAGAGCTATGGAAACAAATTTATGAAACAGCACGTTCTAGAAGGCATCGATCTGTCCATCCAGAGAGGTGAATTCGTTACTATAATGGGGGCATCAGGATCAGGGAAGACGACCCTTCTCAATGTGTTATCATCCATCGACCGCGTCAGCCATGGGACAATCACGATTGACGGACAAGAAATCACAGGACAAAAAGATAAAAAACTGGCGGAATTCCGGAAGCATCACCTCGGCTTTATTTTTCAGGAATACAATCTTCTGGATACACTGACGGTTAAAGAGAATATTCTCCTGCCTCTATCCATTTCAAACGTATCCAAAAAAGAAGCTCAGGAGAAGTTCAATCGGGTAGCTGAAGAGTTGGGAATCGAGGACGTCCAGAACAAATACCCGAACGAAATTTCAGGTGGGCAGAAACAGCGGACATCGGCAGCGAGAGCGTTCATCCACGAACCGAGCATCATTTTCGCTGACGAACCAACCGGCGCACTCGATTCTAAATCCGCTTCTGACCTTCTCAATAAATTGAGTGAACTCAATGCCAAACGGGAGGCAACGATCGCCATGGTCACTCACGACCCCGTCGCCGCTAGTTATAGCAGCCGCGTCATCTTCATCCGGGATGGGCAGATTTATACACAACTCAATAAAGGCACCCAGACAAGACAAACGTACTTGAAAGACATCATGAAAACACAAGGCGTGCTTGGTGGTGTGCATTATGAACATTAATCAGCTCATCTTCCGTAACTTGAAAAAGAACCTAAAAAACTACTACCTTTATGTTTTTGCGCTCATTTTCAGCGTCGCGCTTTACTTTTCATTCGTCACTCTGCAATACGATCCATCGATGAGTCAGGACGGATCCATTAAAGGGGAAGCAGCAATCAGGGTAGCGTCCATTCTATTGATTGCGATCGTTGCCATTTTCCTGTTGTACGCAAACACGTTGTTCATCAAACGCAGAAGTAAGGAAATTGGTCTTTTTCAGCTCATCGGCATGACGAAAAACCGGATCTCAAGGATATTAGGGATTGAAAACCTGATCATTTACTTTGGCTCTCTGGCTGTCGGCATTTTCATCGGGTTCGCCCTGTCAAAATTGATTTTAATGAGTTTTTTCCGTGTGGTCGGCGTAGAAGATATAGCAGAACTCCACTTTTCATCTCAGGCATTTTTACAGACGCTTCTGGTCTTTGCCGGCATCTATCTCATCATTACGGCCACCAATTATTGGTTCATCCGCAGGCAGTCCATCCTTTCCCTCTTCCGAGTTACATCAAGCGCTCAAGGGAAAGTGAAGAAACTCTCCATTTGGGAGCATGTGATGGGAATCCTCGGCATAGGGTTGATCGCCTCCGGTTACTACGTGTCCTCCCAGCTGTTCGAAGGAAGCATTACCACCATGAATACCCTTTTCGCAGCTATGATTTACATTTTGGCATCGGTTATCATCGGGACCTATCTTTTGTATAAAGGATCCGTCCGCTTCGTTTCGAATTTAATTCGGAAAAAGAAACAGGGGTACATGAACATTCATGAAGTCCTATCTCTTTCATCCATCATGTTCCGGATGAAATCGAATGCATTTTTGCTGACGGTGATCACAACAATTTCTGCTCTTGCCATAGGTTTGCTTTCATTAACGTACATTTCCTACTACTCTGCTGAGAAGCTCGCGGCATCTACATCTCCTGATGATTTCTCTATTGTCGAACCGGAAAAGGCAGAGGCATTCATGGATCGTCTCGATCAGGAGAACATGGAGTATACAACCACCACAATTCCCGTATACGAAGCTGAATTTAACGTCGAAGACATTCTTGATGTTAATATGGAAGACTTGAATTTTAATAGTGAAAAGACAACTCTTCCTGTCATAAGCGAAGTTCACATGAACCATGTTTCAATCGAGAAAGGGGAAATCCAACTGACGGGATATACAGACTTGATGCAGTCCTACATTTCTCTGCACGAGAAAGGCACGGTCGGATTTCTGCTGGATGAAGAATGGGTGAACCTCGATTATCAAGGACTGGAAGATGACCACGTAATCTCCTCATACTTTGTCAGGGGCGGTCTTCCGATAGCAGTTGTCGATGAAGAGCTCTTCGAAAAACTTCAGAATAACTTTAATCCAGACGTTCAGTCGAAATCCAACTTGTATACAGGGGTGAATCTTGAAGATAGCGGAAAACTGGAAGCAGCCTATGAAGTATTTGCTGACATGGGATTGGACGACACGCGGGACAACAGATCCCAATGGCATGAAGCCAACACCCAAAAACAGAACATGGGAATCGCGATGTTCATCGTCGGCTTTCTCGGCCTTACCTTCCTGATCACATCCGGCTGTGTCCTCTACTTCAAACAAATGGATGAAGGCGAAGACGAAAAAGGAAGCTATACGATCCTTAGAAAACTCGGCTTCACACGCGGGGACCTTTTACGAGGCATTCAAGGAAAACAGCTGTTCAACTTTGGGATCCCCCTTGTCATCGGGCTCCTTCACAGCTACTTTGCCGTCAAATCCGGTTGGTTTTTCTTCGGTACCGAGCTATGGACACCGATGCTGATCGTTATGGGGTTGTACACCGCTTTTTATTCCATTTTCGGACTGCTATCCGTGTTCTATTACAAAAAAATCATCAAAGAGGCTCTCTAGTGAGTGCCTCTTTTCTAATGAACCAAATGTTCTGGTATAGTTAAAGGACGAGGTGAAACTATGGACGCAAAAACCATTTTTGATAGAGTAAAAAAACATGATCCCTCTGTCCTTGGCCACGAACAGTTCCGCAAATTCGCTGTTCTATTGCCCCTTATTGAAAAAAACGAAGAGCTGCACGTCGTCTTTGAAGTGCGTTCCCATCAATTGAGAAGACAGCCAGGGGAAATCTGCTTCCCCGGCGGGAAGATCGACCCCGACGACCCATCAGCTAAACAGGCCGCCATTCGGGAAACAGAAGAGGAATTGGGTGTGAAACCTGGACAGTTCTCAGAAGTCCACCCGCTTGATTACCTGATCTCCCCCTTCGGTATGATCGTCTATTCCTTTGCTGGATACTTGGAGGTACAAGAAGACGATCTGACTCGAAACCCTGATGAGGTTCGCGAAGTCTTCACTGTACCTCTCTCCTTTTTCATGGAAAACGGACCACGGATCCATTACGTCCACTTCGAAGCCCACCCGGAAGAAAACTTCCCATTTGAACTGATCCCGGGTGGAGAAGAATACAACTGGCGGACCCGTCAGCTGGAGGAATATTTCTATATTTATGGAGAGAAAGTGATTTGGGGGATGACGGCAAGAATCGTCTCCCATTTCGTCGACATCCTTAAAAAATAGTCGACAGTGGCTGCCTTTAAAGATAAGAGGGCGGCCACTGTTATCTTTTTGATTCCCATTAGACATATTCAATGACCGCCCCCTCTTATGGAAGACTCCGTTTCGAAGTGCGTGGGAGCGGGACAGTGGGGCTCCTTCCATATTACATACCTTCGTTATCTATTCCATATAAAGAATATAAGCGCTACGCCAAAAGGCGCAGCGCTTATTTATTTTTTATAATCTCCATACTCCGCTTCTATTAAACCAATGATTGTTCCAAGGGTCTTCCCTTTGAATTCATCCGGGACCGATTCACCTGTAGGATTCTCGTAGTATAACGCATCCTTTTCCACATGGTATTCAAAACCTAATGAACCAAGAGCAGATTCTAATTCCATTGGATTCTCATCCAATCCCGTCTGTTCTTTAAAGTAATCGGTAGGATAAACCCACACGTCGACATCTTCCGCACCGGTGTGGACCACAAACATGTCATAATCATACCGGGAGATCCACTGTTCTTTGGAGAAAAGCGCTACGCCTGTACCTTCGAGCCCTGAAATCCCCTCTAAATTGATGCCGAAGATAGCATTGATCATCTGTCTCATTTCATCGCCGGACATTTTTCCATCAAAAGCCTTCCAATAAGAATTCATCACTTCCACTTTGGACATGCGGACGATCGATTCATCACTCACTTCTGTCCCGAGGTCCTGTCTCACCATTTCCAACACTTCTGATGAGTAAGTACTCGTCTGCTTCCCTACCCCAAGTTCGGAAACAGCTTCAAGATCAATTCCAAACACACCATTGACGACCTCTCGGATTTCTTCCGGCTTCATTCTTTTGTTATTCCTTTCTAAGTACAGATCCATCGCTTCGAGCTTGCTCAACTCCTGAATGTCTTCCAGAGCCTCCGAAAAAACCAATGTTCCTTTCTCATCTTCGCGCAGCTGTTGGTATAGAGCACCCGTTACCTGTTCGGAGTATTTTAAATTTTCTTCCTGCCCTAACTCCTGCTTCCAGCTTTCTGCTTCTGTATCGCCTTCGACTGAACACGCTCCCAGCATGAGAAGCGACAATACAGAAATCATGGTCACCGACCTCTTTTTCTTGTAATCAAGCCAATTAAACATTGCGTACCCTCCAAAATGAATTTGCTGCGGGTCTCAATGTAGACGCCGGGATGTGACAAAATTCTAGAAGTCTCCGTCTACTGCTGCCCATATCTATGTTTACTATACCTTTTTTTGTCGAATAATAGAAACAGGTAACCTATTTCTTTATATGCTTTCCTATTAAATCTTCCATATCTAAGGGTCTGATCCGAATCGCCAAGTCAACCGGCCGATTGAAAGTTTATGTCCATAGGTACGCGGGGGTACACTAAGCTAAAAAGGGATGAAATGGAACCCTGCGTCATCGTCTGGTTCCGGAACGACTTACGCGCCCACGACCACCGTCCCCTGCTTCGTGCGGCTTCGAGCGGGTTTCCCGTCCTCTGTGTGTATGTCTTTGATCCAGAACATTATCGAACAACCTCATACGGATTCCCGAAAACGGATGCTCCCCGAGCACAATTCATCCGAGAAAGCGTGGAAGATTTACAGTCTAATCTTAAACGGTTTGGCGTTCCGCTTCTCGTCAGAAAAGGCGCATCAGAAGAGGTCTTCCAATCCATCCGAGACACGTTCGATATTCAAGAGGTCTTCTTTCATGAAGAAATCGGTAGTGAAGAGCAGGAAGTCGAACGAAAAATTCGGAAATCCCTGCCTCATACCACGTTCACCACCGACCACGGCCACAATTTATACCCTCCCGAAGACCTGCCCTTTGACATCGAAAGCCTCCCCGACACCTTCTCCCAGTTCCGCAAGCAGCTGGGGAAAAATGGCACACCAGGTCTTACAGAATTATCCATACCCTCCTCTATTAAAGGGATAGAATTGCCGGGTGGGTTTTCGGAGGGCAGGATTCCTGAGTTAAAGGAGCTTGGGCTTGAGAAATTGGGACGTCCTCCGAGGTATCCCGGCGGTTCTTCAAAGGCTAAACAACGACTGCTTCATTATATTTTCGCAGCTGATGGTCTGAGGATATACAAGGAAACGAGAAACGGCATGTTGAAAGAAGATGATTCATCCAAGTTTTCTCCCTACCTTGCCAACGGATGCCTATCCCCGAGAGTAGTCCTTGACCAAATTCAAACGTACGAAAGGAAATTCGGAAAAAATTCCTCTACGTATATGCTGTACTTTGAATTGCTTTGGAGAGATTATTTCCATCTCGTTCACCGTAAATATGGCGATCGTTTGTTTCATGCTTCCGGACTTCAAGGGCTCCACGTTCCCTGGCACTCTGACCGGAAGAAGATCGAATGTTGGATGGACGGGAAGACAGGGTACCCACTCATTGATGCCGCCATGCGTGAACTGAAAGAAACAGGTTTCATGTCCAATCGTGCCCGGCAGAACACGGCAAGTTTCTTCACTAATAATCTGGGTCAGGACTGGCGGATTGGTGCAGCATGGTTTGAGTCCAAGCTTGTCGACTATGATGTAGCCAGCAACTATGGAAACTGGCTCTATATCGCAGGGGTAGGAAATGATGCTGTCCCCTTCCGAACCTTCCACGTGGAAAAACAGGCGCAGCAATACGATCCTGAAGGCTCCTATTTACGACAATGGCTGCCTGAGTTGAAAAACCTCCCAACGCCCTGGATTCATCAACCTCGAGAGATGGGAATGATCGAGCAGGAGCAGTTCGGAGTAATGCTTGGAGAGGATTATCCCCTTCCCGTAGTAGATTTATATGAATCCACGAAACAGAGGAAAAGAGAATTCGAAGAAGCACAAAAAACCTCCCGGTAAAACGGGAGGTTTTTTGCGACAGAATGTCATCCCAGCCATTACGACGGGAACGGTCCGATCATTCATTATTGAGCTGTGTAACCACCATCGATGAGGGCTGTCTGTCCTGTTACACTCTTCGCTTTCGGACTGGCAAGGAACATTGCATAATCAGCAATTTCCTGGACTTGAAGCAGACGTTTTTGTGGTACAAGAGGATAAATCACTTCCTCCAGTACTTTTTCAAGTTCTACCCCACGAGATTTAGCCAAGTCTTCCAATTGACCACGAACAAGTGGAGTATCCACATATCCCGGGGCAATGGCGTTAACGGTAATTCCGTGCTCTGCACCTTCAAGGGCCGTTACTTTCGTCAGACCAATCACCCCATGTTTTGCACTATTATAGGCAGCTTTTCCAGCAAATCCGATGACGCCATTAATAGAAGCCATATTCAAGATTCGTCCATATCCCTGCTCTTTCATGATCGGGAATACCTTTTTCGTTGCAATGAAAGGTGCCGTTAACATGATATCCTGCATCAGCTTGAATTTAGCTGTTGGAAATTCTTCAATTGGAGAAACGTGCTGAAGTCCTGCATTGTTGATCAATACATCAATTCGACCATACGTTTCAACCGTTTGATCGATTGCAGCTTTGATTTCGTCTTCACTTGTAACATCCGCTTTTACACCGATCGACTCCAAGCCTTGATCCTTCAGGGCTTTAGCTGCTTTCTCCACACCTTCTTCATTAATATCAGATAAGACGACCTTCGCCCCATTCTTAGCAAAAGTTTCTCCGATTTCATATCCGATCCCCTGGGCCGCTCCGGTAATGAATACAACTTGATTTTCAACCATGCTATAACATCCTCTCTTAATTACATCAATTTTTAGTGGTGAGCGTATGCTCGAGCCATAAAGGCTATTTTATAGGAGTTATTTGTTAATTTCATCCCTGAAAAATTATACTAATTTTTCTGTTTTCACCAAATATTATTATAATTCTACGTATTTATACGCCTATTGATTTTCTAATTCCGTAAGGAGTAACATAAAGCCTGTTGTTTATAAACAGTTATTTCTACTTATTGAGTATTTTTATTACAACATTGTAAAAAGGAGGTAATTTCATGTTCGCTATTATTGTCGGGCTTGTAGCCCTTATGGTCATGGCCTACTTAGGCTGGTCAATTTTGTGGATTGCTCCGATTGCCGCTTCACTTGTCGCAATCTTATCCGGCATGGAAATCCTGGACGCCTTCACATCAGATTTCATGAAAGGATTTTCCACCTTTGCTCGTGACTTTTTCCCTGTCTTCCTTTTCGGAGCTGTATTCGGAAAACTTATGGAAGTGACAGGAAGTGCACGAACCGTCGCCCGTTTCTTATCAAGAATTGTAGGGAAGGAACGAGCGATCCTGGGCGTACTGCTGGGTGCTGCCATTCTTACTTATGGCGGTGTGAGTCTGTTCGTAGTGGTCTTCGTGATGTATCCACTGGCTCTGAACCTGTTTAGAGAGGCAAACCTCAGCCGGAAAGTCATCCCGGGTACCATAGTTCTCGGTGCTTTTACGTTCACCATGACTGCATTACCAGGTACCGCTCAAGTCCAAAACTATATCCCTACCGAATATTTTGAGACAACGATGATGGCCGCTCCTATTATGGGTGTGGTGACCGGATTGATCATGGCTGTCGGAGGTTATTTCTATCTGTCCTACAGAGCAAATAAACTGACAAAAGCCGGAGAAGGCTTTACAGAACCAAAGCATAAAGTAAGTAATGATCGAGGTGGGAACGATCCCAACGTATGGCTTTCCTTCCTGCCGTTGCTCGTGGTCGTCCTTCTGATTAACATTTTCAATATGGAAATGCTTGTTGCCTTGTTTATCGGTATTTTATTAACCATTCTTATTAACTTAAAAGCTTTCCATGAGTTCACTGGTGCTTTGAATGATGGGGCAAAAGGTGCGGTTACAGCTGTTGTTAATACAGGGGCTGCAGTAGGTTTCGGAGCCGTCGTCCAAGCCTCTCCAGCGTTTCCAGCAATTAAAGAAGCGTTGTTGAACATCAAAGGTGGTCTTGTTATTTCGGACGCTCTTGCCACACAGCTTCTTGCGATGATTACAGGGTCAGCATCCGGTGGTATGAACATTACGCTGAACGCTCTGGGGTCAGACTATTACCAGCAAGCTCTTGAAATGGGAATGAACCCTGAAATCCTGCACCGTATTACAGCTGTGGCATCCGGAGCGTCCATCCTTCCGCACAACGGTGCTTTACTGACGGTATTTGCCATTACAGGTCTGACCCATAAAGATTCCTACAAAGACATTTTCGTGGTCGGTTTACTTCTTCCATTTATCGCAACGATCGTCGGCATATTAATGTCGTATGTTGGAATCGTTTAAGATCCACGTTGAATAAGAAAGGTTCCTATATGTGAAACCATAAAAAAACTCCCGGTCCTTCCCGGAGTTTTTTTACGTATTCTTCCTTTTTCGAATAAAAAATACAATCAGTCCTATCACGAAAATCCCAGAAACGGATGCTATGACGATGTTTTTCACGTTAGGAACAACCATTTCGACCATAATGTTCGTGGTACCGGCTGTCCGAATATCCCATTGCAATTCGTCGCCATCTTCCCGGTCTGCATTATGTGATTTTGGAGACAAAGGCAGATCCAGCGTAAACGTCAAATCCAATTGATCTGAGATCAACGACTGCATTCCACCAATCACGCCTGAATTGGATAAATCGAGCTCGGCTTCGACTTTGTAGGTCGTCGTAAAAAGTCCGCCCTCTGTTGTCATATTGATAGGAACATCTCCGACAGCAGGCATGACGCCTGCATCCATTCCCCTCCCAGTTACAGGAAGAATCTCCATGTCCTGTACATTCTCAAAGTCCTTTACCGCCCGAAAGCCTCTGTATCCATCTTTTTCATACTGTTCCACACGATATCCTTTAGACGCCAGCTCTTCGGTAACAGCGTTCAGCATATTTTCCCCACGTGACCCAAAACGGCTCAGTGCTTCTTGATCGATTCCTGCTGTAATGGTGTGCTCTCCGCTGCCATCTTTGTTGATTTCAAGCTTCAAATCCCCTTCTACACAAGCCGTGAGGAGAACAGCTAAAAGGAGCAGAAGGAAAACTTGTCCGATTTTTCTCATTCGAACGCCTCCCTGTTTTAAAGAGAACTATTTCCTATTGTATGAACCCTGTTTGGTAGACACCACATCTTTCTCGCTCTTTATCTTACCATGATATGGGAAGGTGAAGCTGTATGTTTACGTCTCTAGTGGAAAAGATATAGACAGGAGGGATGAGCATGAATGATCTAACGATTGAAGAATTCAACCAGCGTTTACAACAATGGCAGGGAGACAGCATCCGGATCCAGAAACACGAGCGGCAGGATGATGATACGATTACCATGAACCTTGACCATATATCTTACAAAACCCATGAACACCGGTTTGATGATTACACCCCGTTGCACTCCTTGTTCTTGCATGGACAGGGGCAGACACAGACAGACATGGAAAATGCTCAACCTTTGCCTTCACCCTACTACGAAATTCCCTTGGAAGATACGACACGCTATCAATATTTGAATGACCGCTTCACTTTGGAAACCGCTCGTGGAACTTATACGATAGAAAAAGAGTGAAACAGAAGGACGCCTAACTGACGCGTCCTTCTGTTCATTTTTTTTTAAAATTTGAATCCAAGCACGACCAAATCGACGGCATCGACGCCTGCACCACTTTCTGCTTCCGCTTTAATACCTAGCCCCAGCCCCGGCACATTATAAGTCCGATGAAATTTTTCTCCTGGATAAACAGTAATCTGATCTAAGGTCAAGAAACTCACCCGGTCAACTTTCATAAGCAGCTTGAACGTCACAGGACCTTCCGACACCACACGGTTCCCTCCGGCCACTCGGATTGTATAAAAAGGGCTGACATCGATGCCCGCTGGATATTCTTCCGTCAACTCAACCGTTTGTCCTTCCTCAATGACCTGACCACCTGGTTCTGTTACGAAAAGAAGGTTGTTTCCCGAACTGATTCTGTGGGACATCCTCATTCCTCCCCCAATTACTCATGATATATCCTATGAAGGCTGCCCTGAATGCGGAAGGTATACGGACACATTTCATCAAAATCTCCTGTATTCCTCAAGCAGGGAATGAATGGTTAAAGGCGAATGGTATAAAAGGGTCCCCCTAGACAGACTCCACGAATCCCAAACCACTTACATAAAGGAGATTGGGAATGGTCAAATTCACCGCATGTTTCGTCGTATGCAGTCTGCTTTTTCTTATGATGCCACCGGTCAGTTTTGCTGGATCGATCAAAGATGGAGCTTCAGGGAATCCAGGGGAATGGTATGTTGGAGATGCCCCTGATGTTGTAGCCCAGGGCACACACCCGATTCTTTTTGTCCACGGATTGAACAGTTCCTCAGAAACCTGGTATGAAAGTAATGATATGTACACAACAGCCTATGAAAACGGTTATGAAACAGCCTTTATCGATTTGAATCCAGAGAAGGATATGTGGCACAACGGTTCTCTTCTTGCTGAGAAAATCGTAGAAATCTCCAATTATTTCGGTGAAAGAGTAGTGGTAGTGGCCCACAGTAAAGGCGGCGTAGATACCCAGGCGGCTCTTGTGCATTATGGAGCATCCCCCTATATCGAACGTGTGATTACTTTATCCAGCCCTCACCATGGGTCTCAACTCGCCGATCTTGCCTATAGCAGTTGGGCAGGGTGGCTCGCCGGAATTATCGGAAGTAAAAATGACGGTACGTCTTCTCTGCAGACCGGTTACATGGATTATTATCGATCAGTGACAGACGATCAATCCACCACAGCTGCGACCCCTATGTACACATTCGGAGGGACGAAGTGGGGCAGTTTTGGAAGCTCTCTTTATTGGGGAGGTCTCTACTTGAGTGCCTATGGAAGCAACGACGGCGCTGTAACCGTGAAAAGTTCCCGGCTTCCTTACGCGACCGAAATCAAAACCGGAAGCTGGAACCACTCGACGATCAAAGAAGGATCGTCCACCTTCCATTTATTCGATCAGTATTTGAAAGAGGGGCCGGTTCCGGCGGCTTCCACAGCTTTTGCAACAAATTCGTTCAACGAACGGGAGGAAGAATCACCTGTCGGTCATTACGTCGCAGGTGGAGAGTATTCGGGTATGCATAAAGAAGAAGTTGTGGTAGAAAAAAATGTAGATGCCATCACCTTTGATTGGGTGAGCGACCGTAAAAATACGAATCTTACCCTCCAGTCGCCGGACAAAAAAACGTATGCTGATTTCGTGATTACGGAGGAGGATACCAATTTCCTTAATGGATCCTACCACCACACGCTCACCATCAATAATCCTTCCGCTGGGATTTGGATGATCCAGACGAAAGCCGCTAAGAAAGAGCGCTACTTATTGAATACCACCTTTGAAAGTGCTGCAGATGGACTATTAGACCAAGTCCTCGATGGACAGCAGATGAAGGTGAAAGGAAACCAGAAACTAAATATCCAAACCGAAATGACCATCCAGCATTATGGCAAGAATGGGAAGGTGAAGCAAAAGAAAGTGAAACCAAATAAAAATAAAAAAGACTTTACCATTCCAAGCCTCGGTGAAGGTGTATACAATATGACGATTGATGTCCATGGAACCTATGAGGGCTCACCATTCGCAAGAACCCTCATAAAGTCCATTTACATCGACAACCAAGGAAAACTCTACAGCCAATAAAACAAACGGTCCCTCCTGGAGGGACCGTTTGTTTCCATATTTTGTCGTACCAGGTCATACATATAATGGAAATTAAAATGCTTGGCGGAGGTTCCATTTTTTCAGGGTGAAGCTTGTTCGGGCGGAGGCTTTGAATTGGATACTCTCCTCGTCTGGTGATGGGTAAAAACGTGCAGTAAAAGCGTGCGCTCCGTTGTTTACGAACAGTTCTATAGAAGAAGTGTCCATGTAAAGACGGAGATTCTGCAAATCTTTCATTTCGACTTGACGCTTCTCTGTCACCCCATCAACATAGCTCTCACGTTCTAATGTAAGAACTCCTTGTTCCCTGGAGTAAATGACACGGGCAGCACCTCCGAATTCAAGTGCAAACCAGCCACATGACACTTCAACCTCTTCAAGGCTGAGTTCTACCGCTTTACCATTCACTTCATTGATTTCAACCGTCTCCTGATTCAAATCCAACGTGTGCTCAACTGTACGCCCCTTACGCAGACCTTCCAATTCTGCCACGGGCATTTGGTGGACCTGTCCATCCACGAGCGTGAGCTCACGGGGAAGGGTCATGTTATGCAGCCATTTGTGGTGGACAGTCGGATGATCCTGCTCATTCTGATCCGGCACACTCATCCAGCCGAACAAAATCCTCCGCCCCGCTTTATCCTTTGTCGTCTGAGGGGCATAGAAATCAAAACCGTGATCAAGCTCATAGAAGTTCTCATGTTCATAGCCTCCCGTCTCTGCATCAAAGGATCCGACGACATACCCTGACTGATAAACATTCGTATATTTCATTCCATCGGCCTCTAGTCCTTGAGGAGAGAAAACAAGCACATCTTTCCCTCCCAGCTTGAATAAATCGGGACACTCGAACATGTACCCGAAATCTTCCAGACGATCTCCACCTGCTAATAATCCGACATACGTCCAGTCATACAGATCTTCGGAACGGAAGAGAGCAATAGCTCCTTTCATATCGGCCGTCTGAGCGCCGACAACCATATAATAGGAGTCTTCCTCTTCCCAGACTTTCGGATCCCGGAAGTGAGCCGTATACCCTTCCGGCACCTGCACAACCGGCCCTTTCTTATCAAAATGAATGCCGTCACCGGAAACCGCCAGACATTGATAAGACGCTCTTCTTCCCTCTTCATCCTTCACATTTCCTGTGTAGAAAAGATACAAATCACCGTCATGATCGATGGCTGATCCTGAATAACACCCATCCTTCTCAAACCATTCAGAAGGGGTCAAGGCAATCTCTTCATGAGTCCAGTTTATGAGGTCCCCGGAAGTATAATGGCCCCAAAACTTGGCTCCGTGTCCGGTTTTAAAGGGCATCCATTGATAAAACAAATGATAGGTCCCCTTCCAGTGAATCCAGCCATTTGGATCATTTAATAGCCCGACAGGTGGCATAAGGTGATAGTGAAGACGGTAAGGGTCTTCTTCCACGAGCTTCTGGTGCTTTTCCACTTCTTCATACGCGGACTGTCTTAGTTCCTCGTCTTTATTCATCCTTCAGCCTCCTGCCTCATGAAGGTGTTTGTTTACTTCATCTTTTGTCGGGAGTGCCGTCATTGCACCCTTCGTTGAAGCAGCTAATGCTCCGGATACACTTGCGAATTTCGCCATCTTAACCGCCTCATGAAGAGGGATTGCAGCTATATCCCCTTCGAATTCATTCAAGGAATAAAGCATGCCGGAGACGAAGGCGTCGCCGGCACCAGTCGTATCCACTGCTTCCACTTTCATCGCAGGAACGTGTTCCATGCCTTCAAACGTGCATACATAGCTGCCTTCTCCCCCCATCGTAATGAGGATGAGCGGAATTTGATAGGATGAAAGCTGTTCAATTCCCCGGTCAATATCTGATAATCCTGTGATAAACTCCAATTCCTCTGCTGATAGTTTCAAAAAGTCCGCTTTTGACAACATCGAGACAATTGTTTCACGAGCCTGTTCTTCTGAATTCCAAAGAGGGAGACGCAGGTTCGGATCATAAGAAACGATCAACCCCTTTTCTTTCGCCAAAGCTACTGCTTGACGGGTCGCTTCTTTCACTCTGTCACCAATCATGGAAATCGAGCCGAAGTGAAGCACCCGATGGGTATCAAAGTCCGAAGGGTCAACTTCATCTGCTTCAAGAAATTGATCCGCACTGGGGTTGATGTAAAAATCAAAGCTACGCTCTCCGTCCGCCGCATTCGACACGAATACAACCCCAGTCCTTACGTCCGGCGTAAGGAGCATGTGGTGTGTCTGCACCCCGTAGTCTTTCAAAGTCTTCACCATAAACCGCCCGAGCACATCGTCTCCGACTTTCCCTAAAAAGGTCGAAGTCACCCCAAGACGGGCCAAACCGACAGAAACATTCGCCGGCGCCCCTCCAGGGCTTTTTTGATAGTTGATATTATCCTGATCCAATGGGATAAAATCAATCAGTGCTTCCCCAAGCGAAATAACACCATTTTTCATCGTTCATCCTCCTTTGCATTCCTACCCTTATTTCGTATCTTCCTTCCATCCGAGCAGTAACGTCGCCACAATGGAACCACCTACAGCGATCAGGCATCCGATTCCATAGTTGATGGGATCCTGTGCGATAGCAAACATCGGTAAACCAGTCAGACCAATTCCGTTTGCCATTACTTTCGTGAATACGACATAAGCACCACCCAGAGCACCACCGATCGCTGCACCGATGAATGGACGACGGTATTTCAAATTAACTCCGAAAATTGCCGGTTCCGTAATCCCAAGGAAAGCAGAAATACCGGCTGGAAGCGCGATTTCTTTCGTTTTCTTATTTTTCGTTTTGAAAAAGACTGCGATGGTCGCTCCCCCCTGAGCAACGTTCGCCATCGCCCAGATCGGGAGCAGGTAGTTACCGCCGACATTCAGAAGCTCTGCTTCAATGGCGTGAAAGCTGTGATGTACTCCTGTCAAAACAATCGTTGAATATAGTCCGCCGAAGATCAGTCCTGCGATAGGACCCGCTGTATCATAAACTACACCAAGAACCGATGTCAGACCGTTACCGAGTGTACGACCAAGCGGCCCCACTACAAGCAGCGCCACGAAACCAGTGAAAATAACAGTCAAAAACGGAGTCAACAGCAGGTCCACGGCGTTCGGTACAATCTTACGGAATCCTTTTTCCATTTTCGCCATCACATAAACCGTCAGCAGAACAGGGATTACCGTTCCCTGATACCCAAGCATTTCTACACCCATCCCCATAAAATCAAGCGTTTCCGGCTGTGCATCAGCCAGCCCCCAAGGGTTCAATAGGTTCGGGTGGGTCATAATCCCTCCGATTACTGCACCCAGATACGTGTTTCCGCCAAACTCTTTAGCAGCACTGAATCCTATAAGAATTGGAAGGATGATGAATGAGGCCGAGGAGAACATATCAAGCATAACGAACATGCCACTTTCAGGATCCATCCAGTTATACGTATTCATCAACCCAAGAAGCCCCATCAGCATACCTGCCGCGACGATCGCCGGGATGATTGGAACGAATATGTTCGACAGCGTCCGAGCAAAACGAGCGAGCGGGTTCATTTTGCTTTTGGCGGCGTCTTTATGAGAGGACGTATCCTTTTCTTCCTCCAAGGAAGCTCCAACCATCGGGCCGAAATGAGTAAATACTTTGTTCACAGTCCCCGTCCCAAAGATAATTTGGAACTGACCCGAACTTGAAAATGCCCCTTTAACACCATCAAGTTCTTCAATGGCGGCTTTGTCTATTTGACTTTCATCATCGATGACAAGTCTTAAACGTGTGGCACAGTGTGTTGCACTGACAACATTTCCCTTCCCACCAAGCAACTCGACTAATTGTTCCGCTACTTCTTTATGATTCATAGTGTTCCCTCCTTAAGATGATCAATAATAAAAAAAAGACCTAAAACGCGCACAGTGTGGGTAGGTCATTCGCATACACGAGTCACCTAGCCAACTCTACACATTTTAGGTCTTGCCTGCTTTACCAGTCACAATCCTGCTCTATTCAACTTTGAATACGTACATTCTACCCAATGAAAACGCTACCGTCAACATCTAAATGATTTTATTTAACACTTAACAGTCGTTGGATATGAAGGGCGATGTAGGCAATTTCAGAATTAGGAAATTCTATGCCGTATTCAACTTTTAAGTGTCCCGCAACCTCTTCTGATGTTTCAAATGCTTTCGTATATTTCTTCTGAATCAGCTCATACATATCCTCATCAATAGGCTCAAACCGGCTTCCTTCCTCTACTCGGGTTAAAGCAAAGCGCAGGTGAGTAACTAAGCGCTGGTAATTGATGGTGGTATCTTCAATGGTGAGCCCTGAAATCTTCTCCACTTGTTCGACGAAATCACGCAGAATAGTAGCTGTTTGTAAGGATTCACTCATAGTGGGGGCATCCATTTTGGCGGTATGGACATGTAAGGCGATATGAGCGACTTCATCCATTGGGATCTCGACCCCCAAGTCACGCTTAATTTCTTCTTTTGCCCACAGGCCGACTTCAAATTCCTTCTTATACAAAAATTTGATTTCATTCGTTAGTTTGTTGTGAATAGCAAGTCCCTGATCCATACGCTCAAGGGCGAAAGATAAATGATCTGTGAGCGCAATATGGATATGGTCGTTCAACGGTGACTCCAAATACCCTTCCGCATAACTGATGATCCGTTCGGCTATCTCAATATGCGTTTCAGGCAGGGTGGATAAGAGCTGCTGGAATTTTTCAGAAGACTGATCGCGCAGTAGAAAGATTTTCTCGATCTTATGTTTAGGGACGACATCATTACGCTTCTTTTGAAAGGCTATCCCTTTTCCCATGACGATCTTTTCCGATTGGCTGTCATAAACGACAACCGCATTGTTGTTCAGGATTTTGAAAATACGCATAATAAGCTCCTCCGCTCGAATGATTGCTCTCTACAATATTACCACGTCGTGCAGTTTCCATGACATCATGAAGAAGTACCGACAAAGGAACCCCTCGTTTCTCATGTTTGCCTCTATATAGATTGAGGAAAGCTTCTAACTAAGCATTTATTTCCTCCATATGATTCTAGATTAACTGAAATTCGGGAAGGCTAATTACTAAACGCCTTCTCTATTTCTTGTTACACTAGAAGACGTGAGAAATTTTTGTATAATCATTCTCATTCAGTCAGCTGAGAATAGTTTTCGACAAATTTTTGTCTTTGTTGACAAAAAGTCGATTTTATATAATAATAGCTACTGAATTAGAATTATTATAAAAAGCTGCAACATCCCAGCAGCTAATCAAACATACTTTACAGGAGGAATTCTACTATGGCTCTAATCGGTAAAGAAGTACAACCATTCCAGGCGAAAGCATTCAAACAAGGTGATTTCGTCGACGTTTCAGAACAAAACTTCAAAGGACAATGGAGCGTTGTTTGCTTCTACCCAGCAGACTTCTCTTTCGTTTGCCCGACAGAACTTGAAGATCTACAAAACAACTACGAAGCACTAAAAGAACTAGGCGCTGAAGTTTACTCTGTATCTACAGATACACACTTTGTACACAAAGGCTGGCACGATGCTTCCGAAAAAATTAACAAAATCACTTACTCCATGATCGGTGACCCATCTCAGCAGATTTCCCGTCAATTTGATGTACTGAACGAAGAGGATGGACTTGCTGAGCGTGGTACATTCATCATCGATCCAGATGGCGTTATTCAAACCGTTGAAATCAACGCTGGTGGAATCGGCCGTGATGCAAGCAGCCTTATCGGTAAAATCAAAGCTGCTCAATATGTACGTAACAATCCAGGCGAAGTTTGCCCAGCAAAATGGGAAGAAGGCGAAGAAACACTAACACCAAGCCTTGACCTAGTCGGCAAAATTTAAGGAGTGGAATATAAATGGTTCTCGATGCCCAAATAAAAGCACAATTAGAAGAGTATCTAAAGCTTTTAGAAGGTGACATCGAACTGAAAGTCAGCACGGGGGACGATAAAGTCTCCCGTGACATGCTGGCTCTCACGGATGAGCTTGCATCCATGTCACCGAAAATCACAGTAAAAAATACAGAAATGAAACGCACACCAAGTTTCAGCGTGAACCGCCCGCAAGAAGAAACAGGCGTTACGTTCGCAGGTGTTCCGCTTGGTCATGAATTCACGTCCCTGGTCCTTGCTTTGCTGCAAGTAAGCGGTAGAGCACCGAAAATCGATGATACGATGATCGACCAGATCAAAAACTTATCCGGTGAGTTTCATTTTGAAACATTTGTCAGCTTAAGCTGTCACAACTGCCCGGATGTCGTACAGGCCCTGAATATCATGAGCGTGCTGAACCCGAACATTACACACACGATGATCGATGGTGCGGCGTTTAAAGAAGAAGCGGAAGAGAGAAACATTATGGCTGTGCCTTCTGTACACCTAAACGGCGAATTCTTCAGTGGCGGCCGCACGACACTTGAAGAAATCGTAGCGAAAATCAGTGAAGGTCCATCCCCGGAAGAATTCACGAATCGTGAGCCGTATGAGGTCCTCGTGATCGGTGGCGGCCCTGCAGGTGCAAGTGCAGCCATCTATTCTGCACGAAAAGGCATCCGTACAGGAATCGTTGCTGAACGCTTTGGTGGACAAGTCCTTGATACGATGACGATCGAGAATTTCATCAGTGTAAAAAGCACAGAAGGTCCAAAGTTCGCTGCCAGTCTTGAAGAACACGTCAAGGATTATGAGATCGATATCATGAACCTTCAACGTGCAAAAAGTCTACAGAAGAACGACGACAACATGTTTGAGCTTGAACTTGAAAATGGCGGAGTACTCAAGAGTAAAACGGTTATTATTTCCACAGGAGCCCGCTGGCGTCAACTAGGTGTACCTGGAGAAGAAGAGTACAAGAACAAAGGTGTCGCTTACTGTCCACACTGTGATGGTCCATTGTTTGAAGGTAAAGATGTAGCCGTAATCGGTGGCGGAAACTCAGGCGTCGAAGCAGCCATCGACCTTGCCGGTATCGTACAAAACGTAACTGTCCTTGAGTTTGCTGACACATTGAAAGCAGACGAAGTCTTGCAAGAGCGCTTGAACAGCCTTCCGAATGCGGAAGTGAAAACGAATGCTCAAACCAAGGAAATCGTCGGCGATGAGAATGTGAACGGCATCACTTATATTGACCGTGAATCTGGGGAAGAGCAGCACATCGACCTTGAAGGTGTCTTCGTCCAAATCGGGCTTGTACCGAATACCGAGTGGATGGACGAATCCGTTGAAATGAACCGTATCGGTGAAATCATCACCAACAAACACGGCGCTACAAACGTGCCAGGATTGTTTGCTGCTGGTGACGTTACCGACAGTCCTCACAATCAAATCATCATCTCTATGGGAGATGGTGCGAATGCTGCACTTGGTGCATTTGATTATTTGATCCGTAATTAATATACCTATGCCGGGCCACAAAGATTTCTTTGTGGCCCGGTTTTTATTTTCATCACTGAGCTATAAAGTTCCCTCCCATAAAAAAGAAGCAGCCTGAGGAGGCTCACCGCGCTCCCGCGGAAAGCGAGCCATCCCCGGCAGCCCCTAACTACCTCACAAACATCTCAAAACTGAATCTTCAAGAAAAGAGAGCTTTAGTTGAATCAGCCAAATATAAAAATGAGGAACTTCCATAAAATTGGAAGTTCCTCATTTTGCAGTAATATCAACCCTAAACTTTAACAGAGACTTTTCATAAAATCTATGCTTAGACAGGCAGAGGCGCCTGGGCTGAAACAAACCCTCTTTCCACAAGCTCCTTCCAAAAATCCTTTGGAATCTCTCTTTGGATCATCTCCAAATCTTCTTTTATCCGGTCCGGACGGGTAGACCCCGGAATGACCGATTTCACTGCTGGATGAGCGGTTGAGAACTGGAGAGCAGCCGCTTTTAGCGGGACATTGTATTTCTCACCAATTTCCTTCAACTGATTCACTCTCCCTAAAATATCGGCACCCGCTTTTTCATAATTGAAATGGTCGCCTCCAAGTAAAACGCCGGAATTATAAGGGCTGCCGACAACTAGATCGACGTCCTTCTCCTGAGCCATCGTCATCATGCGCTGCAGCGCTCGGTCGTGCTGAAGCAGTGTATATTGCGTAGCAGACAGGCAGACGTCCGGTTTCGTTTCTTCTAGCTCCATAGCAAGTTCAATCGGTTCTGTTGTATTGACGCCAAGCCCCCATGAACGGATGACTCCTTCATCTCGAAGGCGGGACAGCACACGAAATGCTCCAGTCCGTGCTTCTTCGAATTTAGCTACCCACTCATCTCCGTGAAAATCAGGAGAAACATCGTGAACGAAGACCATATCGAGACGATCTGTCTTTAATCGTTCAAGGCTCTGTTCAATCGAACGCTTCGTTGCATCTTCCGAATAATCAGTAATGACTTTATTGTTCCGTCCATGTTCGAAAAGCCCTTCATTCTGCTCTGTATCCTCCGTCATGTAACGCCCAACTTTTGTGCTCAACACATAGTCATCACGATTATATTGGGACAGCACTTCTCCAACACGCATTTCTGCTAACCCCGCACCATAAAAAGGGGCCGTATCGAAATAGCGTACCCCCTGGTCCCAGGCCGTCTGAATGGTTTCACGGGCTTCTTCCTCCGGGACATCACGGAACATGTTTCCTAAAGGCGCCGTTCCCAACCCTACTTTATGTTTCAATGCATCTTGCAGTGATTTCATATGTTCATTCCTCCTTTGAAAAAGAACCTATAGTTGTATTACCAACTAATAGAAAAATGAAACCTTCCCCCATGCACAGCTCTGTCATTTTTCAGTCATCAGCCTTTACATCCAGTACCAATTTTAAATACTCCACGAACAATAAAGATTGTTCTTTCAGCTTCACCTTATCTTCAGGAAGTATGGCATGATCCAAGGCCAGGCCGTCTGTGAACGTAATAATAGACCGTGCAATCAGTCCACTATCCTGACGATTACTGAATTCTCCGGTCGCCTGCCCCTTTTTGATTAATTCATCGTATATCTTTACTGCCATCTCATAACGCTTTTCTCCATAAGATCGTCTCCGCTCATCGTTCCGGCCGGTGATAAAGAACTCAAGCTTGCTGGGTGCGAGCGGGTCCATTTTCTGATCAGGACGCCCATCTTCTCCGAAAAGAAACTGCATGAGTAAATCCCAGCAGGAATCCATTTCCTCCATAGAATCAACCGCGGATTCCGCTGCCTCGGTGAGACCCTCTTCAAGCAGAGCTTCAAATAAATCTTCTTTGTTTGAAAAATATTGATAAAGTCCGCCGCGGCTGACGCCGGCTTCCTCCATAACATGCTTCATCGTCGTGTGCTCGAACCCATGCTCGATGAAAACATGCTGCGCCGCTTTCATAATTTCAGCTCGTCGTTGCTTCATGTGTTCCTTGCTCACGCGTGGTGACATGACCATCCCCTCCTTCAATTTTCCGTTTTGTTAGGAAACCAATGATGGAAACAAACACGAGAAGACTTGCTGTAATCGTAAATGTCGGGATCACCCCGATCATGGTCGCCATCCATCCTCCAACCAGAGGACCGATTATGGTCGCAGTCGTCATCACACTGTTGATCACACCGAATACGCGACCTGTCATATGTACAGGCGTATGCACTTGAATGGTCGCCTGAAAGGGAACGAAAATCAAGCTGGCTGAAAACCCTGCGGCAAAACCAAGGCCCGGTCCCCAGAGAATCGAATAACTCAAATCGTAATGAGTAAGCCACCCCATTACTCCAAAGCTTGCTCCGATTCCACAAACACCCATGAGCATAAGCGGGTAGGCGTTGTATTCCGTTTTTTTCGCAAGCAGGAATCCGGCCACAAACATGCCAAGCCCCGAACCTGTAACTAGATAGCCGAAAAGATCTGGAGAAACATCGGTAAGCTCACGAATCAATACGATTAACTGAGAATCGGCTGATTGTAAAATCAACAGACTGAGACCGACGAGAACTAAACCTGTGATCATGAACCGGTTCGAAGTAATAAAGGCAAAACCAACCGCAAACTCTTGCTTGAAGGAGCTCTCTTCCTGTTCTTCATCGGCCACTTCCATACGAATCATTCCAGGAACGAAAAGGAGAATGACAGCAGAGACGAAGAATGTCACCGAATCGATGATGAACACTTGCTGAGCACCGAAAATAGTGACGAGCAAACCACTGACGAGTGGTCCTAAAATTTTCGTGGATGAATCGATCATAGATGTAATAGACATCGCCCCTTTCATATCCTCCTGAGGCACAAGTTCTTTCAGCTTTCCATTTTTAGCAGGAATAAACACGGCGGAGAATATACCGATCGTAAGCAGAGTGGCGTACACCATCCAAAGCGATGTAGCGACGGTCAAAATTAGTATCAGCCCTGCCCGTACAAGATCCGAAACAATCATCAATGTTTTACGGTTCAAACGGTCCGCCACCATTCCCGCCACCGGTCCGAATAATGCCATTGGCGCAGCCAGACATAAAAAGACGAAGGAAACTTCAAGCGGTGATGCTTCCCATTTCATTCCTACAAGTGTAATAATCGCGACAATGCTCAACCAATCCCCGATGCTTGATATAGCCTGAGCAGACATCAACGTCATATAGCCTTTATTCTTCCATAAACGTTCCATAGGTCTGTCCCCTTCCGTTTAAACGACACCGATGTCGTTTTGTTAAACCTATTATAACGACACTGGTGTCGTTATACAACCATTTATTGAAAAATAGGCCAATAAAAAAACGGCAAGGGCTTTCCCTTCCATGCTTTTTCCTACAATAAAGGAGCCATCGCTATATTAATCGACTTCCTTTGATCCTTCTTCACCTTTAACGATTTTCTTATGTATTTCACTTAAGAGGAACAATCCCCTGAACAAACAACCAACCACGATTCCGAAAGTGATGATCCCACCGATTAGTGGGCCAGTCATCGAAATCAACCACCCCAGCATCATGCAACCTAAGATAATAAAAAACAACATGGGTATACCTCCTCACAGCTTTTCATTATTTCAAATAAGAGCATGGTGAACAAGCGGATCGAAAAAGAGAATTCGACATTAAGTAGAGCATGGTCAGCCACCCATTTCCCCCTCCTCTTAAACCATTTAAATCCCAGGGGTATTCATCAAAACGACACGCCAACCATCCGGATCTTCAATCGTTACACCTTTTTCCTCCCAATAAGGGTTTTCAGGGGGGACTTCTTCATATCCCATGTGTGAAAGACGTTTGGTAAGATTCAAGACTTCCGCTTTGTCTTCTAAATAAAAGACGAGGAGGTTGTCTTCTGACGGCGATGGACAAGGGCTTCCGTCCTTATGACTGGTAAATTCAAGCTGATAGGAGAGATCCGGCAGTCCGAAAACCACCCCTTCATACCCACGGTGACCTTTAAAGGCTGCTATTTTATCTAATCCTAGGCCTGATTCATAGAACGCTGCTACTTTTTCCAATTGATCTGTCGGTCGTGCAATTCTGATTTGTGCGGCTTGGAACCTGTTAAATTTCATGCAATCACTCCTTCTATTCCAGCGTAAACCCCTCCAGGATTTTTTTCATGCGGAGTAAGCTGTAATCATGC
The DNA here is from genome assembly GCF_056158545.1 of Halobacillus sp. ABR2_026. NCBI lineage: Bacteria > Bacillati > Bacillota > Bacilli > Caryophanales > Bacillaceae > Halobacillus > Halobacillus sp. ABR2_026. The sequence continues at coordinate 3,822,348 of NZ_JBSWTM010000001.1, forward strand.
CTGCGACTTTTGGTTGAAATCAAACAATTACCGGAACCACCTTCTCCATTTATTCTCCTCCCATAGAAAAAGTGCTCTTCCAACGAAAATGGAAAAGCACTTTTCTTAATCATTGGCTCTGTTAAAGTTTAGTGTTGATATTACTGCAAAAATGAGGAACTTCCAATTTTATAGGAGTTCCTCATTTTTATAGTTGGCTTATTCAACGAATGCTCCCGTTTGTGGAAGACTCAGTTTCGAGATGTTTGTGTGGGAGTTAGGGGCGGAGGGGGATGACTCGCTTTCCGCGGGAGCGCGGTGAGCCTCCTCAGGCTTACGCCTTGCGGGGTCTCACCCAGCACTCTTTTCCCGCAGGGCGATAAGCCCGAGGAAGCTCGGCACTCCCCCACAGGAAAGCGAGTAGTTTCCCAGCCACCCCTGGCACTCAACACAATAACGAACCCCGAACGCTCTCGAAACGGAGTCTTCAACAATCCTGCCATTTAGCGAAAGACTCCGTTTCGAAATAATAATCCAACAAGATTCAATGGTTACATCGTGAAAGTAGATCATCTAGAGGTTTCGATACTTAGAAATAAATTCTCTTTTACCATCCTATCATTTATGGTCACTTCCATCCGTTGATGCAAATATCAATACTGAACTTTAACAGAGCCTAATCATTAAATATTTACAGGACTGTCTTCCTGTTTTTCGTTTAAATCAAGGACTTGTTCGGTCATGGCATGAATTTCGCGAATCAACTCAGGATTGTCAACCAATTGTTTTCCGTAAGAAGGAATCATTTCTTTGATCTTCGGTTCCCACGCCTTCAGTTGCCCCGGGAAACACCGGTCCATCAGTTCAAGCATGACAGAAACCGCAGTCGAGGCTCCTGGAGAGGCCCCGAGCAATGCGGCAATGGAACCATCGGAGGAACTTACAACTTCTGTACCAAATTGGAGGGTTCCTTTCCCGCCGCCTTCCGTATCTTTGATAACCTGTACACGCTGTCCGGCCGTAACGAGATCCCAATTTTCTGCTTTAGCAGATGGAATGAACTCCCGCAGCTCTTCCAGACGTTTTTCCTTGGACTGGATGACCTGTTCAATGAGGTACTTCGTCAAAGATGCATTTTTCACCCCTGCAGCCACCATCGTCGTAAGATTATCTTTTTGAACGGAAGTGATCAAGTCAAGCAGCGATCCGGTTTTCAAGAACCGGGGCGAAAATCCGGCGAACGGTCCAAAAAGGAGACTCTCGCGACCATCGATGAAGCGGGTGTCCAGATGGGGCACGGACATCGGTGGTGCACCGACCTTCGCTTTGCCATACACTTTTGCCCGGTGTTCAGCAACCACTTCCGGGTTGTTACAAACCATGAACAGACCACTGACAGGAAATCCTCCGATCTGTTTCGATTCCGGGATCCCCGTTTTTTGCAGAAGATGGAGACTGCCACCACCGCCACCGATGAAGACGAAGTCAGACGTATGGTATTCGATCCGATCATTCTCAAGGTCACATACTTTCACTTCCCAGGAACCATCGTCCGCACGTTTAATATCTTCCACACTGTGCTTATAGTTGATCTCGATGTTTTCTTTTTCCAAGTGGTCAAACATCTTTCTAGTCAGCGATCCGAAGTTCACATCCGTCCCTGCATCAATTTTCGTCGCTGCAATCGGATCTTTCAAGGTTCGGTTTTTCATGATGAGTGGAATCCATTCTTCCAGTTTTTCTGGATCATCAGAAAATTCCATGTCCTTGAAGAGAGGATTTTCGACCATTGCTTTAAAGCGCTTTCTCAAGAAGTCAACGTTCCCCTCGCCCTGCACAAAACTCATATGGGGCAGCGGCATAATGAAGTCATTCGGATTACTGATCCGATCGTTTTTCACGAGATAAGACCAAAACTGTTTCGAGACTTGAAACTGTTCATTCACTTTGATAGCTTTCGTCATATCGATCGTTCCATCAGGTTTTTCGTTCGTATAGTTCAGCTCACACAGAGCTGCATGACCTGTACCTGCATTGTTCCATACGTTGGAGCTTTCCTCTCCAGCGCTTCCAAGCCTTTCAAACACGCGAATATTCCAGTCGGGCACTAATTCTTTAAGCAAGGATCCTAATGTTGCACTCATGATCCCTGCACCAATTAAAATCACGTCTGTCTTCGAGTATTTTTTGCTCATTTCCCTTAATTCTCCCTATTATCAGATATTTTTATCTATGTTCAGTGTATCACTATAATCAAAAAATTAAAATATTTGCCAATGGATGATTGCGTTATCATATCTAAAAATTCCGCCTTTTGTGAACCTTTGTTTCCCATAAAATTCTCCCTTCTGTATAATGAAAGAAACGATGAAATAGGGAGAGAAACACATGGAAATTCAAGAACGTGTCGTAGACGGAGAGTGGAAAACCTATGAGTTAAAGAACGATCACGGAATGACCGCCACCGTTACCAATTTGGGTGCTACCCTTACTGATTTACGCGTCCCCGATAAAAATGGCCTTATCGAAAGTGTCATACTCGCACATGAGAACCTCAAAGAATACAAAGAAAACCCCCACTTTTTAGGAGCGACTATTGGAAGAGTCGCGGGCCGGATTAAAGATTCTACCATCCAGCTTGAGGGACAGACGTATGAACTTGAAAAAAATGAGGGTCGTCATCACCTGCACGGGGGGGCGAAGGGGTTCCACACGAAATTTTGGGATAGCGAGACTTTTCAAAAAGAGGATTCATGCGGCGTGACCTTCTCTTTGGAAGTTCCGCATTTAGAAGATGGATACCCTGGTCATGTGCAGGTGTCTGTCACTTATACCCTTTCCTCTGTCCAGACGCTGTCCGTTACCTACGAGGCTGAAACGGATCGTATGACACCTTTGACATTGACCAACCATACCTACTTCAATTTGAGCGGGGACTTGCACAGAACCGTGCATGATCATGTGTTCCAATTAGATAGTGACCAGTTCCTTGAGATGGACGATGGCCTGATTCCTACGGGTAAGAAGGCATCTGTTGAAGGAAGTCCCTTCGACTTCAGGGAACCTGCTCCTCTATCTGTTGGATTTTCAAATGAGCATTCACAAAACAAAATCGCCAGGGCAGGCTTTGATCATTACTTTCTGTTTAAGGAGACAAGACAGGCGGTCTTAAAGGAGCCTCAAAGCGGACGATTAATGACGGTTGATACAGACCAGCCAGGGCTTGTCCTTTATACTTCTACCAATCTGACAAAAGGTTTCCCTCTAAGAAATAGGGAGTCTGAAAAATATTTGGGCGTGTGTCTGGAAACACAGGCTTCTCCGGCAAGCCTTCATCACTCGGACCTTCCGGATTTACTGACGACACCGGAACGCCCCTACCGGTCAACCACTACCTTTTCATTTTCTATTGAAAAATGAGGCATGCCGCAAAGGCATGCCTCATCTTTTTAATAACCTCCACGAATGTGAGGATAGACATTTTCTCTATAATATTGTCGAAGTTTTTCTAGCTCATCCGAGCTGTAGGGTTCAGCTTCCAGCGCCTGTAGGTTATCCTCGACCTGCTGGACATCTTTAAAACCAGGAATAACGCTCGATACCCCGGGCTGCTGCATGACCCATTTTAATGCAGCTCTTGTACGATTTCCGCGCCCTGCTTCAATCCAGGAAAGTTCATCACTAAGCTCGACCCCTTTTTCAAACGGAAGTCCTGCAAAGGTCTCACCTACATTGAAAGCAGCGCCGTCCTTATTAAAGCGCCGGTGATCATCTTCTTCAAAGGTATGGTCTTTCGAGAACTTACCAGTCAATAAACCACTGGCGAGAGGCACGCGAGCTAAGATCCCTACATCTTTCTTCACAGCTTCCGGGAACAGGTTCTCCAATGGCTTCTGACGGAACAGGTTAAAGATGACCTGGAGCGTGCTCGCGTTCGAGTTTTCTAAAACAAATAACCCTTCCTCGACCGTTTCTACACTTACGCCATAGTTCCGGATCTTCCCGCTTTCCTTCAAGCGCTCAAGAACATCAAAAACCGCCCCATCTTTCAAAATGCTCATCGGGGGACAGTGGATCTGGTATAGGTCGAGCGTGTCCCTGTTCAAGCGCCGCAGGCTGTCTTCTAAGTAACCAGCCACCTGTTCCATGGAATAGTTCTCCGGATCTTCAATGTCGCCCTGCCGGCAGAATTTCGAAGCGATATGAATCTCTGATTCCTTGCCCTTCGTAGCTTCAGCAAGCAGTTCTTCACTGTGTCCCATCCCGTAAACATCAGCGGTATCAAAAAAATTCACGCCACTAGCCATCGCTTTATCAAGAGCTTTCAAAGCTTCTTGATCATCCGTCTTCCCCCAGCTTCCACCAATCGCCCACGTACCGAAACTGAGTTCGCTGATTTCAAGGCCTGTCTTTCCTAACCGGTTGTATTTCATAGTCTTCCACCTTTCTAAAAGGGTGACGGATTCTTCAACTACAAGAATCCGTCCTTCTCATTATCTTCTATACCTTTTCAGGTGACCGCTCAATTCTTTGGTCTGATGATAGACTTGCTGATAAAGAGGAAAAATTCCTTTGTAAATATCTACCTTTTCCTCATGGGGTTCAAACGTCCTTTCAACACTCAAGAACTGATCCGCACATTCTTTCAGGGTTTCAAACCAGCCTACTCCATATGCGGCAAGCATAGCAGCCCCTAAGCCAGGGCCCTGCTCACTTGATAGTTTGACGATGGTTGCGCCGAACACATCGGCCTGCATCTGCAGCCAATGATCACTTTTCGTTCCACCGCCTGTAGAAACAATGGTATCCATACTTTTTCCCTGTTCCCGGAAGATAGAAAGTGATTCTAAGAGTGAGAAAGTAATGCCCTCCATAACCGCATGGACGAAATCAACCCGTTGATGCGAGCTGTCCATCCCGATAAAACTCCCTCGTATGTCTGCATCCGCGTGAGGCGTTCTCTCCCCTGAAACATAGGGAGTGAACAAAAGTCCGTGTGACCCGGGAGGAACTTCTTCGACTCCTTCCATCAACGATTCGAATGATTCCGCTTCTGCGAAGACATCCTTGAGCCAGCTCAAACTGTGCCCGGCGGCAAGTGTAACGCCCATCGTATAATAAGCGTCCGGTGCCCCGTGGTTAAAATAATGGACCTTGCCACCGAATTCCTTATCATTGGTCGACTCATAAGACAAAACAACTCCAGAGGTCCCGATACTGCATAATGCCCGGCCTTCTTCCAGAATCCCAGAACCAATGGCTCCACAGGCATTATCCGCTCCGCCTGCAAACACTTTTGTTTCTGGAAGGATTCCTGTTTCTTCGAAAACTTGCGGACGGATCGTCCCGGTCCCGGCATAGGAAGGGATAAGTGGCGGGCACAAAGAGTTGTCGATACCAAGCTTGTCACAGATCTCCCCGCTCCATTCGTTCCTATTCAAATCCAGCAGCAACGTACCGGCAGCATCAGAATAATCCATGGCAATTTCCCCTGTCAGCCGGTAGCGTACATAGTCCTTAGGCAGGAGAAACACAGCCGCCTGATCAAAGACCTCTGGTTCATGGTCCTTCACCCACAACAATTTCGGTAAGGTAAACCCTTCAAGGGCAGGATTTTTTGTGATGGTGTGAAGACGTTCTTTGCCAATAGATTGTTCGATTTTCACACACTGTTCCGTTGTTCTCGTATCATTCCATAGAATGGCCGGCCGAAGGACGTTCTGATGTCCATCCAAAAGAACGAGCCCGTGCATCTGACCTGAAAAGCTCAGTCCTTCAATTTGGCTGGGCTCACAAGGACCTTGCGATACGATATCTTTTAAACCGGCCATCGTCTGTTTGACCCACCATTCAGGGTCTTGTTCGCTATATCCCGTCTTTTCCTGAATCAATGGGTATTCTTTGGATACCTCAAACGCAACGTTTCCTTTTTTGTCCACCAGCAGCAGCTTCACAGCACTTGTACCAAGGTCGACACCGATGACGTAACTCATCATTACTCACCCGCAAACATCGTCAAAAGGTATTGGTTGATGGTCGCTTTGATTTGTTCAAGACGCCCGGATTCATGCTTGATCGTTCCAAGGCCGAGCGCATGCTCCTCGAGCTTATGGAAGTCCATGTTTCCATCCACGACATCTTTTCCGATGCCTTCCTTGAAGCTTCGGTAACGGTCATCTACCAGCCCGTCCAATACCCGGTCTTCAATCAACTTCTGTGCAACTTTATAACCGACGGCAAAACTGTCCATTCCTGCGATATGCGCATGGAAAAGGTCTTCAGGAGCGAATGAACCACGGCGGACCTTGGCATCGAAATTCAGCCCCCCTGAACCAAGACCTCCGTTTTTGATGATTTCATACATCGCCAATGTATTCGCATAGAGGTCGGACGGGAATTCATCCGTATCCCAGCCAAGCAGCGGGTGACCCTGGTTCGCATCGACAGACCCGAGCACTCCGTTGATCCGCGCATACCTTAATTCATGCTCGAACGTATGCCCCGCCAACGTGGCATGGTTTGCTTCAATGTTGAATTTGAAGTGATCCTCCAAGCCATATTTCTGAATGAAGGCATAGCCGGATGCGACATCGTAATCATATTGATGAGTCGTCGGTTCTTTCGGCTTCGGTTCGATCAGGAACTGGGCGTCAAAGCCGATTTCTTTGGCATAATCGACCGCCATATGGAAGAAACGCCCCAGATTATCGAGCTCCAATTTCAAGTCTGTATTCAATAACGTTTCATATCCTTCTCTTCCACCCCAGAATACGTAGTTTTCTCCCCCAAGCTCTTTCCCGATTTCCAACCCTTTTTTTACTTTTGCAGCTGCATAGGCAAAAACGTCCGCATTATTGGCCGATGCTGCGCCATGAATGAAGCGGGGATGGGTGAAGTTGTTCGCCGTGTTCCATAAAAGCTTCGTTTTGCTGTCTTTCATATAGCTCTTGATCATTCCGGTAATTTCATCGAGATTCTGATTCGTTTCTCTTAAACTATCTCCTTCTGGAGCAATATCCACATCATGGAAACAAAAGTAAGGAACATTCAATTTTTCAAAGAACTCAAAGGCCGCTTCTACCCGTGCTTTAGCAAGATCCATTCCCTTAAAATGATCCCATGGACGGACAGCAGTTCCTGCACCGAACGGATCGGACAAATCTTCTGTAAACGTATGCCAGTAAGCCACGCCGAACCTAAGAAACTCTTCCATTGTTTGATCTCCGATTTTTTCATCAGGGTTATAGAATTTGAATGCGAAAGGATTGGTAGATTTGCTACCTTCATATTTAATTTTGTCGATATTATTGAAATAAGCCATGATTTGGCCTCCTCGTTATTTTTAGTGTTAGGAAAAAATTTTTACATAGGTAAAAATATGTGTATATAATAGTTCATGCGATAGACCAACAGGATGGAGGACTATGTATGAACTTGTTCAGCAGTCAATTATACAGGGGCATGGAATGGATCACCCGGTTTGCACTATTACATATTTTATGGGCAGTCACGACGGTGTCCGGGCTTGTGGTCTTCGGATTGTTTCCTTCTACGACCGCTTTGTTCAGCGTTATCCGTGACTGGTTAACAGGGAAAAGACAGGATCGTCTGCCTCAACACTACTGGTCCCATTTTAAGGCGGGCTTTTGGCAGAGCACCAAGCTGGGAATGTCTATCCTGCTTTTATTGCTACTGATGACACTTAATGTCATGTATATCCGCTCAGGATCCGGTCCATCCTTCACTTGGACATCGGTTCCGCTGTTTGCCTTTCTTCTGATCGCGGGTCTTTTCCTGTTATACCTTTTCCCTGTGTTCGTCCACTATGATCTGAAACTTAGTCAGACATGGAAGCAAACCTTTCTCATCATGCTGATCAGTCCGATGCAGAGCTTCTTTCTCATACTGAGTATCTTTTCCACCGTTATGATCTTCCGCATGCTGCCTGCGCTCGGCTTCATTTTCGGATCGAGTCTGACCGCCTTTTTGACGATGTGGGCCGCTCTACACGCTTTCCGTAAAATTGAGGTGAAGAAACAGTGACGGTCAGCCCTTGACCGCACTTGAAGAAATACCTTCCACGACTTTGTTGCTAAAGAAGATGAACGCGATCAGAATAGGCAGCAGACTAATGACGAGCGTAGCCCCGATCGCCCCCCAATCCGTCATATACTGGCCGATAAAGTTTTGAATTCCGACCGTCAGTGTCTTGTACTGATCGGAACTGATGAATGTATTGACGAAGACGAATTCATTCCAGTTGTAAATCATATTGATGATGACGATCGTCGAAAGGACTGGTGTCGTCATCGGAAGAATGATTCTGAAGAACATACGGTGAATCGAACAACCGTCAATGATGGCAGCCTCCTCTATTTCTCTAGGAAGTGTGTAATAAAACCCTAAAAGGATCATCATCGTAATCGGCAGGTTGTAAGCCGTATACGTTAAGACAATCGACCACGGGTTGTCGATCAGATTGACATTCAGGAACATGCTGAACAACGGAATAATCGCCGAATGAATCGGAATCATAAGACCGACCATAAATAATCCAAGAACGAACTTATTCAACTTCCAGTTCATCCGTGTAATGGCAAACGTCGCCATGCTGGCAAACAGGGAGGTCAGTACAATAGCGACGACAGTGATCCATACGCTGTTGAAAAAGTACCCTCCGATGCCACCTTCCCATACCTTCAAATAATTTTCCCAATGCCATTCCTGAGGCAGGGCAAATGGCGAGCCTGCAAAAATTTCCTGATTGCTTTTTAAAGAAAACAACACCAGCCAGATGATCGGTAAAATCTGAAAGACCGCCACCAGACCAAGACATACATATAACAGAACGTAGCCTATCTTATTCAACGAAAATCCTCCCTCCACAGAAGCCTGTTAGTATTGAAGTTCTTCATCGTCTGCCGTCAACTTACGGATGATCACGGTGACAATTAATGTGATGATCAACAGTAAGAACCCGATAGCGCTTCCGTAACCGAAATCGTTCGTACTGAACGCTAATTTATACATATAGGAAGCCATTACCTCACTGGCTCCATTCGGACCGCCGTTGGTCATGACGTAAATCAAATCAAAGTACTTCAGAGAGCCTACAATCGCGAGCACGACCGTTACTTTCACCACACCTTTGATTAAAGGGAGTTTGATTTTGTAGGCGATTTGAAAAGGGGATGCTCCGTCAATTTTGGCTGCTTCGATGAGAGACTCCGGGATATTTTTGAGAGCCGCATAATAAATCAAGATGTAGAAACCAGCATACTGCCATAGAATCGGGATGAAGATGGCATAAAGCACTATGTCCGGTTCCGCAAGCCATGCGGGTGGGTTCTCAATGCCTATGGCCAACAGCATTTTATTGAGTATCCCGTTCGTCGGATTGAACACTTTGATCCAAAGCTGTGCGATCGCTACGGAAGACAGAAGCATTGGAATCAAATAGATTTTTCTAAGGAGATCGGCTCCTTTAATTTTTGAAGCGAGAATCATAGAAATCGCTAAGTAGACGACTAGACTGAGCGTTGAAAAGATCGCCAGTAAAAAAGAATGAAGCGCACTGTCCCAGAAAGCGCCGTCCACGAGAGCGGCCTGGTAATTTTCCAAGCCGATGAACTGCATGGCACCGATTCCATTCCAATCCATAAGTCCGTAATACGCAGATAACAGGAGTGGGATGAAGATCAAAATCCCTACCAATATCAACGCGGGCAGCGTATAAAAAGCAATCATCCATTTATTTGACATAACTTTGTTCAATTCTCATCCCCCCTAAGGGAGGAAAAGGATAACCATCATCGATTATCCTTTTCCTTTATGGTTTTATTCTTCCTTGGATAATGCTTCTTCGTGAGCTGCTGCAAAATCTTCAGGTGTGACTTCCCCTCCGAAGAGTGCCTGAATTTGATTCAAGTGCACTTCAGCAGCATCCGGGCTCATTTGTACATCCGCAAATAATGTTAAATTGCTAGCGCTGTTCAGATCATCCAACACATCCACATACATTTGAGGAAGCTCCAAAGAACCTGCATCTACCTTTGTAGCCGGGATGACCCCCGCTTCGGTTACTGATTTCTCGCCCCATTGCTCGACGAAATAGGCAGCAAAATCCTTCGCTTCTTCCTTCACCTCGGAATTTTCAGAGACAAACAACCCGACGCCAGGACCACCGACGAAACTGTCCTGATCCCCCTGTCCATTAACGGTAGGGAATTTGAAATAGCCGACTGAATCCCTGAATTCCTGTGGCACATCTTCATTCGTCGTATAGTTCGGAAGGTCCCATGTGGCAATCAAATACATCGCTGCCTGACTGTTCATAAACATACTTTTTGCTTCCTGATCGGAAACTCCATTGAATCCACGGATGAACGCATCCATATCCGTCAGTTCCTGCACTTTATCCGCAGCTTCCACTAAAGAGGGGTCTGTAAAAGGTTTCTCTCCATTGATTGCTTCAGTCAATAAGTTCGGACCACCTATACGATCGGCCAGGTACATGTACCATAGTGAACCTGTCCAGCGATCTTTGTTACCAAGAGCAATCGGAGCTACATTGTTATCTTTAAGTGTTGTAACAACGTTCTTGAAGTCTTCGTAAGTTTGTGGAGCTTCTAAACCGTATTCATCGAAAATCGCCTGGTTATAAAAAACGGTCGCTACGTTCAACTCAAGCGGCAGTCCATAAGTTTCCCCATCCACGCTGTAAGCATCTGTTGTTCCCGATACGAAAGAATCCTGCAATCCGCCCTCGAGCACATCATTCAAAGATGCAAATTGTCCTGCTTCCACATATGGATCCAGGTATCCACCGCCCCACGTCATTCCAACGTCAGGCAATTCATCTGAAGTCGCGAGTACCTTTACTTTATCCTTGTATTGTTCATTACTAAGGACTTCCAGTTCTACCTTCACCCCTTCATTCTGGCTTTCATAATCATCAATGATATCGCTTACAATTTTGTTGTGCTTAGATGAACTTCCTTCCGGCCACAGGTGCATGAATTCTATCGTCTGATCCCCATCTGAATTGGCGCTTGTATCGTCAGAACCTCCGCTGCAACCGACAAGAAGAAAAGATAAGAATCCAACCAACAGTAATGTAAACGCTTTCTTAGACATGCCACTAACCTCCCGTTTTTTAGTACATTCGTACGCTTTCGAATGCTTACTAAAAGATTACCAAAGCTATCTTAGTTTGTCCAGTGGATAAACTAAGTTTAGGATGCTATACTGTTTTTAACTTCACCAAGGATTGGATGATAGCTATGGAAACAAAAACTTGGAACCAATATACAATTAAAACCGGGAACAAATCGGTGGTACTGGAGACGATTCTTTCCTCCTCCCCCATCTCCCGGGCTGAAATCGCCAGTCAGACCGGGCTGAATAAAGGTACCGTGTCTTCACAAGTGAGCGAACTTTTGAAAGAAGAGCTGATCTATGAACAGGGCCCAGGAAAATCCAGTGGCGGGCGCCGGCCCGTCATGCTTTTGTTCAACGAAAACGCCGGATACTCGATCGGCATTGATATCGGCGTCAATTATATCCTCGGGATTCGTACAGATTTGAAAGGAAATATCAGCGACGAACACTATGTAAACTTGACAAATCATGACTATAACCATGTGATGGAGCAGCTGCAAGAGATGATTCAGAAACTTCGTGGATCTGCACCCGCCAGTAAATATGGAATGGTAGGCATAGGGATCGGTGTTCCAGGCGCTGTCAGTAAAGAAGGAAAGATTCTACTCGCCCCAAACCTCGGTTGGAAAAACGTTGATTTGAAATCAGACCTTATCCAGAAATATGACTGCCCGATTCTGATTGAGAACGAAGCAAACGCCGGAGCATATGGCGTAAAAAAATTCAAAGAAGATGCTGACGGAGACGACCTCGTCTATATTAGTGTCGGTGTCGGAATCGGTGTTGGATTGATCTTAAATGGAACGCTATACCGCGGAAACAATGGGTTCTCCGGTGAAATGGGACACATGACGATTGAGGTGAACGGAGCCGAATGTCGCTGCGGAAACAAAGGATGCTGGGAACTGTACGCCTCTGAGCAGGCCCTTTATCGAAGTGCCGAGGAACTGCAGATCAGCAGGGACGAAGATATTTTGGAAACGATGATCCAGCGGGCAGAAAAGGAAGACCAAACGGCTATTGATACGTTCCAGACCATCGGAGAATATTTGGGGGTCGGGTTAATCAATATCATCAATTCTTTCAACCCGCAGCAGGTGATTATCGGAAACCGTATGGGAGCAGCAAAAAAATGGATCCAGCAGCCTTTACTGAAACGGGCCAAAACCAATGCCCTCTGGTTCCAGCGGGACGACCTGCGCATCCGCTTTTCTGATGTATCGGAGTCAACGGCCCTTGGTGTGGCGGCCTTTTCAGCGGAAAACTTTTTAAAAGTCGATATGGATCCCGCTGCCCCATCACCTACCAACTAATTCACTAAAGGAGATGATTTCATGTCCATGATTCAAAACCCTGTCCTGAAAGGTTTCAACCCTGACCCGTCCATTTGCCGTACAGGAGAAGACTATTACATTGCCGTCTCCACGTTCGAATGGTTTCCTGGTGTCGGCATCTACCATTCGAAGGATTTGAAAAACTGGCGCTTAATTTCAAGACCTCTTAACCGTCTCAGTCAACTGAACATGAAAGGCAATCCTGATTCTGGCGGTATTTGGGCGCCTGCCCTCTCGTATGCCGACGGCCACTTCTGGCTCATTTATACCGATGTGAAAGTTGTAGATGGCCAGTGGAAGGATGCCCATAACTATCTAGTCACCTGCGATAAGATCGATGGAGAATGGTCCGAGCCCATCCCTCTGAACAGCTCAGGGTTTGATCCATCCTTGTTTCATGACGAAGACGGCAAAAAATACTTAGTGAACATGGTGTGGGACCACAGAGTACGCAATCACAACTTTTACGGCATTGTCCTTCAGGAATACAACCATGAAGAGCGATCGCTCACCGGTCGTCCGGAAGTCATTTTCAAAGGGACGGATGTTAAACTGACAGAAGCTCCTCACCTCTATAAAGTCGGGGAATATTATTATCTTCTCACTGCCGAAGGAGGAACGAAATATGACCACCAGGCGACCCTTGCCCGCTCGAAGAACTTAAGGGGTCCCTATGAAGTCCATCCGGACAACCCGTTGATCACGACGTGGCCGTATCCGAGAAATCCTTTACAAAAAGCCGGCCATGCATCGATGGTCCATACCCACACCGGTGAATGGTATCTCGCCCACTTGACGGGACGTCCGCTACCGAAAGAAAGCGATGCTTTACTTGATCCACGCGGGTATTGTCCTCTTGGAAGAGAAACAGCCATTCAACGATTGGAGTGGAAGGATGACTGGCCATATGTCACCGGAGGAAACCAGCCATCTGTCGAGGTCCAGGCTCCCGCTATAGATGAAAATCCCTGGCCTGCCGAATTTGAAAATAAAGATGATTTTGATCAGGATGAACTGAACCCCCACTTCCAGTCTTTACGCATCCCACTGACGAATGACATCCTGTCGTTGACCGATCGGCCAGGACATTTGCGTCTGTATGGAAAAGAATCACTGACATCAAAATTCACGCAGGCATTTGTAGCCAGACGCTGGCAAAGCTTCACCTTTACGGCTGAAACGAAAGTGACGTTTGATCCAGAAACCTTTCAACAGGCTGCCGGTCTCGTAAACTATTACAATACGAGAAACTGGACTGCTCTACAAATTACTTGGAACGAAGAAAAAGGAAGAGTCCTCGACCTGACGATCTGTGACAACTTCGTTTTTGACCAGCCAATTGAACCTGTCGCCATTCCAGACGAAGTCAAGGACATTTACCTGCGTGTCAACGTCCAAACCCATACGTACACCTACGCTTACTCCTTCGACGGCAAAGAGTGGAGCGACATCACCATCCCCCTTCAATCTTATAAACTATCGGATGATTACATTGATGGCGGTGGATTTTTCACAGGAGCCTTTGTCGGGATGCAGTGTCAGGATACGTCCGGACGTGCACTACCCGCCGATTTCGACTATTTCGTTTATGAAGAACATGATTGATGATGAAAAGACCCGCCTTGGACGGGTCTTTTTTCTTTCGATTCAAACGAAACAATTTCCCCTTAAAAACGTAAACATAGCATGGGCTAAAGACTGGCCGATTTCATATAAGAGGAGCTTGCCGATGAACGAACTGATCATTGTCGTGATAGGATCTGCCGCTGCCTTACTAGCTATCATACTAATTAGAAAACGACCACCGATCGACCCATCCTTCATCATCAAATTTGCTGAAAAAAGAAAAGAAAAAGGGGATGTAGCGTTGATGATCCGTCGGAATGGCGAAACTTTCACTTCCATCAACCCCCATGTCTCTCTTCCGCTAGCCAGTACCATGAAAATTATTTTGGCCATTGCTTTTGCAAAACAGGTGAGCGATAACAAGGTGAAGGAACAGACACAGATTTCCAAAGAAGAACTAGCTAAATTCTATGTAGAAGGCACAGATGGTGGTGCTCATAAAGCTTGGATTCAGGCTTTTTCAAACAAAGAGTCGTACAGCCTGAAAGAAATCGCTATTGGCATGATCACTTACAGTTCGAATGCGAATACAGAACTTTTGATGAATCATTTAGGGTTGGATACGATCAACGACATCATTTCTTCCCTTGAATTAACGGATCACAGCCCTATTTTCCCGGTGGTTTCTGCTCTTTACATTCCCTCTTTCATAAAAATGAAGGAAGAAATTTCGAGTGGAAACGCACTTCTCCAAAGACTTGAATCAATGTCTACGGAAGAATATCACCAATACGCCCTCGACATTCATCATCAGCTGGCTGCGAATAAAAAAGAGAAGGATTGGGAGGACGTAAAATTAAACGTGGACCTCCAGAAGATATGGTCTGATCGTCTGCCTGCCGGATCGGCACGCGACTATATGAGGTTGATGCAGTTGATCAATCAAAGACAAACATTTGACCCCGAGATGCAGTGCTGCCTGGAAGAAATTCTCGGGTACGGTCTATACCTGAACGAAGCTAACAGGAATTGGATTGACCATGGGGGCATGAAAGGCGGGTCGACATTGTTTGTATTCACCCACGCTTCCTATACAACGGATCAGGAAGGGAACCAAACGGAAATCGTATTCTTATCCAACCAGGAAAATATTCTGACGACGCGGAAGCTTCAAAGAAACTTCAATGCCTTTTCCCTTCAAGTATTGAAAAATGAAGCATTTAGGAACATGCTCCGTTCGGGATGAATAGAAAATCTTTTAAGAAAAGGCTCTGTTAAAGTTTAGTGTTGATATTACTGCAAAAAGGAACTCCCAATTTTATGGAAGTTCCTCATCTTTATATTTGGCTTATTTAACTAAAGCTCCCTTTTCTTGAAGACTCTATTTCGAGATGTTCCAGGGATTCATTGCCTGGTTGAGCGTCAGGGGTGGCTGGGAAGCCACTCATTTCCTGTGGGGGAGTGGCGAGCTTCCTCGGGCTACCGCCGATCTCCTTTCTCCCACGGGAATCTTGCAGCTTCCCTCCCCATTCAATCATTCATTTTCACTTCAATCCGTTGATGCAAATATCAACACTGAACTTTAACAGAGCCTAAGAAAAAAGCGTCTGCCCTGCTCACTTCAGGACAGACGCTTTTTTCACATGAAAATCAATGTTAACCCTGGCGCCACGATGGACACGATGACGGCACTCAATACCATTGCAATGGTACTGACAGACCCTTCAAGCTGATCCCGTTCCATCGATGTCGCTGTCCCAATGGCATGTGAGGCACTCCCCATACCGACTCCTTTTCCGAGAGGATGGGTCAGACGGGCATAGCGCATCACGAAGGGGTGGATCAACACTCCGCCGATGCCTGCAATCATGACAAAAACAGCAGCCAGAGGCATTGCTCCTCCGCTTGATTCGGCAATCGACATCGCTACAGGTGTCGTCACTGATTTCGGAACGATCGAATGGATGATCAACTCACTAAACCCTGCCCACTTGCTTAAAAGAAGGCCGGAGGTCACTCCAATGAACGCCCCGATTAAGGTTCCTGTTACGATCGGAAGGAGCATTTTTTTCAAAAGTCCCCGGTACTGATACAGTGGATACGCTAAGGAAACGACTGCAGGACCAAGCAGGTGATCGATCCACCATCCCCCTGTCATATACGTTTCATAAGACAAGCCGAATAATAGCAGCAAAAGAATGATAGTCACGGTCGACAAGATGATTGGGGCAGTATAAATACGGCGATAGTTTCGATAAACAATCAGCGCCCCCTGGTAGATGAGAATGGTCAAAATGATAATGGCAGCAGCCTGAAGAAAACTACTCATGAGCAGCCTCCCTCCTTCTCGTCATCCACTGAGCAACAAAGCCTGAAATTCCCATGACCATAGCCGTACTCAGAAGACCAATTAAGATCAACAGCACCCCTCTGCCTTTGAAAACATATCCATAACTCATGACCCCGACTGTCGCCGGAATGAAAAAGAAAGGCAGGTGTTTGATCATAAACCCTACCCCCTGTTTGAACCAATGTTCGGGGACTAATTTAATAGATAGGAGTGCGAATAAGAGAATCAGGCCGATGACGCTGCCCGGAATAAACAGGTGAAACGTGTGCTGGATAAGTGTTCCAAGTTGATAAATGGCGTACAATCCTGCAATTTGCAGAATGATAATGATTGCTTTTGGCACGTGTGATCCTTCTTTCTAGGTTTGAGTTAGTTTTTTCCTCCGTTTATTATATAGGACTTTACAAGAGAGATAAAAACTCCCGCATTATAACTTCTCCACTTTACACAAAAGGCTTTGTGCCTCCGCCTCTAAATTTTATATTTCCTTTTCAATTTGCTTACAAGGGACAGTGGCCGGAAAATATATGTTAGGATTTTCTATATTGTACCTTTGTAACCATTCTTTATCTATAAAAGGAAGTGAAGCACCATGAGAAAACTTCTGCAGCTACTACTTGCTGCCTTTCTCCTTTTCGTTATCGGAGCCTGCTCAGCACAGACTTCACAAGAAGCAGAGGAAGCTCCTAAAAAAGAAAACGAACCCGAACAAAAAAAGGACCCGGGCCCTCCCTATCAAGCTTTAGAGCCATCTGATGAAGCCGTAGCTCTCGAAGAATCGTTATCGGAGGAAGAGCTCACCAACATGCCGGAGCACGAAGCCGCTCTAGGTGGAGATCCCAAACGTTCCGTACCAGCCGGAGAAACACTAGCTGAAGGCATGGAGGATCCATCAAGTGGTCCGCTTAAGAATCATAGACTTGTCGCTTACTACGGCACCCCGCGATCAGAAAATATGGGAATCCTCGGAACAATGGAACCGGAAGAACTTATGAAAAAACTAAAAAAACAGGCCCAGGCCTATTCAGAGGCTGACCCCGAACGACCGGCCATACCGACGATTGAATTGATTACAACGATGGCCCAACGTGATCCAGGTCCAGAGGGTACATACGTCCGTAAACTTTCCGATGAAAAAATCCAGCAATATGTAAAACTTGCAGAAAAGCATGATGCCCTCGTCCTGCTCGACATCCAGCTCGGCACAGATACCGTCATGAATCAGGTGGAAAGCCTTAAGAAATGGCTGAAACACCCGAATGTCCATCTCGCCATCGACACCGAATTCCAAGTCGAAGAAGGCGAAGTACCAGGGGAGGACCTCGGTCAGGTCGATGGTAAAGAAATTCAAAAAGCGGTCGACTATCTTTCAAACCTTACAGAAGAACAAAGCCTCCCGGATAAGTTCGTACTCGTCCATCAATTCACAGAGCATGTCTTAACGAACAAGGATGCCATTAAGCCTACAGATAACGTCGAAGTCGCTCTGAACTTCGATGGCTGGGGATCATCGATTGACAAAATGGCCCTCTACAAAAGATACGTGCGTGATAAGCCTGCACAGTACGGCGGGTTCAAAGTGTTCTATGATAAAGATAAACCGGTGATGACTCCGGAACAGGTCGTGAAACTCGACCCGAGTCCTGCGATTGTGAACTATCAATAAAATTCAAAGACTTAAGACCCTCTTACATTAATGGAGCCATTCTTAAAATTGCGCCTAACGGGGGTTATGTTTAACTTACGTTTCAAAGACACATGAGAGATGAAAATCAGAAGAAAGCTGCAGCATTTCACCCTGCAGCTTTCTTCTGCTCTATACTGATTTATTAATCAAAACGGCGTTTCTTAAATATAAAGATGGTGACTATTACACTGACTACTGCCCATATGGATAATACGAAGAAATGGCTCCCCACCGGCTGTCCATCCTTCAACTGTAAAAGCAGCTGGCCGAATTGCTGATCAGGTAAGTAGCTTAGGAGTTTAAGAAGCCACTCCGATTCAATCATGGTACGGAAAATATCCCCCATACCAAAAATAAACAATACAGGAATCCCCATCACCGACGTTTCCATAACTGTGCGAGAGATTAATCCTAGAATGGTTCCGAAACTGATAAATATAACGAGGCTAATGAAAATTGCTGCACCGGTGATCAGAATCTGGTCGGGCATGGGGAGGTCACCTATTAAAACGACAGCAACAATCATAATGATGCTGGAGACAGCCGAAAGTAAACTTTTTCCGATGAAAATTTCTGCCGTGTTCAATGGAGAAAGGAGTAACCCTCGTAAGGTGTTCTTTTCTTTTTCTTCTGCGATGACGGCCGCCTGGATAAATGAACCGACAATTACCATAGAGAGGAGAATCGGCATATAGACCGTTGCCGTCTGGATCTCTTCCTGGCTGAATATGAAAGCAAAAAACAGGGGCACTACAGCCGTAGATAGCATATACGCATTTTTCAGTAGATCTTGATAATCCTTCATGACCACCGCTTGAATTCGTTGAATGGAAATCATTAGAACAGCTCCTTTCCTGTAACACGAGCAAAAATATCACCTAAGGTCGGCTCATTGGAATGGACAGAAGCCAGCTGTTGACTGGCGATCAATTCACGAATTCGTTCTGCCCCTTCGTGATTGTGTCCGACGAGCTGTTCTCTTCCATCTTTCAGTAAGAGATTTATTGAAGAATCCGAATGGCTGACCCGCAACTCCCGCGGCGGGCCCTGCAATTGGATGTGCCCTTTATTTAAAAAAGCCACACGATCACAGATCCTCTCCGCTTCATACATGTCATGGGTCGTTAAAAAAATCGTTGTCCCTTCTTCATTTAAGGTTCTTAATATACGGTGAATCCGCTCAGTACTGACAGGGTCCAGGGCAGACGTTGGTTCATCAAGAAATAACAATTCCGGCTTATGCAGAATGGTCCGCGCCAGGGTTACCCGCTGCCTCATCCCCTTCGACAGTTTGCTAACCACCTTGGATTCTTCTCCTGTCAATCCCACTTCATGCAGCACCTCATCTATACGCCTAAAGGATACATCGTATAATTTACAAAATAATTTCAAATTAGCCTCTACCGTTAACCGTTCATATAAGCCGGTATTATCCGTTAACACACCAATCCGTTTCATTTGCTTTGGATCTCTTAGACCTTCTACTGACCTTCCAAACACTTGAATGCTTCCTGACTGAAAACTCTCTTGAGCTGTCAGCAGCTTAATTGTTGTTGTCTTACCAGACCCGCTTGGTCCTAAAAAGCCAAACGTTTCGCCAGTTTGAATGGAGAACGACAAGTCATCCAATGCCCGCTTCCCATCAAAGTCTTTATGGACATTCGAAACCTCAATAATCTCACTCATTACCATTTCCCCTTTCCTGCTTTCGCAAGTGACTACCATAAGTTTAAATGGATCTTATACATCACAGCACTAAATCAAGCATGAAAGGAGTGAATAACAAGGTGAATGGAGCTATAGCACTTTAAATGGAACACCACAACGGATGAAAGGAGAAGTTAAACGGTCCATATAATGACTTGGGCCGACAATTTCCAGGGAAATAATCACTTACATGCGCAATACATTCTTTAAATCCTGCAGTTTCCCTTTTGATAATGGAATATTGCTTTTATGATGATCATCGAGAATTAAACTGTAGCTGTTTCTCGTCCATGTCATCACCTCTCGAACCTTCTGCAGATTCACAATATAGGAACGATGGCAGCGGAAGAACCCAAACGGCTCAAGCCGTTCCGATAACTGCTGCAAAGTAATCGTACACGGAAAATCCCCGCCTTTTACATGCAGTTGAACTGTGCCATCAACACTTTCCACGTAATCAATCTCCATAGGGTCAAATAAAATGATTTTTTCTTTTACCTTTGCAGGAATTCTTTCCAAATGAACATGAGTACTAGTTCCCGTTTCCTGTCGTCCATTTTCAAACTCTTCTTCATCCTCTTTTTCGTCCGGATCCTGCACCTCCATTTTCTTTAATCCATCTTCATTCAAGCGATAGACTTCATTCGTTATAATGACCGCACTTTCCATATTGCTCGTAATAATTAAAGCCGCTCCACCCTCAGCTTTATGCTCATTAATTAATCTACGCAGGATTACCCTGCTTTCTAAATCAATGTTCTGATCAGGCTCTTCCAGGATCATTAGCTCCGGCTTGTGAATAAGCGCCTTGGCAAAGGATAGACGTTTCCTTTCCGAAAAATTGAGCTTTTTGATACGTTGAGATTTCTTACTCGATAAATTCACTTTATGTAACAGCTCATCAATGTCCTTTTTCCTATCATAAAGACGCTGATAAAACTTTAAATACTCATGTGGAGTTAAACGTTCATAAACCTCTTCCTCATGGAACACCAGCCCAATCCGGTGACCGTGCTGCTTCCAGCCAGAAGGAAGAGAATCACTTTCCTCAAAGTAAGCAATCCTCCCAGTTCCCGCTTCCTGCCCAGTCAAGATGTGAAATAACACCTTACCCACCACGTGATCGCATTGGATCGCTGCTACTTGGCTTTGATGAAGACGAAAATTAAAAGGGGGAAACCACACTTTATCTCCTTCGACTTTGCTGACCTCTTCGATTTGTACAATAAGTTTCTGAGACATAGAAGGATCACTCCACAGTAATAATGAATGTTTGTATAAGCACAGAGAAAATAATAGTTTTTATAATAGGAGAAGAGGGACGGCCTGCGATTCATAATACTTTTATTATAAACTATTTATCCTATTTATCTTGGTTAAAAGTAAGGGTATGAGAAATAGTTTCATCAAACAAATTTGAAATCAGATAAGGAGGTACAAGGTTGCGGGAATCTATTTATGGTACGGTTCATTCCTTATAATTTTAAAAGCACGATAGACCTGCTCCACCAACATCAAACGCATCAACTGGTGCGGAAACGTCATATTTGAAAATGAAAGACCAAATTCACTCCGCTTCAACACCTCATCACTTAACCCGAGTGAACCTCCAATCACAAAGGCGACTTTACTCTTTCCATAAGTCGCAAGTTCGTCCATCTTTTTCGCAAGTTTTTCGGAAGTAAGCTGCTTTCCTTCAATTTCAAGTGTGATGACATACGTGTCCTGTGAAATTTTCGAAAGAATACGGTCTCCTTCCTTCTGCTTCACTTCAACCATCTGGGCTTCACTTAGGTTTTCCGGTGCTTTTTCATCCGGCACTTCCACGATATCCACCTTTGCATAAGGGCCGAGACGCTTCACATACTCACCAATTCCCTGCTTCAAATATTTTTCCTTCAACTTACCTACACTAACAATCGTAATCTTCACGATGCATTTCCTCCGTAAACCTTCATAATATGACCCTAGTGTACCATGAACCGAGCTTCCATAATCAGGTGTACCAGGTCATACAATTATTGGGAAATATTCATAAACACACTCGACATGCATAGACATGGAATGTAAGCCATTAATTCCTACGGAGGAGATGACGACATGAGTGAATTCAACAAACCTAACGACTCTAAGGAAAATGAGGCGAGCAGCAAAAAGGACGACGGTTTTGTAAAAGGCGTATCCAAGGAAGCTAATGACTTCATTCATAATACAGTCGATACTTCAGGGAAAATCATCAAATCGATCACAGGAGAAGGCGGCCTGATCGGAAAAACCGTGGATTCGTCTGGTAACATTGTTAAAAAAGCGTCAGAAAAAGGGGCGGATGTGATAGGTAAAACCGCTGATACGTCATCCAAAGCCTTTAAATCAATCAAGGATAAAACATTCAATCGGAAGAAATAAATATTAAAAAGCACACGCTTGGCTCCCCACCAA
The DNA here is from genome assembly GCF_056158545.1 of Halobacillus sp. ABR2_026. NCBI lineage: Bacteria > Bacillati > Bacillota > Bacilli > Caryophanales > Bacillaceae > Halobacillus > Halobacillus sp. ABR2_026. The sequence goes on from NZ_JBSWTM010000001.1 coordinate 3,844,570, forward strand.
GCGTGTGCTTTCGTTTTAGAGAAGAGGAGCTTCCGATTCGCATGAAGAAGACCTGGTCATCCAATATTTGGATGACCAGGTCTTACATAAAATGGAATTAACAGCATTACAGGATTTCTATGGTGTTTAATAGGATGACAAAGATGACGGAAATGACAGGGATAAGAACAGCTACTACAAATATATCCTTATAACTGTCTTTGTGTGTCATTCCTGTGATGGCAAACAGCGTAAGAACCGCTCCGTTGTGGGGAAGCGCATCGAGTCCTCCTGAGGATAGGGATGCGATTCGGTGGAAAGCCTCCGGGCTGATGCCGGTGTTCATGGAGATTTCATAATATTTGGATCCCAGTGCTTCAAGAGCGATTCCCATACCGCCGGATGCGGAACCAGTTGCACCCGCGAGCACGTTAACAGCGATCGCTTCTGAGATTAATGGATTTCCTTTGACCCCCATCAAAAGCTGCGTCAAATTGGCAAAACCCGGAACTTCACGCACGACTGTACCAAATCCGACGGCAGCACTCGTATTGATAATCGCAATGACCGATCCACCAGCTCCACTGTTCATGGATGGAATGAACTTTTTATACAACGTAACGTTTAGAAGCATGATAAGCACGATTCCTGAAATTAGTGCCGTAACAACGTCCCATTCTAATAAATTCAATGTAAGAAGTACCGTTAATAATGGCAAAAGGGACAGGAAGAAATTCGGTGTTTGGTCGGGTTGATCGTTTCCTTTCTTTTCTTTCGGTTCTGTGAACACTTCTCCTTGAGCGACGAGTTTTTTCTCACGCCATCTCAAATAAAAGTAACCTCCACCACCCATGATGATGGCGGCAATGATCCCCATGACAGGTGCTGCCATAGCATTCGTCTGGAAGTATTCCATTGGAATCAAGTTCTGAATCTGTGGAGAACCAGGCAGGGCCGTCATCGTAAATGTAAAAGCTCCTAAAGCGACCGTTGCAGGGATCAGTTTACGACTGATGTTAGCTTCACGGAACAGAGATAGGGCTAAGGGATATACAGCAAAAACAACGACGAAAAGACTAACTCCGCCATATGTCAAAACGGCGGCAGATACGAGTACCCCTAAAATCGCGCGTTGGGTACCGATTAATTTCGTAAGGGCAACCGCGACGGAGCGCGCCATCCCTGTGTCTTCCATCAATTTTCCAAAAATGGCTCCAAGCATAAAGACCGGGAACCAGTCTTTTGCGAAGGCGACGAAACCACCCATGTATGTATCTTTATAGGCTTCAAGTAAATCGAGACCGCCGGTGAGGGCGACGACACCAGCTGCGATGGGCGCCACCCAGATGATGGACCAGCCTAAATAGGCAAGGACCATCAATACGGCAAGTCCGAGAAAAATTCCGAGCATGGTTTTTCCTCCTTAGGGTTATTGAGCTTCGACGACCATGGCAATGCCTTGACCGCCGCCGATGCAGAGCGATGCGACGCCATAACGTCCACCTCTGCGCTTCAGTTCTTTAATCATGGTGTATAGAACTCGCGTGCCGCTGACACCAATCGGGTGACCAAGAGCAATCGCACCCCCATTGACATTCACTTTATCTCGATCGAGACCGAGTTCTTTTTCTACGGAAAGGTATTGAGAGGCGAAAGCTTCGTTCACTTCGACAAGGTCCATATCTTCTAAGGACATTTCCGCTTTTTCCAATGCCTGACGAATGGCAGGGGCCGGACCAATGCCCATGTATTTCGGTTCAACACCTGTAATAGACCATGCATGGATCTTAGCGATAGGCTGGACATTGTGTTGGCTCACGAAGCTTTCGCTTGCTAAAACTACAGCACCTGCACCGTCGTTGATCCCACTGGCATTTCCTCCGGTTACTGTGCCATCCTTTTTAAACGCGGGCTTCAATTTAGCCAGGGATTCAGGATTGGTATCTTCACGGATATGCTCATCTTGATCGACCACTTTCGTTCCTTTGCGAGTCTTTATTTCCACCGGTACAATTTCTTCTGCGAATTTCCCTGTCTTTCGAGCTTCCGCTGCGAGTTTATGACTGCGGGTCGCATATTCGTCCTGCTGTTCTCTCGTAATTTCATATTTCTCTGCAAGGTTTTCACCGGTCACTCCCATGCCGGCGCCGATATATTCATCCGTCAACGCAGCCCACAACGTATCATCGATTTTAGGAGTTCCGAGTTTTGTACCAAAACGGCTGCCACGCATTGCGTAAGGAGCTAGACTCATACTCTCAACACCTCCGGCTAAAGCCGTCTCTCCCTCTCCGAGCTGGATCGACTGAGCAGCCGATATGACGGACTGCATCCCGGACCCGCATAAACGGTTAACCGCAAGCGCAGGACTAGTATGCGGGACGCCTGTTTTCAAAGAAATATGGCGTGCCAAATACGGTGCGTTCTGCGAAGAGTGGATGACATTCCCAAGAATGGTCATGTCGATATGATCAGCGGAAATTCCGCTGCGCTCCAACGCTCCTTTAGCAGCCGTTACTCCTAGTGTAGTTGGATCGACGTCTTTCAGCGCTCCCCCAAATGTTCCGAATGGCGTACGGGCGCCTTCTACAATATACACTGGCTTCATGTGAACATCCCCTTTCTTTTATTGAGTGGTATAGCCACCATCGATGACAGCCGCCTGTCCTGTAATTCCTTTGGCTTTGCTACTGGCAAGGAACAATGTGTAGTCGGCAATTTCCTGAACGCTCAACAACCTTTTCTGTGGAACGAGCGGGTAGATGACTTCTTCCAGAACTTTTTCTAATGAAACGCCACGGTTTTCAGCGAGATCCTCAAGCTGATTACGTACGAGCGGTGTATCTACATACCCCGGGCAAACAGCGTTCACTGTGATCCCGTCTTCTGCTCCTTCAAGAGCTGTCACTTTCGTCAGCCCGATCACACCATGTTTAGCACTGTTGTAGGCGGACTTTCCGGCAAAACCAATCAAACCGTTGATGGAAGCCATGTTGATAATCCGGCCGAATCCTTGTTTTTTCATGATCGGAAATGCATGTTTCGTTGCCATAAACGGAGCGACCAGCATGATTTTCGTAATCAGTTCGAACTTCTCTGTCGGAAATTCCTCGATGGAAGCGACGTGCTGGAGCCCAGCATTGTTGATGAGCACATCAAGGCGTCCGAACGTATCCACCGTTTCGTCTATCGCACGCTGAAGATCCTCTTCCTTCGTCACATCACATACAAGGCCGATCGCCTGCAAGCCTTCAGCATTCAAGCGTTCGGCTGCTTCTTTCACTTTCTCTTCGTTAATATCACTGAGAGCTACCTTTGCACCATTGCGTGCGAATTCAGAACCGATCTCGTAACCGATTCCGCTCGCTGCTCCTGTTATGAATACCACTTGATTTTCCACCATCGGACTTCCTCCTTAATTGCTTGCTGGCATTTTTAATAGTTCGTCACTGATGATAAGCTCTGCTTCTGTCGCTTCCTTGATTTCATCAACCGTCCAGCCTTCTGCAATTTCAACCAGCTTCAGTCCTTCTTCCGTCACGTCCATGACCGCCCGGTCTGTGATGATCCTGTCAACAACCCCTTCACCTGTCAGTGGGAGTCTGCATTCTTTCAAAATTTTTGGATCGCCATGTTTGTTCACGTGATCCATGATGATGACAACTTTTTTCGATCCGTGCACGATATCCATAGCTCCACCCATACCCTTGATCATTTTACCTGGGATCATCCAATTCGCAAGGTCCCCGTTTTCTGCTACTTCCATTCCACCTAAAATCGCTAGATCAAGGTGCTCCCCGCGGATCATTGCGAATGATTCCGCACTGTCACAGTAGGCTGCTCCTACAGAAGCTGTCACGGTTTCTTTGCCTGCATTGATCAAATCAGGATCCACTTCATGTTCGTAAGGAGACCGACCGATTCCGAGGAGTCCGTTCTCGGATTGAAGAACAACCTCTTTTTCCGGTTGAATATAGTTTGCGACCATTGTCGGCATGCCGATGCCAAGGTTCACATAGAAACCGCTTTCAATTTCTTGTTCTGCTCGTTTGGCAATCATTTCACGGATTGCCGCTTTATCCTTTTGTACTGCCATTTTTGTCTACCTCCTATTTATGCTTCTGCTCTTACTGTGTATCGTTCAATGCGTTTTTCCTGCTGACCTTCGATTAGCCCTTGAACATAAATGCCTGGTGTGTGAATTGCGTCAGCTTCCAATTCTCCTGGTTCCACCAATTCTTCCACCTCAGCAATCGTTACCGCTCCAGCAGCAGCCATCATCGGGTTAAAGTTTCGCGCCGTTTTGTTATAAACGAGGTTTCCGTGACGGTCTCCTCTCCATGCCCGGACAAGGCTGAAATCTGCTGTCAAACCTTCTTGTAAAAGATAATCCTTTCCATTAAATGTACGGACCTCTTTTCCTTCTGCAATCGGCGTACCGACACCGGCCGGCGTGTAGAAGGCCGGAATCCCAGCTCCTCCTGCGCGGATTTTCTCAGCAAGTGTTCCTTGAGGTGTCAATTCGACTTCCAGCTCTCCGGAGAGCACTTGACGCTCAAACTCTTTGTTTTCTCCGACATATGAGCCTATCATTTTATCAATTTGTTTATTTTTCAAAAGCAGTCCAAGACCCCAATCATCTACCCCACAGTTGTTGGAAATGACCGTCAAATGCTTTACGTTGGATTCGACAAGTGCAAGAATCAAATTCTCAGGAATCCCGACCAGCCCAAATCCTCCTACCATAATTGTTGAATGATCCTTTATATCTTTCACAGCTTCATGAAATGATGAATAAATTTGTTTCATGAGTCATCACACTCCCTTCACTTTATTCCTTGCAAGTTTCATGCCAACTTCACACCCTTATAAGGACAAGGTTTTTGAATTTTTTGTGAAATCGCTTTTACGGAATTTCGGAATTCCGATATCCTCTTTTTTGAAAACCCTTACATAAAGCGAAAAAGAACCATTCCAGAATTTCGGAATGGTTTCCTGGATTCTGGAATGGTTTAAAGGTTGTACTTTTTCACTTTGTCATAAAGGCTTGATTTTCCAATTCCCAGTCGTTGGGCGGCCCTATTTTTATCACCTTCTGTTTCCTGCAATGCTTTTTTAATCGCTTGTTTTTCTGTTTGCTCTACAAGCTGCTTCAAGGTTTCCGCTTCTTCTGATAGGGGGGGGTTTTGCAGGTGAGCAGGAAGATCGCCATATTCAATGGATTCACCATCGGTCATATGAACGGCTGATTCGATGACGTTTTCAAGCTCTCTCACATTACCCGGCCAGTGATAATGGTAAAAAACGTCCTCTACAGCTTTTGAAAATTCCTCTACACGCTTTCCTGTCCGATCTGAAATTTTTTGTAATAGGTATTTGGACAGTACTTTAATGTCCCCTCTCCGCTGACGGAGCGGTGGAATGTCGACCTGTACGACGTTGATCCGATAAAAGAGGTCCTCACGAAACCGCTGTTCACGAATCATTTCTTCAAGCGACTGGTTGGTGGCCGCAATAATTCTCACATCGACTTCCTGAGGCTGAACGGCTCCCACTGCTTCTATTTCACCTTCCTGGAGGGCACGCAAAATTTTAACCTGAGCCCTTAGCGGCATATCTCCAATCTCATCAAGAAACAATGTCCCACCGTGTGCAAGCTGGAATTTACCCGCTTTCCCCCCTTTTTCGCACCCGTGAACGCACCTTCTTGATAGCCGAACAATTCTGCTTCGATTAGATCTTCCGGAATGGCAGCACAATTCACTTTTACGAATGGCTTTGTACTTCGTTCACTAAGGTGATGAATACTGTGGGCGAACAGCTCTTTCCCCGTACCACTTTCACCACGCAAAAGAACAGAAACTTCACTGTGAGCGGTCTTTCGTATTTTCTCCTTCAATTCCAGTACATCCGGAGAACTCGTAATGATATCATGCAGAGAATACTTAGCTCCGTTCTGGTGCTGCATTTGGTTCCGATAGGTTTCCAGCTCAAGGAGCAGATCTTTAATATGTGTGTTCATAATCTTCCATTCATCCGTGTCACGGAACAGAACCATCCCAAGCGCTCCGATCACTTCTCCGTTTTCCCAAAGCGGGATACGGTGAGCAATCATGTAATCTCCACGGATCTGTTGAAGATCAGCCATTTCTTCCTCGCCTGTATCCACGACGATGTGCATCCGGGTGTTTTCAATCACTTCCGTCACATGTCTCCCTTTCACCGTCGTTTGGTCGACATCAATAAACCGGCAGTAGCTCTCATTCATATAAGAAATGCAACCTTCTCGATCGACGACAACAATACAATGTTCTACATTCCCAAACAACGTCTCTAGCACTTGGTTCCGGTAATCCTCAAGCATGGAAAGCATCCCGCACACTCCTCTTTCTTACTATTTAAAATGTTAGCGTTTACAAGACTGTTTATTTAAAGTCTACCAAAACAATCCCGCCCAGACTAGATGGCAACCTAAAAAATACCACACCAGGTCATCCAGTTTCTGGATGACCTGGTGTGGTAAATAATGGATGTTAACCTACTCATCTTTTACATCAATGCCTGGATAGTTTTCCAGCATGTGGATACGTTCCATCATCGTTGGGTGTCCGTAGCGTAAATATTTTACGAGTGCCGGTGGATGCACATCACTTAAGCCATTAACCGTAAGCTCCTGAAAAGATCCCACAGCCGCTTCAGGGTCTTGTGTCATTTCGATGGCATATTGGTCCGCATCTTTTTCCGCATTCCTCGAGATCGCCAATTCCACAGGACTCGAGATAAAGGATAGGATCGTGAGTATGAGAAAAAACATAGGGAGACTGGTAATATCTGATACTTTAGAGAATCCTAACCTTCCCCCCCATCTTTTTGCCACATACTTTAACAGATGGTAAGTAAAGAAAAGACCAAAGAAAGTCGATAGAATCGCTCCTGCTAAATTCCAATACAAGTGGTTCATCACATAGTGCCCAATTTCGTGTGCCATGATAAACAGCACTTCATTTTCTTCCAGGCGGTTCAAAGTCGTGTCCCACAGAACAATTCTTAAATTAGAGCCGATTCCATTCACATAAGCGTTCATACTGTTGGTTTTTTCAGACATATTCACTTCATAAACCCGGTCAGCCGGCACTTCCGCTTCCTGTGCAAGGGAGAGGATTTGAGCTTCCAATTGTTTGTCTTGAAGTTCACTGAAGTCATTGTATAATGGATCGATCACAACAGGTTGCAAGTACATCATGAAAAATAGGAACGGAATCATAAATACCCAGGCCATCAGCCACCAACGTTTCTGAAACTTCTTCATTAAAAAATAAAGAACGGTGATAAGGATGGCCATGATGATGAATCCGATCCAAAAACCGATCAGTTCATCACGCATCCAGCTTGAAAAGCTTTGAGTGGAGATCCCATATTCCACCGACAACCACCGCCTTGCATAATCCAGCGGAAACAACACGATAGTGGTCAAAGTCTGCAATAGTAAAACAAACAGCGGGATTTGTATGATCCGAAAACGAGAGACCTGCCGTCCAAAATTTTTAAAAGCGACGGAAGCTCCAAAAATCATCACGCCAAGGTAAATGATCCACTCCAGCGGCTCCCCGAGGAAGGATAAGAAATTTTGATACCTTGAATATTCCTGGCTTAATTCCAGTTCTTTTTCCGTCATGAAAGTAGCAGGATCCGCTGCCGTTCCTTCATAAGCAGACGGGACGCCGACATCCGTCCATTGGAAAAAATAAAGGCCCAGCAATAGACCATAAAGAGCATACAAAACGAGCGTCCAAATGACGAACTTCTTTTTCACTACGCCACCTCCGCAAAATAGGACTCGTACCATTGTACGAGCATCCATCAACCATTAGAACTGTCTGATCTGTTCAAGACGAGATGTGATGTTTCACATGGAACACTCTTCAAGGAATCTATGAGAAATGGAGGACGCATGTCGATATTCATTAAGTCGTCCAACCGGATCCACTGATAGATTAACCTTTCCCCTTCAAGACCATGAAAAGGCCCTTCTCTAAATTTGGAACCTTCCGTGTACAACAAATAGTAGAACGCCACTTCATGGATATCATTTCCCTCGTACTTAAAGAAATTCTCCACGACCCAAACGGGGCTCCTCACCTCGACTTTGTAACCTAATTCCTCTTTCATCTCCCGTACAATAGAGTCGGTCGACGCTTCTCCAAGCGCAACACCTCCACCGGGAAGCGCCCAGTAAGAATCATCCACCTGCTTATGTACCAGAACATGATCATTTTCAATCATTATCCCGGCTGCCCGGAAGTTGAACCGCTGCCCATTCACACTAAATCGGACATCCCCCGCCATCCGAATCCCTCCTCTTATATGTGTATCTAATAAAACTACTACACTAAAAAACTAAACTCCTGCCCCCTCTGTTGAAGTTCCTCATTTATTGGATGAAAATGGGTGACCAGGTCATACATATTTTGGTAAATAAGCTCAAAAAAACCGGACCCTCTCAGGCCCGGTTTTCACTATCGATTCGCTTACCAAATCTGTTCTACATATTCAGGGTGGTCAATGAATGGATTCCGGTTCCCCTGATAATCACTATAAATCACTTCATTCCGGTTACGTTCAAAATCATCCACGGGATCCTGTTCATGCCATTCCTTCAACACGGACAACTTCCCTAATTCAGGGCCGCTCGTCCCTACATAATCAGCGATTTCGAGATCAAGTTCACCTTGATCTCCCTCATAACGTACCGCCATGTAAAAGATCATTCGTGCCACATCTCCTTTTACAGCATCACGTGGCTCCCACGAATCCCCATCATAATAAGTACCTGGAGCTTCATCCAACGCAGACCCACCATTATCAAAATCCAAATTGCCACGCGAGGAATTGACGGTTACATCAGTCGGACGAAGATGATGAATATCTGTTCCTGCCCCCCTAGACGTTCCAAAATCCCCATGTGACTTCGCCCAGACGTGCTCACGGTTCCAATCATCAACAGATCCACCGTTATCATACTTGCTGTAAGATTTTCCTGAATACAAAAGAAGTACATGGCTTGAGTTGGACGGATCTTCATCCGTATGACGCAGAGCATCCCAAACGTTGGAATAAGAAAGCTCCGTATGGTCGTCAATGATGTTGTGTAGCGTCTGCTTCAATGTATTGCCCGATAAACCTTCCGCTTCATCATAATAAGTACCATCATATGTACCGCCCTCTCCATTACCGTTCCCATCGTCACTTCCACCATCGTCCGTTTGTTTGGAGATCGATGTCACATACTCAATCCCCTGATGAGCGAAGTAGTCATCTCGCGTGCCATCTACACTTATTTTTGTTCCCATTAAACCGGGATTGTTCTGCAGACCATATTCACTGCGGTACTCAGAATCAAGCTTCACAAAAATCATGTCGTCTACTTGCGTTTCATTCACATCATCCGCGAGAGCTAGCGCATAATTACTTGAAAAGTTATCCTGTTCAACCTCATCAATATTCACAGGAACTCCAACAATATACCCTTCAACAGCTACATCTGTGCCATTGGAAGTCGACATGGCTTCATCTACCGTCAACAATCCAGCTGCATGAACCCCATTTGCAGAAAAAATAAAAACAAGACCCATAATTAAACCAAAGATGTTCTTCAAAAGAAGCACTCCCTTTCAAAAAATTAGACCTTCCCCTCTCACTTCCTTCCTATTGCAAAATCTCCTTCATAAAAAACCAAAATTAATACGATCCTCACAGACGATTAACACTGCATTTATATTATTTCCAAATTATGTATGACCAGGTACAACAGAAAATGTAAAATTAATCATGTGAAATATTGAGCAAAGGGGTTGTTTTCTTATAGATAGCGCATTATAATAGAACCATATTAAGAATGTGAATTATTTCACATGAATATCTAAGGAGGATTTATCCATGAAAATTGCAGTTATTGGAAGCACACACGCGGGTACGGCCGCCATTACAAATATGGCAAACCTTTATCCTGAAGCTGAAATTACGGTTTACGAACGAAATGATAACGTTTCTTTTCTCTCCTGCGGTTTAGCCTTGTATGTAGGTGGTGTCGTTGATGATCCACAAGGATTGTTTTATTCTTCACCTGAAGAGCTGCAAGCACTCGGTGTGATGATGAAAATGCAGCATGACGTGGAAACCATTGATACGACGAACCAGACCATCCGAGCTAAAAACCTTGTGACAGGTGAGGTTATTCATGATTCCTATGACAAACTAGTCATGACGACGGGCTCCTGGCCTGTAACTCCACCCATCGAAGGAATTGACCTTGAAAATATTCTACTTGCGAAAAACTATCACCAGGCCAATACAATTATGGAGCGTGCCAAAAATGCCGAGAAAGTGACAGTAGTTGGAGCGGGTTATATCGGTGTCGAACTCGTAGAAGCTTTTGAAAAAGCAGGGAAAGAAGTCACCCTCATCGATGGTGCCGATCGTATCTTAAATAAATATTTGGATGAAGCCTTCACCACCGTTGTCGAAAACGACTTTACTGATCGTGGCATTCATCTTGCTATGAACGAAACCGTCCGGCTCTTCGAAGGTACAAACGGAGCGGTAACTAAAGTAAAAACAAATAAGGCTACGTACGAAACAGACCTTGTCATCCTTTGCGTCGGCTTCCGTCCAAATACAGAGCTTTTACAAGGAAAAGTTGACATGCTGGAAAACGGGGCACTCATGGTCGATGAATATATGCAGACAAGTGATCCGAATATTTTTGCTGCGGGTGACTGCTGTGCAGTCCCATACAACCCTACCGGTGGTCACATGTATATTCCTCTTGCTACGAACGCCGTGCGCATGGGAACGCTGGCTGCTCGAAACTTGAATGGACCTGTTATGAAGCACGTGGGCACGCAAGGTACATCTGGGCTTCACATTTATGATCTCAACATGGCATCTACCGGACTTACGGAAACATCCGCCCAACTTTTAAATGTTCATGTGAAAAACATCACAATCAATGACACCCACCGCCCGGCTTTTATGCCAACTGCGGAAAACGTCCTGTTGAAAGTTACCATTGATCCTGTTTCCCGACGGATTATCGGAGCACAAGTCCTATCAAAGGCCGATGTCACCCAGTCCATCAATACGATGAGTGTTTGCATTCAAACAGGGATGACAATCGACGAACTTGCCTATACCGACTTCTTTTTCCAGCCACACTTCAATCAGCCGTGGAACTTTTTGAATAAAGCCGGTCTGGAAGCTCAATCTCATGAACCTGCACGAGTTGTGGAACATGCCTAAACAACATCCCCCATGGATGACCCATGGGGGATGTTTGATTTACGTTTATCCAAGGTTTTTCTATAACGTTTTTTGACCGGCCCCCATTTGCCCGGACCTCCGTTATGACAGGCACCTCCAGGGTTTATTGCCTATTTATCCCCCGGTAAACAGAAGAGAATCCTAGAACTGATAGCGGGAAACGACTCGATCAATGACTTTGTCAATATCCGCTTCATTCACTTCATAGTTGGTGACAAACCGGACCGTGTTCCGTCCAAATGGTACCACCAATATACCTTCACTTTTTAAAAACTGGACAAATGATTCAGCAGTTTCGCCAATTCCATCTACATGAACGATCACGATATTCGTTTCTACTTTCTCTAATTTCAACCCTTTTACATGCCGAAGCCCATTTGCCAACTGTCTAGCGTGGGCATGATCTTCTCCAAGACGATTAACCATCCTGGTCAACGCTACATAAGCAGGTGCGGCAATCATTCCGACCTGGCGCATACCTCCACCGAGACGCTTTCTCCATTTTCGGGCGCGACTGATAAAATCATAGGAGCCCGCAATAATGGATCCTACCGGTGCGCCTAAACCTTTTGATAAACACACTTGTACAGTATCCGTTTGGTCCGCATAACGCTTTAAAGAAACACCGGAAGCGACTGAAGCATTAAACAACCGCGCCCCGTCCAGGTGAACCGGTATACCAGCCTCTCTCGCCACTTCATAAACGGCCTGCATATTCTCAAGTGGAACGACCACTCCCCCCGCTTTGTTATGCGTATTTTCAAGACAAATCAAGCTTGTCTTTGGAAAATGGATGTCATCTGGTCGAATAGCCGCTTTCACATCTCCCGGATTCATCACGCCCCGCTTTCCCTGAATGGTGCGAGGCTGAACTCCGGCAAACGCTGACATGGAAGCTCCTTCATAAAGAAAAAGGTGAGCGTTTGCTTCCAAAAGCACTTCATCTCCAGGTTGGCAGTGCGTTAGAACAGCGATTTGATTCCCCTGCGTTCCACTACTCACAAATAACGCCGCTTCTTTCCCCAGCATTTCTGCAGCCTCTGCCTCCAGTTTCTTTACCGTCGGATCTTCTTCAAACACATCATCCCCGACTTCCGCTTCAAGCGCTGCCTGGCGCATAGCCATCGTTGGCTTCGTTACTGTATCACTTCGTAAATCAATCATATGTAGACCTCCTCTTTATATCTATTGTATGGAATGATTCCTGGTTTGGAAAAAGTTATGGATGATTTTCGCATAAAAAGGATTCATTCCAATATAAAGGTGTACTTTCAAGCCGATTTCCATAAATTTTTCTTGTCTTGAAACGCTTGCAAATGAGATACTCTTTTGCATGGTCAAATGTTAAAGAAAGAAAGGATCTTACCATGGAACAAATAACCAAAGTATTCATAGAAATAAATAGTTTCTTATGGGGACCGCTCATGCTGCTCTTCCTTCTTGGTACCGGGATATGGCTCACACTTCAACTTCGCTTCATCCAAGTGCGCTCTCTTGGTCAAGGATTCAAGCAGACTTTTGCCCCTCTTCTCAAAAAAGACAAAACAGAAGGCATCCATTCCTTCAAAGCTTTAGCCACTTCCATATCAGCTCAAGTAGGAACGGGAAATCTGGCAGGTGTCGCCACCGCCATTGCAGCTGGTGGACCTGGTGCGATTTTCTGGATGTGGATCAGCTCGTTTTTCGGAATGGCCACCATTTTTGCTGAAGCTGTCCTTGCTCAACTTTACAAAGTGAAAAAAGGGAATCAAGTTCACGGAGGGCCTGCCTATTACATCCGTGACGGACTCGGCAGTAAATGGCTGGCAGGCTTCTTCGCCATAGCTATCATCATCGCTCTCGGATTCGTCGGGAACATGGTGCAGTCCAACGCAATTGCGACGGCCATGAATGAAGCGGTGGGCACAAGTTCCACAGGGTTAAACCTCGGTCTTGGCATAGCCATCGCCTTTTTCATCGGCCTCATTTTATTTGGAGGAATTACCAGGATCTCGACCTTTGCAGGAAATGTCGTCCCTGTAATGGCCCTTCTCTATATCATCGGAAGCCTCATCATCATGGTGAACTTCTGGGATCAGGTGCTTCCTACCCTGGAGTTGATTGTACAATCCGCGATCAGTCCAGAAGCTGCGGGCGGTGGTGTACTGGGAGCGACAATTAAAGAAGCCATCCGTTATGGAATTGCACGGGGTCTATTCTCAAACGAGGCTGGCATGGGTTCGACTCCGCATGCTCACGCGATTGCTGACGTTAAACGTCCTTCTGATCAAGGGCTCGTCGCTATGGTCGGTGTCTTCATCGATACGGTCATCATTTGTACACTGACGGCGATGGTTATATTAATTACAGATGCCCACCAAACAGGTTTAGAAGGAAGCGCAATTACTCAGGAAGGATTTGCCCGAGGACTCGGTGAATTCGGCATACCTTTCATTGCCATTTGTCTATTGTTTTTCGCGTTCACTACGATTCTTGGCTGGGCCTACTTTGGTGAAGTGAACGTGAAGTTCTTGTTCGGAGAAAAAGGGGTTCCTTTCTACCGTGCCATCGTATTACTGTTCATCGTAGCCGGATCCCTCGTACAAGTGGATTTCGTGTGGCAGATGGCGGATACATTCAATGCGCTCATGGTCATTCCAAACTTGATCGCCATTCTTGCCTTAACGAAAATAATAAAAAACACATGGAAACAAGATCAACTCTCATAAAAAGACCGGCACTGAGCCGGTCTTTTTTTTGGCTTTTCTAAAAGGAAGATTCCCTCGGAATTGGATCCGCTCCTGATGGTCTCATCAAAATCCTGAAGTGAAGAAGAATAACTTCATGTAAATATCTAGTAAAAAAGCAGGAGAAGATTCATTTTACCGCGTATTCATAGAGGAGGTTAAGAAAGGAGAAACCACCATGTCTTTATTTTCTATTATCCTGATCCTCCATATTATCGCAGGATTTACAGCACTCAGTGTGTTTTGGATACCAATCGTTACGAAAAAAGGAGGGAAAATCCACCGGAAAGTCGGATGGGTTTATGTCACCGCGATGTATACGGTAGCCCTTTCCGCTCTTTATATGGGGATTTTCCGTATCGTATCTGATTCCACCACTCCAGAAGGACGTGCATTTTCCTTCTTCCTGCTTTTTATCGCAACGTTAAGCGCCGCTACAGCGTGGACAGGGATTCGCGTTTTACGATTCAAACGGCGGACAACTGTGCATCGCAACGTGTATGACCTTGGAATATCAACATTGCTCATCCTGATGTCTATCATGACAATGACGGTAGGGTGGATTTATGCCTTCCCATTGCTGAAGTTCTTCCCCCTGCTCGGAATATTTCTTGGAAGCAGCCAGTTGTATTACTGGCTTACCCCGCCAAAAAATAAAATGCACTGGTACTTTGAGCATTTCGAAAGTCTGATTGGATGTTCAATTGCAACCATCACAGCCTTTACCGTTTTCGGTGCTCCCCGTCTGTTGAACATATCGAGTATAAGTATTTGGTTATGGCTGCTCCCTACGTTCGTTCTAACTCCGTTGATTTATCTGTTCAATTATCATTACAGAAAAAAGTTCAACATTCAGAAGGTAAAAAAGCAAAGCGCCTAAACTCTCGGGAGTCGTTATCATCAGACAATTTTTGATGGTAAAAAAACAAGCAAATGCAGGTGGATTGATTGAGAAAGCTTCCCTTTTTCTTTATGCACATGTGGAAAAGAGAGACTAACGATAATAGTTACCCACAATTGTCCACAGACTTATGCACAAACCTTGTTAATTTTCTGATATTCACAGCTTTCCCAAATATATAAACAGGTTATCAACAGAAATTATCCACATATACACATCTGTTGAATCTATATGGTATAGGAAAATATGTTCGCTACCATATATGACACTTATCCAGAATAATATTCACACCCTGTGGACAATTTCCACTAAAATTTTGTAGCATTTTAGCGAAAGATGACAATAAAAAGAGAGTATCTATCCATAAGATACTCTCTTCTTTATTATTCTTGAGATCCCAGAGTCAATGTAGTCGTCGATTGCTCTCCATCCCTATAGAATGTGACTTTCATCTCTTCTCCCGGGTCTTTTTCATTGTATAAGTACTTACGCAAATCAATGATATCCGCCACGGGCTCTCCATCAAGAGCAGTAATGACATCGAGCGGCTCCAAGCCTGCTTTTGCAGCTGGTGACATCTGACGGATGCTCCGGATATAGAGTCCTCCATCAACATCCTCTGGCAGATTCAAAGTTTTGCTCCACTCTGAAGTCGGAACTTCATTCAGTCCATATGCTTCAATTCCGATATAAGGGCGGTTCACCTGACCATACTGTTCAAGTTCATCGATGATCGGTTTGGCAGAATCGATCGGTATAGCAAAACCGATTCCTTCGACAGAGGATTGAGCAATCTTCATGGAGTTAATGCCGATCAACTGACCCTCAATGTTTATTAAAGCCCCTCCACTGTTTCCTGGGTTAATGGCCGCATCCGTTTGAATGACTTCAGCCTGCCAGTCTTCCATTCCGTCTCCATTGAAATCCTGAGGAATCGCTCGTTCTTTCCCACTGATAATGCCTTGAGTGACAGACCCTGCAAAGCTTAAACCAAGGGGGTTTCCGATAGCAATGGCCGGCTCACCGACTTTCAGGTTCTCGGAAGTGCCGAGTTCTGCCACCTGTTCTACTTGATCCGCCGGCATTTTCAATACGGCCAAATCAGTAAATAGGTCTCCACCAATCAGTTGTGCTTTGACCCTTGTTTCATCGGCCAGGACAACTTCAATTTCACTAGCTCCTTCAATGACGTGATTGTTCGTCACTACATAAGCGGTCCCATTTTCCTTTTTATAGATGACCCCGGATCCGACTCCTGCCTGCTGGGAGGAGTCCCCTTCCTGCTGCCAGAAATCCTGGCGGGTTTGCAGGTTGACGACCCCTACGACTGAAGGTGTCACTTTTTCAACCACTTCAGTAATTTGAGTATTGACGTCGAGTTGGACATTTTTCGTCGTGCCTCCTGTCAATCCCTGGTCATCTTCAACAAGCCCGCTCTCGTCTTCAGGAATGGTCATATCATATGGAAGCAACTCCGTCTGCACTAGCGCAGGGAGAGCAAGCAAGACAAGGACAGCTCCTAACACTCCACCGACAATCGTCGGCATGACCCATCGCCTGCGCTGCTGCTTTCGCTGACGTTGAGGAGAATGATCATCATAATAACCCACGCCTTTTTCACCTTACCTTTCTTACGTGCTCCGTAGATTTCTAAGGTTCTGTTACCTTATTCTTTACTATTTCAAACCTTTTAAACCTCAAAGATCGGGGTTGCTTCCTGTGGATCCGTATCATGAAGTTCCAGTCGGCTTCCCACTTCAAAGCCCCGCTCTTCTAAAACATTTTTAACAGACATATGGGCCAGATCTTTCATATTATTATCCAGGCTCAAATGGGCCAGATAGATTCTTTTCGTTTGGTCTGTGATGATATCTGTTAACGCCAGCGCACAATCCTCATTAGAAACGTGACCAGAATCCCCAAGAATCCTACGTTTCACGTTCCAAGGGTACCTCCCCATCCGGAGCATACTAACATCATGATTTGATTCAAAAATATAAGCATCGGCACCCTCCACGGTTTTCTTGATGCGTTCAGATACATAGCCAAGATCCGTGACGAGAGCAATCTTTTTCCCATCTTTATGAAACGTATAAAACATCGGTTCTGCAGCATCATGAGATACAGCAAACGATTCGACATCAAGACCACCGAATGTTTTTGTTTCTTCCATAGTAAAGTGGAACTTCTGATCGATAGAAAGTTTACCGATTTGTCCTTCCATCGCCTTCCACGTTTTTTCGTTCGCATAAATCGGGAGGTTGTAACGACGTGCCATAATTCCGAGCCCTTTAATGTGGTCACTATGTTCATGAGTCACAAGGATACGCGATAAGGAATGAGGATCGATATTGACTTGATCCATCAGACCTTCCATCTTCTTGCCACTCAACCCTGCATCCACTAGTATTCTTTCATCCCCTGATTCAATATAGAAGGCGTTCCCCGTACTTCCTGAGGCCAGTACACTAAATCTCATGCTCATTCCATACACTCCATTTAATCATTTTCTCTATTTTCATTCGCTGCCGTTTGATCATCTTCTACATTTCTTAGCCCATGCTCGTTTTTCACATCAGAAATAAAGGATTCTTCATCGATATATTCAATAATTGTGCCGTCGAAGGTGTATAGAAAATGGTTCCTCTCCCCATTTACAGTCACTTTCCAAGTGGAGGCGAACACTTGAGCTTCATTATCTTCGCCAGCAGGAAGACTATAGCTGGTATGATAGCCAATATCCATCGACGTAATTTCATCCCCTGCCTCAATTTCATTGTTATTCAATAAAATTCTGATCGCACTTAACGGCTCTATTTGAACTTCCGTTTCATTGGAGGTTCCTGAAAATTCCCCATCTTCAAAAGCAAGCAATGTAGCTACATAGCCTGTAATCTTTCCATCGACAATATTCAATAATAAATATCCATTATTGTTAAAGTAAATCGTCTTGTTATTTTTTGCTTGGAAAAAAAGAGCTGCTTCTTCCTCTTCATTCCACCCCCAGTAAGAGTAGCGGGGGGCAAAAGGAACAAGGTCTGATACGACACTTTGCATCGTATCCTCGGTGACTTCTACCGGATCATCCAACGTGACTTGTAAAACCTGGCCATTCTGCTTGATTTCAATCTCTTTATCGCTGTCATCCATTTCCTCAATTTGTTCCATGACATCATCAGGGAACGAATGGGTACTTCTTGATTCAATCTCAGCAGCTTCCGGTATTTCCTCAGGAATGGCATCATTCGCAACGGAAATTTCGTTGGCTTCCAGTTCAGCTTCAATACTTTCAGCTACGGTTGATATCTGACCGACTTCATCCTCCGCTTGCTTGTTCAGAAACTGATACAGCAGGAATAAATCCAGTATTAAAAAACTCACTATGAATAATGTTTTAATTTGACCCCACTGCATACTTTGCCTCCTTGCTATGATACCTCTTCATTCTGGGACCTCTCGTCAGGATATACAGTCGTCCAACCGCTGTTTGTAAGCATATACCACTCAGGAATCAAGTCGTACACCAGGTCGTTCCTTTGTTCTTTCAGTGTGTACATGATCTCAATATCTTTGATTTTATCCGTATCCAATTCTCCATTTCGCTTAAGATCCAACAGCACATCTTCACCGGAAGGCAGGTTGGTAGCATTTTCATTGATGCTGCTGTACTGGACGAGCGGACGATCATATTCTTGAATCTGCCCTTGCTGATAGCTTAATTGAATGGTTGCGAGTCGATAAGTTTCGACGTTTTCCATTACCGGCCGATCATTGAAATAGAGGCGGTAACGGACTTCATCGCGACCACTCCAAATAGCATTCAATCGGTAATCATTCGTCCATCCTAAATGACTGTTCACATCTTCCATGCTTTGCACGAACAATTCATATTCCGTCAAATTTCTCTGATTTGCTGAGTTAGGAATCGTCAAATCATATTCCATCCGCTTATCGTACTGTGTCAAACGACGCTGGAATGTTTTCGTGATATTGTCCCCGTTATCGGTCTGAGATTTGAACACTCTTGTGTTCGAAGGGAAAATATCATTCTGGATCGGTTTCACATTAACCGCTCCTGTTTCAAGCACGTACTCGGAGATGTTCACGGTTTCCCTCGGTACATAAATATGGGAAGCATTCGACTCATCATCAGATCCGGTCTGCAGAATATCCTCAGCACGGGACATTTCTGTAAGTTCTCCTTTATTATCGAGCTCCTGCATGGCACGCTCGCCTGCAGCGGCACTGATATCTGCCTGCAGGACATTCTCACTTCCAGAAGGATCGCTATTAACGAACCAAAGTTCATAGGAGGAGCTGGCAGAAGCACTCTCCTCCTGGGAATGACTCAGCAAAAACACCCGGTTGAAATTGCCTTGAAGCCCCTCCAGTTGCCCTCCTTGGTTCACTTGAAACAGGTCACTGATGACTTGGATAGGCAGAGTGGAAGGAAAAATAATTTCCACGATGACCGAATGATTATCCAGATTAATGGTGCGAGGGCTGGGGTCCAGATTTGACAAGTTCCACTGCTTCATTTGCTGTTGATAAAAAGCTGTCCGATCGATATTATCTTTGAATGAATAAAAGGTCCCCTGTTCGTGGAAAATGACCTCATCCGGTGGAATCAGGCTCTGGACCGTCCGCTCAGCACCGATTTCTTTCAGTTTGGTATCTTCTATCAGGACATCCTCCTTTAAGGTTTCATTCACTGGTTGATATGTCCAAAGAGCGATCGTCAAAACTAAACTAAAAGCGATGAGTATGACCAAGATAACGGACTTCATGGTTTCTTTCTTCATGACTGTCCCCTCCGCTTCTGACTCATGAGCGGTAATGTAAAGTAGACAGTCGTACCTTGTCCTTCACGACTTTCCGCCCATATTTTTCCGTGGTGAGCTTCAATCATTTCCCGGGCAATAGCAAGGCCCAGACCGGTCCCGCCCATTTCTCTGGCGCGTGATTTATCGACACGATAGAAACGATCGAAGATTTTATCCACTGTATCGGGAGGCATACCGATTCCTTCATCGGTAACACTAACTTTCAATTGTTTCTTGGTGGAGTGAGCATTGAACTTTATGCTCCCACCTTCTGGTGAGTATTTAATAGCATTGGAAATGATATTATCCAACACCTGCGTGATTTTGTCCTTGTCCATCCATACATACATATCTTTGTTCGACAAATTACGGACAAAATTCACCTTTTCATCTTTATTCATGGCAAACCGATCAATAACATGGCCAAAGAAGCTGACGAATTCTACACGTTCTTTCATGAGTGTCGTTTCTTTGTGATCCATCTTCGTCAGCTGGAGAAGATCATTGACCAACCGGATCATGCGGTCCGTTTCATTTTGTGTCACATCAAGGAACCGTGGGGCAATTTCCGCATCCTGCCACGCTCCGTCATTCAATGCTTCAATATAACTCCGCATCGTTGTCAACGGTGTCCTCAACTCATGAGATACATTTGAAACAAATTCTCTCCGCTCTTTCTCGACACGTTGTTGTTCCGTCACATCACTGATAACGGTAATGAAGCCATTCATGTCATGGTTCTCATCTTCTACCAGAGAAAAGTTTGCTTTTAAGAGAAGATGATTCTCTTCACCACTTAAATCGATGATCATAGACCCAGCTTCTTCCACTTCTGATATGTCTTCGATTTGATCATTCAAATCCAACACATCGACAAGGGATTGGCCCTGGACTTCTTCAAATGTATGTCCGATTAATTTGGATGCAGGGGCATTCATTAATGTAATGGCACCGAGACGATCGGTAGCTATCACACCATCAGACATGTTGGAGAGGACAGAACTCAACTTTCGCCGTTCCCCTTCGGTTGTGGCCGTAGCAAGCTTCAATTTATCGTTCAAATCATTGAACGTATGACCAAGCTGTCCAATTTCGTCGTTTCCTTTCACATCCACTTTCTGTGAAAAGTCACCAGTCGCCATGACTTGAGCCTGTCTCTTCATTTCTGTCAGTGGTTTTGTAATGGTTCGGGCCACCAAAATGCCGAGCAAAGCCGTAACTGTGATGGCTAAGACCGTCCCCTTGGCGAAAATGCTGATAATTTCTCCCAGCTGTTCATAAATATCGTTCATATAAACTTCATAATAAAGAGCCCCGACAATTTCATTCCCGGACTCATCAGTGATTGGATTCGTCCCGCGAAAAAGACGGTTGTTCGTTCCTTCTTCCCTCCGCGGTTCCGGCTCTGTCGCCTCTCCAAACAAGAACACCTTCGTAATGGCGGTGTCCGTCACTTTTTTCCCAACGGGAGACTGATCGCTCGTCGTCGTTGCAGCCAGCACTTTCTGGTTGCTGTCTACGACCCACAGCTTCCCGATATTCGTATTATCATCACTGAAGTCATTGAGGAGGCTTTGGAGATCTGCATCCAAAGGCAGCGCCTCTTCCCCACGCTCTGTGTTGAAGGCGTTCTGCAAGCTGTAGGTCAAGGAATTCAGCTGCCCTTCGATTGAACTCGTAAAGTTGGTTTCCAACTGCTCTTCCAACCGATCCACAAAATAGACACCAATAACTTGAATGCCTAATAACAATAACAAAATGTACACAAGAATCAGTTTCAGCCTGACCGACTGAAAAAAGCCCACTTCTTTCATAAAAGCCTTACTCCTGCTCTGGGTTTCTTAGGTAGTAGCCCACTCCACGACGGGTAACGATCCACATCGGGTTACTAGGGTTCTCTTCAATTTTTTCACGCAGGCGGCGGACGGTCACATCAACAGTACGGACATCGCCGTAGTAGTCATAACCCCATACAGTTTCAAGCAAGTGCTCCCGTGTCATCACTTGTCCGATGTGACGGGCAAGGTAGTGAAGAAGCTCAAATTCACGATGTGTAAGCTCGATATGATTCCCATCGCGGGTAACCGTGTAGGCATCCGGGTGGATGGCAAGGCGTCCGATTTCTATGTCCTTCGTTTGCTGGGCACTGTCTTCCGGTTCCTGTTGTTGACGACGCAGATTCGCTTTCACACGTGCGATCAACTCCCGGTTGCTGAATGGTTTGGTTACATAGTCATCCGCACCCATTTCCAGACCGAGAACTTTATCAATTTCTGCATCTTTAGCTGTAAGCATGATAATAGGCATATTATGACGCTTCCTCACCTCGCGGCAGACTTCATTTCCGTCTTTATTCGGCAGCATAATATCCAGAAGAATCAATTCCGGTTCTTCTGCGTCCGCCTTTTCAATGGCCTCATCTCCATCGTACGCACATACGACTTCATAGCCCTCTTTTTCTAAGTTGAATTTCAATATATCCGCAATTGGTTTTTCATCATCGACCACTAAAATTTTCTGTGCCATATTCCGTCACATCCCTTTCTCGTCATCATTTCTTTCTCTCATTTTAACTTATTTAGAGGTAAATGTCTTATTCCACCATAAACCTCACTAGAAATCAGCCGTTTCACCTATGCTACTATCATGCGTATTCCTTAAGGGTTTACTATATATTCTTTATACCTCTTCGTTTCCAAGCTTCCTTTAATGACTCTGTTCATGTTTACTTGCCGAGTTTATGAGGGTATGCCAAATACCAGGTTCTTTCCATGAAAAAAAATTAAAAAACCGCTATGAATGAATCATAGCGGCCGTCGTCACATCACTGGGATACATGGGAAAGAGGATTTTCAAGATTTCCATTCTTATGGACTTCGAAATGTAAATGAACCCCTGTCGAGTGCCCTGTGGTTCCCATCACTCCTATTTTTTCTCCTTGTTGGACAACTTGTCCTTTCTCAACATTGATCGATGACAAGTGTGCATAAATAGTTTCATATCCATTCCCGTGGTCAATGACCACTTTATTCCCGAAACTGTTCCGATAACCGGCTTCTACTACTTTCCCATGGTCCGCCGCTTTAATCGTTTTATCGGAAACACCGGCGATATCAATTCCTTTATGATAACGCCCCCAGCGCTCTCCTTGTTTACTGGTGATTTCACCGCCGACAGCCGGCCAAGTAAATTCACCATCTCCTTTTGAAGGAATTTTCTTTGTGCCTTCAAGCACAACTTTCTTGACAGGTTCTTTGATCACTTCATCTTTAACCGTTTCTTCTTTCGTTTTTTCACCATTTCGGTAGATGCGCTGTATTAAGAGGTTTCTCTTTCCGTCTTTACCGTTCTGCTCCACTTCGGATTCACCTTTATAAAGATCATCCGTTTTCTTGATTTCCACTTTATGAGGAATCTTTTCTTCTACACGTTCATTTTCAGTCACGATAACATCAGCTATCGGGGCTCTTGGTTCTCTTAGAGGATTATGGGAAGGAATGTTATTGGACAAAGCGTCTGTTTGCGGGCGGCCTTCCTCTATTTTGGCCACCGTTTCTTTCACCGTATGGATATGGGAAAGATCCGCTTTTGCTTTTTGCATAGCGAAAGGTACGGATAGACCAACATCCATCACTTTCGATTCCCCAGCTTCCGGAAGTTCCGGGGTCCCCTCTTCGATTTCTTCAAGTTCTTCTTCATCAACATATTCTTCTTGGAGGTTTTCAATCACCTGGTTCCCTTCCTCCTCGCTTGGGAGGTAAGCTACAGGCTCTCCATTGATATGAAGACGGACGACATCCGCCGCAAATGTTAGATCCTGCTGAATCGAATCCAAGACCTCGGAAGTTTCGTCTTTCACAGATAACACCTTCTGTTCTTTGAAGGAAACCTCTTCCTTATAGGAAAGATCCAATTCCTCATGATCCTTTTCCATATTTTCCATACGTTCACGCATTTTTCCTTTCACTTCTGACTTATTTTCTACCATACCTAAGTGTTCATCATCTATATAAACATGATATACCGTAGGAAGTGAACTTTCAGCATAAGCAGTACCTACTCCTACACTAACAACGGAAAACGCTGTAAGAGCTATTTTCTTCCACATTTCTCATAATCCTCCTGATATCACTTGAACTTTCTCTAGGCTAATCTATCATAGGAAGGATTCATAAAAAACAGATATTCAAATATGTAAAAAACATATAATATTCTTACCAAAATTACGAAACAGTAGTCAATTTTTCTTATTAAATTGTTCATTATAATATACTAATGATTTAAAGGTCACTTCGATTTGGGTCTTTTCGTCTCAGGTTAAGAGAGAGGGAGGACAACGCCTTCATAAATAAGAGGCTCTGTTAAAGTTTAGTGTTGATATTACTGCAAAGAGGAACTTCTAATTTTATGGAAGTTTCTCTTTTTTATAGTTGGCTTATTCAACTAAAGCGCCCTTTTCTTGAAGACTCAGCTTCGAGATGTTTGTGTGGGAGTTAGGGGCTGCGGGGGATGACTCGCTTTCCGCGGGAGCGCGGTGAGCCTCCTCAGGCTTACGCCTTGCGGGTTCTCACCCAGCACTTTTTTCCTCGTAGATATCCGGTTTCTGCGCCTAGCGGCTAGTGAGACTTCCCTCGCTTCTGTACGAGGCGCCTGCACACTTAAGATAGGAGTCTCGCCATCCCCCTCCGCCCCTTGGCTAAATCAGGGTCTCGAAACCCCTTCATGAATCATCCGCTATTCTAGTTGGTGAGAGGATAAGGATCATACGCCCAAACCGAGGTGCTCGAACCCGGAAAGCTTGATACATAGCGTTTTATGCCTACAACAACCGGGGTAATGGAAGACCATCCAACGTTGGTAAAGGGGTTCGTTTCTCGCATGATCGAATGGGATGGTTGGGAAGCTGCGAGACTCCCGTGGGAGAAAGGAGATCGGCGAGATCCCGCAGGGCGATAAGCCCGAGGAAGCTCGGCACTCCCCCACAAGAAAGCGAGTAGCTTCCCAGACACCCCTGGCACTCAACACAATAACGAACCCCGAACCCTCTCGAAACGGAGTCAACAATCCTGCCATTTCCGTTGATGCAAATATCAACACTGAACTTTAACAGAGCCAAATAATAAAAAAGCTTATGGGAAGTTCCCATAAGCTTTCAAGGAGTGGCTCGGGACGGAATCGAACCGCCGACACACGGATTTTCAGTCCGTTGCTCTACCGACTGAGCTACCGAGCCGTGATAGGTATTATTCTTTATTATTCATTCGACGTATTAACCTATAAAGATTAACAGGTTACGTGTGTATTCGACTACCTCGAATGATATAATGAAAATGGCGGTCCGGACGGGACTCGAACCCGCGACCTCCTGCGTGACAGGCAGGCATTCTAACCAACTGAACTACCGGACCAATATCGGTGTTGTTCACCGCAACGATAACTATCGTATCATACAGGCTATACGGAAGCAATAGAATTTTTAATAGAAATAGAGATTTTTGTTTAATTTCGTTCTCATTCCAAAAATGGAAAGGAGGTTGACATGTTGAAAAGGTTTTTCCGTTACACTATTTTTGTCCTTATCGTATTATCCGTTTCCTTCGTTATTTTTTTAAAGCTGAATCCACCACTCACTCATGGTTCGATCGGCACGACAGAAAATAAGCAGACCGTTATTGTCGCTCTCGGCAATAAAAGCCTGCTTGGAAGCATTCAAATCACTGATGTATCCATCAATAATAATCAGCAGCCGACGAATATAAAAATGCAGATCAGCGACTCCGAAAAAGGGTTTATGATTTCCGATACATATGCACTCGTCGAAGATGCATATGCAATCAATGATGATTATGAAAAGATCCCGCTTGCCCCGGAGACATCACCGTTCGCATCTAAAGCGATGGCTGCTTCTCCCGACCCTTCTCCCTCCAAAATTTATGGATTAAGCATTACCGAAGACTCTTCTATTGAAAGCATTAAATTGACGTATCGTTTTTTGGGACTCATTTTCTTCAAGACCATCCAAGTGTAAGCGATGTACCGGCTGTGGTACGTCGCTTATTGTTTTTCTTCCATGGCATCCAATAAAGCTTCCGGGTCGCTGGTATTAATAAAAAGACTCCGATTCTCCTTAGGTACAAATCCTGCTTTAATCGAATGGTCGATAAGCTGAATGAGCGGTGTGTAATACTCGGCAATATTGTATAAAGCGAGGGGTTTTGTATGGAGTCCGATTTGAGACCAGCTTACAGTTTCAAACAGTTCTTCAAAAGTCCCAAATCCTCCAGGAAGGGCAATGAAACCATCAGCTAGCTCACTCATTCTCGCTTTTCGTTCATGCATAGTAGATACTTCAATCATTTCTGTTACGTGTGGGTGAACGATTTCTTTCTCAAAAAGATGGCTGGGCATAATACCCGTCACTTTTCCACCATTTCCTAAAACATGATCAGCCATCACACCCATCAAGCCGCTTTTAGCCCCTCCATATACTAGTTCAATGTCTTTTTCGGCTAGTTTTTTTCCTAAAGCTTTCGTTTTTTCGACGAAAACTGGGTCATTCCCTGCACTTGATCCTGCAAAAACGCAAATTCGTTTCACGTGGAACACTCCCTTTATTCAGTGATTTAAGTTTATCATGCGGCGTTGGGTGCTGGTTAATCCTTTGTTCATTAAAAAGCCCGGCTGTCTCAGCCGGGCTACTCAATTATTCACTATATACGCTGCGAACAACGTTTGTTTGCGAACGGTCGGGACCGACAGAGAAGATCGACAGCGGAATCCCTGTCAGCTGGGAAACACGCTCAATGTAATGGCGCGCATTTTCAGGAAGGTCATTCAGCGTTTCAGCACCTGTGATATCTTCCGTCCATCCTGGCATTTCTTCATATACGGGTTCACAATCAGCAAGAACTTTTAGGCTTGCCGGGAACTCTTCCATAATTTCGCCTTTATACTTATAAGCCGTACAAATCTTCAATGTTTCAATGCCTGTCAATACATCAATTGAATTCAAAGATAGATCGGTAATGCCACTTACACGGCGGGCGTGACGCACGACGACACTATCAAACCAGCCCACTCGACGTGGACGTCCTGTCGTGGTCCCGTACTCCCGTCCTACTTCACGAATTTGATCTCCGACTTCATTTTCAAGCTCCGTAGGGAAAGGTCCGTCCCCCACACGGGTTGTGTACGCTTTGGAAACACCCACGACATGCTTGATTTTAGAAGGTCCGACACCAGATCCGATCGTAACTCCACCCGCAATTGGGTTTGAAGAAGTAACGAAAGGATAGGTCCCCTGGTCAATATCAAGCATTACACCTTGTGCCCCTTCAAAAAGGACACGGCGCCCTTCATCCAGTCCATCATTCAGGACAACCGATGTATCGCATACATAAGAAGCGATTTGTTGACCATAATCGTAGTATTCATCAAGAATATCTTCTACTTCAAACGGTTCTGTTTCGTATACTTTTTCAAACAGACGGTTTTTCTCGGCAAGGTTCTGCTCCAGTTTCTCCCGGAAGCTTTCCTTATCCATCAAGTCTGCAATACGAATTCCTGTACGAGCGGCTTTATCCATATAAGCCGGCCCGATCCCTTTTTTCGTTGTTCCGATTTTATTTGCACCTTTGTCTTCCTCTTGCAGTGCGTCCAACTTCAAGTGGTATGGAAGAATGACATGAGCACGGTTGCTGATGCGCAGATTATCCGTAGATACCCCTTTATCGTGCAGGTATTTTAATTCCTCAAGGAGCGCTTTCGGGTCAATCACCATTCCATTTCCAAGCACGCATGTTTTATCATCAAAAAAGATCCCAGAAGGAATCAAATGAAGTTTATATGTGACACCGTCAAACTTTATTGTATGGCCTGCATTATTCCCACCCTGATAACGAGCGACAACTTCGGCATTTTGTGATAGAAAGTCCGTGATCTTTCCTTTTCCTTCGTCCCCCCACTGGGTTCCGACTACAACTACAGAAGACATAAGGCACCTCCGCCAAAAATTTTAATAATTATGATCCACCGTCAGTTTACCAATTCACACCGCTGAAGTCAACGCCAAAACCGAACATTAAATTAAAATTACATAATCATTGTTCGACAATAACATTTTCACCCTTCTTTTTTCTTGACTCTGTTAAAGTTTAGTGTTGATATTGCTGCAAAAATGAGAAAATTCCAATTTTATGGAAGTTACTCATTTTCATATTTGGCTTATTCAACTAAAGCTCCCTTTTCTTGAAGACTCAGTTTCGAGATGCTTGTGTGGGAGTTAGGGGCTGCGGGGAATGACTCGCTTTCCGCGGGAGCGCGGTGAGCCTCCTCAGGCTTACGCCTTACGGGGTCTCACCAAGCACTCTCTTCCCGCAGGAGTCTCGCCATCCCCCTCCGCTCCTTGGCTATATCAGGGTCTCGAAACCCGTTCATGAATCATCCGCTATTCTAGTTGGTGAGAGGATAAGGATCATACGCCCAAACCGAGGTGCTTGAACCCGAAAAGCTTGATACATAGCGTTTTATGCCTACAACAACCGGAATTGTGAAGACCATCCAATGTTGGTAAAAGGGTTCGTTTACCCCGCTCTTGGAATGGGGTGGTTGGGAAGCTGGGAGACTCCCGTGGGAGATTGGAGATCGACGAGATCCCGCAGGGCGTAGCCCGAGGAAGCTCGGCACTCCCCCACAGGAAAGCGAGTAGCTTCCCAGCCACCCCTGGCACTCAACACGATAACGAACCACGAACCCCCTCGAAATCAAGTCTTCAACACTTCTTCCCTTTAGCGAAAGGCTCCGTTTCGAAATAATAATCCAACAAGATTCAATGGTTGGATCGTGAAAGTAGATCATCAAAAGGTTTCGACACTAGGGGATAAATTCCTTTTCGCCATCCTATCATTCATTGTCACTTCCATCCGTTAATGCAAATATCAACACTGAACTTTAACAGAGCGTTTTTCTTATAGATAAGACTCTATTAAAGTTTGGTGTCAAAATATGATCATAAAACTCAATCTTCATGAAAGTTATAGATTAAAGGTAATCCGTCTAAAAGAGAGAGGCTCCCCACTGTAAAACCAATCCGATGATTGAACAGATTCAACCAAAAAGAAACATAGATAAATTTAACAATATACTTATAAAAACTTATTTTCAATTGATTTTAATTAATTAATTACTTATAATTGCTTATAAGAAGAAAGTACGGAAGGAGGATTCGATGTATCAGGAAGAACGACTAATTGGAGTCCTGCAATACTTAAAAGAACATCGACGCATTTCCATTGATCAAATGTGTGAAATGTTCCAAATATCCCGAGATACGGCGAGGCGTGACTTAGTAAAACTGGAGGAAAGGAAAGCGATTGTACGGACGCGTGGAGGAGCAATTCTTCCACGTACGCATGCAACCATCCAGGACTATTCCCACCGTCTTAAAACCGTTTCCTATGAAAAACAAGAGATCGGAAGAAAAGCCGCTTCATTCATCCATCCGGGCGACCGAATCATATTGGATACATCGACCACCGTTCAGGCGTGTGCGAGTCAAATCCGCCCCATGGACATAACCGTCATTACCAATTCCATTCATCAGGCGGATACATTATCCAATGTGGAGAGCGTATCTATTCAGTTGCTGGGCGGCTACCTCCAAAAGGAGCATCAATTTCTTTATGGTGCTTCCGTTATTGATCGGTTAAAAAGCTATCATGTCGATCGGGCTTTTATCGGGGTCGTGGGCATTTCAGAATCCGGGATTTCTATCGCCCATGAGGAAGATGGGATGGTCAAGCGGAAGATGATTAAACAGGCAGATCAAGTGATTGTGCTTGCCGACCACACCAAATTCGGAATCACGGAATTTTTTACTTTTGCAGAGTTAGAAGACGTAGATATCATTGTGACAGACCAACTGCCAGATGAAGAATTTCTACAGATGCTCAATGATCATCAAGTCGAACTCGTCGTCACCGCTGAGGAAAACAGGGATCCCTGGACATAAAGCTTTTCACCTGTTGTTCCTAAATGAAAGTGGACATCGCCCTTGCCGACGGCCATTTTCTCCCCTTCATGATCATCCATACCCAGCGTGACTAGTCAGTAGGCGTTATGGGTGTGATGATATAGATGGCTGTATCTCAGCCAAAAAAGACGCCCGGACTCTAAGTCGCGGGCGTCTTCCTTTATTACGCCGGTGGAACATCGGCATCTGAGTACCGGTGATCCAAGTCGACGAACTTGTTGTATTCTTTCACAAAAGCGAGGGACACGGTTCCTACTGGTCCGTTACGCTGCTTAGCAAGAATGATTTCAATAATGTTCTGGTTTTCTGATTCCTGATCATAATAATCATCACGATATAGGAATCCTACAATATCCGCATCCTGCTCAATCGAACCGGATTCACGCAGGTCAGACATCATGGGGCGCTTATCCTGCCTTGATTCCACTCCACGTGAGAGCTGGGAAAGGGCAATGAGTGGAACGTTAAGCTCTCGTGCCAGTCCTTTCAAGGAACGGGAGATTTCCGATACTTCCTGCTGACGGTTTTCTTTAGAATTGGCACTTCCTTGAATCAACTGCAGGTAGTCGATCAGAATCATTCCAAGACCGTGTTCTTGTTTTAGACGACGACACTTCGAACGAATTTCGCTGACACGAATCCCCGGCGTATCATCAATATAGATGCCGGCATTGGAAAGACTCCCCATTGCCATGGTCAGCTTATTCCAATCTTCTGTTTCCATTTGTCCTGTCCGGAGCCGTTGAGCATCAATGTTTCCTTCCGCACAAATCATACGGGAAACAAGCTGGTCCGCTCCCATCTCCAAGCTGAAGATTGCGACATTCTCATCCGTATGGACGGCAACGTTCTGAGCAATATTCAAGGCAAAAGCGGTCTTACCCATGGACGGACGGGCAGCGATGATAATCAAATCATTCCGCTGGAAACCAGAAGTGATATGGTCGAGGTCACGGTATCCGGTCGGTATGCCTGTGGTACTTCCGTCGTTATGGTGCAGCTGCTCAATGTTGTCGTAGACATCAATGAGCACATCTTTAATACTTTTGAAAGCACTGGAATTCTTCCGTTGAGAGACTTCCAGAATATCTTTTTCCGCGGCATTCAATACATCCTCAAGATCCTCTTCTTCCGAGTATCCCGTCGTTACGATATTCGTTGCTGTTCGAATCAAGCTTCTCAAGGTCGATTTTTCACTTACGATACTCGTGTAATACTGGATATTCGCAGCTGTAGGTACAGAATTGGCAATGTCCGTTAAATAAGAGACGCCGCCGACCTCTTCCAGCACTTGATTGTTTGAAAGGGCTGCTGTAACAGTCACAAGATCGATCGGCTCTCCTTTATCTGAAAGGGTAAGCATCACTTCAAAAATCCGTTGGTGGCTTGCCCGGTAAAAATCTTCAGGAAGAAGATACTCAGCAGCTGTCGACATTGCTTCAGGTTCTAAAAAGACCGCACCGAGTACCGCTTGTTCTGCTTCTATATTGTGGGGCGGTGTACGATCATTCCACATTTCACTCACTGTTGTTCCTCCTCTGAATCCATAACACTAATGGCCCGTCCATTTTGCAGATCCCTTGTCGTATGGTTATTTTATACATCCTTGCTTTGCTTATGAAAAAAGGGTGCATAACCGTCATACAAAACAGAAGCGCCCAACTGCTCCATCAGGATGGATTGGGCGCTTGACCGTACCGGCCTTACTTTTCCGCAACGTGGACTTTAATTGTGCCTGTCACTTCCGGGTGAAGCTTTACAGGTACGTCCGTATAGCCCAACGTCCGGATGGGATCATCAAGCTCAATTTTACGTTTATCAATCTTTATATTATGAGATTTCTTCAACTGTTCGGCAATCTGTTTACTTGTGATCGAACCGAATAGACGGCCGTTATCTCCGGATTTCGCTTGAAGCTTCACTTCCAGGTTGGCAAGCTGCTCTTTCAGCTTCTTCGCCTCTTCAACTTCTTCCTGTGCTTCTTGTTCAACCTTCGCATCTTTGGCTTTTTGTGCTTGCACATTACCTTTCGTTGCTTCTACCGCCAAATTGTTTTTCAGGAGGTAGTTTCGCGCATAGCCATCGTTCACATCTTTGATTTCGCCTTTCTTGCCTTTCCCTTTTACATCCGCTTTGAAAATTACTCTCATTCTGTGTCTCCCCCTTCAAAATATTCGTCTATTATATCTTGCAACAATGCTTTCGCATCTTCAATCGTTGTATCTTCCAGCTGAGTGGCAGCGTTTGTCAAATGCCCTCCACCATTCATTTTCTCCATGATGACCTGGACGTTGATATCTCCGAGCGAACGGGCACTGATCCCCACACGTCCGTCGCTCCGTTCAGAAATGACAAAAGAAGATACGATGCCGCTCATCGTCAGCAGCGTATCAGCTGCCTGTGCAATGATGACCGGTCCGTAAGTTTCCCCGCGGTCTCCCGTAGAAATGGCGATTCCATCACGGTAAATGGAGGCCCGTTCAATCAATTTACTTCTCCGAACGTAAACATCCAGGTCTTCTTTCATGAATTTCTGGACTTGAACGGTATCCGCTCCCTTGGACCTTAAATAAGAGGCAGCGTCAAAGGTTCGCGAGCCCGTCCGCAAGGTGAAGCTTTTCGTATCAACAATGATTCCTGCCAGCAAAGCTGTCGATTCAAGCATGGACAGTTTCAGTTTTTTCGGTTGGTATTCAAGCAGCTCTGTCACCAATTCCGCTGTCGAAGAAGCGTATGGTTCCATATAAACGAGCGTCGGATCTGAGATGAATTCTTCTGCACGCCTGTGGTGATCGATCACGACGACATGCTCTGTCTTGGATAATAACTTTTCCTCGATGACCATGGATGGCTTATGAGTATCGACAACGACCAACAGCGTTTCATTCGTCACCATTTCAAGGGCATCTTCGGGTGGAATGAAATAATGCCAAAGGTCTTCGTCTTTTTCAATTTCCTCGACCATTCGCTGTACACCTGTATCAATGTCATCCGGATCAAGGACGATGGCTGCTTTTTTATCATTCGCCTGGGCTATCTTCAGAATCCCGATCGAAGCCCCGACGGAGTCCATATCCGGCGATTTATGTCCCATAATCAGAACTTTTTCACTAGCCTGCACCAACTCTTTCATCGCATGGGAGATGACGCGGGCACGAACCCGGGTCCTTTTTTCCATCGGATTCGTCTTTCCACCGTAGAAACGCACTTTCCCTGTATCGTCTTTGATGGCTACCTGATCTCCGCCACGTCCTAGAGCCAGATCCAGACTGGATTGAGCCAGTTCACCAAGTTCAGGGAGACTTACCGGGCCCACACCGATGCCGAAGCTTAACGTCAGCGGGACGTTCTGATCGGTAATCAATTCACGCACATCATCAAGAATTTCAAATTTCGCTTTTTCCAGCGTATAAAGGATTTCCTGATTCATGACCGCCATGAACCGTTCCTGAGACGTGCGTTTCAAATAAATACCGTAATCGCCCGCCCATTTGTTCAGAATCGAAGTAACCTGGGAGTTGATATGACTCTTGGCCGTATCATCCATACCCTGGGTAATTTCTTCATAGTTATCAAGGAAGATTATCGAAAGAACCGTCTGCTCATTCTCATAACGGTTGTGAATCTCTGTCTGTTTCGTACGATCGAATAAATAGAGCAGACGCTCTTCTCTTTTAATGATCGTCTGAAATTTATAACCGTCAATCGTAATCCAGACTTCATCCCCCTCATCCTTCACACAAGGAATAAGCTGATCGGAAAGACGTTTCAAGGATTCACCGACGATTGTATCCTCATCTGTAAACTTGTTCATATAAGGATTAGCCCATTCGACCATATAATTTTCACTATATAGAACAATACCAATAGGCATTTCCAATAATGCTTCTTCGCCGACCTTCTTCACCCTGTAGGATAAGGTCGATATATATTCTTCCGTCTCATTGATCATGTTCTGTTCAGTACGGACACTGTAAAAGATGGACGCAGCTAAAAACAGCGTCATCATAAGTCCCAGCATCCATTGATAGTACCAGATGAAGCCAAGCAGAATGAGAGAGATCAAATATATGATCCACAAGTGTCCGCTCATCGTTGGTTTTTTAAAAAAATTCGGCATTACATTCAGCTCCTACCATCTTCTTGAGAGCGATCATTCTTTCTTTTCTTCCACACGTTCCCTCATCGGGAATCCTATATCAATTATACCGATAATCCGCACAAGATACATGACGATTTGTGGAAGAAGGAAAGAAAATACAACCACAAGAATCGGTACGGCTTTCGACCACTTTTTCTTCCAAGCGTAGAAAAAGACGAAAGAGAGTCCCTGAAGAACGAGCAGTGCTCCAGTCAATATGAATACATTGACGGCAGCTAAGTAAATTAAACCATTACCATCCATGGTGACAAAATTCAGGATCATCGCGACAAAGTAATACCATAATATGGAAGTAGGCATCTTGAAGTTCTTAAATTCCTCAAATTTGACGGACTTGCCTTCCATACGATTAATCAGTTTGTAAGTGGTCCATTGGCTGATAAAGGCCATGAACACTCCGGCAATTGCTAAAATGCTCGGAACGATATCAGGTAGGAATTCCACAAGCTCACGGATTCTATCCAGTTCCTGCTGTAGATCCTCACCGGCCATTAATCCCGAAAACAGACCTTCCGCTGTTGATAAAGCCTGGTCCATACTGTTTCGCAACTCTTCCATCCAGCTCACGCCCAGGAAAAGCTGCGAGAGCAGGAAGATGACAAGAAGTCCAAGACTGAAACCCACCGATCCTACGGCAAGGGTTTCATAGGAAGAACGCTTGGCATGCATAGCCCCTCCAAGGGACAAGCCTCCGAACCCTGCGAGCAGAGTAATCGGTAAAGAAAAAACGGTTGCAAACAGCAAAGTGAAGATCAAAGCTCCGATAAACATCAGAACGCCGGGTTTCCAGCCGTACCGATAACTATAAAAAACGAAAGGGACTGGTAAGATCAACAATAAAATGGATCCAACAGGTCCCGGCATAAAAATAATTACCAATAACAATAGCAGATATACGCCGGTCATTAAAGCCCCTTCGGTCAACCTCTTCGTGTTATTCATGATTGATTACGCACCTCTATTTCTATCGCGCTATCTTAACCTCCCTATTTTAACATATCTTCCCGCCTTTCATCTTGTCTCAAATGCTTCCATTCCTACTTCGTGGTGATTTTTTCTGATGTTTGTTATGATGAATAAAATTCGATAGAGGAGGGCCCCACATGCGCACCGATTACCACGTCCATATGGCTGAAACCGGAAACCTTGATGTCGACTATCTACGAACCTACATAAAAAAAGCAAAAGAAGAAGGAATTGAAGAGTTGGGCATTTCAGAACACGCCTATTTCTTTCAGGAAACCCGGGAAATTCTTAAAAACCCATGGGTGGAGAACCGCCGCACTCTTAATTTTGCCACGTACCAAAAAATGTTTGATGAAGCCGAAACAGCTGGCCTTCCTATTAAAATGGGGATAGAAATGGATTATATGCCGGGTAAGGAGAAAGAAATGGAAACATTCATCCACTCCCATCCTTTCGATTATGTCATCGGCTCTGTTCACTGGATTGACGAATGGGGGATCGACCTTGCCATTGATCGAGAGGAATACGAAAAACGGGATCTGAAAGAAGTGTACCGTCAATATTTCGACCGCGTCGTCACTCTTGCAGAATCTGGTCTGTTTGACTTTGTAGGACACATTGATGTGATCAAAGTATTTGGATACCGTCCAGATGACGAAGTGTTTTTGAAAGAACAGTACAAACGTGCAGCCGAAGCCCTTGCCAAAACGGACACATGTATTGAAATCAGTACAGCCGGATTGAGGAAGCCAGTAGGAGAGCTGTACCCTGACCCAACGCTTCTTCAGATGTGTAAAGATGAAGGGGTTGGAATCGTTCTCTGCTCCGATGCCCATAAACCTGACCATATCGGATACCGATATGACGAAGCCATTGATCTTGCGAAATCAGCCGGTTACACGGAAGTCCACACATTCACCAACCGAAAAAGGCAGGTGCATCCCATTGGATGACTTCCCATTCAAGTTGAGAATCGGGCAGTAGCCTGAAGATGGAGCTGATATAAACCAACGGACAGCCGTAAGAGGTGTGCTGTATAAGGACGGGAAAATCCTCATGGTCCAGTCCAGACTCGGGGATTATAAGCTCCCCGGAGGAGGGCTAAATGATGGTGAAAGTGATGAAGAAGCTCTCATTCGTGAAATCCAAGAAGAGACAGGCTTTCAAAATTGTAAGGTCGTGCGCTTGTTTGGAGAAGTGGTTGAAAGTCACGAGGATGTCTTTCAACCAGGAGCTTTCTTCACCATGACTTCCCGCATTTATTTCTGCCGCTGGCATGGAGAAACCGGGGTACAAAAGCTTGATGCGTACGAAGAACAACAATTCTTCACCCCCGTCTGGGTTGAAATTGAAAAAGCAATCGCTCAGAACGAAAAAACACTGAAGCATTCCACCAATAACCCTTGGGTCATACGTGAAATTCATGTGTTACAGCAGCTGCTTTCCACTTCACAAGGGGTGTAACAATCAAACATTTTCTTAAACGGAACAAAAAAGGAGCTTCCAGGCTGATGGAAGCTCCTTTTTCAACAGATCGGTAGTGACATCAGTTGTTTTTTAGTAAAGCCATGCCAAGAATCATGGAACATGCGATAAGGACCAATGGCACATTTGTGATTAAAGGATTGCCACTCCAGCCTATTCCTGGTCCATCTCCTCCCGAAACAGCCGCTGAAACATGGGCAGCAGACATTTTCACAGCAATAATCAACTCTCCTAGAGCATAGGTTATAACCCCGGTTAACAAGGATAAACCGATCAACAGAAGACCAGCGCTACGATTTTTCAATGGAACCCCTCCCGTATAGATCTATGTACAGCGCTCTAAGAACGATAACATACCGTTGGTTATGATGGTATGACTCCTTTGATCCCACTTCTCTCGCACACCCCTATTAAAGCAAATGGGATCAGAAAAACTAAGCTTTTAACAGAGTGAATCAAAAAAAGGCAAACCTCTGAAGGTTTGCCTTTCTTGATTCAAATGGTCAGACACTGCACCTGCTTGATGTCTGGAATTTGGGCAAGCTTTTCGTTACAGTCCCCTTCGACTGGTTTATCTACACTGAGGACCATGACAGCTTCTCCACCTTCATTTGTACGTCCTACCTGCATCGTCGCAATGTTAATTTGATGTTCAGCAAGGAGACTTCCTACACGTCCGATGGCACCTGGCTGGTCGGTATGATGAATAACGACCAGATGGCCTTCTGGAATGACGTCGATGGAATATTGATCGAACTGGACAATTCGTGTACCTAATCCGTTTAATAACGTACCGGCGATACTTCTCTTTTCCTTTTCTGTTTCGATCTCGACCGTAATCAGGTTCGTAAACCCTTTTGTACGAGTCGACTTTTGCTCATTGATGGTCATTCCTTTATCGGCTGCTGTTTTCAACGCATTGACATCGTTGACACGCTCTCCGATATGAGGGGTAAGTATCCCTTTTACTGCAATTCTGGTAAGTGGCATCGTATCGACTTCAAGAAGGTCCCCACTATAATAAACATTCACACGCTCAAGCGTACCTTCCACTACTTTGGACAGGAAAGAGCCCAACCTTTCAGAAAGTTTGAAGTACGGGGAGAGTTTCTCCATCATTTCAGACGACACAGATGGAAGGTTGACCGGATTCCTAACCGTACCACCACGAAGCGATTCAAGCACATCAAAGCTGACATCTGTCGCCACATTTTCCTGAGCCTCAATTGTGCTCGCACCAAGGTGAGGAGTTGCAATCACTTCAGGAAGAGATAACAGTGGGTGTTCCGTGGCTGGCTCTTCCTCAAAAACATCGAGTGCTGCACCAGCGATTTTTCCTGACTGGACCGCTTCATACAAAGCATTCTCTTCTACAATTCCGCCACGTGCGCAATTTAATATTCGTGCACCGGTCTTCATCATGGCAATGGCTTCCTCATTGATTAAATGTTTCGTTTTAGCAATTAAAGGGGTGTGAACCGTAAGGAAATCCGCCTGTTTGAGCACTTCTTCTAAAGTCCCGTGTGTAACCCCGGCTTTTTCAGCTTTTTCTTCATTCAAAAACGGATCGAAGGCGATAACTTTCATACGGTGGCCTTTGGCGCGCTGGGCAACTTCACGTCCGATCCTGCCAAAACCAACGATACCAAGTACTTTATCCTTTAATTCTACCCCGACGAACTTTTTACGCTCCCAGCGCTTTTGTTGAAGCTGATGATACGCTTGAGGAATATTCCTTGCCAGAGACATGAGCATTGCCATCGTATGTTCAGCTGTGGAAATTGTATTCCCATCCGGGGCATTGACGACAATGACGCCGTTTTCCGTTGCGGCATCAAGATCGATGTTATCGACCCCCACCCCTGCACGGCCGATGATTTTCAAATGAGGGGCATGTTCGATCACCTCTCGTGTTACTTGTGTCTGACTTCTTACGATAAGGGCTTCTGCTGACCCAATCTCCTCCAAAAGTTGTTCATAGGAAAGGTTCGGATTCATAATTATCTCTATGTCTTCAGCTTCTATTAATGGCCTTATTCCATCTTCGCTCAATGGATCACTAATCAATACGCGGTGCATCTTTATTCCTCCCTTGTTCGCTTCAAGTAAGCAGCTTGTGCAGCGGCGACCCCTGCCCCTGCTTCAAAGTCTTGACCTAATCGTTTCAAAACAATTTCTAAAATCCCTATATATTGGAGAACATTAGCCGGGCGAGAGTATCCCATATGCCCGATTCTAAAAACTTCACCTTTCATATGCTTTTGTCCCCCAGCAAGAATAAGACCGAATTCTTCGTTTGCGATTTTCCTCAATTGTTCAGCTTCAAAAGTTTCAGGGCGGATCGATGTTACAGTGGACGACGCATTTTCATCGGATACAAGCAAAGGCAGGTTTAAGGCACGGCAGGCTTCCCGTGTCATTTCCTTCATCGTGAGGTGTCGTTCAAATACGTGCTCTAATC
This sequence comes from Halobacillus sp. ABR2_026, assembly GCF_056158545.1. Classification (NCBI taxonomy): domain Bacteria; kingdom Bacillati; phylum Bacillota; class Bacilli; order Caryophanales; family Bacillaceae; genus Halobacillus; species Halobacillus sp. ABR2_026. The sequence goes on from NZ_JBSWTM010000001.1 coordinate 3,883,422, forward strand.
CTTCCTCTTCCAATAAATCGAGGACCTGTTGAAGTCCGAACAGAAGGGAAAGAGCAGGTGTGAATGGGGTCTGCCCCCCTTCGAGCTGCTGCCTGTATTTCCGTAAGTCCAAGTAAAACCGCGGGCGTGGATTGTTCTCGATCACAGTCCACGCATTTGCCCCTACAGCTAAAAATGCAAGACCCGCTGGAAGCATCATGGCTTTTTGAGATCCTGATGTTAAGATATCGATTCCAGAACGATCCATATCTACTTTAGCTCCCCCAATAGACGAAACTCCATCGACAATAACCAGGGCCGAACTGATGGCTTTAACACGCTCCGCTGCTTCTTCTACTGGATGCATTACACCCGTGGAAGTTTCACAATGTGTAAGGAATACAGCAGACGTATCCGGTTGGTTTTGCAGCATTTCTTCCAATTGTGACACATTGAATGCTTCCCCCCACGGGACATCGATTCGCTGAACTTCCAGTTCATAAGTCTCACAAATTTGGGCAAAACGATCTCCAAAAGCACCCGCTACTACAACAATGACTTTGTCGCCGGGTTTCGTCGTATTGACGACGGATGCTTCTAAAGAAGATGTTCCGCTCCCTGTAATGACAAGAACCTCTCCAGATGTCCCGAACACCGGTTTCAGCCTTGGTGCGATATCATGGATCAAATCTTTGGCCTTCCCACCGCGGTGACCGATCATCGGCTGATTCATGCTTCGTTCGACACTTGGCGGTATCGGCGTTGGACCCGGGGTGTGCAGCAAATCCCATTCACGTTTCATTCTTCTGACAACCTCCTCTATATTCCGTGATTCACTCTTCTCCTAACATCCTTTTATGCTTTAGAAAAGCAATGATATTCTCTAATCCTATCAAAGAAAGAACCATTGTCAATTAGTTTAGAATATTCTGTTCACCGACATTTTTTTCTTATTTTTATCGAATAAAGGGCTTTGATTTTTTTCTTTTTTATCTGTATAATTCAAAAATGTAATTATTTTTAGAAAATTTCAAATAGGGGGAATACACGTTGAGAAAACATCTATTAGTGTTATTTGCACTGATGTTCGCTTTGTTCCTGGCGGCATGTAGCGGAGGAGACAGTGAAACATCAACAGACACAGGAGAAGAAAACACGGATGATACAACCGAAGAAACAAATGAGGGAGAAGCTTCCGGAGACCAAGAGATTACCGTGACAGCGAAAAGTGAGATCCCTAGCATGGATCCATCTCTCATCACCGATTCTGTCGGTTTCCAATGGGCTGGAGAGACTTATGAAGGGCTTTACCGTCTCGATGAAAACAGTCAGCTTGTAGATGGAATGGCCGAAAGCTCCGAAGTAAGTGAAGACGGCCTTACATGGACATTCAAACTACGTGACGCAGAATGGTCTAATGGCGACCCTGTCACTGCCCACGATTTCGTTTATGCATGGAGAAGAGCTGTTGATCCAGAAGTAGGTTCCGAGTACGGTCCTTATTTCCTTGGAGGCATCATTAAAAATGCCCAGGCCATCAGTGATGGCGAAGCGGAGCTTGAAGATCTAGGGGCGACAGCCGAAGATGATAAAACGCTTGTCGTTGAGCTCGAAAAACCGGTTCCTTACTTTAAATCCATGACGGTATTCATTACGTTCATGCCTTTGAATCAGGATTACGTAGAAGAACAAGGCGATAAATTCGCAACAGAAGCAGAATACACCATCTCAAACGGACCATTCGAAATGACCGAATGGAACCACGGTGAAGGCTGGACGGTTGAGAAGAGTGATTCTTACTGGGATGCAGATACAGTTCAATTAGAAACGATCAACGCGAAAGTCATCAAAGAAATTTCTACAGGGGTTAACCTGTATGACACAGGCGAAATCGACCAGACAGAGTTGAATGCCGAATTCGTTGACCAATACCGCACAAGCGATGCTTTCAACGTTGCGGAAAAACCATACTTATATTTCTTTAAGTTCAACCAGGATAATAATGAGGCCCTTGCGAATGCTGATGTTCGTAAAGCCATCTCCTATGCTATTGACCGCCAGTCCCTGGTCGACGTCATCCTGAATGACGGATCTGTACCAGCTGAAGGTTATGTACCATCCAACTTTGTCTCTATGCCGAACAGTGAAGAGGATTTCCGCGAGGCTCAGGGTCCATTGGTTGAGTACAACGTAGAAAAGGCTCAGGAACACTGGCAGAAAGGCCTGGAAGCATTGGGTACCGATTCTGTTGAGATTGAACTTCTTGGTGATGATACAGGTACCTCTAAAGATGTTCTTGCCTACTACAAGAACCAATTGGAAGAAAATCTTGAAGGCGTAACGATCAAACTGATGGAAGTTCCTTTCAAAGAACGTGTTCGTCGTGATAACGAGAGCGAATTTGAAATGGAAGCTGCTACATGGGGTCCAGACTATGTTGACCCGAACACTTACTTGAACATGTACCTTACAGGTGGTCAAAACAACAACATGGGATATTCTAACGAAGAATATGACGCGTTAATAGAGAAAGCAAACGGCGAATATGCCCAGCAGCCTGAAAAACGCTTCGAGACCTTCATGCAGGCAGAGAAACTGCTTTTGGAAGAAGATCAAGCGGTCGCACCAATCTATCAGGATGCAAAAGCTCAGCTTTTCCGCCCAACCATCAAAGGGGTGTTCACAACAGCAACAGGTCCAGAATTCGAATTTAAGTGGGCTTATGTAGAAGAGTAATAGACTTGAGAAACGGCAGGGGACCCCCTGCCGTTTTTTTACATTCTTTCTCTTGAATTTTCAATCCCCTTCGCGGTATATTCTTCTTAGACAGCAGAAAAGAAAGGGGTGGAAACTATGAAGCGCATCTACATGAGAACGCTATATTACACATTCGGGATTCTCATCATGACGCTTGGAATCGCGTTAACCATCCTCTCTACGCTTGGGACATCCCCCTTTGATGCCCTTCTGGTCGGCCTCCACCGGACATTCGGCTTAACGATTGGAAGCTGGGAAATTGTCGTAGGTTTCAGCATGATCGTATTCAATGCCATCGCTGAAAAAAGAAGACCCGAGCTTCTAGCATTGGCAACATCTCTTTTAACAGGAATCGGGATTGATTTTTGGGTCTTCACGATCCGCGATACGGTCCATCCGGATGTGTTTGCGATCCAATTGATTTGTCTCGTTTCAGGCATGGTCATTGCAGGTTTTGGAATTGCACTTAACCTTCAAGCAGACTTCGCACCGAACCCATTCGACCGGATGATGCTTGTTGTCAGTAAGCTTACCAGCTGGAACGTTTCCATCTCACGGGCACTCATCAGTATCCTCCTTGTGATCCTCGCCTTCATCTTCAGTGGCGCGATTGGCATAGGTACGTTATTGATTACTGTGTTAAGTGGACCAGTCATCCAAGCCTTCATGGCGCAAATCAATAAATTAGACCAGCGTCTGCAGCCCGTAGCCCCTTCCTGTTCATAAAGACCCATCCATAAGTATAAAAAGTGGCGGAATCCATCATGGATTCCGCCACTTTTTTATAACTCCCCTTGGGGTCCAAAGAACTCATAATGTATTCGATCCTCCGATATCCCCCAACGATGCAGCATTCCATAAACAGCTTTCATGAATCCCTCTGGTCCACAAAAGTAAAATTCAGCCTCTTCAGGAGCTATCATTTTCAACCAATCAGGCGTTATATAGCCTTCCACCTTGTGCAAGCCTTTCCTTATATCTTGTTCGTCAGGCTTTTCATAAATAAGATGGACCGTTCCCGGCTGTGCTTTTTCCATTTCATCTTTGAACGCATGTACACGTCCATTTCTAGCAGCATGGATGAAATAAACCTTCCGATCTGGCTGAGCTTTCTGTACATATTTCCACATGCTCATCAAAGGGGTAAGTCCTACGCCACCACTGATCAAAACGAGCGGACGTGCTGTATGATCATCCAAATAAAAATCTCCTGCCGGGGCACTCACAAATAGCGAGTCACCAGTATTCACCTGTTCATGAAGCCAGGAAGATACAATCCCGTCAGGATGATTCACCACCCCTTGCTCTTTTTTCACACTAATTCTGTAGTATGTTTTCCCCGGTGCATCAGAAAGGCTGTACTGTCTTAAATGTGTATAGGTTTCTCCTGGAATTTCAGCCTTAATGGTTAAATACTGGCCAGGTTCATAGGCTGGCAAGGATTTCTTATCCTCCGGTTCCAAATAGAAAGAAGTGATTTCCTCACTCTCCTTCACTTTATCCACCACATTGAATGATCGGTAACCGGTCCATCCGCCCCTTTGTGCTTCAGCCTCTTCGTATAAAGATTTTTCTACTCCGATAAAAGCACCTGCAATGATTCTGTACGCTTTTCCCCATGCTTGGATGATATCTTCTGTCGCTGCATCCCCGAGGACCTCTTGAATAGCTTTCAATAAATATTTCCCTACTATCGGGTAATGCTCCGGTTGTACATTCAAACTCCGATGCTTTTCTGCTATTTGTTTGACACGCGGCAGAATGACTTCGAGCTGATCAATATTTGCAGCTGCCGCATAAACAGCACTCGCAAGCGCTTTTGGCTGTTCTCCTGCCCGCTGGTGGGTCTGATTGAACATGTTCTTCAATTCTGGATGATCTTCAAACATTCGTTTGTAAAAATGCGTCGTAATCGCTTCTCCATGTTCCGCTAATACAGGAACCGTTGACTTCACGATGTGAATGGTCTGTGGGTCTAATTTTTCAGTCGCTTTTAGAGACATATGAAGAACCCCTTTATACATGTATTTTAAATACACCTTTATTATAGAAACCTCCTTCTTTAAAAGCAACATTCAAAATACACCTTTTGTGACAAAGTCCGAAACTTTCACTATTTAAGACAGGCTGGGCGCTTTATGATAAGATTAAAAAAAACAAAAAATGAGGGTTTAAATAGATGCGTCTCAAGAAATATACTGACTACGCTTTAAGGGTCCTGATTTTTACAGCATCAAAACGTGAAGGTGAACTTGCCAATAAAAAAGAAATATCTGATGTATTTCATATCTCTGAAAATCACTTAGGGAAGATCATTCATGAATTAAATAAACTTGAACTAATTGAGACTCTGCGTGGGCGTTCTGGCGGGATCCGGTTGGCGAAAAAGCCGGAAGATATAAATATTGGAAGTGTCGTGCGCGCGATGGAAGACGATTTTCACTTGTTGGAATGCTTTGACTGTGCCACGAATTATTGTGTCATCACCCCTGCCTGTACATTGAAAGGCGTGCTTCATGAGGCATTACGGGCCTTTCTTTCCGTCCTTGAGAAATACACGCTGCAGGATTTGCTGGCCAACGAAAAGGAACTGCGGGAATTAATGGGGTTAGAATAGTTTAAAAGTACGGCTGTTTCTACCAAACTGGAAACAGCCGTTTTTTCATGGAAGAATCAGGACCATTAAAGGGTGTTAGAGACAGCTGGGAGCAACAGTTGATCCCGCCCTCGAATCATAATAAAAACCCCTTGATGGCTCCTGAAAGCCATCAAGGGGTTTGAAACGCTACTCTTACTCAGTAGTGTAAGGAAGTAGGGCCATTTGACGAGCGCGTTTGATCGCTTTCGTCAATTTACGCTGATATTTTGCAGACGTTCCAGTTACTCGACGAGGAAGAATTTTTCCACGGTCAGAGACGAAACGTTTTAGCAAATCAACATCTTTAAAGTCGATGTGTGTGATTCCGTTTGCTGTGAAGAAACACACCTTTTTACGTTTTCCGCGTCCACGACGTGCCATGTAGCATTCACTCCTTCCTATTTAGAATGGTAAATCATCATCTGATATATCGATGGGTTCCCCATTATCTGCGAATGGGTCATCATTTCGTTGGTTGTTATTATTAGAACCGAAGTTGTTTCCTGATGGTTGTTGATTCTGATTTGGCTGGTATCCTGAACCTCCACGGTTACCTCCACCTTGGGAAGCACCTTTGGACTCTAGGAACTGAACGCTGTCTGCAACGACTTCTGTCACAAATACACGTTTGCCTTCCTGGTTATCGAAGCTGCGGGACTGTAAGCGCCCATCTACACCGACGAGACTACCTTTACTCATAAAGTTAGCAAGGTTCTCAGCCGCTCTTCTCCAAACGACACAGTTGATGAAATCGGCATCGCGATCTCCTGAATTGTTTGAGAAAGGACGGTTTACGGCGATTGTAAAGTTGGCGACCGCTACTCCGTTTGGCGTATAGCGTAAATCAGGATCCTTCGTCAATCTGCCGGCTAATACGACACGATTTAACATCAGAACCACTCCTTATTTGTCATCTTCGCGTACAGCGATGTGGCGGATAATATCATCCGTGAACTTCGCTTGACGGTCGAATTCGTTGATCGCTTCACGTGTACCGTTGAAGTCGATCGTTACATAGATCCCATCACGGTAGTCGTTAATTTCGTAAGCAAGACGACGCTTGCCAACTTCTTTAACTTCTTCAATCTCCGCTCCGTTATCTGTAAGGATTTTGCTGAAACGATCTTTAACAGATGTTTTCGCTTCTTCCTCGATGTCTGGGCGGATGATATACATGATTTCGTATTTTCTACTCATCCGTTTTCACCTCCTTATGGACTTGACGGCTCCTTTTCTATCAAAGGAGCAAGGAGTAATCTTCATTGAATTACTCACAATTTAGTATTGTATCAAAGTTGTCCAAGATTTACAACCTTTTAACGGAAGGATCCTCGCTTATACGTTGAAACGGAAATGAATAACGTCGCCATCTTTCACCAGATACTCTTTACCTTCTAAACGGACACGGCCTCGATCACGGGCTACAGCCATGGATTCTGCATCTACGAGATCATCATAAGATACCGTCTCCGCACGGATGAATCCACGTTCGAAGTCGGTGTGAATGATACCGGCAGCCTGTGGAGCAGTCATCCCTTCTTTAAATGTCCACGCGCGTACTTCCTGCTCACCAGCCGTGAAGTATGTCGCTAGACCAAGAAGGTTGTAAGTCGCTTTAATCAGTTGATCAAGGCCGGATTCTTCAATTCCGAGATCATCAAGGAACTCTTCTTTTTCTTCGCTATCAAGCTCAGCGATTTCAGATTCAATCTTTGCACAAACCACGATCACTTCTGCATTTTCTTTTGCGGCAAATTCGCGGATTTGTTTCACTCGATCGTTATCTGGCTCCCCGATTTCATCTTCACTTACATTCGCCACATAGAGGATAGGCTTTGAAGTCAATAGATGAAGGCCTTTTACAATCTTTTCCTGATCGCTGCTGAATTCAACGGCACGGGCAGGCGTTTCATCCTCCAATGCATCTTTCAGCTTTTCAAGAACGGCATACTCGGCTACGGCTTCTTTATCCTTTTGACGTGCCATTTTTGCCACGCGATCCATGCGCTTCGACACGGTTTCAAGGTCGGCTAAGATCAGCTCAAGGTTAATCGTTTCGATATCAGTAATCGGATCGACCTGACCAGATACGTGGGTGATGTTTTCATCTTCAAAAGCACGGACGACGTGACAAATCGCATCCACCTGACGAATATGAGACAAGAATTGGTTCCCAAGGCCTTCCCCTTTACTCGCTCCTTTGACAATTCCTGCAATATCTGTGAATTCAAAAGCTGTCGGTACAGTTTTCTTAGGATTTACAAGCTCGGTTAATTTTTCGAGACGACTATCCGGAACTTCCACGATCCCAACGTTCGGATCAATTGTGGCGAACGGGTAGTTGGCCGACAAAGCGCCTGCTTGTGTAATTGCGTTAAATAACGTAGATTTCCCTACGTTCGGTAAACCTACGATTCCTGCTGTTAGTGCCATATGAGACTTTCACTCCTTAAGGATTTACATACATGCATGTTAGTCCACTTAATTATAGATTCTGTACTTGAAAATAACAACCTATGCAAAAACGAGAAAGCTTCTCGTTTTTCCCTATAAAAACTCCATTTTATACAGTAACAAATAAAGGGTTTGAAGAAAAAGAGCGAAGCGTAAGTGAATTCCCATGCAAAATGAAAAATAATCCTGACCTGTCTTACGTACCTTTGGTACCAGGTACAGGACGATGTCGTCCTGTACCTGGTACCCATAGAAACCATCATGTGGCCAGGTTTGCTGTTCAATATTTCACAAATGAAACAGAATAAAACCCCTTCTGAATCCAGAAGGGGCAGAGGTCATTCGCTTGTTTCCAAAACCTTCTTCATCTTCGTTTCAAATTTACGACGGGGGACGAGCACGCTATGGCCGCACCCTTCACATTTGATACGAATGTCAGCACCCATACGAATGATTTTCCAGCGATTCTCTCCGCAAGGGTGAGGTTTCTTCATCTGTACAACATCATTCAGCTCATAGGATTTATCAGCCATCAGGAAACTCCTCCTTTATCTTCGTGTTCATTCACGGCATCATTTTCATCGTCCCGTGAATACATGACCATACGAGGGAACGGAATCTCAATTCCTTCTGCATCCAACCTGTTTTTCACTTCTTTACGGATCACTCGTGCCATTGCCCAATGTTCCATCGGATTCACTTCACAAATGATACGCATGACAACATCTGAGGCACCAAGTGTTTGGACGCCAAGCAGTTCCGGAACATTCAGCATCGATTCGTGACGTTCCGGCATCTCTTCCAATAATTGCTGAATAACCTTCTCAGCTGCTTCAATGTCTTCCTCATAAGCGATGCTTACATCAACCACGGCAATGCTGTTATGCATAGAATAGTTTGTCACCTGGGTAACGTTTCCGTTTGGAAGGATATGGACTTCGCCCGTCCAAGCCTTTACTTTCGTCGTACGTAAACCGACTTCTTCTACAAAACCTTCCACACCGGAAGTTTGGATATAGTCCCCGACAGAAAACTGATCTTCAAAAATGATGAAAAAACCAGAGATGATGTCCCGGACAAGGTTCTGCGCTCCAAAACCGATGGCAAGACCAGCTACACCCGCACCTGCAAGCAAAGCACCCACCTGGAAGTTGAAGGTCTCGAGAATCATGATGAATGCCATGAAGTATACGACATAAGACATCGTATTCAAAACCAGTTTATTGAGCGTGGCTTCCCGCCGTTCTGTAATTCGGAAAGGGCCACGCCGCTTATTGGCAAAAAATTGCGCGATGAGTCTCCTTCCGATACGGATGATCAAAAAGGAGACGAGCAGAATGAGGGCAATCCGTATAGCACCAAGAGCCACGGTGACCCAAAGATCGGGTCCCGTTACGTAAGCTACAATTTCGTCCCATTTTGTCTTTGCATCCTCAACCGCTGTTTTCGCATCATCAACAACATCTGTAGCATCGGCCACCACTTTCCCTCCTGTTTCCGTCAATAGATATGCCATCTATTTTAACAGGTTTCTATCGAATTTTGAATCGGGAAAGAATCGGGTATAGAAGAAGAGAAACTAAAACATACAAGTTCAGGATGCCGTATAAAGGATATAAGTATTCGATCAGGGTTGAGAAACCAAAAGATGTAAAGGGAAGCATGAGAGCAATAACAGCCATGGCCAAAATCCAGAGCGGCTGCCTGAGGTATTCCCTGAACCGCGTAACTAGTCCAAGTGTGCCTGATGCCGCTGTTGTAAAGATGGCGATCCACAGCATAAGCGACATGAAGATCATCATTTCATAAGGATAATGTTTTAAAATCGCGAAAAGGGGGATTTCATACAAAATGATATCTTCTGAGATTTGAATGAGGCTGTTGTTATAAAGATAGGAAACCACGCCTAGAATGACCCCGCTTCCAACACTGGCAATCCAAATCTCTCCTTTGTGCTTCATTTGATTACCAATTGCTCCGAGAACCGCGATCAGTGGAAGGATGTTCAAAGCGGTGAAAGGAAAGGCAGACATCCAATTACTCATTTCATCAACATGTCCAAAAAGAGAAAGTTGCTGGTCCCTTATAAATACAATCAATACGAAGAGAAGACCCGATATGAGCAGGGGAAGAACGAAACTGTTTACAATCACAATGCCTTTTACATCCCAAACGAACAAAAGGATCAATGGGATAACAATGGCGAGGACACCTAGGCGATAGGAAAAATTAAAAGCCTGCCACGTCGCTCCGCTCCCGGCAAGCATAATGACGGTCGTAGTAAATAGATAAATGATAATCATCCAATCGTACACCCCAGTCAGGTGCTTGCCGACCACTTCCCGGAGGACTGGCAGATAGTGGCCTGTCTTTTTTTTGTAACTGATATCAAGTATGGCTTTGCACGAGCAGATGAACATAAGAGAGAACAACAGGATCGCCAAACTGCTATCATGTCCAAAGAATTGCCATAGTTCCCTCCCCGAAGCATATCCGGCTCCTATCATAGTTCCTATGATTAAGAACATCCACTTGAACCCTGCTTTTATCATGACCGTTCCTCCACATCTATGTATTTGCCACGTATAGAACCGCGGACAACCTTATATACTGTTACTACTATGTGTCTGGAGGAGAAGCTATGAATTTCAAGGACAAGTTTTCTAAAGAAGAGAAACGTGTAAGCACCGATGATCCAGCCATGAGCGATTTACTGAGCACGTACTTGCAAGAATGGCTTCCATCTTCCAAAGATATCGTCATCGCCTGTATCGGAACGGACAGATCAACAGGAGATTCGTTCGGGCCTTTGGTCGGTTCCATGTTGCATGACCATAACCTTGATACCTTCCATATTTATGGAACACTTGAAGATCCTTTGCACGCATTGAACCTGAAAGACAGACTCGCTGATATCAAAAAAAGACACCCAGCTCCTTACATTCTTGCCGTCGATGCCTGCCTGGGGAAATCGTCTTCCGTAGGTTCTGTCGTTCTCGGTAAAGGTTCTTTAAGCCCTGGATCAGCATTAAAAAAAGACCTTCCGCCTGTAGGTCAACTACACATTAGCGGAATGGTCAATGTTAGTGGGTTTATGGAACATGTGGTCCTGCAAAATACTAGACTGCATATCGTCATGCAGATGGCAGCCAAAGTAGCAGCTGCTATTCAATTAACAGAAGCGAAGAGGAAACAGGTTCATTTGGAAACGAAGCCTTTCCATTCTTTCACCACCTCTGCTGCACATTACAGAAAAAGCATTCAATAAAAACTTAAAACCATTGAGATACGGCCAGCACTACCCCGACCGTGAGCAGGGAAGGGAGCAGATTCGCGACCCTGATGGTGGTCAGCTTCAATAAATTCAAGCTGATGGCCACAATCATCAAGCCGCCAGTTGCCGTCATTTCAACAATAAAAAGGTCAAGCATCTGCTGGGGGACCCAATGATCGATTTGAGTGGCCAAAAGGGCAATCGACCCTTCGTAAAGGACAACAGGAAGAATCGAAAAAATCACACCGATGCCGAGGGTCGAGGTCAAAACCAAGGAAACAAAACCATCAATAATCCCTTTTGTGATCAGAACTTCATGGTCATTCCGGATCCCACTGTCCAGTGCGCCAATGACTGAAAGAGCCCCGATTACAAAAATAAGTGAAGCCGTAATGAATCCTTGTGCAACACTTGACGTCTGGTCAGGTTTTGTGAATTTCCGTTCGATCCAGCGGCCAATGTACTCCAGCCTATCTTCAAGATGAAGCGCTTCCCCGATAACCGCGCCTGAGAGCAGACTGAGAAGAACGATGACGATGTTTTCTGTTTCTAAAGCCATCTGGAGACCGATGGTAAGGACAACAAGCCCCACACCGCACATGACCGTCTCTTTAAATCTCTCTGGAATTTTCGTAAAAAACAAGCCGAACAATGTGCCGATCAATATACACAAACCATTGACTAACGCTCCTAATAAAACCATCGCATTCTCTCCAGTATCTTTTCGTTAGTTCTAGGAATCTAAAGAGATTTTTCAGAAAAGAACCAGGGGCTATTTATTCTTTATCTGCAAAAAGGGCGATAATTCGCTCTAAATCTTCGTTGTTCGTAAACTCGATTTCGATTTTACCTTTTCTTTTCCCTTTATTAATTTTCACACCTGTACCCAGGCGTTCTTGTAAATTTTCCTCTCGCTCTTGTAAAAAGAGATCTCGCGGCTTTTTTTCTTTCTTTTTCGACGATCGGTTCGCCATCTCCTGGATCATTCGTTCAACCTGACGAACATTTAGTGATTCTGCTTCTATTTTCTGAAGCAACTCCAATTGCAGGTCCTTGTTTTTAACCCCTAACAGGGCTCGTCCGTGGCCCATCGAGAGAGAGCCTTCCGTGATTTTATCCGTGACAGCAACAGGTAAGGACAGGAGGCGGATGAGGTTCGCGATATGAGACCTGCTTTTTCCTAAACGCTTGGCAAGTTCATCTTGTGTGACCCCCAGTTCTTTTATCAACAGCTCGTACGATTTCGCCTCTTCAATAGGGGAGAGGTCTTCTCTTTGTAAGTTTTCCAAAAGAGCGATCTCTCTCATTTGTTCATCACTCATCTCCCGTGCAATGGCGGGCACATGAGTGAGTCCGGCCTTTTGTGCTGCGCGAAAGCGCCGTTCGCCAGCGACAATTTCAAAACCTTTGATGCTTTTTCTAACAATAAGAGGCTGCAAAATACCATGTTCTGCAATGGATTGCTTCAACTCTTCCAATGCCTCTTCATCAAACTGCTTGCGAGGTTGATAAGGGTTCGGACGACATTCTTTAATCGCTATGTTCTGAATTTCTTCTGTAGGTGTCATGGCATTGAAAAAAGCGCCTAAAGGCTCGTGGCCTTTGCTACCTAACCCTTTCGCCATTCACAATCACTTCCTTTGCTAGATCTAAATAAACTTCTGCTCCTCGTGATTTGGCATCATAAAGAATCGCAGGTCTTCCATGGCTCGGAGCTTCGCTCAATCGCACATTACGCGGAATGATGGATTGGTAAACTCGATCCTGAAAGTATTTTTTAACTTCTTCAATCACTTGAATCCCCAGGTTTGTGCGGGCATCCAGCATTGTCATGAGGACCCCTTCAATCATCAAATCCTGATTCAAGTGCTTCTGGACAAGGCGAACGGTATTCAATAGCTGACTCAACCCTTCCAGCGCATAGTATTCACATTGGACAGGGATCAACACAGAGTCGGAGGCAGTTAAAGCATTCAAAGTTAAGAGACCGAGAGAAGGAGGGCAGTCAATCAGAATGTAATCGTAGTCACTTTTTATATCATCGAGGGCCTTTTTTAACTTTACTTCCCGGGAAATAATCGGCACGAGCTCTATTTCGGCACCCGCCAACTGAATCGTTGCCGGAATGGAATCAAGATTACGAACGACCGTAGACGTTTTGACTTCCTCGGCTTTCACTTCCTCTACAAGGACGTTATAAACGCATCGGTCCGTTACGCCTTTTTCGACACCGACTCCACTTGTCGCATTTCCCTGGGGGTCTATATCCACCAATAGGACTTTATAATCCAAATAGGCCAGACATGCACTTAAATTGACGGCTGTCGTCGTTTTTCCGACCCCGCCTTTTTGATTAGCGATTGCTATTACTTTCCCCATGGTGTCACCTGCCTCACTATCTTTTTTATCATTCTACCATTTTATTGAAACTATTAGGTAAAATGACTTAAAAAAAGCCCCATCTCCACATATGTCAAGATGGGTCGCTCAGGCTGTTATTTTTTCTTCCCTTTAGGGATTTTAATGGTGATCTGATAATAGTCGTCATGATCTTCTTCGTCCGTTTCAAGATCAATGCCGGTATCCGTCACCATCGTCAATGATTGGCGGATCGTATTCATGGCAATACGCATATCCTTATTGACGCCTTTCATCTTCGGTTTCTTCTTTTTAGGAGCGGGGTCATTCAGTTTAGCAATTCGCTCTTCTGTCTGTTTCACGTTCCATTGCTTTTCGATGATCTCAGCCAAAACTTTTTCCTGCTGCTCTTCATCTTTCAGAACAATCAAAGCCCGGGCATGACGTTCCGTGATTTTCTTATCCATGACCGCCTGCTGAACCGATTCCGGAAGCTTCAAAAGCCGGAGTTTATTTGCAATGGTCGATTGACTCTTACCTAATCGCTGAGCCAAAGCCTCCTGTGTAATCCCATGCAATTCCAAAAGCTTTGCATAGGCAACGGCTTCTTCGATGACGGTCAACTCTTCCCGCTGTAGATTTTCAATCAGAGCGACAGAGGCCGTCTGGGAATCGTTCATTTCGCGGATAATCGCAGGGATCGTTTCCCAGCCCAGGGACTGGACCGCACGCCACCTACGTTCACCGGCGATCAATTCATAATCTTCATCATTTAACCGACGGAGAACGATCGGCTGAATCATCCCATGCGTATGTATCGTCTGGGCGAGTTCGCTAATCTTCTCGTTGTTGAAAATCGCTCGAGGTTGGTAACGGTTAGGCTGCACGCGTTCGACTGGAACTTGTACAACTTCATCGGGGTTGTAGCCTTCTTCATTGTTGTCATTCTCCGAATCCGGTTTGTCCCCCAGCCCAAACAAACGACCAAAAGGATGTAACACGATCAGACACCACCTTTATACGATCGAGCATACGCTTTTTTTAGTAGATCTGTTATATTTTGAAATATAAAAAGCGCCGCAGGCTTCTCAACTGCTGCGCGTACGTATGCCGTTTTTCATTTCTCTATTCATTTTATCACATTTACTCTACGAAAAGTATCTTCAAGATTGAAGAATTGAGGATCACCTTTGTCGAAAACACAGGTTTCACATCTCGGGAAACAGATTTTTCCGCTGTTTATCAACATAGAATTCATGACTTTTCCTGACAGATTCCGTCGACAGATTTTCTCTTGGCCCCAAACTTATGCATTGCAATTAAACGGTCTATACTCTACTTTTACATAGATTCGAAAAACACCCCTCAATTAAGACCGCTTCCTATTAATGAATCAAACATATATTATTTTTTATCAACATCCCACGAATACGTCTGTTTGCTTTCAAAGGATAAAGAATAACCAGACACCTTATCCAAACCTCCTGCGACTGAAGGATCTCCCCTCTTACAAGCCCCAAAATCCGACATGAATTCATTAAGAAACTTCTGTTTCACATGAAACAAATCAGCGGTGTTTGATCTTCCCATAAAGGTCAAGGTCTTTAAACTCTCCCCAGTGATAAATGTCCTGTTTTAAAGTGCCTTCGTAACTAAGACCGGCTTTTTGCATCACTTTCACGGAACCTGGATTGCTGCTGATGGCGGCTGCCCAAATTCGGTTTAATTTCAATTTTTCAAACCCGAAGTCCATGATTCTGCAAGCTGCTTCCGTGGCATACCCCTGGTTCCAATAAGGCTTTCCTATCCAATAAGCGAGCTCACCTTTATGATGTTGATCGTCCACCCTTAAGGTCATCGTCCCTACAAGCTTCTGATTTTCTTTTAAAAGAACAGCCAGAGGAAAAGCTTTCCCTTGGTCGATCCAGTCTTTATGAAGAGCAATCCACTCCTCAGCCACTTCCCGTGTATATGGATGCGGAACAAAGGTCGTCGCTGCGACTGCCTCGTCTCCAGCTAATTCAACCACTTGTGCCGCCAAATCTTTGGTGTAGGGTCTCATGTAAAGTCTTCCTGTCTCAAGCTCCATCTTCATCCTCCTCCAGTGCTATAAACCTTACTTCTAGTTTCGGATCAAACACTCCTCCATTTAGGAAAAAATGTAATAAAAGTCGTGTTTTGTGGAAAAATGAGCAGGATTAGAAAAACATCAGCCTTATGAGACCGGACTGATAATATATGAGAGCAGGTGATTGGATGGAAATGCAGGAAAACTACAAAGCCGGAGATATTGTTTATGTGGTTTATAGAAACCCTCACACATATGACGTTGCTAATGTACAGGAGGCAGCGGTCGTAAACAATCCAGAACGTCCAGGAGAGCTGGCTTTATTTTTATACGAAACTTATTTTTCACTGGATGAAAATATCGCTATTTATGCTTCAGAAGGAGAAGCGGAACGTGCTTATTACGATGCTTTTGGCGGAGGCGTAGAATCGGAGGGGAAATTGTGGTAAAACCATTCGTTCCAGAACTCGTCTATATGGAACCAAGAGCACTCGAATATCCCTTAGGACGCGAATTAAAAGAGAAGTTCGATGGGATGGGAATAGAAATCAGGGAAACGACTTCCCATAACCAAGTCCGAAACCTTCCTGGTGAAAACGATTTTCAAAAATATAGAATGGCCAAATCTACGCTTGTCGTAGGGGTAAGGAAAACGCTGAAGTTCGACACATCCAAACCTTCAGCGGAGTATGCCATTCCATTAGCAACGGGGTGTATGGGACACTGTCATTATTGTTATCTGCAGACTACGATGGGCAGCAAGCCTTACATTCGTACTTATGTGAATATCGAAGAAGTATTTGATGCTGCCGAACAATACATGAAAGAACGTGCTCCTCAGGAAACTAGATTTGAAGCTTCCTGTACGTCTGATATCGTTGGCGTGGATCACTTGACCCATTCATTGAAACGGGCGATCGAATATTTCGGTGAATCTGAATATGGAAGACTTCGATTTGTTACGAAATTTGCACATGTCGATCATTTGCTTGATGCGAAACACAATGGGAGGACGAGGTTCCGGTTCAGCATGAATGCTGATTATGTCATCAAATACCTGGAACCCGGAACCTCCCGTCTGGATGACCGTATTGAAGCAGCCGCCAAGGTAGCGAAGGCAGGCTATCCACTCGGATTTATCATCGCTCCCATCTACTTGTACGACGATTGGAGAGAAGGGTACCGTATCCTTTTCGAAAAGCTACATGACAAACTGCCGGACTATGCCACGAATGATTTGACGTTCGAATTGATTCAGCATCGCTTTACAAAACCAGCAAAGCGGGTCATCCAAAAAAATTACCCGATGACCAAGCTTGAAATGGATGAAGAGAAACGCAAATACAAATGGGGGAAATACGGAATCGGAAAGTATGTCTATCAAAAAGATGAACAGGAAGAGATGAAACGCGTTTTAGGCGGCTATATCGAACAATATTTCCCAGAAGCTCGTCTCGAATATTTCACGTGAAACCAACATGCCTATAGTCAAAAGGTCATCCGCTGCAAGAGCGGATGACCTTTTTTCTCTATGTTTTCAGGAGAAAATTCCGTATTCCGTAATGTGTACATCGACTTTCACTTCTACATTAAGATCCGAATAATGATCTTCCCATTTAGAGAGGTTGAAATCCTTTCGCCGCGTCTTTGTAAAATTCCCAAGACCTAGTGGGTCAATTCCTTTTTCCTTAAACATGGTGATGAGTTCATTTGTCTCCTTATTAAAGTAGTCAGCGAACGCATCCTCCATATCTTTCGCTAATTTAGGGGTAGCCTCACGGCCTACGCCAGACATTTCGTTGACTTCTGCCTTTATGTTGACCTTTATTTTAAAGGTCAACTCATCAATCGGGCCTGAGATGCTGTAATCCACATTCGAACCAATATTGTCCATCATGATCGTTCCCTCTTCAAAAGGGACATCCTGCATCCCCTTTGTGAAGTTCTGCTTTAGCAATTTAAAAGTGAAGATTTTCGAATCCGGCACCTCTGTGACAAATAGCCCTTTTTTGAAAAAAGCAACACCGGATAACTCGACAAACGATTCTCTTTTCTTAAGCATGGGAAGAAAAGGATCCATACCTTCTGCATAATACGAATAAAGAAAATCATGAAGACTTGTCGATGGAAAGTTATGATGGGTGTTATTCTCGATCAGTCCCTGCAGGTGTTTAGAAGTCGTTTCATCCTGTGTGTATCCACTTTCTATCAAATCTTTAGCAGAACCGTCCACCACCCCAAGGTACATATTCCTGCTGAGGCGGGGATCCCGGCTTAACACGTCGATGATTTCTGACAGATCCTCCTCTGCAAGTGCCTTACTATATAGGTTGACCGCAAGTTTACCGATAGATATTGGCTTCGAGGACTGTTTCTGAATCTCCACTTCGACATCTTTCGTGGAATCAGCATCGACGGTCAAATAAAGCTCGGAGGCTGCCTGTTTATCTTCGCTTTTTCCGTACTGAGGGATGGATACCGTCCCTTGTATCCGTTTATCCTCTCCTACATCATAGCCGGCAATCTGAACAATCGCATTTTCTTCCACACTCTTATTCGGCATGCAACCCGTCAACAGGAAGAAAGACAATAGAATTAAAAGCATGGTTCTTTTTTTCATGACCTTTTCCTCACTTTATCCGAAATCATTTTCAAAACCAATAAGACAGGGATATACAGAAGCACATAGAATCCGAGCTGCGCAGAGAGGTTATTGACCTGATCGATGATTGGACGGGAATCTAAAAGGACCGCCGGAAAATAAAGCGCGATGCAGAATAGAATGACGACATACTTCTGCTTCACATTGAACACCCGCTTCGGGATCCTCGTCGCCCCCCATAACCCAAGGCAGATGTTCGGCAGGATGACGTAAAGCCACATGGAGATCCCGACAAATTCAAAGCGCTCGATAAAGGGGAATTCAACGATTTTCCAAGCGGATATCGTACCCCAAACCACTTGTCTGAGCTGCTCTTCACTATAATAAACGAACGTCACCAGAACACTGATGAGATAGATCATCGTCGTAAAAAACACTCCGAAGTGCGCCCACTTCTTCGACTTTTCCGGATTTTTGATAAACGGATAATAGATCAGAAGAAACTCAAGACCGATGAAGCTTAGGACGCTCTGTTTCGTAGCGGCGAGAATTTCTGTTACATCGTGACTGATCATAGGATAGATATTCATCGTATGCCCCGCCTGCACAGGAAAGAATTTCAGCAGGAGAATCGGCAGTCCAATAATAACGCTGATCAAACAAATTCCTGTGATGACGCGGAATCCACCGGACACAAGATAGTAAACAAGCAGGATGAGGACAAATGCGAACACCCAAACCTGCAGACCAGGAAACACCCAGACTTTGATGACCTCTATGAAAGTGATGATGACAGTAAACGCCAACAGGGTGAAGTAAGCACAAAATAGGAGGCTTAAAAAACCTCCTATGTACTTACCGAAAATGCTGCGGTGAATTTGCACGATGTCTCCGCCATCATTTTGAAGCAGACGATAGATCATCCACATAATGATGTGTAGGATCAAACCTGCAATCAATATAGAGATCCAGGCGTCGTATCCCGCTTTTTCGACCAGATACTTCTCAAAACCGAGAATTCCTACCCCGACCTGCATACTGTGGATCAAAAAGAATACATAGGCAGGCGTTACTAAATAATTTTCCGGGATGTTCAGTCCCTGCGTGTTGTTCAACTTATTCATCGATATCCCTCTTTGCATTAACACGTGTTGGGTTCATTCGTTGGGGATCCTCCGTCCTCATCAGAACCGGCCTTTCCGTTTGCTTATTGAACGGCAGGCGGATGAAAGCATCTTTTAAATCTTTAATCCGGAGGGGATACAAAGGTTCGAAAAACGGTCGACCGATCGATTGCAATTTGATGAGATGGCCGATGAAATAAACCATGCACATCGATACACCGATCAAGCCCCACAGTTGTGCACCTATGAGGAAAGGAAAACGAATGAGGCGGATAGTATTGCCGATCTGATAGACAGGTGTCGTAAACGAAGCAAGGGCACTCAAAGCAACAATAATCAGAAGCACATTACTCGTCAGGCCTGCATCAACAGCTGCGGTCCCGATGACAATACCACCTACGATACCGATCGTTTGTCCGATTTTTGTCGGAAGTCGGGCTCCTGCTTCTCTCAATAGCTCGATCGCCAGCTCTAAAACGATCACTTCCAATATCGGTGGGAACGGGATATCGGAACGCGAGGAGACGATGGTCGCCATCAGCGCTGCCGGAATCATTTCATGATGGTAAGTGAGGACGGCTACGTATAACGGTGTACTCAAAACAGAGAAAATAACGGCAAACAACCGGATCAAACGGAAGGCGGTCGCTAAATGCCAGGGAAGGAAATAGTCGTCTGACGCTCCAAAAAATTCAACGACCGTCGTCGGACAGGTGAGGGCATGGGGCGATCCATCTACAAGAATAGCAACCTTCCCTTCAATCAAGTTCGATACGACACGATCCGGCCGCTCCGTATCCAACAATTGAGGAAAAGGGGAGTTGGAATTATCAGCGATGATTTGTGTGACGAAGGAGCTGTCTATCAACTGATCGATTTCAATTCCCCTCAATCTCTGGGACACCGTATCCACGTTGTCCTGATTAACGATACCGTCGATATAAATGACAGATACCCGTGTTTTCGTAATCTTTCCGATATTCATTTCTTTAATGGTTAACTGTGGAAGAGGCAGACGCTTTCGAATAAGGTTGATGTTTGTATTCAACGTTTCTACAAAAGCTTCTTTTGGTCCGACGACACTGAATTCTACTTCAGGAATACTGACTTCACGGGATTCCAAAGAAATGGAGGGAATTAAAGCGACTTTTTCATCCCCTTCTTTCAATTGAATCATAATGTATCCATACATCACTTTCTCTTCAATCAAATCCAGCTTAGAGGTGACACGGATATTTTCGACAGGCACTTTCTCCTGTATTTCCTCCAGGCTGTGCAGGGATTGACTGTTCAGCGTCGCTAATACGCTCCGATTTAATATTTTAGAATCGCACATCGTTTTCAAGTAAGAAATGGTACACGTTGAACTACCACTCAATGTGTAATGAACAAAATCTTCTGATTGCTTCAATACTTGAAGAAATTCAGAAAGAGTATCGCTCTGCTTCTTGGTCTCTTGTTTTTGTGGCTGCTGTTTTTCTTTCCGCTTCCATTTCCACATGACGAACTCCTTCAAATAGAAATCTGACTTCTTTCTTCTATCATCTTCTTTTCGTAATAATTTATACTTCCTCGGATAGGATAAAAAGGACAAGGAGGACGGACCATGATTTACGCCTATTTATCACCGCTTATCATTATCGCGCTCGTATTCGTATCGACTGTGTTCGTCATCGACTGGTTAGCCAAACTCTTGATTTACATTTTTCTATTGAACTTCATCTGCCTGCCCGGCTACCTCTTATATAAAGATGAAGTAAAGGAAAAGAAATTAGTACAGCCACCAGCTTCACAGGAGGGGAATCAATATGTCCCAGAAAACACTGACAGCCAATGAAATCGGTCTCTTATGGACCCAATTTATACAGAACAGCATGACCATTCCGGTTCTGCAGCACTTCCAACTGACTCATAAGGATGAAGACATTCAACCGATCATTGGCTTGGCGAAAACCATTGCGGAAAAAGGGATGGAAGACTGCCGGAATTTCTTTGAAGAAGCTGATCTGCCCATTCCCAATGGATACACATTGGATGACCTCAACCCGAATGCTCCAAAGCTTTTCACAGATGCTTTCATGCTCACATTCCTTGAGCACATGGGACAGGCAGGTCTTACTTCTGATGGCTTTTCTCTAGGGGCATCTTCCCGGGAAGATGTTCGAAATTTCTTCAGTGAACGGATCCGTAAACAGGACCAGCTCTTCCACGAATGTGTGAACATAGGACTTGAAAAAGGGATTTACACCAGACCTCCACAAATTGCTATTCAAAAAGACACAGAATACGTAGAATCGAAAAAGTACTATCATCCATTCAACAAACGGTCGTTGAACGCGATGGAAATCAGTCATTTATATGAAAATATAAAAAACAACACGATCGGCGAAATCCTTTGTCTTGGCTTTGCTCAAACAAGTAAAAACAAATCGGTGAAAACATTCATGAAACAAGGAGTGAAGATGTCCGTGAAGCACCGGAAGCTCTTTTCCTCCTTTTTGGAGAAGTCCGGAATCATGACACCGATGGTATCTGCCAATTTCCTGACCACTCATACCGATCCAGTCTTCTCTGATCGGTTAATGATGTATCTCATCAGTGTACTTGCTTCTTCCGGGCAGGGGAATTATGCAGCCAGTGCCGCTGTAAGTCTTCGCTATGACCTTGTATTCCACTACCATAAATTGATGTTAGAAACAGCCATGTATTCCAAAGAAGGTCTGGATATCATGATTCACAATGGATGGTTTGAAGAACCCCCTCAAGCTCCAGATAGAGAGAAACTCATCCAATAATTTTCAGCGGAAGAGGAATCGATATGAAAGAAAAAAGATTGGAAATTTTACTATGGAGCATCGCTTTCCCCGGGTTCGGACAACTGTTGAACGGCCAAGTCATAAAAGGACTCTCGTTCATTCTTCTGGAAGTGATCCTTAACTTGAATAGCTCCTTTAACATGGCGATCGTCCACAGTTTCCAAGGAAATATTGAAAAAGCCATCCAAGTGACGGATTATCAATGGCTGATGTTTTACCCATGCGTCTACATGTTCGCTGTATGGGATGCTTATTGCAAAGCGGATGGAGAATGTGCGCCATATACATTTGTCCCTTTCGCTTTTTGTGCTTACTCCGTTACAATTGGACTCATTTACTCTCCAGTCTTTAAGGTCGGAGGTATCTTTTTTGGACCCGTATGGCTTCCTATCCTTTTCTTAATCCCAGGCATTATCACCGGTCTATTCGTTCGATCACTGCTCCAGCGCAGCAGAACAGGCTCTTCATAGTCACTCTATGAAGGGCCTTTCGTATGGTTTGTTTGATATTTCCAAAATGGTGGTATCACATGAGAAACATCATTTTAGGAGGAAGATCATTTATGTCTAGACAACAACGACAAACGAACGGTCAACCGGGACAAGAACAATCCATCCAGCCCGGCGTAGAAAAGGAGATGAACCCCCTCCCCTTACAAGCAGATGAAGATTACAAAAGCGGAAACAAACTGCTTGGGAAAGTCGCTTTAATCACGGGAGGAGACAGCGGTATCGGACGATCTGTAGCCATCGGCTATGCTAAAGAGGGTGCAGATGTCGCCATTTCTTATTTAGAAGAACACGAGGACGCTGAATATACGAAGAAAAAGATAGAAGAAGAAGGACGTCGGGCGATTTTAATCCCAGGAGACGTCGGCGATGAAGCCATTTGTAAAACAGCGGTCGAGCGCACGGTTAATGAACTGGGACACCTGGATATTCTCGTCAATAATGCGGCTGAGCAACACCCCACCGATGATCTGTTAAACATTTCAACCGAACAATTGGAAAACACCTTCCGGACGAATATTTTTTCCATGTTCCATTTGACGAAAGCAGCGATCCCTCATTTCAAACGAGGAAGTGCCATCATTAATACAGCTTCAGTCAATCCATATGTCGGCAACCCTGAGCTTGTGGATTACACGGCGACAAAGGGAGCCGTTGTTGCCTTTACCCGTTCCATGGCTAAACAATTGGTGGACAAAGGGATCCGCGTGAATGGGGTGGCTCCCGGCCCGATTTGGACGCCGCTCATCCCAGCCACTTTCTCTGAGGATAAAGTGGAACAATTCGGGACCAACACGCCGATGGGAAGACCAGGACAGCCGGTCGAACACGTAGGAAGCTATGTATTGCTTGCCTCCGACGACTCATCGTACATGACTGGGCAATTCATCCACATCAATGGTGGAATGTTTACATCAAGCTGATTGAAAGGAACGAACCAGATGCCAGAAGGACCTGAAATAAGAAAAGCAGCCGATCACGTAGAAAAAGCACTAAAGAACAAACCCGTTATCGATATCCATTTTGCCTTTGACCATTTACAAGGCTATGAGGAAATATTACGGGGCGCCAA
The DNA here is from genome assembly GCF_056158545.1 of Halobacillus sp. ABR2_026. Taxonomy (NCBI): domain Bacteria; kingdom Bacillati; phylum Bacillota; class Bacilli; order Caryophanales; family Bacillaceae; genus Halobacillus; species Halobacillus sp. ABR2_026. The sequence goes on from NZ_JBSWTM010000001.1 coordinate 3,907,073, forward strand.
AGTTACAAGAGTAGATACGAAAGGAAAAGCGATGCTCATTCGTTTCGACAATGATCATGTCATCTATTCTCATAATCAGCTGTATGGAAAGTGGTATGTAAGAAATGCCTATAATTATCCAAAGACAAACCGACAGCTTCGTCTTGCCGTCCATAATGAAAAGAAGTCCGCTCTTCTCTATAGCGCTTCGGATATCGAAGTTCTGACGAACGGAGAAGAAGCGGAACATCCCTTTCTTGCAAGGGTGGGACCGGACATACTAAGTGAAGAAGTAAGCACAGAAGACCTTTACCATCGCTTTAAAGATAAGAAATTTCGAAATCGAAAATGGACCTCTCTGCTCTTGGATCAAAGCTTTATCGGAGGCATCGGCAATTACCTGCGCAGTGAAATTCTATTCGCAGCCAGCATCTCCCCTTTTGCCAAGCCGTCGGATTGTACAGAAGAACAGCTTCGTCAGGCCGCAGAAGCAAGTATCGAACTGATGTGGCGGTCGTATGAGCATAAAGGAATCACAAATGACCCAGCACTTGCGGAAGAATTAAAAAAACAAGGAAAGAAACGTTACGAGTACAGGCACTGGGTCTTCAACAGAGAAGGACAGCCCTGTCGGATTGATGGGACAGAAATCATTAAATTCCGAGCAGCATCCAGGCGCTGCTATTACTGCCCCGCCTGTCAAAAAAATCCCGCCCCTTCTTGAAAAGGGCGGGATTTTCTTTATCTTCCAAGCCAACCTCCATCAACAGCAAGTTGATGGCCATGGATATAATTGGAGGCCTCAGATGCCAGAAATACAGTAGCACCGATGAAATCTTCAGGTTTACCCCAGTCTCCTGCAGGAATTCGATCGAGAATCTGCTGATTCCTGTCTTTATCCTGAATAAGTGCTGTGTTCATATCTGTTGCGATATAGCCTGGGACAACACTGTTCACGTTGACGCCTTCTTTTGCCCATTCATTGGACAAAGCTTTCGTCAATTGAGAAACTCCCCCTTTCGAGGCAGCATAGGCTGGTACTCGAATTCCTCCCTGATAGGAAAGCAGAGATGCAAAGTTGATAATTTTTCCACTTTTATTTGCCACCATGTAGCGTCCTGCCTGCTGACAGAGGGTCCACGTAGTTTTCAAGTTAATATTTAACACGTCATCCCAATCCTCTTCTGAAAAATCGACAGCATCGGACCGCCTCTGGATACCGGCCGCATTGACTAATACATCGATTCGGCCGAATGCTTCTACTACAGAAGGAACAGCCTCTTTCACCTGCTCTTTGTCGGTCAGGTCGCAAGGGATGATATAACACGTTTGCCCTCGTGCTTCGATTTCTTGTTTCACATCAAGCTGGGAAGTGTTGCGCTGTAATAAGGCTACATCTGCTCCTGCTTCGGCAAAACCTATAGCTACTGCTCGACCAATCCCCCTCGTTCCACCGGTAATGGCCGCTACTTTTCCATCTAAACGAAATAAATGATCTGACATATGCTACCCCTTCCACGCTACGACAGCGTTTTCATTCTCCTTTACACCTTTCGATACCTATCAGGGAAAATCCTTTCAAAAAACAAACTTATTTAATGAAAATTATTTTCTTTGTTACGTAAAGAAGATGTGTTCAGCATGAATCCCTTCTTCCATTAATGTCAGTTTTCCAAAAGAATACATCGGAAGCCGTCTTTTGTCGGTAAGCGATCCCGGGTTGAACAACAGAGTTTTCTTGAAATATCGCAGGACGGGGATGTGAGAATGCCCATAAATTAAAACATCCAGCGCATCCTCTTCAAAAGATTCAATCGCACGCTTCTCGGTGGTTTTTTTATCTCCGTGCCCGTGGACGATTCCGATTCGATACCCCCTCCATTCATGGATAGACTGAGAAGGAAATACGTTCTGAATCTCCTCTCCATCTACATTCCCATACACCCCGTATACAGGTGCATATCTTTTCAACGTTTCATATACATCCAACGCCTGCCAATCGCCTGCATGAATGATGGCATCCGCTCCTTCCAGCTCTTGTACAAAACGACCAGGAAGCTCTTTCGCTTTTTTCGGCATATGGGTATCTGAAAGTACGATGATTCTCATCGATCCATCCTCTCCTATTCTAAGAAAAAACCTCTCTGCCCAGAGCAGAGAGGTTTTCAAAATTATTGAATCGGTGTCTTATTTGGTGTTCCCGCTTTGCGCGGATATTTCTTCGGCGTTTTTCTTCTTTTCTCCACAAGAGCAATATTTCGTTCGCTGCCCTCTTCTGGTAATTCAAATGTATACACCTCAAGGACTTCCCCGCCGACGGTCTGGATCGCAATCTTTGCGTCTTCCATTTCATCTTTCAAGTTCGGACCTTTCATCGCTATAAACCTGCCGCCTTTTGTCGTCAATGGCAAACATAACTCACTAAGGACAGACATTCGTGCAACGGCACGGGCCATAACAAGATCATAACTTTCACGGAAATTCGCATTTTTACCAAAGTTTTCAGCACGATCATGATAGAAAGCGACATCATCCAGCTCCAATTCGTGGGCTAGGTGGTTCAAGAATGTGATGCGTTTCTTCAAGGAATCGACAATTGTCACCTTCAACTGTGGAAAGACGATTTTCAAAGGCAAGCTCGGAAATCCGGCTCCTGCCCCGACATCACAAATACGGAGCGGTTGATTGAAGTCATAGTAGAAAGCTGCCGTCAGTGAATCATAAAAGTGCTTCAAATAAACACCTTCTTGATCGGTGATGGCTGTTAGATTCATTTTTTCATTCCACTCGACGAGAATTTCAAAATACTTATGGAACTGGCGCTGCTGATGGTCATCAAGTTCAATGCCATGTTCCTGTAATGCTTGAAGAAAGGTGTTAATATCCATAAGTCCATCCTTTCAAATTATTCTCCGGATACACGAGCAATTTTCCCTTGTTCAATATAGACAAGCAGAATGGAAACATCCGCCGGATTCACTCCTGACACACGGGAAGCCTGCCCTACAGATAGAGGACGGACGGATTTCAAGCGGTCACGTGCCTCGGTAGCAAGACCGTGAATCGCATCATAATCGATGTCTTCAGGGATTTTTTTCGTCTCCATTTTCTTCATACGGTCAATTTGTTCCAGCGCTTTTTTAATATACCCGCTGTATTTCACCTGGACTTCCACCTGTTCTTTAACGTCATCAGGCAGAAGAACCTCACTTGGTGTCAAACGTTCCAGATGGCTGTAATTCATTTCTGGTCGCTTCAATAAGTCGGTCGCACGGATGGCATCTTTCAGCTTCGATCCTCCCGCTTCTTCGATGACAGATTGAACCTCGTCCGTCTCTTTCAAAATAACTTTATCGAGACGTTTTTTCTCTGCTTCGATCAGATGCTTCTTCTCCTGGAAGCGCTCGTAACGGTCTTCTGGAATCAAACCGAGCTGATAACCGATTTCAGTCAATCTAAGATCTGCATTATCGTGACGAAGCATTAAACGGAATTCCGCACGGGAAGTCAGCAGCCGGTAAGGTTCGCCGGTACCTTTCGTCACAAGGTCATCAATCATGACGCCGATATACCCTTGAGAGCGGTCCAGAATTAACGGTTCAAGATCCAATGCTTTGGCAGCGGCGTTAATTCCCGCCATTAGCCCTTGTCCGGCCGCTTCTTCATAGCCAGAAGTTCCGTTCAGCTGCCCTGCCGTAAACAGTCCGTCAATCTGTTTCGTCTCAAGCGTCGGCCACAGTTGGGTCGGTACGACAGAATCGTATTCAATCGCATAGCCGGCACGCATGATTTCAGCTTTTTCAAGTCCTGGAACTGTACGCATCATTTCATTCTGTACATATTCTGGAAGGGAAGTGGAAAGACCCTGGACATAAACCTCTTCTGTATCTCTTCCCTCAGGCTCAAGGAAAATCTGGTGACGGGGCTTATCGTTGAAACGGACAATTTTATCTTCAATCGAAGGACAGTAACGAGGTCCTGTGCCTTTGATTGCTCCAGAGTACATAGCAGAGAGACCTAAGTTGTCGTTTATGATCTTGTGCGTATCTTCATTCGTATAAGTCAGCCAGCACGGAATTTGATCGGTGATAAATTCGGTCGTTTCATAAGAAAAGGAACGCGGTTCTTCTTCTCCTGGCTGAATTTCCGTTTTAGAATAGTCGATAGTATGACTGTTGACACGCATCGGTGTACCCGTCTTAAAACGAACCATTTCTATACCCATTTCTTCCAGCTGTTCAGACAGAGAAACGGTGGAACGCTGGTTGTTCGGGCCACTTTCATACGACAAATCACCGATGATGACGCGTCCGCGCATGAACGTACCAGTCGTCACAATGACGGTCGGAGCGTAGTAGGCCGCTTTCGTCTCTGTAACGACCCCTTTCACTTGCCCATCTTCCACCAATACTTTTTCAACCATTGCCTGACGAAGGGTCAAGTTCTCCTGGTTTTCAAGAACGCGCTTCATTTCTTTAATATACAACGGCTTGTCCGCCTGTGCACGTAACGCGCGGACGGCAGGACCTTTCCGTGTATTCAATAGACGCATTTGGATGTGCGTTTTATCAATGACGCGCCCCATAGCTCCACCTAAAGCATCCACTTCACGTACAACAATCCCTTTAGCCGGACCGCCGATGGACGGGTTACACGGCATAAAAGCGACAAGGTCGAGGTTCAAGGTCAACATTAAGGTTTTCGCACCACGACGCGCCGCGGCAAGACCCGCTTCTACTCCGGCATGACCAGCACCAATTACAATTACATCATAATGCCCTGCATCATATGTCATTCGGATGACTCTCCTTTTTTATCTTAAATATCTTAAACAAAGCGTTTATTTACCTAAACAGAACTGTGAAAACAATTGATCAATCAAACTTTCATGGACCGTGTCCCCGACGATCTCCCCGAGGATTTCCCACGTCCTTGTCACATCGATCTGCACGACATCCAGTGGAACACCCATTTCCATACCACTTTGAGCATCTTCGAGCGCCTGTTTCGCTTGTTTCAACAGTTGGACATGGCGGACATTGGAGACATACGTCATATCTCCTGCATCAATATCGCCTTCAAAGAATGTGTCTCCGATGGCTTTTTCCAGTTGGTCGATCCCTTCTTCCCGGATGAGAGAAGTCGTAATCACCGGATGATCCCCCGCTAATTCCTTCACTTGATCAAGGTCGAGACGCTGTTCTAAATCCGTTTTATTAACGATGACGATAATATTCATATCCCGGATCGCTTCAAACAGCTTCTCATCTTCTTCACTAAGCTCATCCCCATAGTTTAACACAAACAGGATAAGATCAGCTTCTTTCAATACCTGGCGGGAACGTTCAACACCAATCCGCTCAACGATATCTTCCGTTTCCCGGATGCCTGCTGTATCTACAAGACGAAGGGGGACTCCCCTGACGTTGACGTACTCTTCAATCACGTCCCTTGTTGTGCCTGGAACCTCAGTCACGATCGCTTTATTTTCATGAACAAGAGCATTCATCAGCGAAGACTTTCCTACGTTTGGACGTCCGATGATTGCTGTTCCCAAACCTTCGCGAAGGATTTTTCCCTGCTTTGCGGTTTCAAGGATTCTAGTTACTTCTTCATGGACTTCCGTCGTTTTCTCTTTCATCATCTCATGGGACATTTCTTCTACATCATCGTATTCTGGATAGTCAATGTTCACTTCGACATGAGCAAGCGTCTCCAGAAGTTTCTGGCGCAGTTCCTGAATCAGGTTAGACAAGCGTCCGTCCATTTGTTTCAAGGCAACATCCATCGCTCGATCTGTTTTCGCACGGATCAGATCCATGACCGCTTCTGCCTGAGAAAGATCGATGCGTCCATTCAAGAACGCGCGTTTCGTAAATTCTCCCGGTTCAGCCAAACGGGCTCCACTCGCCAGAACAATTTCAAGCAGCCGGTTGACGGACACAAGACCTCCATGACAGTTAATCTCTACAATATCTTCTCTTGTGAAAGTTTTCGGGGCACGCATGACAGATACCATCACTTCTTCCGCCATTTCGCCCGAATCAGGGTCAATAATCTTTCCGTAATGCATCGTGTGGGAGTCGACCTGGTTCAAATCTTTGCCTTTGAAAAGGCTGGAAGCTATAGACACTGCCCCAGATCCGCTCAATCGAACAATGGCAATCGCCCCTTCTCCCATAGGAGTCGATATCGCAGTTATCGTATCTGTTTCCACACGCACTCACCTCCTGAAAATCATTCGTTTATATTTATCCACAAAGGGATTGATTTTGATATCACTAACATACTACCTTACCACACTGCCACGTGTTTTGAAAAGATATCAACACGTATATTCCCTACTTCCTCACCTTTTAGTTATCCACATGTGCATAACTCTTTCTACTATTTTCCCCACCATACCAACGAACAATACGACCACCAGCCATTTATCGAACAAACTAGCAGGATTTTGGAAGATGCTTAAATTTGGTACAGCGGTTCTTTTTTTACCTACAAGAAAAAGGTTGGTTGGGAAGCTCGGCGCTACCCCACAGGAAAGCAAGTAGCTTCCCAATCACCCCTGACGTTCAAACCATCCGAACCCCGAAACATCTCGATACTAGACTTCAACTAAAGGTGGAGTTTGTTGGTTTAGGAATCCATAAAAAATGCTTCTGTTCATGAAAAATGAACAGAAGCAAGGTTAAAACATTATTGAGGTCGGATGACGACGTGCCGGCGTGGATCGTTCCCGGCAGAATCCGTCTCCACCTTTTTATGATTTTGCAGCGCACTGTGTATGATTTTTCTTTCATACGATGGCATCGGCTCAAGTTTCACTTCTTGATTTGTCCGAACCGCTTTTTCTGCTAAACGGTGCGCAAGGTTTTGAAGCGTCTCTTTTCGTCGGCTACGATAGCCTTCAGCATCCAACATCACAGTGTAGAAAGCTTCAGATTCACGATTCACAGCCAACTGCGCCAAATATTGAAGGGAGTTCAAGGTTTGGCCGCGTTTACCGATCAGCATCGCAATCTTGTCACCTTCCAGTTCCATGTGTATATCGCGCTGACGAAGCTCTGTTTTCACCTGGACAGGAGCGCCCATTTGTTCTGCTACTTCATAGATGAATGTTTCGACGTCCTGCACTGGATTTTTCTTGACCGTTACTTTTACAATCGCCGGCTTTGTACCAAAGCCGAGAAATCCTTTTTTACCTTCATCAATGATCTCGACATCTACCTGATCTCTTGATGTGCGTAATTGCTCTAGTGCTGTTTGGATCGCCTCATCAACTGTCGTTCCTGTAGCAGTCCATTGCTTCACTAGTTTGCTCCTCCTGTCTCATCTTTCATCATTGGTCTACGGATGAAAATGGTTTGCAAAATCATGACAACGTTACCGACTATCCAGTACAACGCAAGGGCTGACGGGAAGAAGAATGCGAATGTACCGATCATTAACGGCATGATATAGAGCATCATCTGCATTTGCGGGTTTTGTGCAGCCGCTCCTCCAGCCATCATCAGTTTTTGCTGCAGGAAGGTCGTACCAGCTGTCAGAATTGCTAAGAACGGATCTGATTGACCAAGTTCCAGCCATAAGAAATTATGAGTCTGGACTTCCTGCGTTCTCATGATTGCGTGATAGAAACCAATCAATATCGGCATCTGGACGATGATCGGCAGACACCCGGCCAATGGATTAACCCCATTTTTCTGGAAAAGCTGCATGGTTTCCTGCTGAAGCTTTTGCTGGGTCTGAGCATCCTTAGAAGAATATTTTTCTCGAAGTTCTTTTAATTCAGGCTGAATGTCCTGCATAGCTTTTGAACTTTTCAGCTGTTTAACGTTCAATGGTAAAAGCAGCACACGGATGATGATGGTAACGATGATGATCGCCAATCCATAACTTCCATTTGTAGCATCCGCGAAAAACAACAATGTTTGTGATAATGGATAAACTATATATTCATTCCAAAATCCTGTACTATCCGAGGTGATTTCCTGATTGACATCCATACACCCGGATAGGAACGTAAGCAAACCTGTCATCGCGACCAGGATGAGTAATTTATTTCGCAACGTTCCTTCCTCCTTACTGAAATCGCTCTTCTATCTTTTCCATATAAACTTATGACGGACAATACGACAATCATAAGTTTAGCATTAGTTGCCACTATAATTCTATATGATTACGTGTGAATTTTTTTATTTAACAGCTTTGACCGTGATAATACATGAGTCAAACTTTTCTTTATTTCATGGAATTCCATTTGGTTTGTCGGTTTTCGAGCAATGATGACAAGGTCATAATGCGGGGAAATTTCTTCCTCAAGCTCCTGGAAGGCCTGTCTTAAATACCGCTTGATTTGGTTCCGCATGACGGCATGTCCAATTTTTTTACTCACGGATAAGCCGATCCGGAAATGGTTTTGCTCTTCCTTTTTCATATAGTAAAGGACCAGCTGGCGATTGGCGAACGACTGCCCGCGACGAAAAACCTTTTGAAAATCTTCATTCTTTTTAATACGATAAGCTTTTTTCATCGAACACCCTCCAAAATCACAAACAAGGTGGCTTGGGCAGACCGTTTTGCCTTCCACTCATTTCCGGTAAGAGATCTTTTACCATTATGTAGGAAAACATCTCTTCTTATCCTTCTCTCACCTGCTGGTGATCAAAGATCTATAAAATGAAAGCGGGATTCTACATCCGCCTTCCTCTAAAAAACAAAAGAGGGACGTAAATCCGCCCCTTTTTTGACCATTATACTGAAAAAAAGACCACTGATTGTTTTCAGTGGCCTATGCTGATAGAACTTTTCTTCCTTTACGACGACGGCGTGCAAGAACATGACGACCGTTCTTAGAGCTCATGCGTGCACGGAAGCCGTGTACTTTTTTGCGCTTACGGTTATTTGGTTGAAACGTGCGTTTACTCATTTATATACACCTCCTGAGGAAAATTCCAATAATACATCTAAAAGGCAGTCCCGATTAGTATAATAAACCCCTCTACTTTTTGTCAACTCTAATTTTAAGTTCTATTAAGGAAAGAGACTTAATCGCGTTATATAACAGCCTGTATTATAACAAGAGCAGAACATTGTCTAAATAAAACGAACAAACTCTCCCCCTGGCGAACATTCACAAGATCTGTGTATAATTTAAATCTGCATTTCTCACTGTCCACAACAAATATCGACAAGAAAATCACAAAATCTAGTGTTGTGGATGAGTTTTGTCTACAAGTCGTTGAAATTGTGGATAAGTTTCCCTGGACCATTGCAACACCCGTTTTTATCTGGTATTATATTTGTGTTTAACCGTGAATGACTTCTGAAGACTTTAAATGTTTTCCACAGATTGTGGATAACGTGTGGACATTTATTAACACGACTGTTTATGCAGTTATGCACATGAGTGTGGATATTGAAAATAACTTTCTAGAACTCTAGTGAAATCAACTTTCGGACATCCACATCCGATCAGAGGTTTTTTAACGATCTCACTTATACAAATCTTATACGCATGCCTTTCGATCCTTTTGTTACGTTCGAAAAAGAGAACGAAAGGCTTTTTTGTTTTCCACTGAAACAGAGAGGGGTGAAACAATTTGGAGAACATTAATGAATTATGGACGAATACGCTCGACCAAATTAAAGAAAAAATTAGTAAACCGAGCTTTGAAACGTGGCTAAAGGCGACGAAAGCTGATTCTCTCAATGAAAACACACTAACCATCGTCGCTCCGAATGAATTCGCCAGAGACTGGCTTGAAAACCAATATGAAAGCCTGATTACAGAAACTTTATATGAAGTGACAGGTGCAGAACTTGATACAAAATTCATCATTCCGGAGTCTAAAGACGATTCCCTGGAAGATGTGAAACTACCAAAGAAAGTACCGAATGTGAAAAACAACGGAAACGATGAATCTCCTCAGAGCATGCTGAATTCTAAATATACGTTCGATACATTTGTCATTGGTTCCGGCAACCGTTTTGCCCATGCTGCTTCTTTAGCCGTGGCAGAAGCGCCTGCAAAAGCTTACAACCCTTTGTTCATCTACGGAGGAGTTGGACTGGGAAAGACCCACTTGATGCATGCCATCGGACACTATGTACTTGATCATAATCCAAATGCCAAAGTGGTTTATCTATCCTCTGAAAAGTTCACAAATGAATTTATTAATTCCATCCGTGATAATAAAGCCGTCAATTTCAGGAACAAATACCGAAGTGTAGACGTGCTTTTGATTGATGATATACAGTTCCTCGCAGGAAAAGAACAAACCCAGGAAGAGTTTTTCCATACGTTCAACACCCTGCATGAAGAGAGCAAACAAATCGTGATTTCCAGTGATCGTCCACCTAAAGAAATACCTACACTGGAAGACCGCCTGCGTTCACGTTTTGAATGGGGATTGATTACGGACATTACACCTCCTGATTTGGAAACGAGAATCGCGATCCTCCGGAAAAAGGCCAAAGCGGAAGGACTTGATATTCCCAATGAAGTCATGTTGTATATCGCGAACCAAATCGATACAAACATCCGAGAACTTGAAGGGGCACTGATCCGCGTCGTTGCCTATTCTTCTTTGATCAATAGTGATATTAATGCATCGCTAGCAGCCGAAGCTTTAAAAGATATCATTCCAAGTTCAAAGCCGAAAGTGATTACCATCGAAGCCATTCAGGAAATGGTAGGGGAAAAATATAATGTGAGATTAGAAGATTTTCCAGCAAAAAAACGGACAAAATCCGTGGCATTCCCAAGACAGATCGCTATGTATCTCTCCAGAGAACTTACCGATTTCTCTCTGCCTAAAATCGGGGAAGAATTCGGGGGACGTGATCATACGACGGTCATTCATGCTCATGAAAAGATTTCAAAAATGGTCGCAGATGACCAGCAGCTACAAAAAGAACTGGATGAAATTAAAGAACAACTGAAGTCTCACTAGTGGATAATGTGAATAAAGGTTGCAGACCCATCAACAACCTGTCCACATGTGGATAACCTTATTTTTCAAAGGGTTTTTACAGATATCCACAAATCCACAGCCCATACTATTACTATTACTGCATTTTATAAAATAATAATTAATATATGATCATTAGGAGGAGTGTATTCCAAATGAAATTTGTAATCCAAAGGGATCAACTCATCAATAGTGTCCAAAACGTTATGAAAGCCATCTCTTCCAGAACAACAATTCCGATTCTTACAGGTATGAAACTTGAAGCAAGTGAAGAAGGAATCAAACTGACAGGTAGTGATTCAGATATTTCTATCGAATCGTTTATCCCGACAGAAGAAGATGGGATCGTATATGTAGAAAATATCGAACCAGGAAGTATTGTTCTTCAAGCCAAATATTTTCCTGATATTGTCCGTAAACTCCCTCAAAATACGGTAGAGATCGAGAGTGACCATACCCGTAACGTGACGATTCGTTCAGGTAATGCAGAATTCCATCTGAATGGACAAGATCCTGATGAATATCCGCAGCTTCCCCAACTTCATACAGAGGAAAGTTTTGAACTGCCGATCGATCTTTTGAAAAACTTAATCCGTCAAACGGTTTTTGCGGTTTCCACTTCTGAAACACGTCCAATCCTTACGGGGGTACATGTGAAGCTGGAAGAAGGAAACCTTGAATTTATCGCTACAGATAGTCATAGACTGGCTTCCCGGAAAATCCCTTTGGAACAACCCGAAGGAAAATCACTTCCAGCTGTCGTCATTCCAGGAAAAAGTCTGACGGAACTTAATAAAATACTCGATGAATCAGAAGAGACGATTGAAGTTAGTGTGACCGACAACCAAGTGCTTTTCCGCACAAAACACTTATACTTCCTTTCCCGTCTTCTTGATGGTAATTATCCAGAAACTTCACGGCTGATTCCGGAACAAAGCAAAACGATCGTAAAAATCGACACGAAAGAATTACTGCAATCCGTAGATCGTGCGTCTCTTCTAGCGAAAGAAAACCGCAACAACGTTGTCCGTTTAATTACAAAAGAAGATAATCACCTTGAGATTACCGGTAATTCCCCTGAAGTAGGGAATGTTGTCGAAGAAGTAATGGCGAACGATGTAGACGGAGAAGATTTGAAGATTTCCTTCAGTGCCAAATACATGATGGATGCACTGAAAGCGGTAGATTATGATCAAGTGAAAGTTGAATTTACAGGAGCCATGCGTCCGTTCCTGATCCGTCCAGTTGATGATGACCAAATTCTTCAACTGATTCTTCCAGTACGAACATACTAATCAAACGCATAGAAAAAACAGAGGGGTGCTTTATGTTATGCATAGAGCACCTTTTCTTATTGGTTCATTCGGTTAAAGCACAAGAGGTTTACGGTTCTCAAAAATAAAGCAACGGATTCTATTCCGAGATATTGGCAACGAAGAGCAACCGGACTGTTAATAACCGTTCGTTTTCACACTCAGAAATACTTAGACACCTAAGTAAAAAAAGTGTGGTAAGTATCGAAGCGGTGCGAAATTTGGAAAAATAGGGAAGGGGAACGGTCGGATGAGCATCTTCCTGAGAGAAAAAGAAGGCATACGGACCTGTTTCACTGTCTCAGGCTTTCCATACCCATCTATTTTTAGTAAAATGAAAGATAGGTGAATTCATGAAATAGGGTGAAATGTTATGAACGAAGAGATCGGAATCACTACAGAATATATTCCACTAGGACAATTTTTAAAATTAGCTAATGTTGTCGAATCAGGTGGAATGGTTAAAATTTTCTTGTCGGAATTTGAAGTTTTCGTTAATGGAGAACTTGAAAATCGTCGTGGCCGCAAACTGTATGTGGGCGATACAGTAGAAGTTGAAGAATTCGGCAGCTTCACTGTTGTCAAAGAAGGTTAGGTCAGACGTCCCTTTATGTATATCCACGAGTTGTCATTACGTTCATACAGGAACTATGACGAACTCTCTTTGACGTTCGACCATAAGATCAATGTCATCATTGGTGAAAATGCCCAAGGAAAAACCAATCTGATGGAAGCGATCTATGTCCTGGCTTTTACAAAATCCCACCGCACTCCACGTGATAAGGAACTGATACAGTGGGAGGCGGAGTATGGTAAAATAAAAGGGAGTATCTTCAAACGGAATCGAAAATTCCCTCTCGAAATTGTCGTGTCAAAAAAAGGGAAAAAAGCAAAATTGAATCATATTGAGCAAAAGCGCCTGAGTGACTACATCGGCGCTTTGAACGTGGTGATGTTTGCACCTGAGGATCTCAATCTTGTAAAAGGGAGCCCTCAGGTGCGTCGTCGGTTTATTGACATGGAAATCGGCCAGATACAACCCACGTATATTTATCATCTAGGTCAATACCAGAAGATTCTTAGACAACGCAATCACCTGCTGAAAGATCTGCAGCGCAAACCAGGAGCAGACCGGACGATGCTCGGCGTGTTGACGGAACAGCTGATTGAACATGCCGCAACGATTGTTGAACGCCGTTTCAAATTCCTTCACCTCTTAAGGTCGTGGGCGACACCGATCCACGAGGGAATCAGCCGCCAGCTGGAGAACCTGGAAATTGCTTATGATGCGAGTGTACGAGTATCAGAGGATATGAATTTGGAAACAATAAAAGATACATTGTCTGAAAAGTTTGCCGAGATTGAATCAAAGGAAGTGGAACGCGGGACGACGTTGGCAGGACCGCACAGAGATGACCTTGTCTTTTATGTGAATGGGAAAGACGTTCAGACGTACGGATCACAGGGACAGCAGCGGACAACTGCTTTGTCTTTGAAACTCGCTGAAATTGAACTGATTCATAGTGAAGTAGGCGAATATCCGATTTTGCTTCTTGATGACGTTCTGAGTGAACTGGATGACTTCAGGCAGTCACACCTGCTTCATACCATTCAAGGGAAAGTCCAGACGTTCGTTTCGACGACGAGTATCGACGGCATTGAACATGAAGCGCTGGAAGAAGCGGAGATCTTCCGTGTGAAAGAAGGAACGATAGACATAGAGAAATGAGGTGGCAGCTTGTTTATTCATATCGGAGATGATCATGTCATTCAATCAAAGGATGTCGTAGCTATCATTGACAATAGTTTGATTTCATCTTCTTCCATCATTGAAGAAATGATTCACAACCAGAGAAAAGATAAGCAGGTGATCGAAACGGAAGATCATCAGGCGAAATCCATCGTGATTACCAACGATGTCATCTATTTCAGTCCACTATCGGTCTATACCTTGAAGAAGCGGGCAAATATGAAGACGACATTGAACAAATTGGAAGATTTCTCGGAAGAATCCGATGATTGATAGAGCGGTGTATTTGAGATGTTAGGGATTAGAGATAAACCACTTGAGAAATGTAGGTGAGTACCATGAAGGAAGATATTATCGAAGAGCAGCAGGCATATGATGAGAGTCAAATACAGGTACTGGAAGGGCTTGAAGCCGTAAGAAAACGTCCAGGAATGTATATTGGTTCGACAAACGAGAAAGGTCTTCACCACCTCGTATGGGAAATCGTCGACAATAGTATCGACGAAGCGATGGCCGGTTTTTGCGATCATATTCAAGTCGCGATTGAAGAAGATAACAGCATTACCGTTACTGATAACGGCCGTGGAATTCCAGTCGGGATTCAGGAGAAAACGGGACGTCCTGCTGTCGAAGTCATTTTGACTGTTCTCCACGCCGGCGGTAAATTCGGCGGTGGCGGATATAAAGTATCCGGAGGACTCCACGGGGTCGGGGCATCTGTTGTAAACGCCTTATCTACGAAACTGGAAGTGTTCGTTCACCGTGATGGAAACATCCATTATCAGTCGTATCACTGTGGTGTACCGGAAGAAGACTTGAAGGTGATCGGAGAGACCGATCAAACAGGGACTCGTATTCAATTCAAACCAGATCCTGAAATTTTCTCAGAGACCCAGGAATACAAATTCGAAATCCTGGCTAACCGTCTGAGAGAGCTTGCTTTCTTGAATAAGGGGCTAACCATCACGATTGAAGATAAACGTACGGATGATGACCCTGTGAACTACTATTTCGAAGGTGGAATCCTTTCCTACGTAGAGCATATGAACCGCACACGGGAATCCCTGCACGATGCCTTCTTCATAGAGGATGAGCAGGATGAGATTTCTATTGAAATCGCCATGCAGTATAACGATGGTTTTGCCAGTAACATATATTCCTATGCCAATAACATCCACACTTATGAGGGTGGAACGCACGAATCCGGATTCAAGACTGGTTTGACACGTGTGATCAATGATTATGCTAGAAAGAATAATATGTTCAAAGAAACAGACCCGAACTTGACGGGGGATGATGTGAGAGAAGGATTGACTGCAATCATTTCCATTAAGCATCCGGACCCTCAGTTCGAAGGCCAGACAAAGACGAAGCTTGGAAACAGTGAAGCACGTACCGTTACGGACTCTCTGTTCTCAGAAAGTTTTACAAAGTTCCTTTTCGAAAATCCAAACATGGCGAAGACAATCGTTGAAAAAGGATTGATGGCTTCAAGAGCAAGAATGGCTGCGAAGAAAGCACGTGAACTGACGCGTCGTAAAAACGCCCTTGAAGTATCCAATCTTCCAGGTAAACTGGCGGACTGCTCATCCAAAGATGCCAACATCTCTGAACTTTACATCGTTGAGGGTGATTCTGCCGGTGGATATGCCAAGCAGGGACGGGATCGTCATTTCCAGGCGATTCTTCCATTGCGAGGTAAAATCATCAACGTTGAAAAAGCACGCTTGGATAAAATCCTTTCTAATAACGAAGTTCGTGCTATTATAACGGCACTTGGTACGGGAATTGGCGAAGAATTCGATATATCAAAAGCTCGTTACCATAAGATCGTCATCATGACCGATGCCGATGTCGATGGTGCGCACATTCGTACCTTGCTATTAACGTTCTTCTATCGTTATATGCGTCCATTGATTGAACATGGCTATATTTATATCGCCCAGCCGCCACTTTATAAAATCCAGCAAGGAAAAGCGATTTACTACACGTACAGTGATAAGCAGCTGGATGCGAAGCTTGCAGAGCTGTCCAATTCACCGAAACCAGGTGTTCAGCGATACAAGGGTCTTGGAGAGATGAACCCGGAACAGCTTTGGGAAACGACGATGGACCCTGAAACGAGAACGATGCTTCAGGTCAGTTTAGAGGATGCGATGGGGGCGGATGAAACCTTCGATATTCTTATGGGGGACAAAGTCGAACCGCGTCGTAACTTCATTCAAGAAAACGCCCAATATGTACAAAACCTTGATGTTTAATATAAAACGAATGTCTTGAAAGAGAGGGAAAGGGAGGCGAACATATCCTTTCCCCTTTTAGGTAAATAGGAGGTAAAAGAATGGTGGATCAACCCGAACGTCCGCGCGTACAGGAAGTAAACATCAGTCACGAAATGCGAACCTCATTCCTGGATTATGCGATGAGTGTTATCGTGGCTCGTGCCCTTCCTGATGTCAGAGACGGCCTGAAACCTGTACACAGAAGGATATTATATGCGATGCATGACCTGGGTATGCATGCGGACAAAGCTTACAAGAAGTCAGCACGTATCGTAGGGGAAGTCATCGGTAAGTACCACCCTCATGGTGACTCTGCAGTCTATGACACGATGGTGCGTATGGCTCAGGACTTCAACTATCGTTATATGCTCGTTGATGGACACGGAAACTTCGGTTCGGTGGACGGAGATGCCGCAGCTGCTATGCGTTATACAGAAGCGCGTATGTCTAAGATTTCTATGGAGATCCTGCGTGATATCAATAAAGACACGATTGATTACAATGATAACTACGATGGTACTGAGCGTGAACCTGAAGTTCTTCCTTCCAAATTCCCGAACCTCCTTGTTAATGGAGGTTCAGGAATCGCGGTCGGAATGGCGACCAATATTCCTCCGCACCAACTCGGGGAGGTCATTGATGCTGTTCTTGCACTTAGTAAGGACCCTGACATTACCATTCAGGAATTGATGGAGAACCATGTGTATGGCCCCGATTTCCCGACGGCTGGTAAAATTCTCGGTCTTAGTGGTATCCGTAAAGCTTATGAAACAGGGAAAGGATCTATTACTGTCCGAGCTGATGTAGAAATCCAGGAACAAGCCAACGGAAAAGCACGTCTAATCGTGACAGAGCTTCCTTATCAGGTAAACAAAGCCCGCCTTGTTGAAAAGATTGCGGATCTAGCCAGAGATAAGAAAATCGACGGGATCACAGATCTTCGTGATGAGTCAGACCGTAATGGTATGCGTGTCGTAATTGAATTGCGCCGGGACGTTAACCCGAATGTTCTTTTGAACAACCTTTACAAAATGACGGCCTTACAGTCCACGTTCGGAATTAATATGCTAGCTCTCGTGGACGGGCATCCGAAAGTGCTTAATTTGAAGCAGTGCCTTGAGCATTATTTGGAACACCAGAAAGTCGTCATCCGTCGTCGTACGGAATACGAACTTCGCAAAGCAGAAGCCAGGGCTCATATTTTAGCAGGTCTGCGAATTGCCCTGGATCATCTGGATGAAGTGATCTCTCTTATCCGTGAGTCCCAGACGACGGAAATTGCGCGCACTGGATTGATGGAGCGTTTCGGTCTGTCTGAAAAGCAGGCGCAAGCCATCCTGGATATGCGTTTGCAGCGCCTTACTGGACTAGAGCGTGAAAAGATTGAAGATGAATATCAGGAAGTTATGAAATTGATCCAGGAACTGAAAGCAATTCTTGCAGATGATGAGAAAGTTCTTGAAATCATCCGTGAAGAGCTTATGGATGTGAAAGAACGTTACAATGATGAGCGCCGGACAGAAATTGTCCTCGGAGGAACGGACTTCATTGAAGATGAAGACCTCATTCCTGAAGAGACAGTCATCGTCACCGTCACTCATCAGGGGTACGTGAAACGTCTTCCTGCCAGCACTTACCGATCACAGCGGAGAGGTGGAAGAGGAGTTCAAGGAATGGGTACTCACGAAGAGGACTTCGTCGAGCACTTGTTGTCTACGTCTACTCACAATACCCTGCTTTTCTTCTCGAACAAAGGGAAAGTGTACAAGGCGAAAGGATATGAAGTTCCGGAGTTCAGCCGTACGGCAAAAGGGATTCCGATTATCAATATGCTGAATGTCGAACGCGATGAGTGGATCAATGCCGTCATCACAGTCGAGGACTTCGTAGACGACTGGTACTTAGTCTTTACGACAAAGAACGGGATTACGAAGCGAACGACATTATCACAGTTTGCCAATATTCGAAAAGGCGGGCTGATCGCCCTCGGATTGCGTGAAGATGATGAACTGATCTCTGTCAGACTGACAGATGGATCCAAGGACATCATGATCGGCACACAAAATGGATATCTCATCCGTTTTAATGAAGATCAAATCCGTGCAATGGGACGTACAGCGGCAGGAGTGAAAGGAGTATCCTTACGAGAAGATGACAAAGTCGTCTCTATGGAGATTCTGGATGATTCCCTCCAAGTTCTCACAGTCACAAGCAAAGGGTACGGAAAACGGACCCCTGCGAGTGAATATAGAATCACGAACCGTGGCGGAAAAGGAATCATCACCTGTAATCTTACAGATAAAAATGGTTTCGTCGTTGCTACGAAAGCTGTAAAAGGCGACGAAGATATTATGATTATCACGGAGAGCGGTGTACTGATCCGCATGCCTATGGAGAGCATTTCAGAAACTGGACGAAATACGCAGGGGGTACGTTTAATCCGTCTCGGAGATGGAGAAGAAGTAGCCACCGTCGCTCGTGTTGAGTCTGAAAAAGAGGAAGAAGAGCTGGTGGAAGAAGCGCTTGAGAAAGAAGGCGGAGCTCCACAGCAACTTTCTGAAGATGGTGCAGGTGAAGCTTCCGAACCTACGGGAGAAGACCCTGACGAATCATAAAAAAAAGAATACCGAGCTAAAATCACCTGTCTGTTTATCAGACAGGTGATTTTTTATGTCGACGAATGTTCGCCTCAACCCTGTCTTATACTGACAGGGAAAAATATTCAAAATTAACTAAAATCATCCGATTTATATTCCTGATTCATGGTAATATAGAACTATGCGAAAAGAATGTTTTGAAAATGAGGAAAGGGGGATTTTTCATGAAGATGACGACTTCAAAGCTGGAACCAGGGTACCTTCTGACCAAAGATGTAATGGGACGGGCAAATCGTCCGATTATTCCTAAGAATACCACTCTTCAGCCGCTGCATATCGATGTGTTGAAAAAATTTAAAATCGAGTTTGTCGAAGTTTCCAACCGTCGTCCCGATGGTTCGTATCTTCATACGGCAGACGCTGCGGAGGAGAAAGGAAAACAACCGGTAAAGGAAAAGGATGAGATTTTTGAACGTCCATTCTTTGACGCCTATCTAGAAGCTGTCAAAGCTTATAAAAAATGGTTCGTCGCATGGCAGGGAGATTCCCAATAGATATCGCTGCTATCCGCAAGGTGATGGTTCCCCTTCTTGAAAAAGCAAGTGATTCTGAAGGACTGGAGGTTTTCTCGCTCCATCATCTATCATCAAGCGAAGAGTATATCTACCATCACAGCGTTGCCATGAGTGTCTTATCCAGTTACATAGCTTCAAAAATGGGATGCAATTATGGAGAGTGGGTTCAAGTCGGTTTGGCTGGTCTATTAGCCGACAGCGGGATGGCCAAAATCAGTGAGGGAATCCTCCGTAAAAATGCAGCATTGACGGAGCGAGAATATGAACTGGTGAAAAACCACCCGACCTACAGTTACCGGAACGTTGAGAAGATTTCTTCGCTAAGCAGTCATGCGAAGCTCGCGATACTTCAACATCATGAAAGGCTGGATGGAACAGGTTATCCAATTGGCGTCCGTCAGAAGAAAGTGCACCCTTTCAGTCAAATCATCGCTGTATGTGACATGTACCATGCCATGACATCGGAAAGGACTTACCGGAGGAAGCAGTCTCCGTACAAAGTACTCGAAGAAATTCTACAGGAACAGTTTGGTCGTTATGACCATAAAGTGATCAGTGCGCTGGTCAAAGAAATGACGCATTATTCCACGGGTACCCGCATCCGATTATCCGATCACCGGGAAGCGGAAGTGATCTTTGTCGAAAAAACGCATCCGACAAGACCCCTTGTAAAGATGATGGAGGATGGTCAAATTCTCCCGTTGAAAGAGCACCTTGATTTGTACATTGAAGAAGTATATGAAAATTAAAAGACCAGTTTGACCTCATGTTAGCGAGGTGAACTGGTCTTTAAGCCAGGAAGCGAACATATCCGGGATACGCTCAACAGCTGAGGCCAAAAAATGAACGATAAATACATAGTCTTCTCGATCTTTCATCTGTTCCATCTCTCCCCACCACTCTCCTTCATACCGGACCAACATACTTAGGTTGTATAGAACAGCAAAATAAGCAAGGAGTTCCGGCCATTCTTCATCCATGGTCATGGGTGGTGTTTTCTTCAATAGGTACAACTCAGCCATCCCCGGGAGCGGACGGAGCAGTTCATCCATGGAAATCTTCCCTTTATCAGAAGAAAAATGAAAAAGGTGTTCCGCTGCATGAGGGAATAATCCGTGGGGCTGGATCCGGATATCGTCCTCAAGAAAACGGTAGTGCTGTTTTTTCCGCTTCCGTGTTGATAACCCATGAGCGAGTACTTTAGCAGTGGCCGGATACCCGGGGTCTACGGTCAACAGACAGCTTTTTATGAAATGGTTCATACCGTAATACAAGAGCAGGGGCTTCACACTCAATGGAGTATGTAAGGAGGTCGACCAGTAGTCCTGTCCAAGACTCAGCCCGTGGATGAACCGTTCAGCATTGTTATAGGCATGGTGTTCCGCTTTTGTATGGCCGATTTTTTCATAGCAATCATATAGGAAGGGCCGCGTGTGGGACGTTACCTGCAGGTAAGTAAGAATCGGGTCTGTGGAGAGCAGAATAAGCTCCTCCTTTCTAACAGAAAAGGCATTCTCATCCATTTTTTTATGGTTGAAAAAGCCCGACCATTGTCGTATTGTAAATAACAATAAGAAATGGTGTCTGCGACTATACCACTTATTTTACCCACTTTCACCCAAACTATTTTAGAGAAAAAGGAGAGGTCAAGCATGCGTGAAGACAAGTTTAAAAAAGAAGGTTTAACGTTCGATGATGTTTTGCTTTTGCCTGCTAAGTCCGATGTTTTGCCACGAGATGTGTCACTCGCTACGGAGTTATCTCCGACCCTGCGATTGAACATGCCGATCATTAGTGCCGGGATGGACACTGTGACGGAAGCAGAAATGGCGATCGGAATGGCGCGTCAGGGAGGACTCGGTGTCATTCATAAGAACATGTCGATTGAAGAACAAGCGGAACATGTCGATCGAGTGAAACGCTCTGAGAGCGGCGTAATTACAAATCCATTCTTTTTGACACCGGAACACCAGGTATTTGATGCTGAACATTTGATGGGAAAATTCCGCATCTCAGGTGTACCAATCGTCAATAATGAGGAAGAACAGAAACTTGTCGGCATCCTCACGAACCGTGACCTCCGTTTTATCGAAGATTATTCCATGCAGATCAGTGACGTAATGACGAGTGAAAATCTTGTCACAGCGCCTGTGGGAACGACTCTGGATGAAGCAGAGAAGATCCTGCAGCAATATAAGATTGAAAAACTTCCGATGGTCGACAATAATGGCATCCTTAAAGGCTTAATTACCATCAAAGATATAGAGAAAGTTATTGAATTCCCACTCTCCGCCAAAGATGAGCAGGGGCGTCTCCTTTGTGCCGCAGCCGTCGGTGTAACCGCTGATGCCATGACGCGTATTGATAAGTTAGTGGAAGCAGGAGTGGATGCTCTCGTTGTCGATACGGCTCATGGCCACTCTCAGGGAGTCATCGAGCAGGTGAAACGAATCCGTGCCCGCCATGCAGAAGTGAATATTATTGCTGGAAATGTGGCGACAGCAGAAGCGACCCGCGAACTGATTGAAGCAGGCGCAGACGTTGTCAAGGTCGGAATTGGACCAGGATCGATTTGTACAACCCGTGTCGTTGCAGGAGTAGGTGTCCCTCAAATTACAGCGGTCTATGATTGTGCACAGGAAGCAGAGAAATACAATAAGCCGGTCATCGCGGACGGGGGAATTAAATATTCCGGAGATATCGTGAAGGCAATTGCTGCAGGCGGTCATGCTGTCATGCTCGGAAGTCTTCTCGCCGGGGTTTCCGAAAGCCCAGGAGAAACGGAAATTTTCCAGGGACGCCGATTTAAAGTGTACCGTGGTATGGGATCGGTCGGAGCGATGGAATCCGGATCCAAAGATCGTTATTTCCAAAACGACCAAGAGGCGAAGAAGCTTGTACCGGAAGGAATTGAAGGGCGTATGCCGTATAAAGGACCATTGGCAGACTCCATTCATCAGCTTCTCGGCGGCCTCCGCTCGGGTATGGGTTACTGCGGAACAACGACGATCAGTGAATTGCGAACAGATGCTCAATTCACCAGAATTACAGGGGCTGGTTTACGTGAAAGCCACCCGCATGATGTACAAGTAACAAAAGAAGCGCCAAACTACTCCGTTTGACCCGCATGAGAGAGATAGACAGGGACTTTTCCCTGTCTATTCTTTTATATACTCATGTGATAAAATAACAAAGATGCATATTTTAAGGGTGGAGGTTGAGAAAGTTGACACAAAGAATGAAAACATCTATTGCCTTGACGATGGCATTGCTTATGGGGTTCTTTGCTTTGTCCATCAATCCTGGACATACATACGCAAGCGTAGATGTTGGCGCAGAATCGGCAATACTTGTGGACGCGGAAACAGGGAAGATTTTATTTGAAAAAGAGGCGGATTTGACATTACCTCCTGCTAGTATGACCAAGATGATGACAGAATATCTGGTGATGGAAGCCATCGAGGAAGGTCAAATCAGCTGGGATACGACAACACAAATCAGTCAATATGCTTATGATATATCAGCCAATCCTGAGTTTTCAGGCGTCGGTCTGAAGTTAGATCAACAATACACGGTACGTGAACTTTATGAAGCGATGGCCATCAATTCGGATAATGCTACAACGATCGCCTTAACAGAATTGATTGCAGGCAGTGAAGGTGAATTTGTTCAGATGATGAATGAAAAAGCGGAAGAGATGGGTCTGCCGGATTACGATTTCGTAAATGCGACAGGTCTCAACAATTCCCACTTGGGAGACAACTATCCTGAAGGGACAGATCCTGAAGCAACGAACATGCTTTCAGCGAAATCCGCAGCACTTCTCGCTTATCATTTGACGAATGATTATCCCGAAGCTCTGGAGATCTCAAGCAAACCAACGCTTGATTTTGAAGGTCAGACGGTTACGAACTGGAACTGGATGCTTCCAGGCATGCCTGGCCAGAACTTAAAACAGTTCGAATACGAAGGGATGGACGGCCTGAAGACCGGTTATACGGAACTAGCTCAGAACACCTTTACGGGTACGGCGGAGCGGAATGGCCAGCGCTTCATTTCAGTCGTTATGAAGTCGGAGTCAAGGGCTTCCCGTTTCAATCAAACGAAACAACTCCTTGATTACGGTTTCGGTCAATTTACCCGCCAAGAGCTCTTCGCAGCAGGAGAGACACCGGAAGATGAGTCTTCCCTATCTGTTGCGAAAGGGAAAGAAGACGAGGTAGCGGTTGAGACGAGTGCGGCAATGAGCACTTTGGTGAAAAACGGAGAAGAATCCCAATATGACATTCAGTTCAACATCTCTGAAGATCAACTGGATGATGACGGGAAACTTGTAGCCCCTGTGGAAAAAGGCCAGAAAGTAGGAACAGCTACCCTTGTTTATAACGGGGAAGAAAACTACGGAAACATCCTTTCCGAAGGTGGAAAGACCGTTGATATCGTAACATCCTCCAGTGTGGAAAAAGCGAACTGGTTTATGCTTACACTTGGTGCCATCGGCGAATTCTTCAGTGATATCTTCACTGGAGCAGTCGATATGGTCAAAGGCTGGTTCTAGGTGAAAAAATCCCTATTTAACCAGTAGGATTTAATATAGTAATGCGTTACAATAGAGGTTAAGAATCTATGATTCAAAATAAAATGCTTGGACTATATAGCGGTTAGGGAGGAATCAACATGGCACAAACAGGTACGGATCGCGTAAAACGCGGGATGGCAGAAATGCAAAAAGGTGGCGTCATCATGGACGTCGTGAACGCAGAACAAGCGAAAATTGCGGAAGAGGCTGGTGCTGTTGCAGTAATGGCTCTTGAGAGAGTTCCAGCAGATATCCGTGCAGCAGGCGGCGTTGCCCGCATGGCGGACCCTACGATTGTCGAAGAAGTCATGAATGCTGTTTCTATTCCAGTTATGGCAAAAGCTCGTATTGGGCATATTACAGAAGCACGCGTCCTAGAAGCAATGGGCGTGGACTATATCGATGAGAGTGAAGTTCTTACACCGGCAGATGAGATCTATCATATCAAGAAAGATGATTACACAGTTCCGTTCGTATGCGGCTGCCGTAACCTGGGTGAAGCAACACGCCGTATCCGTGAAGGAGCTTCTATGCTTCGTACCAAAGGTGAACCAGGAACAGGAAACATCGTAGAGGCTGTCAGCCATATGCGTCAGGTTCAGTCTCAAATCCGTCACCTTCGCGGACTTTCTGAAGATGAAGTGATGGTCTATGCGAAAGAAAACGGAGCACCTTTCGATCTATTGATGGAGATTCGTGAAGAAGGTCGCCTGCCTGTCGTTAACTTTGCTGCAGGTGGTATCGCCACACCGGCAGATGCATCGTTGATGATGCAGTTGGGAGCAGATGGTGTATTTGTAGGTTCCGGAATCTTCAAGTCCAACAATCCTGAGAAGTTTGCTCGTGCAATCGTTGAAGCGACCACTCACTATGACGATTACAAGCTGATCGGTGAATTGTCCAAAGGACTTGGTACAGCCATGAAAGGGATGGAAATGTCCACCCTTACTCCTGAACAGCGTATGCAGGACCGCAGTCAGTAAGTGTAAGTAAAGGAGAATGCAGCATGACTACAATCGGTGTATTAGGCCTTCAAGGAGCTTTCCGTGAGCATGTGCGTTCTGTTGAAGCGACAGGTGCTGAAGCCGTCGTTGTAAAAAGAACAGAACAACTGGATGATATTGACGGGTTAATCATTCCTGGTGGAGAAAGTACGACGATTCGCCGGTTGATTGATAAATATGAGTTCCTTGAGCCGGTCCGTGCCTTCGGAAAAAGCGGGAAACCGATTTTCGGCACTTGTGCAGGGCTCATCCTGCTCGCTTCAGAAATCGATGGTTCTTATGATGTCCATCTGGGCGTCATGGATATCAAAGTCCGTCGCAATGCATTCGGGCGTCAGCGGGAAAGCTTTGAAGCCGACCTGGATATTGATGGTGTGGCAGATGCTTTCAATGCCGTATTCATCCGTGCTCCATATATTGAAGGGGTAGGAGAAAATACGAAAGTACTGGCTCGTTACGACGGTCATATTGTAGCTGCCCAGCAAGACCACTATTTAGCGTGTTCTTTCCATCCGGAATTAACAGATGACCATCGATTAACCCAACATTTTGTAAAAATGGTGGAAGAAGCTAAAAAAACACTTGCATTATAATTCTTAATCCGCTAATCTTATGTAACACAAACAATCATGTAACGCGATGACAGGAACTAGTAACATGTCCCTTCTTCTCTAAGAGAGTCAGTGGCCGGTGTGAACTGATGAAGAAGCCATGTGAATCCATCCTTGAGTGTCCGACTGAAAGGAGTAGGTTGGACCGGTACTCACCGTTATGAGTGAAGCCGGGAGGTCAAGTGTACCTTCAACTTGGGTGGTATCGCGGGAAGCTTAAACCAAAGCTCTCGTCCCTTATTAGGGACGGGAGCTTTTTTTGTTTAGCTTTATAAAAAATCAAAGAGAATAAATAAAGGAGGAAATAAACATGTTGGATATGAAATATTTACGGCAGAACTTTGAAGAAGTAAAAGGAAAACTGCAAAATCGTGGAGAAGACCTCACGGACTTGGATGCCTTTGGTGATTTGGACAGCAAGCGCCGCGAACTGATTCAGGAAGCAGAAGAATTGAAAGCAAAACGTAATGAAGTGTCTAAAGAAATTTCCCAGCTGAAGAAAGCGAAGGAAGACGCGGATGATAAAATTAAAGAAATGCGCGAAGTCGGCGATCGCATTAAGACTCTTGATACTGAGTTGAAAGAAGTCGAAGAGAAGCTTGAAACGCTTCTATTATCTATCCCGAACATTCCTCACGAAAGTGTACCGGTCGGCGGAGATGAAGAAGACAATATTGAAGCGCGAAAAGCCGGGGAGATCCCGACTTTCGATTTTGAAGCGAAACCCCACTGGGACGTAGCGACAGATTTAGGCATCCTTGACTTTGAAAGAGCGTCCAAGGTTACTGGAAGCCGCTTCGTATTCTACAAAGGCTTAGGCGCCCGTTTAGAGCGTGCGTTACTTAATTTCATGATGGATCTGCATGCAGATGAACATGGCTATCAGGAAATGCTGCCACCACAAATGGTCAACCGTACAGCGATGACTGGTACAGGTCAATTACCTAAATTTGAAGAAGACGCCTTTAAGATCGAAGACTGGGATTATTTCCTTATCCCAACTGCTGAGGTTCCAGTCACAAACTTCCATAGAGAAGAAATTTTATCTGTTGAAGACCTCCCGCAAAAATTCGTAGCCTTCAGCACGAATTTCCGTTCTGAAGCAGGTTCTGCCGGTCGTGATACAAGAGGATTGATCCGCCAGCACCAATTCAATAAAGTCGAGCTTGTACAGTTGGCAAAGCCGGAAGAGTCCTATGATATCCTTGAAGAATTGACAGGTCATGCAGAAAAAGTCCTTCAGCTGTTGAAACTTCCATACCGTGTGATGAGCATGTGTACGGGGGACCTTGGTTTTACAGCAGCTAAGAAATACGACATTGAAGTGTGGATCCCGAGCCAGGAGACCTATCGTGAAATCAGTTCTTGCTCTAACTTCGAAGATTTCCAGGCGCGTCGTGCAGGCATCCGCTTCCGTAGAGAAGATAAAGGGAAGCCTGAGTTCGTCCATACGTTGAACGGTTCAGGGCTGGCGATCGGCCGTACCGTAGCAGCTATTCTGGAAAATTATCAGCAGGAAGATGGAACGGTCATGGTGCCGGAAGTTCTTCGTCCGTATATGGGTGGAAAAGAAATAATTAAGTAAGACGAACAAGAAAGATGAAACAGGAAAAGCGTCTGTATCCTATTCATGGTTCCAGGCGTTTTTCTCGGTTTTATATTATGGAGATGGAGCGTGCGGATCACTCTTGACTCTGTTGAAGGGAATTTGTATAATTACGAAGTGATAATTTTTCGTGATTGTTCGACAACAACTTCTTTTTGAAAAAATTAAAAGATTTTGTTGACGGATGCGGACAACCATGATATTATATTCATTGTCGGTCACACGGAGGAGTACCCAAGTCCGGCTGAAGGGAGCGGTCTTGAAAACCGCCAGGGGGTTTACGCCCCGCGGGGGTTCGAATCCCTCCTCCTCCGCCATATTATTTTCAACAATAGCGCATAAATATTGGAGATTTATAGAACAAAAATCGTTACTTCTTGTAACGATTTTTTTATTTTGTTTATCCATTGAATGGAAAAAGAGTAAAGTCCTCACCCGGCATGATATTGGTGGGGGCTTTTTTTATTTTGGCTTATTCAACGAAAGCTCCCTTTTCTTGAAGACTCAGCTTCGAGATGTTTGTGTGATTCTAGGGGATCCGGGAAAAGGTTCGCTTTCCATGGGGCGGGCGGTGAGCCTCCTCAGGCTACGCCTTCCGGGGTCTCACCTGTCCCACACGTCCCATAGGAGTCTCACCGTTTCCCTCCGCCCCCTTTCCCTTATAAGTGTCTCGAAACCACTTTGAAAAGAGTGAGCTTGAATGGTTGAGGTTCGAACATCTGTATGGATTCGTAAGTTTCCAATTCTTCTCCCCTAGGCGGGCAGATCGTGCGTAGTATCAAGCATTTGCGTATGCTAAACGTTAATAGGGTAGAGATGATATCATTCCCTTCTCTTACCCATACAAGCTGATTTTTCAAGTAGTGGTTTCGAGACACTTATATGGCAAAGGGCTGCGGGGAATGACTCGCTCACCGCGCTCCCGCGGAAAGCGAGTCATTCCCCGCAGCCCTATCCACCACACAGAAGTCTCGAAATCAAGTCTTCAACAATCCTGCCATTTAGCGAAAGGCTCCGTTTCGAAATAATAATCCAACAAGATTCAATGGTTGGATCGTGAAAGTAGATCATCAAAAGGTTTCGACACCCTATCATTCATTGTCCCTTCCATCCGTTGATGCAAATATCAACACTGAACTTTAACAGAGCCTTTATTTTAAGAATCCAATAAAACCTCTTCTTTATTGGGGTAAGTTTTTTCAATATGCTGCTCCCCCCAGGCACACAACATATCTAAGGCCCCTTTTAACGTCCATCCATATTCCGTCAGTTCATACTCCACCTTAGGTGGCACCTGGTTATAGACGATCCGCTTAATAACTCCATCCCTTTCTAATTCTCTCAGCTGTTGAGTGAGCATTTTCTGAGTGATGCGTGGCATCAATCGTTTCAGTTCACTCGTACGGCGTTTATTTTCAATCAAATGACATAAAATGACGACCTTCCACTTTCCTCCGATGACTTCGAGGGCAGCTTCGACCGGTATATTATATTTTGGCATGGTTCATACCTCCCGCAGGGATTCTACGTTTCTTTTTAGCATGTATTTCCGTTGATTCACTATACACCAAAGAAACATGGGTGAAAAAGATTTTGCATGACTATTCCTATGAGCCCTTATTTTGTCCAAATGTTACTTTCAAGTACCTATAGTACATACAAGTGCGTACTTCCCAACGTTTATAACAGACATCATAATAAGGTTTGTTGCTTCGAGGCGCCTTGAAGACATAACGTGCAGTTTTCATTCTTATTTATTTTGTGAGGAGGAAAATAATGAGTTCATATGCTGAGAATCGTAAAGAAAATTCTCTGGATCATCAATCAAAAAATTTTCCATTTGCTTTAATAGCTCTGGCTATTAGTGCGTTTGGAATAGGGACGACAGAATTTGTGCCTGTCGGTTTGTTATCAACGATGGCCGGCGACCTTTCTATATCTATTACATTGGCCGGCATGTTGATCTCCGGATATGCGATCGGTGTTGCTGTGGGAGCTCCTGTTTTGACGGCACTGACCAATAAGATGAGCCGGAAAAACTTATTGCTGGCACTGATGGTTGTCTTTATTTTTGGTAATTTTGTAGCTTCCCTTTCAACAAGTTTTTCCCTGCTTTTAGTAGCGAGGATCATCACTGCTATTTCTCACGGCATATTTTTTTCAATCGGGTCCACCATTGCAGCAAGCTTAGTCCCTGAGCATAAGCGGGCAAGTGCGATTGCCTTTATGTTTACCGGATTGACGGTTGCAACCGTGACCGGTGTCCCTTTAGGAACATTTATTGGACAAACCTTTGGTTGGAGGGCGACATTTGCCGGTGTAGCTTTGCTTGGCGTAATCGGCATCTTAGCAAGTGCTTTGCTTGTCCCGAAAAACCTGGAAGAATCCCCTCCTGCAAGCTTTCGTGACCAATTAAGAATACTAACAGAAAAAAGAATTCTGCTCTCCTTCTCCATTACAGGATTAGGATATGGCGGAACGTTTGTTGCTTTCACGTATCTTGCTCCTTTACTAGAAGAAGTGACAGGTTTCGATCCGACGTTTGTCAGTGTGATCCTGCTTATTTATGGAGTTGCGGTGGCGATCGGAAATACGATTGGCGGAAAAGTTTCCAATAAAAAGCCGATCAAAGCGTTGTTTTGGATGTTTGTGCTGCAGGCGATCGTCTTGCTCCTTTTTGCCTTCGTCCTTCCATTTAAAGTGTTGAGTCTTATTGTCTTGTTTTTCATGGGGTTATTTGCTTTTATGAACGTACCTGCTTTGCAGATTCTGGTGGTTCAATTAGCTGAAAAATATGTTCCTTCTGCAGTCAACGTAGCTTCGGCATTGAATATTGCTGCTTTTAATGTGGGAATCGCTGTGGGGTCTTCCGTGGGCGGTGTCATTGTGGATACGATTGGTATCGTTCATACCCCGTGGATCGGTGCAGGGATGGTGGGGGGAGCTGTCCTCTTAACAAAACTGTTAAATACGATGGAACAATAGGTTATATCAAGGACCCCACTATATAGTGGGGTCCTTTTCTATTGTTATAATAGAAACGATGGAAAGAGGAGGGATCGAATGGGATATATAGAGGAATTGCGTGCTATTATAGGGCACCGCCCCATTATTTTAGTTGGATCAGTGGTCATCATTCTTGATTCTAAAGGCCGAATTTTGCTGCAGGAACGTACCTCTCCTGAAGGTGTGTGGGGCCTCCCTGGAGGTTTAATGGAACTTGGAGAAAGCACCGAACAAGTGGCGAAACGTGAGGTGCTTGAAGAAACAGGTTATACTGTCGAAAACCTGCAATTATTGAATGTTTACTCGGGGGAAGATCAATTCAGTCGAGCCCCGAATGGGGATGAGTTTTATGTGGTGACAACCGCCTACTTTACGGTTCATTACAACGACCATTGTGCATTCGATCGAGAAGAAACCGTCCAGGTGAAATTTTTTGACCCCGAGGAGCTTCCGGAAAGAATGATTGGGAGCCACCGAAAGATGATAGATGATTACAGACAAAGTATCGGTAATCAGGACGGTGTTTAAGTGTGTTGTTGAAGCGGGGCGGGGGTGACCTTCACGGTTGGTTCAATGCCCTTTTCCACCTGCAGGCCTTAAACATAAACAAATCCCTTGAAGTTGATTCTTCCAAAACCGAGAGCACTTCTTCGCTGACATAAAGCATAAAAAAACTCCTGACGTTGGTTGAACGTACAGGAGTTTTTCGCAGGTCATTACGTTAATAAATGACTGGATCGCCATTTTCGTGATTGTTGGATAAAGTGCCCGATTTTTTCTAGCACCGGTTCAATACTTGTTTTATCATTCAGCACATCATAATCAGCGATATTGAGCCGAAGGACAGGACATGAATTGAAATTATCGATCCAATTGTCGTAACGTTTGAACATTTCTTCCCAATATTCAATTGGTGTTTCTTGTTCCATAGGGCGTCCACGTTCCTTGATGCGTGTGAGAATATCATCGAACGAACCTTCCAAATAGATGAGAAGATCTGGATGTGGGAAATAAGGTGTCATTACCATCGCATCAAACAGGTTGCGATACGTTTCATAATCGGTTGCGGACATGGTGCCTTTTTCGTAGTGCATGCGGGCGAAGATTCCCGTATCTTCGTAAATCGAGCGATCCTGAATGAACCCACCGCCGTATTCGAAGATTTTCTTCTGTTCTTTGAAGCGTTCGGCTAAGAAATATATTTGTAAATGGAAGCTCCAACGTTCAAAGTCTTGATAAAATTTATCGAGATAAGGATTTGTATCGACTTTCTCAAAGGAGGTGCGGAAATTAAGGGCATCAGCGAGAGCGTTTGTCATCGTAGATTTCCCAACACCGACCGTACCTGCGATCGTTATGACGCTGTCATGTGGAATTCCAAAGCGTTCACGTGCATTCATTTGATAACTTCTCCTTTATTTAAATGCTGCTCTACTTGATCAACAATATAATTTAAATCGTCCTGATGTTTCACGAAGTCTAAATGATCCCCGTTCAAGCGAATCACAGGAATATCCGGGTGAGTAGCTTCAAAGTGTCTCATGAAGTCTTCGTAGTCTTGAGAGAGTTGTTCAAGATAAGAAGGTTGAATATTTGCCTCTACATCACGGTTACGCATGCGGATGCGTTCTAGAAGGGTATCTAAACTCGCGTGTAAGTAGACAACCATATTCGGTTTAGGCATATCGTGTGTCAATATATCAAAAATTTGAGCATATTTGTCAAATTGTTCTTCTCTTAATGTCCGCTGAGCGAAAATCATGTTTTTGGATATATGATAATCAGCGACTACAGGCTTTCCCAATTGAAGATATTTCCGGTCGATGTCTTCGAGTTGCTTGAATCGATTGCACAAGAAGAACATCTCTGTTTGGAAGCTCCATTCTTCAATATTGTCATAAAACTTGCCTAAAAATGGGTTCTCCTCAACGATTTCCTTCAGCAAATGAAAATCAAACTGGGAGGCGAGCTTTTTAGACAGAGACGTTTTCCCAACCCCAATGGGCCCTTCAACTGATATGAAAGGTAAATCTCCCATCTCTTTTCCTCCTTCAAACTCAATTCAAAAAACGTGAGTGTCCGCCACTCACTTACAAAATACGATACTTTTAGACAGACAAATAACATTTTATCATATACGATCGTTGGAGGTAACATCCGAAGAACATTTTTAAGCCTTAATTCCTTTGCAATCTTTGGTTTGTTTTGTATAATATTACTCGTACGTTCATTTGCCCCCGTAGCTCAGGGGATAGAGCATCGGTTTCCTAAACCGTGTGCCGCAGGTTCGAATCCTGCCGGGGGCGCTGGCTGAAGCTTGAAAAGCTTCAGCTTTTTTTTATATTCCTCACAAAATTAATCTTCTTACGGCTCCACGTGTTCAACCATAAGACAGCACTGAAACCGAGAGAGAGAATAACGATGACCCACATGAGAGCTTCTTCCATTCGACCTGATTCGACTGCAAAATAGATCGCCAGAGGGATGGTATCCGTCTCTCCTGGAATATAACCTGCAATCATCAATGTTGCCCCGAATTCGCCAAGCGAACGTGCAAAGCTCATGACTAAGCCGGCAAGCAACCCGGGCCATGCTAAAGGCAGGGAAATGGTAAAGAATATTTTAAGTTTTGAAGCCCCCATCGTCAAAGCCGCGTTCTCAAGGTTCTGATCATAGTTTTCGAAAGCGGCAGATGCACTTTGATACATGAGAGGAAAAGAGACGACCGCTGAAGCGATAACAGCACCTGTCCATGAAAATACCACCTGAAGATCAAACCAGGCCATGAGCCACTTTCCGACCCATCCATTTTTTCCGAATAAGTAGAGAAGAGCAAATCCGATAACCGTAGGAGGCAGAACGAGAGGAAGGAGAAGCATCGATTCGATGATACTTTTCCCGGGAAATAATTTTCTGGAAATCAGCCGTGCGGTCAATATACCAATAATGAACACAAGTCCTGTAGCGATACTGGCTACCTTTAATGACAATAAAAGAGGTTCGACATTCATTTTCCTATCTTTCCACCTCTCGTGGGATTGAATCCGTAATCTTTGTAGAATGTTGTCGCCTGGTCACTTTTTAAGAAGGAAAGGAAGTGACGCCCCTGTTCCTTAGTCCGGCTCTCTGAAATAATGACTCCAGGATAAAGGATCGAATCATGAAGAGACGTGTCTATTCTTGTTAGGACAGATGCTGTATCAGAAATCACTGCATCACTTGCATATACAAATCCGTACTCCACTTCTCCGGACTCTACATAAGCGAGCACCTGTCTTACATCACTTCCAAATACGACCTTTCCCTGCAGCCCATTCCAAAGTTGAATCTTTTCCAAGGCTTGCTTCGTATAGGTACCAGCAGGTACGCTATCCGGATTGCCAACGGCGACTTTTTCTTCCGGTGATAAGTCCAGGTCTTTCAGATTATGGAAAGGTGTTGCCGATTTAGCGGTGATGAGAACGAGTCGATTGGTGGCGAATTCGGTGTACGTTTCCGGTTCCACAAGATGATTTTCTTGAAGAAAGTCAGTCCACCGGAGGTCTGCAGATAGAAAAACGTCCACCGGAGCTCCTTGTTCAATCTGTCTCGCTAGTTTCCCTGAGCTGCCGTAGACCGCCTCAACCTCTACATCGTATGTTTCTTCGAATATAGGAATGAGCTCTTCCATGACATCCTGCAGACTAGCAGCAGCTGCAACCCTTAGGGTCGGTTCGCTGGATTCCGATTGAGAGGTACAGCTGGCCATAAATAGTAAAATCAATGTCACTGAAATCAATGTTTTCGTCCGCATAGTTATTCCCCTTTGTTTCCATAGGTTCTATGTTAAAGATACGTTATATGAAAGTAGAAAGCGATGAAAAGGTCAAGGAGAAAGGAGGAGTTTTCGTGAAATTCCAGGTGATTTCGACACTTATTATTGCTTTGATTCTGACACAGCTCCCAGTGGTAGGAAAATATTTTGCTGTTTTGAATACGATGATCCATGAGAGTGGGCATTCTGTTATGGCTCTCCTTACAGGTGGGGAAGTCAGGAGGGTTTCCTTGTTCCCGAACACTTCAGGATACGCTTTAACCGGCCATACCTCATGGATCGGACAGGGACTGACGAGCATGGCAGGCTATGTATTTGCTTCTTTCTTCGCCTTTCTTTTCTTTTTCCTGATCAGTCGAGGGCAGTATAAATGGATGATGTACCTTTTACTTGCGTTTTTAGCCGTCAATTTACTCTTCTGGGTCAGGAATGTATATGGACTCTTTTGGATCGTAACGTTTGGTGCAGGGTTCCTTTGGTTGTTAAGGACCGGCCATGACCAATTGATGGAGTATGTTTTATTATTTTTAGCCTCTCTCGTCCTGGTAGAATCGGTTACGAGTGCATTTGAAATCATGTGGGTCAGTTTTGTAGCACCACAGCAGGCAGGAGATGCAGCAAACCTTGCGCGACTAACAAAGTTTGTTCCTGCGCCGCTATGGGGAACTGCATTTTTCCTTCAGTCTATATACTTTGCGTTTCTTTCTCTCAAGCGTGTCTTTCCTTTTTGATTCTGTGATGGAAATTATGAAAAAATAAAAAAATCCGCTCTCGCCCTTACTTATTAAAACCTTCTGAATAAGTTAGTAAGGTAAGAAAGAGAGGAGGGAATGGAATGAGCGGAGGATACGGTGGCGGTTTCGCGCTATTGGTTGTTTTGTTCATCCTTTTGATCATCATCGGTGCATCTTTTGTAGGTGGCCGTGGGTACGGATACTAAGGAATAAAAATGGCGGGAAAATCTTCCCGCTGATACATAGAATCAAACGTTTCTAACGGCAGGAAAAGGGGAATGGAAGGACTAGATTAATTGGACGGAGGAGTCGTTTATGGATTTAAAAGAACATTTGATTGCTCATGGATATGATCACGTGGATATTCTGCTTATTGATGATGAGGGGGACCAATCAACCGTTGCTGACATTTCCCTGCCGAAGGTCACGGATCTTGAGTATAAGCTTTATTTGAAACCTGAGAGTATTACGTATCATTTCAAAGAAGAGAATCCATACTTTGAAGCTGAGCAGCAAGCGGAAGGCCATGGTGGTAAAAAAATTAAAGGATTCATCCTCGAATGGTAAAAGCCCTGAGAAACAGGGCTTTTTTATTTGGCTGATAATGGGGATGAGAACAGTTTTCTGCTGTAGATGGACAAACCTTCCTCTGCGAAAAGGCTATGAAATAATTCATTTAGTGAACACTGTTTTGTTTATTCTCGGTCTCAAGGGGAATGAAAATGGTAAATGTGAACAGGAGGTCCAAAACATGCAGGAACATAAGCTTTATATTAATGGTGAATACACAGAATCGAATGGTTCAGAATGGATAGAGGTTTTAAACCCGGCAACAGAAGAGGTCATTTCCAAGATTCCTAAAGGGACTGAAGAAGATGTAAACCGGGCGGTGGAAGCTTGGAGATCGTTTAGAAGATAATCGTGCTACTTTCATTGATTTGCTACAACAGGAACAAGGGAAAGATCATGAGCTTGCAAGTGGAGAAGTCGATCTTGCTATCGATTATTTCCGTTATATGTCAGAATGGGCACGAAGGATAGAAGGGGAAATTGTCCCTAGTGATCGGAAGAATGAGAACATCTTCATTTATAAGAAACCAATCGGAGTCGTTGCCGGTATCGTTCCATGGAATTTCCCTGTATTCATCCTGGCACGTAAAGTGGCTACAGCATTGGTAACAGGAAATACCTTAGTATTGAAACCAAGCCAGCAGACCCCGAATACAGCTATGGAGTTCACGAAAATTGTCGACGCTATGGAGTCTGTTCCAAAAGGGGTTTATAACGTCGTTACAGGGACAGGTTCAGAAATAGGGAATACCCTTGCTTCTCATCCGAAGGTGCATATGGTAACGATGACAGGGAGTGTTGCGGCAGGGACAAAGGTAATGGAAGCTGCCGCACAGAACATTACTAAGGTAAACCTTGAACTGGGAGGTAAAGCACCTGCGATAGTAACAGCGAATGCTGATCTTAATGTTGCGGCTGAAAGCATTACAACGTCCCGTCTAGCAAACAATGGCCAGGCTTGTACAAATGCTGAGCGTGTGTATGTACATGAAAGTGTAGCTGAAGAACTGCTCGCCAATTTACGTCATAAATTTGAGTCCGTAACGATGGATGACCCGCGTGAAAATAAGGAAGCGGATGTTGGCCCCCTTGTGAGTATGGATCGTCTAAAAGAAGTCGAGAGTATGGTTAAAGAAGCGGTGGATGCTGGAGCGAAAGTTGAAATCGGGGGAGAACGAGGAGATCTGAATAAAGGATATTTTTATAAGCCTACGATTCTAACAAATGTTACGCACGACATGAAAATCATGCAGGAAGAAATTTTCGGTCCGGTTATTCCAGTAACGACATTCAAGACACTGGATGAAGCGATTGAAAAAGGAAACGATACCGAATACGGCCTGTCATCATCTGTCTATACGAATGATATGAATGAAGCAATGCGGGTTGTGAATGAATTGAAATTCGGAGAAACCTTCATCAACCGTGAGAATTTTGAAGCTGTCCAAGGATATCATGCCGGAATGAGGAAATCAGGACTCGGTGGCGCCGATGGTAAACATGGGATGGAAGATTTCCTTGTTACCCAGGTCGTGTATATGCAGTATAATGATGATCAGCAATAATAGGAAAAGAGCTGCGATGGAGATCGCAGCTCTTTTTTTAGCGGTTATCAATTTTTTCAGGATACAGGTCATGATTCATCAGGCGATGATCAGCCATCTGTTCAAACTTCGTGCCCGGTTTCCCATAATTGCAGTAAGGATCGATAGAAATCCCCCCGCGCGGAGTGAATTTCCCCCATACTTCAATATAGCGTGGGTCCATCAACTCAATCAGATCATTCATGATCGTATTGACACTATCCTCATGAAAGTCTCCATGATTCCGGAAGCTGAACAAATAGAGCTTCAGCGATTTACTTTCCACCATTTTAACATCTGGAATGTAACTGATATAGATGGTTGCAAAATCGGGTTGGCGTGTTTTCGGACATAAAGTCGTGAATTCTGGACAGTTGAATTTCACGAAGTAGTCACGGTTTGGGTGCTGGTTGTCGAATGTTTCAAGGACATCAGGGTCGTACTCAAACGAATAGGATGTCCCCTGGTTCCCGAGAAGGGATAAATCAAGTGCTTGATCATTGCGTCCTGGCATGGGGCATGCTCCTTTTTCCTTGTAGTATCCAATAAAAAAGCCACAGCGGCTAAGGGCTGCGGCTTGTTAGAAGACGTGGTCCTTAGTTTTTTATCGAGGGGTTGGCTAAGAAACCTCGTTCATAAGTTTTTAACTGATATTTATTATATTAACACGCGCGAATACTGTCAATTTACCTCGTTCGA
The DNA here is from genome assembly GCF_056158545.1 of Halobacillus sp. ABR2_026. Taxonomy (NCBI): domain Bacteria; kingdom Bacillati; phylum Bacillota; class Bacilli; order Caryophanales; family Bacillaceae; genus Halobacillus; species Halobacillus sp. ABR2_026. The sequence goes on from NZ_JBSWTM010000001.1 coordinate 3,944,748, forward strand.
GTGACCTAATTCTGTAAATCTTTGGAGATATCACTTTAAATATGAACGGAAATTTACTACAATAGAAGTAATTCATAAAATTTTCAGAAAAATATGCAGTTCGTGGCTCTGAAAGAATCAGAGCTTTCTTCAGCCACAAAGGGAAAACGTTTACAAAAACATTCTTATGAGGTGATGATGAATATGGATATGAAACCAATTCCAGCTAGATCGGGCAATCACAACATGGAAAACTACACAAAAGCGTACGAGAATTTCCAGTGGGAAGAAGTAAAAGAACAATTCACCTGGAATGAAACGGGTAAAGTGAACATCGCATATGAAGCTATCGACCGTCATGCAGAAAACCCTGATAAGAAAGATCAGGCGGCTTTAATTTATTCTGCACCGGATCGTGAAGAAACTCTGACATTCGAAGACTTAAAGATAAAAAGTAACCAATTTGCGAATGTATTGAAAAAACATAACATAGAAAAAGGGGACCGTGTCTTTCTCTTTATGCCGCGGAGCCCGGAGTTCTATGCGACGTTCTTTGGTATTCTGAAAGTAGGAGCTATTGCTGGGCCCCTGTTTGAAGCATTTATGGAGCAGGCGGTTCGGGATCGTTTGGAAGATAGCGAAGCTACTATGCTGATCACGACGCCTGACCTGCTGGAACGTGTACCGGCAGACGAGCTTCCAAACTTAAAACAGGTCGTCCTAGTAGGTGGGGATGCTCCGGGAAATTATATTTCTTACGATGAAGAAATGAAGAAGGCTTCAGAAGAATTTGATATTGAATGGGTCGATCTTGAAGACGGGATGCTTCTTCACTATACATCCGGTTCAACAGGTAAACCAAAAGGTGTTTATCACGTCCACAATGCAATGCTTCAACATTATCAGACAGGAAAATGGGTTCTCGATCTTAAAGAGGATGATGTTTACTGGTGTACTGCAGACCCAGGCTGGGTAACAGGGACAAGCTACGGAATTTTCGCTCCATGGTTGAATGGGGTGACGAATGTCGTTCGTGGCGGCCGCTTCAGTCCAGATGACTGGTATGGAACGATTTCTGATAAACAAGTGTCTGTCTGGTACTCTGCACCTACAGCTTTTCGTAAGCTTTTAAGTGCCGGAGAAGCAGTAGCCAAGAAACATGACCTTTCATCGCTACGTCACGTGTTGAGTGTAGGGGAACCATTGAACCCTGAAGTTGTAACATGGGGACTTTCAGCTTTCGACCTGCGTATTCACGATACATGGTGGATGACAGAGACAGGTGGTATGTTGATTTGTAACTATCCTGCAATGGATATGCGCCCGGGATCCATGGGGAAACCATTCCCTGGAGTGGAAGCGGCGATTGTTGATAATGAAGGAAATGAACTACCGGCCAATCAAATGGGCAACCTTGCGATTAAGGAAGGATGGCCTTCTATGATGCGTGCCGTCTGGAAGAATCCAGGGAAATATGAAAGTTATTTCTTGAATGGCTGGTATGTTTCCGGGGACAGTGCTTATAAAGATGAAGACGGCTACTTCTGGTTCCAAGGTCGTTTAGATGATGTGATCAACACATCAGGCGAACGTGTAGGACCATTTGAAGTAGAAAGTAAATTGATCGAACACGAAGCTGTAGCGGAAGCGGGAGTCATCGGAAAGCCTGACCCGGAACGCGGGGAAATCATTAAAGCGTTTATCACCCTTAGAGAAGGGCACGAACAATCCGATGAATTGCTTGAGGACATCCGCCAATTCGTTAAAAAAGGCTTGAGCGCACATGCTGCGCCTAGGGAAATCGAAATCAAAGATACGATTCCTAAAACGAGAAGTGGTAAAATTATGAGACGTCTCTTGAAATCATGGGAGCTTGGGTTGCCGACTGGCGATACATCTACGCTTGAAGAGTAATAGACGAAAGCACAGTCCTCTAAGGGCTGTGCTTTTCTCATATTCATCGTCTTGTTTCACGTGGAACAAGCGTGCGTGAGAACATAAATTCGTTTCATCCTATGGTAAGATGTGGTTGTAACTTACATAGAATGCAGGTGGCACAATGTTAAAACAAGAATCTTCACTATTTGTAGACCGTTCTTTGGAGACTGTTCAATGGTTTGTCTTCCTATTGGCGAGTGCTGTAGCTCTTCCCATAGTGATCGGTTCGATTTTTGAATTGAATTTCAATGAAGTGTCTGGTTTGATGCAAAGGACATTTTTTGTCGTAGGAGTTGCATCATTTTTACAAGGGGTATTGGGGCACCGCCTTCCGATTATGGAAGGTCCCGCAGGCATTTGGATCAGTATTTTTGCTGTGATGGCTTACAGCGGTGCGCAGTCTGGAGACAGTTATCTGGAAACCTTGCAAATCCTGCAGGGGACTATGATTTGGACAGGGATCTTTTTGTTTCTATTCGGAGTCTTCCGATTGTCGCATAAGGTTCTTTATGTTTTTACACCGCTTGTGACAGGGGCCTTTCTATTTTTGTTGACTATACAGTTGAGCGGAACTTTCTTACAAGGGATGCTTGGAATCCAGCAGTCTACAGGAACTGTGGATGGGAAACAAGCGCTCGTGGCTTTTGTTACGCTCGGATTGGTCATTGGACTCTCTGTAATGGCTAGGGGATGGTTGAAAAGTTTCGCTGTTTTGATTGGAATTGCGTTCGGTTGGGTATTGTATGCCATGACTTTCAATGGAAATGATCAGGAAAGGGCAGATCTATCTGTTTTTTCATTACCTGAGGTTTTTGCATGGGGTCCACCTCAACTGACCTGGGGAACGCTGCCGTTAGGATTCATTACTGCCGTGATTCTCCTGTCGAATTTGGTGGCTTCTATTATTGCGGTGAGTCATACCGTTTATGGAAAGCCTCAGTACACCTATGATCAAGTGAATAAAGGGAGTAGTTTTCTTGGAATCAACCACGGCATCGCTGCTGCTTTTTCAGCTGTTGCCAATGTTTCTCTTGCTTCGTCATCGGGATTCATGCAGCTGACCGGTCAGAAAAGGAAACGCCCTTTTTTATATGCTTCTCTATTGTTAGTGACTTTCTCTTTTTTTCCCCCTGTGGTGGGGTTTATTTCAGGTATACCAGCTCCTGTAGCTAATGCCGCTCTCCTCGCTACCTTTGTCCAATTAATGGGTCTTGGCTTATCAAATATGACGAGCGAACCACTGGATGAACGGAGATTAATGATTTTAGGCCTTTCTTTCTTACTGGGAATCGGCCTGATGTTTCTACCTCCAGAAGCTTTTGAAGGAGTACCCGCCATTTTACAAAATCTATTAAGCAACGGATTGCTTGTCGGGACTGTCCTTGTCATTGTTTTGGACCGGCTATGGAAGGAATCAAACCAAACATCCAAGGGAAAATAGAGGGTACAAGGAAGTGATGGAATGGAAAATAAAATGTATGATGTCATCGGAATAGGAATAGGGCCTTATAATTTAGGTATGGCTGCCTTAGTCGATCAAACGGAAGAATTGGATGCTGTTTTTTTTGATCAAACACCGGAATTCATCTGGCATCCGGGCATGCTTATCGAAACAATGGATCTTCAGGTCCCGTTTTTGGCGGATCTTGTTTCGTTTGCAGATCCCAAGAGTCCTTACACCTTTATGAATTATCTTCACGAGCATGATCGAATGTTTCCTTTCTTTTTCCATAGACATTTTGAAATCCCTCGTCAAGAGTACAACCACTATATGCAATGGGTGGCTGGACAGCTTGATGACCTTTATTTCGGTCACACGGTTATTGACGTTATGGATCATAACGAAGCAGACATTCCTCATTATGAGGTCGTCGTGAAGGAAACAGCAACGGATGAGGAAAAGCATTTCAAAGCCAGGCACGTTGTCATGGGCACGGGAAGTGAACCGTTGATCTTGGATGGGATGGATCAATTGCCTAATGAGGATGTTATGCACACGAGCCGCTACCTTTTTGAAAAAGACAATTTACTGAAAGCGAAGCATGTGAGTGTTGTAGGTTCTGGTCAGAGTGCCCTGGAGGTGTTTCTCGACCTGTTGGAAGAGCAAGACCGACAATCGGATATGAAGCTGAGCCTTTTCACAAGATCCGGTGGGCTTTTTCAATTGGATACGGCTAAGTTCGCACAAGAAATGTTCACACCTGAGTTCGTGGATTATTTTCATGAATTGAGCTTTCAACAGCGCAAGGGTGCGTTGGACACGCTTGGTCCTCTCCGGAAAGGGATAGATCCTGATACACTGACAAGGCTTTACACGAAGCTTTATCATCGAACAGCAGGGATGCAGGACAGCCGTGTTCTGATCCAGCCTATGACTGAAATTACAGGAATCGAGGCCAAAGAGGACGGGTATCATTTACAATGCAAGCAATGGCAGGAAGAGGTCGAGTACACGTATCCAACAGAAAAAGTCGTACTTGCCACAGGCTACAAACCTCATTTTCCGGATTGGTTCATGAAACGTTTCAAGGATAAGATCGAATGGGAAGAGGAAGGAATGTATAAAGTGTCGCGTGATTACCGGCTTTGTTTCCACGAGCATCATGACCATCATTTCTTTACATTGACAAACCTTGTCCACTCGCACGGCGCAGGGGCTACGAACTTAGGTTTATCTGTACACAGAAATGTCCATATCATCAATACCATCGCAGGAAAAAAAGTATATCGCAATCAGTCCGATACCACTTTCCAACAATTTTCGATGAAAGAACACCAGTAGCCATTTAGTGGAAATTCGGTTTAAAATCATCGTACACGGGAAATTATTCAATGTATTCAAATTCAACCATACATTCAAGGAGATGATGTAGATATGAGTAAAATCGCTTGCGTCATGACGTCAATGTTTGAGGATGTAGAATACACACAACCGGCCGAGGCTTTTTCAAAAGAGGGACACGAAGTCACAACGATTGAATGGGAAGCGGGAAAAGAAGTGGAAGGAAAACAGGGGGAAGCATCAGTGAAAATCGATACATCCATAGCCGATGTGAAACCTGAAGACTTTGATGCCCTGTTCATCCCAGGTGGTTTCTCGCCGGACCTTTTACGCGGGGACGAGAAATTCGTATCGTTCGCTAAGCACTTTATGGATGAAAAGAAACCGGTCTTTGCCATCTGTCATGGCCCTCAGTTGTTGATTACAGCCAAATCTCTTGAAGGGCGTACGGCTACAGGATTCAAGTCCATAGCTGTGGATATGGAATATGCGGGTGTTAATTATCAGGATCAAGAAGTAGTGGTGTGCCAGAACCAGCTGGTTACAAGCCGTCAACCCGATGACATACCTGCATTCAACCAAGAAGCATTAAAACTCTTGAAATAAAGAAGGGAAGACCATGAGGGAACCTCTCCCCATGGTCTTTTTTTATCCCATCAAAATTTAATATCACCTTCTTGAAACCGAATGGAAGGGGAATTAAAAGATAGAGAAGATTAGTGAAGTGTCCGAATTTTATGAACTCGTTTTGTAGAGAGGGCGGCCAACTTCCTATATAATGTAAAGAAGACCATGACCGTTTTGTTTTCGTACATACTTGTAGTTGTTAGAAGGAGGACCAAACGATGATCGTTATCGAAAAAGAAAAAGAGTTTCATATGATTCCTCAACACGAACATGCAAAAATTTCTGCTAGGATTGTCGCTGAATGGAAAAACAATTTTTTGCTCCGCTCAAAACTGAGAGAAGAAGCGGATTGGGCCATCCACCAACATGATCGAGCGTGGATTCCACTGGATGAGCAGCCTCTATGGAATGATGAGAAGAAGCGTCCTTATACGTTCGTGGATTACCCTCTGAAGGAAAAGCTTCAGGCCTATCAGCGGGGGATCAAGGAAGTATCTGGACAATCTTTATACGCAGGGATGCTTTGCAGTATGCATTATGCTTCCTTCTTTTCTGAAGAGGACGAGGATCCTGCTATTCAATCTTTTTTGAAAGAAGAAAAAAAACGGCAGCATCAGTTGTTTGAATCAATGGAAATGGATGTCCCCTACGATGTTTATGACCTACATTTCCGCCGCCTGCAATTTTGCGATGACCTTTCTCTCTACGTATGCATGCAGGAACCCGGAACCCCGAAGGAAAATGAGGTGTCATGGTTCAAAAATGGTTTCCGCCAGACCTTTGATTTTGCACCGGATGGGATGATCGCTCGCTGGGTGGATGAAGAAAAGGTCTCGATTCAGCCTTTCCCATTTGAACGTACGTTCAGTATAGACGTTCCTTATCGTCCTGTGCCTAAGAAGGAAATTGAGGAAAAAGGTCTGGTCCATGCTTTTCAGGAAACTGCGTATAAGAGCCGGGTCGTGACTTTTGTAAAAGAAGAATAGTCACTTACAGGTTGTGTAAGCGACTGTTCATCTGGATTAGTCATTTTCCATCTATGATCCTCCTCGTGAAGCGAACGATAGGCAGGTGGTGTGATTATTTTTTGTCGATGCTGAATTGACCATTGAGAAGCAGCCAGTTTTGCGGAAAGGAAAGTCCAAGCTTCCAATAACTGATGCCGAGGAGACCACGATTCTTGATCAAATCGAATTTCTTTTGGATGGATCGGGCATCTTCAAACCAGACTTCATGTTCTTTTCCTGAGGAATCGGTATACGTGAAATAAGGAGCCTGCTCTTTTTGGTCATAGGAAATTGGAACGTTGTTTTCTCTCGCGATCTGGATGGCACGCTGTGGGCTAATGGCTTTTGCGAATTCTCCTCCAGGTTCATAAGGGAGCGTCCAGTCGTATCCGTACAAGTTTTGTCCGAGTAGAATCTTTTCTGCAGGCATTTCGCTCAATGCATAATCCACGACTTCAGTCACCGGACCGATCGGGGACACCGCGCGTGGTGGTCCGCCGCTATATCCCCATTCATAAGTCATTAAGACAACGAAGTCCACTATTTCACCGTGGGCTTTATAGTCATGCGCTTCATACCAGGCCCCTTGCTGGTCGGCACTAGTCTTCGGAGCAAGAGCAGTCGAGATGAGAAGTCCTTCTGCTGATAACCGTTTCTTGGCTTTTCTTAAAAATTGATTGTAGTTTTCTTTCATTTCCGGCGGGAGGAATTCCATATCAAAATGGACATCCTGGTAACCGACCTGTTTGGTTGTTTGGATAATGTTATCCAGGAGTTTATCCTGTAAAGCTTCATCAGAAAGAATTTTTCTTCCTAACTCTGCATTGAAACCATCCTCTGCGAGGTTCGTCACGACCATCATAAGAGCCGTATCGTTCTGTTGAGCGATTTCTTTAAAATTATCAAGAGGCGGGGCTTTCAATGAACCATCTTCTTGAATTTCGTAGCTGAAGGGTGCTAAATAGGTCAATGATCCAGCCCTGTTCTCAGCGGATGTACGCAGTGTATCGGAAACTTCTCCCCCATAAGGCTCAATATAAGCATTTGCGGTAATCGGGCTTGGAGGCTCTTCCGGAATATAAAGCCGCAACCCTACAGGAAGAGGTGCTCCGATTTGGATGCCGTTTACTTGGGCAAGTTTTTCAGCGGTTGTGTTAAACTTTTGAGCAATAGAATATAAGCTGTCCCCTTGCTGGACAAAATAAAACTGCCCGACGATCGGGATAACCAGAGCCTGACCGACGACAAGGTCGCCTGGGGTTTCCAGTTCGTTTGCCTCGATAATGGCGTTTGGCGTACTATCATAGAGACCGGCAATGGAGAAGACGGAATCGCCTTCTTGCACAACGTGGATTTGCATATCGGTTCGCTCCTTTCTCATCTCTAACAATGTATGTAAGGAGAAAAAGGATTTATTCTTTAAAATCATGGGAGGATCATCATGCTTGCGGATGAACATTATATGAAACTTGCTTTAGAAGAAGCTAAAAAAGCAGAAGAGGAAGGGGAAGTTCCGATTGGAGCTGTGATCGTCAAAGACGGCGAAATTATAGCAACGGGATATAACCAGAGAGAAATGTCCCAACTTGCTTCCTCTCACGCTGAATTTATAGCCATTGAAAGGGCGAACCAGCGAATCGGGAGCTGGAGACTGGAAGAGTGTACATTGTATGTCACGTTGGAACCATGCCCGATGTGCGCAGGTGCTATCCTGCAATCAAGAATACCAAGGGTGGTCTACGGGGCAAGGGATCCGAAAGCGGGATGTGCAGGTACTTTGTTGAATTTATTAGAAGACGACCGATTCAATCACACATGTGATGTTATACCGGATGTGCTGGGAGAGACATGCGGAGAGATGCTTCGTCAATTCTTCCGTACCCTTCGTAATATGAAGAAAAATAAGCCTTCATCTAATAATTAACAGCTTTTAATCATTGCATTTTTCTCGAAAACTCGCTATACTTGTTAATGCCGTGCTAAGCGGGGAGGTAGCGGTGCCCTGTACTCGCAATCCGCTATAGCGAGGCCGAATCCCCATCCCAGGTGGTGCGGCCTTAAGGTCTGCCTTACGTGAGTGGTGTTGACACCCAGGTCCTGCGCAACGGGAACCAGTGAATCCTGTCAGGTCCGGAAGGAAGCAGCAGTAAGCTGTCTCTCCCGTGTGCCGTGGGAGTGCCTGGGTCGAGCCATAACCGTAAGTAACGCTTAGGGCCACATCATCGAAGATGGGTGCACGGCATTACATAAGATCCACCAAGGAGCTGCTATGAACCATTCATAGCAGCTCCTTTTTTATACAAACTTTCGAAGGTTCACATCGCAACCTTGAATCAGGTATAATGAGAGAGAGACTATTAAGGGAGAACGGTTCTATGAGCTACCAGGCTTTATATCGCGTATGGCGCCCGCGAAATTTTGAAGGAGTCGTCGGACAAACGCATATTACACGGACACTGCAGAATGCGATTGAGCAGGATAAATTTTCGCATGCGTATTTATTCTCTGGACCCCGGGGTACAGGGAAAACGAGTGCTGCCAAAATTTTCGCCAAGACCGTCAACTGCGAACGCTCCCCGGTGAAGGAACCGTGTAACGAGTGCGATGCCTGCTTAGGTATCCAGGACGGTTCGATTTCAGATGTCTTTGAAATCGATGCTGCTTCAAACAACGGAGTGGAACAGATCCGGGAAATCCGGGATAAGGTGAAGTATGCACCAAGTGCAGTTCCTTATAAAGTTTACATTATCGATGAGGTCCACATGCTTTCCATGGGCGCTTTCAATGCCTTGTTGAAGACACTCGAGGAGCCTCCAAAGCATGTGATATTCATACTGGCAACCACGGAGCCACATAAGATTCCACTCACCATCATTTCCAGGTGTCAACGTTTTGATTTCAAACGGATCTCACAAAAAGCGATGGTCGAGCGTATGGAGAAGATAACCACGGTAGAAGAAATCGCTATTTCCAGAGAGGCGCTGGAAATCGTGGCCCTTACGGCAGAAGGCGGTATGAGAGATGCGCTGAGCCTTCTTGACCAGGCGATCTCCTATAGTGAAGAAGAGGTAACGATTGAAGATGTTCTGGCTGTGACCGGATCGGTATCCCAGAGCAAGCTTACGACGGTATTACAATCACTTCACAGGCAGGATGCCAGGGCGGCCCTTGAGGCAGTCGATGATTTGATCCAGCAGGGGAAAGACCCTGGGCGGTTTGTATTCGACCTGATCTATTACTTACGGGATCTGCTTTTGTACCAAAGTGCTCCTGACCTTGAGCATAACTTGGAAAGGGCCATCCCTGATGAAGCTTTCAAAAGCTTATCTGGAGAATTATCGCCCTCCTGGATTCAACAGGCCATCCGCGAGCTGAACCGATGTCAGCAGGAAATGAAATGGACGACAAGTCCGAAAGTCTTCATTGAAATAGCGATGCTCAACATGGTCGAAGTACAGGCAGGTCCGTCGCAAGGTCAACCCGTTCAAACAGAAGCGGTAGACAAGCTTTCCAAAAAAATCGAAAGCCTTGAAAAAGAGCTGGCAGGTCTGAAAGAGAATAGTGGCGGAGGAGCAGCTCAGCCTCAGGCACCTGCGAAAAAGCGCACCCCTGCAAAATCCGGGAAAAAAGGGTATAATGTTCCTTATGAACGTATCCGCCAAGTCTTGAATGAAGCATCGAAGGATGACATCAAAAACGTACAGGGACGATGGCCGGACTTTATGGAAGCTTTGAAGCGGACCAATGCACCTGCTCATGCTACGCTGTTAAACAGTAAGCCGAGAGCAGCTTCTTCAAAAGCCTTGGTGCTTGCTTTCCGCTATGATATTCATTGTTCATTGGCATTGGAGCACCAGAAAACCATTGAACCTTTGCTGACAGAGTATACGGGGAAGCCGATGACGATCATTCCGATCCCGGAACCAAACTGGCAGGATATCCGCGAAGAATACGTCCGAAAACAGAAAAATTCATCTGACACAGAGACTGATATTGATGAGGGGGAAAGTGAAACATCGCCTTCCCAAACGGGGGAAGAAGACCCTCTCATTTCGGAAGCCCGTAAACTAGTCGGAGATGATTTGATAGAAGTACAAGACTAACAGTAATTTAAAGGAGGAATGCTCCATGCGTGGTGGAGGAAACATGAATAATATGATGAAACAGATGCAGAAAATGCAAAAGAAAATGATGAAAGCTCAGGAAGAGTTATATGAAATGACGTTCGAAGCTTCTGCAGGCGGCGGCATGGTGAAAGTGACTGCAAACGGTAAGAAAGAAATTACAGATGTTGAGATCAACGAAGAGGTTGTTGATCCGGATGATGTAGAAATGCTGCAGGATCTCATCATCACCGCTACGAATGATGTTATTAAGCAAGTAGATGATAAAACGAATGATACTATGGGACAATTCACGAAAGGTATGCCTGGAGGAATGTTCTAGGAGGAATTTTCATGTATTACCCGGAACCTATCTCAAAACTGATTGACAGTTTCACGAAACTGCCAGGAATCGGACCGAAGACAGCTGTTCGCCTGGCTTTTTTCGTTTTAGAAATGGAAGAGGATGACGTCCTCGAATTTGCCAATTCGCTGGTAAGTGCGAAACGGGAACTTACCCATTGTACCACCTGTGGGCATATCACAGATCAAGACCCTTGCTCGATTTGTCAGGATGAGTCGAGAGACCAAACGTTGATTTGTGTCGTACAGGATCCAAAAGATGTGATTGCGATGGAAAAGATGAAAGAATTCAGCGGGAAGTACCATGTCCTTCATGGAGCAATTTCACCTATGGATGGAATTGGGCCGGAAGATATTAATGTGGCGAGTCTGATTAACAGGCTAAAGGATGAAGGCATTGAAGAGCTGATTCTTGCAACGAACCCAAACATCGAAGGTGAAGCGACAGCGATGTATATTTCGCGTCTGGTGAAGCCTTCCGGTGTACGCATGACCCGGATTGCGCATGGTCTTCCGGTCGGGGGCGACCTTGAATATGCAGATGAAGTCACCCTGTCCAAAGCTCTCGAAGGAAGAAGAGAACTTTAGGGGGGAGAAAATCTTGTTTGGCAGAAAAAAGGCAGTAAAACAAGAAATGGATCGTGAACTTCTCATTCGTATCAAGGAAATGAAAAGGGAATGGGAAAACTTGAATGCGATCATTGATCAAAGCATCGAACCAAGCGAAGCAGGTCTGAATGATCTGGCGGTCGTCAAAGCAAAATATTTTTACTTATTAAGAGAAGCGAGATTCCGAGGAATCAATGCTTTGTCTTAGTTTGTGTACTACCCCTTTGTTTTCCAACATAGACTGTTAATAGAACAGTTTTGGACAAGGGGGTTTTTTATGGATCCGGTTCTCGTCATCCTATTACTGGGCCTGGCTATCCCGGTGCTGCTTGTTATCGGGATGCCGGCAAAGCCACTTAAATTTGCGGGGAACATGATGACAAGGCTTATTGTGGCTGTTATTCTATTGTTCTTTGTTAACCTGTTCGGGGCACAAATCGGGCTGCATGTTCCGATCAATGGCTTTACCGCTTTTGTATCCATGATTTTAGGTGTACCTGGTGTTCTATCTTTAACCGCCATTCATTTTTGGCTGATTTAAAAGAAGGGGGAATTTTCTTCCTTCTTTTTTTAATGGGGGTCGATTCGTCTTTCTATACCATTCTCTCCTATAATAATCTTTCTCTTACTTATTATATAGTGGGAAGCATATTCCCACTCGGTAACGGCCCTCTTCCTTATGCGTGTAAAAAAGAAAGAGGACGTATGCTCATAGGATAAATAGGTAGAAAAGAAAAAATCTATAAAAATATGTATCTTTTTTTGAAAAACCTATTGCGCACCCTCGGATGCCGTGATATTATATTATTTGTCGCGTTAAGAGAGCGGCAAGCCGCAACGGCTTAACAAAATAAATCATTAAAAAGTTGTTGACGAAAACAACCGAAAATGATATATTAATTAAGTCGCTGTTTTGAAGCGGCAAACAACA
>NZ_JBSWTM010000002.1:0-6205 GCF_056158545.1 Halobacillus sp. ABR2_026
ATTGCCATGAAGCAGCAAGAGGCGATCAATGCGATGCGTGTTCAGCTATTTTAGATCCACTCGATTTGTTAGAAAAGACATGCAAGTTATGTGGTAGTACACCATCTGTAGAGGAAACAGAGCATTTTTATTTTGCATTGCATACATTTCAGCAGCAAATTAAAAAAGTTGTAGAAATCGCAAAAGAAAAAGGAACATGGCGTGATAATGCAATTCAATTAACGGAAAGATATGTAAAGGAAGGCTTACAAGATAGGGCTGTATCAAGAGATTTACCAATCGGGGTACCAATTCCAGTGAAAGGGTATGAAGATAAGAAAATTTACGTATGGATAGAAGCAGTGGCAGGATATTATTCAGCGAGTAAATATTGGGCTGAAGAAACAGGAAAAGATGATCATGAGTTTTGGAATAGCGATGCGCAAACATATTATGTACACGGCAAGGATAATATTCCATTTCACTCCATCATTTGGCCAGCGGTTTTACTTGGAATAGGAGAGGAAGCAATCCCGCGTCATATCGTTTCGAATGAGTATTTAACAGTTGAAAAAAGAAAGTTATCTACGAGTAAAAACTGGGCAGTATGGGTGCCTGACATATTAGAACGTTACAATCCAGATTCTATTCGTTACTTTTTAACAGTAAATGCACCAGAAAATCGTGATACTGATTTTTCATGGCGTGAATTCATTTACAGTCATAATAGTGAACTGTTAGGTGCATACGGGAACTTCGTGAACCGGACATTAAAGTTTATTGAAAAATATTATGATGGCATTGTGCCGCAGGGAACTATCAATGTAGAACTGAAGGATAAAGTAGAAGGATTATATAAAAATGTAGGAGAGGCGATTGAGCAAACTACATTTAAGGTGGCGCTAGAAACAATATTCGATGCCGTACGTTTTGCAAATAAATACTTTGATGAGAGGCAGCCTTGGAAAGAAAGAGAAGATAATCCAGTTTCATGTGAAGAAACGATTTATAATTGTATTTATCTTATTGCTAATTTTGCAAATCTCCTTGAACCATTTTTACCATTTTCAAGTGAAAGAGTTCGAAGCACATTGTCGATTGTGAACCGAAATTGGGAACCGCAAAATACGTTGCCGAATAGAATTGATAGCGTGCAGCCATTATTTGAGCGAATCGATGTAAAACAAATTGAGCATGAGATAGAGAAGCTGTATGTAGCGGCAAAATGAGATAGAGAAAAAGACCTTTCAAGTAAATGAAAGGTCTTTTGTTATGCAGTATGATTCTCTTTCTTATCTTTCAAAAAGAAAAGTACAGCAAGGATTACAAGAATAATAGCTGCAATATCATACGTTATTTTAAATGTAGTATTAAAGTTTAAGTACTCTACGAAAGGAGTTTTCACTGCTCCTGCATATATACAAACGGGAATGAGAAGTAAATCGTAAAATTTCTTTTCTTTCATATATCTTATTAGGAAGAAGATACACATAATAGCAAAAAATACGATGCTTAAAATAGTCATTTATACCTCCCGATAAATTTACTTATTTTAATTGTAGTTATATTTTTATCCCGCATTAACGGGCAGTAAGACTCCACCTCAAAATTCAGCGAAAGCGAAGAAGTTAGGTGGGGATCAACTGCCCGTAAAAGCCCGATTGGTGAGGGCTGATAATCAGTGGGGGATGAACAAAACCCCCACTAATTAAAGTTTTACTTTATATAAATTCTGTATTTTTTTCAAGCGCTATGCACGCGATTATGTTTCCTTTCTTTCCTAGCCGTAAGCAGCTGGGGAGTGAAAATTCCAAGCAATATAAAAATAATTCCAATCCACTGCATGAAGGTTACGACTTCATGTACAAGTGTAATAGAAGCGATAATAGCAGTTGGTAATTCAGCTGCACCTAATATCGTGCTAAGTCCTGTTCCAACTTTTGGTACACCGATTGAAAAACAAATGACAGGTACAACAACGCCGAATAATCCGAGGAAGAAAGCATATTTCCATAGACCAGCTTGCAGGGCACCATCTGTTAAAAAGGTCGGCGGGAAGAATAGGCATACGATAAGAGTTGCACTTGTTGTCATAAGAAAGCTTTTCGTATAAGGGGGAACATCTGTAGCAACGCGTCCGCTTGCAAAAACATAGAATGAAAAAGAGACAGCAGCTAATAGTCCAAAGATAATCCCTTTCGTAGAAAAACTTTGTCCGAGGCCTTCAAATATACCACCTGCAAACAATGTACCAGCAAATAAAATAAGGATAGATATGATCTTATCGCGGCTTGGAAATATTCGATTTGCAATTGCTTCGATAATGACACCAATCCAAGTGAACTGAAAGAGTAGGACGACAGCGATAGATGCGGGTAGCTCTTCTACAGAAATAGCGTAGAAAATTCCAGTCATACTCATTGTTGTTCCGACGGTTAGTAATGAAAAGAATTGTTTTTTTGTTACTTTATGACGTGAAAAGAAAAGAACGAGTAGAAATAGTCCAATCCATCCGAAGACATATTGTCCCCCTAATAGTTGATGTGCTGAAAATCCACTTAGGAATCCGAGTTTGAAAATAGTTGAAAGTATGCCGTAGCTGCAAGCACCGAATAAAACGAGCAATGAATATTTAAACTTATCCATAAAAAATCCTCCTTTTAAGTAATAAAAAACGCCCGCTATCCAAATAAGGATAACGGGCGAACGAAACAGAGTAAGACACTCTACAAAATTCCGCCACTCACACATAAAGTATGAGTTTGGGGTATGTAATTATAGTGAATGCTACATTGCTTTTGGGAATACAATGGAGCATTTTACACCTTGAGCTGTGTTTTGTATTCCGTAAGGAAATTGATGTTTATCTAATATTTGTTTCACGATATATAATCCAAGACCGCTACCTTGTACTAAACCGTGTTTATCAGGGTTTGCACGATAGAAAGGCTCAAATAAATGAGCAAGTTTATCTTCATCAATTTGTGAACCTGTATTTAATACTTCTAATGCGTAACCGTTTGGTTTTTCATAAAGCTTTATATATACGTGCTGGTGGTCAATTGTATAATGAATTGCATTTGAAATAATGTTAAAAATAGCAGTTTGAATAAATTTAGGATCAGCTAAAATTTGTACGTCGTGTTTAATATTAGATTGTACATTTAATTGTTTTACAGATACAAAGTAATCTACTTTCTTCATAACATCCTCAATAATATTAGATAAAGAAATGACTTCTAAATTCGGTTTAAATTGAGGGTTTTGTATTTTGGATAATTCCGACATTTTTTCCGTTAATATGTTAATATCTTGCATCATTTCATAGGAACGTTTTAAATATTTATCTCTATCTTTATAAGCTCCAATTCCGTGAATCATGCCATCTAGTTGTCCCATAACGGCTGCGATTGGTGTTTTTAATTCATGGGATACCATAGACATAAATTCTTTACGAGATTGCTCTAATTGTTGTTCCTTTTTGAGCTCATTTCTTAAATCTTGATTGCTTGCATGTAAATTCTTCACAATATTTGGTACTTGTGAAGCGGCTACTTGCAAATTAAAATCTGTTTGATCTGTATTTTTGTTAAGTAGTTTTTTATCTGAGAAATCAAGATTCATAATATCTTTTAAAGCATCGCTCATATATTGAAAAGGTTTGGCAATTAGTTTTGTATAAATTAAAGATCCGAGTAGTGATAATGCAAGCATTGTCGCGCCAATATGTGGAGCTAATTGCTGCAACGCATCTGCTAACTTTGGATTATCATTTATATCATTTATTTTACTTGCTGCATTTTGTGTATGTAAGGCATCATTATTAGCGGCTTTCTTTTCTGCTTCTGTAAGCGGATTAGAAGTGCTATTTTTCCCCGAAAGGTTTTGTGTATGTTCTTTTGCTTTTGCAGTTTGGCTAGGCTGCAAAAGGTGATTGATAGCTGTAGAAAGAGATTTATAATCTATAATAGAAGATTGGAAATTGGAAATACTTCCCTCTGACACAGCTTTATTTTGATTCGTTTTACTTTGATTGTTTTGCTTATCTAAATCCGCCTGTTCTGTAGTCGGCGTTCCATTTTCTTTCGCAAAATGTTCTTTATCGTAGTTTGAAGCTAGAAAGTAAATAATTTGATAAAGACAAAGTGATAAAAGAATACAAAATAATAAGGTTTTGATGAAAATATTTTTGGTGATGTTGTCTTTGCTACGATTCGATTTTGTAGCCAATGCCTTTCACCGTTTTAATATAAGTAATTCCTAATTTTTTTCTTAAGTTTTTAATATGTGTATCTATAACTCTTACATCACCATAATGTTCATAGCCCCATACCTTATTCAACAAATCACTTCTTGATAATACTTTTCCTCGATTACCGCAGTAAAGTATAAATAATTTCAAATTCTTTTGTTGTCAATTCAATTTGATTACCATGAACATAAGCTGCATATGCTGTAGAGTTTAACATCAATTCATGGAATTGTAGTATAGTTGCAGCTTCTGCTTCCTTCGTTGCTGCCCTTCTTCTTAATACAGCCTCCACACGCTTAATAAATACAGTGTAATGGAACGGTTTCGTAATATAGTCATCAATACCTAACTCAAATCCTTTAATTTCACTTTCTTCATTATGTAAGCCTGTTAACATAATAATTAGTACATCAGATTGTCCTCGCATAATCTTACAAATACTATAGCCATCTATATCTGGTAACATTACATCGAGGAGGACAAGATCGTATGAATTTTTTTGGAAAAGAAGAATACCTTCTGTTCCAGCACCAACTACATCAACAGTAAAGTTTTGTGCCATTAGAAATTCACGAATTAGTTCTTGTATATCTGGGTTGTCTTCAATCACCAGTATATGCGTCATCGTAACACCTCCTAAATAACGCTTTTTACTACAATATTCGAATTCATCATTTGTTCGAGTGACTCAGATTGTTTATACATATAATAAGCCCCCGCTATAAAATAATCATGAAGGTAGCAAGAAAGGGGAATAACTACATGTTACTGAATCGTCAGAATTACAGTAGTTCTATTATAGTATGTATTATAAAATTTATAAAACATTATAACTGTATAATTTTAATATCTACGTTTATCAATGTTTAAATATCAGCTAATCAAATCTATTCCTATTATATATGTAAATACAGTTGTTTTGCTACTGTAAATGAATAAATAAAATAAGCCAACATTAAATTCTTGGCTACACATAAATCTTGTTTTTAGGCTATTTTACAGTGACAGTAGCTTGCTGCTGAACGCGCTCAAATAACCAGTGTATATCATTGTTATACATACGAATACAACCAAGTGTTGTTGCTTTGCCGATTGCTTGATTATTGTTAGTTCCGTGAATCGCATAAGTTGTTCCGTAAGTTCCTGCCATATTTGATCCGAGCCAACGGTCACCAAGTGGATTCCGTGGATCGCCGCCTTAATTTTGCCTGTATAATAAGGGCGGTTTTTAATTTTATTTACGATTTGAAAAGTTCCTTTAGGTGTAGGTGTTGCTGCTTTTCCAGTAGCGACAGCAAAACTTTTTATAAATTTTCCATCCTGATAATAATCCATTTTATTTAACTGAGTGTTTACGATTAATTGATCTTTCGTTGTAGCGGCCTCTGCGCTAGCGAATGGAAGAGTTAAAAATCCTAATGATAATAGTGCGCTTAATAATAATTTTTTCATTGTTATTCTCCTTTTTTATTATCGTAATAGTCTTACATACAATGAAGTTGTAATCCTCGTAAAGCTTTATTTACATTTTCATCTAATGTTTCAAAGAATGCAGTGATTTTGCTGTTGTGTTTGTTGTTTTTATCAATAAGTAATCTTTCATTTAATAAAAGCTCACCACGTAGTCCAAAACTTTGAACTTGAATATTTAGCTCATCTTCATTTTCAGAAATGATTGGTAAGAAGATGATCAAAAGCTTTTGTTGGAATGATGTAGCTTTTGCCAATCATGCTTTCTTGATTTGAATTAATCCATTTTTTCGTGACAATTTTAATATTACTTTTGAAACGATAAAAGATAGTGTTGTAGATTTTGCTTAAACTTACGTCGAAATTCACTTGTTTCACACATGTGTAAATTAAAAACGGTTTCATTTTAGATAAGATCAACATTTGTATTAATATAAAATCGTGCATTTTATATGCTTCCATTCAGGATTCACCCTTTTTTCAATTTCGAAAACGACTTATATT
>NZ_JBSWTM010000003.1:0-8544 GCF_056158545.1 Halobacillus sp. ABR2_026
ATACAACGTACACTTGATGCATTAAAAAATAGATTGATTTTTTCATGCACATACTCCTCATTGATGATCATGAAATTGTAAGGGACGGCATTAAGACTCTCATCGAGCAAGAGTATGGCTGGCACGTCGCTTACGCTGTAAGTTCATTGAGCGCACTCCCCGCCTTCGCATCTCTAGATGACATAGATGTAGCAGTTTTGGACATTTCCTTAGCTCAAGAAAATGGTTTTGACACGCTTATCAAAATTAAGAAAGAGGCACCTTTTGTTAAATGCTTGATGCTAAGCATGTACGATCACGTGGGTTATATTAGTAAAGCGCTTGAGCTTGGCGCCGATGGCTACGTTACAAAAAGTGCCGCTACAAAAGAGTTGATGGACGCACTTGAGTCACTAGAAAAAGATGAAAACTACCTAAGTTCAGATATCAGTAAGAAATTAGCGTTTGGCGATAAGCGTCTGACTTCCATTCTTACAGAAAGAGAAAAGGAAGTTTTTTTACTACTAGCTAAAGGTTTCCAACCCAAGCAAATTGCCTATCACATAGATACAGCGCCAAAAACAGTGATGGTTCACAGAACTAACATTTACAAAAAACTGAATGTTACGTCTCAATTTGGCTTGCTTCGTATAGCATTAGAAACCGGATACTTAGATGTATCTGACGTCATCTATGACGACACCTTAGTCAAAGCGGATTAATGAATATCAGGCGGTATATCAACACTACCTATTTGATGATGGGTTTGATATATATTGCCCCGGTCTATTTCATAGCGTATGGCTATTTAGCACCCAGTTTGAAATTATATCAGGGACTGTGAGTTGGTATTTACCTGCTGGCGTTCGCTCAGCCGCCTTTTTGTTATTGCCGTTAGCAAGCTGGCCGTTGTTACTTTTTTCAGAAAAATTAACCCACTTCATTTTATTCCATCCAGGGGGCGTTCTTGATAACACCGCCTTTTTAAGCGGAAGTGTCGGCTGGTATGTAGTGCACTTGTTCATATCACCCGCGGTAGTTTGCGGATGTGTTTATGTCTTTAGACGCCGTTTTGCAGCACCTTATTTCGATAATGTCCGCAGTACCCTTGCCACCTTGGCATTCGGCGTGCTGATAAGCGTAGCGCTAGGGGCAGTGTTTCTAGGCAGAAGGGCTATTGAAGTACAAACTGACGTAGCGGTTTTTCTTTCGATTTTGTTCGATTTTTCTCTTGGTGACTTTGTAGGAATTATTGTTCTTTGCCCCCTTCTATTTGCGCTTTACACTCGCCAGTATATTAATAAAAGTGAATCAACACTGTTTATAACCGCGGGGACATGGTTACTTACTTTAGTTTTCAGTAGTTATCTTTACTCTAAAAATATTAATATCAGCTATCAAATTAAATACCTGGCGGTATTTCCTGCCCTCTTCTTATCGTATCGCTATGCTGTGTTTGGTAGTGCGCTATCTTGTTTTTTTATTGGTATTACAGCGTTTGTGGTAGCCAGTCAGAGCGCATTACCTCCCATAGAGCATCAATTTTATATTTTAGCGCTATGCGTAAGTTGTCTCATCCTAGGGTCTTCTATCAACCAGTCGAGTAAATTGAATAACAAACTGGCCCAAAACAACGAGGACCTTGAAATTGCAGTGCAAAACGCACAAGCCCTCGCTGCCAAGCTAGTAGCAGTACAAGAGGATGAAAGAAAGCGTTTATCTCGCGATCTGCACGACGATTTTGGTCACCGCATCGTCGATTTAAAACTTCAGTTATCATTGATTGACACAACCAAAGACCACGAGATATTAATCAGCAAAATAGATGCTTTGTACCAGGCAATGAAAAAGAGCCTAGGCGGTTTACGTCCCTCTGGTATCGACACTCTTCCCATCGAGAGCGTGATCGAACGCTCTGACATCATAACTACGCTTAAGCGCGCAAAAATAGATTTTTCTTTCAATCTTAGCGGCGCGCCTATTAATTTTAAGCCCGAGCAGAAAATACACATCTATCGGATAGTTCAGGAAGCGGTAACAAATAGCATCAAATATGCTGAAGCGAAGACACTTTCTATTGATATTTCCTATGAGTCGCAAAGTGTTATCTTCACTGTAGCAGATGATGGTGCGGGTATACCCGACACCATTGAAGGTTCAGTTAACGCTAAGCCCACACTCGGCCTGCTTTCCATGAAAGAGCGCGCTAAGTTGATAGATGGAACCCTCAATATAAGCCGCGATTACCCGCTGGGAACTGTAGTACGCCTTTCTATTCCCACTAACAATATCCAATAACAGCTTTTCATTTTGCTTTTTGTGCTACATTGATGTTGATTTAACTACTATTTTGATAACCGTATGCAAAAAAACTTCACTACTCGCCGAGCCCGCTTTTTTAGACAGTGCCTGAACATTGCTGTCCTAATTGCCACTTTCACCACGTTAAATGGCTGTGTAAGTACTCAAAGTGAAAGTCCTTACACTTACGCTCCGTCTGCATCACCCTATCAAGATGTGGTTAGTGCACAGCAGCGAGCTGTGGAACAAAGCAAATTACTTTTGGTTGTACTGGGTGCTCAGTGGTGCCACGACAGTACTGGCTTAGCTGAGCGTTTTGCGACAAAGGAAATGGACCTTATTCTACGCGCTCATTATGAAACCGTATTTGTTGATGTGGGAACACTTGAAGACAGAAGAAATATAACCGAGCGATTTGACTACCCGATTTACTATGCAACGCCAACTGTGATGGTTGTTGAGCCTAAAACCAGTGCTTTGCTAAACAGAACGACCATGGATATCTGGGGGCGCGCCGATAGCATTCCTTTGTCGGAGTACATTCAATATTTCTCTCGCTTTCCTGCAATGACAGCTGCCCAAAAAGCCCCGTTTATTAATTGGCAAGCGACTGACGAAGAAAAAGCCTACAACAAAGAGCAAGCACTGAGATTACAAAGCGCTTACGACAAACTTAGTCCTCTGCTTGCTCAAGATTTACAAGGTGATACCCCAGAAGAACTTAACCAGCTATGGAGAGAGACCAAAGGGTTTCGCACTGAACTGCAAAAAACGCTGATAAAGCGCGCCGAACTTACGTTAGATTCTGAGAATGGCAACGGAGTCAACACCACGCCAGCATTGCGACACTACAATCCGTTTTCTTGGGAACAGAATTAATACCAGTCCACGTAGATCATTAGCCACTCAGCGAGAGTTAAAATGTTCGTAATCGCCGCGTGTTACCGCAGATATGTTGGTTCCACATCAAGGTAAAACGACAAAAAAGGGCCCTTCACACGTAGTGAAGCGCCCTTTTTTAGTTTATCCGCATTTTATCAGGGGGATATTCAGCTATTTATGCTTTTGCGCTGTTCGACCCATTTGATGCATGACTTCTACGCTTAGCTGGTCGTTTAGCGGCACTTCCTTCACTTCCTGAGCGTCTTCGACCTGCAGGCTTTCCACCGCTATTGTTGCGCGAATCCGGTTTACCTGCGCGCGGATTACCATTTCCGCTACGGTTGCCTTGGCGTTGACCCGTCTTTTTATTCTCGCCACTTCGTTTACCTTCGCTGCCGCTTTCACCTTGTGGTGCTTTCGGCTTTTTCGGCTTCTTGGGCTTTTTAGGCTTAGACAGCGTGGTAACAGGCACGGCTTGCTGAGGCTCGAAACCTTCCAATGTTTCACGAGGAAGCAGCTTTTGAATCAGCGTCTCAATATCTTTCAGGTTTTGCAGTTCTTCGGCACATACAAATGACCACGCCTGACCACTAGCGCCTGCGCGCCCTGTACGACCAATTCGGTGAACATAATCAGCTGCCGTATTGGGTAAGTCTAGGTTTACAACGATAGGCAATTCACTAATGTTGATGCCGCGTGCTGCGATATCGGTGGCTACCAGCACTTTAATTGCGCCATTTTTAAAGTCAGCAAGCGCTTTAGTTCGTGCGCCTTGGCTTTTATTACCGTGAATAGCGGCACTTGGAATTTTTGACCGAGTTAGCTTTTCTGCAATACGGTTAGCACCGTGTTTTGTGCGGCTAAATACTAACACCTGCTCCCACTTCTGCTGTTTGATCAGACAAATAAGCGCGGTCGTCTTTTTGGATTTATCAATGGTCACTAAGTGCTGCTGAACCGCTTCTACCGTGGTATTGGCTGGTGCGGTTGAAATACTCACAGGGTTGCGTGTTATTGTTTTCGCCAGCGCAGTGATTTCATCAGAAAACGTGGCTGAAAACAGTAAGCTTTGACGCTCTTGTGGCAATAGCTTCAGTACTCTCTTAATGTCGTGAATAAAGCCCATATCAAGCATTCTGTCGGCTTCATCTAACACCAACACTTCAAGCTGAGAAAACTTAACAGCGTTTTGCTGGTAGAGGTCAAGCAGTCGCCCAGGCGTAGCAATTAACACATCCACACCTTTACGCAGCTTCATCATTTGAGGATTAATACCTACACCACCAAATACCACGGCAGTTTTTAATGGCAAAAACTCACTGAACGCTCTGATACTCTCTTCTACCTGAGCAGCAAGTTCACGCGTGGGTGTTAAGATAAGTGCTCGAACATTGTTGCCAGATACAGGTTGTCCTTCCATCAATCTCTGTAAAATAGGAAGTCCAAATCCTGCAGTTTTCCCTGTTCCCGTTTGCGCAGCTGCCAACACATCCTTTCCTTGCAATACTTCTGGTATTGCCTTTTCCTGGATTGGTGATGGTGTACTAAATCCTCGTTTTTCAATAGCTTTTAACAAGGGTTCAGCGAGCCCTAATTGGGTAAATGACATTAATAAACTCCTGTCATAGGTATTTATAATAAAATTGCATACCGCAAAGGTATAAGCGCTAGTGCTTTATTGCTAACCGTGGGGGGTTATAGATTACTGGGAAAACCTAAAGAGATACGCCATTGCCAACTTGGCTTATTGGTGTTTGACATCAAGAAAAAACGTAGGTGTTTACTCTTACAAATTGCGCGCGGAGTCTATCACTAAAAACTAAAGTCCACCAGCGCATTTTTTGTTCAAAAGACATCTAAATAAAGCATGGCACTACCCATTCGTACAATTTCAATCTAATTACTAATTAAGAAATGACGCAAACCGTCTATACTGTAAAGGTGAATAAGTGACGACCCCTTCCTGCATATTGTTCAAAGTCGTTATTGCCAGTCCATACAACTTAAAAGAGCGTTTTTTGAAAAGTCTCAGGTCAGAAATTTCTTTCAATACACTTGCGTCTGTCTCAATAGTCAGTGCCCTTATTATCGGCCTGTCTATTTATGTTTATGAAAAGCTTTATATTGAATTTGTCTCAGAAGAGGTCGACGCATTAAGCGTAAACATGGCTGTCGACCTAATTGACTACATAGAAGAACCCGCCGGCAGTTTCAATCAAACGGAAATTTTGCTTCGCTTAGACGAATATGAATATGCTGAAGCAGCTTATATTTTCAATAATAACGGTACTCTGTTGAATTCTTATGTGGGCCCTGCCGGCTTAAAAGGGAGGCTCACTAAAACGCAAGAACAAATGTCTCCACAGCACAGTGGAACAAACATTGAGCGTAATACCGCGACGCTCCCCATTGGCTTACATCGCACCTCTAGTAAAGTAATAGCAGTAAAAACAGTGGGCGAAGACGTTTTTCCTTTAGGGAAACTTGCGCTGATTTTCAATCTTGAAGAAGCACTAAAAGCGAGCCGGCACAGGTACATTATTTTGGTCACGCCTTCCGTTGCGTTTCTCATTATCATCTCGTTGTTCATATCATCACGAGCACAGCGCAGAGCAATGCGTCCGCTAAACACCTTAATTAAAACAATGGACAGTGTTGTGGATGACAACGCTTACAATGTCAAGGTTGAGGAAGTAGACAAAGAGGAAATGCTTGCTTTGTCTCGAGCATTCAACAATATGATGGAGAACATAAAAAAACAGTCTGAAGCGAATCGGCATAAAACTAAAATGCTACAAAAGCAACAGTCCCAGATGGAGCGACTTGCTAATTTCGACGCCTTAACAGGACTGCCTAATCGTCAGTGCTTAATGAAGCTTTTATCAAATGAGCTTACCAAAGCGCAGAAAAATAATTGTGAACTTGGTTTACTGTTCATTGATTTAGATGGTTTTAAATCTATTAACGATTCTTTTGGTCACGATACAGGGGATAGGTTTCTTCTATATATTAGTTCACTAATGGAAAACGCACTCAGTAAAAGCTCCACTCTTGGGCGTTTAGGTGGCGATGAGTTTGTCGTTATCGTTCCCGACCTTGCTTCACATACATACCTTGAAGATACGGCCCGAAAAATTGTGAATACGGTATCGAAGTCCCACACTGTCAACCAACTACGGCTAGATTCAAGTGTGAGTATAGGGCTAGCGCTAGCGCGTGATTGTAATTACTCTGCGACCAACCTAATTACTAACGCAGATGTTGCAATGTACAAGGCTAAATACAGCGGTAAAGCAAGATATTTGTGGTTTACTAATGAAATGTTAGCGCATACTAAACGCAAAGTGCTCATTTCCTCCCAGGATTACTGATGCACTTGAAAACGATGCTTTCTATTTATGCTATCAAGCTAAGGTAGATACAGACAAAAATATCATTGGCTTCGAGGCTCTACTTCGCTGGCAAGATGAGGTGTTAGGTCAAGTATCACCCGCTGAGTTCATCCCTATTGCCGAACAAACAGATAAGATATCAATAATAACCCTTTGGGTATTAAAGCAGCTTAGTCATGAATCTTCCATGCTTCTTAGAGCCTTTGGCAGCAATATAACGCTATCAGTTAACTTAAGCACACACGATTTGAATAATCACAATGTTATCGACTTTCTACTTAATGAGTTAAATGCGCCGATGACTGGCTGCCAGCATCGGAACGTAGAGTTTGAAATTACTGTATCGGTCTTACATGAACGATTTCAATGTGGTCAACCCGTTTTTTGCGTCGCTTAAAAAGCTTGGCTGCAAGCTTGCGCTTGATGACTTTGGTACAGGTTACTACTTATCACTAAGCTATTTAACACAGTTTGATATAGACACCCTAAAAATAGATAAAAGTTTTGTAAGTAAAATAGGTGATTCTAAGCAATCAGAAATGATTACCAAGACCATTATTGAAATGGCGAAGAGCTTGAACTTTGCTGTTTGCGCCGAAGGTGTAGAAACTGATGAGCAGGCGCATTTTTTAATTAATCATGGATGCAGTATGCAACAAGGATTTCTTTATTATAAGCCACTTCCACTAAAAGAATTAGTCGATAGCGTTTAGGTGCATTCTTAACAAACCCAAGCTTACTGACTGCTTAGAAGCTTCGATAAACCACACTTACGTTTTCGGGTAATACTGTGTTTGCTGGGACATAACCAACTGCACCTTCATGGTTATTTATGTAATTTATCACTTCCTCTAGACTATCGTATTCAACTGGCGGAGCTTGACGTCCACTGAAGCGCATTTGCGCCCAATAAGATTGAATGCGAGATTCGGGTAAAGCGATAATCTTTGCGTTGAAAATAGAACGTACTATGTCCTGGGCTCATAGCAACAGGCTCTAACTCATAAGTAGTCGTTCCACTTTTCATGTAGAGATTGCGTATTTCAGCTTTTGTGAGCGAAAAGGCTTGGTTTTCAACGTTAGCAACGATCCACACACCTTCGGTTGCAGCGGCTATTCGAATGCTTAGGAAAAAGAGAAAAAAGACCGTATATCTTCGCATTAAAATACCCACTCTACTGCCACTTGATACAAGGTCGCATTTCTATCGAAACTATTCTCTTTAATGTCGTAAAACGATGATTTTTGCCTCTTTACCGTCAAGAATTGATATTTCAGTTTTAAGTGCAATGTTAGTTTTCACATCCCACCTAGCGCCTAGTGTCGGTATCAAGGTCATCTGTAGGAAAGAAGCTATTTAGTTGCTCAACAGCGAAATAAAGTTGATCTAACTCGGGTGACGCACCCAATGGAATAGTGTTTTCGATGGTATTGAGTGATTGCCTGATGAAGCGTAACGTGTTGAAGGAAGCCGTCGATGATCGCCATACGAGACATAAAAAACTTTTCTCCATTAACACATCGATATCAGACGAAACTTTCATCCATTCGCCGCTAACATACCAGTTAAGCGCGTCATAGCTGGCACCCAGTAAAAAAGCGCCCTGCACGATCGTTGATAGCAAACTGTTCCGCTATGTTGTCAAACCCAGCAGCTCTAAGCCCCTGTAACAATGAGGCGCTATTTCATCGATGGTTGTTTCAACTTTGGGGGCATTGACAGTGGCTGCTCTTAGCTGCAAGCCACCATAGTTGACTTCAATAACGCCGCCGAACAAGTTTTCCACTTCAACATCTACGTTGATACCGCTTGAAGACCAGCGCATCCTCATACTTTCCGTAGTAAGCCTCAATATCAACTACAACATCGCCAAAAGACCTTCTCAACCTAGCATTACCACCTTCATACTGAGAGAACAAGTAGCTGCTGTAGAGTTGCTGCGGTGCATTTATCCACGGGTAGGCAAACCCAACATCAATAACATCAGTA
>NZ_JBSWTM010000004.1:0-4878 GCF_056158545.1 Halobacillus sp. ABR2_026
ATCGCCCGCTTACATCTTATCGATAAAGCCCCTGAGCAGGCCGTTGACCACGCGAAGGCCGCTTATGATGCTACTTCAAACTCAGACAATGCTTTGCTGCTTGTTGCCGCCCTTGAGATGTCAGGTAAAAAAGAGCAAGCGTTTAGTTTTCTACAAAAGCACGTAAATGCGCACAATAACGACGTACAAAGTGCAATGTTGTTAGCTGAGCGTCAAATTGGTAATGATAGAGCCGCAGCCATCGATACCTACGAGCTTATACTTACTAAAACGCCTGATAATTTTGTAGTGCTTAACAACCTGGCGTATTTAGCGTTTGAAGATAAAGACCTTCAGCGAGCTGAAGAGCTAGCGAAAAAAGCGGTATCGCTGCAGCGTGAAAATGCTGATGCTGTAGACACATTAGCGCAGATTTATATCGCTAAAGGTGAGAAAGAAGAAGCGCTAACCCTGTATGAGCAAATATCAACAGGCCCCATTGCTAGCGATGAAGTGTATTTAAATCACGTAGCTTTGTTGCTTGAACTCGATAAAAAGGCCTTAGCGAAGCGACGCCTAGCAAGTAGGGAGTTCACCTCTGAAGCTGCAAAGCAAAGAGTAGAAAGCCTAAAGCAGCAGTACGGCGTGTAAGGCGCTTTGATAAAGGTTTTAGCTATTTATCTGACGCTGTTAGTTTTAGTTAGTAACAAAAACTGAAATGAAAGAAGGCCACTTATCGTGGCCTTCTCTTTATGGTTGC
Source organism: Halobacillus sp. ABR2_026 (assembly GCF_056158545.1). NCBI lineage: Bacteria > Bacillati > Bacillota > Bacilli > Caryophanales > Bacillaceae > Halobacillus > Halobacillus sp. ABR2_026. The sequence continues at coordinate 740 of NZ_JBSWTM010000004.1, forward strand.
CTGTCTGCTTGGGTAGCTTCTGATTTACTACCTGTGTCTAGACAGCCTCTGGCAGTTATTCTCTGCTATTTTGTGACGCGACCTGCGCTTTTAGCTCTCGCAACTCTTTGAGCACATCATGCAGTGTAGGTTCGATATTGCCTTGTGCGATTTGCTCTTCAAGTAAGGCAGCTTCTTTTTCTGCTCTTGCCTTTTCGTTTTCTCTTTCCATCACATTGACCACAATACCAATGACCATGTTGAGGAAAGCAAAAGCGGTAAAGAAGATAAAGGTTAAGTAAAAAATCCAGCTGAGTGAGTACACTTCTTGAGTTTCGTACATCACATCTGTCCAATCTTCGAAGGTCATGATCCTAAAGAGTGTCAGCATAGAAATAGTGATATCGCCCCACAGCACCGGATTAATGTTTTCAAATAGTGTGCTGCCTACCGCTGCATATATATAGAAGATGATAAACATCAGCAGCATGACATAGCCTAGCTGAGGGAGAGCTTTCACTAGAGAAACAAGTAATATTCGAAGCTCTGGGATGATTGAAATCATACGAAGCACGCGGAAGACCCGCACTAAACGCGCAATCAGCGCAAGTTCAGTGTCGTCTGCCGGGATTAGACTTATAACTACAATGAGGGTATCAAACCAGTTCCAGAAACTTTTGAAAAAGTAACGCTTTTGCTTTTCCGCTAAAAAGCGAATTGTGATTTCAGTTAGAAAGAAAGCGCTGATAAACCAGTCTAAAAACAACGTAACAGATGACATGCCGGTAGGTAGTTCATAGGTCTTCGCACCGACTAATAGCGCCGATATCACGATGACGCTGATAACAAAGGCTTCAAACCATTTATTTGCTCTTATGCGCTCAAATTTATTTTGTAGTTCAGAGGCTTGCATTTTTATTTATCACTCAAGAAAAAAAACAATAAACCAAGAGGCTTGTCGTAAGCTTACTTGGCGTTATACTAAAGTTGTTGTTCGCACACTTTATGCGCCAAAATGTAGGGGCAAAAAGGCGACTTTAAAGCCTTAAACCCGGCAAAAACAACATCATTAAAAATAGAGACAAATCTAAAGGGCATAATCATGGATGATGAGTTACAGCTGTTGCAAGAGAAATTACGCGTCGTTTCAATGCGTTTATCTAATTTTGTAATGACTAAACAAAACGCTGAAGCATTATGTGATGAATATCGGCAGTTGTTGGGCGCATTAAAGAAGTTCTCTTGCGCAAAATAGCGAGTAGATATTCCTGCTAAACCTCAAATCACCAATTTTCAAATACCGGAGTAGGCACAAAAAAGGGCAGCCAGTCGCCACCCTCTTTATGTCGTACTCAAATGCTTACTTAGCGGTATAAAACAACCTATTGGTCGTTATTGCTCTCGACCGGCTTGAGACCGCGGTTGATCATAGCTACATCTTCACCTGTAAGGGTTCCCGCTGCTTGCTTAAGTGTAATCACAGACTGAATGAAGTCATAGCGAGCACCAGCAAGGTTACGACGCGCATCAAACAGGTTACGTGTGCTATCAAGTACATCAACGATAGTACGTGTACCTACATCAAATCCAGCTTCTGTTGCTTTAAGGGCGCTGTCTGCCGACACAACAGACTGCTCTAGAGCGCGAATAGTAGAGATAGACGCTTTTACGTTGTTAAACGAGCTACGAACCGACTGTACGGTCTGACGGTACGTCTGCTCAGCAACTTGGCTTGCTGCTACATAGTTGTACTTCGCTTGCGATGTTTGTGCGCTAACACTGCCGCCTTGGTAAATAGGTACACTCAATGTCACGCCAATAGACTGACTGTTTAAGTACGGCGTTTCATAACCAAATGGGGTCGTTGAGCCATCGTCGTTAAGAATCTCGGCGTCTACATCGTCTTTCGAACGGCCATAGCTGCCTGACAAAGATAACGTTGGCAAGTGACCCGAACGTGCGATTGCGATGTCTTCTTTCGCCACATCCATGGCTAAACGGTCTACCAACAATGCTAGGTTTTTGTCTTGGGCGGTTTCTAGCCAGCTATCTACGGTTTCAGGTACCGGCATAGTGGCTGAGAAATTATCTTTGTTTAATCCGTAAAGACGGTCGTGATATTTACCTGTAATCACACGCAGCGCTTCAAGGGCAAATTCAAGTTCGTTTTTAGCCTGAATTTCCTGAGCGACTGTGCTGTCGTAGTTTGCTTGCGCTTCATGCACGTCAGTAATCGCCGTAAGGCCCACTTCGAAACGTTGGCGTGTTTGTTCAAGTTGACGTTCAATCGCACGTTTTTCTGAACCTACAAACTCTACGTTGTCACGGGCACGCAATACGTCAAAGTAAGCAGTAACTGTACGTACAATTACATCCTGCATGCTTGCTGCAAGCTGCGCATCGCTTTGTTCAGCAATTTTTTCAGCGCGGTCTAAGCCCAACCAATTAGCGTGGTCGTACAGCGACATCGAAAGCGTTAAGCCGTAATCGATGGTGTCTACTTCTGTATCTGTGGTAAAAACCTGAAGGCCGTTGTCACCAGCAGCTTGTTGAAAGCGTTCAGAATCTGACATGGTGTAGCCCACAGAGCCCGATATTTGCGGTAGTAGACTTGCACGGCTAATACTAATTCCTTCAAACGCAGCATCACGTTGCGCTTTCGCTTGGTTTACCAATGGATCGTTCGCCAGTGCTTGTTGATATACCTGCATTAGGTCATCGGCTAGTGCACCAGTTGTCATCGAAACACCGATAACCAGCGACAGAAGTGTTCGTTTCATGCTTACGTCTTCCTGTTGTTTTCAAGTTGCGTCGTCATTTATTCGTTAAGACGACTTATTAAAACCAAGTGTATGAAAATTCAACCACAAACCGAAAGTCCAAACTCGTAACAGTATTCGATTAACTGTAACAGAATATGTGATCTACCCACGCAATTTTTATAGTAATAGACGACTTGTAATATGAGTTTTCTGTTATTCGTACACACTCAACATCGCATTTTTCATGCGTATACATGGCTGGTGTGTAAATGTACTATGTATGATAAATCTATTTGAACCATAAGTGTCAGCAAATGAGCAAGGAATTCCTTTCATTTACCTCAAATGACGTCGAAATTACCGACATTAAGCCAGTGTATCGTGGTTTCTTTACCATGAATCAGTATCAATTTAAGCACAAGTGTTTCAATGGAGAATGGAGCGACACGGTTACACGCGAAATTTTTGAACGCGGTCATGCGGTGGGCGTTTTGCCCTACGATCCTATTCTGCAAGAATTCGTGCTAATTGAGCAAGTTAGAATTGGGGCGTTAGCTACATCTTCAAGCCCTTGGTTAATAGAAATTATCGCAGGCATGATAGATAAAGGTGAGACTCCAGAAAATGTATGCCATAGAGAGTCCATGGAAGAGGCGGGAATAGAGTTACAAAACTTGACTAAGGCCTTAAGCTATTTATCGAGTCCAGGTGGTACCACGGAAAGATTACATATATTTATAGCAAAGACTGATGCTAACTTGGCAAAAGGAATTCACGGGCTTGAAAGCGAGTCTGAAGATATCAAAGTGCATCGCGTAAAAGAGAATACCGCTCTTGAATGGTTGGAAAATGGCCATATAGACAACGCCGCAGCAGTAATTGCGCTACAATGGTTCTTTATGCATAAAACACAACTTCTGGAGCAGTGGCAGACATCGTGACACAACGCAATCAACGAAAATACATCCCTCATCTTCCGTCAATGCAGGCGCTTTGCGAACTGAACTATGCTTATGTTCTTAGAATGCTACCTGACTGCGATACGGAAGATTTGAGTTATGAATTTTCTGTTGGCGTGGGATTAGCCTATGAGATCAGGATAGTGGACTCTGCTCGCTACACCAGCACGTTGAGCATAAAACAAACCACTAAAGACATGCCGACGTACCTAACGCCAAGTATGACGGTTCGCCTATATCATGATGCGCGCATGGCTGAAGTGATAAACAGCCAAAATACAGGGGCCCTTGAGCCTTCCTACGAATACCCTAATTTGAAGATGCGCCAGCGCAACGAAAAGCATATGGTAAATATCTTTTTAGCTGAGTGGCTAAACTTTTGCCTGCAACATTCAACAAACGTTACCTCTGAAGCGTGATATCACTAATACAGATAAGT
>NZ_JBSWTM010000005.1:0-3440 GCF_056158545.1 Halobacillus sp. ABR2_026
TGTAGGCGTATGGAAGTTTCCAACCGGCCTCCCTAATATTTGTCTATAGCTCCACACATTGTTATAAATAGGCCACAACTTATAAGAAGGCAGTACTGTGTTAAAAATAATTGTTTTAATACCCCTTATCTTGTCATTACTTTGGTTTGGTTATTTGCAAGCCAATAAATATACTCTTGAACAAGGCAAGCAGGGGTTTCTTTTACATATTCGTGCTATCCGGAGTTATTGCTGCGTTTTATACACTCTTGCTGTTTTTAACGCATTAGCTCTTTTTTGCCATAAAGTCTATCTCTTCGCACTAACCCTATGCAGCCTGTGAGATTAGCAAGTAAATTTACCGCAGCATTGATTATGCTGTGCAGCACCAATTAAATAACCACTTAGCAAAATAAGTTAAGCGATCAAAAAAGCCAGCTTTGATTAAAAAGCTGGCTTTTCACTATTTCTAATTGTTACCACCCTACCATCGAGTGGCTGAAGTTGCTTACAATGACTCTGAAATAGTCACGTCAGCATTTGCGCGAAGCGCATCGATGTACTGCTGATAAACACGTTGACCTTGTACTTGAGCAAGACGTTGTTTCAGGCTTTCTCCTAGCTCGTTTTCAAGTTCAGGTGCAGCATTCACGCCTTCTAGCATAACAACTGCAACATCGCCGTTAACTGTTGTTGCCACGTCAACCTTATCTTCACCTTCAAGGCCCAGTGAGAAAAGCGTATCAACCAATGCGCGTGCTAGTGTACCGCCTGCTCTTGGCACTGCTGCTGCCGTTTCCCAAGCTACAGATTTTTCTGCTAGTTCGCTTTCAACACTTTCCTCTGCACGTACTTTCTGTGCAATGTCGAAGGCCCAAGCTTCTGCTGCTTCTTTCGCTTTTTCCGCTTTTACTGATGCTTCAATTCCCTCGCGAACTTCATCTAGTGACTGAGTACGTTGTGGTTGATGCTCAATAACACGTGCAACAACAACTGTTTCGTCATCAAGTTCAATGATGTCGCTGTTAAGACCTTCTTCAACTAGCTCTGATGAGAAAGCAACATCCAGCAAACCGGGGAAGCTTAGTTCCGCAGGCGCCGTATTTCGGCTGAACAGCACAGACTCTTGTATAGGTAGATCTACAGCATTAGCTGCGTCTTCAAGTGTATCTGGCACCTCAAACGCAATCTCAGCTAGGGTATTTTGAAGCTCAAAGTACTTTTCCATCGCCGCATCGTAAAGAAGGGTATCGCGAATTTCACTGGCCACTTCATCGAATGATTTTACTTGCGCTTCTTTTAAATCTGTTAGCTTAATGAATGTGAAAGCCAAACTCGGTCTCAACAACGTCAGATACATCACCGACGTTTTCTAAAGCAAACGCAGCTTCATCGAACGCTGGGTCCATCATTTCAGGTGTAATGAAATCTAGGTCACCGCCGTTCTCAGCTGAGAATGTGTCGTCAGAGTTTTCTTCAGCAAGCACTGCAAAGTCGGCACCGTTATCAAGCTCAGTTTTCAATGACTCTGCTTTTGCTTTCGCAGCGTCTTGGTCGTCACCTGCTTCGATAAGGATGTGTGAAACTCGGCGTTCCTCTTCAGTACCATAGCTTCCTAGGTTATTGTCGTAATAGGTACGTACTGCTTCTTCATCTACAGAAACGCGACCTTTTAGATCTTCAACACTTAGTTTTACATAAGCCAGTTTCACCTGCTCTTCAGTATCGAAAGAGGCAATATTGTTGTTGTAGAACGCTTCAACATCAGCATCTGTTACTTCGATAGAACTGGCAAATTCGTCAGAGCTCACTAATACGTATTTCGCATCACGAGTTTGACGTTGAAGGGCATTAGCCTGCTGCACTTCACCGTCTAGGAGAAAATGAAGAATTCGTTAACGCTGCAGCCAATTGATTCTGAGTCATCTGCGTTCTTAGGTAGTCGCGGAAGTCTGCAACTTGAAAACCATTTTGACGGAGAATAGCTTGGAAACGCTCGTTATCAAACTGACCACCAAACTGAAATTCAGGCATTTGCACTATCGTTTCACGAATTTGTTCATCGCTTACGCGCAAGCCCATATCGGTAGCTTGTTGCTGAATCAGTTTTTCAGCAATAAGTCTGTCCAGTACATTTTTTCTAAAATCTGCGAGATATTCTTCGCTAGAGAAAAGCTGCGCGATGCTTTCGCCGTACTGTGACTCCATTTGTGCACGCTGGTTTTGGTATGCACGTTCTAGTTCTTGTGCCGAAATTTCTTCGCCGTTTACAGTTGCTACTGCTGTAGTGCCTGATGATGTTAGGTAGCTACCTACACCTGCGAATACGAAACTTAAAACGATAAGCGCAATAATCGCCATCGCCCAAGGGCCTTGAGAACCTTCTCTGATTCTTTCTAGCATGATTGTTCTTCAACTCCGTTGCTTACTACAATTACCCTAACCCATCACTTGCGGCGAGCTCAAGGTAAAATAAGCGATGATTATAACCCAATGCCGCCGAATATAAACGCCAAAACAAACTATTTGTAATGTCTTTCGTCAAGTTAAGGCGTTTCTCTGACATGTATGAAAATCGGCATGCCTAAAGGGGAAATTCTTACTCTTAAAATATTGGGGTCAGAGTCGTTACTCTGACCCCAATATTGAATTCTTTGCTTTAGAAATAAAAAAGGCGATGGACTAGCCATCGCCTTTTTCTATAATTTTTTTGCTTAGTTACAAGCGTCTTTCAGTGCTTTACCAGCTTTGAAAGATGGAACTTTCGCTGCTGAAATCTGAATAGTCTCACCAGTTTGTGGGTTACGACCACTGCGAGCTGAACGTTCGCGAACTGAGAAAGTACCAAAGCCTACTAGTGCAACTTGGTCGCCGTCTTTTAGCGCCGCAGTTACTGAGTCAGTGAATGCGTCAAGAGCGCGGCCAGCTGCTGCTTTAGAAATGTCTGCACCAGCAGCGATTTGGTCGATAAGTTGAGACTTGTTCACAATTAGATCCCCTTCGATTGTTATTATACTGTTTGTCCAAAACGATTTTGCTTCGAACGTTATAGCAAGCTTGATCGTTAACATCAAGCTTCAGTCACAAATAATTAACTTTTTAAATGAATCGCTGCAATCCCTTTTGTGGCAAGGCTTCAAGCGAATACCACTTAAAGGTAACACAACTTTTGCGACATGAAAGCCCTATTTTCAAAAAAATAAGCTTTTCTTTCGTCTAATGCGCATAATTTAGTCAATTATTGCATTTTTATAGCAAAAACAAGGCTGCACGCCTTTAAAATTAAAGGTATGCAGCTATACGTGTAAGTTACTTTTTAACCACTTCGAAACTTTCAACAGGCTCCTGAAGCGCAATATCAAGAACATCATCAATCCATTTAAACGGAGGTGCTGCAACTAGCCAAACATTGATGCTGTTTAACCTTAGCAATACGTAACTGAACCAGTAGGTTAACAGTA
>NZ_JBSWTM010000006.1:0-4093 GCF_056158545.1 Halobacillus sp. ABR2_026
ATCACCCCGCAGCCTACAATGGAGGCTGACGAGTAGGGGATATCTGAATTGATGACCACCACCGCTTCTTTTTTCACTACAGTGTATTCACTCAGCGTGCCTAGGTGAAACGAGCGCTCAATGGGCTGTTCTGCCCGCTTGCTTGATTCGATATGCGCGTGACCATCAAGCCCGCAACCACAGACCGGCGAGTTCACCTCGCAAATATGCAAGTTGCCTTCCCGGCACTGGAAACACTCACCGCAGGGAATGGCCCAATTTAAAATCACCTTGTCGCCTTTGCTGATGCCAGAGACGCCTTCACCTACAGCTTCAACAACACCAGCGCCTTCATGACCGACGATAAATGTTTTGTTCCAGTTTTGAATGGAGTCCCAATCGGTATGACACAAGCCAGCGGCAACAATCTTCACCAACACTTCACCGGCGCTGGGTTTACCTACCATTACAGTTTCTACACTTATATTACCTTTGCCATCGGAGATAACGGATTTTGATGCGATCATGAGGATGCTTCGTGATATTAATAAGATGTTAAATATTGAATCACACTACTAGCAGTGCTTCTGTCAAAATTATGGGATTAAATATCAAATATCTGCCTTCATAAGTACTTATGTTATTTTTTTGTTTTAAAAAAGGCTGATTTTCTGTTTATATGCTGGTTAATGTCATTTAATACTCATTTAACGGTGGTGATGTTGTGGTAATTGAGAGTAGTGAGTGATGAGCAGATCTGTCTATTGTGAGCCTTTCGCTATTGAAAAAGGTTACGAATTTGAAATTCACCATGTGAAGTATGGTGAAAACGATCCGTACCATTGTTTTATGCACTTTCACGAGGTGCATGAGTTTATTATTTTCGAACGCATTGAAGGTCATTATTTTTATAGCCAGGGTGAATCGACGCTACACGATTACGACATTGTATTTACGCCAGCATTGGAAACTCACAACTTTGCTTGTAGTGACAGGGAAAAGTCGTGGTTCATCATTCAGTTTATGCCACATGTTTTTGATTCAGAAACCATGGCGAGCGTGCGCACGTTTTTTCAACATGGCCTTCATTTACGTCTGCCGAAAGAGCGACGCACCGAAATTCAGCAACAAGTTGCCTGGCTGTTTGAGAGCTATCAGCGAGAACCGCTGAGCGCTCGTAGCCAAACGCTCCTACAGTTGCTAGTACTCACTATTGCTGAATATGCAAAACCAGCAACCGACACTTCGACAAAACCGATAACCCATTCTCCGTTATATAACAAAATGCTGCCCGTGATTAATCAATTTAAAAATCAATCAGCGGTAGAGTTGTCGTTAAATGAAGCCGCCGAGATGTGCCATCTATCACCGTCTCATTTTTCCCGGGTGTTCAAGCAAATATTTCGCACCAACTATTCAGAATACGTACTACGGCACAAGCTCTACAGCGCAGCGCGGTTGCTGAGTCAGTCAACTTTGTCGATTACACAAATCAGCTATGAACTGAACTTCTCCAGCCCGTCTCATTTTATCGCGCAATTTAAAAAGTTGTTCTCAGTCACACCAAGGCAGTTTCGCACTGCAATGACAAATTAGAGGCAGTTAAATGTGGAGATGCCTACGGGTTAATACCCTGGTGGTTAGGTTCACTCAACGGTGCAATATAGCCCAAATCAGGATTTGTCTCAGAGGCTACAGCTTGTCTTCAAGGTGAAAAGCTAGCTGATGCAATCATAATAGTGCTAGATTAACTGGACTTTGCTGGTTGTGTTCTTCTCTTGGTTCTTTAATAAAGAGCCTGCTCCAACATCAGCTTTAATAATAAATGACAGGAAACAAGGATGAAAAAGGTTCAGGCAGTAACTTATGCTTTTCTAATGTTCGCCTTATCGGCAAACGTGAATGCAAACGACATACTTAGCATGAAGCAGCGGAGCGAGTTGATTGATAAGATCACCGTTGAACGTTTTGATACGGTGCTGCCGCAAATTATGGAACGAGAAGGCATCGATATGTGGGTGCTAATGTCGCGGGAATACAACGAAGATCCAGTACTAAAAACCATGCTGCCTTCTACCTGGATATCCGCAAGACGTCATACCATGTTGGTGATTTATAACCCGGGTAAGGGTCAGCCACTAGAGCGTTTGGCGGTTGCAAGATACGCTGTCGGCTCTTTATTTAAAAAAGCTTGGGATAAAGAAATACAGCCTGATCAGTGGGAAGCACTGAAGCAAGTCATCGAAGCTCGTAACCCTTCAAAAATTGCCATAAATACGTCTGATGCGTTTGCCCTTGCTGATGGTATGACTTCTACTGAGTACGAACAATTTATGGCCGTTCTTTCTGAAGACTTAAAGCGCCGCGTCGTGAGTGGCGAGAAGCTTTCAATTGGATGGCTGGAGACGAGGAGTGAGCTGGAGATGGAGTATTATCCAGTTCTTACCCAAATTGGACACTCACTGATAGCCACGGCATTTTCAAATGAGGTTATAACGCCTAATACGACGACTACCGATGATGTCGTGTGGTGGCTTCGGGATCAAACCCGTGCACTAGGACTTACCAACTGGTTTCATCCTTCCGTGTCAATTCAGCGGGAAAACAGCGAAGTATTCGATCAAATCTCTGCCTTTAGCAAACGCCCAACAGAAAACATCATTCGCCCGGGTGATTTAATCCATGTCGATTTCGGCATTACTTATTTGCGACTTAATACCGATCAACAGCAACACGCTTACGTGTTGAAGCCTGGCGAAGAAGACGCGCCAGAAGCTCTGAAAGCGGCACTTAAAACCGGTAATCAACTGCAAGATATTCTCACTAGTAAATTTAAAGTGGGCAGAACCGGAAACAGTATATTGCGCATGTCTCGGCAACAAGCTATTGAACAGGGCATCACGCCCGCTATTTATACTCATCCTCTCGGTTTACATGGGCACGCCGCAGGTCCAACTATAGGCATGTGGGATGCACAGGGAGGCGTGCCGGTTCAAGGCGACTATCCCATGTTTGCTCAAACAGCGTATTCCATAGAATTGAACGCGGCGAGTTATATTGAAGAGTGGGGCAAGGAAATTAGAATTATGCTGGAAGAAGATGCGTTTTTTGATGGGAAATCAGTGATGTATCTGGATGGCAGGCAAACTGAGTTTCACCTGATCCACTCCGAGGAAAACTAATTAAGGTGAAATGTTTGTGATATTTGCAGATGAGTTAACTTGTCGCATTGAAGCTGAGTTTCCTGGGGGGATGGAAATGAAAAGGTGCTATTGGAGGTCGATTTCTTAACTAGTCATGCTTTTCTACAATAAGTTGCCAGATTATGGAAAGTCGCTATTGCGATAGATATTATCCATCGCGCCATCTTACTTTTTATCACTCTTACCGCCTTTTTGTGAAGTGGGTTAATCCACTTCGATGCTTTTACGTAACACATATCACTAATCAAACGTGAGGTTAATGTTATGAACGAAGTTTCTGGAAAAGTGGTTATCATTACAGGCGCAAGTAGTGGGCTTGGAGAAGCGACGGCAAAAATGCTTGCAGGGAAAGGCGCCAAATTAGTGTTAGGTGCCCGCCGTGAAGATCGTCTCAAAAAACTTGTCGATGAAATTAAAACTTCAGGTGGCAACGCAACCTATAAAACTGTAGATGTCACGAAAAAAGATGAGGTTAAGGCGCTTGCGAGAGCGGCAATAGATGCCTACGGACGTATTGATGTACTAGTCAACAATGCTGGTCTTATGCCCTTAGCCCCACTTGATGAGATGAAGGTTGACGAGTGGGATCAAATGATAGATGTAAACATCAAGGGCGTTATGTATGGTGTTGCAGCTGTGTTAGGGCAAATGCGCGAGCAAAAAAGCGGGCACATTATCAATCTTTCATCAGTCGCGGGGCATGTGGTTTTCCCTGGAGCAACGGTTTATTGCGCGACTAAATTTGCAGTTAAAGCAATAAGTGAAGGTATTCGCAGGGAGTCAAACGGTGAAATCCGCTCAACGAATATTTCACCAGGAGCTGTGGCGACAGAACTTACGGACCACATTTCTCACGAAGATTCAAAACAGATGGCAGAAGATATGTACGACGATGCTATCGATGCAGATGC
>NZ_JBSWTM010000007.1:0-4937 GCF_056158545.1 Halobacillus sp. ABR2_026
CTACGTGTAAGGCATACCTGCCAGCAGCACCTCTCATAGGCGGCTTTCGGGAGTCCCATTCGCCTGGAACATATGGCACACCCAGACACAGAAGTTTTGCGGTTTGCTGCGTGATCGTCGATCCACCATGCCCTGACAATGGCCCGCGCCCTTCGCTCAGGTTGATGCGTACGGCACTGGCAATACCGCGCGGGCTCACCCCGAAATGCCGGTAGAATCGTTTATCCTCGGTGGCGACGACGGCATTTTTCAAATGCGGTGAGACGGTATCCGCCGTAATGACGCCACCAAACTGATCGCCACGCCAGGCAAAGACATCCCCGTTGCGGTCCAGCAATGTGACCGAGCCACGCGCGCGCCCATCAAGCAAGGCATCCAGATCGGGCAGCGACGTGTAAACCACCCCCGACGGCCAGCGCTAACAACATGGCGGCGACTGCACCGACGCGCCAGCGTCACGCTCCAGATCAGCCGCGCAGCCCAGCGAAAGAGGCGGCGGAAAAAGACCGCCCTCCGCCACTACGGATTTCTTGCGCGTCTTTTTTCGGGTGGGTTTGCGCGCAGCCGTTTTGCGCGCAACCGCCTTCTTGCCCGCGGGTTTCGCCGTTCGTTTGGTCGCTGCGGGCCTGCGCCCTTTCGACGGGTATCTTCTGCCCGCGACAAGCGGTGTCTTGCGGCGCCTGGACTCAGTCATGCTCAAACTCTGCCCGGTTATCGTTTTGAGGCACAATACCCCGCAATGACGATGAAGTAGAGGTCTGAATTTCCGTCAAATCGCCTCATCAATTCGCCTAATTTTTATTCATTCGTATATTTTTGTGCAAAAATTGTGCACCTTGCCCCCAGTTTGCCCCCTGAAGCGCCCTCTAACCGTTCCTTACTGCGGTCAGTCACGCTCTTTTTCTGCAAGTGCAAAACAGACCGGACGGACCCGGAAAGCAGAGGGGATAAACGTGAAACTGATTATTGCGACAATCAAGCCGTTCAAGCTTGAGGAGGTGCGCGAGGCACTGACCAACGCAGGCGTACGCGGCATGATGGTGACCGAAATCAAGGGCTTCGGCTCGCAATCGGGTCACACAGAAATCTATCGTGGCGCAGAATATGCCGTGAATTTCGTGCCCAAGATCAAATTGGAAATTGTGGTGCCTGCCACGATGGCCGACCAGATCGTCGAAACCATCACAAAAACCGCCAAGACCGGCAAGATCGGCGACGGCAAGATTTTCGTCCTCGAAGTTGAGCAAGCCATGCGCGTGCGGACCGGGGAAACGAACGAAGAGGCGCTGTAAGCGCCGCCATTCACAACATTCGAGGACTGACAATGAATCTGATGAAATCTCTCATCCCTGCTGTCGCGATCGTCGCGCTGCCGCAGATGGGTCTTGCGCAAGAGGCCACCGCGACCGGAGAGCCCGCGCTGCACACCCAGTATATCTTTACCACGCTGCTGTTCCTGATGGCGGGTTTCCTTGTGTTTTTCATGGCCGCAGGCTTTGCAATGCTGGAAGGCGGCCTGGTACGCTCGAAGAACGTTGCCATGCAGATGACCAAAAACGTGGCGCTGTTTTCCCTTGCCGCGATCATGTACTGGCTGATCGGCTTCAACCTTATGTATCCCGGCGATGGCTGGACAATCGGCGGCTGGGTCGGACCGTTCTTTTCAACTACTGTTCTTGATCCGGTCGGTGTACCCGCCGAGGAAGCGGCGCTGGATTACGCGTCCATCGGATCGGACTTTTTCTTCCAGTTGGTCTTTGTGGCCGCGACCGCATCCATCGTGTCGGGTGCCGTGGCTGAGCGTATCAAGCTCTGGCCGTTCCTGATCTTCGTCATCTTGCTGACAGGTGTCATGTACCCGATCTCGGGGTCGTGGCAGTGGGGCGGCGGCTGGCTGTCCGAAGCTGGTTTCTCCGACTTCGCCGGTTCGACCGTTGTTCACTCGGTCGGTGGCTGGGCGGCTCTTGCTGGCTGCATCATCCTTGGCCCGCGAATTGGAAAGTACAAAGATGGCAAGGTTCATCCGATCCCCGGTTCGAACCTGGCCTTGGCGACCCTGGGTACGTTCATCCTGTGGCTGGGCTGGTTCGGCTTTAACGGCGGCTCGCAACTGGCGATGGGCACCGTGGGCGATGTCTCGGATGTATCGCGCATCTTTGCCAATACCAACATGGCAGCCGCTTCGGGCGCTGTTGCAGCCCTGCTTCTGTCGGAAGATTCTGTACAAAAAGCCTGACCTGACCATGGTGTTAAACGGCGCGCTGGCCGGTCTGGTTTCGATCACGGCCGAGCCGCTGGCCCCGACCTTGTTCGGCGCCCTTTGGATCGGTGCAGTTGGCGGCGTGATCGTCGTGCTGGCGATCCCCATGCTGGACAAGTTCAAGATCGACGACGTGGTTGGTGCGATTCCGGTTCACCTGTTCGCGGGTATCTGGGGCACTATCGCCGTGATCTTCTACGGTGAAGCGAACCTTATCACGCAGCTGACCGGTATCGTCGCATATGGCGTGTTTACCTTTGTCGGCGCGCTGATCCTGTGGAGCGTGCTGAAGGCGACCTTGGGCATCCGCGTCAGCGAAGAAGAAGAGATCAACGGTCTCGACATGGCGGAACTGGGTATGGAAGCCTATCCGGAATTCTCCAAAGGCTAAACCCTAGCCACGCGCAGACAAAAAGAGCCCGGGCGTTCGCGCCCGGGTTTTCTTTTTTGTGAACAGGGTGGCTTAAACGCCAACCTCGACAATCGCCTTTGCCAGAATCGGCACGGTTGTCGCGTTCAGCCCGGCAATGTTCAGGCGGCTGTCGCCAATCATGTAGATCCCGTGATCTACGCGCAGTTTCTCGACAAGTTCAGGCGCTGCGCCCAGCCGCGAAAACATGCCGCGGTGCTGAGCGACAAAGCCGAAACGATCAGAACCGGTCAGGCGCTGTAACTCGTCTGCCAGCTGCTGTCGCAGACCCAGCATGGACAGGCGGACCTCTTCCAACTCGGTCGCCCAATCCGCACGCAGGGCATCGTCGTTGAGGATCGTGGTCACAACGCGCGCGCCATGATCGGGTGGGAAAGAATAGTTCTGGCGGTTCAAAAACGCCAGCGTCGCCTGATTCAGGGCCGTTTGCCCCGCGTCATCGCTGATCGCCATCAGCAGGCCAGTACGTTCACGATACACGCCGAAGTTCTTTGAACAGGACGCCGCAATCAGGCAGCGCTTGACCGACGACGCCACCAGTCGTGCCGCTTGTGCGTCTTCTTCCAGGCCATCACCAAAACCCTGATAAGCGATGTCGATCATCGCCACCAGACCACGCTCGTTGATCAGGGTCACAACCTCTTGCCATTGGACCATATTCAGGTTTGCTCCGGTCGGGTTATGGCAACATCCATGCAGCAGAACCACGTCGCCCGCCTTAGCGGTTTTCAGGTCCTCAATCATGCCGTCGAAGTCAACACCGCGCGTTTCATCATCGAAATAGCGGTATTGAACCGTCTCGATTCCCAGATAGTTCAGGATCGACAAATGGTTCGGCCATGTTGGATTTGACACAAACACGCGGGCCGAAGGATTGGCCATGCGGATCACTTCCTCAAACGCCTGACGGCAGGCGCCTGTGCCTCCGGGGGTTGCAACGGCCGCGATATTGGCACGCGGCCCCCGAGGCCCCAAGGATCAGACCAATCATCGCATCGGCATAAGCCGGATCACCGGCCAGACCTGTGTAGGCCTTGGTTTCCTGCTCTTCCAGAATGCGCTTTTCAGCCGCTTTCACCGCCCGCATGACCGGAGTGATGCCTTCGGCGTTTTTGTAGACGCCAACACCCAGATCAATCTTATTGTCGCGCGGGTCTTCGCGGTACATCTGCATCAGCGCCAGGATCTTATCGGCGGGCTGCGGTTTGAGGTTCTCGAACATCAGATCTCTCCGGTTGCGACGGGCAGGGTTGGGAAGGCACCCCATTCAGCCCAGGAGCCGTCATAAAGCGAATGGTCTTTCTTGCCCATGCGTTCCAGCGCAAGGCTGAGGATCGCGGCCGTTACACCCGATCCGCAGGACGTAATGGCAGGTTTCGACAGATCGACACCTGCGGCCTCGAATATGGCACGGCATTCGTCAGGTGACTTCATCGTACCATTTTTGTTGAGCAAGTTGCCAAACGGCACATTCCGCGACCCCGGAATATGGCCCGAACGCAGGCCTTCGCGCGGCTCGGCCTCGGCCCCGGCAAAACGGCCCGCCGACCGGGCGTCTATGATCTCGCGATCCGCCAGTTTCGCGGCGGCTGAAACCTGCGTCACGTCGCGCACCAGATGATTTTGCACACGCACGGTCATGTGGCAGGTGCTGCTGGCAGGTATGCCTTACACGTCGTTAACCTTAGCAATACGTAACTGAACGAAGTACAGGTACATAACATACGTATTGCTAAGGTTAAACAGCATCAATGTTTGGCTAGTTGCAGCACCTGTACGCATATTCCAGTTTGGACCATTCCTGCCTAACCCTGTCCAGCTGTTCTTTCTTTGCTTTTAGAGATTGGTAAGTTTGCTTGTTTTCAAATGCTGCTTCCCTCAGAGATCTTTCCTCTTTCAATTTTTCCTTCATCCAGGAAGTATCTTTACGGATGTTCTGTTCAGCTTCCTGCAGTTTTGAGAACGAACGGTGATGGGCTTCAATCTTTTTTTCCACACCTGAAGTTCCTTGATCCTTTTTCAAATAATCCTCTAAATGCTCCTTTTCTTTCAGCTTCTGCTGCCAGGATTCCTTTAATCGGCTTCGAAATTCTTCCTTCTCCGATTCTTTATGGTAGTCTTTCTCTATTTTCTTAAAATCAGCTTTTCATACTTCATAGTCTTCCTGTCAGGTGCTGCAACTAGCCAAACATTGATGCTGTTTAACCTTAGCAATACTGTACTGAACCAGTAACATGCACACAACAT